>CAVOSI010000001.1:0-976717 GCA_963698875.1 uncultured Solirubrobacterales bacterium
ATGCTTGCGTATACGCGGCATCAAAATGGTCCTTTCGTTATGCATGAATATGTGCTGTGCGTCTTGGGCCGGCGCCGGCTTCACGCCGGCGCTACCGAGACAGACAGCCTCGCTCCAGCGTTCTAGCTATCGGGCGCAGCCTAACCGATGGGCTACCGGTAGGGCTAGGGGGAAGCGCACGCCGCTACGATCAGTGCTGCCGCGAGCGTTTGTGAGTCTGGAGCGGGGTGCGGGCGAGTAGGAGACAGCGATTGACGTCTGCGCCGGCTGGGCGTAGCGTTCTATTTGCATTCCGGCTATTGCGGGAATGAGGAATATAGGATGACGACGGGGAGAGGTTGCCGGGCATGGTGTTTGCGAGGGGTCGGGAGATCGCGGGTCGCTGCGTGCAGCCGCGCCACAAAGCTGGCGGGCGTGGGTTCGCGCGAGCGTTGGCTTGTGCGGTGCTTTTGGCTTGTGGTTTTGGGGGTGTTTTGCCTGCGCCGGCCGGGGCGGTGTTCGCACGCCATTTCTTGCGAAGCTTGGAAGGCACGGGTAGCGGAGAACTCGAACCGACCGGGATCGCGCTCGATGACGAAGACAACGTTTGGGTGCAAAGCAAGCGTGAAAGGCTCCTAGAGTTCGCGCCCGCGTTCACACCGGGTGAAAACCAGCTGCTTGAAACGATCCCCGCGACCCCCCCGATCGAAGGCCCCGATCGTCTCGATCAGTCCCGCGATCCAACACGAAACCCAAGACTTCTACATCACCGGCAGAACAGTCGCTAACGACGAAGCGGGGGGCGTAGTCGTATACAGCCGATCCGGCGTGCTCCAACGCGAATGGGGCCAGTTCAGGGATGGCACGATCGCGATCGATAACGCGCCCACGGGCTCCCTTGAAGACCCCTCGGCGTGCGGGAACGAGCCCGCTGGCTCCTGGGGAATGCTTCGTGTATGTGACGGCGATGGGGGAATCGGGCGGTATCGAAAAGTTCGATTCCAAAGGCACCCCGGTGCCGTTCAGCGCGAGCGCCCCATACATCAAAGCGAACAAGATCACCGGCACCCCCAGCCAGGAAACCGGCGTGTTCGGCGGGGAAGGCCTCAACGCGATCGCCGTCGACGCCCAGGGCGACATTTATGCCGATAACGCCGCAGCGCGTGCTGTGTATGAGTATGCCCCGAGCGGGAGCTTCATTCGGGAAATCAGCCTCGCCGCCAGCAAAATACCACGCCTGGAAAAAGCCGTGGTCACACCGACGGGGGTGGCGTTTGACCCGGCAGCAATCACCTGCTTCGCCTGCTGGCGAGCGGCCTTGAACGCGGCGCGATCGACGAGTTCGACTCGAAAACGGGCAAGTTCATCGCCACGACCACCGAAGCCGCACCCGGGTCACGCTGGAAGAACCCCGGCAGATCGCCCTCGACTCGACGGGCAATGTTTACGTGACAGAAAACGCGCAGGGCCGCGTCGATGTTTATGGTCCGGGGCATTTCCTGCCGACGGTGACGCTCAACGCGGCGGGCCAGCGTACGGGTGCAAGCGCGCTGCTGTCCGGGTCGGTCAACCCCGAAGGCATCAAACTCACCGAATGCAAGTTCCAGTATGTAACCGAAGAAGCCTTCAGCAAAGAAGGCTTCACCAAAGCCGCCACTGCCGAATGCAAACTCACCGCCGGTGAAATACCGCCCGACAAACAAACGCACCCTGTCACGGCTGCGATTACAGGTTTGACTGCGGGTGTGACCTACCGCTACCGGCTGCTTGCGCATAGCGAAGGCGAACTGGGCGGTACTGCGGAAACCGCCGTGTTGGCCTTTACGACCCCGGGGCTCGCGAAGATCCTCTCAAGCGGAGCAACGGGTGTATCTTCCTCGGCTGCTGAGTTTGACGCGCAGATCAAGCCTGAGGGCGCCGCGACGAGCTACCACTTCGAATACGACACCCACCCATACACAACCGAAGAACACCACGGGGTAAGCATCCCGGTACCCGACGGGGGGATCGGCTCGGGCGGCCCGACGGGCGGTGCCACAGAAACCGTGATCCAGCATGTCGAAGGGCTCACGCCCGGCAGCGAATACGACCTCCGGATCCTGGCCAGCAACCAGGCCGGCGCCACATACGGCCCCGACCAAACATTCACAACCCTCGCCGCGCCCGTGCCCACGCTGTCTGATGGGCGGGCGTATGAGCTCGTCACCCCCGCCGCGAAGGCAGGCGGCGCCGACATGTTCGCCGAACCCGTAGCCAACAGGGAATTCTTCAACCCGCATGACGTCGGCACGCCCTCGCTCTCGGGCGATGGGCTTCGAGTTCAGCACGCGTTCCCCGTTCGGCTCGTTCCCCGGCGCGTTCGAAAGCAGCTACGTCTTCAAACGCGATCTCGGAAAAGGTTGGGGGTTCACTTCGCTTGAGTCCCCGACGCTCGGTGTACAGAGCATCGGCGGAGCGGTGTTTGACCCGGTTGACCTGTCGCGTGTTGCGTTTGAAGACGGTGTTGGTGCTGAAGCGGGCGAACAGGGCGCGCACTCGGTCGATCTCGTCGGGGCGCCGGGTGGCCCCTACACGACGTTGCACGAAGACCCGCCGCACTCGAGAACCAGCGTTGAAGAACCGATCACCACGCAGGTCGCGGGCGCCTCAAACGATCTCAGCCACCTCGTGCTCGACAGTGAGACCGCGAGCACGTGTGGCCCTGAAGCGGCGGCGAAACAGGTCGTGCGGGGCGATGTGCTGTGTGAATGGGCGGGTGCTGTTGAAACGCTTGAAGGTGGGGAAACGCGTCCGGTGCTTCAGCTTGTGAACCTCGCGCCCGGTAGCGAAACCCAGCCCACGAGCAGCTGCGGCGCACTCCTGGGGCAAGGCTCAACAGGAGGGCTCGCGCGAAACGCCGTCTCCGCCGATGGGACACGCGTGGTCTTCACCGCACCACAACCCAGCAGCAAAGCACGCGGCATCCCGCTTGTCGGCCCGGGCTGCTGGAACCAGAAACAGGAACAGGAAACGGGTAAAGCTGTAAACCCGCCGCAGCTATACATGCGGATCGCTGGGCAGACGATCAAGCTTTCAGCGCCCGCGGCGGGAGGGGAAGGACGTGAATACCCGGCCGTGTACGCCGGTGCCTCAGAAGACGACACGAAGGTGTTCTTCGTCAGCGAAGCGTGGCTGACGAAAGATCATCCCGTCGTGCATGACCAAGAGCTCTACGAGTGCGAGATCGTGGTTGAAGGTGAAGTGCCTGGGTGTAAGCTCACGCGTGTCTCGGTCCCGGTCGGGGAACACGGCGAAGCGGACCCGAAAGTTGGTGCTGGCGTGGATTGGGTGTCCGCAATCGCTGCGAGTGGTGATGCAATTTACTACACGGCGTTCGGGGTGCTAGCTCGCGGAGCGACAGCCCAGACGCGTGTGAAGAATGGCGAAGAAGGCAAGGTCAATGTTTACCGCTATGACACGGGTTCGTTGACGACAAGTTTTGTAGCGGCGGTCGATACGCAGGACCACACTAACCAGGCCGTATGTGAGGGTGTGGTGCTGGCGGAAGTGGGTCGTTGTAGTAGTGCGGATTGGTATACGACGCCGGATGGGCGGTTTTTGTTGTTTGGTGCGTCGCTGCCGATCGATGGGTTTAATGTGGTGCGGGCGGGTTGTGTGGCGCCTTTGCCGTTTCAGCAGGGTGGGTTTGATGGGAGTTGTTCTGAGCTTTACCGCTATGACGCGGCGGCGGCAGAAGCTGGGGGGAAAGGGGTTGTGTGTGTGTCGTGTGGTCCGGGTGGGGTGGATGCGGCGGGGAATGCGGAGTTCGCGCGCTCAGCTTCGCGTGGGGCTGTTGCGGGTCCGCCGGCGGGGATTTCTGATGATGGTGGGATGGTGTTTTTTGATTCGCCGGCGAGGCTTGTGGCGGAGGCGAAGAACGGTACGCTTGATGTGTATGAGTGGGAGGCGGATGGTGTTGGGGGTTGTGGGCTTGTGGATGGTTGTGTGCGGTTGTTGAGTTCGCCGAATGATCCTTCGCCGTCGTATTTTCTTGGGTCGAGTGCGTATTACACGCCGTCGGGCCGGAAGGTCGATGGCGGGAATGTGTTTATTGGGACGCATGCGCAGCTTGTGCCGCAGGATAAGAATGCGCTCGGTGATATTTATGATGTGCGGGTTTGTGATGTGGAATCGCCTTGTATTCCGCCGCCGCCGGAAGAAACGTTGCAGTGTGAAGGTGGTAGCTGTCAGCATCCGCCGGCGGCGCCGAATGACGCGACCCCCGCCTCGCAGGCGTTCACGGGGGCGGGCAACCTCACGATCAAAGAACCCTTGCCTCCGCCTCCGTTGACGAATGCGCAGAGGCTTGCGCGGGCGTTGAAGGCTTGTAAGAAGGATAAGTCGCGGCGTAAGCGTGCGGCGTGTGTCCGCGCGGCACACCACAAGTACCCGGTCAAGAAAGCAAAGAAGGCGAAGCGTTCAGCGCGGGGGAGGGGGTAGCTATGCGTAGGCGCTTTTCGCTTGTCTCTAGTGCTGCCGGCTTCGCCTTGTTGCTGTTGTTGGTTGGTGTTGTGCCGGTGGCGTTTGCTGATGGGGGTGCGCAGTGGTCGGTTTCGGCGGTTTCACGTCCGACGAATTTCAGGCCTGGTGGTGATGTGCATGGTGATGAGTTCGTGGTTTTGGTCACGAACACGGGTGCTGTGGCGAGTTCGGGTCCGGTGACGGTCACGGATGAGCTACCGGCGGGCCTTGAAGCTGGGGCGGGTGCGACGGGTGAAGATTTGTTGCTTCGGACGGGGAATAAGCCGGGTGCGAAGTTCACGGGTTCGTGTGGGCCGGGTGGGGAAGAACGCACGGTCAGCTGCACCTATAGCGGGGTTGTGCCGCCTGATGACACGTTGATGCTGACGTTCCCGGTGAAGGTCGCTTCAGAAGGAGAACTGAAGGGGCGAGAGAAAGAACGGGAAGAAGAAGGGCTAGCGGCGACGACGTGCGCGGTGTCGGCGGCGGCGGTGAGCTGCGTCACGAACGTGGTGCGTGTGTCGGGTGGTGGTGCGGCGAGCGCGGCGATGCAGACACCGACATCTGTTTCCCCGGAGCCGGCGGGGTTTGGGCTTGCTGTGGGTGGTTCTTCGAGTTCGTTGTCGAGTGTGCAGGCTGGTGCGCATGCGGATTTGACGGTGTCGGTGGCGTTCAATACTGAAGATTTTGATGGTGCGACGGTCGGGAATTTGAAGAACACGGCTTATGATTTGCCGCCGGGGTTTGCGGGGGATTTGGTGGATACGGCTGTGTGTGCGGGCGCGGATTTCTTGCGGGAAGAATGTCCGGTCGCGACACAGGTTGGTGTCGCGACGGTCGTGCTGTCGGATACTTCACCGGTCCCGGGCCCGGACCTCGTGCCGGTTTATAATTTGGCGCCGGAACCGGGTTCGGTCGGGAAGCTCGGGTTCGCTGTGCAGACGTTCCACTATGAGGGTGATGTGAATGTCCGCGAGCCCGGGGAAACTGGGGGGTTGCCGGGGGAACCGGGCGAGCCGTATGGTCTTAGGACGACGTTTTATAACGCGACGGCCGGTCTGGCGGAGATTGACAATGTCGCGTTGTCGGTGTGGGGTGTGCCCGCGAACCCGGTCCATGACGAACTACGCGCGAAGCAGAGTAATGGTGGTGCTGGTTTTGAATTTGGTGTGTCTTCTAACGCGACGGAAGCACCGTTTTTGACGAACCCAACGGCATGCACGCCGGGTCCGTTGGCGGCGGGTTTCTCGGTGACGTCTTGGCAGCATCCGTCCGTGAGCGAATCCCCGCCGCCGGCGGGGATGGTGTTTGGGCCGTTGGTTGGGTGTGATGCGCTCGTGATGGAACCCTCGCTTACGGCCCAGGTGTCTTCTAGTGATGCGGGTGCGGCGACGGGGTTGAATGTCGCGACGAAGATCCCGCAGACGTATGTCAACCCGCACGGGCTTTCCGCGCCGACGTTGAAGCGGGAGGTCGTGACGCTGCCGGTCGGGATGACGGTCAACCCATCCTCGGGCGCGGGTTTGGCGGCGTGCTCGGAGGCGCAGTTTGATGAAGTGGGCACCCAGTTCGTTGAGGGGCAGGGCTGCCCGAACAGCTCGAAGCTTGCGACGGTGAAGATCGTGACCCCGTCGTTGAGCGAAGAAGCGGTCGGGTCGGTGTTCCTCGCTCAGCCGGCACCGTTTGGGGAAGCGGGGCATAACCCGTTCAACGCGCTGCTGTCGGTGTATCTGATCGCGAGGATCCCCAACCGTGGCGTGCTGATCAAGTCCCCAGGGCTCGTGCAGGCCGATGAACTAACAGGCCAGCTCACGACCACGTTCGACAACCTCCCGCCTTTGCCGTTTAGTGTTGCGACGTTCAGTTTCAACCAGGGCGCAAACGCGCCGCTGGTGACCCCCCCAGCCTGCGGCCCATACACGGTCACAGCAGAGTTGACGCCGTATTCGAACCCGGCTGGGGCGCCGTTGACGCCTTTGGTCCCGCCGTTTGAAATCTCCACGGGCTGCCCCACGGCGGGGGTGCCGCCGTTCGCACCCCAGGTCATCGGCGGGACAGCGAGCAACCAGGGTGGCTCTTACAGCCCGTTTTATTTGCGGATTAGCCGTAATGATGGCGAACAGGAGATCACGGGGTTCGCGTCCCAGCTACCGGCTGGGTTGACGGCGAACCTGACGGGTATCCCGTTTTGCTCTGAAGCGCAGGTCGCGCTCGCACGCACCAAGACGGGGGCGAGCGAGGAAGCCGAACCATCATGCCCAGCCGCGAGTGAGATCGGGCACAGCATCGCCGAAGCAGGCGTCGGGACGGTCCTCGCGCAGACGGCGGGGAAGATCTATCTCGGCGGCCCGCTTGAAGGCGCACCGTTCTCGATCGTCTCAGTCACGAGCGCGAAAGTCGGCCCGTTCGACCTGGGGACGGTCGTGGTGCACCTGCCGCTACAGATCAACCCGGACACGGCGGCTGTGACGATCCCCGCCGGGGCATCTGGGCAGATACCGCACATCATCAAAGGGATCGTGATCCACCTACGCAGCATCCGTGTCTACATAGACCGCGCTCATTTCATGCTGAACCCCACGAGCTGCGCACCCATGACATTGTCGGCGACTGTTGATGGTGGGGGTGCTGACCCGGCGAACCCCGCCGACCGTGTCCCGGTGACCGTCAGCGATCGCTTTCAGGCCGCTAACTGCCAGGCACTCTCGTTCAAACCTGCCTTCCACGTCACAACGTCTGGGAAAACCTCGAAAGCAAACGGGGCAAGCCTGGCGGTGAAGCTCGCCTACCCCAAAGCACCACAGGGTACCCAGGCCAACATCCACGAGGTCAAGGTCGAACTCCCCCTCCAGCTCCCCTCAAGGCTCACCACGCTACAACAAGCCTGCAGGGATACCACGTTCGATGTGAACCCTGCGTCGTGCCCCGCCGGGTCGGTTGTTGGGCACGCGACCGCGCTCACACCGATCCTGCCCGTCGCGTTGAGCGGCCCCGCGTATTTCGTCTCGCACGGCTCAGCAAAGTTCCCCGAACTCATCATCATCCTCCAAGGTTATGGTGTGACGATCCACCTGCACGGCGAAACGTTCATCAGCAAGACCGGGATCACAAGCTCCACCTTCCGGACTGTTCCCGACCAGCCCGTCACGAGCTTCGAACTAACTCTCCCCGAGGGGCCACACTCCGCCCTCGCAGCATCAACAAACCTCTGCACCCTCACCCACGTCACCACCATCAAAAAGCGCCTGAAACGCCACGGCCACACCACCGTCAAACTCGTCAAACAAACCCTGCCCGCGACGCTGAAGATGCCGACCCTGTTCATCGCTCAAAACGGCGCGACCATCCACCAAACAACACCCATCACCGTCACCGGCTGCCCAAAACACAAACCACACTCCGCAAAACACCACAAACCCAAACACTAAAGCGATCACTCCTGCCGGCTCGCCGCGTCTGGTGAAACAGACGCTCATTGAGTCGGAGACGAAGACACGCATTTTCTTGACACGCGTAATGCGGGTGTGGCAAGCTGGCCAGCGAGATGCACACACGAAACACAGCACTCGCAGCACTCGCCCTCACCATCTTGATGCTCGCCGTGTCAGGGTGCGGTAGCAACACCAAAACGCAAGCGAGTGCTGCGAGCGCCACGAGCAGTACCGCTGCAGCGACCACGACGGCCGCGAGCGATACCACCAGCACGGAAAGCACCCCCCAGGGGCACAGGCCCGCTGACGCTGCGCCACAGTTCAAGGCGCGTGTCGAAGCGATCTGCACGAGGCGCAACCACGCGATCGCGCGTGTCGCGAACTCGATCGAAACCGCGAAGGACCTCAAACGTGTGATGGCAGGCCGCATGGCCGTTGAACAGACCACGCTAAAGGCTCTCAGGAAGCTAAGCGTCCCCGCTTCCCTGAAAGAACCGTGGCGGCAGTTCACGGAGTTCCGGGAAAGCCTGATCAGTGCCGAGAACATCCTCGCCAGGGAAGGCCTCAAGAAAGACCAAGGCACCGAAATCCAAGCCTTCACCCTCGCCCAACAGGAAATGGCCGCTGTCGCCAAGCGCGCGGGCTTCACCACCTGCACACAAGCCTAGAACGGCCCCCTCTAGCCAAGCCAAACGCCTAGGGCACAAGGCAACAGGCAGCGAAACGGGTGTTGTACTCATTGCAAGCTAATGGATAGTTGGTGCTGTGGGAGACATTCGTTGTCGCCACGGCACGCTTCGGGTACGTTCGCGTTAGCGATGTCAAACCGGGTTCTCAAGGCACCCATGGCCCGCACCGTGCGGACTCCGGGCTTGAGGTCTGACGCATCGCTACAGAACAAGCATCCCGCTTGACCACACTGGCATTCGAAAGGTGGCATGAAATGGTTAGAAGCATCCGTAGGGCCACGATCACCACGGTCGTGGCATTGGCCGCAGCCGCACTCGCAGCCGCGCCCGCGCTCGCGGTGGAACACCACCCCAAAGGGGTGTTCGCACCGTTCGCGGACTGCCCGTTGAGTAACCCCGCGACGGGCCTGTGCGTGTTCGCGAAGACCGAAAGCGGCGAATTCGTCGTTGGTAAAGAGGCCGTCCCGATCAAAAACACGATCACGCTCCAAGGCGGCCTGCACGGCCTCGAAAGCGGCGCGCTTGAATTCATCGCCGCTGAAGACGGCAACACGCTCTCCAAAACACCACAGCCCGTCCCCGGGGGCCTCGCGGGACTGTTCCGCTGCTATGAAATCTCGAACTTCCTCGAGCGCATCGCCTGCGAAGTCGTCTTCGAAAACGGGCTCACCGGTGTCAACGCGATCACCGAACTAGCCGCACCCGCCAAATCGATCGAATTCAGCCTCAACAACCTGTTCTCCGAAGAAGGCATCGCGCTGTCCCTGCCAGTGAAGGTACGCCTCGAAAACGCGTTCCTCGGCAGCAGCTGCTACATCGGCTCAAACGCCAAACCAGTCCAGCTACCCCTCACAACCGGCACCACAAGCCCACCCGCACCGAACAAACCAATCAGCGGCAGCAAAGGCGAATTCGAAATCACCGAAGGCGTCGTCACCCTCAAAAACAACTCGCTCGTGAACAACTCGTTCGCCGCACCAGCAGCAGAAGGCTGCGGCGGCATCTTCTCATTCCTCCTAGACCCACTCATCGACGCCAAACTCGGCCTCCCAGCCGCAGCAGGCCACAACACAGCAATCCTCAAAGGCACACTCAAAAGCGCAGAAGCAGCAGCAGTCAAAGCCAGCGAATAAACAACCCAAGCAACAACAACACACGCCTGACCTAACACACCACTAAACAAGCAACACAACACAGTCGGGGCCCGCCCAACCAGCGGGCCCCGACCCGTTAACCAACCACCACGCCACACCTCCCGCCACGCCCACGAGCGCACGAGCGCGCCAGACCCCTGCCCGCGCGTTGGAGACAGATCTTGACGCGCTAAAAAGCAACGCTACCCTAACAGGAGTCCAAGGACTCCTAAGCTCTACACAAAGACCCCCCGGGTCACCAGAGAAAGGAACACGGCAATGAAAAAAGCCACCACAGCAGCACTCCTAACTATTCTCGCACTGAGCGCTCTCGCAGCAGCATCAACACCAGCAGCAGAATGGTTATGCAACGGCAAAGCCCCAGCAAACGCAACAGCATGCGCCATAAAAGGCGTGAACTTAGAAGTGGTGTTATTCAAGGACATGAGCGCCGGCTCCGAAATCGAATGCCCCGTCGGCTCAGTCACAGGCGAAGGGTTCGCCGGTCCCGGCGCCAAAGGCGAAATCACGAAAACCGCAATCACGAAAGGAAGCTGTACAGCGCCCGCGAAAGCAGAAAACTTAAAAGGTGAACTTGTCACAAACGCCTGCCAAAAAGCAGTAACGATAGAAGCCGAGAACCTGCCGTGGGCAACAGAACTCATAACCGTGAGCCCAGCGGTCCAAGGCTTTGAACAGTGGGTCATCATCAAAGGCACCGGGAAAGGCGAACCAGCATACTTATTTGAATGCGAAATAGCCGGCGGAATAAAAGTCGATGACTTATGCGAAGCGCTTGCCGCGCACCCGTTACACGACGCCATCGAAAACTTAAAAGCCGACGAAGAAACACCAAAACTCCCGTTAGTCGACATCTTAGGTCTCCCCAACACGTTTGAAGCAAACGAAAACGAATGGGGCAAATGCTCAGTCGGCGGCGCCAACAGCGCGTTAACGACAGGCGAAGGCTTAGGCGAAGCTTTCGAAGGCGGAAAAGCAGTCTCACTCGAAGCAGACAAATAGAAAAAAGCCAGCGAAATAGCCGACACAACGGGGCCCGCCACACCAGCGGGCCCCAACCACTACCCCACCTCCACCACCGAACGCGGACCCTCACCCACATACTTCGCCGTCGGACGAATCAACTTCCCCTCACGCTTCTGCTCAAGAACATGCGCAGACCAGCCCGCCACACGCGCACAGGTGAACATCGGCGTGAACAGGTCCGGTGGAACTTCAGCAAGGTCAAGGATGACGGCCGACCAAAACTCCACGTTCGTGGCGAGGACACGGTCGGGCCGGCGCGCGTGGAGCTCCGCCAGCGCGGCCTTCTCAAGCGCCTCCGCGGCCTCAAAGCGCGGGGAGCCGAGTTCCCGGCCGTCCGGCGCAGGACGCGTGCGCGGGGGTCTTCCGCGCGATAGATGCGGTGCCCGAAGCCCATCAGTCGCTCGCCGCGGTCAAGCGCATCGGACACCCACTTCTCCGCGTTGCCGGTCTCTTCGACTTCCTCGAGCATCTTCAACACGCGCGAGGGCGCGCCGCCGTGCAAGGGGCCCGAGAGCGCGCCCACCGCAGCGGAGAGGGCCGCGGCCACGTCGGCGCCCGTAGAGGCGACCACGCGCGCCGTGAACGTCGAGGCGTTCATCCCGTGCTCGGCTGCCGAGACCCAGTAGGCGTCGATCGCCTTCACGTGGTCTGGGTTGGCCTCGCCGCGCCAGCGGATCAGGAAGCGCTCGGGGATCGTCGCGCCCTTGTCGACCTCCGTCTGTGGCACCGGCGGCTGGCCCGCTTCGCGCGCGGACTGAGCCACAAAGGAGAGCGCCATCACCGACGCGCGCGCGAGATCCTCGCGCGCCTGCTCGTCGCTGATGTCGATCAGCTGCCCGAAGCCCCACTCGGGGGCGAGCATCGCCAGCGCCGACTGCACGTCCACGCGATGGTCGCCCGAGCGCACCGTGAGCGCATGTGGTTCCGCCGGCGGTAGCCCCGGCTTGAAGTGGCCGTCGACGAGGAGGCCCCACACCTGCTCGTAGGGGACCGCGCCCACGAGGTCTTCGATGTCGACGCCGCGGTAGCGCAGCGCGCCACCCTCTTTGTCGGGCTCCGCGATCTCGGTCGCGAAGGCGACGACTCCCTCAAGGCCCGAATGGACCTCCGATGCAGACTGAACCGCGCTCATGGCACTCGCTTTCTGCGCTTGAAATTTATGGGCCCGCCCCGCCCAGCTGCCTTGTGGGCAGGCTCATATCCTCGCAGGAATGCCTGCCTGGGTAGGCTTCAGCAATGCCCGACGGCGATCTGATGTTTCGCTCCGCGATCGAGCTCGCCGCGATGGTGCGCTCCGGTGAGGTCTCATCGCGTGAGCTCGTCGAGATCTCGCTCGCGAGGATCGAGGAGTTGAACCCCGCCCTCAACGCTTTCGTCGAGGTCGACGACGAGCGTGCCCTGCAGACCGCCGACTCGATCGGCCCTGGCGACGAGCGTCCCTTCGCGGGCGTGCCGATCGCGATCAAGAACAACCGCCCCGTGCAGGGCCTGCGCCTGACCTACGGCTGCTCGCTGATGGCCGAGAACATCTGCGACTACGACCACAACATCACCCGCCGCCTGAAGGACGCGGGCTTTGTGATCGTTGGCACAACAACCTTGCCCGAGTACGGGATCCTGCCCGTCAGCGAGGCGCGCCTGTTCGGCCCCACGCGCAACCCCTGGGACCTCGAGCGCACCCCCGGCGGCTCCTCAGGGGGCGCCGCGGCGGCCGTCGCCAGCGGCATGTTGCCCGTCGCCCACGGCAACGACGGTGGCGGCTCGGTGCGCATCCCCGCCGCCTGCTGCGGTCTCGTCGGCCTCAAGCCGAGCCGCGGGCGCATCTCCGCCGCACCCGAACTCGGCGACTCCTCGCTCGGCATCGACGGCATGCTCACCCGCACCGTCGCCGACACCGCCGCGATCCTCGACGTGCTCGCTGGCTATGAGCCGGGCGACGCGACCTGGGCGCCGGACCCCGCCGAGTCCTTTGCGCAGAGCGCCGCGCGCGAGCCCGCAAAGCTGCGGATCGCGGCGACCACGCTGCCGCCGATCCCCGGCACGCCCGTCGATCCGATGTGTGTGCGAGCCGTCGACGACGCCGCGGAGCTCCTGCGCTCGCTCGGGCACGAGGTCGAGGAGGTCGAGCCGCCCTGGCAGATCCCCGGCCTGCAGGAGCTCTTCGGCGCGGTCTTCTCCAGCCAGATCGCGCTCTCGATCGCCTACTCGGGGATGGTCGCGGGGCGCGGGGCGGGTGGGATCTCGAAAGAGGACATGGAGCCGATGAGCTGGGCGATCTACTCGATGATCCAGAAACTGAACGCGATCGAGGGCCTCGGCGCGGCGGTGCGGCTGCAGGGCTTCGCGCGCCAGCTTGTCTCCTTCCTGATGCCCTACGACGCGCTGCTGACGCCTGCCCTCGCTGAGCGGCCGCTGCCTTTGGGCACCCTCGACACGGCCGCCCCCGACCCGATGGCGACCTTCACCCGCTCGGGTGTCTTCACGCCCTTCACGCCGATCTTCAATGCCTCCGGGCAGCCCGGGATCTCGGTGCCGCTGTTTCAGGGTGAGGACGGCTTGCCTTTGGGCGTCCAGCTCGTCGGGCGTCCCGCTGGCGAGGGCGCGCTGCTCGCGCTCGCCGCCCAGCTCGAAGCCGCGCGGCCGTGGGCGGGGCGGCGGCCGGCGATGGCAGGGGTAGCCATCGACTAGCGCAGTTCCGCAGAGTACACTGGTGATATGCAAGTTCGACCCTGGCCTGTGCTTCGGGATGAGGATCGTTGGCTTACCGATGAGATGGATAGGCGGCTGCGCGATAGTCCGCAGAGCACGGAGCAGCTACGTGCGCGGGCGCTCGAACTCCGCGCCGAGGCCGAGCAAAGCGAGGTTCAGGGCATACGCGATGCGACGCTTGCCCTTGCAGAGCGCTACGAGCAGGCAGCCAGGGTGCGACTGTCGGCTTGAGCGCTACCGCGCGCTTCTGACGCGATCGAGCAGTTCGGCCACAATCTGATTTTGTCGCGCGCGAAGCGCTGCGAGTGCCGGTACTAGCGCTGCGACTTGACCGTTCATGAGCTCGATGGTGCGCGCGGCTGCGGGCGGGTCCAGCAGATCTTGCTCAGCCCAATCGCGTTCCAGCCCGCGCAGCCGGTGCGTCAGCGCTGGCATGTCCTCGAGTGTTACGGCTGCTGACTCTCGCAGGAGTTCGCGCGTGCGGGTGTCCGTAGCGTGAAGTTCCGTGAGTTCGCGGTACAGATCAAAGGCGTACTCGTGGGCAATCCTCGCGGCCGCGAAGTAGCCATCAACGATCTCCAGTGCAGCCTTAGTAGCTCATTGAGCGCCGAGCACGGCCGCCATCCGTTGTGGCGTGACCCCGAGCGCTTCTACGTCGGCAGTCCCGCGGGCGGAAACCATCGAGACCTCCATCAGCTCCGCCTCATCCCAGGTCGCAAACGCGCTCGGCCCAGCAAGGCGCTCGAGCAGGCGCAGGCTGCGCGAGACGATCGGGGTTGGAACTGGCACGAGCGCCCGCTTGCGCCCCAACGAGCGCAAGAGCGTGCGCAGGATGTCTGCGTGGCTCAGCGTCTCCGGTCCGGCCAGCTCGATCCGCTCGTGCGGGTCGGTGGGGCCCCCACGGAGGTTCGCGATGATGGAGTCGGCCACATCCTCCGCCCAGATCGGCTGAAAGACCGCGCGCCCGCGCCCCGAGACCGGCATCACGGGCAGCAGCGCGAGCCGTTCGAGCAGCGTCAGCCAGGGATCGCCCGGGGCATAGATGATCGAGGGGGCGAACACCGTCGAGCGCAGGCTCCGCTTCGCGGACGGCCTGCTCGGCGAGCGCCTTCGCGCGCAGGCAGCGCGTGCGGTGGTGAGGCGAGGCGCCGAGCGCGCTGAAGAACACGAAGCGCTCTACTCCCTGGCGCTCGGCTGCCTCGACCATGCGCCAGGTCGCGATGCCGTTGAGCTCCTCGATCGAGCCGCGGCGCTGATCGCGGATCGCCGCCGCCAGGTGCACGACGGTCTCCACGCCGCGCAGCGCGTTGCGGAAGGAGGGTGGGTCGGTGAGGTCGCCGAGCGCGATCTGGACGCGCACGCGCAGCGGTCCCAGGCGCCGCGGATCGCGCACCAGGCAGCGCACAGGGGTGCCTTCGGCGATCAGCCGGCGCAGCAAGGTCGAGCCCACGAGGCCGGTCGCGCCCGTTAGCAAGAGCATGCTTCGTACAATATGCCTCTCCCCAGGGGAGCCCCCGCAAATCGACCCAAAGAAAGAAGCGAATGGCCTACGTAATCGCCGAGCCGTGCATTGGCACCAAGGACAACTCCTGTGTCGAGGTGTGCCCCGTGGACTGCATCCACCCGACACCCGACGAGCCCGGATACGACGCGGCCGAGATGCTCTACATCGACCCCGAGGAGTGCATCGACTGCGACGCCTGTGTCGAGGCCTGTCCGGTCGACGCCTGCTTCGCCGAGGACCAGCTCCCGGAGGAGTGGGGCAAGTTCACGCAGATCAACGCCGACTATTTCGCCAACGCCAAGTAGCCGCTTGAGAGAATGTCTGTGAGGCCTGCGCCTGCGCGGTGAGCGCGCGGGTGCCTGGGCCGTTCAGACATGGCTCAAACAGGCATCCTTCGCACCGAGCTCGAAACGCGCCTGGCCGCGCGTACGCTCGAGCTGGTCGGCCTGCCCTCGGTCTCTGGAGCCGAGAGAAACATCGCCGCACACGTGCTCGGCGTGCTCGCGGGCGCCGGGATCGCGGCACGCGATGCGGGCGACACCTGCATCCTGGCGGGCGCGACCGCGCGCGGCGAGCGTCCCTTGCTGCTGCTCGCCGGCCATCTCGACACGGTCCCCGAGCAGGGCAACCTGCCGGGCAGGCTGAGCGAGGAGCACGTCGCGGGGCTCGGCGCGAGCGACATGAAGAGCGGTCTCGCGGTGATGCTCGAGCTCGCGCTCGCGGGAGTCGCTGGGGCGATCGACGTCGGCTACGTTTTTTTCGGCCGTGAGGAGCTGCCTGCGGCCGAAGGTGCCCTGACGCCCCTGCTCGAACGCGAGCCCGGCCTGCGCGGCGCCGATCTCGCGATCATGCTCGAGCCGACCGCGAACACCGTGCAGGCGGGCTGTCTCGGCAACCTCGACGCCGCCTGGAGCTTTCAGGGTCGCGCCGGGCACTCCGCGCGCCCCTGGCTGGCCGATAACGCGATCGATCGCGCCGTCGCTGGGATTCGGGCGCTGCACGCGATTGAGCCCAGCACGAGCACGCTCGACGGGCTCGACTTCACCCAGGTCGTGAGCGTCACGACGCTCAACGCTGGTCTCGCGCGCAACGTGATCCCCGGCGAGGCCAGCGCGAACGTCAACTTCCGCTACGCCCCCGGCTCGACGCCGGGGAAGGCGGAGGCGCTGCTGCGTGGCTGGTGTGAGCCCTACGGCGAGCTGACCGTGCTGAGCAACTCACCCGGCGCGCTACCGCCGCACGAGAACCCCCTGCTCGAACGCCTGCTCGCGGTCAGCGACGCCCCGATCGAGCCCAAGCAGGCCTGGACGCCCGTCGCCGAGTTCGCCGCCGCGGGCGTGGAGGCCGTCAACCTCGGGCCCGGCGATCCCGCCTTCGCGCACCGCGCGGATGAGCGCGTCGCGATCGCCTCGCTGGCGCGCTGCTACGAGATCCTGGAGCGCCTGTGCGCCTGAACCCCGCGGTCGAGCAGGCGCCGAGCTATCCCTTCCTGCGCATCGCCGAAGCCCGGCGCGAGGCGCAGGAGCGCGGCATCGAGATCGTCGATCTGACGCTCGGACAGCCGACCGACCCGGCGCCGCAGGGGGTGCGTGAAGCGCTCGCTGCTGCAGCCGCCGAGCTCTCGCTGTGCGAGTACCCCGCCACGGAAGGCCTCGCGCCACTGCGCACCGCGATTGCCGACTGGATCGCGCGGCGCTACGGCGCGATCGTCGACCCGGACAGCGAGCTGCTGCCGACGCTGGGGGCGAAGGAGCCGATCGCGCTGCTCGCGCGCCTGTTCGCGCATCCCGGCGATGTGATCTCGGTCGCCTCCCCCTCATACCCCGTGCCCGAACGCAGCGCCCGCGCGGCGGGCCTTGAGATCGTGCGCCAGAGGATCTCGGCCGCAAGCTCCTGGCTGTCCGACCCCGAGGCGATCCCCTGGGGACGCGCGGCGATCGTGTGGATCATCAACCCCCACAACCCGACCGGCGCGGTTGCCCCGCTCGAGCTGCTCGAGGAGCTCGCCGCGCGCTGCCGCGAGAGCGACGCGATCCTCGCCGTCGATGAGACCTACTCCGAGTTCTGGTTCGAGGGTGAGCCGCCCTGCTCGGCGCTGCAGCTCGCGGATCGCAGCGGCGTGGTCGTGTTCAACTCGCTCTCCAAGCGCTCCGGCCTGGCTGGGCTGCGCTCCGGCTTTATGGCGGGCGACGCCGAGATCTTGCGCCGCGTTAAGCGCCACCGCAGCGACATCGGTACGACCCCGCCCGCGATCGTGCAGCTCGCCTCGATCGCGGCCTGGAACGACGAGCAGCACGTGCGCGAGGCGCGTGCTCGCTACGCCGCCAAGCGCGAGGTTCTTCGCGCGGGTGCGCTGCGGGCGGGCCTTGAGCATGTCGGCGGTCCGGCCGGGATCTTCCTGTGGCTGCGGGTCCCCGACGGCGATGACGAGCGGATGCTCGAGCTGTTGATCGAGCGCTCGCTGCTGATGGTGCCCGGCTCCTACCTCGGCGCCGGCGGCGAGGGGCACCTGCGCGCGGCGCTCACGCCCGCGAGCGAGCGGATTGCGCAGGCCGCCGAGCTGCTCGCGAGTGGCGCTTTGTTGAGCGTGTAAGCGCTAGAGCGACGCCCCGTGGTCGCGCACGAGGTCGTTGAGCTGGACCTTGTCGTAGCGCTCGCCCTCGCTCAGGCGCTTGATCACGAGCACGCAGGGGAGCCCGTAATCGCCGCCGGGGAAGCTGCGCGTGCGGTTCGCTCCGATCGCCACGCTCCAGGCGGGGATGTGCCCGCGCGAGATCTCCTCGCCCGTGGCGGCGTCGATCACGGGGATCGTCGGCGAGAGGATGATCCCCGCGCCGACGACCGCACCCTGTCCAACACGCGCGCCTTCGATCAGCATGCAGCGGCTGCCGATAAACGCATCGTTCTCGACGAACACGGGGCTTGCCTGCAGCGGCTCGAGCACCCCACCGATCCCCACCCCTCCCGAAAGATGCACGTGCTCGCCGACCTGGGCGCACGACCCCACCGTGGCCCAGGTATCGACGAGCGTGCCTCGCCCCACGTATGCGCCAACGTTGACGAAGCTCGGCATGAGGATCGAGCCTGGGGCAAGATATGAGCCGAAACGGGCATAGGCGCCCGGGACGACCCGCACGTCAGAGCTCCCACTCTTGGGAGGCAAACGGTCAGCAAACATCATCGGCCCCGCCGCCGTGTACTCCATCGGGCAGACGCGGAACAGCAGCGCGATCGCGCGCTTTAGCCATTCGTGCACGACGACCTCCTCGTCGGGACCGATTTCGGCGACGCGCAGGCGGCCACAGTCGAGCAGCTCCATCACGCTCAAGACCGTGGCCCGCACGTACTCGTCGCGGTCGCTGAGCTGCTCGCGGCGCTCCCACAGCTCATCGATCTTCTGCTCGAGGACCTCCAGGCCGCCGAAGTCCGCGATCGTGGCCACGCTCGCCATCTCTAGCTCACCTGCGCCGGGGTGCGCTCGGCGCGGCCGGGATCGGCGTCGGCGCTCGGCGGTTGGGGGTTGGGCGCGGCCGGATTGAACACATCCGCCTCAAACTGGAGCGTGGCGAGGTAGTCGCGGCGCACCTCCTCGGCGCGGCGAATCAGACTCGACGCTACCGTCGCTGCGCAAGAGCAGCTCCTTGGGCCGCAGGCGCCCGTTGTAGTTGAAGCCCATCGCGAGCGCGTGCGCGCCGGTGTCGTGCACGAGCAGCAAGTCGCCCTCGTGCAGTTCGGGCAGCGGGCGCTGGACCGCGAGCTTGTCGTTGTTCTCACAGAGCGAGCCCACGACGTCGATGCGTTGCAGGCGCCGTTCGCCGCGATCGCCGTGGAGCGTGACGTGGTGGTAGGCGTCGGGATACATCGCGGTGCGCAGCAGCGCCGCGATGCCGGTATCGACGCCCGCATACTCGCGCCACTTGCTCATGCGGTTGATCACCCGCGTCACGAGCACGCCGTGCGGTCCGGTGAGGTAGCGCCCCGACTCGAGGAAGAGCTTTGGACGGCGTCCCGTGCGGAAGGCGTGCGAGTCCGATAGCTCACGCGCGCCGCGGCCGAGCGCGCTGAGATCCAGGCGCGAGTCGGTCGGCCGGTAGGGGATCCCGAGGCCGCCGCCGGCGTTGATGAACTCGAGCGAGATGCCCAGCGTCCTGTGCAGATGCTCCTCGATCTCGAGCAGCATCGCGATCGTCGCCAGCAGCGGCTCGACCGTGAGCACGTTCGAGGCGATCATCGCGTGCAGGCCGAAGCGCTCCGTGCCGAGCTCGCGTGCGCGCTCATAGGCCGGGATCAGCTGATCTCGCCGCAGCCCGAACTTCGCCTCGCGCGGTGAGCCGATCAGGCGATCGCCGACCCGCTCGGGGCCCGGGTTGAAGCGGAAGGAGACGATCGAGGGCGCTTGCGGAAGCTTCTCGATCAAGCTGATGTCATCGATGTTGACGATCGCATCGAGATCGATCGCCGCGGCGAACTCTTCGCGCGTGGTGTTGTTTGAGGTGAAGAACACCTCATCCCCGAAGGCGCCGCAATCGCAGGCGAGCTCCAGCTCGGCGAGCGAGCTGCACTCCATGCCCAGGCCACGCTCGCGCAGCATCCGCAGGATCGTCAGGTTGGGTAGCGCCTTGACCGCGTAGTACTCGTGGAAGGGCAGTCCTTCAAAGGCACTCAGCAGCCGTCCGACGGTCTCGTTGATCCCGTGTTCGTCATAGATGTGAAAAGGCGTGCCGTAGTGCTCGGCGATCGCCGGCAGATGGCGCTCGAGCCGAGCATTGAAGTTTTGGCTGATCGGCATTGCCTCGACCGCCGATACTCGTTAATCGGTGCGGTGGGCGGTGATGATCGCGCGTGTACGCAGGCCAGAGACCGGACGTCGGTAGGTGATCGACGCGGTCGAGACCCGCGAGAAGCCCGCCCGCTTCAGTTCATCCGCGATCCAGTGATCGGAGAGCCAGTAGAAGCCCGGCACGTTGGAGGACTGCTGGACCAGCGCATCCGTTTTCGGTGCATCGTTGGAGATCACGACCGTGCCACTTGGCTTCAGCCAACTGTGAAACAGGCTCAGCGCGACATGGGCGCCGTCCTGTCCGTCGTGGAGGTGGCCGAGCAGGCCGTCGGCGTAGACGACGTCCCAGTACTCAGGCTCGGTCTTCCAGGTGTAGAGGTTGCGATTGATCGCCGGCACGCCGGCCTGGCGCGCGAGTTGCACCGCGTGATCGAGCGCGTCCACGGCGAGCACGGGATAGCCTTCGCGACACAGCACACGCTCGACGAAGGCATTACCCGAGCCGAGGCTCAGCAGCAGATGCTTGCGGTCGCGGTTCAGCGCGTTGCGCAGATGCTCGAGGATCCACCAGCGGTAAGTGGGCGAGCAGATCGAGGGCGTCGTCGAGTCTCCTCTGGCGATCCCGTGCTCCCACTCGTCGAAGATGCTCTGCTCCTCGTTACCCGTGAGATAAAAGGAGCGCAGATCGTTCTCCAGCGCGTTGGGGTCCGCCATCGAGGTCTCATACGCAGTGCTCACTGCACTCACCCCCCCACCGACTCGGACGGCTTGATCAAGCCGAGTCCGCCCAGGCCGCTCGACAGCAGCGAGCGCATGATGCGCCCCACGGCCGCATCGGTCTCCGTGTCCAGATACCAGGTGCTGATGCGCGCGAGAAAGCGCACGAGCCCCGTCACGTCGAGCGTTTTGACCGTTCGCTCGAGCAGCGGACGCAGTTGTGCCTGAGCGACCACCGAGCGGTAATGCTCTTCGTCGGGCAGCGGCAGCGGGCCGCCGTCGTTCTTCGGGTCCCAGGCCTTCATCCACGCCCTCGCCAGGATCCAGCCCGTGTTCGACTCGCTGTCGAGCACGCGCTCGGGCGTGATCGGCATCGGGTCATACAGCGGGTGATCCAGGCACATCCCCATCAAGATCATTGCGGCGAGATCCTGTGCCGCACAGGACGGGCGCTCCTCAATCGCCAGCCGCTGCAGCTCCTCGCTGCCGGTGAGCATGTCGAGCAGATCGTCGATCAACAGCGTGCTCTCGCCGCCGGGCCCATCGTCGCGGTCGGTGACGACAGCTGCGTGCAGCACGGCCGTCGGGTAGCTCGGCGCACCGGGCGCGATCTCGTGCAGGATCGCGTCGAGGTTGTCGCGCCGTTCCTCGCTGGTAAGGCGCACCAGCGAAACGTCGGTCATCTCCGTCATCAGCGAGCGCCAGATCGTGAGCGCGCGTAGGTCGCGTGTGGGGATGCCGTCAGCGGCGATCAGCGGCAGGTGCTCATCCTCGGCGACCTCAACGGTGAACGAGCCATCGCCTGCTGTGGCGATCACGCCCTGCGCGAGCGCCAGCCGCACGAGCGGTTCGATGCGCGGAACGTACTGCGAGTCGAAGATCGTGCGATCGAAGCGCACGCCCAATCGGGCCAAGGTCTCGTTCTGACCGCTGACGGCCCAGTCGCGGACCGCCTGCCAGAGGTCGCGGATCTCGGGCTCTCCCGCCGCGAGTCGCTGCAAGAGCGAGTCGGCCAGGTCAGGGCTCTCGTGGGGCTCTTTCGCATGCTGCGCGTGCAGGCGCCCAACAAAGCGGTCGCTCTTTTCGCGCGCGCCGGCCGGATCGCTGTCCGCGGCGAAATGCAGATAACCCGCCATCGCCTCGCCCATGTCGCGACCGGCGTCGGCGATCTGGGTCTGTCGCGCGACATGTGCTCCCGCAGCTTCCAGTGCGCTTGCGAGCGCGTGCCCGAGGGCGATGTTGCGCAGGTAGCCCGCGTGCAGCGCGGTCGTCGGGCTGGGGTCGCAGAAGTCGACGATGTAAGCGGCCTCCTTCAGCAGCTCGCCGCTCGCCGGGGGAGCCTGGCGCGCAGCGGCGCGGGTGCCCAGCTCTCCTCCTCGGGGCTCGCCGACCTGGGCGGCGGGCGCTTCGAAGAGCAGGTCGAGTGATGCGATTTCCGTGGCCATGACTGTGCAACCGAGGCTAGGTCGAAGGGGGAAGGCGTGTCAAGGGAGTGAGCGCCCTTGAAAGCCCAAGAGAAGGGTGAAAACGCTCAGATACGAGTCAGGGACAGGGCTTTATGGATTTAGTGAGATACCGCGAATCGTCTCCGACAATTCCCTGGTGCAGACAAGGCACGACGTCGCGTAGGTGGCTATTACCTAGACGGCACGCGTGTGTCACTGGTGTAGTGAAGTGCGGCAACCAATTCCTCGCGCGCGAGGGCGTCGTCTCCGGGCGATCGTCGAAGATCGGAAGACAGCAGTCTTACTGAGAGAGGGAAACATTCACGGTCGCCTAGTTATACGTGCATGCAGGCATATTGCTGTGTTTAGTGACTCTGCTCTGGGCATCCGCTAACGGGGATTAGTCTCGGGCCCACGATGGAGGAGTCAAAGCTGGATCTGGACACGGGGATGATCGAGTCCTGCCGTGCGCTCGCGGCGCAGATCGCGGAGCGCCTCGCTTCAGAAACGGCGGGCAAGACGACCGTCTCGGTTGAGCGCACGGTTACACGTTTCCTCGGCGTCGACGGGATCAGTGAGCTCGACGTGCCGCTGCCGAACGTGCTCGTAGAGCACGTGCACGATGGCGGTGGCCTGCCTCGTGGTGTCGCTTACTGGCTCGGCAACGCAATGCTTCTGAGCGGCCGCAGCGCGCAGCAGATCGCCGAGGCGGTGAGCGCCGGTGCGCTCGATCTGTGCTCGCTACCGCTCGCCGAAGAAGGGGCGATTCGCGCGCTCATCACGCGCGAGTGCGAGGAGCGCATGGCTGCAGTCGCGCGACGCGCCGAGGAGCGCCGGGAGATGCGCGAGCGCTTGGGCGAGGGCCCGCCGCCGCTGCGCTACATGCTGAGTGGCACGGGCAACGTCTACGAGGACGTGGTGCATTCGATCGCTGTGGCCGAGGCGGGCGGCGATGTCGTCTCGGTGACGCGCTCGACGGCTCAGAGCCTGCTCGAGCATGTGCCCTTCGGGCCGACGACTGAGGGCTATGGCGGCTCCTTTGCCACGCAGGAGAACTTCCGCATCATGCGCGAGGGGCTCGATGAGTGGTGCGAGCGCAATGGGCGCTACGTGCGCCTCTCGAGCTTCTGCTCAGGGCTGTGCATGACCGAGTTCGCGACGCTCGGCGCGATGGAGGGGCTCGACAACATGGTCAACGACGCCCTCTACGGGATCCTCTACCGCGACATCAACCCGGTGCGCACGATGATCGACCAGCGCGTTTCGCGGACGATCGCGGGCTACTTCGGGATCGTGATCAACACCGGCGAGGACAACTACCTGCGCACGGCCGAGGCGCTCTCCGCAGCGCCCTCGGTCACGGCCTCGCAGTTCATCAACCACCGCCTGGCACTCGACTCGGGCATGCGCGACGAGCAGGTGGCGCTGGGCGACGCCTTCGAGATCGACCCGCCGACGACGAACGGCCTCCTCTACGCATGGGCGCAGGCACAACTGACCCGTGAGCTGTTCCCGGGCTGCCCGATCAAGTACATGCCGCCGACGCGCCACATGGACGGGAACCTCTTTCGCACGCACGCCTGCGACACACTCTTCAACCTGATCACGATCGCCACCGAGCAGGGCATCCAGACCGCCGGCGTGCCGACCGAGGGGGTCTTCACGCCGCACATGTATGACCGCGTAATTGGCCTTGAATGCGTCGACTACGTCTTCAACTTCGCCCGCGATCTCGGCAAGGAGATTCAGTTCAAGCCCGGCGGATTGATTCAGACGCGCGCGCGTGAGGTTCTGCGCCAGGCGCACGAGCTGCTCGAGCGGATCGCCGAGGTGGGGATGTTCGGCGCGATCGAAGACGGGACCTTCGGCGATGTGCGCCGCAGTATCGACCAGGGCCGCGGGATCGACGGGATCATCCCGATCGATGAGCGCTACTTCAACCCGACGCTCGAGGTCATGAGGGGAGTGGGCGTTGTCTAGCCAGATGGGAATGGTCGACCTGCATCGAGTGCGCCCCTACGGCGATCACCTCGACGACGGCATCATGCAGCTGAGCTTCACGCTGCCCGTGCCGCACGGACAGGCGGGGCGCAAGTGTGCGCTGGAGCTGGCAGCCAGGCTCGGCCTCGAGCGTCCCGAGGTGGTCCATCAGCAGCGCCTGCGCGAGGGCTACACGCACTTCCTCGTCTACGCGCGCTTCGCGCAAACGATCGACTACACCGCCCAGCAGGTCGACGAGCTCGACCTCGAGTACATGAGCGAAGACGAGATCGAGGCCTACGCGGCCGAGCACATCGGACGCCCGATCGTGGTCGTGGGCGCCTGCACGGGCTCTGATACCCACAGCGTGGGGATCGACGCGATGCTCGATCTCAAGGGCTTCCACGGCAACCGCGGCCTGGAAGGCTACCGCGCCTTTGAGGCGCACAATCTCGGCAGTCAGGTCGCCAACGGCACGCTCGTGGCCAAGGCGATCGAGCTCGATGCGGATGCGATCCTTGTCTCGCAGACGGTCACGCAGCAGGATCTGCACATCCACAACCTGACCGAGCTGGTCGAGATCGTCGAGGCCGAGGGAAGGCGCAAGCGCACGATCCTGGCCTGCGGCGGCTCGCGCGTCTCAAACGAGCTCGCCAAGGAGCTCGGCTTCGACGCAGGCTTCTCGCGCGGTACCTATCCGCACCACCTCGCGACCTTCCTGGTACGTGAGCTCGCCGCGCGCATCGGCGATGAAGGCGTCTCCCGCGATCAGCGCGACACGGCCGCGCAGGCAGCGGGCTAGCGCCGCGATGTCGCTCTCAGAACTGCTCGCCTGGACCCGTCGCGTGGCCTTCGTCGGCCTGGCTAAGAACACGGGCAAGACCGAAACGCTCACTTGCGCGGTGCGCGAGCTGCACGAAGCTGGGCAGACCATCGGCGTCACCTCGGTCGGTCGTGACGGCGAGGCGCGCGACGTGATCGACGGGCGCATCGAGAAGCCGCGCATCGATCTCCCCGCCTGGAGCCTCGTGGCGACGACCGAGCCGCTGCTGCGAGCCTGTCCGCAAGCGCACGAGCTGCTGGTGCGCACGGACATGCGCACCTCGCTCGGCCGCGTGGTCGTCGCACGCATGCTCGCCCCGGGAACCGTCGAGATCGCAGGCCCGAGCGCGGCCGAGGACGTGCGCGCGGTTAGCGACATGATGCTTCATCACGGGGCCGATCAGGTGTTGATCGACGGCGCGGTGGACCGGCGCATGGCCTCCTCGCCGATGGTCTCAGACGGGCTCGTGATGTCCACAGGCGCTGTGCTCGATGAGAACGCGGAGGGGGTTGTCGCGCGCACTTGTAGCGCTGTGGAGCTCGTGCGCCTACCCGAGCTGCGCGATCCGCTGATCCGTGCGATCGCGGAGGCGCAGCCGGAGAGCGTACTCGTCGGTGAGGCCGACGGATCCTGGACGACGCTGCCCGCGCGCCTCGCGCTCAGCGGCACTGTGGAGGAGATCGCTGCGGTGCTGCGCTCGAGCCCCTCCGCTCGGCATCTGATCGTTCGTGGCGCGGTCTGCGAGTCGTTTCTCGAGGACCTGCGGCGCGCCGCGCGCGGGCGCGAGCTCGAGGTGACCGTGGCCGATAGCTCGAAGGTCTTTCTCCCACAGCGCGGCTGCGCCTGGTTCGCGCGCCAGGGCATCCATCTGCGCGTGCTGGCCGCGATCCATCTGCGCGCCTTGACCGTCAACCCCGTGGCTCCCCATTCGCATAGCTTCGACTCCAAGCATTTGCGCGCGCTGCTCAGCGACGCGATCCCCAGCGTGCCGATTCTCGATGTGCGCGACCGCGAGCTGGTGATGGCATGAGTGCGCCGGGTAAGTCGCCACCCGAGGAGGAGATCGATGAGCGGGTCGGCGCGGATGAACGGCGGGCCAAGATGGAGCGGATGCGCGCGGAGGGAATCGAGCCCTATCCCTACCTGGAGAAACGCGTTCCCCGTAGCTGGGTCGCAGACATCCAGGCGGCGCACGATCCCGCCACGATTGCATCCGGCGAGCACCCAGGGCTCAGCTATCGCGTCTGTGGTCGCTTGATCGCGCGTCGCGGGCACGCCAAGGCGACGTTCTTTGACCTGCGCGACCAGTCCGGCTCGATCCAGCTCGTCGCGCGCCGCACGGCGATGGGAGACGAGGACTACGAGCGCATGCTCGAACTCGACATCGGCGACATCGTGAGCGTCAACGGCAGCGTTTACGTGACCCAACGGCGCCAGCTTGCCTTGGGGGTCGGCGACTGCACGCTGCTCGCCAAGGCGCTGCGTCCGCCGCCGGATCGCCACCACGGCGTCGAGGACCTCGGCACGCGCTACCGCTACCGCGAACTCGACCTGCTCGCGAACGCGAAGACGCGCGAGATGTTCTTCAAACGGACCCATGCGATCGAGGCGATCCACGCGATTCTGCGCGAGAAAGGCTTCACGCAGATCGAGACGCCGATGCTGCAGGCGCTCGCGGGCGGCGCCAACTCACGTCCCTTCAAGACGCACCACAATGCGCTCGACGCCGAGCTGCACCTACGGATCTCCGTGGAGCTCTACCTCAACCGCTGCATCGTCGGCGGCCTCGAGAACGTCTATGACCTCGGTCGCGCCTTCCGCAACGAGGGCATCTCCCATCGCCACAGCCCCGAATTCACGATCCTCGAGTGCATGATGAGCTACGCCGACTATCTCGACGTGGCGGTCTGGTGTGAAGAGCTCGCCGAGGGAGTCGCGCTGCGCACGCTCGGCACGACCAAGATCGAGCAGCACGACGGTCAGGTGATCGACCTCGCGCGCCCTTGGAAGCGGGTGACGCTGCGGGAGGCGATCATGGAGGCCGTCGGCGTCGACTACCTGCAGGCCAGCCGCGAGGAGCTGCTCGAGGTGCTCGACGAGCCGGGCGTCGATCCCGAGATGACGTGGGGAAAGGCTGCCGAAGAGGTCTATGGCAAGTACGTGGAGCCATATCTGATGCAGCCCACGCACGTCTTTGACTTCCCGATCGAGCTGTTCCCGATCTGCAAGCGCCACTCACAAGATCCCCGCCTCGGCGAGCACTTTGACACGGTGATCCGCGGCATGGAGGTGCTCTCGGGCGACACCGAGCTCAACGACCCGCTCGACCAGTGGGACCGCTTCGTCAAACAGCGCCAGCGCCGCCCCGGCGACGACGGCGACCAGCCCCACCCCTACGACGAGGGCTATGTGCGCGCGCTCGAATACGGGATGGCGCCGACAACGGGCGGCGGCATGGGCGTTGATCGCTTCCTGATGATCCTCTGCGGCGTCGAGTCGATCCGCGAAGTGGTGCCCTTCCCGACCCTGCGTGAGCTGCGCTGAAGTGGGCCGGCGAGCCTGCTCAGCGCGTGGTCGCCGAGACCGTCGGATGCACGCCCGGATAATCGGGATGCAGCACGTCGAAGATCGGCACGTCGGGGATCGCTTCCTGCAGAAGCGCGCGTAGCTGGGCGGAGTCGAAGCGGTGTGACTCGGGCGCCACGGGGTTGGCCGTGATCGCATGCAGGGTGATCGTCTTCAGGGCCTTGATCTCGATGCCCTGCGCTCGAAACCAGCCGAGGCCGTGCCCGGAGAGGAAGACCCTGGTGGGGTCGGCGACAAGCACCGTGAGCTCACGGTGGCGCCGGTGGGTGGCGTGCGCGAGTTGGCGCAGAAAGCGATCGGGCAGCGCCCCGGCGATCGTCAGCCAGCGGGCCTGCGGGTGGGCATCGAGCAGCTGTGCTGTGGCTTCACCTTCGCTTGTGAGGATGAACCGTGGCGGCAGGGGCACCGGCTCGAGGTCCTCGCCGACGAGCGCGGTGACCTGCGTCTCAGCGAGTGCACGCAGCGCCTGGGAGTCATCGTCTAGGACTGGGAGGCGCACGAGCTCGACCGCCTCGCGCGTGATCGTCACGATCTCCTCGATGTCGTGGCTGAGGATCGCGCCAGTCGAGATCAGCAGGCCGTCGGCCACCGCCGGCGAGGAGGCCGCGCGGCGATCGATTGCGCCATCGATCAGGATCTGCTCAGCGCCGAAAGCGAGCATCGCCTCAGCAACGTCGCGCAGGCCCGCCGCGTCGCTCGGCCCGGCGACCTCGATTGCGCCGCGGCCGCGCAGGCGGGCAATCAGGACCTCGCCGAGGGGTGTGCGTATGCCGGTGCTCTGCAGCAGATCATGGGGCAGTGCGCTCGCGCGCAAGAGCGCATCGGTGGTCGCCACGAGGCTGCCGCCGGGGAGAAAGACTCGTGGCTTACGGATCTCGGCGTTGATCACGTCGCGCTCCTCGCCGTCGCGCCCGACGGAGGTCACGCCGACGTGACGGCCACTGACCTCTAGCTCGCGCAGCAGCGCCGCGAGCGCCTCGGTCTTGCCGGTGTTCTTGGCGAGTCCCACCAGCGCCAGGCGCCTGGCGGAGGCGGTCAGATCGCTTAGCACCGGGCGCCTCTCAGCTGGTGCTCGCGACGCGGGCGGCGAGCTCGCGCACGATGAAGGTTGCGAGGTGGTGTGGTTCGGTGCCCTTGGAGAAGCCCGCGTCGTAGCCGAGCTCCTTGGCGAGCTCATTCGATACGCGCGGACCGCCGCAGGCGAGGATCATGTCCCCGCGTCGCCCCTCGGCCTCGACCATCTCGACGAGCTCGGTGAGGTTGTGCACGTGCAGGTCCTGCTGCGTGACCGTCTGCGAGACAAGGATCGCATCTGCGTTGACTTCGATCGCCTTGGCCAGCAGCACGCTGTTGGGGACTTGGCTGCCGAGGTTGTGGGTCTCGAAGGCGTGGTAGCCCTCGAGGCCCTGGTGGCCGTGGTAGCCCTTGAGGTTGAGCATCGCGTCGATGCCGACGCTGTGCGTGTCCGAGCCGGTCGAGGCGCCCACTACGACGACCTTGCGGTGTAGGTACTCGGCGGCGAAGCGTTCGATCTCATCCTCGCTCATGTACTCGATGTCGAAGCCCTCGCCCTGCAGCGCTTCGAAGTCGACGCTCTGCGTGCAGCGCCCATACATCACGAAGTATGTGTAGCCCTCGGTCAGCTCCTCGTAGTGCACGACCTCGGGCTCGGCAAAGCCCATTTTCGCCGCCAGTTCGAGTGCGGCCTTGCGCGCGGCCAGCGAGTAGGGCACGGGCAGCGTGAAGCTCATCTGCACGAGCCCGTCGCTGAGGTGGTCCGCATATGGCTGCACGGCAGCGAGGTTCACTTCTCTAGGCATAGCTTGGTTGCCTCATCAGTCCGACGACAGGGTTGAAGTAGCCGGGCTCGGTCTCCACGATCCCCTCCAGGCCGCGGCCCTCGTCGATCTTGCGGCTGACATCACCAAAGCTGGCCTCCTCGATCGCCTTGAAGAGGCCCGTCTGGGCGATCCGCTCGAGCAGCTCTGCGCGCCGGCGAGCACCTGCTGGGCGTGCGTCTGGATGATCCCGCCGCGCTTGAACTCGATCTCCTCGCCGAGGTCGTGGGCGGCGTTGAAGACGTAGTCGACGTTCTGCAGGCCGAGCACGCGATCGTGGATGTGCGGCGTGAAGATCCCCTCAGTCGGCACGCCGATCGTCTGGATGCCCTGGCCGGTGGCGATCGTGACGAGGTTGAAGAGCGAGTCGGCGGCGTGCGTGCGGAAGAGGTTGCCGTCCATGTGCCGCGTGGGCGGCATGTACTTGACGGGACAGTCCGGGAAGAGCTCGCGCGTGAGCTGCGCCTGCGCCCACTCATAGAGCAGGCTGTTCTTCACGGGCACGTCGATCTCGAAGGCGTCGCCGAGGCCGATCTGCGCGTCGGGAACACCCGAGGCCTGGGCGAGCTGGTGGTTGATGAACTGTGAGGCTGTGACTGAAGGGGCGGCCTCGAGCGCGTCGGCGGTGCGCAGGTAGTTGTCCTCGCCAGTGTTGATCACGACGCCGAAGTAGCCGTTGATCATGCGCGAGATGCGCTGGTCGATCAGGCCACGGACGGGGTTGATGTCGCGGTAGAGGATCCCGTAGAGGGCGTCGTTGACCATGTTGTCAAAGCCCTCCCAGGCGCCCATTGCGGCGATCTCCGACATGCACAGGCCCGAGCAGAAGCTCGACAGGCGCACATAACGGCCGTGCTCCTCAGACCAGGCGTCCATCGCTTCGCGCATGATCTGGAAGTTCGCCTGCGTCGCAAAAGTGCCGCCGTAGCCCTCAGTGGTGGGGCCGTAGGGGACGTAGTCGAGCAGGCTCTGCGCGGTTGAGCGAATCACCGCGATGATGTCGCCGCCGGCCTGGGCGACGGCCTGGGCGTGCACAACGTCCTCATATACGTCGCCCGTGGCGGTGAGCACGTAGCGCTGGGGCGTGCCGGTCTCGCCGAGGCGCTCGCGGGTAGCGCGGCGCTCGGCGAAGCGCTGGTTGATCTCGGCCAGTTTTGCGGCGCACTCATCGGTGATGCGCTCGCGGATGGCCTGCTCATCTGCTTGCTCGAGCGTCAGTAGATCGAGCTCGCCGGCGCTGACCGCTTCGGCGATCTGCTGTGGCGTGCGCGCGGTCTGCAGCAGCGCGTTGCCGAGCCAGTGGGAGATCCCCTTGCCGAGCGCGCCCTGCGCTTGAACGTGGTCGATGAGCACGTTGGGCAGCGGCACCTCGAGGTTGTCGGCGCCATCGACGCCGAGCAGCCGCGTGACGCTGCGCTCGACCGAGACGGTCGTGCGACCCGCGATCTGCTCACCCACCTCCTCGGCGATCTGCTTGGCGGCCTGGCGGCAGGCAGCCACGACGCCGGGGTCGAGATCGAGCTTTGTGGCGCTCATTGCAGATCCCTGACGATCGGAAAGGGAATGACCTCGCGCAGCGTGTCGCGTTCGCAGAGGATCATCACGAGCCGGTCGACGCCCATGCCGCCGCCCGCGGTCGGCGAGTAGCCGTACTCGATCGCGCGCGCGTATTCCTCGTCGTTGGGGTGCGGCACGTCCTCGTCGTCGATCATGCGCCGCTTGCGCTGATCGACAAAGCGCTGCCACTGGTCGACGGGGTCGTTGAGCTCGGTGTCGCCGCTGACGAGCTCGATGCCGCCGATGACCGCGTCGAAGTGCTCGCCGAGCTCGGGATGCACGGAGTGGCGCTTGGTGATCGGGAAGGGCTCAAGCGGGAAATCGAAGACGTGCGTGGGCTGGTTGATCGTGGACTCGATTTTCTCGGAGTAGATGTCAGCGACGACCTCGGCCCAGGTGGCGGCGGGATCCATCGGCTCGTCGAGCAGCTCCGCGAGCTGCTCGCGTGTGGACTCCATGAAGTCGAGGCCGAAGCGCTCGAGGATCAGCTCGCGCATCGTGATTCGCCGCCAGGGCTTGGCGAGGTCGATCTCTTCACCGTTTCGTTTGATGACCGTGCGCCCGAGCGCCTTCTGGGCGACGTCGCGGAACATTTCTTCGGTGACCGTGGCGACGTCGTTGTAGTCCGAGTAGGCGCACATGAACTCGATGATCGTGAACTCTGGGCTGTGCTTGTGCGAGATTCCCTCGTTACGGAAGACCTTGCCCATGTCATAGACATTCTCCATGCCGCCCACGATGCATCTGTTCAGGAAAAGCTCGACCGAGATGCGCAGGTAGAGATCGCGGTCGAGCGCGTTGTGGTGCGTCGTGAAGGGCCGCGATCCGGCGCCGCCGGCGAGCGACTGCAGCGCAGGCGTTTCGATCTCCACAAAGTGGCGCTCGGCGAGCCATTCGCGGATCGCGAGAATGATCTTGTTGCGCGTGACGAAGAGGTTGCGGGTCTCCTGGTTGGCGATCAGGTCGAGCTCGCGGTAGCGGTAGCGCGTGCCCGTGTCGCCGAGGCCGTGATGCTTGTCCGGCGGTGGGCGCAGCGTCTTTGTGAGCAGCGTGCACTCGATCGCTGCGAGCGCGAGCTGGCCGCGCTGAGTGACATAGACGCAACCGTCGACCGAGACGATGTCGCCGATGTCGAGGTTGAGAATGCGGTCGTAGGTCTCCTGCCCGAGCGCGTCCACGCGCAGCACGATCTGGATCGATCCCGAGAGGTCGCGCAGGTCGAGGAATGCGGTCTTGCCGTGCCCGCGCCGCGAGATCAGCCGCCCGGCGACGAGGTAGCGCATCTCGCGGTGCTCGCCCTGCTCAAGCTCGGCCGGCTCGTGCGCAGCATGGATCTCGGCGATGCGCGTGCGCTTGCCCCACAGCGTTACGGCGGGGTAGGGCTCGATGCCTTCAGCGCGCAGCCGCTCCATCTTTGCGCGCCTTTCATCAAATTCAACGACCCCGTTCTCGCTCTCCGGCGAGCCCGGTTGCTGGTCGTCCTGCTCCCTCTCCTGCTGGTCCTGTACGGGCATTTTCGAAGTCGATCCTCTCAGTTAACGCGTAGTTGTCAAGCGTTTGGTTGACGGGCCGGGCCCAGGGGCCCACGCGCGCAGGCCAACGGGCCTGCGGCTCAGGGCGGGCATGTCGCTGGTTGCGAGGGCCTTGCTCAGGCCATCGGCAGCGACATGCCCACGGGTTTCCGGCTCTCTGCCGGCTCCGGAGCAGCTGCACCAACTTCTACAAGTGGCAGCACTGGCAGCGTCAGCGGCGCCATCGCGATCAGCCCGCGTGCGACCTGGCGGATCGCCTGCGAAGCCGGGTCATCGGGGTCCTCGATCACGAGCGGTGTGCCGCTGTCGGCCTGTGCGCGCAGCGGCATCGTCAGCGGCACCTTGCCGAGCAGGGGCACGTTGAGTTCCTCGGCGAGTTCGTTGCCGCCGCCCTCGCCAAAGATCGTGAAGCGCTCACCCGAGGGGGTTGTGAAGGCGGACATGTTCTCGATCACGCCCGCAATCTCCAGGTCGACCTTGTTCGCCATATGGGCCGAGCGGCGTGCGACCTTCTGCGCCGTCTGCTGCGGGGTGGTGACGATCAGGAACTTGGCCTGCGGCAAGAGCTGCGCGAGCGTCATCGAGACGTCGCCGGTGCCGGGCGGCAGATCGACGAGCAGGTAGTCGAGCACGCCCCAGTCGACATCCTGAAGAAACTGGGTGAGGGCCTTGTGCAGCATCGGCCCGCGCCAGACCACGGCGGCGTCCTCCTCGACGAAGAAGCCGATCGACATCACCTTCACGCCGTGTGAGTCCAGCGGAATGATCTTGCGCTCGGCTGAGACCGGTGGACGCGTCGCACCGAGGCCGTACATGCGTGGGATCGAGTAGCCCCACACGTCGGCGTCGAGCACGCCCACGCGCTTGCCTTCAGCTGTCAACGCCGCGGCGATGTTGGCGGTCAGGGTTGACTTGCCGACGCCGCCCTTGCCCGAGCCGATGCAGATCACGTTGGCTACCTGGGCGAGTGAGCCGGCCGGCAGGCTGCCGCGGCCGAGCTTCTGCTGCAGCGCGGCCTTCTGCGTGTCTGAGAGCACGTCGAAGTAGACGTTTACGTGCGTGACGCCCTCGAGCGCGCCCACGGCATCTGCGACCGAGGTCTGGAAGTGACCCTTGATCGGGCAGCCCGGCGTGGTTAGCGAGACGGTCACGTCGACGACTCCGTTGGCACCGATGTCGATCGAGCGGACCATGTCGAGCTCGACGATCGAGCGATGCAGCTCCGGGTCGATCACGACCTCGAGCGCCTTGAGGATCTCCTCGCGGTTGGTCACGTCGCCCATTGTGGCAAACCCGGAGCGAATGCCCCGGGGTGGGCCCACTGCGCTGCTAGATGCTTGCGCTCAGCGCCCGATCAGGCAGCGCATCGAGCAGGAAGCGCGCAAAGGCCTCGTCGCCTCTGAACCGAAGCTGTCTGTAGTCGCAGGCGGGAGATAGCGCGCTGACCCAGCCATCGTGGGTCCCCTCCACGCCAGCCGTTGGGGTCGGTACGGCCTCGACGAGGCGTAGGCGACCATCTTCGGCGGTGAATAAGTGTCGTGACTGGACCCCATCATCACGCGTCACGACCGCTTCGATCGATCCTTGCGGTAGTGCCGCTTCACCGTCGAGCAGCACTGGCAGCAAGCGCAGAACCGCGTCGACGTCGACCCGTTCGCCGCCCTGAGGCGATGACCACATGTGTCGCATGCCCCAGCGCGCCAACGCGTGAGCTAGAGGCAGCAGGTCTTCTCCCGCGGGCGTCAGCGCCAGCTCCACGCGCGGCGGCATCTCTCTGAATCGTGAGCGGTTGATGAGGCCGAGGGCGGCCATGTGCGAGATGTAGCGCTCAAGCACGCCTGGGCTTGCGCCGGGTAGGCGGCGCTGCAGCGTTGTGAGACGCAGCTGCTGACCCTCGAGCTGCAGGGCAATCATGAAGGTCCAATGATTTCCCGTCGCCGCGAGAGCTCGGCCGAGAGGTGTCCAGGACCGGTGAGGGCGCGGCCTCACTAAGTGAAGCTCATCTTCTGTCTGCGGGGCCCCCGCTGCGACGCGCACAACTGCATTTTAGTTTCATTGGTTAGGATTAAACAAGCCACTGGATTCGCTAGGTGGGCACTGTCTTTTCGAGTCTTTCTACCCACGCGACGCTGATCGGCCGCAGACAGAGGCAGTATCTTGGGGCAGGGCTGAGGCGGGCGCGATCTTGGGAAGGCGATCGGTGGAGTCGGGGCCGGGCGTGGGCCTTAAAGAGACCCGCGGGCGGTGGGGGCCGCCCGCGGGTCGAGGGAGGAGAGGGTGCTACTACTGCCGGCGGGATATGAGGCCGGCAGACTTTCCCGATCCGGCCTCTCCAAGCCAGGCGGGGGAAGGTTGCGGATCAGACGAGGCTGAGGACACGCTCCTGGAGCTTGGTCGCAAGCTCGGGGACGCGGCCGGCGATGTCGCTGCCGTTCTTGGCAAGTGCTTCGCGACGCTCGTCGATGTCGCTGACCGTGTTCTCGATCACGCGACGGCGCTGACGCAGTTCACGCTCGACGCGTACGCGCGCTTTGCGGACCTCGCGCTCAAGACGGTTACGGGCTGTGGCGCCGCGACGCTCGAACTTTTTGAGCTGAGCCTGGGTCTTGGACGTCGAAGAGTAGGTCGAGATCGTGTCGCTGACCGTGTCCACGACGCGGTCACGGGCGATCAGGGCCGCACCGACGGGGATCAGCACCGCGCGCTCGGCGTAGTCGCCCAAGACTCCGGCGGTCTCGCGTGTGGCGGTCTGCGTCTGGCGCAGCGTGGCCTCGGCCTGGTGGGTCGCACGGGTGCGGGCACCCTTGGCGTGGACCGCTTTGGCCTTCGTGGTGCCGGCTTTAGCCGCAGCCGGTTTACGGGCGGCTTTCGCTCGGGCTTTGGTGGCTTTGGGGGAGTTTGTGCTTACGGTGGGCATCTGAAGTGGGCTCCTCTGTATTCCTCGCCGGGTGCGAGGGATGGGTATGTGTGTTCGCTCTCGACCGCTGCTCATAGCGAATCGAACACTTGTTTGTAACCCGCTCGAGGAAGATCGTTACAGGAGGATCCTACCAGGATGTGATTTCCCTGTAACTGCTGGTTGGAGGCCTGCTTAGTTTGTAACAGGAGGAACATGCGTTCGGCCATTGCCTTTGGGCAGGTGGGAAGCCGTCATCCAAGGGCACAGCGTCACGCTCGCTCAGTCGAGACGTGGTCCCGGGGGTCGTGGGTTCGAGCCCCACCAAGGCCCAGAGGGCGGGATTCGAACTTGGTCCCCCGACGGGGTAGATTGCGCTCCGTGACCGACGATTCGTTTCGCGTGCTCATCGAGGAGATCCTGCGTCGATGAGCAAGCGCATCGTCATCGCGTGCGACGGTACATGGAACCGCCCCGACCAGGTCCATGGCGACGAGGTCACGCCGAGCAACGTCACCAAGATCGCCCTTGCGGTCGCCGACAGCGACGGCGAAACTGAGCAGCGCGTCTTCTACGAGCGCGGCGTCGGTACCGGCGGCGTGCTCGATCGCATCGGCGGCGGCGCCGTCGGAATTGGCCTCTCACACAACGTCCTTACCGCTTACCGCTTTCTCACGCAGCACTATGTGCCTGGGGACGACCTCTATTTCTTTGGCTTCAGCCGCGGCGCATTCACGGCCCGAAGCCTCGCCGGCCTGATCGGCAACTGTGGCATCCTGCGGCCCGAGCACATCGACGCGATCGACGACGCGTTCGCGCTCTACCGCTCCCGCGCCGAGTCCACCCGGCCGAACAGTAACGAGGCGCGGCTGTTTCGTCGGACCTATGCTTACCGCGAGGAGCCGCGCGAGAGCGAGCATCCCTATGTGGAAGACCGCACACCGATCCGCTTTCTCGGCGTATGGGACACGGTGGGCGCGCTCGGCATCCCGATTCCCGCGCCGGTTCCCAAGAAGGCTCGGGAGTACCTGTCGCGCCGCTGGAGCTTCCACGACGTCCAGCTCGGCTCGCACGTCTGGCACGCCGCCCACGCGATGGCGATCGACGAGCGTCGCCGGCCATTCGAGCCCACGCCCTTCGAGCATCAAGCGGACGCGCCACCCGCACAGACGATCGAGCAGGTCTGGTTTGCCGGTGTGCACTCCGACGTCGGCGGGGGGTACCCGGATCCGCGGTTGGCCGACATCGCCCTGCTGTGGATGGCTAATCGAGCCGAGGTCCACCAGCTGGCCTTCAAGCCCGGGTGGTTCCAACGGACGGTGTCGCCGAACAACGAGCGCCGCGAGACTGGGGAGGATGTCCGGCCCGATGCCCTAGGGAAGAAGCACAACTCGATGAGTCTGCTGTACCGGGCGATGAAGCCGCTCGACCGCCGGCTCGAGGGCGCACCGGACAGCATGGTCGCCTCCAGCGCTCAACTTCGGTTGCGGACCGCGGACGCGAAGTACAACCCCAAGACGCTGCGGGACTACCTCGCCAAGCACCCCGATCGCGTGATCAGCGTTGTGGAGTCGCCCTAACCAGGGCCGAACGCGCGGAGATCGGCCACTCCCGAACTCGCGCTGCGCTCGAAGCACCGAGAGCGCCCCGGCAGCTCGCTCCACGTGGGAATCAAATGGCCCTGCGTCGGGGTCGCCGACGTGACGCGACCCATCTTCGTAGCCACTGCGGGCCGGAGAGCTCAACCCCGAGCAGTGCCTCGATGAGGCGCCCAGCCCGCCCGTCTCGTCCAGGCGCCAAAGCCCCAGCCCAGTTTGGGGCGCGGCGAATGACATTCCTGGTCTTGAGAACCCGACGTCTGAGATGCTCGCTCGTTGGGTATGGCAGCAGCTCATCGGAGAGCTACCGGGTATGGCGGCGGTGCTTGTGCGCGAGACCCAGAACTCCGCGTGCGTCTATCGTGGTGGCGCAGTGGCGTCTTGACGGTATGACGCCACAGTGCTACCGTGATGGTGTGGCGAGGCGCAAGACCACCTACTACATCGACGAGGGTGTGCTCACCGCGACGAAGATGACGGCCGTGGCGACGCACCGCAGCGAGAGCCAACTCGTAGAGGATGCGCTGCGCGCGTATGTCGTGGATGAGGGGCGCGGCGACGCCGCGCGTGAGGACATGCGCCAGCTCCTTGACGAGTTGCGTGCGCGTCCCGAGCTAAACGACTTGGACGATGAGCAGTCGATGGCGCTCGCGGTTAGCGAGACTCGCGCGGTCAGACGCGAGCGTGCCGCCAAGGACCGAGGTCGCACGGCCGGGTGACGACTGCTCTGCGGGGCAGTGGCGGATGTCAACGTCGGCTCGCACGCCGAATGGCCTCTGCGGACGGTTGCTTGAGGCAGCGATTGATGGGCGGTGGTGCCCCGTCATCTCGGTCACGCTTCTCCAAGAGCTTGAGGATGTACTCGCCCGCCCCAAGTTCAGGGATGTGCTTGGCCAGGAGACCACGGATCGCTTCCTCGCGCGATTGCTCTCGTTCTCGGAGTGGGCACAAGACCCAAAGGGAGCGCCCGCCGCATTGACACGCGACCCCGACGATGACTATCTGCTCGCGCTTGCGCAAGCCACCAACGTCGATGTGCTCGTCTCCGGAGATCGCCATTTGACCGACCTCACAGACACCCAGCCGCCGATCGAGACGCCTACGCAGTTCGCACAGCGCCTGGCTGAGCTATAGCCGTATCTCGATCTCGGGGGTGTCATTCGCGGGTTCGAGTCCCGTCGCTCCCGTATTTGATCGAAGTGCGAACCCTGGCCCCATTGGCGGTGACGCAGGGCTGCCAACTTAGACCTGCCTTTATGTCCCCTTCCTTGAGAGCACGACCACCCAGGCCGTGGCACGACTCACCTGGCTAGTAGTCGCGGCGAGGGGATTCGAGATGCCGCACAACAGGCCGAGTTCGCCCCGTCAGTCGCCGTTCGCTACGTGCCTTTTGCGTCAAGCCACTCTCCACGACCCAACCCAGTCCCGCACGGCGGAAGGCCTGCGCGATGTTCAGCGTGGGCTTGCCAATGGCTGAATACACGACTGAAGGCCGGCGGCGATTCCTTCTATGCCTTCGTGGCGCGACAGGGATAGTGCCTCGGTGCGCAGCACGCCGGCCCGCATGGCGGCCTCAACGGTCAGCGTGGCGTAGATGTCGTCCTCGGCTCCGATGGCCTTGATCAGACGGTCAACAAGCGTGTCGGGACCGCGATGACCGGATCGGACCTCGGTGAGCACAGGAATGGGAACTAGGAGCGCTCCGTCGAACCGCTGTTCAAGGAGGTCTAGATAAGCAACGAGCAGGTCGCGGCTGGCGGCCAGCGCGCTGACTCCACCACTGTCAAGCAGAAAGTCGCGGCGATGACGTCGAGTCACTCAGGCCAGGCGTCTGCGCGGGCCTGAAGCTCGCGTAGGCCCGTGGTGCCATCGGCGCCCTCTGCGACGAGTTCGTCCCGTAGCTGCCGGAGGCGATTGCGCTGGGCGTCGCGGAGCGCGGCATCGTCTGCCGGCTGTTGCTTGGCGTGCGTTGCAAAGGCGGCCTCCACTGCATCCATTGTACCCAGAGTCTTCGGCAAGCGGATGGGTGTTCTTGACTGGCGCACAAGGCTACCCCAGATGGCTCTTTCGCCGAAATAGTCGCTTACCCATTTGCGTTGCCGCCAGGCTCGATCGCCACATCCGAACGCATACGCTCGAGCCAGCGCGCGGGCTGCTCGAGCTCGGCGGGGCTCGGCAGCGCCTCAGGGCCGGCCCAAGCACGCGGCCAGCATCTCGGGACCGCCCGTCTGCCACGACCGCGTCGCAGAAGCGCCGGCCCATCTCGTACTGGCGCATCTTCAGCTCGAGCCCGAGCAGCCGCTCGAGCACCCGCCAGGGCAGCCCGCGGCTCTCGCGGCGGCGGTTCATCGCCGCGCGCAGGCGCGGCAGCGACGGCAGCACCTCCGCGCCGACCGCGTCCATCGTGTGCTCGGCGTGGCCCTCGATCAGCGACATCGCCGCCTGCATGCGCTCGACCAGCTGCCAGCGGTCCTCGCCGAGCGTCAGCCGCAGCAGCTCGCCGCTGCGCGCGCGCTCGACCATCTCGCGCAGCTCGCCGAGTCGGGCAGCTTCGGCAGCTTCGGCGAGCTCGCGCCGCTCTCGCCGAGGACTCGCCCGGCGACGCTCACCTGCAGCCCGTCGATCAGCTCTTTGAGCATCCCGCCGAGGTAGCTCGCGCAGCCACGGCGCCCCCGAGAACTGCACCGCATGGGTGATCTCGTGGATCGTCACCCACAGCACGAGCTCGTCGCGGTCCACGCCAGGTTGCGCGCGGCCTGCGCGAGGTTCGGCGCGAGCAGCAGCAGGCGCGGCGCGACCGAGGCGTCGAGCAGCGCGAGGTCGTACTGGCCGAGCACGCGCTGGGAGAGCATCCCTGTCAGCGCTCCGACCTGGGCGCCGAGCATCAGGCCCGAGGCGGCGCGCAGCGGGCCGGCGAGCAGGCCCGTCTCGCTCGCCCATGCGCTCGGTGAGCGGCGCCAGCATCGGGCGCATCGTCTGCAGGTTCGCCGCGATCCAGGCGGGCGGTCGACGACCTCCAGCGGCGGCAGCTCGCGTCGGCAGGGCGAGGCCGCTGTAGGCGCGCGACGCGGCTCGGCGAAGTCGCGTGCCGAGCGGCTCGACGGCCGCGGCGCGCACGCCCCCGTGCGGGGGCGAGCCGGCGATCAGCTCGCCGATCCGCTGCGCTGTGCCCCAATCGATCGACGTCCACACCCAGAGCGTAGCCCGGCTGCGATCGCGGCCGCGCCGCGTATCCTTGGACTTGTGCCCGGCTCGAAGATCGCGCCCGCGCCGCCGCAGGGCACGCCGCGCGAGGCAGCGGCGGCGGGAGCTTCCTGCAAGCGCGCCGAGGTGCGCGACGTGCTGGCCTGGATGCGCCTGCTCGTCGACCCGCAGGACGCCGCCGCGGTCGTGCGCGCGCTCGCCCGTCCGCCGATCGAGCTGCGCCAGGTCGACCTCGCGCGCGTGATCCAGGTCGCGCGGCGGCGCAAGCTGGACCTCGTGCTCGGCCTCGACCGCCGCGACCGAGTCGCCGCAGGTGCCGCCCGAGGCGCGCGAACGCATCCAGCGCTTCGTCGAGCTGCACGCAGCGCGGCCGCCGAGCTCGACACGCGTCGAGCCCGACGTCGTTCCTCGCGCGCCTGATCGAGCGCCTGGGCATGCGCGGGCGCGCCGCTGCTCGCCCCCGAGGAGGCGGCCGAGCAGCAGCGCGAGCCTCGAGCGCCTGCGGGCGCTGGCCGTCGAGTTCGTGCGCGCGCAGCCCACGCTCGAGCACGCGCGAGCTCGCGCGCCATCTCGCCACGCGTCGTGCCCGAGGGCCATGGCCGGAGACGCCGGCCGCGAGCTGCCGAGGCAGGAGCGAGACGCCGGCCGAGGACGCGCCTGGAGGACGACGCTCGAGGCATGCTGCGCGAGGAGGTGCTCGAGAGCGTCGCGCGGATCGGCGGGCGCCTCGGCGAGCTGCGGCTGGACACCGACCTCGACATCTCCCACGGGGTCGTGCGCTACCTGGAGCTGCTCAAGCTCTCGGCGCTGCTGCAGCGCCCCGAGGGGCAGAGCCTCGCCGAGGCGCTCGCGGACATCAACGCGCGCCTGCTCGCCGCGACCACGCCGCTGCAGCGCGAGATCTTCCAGACCTCGACGCTCGACGAGACGCTGCTCGCGACGTCGAGCGGCGACGAGCGCGCCGCGCGCGCAGGCGATCGCGCCGCGCGAGGAGCCCTCGCTCGGACCGTTCCTGCCGCGCAAGGGGATCGGCCTGGCGCTGTCGGCCTCGGACATCGAGACCTACCGCAGCTGCCCGCTGCGCTACAAGTTCGCGCGCGTCCTGCGCATCCCCACCGAGCAGACGCTGCACCAGCGCTTCGGGATCGTCGTGCACCAGGTGCTCGAGCGCTACCACTCCGAGGGCGCGCAGACGCTCGAGCAGATGCTCGAGCTGCTCGAGGCCGGCTGGCGCCGCGGCGGCTTCGGCGAAGCCGAGCCGAGCTCGAGCTGCACGAGAAGGCGCGCGCGGCGCTGACGCGCTACCACGCGCGGCTGCACGGCGCAGGACTCCGAGCCGGTGTGGTTCGAGCGCGCGTTCTCCTTCCGGCTCGGGCCCCACCACCTGCGCGGGCGCGTCGACCGCGTCGACCGGCTCGCCGACGGCGCGGGCGGCCGAGTACGAGCTGATCGACTACAAGACCTCGCGCCCGAAGACCGCCGAGCAGCTGCAGCGACGACGTCCAGCTCTCGCTGTACGCGCTCGCCGCGCGCGAGGCCTGGCAGCTGGAGTCCTCGCGCCAGGCCTACTACTACGTGCTCGACGACCTCAAGGTGCCGGTCCCGCGCGACGAGCGCGACGCCGAGGCGGTCACGGACATCGTGCTCGAGGTCGGCGAGGGCATCCTCGGCCAGGCAGTTCGAGCCGACGCCCTCGCGCGCGGCCTGCTCGATCTGCGACTACCGCATCGTCTGCCCGGCCGCGGAGCGAGCTAGCGCGGCTACTTGCCCTCGCGGCCCGCGCTGGCGCAGGAAGCGCTGGAATTCGCGCGCGAGCATGTCGCCCGAGGGCACGTCCTCGCGGCGAGCTCTGCTCCTCGCTGTCGCGCGGCCTGCTCGAGGCGTTCGACGAACGCCTGGATGTCGGGGTCGCTCTGCACCGCGAGCCCGACCTGGCGCTCGTAGTCGGCGGCCGCCGACTCGAGCTCGGAGACGTCGACCGAGACGCCGATCAGGCCTTCCACCTTGCGCAGCAGCGCGAGCGCCGCCTTCGGGTTGGCGGCCGCGGCGACGTAGTGGGGGACGCGCCGCCCACAGGCTCGCCGAGGGCAGCCCGGCGTCGGCGCAGGCGCGTGTGCAGCACGCCGACGATCCCGGTCGGGCCCTCGTAGCGCGGAGGGCTGCGATGCCCAGCCGCTCCATCAGCGCCGGGTCGGAGGCGTGGCCGGTCATCGCCACCGGGCGCGTGTGCGGGCACGTCGCCGAGCAGCGCGCCGAGCGTGACCACCAGCTGCACGCCCAGCGCCTCGGCGAGGTCGACGATGTGCGCGCTGAACGCGCGCCAGCGCATCGACGGCTCGACGCCCTGCACGAGCACGAGGTCGCGCGGCGCGCGCGGCGCGGGCGCCTCGAAGATCTCGACCGTCGGCCAGACGATCTCGCGTCGCTCGTTCTCGTCGAAGCGGATGCAGGGCCGGTTGGCCTGGAAGTCGTAGAACTCCTCGGAGTCGATCCGCGCGAAGCGGCGCGGCGCTCGAGCGCCGAGGCGAGGAACGAGACGGCGCTCGAGGCGGCGTCGCCGGCGTCGTTCCAGCCCTGGAACGCGCACACCATCGCCGGGGCCCTGAGGCCATCCGGACGGCGGTCCCAGATCAGCGGCTGCATCCGAACCACCGTACATCATGAGCCGATGGCCGCCGCCATCGTCCACCGATCCCGAGGACGCTCAGACGGTCGCCACGCTGCGCGCCGAGGAGCGAGGTCGACGGGGTGTTCGCGTGCACGCGCAAGGAGCGCCAGATCTCGCGCGCCGGCACGCCCTATCTGACGGTCGAGCTGCGCGACAGCACGGCACGATCGTCGGCGCGCGCCTTCCGCGACGCCGACGTGCTCGCCGGGCGCTTCGAGCGCGGCGAGCTCGTGCGCGTGCGCGGGCGCGTGGAGCGCTTCCGCGACGAGCTGCAGATCGAGGTCGCGACGATCGCGCGCGCCGAGGGCGACGGAGGCCGACCCGGCGCGCTTCCTGCCGGTCGCCTACCGCGACCTCGACGAGCTCGAGGGCTTCCTCGAGCACCTCGCGCGCGAGGTCTACGACCCGGCGCTGCAAGCGCTGCTCGACGGCGCTGCTCGGCGACCGCGACGCTGCGCGCGCGAGATGCGCCGCGCGCCCTGCTCGCCGCCGCGCCGGCGCCCGCGCGGGCGCCGGGCGCACGCCGCTCGGCGCTCACCACGCCTACCTCGGCGGCCTGCTCGAGCACACCGTCGCGGTCGCGACGCTGGCGCTCGAGCTGTGCACGCTGCACCCGCGCCTGGATCGCGATCTGCTGCTGTGCGCGGCGATCGTGCACGACCTCGGCAAGACGCGCGAGTTCACCTACGGCGCCGAGATCGCGCGCAGCGCGGAGGGGCGGCTGCTCGGCCACATCGAGCTCGGCCTGCGCCTGATCGCCGCCCACGCGCCCGCGCGCGCTCGACGGCGAGCGCGCGGCTCGCGCTCGAGCACTGCGTGCTCCTCCACCACGGCGCCGACGCGGCCGCCGGGCAGCGCTTCGCCTCGGCCGAGGCGCTCGCGCTGTACCGGCTGAACGCGCTCGACGCCCAGGTCAAGGGCGCGTTCGAGCACGGCGTGCTCGGCTTCGAGCTTCCTAAAAACGCTCATCAATCCGTGTCAAGGCGAGGCTCGCCGCGTGCCGATAGGAAGCGGTGATGGGCGAGAGCTCCACGTCCACCGTCGATACCGACAGCGCCGCGTCCGCGAGCGTGCTCGCTGACGACCGCCGCCAGCGCCGCGCGAGTCCGACGAACGCCAGCGGGCTGTACCCGCCGACGCAACCCGGGCCGCTCGACGCGGATGATCGGCGAAGTGGTCGTCGATCTCGGCTTCGCCGACCGCGAGACCGTCGAGGAGGCCGTCGCCGCCGCCCGCGCACAGGGCCGGCCCACCGGCCTCGTGCTCGTCGAGCGGGGCATCCTGCGCCACGACCAGCTCGCGCGCGTCGTCGCCGAGCGCTTCGGCCTGGACTTCGTCGACCTGTCCGTCTACGACCTCGACATGGGCGCCGTCAACCTGATCAGCGCCGAGACCGCCAAGCGCTACCAGGCGCGTGCCGGTCGGCTTCACCGACGACGGCGCGCTGCTGCTGGCGATGGCCAACCCCACCAACGTCCTGACGATCGACGACATCGGCGATGATGACCGGCCGGCGGATCCGCCCGGCGGCGGCCTCGGTCGAGGACCTCAACCTGCTGCTCACGCGGCTCGTGCGGATGGACGAGTCGATCGAGGACATCGTCGACGAGGACGAGGAGGACGCCGAGCAGAACCTGCACGCTCGACGAGGCCGACGACGACGCGCCCGATCATCAAGCTCGTGCACTCGATCGTCGCCCAGGCGGTCGCAGCAGGGCGCCTCCGACATCCACGTCAACCCCGAAGAGGGCGACACGCGCGTGCTGTTCCGCGTCGACGGCGTGCTCGCGCCGGCCGCCACGGTCAAGCGCAGGATGGCGCACGGCGGTGGTCTCGCGCATCAAGATCATGGCCGACCTCGACATCTCCGAGAAGCGCGTGCCCCAGGACGGGCGCTTCGCGCTGACCGTCGACGGGCGCCGCGTCGACATCCGCGTGGTCACGCTGCCGCTCGTCTACGGCGAGGGCGTCGTCATGCGCATCCTCGACAAGGGCGTGGTCGTCGACGAGCCTGCGAGTCGCTCGGCATGCAGGCCGACGAGCAGGAGCGCTTCTCGATACGCGATCAACCGGCCCAACGGCGCGGTGCTCGTGACCGGCCCGACCGGCTCGGGCAAGTCGACCACGCTCTACGCCGCGCTCAACGCGCTCAACGACGGCGAGCGCATCGATCCTCACGATCGAGGACCCGGTCGAGCAGCGGATCGCGGGCATCAAGCAGATGCAGATCGCGCCCAAGGCGGGCGTCACCTTCGACGTCGGCCTGCGCTCGATGCTGCGCGCCGACCCCGACGTGATCATGGTCGGCGAGATCCGCGACCGCGAGACCGCGCACATCGCCGTCGAGGCCGCGCTCACCGGCCACCTCGTGCTCTCGACGCTGCACACGCGCGACGCGCCCAGCGCGCTCGGGCGCCTGATCGACATGGGCATCGAGCCGTTCCTCGTCTCCTCGGCGGTCGACTGCATCGTCGCCCAGCGCCTCGTGCGGATGCTCTGCCCGCACTGCAAGCGCCCGCAGAAGGTCGCCGAGTCGGTGCTCGCCGAGCACGGCCTCGCCGGCGCCGAGCCGTATCGAGCCGGTCGGCTGCTCGCGCTGCGGCGGCTCCGGCTACCGCGGGCGCGTCGGCATCTACGAGGTGATGACGCGTCAGCGAGCCGATCCGCGCCTTGATCCTCGAGCGCGCCTCGGTCGACGACATGGTCGCCGTCGCCGTAGCAGGAAGGCATGCGGCGCCTGCGCGACGACGGCATGCAGAAGGTCCGCGAGGGGCTCACCTCGATCGCCGAGGTCGAGCGCATGACCTCCAGCATGCTCTAGGCCCTAGCGCAGCTAAGGACGACGCCATACACCTGAGCGCCTGACGCCGTCCCAATGCGCGTGAGCTAGTGCTTGTGCCGGCTGGTCTTTTTGCCGGTTGCCTTCTTGTGGGCCTTCTTCTTCTTCTTGGTTGCCTTCTTGTGGGTCTTGATCAGCGGCTTCGGTTCCAGGCGCGTGGAGCCGGAGTAAGCGTCGGGCGGGCAGCCATTCGGACGCCCGAGGTCGATCGGGCCGGAGATCGCCTGGGTGATTACGCCTTTTTCGAGGTAGGCGTAGGTGACCGTCAGCAGCGCGTCGACGCGCGGCTCAGCGCAGAGCTTGGTGCCGATCGCGAACTGGCCCGTGATCGTCTCGTAGCCCGCTTTTGGCGACGCCAACGCAGTTGAGCGCGTAGCCGGGCACTTCACCCGAGCAGGAGAACGTGTCCTTGAGTGGATTTGGCGTGGCTGCAAGGTCAGTTACCAGTCGGCGGGCTCTGGATCCCTGTGACGGGTATCTGCGCCTGTAGCTGGTAGCCGGTGATCGGCCCGTTGCAGTAGAAGTTGTACTTGACCTGCTGTTCTTCGTGCCTTCTTCGGGCGTGCCCGCTGCGAGGCTGCCGAGGCAGTTGTAGTTGTTTGGGTTGGCTTCTTCGGCCTGGCTCAGAGCCGGCGTCGCGAGCAGCAGGGCAAGGCAGCCCACGATCGCGGCGAGCCACAACGTGGCTTTACGGTGGGCGGATTGGGATGCGTGCAACGGGAGTCTCCGTTCGTGTCGTTTTCGTTGGTGGGTTCAGTGCAGGAGCTTTTCGAGGCTCTGCCTGGGTGAAGTTGGGTTGAAGGGGGTCGCGGAGCGACGCCTGGTTTCGCAAACGGCGAGAGCAAGCGACGCCCGCCGGTGGCTGCATAGGTGAGCGTCGCGTTTGAGGCACTCGCGGGCAGGCCGGACTGGGAGGCGATCGCCGACGGTCGCGAAGGTCACGACGATCAGGCCGTGTTCGCGGTAGCCGGCGTGGCCGTGATCGTCGCGAGCGTCGCCTTCAGGAATTCGTCGGCGGCTGTCAGTTGACCTGGTGTCCCGGGCGCACATGCGGCTCCGGCTGCGCCTTCAGGGCAGGGCGGTTGCACGATCGAATGGAGCATGGTGGTGTCGCGCCTGCCGCAGGCGGTTCGGCAGGGCGGCCTCGCTGGCGAAAGCGCTCGCGCTTAGCGCCGACCAGCCGCTCAGCAGCGTGCTTGCGGGGATCAGCGTGCCGGTGATGTAGGGCGCGGCAGCCGGTTGGGCCGATTGCTTCGGTGAAGCCCGTGCCGTCGAGCTCGATCAGCCAGACGTTCGTGATCGCCGGAAGCTTGGGTTTCTTTGCGCCGCCGGAGCTGCTTGGGGTGCTTTCTTCTTCTGGGGCGCTCGGCGGCGTCGTCGCACTCGGCGTGGTTGTGGTCGTGGCTGCGGATGGGGTCGTGGCTCGCTCGCCGGCCGCGGAGTCGCTTGTGGTTTGATCGCGGGAGGGGGGATGGGCGCGCTCCCCGGCGATGCGCTCGCGGTCTGGGCACGGCTCGCGAGCAGCGCGATCAGCTGCGGCAGGCGCTGGGCGATGCCATGGCGCTGCTTGCAAAGGAGGCATCGGGGGCGGGACCGATCGCCGCGCCGACCGCCACGCCGAGGGCCAGCATCCCGGTCGCAAGCACGAGGCTGGCCCGCGCCGAGGGCAGACGCAGTGATCGCGGCGGTGGCGGGGAGGCCTCGCTTTGGGGGCTGTGGTTCTCGGTGGTCTCGGACATCGCGGTGCTTGTTTGGAGTGACTTGTTCTGGGTAGTTTCGCACAAACTACCCTTTCTGGATCGAATCTATCGGAATTATGGTATGTTCGCCATCCGACGTTGTCAACCATCCGTTGTTGTTCACCAGAAAGGAGCTCCATTTCCATGAATCGCATCCGCCGTCTCTCCGTCGCCCTAGCGGTGGTCGGCGTGCTCGGGGTCGCGGCGCCTGCGGCCGCCTCAGCACTGACCAAGGTCACGATCAGCGGCGCCACCGCGTCCTATCCGCTGGTGTCAGCTGCTTGCACAGAAGTACGTAAAAGTGCACCCCAAAAAAGTTCGCTTCAAGATCACCCAGGGTGGTGCGCAGATCGGCATCAACGACGTGGCCTCAGGCGCCTCGACGATCGGTGACGTCTCGCGCGACCCGAACACGAGCGACCCCACCGGATTGGTCTTCTACCCGATCGCCAAGTACGCGATCTGCGTCGTCACGAACAAGGCAAACGCGCTCTCGAACCTCACGCAGGCGCAGGTGATCTCGATCTTCACCGGTAAGACACGTACCTGGAGTGCCGTGCCCGGCGCAACCGCCAGCGGCACGATCGACCTGATCAGCCGTACCTCCGTGGCAGGTGTGCTCACCAGCTTCCAGACGCTGCTGCTGGAAGACAAGAAAGTCTCGAGCATCGCCGCCGAAGAGCCCTCCGAGGGCCTACTGCGCCAGCAGGTCGAAAACGACCCGAACTCGATCGGGTTCGTCTCCAACTACCAGTCCGACAAAGGCGGGGTGAACCCTGTTGGGCTGAACGGTGTCGGATGCAACAAGGCCAACGCGGTCTCCGGCCAGTACGCCGGCGTGGCTCGCTTCTACGAGGTCACCAAGGGCAAGGCGACCGGCGCCGCTTCGGCCTTCATCGGTTGGATCGAGCGATCTGCTGCAGCCCGCAAAATCATCAACACGCAGTGGATCCCGATCAGCTAAGCGAACGGTGCTGAGACGCCTTCGCGATCCGTGGCCTGATCACCGCGCCGAGCTAACGCTCGGCGCGGTGTCGTTGCTGCTCGCCGTACTCGTGGTCGCGATGCTCGTGTTCGTCGCGGTCCACGCCTGGCCGACCTTTCAGCACAACGGTCTCAGCTGGCTCGGCGGTGGCGGCAACCTGGAAACACAGATCGCGAACATGCAGGCCACCGGCCAGCATGCGCCCGCCTCGGCCTACCAGCTGCGCGCCTGGCCGCTTCATCTACGGCACGCTGCTCAGCACCGCCGCGGCGGTCGTGCTTGGCCTCGCGGTTGCGGTGCTCTCTTCGATCTTCATCGTCGAGCTGGCGCCGTCGCGGCTGCGGCGGATCGCGATCCCCGTGATCCGCGCTGCTCGCCTCGGTGCCCTCGGTCATCTATGGCCTGATCGGCGTGCTCGTGCTCGTGCCCTTCGTCGGCAACCACCTGATCACAGGTGCGGAGAAGAGCTCAGTACAGAACGTCGTTGAGCTCACCGGCGCGGGGCTGCTCGTGACGGTGGTGATCCTCACGGTGATGATCACGCCGATCATGGTCGCGCTGATCTGCGAGGCGTTCGTGTCGGTGCCGAACTCCTGGCGTGAGGGAGCGATTGCGCTCGGCGTCAACCCCGTGCGCGCGATGCTTGCAGTCACGGTGCGTGCAGCGCGACCGGCGATCGTCGCGGCGGCGGTGCTTGCCACGGCGCGGGCGCTCGGCGAGGCGATCATGATCTCGATGGTCTCCGGCTCGCGCTCCTTCGTGCCAAAGCCGGTCGACGGGGTGGTCTTCTTCTTTGAGCCACTGCGCACGCTGGCCTCGGCGATCGTCGACTACCACGAAGGCGTCGGTGCGCCGGCGCTCTCGCTCGACGCTCTATGCGCTCGCGCTGCTCTTGCTGTTCTCAGCCTTTGCGCTCTCGATCGCGGGCTACCTGATCAAGCTGCCGCTGCGCAAGTACCAGGTGCGCGGATGAGCACGTTCGTGCCTCCGCAGGAGGTGCGCGGATGAACTCGCTCGCCACCTCGCGTTCGCAGCTGGAGCAGCCGCGCCACACTGGCCGCGGCAAGCGCTCCTCGCCGATGAGCTGGCGCTGGGGTGATCGCCTGGCGCTCGCATTCGCCTGGATCGCGGGGGTCGGCCTGTGCGTGATCGCGGCCGCGATCGTGATCTACATGGGCGTGCGCGGCATCCAGTACCTGCGCCCGAACCTGCTCGCCTCGCGCCCAGCCGTTGGCACCAGCCAAAGTGAAACTGGCGGCTTTCTCGACCCGCTACTGGGCACGGCGTTGTTGACCCTGATCGGGATTCTGCTGGCGATCCCGCTGGCAGTGGCGAGCGCGCTATGGATCTCGGAGTACGGGCGTCCGACCTGGCTCGCGCGGATAGTCGAGTCGAGCATCGAGATCGTCGCCGGCACCCCCGACATCGTGATCGCGCTGTTCGGCCTCGCGATCTTCCAACTGCACCTGTTCGCGCCCTTCTCCTTCACCGCATCCGGCGGCGGGGTCTTCGGACGTTCCTTCATCGCGGCCGGGTCGATGATGTCCTTGATCGCGCTGCCACCGCTCTTTACGGCAACCCGCGATGGTCTGCAGGCCGTACCGGCGCACATGCGCGAGGCGGCCTATGCGCTCGGCAAGACGCGGATCGCGACGATCCGGCGCGTGCTGCTGCCGAGCGTGCGCTCGAACATCGCCACCGGGGTCACGCTTGGGGTCAGTCGCATCATCGGCGACACCGCGATCGTGGTGCTGCTGCTCGGCGAGACGCTGCGCCTGGAATCGGAGGGATCGGTGCCGGTGATCGGGCTCTTGCGCGGTACCGGCTCAACGCTCACGAGCTATGTCTATGACAACTCGCCGGCCGGCGAAGGCGCAGCGCCGCAGAAGGCGTACGCGGCGGCCTTCGTGCTGCTCGCATTCGTGCTCGCACTGAACCTGATCGTTGACCGGATCGGACGTTCGCAGGCCGATGCGACCGGCCTCACGGCCGTGGGGGCGATCGTATGACGGAAGCCGCTTTACAAGTACCCGGCGCTTCGCTAATCTCATAGGTCTGATGGAGAAAGTGTCCGACAAGTTCGATGGAGAATATGCTCGATGAGCCCCGATGAGATGCTGCTCGATCGCCCGAACATAGACATGGACTCCTACGAGCAACTTCCCGAGCGTGAGCCGCGCGTCGCACCGGCGGTAGCGCCCGAGGGTGCGCCGGCGGTCCCGCCGGTGCGCACGATCGTGCTCGACCGCGCACCGGTGCCAGTGGCCCCGCCGCAGCAGCGCGACGCGATCAGGGCCTCCTCCTCTACAGGACCTGAGCGTCTGCGCCTGGAAGACGTGAGCATCGACTACGGTCCCAAGCAGGCGGTCAAGTCGGTCTCGCTCTCGATCCACCAGGGCGAGGTGCTCGCGCTGATCGGGCCCTCAGGCTGCGGCAAGACGACGTTGCTGCGCACGCTCAACCGCCTCACCGAGCTCACCCCCAGCGCGTCGCGCGCGGGGCGCATCATGCTCGACGGCGAGGACATCCACGAGCTCGCCGACACCACGCTGCGCTCGCGCGTGGCGATGGTCTTCCAGCAGCCTAACCCCTTCCCGATGTCGATCTTCGACAACGTCGCCTTCGCGCTGCGTGAACAGTCGCGTCGGCGTCCGCGCAGGCGCGAGCTCGAACCGCTCGTGGTCGACGCGCTCAAGCGTGCCGGTCTCTATGAGGAGGTGGGCGAGGATCTCGATAAGCCGGCGTTGCGCCTCTCCGGCGGCCAGCAGCAGCGGTTGTGCATCGCGCGCGCGATCGCGCCGCGTCCGGAGGTGCTGCTGATGGATGAGCCCTGCAGCGCCTTGGACCCGATCTCGACGAACACGATCGAGCAGCTGATCGGTGAGCTACGCCGCGAGCTGGCGGTCGTGGTCGTCACGCACAACCTCGCCCAGGCGCACCGCGTTGCCGACAAGGTCGCCTTCATGTATCTCGGCGACCTCGTCGAGTACGGCAGCACGGCCGAGGTGTTCGATGAACCACGCGCTACGCGCACCCGCGACTACGTGCGTGGGGCATTCGGATGAGCGCGAACCACCCGGTGCCCTCGTGCGGCGCGGGGCTTTGAAGCGGGGGCTCGCGGTGGCTGGCTGCGGAGCACTGAGCATGACCACTGCCGCGTGCCAGAGCACCGAGCAGGAAAGCGCCAAGATCGGCCGCGAAGCCAAGGCCGCGCCTGCCGCAGCCGCGGCGCTAAAGCTCGGTGCGCCCAACCACAGCGTGCGCGTCTCACAGGTGACGCTCGTCAGCGACGCGGGTCGTCTCGCGGTTGCCGCGAAGCTCACGAACACCTCTGCGCGGACGCAGGTAAATGTGCCGCTGTTGGTCAACGTGATCGGCAAGGACGGCAGGCTGCTCTACTCGAACAAGGCAGGCGGTGTCGAAGCGTCGCTGCAGCGGATTGCACTGCTGCGCCCTCATCAGAGCACCTGGTGGGTCGACGATCAGGTGCTCACCTCACAGCCGGCGCTCACCGCAAAGCTGCGTGTTGGCTCGGGGCCGCGCACGCGTTCGAGCGCATTTCCCGAGCTCGTGACGAGCACGACCCGCACGGCGCGGGAAGCGGGCATCTCAACGCTCAGCTCAAGCCTTGTCAACCACTCGAGCAGGGGCCTGAGCAAGGTGCCGGTCTTTGGGGTGGCGCTGCGTGGCGGACGCGTGGTTGCAGCTGGGCGTGCGGTGATCGGCGCGTTGCCGGGACACCGCGGCGCGTCGGTTGCATTTCAGATGGTGCTCGTCGGCAACCCGACGGGAGCGCAGATCGAGCTGAGCCCCGTCCCGAGCGCCGGTTGAGGAACCCGTGAGCAAGGTGAGCCTGATGCCAGTTCCATCCGAGCCAGCCGCTGCGACCTGCACCAGCTGCGGCGCGGCCCTCCTCGCTGATCAGCGCTACTGCCTGGCCTGCGGGCAGCCCTGCTCGCCGGTGCGCCTGGCCTTCCTCGACGTGCTGCAGGAGCAGCCACAAGGAGCCTGCCGGCGCCGCGCCACCGAGCTGGGCCACGCCGAGCACGATCGAGCTAGGCCCCTCGGGCTATATGCCGATCCTCGAGCAGGGTCCAAACGGCTGGCTGCGCCGCTACTCGGGGCTGCTCGGGCTCTTCGCGGTGCTCTTGATGTGCCTGCTCGTCGGGCTGCTTGTCGGGCACTGGGTGACCCAGAGCAACAAGGCGCCGGGCAAGCAGGTCGTTGAAATCAAGGGCCTCACGGGCATCCCGGCCGCGGCCGCGGCGAGTCCCACCGGCGCTGGCGCCGCTGCCACGGAAAGCGCCGCCGCGAGCAAGGCGAGTGCCAAGGAAGAAGCCGAAGAATCAAAGGAAGCCGCCAAAGAAACCAAGGCCGAAAAAGCGCCGCCGCCAAAACCGGTCAAGGTCACGCCGACGAAGCTGAAAAAACTGACAAAAACGACGGGCAAACAGCACCAGGAAGAAATCAACGCGCTCGGCGCCCAGCCGATCGAAACGGGCTGATGGGGGCCGTGGTGAGCGCACCCGAGGGCTCGATGGCCGAGCTTCGTCGCCGGCGCCGCGAGTTGGCCGAGCGGGTCGCCGAGTTGACCTGGGACCTCGGCGGGCTGACCTATGAGATGGCCGTCCGCGATCACTACCGGCTCGACGTGCTCGCGCGGCGTGCCGCCGAGTTGCAAACGGTCGACGCGGAGCTCAGCGAGGTGCAGCGCCTGCTCGCAAGCGCCGAGGCGGGCGTGCACGGCCAATGCCGCTCCTGCGGTGCCGTGCACAGTCGTGGCGCGGGCTTCTGCTGGCACTGTGGCGCGCCGCTGATCGAAGAGGCGCGACCGGCGATGCTCGAGGCATCTGACCCACGCGCCTGAGGCCAGCTCCCGCCTGGGCGGGGGATAGCATCGCTCAGGTGAGCAGGATGCTTAGGGCAGGGATTGCCGCGGCCGTGGTCGTGTTTGCGTGCGCCGCCACGCCAGTGGCTGCTCTGGCGGCACGGACGACTTTCGGCGCGGATCTGAGCGCGCAAGCCAACGATCCGGCGATCTGCGGTGAAGGCTTCTTCCCGTCGTTCACGTCGAGCCCCTCATGCACCTGGTTTTCGGGTGCTCCGGGGGCGAGCTTCTACGCGCCCGCGAGCGGCACGGTCACTGCGGTACGCGTTAGGGCGGGTGCGGTGGGCGGCCCGATGCAGGTTGTGGTGCTGCGCTCGCTCTATGAGAACAAGGCGGGTGATCCAGAACACCCTTACTTCAGCTGTTGCTTCGTTGAGGCCTATGGCCCGGTCTTCGAAGCCAAGGCGAATTCGGTCACGACCGTGGCGAGCGCGCTTGCGATGACCGAGGAACCAACGCCGCCGCAGACGGACGTCACGACGCAGGCGGTCGGTGACTTCCTCGCGATCTCGGTGCTCAGCGCGAACGCGCAGGTCCCGGCCTTGATCGATGAAAAGAGCAAGGACGGTGGCTTCTATCCCGCGCCCACGCCGGCGACCCTGGCGGCGCCGAGCGCTGTGCCGCTGAGCGTCTCGGCAAGCCCAGAAGGGGCGGAGATGTTGCTCAACGCGGACCTTGAAACGCGACCGGACACGGGCCTCACGGGCGGCGGTGGCGGGCAGCCTGCAGGAGGCTCGGTCCCGGGTGCGGCTGCGAACCCGATTGCGGCGGCGCGGCGCCCGGCGGCAGCTGTTGCTCTCGCCCAGGTCGTGATCGTGGTGCGTGGCGCGATCGCCACGATCCCCCTGCAATGTCTGGCGCGTGACTGCGCCGGGTCGCTGCGCTTGCAGAGCACGCGGGCCGCGTTCACTGCACGAATCAGGGGCAAGCGCGCCAAGCCGGTCAGTTATGGCATGGCGCATTTCTCGCTTAAGGCCGGCACAACGGGCCGCATCAAGGTCAAGCTGAGCGCAGGCGCGCGCAAGCTATTGGCGAAAGGCAAGCGGCTCTCGGCCTGGGCCAACATTCGCTTCAGCACGGGTGGTGTGGCGCCGAGCAGCGTGCGGATCACGCTGAGGCGCTGAGCTGCGCGTGTTCTTTTCAAGGGCTGTAAATACGATTGCGCTCGCTCTCCTTGGGTTGCTAATCATCGCTGCGCTCGCCCCTGCGGCCAGTTCGCCTCCACGTCACGGCCCCAGCGAGTACGGCTGCCCGCTCTTCCCGGCGAACAACGCGCTCAACCGGGACATCTCGCACGCGCCGGTGGATCCCAACTCGGCCCGCTACATCGCGAGCATCGGCCTGAGCGGTCACCTGCACCCGGACTTCGGCACGAACCCGAGCTACGGCATCCCCTACACGGTCGTTGGCGCCCATCAACCGCGAGTGCCGATCAGGTTCAGCGAATACGGCGAAGAATCCGACCCGGGCCCTACCCGATCCCGCCCGACGCCCCGATCGAGGGAGCAGGGGAAGAAGGCGATCAGCACGTGCTGGTGCTGCAGCGCGGTAGCTGCCGGGTCTATGAGCTCTACTCGGCGCACCGCCACGGCAATGGCTGGGAAGCGGGCTCGGGGGCGGTCTTCAACCTGCGCAGCAATGCCCTGCGACCGGAAGGCTGGACCTCGGCGGACGCGGCCGGGCTGCCGATCCTGCCGCTGCTCGTCCGCTACCCGGAGGTGCGCGTGGGACGCATCGAACACGCGCTGCGCGTGACGGTCTCAGAGACGCAGAGCGGCTACATCCACCCGGCGACGCATCTCGCCTCGAGCAACCCGGACCCGAGCCTGCCGCCGATGGGTCTGCGGCTGCGGCTGAAGGCGAGCTATCCGCTCGGGGGTTTCCACGGCGAGTCGCTGGTGATCCTGCGCGCGCTCAAGCGCTACGGGCTGATCGTGGCCGACAACGGCTCCTCCTGGTACATCACAGGCGCACCAGACCCGCGCTGGAACGACGCGGACCTCGAACAGATCAAGCGCGTCCCAGGCTCGGCCTTCGAGGCCGTGCGGAGCGGCGCGATCTACCACCGCGGCTGAGGCCACGAGCCGGCGGGCGCGATACGCGCAGGCTAGGCCGGGCGGGTCGGCTCGGGCGCAGCCGGTGCCTGCTCGGGAGCGGGCGTGCCGAAGGCGTCGGCGGCCGGCTGCTGCGAGGCGGCGGGAGGCTGCTGCGCGGGAGCCTGGCTGAGCGCGGGCGGTGCCGGCTGGGCGGGCTGTTTGCTCTCGCCGCTGATCGAGTCCTTGAACTCGCGCATGCCGCTACCGAGCGAGCGCCCGATCTCGGGCAGACGCCTGGCGCCGAAGACGAGCAGCAGGATCACGACCAGAAAGGCGATGTGGAGTGGGTTGTCAAGTCCCATTTCTCGCTTCAGTCTAGCCGCGCAGGGTGCGGCGCACCAGCTGTGCAGCGACGAGCACCATCAGGGCGGCGAAGGCGTCACGCAGGAAGGCACCAGAGAGCGCGTTGGCAAGCGCCACGCCGGCGGCGGCGCCGGCCACCGAGAGCATGCCGAGCAGCAGCGCGTCGGAGCGGTTGACGTTGCCGTAGCGGTCCTGGCGATAGGTGCCGACGATCGCGACGGGGACGATCGCCAGCAGCGAGGTGGCCTCGGCCTGGTGCTGGCCAAGGCCGAGGAAGAACACCAGGCCGGGGACGAACAGCACGCCGCCGCCGACGCCCAGCAGGCCCGCGATCACGCCCGCGGCAAGGCCGATCGCGATCGCGCCGATCATCTCAGCACGAGCTCGACGGCGCTGGCGACGAGCACGAGCGGCGAAGAGCAGCGAGATCGCACGCGCATGCAGGCGCTGCTGCAGCCAGGTGCCGAGCAGCACGCCGGCGATGGCGGGCACGCCGAGGAGCGCTGCGTCGCGCAGGTGGACGTTGCCGTAGAGGCCCTGGACGGCGGCGGCGAAGGCGGCGATGAAGACGATCGCGGCGAGCGAGGTGGCGGTGGCGCCGCGCTCCTCGTAGCCGAGCCAGAGCACCAGCAGCGGCACGATCACGCTGCCGCCGCCGACGCCGAACAGGCCGCTGAAGAGGCCGGCGAGCGTGCCGATCAGCGCGAGCTTCAGCGAGCGGCTCGAGGAGCGCTCAGCAAGCACGCGTGCGAGCGGACGGGCCGGCCACCATGCGCGCCATACTAGACCCCGTGTCCCCCGCTGCAACGCTCGTGGAGGCGCTCGAGCCGATCCGATCCGACCCGGCTCGCTCGCCGTCCTGCTCGACATCGACGGCACGCTCGCGCCGATCGTGCGGCATGCCGCGGACGCGCACGTGCCCGAGGCGACGCGCACGCTCTGATCGAGATCTCCAAGCGCTACGTGCTGGTCGGCTGCGTGAGCGGCCGCCGCGCGGCGACCGCCCGCCAGATCGTCGCGATCGGCACGATCGCCTACGTCGGCAACCACGGCGGCGAACTGCTGCGCCCCGGCTCCACGCGCCCGGAGGTCGACCCCGAGCTGGCGGCCTGGACGGCGCGCGTGAGGGAGTTCGCCGCGCGCGCCTACACGGCTGAGCAGCAGCGGCTGCGGGTGCGCAGCGAGGACAAGGATGCGATCGCGGCGCTTCCACTGGCGCGGCGCGCCCGACGAGGAGGCGGCTGCGGCGGCTGTAGGCGAGATCGCAGCGCAGGCCGAGCAGGAGGGGCTTCGCGGTGCACTGGGGGCGCAAGGTGCTCGAGGTGCGCCCGCCGGTGGTGCTCGACAAGGGCCTGGGCATCGCGGCGCTGCTGCATGGCGGTCCTGCGCGAGCGGCGCTCTACGTCGGTGACGACACGACCGACCTCGACGCCTTCCGCGGGCTGCGCGCGCTGGTCGAGGAGGGCGAGCTCGCGAGCGCGCTGTGCGTGGCGGTCAGCTCCGATGAAGCGCCCCCCGAGCTGGCGCGCGAGGCGGACCTGACCGTCGACGGGCCGAGCGGCGTGCGCGGCCTGCTCGAGGCGCTGCTCTAGCTCCGTGCGGTTCGTCGACTTCCTCAGGACGACGGTGCTGTTGAGCGCCGGCGCGGCCACGGCGCTGGCGACGGTGACCGTGCTGGCCTCGGCGGCGAGCTCGGAAAGCAACAGCTTCTCGTCCCGATCGCGGTCGGCTGGTGGGTGATCGCGACGATCATCGGCCTGCGCCTCGGGCGCCGCGCGCAGACGAGCCCGCCGATCGCGCGGCTGCTGGCGAGCGCAAGGCGAGCACCCGCTGCCCGAGCATCATCCGAGCGCGATCCTGATCAACCGGCTGTGGCCGCTGTTGCTGTTCACGCTGCTCGCCGGCGGCCTGGCCTTCCTCGCCCCGCAGATCCCGGGCATCGCGGCGGGCTTCGCGATCATCTGGGCGCTCGCCTGGCGCCGCCAGGATGCGGCCGTGGCGGCGATCGAGGAGCGCGACGGCGCGTGCTTCTACGTGCGGCGCACCTCGCCGATGCGGCCGATGGCGCTGCGTGCGCACGCCCGGCTTCAAGGCGCCTCGCGCCCGGAGCGTGTCAACGGCGCCGTGACCTGAGATGGGCGGTCTCAGGGCGGGCGAGCACGGTCGACGTGCTGATCGTCTCGCTCGGCTCGACCACGGCCTGCGGATCGCGGACGCAGCAGCTCGCGGTCGCTCGAGCGGGCCGGGCGCGAGCGTGGAGATCGCCCGCGCGCACTCAAACCGCGGCCGATGCGCACGTTGATGCTCACCGATCTTCCTGGGCGCGGGCCGCCCGCAAGGCGGCCGCCGAGGCGATCAGGCGCCGCGTCCGCGGGCGATCATCTACTCGAGCACCACGGCCGCGCTGCTGTGGCCGCGGCCGGGGGCGATCCGCTTCGACGCGCCCTCGGCCGGCAACCGTCCGGTCGTCACGGTCTCTGGCAGCGCCCGCTCGAGCGCCGGCGTCTGGCGCGGGCGCCGCTGCTGCTGCCGTGGAGCGAGGGCGCGATCGCGGAGCTGCCGCGAGAGCGTCATCTCTAGAGGGCACGAGCTCGTGCTGCCCGTGGCGGTCGAGCCCTCGGGCACGATGCCGCTAGAGCGCGACATCGCGGCGATCACCTATGCGGCGAACCCCGCGAAGAAGGGGCTCGACCGCGTGCTCGCGGCCTGGCGAGCGGTGTGCGGGAGAGGTTGTAGGGGGCAGGGGAGAGCTGCTCGTGGCGGGCGCGAGCGAGGATGATCTGGAAAGGCCGGCCATGCCGGCGGCGCGGGCGTGCGGGTGGTCGGCGAGCTTGCCCGTGACGAGTACCGCGCGCTGCTACGGCGTGCGCGCGTGTTCTTCTGCGCGCCGCGGCGCGAGGACTATGGCATCGCGCAGCTGGAGGCGCTGGCAGACGGCTGCATGCTCGTTACAACTCCTGCGCCGGGTCCATACGCTGCCTTGCCGATCGCACGCGAGCTGGACGAGCGGCTCGTCAGCACGGACCTCGCGGGCGCACTGCGTGTGGCGCTCGAGCAGCCGCTCGCGGACTATGCGGCACGGGCGGCTGCGCTACTCGCTCCGTTCAGCACGGCGGCGATCGAGCAGCGCGTGGCCGTCGAGCTACTGCCGCGCCTGTTGAGATGAAGTGCTAGCAGTTAGCGGCGTAGCTCCCTGCCAGGGACGAGTGTTCTCGATAGCTCATTTGGTCCTCCCGCTCACTTCATTAAGCAACCTGGCGAGATCTTGCGCCATCTCTGACTTCTTCTCCGAGCTCGATTAGGCGCAGGCCGATGATCTCCAAGTCGGAGACAACGTGGGGAACGAGCAGGCGGCGTGCCTCGTTGTGACCCAGGTGAACACCAAGGGTCTCGCGCAAGATCGATCTCACGTACGGCGTGAAGGTTTCGCGGTAAATCGCCATCGTGTCCTGGTGGTGGGCCCGAATACGGAGCCATTCTCGGGTCAGTCGCAATGGGTTCAGGAAGGAGCCGTTAGGGATGGCTTCGCCTGTAGAGGCTTCAGCATCTCGCTGGCGCACGAACGTAAGCACGTCATGGCCGAGTCTTTCGAGCCTCCGATCGAGCCCTGGCTTACGACGGCGCCGCGCGCCGCTCCGCAGCCGCTCGCGGAACATGCTTCGCCCAAGCAACCCGATACCGGCGAGCACCGCGGCCCATGCGAGCATGATCGGTACTGGGCCTTCGATGCCAGAGAGGGGAACGGCGATCGCGAACGCCAACGAGAATATCTCCCATCCTCGTCTTCCCATCACTTGTTCCCCTCGGTTCTAGAAGTGGGTAACGCCCTGCAAACGGTCGAGCGCATGAGCTTCGGCCTCAGCGCAAAAATTCCAATAATCAGATTCGACGCGGTCGAAGAAGACCTTGCGACCTCCGTCGTCGGCGCCATCGACTCGATGGAGCAGCCCCATTCGCTCCAAGATGCGGAGCTCTTGATTCACCGACTGGCGTGAAAGCCCTAGCTCGCTTGCGAGCTCTGCAGTGTTGGCGAAGGGCCGGCGCCCTATCGCGGCGCCGATCTCAATGCGGTACTGGGCGCCCCCAAACAGCGTTCTCGACGACGCGCGCATCGCGCGCAAAGAGACGTCCGCAGGGTTCTTTAAGCTGCTGTCCATCGTCAAGGGTCCCTTGATCATTGACATCGGACGGTGGATCATTCACTATCGCACCTGCGGCGTCAATGGTTGCTGAGAAGAAACAGTTGCTCGGTTTCTTGGCCACCGCTCTCTGAGCAGGCGCAGCCCTCCAATTCTTTGCGCCGTGCTAGCTGTGGTTGAGAAGAGGTCGCATCTCATCCAACGTGCGCGTGTTCGCAACCTGCTCCTTTGTGAGCCAGGCCCGCCGCGCGGTCGCCACGCCCCAGCGCATGTTCTGGAGCGTCGCGATGCGGTGGGCGTCGGAGTCGATCAGGAGTGCCACGCCAGCGCGCGCAGCGGCGCGGGCGTGGACGTCGGAGAGGTCGCGGCGGTCGGGGTTGGCGTTGATCTCGAGCATCGTCCGCGTGCGCGCGGCCGCCGCGAACACGGCGTCGAGGTCGACGGCATAAGGCGCGCGGCGCTCGATCAGGCGGCCGGTCGGGTGGCCGATCGCGTCGCACCAGCGGGTGCTCGATCGCGGCGATCATGCGCTCGGTCATCGCCTGCTCGCCCATCGCCGAAGGAGGTGTGGACGCTCGCGATCACCCAGTCGAGCTCGCGCGAGCAGCTCGTCCTCGTAGTCGAGCGAGCCGTCGGGGAGGATGTTGACCTCGCTGCCCGCGAGCAGCTCGATTCCCTCGAGGCGCTCGTTGGCCTCGCGCACGAGCTCGATCTGGCGGCGCAGCTGCTCGGGCGAGACGTCGTTGCCGAAGCCGTGGCTGGCGGAGTGGTCGGTGATCGCGAGGTACTCGTAGCCGCGCTCGCGCGCGGCGCGGCGCCATCTCCTCGATCGTGTTGTGCCCGTCGGAGGCGATCGTGTGGCAGTGCAGGTCGCCGCGGATGTCCATCGAGCTCGATCAGCTGCGGCAGCGTCGCCGTCTGCGCGCGGCCTCGAGCTCGCCGCGGTTCTCGCGCAGCTCGGGCTCGATGTAGGCGAGGCCGAGGCGCTCGATAGACCTCGCTGCTCGGTCGCGCAGGTCTCGGTGGCGCCGGTCGCGTCGTCGAGGATCCCGTACTCGGAGACGTGCAGGCCCGCGCGCACCGCCGCCTCGCGCAGCGCCGCGTTGTGCGCGCCCGAGCCGGTGAAGTGCTGCAGCAGGTTGCCGAGCTGCTCGGGCTCGGCGATGCGCAGATCGACGCCGACGCCCGAGTGCGTGCGCGCCCGCGCGCCCGCCTTGCCGGCGGAGCGCGACGCTCTCGATCTCCTCGAGCTTGGCGAGGCTCTTGGCGAGCGTCGTCGGGGCGGGTGGTGGCGGCGATCAGGTCGATGTCCTTGACGCTGTCCGCGCCGGCGGCGCGCCGAGCCGGCGAGCTGGACGTGCGTGCCGGGGCCGCCGAGCGCGCTCAGGCCGGCGGCGAGCGTCTCGCCGAGCTCGAGCGCGCGCGGCAAGCAGCAGGCGCGGCGCGACGCGCTCGCCGGCTGGTTGCGCGTCGAGCTCATCGAGCGCGGCGAGCACGCTCGCCTCGAACTTCGCGCCGAGCCCGCGCACGGTGCGCAGGCGTTCTGCCTGGCGCGGCCTCGCGCAGCGCCTCGGGCGAGTCGATGCCGAGCTCGGAGTGCAGCAGGCGCGCGCGCTTGGGGCCGAGGCCGGGCAGGCGCGTGATCGCGATCAGGCCCGGCGGGAACTTCGCGCGCAGCTTCTCGGCGGCCGGGATCGAGCCGCGTCTCGACCAGCGCGAGGATCTTCTCCTGGAGCGTCTTGCCGATGCCCGGCGAGCTCGGTCGCGCGGCCCTCGCGCGCCAGCGCCGCGACCGAGACCGAGGCCTCGCGCACGGCCTTGGCGGCGGTGCGGTAGGCGAGCACGCGGTGCACGATCGCGCCGTCGAGCTCGTAGAGGTCGCCGAGCTCCTCGAGCGCGTCGGCGATCGCGGTGTTCGACAGCTCGGGCGCGGTCACGGCCATCAGAGTAGGGCGCACGCAGCCGCGACCTGCGCCGTCGGTGGCGCGCCACGCTCTAGGGTACGCCGACCGATGTCCGGCGAGCCCTGGCTGATACTGCCCACCTACAACGAGGCCGAGAACGTCGAGGCGATCGTCGACGCCGCCGGCGAGGTGCTCGCAGGCGGCGGCGCCCGAGGGCTTTCGCGTGCTGATCGTCGACGACGGCTCGCCCGACGGCACCGGGCGGCTGGCCGACGCGCTTGCGGCGCGGAGCACGAGTGGGTCGAGGTGCTCCACCGCACCGAGAAGAACGGCATCGGCCCGGCCTACCTGGCCGGCTTTCGCCACGCGCTCGAGCGAGGCGCGGGCTACGTGATGGAGATGGACTCGGACTTCTCCCACGACCCCGCCGACCTCGCGCGGCTGCTCGCGGCGGTCCACGGCGGCGCCGACCTCGCGCTCGGCTCGCGCTACGTGCCCGGCGGCGGCGTGAGCGACTGGGGGCTGCTGCGGCGCTTCGTCAGCGAGGGCGGCTCGACCTACGCGCGGCTCGTGCTGGGCCTGCGCGTCAGCGACCTCACGGGCGGCTTCAAGTGCTTTCGCCGCGAGGTGCTCGAGGCGATCCACTTCGACGGCGTGCGCTCGCAGGGCTATGCCTTCCAGGTCGAGCTCACCTACCGTGCGGTGCAGGCGGGCTTCAGGGTGGTCGAGGTGCCGATCGTCTTCCGCGACCGCCAGCAGGGCCAGAGCAAGATGTCCTGGCGGATCGCGGCCGAGGCGATGTGGCTGGTGCCGCGCTTGCGCTTCAGGTAGCGAACTGCCCGCGCCGATAGCGTAGGGGATGGATGCGTCGGCCTATGCGTTCGCCCACGGCGTGCGGCACACGCGCGCGACGCTCCGCGCTTGGCAGCGAGCGCCCAGGAGCAGTGGTCGGCCGCTGGGTCGCGGGCTCCGCGCTGCTGCCACTGGGCTGCTCGCGGCGGTCCTGGTCGTCGCCTATCTCGATCACGGCTATCAGCAGGTGATCGACCTGCAGCCGCCCTTCGCGGTCGGCGACTTCGACGACGTGCTGCACGTCCTGCGCAGCAACTTGCTCGTGCTCGCTCTGCACGCGATGGCCTGCGTGGCGGGCTTCATCGCGGGCAGCTCGCTGCCGCTGCAGGCCAAGCACCACACGGGGCTCTCGCGCTGGGTGCACGAACACGGCGGGCGTCTGGCGATCGTGTTCGTCGTCTGCTCGCCACGACCTTCTCGCTGAGCGCCCAGGCCTACCTGATCGGCCACACGCTCGCGGGCGTTTCGAACTTCCTGCAGCGTCTCGCCCGCGCTGCTCTGCTGGGCGTGCTGCCGCACGCGCTCCCCGAGCTGATCGCCCTGTTCCTGCCGCTGGCCGCCTGGATCATCGCCAGCCGGCGCGGCGAGTGGGAGCAGCTGCTCGCCGCGACCGTCGTGACCGTCGCGCTCGCGATCCCTGTGCTCGTGGCTGCGGCCTTCGTCGAGGTCTACGTCTCACCGCACCTCTTCACAGCGCTGACCCACATCCATCCGCCGATCGTGCGTAGCTCAGGAGGCTGGCGCGTGATCGTTCACTGAGGCGGGCCGGCGTCCTCGTTGGCCTCGCGCTGCGCCTCCTCGGCGGCCTCGTCGCGCGACTCGGCGCGCATCAGCAGCCACATCAGCAGGATCGCCCCGCCGACGATCGCTCCGATCACGGTGGTGCCGCCGACGGCGAGAGGAAGGGGCATCGCTCTGAGGGTACTGAGTACTGCGGGGCTGTCGTGCAAGAGTGCTGGCCAGGATGACCTGGGTCTTGTGTTCGGCCGAGGGGGCCGTTAAGCTAAGAAAAACAGACCGGAACACCGCCAACCTCTGCGCAGAAGCGACGGTGCCCGGCCTGCCTACCAGGAGATTTGGGTCGGTTGCTTACGTTGACCGATCAGTTGCGGTTGACGTGCTGACCGGACCATACCCCTCGCCTGATACTTGTTTGTCCGCACGGGCGGACGGAAGTTTCCAGCCGGACCCATTGGCTCCGCGCTCCACTTCGCCCGCTTCACCCATTCGCCGTAGCGTGACCCGCACCGCTTCGTTCGAAGGCTCCAGCCCGTACTCATTGAGGGCGACCTTAAGCTCGGCGGGGGCCCACACGCGGCCAGGCTCGCGCGACACGAGGATCTGCTTGATCAAACGCCGCTGCATGCTGAGGTGGCGCCCGGTCTTGCCTCCGTTCGCCGCTGGTGTAACGGTAATGGGGCGTCGAGGCGCGTCATTCTCCTTCTCGGCCAGGGCACGGTCAATCCACGCGAGCTGCTGCTGGAGGTCGCGTACCTGCTTCTCGCCGTCCTCTCGGAGCTTGCGCAGAAAACTGCGGGATTGTTGGGCGAGGAGGGCGGGAATCGGGTCAACCATCTGTACGAAAGGATAGCGGACTACCGGACAGAACGTCAAGCAGATCTAATCGTACGCTGTGACTTTCGTCCGGAGGGACCGGTCCGCCGCTGTGCATCTGTTTAGCCAAACTGAGGCGTGTGCAGGCATCTTGTAAGCAGTCGACGGCGACCACAGACGTTCGCTGTCGTCCGGGCTCAACGGCATCCACGATGCAGAGTCGCGCGCAAACCTTCCTTTACTTTGTATAGTGATTGGTAAGCGACCAAGGAGACCCCCAATGGCAGGCAGCCTTACCCAGATCACAGACAACAACTTCGACGCCGAGGTTCTCGAGGCCGAGGGTCCCGTGCTCGTCGACTTCTGGGCGCCCTGGTGCGGTCCCTGCCGCGTCGTGGCCCCCGTGCTCGAGGAGATCGCCTCAGAGCGTCCCGAGCTGCGGATCGTCAAGCTCGACATCGACGAGAACCCGCAGACCGCCGCGCGCTTCCAGGTCCTCTCGATCCCGACGATGATCCTTTTCAAGGGCGGACAGCCGGTCAAGACGGTCGTGGGCGCCTACCCCAAGAAGAAGCTCGAGCAGGAGCTGGAGCCGGCTCTCACCGCGGCCTAGGAGAGGCCCCAGGCGGACCATGGACAACCCGGGCCCGGGTTGTCCATGACGTTGAGGTAGCTGGTGCCGGTGGACCCTGGGTCACTTGGCTACAGAGCGATTTGCCCAACGCCCTCTGCCGCATCGGCCTCCACAGAGCGGAGCACTGAAGCTGCGAGCCTGCGAACGTCGTCTTCTGTGTGCCAGTAGTGGAAGCAGAAACGAAACACGCCATCGGTGCCTAGTCGCTGCCAGATTTCTGCATTTGCGCCAGCGCGCCTAACCGACGGGGCGCCTGACTCCCATTCAATGGCAGCGCAAGCACTCGACACGCCACCAAAGCGCATCACATCTTCACCAAGCATCGTAAAGCCGAATCCGTCGTGCCTCAAGCCTGCCGCGACGCTTTCTCGGCTCGCATGATCTATCGCTACGGCGACAAGCCCGGTCGGCGGGCCCGACACACCGCATGGCGTGATTACCCGCACGATGTCGCGAACGGACGCAAGCGCCTCAATAAAGACGCATCCCAAACGTACGTTGTGCTCAGCAACAACAGAGGCGCCTCGCTCCAGCAATTCCGTACTAGATGCAATCAGAGACGCCCAAGCGATCCCATTCCCGGCACTCGCGATCTCGTTTACGCCAGTCAATGATTGCGAGGGATCATCCACAGTCCAACGTAGCGCGTCGCGTCGCCAGGCGAATCCCGAGGTGGGCATTCCACCGAGCCACTTATGTCCGGACCCCACGTAGAAATCGACGCATTCAAGTAGGTCTTCACTTATGACGGTATTGCCAACCGCTTGACTGCCATCGACCACAATGATCACGTCCGCATTGCGCTCCCGAAAATAGTGGACCAGCTCGCTGGACAGTTGCTGGCCGGTGACACGCGAAACATGGCTCAAAAACACGACCCCCGGCTTTACGAGGTTGTACGCGGTTACGAGTGCGTCTTCAAGCAGCGCATCCATATCGTCCGGCCCCGCGCGCACCATCTCAGCGACCCTGGCAACCACAATCGTGCCACGCCATGTGTCTTCAATTGCGGCCAAACACCCCGGATACTCCAGATCGGTGGTGAGGAGGATGGGCCAGTCGCGCTCGTAGCATCTCCCGACAATATGCAAGACGCGGCTAAGTGCCCTTGTGGCATTCTCAAATAGACTGATTTGATCGCCGGCGTCCAGGCAATCTTCAGACGCGCCGCCTTGACGAAAGAAGGTGCCGAGCTTTCTCCTTGCCTCAAGGACTAGTCGCTGCCACTCTGTGGGCATTGTCGCGACGCACAAGGCGGATTCCGTAGCGGATATCGCGAGCTCATATGGCACGTTCGCCAAGAACCCCGTCGCAAAGTAGCGATGATCGCGAGACGCAAACGATCCGGACGTCAGCGCCATGCTCTAGATACGTGGTCGCAGTGCGGAGGGCCGACTACAGTTAGCCATCGCACGCTGGCCCCCCGCATCTGCAGCGTAGGCCGCAGACCAGAGTTCACGCGCTGGTGGGACTATCACGCTCGATAACCAGCACCCCCGAGTGGGGTGGACCTGGCTCCGCTGCTTGCGGTGGCCGCCCGACACCCTAAACGCGGCTTGCCCGCTGGTGTGCTTTGGTCGTATAGATTGGCGTAAAGGACGCGAAGTAGGAGTACGCATGGATTAATCAGAGGCGTCGGATAGCGCTGATGTGCGTGCCGGTCTCTGCGGCGCGCAAGATGCACGCCCATTCGTGTCATCTTTCGCTTGTGCACCACCTACCAAGGCGTCGTGAAAGTTCCCACCTCCGGCTGCTTGCACCTCCGAGTCCCGCGATCCAGGGTCTGCAGGCCACGCCGTCTCGCAAAGTGGGGTGGTGTGACCCGACTTACACCAGAGCTCTTCGGCGATATGAGGCGTCAGTGGCTCCGCGAGCCGGAGCAATAGGGACAACGCGCAGGCTAGCGCTTCGGCGTCCGGTCCCGCAACGCGGTTACGCTTTGCCATCACGCTAGCGTCAAAATCTTCTATGCGTGTCAACATACGCATCACATTCCGGGCTGCCCGATGTGGCTGCAGTTCGTCAAGCTCGGCGGTGATCTTCGCGACGGCAACGTCGCACCACCTTGCGAGTCTGCTCCGCAATCTGTCCGAGCGGTCAATGACCCCGACGTCTTGACCTCCGCTCCAGACATCCAGGCGCGCATGCACAAACCGCCACAAGCGAACGAGAAAGCGGTGGCAGGAGCTTACTTCATCTTCGTCCCACCTCATCGCGTGTCTCGGCGCAGCTGCTCGCATGGCGGCGAGCCTCACAGCATCTGCGCCAAAGCGGTCCACCAACTCGTCCGGAGCCACGACGTTCCCAAGGTGCTTACTCATCTTGCGCCCGTCGGACTCAACCATTCCATGCATCGTGGCACCCACAAACGGCTCTCCGTCTGCAAGGTCGGTAAAGACGCTACTGTCGCGGAGCATCTTCGTCACGACGCGCTGGCTATGGATCAACGCACCGCCATCCATACCCCACACGATGCGGTCCGCAGGGATCCACCGTCGTACCTCAGGATGATCGAACATAGAGCGTGGGCGCTCAGAGGCCGGCACGCAGCTTGGAAGCCACCACCAAAGCGCATCAAAATGGCACTCGAGAGTATCCGTGTCACGTTGCGCCGGCTGGCCACATCTCGGGCACTCACAATTGATAAAGCTTGCGTCGGCTGCAAGTGGATTACCAGACCCGTCTATCGCGAGGTGACTCGGGAGTTCGATAGGAAGTGCCTCGTACCGCTCTGCAACAATTCCGCATCCGGAACAATGAACTATCGGTATGGGCGCCCCCCAGGCTCGTTGCCTTGAGATCGGATAGTCGCCCGCTGCGAATCTTATGGCTGGCCGCTCCGTGGCATGCCGGCTAGCAATTCTAGAAACCGCTTGCCAGCCGGGGCGAAGATCACGGGCGATCGCCTCGGCGAGCGGGTCATCCACAGGTATGCCGAGAATCGCACAAGCCCCAAACTGCGACTCAACATAACTCGACACGAGTACTGGAAGCAGGTGTGAAATACCTGGTACAGCTACGTCCCTGCCAGTGTAGACCGCGATTACCTCATCGCCGCCCCGGTCCGATCTCATCCATCCCCCTGTGCGCAACTGGGCGACTTGCGCCACTATCTCCGCGTCCGTAATCCATCTATCTATGTCCGGATGGTTGGGAGCTATCGCCACAAACGCCGCCTCAGCGACGATTTGTCCGTGCTTGGCAAACACCGATACTTGCACGCCATCCAGAGTTGTCGCAGTCAGACTCGATGCCCTCGACGCGCCCGAGCACAGAGCGCTGGGCTCCAAGCGCATTGCGATCCCAGTGAGGAAGTTCCGGCAGTCGGTCGTGAGTCTCAGTAAGATATGCACTCGTGCGGAGGAACCATTGGGGTTGTTTCCTCAAGGTAACGGGGCCCCCACAGCGCCAGCAGCAGCCATCTTCCGCCTGCGAGCGAGCGAGCACACTCTGGCACGCTTCGCACCAGTCTACCGACCCCTCTCTTCTATAAATCAAGTCTCTCTCTAGCAGCCTGAGAAATAGCCATTGCGACCACCGATAGAGATCTGGATCGCTAGTCATAAAAGTCCGTGACCAGTCGAACGACAAGCCAATGGCTGTGAATTGCTTCCGCATCTCCCTGGCACAGTCCTCAACCCACTCAGAAGGTGGGATCCCACGCTGGATCGCACTCAGCTCGGCAGGCAACCCAAAGGCGTCAAAGCCAAGCGAAAAAAGAACCGCGTCGCCTTGGGCCCGTCTGAAGCGCGCGTAGACGTCAGCCAGGGTGTAGCTTCGTATGTGTCCGATATGAGCGCTGCCGGTCGTGAATGGCGGCGGGACGAACACATACGCGTCCCTCCGCTCGCTTTCAGAGCTAGACGGCGCGCTGAAGGATTCTTGCTCCGCCCACACAGCCTGCCATCGACCCTCAATCTCACGTGGGTCGTACGGAGCCTGTGGTCCTGCGGGGGATTTGGGTTCACCCAGCATGGCCCTGTTAGCGCGTCCGACGGGAGTCGAACCCGTGTCTGTGGCACGGAAAGCCACTGCTTTTGTACCTAGACCATTGGACTACCGACCAGCTACGCGACCCGATGGGCAGTGAGTCGCCGAGGTCCCGCCGAAGAAGGATCTTTTCTTGGGGTCGGTTGAAATGACTCTCACGCAACATCGACTAGTCCGCCAGTATTTAGTACTTAACCGTTAAGCTTACGGACGCGAGCTGCAGGCAGGTAGCCTGCATAGGCAAAGAGTTAGCACAGGCGGGATGGCGGTTTCAGGGCACAGCTTGCGCCAGGCGAGCACTATCCGTGCCAAGCGGAGCGCGCACGCCCGCAAATGCCCTGCAAGTTGGCAGATCACGGGCTGTTCGGGTGGGGCTGCAGGCGCCCTTGGAGAATCAGACGCATATTTCCAACTTAGGCGCTGCCGCGAGCCACTCCACAACCACGGTGTCGTCGACCGTGCTCATCTGTCGGGCGCCGCGGCGCTAAACGAATGCGCTGGTGCGCTCGCGATTGTGGATGTTCGTGGACTCCTTCGGCCGCGCGAACAGCTAGCGCTCCCGGTGCCGCGAGCGCTGCTAGACGGAGCCAGTCGCGCCGCAGCTACAGAAAGTGCGTTGCTATCGGGGAGACAGGATTTACACCTGCAACCGTTCAGCCCTCAGCCAGCGCGCTGCGCACGGCTGAGGGAGATACTCAGCGGCAGGCCGTCGATTTCGGTCTGCTCTGAGTAGTCCATCCGCGTAGCCTCCTGGGCCGCGCGCTCGGAGAGGTCAAGATCGTGAGCGAGCGTCTCGCCCGCGATGTAGTCGCGGTGCGTCTGCGGCCGCGTCGAGCAGCGCGCGGCGTCGCCGTCGAGCGCGAGCTCGATCCGGTCCTCGACCTGCAGGCCTGCGGTCTTGCGCGCGTTCTGCACCGCGTGGACGATCTCGCGCGCGCGGCCCTCGCGGCGCAGCTCGCTCGTCGATCTCGAGATCGAGCGCCACCGCGTGCGCGCCCTCGCGCTCGACGCTGTAGCCCTCGGGCGCGCGCATGCGTCAGGAGCACGTCATCCGCTCGTCAGCGTGTGCTCGCGCTCGCCCACGGCGATGCCGATCTGTGCCGCCGTCGCGCAGCGCGGCGCGCCACGTGCGCCGGGTCGAGCGCCGCGATCGCCTCCGCCGCCAGCGGCATCTCCTTGCCGAACAGCGGGCCGAGCGTGCGGTAGTTGGCCTTGATCTCATAGCTGCCCAGCTCCTCGGCCGCCGCCACGAAGCGGACCGCGCGCACGTTGAGCTCCTCGCGCACCACATCCACGAGCCGTTCGATCGCCGCCCGCTCGCGGCCGTCCGCCACCACGACCGCCTCGCCCAGCGGCTGGCGCACCTTGATCTTCGCCTTGCCCCGCGCGCCCAGCCCGAGGCGCACCGTCTCGCGCGCGAGCGCCATCGCCTGCTCGAGCTCCTCGTCGCGCTCGCCGACCTCCGCCGGCAGCGGGAAGTCGCACAGGTGCACGCTCGCAAGCGCGCCGTCGAGGTTGTCGTAGATCTCATCGGCGATGAACGGGCACAGCGGCGCGAGCAGCTTGGCGACCGCCAGCAGGCACGCGCGCAGCGTCTGCGAAGGCCTGCCGGTCGCCGTCCCAGAAGCGCCGGCGCGAGCGGCGCACGTACCAGTTGGAGAGCTCATCCACGAGGCTCCGCGATCGCCCGCCCGCGGTCGTCGCGTCGTAGGCGTCCAGCCGCTCGGCCACGAGCTCTGCGGTGCCCGCCGTGCGCGAGAGCGCCCAGCGGTCGAGGTCGAGATCGGCGCTCGCAATCTCCGCCGGCGAGCTGCTCGTGTCGCTGAGCTCCGCCTCCGAGGCGCGCGCGTAGAGCGCGTAGAAGTAGTAGGTCGACCACAGCTGCTTGAGGAACAGCCGCACGCCCTCGCCGATCGTCTCCGCCGAGAAGCGGTAGCCGTCCCAGGGCTGCTTGGAGGTGAAGAAGTACCAGCGGAAGGCGTCCGCTCCGTAGGTGTCGAGCACCTCCCAGGGCTCGACCGTGTTGCCTTTGGACTTCGACATCTTCTGGCCCTCCTCGTCGAGGATCAGGCCGAGGCAGACCACGTTCCTGTAGGGCGCGGCGTGCCCGAGCAGCGTCGCGACCGCCAGCAGCGAGTAGAACCAGCCGCGCGTCTGGTCCTGGGCCTCGCAGATGAAGTCTGCCGGGAAGCTCTGCTCGAAGCACTCCTCGTTCTCGAACGGGAAGTGGTGCTGGGCGAACGGCATCGCGCCCGAGTCGAACCACACGTCGATCACCTCCGGCACGCGGCGCATCGGCTCACTCGCAGCCCTCGCTCGTGGGCAGGGGAAGCGTCACCTCGTCCACATACGGGCGGTGGTGGTCGGCGAGCGTCGCTCCCCGAGCGCTCCGCCAGCTCGGCGAAGGAGCCGATCACGTGGACGTGGCCCGCGCGCGCAGCGCCACACCGGCAGCGGCGTGCCCCAGTAGCGCTCGCGCGAGAGCGCCCAGTCGACGTTGTTCTTCAGCCAGTCCCCGAAGCGCCCGTGCTTGACGTGCGGCGGATGCCAGTCGACCGTCTCGTTCGCCGCCAGCAGCTCGTCGCGCAGCGCGAGGTCGCGATGTACCACGACGGTTTCGCGTAGTAGATCAGCGGCGTGCCGCAGCGCCAGCAGTGCGGGTAGGAGTGCTCGTAGTCCTGCACCTTCAGCAGCAGGCCCCGCGCGCGCAGGTCCTCGATCAGCTCCTCGGTGAGCGCCGCGTCCTTGACGAAGCGCCCCTCGTAGCTCGCGCCCTCGCGGTTGCGCGTACGCGCTCGTCGTAGGTGCCGTCGGGCCGCACCGGGTTGTAGCAGCGTCTCGCGCCGCGTGGGGTCGAAGGGCACCTCGGGCGCCGCCGCCGCGACGCGGTAGTCGTCCTCGCCGAAGGCCGGCGCGAGGTGCACGATGCCCGTGCCGTCCTCGGTCGTCACGAACTCGTCGGCCAGGATCGGCAACGGGCCCGGACGCGCGATCGTTCGGCCGCGAAGATCGGTCCCTCGATAGGAGCCGTAGCGCTCCACCAGCTCCGCGCCGCTGAGCGCGCTCGAGCACCTCGCGCTGCCCTCGCCGAGCACCGCCTCCACGCGCGCCGCGGCGAGCACGAAGATCTCATCCGCGACCCGCACGCGCGCATAGCTCGCCGTCGGCGAGACCGCCACTGCCACGTTGCCGGGCAGCGTCCAGGGCGTCGTCGTCCACACCAGCAGCCGCTCGCTCGCCGCCGCTGCACCGGCAGCTTCAGGTACACGCTCGGGTCGACCACGTCGCGGTAGCCGAGCGCGACCTCGTGCGAGGACAGCGTCGTCTCGCAGCGCGGGCAGTAGGGCACGACCTTGTTGCCCTCGTAGAGCAGCCCGCGCTCGTTGATCTGCGCACAGCGCCCACCAGACCGACTCGATGTAGCTCTCATCGAGCGTGCGGTAGGCGTGCTCGAGATCCAGCCAGAAGCCGATCCGCTCGGTCAGCCGGTTCCACTCCTCCAGGAACGCGAACACCGACTCGCGGCACTCCGCGTTGAAGCGCTCGATCCCCACCTTCTCCTCGATCTCCGACTTGTGAGGTGATGCCGAGCTTCTGTTCGACCGCGATCTCCACCGGCAGCCCGTGGCAGTCCCAGCCGCCCTTGCGCTCCACGCGGTAGCCGCGCATCGTCTGAAAGCGCGGGTAGATGTCCTTGAACACGCGCGAGAGCACGTGGTGGGAGCCCGGCGGCCCGTTCGCCGTCGGCGGGCCCTCGTAGAAGACCCACTGCTCGCGCCCCCTCGCGCAGGCGCAGCGACTCCGCGAACACGTCGCGCTCGCGCCAGCGCTCGAGCACCTCGAGCTCGAGCTCCGGCAGCTCGCGGCGAGGGTCGACCTCGCGGCGGGGGATCAGCGGGTGTCGTGCGGGCTCGCTCACGGGGCGGCCCATTGTAGGTGCGCGCCTCGTGCCCCTACTTATTCCAAATCAATCCAAGCTAACCCAAAAATCTGGACGTGCTGATAAACTCCAAATTCTTGGAACGACTTGGAACGACTTGGAACAATGCGCGTAGAGCCGGCACCCTCCTTCCATAGCCTCTTCAGCGAGGTAGCTGGCGAGCGAATCGTCGAGCTTGTTCAGCGGGATCTACCGCTGGACCGCGAGTACGTCCATTGGGACAAGCTCCGGCACCTGGAGCCGCCATCCGGCCTGACCCTGCGCGAGTGGTGGCTGCTGATCAAGTGGTCTCGCCGGGAGGCGGCGCGGCGGTTTCCCCTCGCCGATCCAGCTGGCGCCCACTTCACGTACAACACCCCCGATCTCATCCTCCGAAGGCTGCATTACGTCGATCAGCGGTGCAGCGGCGAGGTGGCTATGTCAGTGCTCGTCACGACAGACGCCGAGGCGAGACAGCACTACCTCGTCAACTCGCTCATGGAGGAGGCGATCCGGTCCAGCCAGCTGGAGGGCGCAACCACTTCGCGGAAGGTAGCGAAGGAGCTGCTTCGGTCCGGTCGGCAGCCTCAGGACCGCAGCGAGCGCATGATCCTCAACAACTATCGCGCGCTCCTATTCATGCGCGACAGCATGGGAGAGACCCTGACACCGGCGGGAGTCCTGGAGCTGCACCGGATCCTCACGGAGGGCACGCTCGACAATCCTGACGCGGCGGGGCGGCTTCAGCGCCCCGATGAGGAGCGTGTCGGGGTCTACGAACGAGAGACCGGGGAGCTGGTCCACCGGCCCCCTGCGGCCGAGCAACTGGAGGAGCGACTTCAGAGACTCTGCTCTTTCGCGAACGAAGGCGAGTCCGCGGACCGCTTTATGCACCCCGTCATCAGGGCGGTACTGCTCCACTTTTGGCTCGGGTACGACCATCCGTTTGAGGACGGCAACGGCCGGACGGCGCGGGCGCTGTTCTACTGGTACATGCGGACGCGAGGCTATTGGCTCGTTGAGTATCTGTCCATCTCCCGCATCCTCCAGGACGCTCCGGCTAAATACACACGCGCGTATCTACTGACCGAGACGGACGAGCGCGATGCGACCTACTTCATCGCCTACCAGCTCGAAGTGATCGAACGCGCCGTTGAGGAGCTGCACAGATACCTGAGGGGCAAGGTCAAAGAGGTGCGCGATGTCGAGAAGCTGCTCAAGGGCTCGAGTAACTTCAACCATCGGCAGCTCGCTCTGCTCGGTGACGCGCTACGCACCCCCGACGCGAGCTACGGCTTCAAGACCCACGCGGCGACATACGGCGTCACACATGAGACGGCAAGAAGCGATCTCCTGCCGCTCGTGGCCCGAGGGTTCCTCGAGCAGCGACGCCCCGGACGAAGCTATGCCTTTACGCCGCCCTCAGACCTCGCGCAACGCCTCAAGGACGCCCACTGAAGACGGGCCTGCGCACGAACAGTGCGCTTAGGCGCCCGCTCTGCGGATTTGCGGCCCCGCCCAGTGGTGGCAGACCCAGCGCTTCCTCGATGCTTCCGAGCACGCCGTAGTGATCGATCGGTGTGTCCAGCCGTGCGCCGCGGGGCACCTCTGGGCCGGCCACGATCGTCGCGATATGACCCCCCGCCGCGACCCCACAGCAGCGTGCGTCGGAAGAGCCCTCGTCCCAGGTGAGCACGAGGAAGCCCTGCGGTCCGAGCTCGCGCAGCAGCGCCGGCAGCGTCTGCGCGAGGAAGCGGTCGCCCGCCGCCACCCCGCAGTCGTGTCCGTCGTCACAGAGGTTTGGCGAAATCCAGGTGTACGTCGGCAGTCGCCCAGCCCGCAGGTCTGCGGCCAAGCGGCCGAAGCCGAGCAGGTGGTCGCAGCGGCTTGGCTTTGTCGTGATGTCCGTGTAGTAGGCGAAGGGGTTGTGCTTCTTTGCGTAGCCGCCCGCCTGCGCGCCTGAGAAGCACGGCTTTGGCACATCCTCCAGGTAGGCCCCCCAGCTGATCCTGGCGCTTTCGAGCTGATCCACGAGGTTCTGCGCCCGCACCTTGCAATCCGTGCAATCCGAGCTGATCCCATGCGTCGAGCCGCTCGTCAGCGCAAGGTAGTTCGGCAGCGAGGGGTGCCTGATCGCGTAGCTCTCGCGCAGCAGCCCATAGCGGCGTGCAAGCGCGTTGACGTAGGGCGCCTGGGCGCTGCCGATCACGTCGTTGTACTCCGCGTTCTCCATCACGATCACCACGATGTGTGAGTGCTTTGAAGTGGGCAGCGCCGTCGGGGCGCCGACTGCGAGCGCGTGGCCTGGGCTCGCCCGCCCGCAGCCCGCCAGCCCCATGAGGCTCATGAGCGCCAGCGCGCACAACGCGAGCGCGCGCCAGGGGTCTCGTGAAGCCGGGGAGTGGGTGAGGGGCACGGGAGCTCGCTTCGATCCTACGATGGGGCCATGCGCCTGCGCCTCTACCACCACCCCGACGGCGCCCGCGTCGCCTACCGCGAGTTCGGCGCCGGCCCGCCGCTCGCGCTGCTGCACTCCGGCCTGCTCTCCCACAAGGAGTGGGAGCCGGCCGTCGAGCAGCTCGCCGACCGCTTTCGCGTCGTGCTCCCCGACCTGCCCCTGCACGGCGACTCCGAGGACCGCCCGCGCCATCCCTACACGCTCGACTGGTTCGCCGAGGTGCTCGCGGGCTTCTCCGCCGAGGTGCTGGGGCCGCGGCCGCTCCTCGCCGGCCACGACGCCGGCGCGGAGATCCTCCTGCACGCTGTCGAACGTGGGTTGGTCGAGCCCTCGCGGCTGGTGCTGATGCCCAACCGCCTGCACGCGCTCCCGCGCCACGCACGCGCCGCGCGCCGCCTGGCAGCTGAGCGCCAAGGCGGCCTCGCTGCCGGGGCTCGACAGCCTGCTCTCCTACGCCACACGCCTCCTGTTCACCCCCGAGCGGGGCGTGCGCCTGTCGCGCGCGGCAACCCCGCCGCCGCCGATCTGATGCGCCACGCCTTCGCCGACGTGCCCGGCAACTCGAGCCTCGCCCGCTCCTGGGCGAAGTGCGCGCGCAACTGGCCGCGGGGCGCGCAGACCCAGCTGCTCGAGCTCTACCCGCGGCTGGACATGCCGGTGCTGCTGCTGTGGGCCGACCACGACCCCTTCTATCCGCTCGCCGCCGCCGAAGAGGCGCTGCGCTGCTGCCCCACGGGCAGCTGCGCGTGCTCGAGAGCACCGGCTTCCTGATGGCCTACGACGACCCCGTCGGCCTGGCCCGCGAGCTGGCGGCGTTCTGCGGCTGATGGAGGCAGGGCGTTGGACCGGCAGGGCGTTGGACCTATACGCTCTTTTGAGTGCGCCGTATAACGATGGTGATACGCAGCGCGCACCGGGCAGCGAAACCCACGCGCCCCTAGACCTCAGCCCAGCCGCAGCCAGATAAAGGAGAGCCGATGCCGGAGAAGCAGCTGTGGGGCGCAGAGACCACCAAGGCCGTCGAGAACTTCCCGATCTCCGGCGAGACCGTCCCGATCTCGGTGATCCACTGGCTGGCCCGCCTCAAGGGCGCCGCGGCCGCCGTCAACGGCGAGCTCGGCCTGCTCTCCAAGCGCAGCGCCACGCGCATCGAGAAAGCCGCCAACGAGATCGCCGCCGGCAAGCACGACGCCCAGTTCCCGATCGACGTCTTCCAGACCGGCTCGGGCACCTCCACGAACATGAACGCCAACGAGGTCATCGGCGCGCTCGCCGGCGAGGGCGTGCACCCCAACGACCACGTCAACATGGGCCAGTCCTCCAACGACGTGTTCCCCTCGGCCGTGCACCTCGCCGCGCTCGACGTCGCCCAGAACGAGCTGCTGCCCGCGCTCAAAGCAGCTCGAGCGCTCCTTCGCGAACAAGGCGAAGAGCTTCCAGAACGTCGTCAAGGCCGGGCGCACGCACCTGATGGACGCCGTGCCCGTCACGCTCGGCCAGGAGTTCGCCGGCTACGCCGCGCAGATGGCGCTCGGCCAGGAGCGCGTGCAGGCCGCGCTCGTGCACGTCGGCCAGATCCCGCTCGGCGGCACCGCCACGGGCACGGGCCTGAACACCCACGCGCGCTTCGCCGAGAAGGTGCGCGCGCGCCTGAAGCAGCGAATCGGGCCTCAAGCAGATCGCGGCCCCGCTCGACCCGTTCGAGGCGCAGGCCAACCGCGACGCGCTCGTCGAGCTCTCGGGCGCGCTGAAGGTCGTCGCGGTCTCGCTCACGAAGATCGCCGGCGACCTCGCGCTGATGGGCTCCGGGCCGCGCGCGGGCATCGGCGAGCTGTTCCTGCCCGAGCTGCAGAAGGGCTCCTCGATCATGCCCGGCAAGGTCAACCCCGTGATCCCCGAGGTCGTCCTGCAGGTCTCCGCGCAGGTGATCGGCAACGACACCGCGATCACCGTCGGCGGGATGCAGGGCCAGTTCGAGCTCAACGTGCGCATCCCGCTGATCGCGCGCAACCTGCTGCAGTCGCTGCACCTGCTGTAGCAGCGCCTCACGTGTGTTCGCCGAGAAGTGCGTCGACGGCATCGAGGCCAACCGCGCCGGCACCGACGCCTCGGCGGGCGCGACGCTCGCCGTCGCCACCGCGCTGAACGGCGCGATCGGCTACGACAAGGCCACCGCGATCGTCAAAAAGGCGACCGCCTCGCGGCCGCCCGCTGCGCGAGGTCGCGCTCGAGGAGGGCGTCGACGCGAAGCTCTACGACGAGACGATCGACCTGCGCAGGATCGCGCGCGGCAACAAGGCCTAGTGCAATTGCGCCTTAGCTGGCCCGGGAGGGCCTTGAACAGCGCGCTACGACTCGCCGACCGCCGGCTTGGCCTGGCCGGCGTAGGTGAACAGGCCCTTCTGGTTGAGCCCTTCGATCAGCCTCACGTGCGGGCAGCACGGCGTGGATCGAGCCGCCCTTGAAGGTCGGCGTCAGCGGGTAGTCGCGCAGCACCCAGACGAGCATCGCGGTGAGCTGCGGGTCGGCCTCGTAGACGGCGATGTGCGCGGCCAGCAGGCGCGCCTGGAAGGCGTAGCTGCCGGGGCTGCCCGGACCGGGTTGAGCGTGTTCGATTCGGCGCCGAACTCGCTGATCACGAGCACCTTGCCCGCGAACGTCCGCTCCATCGCCGCCAGCCGCGCGCGCATCAGCGCGGCCAGCTGGGCGGGCGTGTCGGTGGGCGAGTCGTACCAGCCGCGAGTAGTCGGTCTCGGCGACCGCGTCGACGTCGGCGTAGAGCGCGCCGGCGCTTGTGCGGCGGATGGTCGCCCCACACGTCCACCGCGACCATCCGCGTCGGGTCGTGGGCGTGCAGCCAGCGCGCGAGTGCTGCCGCACGTAGTGGACCTCGCTGGCGTCGCGGCCGTTGCCGGCGACCTCGTCGACGAGGTTCCAGGCGAAGATCGAGGGGTGCAGCTGCGCGGCGAGCACCGCCGTGCGCGCCTGCTGCTCGGCTTCGGCGAGCAGGCGCGGGGGTGTTCGAGTACCAGTTGCCGGCCCCTTCGACCGGGCCGATGCCCTGCCACACGAGGATCCCGGCGGCGTCGAGCCGTTCGAGCAGCGCCGGGTCGAGCGGGTGCTGCGCGCGCGCCGCGTTGGCGCCGATCGCCTTCAGCTCGGCGACGATCCGGTCCTCGTCGGCCGGCGTGAGCGCGTCGCCGTGGCCGTGCGCGTCCTCCTGGATCGTGGCGCCGTGCAGCTGCAGGCGCTGCCGTTGAGGATACAGGTGCCCATCGTGCCAGCTGAGCTGGCGCAGGCCGACCCGCGCCGAGTAGCTGCTCTCGCCTGCCACCGCGAGCTCGAGCTGGTAGAGGTCGGGCTGGCGGGCGACCACAGCGCCGGTTCTGCGACGCTCACCGTCGTCGTCGCGGTCGCCGATTCGCCCGTGCGCGAGCGTGAGCGCGGGGAAGCTCAGCGGGACCGATCTGGCTGCCGTGGACGAGCGAGCCTTCGGGGGAGAGCGTGCGGTCCGGGCCGTAGTTGCGCACCAGCACGCTGACCTTCACCGTGCGCCGGCGCGCCCGGCGCCGAGCCGAGCGTGCGTCTGCACGGTTGGGCTCGACGAGCTCGCTTTCGCCGATCGGGCGCACGTCGACCTCGCCGTTGAGCCCGCCCCAGTTGAACCAGGTGCGGTGGAAGCCCTCTGCGACTGCGCGCCGGGGTTGCGCCAGTCGATCCGCACGACGACCGTGTGCGCTGCCCGCCGGCGAGCTGGTCGCGCAGCTCGAAGGGCAGGTAGGAGCCGCGGTGGGTGCCGAGCGGGTGCCCGTCGACCCACACCTTCGCCTGGTAGTTCGCCGACTGGAAGCTCGAGCGCGTACTCGCGCGCGCTCGGCCGCTGTGAAGCTCGTGCGGTACCAGGCGACCGAGCCTTCGTAGTTGCGCTGGCCGGCGCGGCCGCTGTAGGCGTCGGGTTGACGACGTTGGGCACGCTCACCGGCGCGCCGCTGAAGCCGCCGCGCTGCCAGCCGCTTGCAGGCCGCGGTTGTTGGGGTCGGTGCGCAGCGTCCAGCTGAGCAGTGGCGTGCGCCCGCCGGGCCCTTCGAAGATCAGCGATTGCGTCGGGGGCGCTTCGCGCGGCTGCCGACGCTGCTCGCGAGCAGCGCGCACGGCGCAGTAGCAGCGTGAAGGCGGCATGTTCTTGATCGTGGTGAGCATCGTCGGCGTCTGTCCTTTTGAACAAGCGCGCGTGCGTTCAGAGCGCTACCGGCAGCGCTGGCTCGCCCGCGCGCGGCCGTGAGCCATTCCAGCAGCGCGCGCGCTCCCGCCTTGACAGCGGCTCGTTGAGGTTGCCGCACTTGGGCGACTGCACGCACGAGGGGCAGCCGCTCGCGCAGGGGCACTCGGCGATCAGGCGCTGCGCGTCGCGGCAGAGCTCCTCGAAGCGCGCGAAGGCGGTGCGCGCGATGCCGATCCCGCCGGGGTGGCCGTCGTAGAGGAAGATCGTCGGGCTGCCCGTCTGCGGGTGGAAGTTGGTCGAGAGCCCGCCGATGTCCCAGCGGTCGCACATCGCGATCAGCGGCAGCACCGCGATCTGGGCGTGCTCGGTCGCGTGCAGCGCGCCGAGCAGGGTCTCCAGCGGCACCGTGTCGCCGAGCGCGCCGTGCGTCGAGCTCGAACCACAGCGCCTGCGTCGCGAAGCTGGTCGGGGGCAGATCGAGCGCGACGAGGTCGAGCTGGGCGTGGTCGGCGAGGCGCCGGCGCTGGTAGGCGAGCACCGTGTCGGTGACGCTCACCTCGCCGAAGGACAGCGTCACGCCGAGCGTCTCGCGGCGGTCGAGCAGGCGCACGATCTCGGTGTCGGTGTCGCGCTTGGGCTGCGTGTACCAGTCGCCCGCGAAGGGCGAGACCAGCGCGCGGCGGCGCTCGAGGTCGAGCTCGCGCACCTCGTAGGAGCGCCCAGGTGCATGTAGATCGCGCCCTCGTGGACGGTCGAGTGGGCGCGCGCGGCCTCGGTGGAGCCGAGCAGCTCGCCCGAGGAGACGTCGACGATCGCGAAGCTCTCCGCCGAGGCCGAGCGCAGCGAGACCTCGCGCCGCGGGATAGCCGCCGGGCTGCGCGGCACGTAAGCGCCCAGCTCGGCGAGCGCCGCGCCGGCGCAGCTCGCCGGCGCTCTCCAGCTGCTCGGCGTGGGCCTCCCAGCGCGGCCCGAGGAACTCCGCGTCGGCGCCGTCCAGAGGGCCCTCGTGCGCGGCGCAGAGCAGGTGCGCGCGGTAGATCAGCGCGCTCTCGTGGTCGAGGATCGCGGCCTCGACGGGGCGCTCGAGGAAGTCCTCGGGGTGGCGGCAGAAGAACTGGTCGAGCGCGTCCTCGCCGGCCACGTACACCGCCAGCCCGCGCCCGCGCCGCCCGGCGCGGCCCCACATCTGGCGCAGCGAGGCGACGGTGCCGGGGAAGGTCACGACCACGGCCGCGTCGAGCTCGCCGATGTCGATGCCGAGCTCGAGCGCGTCGGTCGTGATCACCGCGCGCAGCTCGCCGCCGATCAGCCGCCCCTCCAGCTCGCGCCGCTGCTGGGCGGTGTAGCCGGCGCGGTAGGGCACCACGAGCTCGGCGAGCTCCGGGTCGGTCGTGCTGCGAGGTCCTCCTTGACGAGGCGGCTCAGCACCTCGACGCCCTTGCGCGACTTCATGAAGCAGATCGTCCGCGCGCCGTCGCGCGCGAGCCGCGCGAGCAGCTCCGCCGCCTCGCCGAGCGCCGAGCGGCGCGTGCCGAGCGCCTCGTCGGTCAGCGGCGGGTTCCAGACCGCGATCCGCCGCTGCGGCGCCGGCGAGCCGTCCTCGTCGATCAGGCGCACGTCCTCGAGGCCGGTCAGCCGCTCGGCGAGCTCGAGCGGGTTGGCGATCGTCGCCGAGGTCAGCAGGAAGCGCGGCTCGGTGCCGTAGGCCGCCGCGATCCGGCGCAGCCGGCGCAGCACGTTGGCCACGTGCGAGCCGAACACGCCGCGGTAGACGTGCGCCTCGTCGATCACCACCACCGCGAGGTTGGCGAACAGGTCCGCCCAGGCGCCGTGGTTGGGGAGGATGCCCACGTGCAGCATGTCGGGGTTGGTGAGCACCACGTTGGCGCTCTTGCGGATCTGCGCGCGCGCCTCGCGCGGCGTGTCGCCGTCGTAGATCGCCGGGCGCACGCGCTTGGTCAGGCCGAAGCGCGGCCAGCGCGCGCGCCTGGTCCTGGGCGAGCGCCTTGGTGGGGTACAGGTAGAGCGCGCGCGCGCGGGCTCGCGGCAGAGCACGTCGAGCGTCGGCAGGTTGAAGCACATCGACTTGCCCGAGGCGGTGCCCGGTGGTGACGATCGTCGGGCCCTGCCAGGCCGCGTGCAGCGCCTGCGGCCTGGTGGGAGTAGAGGCGCTCGATGCCCAGCCGTGCGAGCGCCGGCAGCACCTCGGGGTGCAGCTCGGGCGGGATGCTCGGCGAGCCGCGCCCTGCCCGGCCCTTCGCGGGCCTCGCGCACGAGCCGCCCGTCCTCGCGCCCCGCGTCCAGCAGCGCGCTCCAGGGCTCGGTTTTCCGGTCGAGGGCCAAGGACTTGAGATAGTAGAGGCGATGTCCGCGACGCTCGCCGCGAGCTGGGCTCGAGCCCGCTCCTTCCACCATTCCGCCTATCCGCGCCGAGCGGATCGCGGCCGAGCGCGAGCAGAGCGTCTCGGTGTGCCTGCCCGCGCGCGAGTGCGCCGCGACGGTCGCGACGATCGTCGGAGGCGCTGCTGGAGCTGCGCGAGGCAGGCGTGATCGACGAGGTGGTGGTCGTCGACGCCGCCTCTGCGGACGGCACCGCTGAGCTCGCCGAGCGCGCCGGCGCGCGCGTTCTGCAGGAGGCCGAGCTGATGCGCGATCACGGCCCGGTGCTCGGCAAGGGCGATGCGATGTGGCGCGCCCTGTCGGCTCCTCGAGGGCGAGCTCGTGTGCTTCCTCGACGCCGACACCGAGGACTTCTCGGCGCACTTCGCCACCGGCCTGCTCGGCCCGCTCGTGTGCGAGCCGGGGGTGTCGTTCGTCAAGGGCCTTCTACCGCCGGCCCTTCGCCCAGGGCGGCGTTGAGGATGCCGCAGGCGGGGGGCGGGTCAACCACCTGATGGCGCGCCCCGCGCTGGCGCTGTTCTACCCCGAGCTCGCGGCTGTGCGCCAGCCGCTGGCGGGCGAGGTCGCCGCGCGGCGCGAGCTGCTCGAAGCGCTGCCGTTCGCGACCGGCTACGGCGTCGAGATCGCGATGCTGATCGACGTCTGGCGCGAGGTCGGCCTCGACGGGATCGCCCAGGTGGACCTCGAGGAGCACCGCAACCGCCACCAGCCGCTGTCGGCGCTCTCGCCGATGGCGGCCACCGTGCTCGCCACGATCGCCCGGCGCCTCGAGCAGGAAGGGCGCCTGCAAGGGGTCGGCGGTGCGGGTGCGCCGGTGGAACGGCCTCCGCTCGCGAGCGTGACGGTCGCCTGAGCATGAGCGCGCGCTGCCTGTACCTCGACCTCGACGGCACGCTGCTCGGCCGCGGCGCCTCGCTGCTGCACGACGGCGAGGGCGCGGTCACGATCGACGGCGTGCGCGCGGTGCAGGCCTGCCTGCGCGCCGACGTCGAGGTCGTGCTGATGTCGGGCCGCCGCCGCGCCCAGGTCTTCGAGGACGCGCGTCTGCTCGGCCAGAGCTCCTTCATCTATCGAGGCCGGCGCGTGCGTGGTGCTCGACGGCGAGGAGCACTGGCTGACCGGCGAGCTGCTGCCCGGCGAGCTGACGATCGCCGAGCAGATCGAGCGCTCGGGCGCGCCGGCGCTGCTGCTCGAGCACTACCAGGGCCGCCTGGAGTACCACGAGCCCTGGCACGTCGAGCGCGAGGTCTCGCACCTCTTCCGCGGCCTCGTCGACGCGGCCGAGGTCGACCGGCTGCTCGCCGAGCACGGCCACGGGGACCTGCGGCTGGTCGACAACGGCGTCGTCAACCGCCGCTCGCCGCGCTCGCGGCGCTGCCGCACGTGCGCGGCTACCACCTCGTTCCCGTCGGCGCATCGAAGGCGGCCGCGGTCGCCTTGCACCGCCGCGCGCGCGGCTACGCGCGCGAGGAGACCTTCGCGGTGGGCGACTCGCGCGAGGATCTCGCCTGTGCCGCCGAGGTCGGCGCCTTCTGGCTGGTGGCCAACGCCGTCGAGCGCGACCCCTCGATGCGCGAGGCGATCGCTGGCCACGACAACGTGCGCGTGACCGAGGGGGCTAACGGCGCGGGCGTCTACGAGGCGGTGGTGAGCGCCTTGATGGGTGTCGAGGGCGGCTGACGGCAGCCTGGGGTGTGGTTCTATGTCACGCCCGCCTTTGCGGTACCACCAAGACTCATGAGGAAGGTGCGAAGAACGTATGCGGTTGCCATAAACGCGGGCAGCGAACTTGACGGTTCGCAAATTGCGAACTAATATGTTCGCATGGCGCCACGCTCGGCATCGGCCGCGATAAGCAACCCGTTCATCTACGCGCGGGCACTAGTTCCCGCGGAGAGCATTCCACGCGTCGAGGGCGACCGCCTCCTCGAGCTGGCATCAGGTGGACATAATGCAGTGCTCCACGCCCCGCGGCGCTTTGGCAAGACGACGCTACTTAAGCAGGTACTTCAGGACGCTGCAGCGCGAGGCATGCCAGGTGTGCTGGTTGATCTCAGTGACGTGCTGAGCGCAGGCGACGTTGCAGCCCGACTGGAGCAGGCATTCCGTGGACTGCCGGGGAGTATCCGGAGGCTGGTCAGCAAGGAGCTCGGCAGCATCGGGGTGGCTGGTTTCAGCGTGGCAAGACGGACCTCGCCAGCGGCTGATCCAATCGCGACGATCCATGCGTTGCTTGAGCTGCCGGCACAGATCGCAGACCGGTATGGCCATCGTTTGCTGGTAGTGCTCGACGAGTTTCAAGCGCTCGTAAGCCTTAAGGGTATGGATGGCGTGTTTCGCAGCCACATCCAGCACCACAATCACGTCAGCTACTTGTTTGCCGGCTCCGAGCCTTCCCTGCTTCGAGCGCTGTTCGAGGATCGCGCGCGGCCACTCTATGGCCAGGCCGAGCGCTTGCGATTGGGTCGTCTGAACGCCGATGCGACGCACGACTTCATCAGCCGTCACTTTCAGGAGACCGGTAAGGACGCAGGAGAGATCGTCTCCGAGCTTGTCTATGTCGCGGAGGGACATCCGCAGCGCCTGATGTTGATCACTCACCTGCTGTGGGATCGCGTTGACGCACCAAGCTGTGCCACATGGGTCGACCTGCGCAGCGCTTACGACGCTGCGATGCGGTCGGTCGATCCCGAGTTGCGCTATCTGTGGGAGTCCTTGAGCGCCAACGAGAGACGAGTGCTAGCTGCGCTTGGGTCCGATTATTCCCCTTACCAGCAGGAGGCGAGACTAATGATGGGCCTGGCTAACCGCAGCAGCGCGGCTCGTGCGGTGTCGGGTCTCGAAGGCAAGACGATCGTAGAACGAGTCGATGACAGCGAGAAGTTGCGCATCGTCGATCCGCTGTTTGCACGCTGGATTCGTCGCCACGGTGGGGCGAGGCTGCGCGTCTTCGTCGTCCCGTATGAAGGGAGGTTCGCGGTTACTGACGGTCCCTCGTTGGCGTTCCTGCGTTCCAGCCATCAGACGATTGCCGAGGCCGAGGGCGAGGCCGATCGTATTGCCGCTGAAGGCCGCGGCGCCGACGTGATGATCTACGACACCAACGACCCCAACGATCTACCAGATTGGCTCGTGCTTCCCGCTGGGGAGTCGTGAGCATGGCGGAGAAGGCGCCCTTTGATCGCCGGGCATTGTGTGTCTGGACGAGACCGCCTGGGACGAGTTCATCGAGATCCTGGATCGCCCCGCGCGACCGATCCCCGAGCTCGCCCGTCTGCTGTCGTCCGCCAGCGTGTTCGACGACTAGCCCACCGGCTCAGAAGCCCGTCGCGCCGGAGGTATGTCTGTCTGTGCCTATGAAGAGGCCCTTGCGCTCCCGGCCGTGAGTCGTCGCCACGCCCGGCGCCAGAACCCCGGCTGCGGCCGTCTGCGCCAGAGCGCCGGCGGGGGTACCGTGGCCCGCACCAGCGCGACCCAGTCATCGAGCGGCAGCTCGCCGGAGATCAGCCGTCCCAGCGCGCCGGTCACCGGCGCGCCAACACCCGCGTGCTCGAGCGCGTGGGCGAGCAGGGGCACGGACTCCAGCGCCTCGACCGCCTGGCCGATGCGCTCCGGGATCTCGCCAGCTGGGACGCCGGCCGCGAGCAGCTCGCCGGCGCGGCGGTTGCGGCTCTCGCGCGCGAGCGCCGTCGCCACGAGATCGCCCGCTCCGGCGAGGCCGATCATCGACTCCGGCCGTGCGCCGAGCGCCTCGGCATAGCGCCAGACCTCGGCGAAGATGTGTCCGGCGGCCGCTCCCGCGGCGTTCAGGCCCTGCGCCTCGGTGGCGCCGGCCGCAAGCGCCGCGGCGTTCTTGGCGGCGCCCGCGAGCTCCACGCCAACGGGATCGTCGGACTGCTCGCAGACGATCCCCGCGCGAGTGAACACCTGTGCGAGCGAGCGTGCGAGCTCCTCCTCGCTCGATGCCGCCACCAGCGCGGCGCCGGCGTGGACCATCTCCTGCGCGTGCGCCGGGCCGCCGATGCAGGCCACCCGCTCGGCTCCGAACCTCGCGCTGAGGACGATCGTCGGGGGCAGTCCCGCGGGCGGCACGAGACCCTTGGCGACCGACACGATCGCGGTGCGCTTGCCGAGGCCGGCGGCCACGAGCCTGTCGATCACCTCGCCGAGGCCGTGCGAGGGCACGGCCAGGAACACGTAGTCGGCGCGGGCGACGCCCGCTGAGGCGGGCTCGATGCGCAATGCGCCTGGCAGCTCCACGCCCGGCAGGTAGCGTGCGTTTTCGCGTTGCTGCTCGATCAGTTTCGCCTGCTCGGCGGTGCGCGTCTGCAGCGTCGTGCGCAGGCCGCCGCGTGCGAGCAGGACCGCCAGCGCAGTGCCGAACGAGCCCGCCCCGATGACGGTCGCCCGCCGCGCCTCCTGGGGTCGGCAGCGAACGGGCGCGCGAGGCGCGAGCACCCGGGCTGGGAGTAGGCTCGGGCTCGGTCATCTGATGAGCGAGACTAGCGATCTGCACACGAGCGCCGCCGCATGGCGCAACTGGGCAGGCGACGAGCGCTGCACGCCGGCCGCGATCCTCTACCCAACCTCGACTCGAGGAGCTCTCGAGCGCGATCGAGCATGCCGCCCGCGAGGGTCAGCGCGTGCGCGTCGCCGGCGCGGGGCACTCCTTTCAGCGACATCGCCTGCACCGATGGGCTGATGCTGAAGCTCGACCGTCTCGCTGCCGTGCTCGACGTCGATCGCTCCTCGGGTCTCGTGCGCGTGCAGGCCGGGATCACGATTCATGAGCTCAGCCTGCGTCTGGCCGAGCACGGCCTGGCGATGGAGAACCTCGGCGACATCGACGTGCAGACGATCGCCGGCGCGATCTCCACCGCCACCCACGGCACGGGTGCGAGGCTGGGCAACATCTCCTCGCAGGTACGCGAGCTGACGCTCGTGCTGGCCGACGGCTCGACGCTTGTGTGCTCAGCCGAGCAGGAGCCCGAGGTCTTCCGCGCCGCGCGCGTCGGGCTCGGGGCGCTTGGGGTGATCGCCGAGGTGACCTTGCGCTGCGTGCCCGCCTTCACGCTGCGCGGCATCGACGCCCCGGCGCCGCTGGAGGAGATACTCGCGGCGCTTCGAGGAGCTCGGCGCTCGGCAACGACCACTTCGAGTTCTTCGTCTTTCCCCACGCCGACACGGCCCTGACGCGCACCAACAACCGCACCGAGGAGGCGCCGCGGCCGCGCGGACGTGTGTCGGCCTATCTCAACGACGTGCTGCTCACCAACCACGCCTTCGGTCTCTTCTGTCGCGCTCGGGCGGCGGCTGCCCGGGCGGATCCCCCAGATCAACCGGCTCGTCACGAGCCTAGCCTCGCGCAGCGAGCGCGTCGAACGCTCCGCTGCGATCTTCGCCAGCCCGCGGCTGGTGCGCTTCACCGAGATGGAGTACGCGTTGCCGCGCGAGCACACGACCACGGCCGTGCGGCGCGTGATGGAGATGATCGAGCAGCGTGGCTTCGCTGTGCCCTTCCCGATCGAGGTGCGCACGGTCGCCCCCGACGACGCCCTGCTCAGCACGGCCGCTGGGCGCGACAGCGGCTTCGTCGCCGTGCACATGTTCGAGGGCATGGCCTGGGAGCCCTACTTCCGGGCTGTCGAGGCGATCATGGACGAGCTTGACGGGCGCCCGCACTGGGGCAAGCGCCACTTCCAGACCGCCGCGACCCTGCGCCCGCGCTACCCCGAGTGGGATCGCTTCCAGGCGGTCCGCGCCCGCCTGGACCCCGAGGGCCGCTTCGCCAACGCCTGGACGGAACGGGTGCTGGGCGGATGTCTGAGGCGCAGCTCGAGCGCCTCGAGCGCGCGACCGCCGGGCTGCAGGCGCCCTTCGCCCTGGTCGATCTCGACGCGCTGTGGGCCAACGCCGCCGACATGGAACGCCGCGCCGCTGCCAAGCCGATCCGCCTGGCGAGCAAGTCGCTGCGCTGCCGCGCCCTGCAGGAGCGGGTGCTTGCACGTCCCGGCTTTCAAGGGCACGCTCGCCTTCACGCTGCCCGAGGCACTGTGGCTGGCCTCCCAGGGCGTCGAGGACATGCTCGTCGCCTATCCGACGCGCTGACACCGTCGCCCTGCGTCGGCTCGCGGAGGGGGAGGCGACCTCGGTGACGGTGATGGTCGACAGCGTCGAGCAGCTCGATCTGATCGAGCGCGCCGTCGGCAGCGAGCACTCGCGGCCGATCCGCGTGTGCATCGACGTCGATGCCGGCTGGTGGCTTCTCGGCGGGCGCGTGCGTATCGGGGCCAAGCGCTCGCCCGTGCACAGCCCCGAGCAGGCCGTGGCGCTGGCCCGGGCGATCCTCGCCCGCGACGGCCTGCGGCTGGTCGGGCTGATGGCCTACGAGGCGCAGATCGCCGGTCTCGGCGACGCGCCCCCCGGGCGTCCGCTGCGGGCGGCGCTGATCCGTGCTGTGCAGAGCCGCTCCGCGCGCGAGCTCGCGGCGCGGCGCAGCGCGATCGTGGCCGCGGTGCAGGAGCTCGCCACTGTGGCCGGCACGCCGCTTGAGCTCGTCAACGGCGGCGGCACGCGGCAGCCTCGAGCTGACCGCCGCCGAGGCTGCGGTCACCGAGGTCACGGCCGGCTCGGGGCTGTACGGGCCGACGCTGTTCGACGCCTACCGCGCCTTCACGCCGCGACCGGCGGCGCTGTTCGCGCTGCCCGTCGTGCGCCGCCCGGGCGCGGCGTGGTCACGGCGCTCGGCGGCGGCTATCTGGCCTCGGGCCCGGCCGACGCGCGCGCGACTGCCACGGCCGCATCTGCCCGAGGGCCTGCAGCTGGACGGGCAGGAGGGCGCCGGCGAGGTGCAGACGCCGCTGCTCGGAGACGCCGCCGACGATCTGGCGATCGGCGATCGTGTCTACATGCGCCACGCCAAGGCGGGCGAGCTGTGCGAGCGCTTCGCGAGCCTGCACCTGATCGAAGGCGAGCGGATCGTCGACGAGGTGCCCACCTATCGCGGTGAGGGACAATGCTTTCTATGAGCGCCACCGAGCCGCAGGCTCGACCCCGATGCTGCGCGAGGTCGTCGAGACGCTCGCGCCGCTCGACCGCACGCCCTGCTCGCCCGGCGAGCGCGAGGCAGCCGAGTGGCTCGCCGCGCGGATGCGCGCCGTCGCCGGAGTCAAGGTCGCGCTCGAGGACGAGCCCTCCTGGGGGACCTTCCCGCCGACCGCCTCGTGCTCGGGCTGCTTGGGATGCTCGGCGCGGCGCTCGTGTTGCGCGGCCGGCGCCTGGCCGGCTCGCTGCTTGCGGCGCTCGGTTCGCGGGCATCGTCGACGAGGCCCAGAACGGGCCGCGGATCGTGCGGCGCCTGATGCGCCGGCGGCGCACGACCGTCAACTTGATCGCTCGTGTCGACGGTCCAGGGGTGCAGGAGCAGGGGAGCCCGCCGACGCTCGTGGTGATCGCCCACCACGACGCCCCGCAGACGGGGATGCTGTTCGACCAGACGCTGCAGCAAAAGCTCTACGAACGCGCCCCGCAGGTACTCGAAAGCGTCAAAACACCCCCGCCGCAGTGGTGGGTCGGGCTCGCCGGCCCGCTCTTGACCCTCGCCGGCGCGCTGACCGGACGTAAGCGCTTCGCCGCGAGCGGCGCTTGCGATCGGCGCTTTCGGCACGGCGCTCGTCGCCGACGTGTGGCGCAGCGAGACGGTGCAGGGCGCCAACGACAACCTCTCGGGCGTGGCCGCGCTCGTCGGCTTGGCCGAGCTGCTCGCCGCGCGCCCGGCTCCTGGTCTGCGCGTGCTGCTCGTCTCCTGCGGCGCCGAGGAGACGCTTCAGGACGGAATCCGCGCCTTCATCGCCCGCCACCGCCATGAACTCGACACGGAGCGCACCTGGTTCGTGAACCTCGACACCGTCGGCTCTCCGCACCTGGTGATGCTCGAGGCCGAGGGGCCGGTGTGGATGGAGAGCTACAACGGGCCCTGGTTGCGCGACCTGCTCGCCGACCATGCCGAGAGTCTCGGCATCCCGCTGCACCGCGGCTTCCGCGCGCGCGCCTCGACCGACAGCGTGATTCCCAGCCGCGCCGGCTATCCGATCGCCACGCTTGTCTCGATGACCGACTGGCGCAGCCCCGCCAACTACCACCTGCCAAGCGACATGCCCGCGAACCTCGACTACGACACCGTCGCCGATGCCACGCGCCTGGTTTACGCGCTGGCCCAGGATCTGGCCGCGAACCCGCATCCGCACGGAGAGACCGCCGCCGCTCTGCCAAATTGAGGCGATGCCCGAGGGCGACACGATCCACCACGCCGCCAATCGCATCCGCGCGGTGCTCGAGGGGCAGGTGCCGCAGGAGATCCTCACCCCGCAACCCCGCCACCGCATGGAGCTGGCCGCAGGCACTCGCCGGCAAGGCGCTACGCGCAGTCGACGCCCACGGCAAGCATCTGTTCCTGCGCTTCGAGCAGGAGATCACCTTGCACTCCCACCTGCGCATGACGGGCTCCTGGGCGGTGCACCCTGAGGGCCAGCGCTGGCACCGCGCCCCGCACCGCGCTTGGATCGTGCTGCGTCACGACGGCTGGGAGGTCGTCGAGTTCGACGGGCCCGTGCTCGAGCTGATGCGCGATCACCGCACCCGCACGCATCCACAGTTGGCAGTGCTCGGGCAGGACGTGCTCGGGGAGCGCTTCGATCGAGCAGCTGTTCCTGCGGCGCCTGCGCGCTGACGATCCGACGCGTCCGATCGGCGACGCGCTGCTCAACCAGCAGGTCGTCGCGGGGATCGGCAACCTGTGGAAGGCCGAGGCCTGCTTCGCGGTTGGCGTGGACCCGTGGCGGGCGCTGGCGGAGGTACGCGACGGGGAGGCGCTCGCGCTGATCGACTTCGCCCGCGAGCACATGCGCCGCTCCGTCGACAGCGGCTACAAGCAGCGTCCCCGCGAGGTCTACGGCCGCGCCGGGCGACCGTGTCCGCGCTGCGGAACGCCGATCCGCAGGCGCGGGCAGGGGGAGAACAACCGCTCACCTTCTGGTGCCCGGGCTGCCAGCGCTAGAGCAGCTTCGCGAGCTTGCGCCCGGCGGCTGCGAGCGCGCGTGGGTCCTCGGCCTCGAGGATCGTCTGCAGATCGAGGATGCGCGCGTCGAAGGCGTCGAGGCGATTCTCGGCAGTGATCGCATAGCAGGGGACGCCTGCCTGCCGCGCCCGCGTGGCGATCTCAAAGGCGGCGCTGCCGGCGAGCGTCTCCTCACGCAGGCGCTGCACCGCAATGATCACCGCTCGGGCGGCGCGCATGCGCGCATCGAAGTCGCACTCTGCGAGCAGCTTGCCGACGTCGGCCGCATCACCGTCGAGTGCCAGATACATCCGGATCGGGCATCCCGCTGCCGGCGAGTCCCCGCGCGATCGCTGCGGCGACCTGCTCGGTGCCAAGCTCGCCGAAGGGGGCACTCGCGATCAAAACGCGGGTTCTGCGGGTATCGAAGCGCATGATCGGGCATCCTTCCAGCAATGGCTGCGAAGAAGGGCGAGGCGATCCTCGTCGAGGCCTGCGGGCACGAGGTGCGCGTCAGCAACCCGGGCAAGCTCTACTTCCCCGAGGTGGGCCTGACCAAGCTCGACCTCGTCAACTACTACCTCGAGTGCGAGCAGGCGGTCGTGCGCCACCTGCGCGAGCGCCCGACGGTGATGAAGCGCTGGGTCGACGGCGTCGAGGGCGAGCCCTTCTTCCAGAAGCGCGTTCCCGACAGCGCCCCCGAGTGGCTCGAGACGGCCACGGTCACCTTCCCCAGCGGCCGCCACGCGCGCGAGCTCGTGCCCAACGACGCCGCGCATCTCGTCTGGGGGGTGAACCTCGGGGTGATCGACTGGAACCCCTGGCCGGTGCGCCGCTCGGACCTCGACCATCCCGACGAGCTGCGCGTCGACCTCGATCCCGGTCCCGAGGTGCCGTTCAGGGAGGTGCGCGAGGTGGCCCTGGAGGTGCGCGAGGTGCTCGAGGAGCACGGCCTGCGTGGCTTCCCCAAGACCTCCGGCTCGCGCGGGATCCACATCTACGTGCGGATCGAGCCGCAGGAGAGCTTCGAAGAAGTCCGCCGCGCCGCGCTCGCCCTGGCGCGCGAGGTCGAGCGCCGGATGCCGGGGCGCGCCACCAGCCGCTGGTGGAAGGAGGAACGCGAGGGCGTCTTCATCGACTACAACCAGAACGCCCGCGACCGCACCGTCGCCTCCGCCTACTCGGTGCGCGCCGTGGCCGACGCGCGCGTCTCCTGTCCGCTGGAGTGGGAGGAGGTGCCGGACGTCGAGCCGGCCGAGCTGACCCTGCGCACGGTGCCGGCGCGTCTGCGCGAGCGCGGCGATCCCTCCGCGGCGATCGACGAGCACCCGGGGCGCCTCGACGGCCTGCTCGAGCTGGCGGCGCGCGACGAGCGCGAAGGGCTCGGCGACGCGCCCTGGCCGCCGCACTTCCGCAAGCAGAAGGGCGAGCCGCCGCGCGTGCAGCCGAGCCGTGCACGTAAGACGAAGGCCGAGCAGTCGTGAGCCTGCCGCTCGAGCCGCCCGTCAAGCCGCAGCTCGCGCTCTCGCGCAAGGAGCTTCCCGTCGGCGAGGACTACGTCTACGAGGTCAAGCTCGACGGCTTTCGCTGCCTGGCCTTCGTCGACGGCGAGGAGGTCTTCCTGCAGTCGCGCAACGGGCAAGCCGCTCGGGCGCTACTTCCCCGAGCTCGTGCTCCCCGCCGGGCGCTACGTGCTCGACGGCGAGATCGTCGTGCGCGATCAGCAGGGACGCGAGGACTTCGACGCGCTCGGCCAGCGCATCCACCCGGCCGACTCGCGCATCGAGCGCCTCGCCTCAGAGACCCCCGCGGTCTACGTCGCCTTCGACCTGCTCGCCCACGAACAGGAATCGCTGCTCGAGCGGCCCTTCTCCGAGCGCCGTGCCGCGCTCGAGCGGCTGCTCGCAGCGAGGCCTTCGCTCGCGCCCGGTCGAGCTGATGCAGACCGTCGACACGGCTGCCGAGGCCGAGCGCTGGCTGCAAGACGCCGAGGGGGCGATCGCCAAGGAGCGCTCCGCGCCCTACCGCCCCGGCGAGCGCAAGGGCATGGTGAAGGTCAAGCGCGTGCGCACGATCGACGCGGTCGTCGTCGGCTGGCGCCCGGGCAAGGAGGAGGGCACCGTCGGTGCGCTGATCCTCGGCCTCTACGACGGCGCCGAGCTGCGCGTGGTTGGGCACTGCTCGGGGCTCACCGCAGCCGAGAAGAAGCGCCTCGTGGGCTTCTTCGCCGACTATGAGTCCGGCGAGCGCGGCTCGGCCGACCCGAGCCGCTGGAGCGCGGGCAAGGACCTCGAGTGGGTCGGCCTGCGCCCCGAGCTGGTCGTGGAGATCGACTTCGATCACGTCTCCGCCGGGCGCATCCGCCACGGCGCCAAGCTCCGGCGCTGGCGCGAGGACAAGCCGGCAGCAGAGTGCCTCTACGAGCAGCTCGACAGCTGATCGTCGACTAGCATCAAGCGAGTGAGCGGCGAGGAGGAGAACACGGCGACGGTCGCCGAGGAGGAGTACCTGCAGAGCCTCTTCTGGCTGCAGGAGGCCGGCCTGCCGATGACCGGCGCGAACGTCGCGCGGGCGATGCAGCTCTCCGCGCCCACCGTGCACGAGATGATCGGCCGCCTCGAGCGCGACGGCTACATCACGCGCGGCAGCGACCGCGCGATCGCCTTCACCGACACCGGCGCCGAGCACGCCGAGGGGATCGTGCGCCGCCACCGCCTGATCGAGCGCTTCCTGACCGACGTGCTGGGCGTGCCCTGGGACGAGGTGCACGAGGAGGCCGAGCGCCTCGAGCACGCGATGTCGCCGGTGCTCGAGGAGCGCATGCTCGCCGCGATCGGCGACGCCAAGACCTGCCCCCACGGCCACCCGATCGTCGCCGGCGCGCGCCTCGCTGGCGTGCCGCTCGCCGACGTCGAGGTCGGCGCCTCGGTGCGGGTGCTGCGCTTCGAGAACGAGGCCGAGGACCTGCTGCACTACCTGAAGGCCTCCGGCCTCGAGCCGGGCCTGGAGGGCGTGCTCGCCGAGCGCGACCATGAGCAGGTCGTGGTGCGCGCGCGTGACGGGGCGCTTCTGACGCTCACGCCGAGCGTTGCCGAGACCGTCTCGGTGATCGCCGATCCCTCGCCGCCGCCGCGCACCGCCCTGCCCGAGCAGCTGGTGCTCGGCCAGCGCTACGGGCGGTAATTTCTCCAGCTGGACTTCGCTTCGGTGTATGTTTGCGCCCACCGAACGCGAGGAGGACTGCCATGTTTGTGCGTGTTGTGAGGTTCACCGATGTCAACGCCGAGCGGATCGAGGGATTGCTCGCGCGCATCAAGGAGTCCGATGGCCCGCCTCCGGGCGTGCCCGCCACCGGCTTGAAGGTCCTGTTTGATGCGGCTCAAGGCACAGCGGTGATCCTTCAGTACTTCGCAACGGCGGCGGACATGGAGGCTGGCGCGAAGGTGATGGCGGCGATGGACGCCGCCGAAACTCCGGGCGTCCGCAACTCCGTGGACATGTGCGAGCTAAAGCTCGAGCTCGACGCCTGAACGGGCGCTCAGGCGACCCCGCGGTCGGAAGCTGCCTTGAAGAGAGTGCCCACGTCGGCGCTCTGGGCAGCGTTGACCCACATGAAGTCTTCCGACTTCGAGCCAGGTCTCGAGGGCGAGTTGGCCGAGCGCGACGAGGATCATGTGGCTGTGCGCGCGAGCGACGGCACGCTTCTGAGCCTCACCCCGAGCGTCGCCGAGACAGTCTCGGTCATCGCCGAGCCCTCGCCGCCGCAGCGCACCGTCCCTACCTGAGCAGCTGGTGCTCGGGCAGCGCTACGGGCGCTAGATCAGCTGGCGTTGGGGGAGGCGTCGCAGCGGAACCGCGAGCGTCGCGGCGCCGAATGCGTAGGTCACCGACTCGACGTAGGAGGCAGCCTGCAGGGTAGCTCTCGGATTCAGCGCTTGGACCGAACACGCCGCTATCAGGAGAGCCAGCCCAAGCACGACCACGAGCCATGTCGGCCATCGCGTTGCACGGATCCCTGGCACGAGCAGAACCGGGATCGCTGTAGCCGCGAGTAGGCGTGAGGGCCAGTTAGCGGCTTTGAGCGATTGGGAGGGCGAGCGGTCGATCGCTCCACCGATCGGAATCGCCAGCGACACCGTTTCCACCCATACGCGTTTCGTCGCGACACAGACATCAATAAGGTGATCTTCCGCTGCGGTCCTGGCGCGAGCGATGGCATTCGGCGCCTGGTGACAGAGCACGGCGATGAGCAGGTCGACGAGAATTTCATGAATGAGGCTGAAAAGACGAGGCTGTAGCGCCAACGCGCCCAGGAGCAAGGCCACAGCCACCGCCAGGCTCCTACAGCGAGCGGTAGGCCTCGGCGAGCCGCGCGACGCCCGTGTCGATCTGCTCGGGCGTGACGCCCGAGTAGGCCAGGCGCAGCGTGTTCTCGCCGCCCTCGAGCAGGAAGTCGGTGCCCTTCACGAACGCCACGCCCCGCGTCGGCGGCGGCGTCGAAAAGCGCGTGCACGTCGGTGCCCTCGGGCAGCGTGACCCACATGAAGTAGCCGCCTTGCGGGCTCCACGAACTCGGCCTCGGGCAGCTCGCGACGCAGCGCCTCGGCGAGCGTCTGCGGCGCGCTCGGCCAGCGCCGCCTTGACGGTCTCGATCGAGCGCTCGATCGCGCCCGAGGCGCAGAACTCGTAGACGATCGACTGGGCGACCATGTTCGGCGAGATGTAGGTGTTGGTCGCGAGCTTGCGCGATCGCCGCGATCAGTTCGGGCGGTCCGACGAGGTAGCCGACGCGGATCCCGGGGCAGACGGTCTTCGAGAACGAGGAGGCGTAGACGACGCGCTCGGGGTCCATCGAGAGCATCGTCGGCAGCGTCTCGCCGCTGAAGCGCAGCTCCACGTAGGGGTCGTCCTCGAACACCAGGAAGTCGTGGTCGGCGGCGAGCTCGAGCAGGCGGCGGCGCTTCTCGCAGCGAGAGCGTGTAGCCGGCGGGGTTCTGGAAGTTGGGGATGATGTGCGCGAGCGTCGGGCTGCGCGCCGCCGGCGCTGAGCAGGCCCGCGAGCGCGTGCCGTGTCGATGCCGTCCGGCTCGAGCTCGACCGCGTGCAGCTGCGCGCCGCGCTGGCGCAGCGAGAGCAGCGTGCGGTCGTAGGTGGGGCGCTCGACGATCACCTCGTCGCCGGCGCGCACGAGCTGCTCGAACAGGAACGCGTCGGCCTGCATCGAGCCGTTCGTGACGAGCACGCGCTCGGGCTCCACGCCGTGGCGGTCGGCGATCCAGCTGCGCAGGCGCGGGTAGCCGATCGCGGTGCCGTAGGCGGTCGTGCCCGCGGGGTCGCTCTCGAAGGCGCGCACGGCGGCGTCGCTGGAGCCCGTCCACGTCGACGATGTCGAGCGAGGGGGCGCCGCGGGCGAAGGAGATGGTGGGGCCGGTGGGTGCGCTGGCACAGCGGCGTAGCTTAGGCGTCCGAGCAGCTCGTCGTAGTCGTGGGTCAGCTCGCGCGCCGCGCGCTCGAGGCGCTCGCGGAAGCGCAGCAGCTCCGTCGGGCCCCGGGCGCTTGGCCGGTGCGCGGCGCCGGCGGGGGCGTCGGCGCGCGCGGCGGCAGCTCCGCGGCGTGGGCGGGTAGGCGACCGCTCCAGATGGCTGACGGAGCACGGTGGTCTCGCGCCGGTCGCTCGCGCTCGACGGCCTCGTCGACGATCCGACTCCAGCTGCTGACCTGCGTGGGCGACGGGGGCTGCTGTCGGCGCCGGCGGCGTGGCGGGCGCGGCTCTCGTGGGCGATCGTGGCAATGGCTGGTGCCGGAGGGTATGCCGATGCGAGGGCGCCGAGCGTGCGCTCGAGCTCGGCGAGCTTGCGCTCGAGCTCCTGCAGCGTGCTGGCGAGCTCCTGGTCCATGGGCGCCTAGCGTAGCCGGCAGCGCCGCGTGGCGTTCGGCGCATCAGGCAGGTTGCGAGCGAGGCGCCGCCGAGCACCTCGACGGCGATCGCGGCGGCTTCGGTCGGGGTGCGCCCCACGCGCACGCCCTTCGCTTCGAGCGCCTGCGCCTTGGCGGCGGCGGTGCCCGCAGCTGCCCGAGACGATCGCGCCGGCGTGGCCCATCTGCTTGCCCGCCGGGGCGGTGAAGCCGGCGATGTAGGCGACCACGGGCTTGCTCATGTGCTCGGCGATGTACTCCGCGGCCTCCTCCTCGGCCGAGCCGCCGATCTCGCCCGAGAGCACGACCAGCTCGGTCTCCTCGTCGGCCTCGAACAGCTCGAGGATGTCCACGAAGGAGGAGCCCGGCACGGGGTCGCCGCCGATGCCCACGATCGAGCTGCAGCCGAAGCCGGCCTGGGCGATCTCGTTGCCGATCTGGTAGGTCAGCGTGCCCGAGCGGGAGACCACGCCGACGTTGCCGGCCTTGAAGAAGGAGGCCGGGATGATGCCGACGTTGGCCTTGCCGGGGGAGAGGATGCCGGGGCAGTTGGGCCCGATCAGGCGCGTGCCCGGGATGGTCGCGCTTGAGCGTGTTGTAGACGCGCAGCTCGTCGTGCGCGGGGATGCCCTCGGTGATCGCGATCACCAGCTCGACGCCCGCGGCGGCCGCCTCGAGGATCGAGTCGGCGGCGAAGCGCGGCGGCACGAAGATCATCGCGGTGTTCGGCTGGGCCTCGGCCACCGCCTGCTCCCAGCTGTCGAACACGGGGATGCCCTCGACGTCCTGGCCGCCCTTGCCGGGCGTGACGCCGCCGACCACGTTGGTGCCGTAGTTGCGGTTGTTGAGCGTGTGGAAGGTGCCCTCGCGGCCGGTGATGCCGGCGACGCCAGGCGCGTGCGCTCGTCGACCAGGACCGACATCAGGCCGGTCGCTCCGACGGCTCTGTCCGGCGGCCAGCGCGACGACCTTCTCGGCGGCCTCGTTCATCGTCGTGGCGGCGTGGACGTTGGGCAGCGCCGCCTCTGCAGCAGGCGGCGGCCCTCGACGTCGTTGGTGCCGTCGAGGCGCACCACGAAGGGCACCGACGGTTTGATCTGCTCGAAGGCCGCGATCAGGCCCTTGGCGACCTCGTCGCAGCGGGTGATGCCGCCGAAGATGTTGAACAGCACGGCCTTGACGGCCTCGTTGGCGAGGATCAGCTCGACCGCCTGCTTGATCTTCTCGGCGTTCGAGCCGCCGCCGGCGTCGAGGAAGTTGGCCGGCGCGCCGCCCGCCTGGGCGACCACGTCGAGCGTCGACATCACCAGGCCGGCGCCGTTGCCGAGGATGCCGATGTCGCCGTCGAGCTTGACGTACTGCACGCCCTCTTCCTTGGCGCGGCGCTCGATCGGGTCTTCGTTCTCGCTGTCGGAGAGCGCCTGGTTCTCGGGGTGGCGGTAGAGCGCGTTGCCGTCGAGCGAGACCTTCGCGTCGAGCGCCTTGACCTCGCGCTCGGGCGTGACGATCAGCGGGTTGATCTCGGCCAGCGTCGCGTCCTCCTGCAGCCACACCTCGTACAGCGCGACGAGCGCGTCGGCGACGCCCTCGACCACGTCGGCGTCGGCGCCGCCGTCGCGTGGCGATCTGCACGCGCCTCCTCGCGCGAGAGCCCCGCGAGCGGGTCGACGTGGTGGCGGATCAGCTTCTCGGGGGTCTTCTCGGCGACCTCTTCGATGTCCACGCCGCCCTCGACGCTGAACATCACCAGCGGCTTCTTGGCCGAGCGGTCGAGCAGCACCGAGGCGTAGTACTCGGAGGCGATGTCCGAGGCGTGCTCGATCCAGACCGTGCGGACGGTGTGGCCCTTGATGTCCATGCCGAGGATGTTGCCGGCGTGCTCGCGCAGCCTCGGCCTCGTCGGCGGCGAGCTTGACGCCGCCGGCCTTGCCGCGCCCGCCGATCAGCACCTGCGCCTTGACCACGACCGGGTAGCCGACCTCGGCGGCCGCCGTCACGGCGTCCTCGACGTTGGTGACGGCCTTCCCGGAGGACACCCTCAGTCCGTGGCGGGCGAACAGCTGCTTGCCTTGGTACTCCAGCAGGTCCATTGCGGCGCGGGACTCTAACGCAAGCTGCAAGATCGCGCGCAGAACGCGCACTCGGCGGGTGGCGGACCGCGCTCCGCGGGCCTCGGCGCGGCATAATGCCCGTCGCGATGGCCGATTCCCAAGAACGTCACCTTCGTCACATTCGACGTCTACGGCACCCTGATCGACTGGGAGACCGGCATCTACGACGCCTTCGCCAAGGAGGCCGCGCGCGACGGCATCGAGCTCGACCGCACCGTCGCTGATCCCGATGTTCCACGAGATCTCGCGCGAAATCGAGGGCGGCTCCTACGAGCTCTACGCCGAGGTGCTGCGGCGCACCGCGATCGAGATCGCCAAACGCCTCGAGTGGCCGCTCGAGCCCTCGCGCTCGGGCTTCCTGCCCGACTCGGTGCAGCGCTGGAAGCCGTTCAAGGAGACCAACACCCAGCTGCAGAAGCTCGCCAAGAAGTACAAGCTCGGCCTGCTCTCGAACATCGACGACAAGCTGCTGGGCCAGACCCGCCGGCACATCCCGATCGACTTCGACCTCGTCGTCACCGCCCAGCAGGTGCGCTCCTACAAGCCCGAACCGCCCCACTTCACCGAGTGCGCCCGGCGCATGGGCGGCAAGCGCGGCTGGGTGCACGTGGCCGCCAGCCACTACCACGACGTCGCTCCCGTGCATCAAACAGCGGGTGCCCGTGATCTGGGTCAACCGCAACAAGGAGACGCTCGACTCCTCCCAGAAGAAGCCCACGGCCGAGGTGACGCAACCTCAAAGAGGCCGCCAAGCTGCTCGGCGTCACCTGAGCCGCGGTGCGGGCGCGTCGCCCTGCACCCGGACGTCCTGCGTCGTCACCAGCGCTGTGCTGGGCGCTCAACTGCGTGATCGTGCGCGGCGCGCGTCTGGAGGAGCCGGCGCGGGCGCCGGCGCGGAGACGTTCGTGATCGACTCGCCGGTGCTGCCCGACGAGCTCGACGCGCTGCCCGCGCTGCTCGAGCAGGCGCGGCTTTCCCGCCGCCGAGCGGCCTGCTCGCCACCCACGGCGACTGGGACCACCTGCTCGGCCGGCTCGCCTTCCCGAGGCCTGCGCTCGGCTGCGCGCGAGAGCACCGCCGAGCGCCTCGCGGCGCAGCCCGGGGAGGCCCAGCGCGAGCTGCGCGCCTTCGACGAAGAGCTCTTCATCGAGCGCCCGCGCCCGCTGGCGCTCGGCGCGGTGCAGGCGCTGCCGGTGCCGGGCGCTGGAGATCGGCGACCGCGAGCTCGAGCTGCACCCGGCCGATCGGGCACACCGCCGACGGCATGGCGATCCTGATCGGCTGGGCGGGCGTGCTCGTGGCCGGCGACTACCTCTCGCGCGGTCGAGATGCCGACGCTTCAGCGAGGGCGGCGACGCCGAGGCCTATCTCGCGACGCTCGAGCGGCTGCGCCCGCTGACCAGCAGAGCCGAGCACGTCGTGCCGGGCCACGGCCCTGTGCTCGACGGCGCCCGCGCTCTGGAGATGCTCGAGGAGGACCTTGCCTACCTAGGCGAGCTGCGCGAGCGTGGCGAGTGGCGCGAAGCTTCCGCCCGGACGCCGTGGCGCTGCACAGCGACGTATCCACGCGCGAGAACGTCAGCGCGCTGGGAGCTTCCTAGCCCTCCGCGGCGCTCTTGATCGTCGCGATCGGCGCGCCGGCCTGGATCGGCGCGCCCTCGTGATCGGCAGCTCGACGATCGTGCCCGCCTTGTGGGCGGTGATCTCGTTCTCCATCTTCATCGCCTCGATGATGCAGAGCAGCTGGCCCTCCTGCACCGTCGTCGCCCTGCTTGACGAGCACCTTCCACATGTTGCCCTGCAGCGGCGAGGGCAGCACGTCGGGGCCGCCGGCGCCGCTCGAGCTCTTGCGCTCGCCGCGCTTGGGGGCGGCACGCCCGGGGCCCGTGCCGTTGCTGGCAGCTGCACCACCGCCACCCGCGAAGGGCGGCCCGACGACGCGCACGTCAAAGCGCTTGCCCGAGACCTCCACCTCGTAGGTCTGCTCGACCTTCTCCGGCTCCTCCTCGCCGCTGGGCGCGCTGGGAGCGGGGAAGGCGAGCGTCTTCAGCCACTTCTTGTCCTCGAGCAGGTCCCTGCAGGTCTCGCCTTTGGCCCACTGCTCGGTCGCCAGCAGCGCCTGGTGGAAGGGGATCAGCGTCTTCAGGCCCTCGATCTCGTATTCGTCGAGCGCGCGCAGCATGCGCTTGGTGGCCTGCTCGCGGTCGGCGTCCCAGACGATCAGCTTGGCCACCATCGGGTCGTACATCGGCGAGACTTCGCCGCCTGCCTCGACGCCCGAGTCCACGCGCACGCCGGGGCCTGTGGGCTCGCGGTAGCGCCGATCTTGCCGGGCGCGGGGGCGAAGTTCTTGGAGGCGTCCTCGGCGTTGATGCGGCACTCGATCGCGTGCCCGCGCAGCTCCACGTCGTCCTGGGCGTAGGAGAGCTCCTCGCCGGCCGCCGCGCGGATGCCCTCCTTGACGATGTCGATGCCGGTGGTCATCTCGGTCACGCAGTGCTCGACCTGCACGCGCGTGTTCATCTCGAGGAAGAAGTATTCGGGCTCGCCGTCGCTGCCTGTCCGCAGAACAGGCCCTCGATCGTGCCCGCGCCGACGTAGTCGACGGCCTTGGCCGCGTTCACGCCGATCTTGCCGATGCGCTCGCGCATCTGCGGATCGACGACCCATTCGGGCGCCGGCGACTCCTCGATCACCTTCTGGTGGCGGCGCTGGATCGAGCAGTCGCGCTCGCCGAGGTGGATCACGTTGCCGTGGCGGTCGGCGAGCACCTGGACCTCGACGTGGCGGGGGTCGTGCAGGTAGCGCTCGAGGTAGACGGTCGGGTCGGAGAAGAACTTCTCGCCTTCGCGGCTGGAGCCCTCGAAGGCGCCCTCGAGCTCCTCCTCGGCGAGGGCGACGCGGAAGCCCTTGCCGCCGCCGCCGCCGGCGGCCTTGACCGCGACGGGGAAGCCGATCTCGTCCTTGGCGATCTGCAGGGCGTCGGCGACCGTGGCCACCGGCTCGGTCGTGCCGGGGACGATCGGCACGCCCGCCGCCTGCATCAGCTCGCGCGCGCGGGTCTTCGAGCCCATCGCCTCGATCGCGCTGGCCGGCGGGCCGATGAACACGATCCCCGCGTCCTCGCAGGCCTGCGCGAAGGGCGCGTTCTCGGCCAGGAAGCCGTAGCCGGGGTGGATCGCCTCGGCGCCCGCGCGGCGGCCACGTCGAGGATCTTCTCGACGTTCAGGTAGTTCTCCGCCGCCGGCCCCTCGCCGAGGTTGTAGGCCTCGTCGGCGCGCCTGACGTGCGGAGCGTCGCGGTCGAGCTCGGAGTAGACGGCCACGCTTGCGATGCCGAGCTCCTCGAGCGCGCGCACGATGCGGACCGCGATCTCGCCGCGGTTGGCGACTAGGACCTTGCTGAACATCGGCCGGGAAGCTTAGCGGCCGGCGTGCACTAAGCCGCTGCCGCGATCATCCCGGCGCCGACCGTGCGGTTGGTGGCCTCGTCGATCAGGATGAAGCTGCCCGTGCGGCGATTGCTCGTGTAGGGATCGAAGACGAGCGGGGTGCTCGTGCGCAAGTGCACGCGGCCGATGTCGTTGAGGCCGAGCTCTGCGGCGCTGCGACGCGCTCGAGCGTGTGTACATCGACGAGATCCTCGATCGCATCGACCACTGCCGTGGCGCTACGCGAGGTCTGCTTGATCAGGTAGCGCGACGCGGCCGCAGCAGCTCGTCGGTCATCCAGCAGATGTCCGCCTCGAGCTCGCGTGCGACCATCGGCGCCTCTTCCGGGTGGCAGATCAGCTCGCCGCGTGAGACGTCCAGCTCGTCCTCCAGGCGCAGCGTGAAGGACATCGGCGCCATCGCCTCCTCGAGCTCACCCTCATAGGTGTCGATCGCGGCGATGCGCGTGCGCTCGCCGCCAGGCAGCACCATGATCTCCTCGCCACGCCTGAGCGCGCCGCTGGCGAGCTGGCCGGAGTAGCCACGGTAGTCCTCGCCCGCGGTCCCGATCGCCGGTCTGATCACCCACTGCACGGGGAAACGCGCAGGCCTGTCGTTGGGATGGTCATAGGCGACCTCGACCTGCTCGAGCAGATCCAGCAGCACCGGGTGGGCGGGATCATCTCCATACCAGTCCATCAGCTGCGAGCGCTCGACCACGTTGTCGCCGTTGAGCGCCGACATCGGGATGTAGGAGATGTTCTTGACGCCTTTGAGCTTCTCGGCGAAGCCCGCGAACTCGGCCACGAGCTCCTCGTAGCGCTCCTGCGAGTAGTCGACGAGGTCCATCTTGTTGATCGCCACGACCATCTCGGGGATCCCCAGCAGGGCGCTGATGAAGGCGTGGCGCTTGGACTGCTCGAGCACGCCACGGCGAGCGTCGATCAGCACGACCGACACGTCTGCCGTCGAGGCACCCGTGACCATGTTGCGCGTGTACTGGCGGTGGCCCGGGCAGTCGGCGATGATGAACCGACGCTTGGCCGTCGCGAAGTAGCGGTAGGCCACGTCGATCGTGATGCCCTGCTCGCGCTCGGCGCGCAGGCCGTCGGTCAGCAGCGCGAGGTCCAGCGCGCCCTCGCCGCCACGGCGCTCGCTCGCCTGCGCGACGTGTTCGAGCTGGTCTTCGAAGACCTGCTTGGAGTCGTAGAGCAGGCGGCCGATCAGCGTGCTCTTGCCGTCGTCGACTGAGCCGGCGGTCGTGAAGCGGAGCAGGTCGAGTGTCATCAGGGGCTATAGATGGTCGTGAGTCGAGCCAGACAAGGACGCAGCGAGCGTGGCGTGCTGGGCACGCGAGCGAGCGAGGACGCCGTATGGCGAAGTGCTCACGGCCATCTAGAAGTAGCCGGCCTTCTTGCGGTCCTCCATCGCCGCCTCCGAGACGCGGTCATCCGCGCGCGTCTCGCCGCGCTCGGTGATCCTCGTGGCGGCGATCTCGAGCACGACCTCCTCGAGCGTGGCTGCCGTGCGACTGCACGCCGCCGGTGCAGCTCATGTCGCCGACCGTGCGATAGCGGACCGTCGCCTCGAAGGTCTCCTCGCCATCGATCAGCTCGGTGCCCTCGCGCCAGGCGTAGAGCATGCCGTCGCGCTTGAAGACCTTGCGCTCGTGCGCGAAGTAGATCGAGCGGGACCTCGAGCTGCTCCTGGTCGATGTACTCCCACACGTCGAGCTCGGTCCAGTTCGACAGGGGGAACACACGCACGTGCTCGCCCTTGTTGATGCGCCCGTTGTAGAGGTTCCACAGCTCCGGGCGCTGGTTCTTGGGGTCCCACTGGCCGAAGTCGTCGCGGAAGGACATGATCCGCTCCTTGGCCCGGGCGCGCTCCTCGTCGCGGCGAGCCCCTCCGAAGGCCGCGTCGAAGCCGTGCTCGGCGATCGCGTCGAGCAGCGTCACGGTCTGCAGGCGGTTGCGCGAGGCTCGCGGCCCCGTCTCCTCGACAACGCGGCCGCTGTCGATCGACTCCTGCACGCTGGCCACGATCAGCCGCTCGCCGAGTTCGCGCCACGCGGCGGTCGCGGTACTCGATCACCTCGGGGAAGTTGTGGCCCGTGTCGACGTGCATCAAGCGGAAACGGGAACGGCGCCGGGCGGAAGGCCTTCTCGGCCAGGCGCAGCAGCACGATCGAGTCCTTGCCGCCGCTGAACAGCAGCACCGGGCGCTCGAATTCAGCGGCCACCTCGCGCATCACGTGGATCGCCTCGGACTCCAGCGCGCGCAGGTGACTCAGCTGGGGGCGGGCGGTGACGCTCATGCCTACTCGACGATCTCGATGTGCAGTCCGCACTCCGTCTTGTCGGTGCCTGCCCAGCGGCCCTCGCGGCCGCTTCCGGGCTGGGTGCAGGGGGCGCAGCCGATCGACTCATAGCCCTGGTCGTGGAGCGGGTTGTAGGGGAGCTCGCGCTCGTGGATCCGTCGCCACAGGTCCTTCTCGGTCCAGTGGGCGAGCGGGTTGTACTTCCACAGCCCGCGCTTCTCATCGCGTTCGATCAGCTCCGCCTTGGCGCGCGTTGGTCCCTGCTCGCGGCGGATGCCCGGTGATCCAACCCTCGGCGCCGTCGAGCGATGCTTCCAGGGCCGCGACCTTGGCCGCCGAGCAGCAGTGCTCAGGCCCGCTCCAGGGCTCCTCGCGGGTTGCTCGCGTCCTGGACCTCGATCGTCACGCCGAAGCGCTCCTCGAAGGCGCGCCAGGTCTCGAGCGTCTCGGGGAACAGCACACCGGTGTCGATCGTCACGATCCTCACCGCTCTGCCCGTGCCCTGGTCGAGTCGCAGCAGCTCGTCGAGCAGCACCGACTCCTCCTTCTGGAAGGAGCACAAGAGCACCGCCTTCGCTCCCATGGCGGGCCGCCTCGCGCAGCGTGTGCGTCAGGCCGGGCGCTGGGTCGAAGGTGGAGGTGAGCTCTGGCATCTGGCTATTTAGTGTCGACATCTGATTCGATCCTGACTGCTGTATCGCATGATCTATACCGCGCACTCGCCCTCGCCGCGAATCACTTCGAACGGGACGTTGCGGTTCCAGTCAATAAACGTGTTCATTGTCTCCAGCCCGAAGTCGACGGGCATCGAGAGATCCTTCACGAGCCCCTCGAGCTCGCTCGTGCCGACGCGCTCGGCGAACGGTGTCCAAGCCTCGCCCTCGTTGCGCGTGGCCTCGTAGTGGCGGATCCAGCGTTCGATCGCCTCCGGCACGCGCTTGGCTGGCAGACGCAGCTTCAGGCGCTGTGCCGAAGGCGACGCTGCCGCCTTCATAAACGCCGCCGACGTGGGGGATGTAGGCGGGGATCGTGTGCTCGCCGACTTTGATCGATGCGCCGTAGAAGCCGATATCCGCGACGTGATGCTGTGAGCAGCCATTCGGGCAGCCGCTCATCTTGATGTGGATGTCGCGGGTCAGCGGATCGCTGATGTCCATCGCTTCGATCCGCTCCTGCACGGCCTGGTTGAGCCCCATCGAGCTTGTGATCCCGAGCTTGCAGGAGTCGGTACCCGGGCAGGAGACCACATCATTGATCTCGCGTGGGCCCGCATCTGCGAGGCTCCAGCTCGCGCAGCGCGTTCCAGACGTCGTAGACCGACTCCTCGCGCACCCAGCGCAGCAGCAGGTTCTGCTGCACGGTCGTGCGTGCATAGCCGCCCGCGTAGGAACGCATGATCTTGGCCAGGCCGCGGAACTGCTCAGGCGTGAGGTCGCCGCGCGTGATCTTGACCTCGACCGTGACGAAGCCCTCCTGCTTCTGCTCGGCGACGTTGCGCTCGCGGAAGTCGCTCGAACTCGGAAAGGTCGCCGTTCGGGCTCGCGTAGCTCTGCGGTGGCGCCGGCGCCGACTCGCGCTCGTCGTCGAGGAACAGCCGCTGCTCGATCGAGAAGTCTCGTTCGTTGACCCACTCGCCTTTGAGCTCCTCCTCGACTTGGCGGCGCAGCTCATCGATGCCGAACTTGTCCACGAACACCTTGATGCGGGCACGCGCGCGGTTCACGCGCAGCCACTCCTGGCGGTCGAAGATGCGGAAGACAGCCTCGGCGATCTTCAGGTAGTCGCCGTTGTCGAGCTCCACAAAGTCATAGAGCGCCGGTGCAACGCGCGGCATGATCGAGGTGCCGCCGCCGACCAGCATCTCAGCGCCGCGGACCTCGCCGCGACCCTCGATGTGCTTGACGCGGGCGCGATATGCGATGTCGTGGATGCCGCTGATCGCGCGGTCTTGCGGGCTGCCGTCGAAGGCCGTCTTGATCTTGCGCGGCATCGCCTGCGTCGTCGGGTGGCGCACGAAGTAGCGCACGTAGGCGCCCACGTAGGGGGTCATGTCGAACAGCTCGTCCTTGGCAACGCCTGCCCACGGATCGCCCGTCACGTTTCTGACGGTGTTGCCGCAGCCCTCGCGGCTGGAGAGGCCCGACTCGCTCAGCTCGCGGATCGCTTTCTCGACTTCGGGCAGCGGGATGTGGTGCATCTGCACGTTCTGGCGTGTCGTCACGTGGCCCTTGTTGAGCGGCACGTACTTTTCGATCACATCGGCGAAGGACTCCATCTGCTCCGGCGTGATCCCACCAAAGGGAAGCTTCACGCGGATCATCTGCACGTCGGGCTGACGCTGCCCGTAGACGCCCTGCTTGAGGCGGAACTTGATGAACTCGTCTTCGGGCGTCTCGCCCGCGAGGAATTTGCCGGCCTCCGTCTTGAAGTCGTCGAACTCCCGCTCGATGATCGGGATCAAGTGCCCAGGGACGTTCTGGAGGACCTCAGGGTCCTCGAGGGTGCCACGCTGGGCGGAGATGGAACCTTGCTCCATTCAAAACCTCCTGATCCGGACTCATCGGCCCGGGCTGCTTTCCACTTGACGCTGCGCGGAGACCTATTGCGCTAAAGCCTAGCGACTTTTAGGTATTTATCCAGGGGTCCGCCGCTTCGGGCCCTGGATCCCTCGAAACGCCTTCGAGAATAGCCGCGCGCTGCCAGGGTTCAGGGCCGCTGGTGGAGGGTGCGGGGACTGGTGCGGTCGCGCGCATAAATCGCTCTAGTGCTGCCACGATCGCAGCCCCCTCCTCAGGTGTGGCCGAAGGCTCTGTGCGCAACTCGACTCGTGCGTGGGCGGATCGCATGCGAGAAGTGTGACGGACCGGCGCCCGGGGCGCGGCTGTCTCCGACACCGGCAGACAAATTGTTCCGAACACCGATACACTGCTCGCAGCCGATGACTCCTTTGCCCAGTTCTGGGCCGATCACGCGTAGCTCAGTGCCCGATCAGGTCTTCGCTCGCCTGCGCGAAGCGATCCTCACGGGCGCCTACCGAGCTGGCGAGCGCCTGCCGCCGCAGCGCGCGCTCGCGGCGGATCTCGGCGTGAATATGGCCTCAGTGCGGGAAGCGCTAGGCCGCCTTGAGCAACTGCGCCTGATCGAGGTCCGACACGGAGACGGTACGCGCGTGCTCGACTGGCGTCGCTCAGGCGGCCTTGAGGCACTCGTGCTGGGCGCAGCGGTTGATCCAGCGCTCGTGCGCGACCTCTTCGAGGCCCGACGCCTGTTGCTCGTCGAGGCGGCCAGGCTTGCCGCCGCGCGGCGCTCAGAGGAGCAGGCGGCCATCCTGACCGAGCTCGCTGGTGCCGTTGCCACCGCTGCTGATCAGGGCACTGCGTTGCTCGCCGACTGGGCTTTTATGGCTGCGCTGGTCGAGGCAGCGGGCAACCTCATCTTCCAGCTGATCCTCAACTCGGTCCGTGAGCTCTACCTCCCGCACGCCGAGGCATTCGCGCCGCTGGTCGCTAAGCGACACGAGCTCTCAGGTCTCTACGGGCGGGCCGCAGCGGCCGTCGCTGCAGGTGAAAGCGAGGCTGCGGCTGCAGCGATCGAGGAGCTCGCGCTCGCCCAGGGAGCCCTGATGCTCGCATGAGCGCGGGCCTTGAGAGCTTTCTTGCTGCCGCCCCCTGGCCGCAGCGGGCGGGCCTGCGAGCGCTGCTCGTGCTAATGCGTAGGCCCCGTGGCGCCGCGTTGCTTGCCCGCGTGCCTTCGCTCGAACAGGCGGCTCGCTCGGCGCTAGTGCTTGGCCGCTATGACGATCCTGCACTCGCCCGCGCGCTTGGCTGGGACGCCGCTGCAGTTGTCGCCCGAGGACGGGAGCTGCGGCGCAGCGAGGGACGAGCATGAACGCCGACATCTGCGTCGTCGGTGGTGGCGCGGGCGGCGCCGTGGCGGCCGCCGAGCTCGCTGAGGGGGGCGCTCGGGTTGTGCTGCTCGAGCAGGGGGCCGAGCACAACCCCGATGACTTCAGCGCGCGCCCCCCAGAGATGCTCGCCCGCCTTTACCGCGACGGCGGTCAGACGCTGACCCTCGGCAAGCCGCCGATGCTGCTGCCGCTTGGGCGGGGGATCGGTGGCACCACGATGATCAACTCCGGCACCTGCTTTCGCACTCCAGCGCACGTCTTGGAGCGCTGGTCTGAGGAGTTCGGTCTCGAGCTCGACGAGGAGACCCTGCGTCCCTGCTTCGAGCGCGTCGAGCGGGCGCTCTCCGTCGGCGAGGTCACGCCGGAGCTCGCCGGCGCGAACGCTGCCGTCGCGCGCCGGGGCGCCGAGCGACTCGGCTGGTCGCACGGCTATCTCTCACGCAACGCACGCGGCTGCGTGGGCTCGGGCGTGTGCGCCTTCGGCTGCCCGACCTCCGCCAAGCAGCACACAGGCATCACCTACATTCCGCGCGCTCGCGCCGCCGGAGCTGAGATCGTGACCGGGGCCGACGTGCGCGAGATCGTGCTCGAGCGCGGCCAGGCGCGTGGTGTGAGAGCACGGCTTGCAGGTGGGCGCACGCTCGAGGTGCGGGCCCCACGCGTGATCCTCGCCTGTGGCGCAATCCACACGCCGCTGCTGCTCGCGCGCAACTCCCTCGGTGGCGGATCGGGACAGCTCGCGCGCAACCTCTCGCTACATCCCGCGACGGCCGCCTTCGCGCTGATGGAGGAGCAAGTGGACATGGCCCGGGGCGTGCCGCAGAGCTTCTATGTCGATGAGTTCGCCGCTGAGGGCATCATGTTCGAGGGCGTCGCCGGACCGCCCGCCTACGCCGCGATGTCGCTGCCGCTCGCCGGCGATCGCCATGCGCAGGCGATGGCGAACTACCGCCACCTCGCCCAGTTCGGGCTGATGGTCAGCGACAGCTCGCGCGGGCAGGTGCGCTCGCTCGGCGGGCGACCGCTGATCCGCTACGACCTTGCTCACGAGGACATCCTCAAGTTCCGTGCCGGCCTCGCCCGTCTGGAGGAGCTATTCCTCGCAGCCGGCGCGCGCGAGGTCTACCTGCCGCTACCCGAGGGCGTGCGACCCGAGCAGGCCCGCGCGCGGGACCTCAAGCTGATGGCCTTTCATCCGCTCGGAACCGCGCGCGCCGATGCCCGTCCCAGCCACGGTGTGACCGACGGCGGGCTCGCCGTGCACGGGGTCAGCGGCGTCTATGTGGCCGACGGCTCGGTCGTTCCCAGCGCGCTTGGCGTGAACCCGCAGATGACGATCATGGCCCTCGCCACGCGCCTGGCGATGCGGCTGATCGAGACCGACAGCCTGGCGCCCCTGGCCGCGTCCGGCAGCCAACCAACCACCGAAAGCTAGGAGATTGCATGTCCTTCCTGATTGATCCACCTTGGCTCTATGCGACCGGGCGCCTGTATGCGAAGGCAATGCCCGAGCCCACGCCCGTCTCGCGGGCGCTGCACACGGCGACCGCGGCCACCTTCCTGGCGACGAGCATCTCGCTGTATCTGAACCGTCCCTGGACGCGCCCGATCTGGCGCGCGTGCCGGGCGAAGGACGGGCGCGACTGGATGCTCAACTCGGGCGTCTTCCGTTTCGAGCACCGCCACGTCAGCCGCCGCACCCACCTCGTCTCGGCGCTCTCGTTCTTGACCTACCCCTGGTGGCTGTGGCTCGGCGAACGCAATGGGCGCCGTGGACGCAGGCCCACCTGAGGCCGCATCCTCACGATCCCTTGAAGGACCAGCTCCAGCTGTAGCTTTCACTCGGTTCGGTGCCGAACGCGGTCGCGCTGCCTTCGAAGGTCGTCCCGTCCGGTGAGGTCTTGATCAGGTCGGCGGGGCCGTTGTGGAGCGCGTCGCCCGACAGCACCGCCGCGAGGCCGAGGTCGGGATCGTAGGGCAGGCCGTCTGAGCTTGGTTCGGCGCAGTTGAAGAGCGTCGCTTTCATCCTGCCCGGGAAGCCGAACGGCGCGTTGACCTGGTAGACGATGGCTTCGCCCAGGCTCTCGACCGTGAAGAGCGAGCCCGAGAACAGCGGTACTTCTTCTTTGCCCGTCTGCTCGCATTCGAAGTCCGTTGCGCCGGAGGCCGTCGCGGTGACCGAGGAGGAGCTCAGCTGCAGGATCGTCGCGCCAGGCAACTGTTCGATCGCCGTGAAGGTGGCGCTGCCCGTCCATTCGATCACTTCGGAGTGATCGTCGAAGTGGCCCGTAAACGTTCCCGTGACCGTCGTGATGCCTTCGGTCTTCTGCTTCCAGGTGTCTTCGGCGACGCCGGCCTTGGAGGTGGCCTTAAACGTCGCTGAGACAATCAGCCCGCCGCCGGCCTTCGTGACCTTGTAGGACGTTGAGAGCGGGTTGCCTTCGCTGCCGCCTGGTGTGAAGGTCGCGTTCTGCTGGTTGCTCAGCGCCCACTTCGCCGTCGGTGGCGCGCCGCCGCCCTTGGCTTCGATGCGGCTCTTGACGGTGCCGGTCTGTGCGTTCTTGAGCTTCACCGTTTCGGAGGCCGGTTCGAAGTGGGCCGAGGCGCATTCGTTGGGTTTGAGCCAGTGGGATTCGGCTTTTCGAAGCTTGGCCGTCGTCTTTTCGACCTCGGCGCTGAACTCCTTGTCCGCTTCAGCCTGCGCCTTGTGTGCCAGTTCGATCTCGGCCGCGATCAGTTCGGCCGGTTCGACGCCTGCCATCGAAGCGTGCACGTCGACGACGGCCGGCGGCGGCTTTTGGTTGCCCGAGCGCATGTCGATGTGCGCTTCGCCGATGTAGGTGTAGTCGATCGTGACCGGCCCGAACTTCGACGTGGATCCGCCGATCGTTCCGGCAAAGTCGTAGACGTGCTTGATGTCGTAGGAGTCGAGCTTGCCGTCATCGCCGGTCTGGGCCTTGATTGTCGTTTCGCCGCTGATCTTTGAGCCCTGGGCCATCAGTAGCTTCGCGCCTTCGTGGACCTTGATCGAGAATTCCATTTCGGTCTTGTCGTGGCCTTCGACCTTGCCTTCAGCCGTCGGGCAGCTGTCGACTTCGAGGTTGTTTTCGCCGCACGAACGCATGTTCATTTCGACCTTGATGCCCTTGCCCTTGACGTCGATACCGAGCTTGATCGCGCCGCTTTCGAGGTTGATGTTGGCTTCGATTTCGCCGTTCTTGAAGTTCTGACTCTTTTCGAATGCTTCCACTTCTTTCTGGGCTTCTTCTTTGGCGGCCGGCGGCGCTTCTTCGAGTTCTTTGCGCGACCGTTCGAGGCCTGCAGGCGTTCCGCACTTCCCCAAGAACGCCGCCGAGGCGACCGGCGCTCCGGCCGCGTGCGCCCCAACCGCGCCATGCGTGAGCACCGCTTCCCCCCGGGCCAGTCCGATCGCGGCCGTCTGTTCGACCTTCTGCAGCGTGCCCGGCCCAATCCGTCTGAGCAGCTGCGCGACCGAGGGGGCGCGGCGCCCGTGGCGATCACGCGTCCGGCCAAGCGCGAGGTGCAGCGCCGCGCCCAAGGCGGCCGCCCTTGGTGTCGTGTGGGCGATGGGCAGGGCGTTGCCTGCGCAGATCGTGCGCTTGCCGACCCTCAGCCGCGCCTGCCCAGGCTTGCAGCTGACGGCCTTGTGTTTGTGCTTCCTCTGCTTCGCAGTGGCGCTGTGCACGGAAGCGGACGATGTCGGCGTGTGGGCCGCCGCCTGCTGGCAGGCACACGCGAGCGTTAGCGCCAACGCTGCTGGAAGTGCCCACCTCAGTTGCCTCATCGACGCGCCCCCCGGCTGGTCGTGGATCCCAGTGGGGGGAATTGTGCCTGATCGCGTGCGCTGTCGCTAGAGCGGGATGTTGCCGTGCTTGCGCTTCGGTCCCGGTTCGCGCTTGCTCTGCAGCGTGTGCAGTGCGGTGATCAGCTTCGGGCGCGTCTCGTGCGGGACGATCACGTCATCGATGTAGCCGCGCTCGGCCGCCGTGTAGGGGTTGGCAAAGCGCGCCTTGTAGTCCTCCATCAGCTTCTTGCGCCGCTCCTCAGGGGTGGGGCTGCCGGCGATGTCGCGCCGGTAGATGATGTTGACCGCGCCCTCCGGACCCATCACCGCGACCTCGGAGGTCGGCCAGGCGAAGTTGAAGTCCGCGAGCAGGTGCTTGGAGGCCATCACGTCGTAGGCGCCGCCGTAGGCCTTGCGCGTGATCACGGTCAGCTTCGGCACGGTCGCCTCGGTAAAGGCGTAGAGCAGCTTGGCGCCATGGCGGATGATGCCGCCCCACTCCTGGGCGGTGCCCGGCAGGAAGCCGGGCACGTCGGTGAAGGTGATCAAGGGGATGTTGAAGGCGTCGCAGGTGCGCACGAAGCGCGCCGCCTTGGCCGAGGCGTCGATGTCGAGCACGCCGGCCAGCTGTGCGGGCTGGTTGCCGACGATCCCGACCGCGAAGCCGTCGAGGCGCGAGAAGCCGCAGATGATGTTCTTGGCGTGGTGCTCGTGGACCTCGAAGAACTCTTCGTCGTCGACGATCAGCCGGACGACGTTGCGCATGTCATAGGGCTTGTTGGGGTTGTCCGGCACGACCGTGTCGAGCTCTGGGTCCATCCGCTGAGGGTCGTCGGTGGGCGTCACGCGCGGCGCCGTCTGCAGGTTGTTCTGGGGCAGGAAGCTGATCAGGTAGCGGCAGTCCTCCAGGCAGGCGTCCTCGTCCTCGGAGGCGAAGTGCGCCACGCCGGACTTCGTGTTGTGCGACATCGCGCCGCCGAGCTCCTCGAAGCCGACCTCCTCGCCGGTGACCGTCTTGATCACGTCGGGGCCCGTGATGAACATGTGCGAGGTCTCCTTGACCATGAAGATGAAGTCGGTGATCGCCGGCGAGTAGACCGCTCCGCCGGCGCAGGGGCCCATGATCAGGCTGATCTGGGGGATCACGCCCGAGCACTTGACGTTGCGCACGAACACGTCGCCGTAGGCGCCGAGCGAGACGACGCCCTCCTGGATGCGCGCGCCGCCGGAGTCGTTGATGCCGATCACCGGGCAGCCGATCTTGGCCGCCAGATCCATGATCTTGCACATCTTCTCGCCCATCACCTCGCCGAGCGAGCCGCCGAAGACCGTGAAGTCCTGGCTGAAGACGCACACCGTGCGCCCGTCGATCGTGCCGTGGCCGGTCACGACCGCGTCGCCCCAGGGGCGGTTCTTCTGCATGTCGAAGTCGTAGGTGCGGTGGCGCACGAACGTGTCGAGCTCCTGGAAGGAGCCCGGGTCGAGCAGCTTCTCGACGCGCTCCCGGGCCGTGTACTTGCCGCGCGCGTGCTGCTTCTCCTCGGCCTCTGGCGCCGAGTGCAGCGCCGCTTCGCGCAGCTCGTGCAGCTGGGCGAGCTTCTCCTCGTAGGTCTCTGGTGCCTTCTGGCGGGGCGGTTTGCGGTGCCCGCTGCGCGAGGCGGCGAGCAGCGCTGCGTCGGTCTGGCGGTCGTGGGAGCTGGAGGACATCGGGCGCGAGATGTTATCCGCTGCCCTCGCGTGGGCTCCTCAGATGCGACTCAGGAGCGCGAGAAGGGCCGGTGATGCGCGGCCCCCAGGCGGTCGAGCGCCGCGGTGAGCACGGCCGTGACCTCTGCGGCAGCGACCTCCTCGGCCGCTTTCAGCTCCGCCGCAAGATCCACGGGCTCCTCCGCGATCTCAGGCGTGGCCTCATCGTCGGCCAGTACTTCGGGCGCGGCCATCTCAGCGGGCGCGGCCATCGCAGGCTCCGAGACGGTCTCGACCGGCGCCGCCTCAGTCTCGGCAACAGACGCGGGCGTTTCCACGACAGGCACCGGCTCGGTAGGCGCAAAGCGTGCTTGCAGCAACTCGATCGCGGAGCTGGCCGGGGGGTTCGGGGGCTCGGCGGTGGTGTTCGGCTCGGGGACGCTGAGCTCAGGCGCGCCCGTGGTCTCGAGCCTGAGTCGCTTGCACGCGACGGCGGCCGAAGAGGCGGGCAAAGAAGCCGCGCCGGGGTTCGGTGACCGGCGCTTCTAGCTGCTGCACAGGCTCGGTTGGGGTCTCGCCTTCGGGCTCGTCCTCGGCCTCGGCCGGCACCTCATGCGCAGCCTCTGCAACGAGCTCGCTCGCTGCCTCGGGTTCGGGTTCGGGCTCGGCTGGGAGGGGAGCCTGGGCGCTTGGCTCAGGCACGACATCTTCGGCGACTGGCGCGTCGTTTACGGCTCGGTCTGCGAGCTCAGGCTGCTCGGCGAGCTCGACCTCGCGCGTCACGCTAAGCGTCACCTTGGTGCCCCAGCCGGAGGGCTTGATCTGTACGATGCCGCTCGTTCCCTCGGCCTCCCACTCGACGAGCTTTTCGGGCTCGGTGCGGGTGATGCGGATCTCGCCCAGTCGCCGAGGTGGCGCGCGAGCGCCTCGGGGTCGCTCAGCTCGGCCCACAGCTCGGGGGGAGACTTGACCAGCGTGCGCTGCACCTCCGAGGAGATCATCGCTTGACCATTTCGAGCGATCTGCTCCTACTCCTTCCGGTGGGTGTCGAGGAGCCTGACGAATCGCGCTAAGCCGCGGCAGGTGCGCCCTGAGCGTGCACGAGGCCGCGCTCGTGCAGCAGCTCGGCGAGCTGCACCGCGTTCGTGGCGGCGCCCTTGCGCAGGTTGTCGGCCACGATCCACAGGTCCAGCGCGCGCTCATGTCCGGGATCGCGGCGGATGCGCCCGACGAACACCTCGTCCTCGCCAGTGGCCTCGATCGCCAGGGGATAGAGCGCGGCGCTCGGGTCGTCGAGGACGCGTCACGCCCGGCGCTGCTTCGAGCAGCTCGCGGGCACGCTCGGGGGAGAGCTCGCGCCGCGTCTGCACGTTGACCGCCTCGGAGTGGCCATTGACGACGGGTACGCGCACGCAGGTCGCCGAGATCGCGATCTCAGGATCGCCAAGGATCTTGCGCGTCTCGTTGATCAGCTTGCGCTCCTCGTCGGTGTGGTCGTCGCCAGGAGCGAAGGAGCCGGCGTGGGGGAGCGCGTTGAAGGCGATCTGGTGCGCGTAGGAGTCGGGCGGCTCGATCGCCTGCTCGTGCAGCAGCGCGTGCGACTGGTCGAGCAGCTCGTCCACGGCGCGCTTGCCGGTGCCCGAGACGGCCTGGTAGGTGCTGATCACGAGCCGCTCAATGCCGGCCTCGTCGTGCAGGGGCTTCAGCGCCACGACCATCTGCATCGTCGAGCAGTTGGGGTTGGCGATGATCCCCTGGTGGGCATCGAGCGCCTCCGGGTTGACCTCGCTGACGACCAGCGGAACATCCTCGCTCATGCGCCAGCGCGAGGAGTTGTCGATCACCACCGCGCCAGCCTGCGCGAAGCGCGGCGCCCACTCGCCGGAAGTCGAGCCGCCCGCTGAGAACAGCGCGATGTCGAAGCCCTGGATCGACTCCTCGCTGAGACCTTGCACGATCAGCCCGCCCTCGAGCTCGCGCCCGACTGAGCGCTCGGAGGCGAACGGCACGATCTCGCGCGCGGGAAAGTCGCGCTCGCGCAGCAACCTCAGCATCAGCGTGCCCACCTGGCCCGTCGCGCCGACGACGGCGACGCGATAGCCCTGGCTCGTCATCGCGTCAGGGTATCGCGCACCACGCAGCTAGACGCTCGCCGGGCAAGCGAGACAAGGACGCAGTGAGCGTGGCGTGCTTTGCACGCGAGCGATCGAGGACGCCGTATCGCGCCGTCCGGCGGGCGTCTAGGGCTTGATGGCCATGAACAGGATCGTCACGAGCACGAGCCCGCTGAGTGCCGAGCCGACCGTCGCGAGGCGGCGCGTGAGCGCCTGGTACTCGGCGCTCATCTCGGGTGCCTCGGCGCTCGCGGATGCGGCAATGTCGCGTTCTGCGATTTGCTCGGCACGTTTGGCCGTCGGGATCATCACCGAGCCCACGACCGCGCCGATCACGACGACCGCGCCGAGCCCCCACTGCACAAAGAACTCGCTCCAGTGGTGTCCCTTGCTCGCGAGATAGATGCCTGCGAGGACCACGAGCAAGAGGCCCGGGTTGATCAGGTAACGCTCGATCGTGTACTCGATGCGGTGCAGCAGCGGCAGGCTGTGCGCGCCATGGCGGGCACCGACCGTGAACATGATCGGGTAGGCGAAGGTGACGCCGAAGGCGATCACTACGGCCATGACGTGGACGGCGAGGATGAAGTCGTAGAGCGCCGCTGCGGGCGTGAGCAGGTTCATGGCCGCAGCCTAGCCCGTGCCTCGGGCGGAGGCGCCGGGCCCGCTCAGAACGTCGGCGCGTAGTTGCCGAAGACGTCCTGCATCGCCGCGCAGGCCTCGCCCATCGAGCAGCGGTCCTTCAGCGCCTGGCGGATCGCGGGCAGCAGGTTCTCGCTGCCCCGGCCGCCTCGCGCAGCTCCTCCAGCCGCTTGGCGACGAGCTCCTGGTCGCGGCTCGCCTTGAAAGCGTGCCAGGCGCTCGAGCTGTTCGCGCTCGGACTCGGGGTCGACGCGCAGCAGGTCCGGTACCTCGATGCTCGTCTTCCTGGTAGGCGTTGACGCCGACCACGATGTCCTGGCCGATGCGGTAGCGCTCCTGGTAGCCCCAGGCGGACTCGTCGATCTCGCCGGTGATGAACTCGATCGCGTTGACCGAGCCGCCGAGCGCGTCCACCTTGGCGATCAGGCGCTTGGCGCGCTCTTCGATCTCGTCGGTCAGCGACTCCACGAAGTAGGAGCCCGCGAACGGGTCGACCGTGTCGGCCGCGCCAGACTCGTGCGGCGAGGATCTGCTGCGTGCGCAGCGCGATTTTCGCTGCCCGCTCGGTGGGCAGCGCGAGCGCCTCGTCGAAGCCGTTCGTGTGCAGCGACTGCGTGCCGCCGCAGACCGCCGCGAAGCCCTGCAGTGCGACGCGCACGATGTTGTTCTCCGGCTGCTGGGCCGTCAGCGTGACGCCGCCCGTCTGGGTGTGGAAGCGCAGCATCGTCGCCTTCGGGTTCGTCGCGCCGAAGCGCTCGCGCATGATGTGCGCCCACATGCGCCGCGCCGCGCGGAACTTGGCGACCTCCTGGAAGACGTTGTTGTGGCCGTTGAAGAAGAAGGCCAGGCGCGGTGCGAAGTCGTCGACGGACAGGCCCTTGTCGATCGCGGCCTGCACATAGGCGATGCCCGAGGAGAGCGTGAAGGCGACCTCCTGCACCGCCGAGCAGCCCTTCTCGCGGAAGTGGTAGCCCGAGATCGAGATCGTGTTCCATCTCGGCACGCGCTCGTGGCAGTACTCGAACAGGTCCGTCGTCAGGCGCATCGTCGGCTCGGGCGGGTAGATGTAGTTGCCGCGCGCGATGTACTCCTTGAGCACGTCGTTCTGGGTCGTGCCGCGCAGCTGCTCTGAGGGCACGCCCTGCTCCTCGCCGACGAGCTCGTAGAGCAGCAGCAGGCAGGCCGCGGGCGCGTTGATCGTCATCGAGGTCGAGACCTGATCGAGCGGGATGCCGTCGAAGGCCGTGCGCATGTCGTCGATCGTGTCGATCGCCACGCCCGTGCGCCCGACCTCGCCGAGGCAGCGCGGGATTGTCGGAGTCCAGGCCGAGCTGCGTCGGCAGGTCGAAGGCCATCGACAGTCCCGTCGAGCCCTTCGAGATCAGGTAGCGGTAGCGCTCGTTTGACTCCTTCGCCGAGGCGTAGCCGGCGTACTGGCGCATCGTCCAGGTCTGCTTGCGGTACATCTCCCGGTGCACACCGCGCGTGTAGGGGAACTCGCCCGGCTCGCCCAGGTCGAGCTCCGCGGGCAGGTCACGCTCGTCGTAGAGCTCCGCGATCTCGATGCCCGAGTCGGTGAAGCGGCGCGGGTCCTCGGGGCCGACGATCGGGGCGACCGTCAGGTCGAGCTCCTCCTCGCGGCGCTCGTCGGTGGGGCGGGTGGCGGCCATCGCCAGCAATGATATGGACCGCGCGAGCACGCTTGCAGGACCGCGACGATTGCAGGGCCTGGAGTATCCTCCCCAGCCGTGGCAACCTGCCTGGTAACCGGAGGCGCAGGATTCCTCGGATCGCATCTCTGCGACGAGCTGCTGGCGCGCGGCAACCGCGTGATCTGCGTGGACAACTTCGAGACGGGCTCGCTCGCCAACATCGAGCACATCCGCGACCCCGAGCGCTTCATGCACGTGGGCGTCGACATCATCGAGCCCTACTTCGTCGATGAGCCCGTGGACTTCGTCTACCACCTCGCCTCGCCGGCCTCGCCGATCGACTACCTGCGCCTGCCGCTGCACACGCTCAAGGTCGGCTCCTACGGCACCCACCACACGCTTGGGCTGGCGAAGGCCAAGCGCGCGCGCTTCCTGATCGCCTCGACCAGCGAGGTCTACGGCGACCCGCTCGAGCACCCGCAGTCAGAGGCCTACTGGGGCCACGTCAACCCGATCGGACCGCGCGGCGTCTACGACGAGGCCAAGCGCTACGCCGAGGCGCTGACGATGGCCTACCACCGCCAGCAGGGTGTCGACACGGCGATCGTGCGGATCTTCAACACCTATGGCTCGCGCATGCGCCCGCACGACGGCCGCGCGATCCCCACCTTCCTGCGCCAGGCGCTCGCCGATCGACCGATCACGGTCTTCGGCGACGGCAGCCAGACGCGTTCCTTCTGCTACGTCAGCGACCTGATCCGGGGACTGATCGCGCTCGCCGAGTCCGGCTATCACAATCCCGTCAACATCGGCAATCCGGACGAGTTCACGCTGCTTGAACTTGCCGAGACGGTTAAAGAGCTGACGGGCTCAAAGGCTGACATCGTCTTCGAGGCGCTGCCGGTCGATGACCCCAAGCAGCGCAAGCCGGACATCGGGCTGGCCAACGAGCTGCTCGGCTGGTCGCCCGAGGTATCACTCCGCGATGGCCTCACACGGACGATCGAGGACTCCGGCATCGAGCTGCTCATCGGGGGCGGCTCGCGCTGAGGCGTTCACGAACAGCGGGCCTTTGGACGATCTGGGCGACCGCTCCATATGGAAATCTGAGGTGTTGTGAGTAGCGAGATGGGACCCCGCCGGTCGGCTACACCAACCCCGCCCGTCCGACGCGCGCGCACCACAAGCGCGTCGTTTCCGCCTCGCCCCACGCTTGCACGGCCCGCAACAGCGGACGTGCTGACCGCGCGCCTCGAGCCTGCCCGAACATGACATTCGCCGCAAGCGGCCCCCGGCACTCTCGTTCTTGCTGCGCATGTCGACGATGCGGCGTGTCGCGCGCGTGCTCTCGCTGCTGGCACTCGACTTCGGCGGTCTCGCGCTCGCGATCTTCACGGCGCTCGTGCTCAAGGAAGCGGTGCTCGGTAATGCTGATGCCGACACCGCCGCCCACGGAACGAAGCAGTTCCTGCCCTTCGCCTACCTGCTGACCGCGCTGCTCTTCGCCCGCTCGGGCCTCTACGCCGAGCGCGCGCAACGCCCTGGGCTCTCACGGATCGTTGGCTCCTTGTTCCAGGTTGCAGGCGTCGCGCTCGTCTTCGCGGTCGTGAGCGGCGAACACTTCTCCAGCTACTACCTCTTCTACGGCTCGCTGGGCTTCGCGCTGCTTTATATCTCCTCGCTGCGTGCGGGCTACGAACAGCTGACGGCCGCGTTGTTGCGAGCTGCCGGCTATCAACGCCGGGCGGTGCTCGTCGGCCGTGGCAAACACATCGGCGACGTGGCGCATGCGCTCGCCGACGCCCCACACTCACCGATCGAGGTCGTCGGCTTCCTCTCGCCGATGCCACTCCCGGCCAATGGCGTCGAGCCGCTCGGCGCGCTCAGCGATCTGGAGCGGGTGCTCGCCGAGGGCCGTGTCGACGAGGTGATCATCGCCGACCCCGACTTCCCCAAGGACGACGCCGTCGAGCTGGTCGACCAGTGCCACCGCCGGGGTGTGCGTGTGCGCCTGGCGCCCTCGACGATGGAGATCCTGATCCACCGAGCAGAGTTCGTTCCCGGCCAGTCAGTGCCGCTGTTCGAGCTCGCGCCGCCGGTCTTCGAGGGCATGGACTTCGCGCTCAAGCGGACCTTCGACATCATCGGCGCGACGATCCTGCTGGTGCTGCTGAGCCCCCTGCTGCTGGCGATCACCTTGGCCGTGCGTCTGAGCTCGCGCGGTCCGATCCTGTTTCACTCGATCCGCCGCGGCATCGGCCAGCAGCCCTTTGCCTGCCTGAAGTTCCGCACGATGCACACCGACGCCGAGGAGCGCCAGGCCGATCTGGAAGAGCTCAACGAGGCCTCCGGCGCGCTCTTCAAGATCCGCGACGATCCGCGCCTGACCTCCGTCGGCCGTTTGCTGCGGCGCTTCTCGCTCGACGAGCTGCCGCAGCTGGTCAATGTGCTGCGCGGCGAGATGTCGCTCGTCGGCCCGCGCCCGCTGCCCGAGCGCGACTATCGGATGCTCGAGGACTGGCACCGCAAGCGCTACCTCGTGCTACCCGGCATCACCGGCCTGTGGCAGGTCTCAGGCCGCTCCGAGCTCGATTTCGACGATCTCGTGCACCTCGACTTCATCTACCTCGAGCGCTGGTCGCTGGCGCTCGATCTGACGATCCTGCTGAAGACGATCCCTGCCGTGTTTACGCGGCGGGGCGCCTACTAAACAGCGGCTCGCGCTTTGGCATAGGCGCGCCATGTCGCCTTGCCGGCGTCGCGCCAGGACCAGCGCGATGGCGCTGGAGCGGGCTTTGCGGCGTCTTGCGCCGCAGCGATCAGGCCGTCGATGTCACCCGGCTCAACGAACGTGGCGCGGCCGTCGAGGACCTCGCGCAGAGCGGGCACATCGCAGGCGACCACGGGGGTGCCACAGGCGAGCGCCTCGACCGCCGTGAGGCCGAAGCCCACGTCCTCGGAAGGCAGTACCAGGGCGTGCGCACCGCTGTAGATAGCCGCCAGCTGCTCGTCGGAGACCTGGCCGGTGAGGATCACGTCGGGGAGCTCGTGTGCCCACGGCCGCGTCGGGCCGACCAACACGAGCGGCAGCTCGCGCCGCGCAGCGGCGAGCTTGGCGATCTGCTTGCCGGGAGCGGGATGCTGAAGACCTCCAACCCACACCAGATAGCGCTCGGGCAGTTCGAAATGCTCCCTTGTTGCTCGCACTTCCTCGTCGCTGCGCGGGAACATCGAGGCGTCCGCAGCCTCGGGGATCACGACGATGCGCTCGCGCTGCAGGCGCAGGTGCTCGACCGCGTCCTGCGCGACCGCCTCGGTCGGCACGATCACGCTCGCGGCACGCTGCACCGCGAGGTGGCGCAAACGCAGCCGCAGACCCGCGCGCAGATGCTCGCTGCGGCGCTTGAGCGCGGCGACGTCGTGCACTGTGACGACCATCGGGCAGGGGCTGTGCAACATCGCACCGTCCATCCAAGGGGAGTGAAACACGTCGGTGTTATCTGAGCGCACGGTCGTTGAGGGGCGCGGAGCTTCGAGTAGCTCATCCTCGGCCGCGACGGTCTCGCCGAGTGCTTTCAAGAGGCAGCGCGAGTAGCGCCCCACGCCGTTGGGATCAGAGACCGCGCGAGAGTCGAAAGCCACTCTCATGGACTGTCTGCTACGGCCAGACCATTACCCAGGACGTCCATCGCGCCAACATATTCCTTTTGTCTCGGATTGAGTAGAGATGAGAGCGTCGCTGCAGCCTTTAGCCTTCAGTCGCGATGCCTTCGCGGGACTACTACGAAGCCCTGTGGGCATCGCTGCCTTCGGGGCTTGAGCCGGTCGCACATGCGCCGCGAAGCGACTTTCTGCGCGAGCACGTGAAGCCAGGCCAACGCGTGCTCGATGTCGGCTGTGGCGAGGGTGTGTTTGCCGCCGAGCTGGCCCTCTCCGGAGCGCAGGTGCTCGGTATCGACGTCGCCGAGGAGCCGCTGCGGCGCGCGCGGGTGCGCAACCCTGGGCTTGAGCTGAAGCTGGTGGACGACGAGGGACCATGGCCCCTTCCGGACGCGCACTTCGACCTCGTCTGGGCGGGCGAGGTGATCGAGCACGTGGCCGACACCGCCGCTTGGCTCTCAGAGGTGCGACGAGTGCTGCGCTCGGGCGGGAGCCTGTTGCTCAGCACCCCGGCCAACGCGCCCGGGGCGCTGCTCGCGGCGGCGCTGTCGCGGCGAGCGTTCGCCGCGCGTTTTGACCCGCTAGGCGATCACCTGCGCTTCTACAACCGCGCGACGCTCACCCGTTTGCTCGCGGACTTCGGTTTCGAGCGCGTGGTCGTGCGTGGCGTTGGTGGCCTCCCCGGTGCGCGGCGGCTGCTTTTCGCGCACGCGCTTCGCTCGCGCTTTTGAGCGTCGTCGTGGCTCGCAGGGCCTGGATGTAGTCGTTGTAGATTTCGATCGCTTCGCGCTGGGCGCCCGGTCCGGAGATCTCTTCCGGGGCGATCGACTCAGGGTTTAGGTAGATCGCTGCCTGCAGCTCTGTCAGTGCGGCTGCTGGGCGCTTGCCCGCGAGGTCAAACCGCCCCAGTTCGAGCCAGCTCTTCGGGTTCGAGGGCTGCAGGCGTACCGCTTTTTGCAGCGTCAGGTGTGCCGCGGGGAGGTTGCCGCGCACACTCTGGACGTCCGCGAGTGTGAACAGCGCTTCGACCGACAGTGGGTCACGGGAAACCGCGCTTTCGGCCGCACTACTCGCTGCGCTTGGGTTGCTTGCGAGCAGATCGAGTGCTTCCTGGCGAGACTCTTCTGAGCGCTGGGGCTGCCACTGTGACCAGGCCGCCAGCAACGCTGCGAGGATCGCCGTGGCCGCGAGTGCGCCGCGTACCGGTCCGACCGTGCCCGCCCAGCTCGCAAGGCGCGTCAAGCTCTTTTGGCCCGCTTCCCCACCAAATGCGGCCTGCGGGGCCTCGGTAGCTGTGCCAGTCAAGCGCTGCAGTGGACCGCGGCCAGCCAGCCAGCCGGCACACAAAAGCGCCACGCAGGCGTTGCCCGGCACGTACCAAGTCCAGTCGATCAGCGAGTGCATGCCAAAGATGATCACCACGCAGAGCAGGCTCAACATGCCGATGCGCTCCGGTGGGTAGCTCCTCAACTCGCGCTCGCGCAGACGGCGCCAGCCGGGTGACTCACCCGCTTGCGAGCTGCGCCAGGGGCTCCAGAGCACCCAGCGACGGTTGAACGGGTGCGTTGAGCGTCCCGCCGCCACCATCCAGGCGAGCAACAGCGCGAGCGCGATCAGCAGGCCGACGAGTCCGAGATCGGCGAGTGTCTGCACGATGAAGCCATGCGCGTGCCTGACGCTGAGCGTCTCGGTGCGGTAGCGCAGGTGTGCGGTCGCATAGCCTTCCGCGCCGCTGCCGAGCAGCGGATGGGCTTCGAAGACCTGCAGCGCCTCCTTCCAGTAGCGCGCGCGCACGCTCGCGACTGCCGTCAGGCGGTCAGGCGTGTTTGAGGGCGGTTTCGCGTTGGGGTTGGTGAGCGCGTCGAAGGCGTGCGTGATGCTGCCGCTGAAGCCCCGGTGGCTGTGCGTGAGTATGCCCGCGAAGGCGAGCAGGGCGAGCACGATCAAGGACAGCAGCACCCCGCCGGCCTGGCGACGCAGCGCGGGCGTTGGTGCGCGCCTGCTTGTTGCAAAGCCGATCGCAAGCCCCACGAGTGTCAGCGCCACGAGCATCGCGAGCGTCAGCGCGCCGAGCTCGTGCCCGGCCCCGACCCGTTCGGAGAGTCCCACCTTTTCTGCGCTGAGCGCATGTGTCGAGAAGTCCCAGGCTGCGACCGCACCCGCGCCAAGCGCGCCGACGATCAACACGGCCGCGCCGCGCAGACGCAGCGGCACCAGACAAAACCAGGCCAGGAGCCCGATCGCGAAGGCGGCCAGCGAGCCGCGTGAGTAAGCCAGGGTCAGCGTCAGTAGCAACAGCCCCATCGCCGGATAGGCCAGTGCGCTCAGAAGCGCATGGCCGCCGCGTCGGGCGCCGAGCCACATGCAGCAGATCGCCCCCATCGCGGCTGCCAGGCCGATCGCATTCCAGTAGCCGAAGGGTTCCTCCAGACGCGCATAGATGTTTGAGGGGGCGAGGCTGGCGGCAAAGACCTTGGTCAGCAGCGCATAACCGCAGACGACAACAGCTGCCAGCGCGATACCGCCGAGCAGCGCCGGCCAGCGCGTTGGCGCCAGGCGCGCGAGCGCGAGCGCGGCGGCGAACACGCCGCTGTAGGCGAGCATGCGCCCGGCGTCGTGCCAGCTGCTGTCCGGCTGCACCGACCACACCACCGAGAGCGTCGTCAGGCCCGCAAAGGCGAACAGCAGGCTAAGCGTGCCAAGGCCGTAAAGCGGGCGTCCGCGGGCGCCCACCAAGAGTGCGATCGCGCTGAGCACACCCGCGGCGAGCGTCAGCGTGATCTCGGTGCTCGTCATCGCTTCGAGGTTCAGCCCACCCTTGGCGTAGAAGGTCGCGAAGCAGAGGATCCCCGCGATCGCAAGCGTCATCCACCAAAGCCCTCCCGCGAGCCCACCTTTACTGGTGCGCGCGGGTTTCGGCTGGCGTGCGGAGGTGAGCGCGAGGACCGGCGCGGGCACGCTACCCGGCGCCGGCGCCTCCTCAGTCGGAGCGGCCGGCACGGATACGCTTGCGCGCGGCGTCGCCCGCGACCACGAGCAGGCAGACGAGCATCAGCGCGAGGGTCGCCAGTAGAGGGGTGGGCAGGGTGCTGAAGGCGCTCGCCACGCTCGCGTGGACCACGCCGGGGCGGATTAGCTGGCCGCCAAAGTGCACAGGTGCGGCAATGTCGTGCGCGGCGCGCACGACCGCTTGTTGCTCGCTCGGGCTCGCCGCGGTAGCCACCGGCCCAGCCGTCGAGAGACCCGCTGTGGAGCCGCCTCCGCTGCCGTGTCCCGCCGCGGCGGCGACCTGCGCTTGACGGATCATGGAGCCGCAGTCTGTGTACTCTTCCGCGTCGGCGCTCAGCTCTTTCAGCGCGCGGCTGTAGGCCTGCGGAGGAAAGCCCGAGAGGGATTCCTTGTGGGTGCAGCGCAGGATGATCTTTTCGCCGATGTCGGCGCGCGCGGCTGGGGCGGAGAGGAGTGCGACCATCGCCAGCACGACGGCCAGTAGGGCTGGCCGATGAGCGATCGGTCGGCTCTCGAGGCGGGCAATTCTCATAGGCTGACTTGGCAACGCTACCAACGTCACCGGGAGAGTCCGATCGAGGAGAGCGCGCGCGAAAAGCCCTGCGCCCAGGCGTCCTGGCCATAGGCGAGCACGTCCTGGGCCCCGGCCGCGCCCATCGCCCCGCGCAGGGCTGGGTCGGTGGCAAGCCTGCGGATCGCTCGCGCGAGCGCCGACGGGTTCCCGGCCGGGACGATCAAGCCGTTGGCGCCGTCGCGCACCAACCCCCCGGCGGCGGCCCCGACCTCATTCGATGCGATTACAGCAAGTCCGCGATTCATAGCCTCGTTGACAACCAACCCCCAGGGCTCGCGAAAGGTGCGGGTCGCCACCGAGGGCACAACCAGCACATCGCATGCCTCATACAGCCCGCGCAGCTGCTCCGGCGCGAGCGTGTCGAGCCCGATGAGCCCTGCTTGCTCATTGAGTTGCGTTCCTGCCCCGAGGTTGCTCGAGTGGCTCGTGACTCCGGCGAGCACGAGCGCGGCTGCGGGCGGACGCAGGCTCGGTCTCACGCCACGCTGCCAAGAGCACCGCCACGCCCTTCTCGGGTGCATCTCGCCCGACGAAGAGGAAGCGCAGCTTGGCCTGCGGGAGGCTCTCGGTGAGAGCGATGTCGGGCTCGCCTCCACGCCAGAACTCGTTGTCGACCGCCTGTGGCGCGATGTGGACATTGCGCGCGCCCCGCGCGGTCACGTAGGCGCTCACGTGTGGACCGTAGGTCACGACCGCATCCGCGGCGCGGTAGAGGCGCCGCAGCGGCAGATAGCTGAAAGCGTGGGAGAGGCTGCGCGGGTGCGCCCACAGTGAGGCCCACAGGACCAGCGGCGCGGCGCCCGCCCGCGCCCCGACCCATCCGGCCAACAGCGCCAGACGACCGCCCGTCGGCAGCACGACCGCACGGTAGGCGCCGGAGGCTGCGAGTGAGAAGCATTCGCGCGGCGTCACCCGGCGGTGGGGAAAGGGCAACTCGCCCGCGAAGGGGGCACCACCGTGCTTTGCGCGCCCGCCGAAGAGGGCAACCTCGATCTGCTCGAGCTCGTGCAAGCGCGCGAACGCGCCGACGCGGTAAGCGGGGACGTGCCCCGTCACGAACAGAACCGGCTTCACGCGAGGACTTGCCTATAGGCGGCTAGCGTCTGCTCGCCGCAGCGCCCCCAGGTGAAGTGCGTGGCCACGGTCGCCCGCGCGCGCTGGCCGGCCTCGCGCAGGCGCTGTGGGTCGGAGAGCAGCTCGTCGATGCGCTGGGTCAGGCGCTCGATGTCGCCGGGAGGGACGAGCATGAAGCCATCGCCGGCTGCGGCGATCTCCTCAGGGCCCGGCTCGCCGCGACAGCCGATCGCGGGCACCCCGCCCGCCATCGCCTCGATGTAAGCGACCCCGAAGGCCTCCTCGGTTGAGGGCATCACGAACAGCGTGCAGCGGCGGGCCTGCGCAATCGCCTCCGCGGGCGCGAGCTGACCGTGGAAGTCGACCCGCTCGGCGACCCCAAGACGGGTGGCCAAGCCTTCCAGGGGGATCCGCTCAGGACCGTCGCCGACGATCGCGTAGCGCAGATCAGGGTGGCGGCCGCTGAGCACCGCCAAGGCGCGCAGCACGTCCGCATGACGCTTACGCGCGACGAGGTGGGCAACCGTTACAAGCGTCGCGGGAGCGCCCGTGCGTGGTGGGCGCGGGACTGCGGGCAGATCTGCCCCAAGGTGCACGACGCGCGTGTGCTGCGCGCCCTGTGCGCGCGCCATCTGCGCGATCCCCTCGCTGTTGGCAAGCACTAGCGCCGCCGCCCCCAGGCCACGGGCGACCGCCTCGGCGCCGCCCTTGCGTGCGGAGGTGTAGAGCACATCGCCGCCGTGCACCGAGACGACCAGCGGCGTGCGCGGGTGTGTGCGACGTACGGCGTCACCTGCGGGCACCGCGTTGTGGGCGTGGATCAGCTCGTAGGGGAAAGCGCGCCGCAGGCGAATGAGCGCCATAGCCAGCGCAGGGGCTGCCCACGCTCCCCAGCTCGGATAGTGGCCCTCGCGTGGGGGGGAGATATAGGGGACATAGGTGACAGGTAGCCCGTCGCGTGTCTGTCGGCGCGGCTCGCGCATCCGCGCCATCAATGCACCGTGCGCTCCCCCGCCACCGGCCCCGAAAGAGGCACGGGGCGGGACCAGCCGGTGCAGCACGAGCACCCGCACCTCGGCGCCGGCGTCGCGTGCGGCGAGCGCCTGTCGGTGTGCCCACACGCCGAGCACGGGGTCGCGGCGGCTCGGGTAAAACTCAGCCACCACGGCAACCTTTGGGGATCCTGAGGCCGTGGGGTTCACCAGTGCCGGTGCGTGGTCAGCGTGCGGTCGGCCTCGGCGGCGCTCAGATAGGGGCGCTCGGTTAGGAAGGCGCGTGCCTCCGCGACCGCCTCGGCGCGGGGATAGCTCGCAGCTGCGGGAGCGGCGCGGTGGTGGATCGAGACCGCGTCCACAACACCACAGCGCCAGCCATGCTCACGCGCGAGCGCCGCCCAGTGCACATCGAGCCCCCAGCCCATGCACAGGTCAGGGAAGGGCAACAACACGGCAAAGCTCGCCCGCGCGAAGGCCGTGACGGGGCCGATCTCGACAAAGCTTGTCTCGCGCACGACGCTAGCGCTGTGCCGTCGCGTGACTGGCCAGGCGGCGTGGGAGTGCAGGCGGTGAGCGGGCTGGGCCAGTACAAGCGAAAAGCGCTCGCAGAGAAACAGGAAGCGGTCGAGGAAGCCCGCCGGCAGCTCGACGTCGTCGTCGATCACGAGCAGCCAGTCATAGCCATCGAGGGGATGGGCCTCGAGCAGGCGATTGAGGTTCTCAAAGCGCCCACGCCCGTCTGGTGAGCAGGTGTAAAGGTCGAGGTGGTGGCGCGAGCGTTGCAGCTCGACGGCGATCGCCGCGGCCAGCTCGGCCCGCTCGGGCCGCGTCACGCCCAGCGCGAGCACTCGACGGCGTGGAGGCTCACGGCGCGCCGCATGGCGCAGGCGCAGGCGTCTGCCGCTCATGAGTTCCCAGGCATTGACCGCCTCATCGCAGAGCTCACGGCGCACCCCGTCGAGGCCCGCGACGGTCCCACTCATGCCCGAGAGGAAATCCTCCTGATCAGGGCGCGCTGGCTCGGAGCGACGCCGTTCGCGCAGCCCTTCGCGCACACGTCCGGCGCTATGTGCTGCCATTGTCAGCCCGGCCGGACAGCGACGTCGCAGCACGTGGCCGATGCAGCCGCCGAGCGTCAACAGCTCCGCTATGAAGCGACGGAGCCATTCCGCGCCGCACGTCGAAGCGGCGCGCGGCGCGCCCGCGCGCGTGGGTGCCGCGACACAAAGGCCGCAGGCGTGCATCGGCACCGACACGGCGATGCTCGACGGCCGCACCCGCCACGTAGAGCACGCGCGCGCCAGGCGTCTTGGCACGCAGGCGTTCCTGCCACTCCTGCTCATCGCCACCCGCTTCGAGCTCCACGTCGAAGGGCCCGACGCGCTCGAGCGCGCTGCGGCGGACGGCCATGTTCGCCCCCCAGGCAAAGCTTGCCTCGGTGTCCTCTGCGCCGAGTTCGAGCGTTGTGATCGGCGGCTGCTCACGCCCGCAGCTATGTGGCGTGGGGCCTTCAAACCGTGCCCTGATCGGTCCCGTGAGGACATCCACGTCGGGATGGGCACGGGCCGCCTCCAACAGCGCCTCGAGCCACCCAGGGCAGGCGCGGATGTCATCGTCGACGAACACGACCAGCTCACCCTGGGACTGCTCGACACCGCTGTTGCGGGCGACGTTCAGTCCAAGGGGGTGGGCATGGGGGAGGTAGCGGGCGCCGAAGCGTTCGCTCAGCTCTTTGGCGGCGGTGGAGGAGCCGGCGTCGTCGATCACTAGGATCTCCGCGCCCTCCTTCCTCGCCTGTGGGGCGATCGAGGCGAGCGCCACCTCCAGGTAGTTGAGGCGCTCCCGGGTGGGGATCACGATTGAGGCAGGCGTCATCTCGCAGACAGTCTAGGTTTGCGCCCGTGGTCCTGTTCCTGCACAACCGCTATCGCACGACCGGCGGCGAGGAGCGCGTCGTCGAGGATCTCGTGGCGCTCGTGCGCGAGCAGCTCGGTGAGCCGGCTGAGCTCTTGACGCGAGACTCGGCAGCCAGTGGGCGTGTGGGAGCGGCGATCGGGCTACTGCGTGGAGGTCTCGAGCCGGGCGAGGTTGGGGACGCGGTGCGGCTGAGCGGAGCGCGGGTCGTGCACGCGCATAACCTGCATCCCGCGCTCGGCTGGCGCGCGCTGGCCGCGGCGCGAGCGGCGGGCGCGCGCGTTGTGTTGCACCTGCATCAGTACCGCTTGGTCTGTGCGATCGGTGTGTGCTTCACAGATGGCGCTGAGTGCACCCGCTGTCACGCGCGCAACACGCTTCCCGGCGTTCGCCGCAACTGCCGGGGGAGCCTGCCCGAGGCAGCCGCCTACGGCACGGCCTTGGCCCTCTGGCAGCGTCGCCTCTGCGAACAGGCCGACGACTTCATCGTCCCAAGCGTCTTTGCCCGCGAGCGGCTGCGTGAGCTGGGGGCGCCGCTGCCCTCCGAGCGCGTGCACGTGCTGCCCCCACCTGTGCGCGTCGCAGATCTTGGCAGTGCAGGCGGCGGTGGGGAGAGCGCCAGTGCTCCCTACGCGTTGATCGTCGCTCGTCTTGCGCCCGAGAAGGGAATCGACGTCGCGATCGAGGCCTGCCGGATCGCGGGTATGGACTTGGTGATCGCCGGCGAGGGGCCCGAGCGGGCTGCGTTGCAGGCGCAGGGGGCTGGCGATCGGGTGCGCTTCCTCGGACAGGTGAGTGCGGATGCTCTAGCGGGATTGCGTGGGGCGGCGGCGATCGCCCTCGTGCCCTCGCGCTCGGCGGAGACCTTCGGGCTTGCTGCCGCGGAGGCGATGGCGTGCGGGCTGCCGGTGGCTGGGAGCCGCGTCGGGGCACTCGGGGAGCTGCTCGAGCCCGATGCGCTTGTGCCCGCGGGCGACGCATCGGCGCTGGCGGCGGCGATTACCCAGCTCGCTGGCGATCGCGCGGAGGGCGAGCAGAACCGGCGCCGTATCCGTGAGCGCTGCGCGCCTGAGGTCGTGGCGGGCGCGCTGGCGGAGATATACGACGGAGCTGGACGCGAGCGCACGAATACATAAGCTGCGGCCGTGTCTTCAGCCCCCAGCGCTCTGATCACTGGTATCACCGGACAGGACGGGTCCTTCCTGGCGGAGCTGCTGCTCGAGAAGGGCTATGCGGTCACCGGTCTGATCCGCGACAGGCATGCCACTACGCTCGGACTGTCTGAGCATCTGCGCGGCCGCGTCGAGCTGATCGAGGGCGATCTGCTCGCGCCCGAGACGCTCAGCGCCGCAATCGAGCAGGTGCATCCCCGCGAGCTCTATCACCTGGCCGCGCCCTCGTTTGTCCCTGCCTCGTGGGAACAGCCACAGGAGACGATGCGCACGATCGTCGGCTCGTGTGCCGCGATCCTCGAGTCGGTGCGCGCCCTGGACTCCTCGATCAGGGTCTTCGTCTCGGCCTCGGGCGCGATCTTCGGCGAGGCACCCGAAAGCCCGCAACGCGAGGACACGCCCTGTCGCCCAGGCTCTCCATATGCGATCGCCAAGCTCGCCGCACACCAGCTCGTCGGTGCGATGCGCGAACACGACGGGCTGCATGCGAGCTCGGGGATCGTCTTCAACCACGAGTCCGAGCGCCGCCCCGAGCGCTTTGTCACGCGCAGGATCACCCGTGCGGCAGCCGCGATCTCGCTCGGCCTGCAGCAGGAGCTGACGCTCGGCTCGCTCGAGGCGGTCCGCGACTGGTCCTTTGCCGGGGACATCATGGAAGGCGCCTGGCTGATGCTCCAGCAGCAGCAGCCCGGCGACTACGTGCTCGCGAGCGGCGTTGCGCACACCGTCGCCGAGCTCGCACAGACGGCCTTTGCCTGCGTCGGTCTGGAGGCCGAACGCTACCTGCGTGTGGATAGCTCGCTGGTGCGGGCGCCAGAGCGCACGCCGAGCGTGGGCGATCCAACGCGGGCGCGCGAGCAGCTCGGCTGGCAGCCGCGGGTTAGCTTCGAGGGGCTCGTGCAGCGCATGGTGGATGCTGACCTGCGCGTGTTGCGCGCGCTCACTCCCAGCTCCTGAGCCGGCCGGGCCCGTCCCAGACAGGCCTTACACTGGCGCCCGGGATGACCACCGTTGGCGTAATTGGGCTGGGCTACGTGGGCTTGCCGCTCGCGGTCGCCTTTGCCGAGGAGGGCTGCGAGGTGATCGCCGTCGACATCGACTCGCGCAAGGTCGAGTCCGTCGAAGCAGGCGAGTCCTACATCGAGGACGTCTCGAGCGCGAGGCTGGCCGCGGTCCTCGAGCGGATCCACGCCACAACCCGCTACGCCGAGCTGGCGCGGGTAGAGGCGGTGCTCGTGTGCGTGCCGACGCCGCTCACGCGCAACCGTGAGCCGGACCTGGGCCCGCTGATCGAATCGACGCGTGCGCTCGCCGAGGTGCTGCAGGCTGACCAGCTCGTGGTGCTCGAGTCGACCACCTATCCGGGAACCACGCGGGAGCGGGTGGCGCCGCTGTTGGAGGAGTCGGGGCTCGCCGCTGGGCGTGACTTCCACCTGGCCTTCTCGCCCGAGCGCGTGGATCCGGGCCGCACCGACTTCACCCTACGCAGCACGCCGAAGGTCATCGGCGGCCTGACCACCGCCTGCGCGCAGCGTGCCGAGGCCCTCTACGGACTGGTCTGCGATCACGTCTTGCAGGTCTCGAGCCCCGAGGCGGCCGAGTTGACGAAGCTGCTCGAGAACATCTTTCGCTCGGTCAACATCGCGCTCGTCAACGAGCTGGCGATGCTCACCGACCGCATGGGCATCGACATCTGGGAGGTCGTCGACGCGGCCGCGACCAAGCCCTATGGCTTCATGCGCTTCGAGCCCGGCCCCGGCATGGGCGGTCACTGCCTGCCCGTCGATCCCTTCTACCTGAGCTGGCGCGCACGCGAGTTCGACATGGCAACGGAGTTCATTGAGCTAGCCGGCAAGGTCAACCAGCAGATGCCCTACCACTGCGTCGCCAAGGCCCAGCGTGCGCTCAACGACCGCGGGCTGTCGGTCAAAGGCGCCCGCATCACGGTCGTCGGCGTCAGCTACAAGCCGGGTGTCGGCGATGTGCGTGAGTCGCCCGCGCTGAAGATCATCACGCTGCTACGCGAGCTCGGCGCGGAGGTCCTCTACCACGACCCTCATGTCGCCAGCCTCCCTGAGTTCGGCCTGCTCAGCACGGCGCTCGAGGAGGGCGTCGCCGACGCCGACCTTGCTCTGATCGTGACTGCCCATCCTGAGGTGGATCACGAGCTCATCGCCAGGCGCGCACGCCTGGTGGTCGACCTGCGCGGGGTCACACGCGCATCGTCCACGGCCAATATCGTGCGTCTGTGAGCGGGGGGTACGGCGGGCCGATCCTTGGGGAGGGGGTCAGCGTCGGGAAAGACGTGCGCTTCGGCGCATTTGTCGTTGTCCATGACGGGACCGTGATCGGCGACGACTGTGCGATCGAGGACCACGCCGTGCTCGGCAAGCGCCCGCGCCTCGCGCACCACTCGAGCGCCCGCGGCGAGGTCACGGCGCTCGAGCTTGGGGACGGGGTCAGCGTCGGCACCGGGGCGGTGCTGTTCGCGGGGGCAGGCATCGCGGCCGAGACGATCCTCGGCGATCAGTCCTTCATTCGCGAGCGCAGCACGATCGGCGCGCGCTCGGTGATCGGGCGGGGAAGCGTCGTGGATAACGACGTGCGGATCGGCGCCCGCGTGCGGGTGCAGACGAACGTCTACCTGACCGCGTTCACGCTGATCGAGGACGACGTGTTCATCGGCCCTGGAGTGATCACGACCAACGACGACACGATGAGCCGCCACGCCGCCGATGCGCCGCTACAGGGCGCGACGCTGCGCCGCGCCTGCCGCGTCGGCGGCGGCGTCGTGTTGACGCCAGGCGTGGAGGTCGGCGAAGAGGCCTTCATCGCAGCTGGTGCGGTTGTGACTCATGACGTGCCGCCTCGGGCCGTGGTGATCGGTGTGCCGGGGCGCGTCGTACGCGAGGTCGGCGAGCAGGATCTGCTCGAGCGCTGGCGTTAGGCCGGCCGTGCGCGCACCGCCGCGACGACCTCCTCGGCCTGCTCGCGGCTGAGGACGGGACTCATCGGGATCGCCAGGTGGTTGGCGGCGGCCTGCTCGGTTGCGGGCAGCTCGACCCCTGCGCCCCACGCGGCCATCGGTGACTGGCGGTGCACGGGGGTGCGGTAGTAGGCCTTGAAGCCGATCTCCGCGGCCGCGAGCGCAGCTTCGAGGGACGCGACCTGTGGGTCGCTGACGACGTAGAGATGCCACGCCGGGGAGGCGCCCTCGACGGGCCGCGGTAGGCCGAGCAGCTTACCTAGGCCTGCCTGCTCGTAGTGTTCGCCCGCGGCGCGGCGCCCCGCGGCCCAGTCGTCGAGGTGCGGCAGCTGCACCCGCAGAATCGCCGCTTGGAACTCGTCGAGGCGGGAGTTGTAGCCGATCTGCTCGTAGCTGATCTTGTCGTGCGAGCCGTGGAAGCGCAGCGTGCGCACCCGTTCGGCCAGCTCTGCATCGCTGGTCGTGATCGCGCCGCCGTCACCGAAGGCGCCGAGGTTCTTGGAGGGAAAGAACGAGAAGGTCGCGATGCTGCCGAGCGCGCCGGGGCGACCTGCCTCTGACAGTGAGCCCGCGGCTTGGGCCGCGTCCTCGAGCACCGGCACGCCGAGCGCCTCGATCTCGGCCACAGGTGCCACGTTGCCGAACAGGTGCACTGCGATCACTGCCTTTGTGCGCGGCGTCAGCGCTGCCTTCACGGTCTCGGCCGTCACGCAGTAGGTGTCCGGGTCGATATCGCAGAAGACCGGCCTTGCACCTGTCGGTGGGATCGCCTCGGCGGAGGCCCAGAAGGTAAACGAGGGCACAACCACCTCATCGCCCGGTCCCACGCCCATGCGCGCGCAGCGCGATCGTGATCGCCTCGGTGCCGTTGGCGACGCCGATCGCGTGATCCGGCGCCGCAGTAGGCAGCGAACTCCTGCTCGAAGGCGCTCACCTCGGGGCCGAGGATGTAGCGCTCGGACTCGAGCACCCCATCGATTGCGCGGTGCAGTTCCTCGCGCAGCGGGATCAGAGCCGTCGAGGTGTCAAACAGCGGAACGGCCATTGCGCTCAGCTCTGGCGCGAGCGTCTCGAGGTCTGCGCGCGTCATCAGCCGGATCAGCTCCTCGAAGGAGGTCTGCGGCTTCCAGCCGAGGTCGCGCTCGGCCTTGGCCGGGCTACCGATCAGGTGGTCGACCTCGGCCGGTCGCACGAACGCCGGGTCGATCGTCACGTACTGCTCGAAGTCGACGAGGCCCGCCTCGTCGAAGGCGACCTCGCAGCACTCGCGCACCGAGTTCGCTTTTCCGGTTGCGATCACATAGTCCTCGGGGACATCGCGCTGCAGCATCAGCCACATCGCTTCCACGTAGTCCTTGGCGTAGCCCCAGTCGCGTTCGGCGTCGAGGTTGCCGAGACGCAGCTCTTTGGTCAGGCCGTGCTTGATCGCGGCTGCGTGCCAGGTGATCTTGCGGGTCACGAACTCCAAGCCCCCGGCGCGGGCTCTCGTGGTTGAACAGGATCCCCGAGGTTGCGTGGAGGTTATAGGACTCGCGGTAGTTGACCGTGATGAAGTGGCCGTAGGCCTTCGCCACGCCGTAGGGCGAGCGCGGGTAGAAGGGCGTCGTCTCGGTCTGGGGAACCTCGAGCACCTTGCCGAACATCTCGCTCGAGGACGCCTGGTAGAAGCGCGCCTCGGGGCAGACTTCGCGCATCGCCTCGAGCATCCGCGTGACGCCGACGCCGGTGAACTCGGCCGTCAGGGTCGGCTGGATCCAGGAGACCGCGACGAAGGACATCGCCGCGAGGTTGTAGATCTCCGCTGGTTTGGAGGCACGCATCGCGTCCACCAGCGAGCGCTGGTCGAGCAGGTCTCCCTGGTGCAGGGTGATGCGGTCGCGGATGTGCTCGATCCGCTCGAACTTCTCCGTCGAGGCGCGGCGGACCATGCCGTGGACGTCGTAGCCCTTCTCGAGCAGCAGCTCGGCAAGGTAGGAGCCGTCCTGGCCGGTGACGCCGGTGATCAGTGCAGAGGGCTTGTCGATCATTGGGGCGGGAGCCTATCTGGCGTGACAGCTCGCGCAGCCAGGCGGACCGTGGCGGCGATCCCCTCCTCGACCTCGATCGGGCCTCCCAGCCGAGCAGTCGCTTGGCCTTCTCCACCGAAGGCCAGCGCCGCTGGACGTCGACCGCGAAGGTCGGCAGGTGCTTGAGCTCGAAGTCCTCGGGGTCCTCGCCGCAGGCCTCCCAGATGATGCGCGCGATCTCCGCGACGGTGAGCTCACGGGAGGCGGAGATGTTGAAGTCCTCGTTCAGGCCCGCCGGCGAGCTCATCGCGGTGACGACCCCGTCGGCGATGTCGTCGATGTGGGTCAGCGTGCGCGTCTGCTCGCCCGAGCCGAAGATCTCAAGCGGCCGCTGCCCGGCGAGGACCTTGTTGATCAGGTCGGGTACCGCGTGTGCGATGCCCGGCTCGGCGTCTGGCATCTCGCCGGGGCCGTAGGCGTTGAAGGGGCGACAGATCGTGTAGGGAAAGCCATGCTCGTCGTGCGCCGCGCGGCAGTAGACCTCGCCCGTCAGCTTCGAGAAGCCGTAGGCCGAGACTCGGCACGGGGCAGTCGCGGCAGGTAGTCCTCGGGCGTTGGGTAACAGCTCGGCGCGCTCGAAGACCATCGAGGAGGAGACGTACACGAAGCGCTCCACCTCGAGCTCGAGGGCCGCGCCGGATGACCGCGTTGTAGAGCGCGTTGTTGACCTCGGTGAGGGTGTGGGGAAGCTTGTGGAAGTTGGCGATGCCGCCGACGATCGCGGCCAGATGGATGACGTGCGTGCAGCCCCTCGTCGCCGTGCGTGCCTGCTCGAGGATCGCGCAGATCGCCGGTGTGGACCTCGCAGCCCTCGCGCATCCACTGCGGGGCCAGGCGCTGGTCGGAGACGCGCACCTCATAGGCGGGGTCGGCGAGCAGGCGCCTGACGACGGCGGCGCCGATCGTGCCGGCGCCGCCGGTGACGAGGACCCTGCTCATCCGCCCGGCGCTCCGAGCTGGGTCGGCACGAGCTCGGAGGCGTAGGCGAAGACCTGGGCCGCGCCCCAGCAGTTCCACGGGTCGACCACGAGGCAGTCGCGTGCCGCCCGCTCGGCGATCGCGCTCAGCGTCGCCGGCTCGCGGAACTCGGAGTGGTTGCTCGGCCACGACCACCAGCTCGGCCCCCGCGACCGCCTCCTCGAAGCGAGGCTGTCGGCGTGGCCACGTGAGGGTCGTGGACGGTCACGTCGGCGAGCTCGCGCTCGAGCAGGCGGATCAGCTTGTGGGCGAGCGAGTCGCGCTCGTCGTCGGTGTCCGCCTTGAAGGCGAGGCCGAGCACCGCGACCTTGCGGTTGGCGAGCGTGCCGAGGCGCCGCTTGGCGCCTTCGAGCAGGAACAGCGGCACCGACTCGTTCACGCGCGAGACCGCGAGCAGCATCCCCGGCGCCGCGGAGCGCTCCTCGGAGAAGGTGAAGTCCTTGCGCAGGCAGGTCCCGGCGGTCAGCCCCGGCTGGGCGATGCCGCCACGCGGGTAGTCGCGGTTGATCAGGTCGATCACCTCGAAGACGTTGGCCGCGTAGCGCTCGCAGTCCATCATCAGCAGGTTCGGCAGCGCGAAGTTGCGTGTAGCGCAGGATGTTCGCCCAGATCTTCGCGAGCTCGGCCTGCACGGGCGTCGTCTGCACGATCGGCGCTGCGAAGACACCGAAGAGCTCGGCGACGACCTCGCCCGAGCGCTCGCCGACGCCGCCGATGATGCAGGGCAGCGTGTCGATCTCCTGCCAGGAAGCGCCCCGCGGCGATGCGCTCTGGGGCGTGCGCCACGAACACTTCCTCGCCGATCTGAAAGCCTCGGTGCTTGGCGAGATAGCCGGCCACGAACTCGGTCGTTCCCGGGCGCGATCGTCGAGCGCAGGATCAGCGAGTGGCCGGGCTGCAGCACTCCGAGCAGGTCGTCGAGCGCCGAGCGGATGTCGCGCATGTCGATCTCGATGTGCGAGAAGGAGGGAGTGCCGAGCGTGAGCACGATGTGGCGCGCGCCGGCTGCGTCGGCGACGCTGTCGGTGAGCGTCAGCGATCCATCTCCGTGGACTCGCTCGAGCAGCTCCTGAGCACCGGTCTCAGCAAAGGGCATGCGGCCGTCGCGCACTGCGCCGAGCCGGGTGGGGTCGTTGTCGACGCCGATCACCGTCAGGCCGCGATCGGCGAAGGACAGTGCCAGCGGCAACCCGACGCGGCCGAGGCCGACGACGGCCACATCGGCGGTGCTTTGCGAGGCGTTCATCGAGGCCATGAGGTTAGCGGTGCCCGCGCCATCCTGTCGTGCGCGCACACGCGTGTAAACCGGCTCAGCTGCGCTTGTTGCGGCGGTGCGCGCGGTACTGGCCAAGCGAAGCCCACGATGAAGCGGGGGTTGTAGCGCGCGTAGCGGCGCCATAGCCGTCGTGGCTCGCGCGAGAGGCGGTAGACCCACTCGAGGCCATTGCGCTGCATCCACGCCGGCGCCTGGGAGACGAGCCCGGCGTGGAAGTCGAAGGCTGCGCCGACCCCCACCAGCAGCGGCGCTGCCAGGCGCGGGCGCATCCGCGAGCATCCACTTCTCCTGCTTGGGCTGGCCCGTGCCGACCCACACGACCTGCGCGCCCGAGCCGTCGATCGTCTGCGATCACCTGTGCCTCCTCCTCGGCGCGTCAGCTCACGGAACGGAGGCGAGTAGCCGCCGACGATCCTGATACCTGGGAAGCGCTCTTCGAGGCGCTGCTGGAGCAGCTCGAGCGCCTCCGGGGTGCGTCCGCCGTAGAGGTACATCGGCGTTCCGCGCTGCGCGGCGCGCGCGCAGAAGTGCGCCATCAGGTCCGGTCCGTAGATCGCGTGTCGCGCGTGGGATGGCCGAGCGCGTGCAGCGCCCACACAAGCGGCTGCCCGTCGGGCACGGCGAGCGTCGCCCCGAGCACGCGCTGCGCGCGTCTCGGGGTCCTCGCGTGCGCTCATCACGAGGTTGACCGCCGCGGCCGTGACATAGGCCGCGCCCATCCGCCTCGATCAGGGCCTGCCATCCAGTCGATCACCTCCGCGTAGTTCGAGACCGCAAGCGGTACGCCGAGGACCTCTGCACGCGCCGGCAGGGCGGGCAGCGTGGGGTCGGCGGGGGTGCGGGCTCCGGGCGGGGTTGCGATTGCGTGAAGATACCCGCCCTGTGAGCATCGACAGCGACTTCTGGGCGGGCCGGCGCGTGCTCGTGACGGGCCACACCGGCTTCAAGGGTGCCTGGCTGTCGCTCTGGCTGCAGTCGCTCGGGGCTGAGGTAAGCGGCCTTGCGAGTGGCCGCCCGACAGATCCCTGCCTGTACGAGCTCGCGGCAGTCGGCGAGGGAGCACATGAGCAGCTCGCTGCGATATCTGTGATGGCGAGGCCGTGCACACAGGCGATCGCCAGCGCCGATCCCGAGATCGTGCTGCACCTCGCCGCCCAGCCGCTGGTCAGACGCTCGCTGCGCGACCCAGCGATGACCTATGCGGTCAACGTGATGGGCACCGTCAACGTGCTCGAGGCGGTTCGCCAGGTCGGTGAGCGGGTGCGGGCAGTCGTGGTCGTTACTTCGGACAAGTGCTACGAGAACGACGGGCGCTCTCAGCGGCGCTTCCTCGAGGGCGATCCGCTCGGCGGTCGCGACCCCTACTCGAGCTCGAAGGCCTGCGCTGAGCTCGGTCGCGGCGGCCTACCGGCGCTCGTTCTTCACCGGCGCGGGCACACCGCGCTTGGCCAGCGCCCGCGCAGGCAACGTGATCGGAGGCGGCGACTGGGGCGAGGACAGGCTTGTGGCCGACAGCGTGCGCGCTGTCGAGACGCGCCAGCCCGCTGCGCGTCCGCAACCCAGACGCTGTCCGGCCCTGGCAGCACGTGCTCAATCCCCTCAGCCGGCTACCTGCATCTCGCCCAGGCGCTGCATGCGGGCGAGGACGGTCGCACGTGCCTGGAACTTCGGGCCTTCCGCAGCCGATGCGCGCACGGTCGGCTGGATCGTGACGCGTTTGGGAGAGCTGTGGGACGGGGCACTCGTCTCGGAGCTCGATGAGAGTCAGCAGCCACCCGAGGCCCCTTACCTGGAGCTGGACTCCACGGATGCCGAGCGGCAGCTCGGCTGGCGCTGTAGATGGGACCTCGATGAAGCGCTTTGGCTTGTGGTCGAGTGGCACCGTGCGCAGCTCCGCGGCGAGGACATGCGCGCGGTCAGCCTCGCGCAGATCGAGCGCTTCTCGCAGTCTGAGTAGCCGACCCTGAAATCGCTGGAGACGTTTGCGCGCCAGGCCCGTCTGCCGCTGAGCGCTATTTGCGGCCTTTTCAGGTTCTACTGGATCGCAGAATTCGTTAAGCCCGCAGAATCTTCGTAAGCTCGCGCCGATGAGCCCCCTGACGCTTCGCCGCTACCGCGCCGAACGATTGCTGCGGCGTGAGTTCGCGGGGATGCAGGGTCGTGTGCTTGGCGTTGTGGCGGCGCGGCTACGTGGCTGTGGCGTGACCCTCGATCAAGGCGATCTCGAGGCCTGTTACGCCCATGCCTGGCAGGGGCTCTATATGGCGATGCTCGAAGGGCAGGAGATCGCCAACCCGGTTGGCTGGCTCGTGCTCGTGACCTTCAGGCGGGCGATCGAGGAGCAACGCTCGCGCAACCGTCTAGACCGCGATGTCAGACAGGGCGGATCTGTTGACGGTGTCCCCGCGTGGGACGGGGACGCGCTCGCTGCGGAGGAGCGCGAGCACGACTTCGCAGCCGAGCTCGACGATCGCGCGCGGCTGCGCCACCTGTTCGAGGGCCTGCGTTCACGTCTCAGCGAGCGCGAGCGCGAAGCTGCGGTCCTCTGCTACCTGCAGGGGCTCTCCCGCGCCGAGGCCGCTGCGCGCATGGGTGTCAGCGAGGCACGAATGCGCAAGCTGATGGATGGCGCTGGAGCCGGCAGGCCGGGCGTCGCGGGCAAGGTCGGCGCGCTCGTCCAGAGCATTCGCGACGGCGAGTGGTGCGAGGAGCAGGGGTCGCTGATGCGGGGCCTGGCCTTCGGCATCCTCGATCCAGGCGGTGAGCGCTACCGGTTGGCATTGGCCCATCGCGGTGAATGTCCCGCTTGTCGTGCCTACGTCGTCTCGCTGCGTGGTCTGGCCGCGGCGCTGCCGCCGACGCTGCTGCCTTGGGCACTTGGCGGCGGTGCGCTGGCGCGACTCGGAGAAGGTGCGCACGCCGGTGCGAGTGCCTCGGCCACCGGTGCCGGGGTCGGCGCTGGCTCGGGCGCCCCACTCGGGGGCGGCCTCGGCGGTGCGGCCACCGCGACTGGCGCCGTGGGTGCCGGCGGTGCGGCGAGTGGCGGCTGGCTGCTGGCAGGTGGCCCGCTGGGCGCCAAGCTTGCGGTCGGCTGCCTGCTCGCGGTCGGTATCGGTGCCGGATGCGCGGCTCTGGAAGGCGGCGCCCTGGGCCCGCGGTCTCCCGTGTCCCATCAGGGCGCTCGCGTGCGCGTGGTGGCCGCATCGGCGTCCAGCGTCGCCTCTGCCTCCAGCTTGGCTGGCCTCGCTCGTCCTGCGGCCGTGGGCGCGGTCCCAACAAGCAGCGCCTCGCTGGCACCGGCAGCCCGCGCCAGCCGTGAGTTCGGGCCCGAGCAGAGCGGGGCTACCGGCGTGGCCCCTCAATCACGCTCAACTGCCACCGGGTCCCATCAGCTCGCTCGCGCTGCCTCCTCCCGCGCAACGGCCACAGCTGCGCAGTTCGAATCTCGGAGTGCCACGGGATCATCGGCGTCCATCGGTGTGAGCTCGCCCGCGCCTTCGGCGACTTCGACTCAAGCTGCTCGCGAGTTCTCCCCGGGCTGATCGCGTCGCGCGACGCTTCGGCCCCTGTGCGTGCGTCTCAGCTGCGAGGGAAGACCTTGCCCAGCCGTGCCAGCGCGAGCGGGTTGCCGCGCGGGCGTAGCCTGCCGGTGGCCACGGCCCGAAGTGGGTCCAGCCGCTCGCCGACGATGTCGATCCAATCTTGGTATGAGACGCGCAGTCGCACGTCGGAACGGGGTGCTTCGCCCTGCTCGACGACGCTGGAGCCGTTGTTGACCGTCAAATGCCAGGTGGGGATGTCGGGGTCGGTGAACTCCCACTGGAAGGTGGTTGGCTTGCTCAAGCCGTGGTTGGGGTTGACCTGGCGGCGGATCGTGTCGAAGAGCATCGCCACCGTCTCCGGGTCGCGGTCGCTGGGGCCTTCACGCACGCCGATCACACCGGCTTTGGCGAGCGCCCGCCCGCGCTGGGAGATCTCCAGCGGCGTGAGCCCCGGCGGCAGCAGCGGCGGTCCCGGCAGCGTCTCCATGGCGAGGCCCGCGGAGCGCAGCTTGGTCGTCATCGAGGTCAGTCCCTCGATGCCGACCTGATCGAAGGTCGCGTTGAAGACCGTCACGTAGCGTTCATCCCAGCCCGGCGGCATCAGCACCTGCGAGGTGAAGCGGGTCACTTCGCGCAGCGTGCGCGCCACCGCCTTGGGCACCCGCACGGGGTCTTCGCGGTTGAGGTCGGACAGCAGCTTGACGCCGAAGCCGATGTGGCGCTGCTCGTCGGCGGCGATGTTTTGCATGCCCTCGCGGAAGGCCGGCAGCTGATTGCGTTCTTCGAGGTAGCTGCAGATGAAGTGTTGGCCCGGCTGTGCGAGCGCCGCCTCGATGACGATGTGGTAGAGCGTGACCGCCGCCGCCAGCTGGGCGGGTGAGCGGTCGGCGCGCAGCTCGTCAGCCATCGTGTCGAGGCGGTCGAAGATCCTGCGGAAGCCGACCGTCAGCTGCGGCTTGATGGCGTTCAGACCGCTGGCCATCGAGCCGTCGCCGATGCCGCAGACCTCCTGCATGAAGCGCTTGAAGAACACCGCGTGGCGCGCCTCGTCGACCTGTTGGGTGGTGAGGAAGTACTTCTGCTCCTCCAGTGGCGCGGCGTCGATGTAGGGGGAGAGGTTGTCGGCGACCGCGTCCTCGCCCCAGAAGAACAGGCAGTAGTTCCACAGCGCGGCCTGGCGCTCGAACTCGGTGAAGTCCTCACGCCACTGGCGTGCGTCCTCGGTGAAGTCCAGCTCGGTGGCGCGCCAGTTGCCGCGCTCCCAACGCGCGTAGAGATCCTCGTAGGAGATCGCGTCAGCCGGCAGGCTGGCGACGTTGCTGGCGTTTGCGGGGGGTGGGGTGGTGGCGCTCGCCATTCGTGATTGCTCCTATTGCTATCTGGCCGGGGTCAGTAGAGATAACGGACGTTATCGAAATAGCGATCGCTCTGTCAAGTAGTATTGGCGGCCATGGCAGCGGCACAGACAGACGGTGGCGGCGTGCCGACGGGTGCGTCTCCGACCGCCCGGCTGACGCGCGAGCAGAGCCGCGCCAACACGCGCGAGCGTCTGTTGACGGCGGCGCGTAGCGCCTTTGCCCGCAATGGCTTCCATGGGGCCTCAGTCGAGGAGATCGCCTCCGAGGCGGGGTTCTCGACAGGCGCGCTGTACTCGAACTTCGACGGCAAGGAGGACCTCTTCCTGGTGCTGATGGAGCGTGAGATCGAGGAGCACGCACGTGAGATCGCCGAGGCCGTGGGCGAGCGGGCATCTATGGCCGAGCGCGCCACGGGTGGCGCGCGGCAATGGATGAGCATGATCGAGCGCGAGCCCGAGCTGTTGCTGTTGTTCATGGAGTTTTGGGCCTACGGTGTGCGCGACCCGCAGGTGCGGCCGAAGGTGGCCGCGCGCTTTGCGCAGATGCGCGAGGTGCTCACACGTCTGATCGCTGACGGCGTGCGCGAGTTCGAGCTCGAGCTGGCGCTCCCGGCCGAGCAGCTGGCGATCGCGATCGATGCGCTCGCGGATGGTATCGCCCGCCAGAAGCTGGCCGACCCCGAGGCGGTGCCCGACGAGCTGATGGGGCGGGTGCTCTCGCTGCTGTTCGCGGCCGTCACCCGTCCTGCTGGCGGCACAACGCCGCCCAGTGCACCGTGAACAGCCGCAGCGCCAGCGGTCGCGCGAGCCGATGAAGAGCTGAGCGCAGCGCCCACTTGGCGCTGGCGCGAGCACGCGCTGATGTACTCGTCGCGAAGAAGGTATGCGCCGAGCGTGGTAGCGAGTCCTCGAGCTCCGCGGCGATCTGGAGTCCGGCGCTGGTGACGATCGCCCGCGCGGCTGAGCGGTCCAGACGCTGCAAGTGCCCGACCTCGGCGGCGTGCTCGCGCTTGCTGGCCCGCCGCGCTGAGAGGTTCGCCTCGAGCGGCACCTCGACCACCACGACACGGCACGCGCGGGCTACCTCGGCGAGCAGCTCCGCTGGTTCTTCGACGTGCTCGAGGACGTGGGAGATGATGCCGAGGTCATAGCTCTGATCGGCAGCGGCAAGGTGGCGACCGTCATAGAGCTCGACGCTCTCGATCTCGGGTCGTGCACGGGCGATCGCAACCGCGGCCTCAGTGATCTCGACGCCGGCCAGTCGTCCGCCGAAGCCGTGTGCGTGCAGTGCGCTGAGCACGGCGCCATCGCCGCAGCCGACCTCCAGTGTGCTCGTGGGGGCCACGCCGGCACGGCCACAGAGCTCGATCACATGCTCGGCCTTGCCGAGCGCCCCCAGAGCTCGCCAGCGCGCATAGCGCTCCGCCTCAACCGGGCTGCGGGAATAGGCCTCGTCGTAGAAGCGGACGAGCGCTGCGGCGGGGTCCTCCACACCGGTGATTATTGTGGGCGCGATGACCGCACAGCTGACCGGGTCGTTGCGCCGGGCGCCGGCGACGGTGCCCGCGTTCGCGGCGCTGGTGCTATTCGTCGTGTGGGCGAGCGATCAGGCGGGCTATCCGCTGACGCACTGGGGGCCCGGTGGGCTTGTCGTGCTCGCGCTGCTGGCGATCGCGACCGCGCTCGTCAGGGTGCGCTTCGCCGAGATGGGGGTTGCCGTACGCGTCGCGCTCGGCGCGATGAGCGCCTATACCGCCTTCAGCTTCCTCTCGACCCTTTGGGCGGCGGCCCCCGGTGACGCCTGGGAAGGCGCCAACCGCACGTTGCTCTACCTGCTCGTGTTCGCGCTGTTTGCGAGCTGGCCCCAACGTGGCCTGAGCGCCGCGCTGCTGCTGATCGCCTGGACGCTCGCGCTGATCGTGCTCGGGGCGATCACCCTGCTGCACATCAACGGCGCCGGCCCATCCGAGCTCGAAACCCTACTGCCCGGGGGCCGTTTGGACTACCCCACGGGCTACCCAAACGCCAACGCGGCGCAATGGCTGATGGCCTTCTGGCCGGCGCTGCTGCTCGCGCGCAGCGAGCGTCTGGCATGGGCTCTGCGTGGGCTGCTTGGCGGCGGCGCAGTGCTGCTCGCGGAGGTCGCGCTGCTCAGCCAAAGCCGTGGCTCGCTCTATGCAACGCCGGTGATGGTGGTGCTCGTGTTCGCGCTCGTGCCGCGGCGCATACGCACTTTCGCCGTATTCGTGCCGATCGCCGCCGGCGTCGCGGCAGCCGCACCGATCGTGCTGCGCGTCGGCGATCGCCTGCGCGGCGGGAACGTGACGAGCGCGAACGTGCACAGCGCGGTTGCCGCGAGCTTTGCGGCGGCTGCTGTCGTTGCTCTTGTCCTCGCGCTCGCCGCTGCCGTAGAGGCACGTGGCGGCTTCGCTGTGCCTACCCGTCGGCGGCTGCGCGCAGCGATCGGTGCGATCGCGCTCGTCGCGCTGCTCGGCGTCGTGGCGGGAGGACTGGTCGCCGCTGGCAGCCCGGTCAACCGGATCAAGCACAGCTGGCATAGCTTCAAGGGCGGCTACGCCGAGAGTGCCACCGGCGGTCGCCTCGCCAGCGGGCTCGGGAGCAACCGCTACGACTTCTATCGGGTGGCCCTGAACGAGTTCGCCGCACATCCGCTCGCGGGGATCGGCGCCGACAACTTCCAGCAGCAGTACCTGCTGCACGGACACAGCTCGGAGACGCCCCGATACCCGCACAGCATCGAGCTACGCACGCTCACCGAGACGGGTCTGATCGGTGGGCTGTTGGCGCTCGTCGGTCTCGGCGCGGCGCTGCTCGCGGCGTGGCGCGCGATGCGCGCCGAGGATCCGCTCGCGGCTGCGGTCGCTGCCGCCGCGCTAGCGGGCTTCGGGTACTGGGTCGTGCACGGCTCGGTCGACTGGTTCTGGGAGTTCGCTGGGCTTGGCGCGCCCGCCTTTGCTCTGCTCGGGCTGGTTTGCGCGCTTGCTCCAGCGCGTGCTCGACCCCCAGCTGATGGCAATGGGACGGCTTCTGAGGCATCTGAGCGCCGATCGCAGTCGTCCCCACGTCGGTACGGGCGGTTCGCGCCTGGACTCGGCCTCTTGCTCGGGGTGCTTGTAATGCTGGCCTGTGGCTACTCACTGGCGGCTCCCTGGCTTAGCCAGCTGCAGCTACAGAGCGCGGCCCGCGTGTGGACAAAGTCCCGCAACACCGCCTATGCGCGACTGGATGATGCGGCCAGCCTGAATCCGCTCAGCGATGAGGCCTATCTCGAGTTGGGCAGCATCGCGCTGCGCTACGGCGAACTCGACCGTGCCGATCGCGCCTTTGCGGCAGCGCTGAAACGCACTCCGGGCGACGCCTATGCGACGCTCGAGCGCGGTGCGATTGCCTCGCAGGCGGGTCGTCGCCAGGCAGCGCTCGCGCTGCTGGTGCGGGCTGTCGCTCTGGACCCACGTGATGGGCTCGCGCGACAGGCGCTGAGCATCGTCAAAGCAGGTCAGCGCGTGAGCGTCGATGAACTCAACCGCTCAATCCTGCTCAAAGCTCAACAGTTCGCCTGACAGAGGCCATGCAGGCCTCCAAATAGCCCGAATTCGCCTCGACAGGGACCGTTGGCTTCGGTAGGTTATACGGGATCTCGTCGATTCGTTGACCCTGGGCCTGGGGAGCTCAAGGGACATGGCGCCGGGAGTAGCGATGACGCATACAGTGGCATGGAGAGAGGGCGCATTTGCTCTGGCCAGTGAAGGGAACCCAAGGCAGGGACGTATGAGAAAGCATCGCGTTTTCACCACAGCTGCACTGCTCGCGTTGGCCCTCCCGGCGACGGCCCACGGGGGCTCGCTGTTGAGCGGCTATGGAGGGCCCGGGCAAGGCAATCAGGCGATCCTCGGCGCGACCGTCATTGGCGGCGCTGCGGGTGGCTCTGGCGGCGGCTCATCCAGCGGTGGGGGCTCAGGCTCTGGGGCGGAATCTTCCACAAGCGGGGCAACGAGCACGCCCAATCTCGCCATCAAAGCTTCAGGTAGTGGAGGCCACCGTTCGTCCAGCAAGGCAAAGACACGGAATCGCCAGGCATCCGGATCGTCTGCCGGTGCGTATCAGGCACCGGCGAGGCTCTCAGCGAACGAGACAGCCTCAGTCGGGACGCCGACCTTGGGTATCTCAGGCACCGACCTCGTATACATAGTTTTGGCGTTCGCTGCACTTCTCTTGACAGCTGCGATCACCGGCCGGCTCGTGCGGCGGCCGCACTAGGAAGGCAAGTCGGCTAAAGGGATGCGACGCAGGACCCGAGTAGTCAACTAAGGGACAGGAAGCCCGCAGATCATGGATCGCACGCGCGTCACCCAACAGACATCGAACACAATCTCGCTGCGCAGCGAGCTGGCTCACGACGCCCCCTCACCCAAGGCGCTTCGCGCAAACACGTTCCAGGGGCCATTGCAGTGGGCGCTCGAGGGCCGTGGCTGGGGTCTTGTGCGGCTGGGCGCTGACTTCCTGTTGTTGTGCCTCGCCGTCGTGATCGCGCTGGGCGGCGTTGAAAGCACGTTGCACGTCTCCTCACTGCGTGCCCCGCTGCTCGCGCTGCCGCCGCTGACCATCGTGCTGTTCTCCTTGCGCGGCCTTTACCGCACACGTCTGCGTGCGCTCGTGCTCGATGGGGTTGTGCCGGTCCTCAGCGGGATCTCCGTGGCTGCGATGGCGGTGGCGGTGCTGGGCATGTTCCTCAACAACGAGGTGCCGAGCCAGTCCGACTGGTTGCGTGCCTGGGCGATCTCGCTGGTCGGGGTCGGGCTGGGACGGATCGCACTTTCCTTTGCTCAGCGCTGGGCGCGTTCCAAGCGTCTGGTCGGCAAGCCGGTGCTGATCATGGGCGCCGGTGTGGTTGGCGCCCAGGTTGCAAGGCGTCTGGAGGCGCACCCGGAGTATGGGCTCGCGCCAGTCGGCTTCCTCGACGAGGACCCGCGCTCGGTCGCGGAGGTCGGCGGTCGCGACGTGCCCGTCCTTGGCACGATCGACGATCTCGACGAGACCGTCGAGCGTTCCGGGGTCAAGAACCTGATCGTGGCGTTCTCCTCCGTTGCCGATGCCCGCGTCAGCCGTCTGATCCAGCGCTGCCAGGAGCTCGGCGTCGAAGTGTCGGTTGTACCGCGCATGTTCGACACGATCAACGACCGCGTCGGCTATGACACTGTCGGCGGTCTGCCCCTGCTGTCGTTCTCGGCCGTCGACCCCAAGGGACTGCAGTTCGCGATTAAGCACGCTCTCGATCGCGTGCTGGCGTTCGTACTGCTGCTGCTCTTCTCGCCTCTGATCTTCTGCGCAGCGATCGCCGTGCGCCTGAGCAGCCCCGGGCCGGCGCTCTTCAAGCAGCGCCGCGTTGGGCGCGACGGGCGTGTCTTTGACTTTTACAAGTTCCGCTCGATGCGGATCGTCGCCGGTCAGGATGATTCCGAGCAGGACTCGAGCGCGCTCGACTTCCTGCTCGCCGGCGACATCGCGCCCGGTGGCGTCGAGGGTGCCGACAGACGTACAGCGGTCGGGCGCTTCTTGCGCAGCACTTCGCTCGACGAGCTGCCACAGCTGTTCAACGTCTTGCGCGGCGATATGAGCCTCGTCGGTCCTCGCCCAGAGCGCCCCGAGTTCGTGGAACTCTTCCGGCAGGACATCCTCCGCTACGGCGACCGCCACCGCGTCAAGTCGGGCATCACCGGCTGGGCTCAGGTGCACGGTCTGCGCGGGCAGACCTCGCTCGCCGAACGCGTGGAGTGGGACAACTACTACATCGCGCATTGGTCGCTCGGCCTGGACTTCAAGATCCTGGCGCTGACCTTCGTCGCGCTGTTCCGCAACGCGGAGTAACTCAGATGCTTTTCTGGGCGGCCCGGCCTGGGCCCGCCCAGTACTGAAAGACCTTGATGCGCAGCCCTTTCGTGCCGAGCACGGCGGGGAGCTTCAGCGCGTAGCGGTTGAAGCGATCGAGCGTGAACAGCGCGCGGTAGCGCAGCGCTGCGCCCTGGAAGGCTTCCAGTTGCATGAAGTCACCGACCGGCCCCGAACCGCTGGCGAGGATCTCTGAACCCTGTCGGCGCAAACGCAGCGACACGGTGCCCGCGGTGCCGAAGGGCGAGGTGAGGACGCCCGCGAGCGCCGCGAAAGCGCGCTTGTGCGCCCCAGCGCTTGAGAACATGCCGAAGTCTTCGCGCGGCGAGCTCTGCAGCTTGTAGACAACCGCCGCCGCGACGTAGCTGCTGTGCGAGAGGGCGCGGAAGGTGTACTTGAGGTTTTCTGCCTGGACCTGTGCCGTCACGCAACCCTGTTCCTGCTGGATGCGCTGGTGCGGCCAGCAGCTCGTCCAGCCGAACTCATCCAGCCATAGCGGCGTGATGTCGCCGTTCGCCAACTGGACTTCATGGATCGAGCGCAGCGAGGCGAGCGTGAGGTTGTAGAAGTGCACTGAGAGCCCGTCGTAGTAGCCGCGGATTCCGGCTTTGTAGAGAGCGCGCAGGAAGCGGCCGTTGGAGCCGACGAGTGAGCCGCCAAGCACCGGCAGGCTCGGATTGACCTGCTTGATCGCGGGGTAGGCAGCGCGCAGCACGGCCGCATAGTTCGCGGGCTTGTTGGGACCCGCGAAGTAGGCTTCGTTGGACTGATCTGGCTCGTTCCAAACCTCGATCGCAGCCAGGCGCGAGCCGTAGCGCTGCGCGAGCAGGGCGACGAGCGCGGCGTAGTCGGCCGGGTCGCGTGGCGGCCAGGCGTTGGCCGCGCTCTCGATACCAGGGCGGCACTTGCTCAGCAACGCACGGGGTGCTGAGGAGTCCCAACAGGGTGTGCTCCCGACCGTCACGCTGACCCCGATGTGCGCGGCTGCAGCGTCGCTTACGAGCCGGTCCGCGAAGGCCAGCGCGTGCGGGTCGAGCGAGTTGGCTTCGAGCGGCTCGAGCAGCGACCAGGGGAAGGAGACGCGCACAATCTTCACGTGCAGCTGCTTGGCGCGAGCGATCGAGCGATTGGCTTCCAGCGGGCTTGAGCCGCTCTCCAGGCCGCCGATGTTGACGCCGCCGAGCGGCGGCGTGGCTGTCCGATGGGCGCTCGCGCTCGCCCCCGCTTGACTCGTTGCGGTCAAGCAAGCCAGGGCGCAAACGATCAGGGCGACGACCGTGCGCGGCCGCTGCAGATGGCGTTCCATCCCTCCACGATAGACGCGCGAGCCATCCCCACGCGGCGGCACCCCGCGGCGGGCGAAGTAGGCTCTCGCCTGATGTCACCGACCTGGATCTGGATACAGATTGCGATCGTCGTGTTTGTCGTGATCGGAATGATCGTGGCGATCACCAAGCTCGCCTGAGCAACGCGTGAGCGCGACCACACCGACCGAGCCGCCGCGGCGCATCCGCTCGGCCCCTATCTCAGCCCGCGAGCAGCAGCTGCTCGTGGCGCTGACCCTGCTCGCGCTGCTGCTGCGCCTCACGAGCCTTTCGCGCAGCCTCTTCACCGACGAGGCCTATTCGCTGGCGCTCGCCCAGCGCGGCTTCGGCCACATGCTCGGCCTGTTCGGCTATGAGGCCAACGGCACGCCCTACCCGATCGTGCTGTGGCCGCTGATCCGCATCTTTGGTCACAGCGAGACGCTCTTGCGCCTGCCGGCCGTTATCGCCGGGACTGCCAGCGTCCCCGCCCTGTGGTGGGCGGCACGGCGCTACACCACGTCTGCCGCGGCGCTGGTCGCTGCGGCGCTGCTCGCGGTGAACCCGATGGCGGTCTTCTACAGCCAGTTCGCGCGCCCGTACGCGCTCGTGATGCTCGCCGCCTGCCTATCCTTCGGTGCGCTGCCGCGGGCGCTCGAACGTGGCGCTCAGCGTGGGCCTTGGCTGGGCTACGTGCTCGCGATGGCGCTGCTGGCCTACTGCGACATCCTCGCCGCGCCGATCGCGATCCCAGTCCAGGCGCTGATCGCCTGGCGCGCAGGACGCGATGCCTTCCGGCGCTGGCTGCTCGCGCTCGGCGCGCTACTCGTCTGCTGCGTGCCGCTGCTGATCGCCGCTGCGATCGCACACTCGCGCCGCAACGCGCTCTATTGGCTGCCGAAACCTGACCGCGGGCTCGTGACCCTTGCGCTGCAGGAGTTCACCGGCGGCTTCTCCGAAGTCAGCGCCGTGCGTTGGGCGACGATCGCCGCCGGCGCGGTGGTCGTGGGCGCGGCCTTGTGGTCGCTGCGGCGCACTCGTGTGGACGCTGAGCCGCGGGCTGCAATCGTGACCGCGTTCGGCTGGGGCCTGTTGCCGCCGGTCCTGCTGCTGATCGTCTCATTCGCCCGCCCGCTCTTCTGGCCACGCTACGCGATCGTTGCCCTACCCGGGCTGTGCCTGCTGTTCGCGGTCGCGGGCGCGTGCCTGTGGGCGAGCAGACGTGGGCTGCTCACGGCTGTCGGTTGTCTTGCCGTGATCGCTCTCGTGAGCCTCTTTGCCGATCTGCGCCAGCGCGACAAGCTGCAGGAGAGCTGGCCGCCGGCTGCCGCCTGGCTGCGAGCGCAGCGCAGCGCAGCGCAGCCGATCATCCTCGACAACGTGCTCGTGCTGCCCGTGTTGGGCTACTACGACCCGGCTTTCCGCGCGCCAGGGGGGGAGGTCGTGGTTCAGGAGTGGCACGATCGGCCGCTACCGGCAGGCCTGGTCGGCTTCAAGGACCCCGGCGGCTACGGCGCGGTCGCCAACGGCCCGCCGAGCGCGGCCGAGATCGCGGCACTCGCGCGCCGCGGTCGCGGCACCGTCTGGATGCTCGCTGCCGAGTTCGACAAGGAACTGCAGGGCGACCCGCGCTCTGGGGCAGCCGTCGCTTGGGCCAAGGCCCACTGCCAAGTAGAGGTCCGCGAAAGCACGGGTGTGTGGGTGATGCGCGCCGCTTCCTGTCGCGTCTGAGCGACTTTCGCGCTAGTGCCTGCGCCCGAACAGACCCCGCCGACGAGCTGTGGCGGCGGGGCGGCTCGGGATCTCCTCGCCGGCGAGGATCGCTGCGGGTACCTCTCGCGTAAGCCATTCGCCCAGCGCAGGCGGACCGGCGTGGCGTAGTGCCTCGCCCATCGTTGGCGGGCGACGCAGATGATCGTGGGCGTCGGAGGCTACGTTGTGGGCGAGCTCGGACTCGAGCAGGTGCATCGCGAAGTGGCGCGCCTCGCTACCGAACTGGCCCGTCAGCGAGCCCGCCGTCAGCGAGGTGAGCACGCCCTCACGCACGAGCGAGGCGAGCATCTCGGGGTTGCGATGAAAGGCCGGACAGCGCTCAGGGTGAGCCAGCAGCACGCGATGTCCGTGGTGCAGGAGGTCGTGGACGACCGCGTCGATACCGCTGGCGACCGGCGTGAAAGGAGGCTCGATCAGCAGCCAGGGGCCACCGCCGAGGCTCAGCGCGGGCAGTTCTGGCGGATCGATATCAGCGATGCGGGTGATCGCAATCTCCGCCCCCGCCTGCAGATCGAGCGCGATCCCCTCTTCGCTGAGGCGCTCGCGGACCTCCTCAAGGAGCCCAGCGATCGTCTGCGCGTCGTTGGGGTAGCGCGTGCTCACGTGGGGCGTGGCCAGCAGCGTCTCGGTCCCGTTCTCGAGCGCGACACGGGCGATCGCAAGCGAGCCCTCGATCGCCTTGGGGCCGTCGTCGATGCCAGGGAGCACATGTGAGTGGAGGTCGATCATTCGCTGGAACAGTACGCCTCGACTCGACGGGGGCGCGGCGTTCGCTAGGCCGTGGATGACCACGCATGCGGTTATTCCACCATTTGGTTCTGGGGCTTTTCGCCGCTAGACTCCGGCGCTCGTCGCGTCGGCAGCGTCTGATCAGGCGCCTAAGGGATGGGGGCAGCGACGAAGGGGATTTTTCGCGGTCACGGAAGGCAGCGCAGCATGATGCTCACCAAGCAGTTTTCGCGTTTCGCCATCAGGCTTCCAGCGACGGTCGTGCTGATCGTGGCCGGCCTGCTGCTAGTCGTGCTGCATCCGGCGCGTAGCGCCGCCTCGGAACCGCCCTCGTCCAAGCTCCCTGACCTCGTCGCGGATCCTCCCGATGCGATCGGGCTCTCGACGGACAGCTCGAGCGGCACGCCGCATCTTTTGCTGCGCTTCAACGGCTACATCCACAACAAGGGTCCCGGTGCGGTCGATTTCCGCGGCTCACGGGTGGCGCCAACGCTGAGCCCGGAAACAGAAAAAAAGGTCAAGGAAGCCGAAGAAAAACAGGAAGGCCTTCCACCCGCGATCGAAGCGGAACTCGCGGCCTCGCCGATGCACACGACGCAGCGGCTATTCAACACCGAAGTCGGCCAGGAAGAAACCAACATCGAACGGCCGCACGTAGATGAAGCGAGCTCCGCTGAACTGATCTTCTCGAGCGCTGACGGACACCATCACTGGCACCTGCAGCGCGCGGCCAAGTACTCCCTGTGGAACTCGGCGAAGAGCGCTGAAGTGGCGCCCGCGCAGAAGGTCGGCTTCTGCCTCGACGACAGCCAGCATGTCGAATTGAGCAAGGGACCAACAACGCCCGTATATGCCGACAACGTGCCTCCCTTCCGCGACTTCTGTCAGAAGTATCGGCCCAACGCGACGAGCCTGTTCGAGGGGATCTCGCCCGGCTGGCGCGACCTCTACGACCGCGAACTCGCCTTCCAGTGGGTCGACGCCTCGAACGTGCTGCCGGGCGAATACTGGCTGCGCGAGGAAGTGAACCCACTTGGTGTGATCCAGGAAACGGGCGGCGCGAACGTGCCCGTCTACGCGACGAGCCCAACGATCGTCCCCGGCTTTGATGCGCTCGCGCAGTCGCTCACCACGAACGTCGAAGAAGCGGAGACGATCACGCTGACCGCACAGGCTTTCAACGACTCAGCTACCCCCAAGTACTCGCTCGTCTCCCCGCCGCAGCACGGCAAATTGGCGGCTGGCCCACACAGCAACCAGACGATCTACACGCCCGACCCCGGCTATAGCGGCGCTGACTCCTTCACCTTCTCAGCGGCCGACCCCAGCAGTAGCTTCCCCACCAGCCCGGCCGTCGCGACAGTCACAATCCAGGTCGGCCAAGCTGAACTTGCGCCGAGTGTCGCGATCGAGGGTGCGCCTGAAGCGATGATCGCTGGGACAAGCGTGCAGCTGACCGCGCTCGTGCAGCACGACGGCCCAAGCGTGCAATGGAACGCGAGCGCGGGCTCGATCACCTCAGGCGGCCTCTACACGGCCCCCGCTGCGGTGCCTGCGGGCGCAACCGCGACGATCACGGTCACGACAGTGAAAGGGGCGCACGATCAACGCGTGATCACGATCAAGCCAGTACCCACCCCTCAGCCCGCCCCCGAAGCTCCGCTCGCTGGCAGTAGCACCGCGCCTACGATCGGCCAACAGGTTGGGTCGGGAGGGGTGCAGGGAGTCACCGCACGCGTATCTGTCAGCCGCCCGCAGGTGGCGTTGATCGGTCGCAGCCTCGTCATGACGACGCTCCCGACCGCACCTGGGCGTGTGCGTCTGAGCGCCTACCTCGGTCACCGTCGCCTCGGCAGTTGTGTGACGGTCACGCCGGCCGACCGCAGCTTCACCTGTCGCCTCAAGCTTGTGCGGGGGCTCTCCTTGCATGCACGCATCAGCGTGCTCGCAAGCCTCCGCGCTGGGCCGACACTCGTCCGCAGCCTCCGTCCGGCTGCTCCTATCACGCAGATGAAAATGCAGGGTGGCCCGGCCGGTGCCCGCGCAGCGCTCGCGGCGGCGCGCTTCTGGTGCACGCCCGCGGCGGTGAAAGCCGGCGCCTGACCGTCGCGAGCGTCGCGGATATGATCGCCTCGCGGGTAGCGGTGGTCTGGGTCGACGAGCGAGCAAGGAGAATTCGGACATGTTCAAATCGATCGTGGTGGGGACAGACGGTTCTGACACGGCCAACCAGGCCGTTCGCCAGGCGGTCGACCTTGCGCGTGCCGTGGGCGCCAAGCTCGAGCTCGTGAGCGCTTACGAGCCGGTACCCGCGCAGCGCCTGCGCGAGGAACGGCGCCAGGCGCCAGAGGATCTGCAGTGGGCGATCAACCCTCGCGAGGATGTCGATGCGACGCTTGAGGCAGCTGCGACGCTCGCCCGCGAGGCGGACGTGCCGGTTGACGTCTACCCGCGTCAGGGTGACCCCGCCGATGCGATTCTCGATGTCGCCGAGGAGCAGGAGGCCGATCTGATCGTGGTCGGCAACAAGGGCATGACGGGGGCCAAGCGCTTTCTGCTCGGCTCGGTGCCAAACAAGGTCTCCCACCACGCACCCTGCTCGGTGATGATCATCCGCACTACCTGAGCGATTGCCTTCCTCTGCAGACCTGACCCGCAACATCAGCCTGCACCTGGGGGATGTCGATCAGGCGGGGCTCGATCGTGATGTAAGAAAGATCTTGACCCCGGCGCCCGTGGGCTCTGTGCTGGCTCGCACCGCTCAGCGCTTGGCGATGAAGCGCGGGCGTCTGGACTGGGAGCGCAGCTGGCTCACACCGCTCATGGCAGCGCGGCGCAAGGTGCTCGGTGAGTCTGCCAGCGGACCGCCGCGCTTTTTGGTGCGGGTCGATGAGTTCCCCTACTACACCTCCTTCGACCGCCCCCAGGACGTGGAGATGTCCTACCGCTTCCATGACGTGATGGCGGCCGCGGGCCTGCCACATCTGATGTCCGTCTTGCCGCAGCTGACTCATGACCCGCTGACGGTCGGCTCAAGCGGTGGGCGCGCCTTGGGCGCACATGAGATCGAGCTACTCGAGCGCATGCGCGGCGACGGGGTTACCTTCGCCCAACACGGCACGACGCACCGCACCCTGTTTGAGAGCCCGCGCCGGCGCTCGGAGTTCTGCGGTCTGACCCCGGCAGAGGCCGAGGCGGTGCTCGAGGATGGGCGCCAGCAGCTTGTCGCGGCGGGGATCGCCTCGACGCGGATCTTCGTGCCGCCCTTCAACCGCTTTGACGCGGCCCAGTACCCGATGCTGGCTGGTCGTTTCAGCGTGATCTGTGGCGGCCCCGAGAGCGTCGCGCTGATGGGCTTCCATGGCGGGCCACTGTGGCGCGACGGAGCGGTCTATCTGCCCTGCTACGCGCCGCTCTACTCCGACGCACGCACGATCCTGCCGATGGCCCAGCGAATGATCGACCTGCAGCCAGGAACATGGGTCCCGATCGTGCTGCATACCTCCTGGGAGCAGGAGGACGATTTTGCCTCGCTGAAGCAGCTTGCGGAACTGATCGCCCCGTTTGCAGCGAGTGGGAGGAGCTGCTCGCAGAGGTCGATCGCAGCGCGCTCGCTACCCGCCCCGGCGCGCCCTGACGGCGGTTTCAACGCGCTCGGTGAGCGGCGCCGGCAGGGCTTTGACGGCCTGCTTCGCGCGGAAACGCAGCACGCGTCCCATTAGCTCAGCACGGGTGCGCGGCCAGCGCCCGTTGCGCACGATCAGCCCGCCCCAGCTAAGCGGGTCATCGCCGTCGGCGAAACGCAGCTTGTAGGGGTAGGCGCCCGCGCCGAGGTCGAGGCGGCGCTCACCGCGCGCGATCCCATCCTCGAGTGCGGCGAGGATCGTCAGCATCGTCGGCTTCAGCGCGGCGTGCTCCTCTGCCCAGCCGCCGTTCCAGTACTTGATCTCTCCGCCCGCGGCGAGGAACAGCTGCACGGAGATCAGCTCGCCGTCGATCTCTGCAGCCCACAGGCGCAGACGGTCAGGCCCGAGCGCTCTCGCCGCGTCGCCGAGCAACTCTCTGACGCCAGTGCGGGCGAGGCCCGAGGGCGCCTTGTCCTCCCAGCGCGCGGCATGCAGCGACAGCAGCGCGTCGAGCGCAAGGGCCACTTCGTCGGGATCGGTGATCTGGCGCACCCCGCCACCGAGCTTGGCGAGCTTGCGCCGCGCGCGACCCATCTGGCCGCGGAAGTTGCTCGAGCGCCCCGCCAGCCACTGCTCGGGCTCGCCGGCGGGCAGAGCGACCGTCGGGGCCGGGTGCTCGGAGGTGCGGTAGCGCGCCAGTCGCGGCGATCCGCCCCAGCCGCCAGACAGCCGCCGGATCCACTGCGAGCCGCTCGAGACGGCCTCGAACGCGACCAGGTCGGGGGCGGGATCGAGCGCTATAAGCGCGCTGCGCAGCGCCGCTGCGACCTCATCCTCACGCCCCGGCAGGCAAAGCACATCGACACGGTCAGAGAGTTCGGCGCCAAGGAAACGGATGTCGCTGCGTCCCCCCTCGGGCGGGGAGCTAAACCACGGGGCGAGAGCAATCAGCTCCTCACCATCGCGGACTGCGAGGATTCGCAGCAGCGCCCCCGGTGGCGCGACGTGGCGCCACCAGGAGAGCATCCATCCGGGCGCGCACTTTGGCACCGCCTGGCGGACGGCAAGCTCATCCCAGGCGGGCGCGAGCACGAGTGCGGCATCGAGGTCGGTGATGACTTCAACGTCGAGCATGCTTCTTCAGGAGCCAGCGCCGGCGGGACGAGCGAAGGTCAGCTTCCACTGACGCCATTCTCCGGTGCCCACGAGTTGGTATCCGGCCGCCTGCAGGCGCCGCCCGCATTCGAGCACCCGCTCGACGCTCATCGGCTGGGCGAACTCCACGCAGAGCACGCGAGCATCGATCTTGTTCGTGAGGATGTGGTCGAGGATCTCGAACTCAGAGCCCTCGGCGCTGATCTTCAGCAGGTCGAGGTGGTCGTGGCCGAGCTCTTCCATCAGCGAGGCGACAGAGCGCACGGGCGCCTGGAAGGCGGTCTCGGTGTTCTGCAGGTTCGTCGCCGAGTGCGACACGTAGCCCTCCTGCACGGGGGCGTGGAAGCTCAACGTGGTGTCCGTCGACCACAGCCCGACGGGCATGAAGTGGTGACGCGGCTCATCGGCAGCGGCCTGTGCCACGAAGGCGGCGGCGCGCTCCACCGGGTCAAACGCGTAGACCTCGCAGCCGAAGCGCTCGATCAGGGCAAGATCGAAGGAGATGTCTTCGCCGGTTCCGGCCAGGTAGCAGACCGAGTTCGCGTCGAACATCGTTGTCGGGATGCGGTAGCCGCCGTAGGGGTTGCCGAGCATCTCGATGTCCTCGCGCTTGACGAGGCCGAGGCGGCGAATCAGCTTGCGCCGATTGAGATAGGAGCGCACTGAGCGGATCTCGCTCATCGCTAGTCCTCTTGGCTGTGGCGCGCGATGCCCACCCGGGCCGCCGCGCGCTTCGTCATTTCAGGCAGGTAGAAGCGCAGCAAGGGACGCAGATCATCGCGAGCCAGCATGCTGTGCGCGCTGGCGGGTGCGAGCGCAAGTGCCTGCGCCACGCCCTTGAGCCCATCGGCGTGCAGCGAGGCCGCGAGATCGCGGTTGAGCCACTGAAAGCGCGCGCCAGTGCGCTGCGGTGCGAGCGGCGCGAGCGGGCGGTTGGTGGCCAGGCGCGCCCAAGCCGCGGCGACGTTCACCCCGGCGCGGCCTGCCAGTGCGATACCGCCGTAGAAGCGACCGTTGAGCTCGGTGAAGCGCGGCACGCCCTGATCGTCGAGCAAGTACTCGATCTCCGCCAGGCCAAACCACGCGAGCTGACGAACCAGCTCACGCACGCGCGCCGAGAGCTCAGGGTCGGGTGTGATCGTGCGCGCTCGTGCCGTGACACCCGCGCTGGCTGGCCATGACCGGTCGCAGCGCTGCTGGACCTCGGCAACGACCTCTCCCTCGCGATCCACGACCACGACCACCGCACCGAGCTGTCCCGTGATGCGCTCCTGCAGCAGCGGCTGCGCGCCTTCCTCACGCAGCTCAGCTACAAATGGCGCTGCTTCCTCGGGGCTGTCGAAGGGCCGCGTTTCGTAGCGCGTCGGCGCATGAATGCGCGCCTTCACGACGACCGGACCGCGCCATGCGGCCAGTGCCTGCTCGCTTGCCTCCTCGGTGCGCGGAACCGCGAGACCAGCTGCCTCAGCGGCACGCGTGAAGGCCAGCTTGTCAAAGGAACGCTCGACGACCTCGTGCGCGGCATAAGGAACGACCGCTGGTGCGATCTCCGCGCGGCGCCGCGAGAGCACCAGCAGGCCGACGTCGTAGCTACAGAAGACGACCTCGTAGCCGCCCTCTTTGACGGCAGTGGCGATGTCGCTGATGAAGCGATCCTCGTCGGTCTCCGCCTCCTCGATGCGGTGGTGGCGGCCCGTGGCCCTTGAGGTGGAGGCGATGCTCTCGCGCCAGGCGCCTGTGCCGAGCACCCAGCCATCGGCGTGCAGCATGCGGGCCGCAACGAGCGCCGAGCGGTCCCGGGATTGGTCGACGATCAGTGCGCGCATAGATGGGCCCAGCGGAGCTGAGCGAGATGAGTGTGACAGCTTCGACCGTTGGGTCAGGCGCTGGATAATGAGCGCTGAACACCGTCCTGGGGGCCGCTCGACGGATGTTTGAAAGTCGCTCAGAGGCGCCGGGCTCGTCCTCGCAGGCTGGAATACTCGACGCCGTGAAGATCGTCAGCGTGATGACAACTGACTCAAGCGGCGGCGCGGAGTTCGCGGCCGTGGAGATGCTCGAGGCCCTGCGCCAGCGCGGTCACGAGACCGTGATGCTGACCGACATGCCAGGGATGGCGCGTGACACCGAGGTGCAGGTGCGCCCGGTCGCGCTCGGTCCCAAGCTCTCGACCACGAGCTGGGTCTCGCTGATGTTGCGCTGGCCGCTGCTCGTCAGAGGTCTCGCCGCTGCGCTGCGCAAAGAGGCCCCTTACGAGATCCTGCTCGTCCACTACAAGAAGGAGCAGCTGCTCGCGCGCATGCTGCCCAAGGCGCTGCGGCGCACGGTCGTGTGGTGTGAGTGGGGCCCGGTGCCCTTTCCCTTGCGTCGCGGGCTGCCACAGCGGGCCTACCTCGCGGCCGCCAAGCAGGTGCCACTCGTGCTGGCGATCTCCGAGGGCACACGCAGCTCGGTCGCCGAAGTGGGGGTGCCCGACGCGAAGATCGTCGTTGTGCCCAACGTGCTGCGCACCGAGGAAATCCGCTTCAGCAGCGAGGGGCGCGCACGTGTGCGCAGCGAGCTGGGGATTCCCGCGGAGGCCTTCGTGGTGGGCTGTATTTCGCGCTTTCATCCCAAGAAGCGCAATGACGTCGTGGTCAACGCGGTGCGCGCGCTCGAGGACCCAAACGTGCACCTGATCCTCGCCGGCAGCGGTGAGACCGAAGCTGAACTGCGTGAGCTCGCGGCGCCACTCGGGGAGCGCGCGCACTTCATCGCCACCCCCGGCTCAGAGGTGCCCGACGTGCTTTCGGCCTTCGACGTGTCCGTGTTCTGCCCGAGCCCGACCGAGGGCGCCCCGCGCGCGGTGATTCTCGGCATGCTCGCCTCGCGCCCCTGCCTGTCGACTGGTGCCGAGGGTGTGGCGGACATGATCCGTCCTGAGTTCGGTGGGATCGCCTCGCCCGAGAACGATCCTGAGTCCCTGCGCGTGTTGCTCGCCCGCTATCTGGAAGACCCCGAGCGCGCCGCTCGTGAGGGAGCGGCGGCACGGACCTACGCCGAGCAGACCTACGCCGCACCCGTCGTCGCCGGGCGAATCGAGCAGCTGCTCGAGCAGGCGATCGGCGCGCCTGGGCGCGCGCATTGATGAGCGGGGGAGCGGGCCGACGCCTGCTGATGATCGAGCAGGGCGGTCGCGGCGGTGTCGCCGACTACGCCGCCGCGCTTGTCGCCGCGCTCGCTGCCGAGGGCTGGGAGGTCACGCTCGCGACGGCCGCCGACCATCGCTTTGAGCCGATGGAGGGCGTCACGATCAAGCCCGTCTTCCACTACATCCGCGGTGACAGCCGCCTCGCGCGGGCGGTGCGGGCGCGAGGGCTGGGCAAATTCGTCAACGGCGCGCGCTTCCTCGCGGCGCTACCGCGTCTGATGCGACTGGCCGCACAGGCCGACGTCGTGCACTCCCAGGGCTGGGAGATCCCGCAGATCGGGCTGCCAGCCGTCATCTGCCTGCGCCTTGCGGGCACGCCCGTAGTACAGACCGAGCACGGCACCTTCGACCGTACGAGCTCCTTCCTGCGCGCGCGTCGCTTTGGCCGCCAGCTGACCGCGCGCTTGACGGCGCGCACGATCGTCCACAGCGAGGCAGATCGCGCGCTGATGGAGCCGCTGATCGGCGCGCGCGCGGTCGTCATTCCCCACGGCGAGTACGGCGGGCTTGCGCGCAGCGGCGGTGGCGCGGAGCGTGGCGAGGCCCGTGCAGCGCTCGGGATCGCGCCGGATGTGCCGGTCACGCTGATGTTCGGGCAGCTGCGCAGCGACAAGGGTCTCGGCGACCTCGTTGCGGCGCTCGAGCGGGTGCCAGAGCTGCATCTGCTGATCGGTGGGCAGGACATCGGCGGGCTGGCCGAGGTCTCCGAGCGTCTGCAGACGCTGGGCGGTCGTGTGACCGTGCGCGAGGGCTTTCTTGACATGAGCGAGGCCGCCGAGTTGTTCGCAGCGGCTGACACGGTCGCGCTCCCCTACCGCGCCGCGAGCCAGAGCGGCGTGCTGCTGCTCGCCTACGGCTTCGCTCGCCCCGTGATCATCTATCCGGTTGGCGGCATGCTCGAGGCGGTGATCGACGGCGAGACGGGTTGGACATGTGAGAAGCCTGATGTGGACTCGCTGGTGGCGGCGCTCGCCGATAGCGTCCGTGTCGGTGCGCAGGAGTGTCTGCGCAGGGGCGAGCGCGGCAGCGCCTTCGCCAACGAGCACTACGCCTGGCCTGTGATCGCACGACGCACGGGCGATCTCTATGCAGAAGTGATCGGCCATGCCTGAGCGCGGTGGCATTAGGTGTACAGGTTGGCCGTGGCGCTGCCGATACCACTGACACCTATGCTGCCCGCGATGCTAACCAGCACCCAGCACGAGCCGGCGCGATGAAGCGGGCTGTGATCCTTGCCGGCGGCGAAGGTACGCGCCTGCGCCCCTACACGACGGTGCTACCCAAGCCGTTGATGCCGATCGGCGACCGCCCGGTGCTCGACATCGTCGTGCGCCAGCTGAAGGCCCACGGCTTCGAGCGGATCACGATCGCCACCGGCTACCTGGCCGAGCTGATCGAGGCCTTCTTCCGCAACGGCGAGAGCTACGGGATCCCGATCGACTATTACCGCGAGCATGAGCCGCTCGGCACGGTCGGCGCCTTGGCCTTGATCGAGGATCTCACCGATACCGATGTGCTCGTCATGAACGGCGATGTGCTCACCGACATCGATTACGGCGCCCTGCTCGAGCGCCACCGGGCCAGCGACGCCGCCGCGACAATCGCGACCAAGCTGCGCCAGGTACAGATCTCGCTCGGCGTGCTGCGCTTTGGCGACGACGAGGACCCCACGCGCCTGACCGGCTACGACGAGAAGCCGCAGATCGACTACACCGCGAGCATGGGCGTCTACTGCTTCGCGCCGCGCGCGCTGGGCTTCATCGAGCCGGGCGAGCGGCTGGATTTCCCCGACCTGATCCTGCGATTGATCGCCGCCGGTGAGGTCGTGCGCGCCTGGCCGAGCGATGACTACTGGCTCGATATCGGTCGCCACGACGACTACGAGCAGGCCCAGGAAGAGTTCGAGTCGGTGCGCGCGCGGCTGATTCCGCCCGACGCGTAGGGGGAGAGGAGAGGGCTCGCCGGTCACCGTGCCGACCGGGGCCTAGGAATGTACGCCTCACTTCCGAGGCACACTCGACCTCAGGTTGATCTATAGATAATTTTCCGCAATGCGTTGGCTGCACGCATTCAATCCTTTAGGCTCGATCGAATGCACCCGAAGCGCATAGAGAGCACCGATGCCAAACGTCCGAAACACGCGAACAAAGACATGGACAAGCTTGTGCGCATGTGCTGGGAACAAGGATGGTGGTGCCAGCGCGCGGGCAACAAGCACATCAAGTGTTGGCCGCCTAGCGATGCGGCGATGGTTCCGATCCCCTCAACACCTAGCGGATCAAGGACATACATCAACAAGCTTGCGGCACTCCGTCGCAGCGGCCTGATCAGCTAGTTATCATGATAAGACGATGGCTGTAGCTCCGATAACCGGTCAGATGATCGAGATGGAGGCGATTCTTCGCCTCGCTCCGGTGAATCCGGTAAGTCGAGAGGCGCTCGAAGAGGCGACGATGGATGTCGATCAGGTCCTCGAGCAGTACGCACTTGCGATCACGGACGGCGCTTCGGCTAGCGCCAACTTTGAGACAGGGTCAGTCGAGATCGACATTGTGCTGACGGGAGCAAGCATGGGCGAGTTGCATCAGAAGGTCGCATTGATTGTCACTCAACTTGACCGCTACTGCGACACCATGCGGATTGCGCCGCTGGGAACGCACCCCGAACATTTGCCTCTTGCTCTGCAGGGGTCTCAGACCAGACTTCGGTCGTTGCCTAAAAGTGAGTCTCTCGTCCCCGCTTGCGCATAGGCGGAGTCGTCCGGTCTGATGCAGCGCGAATGAGAGACCTCACGACCTCGCGGGCTTCTCCCCTTGGTCGTGCGAGATCTTCTGGAGTGCAGCCGCATCATCACCATCTAGCGTGGATTGCACAACGAGATGGCGGTCCTGAGATGTGCTTCATGCCTTATCCAAGATCTTACGCTTGGCATGCTCGACGCTTGGGACACCCCAGTCGATTGCGTTGAGGCAACCGCCCAGCTAGGCCAGCGCCGCTGCGACGACCTCGACGACAATGTCGATGTCGTTCTCAGTCATCGAGGAGCTGAGCGGCAGCGCACAGTGGCGGTCGGCCGTCGCTTGCGCCTGGGGCAGGCCTCCCGCCGGGGAGAACTGCTCGTACTCGGTGAAGTTGTGCAGCGCGGGATACCAGGTCGTCTGGATTCCGTTGTCTTTGAGCGCGGCGCGGAAGCGGTCGCGCTCGGGGCGGTCGGCGAGCAGCACGGGGAAGGCGAAGTGCGAGGAGCGCTCGACCGCCAGATCGTCGAAGGGGAGCTCCAGGCCGGGGATGCCGGCCAGTCGTTCGCGGTAGGCGCGGACGCTCGCGCGTCGTTTCTCGATGCTCTCATCGAGGCGCGCGATGCGGCTCAGCCCGAGCGCCGCACGCGGCTCATCGAGGCGGTAGTTGTAGCCCACGTCGACCACGTCATAGGCGGGGTCGTGTCCGCGGTGGCGATCCCAGGTGCTGCTGCTCAGCGCGTGGGAGCGCAGCAACCGCACACGCTCAGCGCGCTCGTCATCGGCGGTAGTGACCATCCCGCCCTCACCGACGCAGAGCTGCTTCTTGGAGAAGAAGCTGAAGGCGCCGAGCTCGCCGATCGTGCCGACCTGGCGTCCGTCGTCGTCGATGCGCGCGCCGATCGCCTGGGCGCAGTCCTCGATCAGGATCAGGTCGTTGGCGTCGCACAGCTCGCGCAGTGCGTGGACCTCGGCGGGGTAGCCGCAGAAGTGCACCGCGACGATTGCACGTGTTCGCGGAGTGATGCGAGCGGCGGCGTCGGCGGGGTCGATGTTGAAGTCGAGAGGGCTGCGTACATCGCAGAGGACGGGTGTTGCGCCAACGTAGCGGGGGGCGCTCGCACTCGCCACAAAGGTCACAGCGGGCACAATCACCTCATCCCCCGGCCCGAGGCCCGCGGCCAGGCAGGAGAGGTGCAGGGCAGCGGTGCCACTGGAGACCGTGACCGCATGGGGTGAGCCGACCTGGGTGGAGAGCGCCTCCTCAAAGGCTTGCGTGCGCGGGCCCATCGTCAGCCAGCCGGACTCCAGGCACTCCATCACCGCCTGCACGTCCTCCTCGGGCACGACGATGTCGGTCAGCGGTACGCGCCAGTCGCTCATCTCGGGACCACCTCAGCGAGCGCGGTGGCGACGCGATCCTGGTCGTCACCCGTCATGTGCGGGTAGAAGGGCAACGTTAGCTCGGTGCGTGAGGCGAGCTCGGTGATCGGCAAAGAGACGTCCGGGAAGCGCTCGCGATAGGCGCTGAAGCGATGGATCGAGGGGTAGAAGATGCTCGTCTGGATGCCGCGCTCGCGCAGCTCGGCGCTCACACGCGCCTGTTCGCCGTCGCGCTCGAGCATGATCGGCAGCACGTAAGCGGAGGACGTCGCTACCTCGGAGTCCTCGAAGGGGACGATGATGCCCTCGACACTGCAGAGCAGCTCGCGGTAGCGCAGCGTCAGCTCGCGGCGGCGTTCGATTTCCTGCTCAAGGCGCGCGAGGCGCGAGAGCAACAGCGCTGAGCGCGGCTCATCGAGGCGATAGTTGTAGCCGAGGCCGACCACGTCATAGGTGTCAGTTGAGCCCTTGTGGCGCTCCCAGGTGCCGCTGGTCATCGCGTGTGAGCGGCGTGAGCGCACGAACGCGGCCACCTCGTCGTCGTTAGTGCTGAGCAGCCCGCCCTCGCCGACCGAGAGGACCTTGTTGGAGAAGAAGCTGAACGCTCCCGCCAGGCCCCAGGCGCCGAGCTTGCGCCCATGCAGTGAGGCGCTCGGCGCGTGCGCGACGTCCTCGATTAGGGCAATCCCGCGCGCGTCGCAGATCTCCTTGAGGCGATCCACTGCTGCGGCATAGCCCCCGAAGTGCACCGCGCAGACAGCCTTCGTGCGGGGCGTGATGCGCCGCTGCACATCCTCGGGATCGATGTTCGGGTTGGCCCGCGAGCTGATCTCGGCGAAGACCGGCGTGCCGCCGCAGTAGAGCACCGCGGCCGCGGTTGCTGCGAATGTGAACGAGGGCACGATCACCTCATCGCCGGGACCGACCCCGGCGGCGAGGTAGGCGAGGTGCAAGGCGGCCGTGCAGCTGGAGACCGCGATCGCGTGGCGTACGCCCAGCTGCTCCGCAAAGGCCTCCTCGAAGGCCTGCGTGCGCGGCCCGAGCGTCAGCCAGCCCGAGCGCAGCGTCTCGGCGACCGCCGCCAGATCCTGCGGCTGCAGCTGCAGGTCGAACAGCGGCAGCGCGGGAAAGGACTCGGTGCTGGCCATCGCTTACGTACCCCTGACGCTCAGGGAACGTTCTTGTAGCGGGCGGCGAACGGGTCCCCGAACTGCTCCACGTCAAGCGCGGCGATGATCTCACCGATCCCGTCGGGCACGGTCATTAGCGTCTCGAAGCCCAGCTCGGCCTTGATTTTGTCGAAGCTGACCTTGTAGTCGCGCGGGTCCTCGTTGCGTTGCACGTAGGAGACCGTGCCGCGCGGGGTTTGCTTTTTGATCTCTTCGACGAGGTCGAGCTTGCGGTAGTTCTCGCCCGAGCGTCCCGCGTTGAAGACGCGTCCGTTGACCTTCTCCTCGGGCGCTTCAAGCACGGTGCGCACGGCCCTGCCGGCGTCGCGAACATGGATGTAGGGGCGCCAGAACTGCTCGCCGAAGACTTCCAGCTCGCGGTCGGCCCACAGTTCGCGTGTGAACTCGTTGACGGTCAGATCGAAGCGCATCCTGCGTCCGACGCCATAAACGGTCGCAAAGCGTAGGCATGTCGGTTTGACGCTGCCCGCGCCACCACCGAGGATCAGCTTCTCCATGCCGACCTTCTGTTCGGCATATAGCGAGACGGGCGCAAGTTCGCCCTCCTCGGTGATTGCCGTCGTGGGGTCGGCCATACGGCCATAGTTCGAGCAGGTCGAGGCGAACACGAGTCGCTCCACACCCGCCGCGGCGGCGTCGGCGACGAGCGCCTCGGTGGCCTTGACGTTGACGTCGTCGGAGACCGCGGGGTCCAGCGCACAGGCCGGGTCGCCCACGATCGCGGCGAGGTGCACGACGGCCTCGGCGCCGGCCAGCGCGCGGCGGCGGGCCTCAGCGTCGCGGATGTCGGCGCGGATTACCTCGATGCCCACCTGCTCCTGCTCGGCGGCGATGTCCTCCTGGCCGTGCAGCAGGGAGTCCAGGACGCGTACCTCGCGTCCGGCGCTCAGCAGCTCTTGTGCGAGCAGCGATCCGATGTAGCCGCTACCGCCGGTGATCAAAGTTGTGTTAGCCACTTGATGGTTCCTCTCTTGTCGTTCGCTGGTCGTGCTTCTCGTCGTGCCGGCCGAGAATCACTCGGGCAAGCCCTGGAGGACACCTCATGCTCTGCTCAGCGGCATGGTATAGCGGCTATCGGCAGGCGCTCTCGGGCGCTTGAGGGTGGGTGCGGGGAGAAGTTGAGGGGATACTGTGACTCGCTCCGAGCGGAGCTCTCGCGCCGATGCCGACCCTAGCCCGCCATGCGACACGGCAACGTGCCGCCAACGACATCCTTATGCAGGTCGCGGTGCGCATCGTCAACTTGGCGATGGGCGTGGTCGTCACGGCGCTGGTCGTACGAGCCCTGGGCCGTGTCGGCTACGGGCAGTGGTCGACGCTCTTCATCGTCCTCGGCCTGATCGCCTACTTCGCGAATTTCGGCATGGAGGAAGTTGCGCTGCGCGAATCAGCACGCGCGCCTGAGCACGAGCACGAATGGATCGGCGCGGCGATGATGCTGCGGCTGCTGATCCTGGCGCCCGTGATGATCGCTTCGCTGATCGCGCTGCTGCTCCTCCAGCAGAGCCACCAGATGCTGATCGCGGGAGTGATCCTCGTCGTCGCGATGCCCTTCGGCGGGATTAGCGCGCTCGGGCTTGTGTTCCAGCTGCGCGTCGATAACCGCATTCCGATGCTGGTGATGACCTTGCGCAGCGTCCTCTGGGGGGTGGCGGTTGTGATCATCTACACCCAGCACGCCGGCATGATCGCGCTCGCGGTCGCAATGGTCTCCACGAACGTGACCGGCTCGATCGTGCAGGCGCTCGCGGCGCTGAAGATCTTCGGCCGCTGGCCGCGCCCTTCGCGCAAGCGCCTGCGTCCGCTGGTGAAGCTCGGCGCACCGCTGGGGCTCGCCGGCGTGCTCGTGATCTCCTACGCGCGGATCGATCAGGTGATCGTCTTCGCCGTGGTCGGCAGCCGCCAGGCGGGTCTCTACGGCGCGGTCTACAACATTCTCGAGCAGGCGCACTTCGTGCCGATCTCGATCCTGACGACGCTCTCTCCCGTGCTCGCCGCGGCCTGGCCGGCAGACCGTGCGCGGCTTCTGCGCACGGCGCGCCTGACCGCGGAGCTGCTCGCGATCGCCTCCTTCGGGGCGCTCGCCTTCGCGATTGTGGCCTCAGGGCCGGTCGTACGGCTGATCTTCGGCGCCGAGTTCTCCGCGGCTGCGCCCGCCCTGCCAGTGCTCGGTGGCGCCTTTCTGCTGATTTGCTTCGGCTATCTCAACGGCAACCTGATGGTTGTGCTCGGACTGCAGAAACGGCTGCTGCGGGTCAGCCTGATGGCGCTCGTGGTCAACCTGATCGGCAACGCGATCCTCGTCCCTCTGGTCGGCTTCATGGGGGCCGCCGCGATGACCGTCGTGACCGAGGTCGTGGTGCTCGTCGCGACGAGCAAAGAGATTCTCGGCAAGCTCGAAATCCCATTCCCGAAGCCCGGTCGCATCGGACGGACGGCGGTAGCAGCAGCGGTCTTGGGCGCGGCCCTCGGCGTGCTGCGCCTCGCTGATGCTCCGCTGGCGGCGCTGATCGCGGCCGCCTGTGTGCTCTATCCCGTGCTGCTCTTCGGCTTGCGCGCCTTCGGCCCCGAGGACGTGCGCGTCGTGCTGCGCCGCGGTCAACCCGCCTAAGTGGGCCTGCCCGCGAGCTGGCGCAGTTGCTCGATCAGCTGCGGCACCTGCCGTCGCGCGTCGTAGCGCTGCTCACAGCGCTCGCGCGCACGGCCGGCCAGGCGCTCGCGGGCCTGCGGCTCGGCGATCAATCCGTCTAGCGCCTCACGCAGCGCGCGGCGGTCGCCGTGCGGGATCAGCGCGCCGGCGCGCCCGCCGTCGAGTAGATCGGGGATGCCGCCGATGCGCGTGGCCAGCACGGGTGTGCCACAAGCCATCGCCTCGAGCACCGCCCAGGGAACGGCATCTCCGTAGGTGGGCAGGCAGAAGAGGTCCGCCTGCTGCTGCAGCTCAAGTAGTTGTGGATCTGAGGGCCCCAATCGGTGCACGCGCAGGCCTCTGCGCGGCTGGACCTCAGCGGGGGTCACAAGGTCGAGATCGACGCGCTCTCCGAGATCCTCGCCGAGCACCTCGAGCAGGTCCTCGCCGCCCTTCTCCGCAAAGCGGCCGCCCACGAACAGCACCCGCGGGCGCATGCGCAGCACGCGCGGAGCGGGGCGATAGCGCTCGAGGTCGAGCCCGGGGTGGTGCTCGATCACGTGCGCGCGCGGAGCCGCGCGTTCCACGGCATCTCGTGTCCAGGCCGTCCAGGCCAGCGTCAGCCCAGCCCGTTCGAGCGTGCGTCGCTCGAGGGCTCCGCTGGGGGCGAGCGCGAGCTCGGCGCGTTGGTGGGTCGAGCGCCAGGCCGGCATCGAGGACCACTCGTGCACGGTCGCGTCGACCGACAGGGCGAGCGGTAGCCGGCGTAGCTTGGCGCCGAGCGCCATCGTGACCGAGTGGCTGTGGATATGCAGGACATCCGCTGGCCAGGAAGCGAGTTCACGGTCCAGCGCGCGGCGGGTACGCAGTGACTGCACGAGATGCCAGCGCAGCGTGGCGAAGTCCAAGCCCGAGCCCGCGAGTCGACCGAGGCGCCGTGAGGCGGCCGCGTTCGCAAACCGTCCCATCGGCTCCAGCCCGGCGAAGCGGGCCTCGACGTTTTCGGCCAGCGGTAGCCCGGTCCGCAGCGCCTGCGCGAGCTGGCCCTGGCCCATGATGTGGCTGCCGAGGTTGCCCTCGTTGAAGAACAGAACGCGCACGGTCGCTAGCCGTGAGCGCGCAGCGGTGCTTTGAGAGCGCCCGGGCTGTCACGGCCGGCGCGGATCCACTCGGCAGCGCTCGCACCACCCTCCCAGGCACCCGGGCGGTTGGGGTCCTCCATCGTCTCAGGCTGCTCCAACACCCAGCGCCCATGTGTGGCGGCCAGTGTGTCCTGCAGCTCATCCGCATCGCCGTAGTGCTGGGGGTCGAGTGGCTCTCCGACCTCGGCCCAGGCGGAGACGCCGACGCGCCGGGCACGTAGCGGCACGATCACCGAGCCGGTTTCGATCGACAAACGGGCGGTACCGGTGGCGAGCATCACGGGCTTGCCGAGGAACGGGGTGCGGCGACCGCCCGGCATGTCGAAGTAGATGAGCACGTGCTCGCCTGCTTCCAGCAGGGCGCGCAGGACTGGAATCGAGCCTGGCGAGTAGACCAAGCGCTCATTCTCCCGCTCGTGCTCCAACTGATGCCACCAATGAGCCAGGCGCCTGCCCCAGTAATCGGGGCTGGGGGGCTCGAAGAACCAGGGGGCCGAGACCGCATGGGTCCGCACGCCGCGCACACCGAGCGCCGAGACGTGCAGATGCATGGGGCCCATGTGGCAGTTGCTGAACAGCACCCCACGGCCGCCGGCGAGCGCGCTCTGCAGCCGCTCGAGCGAGCGTGCATCGATGTTCGCGGTCCGCCAGGGTTGCCAGAACAGCGTCCGATGAATCTCTTCCTCGATCACATGGCGGTGCGCGAGCGCGTGTGCTTCGGCCGCGCGCTCGGTGTTTCCGACGATCGCTTCCATCGCCCGGATCGCGTCCTCGCGTGCTCGTGCGCTGCTTCTCCAGTGGTGCTCGCCGCGCGCTTCGGCGCGGGCGACGGCGAGGCGCGTCGGGATCAGCCGTCGCAGAGCGGGGGAGGTGCGCAGCCTGATCGGGAGGCTCGCGGGCGGCATCGCCGGCGCTCGCAGGGGGCGCCTGGCGGCCGCCAGGGCCGCCTCGAGGTCGTCGCTCTGTGGAACGTTGGGGTGCATTCGTGCTTGGCTGCTCCGTCGCTGATCGTCTCGCTGCGCCCGCGTTTGCAGGCTACTACTGCCCGTTAGGGCATTCTTCGACACGCTGGCGCTAGGACATGAGCCGCAAGCAAGCGCCCGAAAGATCGGCCTCGCGGCGGGTACCGTCTAGCTGATGCGCATCCTCGTCACCTCCACCTTCTATCCCCCGGTGGCGCTCGGCGGCTATGAGGTCGAGTGCGCCGGGGTCGTCGAACGGCTGCGCGAGCAGCATGAGGTGCTCGTGCTGACATGCGATCAGGGGCGCGGGCAGCTCGAAGACCAGTCGCATGTGCGGCGCGAGTTGAGCTTGCTGAGCCCGAACGCGAGTGGTGCCCTGCGCGCTCCGCTCGCAGCCCGCCGCGCCGTGGCTTCTGCGCATGAGGCTCTGGCGTGGGGCCCCGAGCTCGATCTATGCCTGGAACGGCTCCTCGATCCCGCAGGCGGCCCTGCGCGTGCTTGCGGACAGCGGCGTGCCCTTTTCGGTGCGCGTATGTGAGCACTGGTTCGGTGGGCTCTTCACCGGCGATCAGTTCCTGCGCGAGCTGTTGCCCGCCGAGCGCAACCATGCGCGCGCGACCTGGGCCGCGGGCATGCGCGCCTTCAACCGTCTCAGCAGGCTGCGGCTGGATCCAGTGCGGCCCTTGCGCGCGGCGATCTCGTGGAACTCCGAGGCGATCGAGCGGATGGTGCCGACACCTCCCTTTATCGAGCCTGTGCTCGAGCGCGTTGGACATTCGGTCCCCCGCTACGGCGATCTCTACGCCGATGTCGTACGCGAACCGGCCGCGACCCCCGAGATCGCGTTCCTCGGGCGCGTCAGCCCCTACAAGGGCCTCGCCGTCGCGATCGAGGCGCTGGCGCTGCTGCGCGCTGAGCGGGCTCCCGAGGCCAAGCTCGTGGTCGTGGGCCCCGAGGACGGCGCTCACGGTCGCGAGCTGCGTGCGCTCGCGCAGCGGCTCGGGGTGGCCGAGGCGATCAGCTGGCGCGGGCAGCAGAGCCCCGAGCAGGCCGCGGAAGTGCTCTCCCACGCGCACGCCCTGATCGTGCCTTCGACTTGGGATGAGCCGTTTCCGCTGGTCACGATCGAGGGCGCGCTCGCGCGGGTGCCGCTGGTCGCCTCCGACGTTGGAGGTATCGGTGAGGGTATGCACCATGAGGAGCACGCGCTGCTGTTCGACCGCCGCGATGCGCAGGGCGCCGCGACGGCGCTTGCACGGGTGTTCAGCGAGCCCGAGCAGACCGCAGCGCGCGTCGCGCGCGCACACACCCGCGCGCAGTCATTCCGGATCGGCCCCTACCTCGATGAGCAGGAACGCTTCGTGCTCGATGCGCACGCGGCGCTCACCGCTCACGCGGCTGAGCACCCCGGTGCTGTGGGGGTTGGAACCTAATGAACCGCCGGGCTGATGCCGATAGCCACGTATCATTGATTCGGTGCTTCACGCCATCTTCCGGGCCGGGTAGCCGTGCCTGACATCGAGCCTCCACTCGACGCTGCAGCGGCGCCGACCGTCTCGCCCTTTGAGCTGCTCTCAGTGCTTTGGCGACGCAAGCTCGTGGTGCTCGCCACGATCGTCGTCGCGGTCATCCTGACGCTCGCGCTGTCGCTGCGCTCGCCCAAGCAGTACAGCTCCTCCGCGCAGCTGCTATTCCGCGATCCTGGCTTTGCGCAGGCGCTGTTCGGCAACGGCCTGTTCTCGACCGGGCAGCAGGAACCGCAACGCACGACTCAGACCAACATCGATGTGGTCACCTCTTTGAACGTCGCGGCAGCTGCGGCGAACCTTCTGAAAACGAAGGAAGGTGTCGCGAACCTGCTCGAATCGATCAGCGTCACGCCCAACAACAACGCTGACATCGCCACGATCAAGGCCACGCGCTCCGACCCACGTGAAGCCGCCGCGGTGGCAAATGCGTTCGCTGAAGGCTACATAATCTACCGCCGTCAAACCGACCGCTCGACGGTCGCGCAGGCCGAAGAACTGGTCAGCAACTCGCTCAAGACCGCAAGTCCCGCGGAGCAGACAAAACTCGCCGAAAGCCTGCGCCAGCTCGGCGTGCTGCGCTCGCTGCAGACCGGCAACGCGGAGGTGATCGCGCGTGCCCAGGCCGATCCGACGCCGGTCTCCCCAAAGCCCAAACGCGACGCGATCCTCGGCTTCGTCGTGGGCCTCTTGCTTGGCTGCGGCTTCGCGCTCCTGGTCGACTTCCTCGACCGCCGCCTGAAGTCGCTCGAGGACTTTGAACGCACCTGCCCCGACTACCCGGTGATCGCGAGCGTGCCGAGCGTTGCTGGCGAGCTCGCCGCCTCGGTCCAGCTCTCGGGTCCGATCGGCGAGTCCTACCGCATGCTGCGTGAGGGCTTGCGCTTCGTCGACCCGACAGGCAGGGCCCGCTGTTTTGTGATCACGAGCGCCGATGAGAGCGAAGGCAAGAGCACGGTCGCGGTCAACCTCGCTTCGGCGCTGGCAGCGATCGGCAGCCGCGTGATCCTGCTCGAGGCCGACATGCGTCGCCCGACCGCCGCAGCACTCCTGGGTCTGCGCCGCGGTGGCCCCGGCCTCTCGGACATGCTCGTCTCAAGCGGCGAGCTCGAGGAGTGCGTGATGACGGTCGAGAGCGAGCCGGGCCTGTTCGTGATCCCCAGCGGCACCGTGCCCCCTAACTCCGCCGACTTGCTCAGCGCTGGGCGCATGGCCGAGGTGCTCGGCATGGCACGCGACGCGGCCGACTTCGTGATCGTCGACTCGCCGCCGCTGCTCCCGGTCGCCGATACGCGCGTGCTGCTGCGGCTATCCGGCGTCGACGGCGTAATCCTGATCGGCCGGGCGCGGGTCACCCGCCGCGACCGGATCCGCGGCGCCAGTCGCCTGCTGGCCCAGAGCGGACGCCGCGTGTTCGGGCTGGTCGTGACCGACGTCAAGATCACCTCCTCCAGCAGCTACTACCACTACGGCTACGACGAACCCGAGCCGCCCAGCAACGGACGTGCGCGGCCCTCATCATCGTCGGGCCGCTCGAAACCGAGCTCGACCTCTCGCTCGGGCTCGGGCTCGCGCGTCAAATCGCCCACCTGATCGAGCGCCACCGACGCCGGATCGGGACGGGCGCCCTGCCGGATTCGCTGCCGATCGTGCGCAGGCGCACCGACAGCACGCCCCCCATCGCGCCCAACAGCAGGTCGATCTGGGCCCAGTAGAAGCTGTCGTAGAAGATCGTCACGACCGCCATGCCGACGATCCCGAGCGCCAGCGCGAGCTCGAAGCGCGGTGTGATCCCAAGGCGCAGGCAGCGCCCAAGCACCCGTAGCGCGATCCAGATTGGGATCAGCGCGGCGATCAGCCCGACAAAGCCCATGTCGACCGTGATCGAGAGGTAGCCGTTATCGATCGCGCCGATGCTGGTCCTATTGGCGGCTTCTTCAGCGGAGAAGCCCGGTGCTCCCGCTCCGAAGAGCGGCTGTTTGCCGATCGTTTCAAGCGCGTAGCCATAGCTCCACTGCCGGTGGGTGAAGGATTGGCTGCGGGCGATGTTGGGATTGAGCTTCTGCTCCACGATCTTGCTGAGCGAGCCCGTGCCGACGATCAGCCCGGCAAGGACCACGATGATTGCGCCGACGGAGGCCAGTGCCTTGTAGTTGCCTGCGCGCGCCTGCAGCAGCACGGCCACGATCAGCATCACGACCGAGGCCACCCAGGAGCTGCGTGATTCGCTGAAGATCAAGAGCGCGGCGCTACCCATCACCAAACCACCTGCCAGTAGCCGCGAGCGCTGGTAGGCGAACAGCAGCGCCGCCGGTGCCAGCCCGACGACCAGCGCTCCGTAGGTGATCGGGTAGCCGACGAAGTAGCCGACGCGGTGCGCGGGCGCTTTCACGTAGGCGTCTGCACCCACCAGTGCCAGCAGCGCGAGGCCGACGAAAGCGGCCGCGAGCCAGCCGCGTGCGGCGCCGAAGCGCCGTGCACAGAGAAATGCCACGCCGGCAAACACGAAGCCCACGACCTTCGAGTCGATCACCTTCGTGACGCTGCCGAGCGTCTCGTAGATGAGCAGCGCCATCGCGCCAAACAGCACGGCCATCAGCAGCGCGCTGCGGCTCGGTCGCGTGCGGCGCCCGCCGAGCGCCAGCGACCACATCCAGGGCACGAGCGGCGCGGCGGCGATCGCAGCGCAGAGGACCTTCTGCTTGACGATCGGCGCTTCTGCCTGTTCGGCCACGAGCGGATACCAGGGCGCGACCGCGACCACCACGATCGCCCAGGGAAAGGCGCGATCGCCGAGCACGGCCAAGGCGATCACGCCGCCGATCGCGATGCAGATCAGGATCGCCGTGCTGGGCTTGCGCTCGGCCAGCATCCCGCCGATCGCGCCGATCAGGATCGCGCCCGCGAAGATCGTTGGCCAGCGTCCCAGCAGGCTCGCGTGCCCGCGCGGTCCCTGCGCGCGTTCAGTGGACATAGGCGTCTATGCAACCAAAACTACCGGAGCGCTCCGACCGCGCAGGCCGGATTGCGGCGTTAGCTGCTCGCCGTCGCCGCTTTCAGGACCCCGTAGGCGAGCTTGTGTCCCTGTCCGTTGCTGTGCACGATCCCGTAGAAGTCGTTGAGCCCGTAGTCGGCGTAGTTGAAGTACGTCACGTCGCTGACGTAGCCCTGCGCTCGCGCCCACCCGATGAAGTTAGTCAGGTTTTCTGCCTGCTGCTGTTCGCTCCACTGCAATGAGTCGCCGGTCGGAAGCAGCCCGAGCGCGGTCGGCCAGCCGACCTCGGTCACGTAGACGGGCAGGCCCGTCTCGTTGTGCGCCTGGACCACCCGTTCGCGGTTTCCTTCGGAGCTGCCCGAGCCGTGTCCGCCGTAGGGGTGGACGGTCACGCCGTCCGCGACTGCACCTGCCGCGAAGATCGCGCGGCCGTATTCTGAGCCGTTGAAGCCTCCGTCGTAGGAGACGAGCAGCTTCGGGCGGTCGGCCGCGGCGAAGTTCGCTTCGAGGGCGCTGTGGACAGCTTTCGTGATTTCGGCATATAGCTGGTGGTTGGCGTAGTCGGGGTAGAAGTAGGGGTTGCCCGGCTCGTTGATGAGCTCAGCCGTGGTCGCACCGAGATCCACGGGACGGCCGGCCCAGAAGGTGCCGCCCTTGCCGTAGCGCTTGAACCAGCTGACGATTTCGTTTACGAAGGTTGCGTTGTCATAGCTCGCCAGCGTGCCGCCTTCGCCGAACAAAGGCATCAGCTTGACGCCCGCGGAGGCAAGCAGAGCCATCTGCGCGTCGCTTGAGAAGTGCTTGTAGCTGGAGCGGACGTATCTGACCGCCCCTGCCTCGTCGCGGATCGCCGATTCCCAGGTCCAGCCACCGATGTCGAGGCCGATCGCCATCGGCGAGGAGGTTTCGTGGCTTTCTTCGCTCGGCGGAGTCACCGGCGGCGGGGTGGGGGTCGGGGGTGGGGTGGGCGCCGGCGGTGGCGGTGTGGGAGTCGGGGGAGGCGTCGGCGCGGGGTAGGAGATCGTCACTTCAGGGGCCCAGGCGCTGTGTTCGATGGCGGTACGCACGCTGTAGCGAACGCTCAGGCCGGGCGCCGCCGGGGGTGTGACGGAGGTGCCGGTGACCTCTGAGTAGGCATCGCTCTGCCCCGGCATCTTGCGCACGAGCACATAGGTGCCGACACCGGCGACGCTGTTCCAGCCAAGCGTCTGACCGTTCACGGAGAGAACTGGGGCGGCCTGAGGGTTGGGAGCTTTCCCGCCTTCGCTCGGGCTTGGGTAGGTGATCGTCTGCTCGCTCGACCAGGACGACCACCAAGCGGTCGTGCGAACCGCGTAGCGGACGGTTGCGCCGGGGACAGCGGGGGGCGTGATCGAGGTGCCGGTGACAATCGAGTACTGATCGCTTTGACCGGGCACCTTGCGTACGAACACGTAAGTGTTGATGCCCGCCACGCGCGTCCAGCTGAGCGTCTGACCGGAGACACTGAGGGTCGGCGCTGCGCGCGGATTTTCTGCGCTGGAGGCGGCCTTGGCGCGGGCGGCGGCCATGCGTCCGAGCCGCGAAAGCTGACGCTCGGCCAGCGAGAGTCGCGCGCCGGCGCGCTGCAGGGCGTGGCGAGCGGCGGCGCAGCTGTTCGGCTGAGCGTGGTGGGCGCTGAGGCAGCGCTCCAGCCCCCTGGCGTCGGCGACCAGCACGTGGTCGGCGGCGTTGGCGGCTCGGTCGGCGTGCATCACTGCGTGCGGTGCGGCGGCGGCGCTGGCGCTCGCTGTGCAGCCGAGCAGGGCCGAGCAGATCAGCAGAAAGACGGCGCACGCGTGCGAGCGTGCCCGGCGGTGGCCGGAAGTTGTCATGCGTTCTCCTTCGGTAGCCGGGCTATCTCGGAGAGACCCCTGGCTTTGCGAGCCCGTCTCGCGACGGGTGTGCCGTTATCGGGAAATGCCGCTCAGCCGCGCCCCCAAAAAGACGATGGCTTTGTGGCTTTAGGACTGCACGGAAAGATTCGGTCGCTCAGTCCAGTTCGTCAAGCCGACGGGTCTTGCTTGGACGAATGGCGGCGAGTGGTTTTCCGCAGCGCGAGGCGCTGGCTGATCGGCAGACGCCGCGGTTGCTCAGGCGGCGAGCAGGGCCGTGAGCGCCTCGATCGAGTAGCGCTCGGCCGCTAGTTGGCGGCCGCTTGCGCCGATCTGGGGAGCTCCATCGCGCAGCACGGCGATCAAGGCGGACGCAAAGCCCTCCTCATCGTCGGCCAGCAGGCAGTGCTCGCCATCACGCGCTTCCAGGCCGGCTGCGGCGCGGCTCATCGCCACGATCGGCAGGCCGTAGGCGAGCGCCTCGATGAACTTCAGTGGGGTTCCGCCTCCCTGTAGCAGCGGCACCACGGCACAGGACGCCTGTGCGTAGACCACGGAGAGATCATCGACGAAGCCGGCGTACTCCACGCGCGGGTCCGTCGAGGGCGGCTGCTCCAGGCCCGCGCCGACGAGCATCAGCTTGGCGTCGGGGAGCTCGGCCCACACGCGCGGAAAGACCCGCTCGAGCAGGAAGTCAAGGCCGTTGCGGTTCGGCTCATAGGCAAAGCTTGCGACGAAGATCGCGCGCCGCGCGGCGCGCGCGGGCGTGACAGGTGTGATCGCGGTGACGTCGACGACGTTTGGCACATAGCGCAGGCGCGCCTGCGGACACAGCTCGCGCGCCGCGTCGAGGTCCGCCTGGCTAACCATCCAGGACTCCTGCGCATGTGTCAGCACCTCCCGCTCGAAGTTGCGCAGGGTGCTGATCGCGCCGCTGTCCTGCAGTTCGCCGCGGAAACCCGACTCGAGGTTGTGAGCGTTGTAAATCACCGCACGTCGGCGCGCGAGCCCGCGCAGCGCCGCGGCCGCGATCGGGCCATCGGCGATCACGCGCCCACGGCCGGGCTCCTCGGCAAGGCGGGCCGCGGCCTCGGCGAGCTCCGGTGATATCCCCCGCGCAAACCCCGCCGGTACGCGTGCCAGGCGCGCTTTCGCGTAGGAGAGCGCTCGCCGAGTTCCCCGCGAGGGAACCACCTCGCGCAGCTCGATGCCCGCGATCGCGCGGAATGCCTGGTCGGGCTGATCGCCCTCGAAGCGCACATACAAGAGCGTCAATCCGCCCTGGCCCGCGAGCGCACGAGCCATGCCGTAGGTCCGCACCATCTGGCCCGAGCGCAGGATCGGCGTGTGTGTTGTGACGAGCAGATCCTTCATAGCGCCTCGATCGCCGTGGCGATCTCCGTGAGGCGCTCATCCCAGGAGTGCGTGGCGGCGCGTTGTGAGCGTGCTGCCCTGAGCGCCTCGCTGTTCTGCGTGAGCGCCTCATCGATCAGCGCGGCGATCCCTGTGGCATCGGGGGCGCTGGCGACGTCTGTGATCCCGGCCAGCGCCGGCAGCGGCGTCGCGACGACGGGTAGCCCGGCGGCGAGGTACTCATAGACCTTCATCGGGAAGATGCTCTCGGTTAGCTCATTGCGTGCATAAGGGATCAGTCCCACATCGGCCGCACGCAGCACTTCTGGGAGCTGCGTGTAGGTGCGCGCGCCGAGCAGGTGGATGTTGGGCTCTGCCCTCAGCAACGAGACGTCCGTGTGCGGGTCGCCCGGGCCGACTGGGCCGACCATCGCAAAAGACCACTGCGGCCGTAGCCGTGCTAGCTCGGCGAGCAGCTCCATATCGAGCTTGATCGAGACGATTGCCCCCGTGAAAACGATCCGCGGCGCCGGCAGCGCCGCCATCGCTGCGTCCAGTGGGCCCGGGCGCAGGGCAGCGGCGAAGAGGTCCGTATCGGCGACGTTGGGCGCTTCGATCACGTTTGCGGAGAGCGGACGCAGACGCGCAGCGAGCGCCGGCGCGCTCACCAGCACGAGATCGGCGCGCGCGGCAAAGCGCTCCTCGGCGGCGCGGAAGCTCGCCGTGTCAATGCGCTCTTGGGCAGCGATGTCATCGACGCAGTGGTAGACGATCAGCGACGGCTCGAACGTGTCGATCAGCATCTCGGCCTGGGGGACATAGCCCCAAAGGATCGGGCGCTCAAGGCCCAGTTCGCGGCTAGCGCGGCGCACCAACACGGCCAGCAGGCGTGCGTTGAGCGCTCGCACGAGGCGATAGCGGTGCAGCGGAATCACGAGCGGGGAGAGCACATGCAAGCCGTCGACGGGCCGCGCCCGGGCCAGCCCGCGACGCAGCCGTCGCCACATGCGCGCGAGGTCTCGCCCCGCGACCTGAGGGGCGCGCAGGCCGAGCGACTCGATGAACAGCACGCGGTTGTCACGTGCCAGGCGCGACATCAGGTGGTGCTGGTTGGTCCACAGCTCGGTGTCCCAGTCAGCGAAACCCACGCACACGATGTCGCGGTCGCGCAGACGTTGGGGCTCGGGCATCGGCGCCATGATCCCAGGCGCTGAGGCGTGTAGTCTCGCCCCGGTGCCCCCTGTAGGTGAAACGTCGAGCGAGGCGCTGCTCGAGGAGCTGCGCGGTCGCTTCGGGCGTGTCGCCGTGGTCCACGACTGGCTGACGATTCCTGGTGGCTCCGAGCAGGTCGTGTTGCAGCTGCTGGAGATGTTCCCCCAGGCCGAGCTCTTCACCTCGGTCTATGACGCGGCTCCCTGGCCGGCCGCGATCACCGAGCGCCCCGTCCACGCCTCCTACCTCAATGGCATCCCGGGTGCTGTGCGTCACTACCCGAAGCTGTTGCCGCTGATGAACGGCGCCTTCCGCTCCTTCGACCTGTCGGGCTTTGACCTCGTGCTCTCGAGCAGTCACGCTTGCGCCAAGAATGTGCGCACCCCGCCGGGCGCGCTACACGTCTGTTACTGCCACACACCGATGCGCTACGCCTGGGAGGAGGGCTTCCTAGAGGGCGAGGAAGTCGGGCGCCTGACACGCCTGATGCTGCCGCCGCTGCTCAGCCGTCTGCGCCGTCAGGATCTCGCGGGAGCCTCAGGCCCGGATGTGTTCGTGGCTAACTCGCGCCACGTCGCCGCGCGCATCGCCCGCTACTACGGGCGTAACGCGGAGGTCGTGCATCCGCCGATCGATGTGGAGCACTTTCTCGGGCTCGAGCGCGATCCGCAGGACTACTACCTCGTGTTCGGACGTGTGGTGCCCTACAAGCGTGTCGACCTCGCAGTGGCGGCCTGCGCACGCTTGGAGCGTCCCCTGAAGGTGGCCGGTGATGGACGCGCAATGGACAGCGTTCGCGCGGAGGCCGGCGCTGGCGCCGAGCTGCTCGGCAAGGTCAGCCCCGCCGAGCGCGATCGCCTGCTGAGCGGCGCCCGCGCACTCCTCTTCCCTGGCGAGGAGGACTTCGGGATCGTCCCCGTCGAGACCCAGGCAGCCGGCACACCGGTGATCGCCTACGGCATCGGTGGCGCCGCCGAGTCCGTGCTCGACGGGGTCACAGGGGTGCTCTTCGCTGAGCAGAGCGCCGCTGCCCTGGCGGCCGCGATCGAGCGTTTTGAGACGCTCACGCTGTCCTCTGAGTGGGCGCGTGAGAACGCCCGGCGCTTTGGCGAGGAGCGCTTCCGTGCCGAGCTCGCGGCGGTGATCGCCAGCGCCGCTGACGCGCGCGTGGCCGCGCCCACAGCTAGCTGAGCGTCGCTCTGAAGATGCGCGGTGTGGCGCCGTTGGCGGCGATCGCGACGTGCAGGGGAAGGCCCTCAGGATGCAGGCGCAGGTGCGCGCGAGCACTGACGCTGAGCTTGAGCGTCACGACATAGTCGCCACTCGCAGCCCGGTAGGAGCCGCGCACGAGCTTAATCAAGACAATCTGGCGCACGCGGTGGCCGGGGCGTCCCCGCGCGATCGTGAAGCGCGCACGGAGCGTGAGCGTGCCCGCCCGGCAGCGCTGCCCTCGCGGTTTGCAGCGCAGCGTCAGGCGCACACGCCCGCTGCTGTCAGCACGTAGGCTCCTGTGCAGCAGCACCGGCGCCGGCTGCCCACGTGTCCCAGCTGTGCCCGGTGTGAGCACCGTGCCTCCGCTGCCAGGGCTAGACGGGAAGGGTTCGGTGAACGGGGTCAGCTGGGCGACGCGGTAGGCGGTCACGCTCGTGCCCGTGGCGATGAACAGGCGCCCGCCGCCGGCGCTTGGTGAGCCGAAGTGATCGATGATCGGCTGCGGCAGCGTCTCGGTGTCGCGCATCGCCCCGGTGGCCGGGTCGAGGCCATAGAGCTTCGTACCGCCACCTTTGAAACCACCGGTTGCCGCCGACCAGACGAGGCCCGCGGAGAGGATCGGCGGTCCGAAGGCGTCGGCTGGGCCTTGCCAGATAGGCGTGAAGGTGCGGGCTTGCTGGTCATAGGCGAGGGCCTGCACTCCGTTCGTGCAGGGGATGTAGATCACCCCGGCGGCGTAGGCGTCGCCGCCGAAGCTGCCCTTGCCGGCGCAGACCGTGTGGCTGTAGACGGCGGGTGCCTGCGCGCCCATGCTCGAGGGTGCGATCAGGTAGCCGACCCCGTCCTTACCGGCCTGGAACAAGAGCCCACCAGGCAGCAGCTCTGCGCCCGCAGAGGCAAGGTCCAGATCGCTATTGCTCTCGGCTTCCCAGTTCGGTGGCGCGAAGGCGCCCTGCAGCGCAAGCGTGGGGCTGAGCTCGACGACGCTGTCTGAGTAGTCGTAGGTGCTCGCAGTTTTCCCCGCCGGCGGGTTCGGGTTGCCGGTCGTGGCGAAGATATGACCTTCCCCGTCGACCGCTGGGCCGCTTGTCGCCCATACCGCCCCACCCGATTTGGAAGGCAGTGCGATCGGCGTCTGCCAGAAACTCGCCGGAGTGCCGTCCTGCGGTACCGAGACGACCGCACCGCGATATTCGCCGCAGTCGCCGTCGTTGCCGCCGAAGCCAAACACGACGTGTCCCTGGTCGAGGTTGAGCGCGGTGCGCTGCAAGAGTGCCTTGGGGTCGGCGCCGGGCGGATCCACGGGTGTGCGCAGCACTTCTTCACCGCCGGCCAGCGCGAGCCCGACGAGCACGTGGTGCGCTTCGCTGCTGGTCCCGTCCCAGGTGTCGGCAACCGCGTAGATCACGCCCGTGCTCGGATCGATCACGGGCGTGCCGACAATGCCGACGGTCGGGGTGACATCGCCGCAGGGAAGCTGGCCAGCGGGAACGGGTGTGCCGAGGATCTTGCTCCACACGACCGTGCCGCTGGCCGCATCGAGTGCCGTGAGACGATCGCCGACGTTCGCGACGTAGACGCGCCCACCGAGCAAGAGCGGCTGACTCCAGATCGGCGCCCCGAGATCCGTGGACTGCCAGTCGAAGGTGGGGGGATGCGGTTCGCTGCCGTCAGGATCGGCGCCGGAGCGGGCAGCGTCGTGGTGATAGGTGGACCAGGCCGGCGTGGCCGTGGCCGGCGCCGCCAGCGGGCCCGCGGCGAGCAGTGCGATCAGCGTGCACCCTATTGCCCAGGGGCTTCTCGCCAGCAGCGCGCGCATCGCTCGGACGCTAGCGCGTCGATGCCTCGCACCGGGCGCGGACGGGTAGTCTGGACGGATGCACGAGGTGCTCCCAGGGGTCTTCCACTGGACGGCCCGACACCCGAAGATTCACATCGAGGTCTCCTCCTACTGGCTCGAGCAGGCGGGCGTGCTGATCGACCCGCTGGTGCCCGTCGCGGAGGGGCTCGACTGGTTCGCTGAACGGAGTGTCAGACCCGCAGCGATCCTGCTCTCAAACAGACACCACTACCGCGAATCCGATCGCTTCGCTGAACGCTTTGGCTGCGGTGTCCACTGCAACCGCGCTGGAATGCACGAGTTCTCCAGCGAGCAGGGAGTCATCCCCTTTGACATCGGCGAGCGCCTACCCGGAGGCGTGCTCGCCTGCGAGCTCGGCGCGATCTGTCCGGAGGACACGGCGCTATACCAGCCCGAGGCTCGTGCGGTGGTGATCGCCGACGGTATCGTGCGTGGTGGTCCGCACGGGCAGGACGGGCCGCTTGGGTTCGTGCCCGACTCGCTGATGGACGATCCGCCGGGCACCAAGCGCGGTCTGCTCGCTGCCTGCGAGCGCCTGCTGGCAACGCTCGACTTCGCGCATCTGCTGCTCGCTCATGGCGGCCCGGTGATCGGCGACGGGCGCGAGCAGCTGCAGGAGCTCATCGAGGTTGGCGGGCGTACTGCCTTTGAGATGTAGTCATCTGCCCCGCCGCGGCGCTGCGGGTAGGCTCGCTCAATGCGCATCCTCATCACCGGCGCCAGCGGCTTCATCGGCGGGGCGCTGTCAGCTGAGCTGCTTGCGCGCGGACACGAGGTCAGTGCGCTCGTGCGTCGCCCCGGGTCAGAGCCACCTGGCAGCAAAGCAGTGGCCTGCGATCTCAGCAACGGGCAGCGGCTGACCGAGGCGCTGCGCGAGGCCCGGCCCGAGTGCGTGGTGCACCTCGCCGCTGAGATCGCCTCGCAGCGCAGCGGGGCGAAGGTGCAGGAGGTCAATGTCGCGGGGACCCAGCGCTTGATCGAAGCGTGCCGGGCACTCGACGGCGCGGAGGGGCTGCCACGGATTGTTTTCGCCTCGACGGTCGTCACGGGCGACGCGCGCGGAGCCCTGCTGAGCGAGGACGAGCCGCTGCCGGTGAGCACGCCATACGGGCACTCCAAGCAGGAGGGCGAGCGCCTCGTGCTCGAGTCAGGGCTGCGCGGCGGTCGTAATGCGCCCGTCTCACGTCTACGGTCCCGGCGGCTGGTATGCGCAGGAGCTCGTCGCGCGTCTGCGCCAGCCGGGGCGCTTCGCTGTGATCGGTCGCGGCGAGAACCTGTGGGACGTGGTGCACGTGGACGATGTCGTCTCGGCGCTCGTGCTCGGCGTCGAGATCGCCCCGGCCGGCTCGATCTATCACGTGGCCGACGACGAGCCGATCAGCTTCTACGACTTCATGGCGCTGACCGCTGAGGCGCTCGGCGTCGGCCCTCCCCGGCGCATCCCGGCCTTCTTGGCGCGGACGATCGCCGGCGCCAACGCCGTCGACGCGGTGATTCGCTCGGCGCGCTCCTCGAACGCGAGGATCAAGGCAGAGCTCGGCTGGCAGCCGCGGTTTGCGAACGCGCGCACGGGAGTTCCAGACGTGATCGGCTCGCCTGGCACCACGGCTCGCTGAGGGAGCTCAGGCGAAGGCCCGCTGCGCCTCATCGGCGACGTGGCGGGCGATCGCCAGCGAGGAGGTCGCGGCAGGGGAGGGCGCGTTGCGCACGTGCAGCGCGCGCTCGGTGTGGGAGAAGACGAAGTCGTCGACGAGCTTGCCGTCGCGCCCGAGCGCCTGCGCGCGCACGCCGGCGAAGGCCGGCTCGACGTCGCCGACCGTCGAGCTCGGGCACATAGCGCGAGGCCGCGCGCACGAAGGCCGAGCGCAGCGCCGCGTGGCGCAGCTCGGTCACGCCGGTGCGTCCACCAGTGCGCGAGCATCCGCCAAGTTCCCGGCCAGGCGCAGCGTGTCGATGCAGGTCGCTGCGCGCGCACGCGTTGAGAGCCTGTAGGCGTCGCGCGCGCCGGCCATCAGCGCGGTCGGTCCGATCAGCACGTCGCCGTCGATGTGCTTCGTCAGGTGCACGCCAAGGAACGGCAGCGAGGGGTCGGGGACCGGGTAGATCAGCGAGCGCACGAGGTGGCGCCGCTCAGGGCGCGAGGCGCAGGTAGGCGCCGCGGAAGGGGACGATCCGCGGATCGGGGTCGGCGCCGGCCGCGACCGCCAGCCGGTCTGCCCAGGCGCCTGCGCAGAAGATCGCGTTGCGCGCCTCGGTGGCTCCCTGCGGAGTGGGTCAGTCGCAGCGCCCGCTCGCCGTGCGCAACCCCGTGCACCTCGCAGCCGGTCGCGAGCGTTCCACCCGCCTCGTGAATGTCCTCGGCGTAGGCGTGGGCGACAGCCGGGAAGTCGGCGATGCCCGTGCCGGGCGAGTGCAGCCCGGCGATGCCGCGTGCATGGGGCTCGAGTTCTTCGATGCCGGCTGCGTCGATGCGGCGCAGGCCCGGAACGCCGTTGGCGCGTGCCGCGCCGCTCGAGCTCATCCAGGCGCGCCAGCTCAGAGCTGTCGGTCGCGACGATCACCTTGCCGCAGCGCTCGACCGGGATTTCGCGTCGCTCGCAGTACTCATACATCTCGCGTGCGCCTTCGACGCAGAGCCGCGCCTTCAGCGAGCCGGGGACGTAGTAGACGCCGGCGTGGATCACGCCCGAGTTGTGGCCCGTCTGGTGCGTGCCGATCTCGCTCTCGCGCTCGAGCACGCAGACGCACGCCTGCGGGTTGCGGCGAGCAGCTCGCGGGCGACGGCCAGGCCGACGATGCCGCCGCCGACGACTGCGAGATCGCAGCGCTCAGGAGGAGCGGCTCGTAGCGTGTCGGTGGAAGCGAGACATGCCGCCCAGGCTACCCGGCGACGGCGCCGGGACCGCCGGGGGCGGTCGCAGCCGCTGCGTCGAGCAGGCCCGGCCCCGTAGAGACGTTCGTCGCCGCCGCCGCCGAGCTTGCGCGCGGTGGCACGCAGGCGCGCGGTGATCTGCGCGGGCGTCGGATGGCGACCGAGTACGCCGCTGGCGATGATCAGCGCCGCGGTCGCGGAGACGTGCGGGGTTGCCATCGAGGTGCCTTCATAGCCCGAGGGGATGCCGAAGCGCCGGGGCGAGCTGCCGGTGAAGGTCACCTGGAAGATGTCGCGGCCCGAGGGCAGTTCGGGGTGGCAGTTGGGGTCGCCGGGAAGGTCGGCGTCGGCGCCGCCCCCAGGTGCTACGAGCGTCAGGCCCGGAGCCATCGTTGGAGTAGGAGGCGAGGCAGCCGTGTTCGGTGGTTGCGCCGACCGAGATCGACATCCGGCGCGCGCGCCGGGTAGGCGATCGCTGCGTGCCCCTCGTTGCCGGCGGCCGCGACCACCAGCACGCCGTGACGGTGCGCGTAGCGGATCGCTTCGATCAGCTCGGGGATGTCCGAGGCGGTCACGCCGGGGGAGAACTCGAGGCTGAGGTTGATCACCTGGGCGCCGTGGTTGACCGCGAAGCAGCACGCCTTCGGCGATCGTCGAGGCTTCGCCTTCGCCCTGCGTGTCGAGCACGCGCACAGGCATGATGTGGGCGGCGAAGGCGAGGCCTGTCAGGCCATAGCCGTTGTTGGTGGCCTCGGCGATCGCGGCGGCCACGAACGTGCCGTGGCCGTTGCGGTCGTTCGGGTAGGGGTTGTGGCGCACGAAGTCATAGCCACCGACGAACTCGTAGCGGCTGAAGTCGGGCGAGCGGCGGAAGGGGCCGCGGTTGGCGTAGGCGACGCCCGTATCGAGAACCGCGACCGTCACGCCTTTGCCGCCCGGGGCGCCGTCGGCAGCCACGTTTGCCCAAGCTTCGGGGGCATTCACGCCGAAGGGGCCGCCGAAGTTCCACTGCAGCTGCTGCCAGCCGCCCGCCGTCGGTGCCGGTGCCGCGGTCGTTGGGGATCGAGCGCCGCCGGCGCTGTGCGCCAGATAGTCGGGCACTGCCCACAGCACGCCGCGACGGGCGCGCAGCCGGCGTAGGGCGGCGGCGACGCTCTCGCCACGCGGCAGGTGCAGCAGGCTCGTGCGTCCCGCGGGCGGTCGCGACCAGCTGGTCCGGCTGCGTGCGCCCCAAGCGGTGCGGCGGTCGTAGCGGACGACGATCGTCGGCGCGTATCCGCCGCGAGCGGACGCCCGGGCGTTGCTCGCGGCCAAGGCCATGAACAGGGCGCAGGCGAGGCTGCAGACAAGCAGCATGCGCAGCCTGGATGGAGCGAGGGTGAGAGGGGCGCGTTGCGGAGGTGGGCATTGTCTTTGGGTAATGATGGTGCGCCGGTGCGCTTCGTGGCGGCGCAGCACTGTCGCAGACGCTACGGGCGAGACAGATGAGCGAACCGTTTCTTTCCACGCGACGAGCTACTTCATGCGCCTGGCTCTGCGCGAGGCCCGAGCGCGCATTGGAACACGGAGACGTGCCGATCGGCGCGGTCGTCGTATGCGACGGGGAGGTGCTCGGGAGCCGGGCACAACGAGCGCGAGCTGCGTCAGGATCCCACGGCGCACGCAGAGATGCTCGCCCTGCGCGAGGCCGCCCGGCGCGCTCGGCAGCTGGCGTGTGCTCGACGCTGTCCTCTACGTGACGCTCGAGCCGTGTGCAATGTGCGCCGGGGCGATCGTGCTTGCGCGCGTGCCGCGGGTCGTCTTCGGCGCGAGTGATCCCAAGGCCGGTGCCTGCGGGAGCGTGCTCGACGTGACGGGCGAGCCGCGCCTGAACCACCGCCCGGCGGTCGCCGGCGGTCTGCTCGCGCAGGAGTGTGGAGCGTTGCTCAGCGACTTCTTCGCCGCGCGGCGCTGAGCTCGCCGGCGCTTATCATTGACCTGTGGCTTCTACTGACTCTGACAAGCACACAGCGACCGTCTTCAAGCGGATCGACGCAACGAGCTTGCGTTCGATGTACATCCGCTATTTCGAGGAACGCGCCCATGCCGCGATCCCGAGCGCATCGCTCGTGCCCGAAAACGATCCCTCGGTGCTCTTCACCACAGCCGGTATGCACCCGCTGGTTCCGTATCTGCTCGGCCGTGAGCATCCCGCTGGCGAGCGCCTCGTGAACTACCAGAAGTGCGTGCGCACGACCGACATCGACGAGGTCGGCGACAACTCGCATCTGACCTTCTTCGAGATGCTCGGCAACTGGTCGCTTGGCTCCTACTTCAAGGAGGAGTCGCTCACCTGGAGCTTCGACTTCCTGACGAACCCCGACCTGCTCGGAATCCCCGCTGACCGCATCTGGGCGACCGTCTTCGAGGGCAGCGAGGGTGTCCCGCGCGACGAGGAGTCGGCCGCGATCTGGCGCTCCCTGGGACTGCCACCCGAGCGGATCGTGTACCTCGGCATGGAGCACAACTGGTGGGCGGTCGGCAGCGAGGGTCCCTGCGGGCCCGACAGCGAGATCTTCATCGACATCACGGACAGCCCCTGCGAGCGTGGCGAGGAGTGCCTCCCGGGCCTGTGTGATTGTGGCCGCTTCTTTGAGATCTGGAACAACGTCTTCATGACCTTCGAGCGCAAGGGCGAGGAGCTGCTCGAGCTTCCCAAGCGCAACGTCGACACGGGTATGGGCGTGGAGCGCACGGTCGCGGTCCTCAACGGCGTCTCGAGCGTCTACGAGGTCCCTGAGGTCGCGCGTGTGAAGGAGGCGTTGGCGGAGCTGCGCGAGGAGCCCTCTCTCGCCGATGAGGAAGAGCAGGAGCTCTCGTTGCGCATCCTCACGGACCATCTGCGCACTTCGGTTTTCATGCTCGCCGACCCGGCCGCGGTTGTGCCGAGCAACCAGGGGCGCGGATACGTTCTGCGACGCATCATCCGCCGCGCGGTTCGGCACGGCCACAAGCTCGGCCTGCAGTCGGCGGACTGGGTTGCGGTCGCGAACACGGTCATCGAGATCTACGGTGAGGCCTACCCCGAGCTGCGTCACAACTCCGAGAAGGTCCTCGAAGAGCTCAACAAGGAGTGCGACCGCTTCGCGCGCACTCTGCACCGCGGCATGGCGAAGCTCACAAAAGAGGTCGAGCGGCTACACGCTGTGGGCGAGACGCAGATCTCGGGGGAGATGGCCTTTCACCTCTACGACACCGACGGCTTTCCGCTCGAGTTCACCGAGGAGGTGGCGGCGGAGTCTGGGCTGAGCGTCGATGTGGAGGGCTTCGAGGGCCGCTTTGCTCAGCACCGAGAGCTCTCGAAGACGACGAGCGCTACTAGCGGCCTTGCCGATCAGAGCGAGCAGAGCATTCGCTACCACACGGCCACACATCTCCTGCACGCCGCGCTACGCGAGGTCCTCGGTGAGCACGTGCGACAGCAGGGCTCGAACATCACGCAGGAGCGCATGCGCTTTGACTTCTCGCACACGACCGCGATGACGCCCGAGGAGATCCAGCGCGTCGAGCAGCTTGTGCAGGAGCAGATCGACCGTGGCATCGAGGTGGAGCGCTTCGTGATGCCGCAGGATCAGGCGCGCCAGATGGGCGCGATAGGCCTATTCGACGATAAGTACAGCGGCGAGGTCTCCGTCTACAAGATCGACGATTTCTCCACTGAGTTCTGCGCGGGGCCGCACGTCAAGAACACGCGCGAGCTCGGCCACTTTCACATCGTCAAGGAGCAGTCCTCGGGCGCCGGGGTACGCCGGATCCGCGCACAGCTGGACTAGTAAGCGCGGGCGACGAGGGCGTCGACATCCTCGGTGTCAACGTCCTGTACCGCAGCTCCGTCGCGGGCCCGTAGGCAGCGCACGCTCGCGCCGGCTTCGGCGAGCTGCTGCTCCCCGGCCTCGCCGACCTTCGCCCAGGGCAGCACCGCGGCGCCATCGCGCGTGGCCTCGATCGCGTCCTCGATGTTGTCGGCTGCTCGGGTCCGGCTGTCGCGCAGCTGCTCCGCATCGGCAAGCAGTTGTGCTTGCTCGCCATCGAGGCTCTCGGCCGCGATCGCCGCTACCTCCCCAAGTGCCACTGAGCGCTTCTCGCCGCGGGCGCGGCTGACGAGCGTCGCATTGCCCTCGGCGACGTCGCGCGGCCCGATCTCGATGCGCAGCGGCACGCCCTTTAGCTCCCAGCCAACCACGCGGCGGCCGAAGGACACATCGACGCGATCGTCCACGCGCACGCGCAAGCCCCGGCCCTCCAGGCTCGCTCTTGAGAGCCTGTGCTGCCTCGGCGACGCCGTCGCCGTCCTTGACCACGACGACGATCACCTGCACGGGAGCCACCCGCGGCGGCAGTCGCAACCCGCGGTCATCGCCGTGAGCCATGATCAGCGCGCCCAGCAGTCGGGTTGAGACGCCCCAGGAGGTCTGCCAGGGATGCTGTTGCACGTTGTCGCGATCGGTGAAGACCGTTCCGAAGGCCTTCGAGAAGCCCTGGCCGAGCTCGTGGCTTGTGCCCATCTGCAGCGCCTTGCCGTCGCGCATGATGCCCTCGCATGTCCAGGAGCGGACCGCACCGGCAAAGCGCTCACGGTCGCTCTTGAGGCCCGTGAGGACGGGCACCGCCAAGACGTCGACCATCACCTCGCGGTAGACCTCCTTGAGGATCAGCAGCGCGAACTCCTGTGCCTCCGCAGCGGTGGCGTGCGCGGTATGGCCCTCCTGCCAAAGGAACTCGGTCGTGCGCAAGAACAGGCGCGGACGCATCTCCCAGCGCACGACGTTGGACCAGTTGTTCACCGACATCGGCAGGTCGCGATAGCTGTTGATCCACTTCGCGAAGAAGCTGTTGATGATCGTCTCGCTGGTCGGGCGGATGACGACGGGTTCTTCAAGCTGCTTGCCACCGGCGTGGGTCACGACGGCGAGCTCCGGGCTGAAGCCCTCGACGTGCTCCGCCTCACGCTGGATAAAGCTCTCGGGGATCAGCAGGGGGAAGTAGGCGTTCTCAACGCCCATCGCCTTGATGCGGTCGTCGAGCTCGCGCTGGATCAGCTCCCAGATCGCGTAGGCCCACGGGCGAATGACCATCGTTCCGCGCACGGGCCCGTTGTCGGCCAGCTCGGCCTTGGCAATGAGATCTTGATACCAGCCGGGGAAGTCCTCGGCCTGCGAGGTCAGAACGCTGTTCGACACGGCACGCATGCTAGAGGTACTCCCGCAGGCGAGTTGCGGGAGGAGCCGCGCAAGCATTTGCGTCAGGCGGGAAAAAGGCCAGCACAGGCGTCTTTCCTACCGTGGTAGGATTGGATCATGGCAAGCCAAAAGCGATCGATCTCGTTCGAGGAATCCGTAATTAATGAGGCCGAACAACGCCTCGCCGGGTCTGGTGGGAGCCTGTCGGCATTCGTCAACGCCGCAGTCCTACGTGAGCTAAGAGTCGCTCGCGGCTTGGAGATGCTGGCCGAGGACAACGCAGACTTTGGCGAGGTGCGGGCCGACGTGCGAACCCAGGTCGCAGCCGAGTGGCCGGCCTGACTCTCGATGCCGGCGCGCTAATCGCTTACGAGCGAGGCGAGGAGCGTGTGCGTGAGATCCTCGCAGTGGCATATGCGCGCGGCCTTGTGCCGACGATCCCAGCGGTTGCGCTTGCCGAGGTGTGGCGCGGCGATGCCGAAGACGCGCGCGTTGCCCGTCTGCTCAAGGCGTGCTCGATCGAGGCGTTGGACGAACGGCTGGCGAGGGCCGCTGGGCGCCTGCGCAGGGTAACCCCTGGGGCGAGCACAATCGACGCGTGCATCGCTGTAGGCGTGAGCCAGCGGGTCGATGCCATCGCGACCTCCGATCCAGACGACCTAAGAAGGCTGCTCGGACCAAGATTCACGATCCTTACGGTTTAGCCACACCGGGATCGGGCTTCTCGCCTTCCACGAACCGGCTGCGCATTGGAACAACGGTTTCAAACCCTGCAAAACGGGATGGCGGGAAAGTTCTCGAAATCTCCGTGGCCTCTGATCCGACGACTTCACGAGGAGCGATTGGGTGAGGAGCAACCGGATAGCAAGACGGCGGGTATGTGATCTGAGTTGCTGATCGGCTCAAGCTTCGCCAGGCTGGGCCGCGTCGAGGTCCTCCAAGTCGACGAGGTCACGCGGACGCCCGGCAGCCCGCTTCATCGTCCTCAAGTGATCGAGCGCACATATCGCGATCGTCATATCCGCCATCTCGACATCTATAGCCCAGGCTCGAAGCTCCGCGTAGGGCAAGATGCCGTCGAGACCTTGGACCACATCCAAGTCTCCGAGCTGTGTGGAGATCAACACTCGCTCGCCGCTACGAAGCAGCGCCGCAATGGAGCGCTCGGAGCCGAGCAGCGACTCCCCCAGCTGGACGTGACCGCCAAGCTCAGCCGCGATGTGGGCAAGCTTGTCGAGATTCTCAGGCGCTGGATCCGGCACGATGTCGCAGTCCTTCGTCCCACGTACAACGCCCCAAGAACCCAACGCCAAGCCACCGATGACCACAAAGCGGACATCCGCCTGAACGAGGCGCCCGAGAAGCTCATCAAAGAGCGGTACGCTCAACGAGCGCGCTGCGCAGCGTCGCGCAACTCGAACAGCTTGCGTGTGAGCAAGATCGTCTCTTCGAGGTTCACAACGAGTGGCCGCTGCCCATCAGCACGCAGCCGCAGGCGCCGCACCCGCTCCCCCTCCACGTCTTCCTCATGTCGCCTTGCTTGCGATGCCATCAGACAGCACACTACCGCGCCCGTCGCCCTCAATCGAGAGCAGCCACCTAGCATGCAGAGCGCGCAAAGTTCGAACAACAACCTCGTGCCGGCGAAAAACGGGGATGGCGGGAAAGTTCTCGAAATCTCCGTGGCCCCTGATCCGGAGGCTTCACGAGGAGCGATTCGGGCGCACGAGCCATTGACACACAAGCCAATGATGACTAGAATAGTAGTCATGTCCGAGACCCTTCCGCTCTCCTCTGTCAAGGCCCATCTCTCCGAGCTGGTGGATCGTGTCGAGGATCAGCACGACCGTGTGGTGCTTACACGTAACGGCAAGCCTGCCGCGGTCTTGATCAGCCACGATGACTTGGAGAGCCTCGAGGAAACCCTCTCGATCCTGTCTGATCCGGCGATCATGGCTCAGATCCACGAGAGCGAACAAGCACTCGCGGATGGAGCGCAGGCCACCACACTCGCCGAACTCCGCGCTGGGCTCGAGACCCGCCGCAACGCAGCAGCGTGAGCGAGACGCCATGGGAGGTACTGGTGATGCCGCCCGCGCGTCGCCAGATCGACCGCCTGCCCATCTCAGTCGCAGCAGCAGTCATAGAGACACTCGACACGATCGCAACCAACCCCCAACGTCTCGGTAAGCCTCTGCGCTTCGAGCTGGAGGGACGTCACTCTGCGCGCCGCGGGCCCTACCGCATCATCTATCGCATAGACGATGCGACTCGCTCGATTAAGGTCCTTGCCGTGGCGCATCGCGCCGATGCCTACCGCCCACGCTGACCGCGTCTACACGACGAACCCAAGGCAACCGGTCCGAGTTCGAACAACGACCTCGTACCAGCGAAAAACGGGGATGGCGGGAAGACTCTCGAAATCTCCGTGGCCCCTGATCCGGTACCTGCACGATGAGCGATTTGGGAGCTAGGAGGTTGGAGATTCTCGACCCCCGCAGGCTCGGAAGCGCATCTTCGAGCTACATACGATGCGGTTCCGTGGGGTTCGCTAGCTATAGAGCCTGAGCGGTGTGCACCCTGCGAGTCTGTCGAAGTCGGCATCGGCGTGCAGGATGGGGGCTCCCGTGCGCACACAGGGCGCGGCGATCAGACAATCAAGCGTCTTGCGGATCGTTACCCCTGCGCGACGGGCACGACGGTACAGCTCCGCTGCCAGGGCAAAGTCGTCCAGACCGTCGAGACGTAGCACTGGAAATACCTTCAGGTGACCTTCCACGAGGCGGGCTTCTCGCTCAGAGCGAAAGCCTTGGAGGATCTCGGTGAACACGACGTCGGTGAGTGCGATCGGCTCTCCTCCCTCGATCAGCTCGACGCAACGTATCGCCTGCGGCGAGTCCCGCTCGTTCAGAACGTCGATCCAGACGCTCGTGTCGACGACGATCACGAGCGTCCGCGGCGGCTCTCGTCAAGGTCGCCCTCCCACCGAACACGCCCCCGCAGATCTAGCACACCGATACGTCGATGGCGGGCAACCAGCTCTCGCAACGCCACGTCGACCGCCTCGCGCTTTGTGCGTGCCCCGATCAGCTCCTGAGCTTCGTGGAGCACCCGATCATCGATCTCGATATTTGTCCTCATACACCACAGGATACACATCCAAAGGTGTATGGAGGCACGAAACCTGGGCGAAAGCCGAGAGCTGCCAGGCCCTCTGCGTGCCATGCGTCAACGTTCTCAGCTGCCCCGAGAACAGGGTTCGCGGCGGGTAGGATTTTGCGAGATGACTGCTGGTGCTCATTCAGCGCGCTGGGCAGGCCGGGGTGCGGCGGTCATCTTCCTGGCAATCGAGCCATTCGTGTTGATCGCGCTGCTACTTGGCGCAGTCGCGGTGACGTTCGCGCTGACCGCACACGAGTCGTACTCCCAGACCGTGGATGCTGTGGCTGTGCCGCTGGAGCTCTCGGTCGCCTGTTGGCTGCTCAGCGCACGTCTTGAGCGTCGCGCAAAGGCAGAGGAGTACGTGCTTGTAGAACTGCTTCTCGGGTTAGGCGGCGATCTTGTGCATGCTTTCCCACGGCGGGCACACACCGCCCGCGAACGCGTCGATGCTAGGACGCCGCTGCTGCAGTTGACCGCTCAGGATCTGTTGCAGATGGCTCGCGAGACGCCATGCAGGGCAACTCGCGTCGCAGCTGCCTGGGTGGTGCTCGTGCTCGCGGCCACTCCAGTAGCGCAATGGATGTGGCATGCAATGCTGTACGAAGACGCGGCGAGTGTGGCGATGGGCGCTCTGATCGCTTCGTGCCTGCTGCCGTTCGCAGTCGTATGGAGAGACCTGCGCCAGGGTCGCTGGCATTGAGTTGGCCCAGTACGCTGGGCTCCGGGGTGCGGGGGGCGCTTACCGACGTATCGGCTTGGCTCTTGACCGCTAGCCTGGCGCTTGGCCTGCTGATCCTGCTCCACTGGCAGCGGCCGGTCGACCCGCGCACACGCTCAGGCGATGAACTGCTCGGCGATCTGAGCGAGGCGCAGATTCGACGCATCTCCGTCGGCTTGAATGTGGGGCTCGCTACGACGATGCTGCTTATCGCTGTACTCGGTGGGCTGGTCTAGGAGCACAGTCACGCTCGCATCTGCTGCCCTCGTACAGAACAAATGGAGTTGCGGCGCGGGCAGACGAGTGCCTACTGAGAGTTGAGCCCGATTTCGAACGACGGCCCAATACCCGGCAAAAACGGGGATGGCGGGAAGACTCTCGAAATCTCCGTGGCCTCTGATCCGACAGCTTCATCGGGAACGCTTCGGTCGCGAGCCTCGCCTTCGGCGCGCCGCGGAGCTCTAGTGATGCGCCAAGCGTGAGGCCGGCCGGAAGTCGCCGTGCAAGACAAGCGGGTCGAGGTCGGCGCCGTTGGGCCACACGACCGTCCCCAACTCATCATCCACACGAACCTGCGCGAAGAAGCCCGGGTCGGCAAGAGGCTCGAACACGGGACCGTGCAGCTCCCCGGTGAGATCGACATCCCGAGAGCTGCCATCGCTGAAGCCGAGCCGCAATCGATAGTGGCCGAGAACCTCGACGGACGTGACCCTCACGAAGTTCACCACCCCATCTTACGGCAGCGGGTCGATCGGCTCAGGAGCGCCACCGCCCTTCGCCCGACCCCAGTTCGCCTCCAGCTCCGGACGATGCAGCGTCGCCCACTCGCTCACGAGCTTGAGCGCACGACTCGGCAGCTCGCCAACGAGCACCGCACCGTTCTCGATCGCTATCACCGCATGGTGCTCGGCGTACTGAGCATGGAAATGGGGCGGTTCGTGATCGTAGAAGTACATCGTGATCACGATGCCGTAGAAGACGCTGATCCGGGGCACGGCGCCATCATGAGCGGCGCTTGGGACGGCTCCGCTCGAAGACCGCAGCCAAAGTTCGAACAACGGCCTCAAACCCGGCAAAAACGGAGGGGGGGAGATTCGAACTCCCGGTACGCCAATAAGACGCACAACGGTTTTCGAGACCGCCGCATTCAACCACTCTGCCACCCCTCCAGGCGTGGATGGTAAGGAAATGTATAGCGCGCTGGCCAGATCGGGCGGTGGCTTCGACCTAGGGCTCGCCACCCGGCAACCCAGCGTGGCGCATCGCGAGCGCGAAGCGCGCGAACTCTTCCTGGAAATCGTGGAGCGCGAGCGCTTGCCCTGCTCCGTCGGGTGCGGTGGAGTGTCCGTGCTCGGAGGTGCCGCGTCGGTTTGCCCGCGCTTGCACGCGCCATGCATCGATCTGCGTCCGCGCGGCAGCGTGATCGGGGATGTCTCGACGGGGCGCATCCCCAAGCGCTATGCCGAGGTGCTGTGCGTGCTGGACCCGCGCGCCCATGTTCGCGATCGCGCGCTCGGGATCGGACGCGAAGCGCTGCAGGATCGTCTTGATCAGGCTCGTGTGGTCGAACTGCACGTGGCATACCTCGCGTGCGACCCTGGGCCCGACGAGCAGCGCTGGGACGCGCACGCCGTAGGTCGAGTAGCCGGAGCCGTCCGCGACGTCGAGTGCAGGCGGCGCGACGTGATCGTAGAAACCGCCGTGCTCGTCGTAGACGATCGCGAGCAGCGTGTCCTCCCAGTCGCGGCTGTTGCGCAGGGCTTCATAGACCTCGAGCACGAGCGACTGTCCGGCGCGTACATCGGAAGGCGGATGGTCGTCGTTGGAGGCCGTCTCGAGGACTTTGAGGTCGATGAAGTTCGGATCGATCCAGGAGACCTCCCTGAGCCGCCCGCTGGCGGCGTCGTCGAGGAAGCTGTCGGGTGTGACGATCGGGCTCTCGAGCAGTTCGGTGAGGACGCTTACCTTCTGGCGATCGAAGAAGGCGAAATTGTCGCGCTCGCCGAAGTGGCGGTACTTCTCATCGGCCGCTCGTAGCGTCGCGGGATCGTGCGAGTACCAGCGCCACTGCTCGTCGGCGAGCTGACGCGTAAAGGCTTCGACCTCATAGATCGGTGCGTTCTCGAGCAGGTGCAACTGGTTGTTGAAGAGCCCGCCGATCCCGTCCTCGATCCGCTTCAGCACCGAGGCGAGCGCCTTCGGCCCCTCACGTCCGGCGAGCGCAAACAGCCGGTTGGGCCACGTGTCGCCGGGAACCGAGCTATGCCAGGCATCGCAGACGGCGTAGTGTCGCGCGAGGAAGTCATACATCGGCAGATGCTGCGCGCCGTAGTGGCCCATCGGCAGCGCGTGGTAGTCGCCCGGAAGCTCGACCGGTTTGCCATTGCCGTCCTTGCGAGTGCTTAGGAAGTTCGTGATGAAGCCACGGTTGCCGCCGGCGAGCTGCTGTGCGACGCATTCCTTGGAGTGGCATGGATCGAGGATCTTGCCGCTGGGATCCTGGACGGGGTGGAAGGAGGTTTCCTGCGGGCCCCATTCGAAGACGCCGTGCTCGGTCCCCTGGAGGTCTGGATTTGTCTCTGTGCCCGTCAGGCCGCGCACCTCGGGCATTCCGTCGCGCGTGAGATATCCGAGCATCTGATCGAAGGAGCGGTTCTCCATCATCAGCACGACGATGTGCTTGATCTTCTGGAGGTTCGCCAGCGTCTGATCGGGCTCGGTCATTTCGTGGGCGCTGTCTTTTCCTGGGCCCGCGCTGCCGCCATCTGCTTGAGCATCGCGTCGTGGTTGCGGTCGAGCTCCGCGCGCGTCTCGGCGGCGATTACGGCGTTGTTGTGGATCGTGAGCTCGTTGTCCTGCTTTTGCTCGCCGGCGAGCGACCAGTTGGTAGAGCCGCGCACCGTGTAGACGCCATCGACGATCACGATCTTCATATGCGAGATCGCGCCCTTGGTGGATTTGCCGATCGCGATCGAGTTGCCGATCAGATCGTGCTGCCATTGCGCCAGCAGTTCACGCTCGTGCACGCCGCCGGCCTGAGACTTGTCGAGGCTCATCTGAACATAGATGTGCTCGTTTGCGAGCTTCGCGCGGATGATCTCGTCGAGCTCATCATCGTCGTAGCCGTACATGTTCAGCACGATCGACTTCTGTGTCGAGGCGAGCAGCGAGGCGAGCACCGTGTGCACGTCGTCGACAGGCGAGAAGAAGGTGCGCACGTCCTCCGGGTAGCCGTCGAGAAAACGTCCCGACTGCTTGTAGCGGCCGAGGTCGTTCCAGTTGAAGGGGGCGGGCGGCGTCGGGTCCGCCATCAGCGAGCAGGAACCCTCATCGAGGCCGAGATTAGATGATTTCGGAGGTGCGAATTGCGAACGGAATGTGATGCTCCAAATCGGACAGAGGGAACTTGCCGCTTTTTGCGAACTTTTGAAGATGTCTTCGCCGCTTGAGGCAGCGCGCACCGAATCCACCTCGGGTCGTTGCTCGGCGCCGCGCCTTGTGGGGCCCGATACCCTGTCCAGGGTGTTTCTAGCCCTCCATACCCACGTATGGCGCGACGTGCGCCGTCCGCGAGCACTGCGATGAGCACCGAGCAGGCGCTTCGAGCGCCCCTGATTGACGACCGCGAGACCGCCACGCGTCCCCTGGTCGTGCAGTACCTCTACGTGCACAGCGCCGAGGAGGAGTTCAACTATCCCTCCAGTCGCTCCGGGGGAGGGCCCCGTCGAGCTCGCTGCCCGCTACTTGGAGTGTGCTCTGGTTCAGGCCGCTTCGCTGCGTTTACGGGGCGTCGAGTGCGACCTCGCGCTCGTCACGAACCTGACCGATCGCCGTGCTGTGGGTTTTCGTGGAGCGCGCCTGCTCGCGGAGATCGAGGCGCTCGGCGTGAAAATGCTCTTCGCCGACTACCTCCATCGACCGGATATCGAGGTCGCACACTTCGCCTCCTCGCGCTACGTCTTCGACGCGATTACGGTCGCCGCCGCCGAGGTTGGTGAGGACACGCCACTGTGGCTCGTGGACGTTGACTGTGTGTGGGTGGATGCCCCCAAACTCTTCGCGGCACGACCGCACTCGCCCGCGATCGGCTGCATTCACATCGGCTATCCGCAGGATTGGGATATCTCAGGGCTCACGCCCCAATACATCAGGGAGCTTGCCGTCCGTCTCGGCGCGGCGGATGCCCCCTTGGACTGGGTAGGCGGTGAGATCTTGAGCGGCACCGCCGCCGATCTGCTCGCGCTGGTTGCCAGCTGCCAGGAGCTCGAACGGGAGCTCGCCGCCGAAGGCCAGGTCTTTGAGACAGAGGAGCAGCTGCTGTCGCTTGCCGGTGCACTCGGTCGCATCGAGTTTGAGGACCTCTCAGCGCTCGCACAGCGGGTCTGGACAGGGCCGCGCCACGGCGCGCCTCCGCCGCGCGACTCAGCCTCGCTCGGCCTGCTGCACCTGCCGAGCGAGAAGGGCCTTGGCTTTCGGCGCGCGGCCCGTGCGATCACGTCTGGCCGGGGCGAGCGCCTGGCATACGACCTCGCGGTTCCCGCGCGTGCGTTGAAGCGCTTCAACGTTCAGGGCGCAGGTTGGGTGCGTCGCCTACGCGACGACGGCTGGCTCGCCAAGCAGCGCCTACGGGACAGCCTGCTCTCACGCAGCAAGTGAGTCTGTTGGCGCGGGCAGGCTCTCCGAGCCCGTGCCACAAGTGGGCAAGCGCATAGGCGCGCCAGGGCCGCCAGCGCTCGGCGAGCGCACTGACCGCGCGGGGATCGTCGTCCTGTCCCCGGTGCGCGAGGGCGTGGCGCACGCCGAGGTCCGTGGGGAGGAAGCCATCGGGATCGCCGAGCGCGCGCAGGGCGATGTAATCGGCGGTCCAAGGGCCGATCCCGGGGATCGCGAGCAGCTTTGCCTTCAGCCTCCGCCGGATCGCTACCCGGGTCGATCGCAATCTCCCCGGCTGCGAGCGCTTCGCTGAGGAGCGCGAGAGTCCTGCGCCGCGAGGCCGGCATCGCAAACGTCTGCGGATGCGTCTGCGCGAGCGTGGCGAGCGCCTCGGGTGCTGGGAAGAGATGCGTGATGGGCAGCACCGGCTCCTGGAGCGGCGTGCCGGCCCCACGGGCGAGCGTGCCTGCAACGGTGCGCGCCGCGGCCAGCGAGACCTGCTGGCCGACCACCGCGCGCACGGCGATCTCAAAGCCATCGGCGGCGCCCGGTATGCGCAGGCCGGGCGTCATCGCTACTGAGTGGCGCAGCAGCGGGTCGGCGCCCAACTGTTCATCGACGGCCTCGGGGTCGGAGTCGAGATCGAGCAGACGGCGGCAGCGAGCGACCGCGACCGTGAGATCGCGCAGGTCATCGAGCACGAAGGCTGCGCGCAGCTCGCCATCGGGCGCGCTGATCGCGACGGTCCCGCCGCCGTGGGGCAGTCTGAGGCTGCGTCGGTAGGTAGTGCCGTCATAGGCCTCGATACCCGCGAGCGCCCGCAGCGCGAGGAACTCGAGCAGCTGCCGCGCGGCCAGCGGGCGGCGGTGCGCCATGCGCAGCACGATCGTCTGCCCGATGGCGCCGCTGATCCCCGGCTCGCGTGTGCTTTTGCTGCGGCGACGAAGCTCTGAGGGGGTTCGCGCGAACACGCTGCGAACGGTCTCGTTGAACTGACGCACGCTTGCGAACCCGGCGGCGAGCGCAATCTCGCCGATCGGTAGCTCAGTGCCCTGCAGCAGTACCCGTGCGGTCTGGGCGCGCTGTGCTCGCGCGAGCGCAAGCGCGCCCGTTCCGACCTCGGCGATCAGGACGCGGTGTAGCTGACGCTCGGAGTAACCCAGACGGCGGGCAAGTCCGGATACGCCGTCACGGTCGACGACGCCATCGAGGATCAACTTGACGGCTCGCGCCGCGACATCGGCTCGGCCGAGCCACTGCGGTGAGCCCGGCGAGGCATCCGGGCGGCAGCGCAGGCAGGCGCGAAAGCCCGCCTGCTGAGCGGCCGCAGCGGTTGCATAGAAGCGCACGTTCTGCGCCTTTGGGGTGACTGCTGGGCAGCTCGGACGGCAGTAGATGCCGGTCGAGGTGACGGCTGTGAAGAACCAGCCGTCGAAGCGTGCATCGCGGCTCTGCACGGCGCGGTAGCAGCGGTCGAAGTCCTCGAGCATCACCCCATCCTGGCACGGTGCGAGGGCCAAAGCTCGCGGGTTTCGGACACGCACATGCGGCCCTTTGACGGCGACTATCTAGGAGTTGTGAACCTGCGCCCGCGCTTTGCGAAGCGGGCGACGCGGACCGCTTAAACTCAGCCGCCTGAGGAGCTCGCGCTCGGCTTCGGCGCCGCGGCGGGTGGGCGCGCCGGCGAGGTGCACGGAGCCGCGTTGCACGGTCCAGTAGCCGGTCGAGGTCTGCTTGATCGTGAGTTGCTCGCTGTGATCCACTTTGGGCCTCCGCGATGGGGGGAGAGCACATTCTCGCGCTTTCTCCTCAAGCGCAGGTAACACTTCGGTAAACGATCCCCGAGGCTTGACTAACGCGCAGTTCGTCTGGCCGCCTGGGCTTTGAAGAGCGCTTTGCCGAGTGTCAGCGGATGCGTGAGCAGCATCGAGGCGCGCCCAGCGAGCGAGCTCGGGTCATGTGCGATGCCGAGCTGGCGCAGGATGCTGAGCTGGTCGAAGTAGACGCGCTCGCAGACGATCCGCTCGCCCTCGAAGATGAAGAAGGCAGTAACGCGTGTACGGAAGGAGCGCCCCGTGGGTGGCAGCGAGCGCAGCGGGCCGAGGTGGGTGCCGAGCAGGTCGAACTCGACGATCACGCCGTCGTCGGCGTGGTGCAGCTCGATCAGCTCGTTGCGCTGGTCGGGGAAGGCCCTGCGCGTCTCGGCGAAGTAGTCGCGCACCTCGCGCTCCCCGTCGTAGACATCGCCAGTGGGGATGATTTCGTAGCGCGGGTGCGCAAAGGTCGCGATCGTGGTGTCGAAGTCGTGATGGTTCTCAGACTCCATGTGCTCGCGCACGACCGCCTCGCGCGCGGCCCGCAGCTCGGCGTCAGGCGGGCTCTGGGCAGCGGCGGACACCTGCCACTTGTATCACCGCCGGCTGTTCAGTTGCGGCCCCGGCCCATCCCGCGCCGCAGCCGGTGCACGCGGCGCAGCTCCTCGACGGCCTCGTCGAGCCCGCCGAGCGCCGTCGCGGGCGCCGCTCGCCGAGCAGAGCTCGGGCTCGAGGCGGCGGCGCACGAGCTCGCCCGCGATCGCGTCGACGCGCTGGGCGCCGGCGCCCGGGCGCGAGCTGACGATGCGCTCGAGCTGCCGGCCGCGGAACAGCAGCCCGACGCCGTCGTCGAGCGCCCAGCCGCCCGGGCAGCGCGCCGTCGCGCACGGCGCGCCAGCCACACGGGCAGGCGCTCGGGCTCGCCGTCGGCGTGGACGGTCAGCGAGCCCTCGAGCAGGCCGAGCCCCGCGAGCGGCTTCGGGCGGCCCGCTGGAGCGCGTGACGCCCGCCTGGAACCAGCACATCGCGCCGGCGCTGAGCCCGGCGAGCACGGTGCCCGGCTCCCACGCCTCGATCAGCAGCGCGTCGAGCCCGTGCGCCCGCCAGATCGCGAGCAGGTTGCGCATCGAGCCGCCGCCCGACGTAGATGATGTCCTGCTCGAGCACGATCTCCTCGCAGCGGCCGCGTGGTCTCGCGCAGGCGGAACAGGGAGAGGTGCTCGGGCACGCAGGTGCGGTGCGGCGAAGCGCGCCTTGAAGGCGTTGATCTGCGCGCGTGGTGTCGCCCGAGGCGGTGGGCAGGAACAGGATCCGCGGCTCGCGTCGCGCGCGGCGAGCGACGAGCACGAAGTCGTCGAGCAGCGGGTTGGCGGGCTCCATCGTGAAGCCGCCGCCGCCCATCGCGAAGATCGCGCGCTCCTCGCATCGGCACGCCGCGCGGGCGGCTCACGCGGCGACCGGCTGCTGCGCCGCGCCGAGCGCGGGCGCGCGCGCCCGGCCGCGGCCGCGCTGCCGCGCGCGCTCGCGGCTGCGGGCCGCTCGGCCGCGCCGAGGTAGCGCACCTCCAGGCGCGTCTCGCGCGACGCTCGCCCTGCGGTCGACTCGACCTGGTAGGCGCTGCCGTCGGGGCGCGAGCTGACGACACGCTCCAGGCGCGTGCCGCGGAAGTGCAGCGCCACGCCGTCCTCGGCGGCGAAGCCGCCGCGCATGCCGTCGGCGACGGCGCGGTGGTACTCGGCGCGGCGGGCGGGCTCGGCGTCGTAGTGGACGCAGTTGGAGTAGGGCAGCAGGCCCAGCCCGCGCACCGGCCGCGGGCGCGCCGTGGAAGGCGCTGAGCGCCTGCTCGAACCAGCACAGCGAGCCCGGCCGAGGGCCCGCACAGCACGATGCCCCGCCGCCAGGCCTTGCGCAGGATCGCGTCGAGCCCGTGCGCGCGCCAGGCGCCGAGCATGCTCACGACGTTGCCGCCGCCGACGTAGATCAGATCCTGGCGAGAGCAGGTGGCGTGGCGAGGTCGTCCTCGACGCCGCCCGTGCCCTGGTCGCGGCGGAACAGCGACACGTGGCTGGCCTCGCAGCCGGGGGAGAAGCGGCGGTAGAAGCGCACCACGTAGTGGTCGGCGTCGCCCGAGGCGGTCGGCAGGAAGCAGACGCGCGGCCGCGGCAGCGTCCACGCAGCGAGAGCACGTAGTCGTCGAGCAGCGAGCCGTCCCTCTCCATCGAGAAGCCGCCGCCTCCGAGGGCGACGATCTGGGGAGCTCGGGCATGGCATCGCTCGCTTCGCCTCGCGTGGTGCATCGCCGACAGCGAGCCGCAAGCATGCCGCGCGCGCGGCCCGCGCGCGATATGGACCGCCGTCCGAGATTCCGCGCGGGCGCGATCGACACGCGCCCATACGGGCGTCGCGGACGATGCGCCCCAGGCGCTCTAGAGTGTCGCCTCGTGTCAGGCGAGACTGTGACGACGACCGGCCCGGCGCACCCGGCGGCGCGCGATCTCGCTGCGCGGCGTGGTCAAGCGCTTCGGCGCGATCACGGCGGTGGACGGGCTCGACCTCGAGGTGCCCGACGGGCGTCTGCTTCGGCCTGCTCGGGCCCAACGGCGCGGGCAAGTCGACGACGATGCGGATGCTCACCGCGCAGGCGCTCGCCGACGAGGGCGAGATCTCGGTGCTCGGCTACGAGCTGCCGCGCGAATCCAAGCAGTCGCGCCTGGAGATGGGCGTCGTGCCGCAGCTCGACAACCTCGACGTGGAGCTCACCTGCCGGCAGATCCTGACGGTGTTCGCGCGCCTGTACCGGGTGCCGCGCGCCGAGCGCGCGGCGGCGGTCGAGCGGGCGCTCGAGATCGCCAACCTGCGTGCCGCGCGCGGACACGATCGTGCGCGAGCTCTCCGGCGGCATGCGCCGGCGGCTGCTCGTCGCGCGCGGCCTGATCCACCGCCCGCGCCTGGTGCTGCTCGACGAGCCCACCGTGGGGCTCGACCCGCAGGTGCGCCAGGAGCTGTGGTCGCTGATCGACGGCGCTGCGCGCGGAGGGCGTGACGGTGCTGATGAGCACGCACTACATCGAGGAGGCCGAGCGCCTGGCGGACACGGTGGCGGTGATGTCGGCGGGCGGATCATCGCCCAGGGCACGCCCGGCCGAGCTGGTGCGCGCGCACGCGGGCGAGCAGGTGCTCGAGGTCTACGGGCCGCCCGAGCGGCTGGCCGAGGTCGAGCGAGCTCGCGGCCGAGCAACGGCTGGGCGAGCCGGCGCAGCGGCCCGGCGGTGGCGATCCTGCGCGCGGAGACGCTCGACGGCGTGGCGCCCGAGGGCGTGCGGCGCCCCGCGAACCTCGAGGACGCGTTCGTGGCGCTGACCGGCGAGGAGATCGAATGAGCGCGCAGCGCAGACGTCGCGCCGCCACCGCAGACGGAGCGTCGCGCGGCGCGTCGGGCCGCCTGGAACCGGCGGCGCTGGCGGGCGTGATGAGCCGCGACGTGGCGATCTTCGGCCGCTACTGGAAGGCGACGACCTTCTCCTCGATCGTGCAGCCGACGATCTACCTGCTCGCCTTCGGGCTCGGCTTCGGCTCGCTCGTGACAAACGTCGGGCACGTCGAGCTACGTCGCAGTACGTCGCCACCGGCGTGGTGGCCACCGCGGTGCTGTTCTCCTCGGCGTTCCCGGGCATGTTCAACACGTTCATCCGCTGGCAGTTCCAGCGCACCTACGACGCGATGCTCGCCGCGCCCGTGGACGTCGAGGAGCTGATCACCGCCGAGGTGCTGTGGATCTCGCTGCGCGCGGGCGTCTACGGGCTCGCGCCGCTGCTCGTCGGGTTCGCCTTCGGGCTGCAACCCGGAAGCGGGGATGCTGCTGGTGCCGCTGATCGGCTTCGTCACCGGCTTCGGCTTCGCCGCGCTTCGGCGTGGCGGTCGCGGCGGTCGCGAAGACGATCGACAACTTCAACTACATCACGAGCGCCGTGCTCACGCCGATGTTCCTGGTCGCGGGCACCTTCTTCCCGATCTCCACGCTGCCCGACGGCGTGCGCCAGGTCGCGCAGGTCAACCCGCTCTACCACTGCGTGCAGCTCGTCCGCGACGCCTCGCTTCGGCAGCCTCGGCTCGGCCGACCTCGGCCACGCGGCGGTGCTGATCGCGTTCGCGCTGCTGATGTGGCGCCTGGCGATCTCGCAGCTCGGCAAGCGCCTGATCGACTGAGCAGCCGCTTAGCGAACATTCAGCTTTCTCTCACGCTGCGTCCTACACGCGTCAGCGCGATGCTCTCGCCATGAGCTCCTCATGGGAGACACGCTCGGCCGCGTCTCCGACAGCGTCTGCGGCGCCGCCGTCGCCGCACCTGCTGGCGCTGCGTGGGCGTCGCGCGTCGCGAGCGCACGCGCGCTCGCCCTGCGCGCTCCGCGCCCCGAGCTGCTCGGCGCTGCTGGCGCTCGCGGCGGTGCTGAACCTGTGGGCGCTCAGCCGCAACGGCTGGGCCAACGACTACTACAGCGCCGCCGTGCGCTCGATGAGCTCGAGCTGGCACAACTTCCTGTTCGCCTCGCTCGACCCGCAGCGGCGTGATGACCGTGGACAAGCCGCCGCTGGCGCTGTGGGTGCAGGCGCTGTCGGTGCGGGTCTTCGGCTACCACCCGCTGAGCATGCTCGTGCCGCAGGCGCTGATGGGCGTGGCGAGCGTGGCGCTCGTGTACGACCTCGTGCGCCGCCGCTTCGGCCGCATCGGGCGGCTTCGTCGCGGGCCTCGCGCTGGCGCTGACGCCGATCACGGTGGCGATCTCGCGCCACAACAACCCCGACGCGCTGCTCGTGCTGTGCTGCGTCGCGGCGCTGTGGTGCGCGGTGCGCGGCGCTCGAGGACGGGCGCACGCGCTGGCTCGTGCTCGGCGGGCGTGTGCGTCGGGCTCGGCTTCGAGACGAAGATGGGCGTCGCGCTGGTGGTCGTGCCCGGGCATCGCCGCCGCCTGGCTGTGGATCGCGCCCGGCCGGCGCGCGGCCGGCTGCACGCGCTGCGCCAGCTGCTCGCGGGCGGCGCCGCGATGGTGCTCGTCGGCGGCGCCTGGCCGGTGCTCGTCGAACTGACCCCGGCCGCGCAGCCGCCCGTGGATGTCGGGCACGAGCGACAACACGCGTCCTCTCGCTGATCTTCGAATACAACGGCCTCGGGCGCGTGGACGGGCAGACGGGCGGCCCCGGCGGCGGCGCGCGGCGGCAGCATGTTCGGCGGCAGCGCCGGCCCGCTGCGCCTGCTCAACTCGGCGCTCGGCGGCCAGGCCGGCTGGCTGCTCGGCTTCGCGCTCGTCGAGCGCGCTCGCGCTCCTCGCTCGCGAGCCGCCTGCGCCGCAGCGACGCGCGCACCGGCTGGCTGATCGCGGTCGGCGGCGCGTTCGCGACGACGGCCGTGCTGTTCAGCTTCGCGAGCGGCATCTTCCACCCCTACTACGTCGTCGCTGCTGGCGCCGTTCGCTCGCGGCGCTCGTCGGCGCGGGCGCGGCGCAGCTGCTCAGCGGCGGCGCTGAGCCTGCGGATCGTTCGGGCCGCTGGCGGTCGCTCGCCGGGGTCGTGGTCGAGCTGGTCGTCCGCGGCAACTACCCCGGCCAGCTCAGCTGGCTGCCGCCGGTGCTGATCGTCGTCGGCGCTGCTCGCCGCCGTTGCCCTTGTCGCCGTGCAGCGCGCGCGGCTGCGTCAGGCTCGCGGCGCTCGGCGCGCGTGGCGGCGCTGCTGGTCGGCGCCGGCGCGTGTGGGCGTTCGACACGCTCGGCTACGCCGCCAGCGGCACCTTCCCCGCCGGCGGCCCGGTCTCCGCTGAGGCCGGTGGCGGCGGCCCAGGTCCGGCTTCGGCGGCGCGCGGTGGAGCCCGGCGCTTCGGCGGACGCGGCCCAGGCGCGGCGTCTGTGCCGCAGCTCTTCGGAGCAGGCGGGCCGCCTGCCGGCGCAGGTGCTCCACCGAGTGGCGCGGCTCGGCTTCGCTGGCTCCACCGCGGCCGGCTTCGCCCGGTGCACGCGGCGGCTTCGGCGGCAGGCGGTCCGTTCGGCGGCGGCGTCGGAATCGCTCGAAGGGCGTCCTCTCCTACGTCAGCGCAGCACGGCGGCGGCACGATCGCGGTCTCCAGCCAGTCGAGCGCGGCCGCGGCGATCATCGCCAGACGACGCGAACGTGGCGGGCATCGGCGGCTTCTCCGGCCGCGAGAGCGACGTCAGTGTCGCCTGGCTCGCGCAGGAGGTGCGCGCGGGCAAGATCCGCTGGGTCGTGGGCGAACAGGTGGCGGGCGGCGGCTTCAGCGGACGCCTGCCGGGCGACACGCGCACGGGCTCCAAGGCCGCGATGAGCGCGGTCGCGCGCGTCTGCACGAAGGTCACGCTGTCGAGCTCAGGCTCGACCCCAGCGGGCACGCTCTATGACTGCCAGGGACGGGCGCCCGCGCTCGCGAGCGCCGGCGCGCGAGAATCCTCCTCGTGAGGATCCTGGTAGTCGACGACGATCGCGCGGTACGCGAAGCGCTGCGGCGCACGCTCTCGCTCGCGGGCTATGAGGTGCAGCTCGCCGAGGACGGCGAGCAGGCGCTCGAGCTGATCGCTGCAGGCGGTACCGGAGGCGGTGGTGCTCGACGTCGGCCTGCCCGGGATCGACGGCCTTGAGGTCTGTCGCCGCGTGCCGTCTGATGGGCAGCCGCGTCCCGATTCTGATGCTCACCGCGCGCGATGCGGTTGCCGACCGCATCGACGGTCTCGATGTGGGCGCGGATGACTACATGGTCAAGCCCTTCGATATCGGTGAGCTGAAGGCGCGCCTGCGGGCGCTGCTGCGCCGCGCCAACCCCGAGGCAGACAGCGGACGCGCTGTCCTTCGCCGAGCTGCGGCTTGGACCCATCCCGCCACGGCGCCCAGGTGCGGGAGAGCTTCGTCGAGCTCACACGCACGGAGTATCAGCTGCTCGAGCTGTTGATGCTCAACCCGCGGCGGGTGCTCTCGCACAGCCTGATCTACGACCGTGTCTGGGGCTATGACTTCGGCCCCACCTCGAACGCGTTGCGCGTCTACGTCGGCTACCTGCGTCGCAAGCTCGAGGATGCGGGCGCGCGCGAGCTGATCCACACGGTGCGCGGCGTCGGCTACTGCCTGCGCGAGCCGTGAGAGCGATGGTGGCGCGATGAGCCTGCGCGCGCGGATCGCAGCCGTCGCGAGCCTGTCGGTGGCGCTGGCGGTGCTCGCGGCGGCGATCGGGCTGTATGTCGCGGTGCGCTCGGATCTGCGCGGCGAAATCGACCACGCGCTGCGCGCGCGCGCGCGCAGGCCTTCCCGGCGCCCGCCCGTGAGCCGCGCTCGGCACGGGGACAAACGGCTATCCCGGCGGCTCGTGGATACCCTCCCGGCGACGGGGCGCCGGAGCCGGGGCATGGGCACCGGTTTCCCGGGAGCGGTGGAGCCGGCGCCGTTCGGTGCGGCCTCCGGCTACGTGCAGTTCATCTCACGTCAGGGCAGCGTCTTCGTGCCTGGCGGCCAGGGGGCTTCGCCGACGCGGATCGCGATCTCTGCTGCGGACCGCCGATCGCCGCGCAGGGCAGCGGCTCGCGCCTCACCGACCGCAGCGTTAAAGGGACGAAGCTGCGGGTGCTGACGCTCGGCACCGCTCGGCGGCGCGGTGCTGATCGCGCGTCCGCTGACTGAGGTCGAACACGAGCTGAGCCGGCTGCTCTTGATCCTCGCTCTGATCGGAGGCGGGGGGATCGTGCTGGCGGCGCTGCTCGGGACGCTCGTGGCGCGCACAGCGCTGGCCCCGATCGCGCGCTTCACAAGCCGCACGGAGACGCTGACCGGCAGCCTCGATCTTTCCGAGCGCCTCGAGGTCGAGGGCCGCGACGAGCTCGCGCGCTTGGCGGAGAGCTTCAACGGCACGCTCGATGCGCTCGAGCGCTCGGTCCAGGCGCAGCGTCATCTGATCGCGGATGCGAGCCACGAGCTGCGCACGCCGATCTCCTCGCTGCGGGCGAACATCCAGCTTCTCGGCGAGGCCGAGCGCCTGCCGCCACAGGAGCAGGAGGGGCTGAGACGCGACATCGTCGAGGAGCTCGACGAGCTGACCGCGCTGGTCGGCGACGTGGTCGAGCTAGCACGGGGCGCGGCACCCGCGGGTGCGCCTGACGACGTGCGCCTCGACGAGCTCGTTTCAGCGACCGTGCAGCGGGCACAGCGCCGCGGCGATCTGCAGCTTCGAGCTCGAGCTCGAGCCGACAACGGTCAGCGGGCCGGGCGATCGCATCGGCCGCGCGGTCTCGAACCTCGTCGACAACGCCGCCAAGTGGAGCCCCGCAGGTGCAGCAGTGGAGGTGACGCTCAAGGAGGGGGTGCTGTCGGTGCGCGACCACGGCCCGGGCTTTCAGGAGGATGACCTGCCCTTCGTCTTCGACCGCTTCTATCGCGCCGAGGATGCGCGCAAGCTGCCGGGCTCGGGGCTTGGCCTGGCGATCGTGCGTCAGGCTGCGGAGTCCTGCGGCGGCTTCGTCGAGGCTCAGAACGCCGTTGGTGGCGGCGCGCTGCTGCGGGTTAGCTTTGGTGCGCCTGTCAGATCCGCACCCGCTTGACGCGAAAGCCTCTAATTCGGAAGAGTGGTATAAGCAGGTACGACCGTCGCGCATAGGTCGCTCTCAACAGTCGTCTAGCGACGGAAGGAGAGTCCGAGCGGTTGTGTAATAAGGAATTTCGAAGTCCCGCAACTTTGGGGACGATTCGGAGTCCTGAGGGATAGAAGCTCGATCTTGTTCAACTGGGAGGTAGGCATGAGGGTCCACGTTCGGTTTTCGCTGCTCGCGCTGCTCGTAGGCGCCATTGTTGTCTTCTCGGCGTCCATCGCGCAGGCTGCGCCAGGCGTCGCGAAATTCGAAGCGCTCTCCTGCACGGAAAACGAACCCGAGGGCAAACCGGGCGAATGCAACGCCTCTACGCCGGCGCAGTTCTTCAAGCAGGCGGGCGGGCATCCGAACTTCGGGATTACTGACTTCTCAGTCAACGTCGGAGAATTCGAGATCCCTGGCAATGGCGTCAAGAGCGTCCGCACGGATCTCCCGGTCGGCTTCAGCACCAACCCCGAAGCTCTGCCGCGCTGCTCACAGTCCGACTTCGAAGCCAACCTCCACAAAGCGGAAGAAAGCCACTGTCCTGCGAGCTCCCAGTCGGGTGAACAGGAAGTTACGCTCATCATTGGCGAAAACGTCAAAAAAGAACCGATCTTTGCGCAAGTTACCGGGAAGGTCTACAACCTCGAACCTTCACAGGGGCTCGGCCTCGAGTTCGGCATTGACCTGCCGCTTGCGTTCCTCGGCGGGATACACGTGCATTCGCTCCTGGAAGGCTTTGTGAGCTGGCACAAAGAAGCCGAAGCCACGGCGGAGGGCATCGAATCCGGCGACTACCACGAGTTCTTCAAGATCAACTCAGCGAAAAGCCTGACCGAAGGCGAAGCGGTGCTCGTGCGCTCGCGGCTCGTCACAAACGGCGTAGCCGGCAAAGGTCTGCTGACAAACCCGACAGCTTGCCCTGGACCGCAGAAGAATCACCTGCGCGTCGAAACCTTCACGGGCGCGGTCGCTTACAGCGAATACACCACGACGGTGAGCGCCGCCGAAGAAAAATGCAACCTGCTGGCGTTCGAACCAACGTTTACGAACACGACGTCGCCGGAAACGCGGGATGAAGGCACCGAACTGACGACCGACCTGAAATTCCCGCTTAACGCGAAATCCTCAGAAACGGAAGGATCGGACCTGAAAACGGCGGAAGTGACATTGCCGGAAGGGTTCACGATCAACCCGTCGGCATCGCGCGGCCTGCAAGCCTGCACGACCGAACAGCTCCATACCGAAACGATCGAAACGGCGTGTCCGGCGCGCTCTGAAATCGGCACCGCCGTCATCAGCGTGCCGGGATTGCCGCCGGAATCCCTAACGGGGAAGATTTTCCTCGGGGCGAAATCACTTCCGATCACAGCTCCTCCGTACTCGATCTACGTCGCCGTTGGCTCCAAACGCTACGGCCAGGTGATCCGCCTCGAAGGCACCGTTGAACCGAACCTCGAAACTGGGCAGCTGACCACGAGGTTTGCCGACATCCCGCAAGGACCCTCGACCGATACGAAACTCTCGTTCAACGGGGGCGTGTTTGCGGATCTTGCCAACCCACTCAAGTGCGGCGCCTTCCAGACGAAGGCAAGCTTCTTCCCCTACTCGAGCCCGGGCGAAAGCAAGACGATCTCGCCCGAACTCAACGTGCTGGGCGGCACCTGCCCGGCGACGGCGATCTTCGCTCTGACCCAGTCCGCGGGGGCCGAACCGGCGCAAGCAGGCGGCAGCAGTGCATTCACGTTCAACCTCTCAAGGCCTGACGGCCAGCAGTATCTGAAGTCCACGAGGACCGTCCTTCCGCGTGGCCTGGTCGGGATGATCCCGGCAGCTACGCAATGTGGTGAGCCCCAGGCGAGCGCTGGGACATGCACATCGGCAAGTCAGATTGGGACGGCCGCCGTTACGGCCGGCGCAGGGCCTGAACCGTACGAATTCAACGGGCGTGTCTACTTGACGGGCCCATACGAAGGGGCTCCCTTCGGGCTTTCGATCGTGACGCCGATCGTCGCCGGACCGTTCAACTTCGGTAACGAAGTGACCCGCGCAAAGATCGAAGTCGACAAGACCACCGCACAGGTGATCGCTTCGGCGACGCTGCCGACGATCAAGCAGGGCGTTCCGATCAAACTGCGCTCGCTGTCGGTGACCATCAACCGCCAGGGATTCGAGCGGAACCCGACCAACTGTGGGGTGCTGGCTACCGAATCCGCCCTTACGTCCACCGAAGGGGCTACGCAGTCGCTGTCGAGTCCGTTCCAGGCCGAAGGCTGCAGCTCGCTTGCCTTCAAGCCGTCCTTCAAGGCGGTCACGAGCGGGAAATTCTCGAAAGCCAGCGGTGCCAGCATTGAAACGACGATCACGCAGGCGTCTGGTCAGGCGAACTTCAAGCTCGGTGAAGGTGCAGCTGCCCAAGCAGCTGCCATCGCGTCTGACCACGCTGCAGAAAGCCTGTCTGCAGGCGACCTTCGCGGCGAACCCCGCGAGCTGCCCGGCAGAGTCGATGGTCGGCACCGTGCGGGCGAACACGCCCGTGCTGCCGGCACAGATGAAAGGCAACGCCTATCTGGTCTCACACGCCGGCGCGGCGTTCCCCGACCTCGACCTCGTGCTCGACGGCAACGGCGTGCGCGTGATCCTCGTCGGCAACACCGACATCAAAAACGGCATCACGACCACGACGTTCGCGAACACGCCGGACGTGCCGGTGACGAGCATCACGGTCAACCTGCCGCTCGGGCCGCACTCGGCGCTGGCCGCCTTCGGTGATCTCTGCACCGCGCCGCTGGTGATGCCGACGACGATGATCGGTCAGAACGGCAAGGAAACCAAACAGAACACGAAAATCGCCACGAGCGGCTGTGGTGTGCGCATAGTCGGACACAAGGTCGTCGGGAACACCGCCTACCTGACGGTGAGGACCTTCGCGGCAGGACGCATCAGCGCAAGCGGTGCCAACGTCTCGCGCGGTCTCGCGCAGCCTCAAGGGTGCCACCAAAGCCGCGACGCTGAAGGTGCCGCTCTCGAGCCGTGGACGCAGCAGTCGCCGTCCGCTGAAAGTGAAGCTGCGGGTCGGCTTCTGTGCCCAAGAAGCGGGGCGCGCACTCCTCGGCGTCGCGTGAGCGTCACCTTCCGCTGAGTCCCGCGGGGGCTCTGGGGCGGCCTAGCTGCCGCCCCAGATAGCCGCTTCCGGGCTCCTTTCGCCCGGAATCCGAGCTCGCGGGTGGCATGCCGGGTGCTCGATGCCGTAGATTGATTGCATGGATGTCGTGTCAGGTACGGATACCTCGACTCCGGATGTGGGCGTGGATCGCCTGCTCGCCGGCATCCGCCGCCTGACCGCGCTGGCCGACAGCGCCTCTGACGCAGACACGATCTTTCGCGCGCTGGCCCGCGAGCTGCTCGCGGTGCCAGGAGCCGAGGAGGTGCACATCCACCACCTCGGGGCTCCCGAGGACGAGGATGAGCTCGTCGCGGTCTACATGTTCGAGGGGGAAGGGCGCCTGAGCTATCTCGCACCGCGCCGGAGCGCCCGCCCGGGGTGAGCTGGGTGGCGAGCACCGGCCAGAGCTTCCTCGCGGCCGACGCGGATGAGTTCCGCGCGAGCGTCCCGCGGCTGGCGGCCACGGGCGAGCTGAGCGCGGCGCTGCTGCTGCCGCTCGCCGAGCGCGGCGAGGTAGAGGCGGTCGTGATGCTCGTGCGGCGTGTAGCCGAGGTGTTCGCCACCACGGCCGTGGAGCTCGCCACGGCGCTGGTCGAGCAGGCGGCGACCGCGCTCGCGCTCGTGCGGGCTCGCGCCGAGGCGGGAACGGACGCGGTCACCGGCTGCATGAACCACCGCGCGATGCGCCGGCGCCTGGGCGAGGAGATCGGTCGCGCGACGCGCAGCGGCGGGCCGCTCTCGTGCCTGCTGATCGACCTCGACGACTTCAAGCTCGTCAACGACCGCCACGGGCACCGGCGCCGGCGACGCGATGCTGCGCGCGGTCGTGCAGGCACTTGTCGGGCGAGTTCCGCGCCTTCGACCGGGTGGCTCGCTACGGCGGCGACGAGTTCGTCGTGATCCTGCCCAACGCCGACCTAGAGAGCGCCGCCGCGGCAGCCGCGCGGGCGCTTGAGCGACTGCACGCATCTGCCCACGCCCGGCACGCCGAGCACCGGCGTCTCGGCCTCGATCGGGGTTGCGCAGTGGCAGCCGGGGATGAGCATCGACGATCTGCTCGAGGCATGCGATGTGGCGCTGCTGCGCTCCAAGCGCCAGGGCAAGGGGCGCGTCACTCGCGCGCCTTCCCGAGCCGGTCACCTGAAGCGCACGCGCTGCGACTCTGCGAGACTGGCGGCTCGCCCTGTAGAGCCCGCAGACGCCGGGAGATGACCATGTCGCAGAACAGCTTTGGCGCCAAGGACACGCTCGAGGTCGGCGAGCGCAAGCACGAGATCTTCCGTCTCGACGCCCTCCAGCAGCGCTTCGACGTGGCGCGCCTGCCCTTCTCGCTGAAGGTCCTGCTCGAGAACCTGCTGCGCACCGAGGGCAACGGCTCGGTCGACCGCAGCCGACATCGAGGCGCTCGCCGGCTGGGACGCGAAGGCGCAGCCCAGCAAGGAGATCGCCTTCACCCCGGCGCGCGTGCTGATGCAGGACTTCACCGGCGTGCCCGCCGTGGTCGACCTCGCGGCGATGCGCGACGCGATGGCCGAGATGGGCGGCGACCCCGCCAAGATCAACCCGCTTGCGCCGGCCGAGCTCGTGATCGACCACTCCGTCCAGGTCGACGCCTTCGGCACGCGCGACGCCTTCCGCTTCAACGCCGAGCGCGAGTTCGAGCGCAACCAGGAGCGCTACGCCTTCCTGCGCTGGGGCCAGGGCGCCTTCGACGACTTCGCTGTGGTGCCGCCCGACACCGGGATCGTGCACCAGGTCAACCTCGAGTACCTCGCGCGGGTCGTCTTCGAGAACGAGAAGACCGGCCAGGCCTACCCCGACACGCTCGTCGGCACCGACTCCCACACCACGATGGTCAACGGCCTCGGCGTGCTCGGCTGGGGCGTGGGCGGGATCGAGGCCGAGGCGGCGATGCTCGGCCAGCCGATGTCGATGCTGATCCCGCAGGTGCTCGGCGTGCAGCCTGCACGGCGAGCTGCCCGAGGGCGCGACCGCCACCGACCTCGTGCTGACGGTCACGCAGATGCTGCGCGAGCGCGGCGTGGTGGGGATGTTCGTCGAGTTCTACGGCGCCGGCCTCGTCGGCCTGCCGATCGCCGACCGCGCGACGATCGGCAACATGTCGCCCGAGTTCGGCTCGACCTGCGCGATCTTCCCGATCGACGCGGAGACGCTCACCTACCTGGAGCTCTCCGGGCCGCTCCACCGAGCAGATCGCGCTCGTCGAGGCCTACGCCAAGGAGCAGGGCCTGTGGCACGACGAGCACTCCGAGCAGCCGACCTTCTCCGACACGATCGAGCTCGACCTCGGCACGGTCGAGCCGAGCCTCGCCGGGCCCAAGCGCCCGCAGGACCGGGTCTCGCTGAGCGACGCCCAGCGACGCCTTCCGCGCGGCGCTCCTGCGACTACGTGCCCAGCGACGGCGAGCAGGCCGACGCTCAGGACGAGGCCGTCGCCGAGAGCTACCCGGCCTCGGACCCGCCCGCCAACGGCGCCCCAGGGCACGCCGCGCCGGCCGAGCCCGCGACGGCCGCGGCGACGGGTGCGACGGGTGCGACGGCGACGCTGCCACACAACGGTACGGGGCAGGACGGTGACGCTCGACGGCGAGAGCTTCGAGCTCGACCACGGCCACGTGGTGATCGCGGCGATCACGAGCTGCACGAACACCTCGAACCCCTCGGTGATGATCGGCGCGGGCATCCTCGCCCGCAACGCGCTCGCGCGTGGCCTGCGCTCCAAGCCGTGGGTCAAGACCTCGCTGGCGCCGGGCTCGAAGGTCGTCACCGAATACCTCGACCGCGCCGGGCTGACCGAGCCGCTGGAGGCGCTCGGCTTCAACCTCGTCGGCTACGGCTGCACGACCTGCATCGGCAACTCCGGCCCGCTGCCGGAGGAGATCTCGGCGGCCGTCGACGAGGGCGACCTCGCGGTCGTCTCGGTGCTGTCGGGCAACCGCAACTTCGAGGGGCGGATCAACCCGGACGTGAAGATGAACTACCTCGCCTCGCCGCCGCTGTGCGTGGCCTACGCGCTCGCGGGGACGATGGACATCGACATCGTCGCGCGACCCGCTCGGCCAGGACGAGCAGGGCAACGACGTCTACCTGCGCGACATCTGGCCCTCCGAGCAGGAGGTCGCCGAGACGATCGGCGAGGCCGTGCGCGCCGACATGTTCCGCAAGAGCTACGGCGAGGTGTTCGCCGGCGACGAGCGCTGGAACGGGCTGGCGGTGCCCGAGGGCGAGCGCTTCGCCTGGGACGCGGACTCGACCTACGTGCGCCTGCCGCCCTACTTCCAGGGCATGCCCGCGCGAGCCCGAGGCCGGTCAGCGACATCGAGGGCGCGCGCGTGCTCGCGCTGCTCGGCGACAGCGTCACCACCGACCACATCTCACCGGCCGGCTCGATCAAGCGCGACGGCCCCGCGGGCGCCTACCTGCAGGAGCAGGGCGTGGAGCCGCGCGACTTCAACTCCTACGGCTCGCGCCGCGGCAACCACGAGGTGATGATGCGCGGCACGTTCGCCAACATCCGCCTGCGCAACCTGCTCGGCGGCGGCCGAGCACGCTGCCCGAAGGCGGCTTCACCCGCTACCTCGGCGACGGCTCCGGCGAGCAGATGTCGATCTACGACGCCGCCATGCGCTACATCGCCGACGGGCATCGCCCTGGTCGTGCTCGCCGGCCGCGAGTACGGCTCGGGCTCCTCGCGCGACTGGGCCGCGAAGGGCACGAAGCTGCTCGGCGTGCGCGCCGTGATCGCGGAGAGCTTCGAGCGCATCCACCGCTCCAACCTGGTCGGCATGGGCGTGCTGCCGCTGCAGTTCCCCGACGGGCGAGAGCGCCGCCTCGCTCGGGCTGACCGGCGAGGAGACGCTTCTCGATCACGGGCCTCGCCGAGGCGATGGCCGACGGCGGCGGACCGCCCGCGCGAGGTGCGGGTGCGCGCCGCGCGCGAGGGCGGCGAGCGCCGGTCGAGTTCGACGCGCGCGTGCGGATCGACACGCCGCGCGAGGCCGAGTACTTCCGCCACGGCGGCATCCTCCAGTACGTGCTGCGCAGCCTGCTGCGACGCGATGACCCAGCCGCGGCGCAGCAGCACGCCCGCAAAGTCAAGCGCGCGAGGCGGCGTCCCGCCAGGCTGCTGCGCGAGCTGCTCGCCGCGCGCGGGCCCTCGGGCTACGAGAGCGCCCCCGCGGCGGTCTGGCGCGACGCGGCGGGCGCGTTCGCGAGGTCAGCACCGACGTGGTCGGCACGCCGCTGGCGCTCGTGGCGCCCGCGCACGGCGACGAGCGGCGCCGCGCGGCGGCTGCTCGTGATGGGCCACATCGACGAGATCGGCCTGATCGTCACCCACATCGACGACGAGGGCTACCTGTGGTTCCGGGAAGTCGGCGGCTGGGACGCGCAGATCCTCGTCGGCCAGCGCGTCGTGCTCGACACGCGCGAGGGGCCCGGTCACGGGCGTGGTCGGCAAGAAGCCGATCCACCTGCTGCGCGACGAGGAGCGCAAGAAGGTCGCCGACGATCCGCGACCTGCACATCGACATCGGCGCGCGCGACGGCGAGGAGGCGCGCGAGCTCGTGCGCATCGGCGACGTCGCCGTGATCGACGCCGAGCCGGTGGAGCTGCCCAACGGGCGGCTCGATCTCGCGCGCGCTCGACAACCGCCTCGGCTCGTTCGTCGCGCTCGAGGCGGCGCGGCTGGTGGCGCGAGGCCGGCGGCGCGCGCGTGGGAGCTGGCGGCGGTGGCCGCCGCGCAGGAGGAGACGACGTTCGGCGGCTCGCGCACGAGCGCCTTCTCGCTCGAGCCCGACGCGGCGATCGTGGTCGACGTCACCCACGCCACCGACGCGCCCGGGCATCGACGTCAAGGAGCGCCGGCAAGCACGAGCTCGGCTCGGGGCCCGTGATCAGCCGCGGCTCGACGCTCAACGCGCGGCTGTTCGAGCTGCTGCTACGACGACCGCCGAGGCCGAGAAGATCCCGTTCACGGTCGAGGCCACCGGCGCGCGCCACCGGCACCGACGCCGACGCCGTCCACCTCAGCCGCGGCGGCGTGCCCACGGGGCTCGTGTCGATCCCGATCCGCTACATGCACTCGCCCGTCGAGCTCGTCGCAGCTCGACGACGTGCACGCCTGCGCGCGGCTGATCGCCGCCGCGGCGCTGCGCCTGAGCCGCGACAGCTCCTTCGCGCGCTGAGCGCGCGCGCTCAGGCCGGTCTCGCAGCTCGGCTCGATCTCGGCGAGATCTCGTAGGCCTCGCCCGGGGCAGCCGCCGATCACGAGCATCTGCAGGCCCTCGGGCCCGCGAGCGACCTTGCGCTTGTCGCCCGGGCCGACCCGCACGAGCGTCTCGCGTCGAGCTCCACCCGCTCGCCTTCGATGTCCATCCAGCCCGAGCCGCCGAGCGCCAGGTAGACCTCCTCCTGTCCGTTCTCGGCGTGGTCGTGCTCGGGGTAGTCGCCGTAGTCCGGCGGCAGCTGGATCACCTGCATCCCGAACGAGGTCACGCCGAGCTCGGCCCGGGCCTTCACGAACCCGCCGCCGAAGCCGGCCTCCATGTCATTGATGCGCTTCGCTGTGTAGTCAGCCATGCGGCGACACCTAACCGATCTACGGCGGCATCAGGATCGCGAGCTGGCGCGACTGCGCGAGCACCGTGCCGTCGGCTGCCCAGATCACGCCGTCCTCCTCGAAGAAGCCTTCGTGGATCACGCCGCGCGCGGATCCGCGCGAGGCACAGCTCGTGCGGGTCGGGGTCCGGCATCGCGCGGCAGCGCCGCGCGGAAGTGGATCGTGAGGTCGATCGTCGGCGCGGGCGCCGGCTCGGTCGAGGCGCATGAACGGCGCGCGGGATCAGCGCGTCGGTGAAGAACGCGAGCGAGAGCGCGTCGAGCGGGCGCGGCTCGGCCAGGCCGAGCCAGCCGCCGATCTCCATCGGCTGCGCTCGCGCCGGCGAACGGGCGCGCCGCCGAAGCGCGGCTGCAGCGACGATGTGGCGCGTGAACGGCGGCGCGCCGAGCTCGAGCAGCGTGCCCGGCTCGCGCGCTCGGGTCCGGCGGCGCGACGTCGGGCATCGGCGAGCTCGGAGATCTCCGGCCCGCTCCACGGCACCGAGAAGGCGGCCAGCGCGAGCGCCATCAGCCGCCCGTCCTGCTCCATGCGCGCCGAGAGCGTGCTCAGCGAGCGCCCCGCGCGCTCGATCGTCGTGCGGATCGTCACCGGCCCCGGCTCGGGCGCGCGGGCGTAGTGGATCGTCAGCGAGCGCGGCGAGCGCGCGGGGTCGGCGACGCGTCTCGATCAGCGCGCGCAGCAGCATCGCCGCCAGGTAGCCGCCGTGGGGGCCGCGCCCGGCGCGCCAGTCGTGCGAGACCTCGGCCGCGAACGCGCCGCGTCCGGCTCGCGGTCGATCGCTGCAGCTGCACCGCGGTGTCGCGGTCGAAGGCCCCGGCTCGTGCCGAGCTCGCCGCGCGGCGGCCGTCGGCTCAGCCACGCACGAGCCGCTTGTAGGTGATCCGGTGGGGGCGGTCGGCGGCGGCGCCCGAGCAGCGCGCGGCGGTGCTCCTCGTAGGCCTCGAAGTTGCCCTCGAACCACGTCACCTGCGAGTCGCCCTCGAAGGCGAGCACGTGCGTGGCGACGCGGTCCAGGAACCAGCGGTCGTGGGAGATCACCATCGCGCAGCCGGGGAACGCCAGCAGCGCGTTCTCGAGCGCGCGCAGCGTGTCCACGTCGAGGTCGTTCGTGGGCTCGTCGAGCAGCAGCAGGTTGCCGCCGCTGCGCAGCAGCTTGGCCAGGTGCACGCGGTTGCGCTCGCCGCCGGAGAGCTTGCCGATCCGCGCCTGCTGGTCGGAGCCCTTGAAGTTGAAGCCGGCCGTGTACTGGCGCGAGTTGACCTCGCGGTCGCCGACCTTGATGCTGGTCGTAGCCTTCGGAGATCTCCTCCCACACGGTCTTCTCGGGGTCGAGCGCGTCGCGCGACTGGTCGACGTAGGCGAGCTTGACGGTGTCGCCGAGCTCGAGCGTGCCGCCGTCGGGGGCCTCCTCGCCGGTGATCATCCGGAACAGCGTCGTCTTGCCGGCGCCGTTGGCGCCGATCACGCCGACGATCCCCGCGCGCGGCAGGTCGAAGGAGAGCGACTCGATCAGCAGCCGCTCGCCGAAGCCCTTGGAGAGGTCGGTCGCGGTCAGCACCTTGCTCGCCCAGGCGCGGGCCCGGCGGGATGTGGATCTGGACCTCGTCGAGCTTGACGTTGCGCTCCTCGGCGATCAGCTCCTCGTAGCGGGCCAGGCGCGCCTTGGACTTCGTGCGTTTGCCCTTGGGGTTCGTGCGCACCCATTCGAGCTCGGCGGCGATCGTGCGCTCGCGGCGCCTTCTCCGAGCGCTCTTCCTGGGCCAGGCGCGCCTGCTTCTGCTCGAGCCAGCTCGAGTAGTTGCCCTGTAGGGGATGCCCTTGCCGCGGTCGAGCTCGAGGATCCAGCCGGCGACGTTGTCGAGGAAGTAGCGGTCGTGGGTGACCGCGACGATCGCGCCCTTGTACTCGGCCAGGTGCTGCTCGAGCCACGCCACCGACTCGGCGTCGAGGTGGTTGGTGGGCTCGTCCAGCAGCAGCAGGTCGGGCGCGCGCAGCAGCAGCCGGCAGAGCGCCACGCGCCGGCGCTCGCCGCCGGAGAGCGTGCCCACGTCGGCGTCCGGCGGCGGCAGGCGCAGCGCGTCCATCGCGTATTCGAGCTGCGTGTCGAGGTTCCAGGCGTCGGCCGCGTCGATCTTCGCCTGGATCTCGCCGAACTCCTCGGCGGTCTCATCGGAGTAGTTGGCGGCCAGCTCGTTGAAGCGGTCGAGCAGCGCCTTCGTCTCGGCGACGCCGTCCTCGACGTTGCCCTTGACGTCCTTGGTCTCGTCGAGGTGGGGCTCCTGCTCGAGCATGCCCGACGCGTCGCCCCCGGGGCGAGCGCGGCCTCGCCGCGGTACTCCTGATCGACGCCCGGCCATGATCCGCAGCAGCGTCGACTTGCCCGCGCCGTTGTAGCCGAGCACGCCGATCTTGGCGCCCGGGTAGAAGGCGAGCGTGATGTTGTCGAGCACCGTCTTGTCCGGCGGGTGGAGCTTGGACAGCCGGTGCATCGTGAAGATGTATTGAGAGGACATTCGCACGCAGGATAGAGGGATGGAATCGCGCCGCCCTCGCTAACGTTGTCGGGTCATGCCCACGACCGTCCTCGACATCGAGCAGCACCTGCTCCTGCTGGAGCTCGAGGCGCCGTTCGACAAGCGCGACGTGCAGCTCGCCCGGCGCAGGATGGCCAAGCGCTGGCACCCCGATGTCGCGCCCGCAGGGGCGCCAGTTCGAGCACGAGCGCCACCTGAAGGCGATCAACGAGGCCGCCGACCAGCTCGAGCGCCTGGCCGAGGGCTCGCGCGGCGGGCAGCGTCTCGCGCAACGCCGTCAAAGTCAGCGCCGCGGCGGCCCGCCGCGAGCGCGAGGAGGCCGGCCGGCGCGCCTACGAGGCCGAGCAGCGCGCGCGCGCGCACGCGCCAGGACCGCGCCAAGCACGACCCGTTCGGCAGCCGCGTGCCCGACCACTCGGTGGTGCACCGCTACGCGCGCTGCCTCTCCTACCCGGAGTGGGGCGTGGGCACCGTCGCCGGGATCTACTTCTCCAGCCGACAGCGACGACGACGGCGAGCGAGGTGCAGCAGTGGGCGCGCGTGAAATTCAGCCACGGCGTGCGCACGGTGCCCGCGGGGAGCATGAAGTTCGTCGACTTCTCCAAGCCCGACCCGGCCGAGGAGCGCGTCGAGCGCTTCCTGATCGCCGCCCAGCGCGCGATGGCCGAAGGCGAGTACGAGCTGGCCGCCCAGCGGCTGATCTACGCCCGCGACGCCGAGCCCCGCAACGTCGCCGTGCTGCGCCTGATGACGCTCGCCTTCTGGCAGGCCGGCAAGCTCGACGAGGCCGCGCGCGCGGTGCGCGACTGGGCGCGCGTCGACGGCGCAACGGCCCGCCGCCCACCGCTTCGCGGCGCGCATCTACGAAGACATGGGCGCGATCGACCTCGCCGAGGAGGCGGCCGAGCGCGCCGCCCAGCGCGGGCCCGTCCGACGCCGGCGCCTGGGAGCGGCTGGGGCGGCTGCGGCTGCGCTTGATCGACCGCGAGGGGGCGCTCGAGGCGCTGCGCAGCGCGCTGCGCGCTCGGCGGCGGGCGACGAGGTCGCGATCTGATCGCGCAGGCGCTCGCGCTCGAGCCGAGCGTCTCGTGCGCTGAGGCCGCGTCTAGAGGATGTTCACCGCGCGCGAGACGATCAGCCCGATCGTCACGAGCGAGACGAGCGACTGCACGCCCATGATCGCTCTTCGCCATCGGCGTCAGCGGCATCGTGTCGGTCGGGGAGAAGGCGGTCGGCGTTGGTCAGCGACACGTACAGGTAGTCGATGAACTTGGGCCGCCAGTCGAGCGGCTCGATGCGGTCGTCGGTCATCTGCGGGAACAGGAAGTCGGGGGCGCCGTCGTGGCCGGCGGCGCGCTGGCCCGGGCCGCCGCGGTCGATCTCCCAGTACCAGAGCGCGAAGATCAGGAAGTTCGTCAGCCAGATCAGCACGCCCGGCGACGATCAGCTGCTGGCCGTTTCGGTGACGTTGTGGTGCAGCAGGTAGTGCGTGAGCGCGCACGAGCGAGTAGATGTTGGCGGCGCTCACGAGCGCGATCAGCCCGACGCGGCCCGTCGGCGCACGCGGGTGCTCGTGCTCGAGCTCGCGCGGGCGTGGCCATCACCAGGCCGACCACCAGCGCGCCCTCGAGCGCGGGCAGCAGCCAGTCGGGCCCGACCGTCAGCCGCTCGGGCAGGTCAGCTGCAGCGCGATCGCGGCGAGCACCGTGAGCTGGGCCGGCCAGACCGACTCCGACGACGCCCGGCGGCGGGTAGGCGGCGCCCAGGCGGGCGCTCGAGGCTTCCTCGGCCACGAGTCCGAGAGCGTAGGGGCCGTGTCGGCCGGTCACGCAGCCGCAGGCCGCCGGCGCTAGCCTGAAGGGCGATGGGCATCGAGAACCCCGTCCATCTGCTCTTCATCGGCATCGTCGCGCTGCTCGTGCTCGGCCCGAAACGCCTGCCCGAACTCGCCCGCGCGCTCGGCCATGGCATGCGCGAGTTCCGCGAGGCGATCAGCCGAGCCAGGCGCGAGCAGCCGACGCAGCCGGCGCCCGGTCGCTCGCCTGCCGACGCCCGATGCAGCGCCTCGTGGCCGCTACGGCACCACCGCCGGCGCACCACGCCACAGCCGCAGCGAAGCCGCTCGCACGATCACGCGACTCGAGTCCGCCGGCGAGCCGGCATGCCGCCGCGGTCGACCGGCTAGCCGTTACCGTCGCGCGATGCGCCTGATCGTCGCCCGCTGCGAGGTCTCCTACGTCGGCCGGCTGAGCACCGCGCTGCCCGAGGCGGTGCGGCTGCTGATGATCAAGCCCGACGGCACCTTCATGGTGTGGGCCGACGGCGGTGGCCCGAACGTGAAGCCGCTGAACTGGATGACGCCGCCGACGGTGATCGAGGAGCAGCGCGACGAGCAGCGGCGCGCCTGGAGCGGCTCGTCGTGCGCAAGCAGCGCCAGAGGAGCGCCTGGAGATCGCGATCGCCGAGGTGCTCTCCGACGTCGAGCACGAGCTCGACACGCAGGCTGCGCTCGAGAAGGAGGGCGTCGAGCGCGAGCTGCAGGAGCTGCTCGCGGACGCGCCCGCAGTGGTGCGGCGAGGGCTTGCGGCTGGTCCGGCGCGAGTGGCCGACCGACATCGGCCCGGTCGATCTGATGTGCCGCGACGGCGAGGACGAGTGGATCGCGGTGGAGATCAAGCGGATCGCGACGATCGACGCGGTCGAGCAGCTCACCGCTATCTCGAGCGCATCCGCCTGGACCCCGCGCTCGGCTCCTGCCGCGGGGTGCTCGCGGCGCAGATGATCAAGCCGCAGGCGCGGGTGCTGGCGACTCGCGCGGGATCGAGTGCGTGGAGGTCGACCCGCAGGTGCTGCGCGGCGAGCGCGAGCCCGAGCTGCGCCTGTTCGCCGCCTGAGGCGGCGCCGACTCGTCAGCGACGAGCGCGGATAGGCTGCGCTGGTTCCCGATCAAGGAGCCGCCGATGACCGCAACGACGCCGGCGAGCAGCCCGGTCCTCACCGAGCGGCGCGGCAACGTGCTGCTGATCACGCTCAACCGCCCCGAGGTGCGCAACGCCGTCAACGCCGCGCTGGCCGAGGGCGTGGCGGGCGCGCTGGACGAGCTCGACGCGCGACGAGGGGCTGTCGGTCGGCGTGCTCACGGGCGCGGGCGGCTTCTTCTCGCGCCGGCATGGACCTCGGCGCGTTCGTCAAGGGCGAGTCGCCCTGGTTCGGCGACCGCGGCTTCGCCGGCATCGCCCAGCGCGCCGCACGCAAGCCGCTGATCGCCGCGATCGAGGGATTCGCGCTGGCGGGCGGCATGGAGATCGCGCTGGCCTGCGATCTGATCGTCGCCGCCAAGGGCGCGAAGATGGGGATCCCCGAGGCCAAGCGCTCGCTCGTCGCCGCCGGCGGCGCGCTGCTGCGGATGCCGCGGCGGATGCCCTACCACGTGGTCATGGAGCTGGCCCTCACCGGCGATCCGCTGCCCGCCGAGCGCTTCCACGAGTTCGGCCTCGTCAACCGCCTCGCCGAGCCCGGCGGCGGCCGTCGACGTGGCGCTGGAGCTGGCCGGCGCGCTCGCCAAGAACGGCCCGCTCGCGCTGATCGCCACCAAGCGGATCCTGCAGGAGCAGTTCGACTGGTCGAGCGCCGAGATGTGGGAGAAGCAGGGCGCGATCTCCGGCCCCGTGTTCGCCTCCGAGGACGCCAAGGAGGGCTCCGCGCGCGTTCAAGGAGAAGCGCGAGCCGGTCTGGAAAGGGCGCTAGAGGCTGCGGCCGTCTAGATCTAGAAGCCGCGGCGCTTGCGCTTGCGCTGCCGGCGGATCGCCAGGAAGCGCCGCCAGAGCGCCCCCATCAGCGCTCACCCGGCGTCTTGCGCGGGTACTGCGAGATCGGCTGGCGCAGGTCGATCGCGGTGGTGACGATGCGGTTCTGTTCGTCGATGTGCGCGGCCGGGTAGCCCTCGCCCGGGCTCGCGCGCTCGGGGCGCCCGACGTAGCCGAAGTGCATCTCCTGGGGCATGATCTGCATCAGGCGCGGGAACATGTGCGCGCGCGCGCCCATGTTGCGCGGCTCCTCCTGCACCCACAGGACCTCGCGCAGGTTCGGGTAGCGGGCCATCAGCGCCGAGGATCTGGCCTTCGGGGAACGGGTAGAGCAGCTCGACGCGCGCGACCGCGAGGCCGGTGTGCGAGGCGCGGTCGGGGTGCCCGACGAGGTCGTAGTAGATCTTGCCGGTGCACAGCACCAGGCGCGTGACCTGCTCGTCGTCGCACGCCCGGCTCGGCGAGCACCGGCTGGAAGCGCGTGCCCTCGGCCATGTCGGCGATCGCGCTGGCCGCCTGCGGCAGGCGCAGCAGCGACTTCGGCGTCATCACCACCAGCGGGCGCTGCTTGGCGATCCGCGCCTGGCGGCGCAGCAGGTGGAAGTACTGGGCCGGGCGTCGTCGGGCTGGCGACGCGGATGTTGCCCTCGGCGGCGAGCGCGAGGAAGCGCTCGAGGCGCGCCGAGGAGTGCTCGGGGCCCGAGCCCTCGTAGCCGTGCGGCAGCAGCAGCGTCAGGCGCGAGGTCTGGCCCCACTTGGCCAGGCCCGAGACGATGAACTGGTCGACGATCACCTGCGCGGAGTTGACGAAGTCGCCGAACTGCGCCTCCCACAGCACGAGCGTCTCGGGCGCCTCCTGGCTGTAGCCGTACTCGAAGCCCATGCAGGCGAGCTCCGAGAGCGGGCTGTTGTGCAGCTCCAGCGGCGCCAGCGCGTCGGGCAGGTTCTGGATCGGGCAGACCGTCTGGCCGGTCTTGGCGTCGTGCAGGACCATGTGGCGCTGGCTGAAGGTGCCGCGCTCGGTGTCCTGGCCGGTCAGGCGCAGCGGCGTGCCCTCGGTCAGCAGCGACGCGAACGCGAGCGCCTCGGCGTGCGCCCAGTCGATGTCGTGCTCGGCGTGCTCGCTCGGCGAGCGCCTCGCGGCGGCGGTCGAGCTGTTTGACGAGCTTGGGGTGCACCGTGAAGCCCTCGGGCACGCGCAGCAGCTGCTCGCCGAGCTCGCGCAGGCGCGCGGCCGGCACCGCCGTGTCGACCTCGGGGCTCGGCGAGCGGTCGAGCTGGTACTCGCCGGTGCCGTGCTCGCCGCCGTGCTCGGCGGCCGCGGCGATCTTCGCCTTCAGGCGCTGGTGCAGGCAGCGTGAGGTTGTCCCACACCTCCTGCGCCTGGCGCTCGACCTCCTCCTGGGTGACGACGCCCTCGGCCACGAGCCGGTCGGCCCACAGCTCGGCGACGCGCTTCTTGCTCTTGATCTTCGCGTACATCTCCGGCTGGGTGTAGGCGGGCTCGTCGGACTCGTTGTGGCCGAAGCGGCGGTAGCCGATCAGGTCGATCAGCACGTCGTGGCCGAACTCCTTGCGGAAGGCGAACGCGAGGCGCACGGCGCTGATGCAGGCCGGCACGTCGTCGGCGTTGACGTGGATGATCGGCACGTCGAAGCCCTTCGCGAGGTCCGAGGCCCAGCGCGTCGAGCGGGCGTCGTCGGGGTCGGTGGTGAAGCCGATCTGGTTGTTCGTGATCAGGTGGACCGTGCCGCCGACCTTGTAGCCGTCGAGCGCCTGCAGGTTGAGCGTCTCGGAGACGACGCCCTGGCCGGGGAAGGAGGCGTCGCCGTGGATCACGATCGGCACGGCCGCGTTGGTGTCCTGGTGGGCGTGGGGGCCCTTGCGCGAGGTCTGCGCCGCGCGCGTGGCGCCCTCGACGACCGGCGAGACGTACTCGAGGTGGCTCGGGTTGGACTCGAGGTTGACCCGGATCGTGCCGCCGTCCGGGCAGCTCGTAGGTGCCCTGCGTGCCGTGGTGGTACTTGACGTCGCCGGTGCCGCCCTGCGGGATCGTCGTCACCGCCTCGAGCGTCGAGGCGCCCTCGAACTCGGCGAAGATCGTGTCGTAGGCGCGGCCGAGGTTGTGCGCGAGCACGTTCAGCCGGCCGCGGTGGGCCATGCCGACGACGACCTCCTGGCCGCCGTGCGCGGCCGACAGCTGGATCAGCTCGTCGAGCATCGGCACCGTCATGTCGAGGCCCTCGATCGAGAACTGGTGCTGGCCGAGGTAGGCCTTGTGCATGAAGCGCTCGAGCGCGTCGACCTCGACCAGGCGCTTGAGCAGCGTGCGGCGCTCGTCGCTGGTGAGCTCGTGGCGGAAGGCGCCCGGACTCGATGTGCTCGCGCAGCCACACGCGCTGGCGGTGCGAGGCGATGTGCTCGATCTCGTAGGCGATCGTGCCGCAGTAGGTCTCGCGCAGGTGCGGCAGCGCGTCGGCGAGCGTCGCGCCCGGGCACGTACATCTGGAAGATGCTTCGCCGGGATCCGCGCCTGGATCTCGGGCGTCAGGCCGAGCGCCTCGGGGTCGAGGCCCGGGTCGCCCTCGGGCTCGGAGCCGAGCGGGTCCAGGCGCGCGGCGAGGTGGCCGTGGCTGCGCACGCGCCTGACGAAGGTGCGTCGCCGCCTGCACCGCCTGCAGCAGCTCCTCGCTGGCCGCGCGCCGCCGGCGCCGGCGGCGCGCTCGCGGCGGCCGCCGCGCGCGGCCGGGCGCGGGCAGCGGCGGCGGCGGGCCCGAGCTCGACGCCGAGCGACGCGAAGACGTCCTCGTAGAAGCCGTGCTCGCCCTGCAGGTAGCTCCTCGATCAGCGCCAGGAAGCGCCCCGACTCGGCGCCCTGGATGATGCGGTGGTCGTAGGTCGAGGTCATCGTCATGACCTTCTCCGCGCCGATCATCGCGCCGATCGTTGCCGAGGCCCGACCGGGTAGGCGATCGAGCCGGTGGCGACGATCGTGCCCTGGCCGGTCATCAGCCGCGGCACCGAGGCGATCGTGCCGAGCCCGCCGGGGTTGGTGAGCGTGATGTTCGCGCCGACGAGGTCGTCGGCGGTGAGCGTGTTCGTGCGCGCCTTCTCGACGAGCGCGTCGTAGGCGTCGAGGAAGCGCGTCGAAGGGCAGCGCGCCCGGCGTCGCGGATCACCGGCACCATCAGCGTGCGCGAGCCGTCCTTCTTCTCGACGTCGACCGCCAGCCCGAGGTTCACCTGGCCGTCGATCGACGCGGTGGGGCTTGCCGTCGATCTCGGCGAAGTGGTTGGCCATCACCGGCATGTCCTCGCGCCGCGCGCGCGATCGCGTAGGCGATCAGGTGCGTGAAGGAGACCTTGCGCGGCCGCCGCCTTCAGCTCGCGGCGGCGGGCGTCGAGGACGGTGACGGTGAGCGTGCGGAAGCTCGTGGCCGTGGGGATCGAGCGCGACTGCTCCATGTAGCGGGCGAGCGCCGCCGCGCCGCCCCGCATCAGCTGCGATCTCCGCCTGCTCGGCGGCCGCGGGCGCGCCGTTGGCTGCGCCGTTGCCGTCGCCGTCGGCGGCCGCGAGCACGTCGGACTTGGTGATCCGGCCCGCCGGTCCGCTGCCGGACGACCTGCGCCGAGGTCGACGCCCTCGGCCGCCGCCGCGCGCGCGGCGACGGGCGAGACCTTCGTGCCGTCCGGGGCCGGCGCAGCCGGCTGGCGCTCGTGCCGGCTGGCTGCCGGCGGCGCTCTGCCGGTGCGCCGCGTCGCCGGTCGCTGGCGGTCGCGCCGTCGGCTGCGCCGACCGCGATGCGCGCGATCACCTGGCCGACGGTGACCGTGTCGCCCTCGGCGACGAGGATCTCGGTGACCGTGCCGCTGGCGGGCGAGGGCAGCTCGACGTCGACCTTGTCGGTCGAGATCTCGACGATCGTCGTCGTCGAGCCTTGATCGACGTCGCCGACCTTGACGTGCCATTCGAGGATCGTGCCCTCGGTCACCGACTCGCCGGCGGCGGGCGTGACGACGTCGACGATCTGCTCCGGCGGCTCGGCGGGCGCGTCCGGCGTCTGGCGCTCGGCGCCGTCGCGGAGCCGTCGCCGTGCCGCGGGCTCGCTGCGGCCGGAGGCTGCGCGGTCGCCGTTGCCGCTGCCGTCGGCTCGGCGCGGCGGCGGCGCCGTTCGCGCCGCCGCCGACGGCGATGCGCGCGATCACCTGGCCGACGGTGACCGTGTCGCCCTCGGCGACGAGGATCTCGCTGACCGTGCCGCTCGCGGGCGAGGGCAGCTCGACGTCGACCTTGTCGGTGGAGATCTCGACGATCGTCGTCGTCGACCTTGATCTGATCGCCGACCTTGACGTGCCATTCGAGGATCGTTCCCTCGGTGACCGACTCGCCCGCGGCAGGGGTCACGACGTCGATCGATCTGCTGAGCCGTGGTGCCCGTTGCCATCGATTCCTCACTCTAGCGTCCTGCGCTCGGTGGACAACTTCGCCGCCGGTGAGCTTTCTCCCATGCGTTGGACGCGAAAATCGGCTGTTCGCGTTCACGCCTGATGCGGGTCTTGCCGGTTCGCGCTGGCGCTGCTCGCGGACGAACTCGTAGCTGCCGAAGAACGGGCCCGATCCCGCCGAGCACCGCGACCGCGACGGCCAGGCGCAGCGAGACGACGCGCAGCCGCGCGGCGGCGATGCAGGCCAGCGACATGACGATCCACAGCAGCCCGTGGGTCGAGGCCGAGGACGAACGTCAGCGGCTCGGGCTTGCCGACCGCGAAGGCGCAGATCAGCAGCGCGAGATAGACGCAGGAGTGGGTGAACGAGGTCCACTTCAGGCGCGTGAAGGTCAGCGGCCCGGCGCCCGCCGCGCAGCTCGTGCTCACTGCGACAGCCAGCGGGCCATCGCGCGGCAGCGCCTCGCCGGCCTCGGCCGGCCAGTCGTCGATCTCGCGCCGGCCACCAGGCGAACGCGTCGTGCTCGTGGTCGGGGCGACGCGTCTCCTCGGCGCCCTCGGCGAGCCAGGCCTGGCCGACGAACATGACCAGCTGGTGGGGCAGGCGCAGCAGCGCCTCGCCGCGCACGCGCTCGGGCGCGACCGCCCACTCCTCCTGCAGCTCGCGCACGAGCGTGTCGGCCGGGTTCTCGCCGAGGTCGACCGCGCCGCCCGCGCCGAGCGCCCAGCGCCCGGCCCACGAGGCCACCCACGGCGCGCGCCGCCCGGCCAGCCAGCGCCCGTCGGCCGAGCGCGTCACGCACAGCGCGGCCATGCTCTGCGAGGCGTCGTCGGCGACCAGCCGCAGCGCCCAGCGCAGCGGCTGCAGCTCGATCGCGATGCCCGCTCGTCGTCCTCGCGGTAGTCGACGAGCCGCGCGGCCACGCCGTCGTGGCTGGGCGAGCCGCGCTCCTGCAGGCTCGCGGATCGCCGCGTCGGCCGCCTCGCGTCGTGCTGCGGCGAGGGCTCGAAGTGCTCCTCGCGCCAGCGCGCGCGGATCTGCTCCGATCGCCCACGGCCCGCGCGCGAGGATCTCCGGGGCGTCGCTGTCGGGCTCGGCTCGTGCGGCCATGCATGGCCAAGGCTAGTGAATGCGGCCGGCGCCGCGGTGACAGCCGGTCGCGACGCTGGCGCATAGACTCGCCGGCCGTGAGCATCCGCCGGCGCAAGCACTGGGGATGGGGCTTTGAGGACCAGCAGCCGACCGCCGGAGCAGGTGCGCGCCGCCGCGCCGACGCTCGCCGAGCAGCTCGGGATACGGCTCGGGCGAGGTCGAGGAGCCGGTGGCGCTCGAGCAGCTCGAGCTGGCCGCGCCGCGGATCGTGCCGTCCCGACGGCGCTCGCGGAGATCTGCGCCGGCGACGCCCACGCGCGCGCCTCGCACGCGCTCGGCAAGTCCTACGTGGACGTCGTGCGCGGCTTCCGCGGCCACTTCGAGCACCCGCCCGACTTCGTCGCGCGCCCGCGCGAGGAGCGCGAGCTCGAGGCGGTGCTCGAGTGGTGCTCGGCCGAGCGCGTCGCGGCGATCCCCTTCGGCGGCGGCACCTCGGTCGTCGGCGGCGTCACCCCCGACGTCGGCGGCGGGCTACAACGGCGCCGTCTCGCTCGACCTGGGCGCGCTCGACCGCGTGCTCGAGGTCGACGAGGTCTCGCGCGCGGCGCGGATCCAGGCGGGCGCGCTCGGCCCGGCGCTCGAGGCCCAGCTGCGCGAGCACGGCCTGACCCTGCGCCACTTCCCGCAGTCGTTCGAGTTCTCCACGCTCGGCGGCTGGATCGCGACGCGCGCCGGCGGGCCACTTCGCGACGCGTCTGGACGCACATCGAGGACTTCGCTCGAGTCGGTGCGCGCGATCACCCCGGTCGGGCGTGTGGGAGTCGCGGCGGCTGCCCGGCTCCGGCGCCGGGCGTCAGCCCCGACCGGCATGCTCGCCGGCTCGGAGGGGACGCTCGGCGTGATCACCGAGGCCTGGGTGCGCGTGCAGCCGCGGCCCTCGCACCGCAGCGCTCGCGGGCGTGCGCTTCGACGAGCTTCCTCGCGCGGCGCCGAGTGCGTGCGGGCGATCTCCCAGTCGGGTCTGCACCCCTCCAACTGCCGCCTGCTCGACGCCGGCGAGGCCGGCGCTGACGATGGCCGGGCGACGGCTCCCACGCGCTGCTCGTGCTCGGCTTCGAGTCGACCGACCACCCCGTCGAGGAGGCGATGAGCGCGGGCGCTCGAGATCTGCGCCGAGCACGGCGGCACGGCCGAGCCGAGGCGCGCGCGGGCGACGGGCGGCGACGCGGTCGAGCTCGCTGGCGCGAGGCCTTCCTCGGCGCGCCCTACGTGCGCGACATGCTGGTCGCCGCTGGGCGTGCTCAGCGAGACCTTCGAGACGGCGATCACCTGGGAGCGCTTCCCGGCGCTTCCACGAGCGGGTGAGCGCGGCCGCGCGAGGAGGCGGTGCGCGAGGCGTGCGGCGGAGCGGGCGCGTCTTCTGCCGCTTCACCCACGTCTACCCCGACGGTCCGGCGCCCTACTTCACCGTGCTCGCTCCCGCGCGGCGCGGCGAGGAGGTCGAGCAGTGGGGGGCGGTCAAGCGCGCCGTCTCCGACGCGATCATCGCAGCAGGGCGGCACGATCACCCACCACCACGCCGTCGGGCGCGATCACCGGCCGTGGTATGACCGCCAGCGCCCCGAGCCCTTCGCGCTGGCGCTGCGCGGCGCCAAGGCGGCGGTCGACCCGGCCGGCGATCATGAACCCCGGCGTGCTGATCGATCCGCCGGCCATGAAGATCGCCGTGCTCGGCCCCGGCGGCGTGGGCGGGCTGCTCGGCGGCGGTGCTCGAACGGGCCGGCTCACGAGGTCGTGGTGGTCGCGCGCGAGTCCACGGTCGCGGTGATCGCCGAGCAGGGCTGCAGCGTGCAGCAGCGTCACCTTCGGCGAGCTGCATGCGCGCATCCGCGTGCGGTCGCGCGGCTGGAGGAGCCGGTCGACGCGCTGATCGTCGCGACCAAGGCCGCGGGGCTCGAGGCGGCGCTGGAGCGGATCGCGACCGAGCCCGCAGCTGGTGCTGCCGCTGCTCAACGGCCTCGACCACCTCGCGGTGCTGCGCGAGCGCTTCGCCCCCGGAGACGGTGCTCGCCGGCTCGATCCGCGTCGAGGCCGACCGGCCCGAGCCCGGGGTTGATCGTGCACACGAGCCCCTTCCTGCTGGTCAACATGGCGGCCGCCGATCCCGCTGCCGCGGCGCCGATGCGCGCGCTCGGCGGGCGCGCTCGCGACGGCCGAGCGTGCCGGTCGAAGGTGCTCGACTCCGAGGCCGAGGTGATGTGGTCGAAGCTCGTGCGCCTGAACGCGCTCGCCTGCACCACCAGCGCCTACGACAAGCTGCTCGGCGAGATCCGCTCCACGCCCGAGCTGCGCGCCGATCTCGTGGGCGCGATCGAGGAGGCGCTGCGCGGTGGGGCGGGCCGAGGGCGCCACGGACGTCGACGCCGCGCCGGGCGATCGCCGAGCTCGAGCGGGCGCACGCCACGCTCGGCAGCTCGATGCAGCGCGACATCGCGGCCGGGCGCGAGCCCGAGCTCGACGCGATCCCCGGCTCGGTGCTGCGCGCGGCGGCGCGCCACGGGCTGCAGTGCCCGACGATCGAGCGGCTGGTGGCGATGATCGCAGCGCGCCGGGATCGAGCGCCAGCGGCGGCTAGTCGCGCTTCGAATGGCAGAGCTGCCGCCGGGGGAGATCGCAGGCACCGAGCTGCGATGGCGATCGCCTCCACGGCCTCCTCCTCGGCCTCGGTTAGCTCCTCGTCGTGCTCGCCGTCGCAGAGCACGCGGAAGTTGCCCGTCACGCCGCTGTCGGCGTGGATCGTGATCCCGGGCAGGATCTCCTCGCCCTCCTCGAAGCCGAGGCGCTCCATGTCGAAGTGAGCCAGGCCGATCCCATAGGCGGTGTGGGTCGGGTTCTCGCGGTCGTGCGAGGCCACCGCCTGTGCGAAGCGCTCGAGGTTCTTGGCGATCTTTCCGGTGTCCGCCATGGCTCTGGCTGGAGGGTAGCGCGGGTTAGGTTGGAGCGCTGGGGTACGACCCACATCGGAATGGGATGCGAGGCGCGAGTCCCATCCCAAGCGGGAATGACGGTGCGATACATGGATGAGCGGAAGCTACTCAATCGCCTCGCACGCGGGGCGGTTGCGAACGTCGCCTTCAGCGACCTATGCAGCCTCGTCGAGGCGCTTGGCTTCGAGTTGCGGCGTGTTAGCGGGAGTCACCATGTGTTCACGCATCCCGATATCCCGCAGCTCATCAATCTCCAGTCAGTCGGTGCGCAGGCGAAGCCGTACCAGATTCGACAACTCATGAGACTTGTCGAGCGCTACGATCTAAAGCTGAGAAACCGGCCATGAGTGACTACCACATCAACGTCTTCTACAGCGAGGAGGATGCGGCCTACGTAGCCGACATCCCCGACCTGGAGGTGTGCTGCGCGTTCGGTTCAACTCCCGAGGAAGCATTGGCCGAGGTGGAGCGAGCCAAGCAAGCCTGGCTCGCCGCGGCGCGAGAGGCGGGTAGGCCGATCCCCGAGCCGCGTTACCGTCCGGCGATCTACATGCGCTAGCGAACGAAGCCCGACTCGTCACAGGGATTCTCAGGCCTCGCTAGCTGAACTCTGGGCCAGTTAGCGCCGTGCCTGTGGGAGGGGCGGCGCAGACCCTGCCTGCTCGGGTTTCTGCGTTCATGCGATCAAGTTTGGCTAGCTGCCTTCGGCCATATGGTTTGGGCCCGCGGTGGTTCTCGCGTCGTCACTGGTCGGCCCGATTGCGCTCGTTGCGGGTCTTCTAAGCATTGTGTTTTCAGCTGTGGTGGCGTGGTGGCAGCTCCGCAAACTTGCGTCACTGACTCTGCACCTACGAGGCCGACGAGTTGAGCTAAAGCAAAGCCTGCTGGAGCTGGAGCAAGCTCGAGAGGCGGCCATCTACTTGAGAGCGCTGGAGGAGAGTCGTAGGCGCCATTCCGCGGACTTCTGGCCAACTTCGAGCGCACCCAGATCGTGCGTGTGATGGAGCGCGTCGAAGCGGTTGGTGAACCGTAGTCGAGCACCGCAGCGGATGCTGTTTGTCCGAGCGTGCTGCGGCTGTCCGGCCCTGACATCGAGATCGCTCGAAACGCGGCCCTGCGCCTCGCGCCCCGACGCAGCCGCTACGCGGCGGGCACAACCTCTGCGAACTTAACCGTGTCAATGAACTGCCGGAAGCGCGCCAGCTTGCCGTCGCGGATCTCCCAGACGTGGACAACCGGTACGTCCAAGGCCTTGCCGGTTGCTTTGCCGGTGCCCATGTAGCGGACGACTGCCGCGACCGTTGCGCCGGATCCAATGAGCTCCTCGGGAATGATGGCGAAGCCTTCGACGTCCTCTGAAATCGGGCCAAAGACGTTCTGCGCGATGGCCTCGCCGCCGTGATACACGCCTCCATATGGCATGCCCTCGGCCTCGGACCATTCGATCTCGTCAGCGAATGCTCCGAGCACGGTGGGCACATCGCCTTGGGCGAACGCGCCATAGATGCTCTTGACGAACTCGACGTTCTGCTCACTCATGGTTCCCCCTTGGTTGGCGCACGTGGAACCGTGACCGTATTCGAATGTCAGGCCTAGCGTCCGGTCCAACAGACCTGCCGATCCACGCAACTACGGCTGCTCGATCGGCTCGATCCGGTAGCCGTCAAGGTAGTGGTCGGTTTGCAACTCGCGCGTAGCGACTCGACGTTGGGTAGGCGTGAGTAATCTTCGCATGTGGCTCTTGAGCCGCCCAACCACGCTCCGGGGCGACCGGTCGCCGCGCTTGGCATGCTTGTGTGGGTACTGATCCTCTTTGTCGCCGCGTGGCTGGCATACATACAGTATCCGGGCTCTCCTCACCCTCGACTTTTTGATTTCTTTGGCGCGGGCTACGGGCCGCGCGTCAACGCGGACTACGTCAAAATAATCCCTCAGCTTGTTTTCACGGTCCCCACTATGCTCGGTACGGTATTGGGCATCGTGTTCGTTCCTGGTTTTTGGCCAGAGCGTTCAGACGCCGCGACGCGAACGCTCAACGCTGTGAGCTTTGGCATCGCGTTCTCCGCACTCGTCGGCATCTATTCGGCTACATACCTCCATCTGGCGCATGATTCATCGGAGTGTTTTGGTCCCCGTCGGCTAAGCCACGTGGAAGCTCTCTATTTCACCGTCACGACCTTTACGACAACCGGCTTCGGAGACATCCATGCTTACTCACCGGGGTGCCGGATAGTCGTTGCCACCCAGACGCTCGTTGGTTTGATCATCGTCACCGTTGCAATTGCCGCTCTTGCAGCGCGCCTACTAGAGAAACGCGTCGACGGCTAGGCAGCCGGCGTCGGCTGCTCGATCGAGCTCAATCCGGTAACCGTCGGGATCTTTCACAAAGCAAAGCCGCGAACCTCCCTCGCGCACGGAGTAGGGCGGCTTCTCGGGCTCGATGCCCTGCTCGGCGAGCTTTGCGAGCGTCGCGTCGAGGTCATCGGCGGTGATCGCGATGTGGCCATAGGCGGTGCCGAGCTCGTAGGAGTCCACGCCGAAGTTGTAGGTCGAGCTCCAGGCGCGGCATGTCGCCGTCGCCGGGCTGGTTCATGAAGACGTTGACGGCCTCGTCTTTGATCGGCAGGCGGCCGACCTCCTCGAAGCCGAGCGCTTTGTAAAAGGCGACAGAGCGGTCGATGTCGGTGATTCGGTAGCACGTGTGTATGAGGGCCATGGGTCGGAGTCTAGACTGGCGGCGTGCGAACCCTGATCGTCGGCCACGGCGGGCGCGAGAGCGCGCTCGCATCGCGCATGGCCGAGCACAGCGAGCTGCACGCCTTCGTCGGTCACGAGAACCCCACGATCGTCGCGCCAAGCGGCCGCCTCCGGGGGCAGCCACGCGGTCGGCGACGTCTGCGACCCGGCTGCGGTGGCGGCCTTCGCGCGCGCACGTGAGATCGACATCGCGATGGTCAGCGCCGACGAGCCGCTGGCCGCGGGCGTGGTCGACGCGCTGCTCGCCCAGGGCACCCGCGCCGTCGGGCCCGACGCGCGCCGGCGCGGAGATCGAGTGGAACAAGGCCTTCGCCCGCTCGCTGCTCGCTGAGGTCGCGCCCGAGGCTTCGCCGCTGCTGCACGTCGCCCACGACCGGCGCGAGGTCGACGAGGCGATCGCGTCCTTCGGCTCGACGCCCGTCGCCGTCAAGCCGCCGGGTCTGACCGGCGGCAAGGGCGTGAAGGTGATGGGACCGCATCTCGCCGACCACGATGAGGCGCGCGACTACGCGCTCGAGCCTGCTCGAGGCGCGGCAAGGCCGGCGAAGGCGGTGCTGATCGAGGAGAAGATCATCGGCGCCGAGTTCACGATCCAGGCGATCAGCGACGGCAGGACCGTCGTGTTCCCGCCCTCGACCTACGACTACCCCTACCGCTTCGACGGCGACGAGGGCCCGGGCACCGGCGGCATGGGCTCGCTGTCGATGCCCTCGCCGACGCTGCCGTTCATGACCGCGGCGCACTACGAGCGCGGCCTGCTCGATCATCGAGCGCGTGATCGAGCGCCTGGGCGAGCACGGGCGCCACTTCACGGCGTGATGAACAGCGGCTTCTTCGCCACCGCCGACGGCGTCAAGGTGATCGAGTTCAACGCCCGCTTCGGCGACCCCGAGTGCATGAACATCATGAGCCTGTTCGAGGGCAGCTGGCCCGAGGTGATGGAGCAGATCGCCGCCGGCGAGCCTCACGCACGACGACGTGCCGCTGCGCGAGGAGGCCTCGCTCGTGCTCTACCTCGTCTCGCCCGACTACGCCCTGCGCCCGGGCCACGCCTACGAGTTCGCGCTCGACCGCGAGCGCATCGAAGCCGACGGCTGCCACGTGTTCTTCTCCTCGGCCGTCGCAGATCGGCGAGGACGCCTACCGCACGGTCGGCACCTCGCGCGCGGTCGCGCTGGCGACCACGCGCGCCGACGCTCGAGCAGGCGCGCGCGCGGGTCGTGGCCAGCGCCGGCACGGTGCCGGTGCTCGAGTGGCGCCGCGACGTCGGCGACGAGCGCTATCTGGACGGGCTACGCGGGCTCGTCTGGCCCGAGGGCAGCGTTCAGGCCGAGCCCTGCTGCCCAACGCCGGCTGAGAGTTTCGTGCAAGGATGGCGCCATGATCGTCGAGCAGCGCGACCCACCCGCAGTTCGTCTCGAACACCTACCTCGTCGCCGACGGCGAGGGCGGACCTGCCTTCTTCGTCGACGCCGGCGGCCCGGTCGAGCCGCTGATCGAGGCGGCCGAGCGGCTCGGGCTGACGCCCACGCACGTGCTGCTCACCCACCACCACTTCGACCACGTCAGCGAGGTCGGGCAAGCTGCGCGAGCGCTGGCCGCAGCTGCGAGGTGCTGATCAGCCCCGCGAGCGCGACCTGCTGCGTCAGCCTCGGAAGGCGCGGATGGCGTGGCCTCGCAGCTACGAGACGATCGAGGCCGGTCAGGCGACTGCGCTTCGGCACGCTCGAGGTGCGTCCCCTGCACACGCCGGGCCACACCGCGGGGATGCTCTCGTTCCTGGTCGGCGAGCACGCCGAGCCGGGGGCGCTCCGGCCGAGGGTCCGGTGCGACAGGTCGCGCGCGCACAGCCGCAGCGCCCGGCGGCTTCACGGGGCGCAGGCGGTGGTGTTCACCGGCGACACGCTCTTCAAGGACTCCGTCGGCGGCGTCAAAGCGCCCGGGCACACCACCTACACGGACCTGCGCGACTCGATCATGGGCACGCTGATGGAGCTGCCGCCGGACACGGTCATCTACCCGGGCCACGCCGACGCGACCACGGTCGCGCCGCGAGTGGGACGACAACGCCTTCATCCGCGTCTGGCGCGGCCTCGACCCGGAGGGCGCCGAGCGTGCACGGCGCTCGGCGAGCCCGCCACGCTGGTGCTGCTCGGGCGCCGACTACGACGGCGGCACGAAGGCCTGGGTGCGCTGGCCGGACGGCTCCGACGACATCGTTCCCGGGTCGAAAGTCGAGCGTGGCTGCTGCCTGAGCTCGATCGTCCAGCGGCTCGTAGCATTCATCGCATGGCGCGCGAGAACGAGAAGATCCCGACCTCGCGCGTGCGGCGCACCGCGACCGTCGCCACGCTCGCCGCGAGCGAGGCCGTCAAGCAGTTCGGCACCCGCGCCGCCAACGTCACCCGCGGCGAGGAGGCCTCCGAGGAGGCGATGGCCCGCCGCCAGCTGGAGACCGCCAAGCAGATCGTCGCGGTGCTCGGCACGATGAAGGGCGCCGCGATGAAGCTCGGCCAGGTGATGTCCTTCCTCGACGTCGGCCTCGTCGCCGAGGAGCACCGCGAGGAGTTCCAGCGCGAGCTCGCCAAGCTGCGCGACGCCGCGCCGACGGTCTCCTTCAAGCAGATGCGGCGCGTGATCGAGGAGGACCTCGAAGAGCCGATCTCGGAGATCTTCGCGAGCTTCGAGGAGGAGCCGATCGCCGCCGCCTCGATCGGCCAGGTCTACCGCGCCACGCTCGACGAAGGACGGCCGCGAGGTGGCCGTCAAGGTCCAGTACCCAGGCGTGGCCGGCGCGGTGCGCGCGGACATGCAGAACCTGGACATGATCATGCGGCTGCTCAAGCGGATGACCCCGGGCATGGACGTCAAGGCGATCACCGAAGAGATCAGGGAGCGCATCGTCGAGGAGCTCGACTACGAGCTCGAGGCGCAGAACCAGCGCTCGCTCGCGCGGATCTTCGCCGGACACCCGTTCATCGTCGTGCCCGAGCGTGATCAGCTCGCTCTCGCGCGAGCGGGTGCTGGTCAGCGAGTTCGTCACCGGCGTCGGCTTCGAGGAGCTCAAGGGCCGCTCGCAGGCCGAGCGCGACCGCATCGGCGAGATCGTCTTCCGCTTCTTCCTCGGCTGCCTCTACCGCCACCGCCAGTTCTCCGGCGACCCGCACCCCGGCAACTTCCTGCTGCTCGACGACGGTCGCGTCGCGTTCCTGGACTTCGGCCTGTTCAAGCGCATGGAGCACGAGCCCGTCGAGCTCGAGCTGGCCTGCCAGCGCGCGGTCGTCGAGGGAGACGCGGCCGAGGCTGCACAGGCTGCTGGCCGACTCGGGCTTCCTGCCCGAACCCGAGCGCGTCGACCCCGACAACCTGCTCGCCTTCATCCGCGATGCGATCTGGTGGTACACGACCGCCGACGAAGCGGTCGAGCTGACGCCGGAGATCGCCACGCAGGTGATGATCGAGAGCTCCGACCCGCGCTCCAGCCACTTCCGCGAGATGCGCCACCAGGACATGCGTCCCGAGCATCTCTTCGGCCGGCGCATGGAGATGCTCACGCTGGCCGTGCTCTCGCAGCTGCGCGCACGCGCCAACTGGCACCGGATCGCGCGCGAGTGGATGTACGGCGATGAGCCCGTGACCGAGCTCGGTCGCGAGGAGGCCGAGTTCTACGGCCGCAGCGGCGTGGGCGCTACCTAGAAGTCCGCTGCAGTCCTTCGCCCGATGGTTGATCAGCGCTGCCTTTGGGTAGCTCAAGGGACGAACCTGTTAATGACTTGTCTGTTCGTGGGTCCCTCCTGTGGCTGGCGAGCGCATCAAACGAGGAGATCGACATGGCTGAGCAGACCGCCGGCGAAGCAAAGCTGGTGCAGTACCTCAACGAGGCCTTCGGCACCGAGAAGCGCCTCGAGACGGCGCTCCAGGCGCACATCGCGATGACGACTCGTCCGGAGTACAAGAAGCGCCTGAAGGAGCATCTGTCCGAGACCAAGCGCCACGCGCGCGAGGTCAAAGCTGCGCATCAAACGGCTCGGCGGCGTCGCTGAGACGATCTCGGCGCCAGGCCCGCAACCGATCGCCGACGCCGCCCAAGCAGTCATCGGCGGTGCGCAGAAAGCGGTCGCGCTGGCACAGGGTCCGCTGCACGCGCTGCGCGGCACTGGCGATGAGGAGAAGCAGCTGAAGAATGCCAAGACCGAGTACGCAAGCGAGGCCGAGGAGATCGCGACCTACACCGCGATCGAGACGCTCGCTGAGGCGCTGGGCGCGAAGGAGATCCAGCGCATCGCACGCGCGATCCGTCGTGATGAGGAGCGGATGCTGGCCTTCCTCGAGAAAGAGATCCCGCGCTTGACTAAGGCGGTCGTGAAAGCCGAGATTCCCGCCGCGCAGCGCTCGCTCGCCAAAGGCGCGACGCGTAAACCTGCGACGCGTAAACCTGCGGCGCGCAAAGCAGCGGGTACGCGCAAAGCGCCGAGCACGCGCAAAGCGGCTTTGGCCAAGCCCTAAACGACCTGGATCTGAAAGAGGCTGGTCGTGCCGGGACGCCCGGAGGGCAGCCCGGCGGTGATGCCGACGCGCTCGCCGTGCTTGCACCAGCCGAGCTCCACCACGCGGCGGGCCGCGTCGGCGATCAGCGCCTCGGTGGTCTCGTGGCGGGGGATCGAGGCGGCCTGCACGCCCCACATCAGCCCGCAGCGCCTGACGGTCTCTTGGCCGGGCGAGAGCGCGTAGATCGGCACCGTCGGGCGGTGCGCGGAGACGAGCCGCGCCGAGCGCCCCGAGAGGGTGGGGATCACGAGCGCATCCAAGCAGCAGCTCGCGCGCGGCGTCGCAGAGGTTGTGGGCGATCGTGTGCGCGGGGTCGGATTCGGTGCGCCGCACGCGCGACTCGTTCCAGCGCTCATAGGGGGCGATCGACTCGGCCTGCACGGCGACCGCCGCCATCATCTCGACCGCCTCCACCGGGTAGGCCCCGACGGCGGTCTCCTGCGAGAGCATCACCGCGTCGGTGCCGTCGAGGATCGCGTTGGCGACGTCGGCCACCTCCGCTCGGGTGGGGCGCGAGGAGCTGACCATCGAGTCGAGCATCTGCGTCGCCGTGATCGAGGGGCGGGCCATCCAGCCGGCGAGCTCGAGCAGCTGCTTCTGCACCACCGGCACGCGCTCGATCGGCAGCTCGATGCCGAGGTCGCCGCGCGCGACCATCACGCAGTCGGCCGCTTTGACGATCTCCGCTGCGCGCTCGACCGCCTGCGGCTTCTCCATCTTGGCGATCAGCGGCAGGCGCGTGTGGTCGCGCACGAATTCGACGTCCTCCGGCGACTGCACGAACGACAGCGCGACCATGTCGACGCCGATCGACTCGCCGTGGCGCAGCAGGTGGAGGTCCTCCTCGGGCACCGCCGGCAGCGAGGCCACAGGCCCGGGGATGTTCAGGCCCTGGCGCGAGGCGACCGCGCCACCGACCTCGATCTCGACCTCGACCTCGCCGGCGCCCGGGCGCACCTCCACCACGCGCAGGCGCACCGAGCCGTCGGCGAGGTAGAGGATCGAGCCCTCCTCGACCGCCTCGGGCAGCCCGCCCCAGGAGATGCTCATGTGCTGGGCGTCGCCGGCGAGCTCCTCGTCGCCGCAGGCGAACGTCAGGTGCTCGCCCGGCGTCAGCTCGACGACGTCCTCGTGCAGCGGCCCGATGCGCAGCTTCGGCCCGGGCAGGTCCTGCAGGATCGCGACCGGGCCGCCCCGCGCGTCCGGCGGCGTCGCGCACGCGCGCTGACGGTCTCGGCGTGCTCCTCGAGCGTTCCGTGGGAGTAGTTGAGTCGCGCCACGTCCATGCCGGCCTCGACCAGGCGCACGAGCGTCTCGGGCTCGCGCGAGGCGGGCCCGATCGTGGCGACGATCTTCGTGCGGCGCATCCCCGGAACGGTAGCGCTCGCGTGGCCGGCTTCGGTGTGCGGGCCTGCGCGGCGTAGCATCGAAGCGTGCTCGGCCCCTCTCGACCGCTACCGCGCGTCGGCGCTGCCGCGCGCATCGCGCACTTCGGCGGTGGCTTCGAGCTCGGCACCGTGCTCGCCGTCCACGAGGAGGGCCGGCGTCTGGAGGTGCGCAGCGAGGGCGGCGAGCTGCTCGAGTTCGTGCTCAGCCCCGCGACCGCTCGGTTCGTCTCTGCGCACAGTGCCCACGGGCCGCGCCTGGAGCTGCTCGGCGAGCAGGCTGACCTAGGGCGCCTGCACGTCGGGGAAGTGCTCGGCGCAGTGCTCGCGCAGGGCGCTCGCGCACCCACGCGCGCTCCTCGGGCGAGGCGAAGCGCAGACGCGCGAGCAGCTCGCGCTGGCGCTCGATCGGCGCGCCCGCGATCACCCAGCGCACCGCCAGGCGCTCGAACAGCAGCTCGAGCGCCCGCTGCCAGGCGTCCTCGATGGTGGCTGCGGCACGCCCGCTGCGCCCGCGCAGCGCCTCCGCGTACTCGCGGCGGGCGCCCGCGGTGAAGCGAGCCGCGCAGGGTGAGCACGTTCCCCTCAGGGTCGGTGTAGTCGCTGCTCGGCGCCTTCAGCTGCTCGGCGCTGGCGAGCGCGTCTACCCACCTCAGCCGGCGTCCGCGGCCCGTTCGAGCTGGCCGCGGACATCGCCCGTGACGGGCTTGGCGTGGCCCGGCCAGGCGGCCGCCGGCTCGAGCGCGGCGAGCTTGCGGAGGCTCGCGCGGGCCTGCTCGGTGTCGTAGTTGTAGAGCGCGGCCGGCAGGTGCGGCGCGCAGTCGCGACCCCACATGTCGAGCGTGTAGAAGCAGTCGCTGCTCAGCGCCAGGCGGTCGCGACTCGCGCCACAGCGCGATCTGCCCGGGGGCGTGGCCGGGGAGGTCGATCACCGTGAAGCCGGCCACCTCATCGCCCTCCTTGACGGTCTCGGAGATCTTCACCGGCCCCCCGTCCCAGGCGTAGCGGTGCAGCAGCCGGTGCAGCTGGCGCATGCGGGAAGTCGGCAGGCCCTTCAGGCCCGCGGGCCAGTAGCGAAAGCCGCCGCTGCCTTCGGCGTCCTGCACCTCGTCTGGGTGGCACAGGACCGGCACGCCGAGCGCGGGCGCGACGCCGCGGTGGTCGGTGTGGCCGTGCCCGAGCACGACGCGGCGGATGCCGCCGAGCTTGGCGCCCGGCGCTCGCCACCGCGCGCGTCATCGTGCGCGCGCCCGCGTCGAACAGCGTCACGCCGCCCTCGTCCTCGATCAGGTAGACGTTGCAGCGCCCCGGCTGTCCCTGCACGACCCACACGCCCTCGGCCACGAGCTCGGCCTCGCCCGCGGTAAGGCCTGCCGGTGAGGCGCGTCTTGGCGTTGAACGCGCCCATCATGCGCTGTTCGGCCGCGGAGTCCTGCGGCGGCATCATCCCGATCTGGCGGGCGAAGGTCATGCTGTCGGTGAAGGCGTCGTTGCTCTGGATCAGCCCGTCGCGCACGGTGAGCAGGTCGAAGCCTTCGAGCTCGATCGGCGATCGCCCGTGGGGGCGACCCCGCCGAAGTGGCCCGGGCCCGGCGAAGGTGCCCGTCAGGCGCCACTGGACCCCGCAGCGCTCCTCCTCGGCGGTCGTGGAGACGACCTGCATGTCGAGGTCCGGGACGGCGTCGATCAGCTCGCCGATGAACTCGCGCACGCCCTCCGGCGCGAGCACGTCAACGCGCCCGCGCACGTTCTCGCGGCCGCCCGGCGCCCACAGCGCCACGGCCGTCGTCGAGGTCGCGGGCGTCGATCGCCGCGAAGTAGCGCCGCGCGACCGCCTCGGCCTTGCTGCCCGAGATGCGTTTGCGGGTGCTCGCGAGCTGCTGCATGTTCGCGGCCACCTCCTGCACCTTTGTGCTCGCCTCGCTCGCACTCTCACCGTCGGCCATGGCCCGCCTCCTTTACGCCGCTGAAGGGCCTTAGTCTAGTCTCCGCGCGCGTGGCCGATGTGACCAGCAAGCGCGAGCTCGGACGCGGCGAGCGCGTGCTGCCGGGCGTCTACCGACTGCGCCTGCCGCTGCCCTGGCCGGGCGTTCCCCACTGCAACGCCTGGGCGGTGTCCGCCGGCGATGGCTTCGTGCTGTTCGACACCGGCATGCACGGCCCGGACTCGATGGCGCACCTCGAGCGGGCGCTGGCGATGTGCGACCTGCGTCTGCGAGGACGCGCGCCTGGTGGTCTGCACCCACGCCCACTCCGACCACTGCGGCCAGGCCGCGACGATCGTGGAGCGGGCCGGCTGCGAGCTGTGGATGCACCCCAGCCACGAGCTCGATGACGCGCATGGTCGAGGACCCCGAGGCGGTGCTCGCGCGGCGGCTGGAGGTCGCCCGCCAGAGCGGCGTGCCCGAGGAGCCGCTGCGCCGCTACGCCGCCGAGCGGGGCACGCCGGAGCCGCGGCATCGCCGGTCCGATCGAGCCCGACCGCGAGCTCGCTCGCGGGCGTGAGCATTGCTACCGACCTCGGGCGAGTGGGTCGCCTATGAGACGCCCGGCCACGCGCCCTCGCACGTCTGCCTGTTCCAGCCCGAGCGGCGCCTGCTGATCTCCGGCGACCACCTGCTGGGGCGCATCTCGCTGTACTTCGAGTTCGGCTACTCGCCCGACCCCGTGGGCGAGTTCCTGAGCTCGCTCGACGTCGTCGAGCGGCTCGGCGCGCGCCTGTGCCTGGCCGGGCACGGACGCACCTTCACCGACGTGCACGCGCACATCCAGGGCAACCGCGCGCTCGTCGACGAGCACCTCGAGCGCGGTCTCGCAGGCGCTCGCAGACGGCGAGCCGACGGCCTTCGAGGTCGTCCGACGCGGTCTACGGCGACGCGCTCTCCCAGCAGAACGCGCACTGGCTGCTCTCGCAGACGCTCGGCTACCTGACGCACCTCGAGGCGCATCGGCAAGGTCGCGGCGCATCCCCGGCGAGCCCGAGCGCTGGACGGCATAATCAGCAGATGCGCATCGATCAGATCCTCGCCGGCGACGGGCCCGGTCTTCTCCTTCGAGTTCTTCCCGCCGAAGACCGAGGCCGGCGAGCAGCAACCTCTACGCGGCGCTCGCCGAGCTGCGCACGCTCGAGCCGGCCTTCGTCTCGGTCACCTACGGCGCGGGCGGCTCGACGCCGCGAGAAGACGATCGAGATCGTCAAGCGCATCAAGCGAGGAGTACGGCCTCGAGGCGATGGCGCACTTCACCTGCGTGGGCGCGACCGTCGCCGGAGCTGCGCGCCACGCTCGACGAGATGCGCGCCGCGGGCATCGACAACGTGCTCGCGCTGCGCGGCGACCCGCCCGCGGGCGAGGAGCAGTGGACGAAGACCGAGGGCGGGCTCGAGTACTCGCGCGAGCTCGTCGAGCTGATCGCCGCCGACTACCCCTTCGCGATCGGCGCCGCCTGCTTCCCCGAGACGCACATCCACGCCGACGAGCGCCGAGGACGACCTGCGCACCTCGCCGAGAAGGTGCAGCGCGGGCGTGGACTTCCTGATCACGCAGCTGTTCTTCGACAACGCCTTCTACTTCGACTTCGTCGCGCGCGCACGCGCGGCGGGCATCGCAGGTGCCGATCATCCCCGGCATCATGCCGATCACGCGCGTCGGGCAGGTCGAGCGGATGGCGCAGATGTGCGGCTCGGCGATCCCCGCGGGCGCTGCGCCGCGAGCTGCACGCCCGCGGCGATGACCCCGAGGCGGTGCTCGACTTCGGCGTCGCCTACGCCACCCTGCAGTGCGCCGAGCTGCTCGCCGCCGGGCGCGCCGGGGATCCACTTCTACACGCTCAACCGCTCGCCCGCCACGCGCGCGATCCTCAGCGCGCTGAAGCTCGCCAAGCCCTGGGAGAAGGCCGTCTACCCCGGCTCGATCTCGAGCCCCTCGGCCACCCGCGGCGAGCCGTCGGCGGCCTCGTAGCGGACGTCCACCGAGTCGTTCTGGCGGTAGGTGCCCACGCCCCAGGCGCCGAGCAGCCAGCGCCAGCCGCTGATCTTGTCCTTGCGCAGCTCGCGCTCGAACACGAGCGCGCCTTCGCGCACGCTGTAGTCGACGCCGAGCTGCTGGGGCACGCCGTTGAGGTAGACCTCGTAGGGCTCGCGCAGATCGCGCGGCAGCCTCACCATCGACTTGGGCATCTTCGCCGCCATTATGCGCGCTTCACTGCCGGCTCGTCCGCGCGCCGCTCACGGCCACGGCCGTAGGCGCGCTGGCGCGCATGAGCGGCGTCGACGATCGCGCACGGCCTGCTCGGGCGTGGCGACCTGCTGGAGCAGCTCGAGGTCGCTCGCGCTCGATGCGGCCCGTCGGCGAGCGCGCGAGCGCGCAGCCAGTCGAGCAGCCCCTCCCACTCGCCCTCGCCCACGCAGGATCACCGGGAAGTGGCGGATCGTCGCGGTCTGGATCAGCGTCAGCGACTCGAAGAGCTCATCGAGCGTGCCGTAGCCGCCGGGGCAGATCACGAAGGCGCAGGCATAGCGTACGAACATCACCTTGCGCGCGAAGAAGTGGCGGAAGCGCAGGCCGATGTCCACATAGGGGTTGAGCGTCTGCTCGTGCGGGAGCTCGATGTTGCATCCGATCGACAGCGCCCCCGCCTCGCGCGCGCCGCGGTTGGCCGCCTCCATCAGGCCCGGCCCGCCCCCCGTGATGACCGCGTAGCCCGCGCGCGCCGAGGCAGCGCGCCGACCGCGCGGGCCAGCGCGTAGTCGGGGTGATCAGCTGGCGTGCGCGCCGAGCCGAACACGCGTCACGGCGCGCCCGATGCGGGCGAGCGCATCGAAGCCGCGACGCGAACTCGGTGGCGATGTCGCGGACGCGCTCGCCGTCGGCCGCGCGCACCTCGGGCGGCTCGTCGCCGAGCCAGAGCAAGCAGCTCCTCGTCGAGGGTCAGCTCGCTGGCGGGACTGTTCTCGTCGCTGGGGCACACGCGCAGAAGGGTACGGATGGGCGCGCGAGGACGCAGAAGGGTACGGATGGCGGCGAGGCAGGCGCGAGCCGGAGCGGCGGGGTCACCGACGCCCGGCCCGATCCCTAAGGTGAGCGGCCGTGTCCGCGACGAGCTCGGTAGACCGATCCCCTACACGGTGCGCCGCTCGGCCCGCGCCCGCCGCGTGCGCGTCAACGTGCACGCCCACGCGGGCGTCGAGGTCGTGCTGCCCGCGCGCGCCCCCGAGCGGGCGGCTGCGGCGGCGGTCGCGAGCTGCGCCCGTGGATCGAGCGTCGTCTGGCGGAGGCCCGCGAGGTGCTCGCAGCGGTCGCGGCGCGTGCCGGGACTGTGCCCTACCTCGGGCGGCTACGCTCGAGCTCGTGCCGCAGCAGGGCCGCACGCGCGTGCACCGCGACGGCGAGCGCCTGCTCGTGCCCGACGGCGATCCGCGGCCGGCGCTCGAGCGCTTCTTCCGCGGGCGGCGCGCAACGAGATCGCGACCGCGTCTGGATCGTGCCACGGCGCTCGCCGGGAGCAGCCTACACGGGCCTGGACATCCGCGCGCAGCGCACGCGCTGGGCCTCCTGCTCGTCGAGCGGACGCATGAGCTTCAACTGGCGCCTGCTGCTCGCGCCCGAGCGCGTGCTCGAATACGTCGTCTGGCACGAGGTCTGCCACCTCGAGGTGCTCGACCACTCGCCGCGCTTCTGGGCGCTGCTGGAGCGCCACTGGCCGGACTACCGCGCGGACCGCGACTGGCTCAGGCGCAACGGCGCGACGCTCGTGCTCTAGTCGCGCTGCTCGATCGGCACGTAGTCGCGGTCGCGCTCGCCGGTGTAGATCTGGCGCGGGCGCGCGATCTTCTGCTCGGAGTCCTTGACCATCTCCTTCCACTGCGCGATCCAGCCGCTCGTGCGCCCGATCGCGAACATCACCGGGAACATCGCCACGGGCAGGCCGAGCGCCTCGTAGATCAGGCCGGAGTAGAAGTCGACGTTGGGGTAGAGCTTGCGCGAGGTGAAGTACTCGTCGTCGAGCGCGCGCTTCTCGAGCTCGGTCGCGACGTCGAGCAGCGGGCTCTTGCCGCGCACCTCGAAGACGTCGTCGAGGTATTTGCGGATGATCCGGGCGCGCGGGTCGTAGTTCTTGTAGACACGGTGGCCGAAGCCCATCAGCCGCTCGTTGCCCGCCTTGACGCCCTCGAGGAAGTCGGGGATGTTCTCGACGGTCTCGATCCGTTTGAGCATCCGCAGCGCCTGCTCGTTGGCGCCGCCGTGCAGCGGCCCATAGAGCGCGGCGACCCCCGCGGCAACGGCCGAGTAGGGGTCGACCTGGGTCGAGCCGACCGAGCGCACGGCGCTCGTGGAGGCGTTCTGTTCGTGGTCGGCGTGGAGGATGAAGAGCACATCCAGCGCGCGTTCGAGGCGAGGATCGGGCTCGTATTTGAGCTCGGTCATCTTGTACATCATCCCCAGGAAATTGCCCGCGTAGTTGAGGTCGTTGTCGGGGTAGACGTAGGGCTGGCCCATGTTGTGGCGGAAGGCAAAGGCGGCGAGCGTCGGCATCTTGGCCAGCAGGCGGATGATCTGCATCGCGCGGATGCGCTCGTCGTGGATCTTGTTGGCGTCGGGGTAGAAGGTCGAGAGCGCGCCGACCGAGGCCACGAGCATGCCCATCGGGTTGGCGTCGTAGCGGAAGCCCTGCATGAAGTCCTTGACGTTCTCGTGCACGAAGGTGTGGATCGTGATCTCGTCCACCCAGCCCTCGAGCTCGACCTTGTTCGGCAGCCGCGCCGTTGATCAGCAGGTAGGCGACCTCGAGATAGCTCGAGTGCTCGCACAGCTGCTCGATCGAGTAGCCGCGGTGCTGCAGGATGCCGGCGTCGCCGTCGATGTAGGTGATCGAGCTGCGGCAGGAGGCCGTGTTCATGAAGGCCGGGTCGTAGGCCATCAGCCCGAAGTCCTCATCGTCGGTCTTGATCTGGCGCAGATCGGTGCCGCGCACGGTGCCCTCGGTGATCGGCAGCTCGTAGCTCTTGCCGGTGCGGTTGTCGGTGACTGTCAGCGAGCGCTCATCAGCCTGACGATCGATATTCCCGCCATCGGAGCTCAGCCGGGTCGTGGGGTCCGCGGTGCTGGCCGTGATCGTTGACTCCTCGCTGCTCATGTGCATCTCCTATCCGCGGTTTCGAGTGCGCTCACTTCGATTATGCGCAACCGGCGAGCGCTTCCCGGCGCATGCGGGCGGCGGAGCACCGAAAGGGCGCTCAACCGCGTGGCAGACGCTGGTGCGAGCCGAGCGCGCGGCGTACGCGGGGGGGAGGCCGGCGCGGGCTCGCCGTGCGGTCCGCGTCGGGGCCGGCGCGGCAGTCGCGCGCGAGGATGGTGCGGGTGGTGCAGGGCGCGGCCGCGGTCCGATCCCGCCGTCCTGATCGGAGGCGATGTCCAGGTCCGGGGTCTGCTTGACCGCCCAGCGCACGATCAGGAAAAGCCCAACGATCGGGATCTTCAGCAGGAACATCAGCCAGATGAACGTCCAGGTGGTCACGCTCCTCGATCGTATACCCGGCCGTTGCATCCGTACAAGCCCCCGATGTGGCGATGGACGAGGACTGCTATGGGCTCTCAGCCTGATCAGCCGCGCAGCTGCAGCGGTGCGCCGCTGAACTGTGTCATCGCGTGCAGTTCGCCGATGCGCGCGACGATCTCCTTGCCCGTCAGGCGCTCGATCCGCTCGGTTCCGAACTCCTCGACATTGAAGGAGGCCAGCACTGTCGCGTGGGCCATCGCACGTCGCAGCAGCTGATCGGAGAGCTCCTCACCGGGATGCGCGGCGATGTAGCCGACGAGCCCGCCCGCGAAGGTGTCGCCGGCGCCGGTCGGGTCGATCACGTTCTCGAGCGGATAGGCGGGCAGCGCGAAGAAGCCCTCGCGCGTGACAAGCGCGGCGCCGTACTCACCCTGCTTGGCCACGATCACGCTCGGCCCGCGCCCCTCCCCGGAGCGCTCAAGACCCCAGGTGAGCACTTCACGGGCGGCCGAGACGAGGTTCGGCTTGCCCGTCAGCTGGCGCAGCTCGGCGTCGTTGAGGATCACGCAGTCGACATCGGCGATCGCGGCAACGAGCGAGTCGCGGGCGATGTCGATCCAGAGGTTCATCGAGTCGAGCGCCACGAAGCGCGCCTCGGGTAGCTGCGCGCGCACCTCGCGCTGCAGGTCGGGCTGGATGTTGGCGAGGAACAGCACGTCGCTGGAGCGCGAGGACTCCGAGAGCTTGGGGGTGAAGCCCTCGAAGACCCCCAGCTGTGTGTCGAGCGTCTCGCGCGAGTTCAGATCCCAGCCGTACTCGCCCTGCCAAAAGAAAGTGCTGCCGCCCGCGATTCGCTCGACGTCTGAGACGTCGACGCTCCTGGACTGCAGCACCGCGAACTGCTCCTCGCCGAAGTCCTCGCCCACAGGCCCGACGACGCGGACCTCGTCGAAGAAGGAGGCCGCCAGCGCGAAGTGCACCGCGGCGCCGCCGAGCATGCGCTCGCGTTCGCCAAAGGGCGTCTTGACAGTGTCATAGGCGATCGATCCGACGACGGTGATGGGCATGGGCGCGCACCTTAGAGCACCCCGTCGGGCAGATGTACTCACAGGCGTCCTGCTCTCAGGATCTCAACGTGCGCGCGCACCCACTCCGCTAGCCTCGGTCGCATGCGCGCGATCCAGATGACCGAGTTCGGCGGACCCGAGGTGCTCAGGCTCGCTGAGCTCCCGACGCCCGAGCCCGGCCCTGGCGAGGTCCTGATCAGGGTAACCCGTGCGGGGCTCAACTTCGCAGACACCCATACCCGCACCAACTCCTATGTGCAAAAGGCGACGCTGCCGCTGATTCCTGGGGGCGAGGTGGCCGGCGTGCGCGAGGACACCGGCGAGCGGGTCGTCGCGCTGGTTGGTAGCGGCGGCTACGCGGAGTACGCGGTCGCTGCGCAGGATCGCGTGTTTCCGATCCCCGACGATCTCGACGATGGCACCGCGCTGGCGATGGTCATCCAAGGCACGACGGCCTGGCATCTCTATCGCACCTCCGCGCATGTGGCCGAGGGTGAGAGCGTCGTGGTCCATGGCGCCGCGGGCGGCGTCGGCTCGCTCGCCGTGCAGCTCGGGCACGCGCTCGGCGCCGGACGTGTGATTGCCACGGCATCGAGCGAGGAGAAGCGGGCGCTCGCGCTCGAGCTCGGCGCGGATGTCGCGATCGATCCGGCCGCAGAGGGGCTGACCGAGCGCCTGATCGAGGCCAACGAGGGTCGCGAGGTCGATGTCGTCTTCGAGATGTCCGGCGCCGAGGTCTTCGATGCCTCCTACAAGGCGCTTGCACCGTTTGGGCGGATCGTCGCCTACGGGATCGCCACCAGTCAGCCCAACGTGCTCCGCACGAGCTCGCTCTTGCGCCACTCACGCGCGGTCGTCGGCTTCTATCTCTTCCACTGCCTGGCCCGTCCGGGAATGTTCGCCGAAGCGCTCACCGAGCTGTTTGCGCGGGCCGCTCGCGGCGAGCTACGGGCGATCGTGGGCCAGACCTATCCACTTGCGCAGGCCGCCCAGGCCCAGATCGACCTGCGCGAGCGACGGAGCACCGGCAAGCTGTTGCTCGACCCGGCCGCCTAAGCTCTCATCTCAACAGTTATGAGCAAGTCATTCGCCGAGCTCGGGCTATCCGAGTCCATCCTCCGCGCGCTGAGCGACGTCGGCTACGAGTCGCCCAGCCCGATCCAGGAGCAGGCGATCCCCGCGCTGCTGGCCGGCGGCGACGTGATCGGCCAGGCCCAGACGGGGACCGGCAAGACCGCGGCCTTCGGACTGCCGATCATGCAGTACATCGATCCCGAGGAGCGCTCGGTGCAGGCGCTCGTGCTGACGCCGACGCGCGAGCTTTGCATCCAGGTCACGCAGGCGCTGCGCACCTACGGTGCGCACTCCGGCATCGACGTGGTGGCCGTCTTTGGCGGCGCGCCGATTCGCACCCAGCAGGCGCAGCTGCGTGCTGGTGGCCATGTGGTCGTGGGCACTGTGGGGCGCGTGCTTGATCTGATCTCGCGTCATTCGTTGGTGCTGCACGACTGTCGCTTCATGGTGCTCGACGAGGCCGATGAGATGCTCGACCTGGGCTTTCTCGAGGACGTCGAGAAGATCCTCTCGCTGACCCCCTCCAGCCGCCAAACGGCGCTCTTCTCGGCGACGATGCCGCCGCCGATCCGCAAGCTCGCGGACCGCTACATGTATGACCCGGAGATCATTAAGGTCGAGGCCGAGACGCTCACGATCGACACGGTCGCGCAGTTCCAGCTGCCCGTTGAGACCAAGAACAAGGCCGACAAGCTCGTCGAGGTGCTGAGCGCCGAGAAACCTGACCAGGCGATCGTGTTCGTGCGCACGAAGATCCGCTGCGATCAGCTGTTCAAGATCCTCAAGGACCGCGGCATGAACGCGCGCGCGCTGCACGGCGACATGTCCCAGGGCTCGCGCGACGGCGTGATGCTCGCCTTCAAGGGCGGACGCGTGCCGATCCTCGTGGCGACCGACGTAGCTGCCCGTGGCCTTGACATCTCAACGGTCACGCACGTGATCAACTACGACGTGCCGACCTCGCCCGACACCTACGTGCACCGCATCGGACGCACCGGACGGGTGGGGCGCTCGGGTCGCGCGATCACCTTCGTCGAGGACCGCCAGAAGCGCGAGCTCGAGGCGATCGAACGCCACATCGGCACCTCCGTGGCACAGTGGGAGAAGGGCGCCCAGGCCGCACCCACGCCGGTGCGCGAGCGCCCGCGCCGGCACTCAAAGCCGCGTATCTCGGGCCGCGATGAGCAGGAGCCCTACGTCAAGCTCGTGCTCGGCGGCGGCCGCGCGGCGGGGTTGCGCGTCGCTGACATCGTCGCGGCTGTCACTTCCTCGACCGAGCTCGACGGCGAGGCGGTGCGCGATGTGATGGTGCTCGACCGCTTCTCCTTCCTGTCGGTTCCCGGCGATGAGGCCGAGCGCGTGATCGAGGCGCTCGACGGCCAGGACGTGCGCGGTCGGACGCTCACGTTGCAGCGGGTAGGGTAGCCCTCATGGTATTCTTTCATGGTCATGGGAACGAGACTTGTGATTTCCAGCGGGGGACAGGTGTCCGTCCCCGCAGCTGTGCGCAAGCGATGGGGTACTCGAGCCGTCCTTGCCGAAGATCGCGGTGACCACGTTGTGCTGCGCCCGGTGCCAGATGATCCGGTGGCCGCTGCTGTAGGAGCATTCGCGACGCAGATCGGAGCGCTTGGCTCCGAGGAGGCCAAGCGCTCCGATCGCGAAGAGGAACTGGATGTCCAAGAGCGCGACCGCCACTGACGAGGACGGGTACACCACCCTGATCGATGCCTCGGCGCTGATTGCGCTTCTTGGAGCTGAGCCTGCCGCCGGTGAGGTGCAGGAGCTACTGAACCACGGTGCGGCGATGACCACACTCAACCTCGCCGAGGCGGTAGACCGACTCAAGCGGCGCTATGACCTCGAGATCGAGCGAACGCGGCCCGTGATCGAGGGCCTGCTGACACAGAGTCTGACGTTGCTCCCGCTCGGAGCAGCTCAAGCCTGGCGTGCGGGCGAGATTCGTGCTGCTCACTACCATCGTTCCCGCTGTCCGATCTCGCTCGCCGATGCTGTTCTCGTGGCGAGCGCTCCAGCGGGCGGGCGCATCGCAAGCTCCGACGGCTGCGTGCTGAGCGTCGCTGCGAGCGAGGGTATCGCCACCGCCGCCCTGCCCGACTCGAAAGGGCGTCGAGCAAGCGCGCGATAGGTGGCGCTATCGTGCCCCCTCCACCGCGACCGCAAATAAGGGAAGGGCAAGCGTGTCCACAGCAACAATGCAAACCACAGAGGGTCCGATCGTCTTCGAGCTGTTTGACGAGGACGCGCCCAAGACGGTCGAGAACTTCCGCAAGCTGATCGGCGACGGTTTCTACGACGGCCTCACCTTCCACCGCATCATCAAAGACTTCATGATCCAGGGAGGCTGCCCGCTCGGCACCGGCACAGGCGGCCCGGGCTACACCTTCGAGGATGAGATCAACGCTCACAAGATCGTGCGTGGTGCGCTCGCGATGGCCAACGCCGGCCCCGACACGAACGGCTCGCAGTTCTTCATCGTCACGGCCGATGCCTGCCCGTGGCTCGACGGCAAGCACACGGTTTTCGGGCAGGTCAGCGACGGGATGGACGTCGTCGAGAAGCTCGAGGCGGTCCCCACCGATGGACGCGACCAGCCGGCAGAGCCGGTCGGCATCGCTTCGATCGAGCTCTCCGAGTAGGGAGGGAAGGGCCGCATGCGGCCCTTCCTCGGGGCCGCACATGTGCGGCCCCGCCAGGCGGCGCATGCGCCGCCTGGAACGATGACCGTGAGAGGTGTAGCCTCCTCCCTACGAGTGAACTAGCCGGGAGGGGTCCAGATGGCCACGGTCGAGCAGCAACTACCCGACGGATCGGAGATCCGCCAGCACAATGGCATCATCGGCGCGGGTGAGGGCATCCCCGTCGAGAACCCGGCCACGGGCGAGATCGTCGCGACCGTCCCCGACCTGGGCGCCGAGGCCGTCGCAGAGATGGCCGCACGCGCGCGTGTAGCTCAGCCCGAGTGGGAGGCCTACGGCTTCGAGGGCCGCGCGCGGGTGCTCGTTCGTGCGCAGAAGTGGCTGATGGACAACGCCGAGCGCGTCGTGGAGACGATCGTCTCCGAGACGGGCAAGACCTATGAGGACGCCCAGCTCGCCGAGATCAGTTACGCGGGCAACGCCTTCGGCTTCTGGGCCAAGCAGGGGCCTGAGTACCTCGCCGATGAGGCCGTCAAGTCAAGCCAAGTGCTCGTCAAGGGCAAGAAGCTGATCCTGCGCTACCAGCCGCTCGGGCTGATCGGCGTGATCGGACCTTGGAACTACCCGCTCACGAACTCCTTCGGGGACTGCATCCCGGCGCTGATGGCCGGTAACAGCGTGATCCTCAAGCCCTCCGAGGTCACGCCGCTGACCTCGATGCTGCTGGCCGAGGGCCTGCGCGAGTGCGGGCTGCCGGAGAACGTGCTGCAGATCGCTACCGGCCGCGGCGAGACCGGCGCGGCGCTCGTGGAGCACGTCGACATGATCATGTTCACGGGCTCGACCAAGACCGGCACGAAAGTCGCCGAAGCGGCTGCCCGTCGGCTGATCCCGGCCTCGTTGGAGCTCGGCGGCAAGGACCCGATGATCGTGCTCTCCGATGCCGACCTCGAGCGCGCGGCCAACTTCGCGACCTACTACTCGATGCAGAACGCCGGGCAGACCTGCATCTCGATCGAGCGCGTCTATGTCGAGGAGCCCGTTTATGACGAGTTTGTCGCCAAAGTCGCCGAGAAGGTCCGCGCGCTGCGCGTGGGCAAGCCCGATGGTTTCGGCTCGGTCGAGGTCGGCGCGATCACCTTCCCGCCGCAGCTGGAGACGATCAAGGATCACGTCGCCGACGCCGTGCAGAAGGGCGCGCGCGTGCTCGCGGGTGGCAATGAGGTTTTCGGTGCGGGACGCTTCTATGAGCCGACCGTGCTCGTCGACGTGGACCACTCGATGAAGTGCATGACCGAGGAGACCTTCGGGCCGACGCTGCCGATCATGAAGGTCCGTGACGCCGATGAGGCGGTGCGGCTCGCTAACGACTCGCCCTATGGGCTCGGCGCTTCGGTGTTCTCAAAGGACACCGCCCGCGGCGAGGCGATCGCGCGTCGTCTGCAGACAGGCGCGGCGAACGTCAACGACGCGATGATCAACTACACGGTGCTCGAGCTGCCGATGGGCGGCGCCAAGGCGTCCGGCCTCGGCTCCCGCCACGGCGCGGGCGGCATCCGCAAGTACTGCGCCCAGCAGGCGATCGTCGTCACGAAACTCGCGATGAAGAAGGAACTCTTCATGTACCCCTACAAGTCGCGCACCTCGAAAATGTTCGGCAGCCTGCTCAAGCTGATGTACGGCCGCGGCAAGCGCGCCTGAGGCGAACGTGGGCCGGCGCGATGCTGCGTCCTGCGGCGCCGACCCGGTCGCGGTCGCTCGCGTACGCAAGTACGCCACGCTCCCTGCGTCCTTGCCTCGCTTGACCCACGTCCGCCTCAGCGGGTGAGTGTCTAGGCTGCGGCCTCGCCCTCGCGCAGGGGGAGGCCGAGCAGCCGTTCCAACTCGGGGATGCTGGTGGCGGCATCGGTGTGGTGCACCGTCGCCATGCCGAGCTCCTCGGCGGGGGTGAGGTTGAAGGGCAGATCGTCGACGAACACGCACAGCTCGGGCGCGAGCTCGGCGCGTTCCGCGCCGAGCTCGTACATACGCGGGTGGGGCTTGCGGATGCGCTCCTCGCCGGAGATCACGACGCCGTCAAAGAGTTCGGAGAACATGTCGTGGGGGTAGCGGTGCACGCCCCAGGAGTTTGAGACAAGCGCGGTGCGGATCCCGCCGGCGCGGGCGCGACGCACGGCCTCGACCATCGCCACGTCCGGTTCGACGCCCTTGAAGAGGCCGTCGACCAGACCGTCGGGCTCAACTTCTAGAAGGGCTGCAAATTTAAGCTCGAATTCGAGCTCATCGATCTCGCCGGTCTCGAGCGCGATCAGCAGCTCACGTGCGGCGGGATCGGTCCGGAAGCGGCCCATCAACGTCTTTGGATCGAGATCCGTCTCCAGGCAATAGGCGTGAAAGGAGGCGAACAGGTTCGTGGTGAGGACCCCACCCCAGTCGATCAAGAGCCCTCTGCGCAGCTCCACTCGCCATAGGCCACCGCCTCAGCTTGACTTGCTAGCTCGAGCACTCCATCGCCGAACTGGCGCAGGTAGGGGTCGTCGGTGGTGCCGGCGATCGCGCGCTTGTAGTTGCCCTCCATGAACACCACGCTCTTCCACAGAGCCAGCGTGGTGTACCAGCGGATGTTGCTCATCGAGCGCCCGGAGCGCGTTTCGTAGCGCTCGATCAACTCTGTACGCGTTGGGAAGCCCTCGGCGCGCGTGACCGTGCCGAGATGCTCGCGCAGGCCGCTCACGGGGTCGCCGGCCTCGGTCCACATCATGCACAGGTAGCCGATGTCGGCCAGCGGGTCGCCGATCGTGGCCATCTCCCAGTCGAGCACCGCCTCCAGGTGGGAGGGTGGCGTGGACGCAAAGATCGTGTTGCCGAGACGGAAATCCCCGTGCACGATCGTGGCCTCGCCGGAGCTCGGCATGTGCTCTGCAAGCCAGCGCCCGACGCTCTCCACAGCCTCGATCTCGCGCGTCTTGTTGAGCTCCCAGAGGCCCGTGAAACGGCGCAGCTGGCGCTCGAGATAGCCGGTCGGCTTACCGAAGCCCTCAAGGCCCGCAGCGCGCCAGTCGACGCCGTGGATCTCGACGAGCGCATCGATCAGTTCCTCGCCGATGCGGCGCCGCTCCTCAGGTGTGTCGAGCGCGGTGGGCAGGCTCGTGACGATCACCTCGCCGGCGATCAGCTCCATCACATAGAAGGGCGCGCCGATCACTTGCTCGTCAGCGCAGACGGCGAGAACTCCCGGGACCCGCGCCGCGGTGTCCTTCAGGGCCCCCAGTAGCCGCGCCTCACGCAACACGTCGTGGGCACTCGGCGGCAGCGGCGGCCGCGGTGGGCGGCGCAGCACGACTTCCTCGCCGCCGCGCTCGATCAAGTAGGTCATGTTCGAGTGCCCCTCGCCGATCGGCGTCGCGTGGATCTCGCCGCTGCCGATGCCATTGGCGTCGAGGAACCGTTCCAGTGGTTCGAGCACGAGTAGTGGGACGCGGCTGTTAGCCTGCCCGTCCGCAGTGCTCTGCACGATGTCGTCGGGTGCGATCGGTGCGCTCACGACCACGAAACCTACAAACACCGCAACCTTCTCTGCTCTGAGGTGTCTCTAGCCACCATGCCCAAACTTCGCACGCTCATCATCTCCCTGACCGTCTGCGCCCTCCTTGGCGGTGGCGCCGGGGCTGCCCCGGCCCTGGCCTCGCACTCGCAGCTGACCTTCTTCGAGGGCTCGAGCGAGCTGCTCGAACCCGCCTCTCGTCCGCAGGTGATCGCCCAGCTGCAGTCCCTCGGCGTCAAAGCGCTGCGGATCGAGCTCTACTGGGCCGCTGTGGCGCCCGGAGCGGAAAGCGCCACGCGCCCGAACTTTGATGCGACCAACCCGGCGAGCTACATCTGGGGCGAATACGACGCGCTGATCGCCGAAGCGAAGCGGCTGCACTGGCCCGTGCTGCTGACCGTGACATCGCCGGTGCCGCGCTGGGCGACCTCGAACAAGAAAGCGCCCTACATCACCCGCCCCGACCAAAAAGACTTCCAGGAATTCATGACTGCAGTCGGACGCCACTATGGCTCGCAGGTCTCAACGTTCGCGATCTGGAACGAGGCGAACCATCCCGCCTTCCTGCTGCCGCAGTGGAACTCCAACGGCACGCCTGCCTCGCCGCGGATCTACCGCGGCCTTTTCCAGGCCGGCTATGAAGGGCTCAAAGCGGGCGGTGTCTCCCATCCGCGAGTCTTGTTCGGCGAAACTGCGCCGACCGGCTATTCGACGGTCAACGTGCGTAAGGAAAAGTCCAAGGCCCTGCTCCACGACGTGGCGCCGCTGGCCTTCCTGCGCAGTGCGCTGTGCCTGAACGCCAAGTACAAGAAAGTAGGCGCCTGCGGAGCGCTGTCGGTGACCGGCTACGCCCACCACGCCTACACACTGCCCGCCGGGCCCTACTACGTCTCCTCACAGCCGGACAGCGTCACGCTGGGCTCGCTCTCGCGCCTCTCGCGTGCGCTCGACCTGGCGGCGCACGTGCACGCGATCAACGCGCACGTGCCGATCTACCTGACCGAGTTCGGGGTCCAGAGCAAGCCCAACAAGCAGCTTGGCGTCTCGGTCGCCAGGCAGGCCGAATTCGATGCGATCGCTGAGCACATCGCCTACTCCAACTCGCGTGTCGCAGCCTTCTCCCAGTATCTGCTCCGCGATGACCCGGTGGGCGGGGCGCCCGGTTCAAGCGTGCATGGCGGCACCGTAGGCTTCCAGACGGGTCTGGAGTACGTCAGTGGCTCGCCCAAGCCGCTGTACTTCGGCTGGCCGGTGCCGCTGACTGTGTCGAGGACGCACCACGGCTCATCGCTGTGGGGTCTCGTGCGGCCCGCCACTGGCGCGACCAAGGTGACGGTGCTGGTGCGCCTAAGAGGCTCCAAGAGTTACCGCACGTTCAAGACCGTCACGACCAATGGCGCCGGATACTGGGGTCTGAGCACATCGACGCGCGGGCAGCTTTGGCGTGTGCGCTGGGTGAGCCCGACGGGTGTGAAGTACGAAGGGCCGCCGATCGCCGGCTGATCGCTCTTGCGTGCGGGCGGATCTCGCCCGTTAGAGCGTTAGGCGGCGGGGAAATGCCCGCCGCCTAACAGCCCTACGATGGGGCGATGCCGGAGCTGCCCGAGGTTGAGATCACCGTGCGCCTGCTCGACCACGAGCTGCGGGGTGCACAGATCGAGTCGGCACTGGCGCCGGGGATCAACGTGCTGAAGACCTTCGAGCCGTCGCTTGGTGCGCTTGAGGGAGCGCGGATCACGGCGGTTCGTCGTCGCGGCAAGCATCTGATTATCGATGTCGGCGATGAGCTCGTCGCTGCTCATGCATTTGATGTCCGCTGGGCGCCTGCAGCTCTACGATAAGCGAGCCGGGCCACGCGATCGCACCTCGCGGCTGCTCGTGCGCATCGAGGGTGGGCGTGAGCTACGACTACGTGAGTTCGGCTCCAAGCAGGCGGCCTGGGTCAAGCTCCTGCATCGGGGCGAGCTCGAGCGGGACCCAGCGCTTGCCACCCTTGGGCCCGACGCCTGGCCCGCGCCACCGCCGTTGGCAGAGCTACTTGCTCTGCCACGGCCGCTACATGCGCTGCTGCGCGATCAGCGCGTAATCGCCGGGATCGGGCGCTCATGGGTCGATGAGATCCTTTGGCGGGCGATGCTCTCGCCGTTCAAGCGCGGCAGCGACCTCGACGAGGGAGAGGCCGAGCGGCTGCGCGAGGAGATGATCGGCACACTTGGCGAGGCACTCGCGCATTACGAGGGGGCCGTCAGCCTGCCGATCCCCGACAAGCTGCCGCTGCCTTTGCGCATCCACCGACATGAGGGCGAGGCGTGCCCGCGCTGCGGCGCGACGCTACAGGCAGTGCATTTCGAGGACTACGTGATCGCTTACTGCCCCACCTGCCAGACCGAGGGTCGGGTGCTGAAGGATCGGCGGCTCTCGCGGCTCTTGCGCTGAGGCATCGCCCGTCGCGGGCCGAGGCTAGGATCAACACATGATCGACGGCAGTCTCATCGCATGAAGCCAAATCGCTCGATTCCGAGCGCGAGCGTGATTCCGGTGCTTATCTACCCAGATGTGCGTGAGGCGGTTAGCTGGCTCGTGGATGCCTTCGGGCTCCACGAGCGCGTTTGGATCGGCGAGAACCATCGCGCGCAGCTCAGCTTCGGCGACGGAGCAGTCATCGTCGGTGATGTGCGCCACGATCGCGTGCCTCCGCGTCGCGGCGAGGTGACGCATTCGGTGATGGTGCGCGTCGATGACGCTCGCTGGCACTGCGAGCGGGCGCGCGAGCACGGGGCGAAGATCATCATGGAGCCGAGGGACTTTGAGTACGGCGAGCGGCAGTACACAGCTGAGGACCCAGCGGGCCACCAGTGGACATTTTCCGAGACCCTCGCCGATGTCGCTCCTGAGACCTGGGGTGGCGTGAGCGTTGACGGCGACTCGTCGCAGCGGGCGTAGGACGGCCTATGTGTGCGGCTAGGATCATCCACACATGATCGATCGTGGCGATGCAGCCCCCGACTTCGAGCTACCCGACCAGGACGGACGCGCGGTGAAGCTGTCGGACTTCCACGGCCAGCCGGTCGTTGTCTACTTCTATCCGAAGGCGGATACCCCGGGCTGCACTGTCCAAGCCTGCGGCGTGCGCGATCGCATCGGCGACTACACGCACGCCGGAGGCTGTGGTCCTTGGTATCTCCCCCGACCCCGTGGCGAAGGTCAAGAAATTCCACGACAAGCAGAGCCTCAACTTTGCCCTGCTCGCCGATGAGGGCCACCACGTCGCCGACAGCTACGGCGTCTGGGTCGAGAAGTCGATGTATGGCAAACCTACTTCGGCAATGAACGCACGACGTTCATTATCGATTCCGGTGGGCGGGTCGCCGAGGTCCTGCGCAAGGTCAAGCCAGCGGAGCATGACGAGCTGGTCTTGAGCGCGCTTGCGCAGGCCGGGCCTCCGCTCACGTAGCCGAGTTGAGCCCGAAGAGGTTGATGCGGAAGGGCTGCTCGAATTCATGGCCGCCGTCGTCGGCCTCTTGCCCGAGGTGCGCGAAGGACGCGTGTAGAGCCGCTTGGTGCTCGTCAAAGGCCGCGGCGCGCGCCGGCTCGACCTTGAGCATCTGCTCGCGAAAGGCCTCGAAATCGTCGAGGCGCACACTAAGAAGTCCCTCTCGGCGGTCGAGCTCCACAAAGTCTCTCTCCAGCGCTCGCCGCAAGGCCTCCTGAGCCGCGCGGCGTACCCGCGTCTCATCCTCGACCAGGACCATGAGCTCAAAGAAAGATCCCTCAGCCAGCGGCTCCTGGACATAGAGAACGCCGTCCGGACGCAGCACCCGCGCTACCTCGTCAAGCGCCGCGTCCATCGACTCGAGCGGGACGTGGTGGAGGCTGTTGAAGAAGACCACCGCGTCAAAACTCGCATCGAGGAACGGGAGCGCCTCAGCGGTGCCCTCCACAAAACGTGCCGATGGTCCCGATGGATCTGCGCGGCGGGCACGCTCCAGCGCGACCGCTGAGGGCTCAAGGCCCACGGCACGCGCTCCAGCCGAGGCGAGTCGCCGCACAAGCTGGCCCTCGCCACAGCCGACATCGAGGACGTCGCGATCATGGACGTCCAGTAGCTCTTCGAGTAGCTCGATGGGATCGCCGGACGCTCGATCGTGATCCATCTCGGCACCTTACCCCGGAGAGTCGCGGTGGCCGGTGCCCCGGCGCCGGCCGGTAAGTGGTGGCCAGCGCTCTCCGCGGTGCACAGGCCGGCGCTTCTCGACGCTCGGCGCAGGCTGGGCTCGCGGCGCGCCTGCAGGGCGCGGCGATGCGCTGGCCAAGGTTTGCCCATGGAGTGAGAGGAATGCCTCGACGACCCGTGGGTCGAACTGGGAGCCAGCGCCGCGCGCGATCCGTGCGATCGCCTGCTCGGTCGGCCATGCGCGCTTATAGGGGCGCTCATGGGTAAGTGCATCGAAGACATCTGCGACGGCGACGATCCGACCAAGCAGGGGGATGCCCTCGCCCTCAAGCCCGACGGGATAGCCGCTGCCGTCCCACCACTCGTGATGCGTCGCGGCGATCGATGCTGCCATCTGGAGAACGGGCGAGCTCGAGCCATAGAGCAGACGAGCCCCCAACACGGCGTGTGTTCTCATCACGTCAGCTTCCTCTTGGCTGAGCCGGCCGCGGTTGAGGAGGATGTGATCTGGGATGCCGATCTTGCCGACGTCGTGCAACGTGGCAGCCTCGCGCAGATGCTCGCCGCGCCTCGCCTCGAGACCGAGCCGCTCACCAATTTCCGCGGCCAGTTCGCCGACGCGCGCCGTGTGCTGTGGCGTGTCGTCATCGCGATACTCGGCCGCAATAGCGAGCAGCCTGAGCGTCTCGGTACGGGCGCTTTCCAGCTCGTATGTGCGCTCCGCGACGCGCTCGCGCAGGCGCGCCCCGCTATTTGTCAGCTGACGCGTGACCGCCCGCTGGGCGGCGAGCTCCTCTGTGAGGGTCACCATCTGCGCGCGTCGGCGTTCGCTGACGAAACCGACCAGGATTCCGAGCGCCACAAAGGCCAGCCCGCGGTTCAAGTAGGCGATGGTGCTCTGTGCCGCCTGACTGCTCAGCTGCCTCCAGCCCAGTTCGGCAAGCACCGCGAAAGCCCCACCTGCGAGTCCGCCGCGGACGCCAAATGTGAGGGCGAGCACCGTCAGTGGCAGAACGTAGAAGATCCCGGCCGCATCGCCCGCCTGTTGATCGACTGCTCGGAAGGCAAACGCGAGGAGGTACATCACTGCCGCGAGCGCGAGTGCGGGCGGGTCGGACTTGCGCTCCCGAGAAATGGCAGCCGTACTGGTTAGGCCCCGAGGGATTGTGGGCATCATCGGATTGTGGGCATCATCGGATTGTGGGCATCATCTAGTCCATCGACTGCTTTGGATAGGTGCTACATCGGGCGATCGGCCATCGCTTGTGCGTTAGTCGGCTGCGGGCGCCCAGCCGCTATCTCCATTCCACTATGTCGAAACCACTCCTACCCAAGGTTTCCTCTTACTAACCAGTGATCGACGTCTTGGCATACTCCAGATATGGGGGAATCACCGGGCGGCGATTGGCCGCCAGAGCTTGGAGAGGTCTTCACGCGGGCACTCACCTGTGAGTACGCGAGCTTGACGCGCGCTGGCGCGCCGGTGACCGTGCCGACAACGCCCTACGTAGGCGATGGCACGCTCGACGTATCGACAGGACTGACCTATCCCGCGAAGGCGGAACGGGCGCGGCGCAATCCCAAGGTGGCGCTGCTCTTCGCCGATGCCATCGGGGCCGGCTCGAGCGAGGCATCGCAGGTCGTGCTCGTTCAGGGCCGCGCGGCGGTCCGCGACGGTGATCTGCAGGGCAACACTGATCGCTATGTTCGCGAGGCGGCGCTCAAGGTCCCCGAGGCGACCAAGGGACAGCCCAAGTTCGTTCTGAAACGCCTCGCTTTCTACTACGCCCGCATCTGGATTGAGATCGAGCCGGTGCGAATTCGCTGGTGGAGTGGGCGCGCTCTCGAGGATCAGCCAGGCGAGTGGCGCGCACAGCCAGGGGTGGGCACGCACGAGTCCGATCCGCCACCAAGCGGCAGCCAGCCGCCTGCGTGGCTGAGCCCGCCAGAGCGGTGGCATGAGATTGCGGCACGCGCGCTCGCGGAGTTGCCGCTCGCAGATCTCACGACGGTGGACGGCGACGGTTACCCGGTTTGCGTGCCTGTCACGACGGGTGCCTTGATCGGGGATAAGGTGGCGCTATCGGTCGGCTCGGGTGCGCCCGAGCTGCCTGCCGGACCGGCTTGCCTGACCGTGCACGGGCACGACGAGAAGTTCACAACGCAGGAGAACCACACGCTCGTCGGTGAGCTTCGCAACGGCCCCGAGGGGCTCAGCCTGCACGTCGAGCGGGCCTTGGCGGACTGGAGCTTGACGGGCAACCGTGCGCAGATCGCGCTCGGCTTCCTGCGCAAGGGTCGCAGCCTGCGTCCGCGCCTGAGTGCCGAGGCGGCGCGACGTGGACAGCCCGTGCCTGAGGTCCGTCTGCCCTAGCGGCGGGTCATGCCGCCAACGAGCATGCCCGCGCCGAGGTGCGCGCCGAGCACCGGTCCGACCTCGGTGCAGAAGAGGGGCTCGAAGCCGAAGATCTCGCATCCAGCGCTCACCAGCTGCTCGGCGTCCCGGGGGGATTGGGCGTGCTGGACGATCCAGTCGCTCGCGCCCCGCTCCTGTAGCTCGCGCAAGTAGCTGACCATCCGCTCAAACGCGCGGCGGTGGGTGCGCACGCGCCCGACCGGAGCTATTTCGGTGCCGAAGGTGAGGATCGGCTTGACCTTGAGCGCGGTGCCGAGCATCGCCTGCGCAGCGCCGATCCGACCGCCGCGGCGCAGGTACTCGAGCGTGTCCAGGCAGAACCAGATGTCGAGCGTCTCACGTGTGCGGCTAACCGCTGCGACGATCTCTTCAGCCGTACTCCCTTGCGTGGCCAAGTCCGCAGCGAGCGCCACCAGGCAGCCAAGGCCGCCGGCTCCGGTCTGGCTGTCGATCACGTGCACAGCCCCCGCGTGGCCTTCTTGGGCCAGCAGGCTGGCCGCTTCGCGCGCGCTCTCGTAGGTGCCAGACAAGCCGCTCGCGATATGCAGCGAGACGATGTCATGCCCCGCATCGAGCAGCGGCTTATAGCTTGCGAGGAAGTTGCCGACCGAAGGCTGGGAGGTGCTCGGCAGCTGTGGCGAGGCACTCAGGCGCGCATAGAAGGCATCGAGATCGGTGTACTCATGCTCGGGGCGCAGTTGTCCACCCCAGCCGACATACAGGCTGACCTGCGTAATTCCAGCACGCTCGATCAGGCTTGATGGCAGGTAGGGAGTGCTGTCTGTGACTACCCGAACCCGGCGCCTCGACGTCGCTTGATCGTTCGTTCCCGCGCTCACGCGGGCGAAGCCTACGCGACTAGCGGATCAGCGGGTCTAGCCTCGCCGCGGTGATCGTCTGGCGCAGCGTGTCCATCGCGTCGTGTTTGGGGCGCCAACGCAGCTCGCGGCGCGCCTTCGCGGTGCTCATGATCACGGGCTCGCGGAAGGCCGCGATCCACTGCGCCTGCGCGGGCAGGAAGCCGAGGCGCCCGATTACCTCCGCCAGCGCATCGACCGCGAGCTCGGGCACGGGGATCGAGTACCAGCCGAGCGCCTCGGCGAGCTGCTTGACCGTCAGCTGGCCTGGGCCGGCGAGATTGTAGATACCCGGCTTGCCGCGCCCGAGCACGCCCGCGCGCATTGCGGCGGCGACGTCGTCGTGGTGGACGAGTTGGAAGGGCACCCCAGGGTCGGGCAGCACTGGCTTGAGAATTGGCACGCCGTCGAGCAGGCTCAACACCGGTCCGGGCAGGCGGCCGGAGATCTGCGTGTAGGGAAGGCTGTCGATCAGCAGCGGTGCGCTTGGCCCCGCGACGATGCAGGGACGGAAGACATAGGCCGAGGTGCGGCTGGCGTGGAGCGTGTCCGCAAGCAACTCCTCGACCTCGGCCTTCTGCGCAGAGTAGTAATGCTCGGCGGTGCCGCGTGCGGGAACGTCCTCGGTGAGCGGCTGAGGGTTGCCCTCGTGAAAGCCGTAGGCCGCCACCGAGGAGGCATAGACGAGCCGTTTGACCCCGACGGCCACAGCCGCTTCAAAGACGTTGCGCGAGCCATTGAGGTTGACACGGCGGCTCTCGCGGGCGCCGCCCATGATCATGAAGGCGAGGTGCACGACGACGTCGGCCTCCTCCACGAGCGTGGCCACGCGCCGGCGGTTGAGGACGTCGCCACGTCGGTAGCTGACCTTCTTCCAGCCCTTGCTGGCAGGGTCAAAGGGGCGTCTGGCCATACCGAGGATCTGGCCCACCTCGGGTGCTCGCTCGAGTGCGGCAACGACCGCCTGGCCGATCTCCCCTGTGGGGCCTGTCACCGCGACCGTGAGACGTTTCTTGGGGCGTGTGCCGGATGCCACAAGACCGTTCTATCGCATTGCCGCCTCGCGGGCGGCGAGCGCTAGATTCAGAAGCGTGAGTGGAGCACAGCTGGGACTGGCCACATCGGTGTTCCTGGCCAGCGCCGTCGAGGCGGTGGAGGCGCTCACGATCGTGATGGCCGTGGGCAATACGCGCAGCTGGCGCTCGGCGCTGTTGGGCGTTGGCGCGGCCTGTATGGCGCTGGCGGCGATCGTGATCGGCCTCGGTAGTGCGCTCCTGACGCTCCCGATCGACGATCTGCGGATCGTGATCGGCGCACTGCTGCTGCTCTTCGGCCTGCAGTGGCTGCGCAAGGCTGTGCTGCGCGCCGCCGGGCTGAAGGCGCTACACGACGAGCGCAGCGCCTACGAGCACGAACGCGCGGCCGCTCTCGCGGCTGGCCGCCCGCACCGGGGCTGGGACACCTACTCCTTCGCCATTGCCGCCAAAGGCGTCCTGCTCGAGGGGCTTGAGGTGGCGCTGATCGTGGTCACCTTCGGCGCCAACCAGCATCACCTCGTGCTCGCCGGGATTGCCGCTGGGCTTGCGCTGATCGCGGTGGTGGCCGCCGGCATCGCCGTCCGCGCTCCGCTCGCGCGCGTCCCCGAGAACACGATGAAGTTCTCCGTCGGGGTGATGCTCAGCTCCTACGGACTCTTCTTCCTCGCCGAGGGTCTCGGGCTGGATTGGCCCGGGGGCGATGCGAGCCTGCTGGCGATCATTCCCGCCGTGCTCGGCCTCGCGCTGCTGGCCGTGCTCTCGTTGCGCTCGGCCGCCGTGAGTTGAGCACGCTCCTCTGCGCGTAGGCTTGAGGCTGTGCCCGGACTTCTCGCCTCGACCTCCCTCGGTCAGAGCCTCAGCTCGTTCTTCGATGCGGTCGGGCAGTTTTTCTCCGATCTCGCTGCTGTGCATTGGCCGGCGTTGCTGCTCGGGCTGCTGTTCTTTGGGCTGAACCTCACGATTCGCTCGCGCGCCTTCTTCCACAGCCTGCGCGCGGCCTACCCCGCGGCTTCCTTCCAATGGCGGCGGGTGTGGGGGGCCTATTTCGCAGCGGTCGGCTTCAACAACGTCGTGCCCGCACGCGGGGGCGATGTGATCAAGCTCTTTCTGACCCGCTCCTCGATTCCCGGCTCGCGCTACCCGACGGTGGCTTCGGCCTTCTTCGTCGAGTCGATCTTCGACGCGACAGTCGGGGTGCTGGTGCTGATCTTCGCCTTCACCCAGGGCGTCTTCCCAAAGCCGCCGGACTTCTCGAAACTGAGCTCCTTCGACATCTCCTACCTGGCCGAGCATTTCCGCCTGACGCTGTTCTTGATCACACTGTTCGCCGTGATCGGGCTCGTCGCCTTTGCGTTGCTCTCGGTGCGCGTCAAGGCCTTCTGGTCGCGCGTGCGTCAGGGCCTCACGATCCTCAGCGACCGGCCCCGCTACCTGCGCGAAGTCGCCGCCCTGCAAGTGCTCGCCTGGCTGGCGCGCTTTGCCGCGTTCTGGTTCCTGCTCGACGCCTTCCGTGTCGGTGGCTCGGTCAAGAACGTGCTGCTCGTGTTCGCCGTCAACCAGGTCGCCGGCGCGGTCCCCTTCACGCCTGGTGGAGCTGGCGTGCAGCAGGCACTGCTCGTGAAGGTTTTTGCGACGAGCGCGTCAACGACGGTGGTCGCCGCCTACTCGGTCGGCCAGCAGATCGCGATTGCGGCATTCACCGCTGCGATGGGGCTCGGCGCGGTCGTCTTCATCTTTCGCTTCCGCTCTTTCAAGGAGGTCATCACCGCCGGCCGTGCCTCGCGCGAGGCCGAGCGTGCCTCTGAGGCGGCTGGGGCGAGCGGCTACTGAAGACCCTCGCGCGCCTCGCGCACGAGTGCGACGGCCTCGGGAAAGACGAGCGCCATCACGGTTCGGATCTGCTCAGCCTGCGCCTCGGCGTTGCCTTGCACGTTAATCCGCGCAACTGCCGCCACGGTCATGTCGACGGCGAGCTTGATCGCGTTGTCGGCCCAGACCAGACGCTGGTTGCCCTGCATCTGCTCGGCGAACTCCGCAAGGCGCCGCTGCAGCTCCTCTGGATCGCCGAACAGGTCTCCGAGGCCACCACTATCCATGCCCGCATCATAGACTGCCCTGCGCATGCCCAGCGCTAGCGAGATCAAGCAGCAACTCGCCTTCGAGTCCGAGCGCCGTGAGCGGCTGTCGGTGCCGGCCTTCGCTGGCGGGTTGCTCTACCTGCTGAGCGCGATCATCATCGCCTCGACGCTCAAAGGAGCGCCGACGGTTGGGCTACTGCAAGGTCTTGCGCCGGCGCTCTCGGGAGTCGCTGAACCGACCGTCAGCCCGCGCGCGGCTGAGGTCAGGTTCATCAGCCACCACTCCTTTCCCCTGATCAGCGGCAGCGTGCTCGCGGCAATCGCAGTTGCCGCATTGACCCTGATCTTGCTGCTGCTGCTCGACGCGACACGCTTTCGGCGTCCCCAGCTGTGGTCCGGGGCACGCCCCCTGGTGCTGTTCGGGGGCATCGCTGTTGCGGTCGTGAGCATCGCGCATCAGATCGTCAGCGCGATCGAGTCGCACAACTTCGCCACCGGCCACGACTTCACCGCCCATGCGGTCGATCAAGCGCTGACAAAGGGCACGGCCAACCTGATCGTCGACTACCTCTCGCTGCTCGCCGGCCTCGCGCTCGCGGGGGGCATGATCGTGGTCGCGATGAATGCCATGCGCGTGGGGCTGATCACGCGCTGGATGGGGATCCTCGGGATCTTCACGGGTCTGTTGATCTTCCTGCCGATCGGTGGCGCTGAGCTGCAGATCGTGCCGGCCTTCTGGATGGTGATGGTCGGCATCCTGTTCATGGGGAAATGGCCCAACGCCGAGCCGCCGGCGTGGCTTGCCGGCGAGGCAAGGCCGTGGCCCTCACGTGCCGCGGCCGCTGGCCGTGGTGGTGCACAGCCTGCGACCGCGGGCGGCGACGTTGCGCCCGCTCCGGCGGTGCCGCTCTCTTCCTCGCGTAAGCGTCGCAAGCGCTCCTCGCGGGGGTAGTGTGTGAGCGATGAGCAGTGAAGCGGATGGTGTCGCGGGTGAAGAGCTAGACGGAGAGCTGGCCTCGCTGCTCGAGGTCGAGCGCTTTGCACCTCCGGCCGAGTTCCGCGAGCACGCGCTGCTCAGCGATCCCAAGATCTACGAGCAGGCAGCCGCCGATCCGCAGGCCTGGTGGGCGGCGCAAGCCCAGGAGCTCGACTGGTTTCAGAAGTGGACGACGGTGCTCGATGACAGCGATCCGCCCTTCTACAAGTGGTTCACCGGCGGCACGCTGAACGTCTCATACAACTGCCTTGATCGCCACGTGATCGCGGGCCGGGGTGATCGCGTCGCCTTCCATTGGCGCGGTGAGGAGGGGGAGGAGCGCGATCTCACCTACGCCGAGCTTCTGGCCGAGGTCGAACGCTGCGCAAGCGCTCTGAAGGAGCTGGGTGTAGCGCCCGGTGACGTGGTCGGCATCTACCTGCCAATGATCCCCGAGGTGGTCGTGGCGATGCTCGCCTGCGCGCGCATCGGCGCGCCGCATAACGTCGTCTTTGGCGGCTTCTCGGCAGAGGCCGTGCGCGAGCGCATGGAGTTCTCCGAGGCGAAGGTGCTGATCACGGTCGATGGCGCCGCGCGCAAGGGCAAGACCGCGGCGGTTAAGGATCGGGTCGATGAGGTGATGGGCGATCTGGCGACGCTCGAGAAGATCGTCGTGGTTCAGAGCAAGGGGACGCCCTGTGCGATGCAAGAGGGGCGCGATGTCTTCTACGAGGACATCCTCGCGGCGGCTGCGCCGGAATGCCCGGCCGCGCCGCTCGATGCCGAGCACCCGCTTTTCATCCTCTACACCTCCGGCTCGACGGCCAAGCCGAAGGGCATCATGCACACCACCGGCGGCTATCTCACGGGCATCTCAGCGACGCATCGCTACGTCTTCGATCTGAAGCCGGAGTCAGATGTCTTCTGGGCCGCGGCCGATGTCGGCTGGGTCACCGGCCACTCCTACATCGTGTATGCGCCGCTCTGCAACGGCGCCACCTCGGTGATGTGGGAGGGCGCTCCCGACTACCCGAGCAAGGACATCTGGTGGGAGATTGTCGAGCGCTACGGCGTCACGATCCTCTATTGCGCGCCGACCGCGATCCGTGCGTGCATCAAGTGGGGCGCGCAGTGGCCGAACAAACACGATCTCTCCTCGCTGCGCCTGCTCGGCTCGGTCGGTGAGCCGATCAACCCCAAGGCCTGGCTCTGGTACCACAAGGTGATCGGTGCGGGACGCTGCCCGATCGTGGATACCTGGTGGCAGACCGAGACAGGCGCGATCATGATCTCGCCGCTGCCGGGCATCACGGCCACGAAGCCGGGATCGGCCACGCAACCCTTCCCGGGTGTGTTCGCGGAAGTCCTCGACGAGTCCACGGGAGAGCCGATCGAGGAGGGGCAGGGGCTGCTCGTGCTGACCCAGCCGTGGCCTTCGATGCTGCGCACGCTCTACAAGGAGGAGGAGCGCTTCATCGAGACCTACTTCAAGCGCTTCGGCAGGGAGACCTACCTCGTCGGCGACGCCGCCCGGCGCGACAAGGACGGCTACATCTGGGTGATCGGGCGGATCGACGACGTCGTCAACGTCTCCGGGCACCGGCTCTCGACCGCTGAGGTCGAGTCCGCGATCGTCGCCCATGCCGATGTCGCCGAGGCCGCGGTGATCGGCCAGCACGACGAGGACACCGGTCAGGCGATCGTTGCCTTCGTCACGCTCCAGGGTGAGCTGCACGGCGATCAAACAACCGTCGATGGCATCCGCGAGACGGTCGCAGAGCGCATCGGCAAGTTCGCCCGGCCGAAGCGCATCATCTGGACTGAGGATCTGCCGAAGACGCGCTCGGGCAAGATCATGCGCCGACTGCTGCGCGACATCGCTGATGGTCGGGCGCTTGGCGACGTCACGACCCTGCGTGACCCGGCCGTGATGCAGCAGCTCGAGGATCAGGTCAAGGAGCTCGGCGCACAGGAGGACTGAGCGCTCCCGTCTCGGGGATTTGCGCGCATTGGTCGAGCAGGGTGGGAGTGGGGTGTTAAGGGGCCTGGGTAATTCTCATAAATAAGATCGAGATTATGCTATTTAAGTCCTCCAACTACCAAGGAGGCACACTCATGCTCAGTCGTTCCCATCCAAGCCGCGTAATCTCACCCCTCAAGCGGGCACGGGCAGCCGTGCTCGCAGCAATCCCGCTCCTGCTTGCGGCGCTCGCCGTCGCGCCCGGCGTGGCGCTTGCGGACAGCTCGCCGCCGCCGGTAACGATCCTCACCCAGGGCGACGGCGGTCGCGGCGCGATCTTCATCACGCCGACCGGGGATCAGAGCACCTACGGCAACGGTCCCGAGATCGTCGATCGACACGGCAACGTGATCTGGTTTCATCCGATCCCGCCCGGCCAGACGGCCTCGGACTTCCGCAGCCAGACGCTCAATGGCCACACCGTGCTGACGTGGTGGCAGGGCACTGGGCTGGGCGGTCTTGCGAAAGGCAGCGACTACATCTACAACGACCGCTTTCAGCCGATCGCGACGGTCAACCCGGGCAACGGCCTGAGCGCCGACGGCCACGAGTTCCTGATCACGCCGCAGAACACCGCGCTGATCCTCTCCTACACGACAGCGACGGCGGATCTGACATCGATCGGGGGCTCCGCGAATCAGACGGTGGTCAACGGCGTAGTGCAGGAGGTGGACATCGCATCAGGCAAAGTGCTGTTCCAGTGGAACAGCGCCGACCACGTTCCCTTCAGCCAAAGTGAGCAGCCGCTACCAGCCTCGCCGAGCACACCGTGGGACTGGTGCCACATCAACGCGGTGCATCTAGACACCGACGGCAGCCTCCTGATCGACGCCCGCAATACCTGGACGACCTACAAGGTCAATCGCTTCAGCGGGCACATCATCTGGCAGCTCGGAGGAAAGAACAGCAGCTTCGCGCTGAAGGCCGCTCCTGGGCAGGTGCTCGATAGTGCCAACGAGATCTTCGCCTGGCAACACGACCCCGAGGCGCTCGGTGATGGTCTTTACACGTTCTTCGACAACGAGTCCTCCGGCAACCCGTTGCTCCCATACAGCCGGGCAGTGACCGTACGGTTGAACCCGTGGGCGCACACCGCCACGCTCGTGGCCTCGGAGAACCAGCCCGAGGGCCTTGCGGCGGCGTCGCAGGGCAACGCCCAGACCACACAGGACGGCCATCTGTTCGTGGGCTGGGGATCGCTGCCGTACTTCTCGGAGTTCGATCGCTTCGGGCACCTTGCCTTCAACGCCGAGTTCCCCGCGGGCGTGAACACCTACCGGGCTTACATGCTGCCCTGGCATCCGGAGGGCTGGCGCTATCCGGGTCGGCCGGCGGGGCCTGGACACTGATGTAGTCGTGAGAGCCTGGGAGATACGCCGCCGGCCAGCCTCGAGGAGTCATCAGCGCCTCGGGGCCGGCCGTCCGGCGCTCAGACCTTGCGGTGCTCGGGTACCCAGGAGCCGTCCTCTTGACGGGCGAAGTCCTGGAAGAGGCCCGGCGCCTCCTCCTGCATGATCCGCGCGATGCGATCGAACACCAGGCGCAGCTCCTCCTCGGCGCCCTCGGCGGTGCGCATCTCGATCACGTGACGTAGCGTGCGCGCGTTGGCGGTCCAGAGAATGTCGGTGCTGAGGCCGATCGGAGCCAGTCGCCTGAGCGCCGAGGTGACCTCCTTCTTGATGTGGAAAGGGACCCCCTCCGCGTCGATCCCGAGCTCCTTGGCGGCGCTCACCTGGAACTCCTCGAGCTGCTCGACGATCGAGAGCACCTGCTCGCGTACGGGCTCGAGGGCTGGCGGCACGCGGAAGCCGATGTCGGTCAGGCGCACGTAGCGCAGGCTCTCCTGGCTGAAAGCTGAGCCGGCACGATGCCTAACTAGCTCATGAGTAAAAACGCGGCTCACGTTTCTTAGTGCAAAGGAATAGTTCGCATGCTCGAGCACGCTGCCGTGGGCGGAGCGCAGGATGTTGGCGAAGTACTCGCGCTGGTCGGTGCGCACGCGCGTTACGTTCGCGTTTAGACCGGGCTCCCAGCTGCGGTAGCAGGCACGCCCGCCGAACTCGACGATCAGCTCGCCGCCATTGGCCTGCTCGCTCTCCTCCAAGCGACGCTCGAGCCAGGACTCGCCGCCGACGTCGCGCAAATAGGCGCGCATCCCCGCCTCGTCGATTGAGGGACGGGCGATCAAGAAGACTGCGGGGCTCGTCTCGTGCATGGGGCGGACGATCCTACATACACCTCCGGGCGTCCTCCTACACTCTTCGAGGATGCAGTCAACGGACGGCCGAGTGCAGTCGGAGAGGATCGTCGAGGCGCGGGATCTATGCCGCCGTTACGGCGAAGGCGAGGCCGCAGTCGACGCGCTCGCCGGCGTCACGGTCGACTTTCCAGCAGCCCGTTTCGCGGCGATCATGGGTCCCTCAGGCTCGGGCAAGTCGACGCTGATGCACATCCTCGCCGGCCTCGATCGGCCGACCTCGGGCGAGGTCGAGATCGCGGGCGTGCCTCTCACGTCGCTGAACGATCGCGATCTCACTCAGCTGCGCAGGGACCGCGTCGGCTTCATCTTCCAGACCTTCAACCTGCTGCCCGTGCTGAACGCTGAAGAGAACATCCTGCTGCCGCTTTCGATCGCAGGCCGCAAGCCCGACCGCGAATGGTTTGACCGGCTGATCGACACGATCGGGATCCGCGACCGCCTGACCCACCGCCCGGCCGAGATGTCCGGGGGCCAGCAGCAGCGCCTCGCCGTTGCGCGCGCGCTGATCTCACGCCCGTCGGTCGTGTTTGCCGATGAGCCCTCCGGCAACCTCGACTCGAAAGCCTCAAACGAGGTGCTCGGCCTGCTGCGCCATGCGGTCGACGACTTCGGCCAGACGGTCGTGATGGTCACGCATGACGCGCACGCAGCATCCTTCGCCGACCGGCTGTTGGTGCTCGAGGACGGCCAGATCGTCCACGACGGGGGCGCCGTCACGGCCGAGCAGGCGCTCGACCTGATGAAGTCCGTCGGCTGATGCTCAAGCTGGTCCTGCGCGGCTTTCTGCAGCGCAAGCTGCGCGTGCTGTTGACCGGCATCGCGATCGCGCTCGGCGTGGCGCTGATGGCGGGCACCTACGTGCTCACCGACACGATCAACCAGTCCTTCGCAGGGATCTTCCAGGTCGCCAACAAAGGCAACGACGTCGTCATCAGCCCGACGCAAGCGCTGGGCAGCGAAACGCGCTCGCAGACCTCGCCGATCACCGACGCGATGCTTGCGCAGGTACGTGCGGTCGCAGGCGTATCCGAAGCGGCCGGCGCGATCTTCTCGCCCGCGACCTTCCTCGACCTGCACCGTAAGCGTCTGACCACGGGCGGTGCGCCCGCGTTCGTGACCGCGGCGGAGCCGAAGCGCTTTGAGTCCTTCGCGACGGTCAGCGGCCGCTTCCCGACCAATGCTGGCGAGGTATCGATCGACGAAGCGACCGCCAACCGCTCGCACCTCAAGCTCGGCGGGCAGATCGTCGTCGCGGGCTCCGCGCAGGCGCGGCCCTACACGATCGTGGGCATCATGAAGTTCGGCGGCGGGCAGTCCTTCGGCGGCGCCGGTGCGGCGCTGTTGACGCTGCCAGAGGCGCAGCGCGTGCTCGGCGAGCAGGGCCACTTTGACCAGATCGATGTCGCCGCGCAGGCGGGCGTCACGCCCAAAGAACTGCGCGATCGCATCCGCGCAGCGCTGCCGCGTACGGTCAACGTGCGCACCGGCACCCAGCAAGCAGCGAAGGACTCCGCGGATCTCGAAGAAAACCTCAGCTTCATCCGTACCTTCCTGCTCGTGTTCGCCTACGTCTCGCTGGTAGTTGGGGCCTTCATCATCTTCAACACCTTCTCGATCACCGTCGCCCAGCGCACCCGTGAGTTCGGCCTGCTGCGCACGCTCGGTAGCTCGCGCGCGCAGATCATGCGCGCGGTCCTGATCGAAAGCCTCCTGCTGGGCGTCCTCGGTGCGGTGCTGGGGTTGCTCGGCGGCATCGCGCTCGCGCCCGCGCTCGATCAGCTCTTCAAGTCCTTTGGTGCGGATCTGCCCGACAGCGGCACGGTGCTCGAGACGCGCACGATCGTGGTCTCCCTGGCTGTCGGCATCGGCGTGACCTTGCTCGCCGGCTTCGCTCCGGCGCTGCGTGCCACGCGTGTGCCGCCGCTGGCGGCGATGCGCGAGGGCGTCGGCATCCCCCCGCGCCCGCTGCCGACGCGTCGCATGCTGATCGCGCGCTTTGTGCTCGGTGTGATCTTCGTGGTGATCGCGGCGCGCGTCAGCGGCGCGCTCGGGGTCGTCGCCCTCGTGATCGTCGTCTACCGGGCTATCAGGCTGGCAGTGCGCCTACGGCGCGGGGGAGAGCGTCCACCGCGTCATTACCGGATCGTGCCAGCGCTCGCACGCGCAATCGGTGCGGTCGTCGCCTGGCGTGGCATCACCGGCGCAGCCTCGCGCGGGAGAACTCGATCCGCCAGCCCGGCCGCACGATGATCACGGCCGCCGCGCTGACGGTGGGAATCGCGCTGGTGGCCTTCGTCGCGGTCTTCGCCGACGGCACCAAGGCCACAATCGATCAGGCGGTCAACCGCTCCTTCGCAGGCGATCTGATCGTCGAGAACTCGCAGGCGGGCGCCGGACAGGGGATACCAGCGCTGGTCGCGCCCGCGCTGCGGCGCGTGCCGGGGGTCGCAAGCGTCACGCCGATCGCCTTCACGGTCGGGCGCAAGCGCGGGAGCTCGAACAACTCCACGATCACCGCGATCGATCCGGCGAGCTTCGAGCAGGTCTACCGCGTCGAATGGAAGCACGGCTCGAACGGGGTGCTGCTCGGTCTCGGCAACATCGGGCACGGTCGTGACGAAGGGTTATGCGGAAGCCCACCGCCTCAAGGTCGGCCAGATCGGTGACGCTGCTGACGCCGACAAACATGCACGTGACGCTCACGATTCGCGGGATCGCCAACGACAACGCCCGCCTGCTCGGCGACTTCACGATCAGCCTGTCGCTCGCGCGCGCCAGCTTCGGTCAACGCGACGACGCGGTGGACTTCGTCTCCTACGCCTCCGGTGCTACCAACGCGCAGGTGCAACCCACCGTCAACAAGCTGCTCGCGGCGAGCTTTCCGCAGGCGCGCTCGCGCACCGCGGCCCAGTTCAAGCAGGACCAGGCCAGCCAGATCAACACGTTGCTCACGCTCATCTACGTGCTGCTCGCGCTATCCGTGATCGTCTCGCTGTTCGGGATCGTCAACACGCTGATCCTCTCGATCTACGAGCGCACACGCGAGCTCGGCATGCTGCGCGCGATCGGTACTTCGCGTGGCCAGATCCGCCAGATGATCCGCTACGAGTCAATCATCACGGCCCTGATCGGCGGCATCCTCGGACTCGTGATCGGTGTCGTCGGCGAGGTCGTGGTGAGCAAGCTCACGCTTTCCGGCTCGGGCTTTGTGCAGTCCTTCCCGATCGGGACGCTGATCATCCTGCTGTTTGTGGCCGCCTTCGCGGGTCTACTGGCCGCGCAGCTGCCGGCGCGCCGCGCCGCGCGCCTGGACGTGCTCGGGGCGCTCGCGAGCGAGTAGCGGGACGCCGATCCGGGCGGTAGCTAAGCTCCCGGGCATGGCCCAAGCCGCCGCGACAGAGCCCAGCGACCCCGAGCTCCAGGAGGCCGCCTGGGATCTCGAGCCGCTCGTCGAAGGCGAGGGAACGGAGGGCGTCGAGCGGCGCTTGAAAGAGGCCCTGGAGCGCGCCCAGGCGTTCTCCGAGCGCTATGCCGCAAAGCTCGAAGAGCTCGACAGCGTCGGTCTGGCCGAGGCGATGCGCGAGCTCGGCATGATCCACGAGCTGCTCGGTCGCGCCGGCTACTATGCCGCGCTGCGCTTCTCAACGGACACCGCCGAGCCCGCCAACGGCGCACTCTTGCAGCGCGTGCAGGAGCAGGAGACAGCGACCCAGACGAAGCTGCTCTTCTTCGAGCTCGAGTGGGCTGCGCTGAGCGATGAGCGCGCGGCGGAGCTGCTCGCCGGCGAAGGACTCGAGTTCTGCGCTCAGCACCTGCGCAACGTCCGCCGCTACCGCGACCACCTGCTCTCCGAGGCGGAGGAGAAGATCCTCACGGAGAAGGCACTCACGGGGGCGGGTGCCTGGACGAGGCTGTTCGAGGAGCTGACCTCCGCGATCACCGTCGAGCTCGACGGTAACGATGGCGAGCCGGTCGCCCTCGACGTGGCCCTCAGCCGCCTGTCGATGCCAGACCGTGAGCTCCGGCGCAGCACGGCCGAGGCAGTGACGGCTGCGCTCGCGCCGGGTCTGCGCACGCGTGCCTTCCTCTTCAACACGCTGCTCGCCGACAAGGCGACCGACGATCGCTTGCGCCGCTATCCGCACTGGCTGGCCGCGCGCAACCTCGCCAACGAGGCCAGCGACGAGTCTGTCGCAGCGCTGATCGAGGCCGTGCGCGGACGCTATGAGATCGCGCGCCGCTGGTATCGGCTGAAGGCGAAGCTGCTTGGCGTCGAGCGCCTGGCCGACTACGACCGCATGGCAGCGGTGACCGAGGACGAGGTCACCTACCCCTACGCGCAAGCGCGCGAGGTCGTGCTCGACTGCTACGCCTCCTTCTCTGTGGAGCTCGGCGCGCTGGCCAAACGCTTCTTTGATGAGCAGCGGATCGACGCGCCCGTGCGTCCCGCCAAGCGCGGTGGCGCCTTCTGCGCATCGGCGGTCCCCTCGGTCTTTCCCTACGTGCTGCTGAACTACACCGCGCGCCGACGCGACGTGCTGACGCTCGCCCACGAGCTCGGCCACGGCGTGCACTTCGCGCTCGCCGCGCGCCAAGGGGTCTTTCATCAGCACACACCGCTGACGCTCGCCGAGACCGCCTCGGTGTTTGGCGAGACGATCGTCTTCGGGCGGCTGCTGGAGGAGGACTCCTCGCCCGCTTCGCGGCTGGCGCTGCTCGCGGAGAACCTCGAGGACACGATCGCGACCGTCTTTCGCCAGGTAGCGATGAACCGTTTCGAGGATCTCGTCCACAACGCCCGTCGCAACGAGGGCGAGCTTTCGGTGGAGCGCTTCGGTGAGCTCTGGACCGAGAGCCAGGAGGAGATGCTCGGTGATTCGGTCGAGGTGACCGAGGGCTATCGCAGCTGGTGGTCCTACATTCCGCACTTCATCGGCAGCCCCGGCTACGTCTACGCCTACGCCTACGGGCAGCTGCTCGCGCTGTCGGTCTACCAGCGCTACGAGCAGACCGGGCCCGAGCTCGTGCCGCGTTACCTGGAGCTCCTCAGCGCGGGTGGCTCACGCAGCCCAGAGCAGCTCGCCGCGATCGTCGGTATCGATCTCGCCGACCCCGGCTTCTGGGAGGCAGGGCTCGATCTGGTCGAGGCGCAGCTCACCGAGGCTGAAGCGGCGGCTGCGGCGTCCGGGCGGTTGTAGCGGGCTACGGCGCTCTCGCTCGAAACGCCGGTACCCAAGGGTGCCAAAAGTCCATATTCACGAATGTGGTCAACTACTGGGTCGTGACCGGCCCTGGCTGCCGATGCATCTAGAGAGTTACCCTCGCCGCTGCGTTTGCGGAGATAGGATCACCATGACAAGCACGCGAATGCGCGCCCTGCTGCTGGCTGGCGCCGCCGGGATGTTCCTGCTCGGCCTCGCGGGTCCCGCCTCGGCGGCGGAAACATCCGCCACCGTGACGGTCACGGGCGGAGCGCTGTCGATGACCGTGCCGGTTAACGCGGGGAGTCTTGGAACGCGGGAAAACACTGTCTCCGGCGGGACCATCAGCGGGCAGCTGGGCGAAGTTCAGGTGAGCGATGCGCGCGCCGCCGCCGCCGGCTCCGGCTGGGTCGTGACGGTCATCTCCACAGCCTTCACGCCGACCTCGGGGCCGACGATCGGAGCAGCCGCGGTCGGCTACACCGCCGGGGTGATCACGAAGGTCGGCACGGCGACCTTCACGGCGAATAACCCGACCAACCTGGCCGGTGTCGTACCGGCCGTCACCGCGACAGGGATCACGGGCGATGACTCCGCGACCTGGAACCCCACGATCAACGTTTTCGTCGCGGGAGGCATGGCCGCCGGGGTCTACTCCGGAACGATCACGCAGTCCGTTTCGTAACCATGCATATTCGGTCGTCCAGGCAACCGCGCGGACGGGCGACCGAGCGCTTGCGCCTGCGCACGCGTTGGCCCCTGGCTGTCGTCGTCGCTACGGCCCGCGATTGGAGCACCTGCCAGTGTGGCGAGCGCGGCGCTGATTCCCAGGGCGCAAGCCATCACGGACGGCAGCATCGGTGTGCAGTTGCTCAACGTCCCGCTGAGTGCATACGGCGATCCGAGGGCGCGCCTCTACATCGTCGACCACCTGCATCCGGGGACGACGATCCACCGCCGGATCGAGATCTCCAACACGACGGCGTCCAGCCTGCACATCGTCGCCTACCCCACCCCCGCCGCCATCATCCATGGCGCGTTCGTAGGCGCCGCCGCGCACACCGCCAGTGAATTGTCGAGGTGGACGTCGGTTCATCCCGGCTCCTCCGAGGTGAGCTCCGGCGGGCACGCAATCGCCACCGTGACCATCGCCGTTCCTCGCAATGTACCCCCAGGTGAACAGTACGGTGTCGTGTGGGCCCAGACGCGCTCTGTCGTGCCCGCCGGTGGCGGGATCACCCGAGTGAGCCGTGTCGGCATCCGCCTCTATATTTCCATCGGTCCCGGGGGCGCGCCCGCATCCAACTTCAGGATCGACTCGCTCACCGGCAAACGCTCACCCGACGGTCAGCCAGAGGTCGTCGCGAGTGTCCACAACACCGGGGGACGAGCGCTCGACATGAGCGGAGCCCTACAGCTCTCGCACGGCCCCCGGTGGGCTCAGCGCCGGCCCGTTCGCAGCCAACCTCGATACCACCCTGACGATCGGCGCCACCGAGCCAATCACGATCATGCTGGACAAACAGATACCCGACGGCCCGTGGCACGCGCTGGTCACCCTCCGCAGCGGACTGCTCGAACGCAGCGCACGCGCCACTGTCAACTTCCCGGCAACTGCGACACCTCACCAGTCCTACCGTCTGATCGCCGGCCTCGTTATCTTCCTCCTGCTCGTTGGTGTGTCCGTGGCGCTCGTCAAGAGGAGGCGTCGCAAGTCAGCCACCGCCTGAAAGCCCGGTCGCTCCTCAGCCGTTCTTGATCCTTACCAGCCGGACCGTGGCTTCGTTGAAGGCCTTCTCTTTGGTTCCGCCGGTGAACGGAGTCGGCGCGGGCGCTGATGTTTGCAGTTCGTTGCCCGCGAACCCCGAGACGAAATGGAGTTTCAGGGCGTGTGCGTGGCCGAAGATCTGGCCGAGGCTCAACCGGTCTCCGGCCAGGGGGGGTGCACTGGGAAACGCGTGTTCGAACGACGAAATGGCCGAGCCGAAGTGCTCTGTATCGCCGCATTGGTTGATCGCTTTAACGGTCTTGCTGTTGATCTTCATTTTCATGATGCCAGCGTCGTATTCGAGCGACGCGGAAACGTGGAAGTCCTGCGGTTCGCCGCATTCGTCCTGGCCGAGCGGTTCCGTCGTGAGCGTGCAGGGCACGTTCGGGATGTTCGCCGATTCGGCGTAGCCCTTGCCTTCGGCGGTTCGTAGCTGAGCCGCGACGAGCGCCATCGAGGTGTCCGTTTCGCGTCCGACGCGATGGATCACGACCTCTTTCCCGTAGCGGTCGGCTTCCAGGTGCACTCCACGTCCTCGCAGGTAGGTGGTCTTGTCAGTGGCGGTTCCTTGCACCGTCGTGATGCAACCGAGGGTCGGGCCGGTGATGTCGCCCGTGCGCGTCGATCTCGATTGGCCTTCGACGATGACGTTGAACGTCGCCTTCTCTTGGGGTTTCGGCAGGTGGACGTGAATCGGCGGGATCGGCGGGAAGGACGGTATGGGAACTTCCGCGCCGCTACGAGCAGGCGCTCCGAGCAGCGCCACCACGACGCCGAGCGCGAGGATGACGGTGCGTGTCGTGGCCGGCGTGCGCCACATCTCGGAGCGGTCCCGCTGAGGCGATCTCACTGCTTCAGTCCCCCTTGTGCCGAGTCTATGTCGCGAAAATCTAGCGCATGGCCCCCGCGTCATTCACGATCGAGCCAGCTCGCCAGCAGCGAGAACCTAACGATGATCCCGACGACGATTGCGTACAGGAAGGCGAGCGGCGGCGCCAGTAGGTACAGGACGCCGCCTATAGCGAGGAGAATCGTCAGCCAGATCAGCGTTGGTCCGAGTGGCTTGTTCCTCGCCCCACGTTCACGTTCCGCCAGTCCATGCCACACGCAGAACCCACCGGCGAGGATCAGGGCAATCCCGCCGTTTCCCCTCCGCCAGATGTCGTTGCCCTGGGTTATTTCGGCCCCGAGACCCACGATCCCGACCGCCACGAGGACGACCCCAAAAATGGCGAGCAGCGTCCACCTCATAACGCAGGTATCGGCGCACAATCCAAGAGCCTGAACTCGAGCCGACGTCGACCGGCGCTCGCTCTACCTAGAGCAACGGCAGCCGCCCAAGCAGCTCGGGCACATCAGCGATCGAATCCACGATCGCGGTTGGTGTGACACGCGCGGTTAGCGCGTCGTGTCGAAACTTCCCGGTCCGCACGAGCACGCCCGGGATCCCAGCCGCCATCGCACCGCCGACGTCAGCCTCGACATCATCGCCGACCATCAGCGCATGCTCGACGCCGAGGTCTGCGATCGCCGCGAGAAAGAACTCACTGGCGGGCTTGCCCACGACAAATGACTCATGCCCGGTCGCGTACTCAAGCGCGGCTGCATAGGCCCCGACATCGAGCGCGAGGCCGTCCCCACGGCGCCAGTAACGGTTGTGCTGCAGCGCCACCAGCTCCGCCCCGTCCATCATCAGCCTGAAGATCTCGTTGAGCACCGCGGGGGTAAAGCCCGCGCCGAGGTCGCCGAGGATCACCGCGTCGACGTGCGCACCTTCGCCCGCGCCGTTGGCCTCGAGCTCGGCGAGATCCTCACGGAGCTTCTCGCTGACGAGCAGCGCGACAGACTGGTAGCCGCGCTCGTGACAGTGCCGCACGGCCATCGCCGCGGGTGTCAGCACCTCCTCCAGGGAGACCTCGAAGCCGAGCGCTTGCAGCTCCGCAAAGACTTCTCGGCGTGAGCGCGAGGTCGTGTTCGTCACGAGCCGCACGCCCGAGCTCATACCGCGCAGCTCCGCGAGCGCCTCGCGTGCGCCCTCTACGGGATGCTTGTCCACATAGAGCACGCCGTCGATGTCGAGGAGCAGGCCAAGCTGGCCCGCATCGCTTGCGATCATCCTGAAACTGTAGAACGCTCCTAGAAAAGCCCGCTGAGCGCGCTGCCCGCGTGATGCACGAGATCGAACAGTGGCTGCGGGATGATGCCGAAGAAGAGCGTGGCCGCGCCCGCCAGTACCGCGACGAACACGACCTCCGGCTGGGGGCCGGGTGCGCCATCCTCCACGTCCAACTCCGGGGAGCCACCCGCTAGCGCCGGCAGCGGACCGGTTCGTGGCGTGGCGGAGAGCGGGTCGAGCTGAGGCTCGCCCGCATCGCGCATCCACATCGCGGCGATCACGGGCAGGTAGTAGCCGAGCGAGATCATCGAGCCGATCACGATCGCCACGCCGAGCCAGGTGTAGCCGCCCTGGACGCTCGCATCGATCAAATAGAACTTGCCAATAAAGCCGGCCGTCGCGGGGATCCCCGCGAGCGCGAGCATCGCGATCGTCATCGGCCAGGCCAAGAGCGGCCGTGTGCGCCCGAGCCCGGCGAGCGACTCGATCGTGTCGCCCAGGCCGCCTTCGCGCTCGCGCACGACGATCACTGCGAAGGCAGACATGTTCATGAAGAGGTAGACCGCCAGATAGAAGACCGTGGCCTGCACGCCCAGCTTGGTGGCGACCACGACCCCGGCGAGCATGTAGCCGGCCTGCGCGACCGAGGAGTAGGCGAGCATCCGCTTCAGCGAGGACTGCCCGAGTGCGCCGACGTTGCCCACGAGGATCGTGATCGTCGCGAGCACTGCCACAGCCGGCCCCCAGCTGGCCTGGGCGTCGATCAGGGCGACGTCGAAGAAGCGCAGGAACACACCTAGCGCTGCGACCTTCGTGGAGACGGCCATAAACGCGGTGACGGGAGTGGGCGCGCCCTCATAGACATCCGGTGTCCACTGGTGAAAGGGCGCAACCGAGGCCTTGAAGCAGAGGCCGGCCACACACAGCGCGATGCCTGTCAGCATCAGCGGGTCCGTCGCCAGGTTGCTGCCCGAAAGCGCGTTTGCGATTGCACCGAAGTCAGTAGCGCCGGTGGCGCCATAGATCATCGCGAGGCCATAGAGCAGCGTCGCCGAGCCGACGGAGCCCACGATCAAATACTTCAGCCCCGACTCCAGCGAGTGCTCGCGTCGCAGTTCCGTCGCGCACAAAACGTACAGCGGGATCGAGAGAAGCTCGAGGCCGATAAACAAGGCAACGGTGTTCTGGGCGCTCGCCAGGAGCGCCATGCCCGCGATCGAGGTGAGCAGCAGGGCATGGAACTCGCCGTGAGCCGCTTCACGGGCGGCCAGCGAGCGCCACGCGAGCAGCACGGCGCAGGCTCCTCCCGTGAGCAGGATCAGCGTCAACGCCAGCGCCAGATCGTCGATCCGTAGTGCGCCCGAGACGATCGACTTTTCCGTGCCCCACTGCCAGATCGTCAGGCCGACCCCTGCTCCGAGCGCGCCGAGGCTGAGCGTCGGCACGAGCTGTGCGCGCACCCAGCGCGAGCCGATCAGCCCGACGAGCAGCACCAGCACCGCGCCGCCGAGCAGTGCGATCAGCGGCGAGAGCCCGGCGAAGTCGACGTGCGGGCCTTTGAGGTGGGCGGTGACGAGGAGGGCGGTCACTTGATCACCAAGGTCTTCTGGCCCGGCCCGGCGTGTGTCGCGGCGTTTTCGAACAGCGTCAGATGCGGCCGCGTGAGGAACTCGACGGCGAACACGTTCGTCTTCACGGACCTTTCGCTGCGCTTCAGCGCGAACTGCGGATAGAGCGCGAGGAACACGATCACGGCGAGCAGCGGCACGAGCACAGCGCCGTCGAGCAGGCTGATCTCACGCGAGTCGACGGAGCGCCCGACGCGGTTGTGCATCGCGCGGATGAACAGCCGCAGCGCGTAGACGCTGGCGAGCACGACGCCGCTGAAGGCGATGATCGCGATCGCGAGCTTGGCTTTGAAGACGCCGAGCAGGATCAGGAACTCGCCGACGAAGTTCGAGGAGCCTGGGATCGCGAGCGTGGCGAGCGCGACGACGAGGAAGATCGAGGCGAGCACGGGCGCGCGGAAGGCGATGCCGCCCATCTCGCGCACGTCCTCTGAGCCGCCCGCGCGCTGGGAGAGCAGCGCGACGATGAACAGCAGTGGCGCGACCACGAGGCCGTGGTTGACCATCTGCAGTAGCGCACCCTGCGCGCCCTGGGGGTTCAGCGCGAAGATGCCGAGCGTGATGAAGCCGAGCTGGGCGAGCGAGGAGTATCCGGCGATCAGGCGCGCGTCGGTCTGGCTGAAGGCTTGCGCAGAGCCGTAGAGGATCGAGGCGAGCGCGATCAGCAGCATCAACGTCTGGAAGTGCACTGCGGCCTGCGGGAAGAGTGGCAGCACGATCGCCAGGAAGCCGTAGGCGCCGACCTTGGAAAGCACGCCCGAGAAGACCATCAGCACCTCGATCGGCATCGCGCGGTAGCCGTCGGGCATCCAGCCGTGCAGCGGGAAGGCGGGCATCTTGACGAGGAAGGCGGCGGCGAAGAACAGGAAGATCCACTCCTGCGAGCCCGTGCTGAGCGGTAGCGAGTGCAGCGCGGAGAGCACGAAGGTGATGTGTCCGCCACCCTGCTGGGCGGCTAGCACGCCCGTGGCGATCGCCGCGGCAAGCATCAAGAGCGAGCCGACGAGCGTGTAGATGACGAGCTTGATCGTGGCTTTGACGCGGCCTGGTTCCCGGCCCCAGCCGCCGATCAGGAAGTAGAAGGGGATCAGCATCAGGTCGAAGAACGAGACGAACAGTGCGAGGTCCTGGGCAAGGAAGGCGCCGAGCACGGCCGACTCGGCGAGCATGAAGTGGAAGTAGAAGAGGCGGGGCCGGTCCCACGCGCGCATGTTCGCGGCGAGCACGGCGGCGACGAACAGCAGCGTGGTGAGGCCGAGCAGGAAGACGTTCAGGCCGGTAATCGCGAGCTTGTAGTGGATGCCGAGCTCGGAGATCCAGACGATGTCAGTCACGTGCTGCAGCGCGGATCCGCCCGAGCTGTAGTCGGCGATGTAGGCGATCGAGAGACCCAGTGCAGCCAGGGCGCCGGCCAGGGCCACGACGCCGGGCACGCTCCACGACGCACGCTCAGCATCGTCCTCGCGCGAAAGCACGAGCGAGGCGAGCGCGCCGAGCAGGCCGCAGGCGGCGGGGATCCAGAGCATGATCGAGAGAGGCGGCATCAGGCTCAGCTCTGCAGCAGGAAGTAGAAGCCGACGCCGGCGACGCCGAGCACGAGCAGCGCGGCGTAGTAGCGCACGAAGCCACTCTGCGCTGCACGTACGGCAGCAGAGCCGGCACGCACGATGCCGGTCGTGCCGCCGATGAGCGTCTCATCGATGAACATGCGCTCGAAGGTGTTGCGCGCGAAGCTACCCGCGGCGGCGACCGGACGGATCACGGCGAGCTCGATTAGCTCATCGAAGTACCACTTGTTGACGAACAACCTGTATAGGACCCGCCCACCCGGTGCGCGGTTGCGGATCGCGGTGGAGGTCTGCAGATCACGCCCACCGGTGACCCAGATGCGGTGAGCGAGTGCGATCCCGAGCAGCGCGAGCACGGTCCCGAGGCCGAGGCCGAACACGAGCAGGCCGTCTTTGGTGTGCGGTTCATAGAGCGCCGAGCCCGCGAAGGTCGGGCGTAGGAAGTCCTCGATCACGAAGTCCACCTTGGGGATCTGCACGAGCCCGGCGCCGACCGCGCCGATCGCGAGGATCCCCATCGCCACGCGCATCGGCAGCGCGTGCTCGGCGATCGCGTGCGTCGGGCCAGGGAAGCCCACGTCGGTGTCCTCCTCCTCGCCGGTGGCCGGGTTGCGCGGTACCTCGGCGTGGTGTGGATGTCCGCGCTCGAGCTCGAGCGCCTCGGTCACGGGCTCGCCGTGGAAGGCGCGGAAGATCATGCGGAAGGTGTAGACCGCGGTCAGGAAGGCGCCGATGTAGCCCACGACGTAGAGGCCCCAGTGCCAGCCGCCGCGCTCGCCGGTGACGAGCAGGATGTCGTCCTTGGAGAAAAAGCCCGAGAAGGGCGGCACGCCCGAGAGCGCGAGACCGCCGATGATAAAGCTCGCGTAGGTGAAGGGCAGCACGCGGCGAAAGCCGCCCATGCGATCGAGCGACTGCTCGCCGCCCATCGCGCCGATGATCGAGCCGGCGGCCATGAAGAGGAGCGCCTTGAAGAAGGCGTGCGTCATCAGGTGAAACAGCCCCGCGGCGTAGGCGCCCACGGAGACGCCCATGATCATGTAGCCGATCTGCGACATCGTCGAGTAGGCGATCACGCGCTTGATGTCGGTCTGCGCGAGGCCGATCGTGCCCGCGATCAAGAGCGTCGCGGCACCGATCACAGCACCTACGTCCTGCGCTGCGGGCGCGAGCTCGAAGAGCGGGTGCATGCGCGCGATCAGGTAGACGCCGGCCGTGACCATCGTGGCGGCGTGAATCAGCGAGCTGACCGGCGTCGGGCCCTCCATCGCGTCGGGCAGCCAGGTGTGCAGCGGGATCTGCGCGGACTTGGCGAAGGCGCCGACGAGCAGCAGGATACAGCCGGCCACGAGGTCGCCGTTTTCGCCGCCGCCGTGCCCGAAGGCTCCCGCGCTTGTGGCGTGGAAGCTCTTCAGCAGATCGAGTGAGCCGGTGTGCTTGAAGATGAAGTAGGTCCCGAGTACGAGGCCGACGTCGCCGATCACGTTGATCACGAAGGCCTTGATCCCGGCTTTGGTGGCGGTCGTGCGCCGGTACCAGAAGGAGATCAGCAGGTAGGAGGCCGCGCCGACGAAGGCCCAGCCGGCGATCAGCAGCAGGAAGTTCCCCGCGAGCACGAGCAGCAGCATCGAGAAGACAAAGAAGTTGAGATAGGCGAAGTAGCGCGCGAAGCCACGGTCGCCATCCATGTAGGAGATCGAGTAGAGGTGGATCAGCGTCGAGACGCCCGTGACGACGAGGATCATGAACACCGAGAGCGGGTCCACGAGGATCGACATCTGCGCGTCGACGCCGACCGTCGAGGCGTAGTTCCACAGCGAGGAGACGATCTGGCGGTGGGCCGGCGAGTGGCCCTGCAGCGCGATCAGCGCGCCGAGCGAGGCGAGAAAGGAGAGGAAGATCGCGCCCGTGCCGATCCAGCCGGTGGCGCGGGGCGAGATCGCCTGCAGGCGCCGGAAGCCCAGCCCGCTGATCAGCGTGCCCAGCAAGGGGAAGGCCAGCACGAGCCAGCCGTAGGTCGTGGCGCTCACTGGTCCCACCTACGCGATGAGAAGCGTGCAGGCCAAGCCGGGCAAGGACGCAGGGAGCGTGGCGTACTGCGTACGCGAGCGACCGAGGACGCGGATCCGGCGCCAGCATGCACGCTTCTCATCCCTGTAGCTCCCTGAGCTCGTCTACGTCGATCGGTAGCTGGCGGCGGTAGATCGCGACGATCATGCCGAGCCCGATGCAGACCTCGCAGGCAGCCACGGTCATCACGACGATCGCGAGGATCTGCCCATCGCCGTTGCCCCACATGCGCGAGAAGGCGATCAGCGCGAGGTTCGCCCCGTTGAGCATCAGCTCCAGGCAGAGCAGCACGACGAGCGGGTTGCGGCGCGTGATCACGCCGAGCGCGCCGAGCGAAAAAACGATCGCGGAGACCGCGAGATACCAGGCGATGCTCACTGGCTGCGCCTCCCGACGCCCTCGGCCATCGTGCCGGTGCCGCGCGGACGCAACAGGTCCAAGGGCGTGAGCGCCTCGCGTCCGTCCTCATCCTCAAGGCCGCCGCGGCGCCGCGCGAGCACGACCCCGCCGACGGCCGCGATCAGCAGCAGGAAGGAAGCGACCTCGAAGGCGAGCAGGAAGCGCGTCAAGAGCAGTTTGCCGATGTAGGCGGGCGTGCCGTAGGTCTGCGGGCCCGGCGCGTAGCCGGCGCCATAGCCGTCGATCGCCTCAAGCCCGGTGCCGAGCAGCGCGATCAGGAGCTCGACGAGCAGTGCGCCGACGAGGATCGCTCCACCGAGGCGCAGCGTCGAGCCGTGCGGTCCCTGGCCCGCTCCGCGCAGGCGCTCACCAAGCGAGTCGCTCTCGCCGCCGACGTAGGCGACGACGAAGACGTAGAGCACCATCACCGCGCCGGCGTAGACGACGACCTGTACGGCGGCGACGAACTCAGCGCGCAGCAGCAAGAAGAGCACCGCGAGCGAGAGCAGGTGCGCGACGAGCGCGAGCACGCTGTAGAAGGGGTTGCGCAGCACGACGACCCCGACGGCTCCCGAGATCACGCCGATCGCGGCGATGAAGAACAGGACCGCGCTCACTCGCCCTCGTTCCTCAGTGGCGTGCGCTCGAGCGGCTCGGCGAGCAGCATCTCCTTGGTGAAGATCAGATCCGAGCGGTCGTAGTCGGAGAGCTCGTAGTCGTGGCCCATCGTGATCGCGTCAAACGGGCAGGCGACCTCGCAGTAGCCGCAGAAGATGCAGCGCGAGAGGTTGATCTCATAGACCGCCGCGTAGCGCTCGCCGGCGGAGACGCGGTTCTCGGGGGTGTTCTCGGCGGCCACGACGCGGATGCAGTCGGCCGGGCAGGCGGCCGCGCAGAGCGAGCAGCCGACGCACTTCTCGAGACCACTGTCCTCGAAGCGGTGCAGCTTGTGACGGCCGCGGAAGCGCGGGTAAACGGGCACCTTCTCCTCGGGGTACTGAATCGTCGAAGGGCCTTCCGCGACGCGAGCCATCGTTGTCTTCAGCCCGCGCGCGGTCTCGCGGAAGGTGCGCCAGGCGCTGCGCCCGGCGCCGGGGGCCGGCGAGCGCTGGACCTCGATCACATCCTCGCCAGGGTTCCAGCCGGTCACCTTCAGGGTTGCGGTTCCGAGCGTCTCGGTATCTTTGGGAGGGGTCGTGCTCATCAGTGGGTGGCCACGACGACGATCGCCGTGACGAGCGTGTTGAGGGTGGCCAGCGGCAGCAGCACCTTCCAGCCGAAGCTCATCAGCTGGTCGTAGCGCAGACGCGGGAGCGTCGCGCGGACCCAGATGAACAGGAAGGTGATCAGCGACATCTTGAAGAGCACCACGATCGGGTCGACCCAACCGGGCGGGTGAATCCCGAAGGGCAGGAGCCAGCCGCCGAGGAAGACGGTCGTGACGATCCCCGAGACGACGAGCACGTTGAGGTACTCGGCGAAGTAGTAGGAGGCGAAGCGCCCGCCGCCGAACTCGGTGTTGTAGCCGCCGACGAGCTCGGCGTCGGCCTCGGTCAAGTCGAAGGGCGCGCGGTTGGTCTCCGCGAAGCTGGCGGTGAGGAAGATCAGGAAGCCGACGAACTGCGGCACGAAGTACCACATGCCTTTCTGGGCGGTGACGATCCCCGTCAGCGAGAGTGTCTGCGAGGTGATGATCACGCCGACGAGCGCAAGCCCTTGGGAGACCTCATAGGAGATCAGTTGCGCGGCGCCGCGCATCGCGCCGAGGAAGGAGTACTTCGAGCCCGAGGACCAGCCGCCGAGCATGATCCCGTAGAAGGCGACCGCGCCAAAGGCAAAGAGGTAGAGCGGCCCGATCGAGACGTCGACCCCATAGAGCCCGACTTTGGTGCCGAAGATGTCCTGCGTGTCGCCGAAGGGAATGATCGCGAAGGCGGCCACGGCCGTGAGGATCGAGATCAGTGGAGCAATCGCGAACAACAGGCCGATCGAGGTGCTCGGGCGCGACTGCTCCTTGGTCAGCAGCTTGAGGATGTCCGCGAGCGGCTGCAGCGCGCCGTAGGGGCCGACGCGGTTGGGGCCGTAGCGCCCCTGGAAGCGCCCGAGCAGCTTGCGCTCAGCGATCAGCACGACGGGCACGAGTTGCAGCGCGACAGCGAAGATCACGATCCCCTTGATCACCTGGATCCACCAGGGCTCGAAGTAGCCGACGAGCGCGAGCATCGCTCAGCTCCACCAGCTCTCGGCGCGGAAACAAGAACTCCAAGGCGGGCGAGAACTCGACCTCAGGGGCGTCCCAGACGGAGCGGAAGCCTGCGAGCTCCAGCGCGTCGGCGGGCGTCTCGGCGATCTCGGACTTGGCGACAGCGGCTGCGCCACCTGCGGCGGCGGGGAAGCTGGCGGCTGCCTCGCGCTCTTGCCAGCGCACGCCGCGTCCGCCGATCTCCTCGAGCGTGAGGCCTGCATAGAAGGGGACGGCCTCGAAGAGCTGTTGTGAGGCCCTCGAGCCGCTCAGCAGCTCGAGGTCGAGACCGACTCTGCCGGCGAGCTCGGCAAGCACCTGCCACCCCGCGCGCACCGAGCCCGGATGGGCGATCGCGGGCCGCAGGCGTTGGATGCGCCCATCGGGGTGGACGATCGTGCCTTCCTTCTCGGGGTAGGCCTCGGCCGGGAAGACGACGGTTGCATGCTCGCGGATGCCCTCGGTCAGGAAGGCGGCGTGGGCGACGACGGTGCTCGCGCTCGCGAGCGCCTGCTCCCAGAGCTCGCTGCCGGGCAGGTCGCGCAGCGGGTCGCTGTGCAGTAGATAGAGCGCCGCCAGCTCGCCATCGGCCAGGCCCTCCGCGATCGCGCGGGCATCGCGCCCAGTGCTTGCGGGCTCGCTCAGCCCCGGGCCCGCGTTGGGCAGTACTCCGGCCTCGCGCAGCCCGCGCCCGTTGCTCGTGGCGGGGATTTCCAAAAGCCCGGCGCCCTCGACACCGCCCACGCCCAGGGCCTCGGCGATGTCCAGCAGCGCTTGGATGCCGGCCGGGCCGTTGGGTCCCGCGGCCAGACGCTCGCCCCACAGGATCACGACCTCGCGCGGCGGCGCCTCGCCCTCGTCTGAGGCATCGGGCGTCGCTCCGCGCAGCAGCGCCGCGAGCTCGCGCAGCTCCTCAGGCTCCGCGTCGGCCTCGCGCGCCAGGCGCTCCGCGTCCGCGTCGTCCGTGAGTGCTGCGCTCAGGGCTACCGCGAAGATCGCACCGGCCCCGGGTGCATGGCGCACGGTCGCAGCGGCGCCTTGATCGAGCGCGCTGGGAGCGGGGGAGGCCACGGCCAGCTTCAGGCCGTTGCGGCGGATGCCCTTGCGCAGGCGCAAATCGAGGATCGGCGCGTCATTGATCGGGTCGGCAGCGAGCACCAGCACCGCGTGAGCGAACTCGAGATCGCTGACCTTGGCCTGCAAAGCGGGAGCTCCAAGCGCGCGGTGTAGATCCAGCGGCAGGGAGCTCGCGCGACGCGAATCGATGTGGGGCGAGTCGAGTCCCTCGCGCATCAGGCGCGCGAGCAGCAGGCCCTCCTCGTTGGTGCTCTGCCCACCAACGATCGCAGCGCTGCGCGCGCCCGCGCGCCGAAGGCCCGCGGCGGCCTCGTCCAAAGCGCGCTCCCAGGAGACAGGCCGCAGCTCGCCGCCGTCGCGCACAAGCGGCTCGGTGATGCGCTCATCGACATGGAAGGACTGGTAGGCAAAGCGCCCCTTGTCGCACAGCCAGCCGTCGTCGACCTCGGCGTGGTCGCGGGCGAGGACGCGCAGCGCGCGCTCGTCGCGCACGGTCACGGTCACGTTGCACTGCGACGGACAGAGCGTGCAGATCGAGCCCGAGCCCTCGATGTCCCAGGGCCGCGCGCGGAAGCGGTAGGGGCGCGAGGTGAGCGCGCCGACGGGACAGAGCTCGACGATATTGCCGCTGAAGGGAGCCACGTAGGGGTGCCCGTCGAAGGTCGAGACGTAGGAGTGCGCGCCACGCTCGAGCAGCACGAGCTGGTAGTCCTCGGCGACCTCCTGGGAGAAGCGCACGCAGCGGTAGCAGAGGATGCAGCGCTCGCGGTCGATCGCGATCAGCGGCGAGAGCTCCAGGGGCTTGACGAAGTGGCGCTTGGGCTCGATGAAGCGTGAGATGCCCCCGCCCCAGCCGAAGGTGATGTCCTGCAGCGGGCACTCGCCGCCCTTGTCGCAGACGGGGCAGTCGAGCGGGTGGTTGATCAGCAGGAACTCGACGACGGACTGCTGTGCGGTCTTGACGCGCTCGGTCTGGGTGAAGACGACCATGCCGTCCTTGACGGGCGTGGAGCAGCCGGTCTGCAGCTTGGGGATGCCCTCGACTTCGACCAGGCACATGCGACAGGCGCCGACGGGCTGGCCGAGCTTCGGCTCGTAACAGAAGACTGGGATCTCGACGTCGCCGTGCTTGGCCGCGTCGACGAGCATCGTGTTCTCTGGCGCTGAGACCTCGCGGCCGTCGATCGTGAAGTTGATGATCCTTGGTTCGGGGCGCGGCATGGCTATGTGCCTTTCAGTGGCGTCGCGGAGGAGGCCGTGCCGTTCAGCCCGCGCCGCAGCCGCGCCGTCTCGATGTGCGCTTCGAACTCGTCGCGGAACTTGGCGATCATCGAGCCGATCGGCATCGCCATCGCGTCGCCGAGCACACAGAGGCAGTTGCCGATGATGTGCTCTTGCACCGAGGCCATGATCTCCAGGTCCATCGGCGTGGCCTCGCCGGAGGCGATCCGCTCGAGCATCTTCACGGTCCAGTTCGTGCCCTCGCGACAAGGTGTGCACTTGCCGCAGGACTCGTGACGGTAGAACTTCGCGACCTTCAGCGCCACGTCGAGGATCGGCGTGGAGTCGTCCACGACGATGATCGCGCCCGAGCCGAGCATCGACTTGGCGGCGGCGAGCGAGTTGAAGTCGTAGGGGATGTCGAGGTCCTCCTCCTTCAGCACCGGTGAGGAGGAGCCGCCGGGGAACCAGCACTTCACCCTGCGTCCTTCGGGCGGGCCGCCCGCGAGGCCGTAGATGATCTCGCGCGAGGGGATGCCGAGCTCGATCTCGTAGTTGCCCGGGCGCTGCACGTGGCCCGAGACGGACACGAGCTTCGTCCCGGTCGAGGTCTCGACGCCGAGCTTGGCGTACTCCTCACCGCCCATCGCGATGATCGTCGGGACGGTTGAGAGCGTCTCGACGTTGTTGATCAGCGTCGGGCCCTGGTAGAGGCCCTGGTTGGCGGGAAAGGGCGGCTTCAGGCGCGGGTTGCCGCGCTTGCCTTCAAGCGAGTCGAGCAGCCCGGTCTCCTCGCCGCAGATGTAGGCGCCGGCACCGCGGTGCACGACCAGCGAAAGCGAGTGCCCCGAGCCGAGGATGTCCTCGCCGACAAAGCCCGCCTCGCGTGCTTCGTGCAGCGCTGCGTCGAGCGCGTCGGCCTGTTCGACATACTCGCCGCGGATGTAGATGAACGAGCAGTTGACCCCCGCTGCGAACGAAGCGATCACGATCCCCTCGATCAGCATGTGCGGGCTCTTCTGCATCAGTTCCCGGTCCTTGAAGGTCCCAGGCTCGGACTCATCGGCGTTGCAGACGAGGTACTTGTCCATCGAGCCCTTGGGCAGGAAGGAGACCTTCTTGCCCATCGCAAAGCCCGCGCCACCGCGTCCGCGCAGACCCGAGGATTCGAGCTGGGAGAGGACCTCCTGGGGTGTCATCGCAAGCGCCCTGCGCAGCGACTCGTAACCGCCGCGGCGGCTGTAGACCTCGAGCGTGCGCAGGCCCGGCTCATCGATGTCCTTGAACAGCAGCATTGGCGAGGCAGCGGGGGCGGCCATGATCAAGCACCTCCCTCGGCTGGCTGCGAGCTGAAGTCGCGTGTGTTGGCGTGCGGGTCGGCGACGGGGCGTCGGGAGAGCTGCTTCTCTGCGAGCACCGGACGTCCGGCGCGCAGATCCTCGAGCAGCTGGGGTACGTCGGCGGGTGTGAGCGGCCCGACGTATACACCGTCGACGGAAGCCATCGGCGCGATGTCGCAGGCGCCGAGACACTCGAAGGCGCGCACGTTGATTGGTTCCCCGTCGATGCCCTCGCCAGCGGCTGCGCGCACGGCCTCGTAGAGCTCATCGGCGCCGCGCAGAGAGCAGGAGATGTTCGTGCAGACGTACACGCTGTGGCGGCCCACGGGGCTCGTCTCGAGCATGTCGTAGAAGCTCGCGACCGACTCCAGGTAGGCAGGCGTGAGGTGCATCACGCAGGCGACCTGTGCGATCGCCTCGGGCGAGCACCAGCCATGCAGACGCTGAGCCGCCGCCAGCGCTGGAAGGGCGGCCGAGCGATGGTCTGGATAGTTGGCCATGTGGCCCTCAATCTCCGAGCGCAGCGCCTCGTCCACCTCGACGATGGCGGGGTCGGGAATCGTGGCGGGGTCCTTCTCGAGGTCGACCGCGCGGTCCCAGCCAGGCACGCGCGAGCCGTGCTCAAAACGGCGCACAGCGCTCATCTGGGCACTGCTCCTGAGTTCGCAGGGCAAGCCGGACAAGGACGCAGTGAGCGAAGTGTGCTGGACGAAACGGGGATGCGAGCGGCGCGAGTGTCTCCCGGCTTCGGTACACGAGCGATCGAGGACGCCGGCCCGGCGCCGCCATGCGGGCTCGGGATCATCGGTCGATGCCGCCTAGGATCGGATCGAGCATCGCGAGCGTCGCGATCAGATCGGCGATGTAGGCGCCCTTGGCCATGTGCGAGAAGGACTGCAGGTTCACGAAGGAGGGGTCGCGCATGTGTACACGCGCGGGCTTTGAGGATCCATCGGAGCGCACGAAGCAGCCGAGCTCGCCGCGCGGGGACTCGATTGAGAAGTAAACCTCGCCGGGCGGCACGCGGAAGCCCTCGGTGACGAGCTTGAAGTGGTGGATTAGCGCCTCCATCGAGGTCGCGAGCTCGTGGCGCGGGGGCAGCGCGACCTTGCGATTCTCGGTGATGTACGGCCCCTCGGGTAGACCCTCGAGCGCCTGCTTGATGATCTTGACCGACTCATACATCTCGGCCAAACGGCAGGCGTAGCGGTCGTAGTTGTCGCCAACCGTGCCGACGGGGATCTTGAACTGGAAGTCCTCATAGGAGCAGTAGGGGTCGGCCTTGCGCAGGTCCCAAGGATTGCCGGCGGCGCGCAGCAGCGGCCCGGTCACGCCGAGCGAGAGCAGCGTCTCGGCGTCGAGCGGGCAGGTGCCGCGTAGGCGCTGCAGCACGATCTCGTTGCCGTTGAGCAGGTCGCCGTACTGATCCACGCGGCTGGGCATGTCATCGAGGAAGTCGCTGAGCTTCTCGGCGAAGCCGCGCGGGATGTCCTCGATCACGCCGCCGACCTGGAAGTAGCGCGTGTGCATGCGCTGCCCGGAGGACATCTCGAACAGGTCGAGGATCTTCTCGCGCTCGCGGAAGCAGTACCAGAACATCGAGATCGCGCCGAGGTCGAGCGCGCTCGTGCCGAGCCAAACGAGGTGGGACATGATCCGGTTGAGCTCCATATGGATCACGCGCAGGTACTGGGCGCGCTTGGGAACCTCGACCTCGAGCAGCGTCTCGACCGCGCCACAGAAGGCGTAGGCGTTGAAGTAGTAGGAGAGGTAATCCATCCGCTCGATCACGGGGATCACCTTCCAGTAGGACTTGTCCTCGGCGGTCTTTTCGATGCCGGTGTGGACGTAGCCGATGATCGGCTTGATCTCGCGCACGACCTCGCCCTGCAGCGTCACGAGCAGGCGCAGCACGCCGTGGGTGGCGGGGTGGTGGGGGCCGAAGTTGAGCGTCAGCAGCTCTTCGCTGGTCTCCTGCTCCTCGAGTTGCTCCTGAAGCGGCGAGAGCGTGATGCTCTGCTCGCGGCGGCGGTAATCCGAGAGCGTCGACTGATCGGTGGGGCTCACTGTGGGACTCCGCGGCTTTGGTCCTCGTTGAAGGTGAAGATCACCGGTTCGCCGCCGATCGGGAAGTCGCGGCGCTGCGGGTGACCCTCGTAGTCCTCGGGCATCAGGATGCGACGTAGATCGGGGTGCCCGCGGAAGGCGACGCCGAACATGTCGTAGACCTCGCGCTCCTGGTGGTCGGCCGTCGGCCAGGCGCCCGTCACCGAGTCGACTTCGGGCGCCTCGGAGGGGAGACGCAGCTTGACCGTGATGCGGTCCACGCGCTGCATGTCGAGGAGCTCGTAGACCACGCCCAGGCGCGGCTCCTCGGGATAGTGGTCGACGCCGTGCAGGCTCGCCATGAATGCGTAGCCGCGTTCGCGCAGCTGCTCGAGCACTGCCCCGATCCGCGTCGGCTCGACGTGCAAGGTGCCGTGACCGCGAAAGAAGACGGTGTCGAGGACCGCGTCGCCTAGCTCCTGGGCGATCAACTCCAACCCGGTGGCATCAGGCACCGGGGAGGACCTCCTCGGTACCGCGCGCGTCGTAGCGCTCACGCCAGCCCATGTCGGGGTCCTCCTGAACCATCTTGCGCAGCTTCAGCACGCCGTGCATCAGCGCCTCGGGACGCGGCGGACAACCGGGTACGTGCACGTCGATCGGCATGAACTTGTCGGCCGGCACGAGCGCGTAGTTGTTGAAGACGCCCATCGAGCTGCAGCAGGCGCCCATCGAGATCGCCCACTTCGGCTCGAGCATCTGGTCGTAGATGCGACGCACGATCGGCGCCATCTTGATCGAGACGCGCCCGGAAAGGATCAGCAGATCGGCCTGACGCGGCGAGGCGCGGAAGGCCTCAAAGCCAAAGCGCGCGACGTCGACACGCGCGGCCACGATTGACATCATCTCGATCGCACAGCAGGCGAGCCCGAAGGTGGCAGGGAAGAAGGAGTTCGAGCGCGCCCAGGCGACAGCCTTGTCGAGCGTCGTGGTCAGCACGCTTTCTTCGACGTGGCGTTCGAAGTCTGAGCCCTCGAGGTGTGATGAAGGATTCGGGCCCAAGACCTCGCTGCCACGCAACAGCTGGCGCGAGTTCAGGTCGCGCACGCGCAGGTTCACGGGTTCGCGCTTTATCTCCACTCGAGCGCTCCCCTGCGCCAGACATAGACGAAGGCCACGAAGAGCAGCACGATGAAGACGATCGTCTCGACCAGCGCGTAGCTGCCATAGGCGCGCAGCTCAACTGCGATCGGGTAGAGGAAGACGACCTCGATGTCGAACAGGATGAAGAGCATCGCGATCAGGTAGAAGCTGATCCCGAAGCGCATCCCGCGCTTGACCTCTGAGGGCAGCCCACACTCGTAGGGGTCCTGCTTGTGGGGGGTCGCGCGGCGCGGCCCGATGGCCGAGTTGAGCACCGCGAAGGCGCCGCCGACGGCACCACCGAGAATGAGGAAGACGATCGCCGGTAGATAGCTTCGCAGCACCGCGCGCTGTTATATCACTGCTTGTGGCAGAGTGTTACATAGTGGCAATCGGCTCGATATCTAGGGCATGACGCAGGCCGTTGTGGCGGGCGCGATCGTCGTCGCCACACTGAACGGGATCGCGGGAATCAGTGGTGCCTGGATCTGGTACCGCGGCGACCTGCGGGCTGGGCGCGGGGCGGGCATCTTCTGGGTGATGCTGCGCGTCGGACAGGGTTCGGCCTTGACGCTCGCGATCGCGGTCGGCTCGCTGGCAGCTGCCGGCAAGCATCCGCGCGATGACCTTTTCTATCTCTATGCGCTGCTGCCGCTGGCCGTCGGCTTCCTGGCCGAGCAGCTGCGGGTCACCTCGGCGCAGACGATCCTCGACCAGCGGGGCATGGAGAGTGCCCAGGAGGTGGGTGCCTTGCCCGATCCCGAGCAGCAAGAGCTGCTCGCAGCGGTGCTGCGCCGTGAGCTTGGGGTGATGGCGCTCTCGGCTCTAGTCGTGGTCTTTCTCGCGTTGCGTGCGGCGGGCACGGCCCACGGGTTTTAGCGAGATTCAAGACTCGGCTGGCGCTCCGTGCCAGCCTCCGATGACTCGGCCGGCGCTCCGTGCCGGCCTTGGCCCTATATATTCCGGCCCATGAAGGTCGCCGTCACGACGATCCTCCTGCTCGTCTGCGCCGTCGCTGTCAGCGCGTGCGGATCGCAGGGGATTAAGATCGCGAAGACCAGCCCGTACTACCGCGGCGCGGTGCTATTCCGCGACCACTGCTCGGGATGCCACACGCTCGCCTCGGTCGGCGCTGAGGGCTCGGCGACGAGCATCGCCAACCGCGTCAAGACGAACGGGCCCAACTTCAACATCCGCAAGGAGAATGTCGAACAGGCGCTCTACGCGATCCGCAACGGTGGCTTCTCTGGCGCGATCATGCCCGAGAACATCGTCGTCGGCCCCGATGCAAAGGACGTGGCCGACTTCCTCGCTGCCTACTCGGGCAAGCAGGCGCAGAAGGTCCCGGCCACGAACATCACGCTCTCCACCAAATAGGCGTCCCGCAGGGCGGCGTGGAGCCATGCTCGATCTCAAACGCATCCGCGAGGACCCAGACGGGGTACGCACGGCGCTCGCGCGGCGCGGGGGCGGGGCAGAGGGGGCGCTTCAGGGTGTGATCGAGCTCGACGAGCGCAGACGCGCTCTGCTCCCAGAGCTCGAGGGTCTCAGGGCCGAGCAGAACGAGGCCAACACGCGGATCCGCGGGGCTGTCGATGAGCAGACGCGCCAGCGTGAGATCGAGGCGATGCGCAGCGTCGCGGTACGGGCCAAGGAGCTCGAGCAGGAGCTCGCGAGTGTCGAGGCGAGCCTGCAGGAGGCGCTCGCGCCGCTTCCCAACCTCCCTGACCCCACGGCTGCGCTTGGACCCCAGGATGAGCTCGTGCGCGAGGTCGGCACGATCCCCACGCTCGACTTTCCAGCGCGCGACCATCTCGAGCTGGCCGGTGGGTTGATCGACATGGATAGCGCTGCGAAGCTCTCTGGCGCGCGCTTTGCCTACCTGAAGGGCGATCTGGTGATGCTCGAGCTGGCGCTCGTACGTTGGACACTTGAGAAGCTGCGGGGACATGGCTTTGAACCGGTGATCCCACCCGTGCTGGTGCGCGGGCGCGCGCTGTTCGGCACCGGCTTCCTCCCGGACACCGAGCAGCAGATCTACCGTCTCGCCGAGGATGAGCTGTTCCTGGTCGGCACCTCCGAGGTTGCGCTGGCCTCCCTGCACGACAGCGAGATCATCGAGGGGGAGCAGCTGCCGTTGCGCTATGCGGGCTTCTCGCCCTGCTTTCGGCGCGAGGCTGGGGCTGCCGGCAAGGACACGCGTGGCATCTTCCGCGTACATCAGTTCGACAAGGTTGAGATGTTCAGCTTCGTCGATCCCGCTGATTCCGCTGCCGAGCACGAGCGGATCCTCGCGATCGAGGAGGAGATACTCGGCGAGTTGGGCCTGCCCTATCGCGTCGTCAACATCGCGGTCAGCGATCTTGGCAACTCGGCCGCGAAGAAGTACGACTGTGAGGCGTGGCTGCCCAGTCAGGAGCGCTATCGAGAGCTGACCTCGTGCTCGAACACGACCGACTACCAGGCGCGGCGCCTGAACATTCGCCTGCGCCGCGACAAGCGCACCGCGATCCTGCACACGCTCAACGGTACCGCCGTGGCCGTGGGGCGTACGATCGTGGCCCTACTCGAGAACGGTCAGCGCGCCGACGGGGGCGTCGAGCTGCCCTCGTGCCTCGTGGCATACGGTGCTCCGGTGGCGCTCGGCGCTACGGCACCCAATAGCTAGACACTAAGAAGATAGGCTCCGCGACCATTGTCAAGTGGTAGGCGGGAGTTGCAGGCGTGGAAGAGGTTCAGCGAACGAAGATCCTGGAGGCGATGGCCGCGGAGATGGCCGCGCGCGGGGCGTCCGCGAGCGCGGTCACGCTCGCGGAGGTGCTGGAGCGTGCCCACGTGGATGTGGCTACGTTCGAAGCGCTGTTCGAGGACCGCGAAGCCTGTTTGCTCGCTGCCTTTGAGCTCGGCGTCGCGCGAGCCGCTGGGCAGGTTGTGCCCGCCTATCGTGCGGAGTCGCGCTGGCTCGATGCGATCAAGGCAGGGCTGGCCGCCTTCTTGAGATTTCTCGAAGCAGAGCCAGAGCTCGGTCGGCTGCTCGTCGTGCATGCGATGGGCGGTGGTCCGCGCGTGCTGCTGCGGCGCAGCGAGGTGCTCTCGACGCTCGCCGGATTTGTCGGCCAGGGACGTGGAGAAGTGATTCCCGGCCGGGTTGAGCCGCCGGCTGTAGTCGCCGAGGGGATCGTGGGCGCCGTGCTTGCAGTGCTGCATAACCGCCTGCTCGCCGACGAGCCCGGCCCTCCATTGGAGCTGTTCGGGGCACTTGCCAGCATCGTCGTGCTGCCCTACCTGGGGGCAAGCGTCGCGCGCCGCGAACTCATGCGCCCTGCGCCACGCCCGCGTGCAGCGCAGGCAGGATCCTCAGGCCCCGAGACCTTCGGCGGGTATGCATCCACGCGCCTGACCTACCGCACAGCACGCGTGCTGAGCGCGATCGCGGACTATCCGGGGGCCAGCAATCGCGAGGTGGCAGAACGCGCCGGCATCGTCGACCAGGGCCAGATCTCAAAGCTGTTGTCACGCTTGGAGGGCCGCGAGCTCGATCACGAAGATCGGCGAGGGTCGCACGCGCGGCGCGCCGAACTCATGGCGCTTGACCGAGCGTGGCGAGTCGCTGATGGCGAGTGCGAGCGTCCGGGGCGCGATGCGCCTGCCGCGTGACCCCGACGTGATCTAGGCGCGAACGCTCAGCCGGCTCAGCCGATGTGGAACACGAGCGAGCGGGCAAGACCCTGTTGTGGAGTGAGCGTGAGGCGGTAGGTGCCCGGCGCCAGGATCTGTGAGCCCGTGAGCTTGTCGCTGTTGCGCCCAAGCGTTGCGTTGATCGTGAGGGCACGGCGCAGCGGCCGCCAGCGTCGGCGACGTCCTCGCTTCGCGAGCAGCACCTTCACGCGGGCGGGTAGATCGATCACGAAGGTGAAGCGCACTTGCGAGACGTGCGGGCTGAAGCTGTTGAGCGCGATCATCGATCTGGTCGTCAGGCCCAGGAACACGAGGTGGGGTATGTGCGGCGCTTGCGGAGCGCTCAGGACGGGTTTTGTGCTCGGCGGGCTCGTCGTGCCGCCGCCGCTGGCTATGGGCTGCACAGTGCGAGGGGGTTCTTCGGTGGTGGGCCCTACCGTGGGTCGTTCCTGGTTGCTTTCTTCGGCTTCGCCTGCGCCTGCGACAAACCCGGCGATGCCATTCGGCGTGCCGACGCCGGCGGGTCCGTCATAGCCGGGGCCGGCTAGGCAGATCGACTTGCTTGCACAGCTCGCCCCCTGTTCAGCGCTGGTACAGCCCGATTTGGCCGTATTACCGTTGAAGGCTTGCAAGCATTCACCGTTGGACCCTTGCTGGACGTCATGGAATGCGCTCGCCGATTTGGCCGCGTTGCGATATAGGGTCCGTGCCGGATAGCGGACTCCATCACCGCCACCGGCGAGTGCGAAGGTCGACGCGATGATCGGCGACGCGACGCTTGTGCCGCCGAGCACGTTCCAGCCGCTCACTGTTTCTGCGCCTTCGGTTACCGGTGTCGAGTCGTAGACGGCGACGCCGGTATAGGGGTCCGCATCGGCGGCGACATCGGCGACGGCGCGATGCGTGCCGCAGCCGACGCCTTCCCATGCGGGTAGTTCCTGCTGCCAGGCGGGCGCGGAGAAGGCGCCGCTGCAGCCGCCGCCGGCCGCGCCCGCGCCCCCGCGTTCCCCGGATTTGCTTTGCCCGCCGTCATTCCAGATCGTCTCTTGCTGCCATTCACCGCTGCTTTGCAGGAGACGTGTGCCGCCAACCGCAATCACGTGCGACGAGGACGCTGGATAGTCAGCCGAACCGCGTTCTTCAGCGCTGAAGGCGTCCCAATTGAGGTATCCGAGGTCTCCTGAAGATGCGGTGATAACGATGCCGGGATGATTGAAGGCCGGGCTGTCTGAAACGCAGATGCCTTCGCCGCACTCCGGGCCGCCCCACGAGTTTGAGATCTCGGTTGCTCCCAGCTGGACCGCTGTACCCTCGGCTTCTTCCATGTCGGAGAAGCTGGAGGTCCTCGCCTCCACGAGGAGGATCTTGCACGCCTGGCAGACGCTGTGCGCCACCTCGATGTCGGTAGCAATCTCGAGCGCCCAGCCGGCTTCCGGTTCGAGACCTTCGGAGTTGGATTCGGGGAGTGGTGCCGAGTTGCCAGCTTGGTTGACCTTGCGAAAACACCCGTTCGCGGTTGTGCATGCGGGCAGTTCGAATTGCTGGTCGAAATGTTCGAGGTCCTGCTCCGCCGTGGGGTCGTCGTAGGCGTCGACGATCGCGATCGTCTGCGTAGTAGCCGGAGCCGGCGCGCTGCTAAGGCCGTATGCGCCGAGCAGTTCAGGTGGCGTAATGCTGCCTTCGAAGGGTTCTTTGAATTCGATCGCTGATGCGGGCTGTCTCGAGCTCGCGCGATGCGTCATCACCCGTGCGCCGGGTACTGCCCGGGGCGAGGAGGCAACCAACCTCAGGCCCAGGCAACCGACATAGCCGAAGCTTGGACGGGCGCACAGTGGGCTGATGCTGTAGTCAGCGCTCGGCAGAGGCGAGGGCGCTGCCGCAAAGGCTTGCTGTGCGCAGAGCAGGATCAGGAGGGTCGCCAGCGCGACCCTGACCAGCCTCTGGCGTGTACAGGTGATCATCCGGGGAACGTCTCCAGTTCCCTCGATCGGCATTGGCGAGCGCCAGCTTGAGCGTGTCAAAACGCGCCAGACACATTGCTCGACGAGCACAGAATCGTCACAGGCCAATCACCGTACGGTCACTTGCGAGGGTGCTCGAGGTCGCAAGATGCGTGGCGGGACGGTGGATGGAAGCAGTCGAGCCAGGCCCGGGGGACAGCGGGCGCTCGCCCTCCAGGAGCACCGAACCGCGCAGGGCGCAGCGGGCGGGGCGGGAGCAACTCCCGTCCCGTTCGCCATTAGGCTCACGGGCGGTGTCGCCTTCCTTTGGTCTGTTGCTCTCCCCGCGCCCGCCCTCGCATCGCGTTGGAGCGCTGGCGGCGCTCGTGGCGATCGCGCTCTGCACGCTGCTCGTCTATCCCCTCAAGCACGTCGCGCCGGTGGCGTCGCTTGGCGTCGTTTATTTGCCGGCGGTGCTCGTCGTCTCGATCACGTGGGGCGCCTGGCTTGGCTTCGCGACCGCCGTGGTCAGCGCGCTGGCCTTTAACTTCTTTCACCTGCCACCCGTGGGTGGTCTGGAGATTCGCGACTCGAGCAACTGGGTCGCGCTCGTTGCCTTCCTCGTCGTCGCCGCGCTCGCGAGCTCGGTCGCGGAGGTCACGCGGGCGCGCACACGGGACGCCGAGGAGCGTCGCCGCGAGGCCGACCTGGCGGCTGAGATGGCAAGGCTCTTGCTGCGCGGCGAGGACCTCGCGGAGGCGCTGCCGACGGCAGCCGCACGGCTCGCACAGACACTCGAGCTGGGCTCCGCCGCGATCACGATGGAGGCGCTCGAAGGAGACGAGCGTAGCGTCGCCTTCCCACTACGCGAGGGCAGTAACCGGCTGGGCACGCTGCTCGTCGGGGCGGGCACCTCCGAGGCCAACCTGCGCCGTCTGCAGGAGCGCGTGGTACCGGCACTGGAGGCGCTGCTGAGCGCGGCACTCGAGCGCGAGAGCCTGCTCGGCGGCGTTGTCGAGACAGCTGCGCTACGTCGTGCCGACACGATCAAGACAGCGCTGCTGCGCGCCGTCTCGCACGACCTCAGATCGCCGCTGACGGCGATCTCGGCGGCCGGGGAGGCGATTGCCTCGCCCTCGCTCTCGCAGCCCGAGCGCGAGGAGATGGCAAGCGTGATCCAGGAGGAGTCGCTGCGACTTTCGCGTCTGGTCGACAACCTGCTCGACCTCTCACGCCTGGAAGCGGGAGCGGCTGAGCCGCGGCGCAGCTGGACCTCGCTCGAGGAGCTGATCCATGCCGCTCTGGCCGAGCTCGCACCCGCTGTCGATGAGTTCGCGCTCTCGATCGATCCCGACCTGCCGCTGATCCGGGTCGATGCGGTGCAGCTCGAGCGGGCATTCGTGAACGTGCTTGAGAACGCACGCCGGCACTCCGGTGGGCATCCCGTCTCGGTACGGGCGCGGGCGGTGCGTAGCCTTGCCGGCGGTCGCGAGCGTGCACGTCCAGCCGCTGGGCCGTCCGACGGTGCGGGACGGCTCGGTGACCGCCTGATCGTGCGCATCGTCGACCGTGGCCCGGGCATACCGCCGGCGCAACTCGAGCGGGTCTTCGAGCCCTTCTATCGCGCCGGCGCCCCCGGTGGGGAGCACCGTGGCTCGGGGCTGGGACTCGCGATCGCACGCGGCTTCGCCGAGGCCAACAACGGCTCGCTGCACGTCGAGTCGCTGCCGGGCCAGGGTGCGACCTTCGTGTTCGAGTTCCCACTCGAGGAGACCGACGAGTGAGCTCGCAGCCCGCCTCCGCGTCGCCCGTTGCGCCGCGCGTGCTCGTGGTCGACGATGAGCCGCAGATCGTGCGTGCGCTCAAGGTCGTGCTGCGCGAGGCGGGCTTTCAGGCGGTGCCCGCCGAAACGGCATCCGAGGCGCTCGATCTCGCCGCCGTGCGCCCGCCTGAGGCCGCGATCATCGATCTCGTGCTGCCCGATCTCGATGGTGTCGAGCTCACGCGCAGGCTGCGCGAATGGAGTGAGATGCCGATCCTCGTGCTCTCGGCCGTCGGGGAGGAGGAGCAGAAGGTCAGGGCGCTTGAGGCCGGCGCCGATGACTACATCACCAAGCCCTTCGGTACGCGCGAGTTGGTGGCGCGGCTGCACGCCGCGATGCGCCGGGCCGGCGGAGCGGAGGAGGAGCCGAGCATCGAGGCCGAGGGCCTCGAGATCGACTTGGCGGCGCGGGTCGTGCGTCGCGACGGCGAGCCCGTGCACCTCACGCCGATCGAGTTCGATCTACTACGAGCCCTCGCGCGCAATCGCGGACGCCTGATGACCCATCGCAAGCTGCTGGGCGAGGTCTGGGGGCCGGGCTACGCCGACGATGTGCAGGCGCTGCGCACCCACATCGCGCGTCTGCGCGCGAAGATCGAGCCGGAGGGGGCCGTGCCGCGCTACATCGTCACCGATCCGGGGGTGGGCTACCGCTTCACCGGGTGAGCAGCGAGGCGTCGCGCCTCAGGGGTTTTCCCGGAACATGCGTGGCTAAGCACCGATTCGCGGGCACCGTGACCCGCCATAGGGTCGTCATATGGGCCCGTCACGAAATCGTTATGGGACGTGCCCTAATTGTCATGAGGTCGTGATGAGGGGGGCGCGATAGTCCTCGTCATGGACGTTGTCGCGATAGCTCTCGGAGTTGTGATCTTCCTCCTTTTGCTGTGGATGGTGGAGGGGGTCGATCGGGTATGAGCGGTGCTGACCTCTTCGGCCTGGTCGTGGCGGTGCTTGTGATCGCCTACCTCTTTTACGCGCTGATCCGCGGAGAGAAGCTATGAGCGTCGCGGGCTGGGCCACGATCATCTTGTTCGTCGTGATCCTCACCGCGCTGGCGTTGCCGCTTGGTAGCTACATGGCGAAGGTGTACAGCGGTGAGCGGGTCTTCCTCTCGCCGCTCTTCGCCGGTCCCGAGCGGTTCATGTACCGGGTCTTTCGCGTCGATCCACAGCGCGGGCAGGACTGGAAGTCCTATGCGAAAAGCCTTCTGATCTTCTCGCTGGCGGGTTGGCTCTTGCTGTACCTGATTCTGCGCACGCAGAACGCGTTCTTTGTTCCACATGCGCTGAACCCGCTGGGCTATCACTCGGCGCCGTGGAATGTGACCTTCAACACGGTCTCCTCGTTCGTCACGAACACGAACTGGCAGTACTACAGCGGTGAGACGACGATGAGCTACCTCAGCCAGATGCTCGGGCTGACCGTGCAGAACTGGCTCTCGGCAGGCGTTGGGATTTGTGTTGCGGTGGCTTTGATCCGTGGGATCGTGGGTCGCAGCGGCAAGAGCCTCGGCAACTTCTGGCAGGACCTGGTGCGGACCGTGCTGTATGTGCTCGCGCCGATCTCGGTGCTCGGAGCACTCGTGCTGGTCTCACAGGGCGTGATCGAGAACTTCAGCACCTACCTGTCGGCGCACACGATCACAGGGCTGACACAGACGATCACGATGGGGCCGGTCGCCTCCCAAGAGGCGATCAAGGAGCTCGGCACCAACGGCGGTGGCTTCTTCAACGTCAATTCAGCACACCCGTTCGAGAACCCAACGGCGTTCACCAACCTCTTCGAGATGCTGCTTGTGCTGATCATTCCCGCGGCGCTCGTCTTCACCTACGGACGCATGAGCGGCAACCGCCGTCAGGGCTTCGCGGTCTACGCGACGATGATGGTGCTGTTCCTTGTTGCTGCGAGCGTCGCCTACATCGCCGAGGCGCACGGCTCGCCGGCACAGCACGCGGCTGGCCTGCACACGCACGTGATCGCGGGCTCGGGCGGCGGCAACATGGAAGGCAAGGAGCAGCGCTTTGGCATCGCCGGCTCGGCGCTGTTCGATGTGGTCACGACCGTCACTTCGTGTGGTGCGGTGAACAGCGCGATCGAGTCCTTCACCGGCATCGGCGGCGCGGTGCCGATGGCGAACCTGTCGGCCAGCGAGGTGATCTTCGGCGGCGTCGGCACCGGGCTCTACTCAATCCTCTTGTATGTGCTGCTGGCGGTCTTCATCGGCGGGCTGATGGTCGGGCGCACACCGGAGTGGCTGGGCAAGAAGCTCGAGGCGCGCGAGATCAAGCTCGCCGGCCTGGGAATCTTGATCACGCCGCTGGCGGCGCTGTTTGCCACGGCGCTCGCGACCGCGAGTCAGGGGGGACGTGCCTCGATCTCTGAACTGGGCAACGGTCCGCAGGGGTTCTCAGAGTCCTTTTACGCCTATCTCTCACAGGCGAACAACAACGGCTCTGCGTTTGCGGGCTACACGGGCTTCATCCAGCCGAACGCCGGCAGCCTCGGCTCGCACGGTGTGACCTTCGCCGACCTGCTCGGTGGAGGCGTGATGCTGTTCGCGCGCTTCGCCCCGATCCTGTTCGCGCTCGCGGTCGCGGGTGCGCTGGCCGGCAAGCGCGTGACCCCGGCGGGGCTCGGCACGATGCGCACCGATAACCCAACCTTCGTAGTGCTGCTGATCGCGGTGATCATCCTCGTCGGCGCGCTCACCTTCTTCCCGGCTCTCTTGCTCGGGCCGGTCGTCCAAGGCCTGACAGGACACCTCTACTGATGCGCCGCGACATCGTCACAGCAATCATCGCGATGGTCGTCTTCACGATCCTGCTCGGCCTCGTCTACCCCTTGGTTATTACCGGGGTCAGTCAGGTTGCGTTCCCGGGCAACGCTAACGGGCAGAAGGTCTATGTGAACGGCAAGCTCGTCGGCTCGAAGATCATCGGGCAGAGCTTCAAGAAAGTGGTGTTCGACAAGAACGGCAAGCCGAAGGAAGAAGAAGAAGAAGAAGAACTTGTCACCGAAGCGGACCCGCGCTACTTCCAGAGCCGTCCCTCGGCGACCGAAGGCGGCGCCTATAACGCGGCGGCGAGCACCTTCTCGAACCGTGGTCCCAACGACAAAGCGACCGAGGAAGCGGACGCGGAAAACATCAAGTCCTATCTCGAACTGGAGAAGCCCTACGACCCCAGCCTGAGCACCGCGCAGATCCCGGTCGATGCGGTCAACACCTCGGCTTCAAACCTCGACCCCGAAATCTCTGAGGCCAACGCCCGCATCCAGGCCCACCGCATCGCCGCGAAGCGTGGGCTTGCACTGGATGTGGTTGATGGCCTGATCTCGAAGTACACGGACTCGCGCGGGCTCGGATTCTCGGGTGAACCCGGGGTCAACGTGCTCGAGCTGAACCTCGCCCTCGACCGTGGGCACCGCCGGCGCAGCCGGGGGTCAGGAGCAACAGGCTGATGTCCTCGCAAACTCCCCACGCACACGAGCGCCAGGCGATCTCGCTGTTTCAGCGCGACATCGTGCTGCGGGCGCTGATCGACAGCGTCAAGAAGCTCGACCCACGCGTGCAGATCCGTAACCCGGTGATGTTCGTCGTCGAGATCGGCTCGGTGATCACGACGATCACCTGGCTGATTCAGGCGTTTGGCGGCAAGCCGCTCGGTGGCGGCAATGAGCCGGCCTGGTACACGTTCCTGATCGCGGTCTGGCTGTGGCTGACGGTGATCTTCGCGAACATGGCCGAGGCCTTCGCCGAGGGACGCGGACGCGCGCAGGCGGACACGCTCAGAGCGATGCGCAAGGAGACCGTCGCCACGATGCGTGACGGCTCGAGGAAGGCAGCCGCTGAGGCTGACGCGTGGTGACGTCGTGGTTGTGCCCGCAGGCGAGCTGATCCCCGGCGACGGCACGGTCATCGAGGGCATCGCAACGGTCGATGAGTCGGCGATCACGGGTGAGTCAGCACCGGTGATCCGCGAGTCCGGCGGCGATCGCAGCGCGGTCACGGGCGGCACGCGCGTGACCTCTGATCAGATCCTCGTTGAAATCACCCAGGAGCCCGGGCAGTCCTTCCTGGACCGCATGATCTCGCTCGTCGAGGGTGCCGAGCGGCGCAAGACCCCGAATGAGGTCGCGCTGAACATCCTGCTCGCCGCGCTGACGCTGATCTTCATGATCGTGGTCGTCACGCTGCGCCCCTTCGGGCTTTTCTCGGGCACTTCGATCTCTGAGACGACGCTGATCGCGCTGCTCGTCGCGCTAATTCCCACCACGATCGGTGCGCTGCTCAGCGCAATCGGGATCGCGGGGATGGATCGTCTCGTGCGCCGCAACGTGCTCGCCCTCTCGGGGCGCGCTGTCGAGGCCTCCGGCGACATCGATGTGCTGCTGCTCGACAAGACCGGGACGATCACGATCGGCAACCGTCTCGCGTCCGAGTTCGTGCCGATGCCCGGTGTGCCCGAGTCCGAGCTCGCGGAGGTCGCGCAGCTTGCTTCGCTCGCCGATGAAACCCCTGAGGGGCGCTCGATTGTGGTGCTGGCCAAGCAGTACGGGATCCGTGAGCACGACATGGCAACTCTTCACGCCGAGTTCGTGCCCTTCACCGCCCAGACCAGGATGAGCGGTGTCAACATCGACGGCCAGCAGCTGCGCAAGGGTGCGGGCGACGCGATCATCGAGCTCGTCAGAAGCGAAGGTGGCTCGCCGCCCCCCGAGCTGCAGGTCGCGCTCGATCGCATCGGCAACGAGGGTGGCACGCCGCTGGCTGTCGCGCGCGACAGCCAGGTGCTCGGGGTTGTCTATCTCAAGGACACCGTCAAGGAGGGCATGAAAGTCCGCTTCGACCAGCTCCGCGCGATGGGCATCAGGACCGTGATGGTAACCGGCGACAACCGTCTCACCGCGGGCAAGATCGCCGAGGAGGCCGGTGTCGATGACTTCCTCGCCGAAGCCACCCCTGAGCGCAAGCTCGCCCTGATCCGCGAGCACCAAGAGGACGGTCGTCTCGTGGCGATGACGGGGGACGGCACCAACGATGCGCCCGCGCTCGCCCAGGCAGATGTCGGCGTGGCGATGAACACGGGCACTCAGGCCGCACGCGAGGCGGGCAACATGGTCGACCTCGACTCCAACCCCACGAAGCTCATCGAGATCGTCGAGGTCGGCAAGCAACTGCTGATCACCCGTGGCGCGCTCACCACCTTCTCGATCGCCAACGATGTGGCCAAGTACTTCGCGATCCTGCCCGCGGTCTTCATCAGCACCTATGCGGTGTCTCCGGGCGGGAAGGGGCCGCTGCACGTGCTCAACATCATGGGCCTTGGCACTCCCCGCTCAGCGATTATCTCCGCGATCATCTTCAACGCGATCGTGATCCCGATGCTGATCCCGATCGCGCTCAAGGGTGTCAGCTATCGGCCGATCGGGGCCAGCGCGTTGCTACGACGTAACCTGCTGATCTACGGGCTTGGTGGGATCATCGCGCCCTTCATCGGGATCAAGCTGATCGATCTGATCGTGCACAACCTGCTTGGGGGGTGAGTGGCGAGACTTGACGGTCCAGTCTCTCTGCCGTACAGTTGTACGGAGCAAGGGAGGCTCAGGTGGCGACCAAGGCAGAGCGTCTAGAGGCGCGACTTACGGCGACAGAGCGCAAGCAGATCGAGCAGGCAGCAGCGCTTGCCGGGGAGTCAGTGTCGTCGTTTGTGGTGCTAGCGGCCCTGGATCGGGCTGACATCCTCGTGCGAGAGCAGGCATCGACGGTGGTCCCGGCTGCCTACTTCGACCAGCTCGTTGCATCTCTGGACGAGCCGGAGGAGGCCCCGGGACTAGCGCGGGCAGCTCAAGCGGCCGGGCGGCGTAGGCGAATCAAGTCGGCGTGAGCTACCACGTCGAGCCGCTTACCGGCGACCAGGATCTTGATCGATTTGACTGTGGGCACGATGCCCTTGACAGCTGGCTGCGCCAGCACGCCGGGCTCGCCACTGGGCAGGGAACTCGCACATATCTCCTCGTCGAGGACGCTACTGGCGCCGTTCTCGGCTACTTCGCGCTCGCTCCCCACCTCCTCGAGCGGGACGACGCGCCGCCAGGTGTGCGGCGCGGGGCACCGCAGCGCATACCCGCCGTCCTTCTCGCCAAGCTCGCGCTAGATAAGAGCCTGCACGGCCGAGGGCTTGGCGCCGAGCTGTTGATTCATGCCTTGACCACCATCGTCGCTGCGGCACGCGCTGCGGGCGGGCGCCTCGTAGTTGTCGATGCAGTTGACGAGAGCGCGGCGGGCTTCTATTGCGCCCACGATTTCAAGCCATCACCAACGGACCCTCGCCGGCTGATCATGAAGTTGAGCACCGCAGCACGTGCCCTCGGTCTTACCTGGCCGTAACCACTCTTCACGGCCTGCTTGATCGCCTCGTTCTTCACGCGCGCGCTTCTTCTTCAGAGCCTCAGATCGGCTCGCCGAGAAGTGCCCGAAGGACGCTTCTCTTGATTTGCCATTCCGCGCTTGCCTGCGGCAGGCCGAAGGATCAGCTACTCCGACGCGATCGTTTCGGCGCGCTCCCGTTGGAGCGTGCCGCCGATCACCGCATCAATGCGGTCTTCGTAGCAATGACAACCTGCTTTTTCGAATGCCGCGCGTAGGCTCATCGCCCTGAAGCTGTCGACCTCGCCGCTCATGACGAGCAACCAGCCATTGGGCATCTCGGCGGCCCACGCGATCATTCCAACACTCTTGCTCTGCGTCAGGACCTCGCTCGGCGCTAGAAGGTCATCTCCGCGTTGCACGGTTAGCAAGCGCTGACCTGGGACCAGCTGCCCCACCCCTGACTCGTTAGAGAGGGCCTCGGCAAGCAGCTCGGCTCCGACCGGCGTCAGCCGGTAAGAAGTTCCGCGAGTCGGTGGATCGGGGTCGGTGTCCGCCGCCAGCAGCCCGTCTTCGTGCATCCGACGGAGCACACCGAATATCGATCCGGTAGATCGACCGAGCGAGCGCGCTACCTCGCGGGCAGTCTTTTCGCCTTCGCCGATGGCTATGGCGAGATCGCGGCGAGATCCTTTGAGGCTACGCAAAGACGGCATGGCTCGATATTCGATTCGTTGGTATTGCTTTTGGGACTATCCGACCGTTATGATACTGGACGCAATGAGAGGTGGTTCTGGTATTCGCGAACAAAGGTCCTGGTCCTTCAGGGGTTTCTTCCACACATCCGTCCGTGATCTTCGGGCATGGGCTGATCTCGTTCAAAACCAGCATGTGCTCTTGCAGTTTTGTTTTTGGCATCTAGATACCTATCCAACCTCTATGTGCTGAGAGCCTCAACATGGCCCATCCTGCCCTGCCTCAGCCCGAGCCGAGCCTCCCCCCAGGCCGCCTCGATCGTCTCGCGGCCGCCATCGCCGCGGTTGTGCGGGCACTGCGGAGGACCGCCGCTGTTGAGCAGGCCGACGACCTCTTCGACCGCCTTGCAAGCCACGACACGTTTCTCGACCGCACGTGGCCTGGAACGTACCCCACGACAAGCGCGGAAGAAGCGCGCGAGCGTGCCCTTCTGCTCCGCGAGAGGAGCTTGCGCTCGCAGGCGCGGATAACTGCTGGCCACGGCTGGGCTGGTCTTCTATCTAAGGTGCTGGCGGCCATCGCCTCCGCCACGGGCATCATTGCCTTGGTGTTGCACGCAGCGGGCGTCTTCTAGTCGAATCCGGAGTCTCTTCGGCCCACGGAGCCTATTGAGAGGTACGGGCAGCACGGAGCACTTTGGGCTCGGCCGCGACTCGACGCGCGCTCCGCAGCGCCCTACGCGCCAAGCCGCCATGCGCAGAGCCGGGCAGCCGTCTGAGACGTTCGCCACGATTGGTCGGTGGCTCGTCACAAGCAAATCAGCAACACGGAGAGCGGCGGGCGCGCGGTTGCGTATGTAATCGACTGCATCGCCTGCCCCTACTGCGGGAAGGCGATCATTGAGCTTCCGGCAGCTACTCCAGTCTATGACGTCGCCTGTCAACGCTGCGAGTTTCGCGCCCAAGTAAAGAGCGTTGAGACCCCTCCGCGCGGCCGTATACGTGGTGCTAGTGCTAGACCGCTCGCAGGCTTGCGTCTCGCGGGCAAGCTGTCGCCCCCTTTGATTGTGGTTTGGGGGTGGGATGGCGAGAGACGGACCGCCAGCGAGGTATGGGTCTTTCCGCTCGTACCTTGGAACCACATACGAGAGCGGGTGTTGCCCGATACTCACGCCACCATGGCCGGACGGCTGATGGTCGACTATCACGACCTCGCGACCCTTCCACACTTCGTAAGCAAGTCGTGAATGCAAGAACACAGCCAGGCGCATCGCGGCGGGAGCGCTCGGGGTCGCCTGCGGCTCGCTGTCTATCTCGCCCTGGAACCTCATCTAGACCCTCCGCGTAGACGTCCGCGATCACATCGAGCCGACGCCGCGTGCCAGCGTGCGCGTTGATTGCGACTTATGGGGCCAACTGGGATCAAACCGGCGACCTCCTGCCTGCAGCAGCGATCAAGTAAAGAAAGCGTGCCCCACCCGACAGCACCTGGCGGCAGGGTGACGACCGACCGTCACACAATCGTTACGCCCTACCGCGCGATCGACACAAAGACGTAATCACCGCGCTGGCACACTCGATTTGTTCTCACCACGAGTTGACACGGAGGTGCTCAACATGAGGACTCTGAGAGGCGGCCATGCTCCGTCTGCATTCCTAGCCATGGCGCGTCACGAAGGTCTGCTGGCGCCGTGCCACGACCGGTCCACAGACGCACCGCTGCTCCAGCGAGTGAAGCTGTACGCCAGCCGTGCCCGCCTCGACCGGCAGATAGCCGCCGGGCATCCGCTCGACGCAGACGCTGATCTCGCACTACGCGCACGGCAGCTCGTGGCCCCCCGCAGCCAGCACCAGCTGGCGCGCAACCTGCGCGGCATCCTCGGCTACGTCGAGCGCACCCCCTCGCGTCGGACGATCTCTGCGGTGATGATCGAACCGCGTGCGGTGAGGATGGGACGCAGCGCGATCATCGATCTCGCCGAGCAGCTCGAACGCGCGGCCGCCGTTAACCCGCGCGGGATCGTGCTCGCCAAAGCGCTGCTCACCGATGGGCTCAGCCCGCTCTTTGACGCTCGCAGCGAGCGGACCGTGACGGAGGCCGTGCGCGAGGTGCAGCGTGCGCTCGAAGAGCCCCCTACGGTCACGCCAGGCTAGGTCCCTCCGTCTGCGCGCTCTTCGCTACGCCGGGCGATCCAGTTCGTCCCCGGCGTGTCGGTGAGGCCATGTACGAGGATCGAGGCGAACACCGCGAGCGCGGCGATGTTGAAGATCCGCTGCCCGGATGTAACGCCGCGCGCGAGGATCAGCAGCGAGAAAGTCATCGTGGCCACGCCCTTCGGCCCAAACCACGCCATGAAGGTCTTCTCGGCGCCGCTTACACGCGTCCCCGCCAGCGCGATCCAGACCGCGAGCGGCCTGACCAGCACGAAGGTCGCCGCGACCACTGCAACGGCCGCCCAGCCGTCGGCGAAAAGGCCATGGATTGTGAGCAGCGAGCCGAACACGGCGAAGATCCCGAGCTTGACGATCTCCACGACCTCCTCCGCGCGCTCAGCGAAATAGCGGCGCAGGTCGGGGCGGCGGATACCGAGCACGATCGCAGCTACGAAGACCGCGATGAAGCCGTTGCCGTGCGGCGGCAGCACGGTCAGCCCATAGGTCGCAAAGGCCAGACCGAGGCCGTAGAGAGCCTTCTGGTGCGCCGGGATCGGGCGATCCAGGCGTCCGTGGCCCTGCGGCATCAACAGCGAGCTCACGAGCCCGCAGACCAGCCCGAAGGCAAGCCCTAGCCCGACGTCCTGCGCGACGAAGTGCCACCAGACGAAGTTGGGGCTGCTGGCGTCGAGCGCCGCCGCGAAGGCCAGCACCGCCGGGAGCGCGAGGCCGTCGTTGAGGCCCGACTCGAGGTTGAGCGAATGGCGGATGATGCGCGGCACGCGCGGATCGGTCACCACCCCGGAGGAGAGCACGGGGTCGGTGGGGGAGAGCAGCGCGCCGAGCAGGAAGGACTCGGTCCAGCCGAGTCCCACCAGCGCGTGTGTGAGCAGCGCGACCAGGATCGCGGTGATGGGCATCGCCACGACCAGCTTGCGCAGCGGCAGTTGCCAGTGGCGTTGCAGGAGCTCGCCGTCGACCTCGAGGCCGTCGCGAAACAGAATCACGATTAGCGCGACCGTCGCCAGATCGGTGACGAGACCGGAGCGTGCTTTGAAGTCCAGCACTCCTGTGGCGCCCTGCCCGAGTAGAAAGCCCGCGAGCACGAAGAGGGCGGCTAGCGAGAGCATGCTGCGGCGCGCCATCCCCGAGAGCAGCGAGCCCACGATCAGCAGTCCCCCGAGCACGGCGGCGCTCGTCTGAAAGGAGGTCACTGCGGTAGCGTCCCATACAGCCCCCATGGCAGACGAGCGAGGACATCTGAAGGTCTTCATCGGTATGGCCCCAGGCGTGGGCAAGACCTACCGGATGCTGCAGGAGGGCGTGGCTGAGGCTGACAGCGGTCGCGATGTGGTGATCGGGCTGCTCGAGTCCCACGGCCGCGCCGAGACGCTCGCGCAGGCTGAAGGGCTCGAGGTCCTGCCGCGGCGCGAGTCGAGCTATCGGGGCACGCCGCCTGGAGGAGATGGACCTGCCCGGCGTGCTCGCACGGCGCCCGGAGCTCTGCCTGATCGACGAGCTTGCTCACACCAATGCCCCTGGGGTCGAGCACGAGAAGCGCTACGAGGATGTGCGCACAGTGCTCGATGCGGGGATCGATGTCTTCTCGACCGTCAACGTGCAGCACCTCGAGAGCCTCAACGACCAGGTCAGGCAGCTGACCGGCGCGCAGGTGCGCGAGACGATCCCCGACGCGGTCCTCTCGGCCGCGGATGAGGTTGTCCTGATCGACCTAACCCCGGAGGCGCTGATCACCCGCCTGCGCGCGGGCAAGGTCTATCGACCCGAGCGTGTGCCGGCGGCGCTCAACAACTTTTTCAAGATCGAGAATCTGGCCGCGCTGCGCGAGACCGCGCTGCGTCAGGTCGCCGAGGACGTTGAGGTCAAGCGCCTCGTGCGCGAGCCGCCACCTGTCATCCATCGCGACCGCGAAGGCGAGCAGGGCGTGTTGGCGCCTTCTCCGCAGGCGATCGCCGAGCGGCTGCTGGCGCTGGCCACGCTTGCGCCCCATTCCGAGCGGATCGTCCGGCGCGCCTGGCGCTCGGCCCAGCGCCTGGATGGGGAGCTCGATGTGCTGCTCGTGCGCCCACCGGGAAGGACGCCCAGCGAGGAGGATCGGCGTCGCCTGGAGGAGTTGCGCCGTCTCGTCGCGATGCTCGGGGCACGCCTGCGCGTCGAGGAGGGCGAAGACGTCGCGGAGGTCGCGATCCGGGTTGCGCGCTCCCTCGGCAGCACCTATGTGTTGATGGGCACACCGTCTGAGCGTCGCGGCCTGAGCCGCCTCGGCGGTCTCTCTGAGCGCTCGCTATTGACACGCCTGTTGCGGGGTCTACCGGGGGTCGATATACGGGTTGTCACGGACCCGAGCTTGCGCCAGACACCGGGCGCCGCTGAGGATCCGGTTTCTTCAGAAGGACTCACCGGGAGGGGCGACGAAGGTGTTGATGCGGGCGCTCGCGCGCCGGCGAGCTAATGTCAGGGTGCTCGCCTGAGCGCGAGTAAGCGCCGCATAAGATCAGTGCCGCCGCGCAACCCGAAGCTCTGAGTCCTGTTCCAATGCCCAGCATGAGACCAACCAGTACACGTCTGCGGGCCGCGACCACGATTGCGGCCGTGCTGTTGAGCTGCGCGCTCGCGGTCCCCAGCGCTATGGGCACCGCCAAGCCGCGCGCTCACGCTGCCGCTTCCTACCTGACGGGGATCGGCGATGAGCAGTCGCTGATGTTCACGAACCCATTGTGGCGTCAGCTGCACACCAAGATCGTCCGCTACATCGCCCCCTACGACGCGGTCGCGCATCCCTACTCGCTGCAGCTGGCGATGAACTTCATCCGCGCTGCCGAAGCCCAGCACGAGCAGGTTCTTGTCGCCTTCTACCACTCCGAGTACAGCCCCACGAGGCTGCCGAGCGTCGCGCTCTACCAGCACTACGTACAGAAATTCGTGCGCCTCTTCCCGCACGTCAAGCAGTACCAGTCCTGGGATGAGGCCAACCGCGGCAACGTCGCCGGCGCCTTTTCCAGCCCTTCAGCGGTCGCCTCGGCGCGCTACTACCAGGCGCTGATCCGCGTCTGCAACGGCTGCACCGTGATCGGCCTCGACGTACTCGACGCGGCCAACATCTCACCGACGCTCAACTACATCTCCGAATTCAAGCGCGAGATCGGACGCCTGCGCACGATCATGCCGCGGATCTGGGGTCTGCACAACTACTCCGACATCAATCGCTTCGAAAGCTGGCGCACGCGCGCGCTGATCGCCGCCTTTGGCGGGCAGGTGTGGCTGACCGAGACGGGCGGGCTGGTCAAATTCGGCGGCGCCTACCCCAACCGCAACGGCTCGGGACTGACGCGCGCTGCGCGGGTCCTCAAATACATGTTCGCCGTGGCTGCCTCCCATCCACGCATCAAGCGCCTCTACGTCTACAACTGGACCGGCGGCACCCCCTCGACGCGCTTCGACGCGGGGCTGATGAACGCCCACGATCAGCCGCGTGCCGGCTATCAGGTCGTCTGCCGCGCGTTGCACGCGGCCCGTTGCAACGCCAGACTCGCGCGCAACTAGGCGCTCAGCGCCGGCGCTGAGGCCGCGTCGACCTCGTTGCGCGTGCCGCCGTCACGCTTGCGCGGGCTCACAGGCGCATTTCGCAGCGACCCCATTGCGGCGAGCGCGAGCAGCGCAGCAAAGGCCGCAAGCGGCGCGAGCGTGCGCAGCGGGTAGCGGGTGCCGTCGTGGAGCTTCAGGTTCAGCGCCGTGTGATCGCCCGCCCCAACGATGCTCAACAGTCCTCGGTGGTCGATCCCGAGCACGGTCGGCGCGAGCGCCGCGAACAGGCCCCAGGCGAGCGCGACCGCGACACCGAGGCCAAGCGCGCGGCCGGGCAGGCGCAGGCGTGGTGTCGCCCACACCGCGAGCCCCAGGCCACCGCCCGCAGCGAGGAAAAAGGGCCAGATCGCACCCCAACTACGCCCGAGGCCGATCGCCGAGGCGATCGTCGGCTGGAAAGAGCCATTGCCGAGCAGGCGCGTCCAGATCGACGGTCTCGTTCTCATAGCCCACAAGCGGGTGGGTGATCGTGGCGATCACCGTCGTCGCGATCGAGATCGCAGCCAGCACGATCGTAGGCCCGGGATAGCGCTTCAGCGCGAGGCCGAGCGGGCAGGCGAGGAAGGGCAGCATCGTGGTCATGAAGCGCGGGCCCATGAAGCCGCCGCCGAAAGGCAGGTAGTAGCCCGAGTTGTAGAGCACGTAACAGAGGCACACGCCCGTGATCGTGAGCGCCTCGGCGCGCTTGCCGCGGCGGTAGAGCAGCACCGTGCCGATCGCGCCCATCAGTCAGCACCGGCGAGATCGTGAGTAGCCCGCGCGAGTCGAAGAGCAGCGTCGCGAGCACCTTCAGGCTCGGCAGGCCGATCCCGAAGAAGCCTTTCTGCTGGCGCGGGACATCGGAGTAGGCCAGATGTGTCCAGGAGTGGAAGGCGTAGTGGTTGTAGAGCAACAGCGGCACGATGCCCACGACGCCGCCGCTGATGTAGGCGCCTGCGCGGCGGATCACGCCGAGCGGGTTTAGCGCATCGCGGCGCGAGAGCAGGAAGAGCCCGAGCACGGCCGCGACGAAGAACACGGGGTACTCCGAGCTGACCGCATAGCCCATCGCAAGGCCCGCCAGGCCGAGCAGCATCGGGCTGGGGGGGCCGTCGCGCTCGCGCAGCATCAGCGCGAAGGCGGCGAAGCCGAGGAAGGCGGTGAAGACGTGGGAGAAGAGCAGCGTGGAGAGCGCCAGCACCATCGTGCCGAGCCCGAGCACGACCGCCACGGCCGCGCCGTAGCCCGGCTCGAAGCGATCTGCGACCCGCCAGACCAACACCAGCAGCAGCAGGCCCGGGAGCACGTTGGCCCAGAGCCCGATCAGGTAGATCATCTCATCGCTGCCGCGCTGGGCTTCTGATTCTTCGGCCAGCGATTCCGCGCCGACGAGTTTCAGCGCGTCATAGAAGGGCAGCGAGGCGAGCGCCAGGCCCGGCGCGCGCGCGGAGTAGACGTGGCCCTTGTATTCGACCTTGTCGCCTGTGTTCTGCTGGTTTGCGTCGATCGTGGTGCCGTCACTGTCGAGCGCGCGGATCAGGTCGTAGTGGGAGGTCTGATTCCAGGAGAAGCTCTGGATCAGCGTCGCGAAGGCGACACCCACGAGCATCACCGCCAGCAGCGCCCTGCGTCTACTCACGAATGCAGGGCCGCCGGCCCAGGGCCGATTTCGTAGATCACGAGCGAGCCCACCTGCCGGCGCTTCACGCCCAGCCCTGCGACCGACCTGGCCGCAGCGGCTGGGACGTCCGGCGGCTCGGCAATCGCATAGCCGTGGATGCCGGGCAGCGTGGGCATCTTCAGGTGCAAGACGACCGTGCGGATCCCGTAGTAGCGAAGCTTCTCGATCGAGGCACGGTCCGGGAAGCCGCTCATGCCGCCGCGCAGATCATCGACCGCGGGGATGTCGAAGGTGCTGTTGCCGATTGGGATCTTGTAGAAGCCGTTGGTCGAGAAGTACTGCCAGATGCGATCCGCGGGGCCATCGGTCGGCAGGTCAAGCAGCGGACCCGGGAGCCCGATCTCGGCCTTCTGTGGCTGCGGCACAACTGGATGCGCGAGGTGCCCCGCGCCTTCCCCAAGCAGCCCAATCAGCATCACCACACCGACGATCGCGGGGGCTGCGTGTAGCGCGCGGCGCTGCGCCCAGGGGCCGATCAGGCGCACGAGCTGCTGCGCGCCCGCGGCGGCCAGCAACGCATAGAAGAGCGTTCCGAGCGTGAAGACCCGTCCCGGCACACGCACCCCGTCCCAGCCGGGCGCGTAGTTGAAGAGCAATCGATAGGGATAGCCCGCACCCGTCAAGCCGAGCCCCATCGCAAACACCGAGCAGGCTCACCACACCCAGAGCGAGACCGAGGCGCAGGTTGCGCGTATAGACGCAGCCGCCCACACCAGCCAGGCCGAGTAGCGCGAGCGCGAGGATCAGACCGCCCGGGAAGAACACGTCCTCGTTCTTGGAGTGCACTTTCGCGCGCATTCCCGAGGTCGCAGCGCCCCAGACGCGGTTCTCGGATGAGGCAGCGAGCAGCGCCGCGGGCCCCGATGAGTAGTTTTTGACTTCCTTGAGCGTGCGCTTCGCGGTTGGGTAGTCCTGTGAGATCTTGAGGTAGGGCCGCGCCTGGTAGATCGAGACCACGCCGATCAGCGCCACGCCGATCAGGCTCACGGCGAGCAGCCGCCGTGGGATCAGCGGACCCCGTGCTGCCGGTGTCGCCGACGGGGTGTCCGTGACGGGGGTGTCACGCCAGCCCACACCTGGGTTCAGCCGCCCGCGCCACCAGTAGAAGAGAACGAGCAGGCCAAGAATCGCGAGCAGATAGCAGTACTGCAGGCCGAGCGTGAAGCCGAGGCTCACCTGCCAGGCCGATACGAGCCAGCCCGCGAACACGAGCCGGGGCGAGGAACGCCGGTAGCCGCGGATCAGCAGGAACAGGGCCAGGGGCAGCCCACCGGAGGAGATCACATGCAGGTGGCCGGCCTCGGTCACGCGGTAGGGCGCGTAGGCGAAGGCGATGCCGGCAGCCGCGCCGCCGAGGCGCCCGAGACCGAGCTCGCGGGCCAGCAGGTAGGCGCCAAAGAAGCAGAGCGACCAGGCGAACAGGAAGAGCAGGTTGTAACGGACTAGCGCTGCCACGGTGCCCGAGCCAAAGAACGCGGCTGGCCCATAGCCGAGCAGCGAGTCGGAGAAGGCGAGGCTCAGCGGGTGCGGGTAGAAGGCGTTGGCGTCGAAGAGATGCAGCGGGTTGTGGAGCATCGCGTGCCCGACCCATGCGATCTCCCAGGCAGTGCGCACCGGATCGCCGAGGTCGGGGGCGATACGACTTCCCATGTGCAGCACGAGCGGCCAGGTTGTGAGCAGCGCCAACAGCACCCCCGCCAAAGCCACGAGCGCGATCTCGCGCCGGTGCAGCTGCGGCGATGGCGCCCAATGCGACTCGCGTCGCGGACTTGGTGCTGGGGGCTTCTCCCGATCTGGGCTAGCGTCGTTCGCCGCGAAGCCCGGCGAGCTGGGTGGCGTGTGTGGCGGACTTGGGAGACCGGTGCTCATGGTCTGTGAGTGTTCGAGGCCGCGCGGATCGGCGCAGCATACGTGAGGCGCCTATGACATAGCGGCGCATCGCCCCTTCCTCGATGTGACATTCCGGGCTCGCGCTTTGCGTAAGACTGCGGCTATGAGAGTTCTAGTCGTAGGAGCGGGGGGTGTGGGGGCGGCATTTGCCGCGATTGCCCAGCGTCGTGAGGTCTTTGAGCACATCGTGCTTGCGGACGTGGCGCTCGAGCGCGCCCAGGCGGCAGCTGAGCGGCTCGACGAGCCCGACCGCTTCAGCGCCGAGCGCGTCGATGCATCCAGCCGTCCCGAGCTCGTTGAGCTGATCGGGCGGGTGCGTCCCGACGCGGTGCTCAACGCCTGTGACCCGCGCTTCAACGAGCCGATTTTTGCCGCTGCCTTCGAGGCCAAGGTGACCTACCTCGATATGGCAATGACGCTCTCGCACCCTCACCCCGAGCGGCCGCATGAGTTGCCCGGGGAGATGCTGGGCGACCTCCAGCTCGCCCAGCACGAGCAGTGGGAGGGCGCCGGGCTGCTCGCGCTCGTTGGCATCGGCGTCGAGCCCGGCCTGTCGGACATCTTCGCCCGCCACGCGGCCGACGAGCTGTTCTCGAGCATCACCGAAGTCGGCGTTCGCGACGGTGCGGATCTGGTCGTCGAGGGCTATGACTTCGCGCCGACCTTCTCGATCTGGACGACGATCGAGGAGTGCCTGAACCCGCCGCTGATCTGGGAGCGCGAGCGTGGCTTCTACACCACGCCGCCCTTCTCCGAGCCTGAGATCTTCAACTTTCCCGAGGGCATCGGCCCGGTTGAATGCGTCAACGTCGAGCACGAGGAGGTGGTGCTGATTCCTCGCTGGGTCGACTGCGAGCGGGTGACCTTCAAGTACGGCCTCGGGCAGGAGTTCATCGACGTGCTTTCGACGCTGCACAAACTCGGCCTCGACTCGACCAAGCCGGTATCTGTGCGAGGTCAGTTGGTCGCGCCGCGCGATGTTGTCGCTGCGGCGCTCCCGGATCCGGCGACGCTCGGTGAGCGCATGAGCGGGCGCACCTGCGCGGGCACTTGGGTGCGTGGACTTGGCAAGGACGGCCAGCCACGCTCGACTTACCTCTACCACCTCGCCGACAACGAGACCACGATGCGCGAGTACGCAAGCCAGGCGGTCGTCTGGCAGACAGCGATCAACCCCGTCGTAGCGCTCGAGTTGCTCGACCGCGGCGACTGGAAGGGCAGCGGCGTGCTGGGTCCCGAGGCCTTCCCGCCTGCACCGTTCCTCGCCCTGCTCGCCGAGTACGGCTCACCGCACGGGCAGGTCGAGCTGTCCGACTGAGCGGTCAGGCCGGCGGGTCAGGAGGCGGCTGGTGAGGCGGCTCCTCGCCGGCCTCGGGGGTAAGCAGGTGCACGCCATGGGTGACGTGTTCGGGTCCCATTAGATGGGCTGGTGCGTGCTCCACAGCTACATCGAGTAGGCCCGGCGGGGCCGTTTCCGTCTTGCGCGAAAAGAACGGGCGGAAGTAGAACCGCGAGATGACCATCAGGACCGCGCCCACGACCATCCCGATCAGCCCGAACCAGAGCGGCAGGGTGAGGCCTGCGTAGATTTTGCCTTCTGCATTTTCGGCGTGTCCGTAGTAGACGATCGCGTAGATGCCGATGCCGTAGAACATCAGCCCGCCGACCAGCGGCGCGAGCCCGACGAGGAAGAACTTGCGCACGCTCGAGAAGACCTCGCGGCGGTAGTACCACGCGCACGCTAGCCCGGTCGATCCGTAGTAGAAGCAGACCGGGATGCCGAGCGCGACGACCGCGAGTTCGAGCACGGTTTCGGAGATGAGAATAAGCGGGATCGCGACGAGGATTGACAGGATCCCGAAGCCCCATGTCGAGATCGTTGGTGTGAGGAAGCGCGGGTGGACTTTTCCGATCGCGGAGGGGATCGAGCCCCAGTGGGCCATCGACAGCGTCGTACGAGCGGTCGGCAGGATCGTCGTCTGCGTGGAGGCCGAGGCCGAAGTTAGTACGGCGACGATCAGGAACTTCACACCGACGGCGCCGAGGACGCCCTTGCCGAGGGCGTTGAGCACGTCGCCGGCGTTTTCTTCATTGGCAAGGAAAGCGGTCCCGTGATAGCCCTGTGCACCCGCCGAGACCAGTAGGTAGATCACGACGAGCAGGACAGTCGAAACCACTGCCGCGCGCCCGGGGCCCTCGCTGGAGTCCTCGGACTCCTCGTTGACCGATACGCCCGAGTCCCAGCCCCAGAAGATGAAGATCCCGAGCAGCATCGCGACGATCAGGTCGTGGAACTTGACTGCAAACGGGTTGAACCATGATGCGTGCGGTTCGATCGAGTGCGCCGGCGGGTTGCCGGAGTACACGTCAATGAGAGCGACCACGGCGAACAGGGCGAGCATCAGGACCTCGAAGGTGAGCAGGATCTGCTGCACGCGCGCAGAGAGCTCGATCCCGCGATGGCAGATCCAGGTCATGAGCAGGATCCAGAGGACCGATCCAGCGAGTGCAGCGCCGGCGTGCGTTTCCGCCCATTGCCACTCGAACAGCTTGAAGGTGTAAGTGGCCGCGACATAGGCCAGCGAGGCCATCACAAGCACATCGGCGAGGAAGATCGCCCAGCCGTTCATCCAGCCCATGCCAGGACCGAAGGCGCGCGTGGTCCAGGCGAATGAGGTGCCCGCGTCGGGATCGGCGCGGTTCAGATAGCGGTAGGCGAGCGAGACAAGGAAGATCGGCACAAATGAGGCGAGCAGAACGCCGGGCGCGTGCGTTGTCACACCGGGGTCCGCGACGATGAAGCCAAGCGTCGCCGCCAACGAGTACGCCGGCGCGGTCGAGGCCACGCCGATGACGACGTTCGAGATGTAGCCGATCGCGTTTTTCTTCAGGCCCTTGTCGACGACCTGGGAGGTTGCGGCGGACCCCGATGCTGCGGCAGCTTCGCTGGACATCAACGGCTCCTCTCGTAGCGGCGGCGGACAACGCACGGCGTGTAGCCAAACCTAGATCCTCAAGCGGCGGCGGCGCAAGGGTCAAGTGTCCCAAAACCCAGACCCTCACTGTCCAATTAGTACAAGAATAAACGCAGCTCTTGAACAGCCAGGGCCTTGTCGTGCACATCCACAGTAGATATCGTTATCCGCACTGTCTAGTTGGCTAGGAAGGAAGCGTGATCTTTCATGAGCGGTGACCTCCAAGAACAGGCCAAGCGACACCTGTGGATGCACTTCACGCGCATGGGCTCTTATGCCGAGGCGGAGGTGCCGGTGATCGTCCGTGGGGAGGGCTGCTACGTCTTCGACGAGCACGGCAACCGCTATCTGGACGGCCTGTCGGCGCTCTACTGCGTGAACATCGGCCACGGGCGCGGTGAGCTCGGCGAGGCGGCCGCTGCGCAGACCAAGGAGCTCGGCTTCTACACCAACTGGAGCTATGCGCACCCGCGTGCGATCGAGCTCGCAACGCGCGTTGCGGGGCTGGCTCCGGGGAACCTCAACCGCGTGTTCTTCACCTCGGGCGGCTCGGAGGCGGTCGAGTCGGCGTGGAAGCTCGCCAAGGCCTACCACCACGCCAATGGTGAGCCGCTGCGTCACAAGCTGATCTCACGCAAGCTCGCCTACCACGGCGTCACGATGGGCGCCTTGACGGCGACCGGGTTGACCGCGCTGCGCCAGCCCTTTGAGCCGCTCACGCCCGGGGGGATCCACGTCCCCAACACCAACTCCTACCGCTGGGCGGAAGACCGCGACCAGCTGTGGGCCGCCGATGCGATCGAGGAGGCGATCGAATTCGCCGGGCCAGAGACCGTCGCTGCGGTGATCCTCGAGCCGGTTCAGAACGGCGGTGGCTGCTTCGTTCCACAGGACGGCTACTTCCAGCGTGTGCGCGAGATCTGCGACCGCCACGGCGTGCTTCTGATCTCCGATGAGGTGATCTGCTCGTGGGGCCGCCTCGGGCACTGGTTCGGCTGTGAGCGCTACGGCTACGCGCCGGACATGGTTACGACCGCAAAGGGCATCAGCCTCGGCCTATGCGCCGCTCGGCGCGGTGATCACGGCCGATCACATCGCCGAGCCGTTCTTGCACGGCAAGGCAATCTTCAACCACGGCTTCACCTTCGGCGGGCACCCGGTGGCCTGTGCGGTTGGGCTCGCCAACATAGATGTGATCGAGCGCGAGGACTTGTGTGGGCATGTGCGCGACAACGAGGGCCGCTTCCGCGAGATGCTCGACGGGCTGCGTGACCTGCCGATCGTCGGCGACGTGCGCGGCGCGGGCTATTTCCAGGCGATCGAGCTCGTCAAGGACAAAGGCACCAAGGAGACCTTCGACGCGCACGAGTCAGAGGAGCTCTTGCGCGGGTTCCTCTCGGGTGAGCTCTTCCGGCGTGGGCTGATCTGCCGCACAGACGATCGTGGCGACCCGATCGTGCAGCTCTCACCGCCCTTGATTGCGGGCGAGGAGCAGTTCCAGGAAATCGAGGCGATCCTGCGTCCGGTGCTGAGCGAGGCCTCGGAGCGGATGGGAACGTGGAGCTCACTGTCGCGAGCCTGATCGGCGAGCTTGGACTGAGGCTCGTCGCAGGGCAGGCCGAGGAACAGGCGCACGTCCGCTTCGTGCACAGCACCGAGCTCGGCCGACCCGACCCCTTGGCTGAAAGGCGGCGAGCTGTTGCTGACTACGGGGCTGCAGCTGACGGGCCCCAAGCTTCAGCGCGAGTTCATCGAGCGCCTCGTCGAGCACGAGATCGCGGGACTCGGCTTCGGCACGGGCTTCACCCACAAGCGCTTGCCGGCGGCGCTCGTGGCGGCGGCGAGCAAGCGCGACTTCCCGCTGTTCGAGGTCCCTTATGAGCTGCCCTTCATCGCGATCACCGAGCGCGCCTTCGCGCGGCTGCTCGACGAACGCTACGAAATGCTCCAGCGCAGCATGGTCGGTGACGTGCTCGCAGAGGCGCTCACAGGGCATCTCTACCCCGAGGATCTGCAGGCGCGCCTGCGCCCCTTCGGGATCGGTGAGCAGGTCGCCGTGCTGGCCTTCCGCACGAGCGAGCCGAGCGCCGCTGCGGCAGCTGTCGAGCGGATACTCGAGCGCTCGCACGTGCCCAGCTTGGTCGCGATCCGCGGCGGACTGCTGTGTGCGGTGGTGGACGTCGCGAGCGCCCCAACCAACGGCGCAGGTGCGCTCGAGCCAACCGCGCTTGCGCGCAAGCTACGCGCCGAGTTGGTCGCACGCTTTGGCGATGTCCACGCAGCGGCCAGTCGCGTAGCGCCCACGCATTCGCTGCGGATGAGCTTTCACGAGGCGCGCTGCGCTTTGGAGGCCGTGCGTCTGCGTAACGGCGACGCGCCCGAGGTCGCCACCTATGAGGATCTCGGCGCCTTCCAGCTTCTTGCTCTCCTTGCAGGACGAGGAGGCGCTCCTCTCCTACTGCCGCAGCGTGCTCGGCCCGATCGAAAGCGGCGAGGGCGACTATGGCGATGAGCTCGTGCGCTCGCTTGACATGTTCATCGAACACAACGGTCATTGGGAGAAGGCCGCCGGTGCGCTCTATTGCCACCGCCACACGCTGCGCTATCGCATCCGCCGCATCGAGCAGCTGACGGGCCGCGACTTTTCAAGTGCCCGCGACCGCATCGAGTTCTGGCTGGCGCTGCGCGGGCGGGAGCTCGCGCGATGAGCTGCCTCACGTCTCTAGGCTCCTGGAGGGAGCGTCCTCGTCCTAGCGCCTCACCGGAAGGAGCAGCAAGCAGATGAGAATCGGTGTTCCCAGCGAGATCAAGACGGATGAGTATCGCGTCGCGATCACCCCGGCCGGTGTACGCGAGCTGAGCGCGCGCGGGCACGAGGTGCTCGTGCAGGCTGGCGGCGGCGAGGGCAGCGCGATGAGCGATGAGCAGTTCATCGCGCAGGGCGCGCGGATCGTCCCGGATGCGGAGAGCGTCTTCGCGGAGGCGGAGCTCGTGCTCAAGGTAAAGGAGCCTCAGGCCGAGGAGGTCGGGCTGCTGCGCGAGGGTCAGACGCTCTTCACCTACCTGCACCTCGCGGCCGAGCCCGAGCTCGCCCACGGGTTGATGGCCTCAGGCGCGCGCTGCATCGCCTATGAGACCGTCATCGACGGGGAGGGGCGTCTACCGCTGCTCGCGCCGATGAGCGAGGTCGCGGGCAAGATCGCCACCCAGGCCGGCGCCTTCATGCTCGAGAAGCCGCTCGGCGGCCGCGGCATCCTGCTCGGCGGCGTTCCCGGTGTGGCCGCCGCGACGGTGCTTGTGATCGGCGGGGGCGTGGTCGGCATGAACGCGGCCTTCATCGCGATCGGGATGCAGGCCGACGTCTTCACCTTCGACCGCTCGATCGACCGCCTGCGCGATCTCGAAGTGGCTTTCGCCGGGCGCGCCTCGACGGTCTACTCCTCGACGCTCGCGATCGAGGAGATGCTGCCGCAGGCCGATCTCGTGATCGGCGCGGTGCTGCTGCCGGGTGGTCGTGCGCCGCGGGTCGTCACACGCGAGCAGCTGCAGCTGATGAAGCCGCATGCGGTGCTCGTGGACGTCTCGATTGACCAGGGGGGCTGCTTTGAGACCTCGCGCCCAACGACCCACTCCGACCCGACCTATGAGGTCGACGGGATCACGCATTACTGCGTGACGAACATGCCCGGCGCGGTGCCGATCACCTCGACCTATGCGCTCACGAACGCGACGCTGCCCTATGTGATCGAACTCGCCGAGCACGGCGTCGAGGGGGCGCTCGAGCGCAACGAAGGGCTGCGTATGGGGCTGAACGTCCAGGACGGCCAGATCATGCATCCGGCCGTCGCCGAGGCGCTCGACCTGCCGGCGGTTGCCCCGTGAGGACCACGCCCGAGAAGACCCAGATCAGAGACCTGCGACCGACACCCCAGAGGAGGGGAGAGTAGATGGCCACCACAGCAGAGACGCTCAAGAACTTCATCGATGGCGAGTCCGTTGCGGGCGGCGGTGAGACCGAACCGGTCCTGAACCCGGCCACCGGCGAGGAGATCGCGCGCGCACCGATCTCAAGCGCTGAGGAGGTCGACCGTGCCGTGCGCGCTGCGCGCCGCGCCTTCGACGGCTGGTCGAACACGACGCCGGCGCAGCGGGCACAGGCCCTGCTCGCGATCGCAGATCTGATCGAGGAGCACGGCGATGAGATCGCTCGCATGGAGGCGCTGAACGCGGGCAAGCCGATCGAGAACGTCAAGAGCGATGAGATCCCCGTGATGGCCGACAACCTGCGCTTCTTCGCCGGCGCCGCGCGCTGTCTGGAGGGCCGCGCAGCGGGCGAGTACATGGAGGGCTACACCTCCTTCACGCGCCGCGAGGCGGTCGGGGTGATCGGCCAGGTGACGCCCTGGAACTACCCGCTGATGATGGCGATCTGGAAATTCGGACCGGCGTTGGCGGCGGGCAATACTGTCGTCTTGAAGCCGGCCGAGACGACGCCGATGACGACGATCCGCCTGGCGGAGCTCGCCGCCGAGATCCTCCCCAAGGGAGTCCTCAACGTGATCACCGGCCCCGGACGTCCGACGGGCGAGGCGCTGATCAACCACCCCGAGGTCGACATGCTCGCGCTGACGGGCTCGGTCGATACGGGCAAGCACTTCGCGCGCACCGCCGCGGACACGCTCAAGCGCGTGCACCTCGAGCTCGGCGGTAAGGCCCCCGTGATCGTTTTCGACGACGTCAGCCTCGAGGCCGCAATGGAAACGATCGCCGGCACGGGCTACTACAACGCCGGACAGGACTGCACCGCGGCCACGCGCGTGCTCGCCGCGGGGAAGGTCTACGACGATGTCGTCTCGGGCCTCGTCGAGCAGGCCAAAGGCCTCGTGATCGGCGACACGCTCTCCGCTGACACGACGCTCGGACCGGTCAACTCGGCCAAACAGCGCGAGCGCGTCGCGGGCTTCCTTGAGCGCAAGCCTGCTCACGCCGAGATCGTGACCGGCGGTAGCGCACCTGACCGCGCCGGCTTCTATCTCGAGCCGACGGTCGTCGCGGGGTTGCGTCAGGACGACGAGATGATCCAGCGCGAGATCTTCGGGCCGGTCATCACCGTGCAGCAGTTCTCCGACGAGGCTGAGGCGATCGCCTGGGCCAACGCGACCCGCTATGGCCTCGCCTCCTCGGTCTGGACGCGCGATGTGGGCCGCGCGCTGCGCGTCTCCAAAGCGCTGCGCTTCGGCTGCGTGTGGATCAACGACCACATCCCGCTCGTCTCCGAGATGCCGCACGGTGGCTTCAAGGAGTCCGGCTATGGCAAGGACCTGAGCATGTACGGGGTCGAGGACTACACCGTCGTCAAGCACGTGATGGCGAATCTCGAATAGACACGCTGTCTCGGGTTAGGCTTGGCGACGTGATGCGAGCGCGCCTGGGTCTCTTGGCAGCAACATTTGCGGTGGCGCTTGGGGTAGCGCCGCAGCACGCGCTCGCCGCAGCCCAGGATGTCGCGGCAACGCACGCCTATATCGAGGCGAACTACACCTTGGCGAAGGCGGCGGTGGCCAGCATCGCGCCGGCGCAGAAGAAGATCCTCGCGTTGAATAAGAAGCTGTCCTTTGAATGCCCGAACGTGGGCGCTGGCTCGCCCGAGAACGAAGCCTCGCAGCCGATCAGCCACGAGGTTGCGGTCGCACTGTGGTCGGTCTCCTACGGGCTTGGCGCGGCGTCGGTCCATCGCTTCCAGCAGACGGTCGCGCGACTGCGCTGGAGCAACCCAGCGACGACGCGCGCTGTTGCAAAATACGTGCGCAACCTGCGCGATCTGGCTTCCGTGCCGCTCCCAAATCTCTGTGGGGACGTGCGTGCCTGGGCGGCAACCGGCTTTCAGGTGATCCCGGCGGGCGTCGTCGCCCTCGTCGAACGCGTGGAAGGGATCGTGTTGAAATCGATACCGTCGCGCCTGCTCGCCCCCTATGAGCGCGGCGGGGATGCGGCGATGGTTAAGCGCACCGCGCGCCTGGAACAGAAGATCGAGGAATTCGAATTCCTCGTCGGTCAGGGCGACTGGATCCGCGTGCTCGAAACGCTCGGGCTGCAGGAGTAGTTCTCGCTCGCGGCCGCGCGGAATGCGGCGGTGTGCAGGGAGAAGCCTGCTACGGTCATCCTACGGGCGGCGAAGTCGTCCGTTGAGGTTCTTTGTCTTTGTTGGCGCTCAGCGCGCGGATGGGGTCAGTCGAATCTCCATCCGCAGCGGCGGCCAAGAGGCCGCCAGAAGGAGCACCAATACATGAAGCATGGAACTTTCGTCGACCTCGGCGTATCCGAGGTTGTCGTAAATGAGCTCGCCCAGCGCGGGATCGAAGCGCCGTTTGCCGTCCAGAAGCTGGTCATCCCCGACGTGATGGCCGGGCACGACGTGCTCGCCCAGTCGCCCACCGGTTCGGGCAAGACGCTCGCCTTTGGCGTGCCTGTGGTCGAGCGCCTGCGCGACTCCGACGCGCGTCCCTCAGCGCTGATCCTCGCGCCTACCCGCGAGCTGGCGATCCAGATCGTCGACGACATGCGCCCGATCGCACACGCCCGTGCGCTTTCGATCGCCCCCGTCTACGGCGGTGCGGGGATCGTCAAGCAGGCACGGCTCGCCGGCCGCGCCCACATCCTTGTGGCGACGCCCGGGCGACTACTCGACCTGATCGAGCGCCGCGACGTCTCGCTCGCTCGCGTACGCATCCTCGTCCTCGATGAGGCCGACAGGATGCTCGACATGGGCTTCAAGCCGGTGGTCGACCGGATCGTGAAGATGACCGCCAAAGAGCGCCAGACGCTGCTCTTCTCGGCGACGCTCGAGGGCGAGGTCGGCCGGATCGCAAAGGCCTACACATCCAACCCGCGCCGTCACGAGCACGCTCACTCCGAGGAGCGCAAAGGCGACGTCGAGCACCGCTTTGAGACGGTCACCCATGAGGGCAAGGTCGCGCGCTTGATCTCAGAGTTGCGCGAGCCCGAGCGTGGGCTGACGCTCGTGTTCGTGCGCACCAAGCGCGGCGCGGACCGCCTCGTCAAGAAGCTCGCCTCGAGCAGCGTCCAGGCGGTCGCGATGCACGGCGACAAGTCCCAGGGTCAGCGCGAGCGCGCGCTCGCGAACTTCGAGGCCGGTGTGGTCGACACGCTCATCGCCACGGATGTGGCGGCACGCGGGATCGATGTGGCCGGGATCACGCACGTGATCAACTACGACATTCCCGCTACGCGTGAGGACTACGTGCACAGGATCGGCCGGACCGCCCGCGCAGGCGCCAGCGGCGTCGGTCTCACGCTCGTCGCCCACGACCAGGCGCGCGAACTGGCCGGGATGATCGGCGAGCTCGGCCTCGATCGCGAGCTCGCGCTCGCGGGAATGAGCGCCGGACGCGGTCAGTCGGGTGGCTCGCAGCGGGCGCGTCCCGCGAATGGAGCCAAGCGGCCACGCAACGGCGAGCGCCGTCCGAACCCCAACAAGGGCACAGGTGAGCGTGGTGGAACGGGCTCACGGACGGGCGGGTCGCGGCGCGGGCGCGCCTCGGAGCGCTCACGCTAGAGACGCGAGCCGTCACATGAGACGCTTTGTCAGCTAACGTCGCGAGCATGAGCACGCCGCATCCGCCCGATTTCGACGCGGAGAAAGGGAGTGGCGAGGAGTGCTCGGAGGCCGCTTCGGCAGCCGACCTGCTCGCCCACTATGACGTTCGACTTGTGCGTGCCCCCAATCCGGGGCCGCTCACGCTGTCGGGTACGAACACCTGGGTGGTCGGGCGCCGGCCGACCTGGGTGATCGATCCGGGGCCTTTGATCGAGGAGCACCTCGACAGCCTCTGCGAGGAGGTCGAGGCCCGTGGTGGGCTTGGCGGGGTGCTGCTCACCCATGACCATCACGACCACTCAGAAGGGGTCGAAGCCCTGCGTGGGACCTTCCCCGCCCCACTCGCGGGCGGCCGCGGCGCGGTCGACGTGCAGCTCGGCGAACAGGTCCGCTTCGGTCCCTTCGAGTCGATCGCGACGCCGGGGCATGCGGTCGACCACTACGCGCTGATTGCCGAGGGCGCCTGCTTCACCGGCGACGCGGTGCTCGGCACGGGCAGCGTCTTCATCAGCCCCTACCGCGGTGCGATGTCGGGCTATCTACTGGCGCTCACGCGGCTGCGGCTGCGCGAAGACTTCAACGTCCTCTGCCCCGGTCACGGCCCGCCCGTTTGGGATGCCCACACGAAGCTCGAGGAGTACGTCGCGCATCGCATCGACCGTGAAAACCACCTGATCGTCGCGCTCGGTGAAGGGCGGCGCACGGTAAAGGAACTGCTCGACGCGGTCTGGCCCGAGGTCGCCGAGGAGCTGCGGCCACTGGCGACGGCCACGCTCGCCGCGCACCTCGACAAGCTCGAGGAAGAGCAGATTCTGCCCCGTGGGGTGGAGCGCCCGCGCTTCGAGCGCACCGAATGGTGAGCGGCGAAACGACGCCGCCCGCCTCGGGGGTGCCCACGCGCGACTCGCCCTTTCCGCCGATCGCCGACTACGGCTTTCTCTCCGACTGCCACACCGGCGCGCTGCTCTCATCAGACGGCTCGATCGAGTGGATGTGCCTGCCGCACTTCGACTCCCCTTCGGTATTCGGAGCGCTGCTCGATCGCGGCGCCGGCAGCTGGCGGGTCGGTCCCTATGGCATCTATGTGCCTGCCGGGCGGCGCTACATCCCGGGGTCGAACGTGATCGAGACGACCTGGATGACGCCGCAGGGCTGGCTGCGCGTGGTTGACGCGTTGACGATCGGCGAGTGGCATGACAACAAGCGCGGCTCGAGCCACACACGTCCGCCGACCGACTACGACGCCGATCACCTGCTCGTGCGCTTGATCGAGTGCATGCAGGGCCAGGTGCAGGTCGAGATCGTGTGCGAGCCGATGCTCGACTACGGCCGCACGCCGGCCACGTGGACGCTCGTCCAGGACGGCGAGGATGGCACCTGCATGATCGACGCGGCGCACGAGACGGCCGCCTTCCGGCTCTACAGCGATATCCGCGTCGGCATCGAGGGCAACCGCGCGCATGGCCGCCACACGATGCGCGAAGGCGAGAAGCGCTTCTGCGCGATGTCGTGGACCGAGGAGCGCGGCGGCCCACACACGGTCGAGCAGGCCCAAGGCCACATGCGGCGCACGACTCACTTCTGGCGCACCTGGATTGCCGAAGGCACCTATCCGGACCATCCCTGGCGCTATCACCTGCAGCGCTCCGCGCTCGCACTCAAGGGTCTCACGTTCATGCCGACGGGCGCGCTCGTGGCCGCACCGACAACCTCACTGCCGGAGACGCCGGGCGGCGAACGCAACTGGGACTACCGCTACTGCTGGATGCGCGACGCCTCCTTCACGCTTTGGGGGCTGCACGCGCTCGGGCTGAACTGGGAGGCTGACGACTTCGTGCAGTACGTCGCCGACATGGAGCTCAACGAGGACGGCTCGTTGCAGATCATGTATGGGATCACCGGCCAGAAGAAGCTCGAGGAGTCGACGCTCGAGCACCTCAAGGGCTACGAGGGCGCGCGGCCGGTGCGGATCGGCAACGGCGCCTACAACCAGCGCCAGAACGACGTCTTCGGCGCTGTGCTCGACTCCGTCTACCTGCACTCCAAGAAGCGCGACCACATCCCCGAGCGGTTGTGGCCGGTGCTGGTCGCACAGGTCGAATGCGCGGCCGCAGTGTGGCGCGAGCCAGACCAGGGTATCTGGGAGGCGCGCGGTGAGCCCCGGCACTACGTCTCCTCGAAGCTGATGTGCTGGGTCGCGATGGACCGCGGTGCGCGCCTGGCCGAACGGCGCGGCCTATCCAGCAAGGCCACGGAGTGGCAGGCGCTGGCCGAGGAGATCCGCGAGGACATCCTCACGCACGGGGTCGATCGACGCGGCGTGTTCCGCCAGCACTACGACACCGACGCGCTCGACGCTTCCAACCTGCTCGTGCCGCTCGTGCGCTTCCTCGGCCCTGAGGACGAGCGCGTGCGCGCGACCGTGACGGCGATCCGCGAGGAGCTGACTGAGGGCGGGCTCGTGTTGCGCTACCGCACCGATGCCACCGACGACGGCCTGCAAGGCGAGGAGGGGACCTTCCTGATCTGCTCCTTCTGGCTCGTCTCCGCGCTCTCAGAGATCGGCGAGCACCGTGCGGCTGAGCATCTGTGCGAGCGGCTCTTGTCCTACGCCTCGCCGCTCGGCCTCTACGCCGAGGAGCTCGAGGCCTCCTCGGGGCGCCACCTCGGCAACTACCCGCAGGCCTTCACCCATCTGGCGCTAATCAACGCCGTCACGCATGTGATCGAGGCGCAGCAGCAGAGCTGACGCTCGGCGCTCAGTAGCCGGGCTCGCCCGGCAAAAGGATGCGTGCGACCTCGCCTTCGAGCACGACCTTCGGCTGCACGGGCAGCACCTCGCGCCCGCGGGCGTAGGCAAGCAGATTCTCGACGGAGGGGAACTCGCTTAGCTGTTCGAGGTGCTTGATGGTCGGGAACACGAGCACGATCTCCTCGGCTCGGTGGGCCTCTAGCGCGGCCTCGGGGGTGAACCAGCCGAGGTCCACGCACTCCTCGCCGTCGATCTGCGGCTGCTGGCCCGCGGGCAGGGGGGCGAGGAAGAAGTGCGTGTCGAAGCGGATCTTTACCTCGGCGGGGGTGATCCAGCGCGAGAACTTCACCAGCTCGGCGGGATCGCTCAGCATGATTGCGGCCTCCTCGCTGAGCTCGCGGATGGCTGCAGTGCGGTGGGCCTCGTCGCCAGCGCCCTCCTCGGCGTCCACGGCACCGCCTGGGAACACCCACACGCCGCCCATGAAGCGCGCCTTCGGCGTGCGCCTGACCAGCAGCACCTCAAGCGCCTCGGCGCCTCCGCGTAGCAGGATCACGGTCGCCGCCTGGCGCGGAGCTACGGGTGGCCCCACGTTCAACTCCTCGCCCGGTCCCGGGCGCTCCCCCTGCTCGCCTGCGCGCATCGGCTGACCCTACCTTGTCGGTAGTCTTCGGAGCATGAGAAAAGCAACCGACGGCGGGCGAGCGTGAGCGCGCCGACCGAGACCCTGCAACGCTGGATCTGCGAGTCCTGCGGCTACATCTACGACCCCGAGGAAGGCGACCCGGACGGCGGGATTCCCGCCGGCACTCCCTTCGAGGGGATCCCCGACACGTGGTTCTGTCCCGTGTGCGGCGCGCGTAAGCGCGATTTCACGCCATACGAGGACTAGGACGCACGCTGGCCGGCGCGCGGCCGTGACCGACTGGGACCGTCTGCTCGCGCTCGACGCTGAGCGCGTGTGGCACCCGTATGGGGCGCTGCCGGCGGCGCTGCCATCGCTGCCGGTGGTTTCAGCGGAGGGGGTGCGCCTGCGCCTGGCCGATGGGCGCGAGCTGATCGATGGGATGGCCTCGTGGTGGTGTGCGATCCACGGTTACCGCCATCCCGCGCTTGACGCGGCTGTGCGCGAGCAGCTGGAGCGCATGGCCCATGTGATGTTTGGGGGGCTGACCCACGAGCCCGCGATCAGGCTCGCCGAGCGTCTCATCGAGCTTGCCCCGGCGGGCCTTGATCGGGTCTTCCTCGCCGACTCGGGATCCGTGTCGGTGGAGGTGGCGATCAAGCTCTGCCTGCAGTACCAGCGTGCACTCGGTCGCAGCTCGCGCACGCGGCTGTTGACGGTCAGGGGCGGCTATCACGGGGACACGGCTGGCGCGATGGCCGTCTGCGACCCCGTGGGCGGTATGCACAGCATGTTTGCGGGGGTCCTGCCTCAGCATCTCTTCGCCGCCCGCCCGCCTGACGGCTTCGACGCTCCGCTGCAGGAGGGCTGGGCCGCTGAGGTAGGGGAGCTCGCCGCGCGCCACTCCGGTGAGCTCGCTGGGGTGATCCTCGAGCCGGTCGTCCAGGGCGCCGGTGGCATGCGCTTCCATTCGCCCCAGTGCGTCGCGCTGATGCGGCAGGTGTGCGATGAGCACGGCCTGCTGCTCGTGCTCGATGAGATCGCCACCGGCTTCGGGCGCACCGGGGCAATGTTCGCCGCCGAGCACGCTGGCGTGGCACCGGACGTGATGTGCGTCGGCAAGGCGCTGACGGGCGGCTACATGACGCTCGCCGCCACGCTCTGCACCGCGGCCGTTGCGGAAATCGTCAGCGGTGGTGAGGGCGGCGGGCTCATGCACGGCCCCACGTTCATGGCCAATCCGCTTGCCTGCGCTGTGGCCCTGGCATCACTGCAGCTGCTGCAGGACGGAAGCTGGCGCCGGCGGGTGGCCGTGATCGAGGAGAGCCTGGAGCGTGGCCTGGCACCGGCACGCGGGCTGGCCGGTGTCAGGGATGTGCGCGTGCTGGGCGCGATCGGCGTGATCGAGCTCGATCGGCCGGTGGACCTCGCCGCAACGAGCGCTGCGGCCATCGAGCGGGGGGTCTGGCTGCGGCCGTTCCGCGAGCTGATCTACACGATGCCGCCGTATGTGATCGGCGAGGAGGATCTGGCGAGCGTCACCGCAGCGATGCTCGCCGCGGTGAGCGCCCAACCGCCCTCCTGAGCGACCCGCCAGGGTCCCCTAGGAGGTCAGTGCTTGTGTCTCTTGTGTTTCTTCGGCTTGAGCGCGATGTTCTGGGCGAGCAGTCTCGTGCGTACGCCTTCGCCTTCGAGGATCGCGGTCAGGTGCGCCGGGATCTTGCCGAAGCGTTTGAGCAGCTTGCGTCCGGTGGCGTTCGGCTTCAGCGTCAGCTTCGCGCGCTTGCCCGCCGCGATCGTGACCGTGACGCTGGCGATCGTGACGGTCTTCGAGCGGATCTTGGCCTTGGCTGCGATGCCGATCAGATGCCCACGGCGGGTCTTCTCGACCGTGGTCAGGGTCGCGTGGACCTTGCAGGTCGTCCCGGCGAGGCCCTTACAGGCCACCGTGAAGCTGACCTGTCCGTTCGCTCCGCTGGCCTTGCCCACCAGGGCGGCGGTCGCGGGCGGGAGCTTGTAGGTGACGGCGACCGCGCTGCTCGCGACGAGCCCCGCCTGGTCGGTGGCTGTCGCTGTGATCGCGTTGGCACCGGGTTTGAGCGCGACGGTCGTGCTCCAGGCACCGCCGGCGCCGACTGGCACCGCTGCGCCGTTGACCGTCAGCGAGGACAGAGCGCCCGTGTCGGAGGCCGTGCCGCTGACCGCCACGCTCGGGGTTGCGCTCGTGATCGTGGCGCCGTTGGCGGGCGAGGCGATCGCCACCGACGGGTTGTAGCTCGCCAGCGCCGCCGCCGCCAGCGAGCGCACTTCGGGCAGCCCAAAGGCCTGGATAAAGGCCATTCTCATCGTGATCGAGCCGCCCGCGGGGACAGTCCGCTGGTAGGGGACTTCCATGACGTTTTTGAGTGATTTTTCGCTGACGGCACTGCCTGTGGTCACGGCGATCGGTTCGCTCGGCGCACCGTCGTAGACGATCGCGCCCTGCGGATGTTCTCCGTCGCCGGATTCCGGCGTTGAGGGCATCACCTTGTAGAGGATGGCTGCGGGCCCGGCAGGAAGGGTCTTGCTTTCACCTTTGTTGGTCGCGGCGAAGGCGGATTCGCCCGGGAACTGGTAAGCGCCGCCGACCGCGCCGTCCCACATTTCTGTGTAGTAGCGGGCGTTGACCGAATGGGCGTGGCCGTCGGTCGATCGCCACGTCTCGGTCATCCACGCGATGTGGTCTTCGTTTGTCGCTTCCCATGTCCGCAGGAGCGTGACGCCCGTTGAAGCGAAGCTGGTGCAGTTTGCTTTTTCTTTTTCCGTGGGGGGAAACGTTCCGCCCGGCATGCACTTGACGAGCGGATCTTCCTCGTGGATCGTGATCTGGTGAGTGGCTTCGTTGAACGACTTGCTGATCGTCAGCGTCGGATGCCCCGGGATGACGCCGTTGTTCACCGTGGTTTCCACCTGGTCGGCCGCGCTCGGGACGTAGGAGTCGGCGCCGTCGACCTGAACGGTTGAGCGGGTTTTGATCGGGGGGAAGGCTTCCAAGTCGGCCTCGCCGTAGAAGAACTGGGCGTTTTCGTGGGCCGCGTGGCTGTAGAGCCGCGATTCCAGGCCGTATTCCCCGGCCGACTCGAAGAAGAGGCTGCCGGCCAGCGTGCTGGAGGCGGCGTAGAACGACGTTGGTTCGCTCGTGAAAAACGAGGGGACGATTATCGGGCCTTCGTAGTTCTGCGAGGTTTCTGGCGGTCGTGGCGTTTCGTCTCCCTGCGGAACCGCCCGCAGCTGGCAGAGCCCGTAAAGTTCGCTCAGCGGAACTTCCACGGAGAATTTTTCTCCCGTGACCGTCACTTCTTTCGCGAGTTTGAAGACCGACCCCGGCCCTTCTTTGCCGGAGTAGCAGTTGATGTCGACTTTGTTGATTTCGAAGGCCGTGCCGGAGATCGTGACCTTCGCTCCCTGTTCCCCGAAGGGATAGGTCAGGCCGGCTGGCGTCGTGATCTGCGATTTCTGGACGACAGCCGCGGCCGATCCCGGGATCGCCAGCGGTGCGAGCGTCAGCGCGCAGATGAAGAGGACGCGGCGAATTCGGGACGAGAGCACTGGCAGCCTCCAGCGTGAGTGGTGATGGCCGACAGCGGATTGCAGTCCCCCGGCCCAGATCTGCTCGCCACGCTAGTCGGCCGGGCGGCGGAAGGCAAGCGCGCTCAGGCGCTCATGCCTGGCGAGAGCCACTCCTGCCAAGGCAGGCCGGCCCCCGCGCGCGCCAGCTCGGCGGGATCGGGGCTCTGAACCGGTGCGAGCGTCGCCACCTCCACCTTCCCCAGTCGCGCGATCGTCTCGCGGTTTGAGAGTTCCAGCGTGCTCGGCCTCTCGGGCCAGGGCGTGAGCACGGCAGCGGCCACCTCCAGCCCGACCTCACGTGCGACGGCCAGCGTGAGCAGCGTGTGGTTGATCGTGCCGAGGCCGGGCCGGGCTGCGATCACGAGCGGAAGCCCAAGCGCCAGAGCGAGGTCGCAGACCTTGAAGTCATCGCTCAGCGGCACGAGCAGCCCGCCGACGCCCTCCACAACCAGCGTTTTGCCGGCGGCTCCTGCCAGCGCCGCGGCCAGGAGCCTCTCTGGGTCGATCTGCACTCCCGAGAGCGCCGCTGCCAGATGCGGCGAGACGGCCGGCCCAAAGCGCAGCGGCGAGACCTCCACGGGCTCCATGCCAGCCACCGCGGCCAGCAGCTCGTGGTCGGCGGGCCAGGCCGCCGGTCCGGCCTCGTGGCCGTGGTCGTCCAGGCCGGTGAGCACGGGCTTGTGGGCACGCACCGGCTCGCCAGCGGCCACCATTGCGGCCAGCAGCGATGCGCTCAGCACGGTCTTGCCTACGCCGGTGTCCGTCCCGGTGATGAACAGCCCGCGCACGCGCGCCTGAATCCGGCCGCTAGGCCGCGCGGATGCTCGCGGCTGTCTCGCGCTCGAGGTCGAACGGAGCTGCGCCGGCCGCGGCAGGCTCCCATTCGTGGGGCGCGAGGTCCTCCTCTACGGGCACCGGCGCGAGCCTGGCGCTCGCTGTGGGCGGGAGCCATCGCGGCGAGATCGAGGCCCTGCCTGCGGGCAATGCTGCCGAATGTCTCGGCCGCGCTGCGCAGCTCGGCTGCGGTGTGTGAGGCCATCACCGTCAGGCGCAGGCGTGAAGTCCCCTCCGGCACCGTCGGCGGACGGATCGCCTGCGCGAAGATGCCGCGCTCGATCGCCTCTTGGCAGAAGCGCATCGTGGCACGCTCCTCGCCCACGACCAAGGGCACGATGTGCATCTCGCTCTCAGCGATCGGGAAGCCCTCCGCGGCGAGCGCGCGGCGCAACACACGCGCGTTGGAGCGCAGCCGCTGCACGCGGTGGGGGCGCTCGCGCAGCAGATCGAGCGCGGCGAGCGCCCCTGCCACGGCCGGGGGCGGTGGGGCGGTCGAGAAGATCAGCGAGCGGGCCGTGTTGAGGAGATAGCGGATCATCTCCGCGCTCGCGCAGGCATAGGCGCCATATGAGCCGAGCGCCTTGCCGAGCGTTCCGATGACCACGTCGATCTCACCCTCGAGTCCGGCCTCGGCGACCGCGCCACGCCCGTCCGGGCCGAGGTTGCCGATCGCGTGCGCCTCATCGACCACGATGCGTGCGCCATAGTCCAGCGCGAGCTCGGTCAATTCTTCGAGTGGGGCGACGTCCCCATCCATCGAGAACACCGAGTCAGTCACGATCAGGCGCCTGCCCTGGCCCTCGCGACCGCCGCTTTGGCGGCGCATGCTCCACTCGAGGTGCTCGACGTCGCGATGGCGGTAGACCACGACCTCGGCGCGCGAAAGGCGGCAGCCGTCGACGATCGAGGCGTGGTTGAGCTCGTCAGAGAAGACCGTGTCGCCGCTGCCTGCGAGCGCGCCGATCACGCCAATGTTGGCCAGATACCCGGAGCCGAACAGCAGGCAGGCCTCGCTGCCTTTGAACGCCGCAAGGCGCTCCTCGAGGCGCCCATGGATCGTCATCGTGCCCGACACCAGTCGCGAGGCGCCTGCGCCCACGCCCCAGCGCATCGCCGCATCTGCTGCTGCCTCGCGTACGCGTGGATGGTCGGCGAGGCCGAGGTAGTTGTTCGAGCAGAGCAACAGCACCGGCTTGCCCTCAAGCAGCACCGTCGGACCCTGGGGGCCGCTGATCAGGCGCAGACGACGCGTGAGCCCGAGCCGCTCCAGCTCTGCCAGGCGCCCCGCGATCTCGCTCATCCTCGCTCCTTGCTCTCTAGCCGACCGGGGCCGGGTCGGGAGCCCGGTTCTCCGCACCGTCAGGACGCGGAGGCACGTTGCGCTTCGCGCGGTAGCGCAGCTGCGTCGAGGGGTCCCACAGGCGCACCTGCAGATCAATCCCTTGCGGCGGAGCTTCTGCGCTGAGGGCCTCCTCGACGAGATCGGGGGTCTCGCCCTCGAGCCAGCCCGTGCGATTGTCCGGGCGGGGGTTCGCCGCGTTGTCCGGTTGACGCGCGACGTTCAGCCCGAGCTCCTCGAACATCTCCCGATCGGTCTCCGGCTCGTTGCCGAGCGTCGTCAGGAAGTTGCCCATCATCACGCCGTTGATCCCCGCCTGGACGGCCAACTGTTGCAGCTCGCCGAGGTTCTCCACGCGACCGCCGCAGAGGCGGAAGAGCGCTTCGGGCAGGATCAGGCGGAAGATCGCGATCCACTTGACGGCCTCCCAGGGGTCCATGTAGTCGCGGTCGCCGAACTTCGTGCCGGGGCGTGGGTTGAGCATGTTGATCGGCACGCTCGTGGGGTTGATCGCCGCGAGCTCAAAGGCCATCTCGACGCGCTGCGCGTGCGTCTCGCCGAGGTTGAGGATGCCGCCGACACAGGTCTCGAGGCCGGCCTCGCGGACCGCGTCGATCGTGCGCAGACGGCCCTCGTAGCGGACGGTGCTCGTGACCTCGTCATAGTAGCTCTCCGCGGTCTCGACGTTGTGGTGCACGCGCTGGATGCCTGCCTCGCGCAGCGCCCGAGCGCGCTCGGCGGAGATGTGTCCAACGGAGGCGCAGCGCTTGAGGTTGGTCTTCTCAGAGACGAGTCGCACGCCTTCGAGGTACTTGGTGAAGTCGCGCTTGGAGAGCCCCTGGCCCTGCGTGACCATGCAGAAGCGATGTGCCCCTGCGGCCTCGGCGGCGCGGGCGTGTTCGAGGATCTGCTCGGGCTCCATCATCGCGTGCATCGGCGTCTCGGCCTCTGCGAAACGCGACTGCGCGCAGAAGCCGCAGTCCTCCGCACAGCCGCCCGACTTGGCGTTGACCAGCGAGCACATGTCGGTCGAGTCCGCGAAGCGCTCGACGCGGGCTTCCCAGGCGCGCTGAATCAGCGCTTCGATCTGCCCGCGATCCTCGATCTCGCCGAGCTCGAGGGCTTCCTCCCGTGTGATCAAGGGCGCCATGCGCGACACCGTATGAGGTGCGGCGGACGTATATAGGAGGCGCGGACGATTAGATGTAAGCCCCGTCGCTCCTTGCGCCTACTACCCGCGGCGGCAGTCCACGCAGGTCGGCGGGAAACTACGCGGCTACTGGCGCTGGCGCTGCCGACGGTCTAACCAGGAGCGCGCTGCGTCTGAGTGCTCCTGCCAAACAGCCATGAGCACGATGCTCCAACTAATCCGACCGCGCGACGTCGCGACTCGGCGCCGGCGCGCGCTGTATTTGACGTGTGCCGTGGGGATCGGCGTGTACGGGCTGCTGACGGCCCAGCACTATGAAGACGGGGTCTTCTGGACGGCCTTTGAGAACATCACGGAAGTGCTCGCGGCGCTAGCGGCGACAGTGGCTTGCGTTGTGCGAGCGAGGCGAGAGCGCGCGGCGCGCGCATCCTCGGGGAACCGGCACCCGCGGTCCTGGATGGCCTGGTCGCTGATCGTCGCAGGCCTTGGCGCGTGGGCGATCGGCCAGATCGGCTGGAGCGTGATTGTGGTGGGCTTTCACAGTAACCCCCCCGAGGTGTCTCCGTTGGACGGAGCCTTCCTGCTCTCACCCGTTCTGATCGTGGCCGGGCTGCTGGCGATGGTCGGGACGCCGGCGGGATACCTCTCGAACTTGCGGGGGGCCCTGGAGGGGTCATTCATCGCGGCGAGCGTCTGCCTGCTGAGCTGGGTCCTGATCGTGGGCGAGGTGAGCGAATACTCGACCACCTCCAAGCTCGCGCAGATCGTCAACTTCGCATATCCCCTGCTCGATGTGGTGGCTATCGCCGCAGTCCTGTTCGTGGCCTGCTGGCGCAGCGAGGACGCCCCCCGTGGTCTCGGCCTGCTGGGAGTCGGGATCGCCTTCGTCGCGCTGGCCGACTCATCCTTCTGGTACATGGATTCCGTCAACGCCCACTTCCAGGGCTCGACGTCGCTGGACGCGGGCTGGGTCGCAGGATTTGCGCTGATCGCGTTCGGAGCTCTGCGCTTTACGGACACGGAGAACGGGCGGCGCAAAACGCTGAGCCGGCACGCGCTGCTTGCGATCCCGGCGCTGCCTGCCGTGCTCGCGGTCGTGGCGATGCTCATACGCTGGGCGCTCGGCAACGGTCTCGGCACCTCGCCCGCGACGCTGATGGTCATTCTCGGCATCGTCGTGCTGCTGGGAGCGATCCTGCTGCTCACGGTCGGCTACGAGAATGACACGCTCAGGCGCGGCCTGGAGCAGCGGGTGGCTGACCGGACCGCCGAGCTCGATGCCACCGAGCGCTACTACCACGCGCTCGTGCAGCATGCCTCCGATGTTGTGATGGTCGTGGGCACCGACCTGCGCCTGCGCTACCTCAGCGACTCATTGCTGGAGATCTTCGGGTTCGCTCCCAACGAGCTCGATTGGCGCTGAGCTCAGCGCGTTTGGACGCGAGGCCGCTCAGATCCTCACCAAGGCCCTTGACCTGGCGGCGGTCGCTCCCGGAGGGCTCGCGCGCGTCGACTGGGCGCTGCGGGACGCGAGCGGGCGAACCCGCCGCGTGGAGTCCACCGTCACCAACCTCCTCGGCGACCCCCATGTCGACGGGCTGGTGCTCAACACTCGCGACGTCACCGAGCGGGGGAGCTGGAGGACCAGCTACGCCACCAGGCCTTCCACGATCCGCTGACAAAGCTCGCCAACCGCGCGCTGCTCGGCGATCGCGCTGCGCAGGCGTTCGCCCGCTCGCTACGCACGGGCGCACATGTGGCGGCAATCGTCATCGATCTCGACGCGTTCAAGCTCGTCAACGACAGCCACGGCCACCAGGCGGGAGACGAGATCCTGGTCGCCGTGGCACAACGGCTCGAATCGGTGGCGCGGCCCGAGGACACGGTTGCGCGCCTGGGCGGGGATCAGTTCGTGGTGTTGGTGGACGGCGTGGTCGACGAGGAGGACGCCTCCGCGCTGGCCGCGCGCCTGCGCGAGGCGTGTCATCCCGCGTTCATGATCGAGGGAGCCCAGTACAGCTTGACCGTGAGCATCGGCGTGGCGATCGGCGCGGCGCGGAGCACGGACTTCGAGCAACTGCTGAGCGAGGGGTCAGTGGCGATGGCCACGGTCAAGGCGGGTGGGAAGGACGCGGTCCGGCTCTATCAGCCGAGCATGCACCAGCAGGCGCGCGAGCACCTGCGGATGCAGAGCGACCTGCGCAACGCGGTCGAGAACGAGGAGTTCTGGCTGCTCTACCAGCCCCAGTTCGATACCCGCGACGGGCGGCTGGACGGCTTCGAGGCGCTCGTTCGCTGGAACCACCCCACCCATGGCCTGATACGACCCGACCGCTTCATCGCGCTCGCCGAGGAGACCGGGTTGATCGTGCCGCTCGGGCGCTGGATCCTCAACCAGGCGTTGCGTCAGGCCGCCGAGTGGGACCGCAACGCTGAGGGCGCGCACGGGCTGTGCATCTCGATCAACGTGTCCGCGATCCAGCTCAAATCCCCCAGCCTGCTCGCCGACGTGCGTGACGCGCTGGAGCGAACGGGCGTTGCCCCGCAGCAGGTGATCCTCGAGATCACCGAGAGCTCGCTGATCGACGACTCGGAGAACATCATCCAGGTCCTGCACTCGCTCAAGCAGCTCGGAGTTCGGCTCGCGATTGACGACTTCGGGACGGGCTACGCCTCGCTCTCCTACCTGCGCCGGATGCCCGTGGACATCCTCAAGGTCGACCGGTCGTTCGTGGCCACGCACGACGCTCGCGGGCGGGAACTGCTCGAGGCCATCATCGACATCGGCCACACCCTCTTGCTCGTTGTTGTCGCCGAGGGCGTCGAGCAGCCCGACCAGCTCGTCACCATCAGAGACTTCGGTTGCGAGCTCGTGCAGGGCTACCTGCTGAGCCGGCCGCTTCCGGCCGAGCAGGCGCAGCGCCTCATCGAGCAGGGGCCCGTGGATGTCGAGGTGCTCACCAGCGTGAGCCCTGAGCCGGCGCTCTAGCGCCCGCGCCAGCGTGGTGCGCGCCGCTCGGCGAAGGCGCGCATCCCCTCGCGCATGTCCTCCGAGGCAAAGGAGGCTCGGCGCAGCTCGATCAGCTCCGCTTCGACGTCGGCGGGGAGCTCTGCCTCGGCGTGCAACAGCGCGGCGATCACGCGCTTGTTCCCGGCTTGCGAGAGCGGCGCGTTGCCTGCCAGCTCGGTCGCCACCGCGAGCGCATGCGCCTCGAGCTGCTCGGGCTCGGCAAGGCGGTTGACGAGGCCCCAGGCGAGCGCTGTTGGCGCGTCAATGTAGCTGCCGAGCAGGAACAGCTCGCGTGTTCGCGCCGCGCCGATCGCGTCGATGAAACGACGCAGGCCGGTGTGCGAGTAGACGAGCCCGAGCTTCGCGGGCGGCATGCCGAGCTTGATGTCTTCCTGGGCGACGCGGAGATCACAGGAGAGTGCGAGCTCGAGGCCGCCGCCGATCGTGTGCCCCGGGAGCACCGCGAGGGTCGGCAGCGGGAATGCCTCGAGGGCATCGATTGCCTGTGTGAAGGGGTGGGCGACAAGGCGCTCGGCGCGCTCTTCGAACTCGTCGTCGGGGATCTCGCCGATGTCATAGCCGGCCGAGAACATCCCGTGCGCGCCCGTGATCACCACGCAGCGGGCCGCTGCCTCAGGCGCGGCGAGCTCGGCAAGCGTTTCGCTGATCGCGTCGAGAATCGGGTGGTCGAGCGCGTTGCGCTTGGCCGGGTTTGAGATCGTCAGCCGCACGACCCCTTCGGCGGGCTCGTCGATCAGAAGCTTGCCGTCGGCGAGCTCGCGGGCAGTGGCGCTTGATGGCACGCGCGAAAGGCTAGCCGAGCGCCCGAGCCCGCGGGCGCTCGACGATGAGGAGCTAGTCGAGCACGACTAGCGTGTCGCCCTCGTTGACCGCCTGGCCCTCCTGGCAGCGGATCTCGACCACTGTCCCGGAGTCCTCGGCCTCGACGGGCATCTCCATCTTCATCGACTCGAGGATCGCGACGGTGTCGCCCTCCTCGATGGTGTCGCCGACCGCGCACTCGATTTTCCATACCGTGCCGGTGATATGAGCCTCAACATCTGTCATCTGATCCTCCGTCCGCCGATCGACGCCACTGGGTGGGGACAATAGATACCGCCGCCGACCGATCTCCGCGTGCAGCGCTCGAGGTGATCGTCGCGGCCCACAACGAGGCGGATCGCATCGGCGCGACGCTAACCGCGCTCGCCAGTGCCTTTCCCGAGGCGCGCGTGTGGGTTGCTGACGATGGCTCGCGCGATGGGACCGCTGAGGTTGCCCGGCGGGCTGGGGCGAGAGTGGTGCGCAGCGAGCGTGTGATCGGCAAGGGCGGCGCGGTCACCGCGGCCGCGCGCGCGGCTCTTGAGCTCACGCTTGCGGAGGACGCGGAGGGTGAGTCTGTGGCTGAGCGAGTGTTCGTGCTTTGCGACGGCGACCTCTCCCAGTCGGCATCGCAACTCGGCGCGCTGGCCGAGCTCGTGATCGCCGGCGAGGCCGACCTCGCCGTCGCGGTCTTCACGCGGCGGGTGGGGGGAGGCGTGGGGCTTGCGCTCGGCTTCGCGCGCTGGGCGATCCGCTGGCGCTGCGGTCTACAGACTCAGGCGCCGATCTCCGGTCAACGCGCCCTTTCCAAGCGCACGCTGGAACACGTGCTCCCGTTTGCGGCGGGCTATGGCATGGAGATCGGGATGACGATCGACGCGGTCCGCGCCGGCGATCGCGTGCTTGAGCTTGAGCTCGATCTTGCTCATCGTGCGAGCGGGCGTTCGCTCAGTGGTTTTCTGCACCGTGCGCGTCAGCTGCTCGATTTCATGCGCGTCTACCTGCAGCGGCGCTAGCCACCTGCCTGCTCCCAACAAGCAGGCGCGATGCTAGCCTCGATCGGGTGCTGCGCATTCTGGCCCTGGCCATAGCCGCGGCGCTCGCTGTTTCGATCTATCTGACTGCATTCGGCGCGGGCACTTCACGCTCCTTCGAGCTGGGGGTCGTCTCCAACGCCGATCCCACCGTCGTGGCAGCAAAGATAGGCCGACTCGGAGTGCCGATCGTACGCGTCGAGTTTCCGATCGGCGCGAGCCCCGCGCGACTCGCGCCGGTGATCGCCGCCTTCGCGCGCCGCCACATCAGCGTGCTGCCGCTCGCAGGCTTCCGAGGTCGCATACCGACGAGCGAAGAAGCGCGCAATCTCGCGAGTTGGGCGCGGGCATTCGGGCCCGCGGGAACCTTCTGGGCGCATCATTCCGGCGGCAGCCTCGCGATCCGCAACATTGAGTTCGGGAACGAGACCAACCAGGCCTACCAGTACGACTGCGGTCCCGGCTGCTCGAGCTTTGCCGAACGCGGTCACGCCTATGCGCTCGCGGTCAAGCAGGCAGCGGAAGCGCTCGCGAGCGAACAGGGCAACCCGCAGGTCGGCGTGCTCGCGATTGCCGACAACGGCGGCACGGGTTCCGCCGAATGGGTCAACGCGATGTTCGACGCCGTTCCCGACCTCGCCAGCCGCGTGGCCGGATGGACTGCGCACCCGTATGGGCCGCGCTGGCACTGGCAGGCGCTGCTCGACCAGCTCGTCGCCGAGACGAAGGCGCGCGGAGCGCCGGTGACCGTGCCGATCTACATCACCGAGCTGGGCATCGCGAGCGACAACGGCAGCTGCCTCAACAACGACTTCGGCTGGAATCCCTGCTTGAGCTATGCCGAAACCGGCGCGGCCCTCACCTCGACGGTGACCGCGATCAGGGCGCGCTACGGAACGCGGATCCGCGCGATCTTCGTCTACCAGGCACTCGATCAGCGCCTGCCGCGAAGCGACAGCAACCGCGAACACTACTTCGGCATCCTGGCTGCCAATGGCGCCCCCAAGGGTGCGCTGACGAAGGACTTCCGCGCGCTGGTGCGCTCGCAGCGCTAGCGTGGCGTAACTTTGCCAAGCTGGCGAGGTAGATCGATCAGATGAGCGAGCTGGCCCCGATGCGCGAGCAGGTCTACTCGGACCCGCGCCCCAAGGAGTACTTCGACCGCTTCCACGAGCGCGCTCGCACGCGCGAACCTGACTGGGCCTATGAGCTCGTGCGGATCCTGACCTCGCTCTACTCCTACACCTTCCTGCGCGCGCGGGCGATCACGGTGGAGAACGTACCGGGTCGCGGCGCGGTGATCCTCGCGCCGAACCACTTCTCCTTCATGGATCACTTCCTGATGGGCTGTTACATCCGCCGCAAGGTCCGCTTCATGGCCAAGTCACAGCTCTTCAAAGGCCCGATGCAGTTCATCTACAGCCATGGCGGCGTCTTCCCCGTGCGGCGTGGGGCGCGCGACGATGAGACCTTCATCACTGCCAGAACGATCCTCGCCCGTGAAGGCGCGATCACGATGTACTGCGAGGGCGGGCGCTCGCGTACCGGCAAAGTCGCCGAACAGGCCAAGCGCGGGATCGGACGGCTGGCCCTGGAGACCGGCGCGCCGGTGGTGCCGATCGCGATCTACGGGTCCTCGCGCGTGCGTAACTGGAAGCGTCTGCAGTTCCCCAAGGTCACGATCCAGTACGGCGAGCCGATCCGCTGGGAGCAGCTCGAGAACCCGACCCGCGAGCAGCAGCAGGCGGTCGCCGATCAGATCCTGGTCGAGATTCGCAGCCTCTATGCGGGCCTCGAGGAGCATGGCCGCAAGGGCGTGCGCAGGCGCCTGCGCGAGCAGCGCCGGGCCGAGCGCGGCGCGCCCAAGGGCGCAGCCGTCGCCTGAGCATGAAGCGGCTTGACGTGGGCGGCGTGCTGCGGCGCGTCTTCTCGATCTATGTCGATGAGGCCTCGGTGCTGATGCCGGCCGCGGCGACCGTGTTCGTCTTCACCGGCATCCTCTCGACGCTCCTGACGAATGCCGGCGCTGGACTCCGCTTCGTGGCGCTCCTGATCAGCCTGATCGCGACCACGCTCTTCACGGGGATGGTCGTCGAGCTCGTCGCCGATGTGCGCGACGGCCGCCGCGACTCAAGCGCTGGCCAGCTACTGCGGACGGTCACGCCTGTGATCGGCCAGCTGATCTTCGTCGCGATCGTCGCTGGCGCGGGCGTGGTCATCGGCCTGATCTTCCTGATCGTCCCGGGGCTGATCCTGATCACGGTCTGGTCGCTCGTGGCGCCGGTTGTGGTGATCGAGCGCCCGCCCGGACTGCAGGCCTTGGGGCGCAGTCGCGAGCTCGTGCGTGGCAACGGTTGGCAGGTGTTCGGCGTGATCTTCATCCTCGATGTGTTGATCGCGGTCATCGCCGCTGCGATCGAGGTCGCCGCGAACGCGGCCGGCACCGGCGTGGGGATCGTCGTGACGGTCATTCTTGGTGTCCTCACAGCCCCCTTCGCGGCGCTCGCCGCGGCGGTGATGTACTTCGAGCTGAAGGGTGAAGCGGTCGCCTCATCGGCGCTCGAGAGCGACCCGTTCGGGCGCGTAAGTTGAGTTCCGCGCCGTCGCCGATCCTGCGCGAGGGTCTCCTCGGAAGCGCCTCGATCATGCTGGCGCACGCGGAAGGGGAGGGCGAGGGAGTTGGGATCGCCGATTCGTTTGTGGCGGCAGTGCAGACGCGCTGCACCTCATTGGGCGCGCGCGTGAGCGACTGTCGCATGTCCATTCAGGATTCCCCCGAGGCTGAGGAAGTCGCGCTCGATGAGCTCGTCGCGGCAACCCTCGCGGAGATCGGCGCGATCGACATGCTCGTGGTCGACGCGGCCGGCCTGTTCGCCGCCCGCCGCGCAGAGAGCGATGCGGGCCTCGAGACGAGCGCTCGCGATGCGCTCGTGGGGGTGCTGCAGTCGAGTTGGAACATCACGTGTGCCGTCGTCAATCAGGCATACCTTGCGCAGGAGCGGCCGGGGCGGATCGTCTACCTGGCGCCGACGCCCGACGCTGGCGCTCATGCCGGGGCGGCCTGCGCGGGGCTCGAGAACCTCGCAAGGACACTCTCAATCGAGTGGTCGCGCCATGCGGTAACGCCAGTTACGATCGCGCCCGCCGCTGACACGAAGGGCGAGGAGGTCGCGATGCTCACGGCCTACCTCGCCTCTCCTGCGGGGGCTTACTTCTCTGGCTGTCTGCTCGACCTCAGGGGTCCCGCAGCACGATGAGCTTTTGAGTCGCGCCTCAGCCGCTCATCCCGCCGAACAGCCCGCCGGTGACGTGCAGCGTCTGTCCGTGGACGTAGTTCGACCAGGGTGAGCACAGGAAGAACACGCCGCCTGCGGCCTCTTCGGGGCTCGCGGGGCGACCGAGCGGGATCAGCATCGAGGCCATCGCGCGCATCTGCTCGGGGATGCCGAGCTGGATCGTCTCGCCGTCCTTCTCCATCGTGTTCTCATCGACCTTGGCCTGGGTCAGGCGCGTGTCGATGAAGCCGAAGGCGACGGCGTTGACGTTGACCTTGAACTGACCCCACTCCTTGGCGACCGTTTTCGTGAGGCCCACCACGGCGGCCTTGCCGGCGGAATAGTTGGCCTGGCCGGCGTTGCCGAAGGTGCCGCTGGTCGAGGAGATGTTGACGATCTTGCGGAAGACCTCCTTGCCTTCCTCGCGCTCCTTCTTGGCCGGCTCGCGCAGGTGCGGGGCGGCGGCGCGGATCATGCGGAAGGGGACGACGGTGTGGATGTCGAGCATCGCCTGGAAGTGCTCGTCGCTCATCTTGTGGATCGGTGCGTCGAGCGTGTAGCCAGCGTTGTTGACGAGGATGTCGATCTTGCCGAAGGAGTCGATCGCCTTCTGCACGAGCTGATCGCACATCCCGGGCTTGGTCAGATCGCCCGCGAAGACGGCCGTCTCGCCGTTGATCTCGCCGGCCGCCTGCTCGGCGATGTCGCCGTCGAGGTCGTTGATCAGGACCTGGGCGCCCTGCGCCACGAGCAGCTCCGCGGTGGCGCGTCCGATGCCGCGTGCCGAGCCGGTGACGATCGCCGACTTGCCGTCGAGTACTCCCATAGCAGTTGCTTCTCCTTGTATTGGTCGGGGGCCGAAGTTATATCGGGCGCCCGTGGGCGGCCGGTTGACCGCCCTCTCGGCCTGTGGCGATCAGGCTGTCAGTAGTCGAAAGCGGATGCCGAGGGCCTTATAGGTTCGGGCTGCTCGATGATCGCGGGAGAGGAGCTCCAGATCGTGTTCGCGGGCGCTCAGCGCGATCAGCCCGTCATAGGTTGCGCCCCCGCTGATCCCTGCCTGCGCAAGGCTTCTCGCTGCGGCAGCGTGCGCAGCTATGTCGAGTGTGACCCACGCCGAGGGCAGCCGTGCAGCCACGATCAGGGCGGCAGTTGTGGCATCGAGTCGGTGTGGTGAGGGGATTCTCGTCAAGACCGAGTAAGTCTCTGTCGCGACATGCGCGATGGTCATCTCCGACTGACTCAGCGCGGCCTCGGCGGTGTCGTGCGCATCATGATCGGCGAGGATCGCGGCAATCGTGATGCTGCTATCGACCGCGCAGCTGCACCGGTGCTCGCGCGCTGCTTCGAGCGCACGTCTTACATCCTCGTCGGAGATCGGAGACCCGGTCGCAGCGACAAGCGGTCCGTGCGGACCATCGATGACAGCTGGCGGCTCGCGCAGTGCCGAGAGCTCGAGATGGTCCTCGACCAGTTCGATCTCCAGGGGCGTGTCGGGGGAAAGTCCGAGCACATCACGCAGCGACTTTGGCACGACCACGCGACCCGCTCGATCAATTGTCACTCGCATGGCATCAAGATACCATCTGAGTGGGTATTGCCTGATTAGGCGGCGATGATCACGCCGAAGTCCTGCGTGTAGATGCCCCCGGCCTGGCCGTGGGCCAACGAACGCGGGGGATGGGGAGAGACGCCGATTGCGGTGTCGCGGTAGCGCGGGTCGAGGATGTTGGCGCGGTGTCCCGGAGAGGCCATCCAGGCGGCGACGATCGCGCTCGGTGTTCCCAGGCTGCCCGTTCCCCAGGCGATGTTCTCACCGATCTCATAGCCGAGACGTGAGCTGTAGATATAGCCCGCGGCGCGCATGCGGTCCAGCGGGGTCTGTCCGCCAGGGCCGGTGTGGTCGAAGTAGTCCCCGCCGGCCATGCTTTCGGTGTGCGCCTGCGCGGCCTGGGCGAGGTGGCGGTCGAGGCGCAGGGGGCTCTCGTCGCGAGTGGTGCGTTCGTGGTTGACGAGGCAGAGCGTGGCGGCGCGGATGCGTTCGAGGTTTTCGGGGGTCGGTTTGAGGTTGCCGTCCTGACAGGCGCCGCTGGGGGCCGCGAGTGCCTGGGTGCGACCCGAGGGCCTCGCGGGTCGCACGCCGTAGCCGGAGAGGCGGTGCTGGCGGGCGTGCGAGCGTGTATGACGTCGGCAGCGCGAGCGCGCAGGGCGGTGGCTGACCTTGATGCTGCTGGTGTGGCTGTGCGCCTTATGGGCGGCCCGGCAGCGGGCGGTGTGATGGTGGGCGGAGGTGCTCGCCGCGAGCGCGGGGGCGGCGCCGAGGCAGGCTGCAAGGAGGATCGTCGCGAGGATCGCGAGCGAGCTTGGGCGTAGACGAGCCACATCTCTGGATCGGGGACACGCCCGGCGGGGGTGAGCCGCAGGGCGAAAAGTGGACGATTTGTCCCAGCGCTAAAGGCTGAGGATGCGACCGAGTATTTCGCGCATGATCTCGTCGCTACCGCCGCCGATCGGTCCCAGGCGCGCGTCGCGCGCGGCGCGCTCAACCCAATACTCGCGCATGTAGCCCGCGCCGCCGTGGATCTGCAGGCACTCATCCATCAGCTCGAAGGAGGCGCGCTGGGTCAAGAGCTTTGCCATCGTGACCTCCTTCAAAGGATCCTCACCGGCGACGAAGCGGCGCAGCGCGTCATAGGTGACGCAGCGGCAGGTATACACGGAGGTGGCGAGGTCGGCGAGCTTGTGGCGGATCGCCTGATGGCCGGAGAGGGGCTTGCCGAAGGCCCGGCGCTCACGGGCGAACTCGGCGGTGCGCTCCCAGGCGAGCTGCATCGCGCCGACCGCGCCGAGCGACATCGCGAGACGCTCCCACTGGAAGTTGGCCATGATCAGCTTGAAGCCCTCGTTGAGCTCGCCGAGCAGGTTCTCCTCGGGCACGTAGACATCCTCGAAGGCGATCGTGGCGGTATCGGAGGCGTGCCAGCCGAGCTTGTGCAGCGCGGAGGAGCTCGACGCCCTCGCCTCGGTCCACGATCAGGAAGGAGATGCCGTGGTGGCCGCCCTCCTGGGTGGTCTTCACAGCGGTCACGATGAAGTGCGCGCGCACGCCGTTGGTGATGTAGGTCTTCTCGCCGTTGACCACCCAGCCGCCGTCGACGCGCTCGGCGCGGGTCGTGATAGCCGCCACGTCGGAGCCGGCGCCCGGCTCGGTGATGCCGAGCGCGCCGATCCGCTCGCCCGCGATTGCGGGCACGAGGTAGCGCTGCTTCTGATCCTCGGTGCCGAACTTCCAGATCGGCGGCGTGGCGATGTTGATGTGTGCGCCGATCCCCGCCGCGGTGCCGCCTGAGCCGGTGCGCGCGAGCTCCTCCACGAGCACGGCCTCGTGCAGGTAGTCGCCACCCTGGCCGCCGTAGGACTCGGGGTACTTCAGGCCCAGGAGGCCCTGGGCGGCCATCTTCGGGAACACCTCGTCGGGGAACCAGCATTCCTCCTCCCACTGCTGGGCATGAGGTGTGAGCTCACGTTCGATGAAGCCGCGCGCGGACTGTCGCAGTTCGTCGTGCTCGTCGGAGAAGGGTGGTGTGAGAGGGCTCATGAGATCGATTGGTAATCTGATGGTATGCGAGTTGCCATCGATGGGGTGGGCCGCATCGTGATCCCGAAGCCGATGCGAGACGCGCTCGGGATCGACGGGCCGACCGAGCTGGAGCTGACCGAGCGCGACGGGGCGCTCGAGCTGACCGTGCCGTACATCAAAGCCCATCTCGAGGATCGCGACGGCCACACGGTGATCGTTCCTGATGAGCCCGTCCCACCGTTGACCACGGAGATGGTCCGCGAAGTGCTGGAACGCGTCAGAAAGTGATCGTCCCGGACTCGAGCGTCCTGATTGCCGCGTTTGCGAGCTATCACGCAGCCCACGAGCGTGCGATCGATGCGGTCGGCGACGCTCCCGGACTGATCGTCCACGTGGCATTCGAGACTACCTCTGTCTTGAGTCGCATGCCCGAAGGGCAGAGGATGGAGGCGTCGTTCGTGCTCGATGCGCTCGAGCGTGAATTCCCCGAGCCGTGGCTTGCGCTCGATGCGAAAGGTCAACGCTTCTGTCTGCGCGGCGCGGTCGATGCCGGCCTGCGCGGTGGCGCACTCTACGACGCATTGATCGCCGCGACCGCGCGCGAGCACGGCGCGACGCTGCTCAGCGCTGATCGCCGCGCGCGCGAGGCCTACGACGCGATGGGCGTAGACGTCTCCTACATCGAGCCCTGACGCGCTCGAGCCTTTTCCACCCGGCGCATGCGCTCGACTCCTTCGATGCCGTTCCGGACGGTGCATGCACCGTCCGGCCGGGCCGCACATGTGCGGCCCGGGGACAGGCCGCATGCGGCCTGTCCTTCGACATAATCTAGAAAGAGATCGAGGATCGAGCATGCGATCCGCGCGCCAGAGGCAGCGATTGGGGATCGCCCTACAGCCCGTAGGAGCGACCGATCACGTCGAGCATGATCTCGTCCGTGCCCGCGCCGATGCGGTTCAGGCGCGCATCGCGCCAGACGCGCTCGATGCCGTACTCCTTCATGTAGCCCGCGCCGCCGTGGATCTGGATGCATTCGTCGGCCACTTCGCAGAGCACGCGTGAGGCCTGCAGCTTGGCCATCGAGATCTCGCGCACGGGGTACTCGCCGTTGTTGAAGCGCCAGGCCGTGATGTAGGTCATCTGCCGTGCGGACTCGATTTTGGTGGCCATCTCCGCGAACTTGTGGCGGATCACCTGGAACTTGCCGATTTCGCGGCCGAAGGCCTTGCGCTCGTGTGCGTACTGAAGCGTCCGTTCGAAGCACTTCTGCGCGCCCGCCACCATGCCGGCCGCGCCGATCAGACGCTCGCCCTGGAGCTCCCACATGATGTGGTAGAAGCCCTTGCCCACCTGGCCGAGCACCGCCGTGGCGGGCACGCGCACGTCCTGGAAGGCGAGCAGCGCCGTGTCGGAGGCGTGCATGCCGAGCTTCTCAAGCTTCTTCTCGCGGATCACGCCCGGTGCGTCCATCGGCACCAGGAACAGCGTGAAGCCGTCATAGCCCGCATCCGGGTCGGTCTTGGTCACGAGCACGATCACGTCGGCGCGGTGGCCGTTGGTGATGTAGGTCTTCGAGCCGTTGATGACGTAGTCATCGCCGTCGCGCGACCGCGCGCGTCTTGATCCCCGCTACGTCCGAGCCGGCGTCCGGCTCGGTGATGCCGAGGCAGAGGATCTTCTCGCCCTTGATCGCGGGCACGACCCATTCCTGCTTCTGCTCCTCTGTGCCGAAGGCGAGGATCGGCGGCATCGCCATGTCGGTGTGCACCGCGATGCCCATCGCCAGCCCGCCCGAGTTGGCGTTGGTGATCTCCTCTGCGAGCACCAGCGCCGTGTAGTAGTCGCCGCCCTGGCCGCCGTAGGCCTCAGGCTTGTCGAGGCCGAGGAAGCCCAGTTCGCCCATGCGCGGGAAGACCGAGTCGGGGAAGGTCGTCTCCTCCCACTCCTCGGCGTGCGGCGCCAGCTCTTTGGTGGCGAAGTTGCGGATCGACTCGCGCAGCTGTTCGTGCTCGTCGGTGAAGAGGAAGTGCTTGCGCTGGGCCTGGAAGTCGGGCTTGCGCACGCTCTCGGCGGTGGCGGCCATCTGGGGCGGATCTCCTTGTTCGAGGTGAGTGGGCCGACCGATCCCAATCGGCCATCCCGTCCTTGCCGGAGGCTAACGCAGTCGCACCAAAAAGTAAATAGTAGAGATGTTTACTTTTCGCCAGGCGGTGGGCTTGGTTTTGAAGTCGTTCGTGTTCTGACGGTGTCAACTCACTTCTCGGGGCAGGTGGTAGCTTCCGCCCACAGGCCCAGCGACGGGCCGGGCCGTGAGGGAAGGGGGTCGGTATGGCCGACCGAATGCTGTTCATTGGCTGGGGTACGCCTGTCCGTGGACGCGAGGAGCGCGGGCTCGAGGTATTCAACGAGGCAATCGGGTTCTACGGGCGGATGCAGCAGGAGGGTCGCATCGAGCGATTCGACGTCGTCTTGCTTGATCCCAACGCGGAGCTCAATGGCTACATCGAGCTCTATGGCTCACCGGAGCACACTCGCTGCTCTGCGCGAGAGTGAGGAGTTCCGCCGGAACCTCATCGACGCGAGCCTTGTCGTGGACGATCTGCGCCAGATCGAAGGCTACGTCAACGAGGCGGTAGCACGGGAGATGGCGCTCTACCAGGAAGGAGTCGCGCGGGTGCCGCAGACTGCATGACGCCCGGCCAGGTCTCGTCGGCGCCTCACATCGGTTTGGCGAGGCGCCGCGGGCCCGGCTCCCGAAGCTACGCTAATGCATCGGCCCTGCCGGGTCGATGCATGTGTGTCATGGGAGCCCATCCGGGCGATGCGGGTATCGCCACACACATCGAGTCGATTGCGACGCGAGCGACGTCTGAGACAGACCTGCTCGTTTCGACGATGCTCCGCGGCTGCTGGCCAGGCGGCACGGGCGATCGAACCGAGGGGGTGGCGCGCGAGTGGGTGCGCCGCTGGGGCGCGCGACGCGCCGGTCCCGTCCGGCCCGCATGCGGCTGCGCGGTGGGACGCTGCGGTGTCTGCAACTGACTGAACCACCGCATCCCGACGGTGCGCTCTCGCCAGCCAAAAGTATGTAGTAGGACTGCTCACTTCCCACGACTGCCGCGTTCCGGCTAGGATGCGCGCGTGCCCACCGACAAGGTCCTCTACGCGGTCGACGAGGCGGGGATCGCGACGATCACGCTCAACGACCCCGACACGCGCAACGCGCTCTCGCCGGAGCTGCTCGGCGGGCTGATCGAGCGCCTTCGAGCGCGCGCGCGATGAAGAGGAGGTGCGCTGCGTGGTGCTCGCCTCCTCGCACGAGCGGACCTTCTCCTCCGGCGCCAACCTCGGCGGCTTCGCGGCCGATATGCCGCTCGTGCACAAGCACTTCGGCTCCGAGCGCTTCGTCGGCCTGTTCAAGCTGATCGGCGAGCTCGGCAAGCCGACGATCTGCGCGGCCCGCGGGCACGTGCTCGCCGGCGCGCTCGGGATCGCGCTGGCCTGCGATCTGATCGTCGCCTCCGAGGAGGCCAGCTTCGGCACGCCCGAGATCAACATCGGCGCCTTCCCCTTCATGATCATGGCGCTGATCTACCGCAACGTGCCGCGCAAGAAGGCCAACGAGCTGCTGCTGCTGGGCGAGCGCTGGAGCGCCCAGGAGGCGCTCGCGGCGGGGATCGTCAACCGCGTCGTGCCCGACGGGCGAGCTCGACGCGGCGGTCGCCGAGTGGGCCGGCAAGCTCGCCGGCAAGTCGCCCGTGATCATGCGCCTGGGCAAGGAGGCGATGCGCCGCCAGCTCGACATGCCCCTCGACGACGCGCTCGACTACCTGCGCGCCCAGCTGACGCTCGCGACAGTCCACCGAGGACATCGTCGAGGGCGTCACCGCCTTCTTCGAGAAGCGCGACCCGCAATGGAAAGGCCGCTGATGAGCACGACTGAGACCTCCGAGGCCGGCATGGAGCGCCGGCCGACTCCTCAACCCCACCTCGCTGCTGCGCCCGCTGGTCGAGGACCTCGAAGAGCGCCGCGCGCAGATCGAGCTCGGCGGCGGCGAGGAGAAGATCGCCGCCAGCACGAGCGGGAGAAGCTCACCGCGCGCGAGCGCATCGCGCTGCTGATCGACGAGGGCACCTTCGTCGAGCTCGGCATCCACGGCCGCCCGCACTTCTCCCAGCGCGCGATGGACGGCGTGGACGCGCCCGCCGACGGCGTGATCACCGGCTACGGCAAGGTCGACGGGCGCCTGGCGGCCGTCTGCGCCTACGACTTCACCGTGATGGCCGGCTCGATGGGCATGACCGGCGAGCTCAAGGTCACGCGCCTGCGCGAGCTGGCGCTGACCAAGCGCATCCCCTTCGTCTGGCTGCTCGACTCCGCCGGCGCGCGCGTCCAGGAGGCCGCCGGCGTCGCTGTTCGCCGGCTCCGGGCACCTGTTCCGCGAGGAGGTCGTGATGAGCGGCGTGATCCCCCAGGTCGCCGCCCTGATGGGCCCCTGCGCGGCCGGCACCGCCTACATCCCCGGCCTCGCCGACTTCGTGCCGATGGTCAAGGGCCGCGGCTCGATGGCGCTCGCCGGGCCGCACCTCGTGCGCGCGGCGGTCGGCGAGGACGTCACCCAGGAGGAACTCGGCGGCTCGCGCGTGCACTGCCGCAAGTCGGGCGTCGGCGACATGGAGGTCGCAGAGCGACGAGGAGTGCATCGAGCGCATCAAGCAGTACCTCTCCTTCATGCCCCAGAACTGCGAAGCACCCGCCGCCGATGCGTGCCGGTGGGCGACCCGATCGAGCGCGCGCGAGGAGGAGCTGCTCGACGTGCTGCCCGAGTCCAACCGCAAGCCCTATGACATGTACGAGGTGATCCGCCGCATCGTCGACGACGGCGAGTACTTCGACATGAAGGGCCAGTGGGCGAAGACGATCATCACCTGCTTCGCGCGCTTCGGCGGGCGCCCCGCCGGGATCGTCGCCAACCAGCCCAAGCAGCTCGGCGGCATCCTCGACAACGACTCCGCCGACAAGGCCGCGCGCTTCGTGAACCTCTGCAACGCCTTCGCGATCCCGCTCGTGTTCCTCGATGGACGTGCCCGGCTTCATGGTCGGCACGCAAGGTCGAGGCCGAAGGCATCATCCGCCACGGCGCCAAGATGCTCTACGCGGTCGCCAACGCGACCGTGCCGAAGATCACCGTGATCACGCGCAAGGCCTACGGCGCCGGCTACTACGTGATGAACGGCCGCGCCTACGAGCCCGACCTGATCGTCGCCTGGCCGAGCGCGGAGATCAGCGTGATGGGCGCCGAGGGCGTCGTCGAGATCGTGATCCGCAAGCAGGTCGAGGAAGCCGAGGACCCCGCCGCCAAGAAGGCCGAGCTGATCGAGGCCTACCGCAAGATCTTCGACGTCTACATCGCCGCCGGCAACGACATGATCGACGACGTGATCGACCCGCGCGAGACGCGCGAGACGATCTGCCGCGCGCTGGAGATGGCCGAGGGCAAGAAGATCGAGCGGCCGTGGAAGCGGCAGGGCGTGGTGCCCGTCTGAAAGGAAACGATGAGCCTCGAGGACCCCGTCGTGATCACCTGCTCGATCTCGGGCGCGATCGCCAACCGCGAGCAGTGCCCCGCGATCCCCTACACGCCCGAGGAGTACGCCGCCGAGGCGCGGCGGATCGTGGACGAGGGCGGCGTGATGATCCACATCCACGCGCGCAAACCCGACGGCACGCCGAGCTACGAGGTCGAGGACTTCCAGGCGATCACCGACGCGATCCGCGCCGAGGTCGGCGACGCGGTGATCATCAACTACTCGACCGGCACGATCGGCGTGCCGGTGGCCAAGCGGATCGAGTACCTGCGCGCCTGCCGCCCCGAAGTGGCGGCGCTGAACATGGGCTCGATGAACTACGCCAAGTACTCGCGCTCGCGCAAGGAGTTCGTCTTCAACATGGTCTTCGCGAACCCGTTCGAGGAGATCATCGAGCTGCTCGAGGCGATGAACGAGCTGGGCATCAAACCCGAGCACGAGTGCTTCGACGTCGGCCACGTCGGCAGCCTCGCGCCGCTGATCGACATGGGCGTGCTGCAAGACGCCGCTGCACGTGGACTGCGTGATGGGCGTCGTCGGCGGCATCCCGCCGACCGCGCGCAACCTCGCGGCGATGGTCGACAACATCCCCGAGGGCTCGCACTGGGGCGTGATCGGGATCTCGCGCGACCAGTGGATGCTGGTCGCCGCGGCGCTCACGCTCGGCGGCTCGATCCGCGTCGGGCCTCGAGGACAACCTGTACCTGCCCGACGGCGAGATGGCGCGCTCCAACGGCGAGCTGATCGCCAAGGCGCGGCAGATGACCGAAGACATCGGCCGCCGCCCGCGACCGTGCGACGAGGCGCGCGCGATGCTCGGCGATCGCCAGCGGCAGGAGCCCGCATGAGCCTGCCGCTGGAGGGCATCCGCGTGCTCGACCTCTCGCGCCTGCTGCCCGGGCGGCTTCTGCTCGCTGCTGCTGGCCGACTTCGGCGCCGAGGTGCTGAAGGTCGAGGACACCGGCATGGGCGACTACATCCGCTGGTCGCCCCCCTACTACGAGGGCGCCCACGACAGCGCCGCGCTCGGCGCTGTTCCTGTCGCTCAACCGCAACAAGCGCTCGATCCGCCTCGACCTCAAGAACGAGCGGCGGCCGCGAGGCGCTGCTGCGGCTCGTCGCGCGAATACGACGTCGTGCTCGAGTCCTTCCGCCCGGGCGTGCTCGACCGCCTCGGCGTCGGCTACGAGCGGATGCGCGAGGCGCAACCCCGGGATCGTCTACTGCGCGATCTCCGGCTACGGCCAGGACGGCCCCAAGCGCGACGCCTCCGGCCACGACATGAACTACCTCGGCCTGATCGGCCTGCTCGGCCTGACCGGCGAGCGCGGCGGCGAGCCGGTGCAGGCCGCCGGCCAGATCGCCGACCTCGGCGGCGGCGCGCTGATGGCCGCGTTCGGGATCATGGCCGCGCTGCGCGAGCGCGACGGTGGGCCCGGGCATCCGGGCTCGGGCGAGGGCCAGATGGTCGACGTCTCGATGGCCGACGGCGCGCTCTCGTGGCTGGCGATGGTGGCCGGCTACCTACTTCGCCGACGGCAACGTGCCGCGCCGCGGCGAGCTGCCGCTGGCGGGCTCGCTCGTCTGCTACCGCCCGTACGAGTGCGCCGACGGCTGGGTCTCGCTCGGCGCGCTGGAGCCGAAGTTCTGGCAGGCGTGGTGCCGCGGCGTCGGGCGCGAGGAGCTGATCGCCGACGCAGTTCGAGCGCCCGGCTCGCCACGCGCACGACGCAGGTGCAGCGAGATCTTCAGGAGCCGCACGCCGCGCGCGAGTGGGAGGCGTTCGCCGCGCGAGCACGACTGCTGCCTGGAGCCGGTGCTCGAGCTCGACGAGGCGCTCGACTCCGAGCTCGTGCGCGCGCGCGAGATGGTCGTCGAGATCGACCAGCCCGGCGCCGAGCGGCCGGTGCGCCAGCTCGGCGTGCCGGTCAAGCTCGACGCGCACGCCCGGCGAGCACGACCGCCTGCCGGGCCCCGCGCTCGGCGAGCACACCGAGGAGGTGCTGCTCGCGGCCGGCTACTCCGAGGCCGAGGTCGGCCGAGCTGCTCGCCGAGCGGCGCCGCGGCGGGGCCCGCCGGAGCCCAGCACGGACGCGACGCTGCGGGCGTGAGCGCGCCTGCGCACCGAGCGCGGTGGCGGCTGTCGTGCAGACGGCTGCCGCCGCCGCCGCCGCGTGAGCGCGAGCTGCTGAAGATGAGCGAGCTGGCCGAGCGCTCGGGCGTGAGCCCGGGCACGATCCGCTACTACCTGCGCGAGGGGCTGCTGGGCGACGGGCGAGGACGTCGTGCGCACGAGCCGCAACATGGCCTACTACCCGCCCGAGTACGTCGAGCGGATCGAGCTGATCAAGCGCCTGCAGGAGGAGCGCTTCATGCCGCTGCGCGTGATCAAGGGCGCGCTCGAGGACGACCCCGAGCGGGTGCGCGCGCTGATCGAGCTCGAGGACCGCATCCTCGAGCGCGCGCTCGCGAGCGCCGAGGACCGCAGCCGCGTCTCGCGCAAGGCCGTGCAGCGAGCGCTACGGCGTGCCCGCGCAACGTGCTCGACCGGCTCGCCGAGATCGGCGTGCTGACGCCCAACCAGCGCGGCTACGACCAGCGACGACGTGAAGATCATCGAGGCGATCGCGAGCTTCCGCGCGGGCGGCTACGAGGAGGCGCTCGGCTTCACCGTCTACGACACGCTGCGCTACCGCGAGGCGCTCGAGCCGCTCGTCGAGGAGGAGGTGCGGCGCGCTGCTCGGTCGCCTCGCCGGCGAGGTCGAGGTCGAGCGGGCGATGGAGATCGTCGCCGCCGGGGTCGAGCCGCTGCGCGAGCTGATCGGGGCGATGCACTCGAAGCTGCTGCTCGCCGAGCTGCGGCGGCAGCGGGCGCAGGCACCTGACGCCTAAGAACCTAAGTCGTTTCGCTTCTACCAGCGCGCGCGGTGGTGCTCCATCACGCCGAGCCGTGCGCCAGCTCGATCCCGCCCGGCAGCGTCCCCGGAGAAGGTCCCGAACGGCGCTCGGTAGTCGCTTGCGAGCGAGCAGCAGGTTCTCGTGGCGGGCGCGCTCGGCCTCGGCCGCTGAAGCGCAGCTCTGAGCCGTCGGCGCAGCGGACGCTCGAGAGGTCCGCGGCGAAGCTCGACCGGCGCGGCCTCGCTGTGGGATGCCCGTCGACCCACACCGCGCGCTCGGTGCCGCTCGGCGGATCGTTGACGCCGCTGACGAGGTTCCAGGCGAGCGCGCGTCCGTCGGCGCCTTCGCCGACGCCGGCGCTCCAGCGCCACTCGGTGTCGCGCGCGTGATAGCCGGCGGTGTCGTCGATCACGGCGCGCGCCTCGATCGGGCGGTGGGGCCGCCGTCGAGCGCGAGCGTGCCCTGCGCTGCGATGCCGGCCTGCTTGCGCGTCCATACCTGCGAGCGCACCGTTCGGGCAGAGTGCCTCGATGCCCTCGTCTTCGTGCAGCTCGAGCTCGAGCTGGACGCCGCGATCGCACACGCGCAGCCGACCAGGCCCTTGCACGGCGAGCCGGGGCCGCCGAGCAGGGCTGACCTCGCGCGCGTCGCGGGCAGCAGGCGCGTGCGCTCGCGCAGCGAGGCCCTCCTCGCGCAGGTGCAGCGCCCAGAAGGACTGTCGAGCGGGCCGATCTGCACGAGCGCGGCGCAGGCGCATCAGCTGCTCGTTGAAGACCCCCACGTAGCGCCAGCGCTTCAGCGGGCGAGTGCCGTCGAAGAGCGGGAGCGTCATGCTTGAAGATGTTGACTGACCAGTCAATCTATGTCGGGGCGTTATGCTTCGGCGTTGACTGACCAGTCAATCTATTGTGGCATGGGCCGGACCGTGGGAGGCAGGTTGCGCTTTGAAGGTCGCGGCAGTTCAGCTCAACTCCAGCGCCGAGTACGGCGCCAACCTGGCCGCAGCCGAGCGTCTTACGCGCGCGGCCGCAGCCGACGGCGCCAGCCTGATCGTACTCCCCGAGAAGTGGACCGCGATGGGCTCCGAGCAGGAGCTGCGCGCAGCGGCCGAGCCGCTCGACGGCCCGACGATCGGCTGGGCGCGCGAGCTCGCCCGCGAGCTCGGCGTGGACCTCGTCGCCGGCTCGATCCTCGAGCGCGTTCCCGGGCAGGAGAAGCTCGCCAACACCTCCGTGCACGTCGATCCTCAGGGCGAGATCCGGGCGGTCTACCGCAAGATCCACATGTTCGACGTGGAGGTCGGCGGGCACAGTCTACCGCGAGTCCGAGCTCGAGGAGGCCGGGCGAGGAGATCGTGCTCTCGCGCACCGCCGGCGGCGTGGAGCTGGGCCTGTCGGTCTGCTACGACCTGCGCTTTCCCGAGCTCTACCGCATCCTCGCGGTGCGCGGCGCGCGCATCCTGCTCGTGCCGGCGGCCTTCACGCTGGCGACCACGCGCGATCACTGGGAGGCGCTGCTGCGGGCGCGCGCGATCGAGAACCAGGCGTTCGTGATCGCCGCCAACCAGGTCGGCGCGCACCCCGCCGGGCAGCACTCGGGCGGGCGCTCGATGATCGTCGATCCCTGGGGCGTCGTGCTCGCGCAGGCGCGCCGACGGCGAGGGCCACATCGTCGCCGAGCTCGACCTCGAGCGCCAGCGCGAGATCGCGCGCGAGCCTGCCCTCGCTGGCCAACCGCCGCCCGAGCGCCTACCGCTGGCCGAGCGAGGTGCACGCATGAGCGCCGCGCGCCCAGGACGCGGAGGGGGCGGACGCGGACGGCTCATCCCGGAGTCGAAGACCGCGCCCGACAAGCGCCGCCTGATCCTCGACGCGGCCGTGCGGGTGTTCGCCCGCCAGGGCTTCCACGCCTGCCGGGTCTCGGACATCGCCGACGAGGCAGGCGTCGCCTACGGGCTCGTCTACCACTACTTCGCCTCCAAGGACGAGGTGCTCGACACGCTGTTCCTCGAGCGCTGGAACGTGATGCTCGAGCTGATCCGCGAGGTCGACGCGCAGGAGATGCCGGTGCGCGAGAAGCTGCGCGCGATCGCCTCGTTCATCGTCGACAGCTACCAGCACGACCCCGACCTGATGAAGGTGATCATCGTCGAGGTCACGCGCGCGGCCAACTCCTTCGGCAACACCCACATCGACACGATCCGCGAGGCCTACGACCTGATCGGCGGCATGATCACCAAGGCCCAGGCCGAAGGGGTCTTCAAGACCGAGATCGAAGCGCGCTTCGCCGCGATGGCCTTCTACGGCGCGATCGAGCAGCTGCTGACGGGCTGGATCTTCGATCTGCTGCCCCAGGGCGCGGAGGACTTCGAGCGCGCCAAGTGGCTCGTCGTCGAGACGGTCTGCGGGGGCCTCGAGACGCGCAGCCAGAGCAGGCAGGCGTCGGTTGAGCGACGTCCTGCGAGCGGCGCGCATAGTCGCGACCACGCTGGGGAATAGACTGCCACGAGCATGGAGAACGAGATGGTCAAGCGACTTGTGTGGTCCGGGCTGCTGGCCGCCACGGCGCGCTCGCAAGCATCGCCGCGGCCCGCGCTGGCCGGCGATCATCTGGCGGCGTGTGTTCGACGAGGAGCCGCCCGAGTGAGCGCCGCTCCGCCCCCGCCGCCTGGGGACAAGCGCGAGGCAGCACCGCAGAACATCGCCACCGCGATCACGGAGGTCTCCGAGCGCGCGACGCTGCTCGTGCGCGAGGAGATCGAGCTGGCCAAGGCCGAGATCACCGAAAAGGCGACAAAGCTCGTCAAGGGCGCGATCGTCGGGCGTCGCGGCCGGCGTCTTCTTCCTGATGGCGCTGATCTTCGTGCTCGTCGGCTGCGCCTGGCTGCTCTACTACTACCTCCCCGGCAACGACTTCACCTACTTCTGGGGCTTCTTCGCGATGGCCGTGATCCTCGTCGTGCTCGGCGTCCTCGCCGGCCTGATCGCCGCGCAAAGCGGTCAAACGCGGCGCGCCGCCGGTGCCGAGGATGGCGATCGAGGAGGCCCGCAAGATCCGCGAGGCCGTGAGCGCGCCAGCTGCCGAGACTGGGCTAGTGTCGCCGCCTGCGTCGGCCGCCACCCCGCAACCCGCTTCTGTGCCTGGAGGTGAGAGCTGATGGCTGGACGCTCGCCGGCCGAGATCCGCAACTCGATCGAGGACAACCGCATGGAGCTCGCCGTGTCGGTCGAGCGCCTGCGTGGCGAGGTCACGCAGCTGACCGACTGGCGCGGGCAGGTCGAGCGCCACCGCAGCGAAATCACGATCGGCGTGGCGGTCGTCGGGCTGTTCATCGGCGGGCGCATGCTGCGTCGCCGCCGTCGCCGGCGCTGAGTCAGCTCAAGAGCGTCCGGGGGATCGCGCCGACTCCGATCAGGCCGGGGCCGGTGTAGGTGCCGATCACCGGTCCCACCTCGGAGGTGAAGAGCGGCTCGGAGTCGAAGATCTCGCGGCAGCGATCGATCAGGCGCTGAGCCTGGTCCTCGGCCTGGATGTGCTGCACGACCCAGCCGTCAGAGCCCGCGTCGTGCAGCTCCTGCGCGTAGGCGACCATTCGCTCGAAGGCGCGTCCAGCGGTGCGCACGCGCTCGACGGGCACGATCTCATACTCGAGCGAGAGGATTGGCTTGATCTTCAAGGTGCCGCCGAGCCAGGCTTGGGCCTTGCCGATCCGGCCGCCGCGCCGGAGGTACTCAAGCGTGTCGAGGCAGAACCAGATGCGCAGCGCTTTGCGTGCCTCGTGTACCCGGGCCGACTACCGCCGCTTTGTCGTCGCCGTCGCGCGCGGCGGCGCAGGCGGCGAGCAGCAGCATGCCCATCCCACCGCAGGCCGTTTCGCCGTCGATCACCTCGACGCGCTCGCCGAGGCCGCGCTCGGCGAGCAGGCCGTGCGCCTGGCGGGCCGCCTCGCAGGTTCCCGAGATGCCACCGGCGAGGTGGACCGAGACGACATCACGCCCTTCCTCGAGCAGCGGCTCCCAGGCTGTCGAGGAAGTCCCCGATCGACGGCTGCGAGGTGCTTGGCAGTTCGGGGTCCCTGGCCAGGCGCTCGTAGAAGGCGTCGAAGCCATCCATCGCCAGCTCGCGTTCGGGCTGGCCCTGCCAGCCGACGTAGAGGCTGACCTGGTGGATCCCGAGCTCATCGGCGAGATGGCGAGGAAGGTAGTGGGTGCTGTCGGTGGCGACCGCGACGTCGAGCATGCGGCGCGAGACGCTACAGCAACTGCCGCCAGCTCCCCTGACTCGTACATCTCGGTGACGATGTCGCAGCCGCCGACGAGCTCGCCATCGACGAACAGCTGCGGGATCGTCGGCCACTGCGAGATCGCAGAGAGCTCCTGGCGGATGCGCGGGTCGGGGAGGATGTCGACGGCGGCGAAGGGCGCATCGAGCGACTGCAGGATCGCCACCGTACGCGCTGAGAAGCCGCAGGCGGGTGCCTCGGGGGTGCCCTTCATGAAGAGGATCACCTTGTGCTCGGCGATGGCCTCGCTGATCGCCTCGCGGATCGGGTTGGACTCCGCATCGGCTACGGGCGCCGGCGGCGGGCTTGCTGTTCAACATCGGGATCGGCTCAAACTGGCTGGCAGACATGGCTGGCTCCTGGCTCATGGGGTCTGGATCTTCGTGGGGGTCTGTGTCTTCAGCGCGAGGGCGTGGATCGCGCCGCCGACTTCAGCGCCGAAGACGTCGTAGACGAGGCGGTGCTGCTGGATGCGGCTAAGGCCCTCGAAGGCTGCTGCGGTCACGGTCGCGCTGAAGTGATCGCCCGTGCCCGTGTAGTCCTCGACCTCGGCCTGGGCGCCGGGGATCGCCGACTCGATGCGCTGCTTTATGTCCTCTGCGGAGGGCATCTCGGCTCCTAGCGTAGAGGATCTCGGGCGCATCGCCGGAGGGCCGGTAGTGCTGCTGCGCTACGCGTATCCAGGCCCCGATCCCGGGGGAGCTGACGACAGGAAACGCTTGCGTGCATATAGATCGTGCTGATGGTAACTTTCCGCGTGGGGGGGCAGAAACCACATGAAGGAGTTGGGTGCGTAATGAGACGCATAGCCATCGTGGGGATGTGCATCGCGGCGGTTGCTGCGATTGGGGCCGGTAGCGCGTCGGCGCTTCCGGAAATTGGGCGATGTGTGGCCAAAGCCGGCGGCAAATACACCGACGGCAACTGCACCGTCAAAAAAACAGGCGGGACATTTGAATTCGTCAAAAACGCCATAAAAAAGAAATTCACGGCGGCTGGGGGAGAAGGCAAACTCGAAGGCGCGACGGGCACCGAAATCAAGTGCACGACGCAGTCGGCCACGGGCGAATACCTTGAAAAAGGCACGACCCCGTCGACCAAAGAAGTCCACAACGTTGTGGCCAAATTCAACGGCTGCTCGCTCCCGCTGTTCGGGGCGGAATGCAAAACCAAAGGCGCGGCTGCCGGCGAAATCATCACGACGAAACTCAAAGGCAAGCTGTCCTACACCTCCGGCAAAAAAACGCCGGCGGTCAAAGTCAACGAGGGCCTCAGCCCCGAAGTCAAGAAAAAAGGCTTCGCCGAATTCGAATGCCCGGCCGTTGGCGTGGTCGTGTATGTCGGCGAAGGTCCTGAAAAAGGCCACGAAACGATCCTCGGCAACGTGGGTCCGCTGAACACGATGTCGACGACGGCAGTCGAGACCTATGCCAAAGGCGCGAAAGCCGGCGAACAGGAACCGAAATTCGTGGAAGGCAAAGCGACGGTGATCGACAACCTGGAAAGCTCGCTGAGCGGTCCGAAAGGCACGTTCGAAAGGTCCGACCAGGTGCTTGAAAGCGTCATCACGGCCGAAGAAGAACTCGAGATCAAGGCCTGAGCTGGAGCGGGCCCAGGGCGTCGTAGAGCTCTGGGCCCGCGCCGCGCTCGAAGGCCTCCACGGCCGCTCCAGAGACCGCTATACTTTGGAAAGTCTTGGAGCCGTCAACAGGAGCAACAGCGATGATCGAGATCACCGATAAGGGTGCCGAGAAGGTGCACGAGTTCCTTGCTTCCCAGCAGGCGGATGTCAGCGTGGCCGGGCTGCGTGTCGGCGTTCGCGGCGGTGGCTGCTCGGGCTTCCAATACCAATTGGCCTTTGACGAGCAGCGCGAGAGCGACGTCGTATTTGAAAGCCACGGACTAAAGCTGCTCGTCGATGGCGAGAGCTTGCAGTTCGTGAGCGGCTCGACGATCGACTACGAGGAGAGCCTGCAAGGCGCCGGCTTCAAGGTCAACAACCCCAACGTCGTGGCCGCCTGCGGCTGCGGTTCCTCCTTCCGGGTCGCCGAGGAGGAGCAGGTCTCAGCGGTCTGAGGTTCCTGTTCGTCTCGCTGGCGCTGCTGCTTGCGCTTGGTGGATGCGGGGGGTCGGGCAGTCGGGGAGAGGCTCACCCAGCGACGTCTACCCCCTCGCCAGTTGCACTCCGAGGACCGGCGTTCGGCCTAACCGAGGACAACGCCGATCTCCTGTGGAATCCCGCGGTCGTTTCGTCTGCCGGCGGTGCGCCATTTCGGGAGGCGCGCATCAGGCTGACGGAGCTGCACCCGACCTACATTCGGCTGCTCGTTGACTGGGCTGCCCTGCAGCCACGCGCGGGGGAGTTGCCCTCGCTCGCGGTCTCGGTTGATGGTTGTGCGCGGAGCGTAGGGCCGTGCGGAGCCTACGCTGGCCTGCGCGCCGAGCTCGCGGCGATCGCCTCTCAGCAGCGTGTCGCACCGGGCAGCTTTCAGGTCGTCCTCGACATCTTCGGTGCGCCCGCTTGGGCAGCGCTTGGGGAACACGGCTGTGAGCTCGCGGGAACAGCCCCGTTCGCACGTCCGGTGCGATCCGATGCGATCGCCTCCTACCGCCAGCTGATCTCCTCGCTGCTCGCGCTTGGCGTCTCGGCGGGTGTGTCACTCGACTGGTGGAGTCCCTGGAACGAGCCTAACGATCCGCGCTTCATCAGCCCGCAGCGCGTCGCCTGCGGCGAGCGGATGGCGCTTTCGCCGGCAGTCTATGCGGTGCTCGCGCGCGCGATGTATAGCGAGCTGCGTGCGCATGGCGGCAGGCATCACGAGATCCTCGGCGAGCTCAACGATCTGCAGGTCGACTCACCGCACACGACTAGCGTTGAAAGCTTCGTAGCAGCACTTCCGCAGGACGTGCTCTGCATGGGCACTGTGTGGTCGATACACGACTACGCTGCGCGCCTTCGATCGGGCACAGCGCCCGATGGTGTGTCCGCGCTCGAGCAAGCACTCGAGGCGCGTGGCGGTTGTGCGGCGGCTGCTCCAATCTGGGTCACCGAGGCCGGCGCCGGAGCAGGGCACCCCGGGCGCCCGCGTCCCGCTGGTTCGGCGGATGAGCGCGCCGGCTGCGAAGCGCTGGCTCTCCAGCTGCAGCGTTGGTATCGAGACCCGCGCGTTGCCGCCGTTTTCCAGTACAGCTTCCGCGAGGACCCGGCTTTCCCCGTGGGATTGCTTAGCGCAGATCTCGGCCACGTCTATCCCAGCTACGGCCTGTGGCGCGCCTACGTGCGCGCACGTGCACGCCGAGCGCCGTCGCCGACACCTACGACGGGATGCGCCTAGCCCGGATTCATCAGTAGTGGCGCGGGGTGTGGTGGCGCCGGGGGCGTGATTCGTCTGCCTGGGCGGGCAGGATTGCGGTTGCGAAGCCGGCAATCCACCCGTCCAGGAGGTTCACCTTGAAGGTGACGAGAAGTGCGACGTTCGGAACGGTAGATGTGGTCGCGGACGGCACTGGCTTGTCGTCTCGTGCGGGGACCGTGCTGCTGGCGCTCACGGCGCAGCGTCTGGGGCTGACGGACGGCTCTGTCTGGTGCTTTGGCGGGGACCCGGGAGCGCCGCTCGGCTCACGATCCGGGCCGGGTGTCTTTGTGATCTGGCGGTGATGGCCGCGGACGGCGGGCGGTGCGTTTCGGATCTCGCGGTGCTCGCTGGCCAGGGCGCGCTGTTCGGGAGCGTCGCGTCGGTGCCGACGGCCAGGCGTGTGCTGCTCAAGGTCGGCGAGGCGCAGCTCGAACGGGTCCGTCAGGCACGTGCTCTTGCTCGCGAGCGGGCGTGGAAGGCCGGGGCAGCGCCTGGCCGGGTGATCCTGGACTTCGACGCGACGCCGATCAGCATCCATTCCGAGAAGGAGCAGGCGGCCGGGCACTACAAGGGCGGGTTCGGGTTCAACCCGCTGATCGCGACGTGTGGCCGGGAGGTGCTCGTCAGGTGTCCTGCGGCCCGGGAACGCCGGCGCGAACAACGCCTGCGACCATTTGCGGGTGCTGGAACTCGCGCTCGAGCAGCTACCTGAGAGCGCGCTGGACGGGGAGATCCTCGCCCGGTCCGATTCCGCGGGAGCGAGCCACGAGTTCGCGGGCGCATGCCGGGAGACACGGATCGGGTTCTCCCTGGGCTATCCGATCAGCAGCGGTGTCCGCGAGCAGATCCTCGCGCTCAATGAGAGCGCCTGGACAGCCGGCGGTCAACCAGGACGGTGCGCCGCGCGAGGGGGCATGGGTCACCGAGCTCACCGGCCTGCTCGACCTCTCCTCATGGCCTTCGGGGACCCGGCTGATCTGCCGCCGCGAGCGCCCACACCCCGGCGCGCAGCTCACCTTCATCGACCTCGACGGTCACCGCTTCCAGTGCTTCATCACCGACCAGGACGGCCACGACATCGCCGCGCTGGAGGCGCTCCATCGCCAGCACGCCGAAGTCGAGGATCGCGTCAAGACCCTCAAGGCCACCGGGGCAGGCTACCTCCCGTTCCACTCCTTCACCGCGAACGCCGCGTGGTTCGAGCTCGCGCTCACAGCCCACGACATCATGGTCTGGACTCAGCTGCTGACCCTCGACGGCGAGCACACGATCTCAGAACCCAAGCGGCTGCGCTACCGCATCCTGCACGTCGCCGGGCAGATCACCCGCCACGCCCGGCGCACCACCCTGCACCTGCCCGCCGACTGGCCCTGGGCAGGCGCGATCCTCAGCGCTTTCAAACGCCTGAACGCGCTACCCGCCTACGCCTGACAGTCCGGCCGGCATCCCTCACCAAGCATTACCGCGCAGGATCCCCGCCGCTCGACGCTGGCCAGAAAACACAAGCAACGACCCAAACGAGAGCATCACCGCCTCCGCGCACGCCACAGAGCCACCCACCACCGACACCTACGACTCCCTCACCCGAAACTCGCCAGTCATTCACCTTGATGACGAATCGAGGCTAGGCTGGCCCGGAGCGATGGCGGCCCTTCCCCAACCTGTACGGCGTCTGGCGCCCGACCGTGTGCGGGATGATCCGCGTCTGCGCGCGCTGACCGTGGGTCTCGGCCTTATTCCTGCGCGCAGGATGCACTCCGAGCAGGACATGGACGTGCTGCTCGGTTGTGCCGCGCGGGCTCAGCGTGTGGTCGAGATCGGCGTCTATGAGGGGGCTTCGGCTTTGCTCCTCTGCGCTCAGCTCAGCCCCGGCGCCGAGCTACACCTGATCGATCCCTTTGGGGCTCATCCTGACGCGCTGCCTTCGGGATGGGGCGCCACGGAGTGGGCCACCCGGCGCAGCGTCGCAAGAGCACTGCGCGCGCGGGGCGCGCAGGCGCCGAGTGTGTCCTGGCACGTCGCGCTCTCACACGAAGTTGCTGCCTCGTGGGCTGCAGCCGTGGATCTCGTCTTCATCGACGGAGACCACTCCGAGGCGGGCTGCGAGCGCGATTGGCTCACCTGGCGCCCCTTCGTGGCGCCTGGGGGACACGTCGTTTTTCATGATGCGCGTGCGGACCGGCCTGAGGGGCGTGGTCTTCCCGGTCCCACCGCGGTGGTTGCTCGCACCTTCCGCGAGCAAAGCACGCCTGGCTGGGCGATCGTGGCGGAGGCGGATCGAACCGTCGCTGTGCGCAGAATCGCCTGAGCAAGCCGTACAGCGACTTAGCTGTCTGGCCAGCTCAGTTACCTGGTTGTACGGCCAACTGGGAACTACCGAAACATGCCGTTTACAGGGTTGACGTCTACAGCCACCCTGTGGTACCGTCGCCAACGACATGATGTCAAGCGTCGCAAGGGGATCGGATCGCCCAGGCCTCCAGCATTGTGCGGTTTCCCGCCCGGGAAGCCAGCGCCGGAGTGCTTCGACGTCGTTTCGGCTTGATCTTGACGCAGGGGTTGTTATCTGCCAAGGTCGGGTGTACAGCACTGTCAGCAGGGGTAGACCCGAGGGGTAGACGTCGGGCTGATGGCTAGGACTGACTTCGGGGCATCTCTGTCCTGAGGAGGGGATTTCGGGGTCGGTCGATCTAACGCTAGAGGGAAAAGGAGTAGTGGATAGATGAAACGCATGAGGATCGTGGGGCTGTGCCTCGTTGCCGCGTTCGCGCTCAGCGCGATCGGTGCCGGCAGCGCATCGGCACTCCCGGAAATCGGCCGCTGTGTGGCCAAAGCTGCCGGTAAATACGCTGACGCCAACTGCACGGTGAAAGCTGCAGCCGGCAAAGGCACCACCGAATGGGTCAAAAACGCCATCAACAAGAAATTCACCAGCGCCGGTGGCGAAGGCAAACTAGAAGGCGCGACGGGCACCGAAATCAAGTGCACGACGCAGTCAGCAACGGGCGAATACCTTGAAAAAGGCGCCACGCCTTCCACCAAGGAAGTAACGAACGTCACGGCTAAATTCAACGGCTGCTCGCTTCCGCTCTTCGGCGTGGAATGCAAATCGAAAGGCGCAGCTGCTGGAGAAATCCTGACGACGAAACTCAAAGGCAAGCTGTCCTACACGTCCGGCAAAAAAACGCCTGCCGTGAAAGTCAACCAGGGCCTCAGCCCGATGGTCAAGAAAAAAGGCTTCACTGAATTCGAATGCCCGGCCGTCGGTGTGGTCGTGTATGTCGGTGAAGGCCCCGAAAAAGGCCACGAAACGATCCTGGCCAACATCGGTCCGCTGAACACGATGGCGACGACCGCCACGGAGACCTACGCCAAAGGCGCGAAAGCCGGCGAACAGGAACCGAAATTCGTTGAAGGCAAAGCGACCGTGATTGACAACCTGGAAAGCTCGCTGAGCGGTCCGAAAGGCACGTTCGAAAGGTCCGACCAGGTCCTTGAAACGGTCATCACGAACGAAGAAGCGCTCGAGATCAAGGCGTAAAGCCGACTCGATGCAGTAACGGCTGAGCTCTCTGAGCTCAGCCGGTAGTACTCCAACGGGCCGGGCGATCATCGCCCGGCCCGTTTCGTTCTGACGGGCCACTGGCGCCGAGCCGGTGCGTGAGATATCGGTCTGGCGACGGTCCCACGACCCGATCGAACGGTTTAGGTTTGACAGAGCGATAGGTGCTCCATACACTCTTCGCAAGGACTTCTGGAGACAGTCCATCAACAGGGAGCTGGAGAAGAGTGGGTTCAGAGGCGCAGATCCACGCCGCGGAAATCGGCGTGGCATCGGGGAGGTCGCGGCTTCAGCTGCTTGCTGTGCTGATGGCGTGTCTCCTAGGAGCAAGCCTCTGTGTGATCTTGGCCGCGCCTCGCCAGGCGAGCGCTGCGATCGGCCATCCGTTTCTTTCGCGGATCACCGAGGCGCCCCCTGGAACTGCGCTGCTCGAACCGCAGGGTGTCGCCGTCAATCGCTCAACCGGGGACGTCTTCGTAGCTGATCCGGGCACGCTCGAGGTCGACGTATTCAACGCGGCGGGCACCTTCAAGACGCGTTTCGTGACCGCACGCCACCAGGTGCCGGTCGCCGTGGCAGTCGATGAAGCGAGCGGCTACGTCTACGTGGTCGAAACCGAAACCTCGGCGTCGGAAGGTGATCACGTCAACGTCTTCAAGCCGGTCGCCGGTAAATACGAACTGCTGAGCGAATGGGCCGGCGCCAACGCTTCCAGCGGCCACTTCGGCGAAGTGCGGGGGGTCGCCGTCGATAACTCCAAAGGCGCGTCGGCTGGGGATGTCTACGTTGTCGATGCGACGAGCGGCAAAGTCAACGTTTACGAACCACCGGGAGTAAGCGGCGCGGAAAGCACGCTGCGTGCCGTGCAGCTGACGGGCGGCTTTGTCGAAGAACCGAACGGCGTCGCCGTGAACCCCGAAAACGGCAAGGTCTACGTGCTCGACGCTGCACTGGGCTATCTCGAGGTATTCGGAGCGACCGGCGCCTTTGAAGTCAAGATCAACGGCAAAGGCGCGCCCAACGGACGCTTTGAAGAAGGCGAATCGTTGGCCGGTATCGCGGTCGATCCGACCAGCGGTGACATCTACGTCGGCTCGACGCGAGAAATCGCGGCGGGCGAAAAGGGCATCGTCGAACAGTACGGTCCCACAGGCACCTTTATTGGAGCGGTGATCGCCGGCGAAGGCGGCGCCGACCTGGAAGGTCCGCGCGGCATCGCCGTGGCGGCGGGAGGCAAACTGTATGTCGCCGAGGCCGAAGGACATGTCGTCGACGTATACGGACCCGAAGTCGTGTTGCCCGACGTGGTGACCGGTAAAGCCACGATCGGCAAAGGCGAACTCTCACGCACAACAGCGGTCATTCACGGCACGATCAACCCGCTCGGCAAAGCTGCCACATACCGCTTCGAATACGGCGAAAACGAAGAATTCACAAACAGCATCCCGATCCCCAACGGCGAAGCGGGAGCCGGCGAAGCGCCGGTCGCCGTTGAAGCGAGCCTCACTGGGCTAAAAGCGGGCACTGAATACGTCTACCGATTGGTCGGCGAAAACGAAAACGGCGTCAACTTTGGGCTTACCGGCGTCAACAAAGGCGAACCGGGATTCAAAACCGAAGATGCAGTGGAAGGCGTGGTGCTCGGTCCGGCCGAAAACGTCACGACCGAATCGGCCGAACTGACGGGCTTCCTCGAACCGAACGGGCTCGACGCGCACTACTTCTTCGAATACGGGACGACCTTCGTGTATGGCTCGACGAGCCCCGCTCCGCCGGGCACCGACGCCGGCGTTGGGGGCAAAGGCGTGGTCGTGGCGGCAAAAACATCGATCGCCGGCCTGAAACCGAACACGCTCTACCACTACCGACTGGTCGCGAGCAACGAAACGTTCGGCACGACGACGTCCAATGACGGAACCTTCACGACCACGGGCGTGCCGCGCATCACGACGGTGCCCGCGCAGAACATCACGCATACCGGCGCGGCGCTGCACTCGGTAATCAATCCCGGCGGTCTGGCCACCAAATACCACTACGAATTCGGCGAAACCACGGCGTATGGCGAAAGCACTCCCGCAGGAGAACTCCCGGCGGGCTTCACGCAGAAAGGCGTCGAAGCAACGCTAACCGGGCTCAATCTCGCGACTACCTATCACTACCGCCTCGTCGCGACCAACAGTGTTGGCACCACGACCGGGCCCGACCAGGAATTCACGACGGTGCTGTTCGAAAACGTCTCCGCGCTCGCGGTGACGAGCGAATCGGCCAAGCTTTCCGCACAGATCAACCCGCTCGGACTGGACACGAAATACCGCTTCGAATACGGCGAAACCCTGAGCTACGGAGCGACCACGCCGGTCCCCGACGGCGATGCTGGTAGTGGCAGCGCGAACGTCGAAGTCGGGGCGACGCTCGTCGGGCTCAAAGCGCACACGACCTATCACTACCGGCTGGTCGCGACGGTCGCCACGCTTGGCGCAGCAAGTAGCGCTGACCACACGTTCACGACGCAAAGCGGAGAAGCGCCGCCGCCTGGTCTGGCGGACAACCGCTCCTGGGAGATGGTCTCGCCGACCGAAAAGCACGGCGCTTCGATCCAGCCGATCCCCGCCTCATGGGGCCTGATTCAGGCCGCCGAAGACGGGAGCGCGATCAGCTACGCGCCGACCTCGCCGATAACGGCCGAAGCCGAAGGCAACCGCGCGCCGGAACCGCAGCAGGCGCTGGCAATCCGCAAAGCCGACGGATGGAAGACCGAAGACATCGCCACGCCGCATTCCTCGGCCTCGGGCCTGGGCAACCGCTCGGCGCCGGAATACCGGCTGTTCTCGCCCGAACTCTCGCTGAGCCTGCTTGTGCCGTTCACGGGTGGTCTGACGCCGCTGGCCGAACCGCCGCTCTCGCCGCCGGTGCTGCCGGGCGAAGCACAGGAAAAATCGGTCTTCCTCCGCGCCAACGTGCCAATCGCGCCCTCCGGTGCCGAGGCCGCCAACTACGAAGCCGCGCGTAAAAACGGCGAAGTCGTGCAGAGCCCCGGCTACCTGCCGCTCGTCTCACACGGCAACACCGTGACAGGGACGCACTTCGGCGGCCAGCTTGAAGAAGGCGAATCGGTGCACGGCGTCAAGTTCACGTTCATCAACGGCGGCCTTGAATTTGTCACCGCCACGCCCGACCTCTCGCACGCGGTGCTGCGTTCTGACCTTGGTGTGCCGCTGACCGCAGAACCGGTGCTGCCGCCGGCCGAAGGCAACAGCAACATGTACGAGTGGGCCGGCGGTCAGCTGAAGCTGGTCAACGTCCTCCCGGACGGATCTCCCGGCGGTAGGCACTTCACCGACGTCGGCTACGGCATGGGCGCAGGCCCCGACCGTGAGCCTGCGCCGCGCCATCTCAAATGACGGCTCGCACATCGTGTGGTCGGAAACCTCGGACAAACTCAACGAACCGCACCTCTATGACCGCAACATGACCACGGGCAAAACCGTCCAGGTCGACGCCGTGCAGGGCGGACCTGCCCAGGCGCCAGGCAGCCCCGGAGCCGCGATCTACCAGATCGCCAGTACCGACGGCTCGAAGGTCTTCTTCTCCGACAAGCAGCCGCTCACCGCCGACGCGAACCAGATCAGCGGAAGCGCAGACCTCTACGTCTACGAAGTCGGCTCGGGCAAACTCGCCGACCTCACCGCCCATCCCCATGAAGGCGAAGGCGCGGGCGTCATCAAAGGCGTCGTGCCGGGCGCGAGCGAGGACGGCAGCTACATCTACGTCGTCGCGACCGGCGTGCTTGCTCCGGGAGCGACAAGCGGCTCGGACAACCTCTACGTGTTGCACGACACCGGCTCGGCCTGGACGACGACCTTCATCGGCAGCCTCTCGCCGCTGGACCGCAACGACTGGGCCGGGACGATCACCGAAATACCGCTTGTCAGCCACCTCACCGCTCGAGTCTCGCCCAACGGCCGGTTCATGACCTTCATGTCCAACAGGCCGTTGACGGGCTACAACAACACAGACGCCGTCACTGGTGCCGCCGATCAAGAGGTCTTCCTCTACGACGCCGAAGCAAACAAGCTGACGTGCGTGTCGTGCAGCCCATCGGGCGCGCGCCCAGTCGGTGTCGCGGTCAAAGAATTCGAAGCCCCGCTCGTCGACCGGCCAGAACTGTGGAACGGCCAGACGCTGGCTGGGAGCATCCCCGCCTACACCAACGAAAGCAAGGACACCACGCAGTACCAGTCGCGCTTCCTTTCCGACAGCGGCCGCCTGTTCTTCACGAGCCCGGACAACCTCGTACCGGCAGCGGTCAACGGCAAAGAGGATGTCTATGAGTACGAGCCAAACGGAGTCGGCACTTGCGCCAGCTCGAGTGGCTGCGTATCGCTGCTCTCCTCAGGGACCGCGACCCAGGAATCGGCGTTTATCGATGCGAGCACCAACGGCGACTCGGTCTTCTTCCTGACCGCCAGCCAACTGCTGCCAACGCAGGACAACGACGGCAGCTACGACATCTACAGCGCGCGCGTCTGCAGCAGCGAATCGCCCTGCCTGCAGCCGCCGCCGTCGGTGACGAACAAAGAATGCGAAAGCTCTGAAAGCTGCGGGCGCAACACGCCGGTCGTGCCGCCGGTCTATACGGCCCCTGCGAGCAGACTCGGTGGCTGGATCGGGGAACGTGTCCACGCTGAAGGTGATCGGCACCGTCGAAACACCCAAACCGACGACGAAACTTACTAAGGCGCAAAAGCTCAGCCGAGCGCTGAAGGCCTGTCACAAGCTCCCGAAGCGGACGCGCGCGCAGAAGCACAAGCGTGCGGCCTGTGAAACAAAAGCGCGCAAGCTCTACGGCGCGCACAAGGCAAGCGCGAAGAAGTCCTCGCGGAGGGCCAAGTGATGCGCCATGGCTTCAAACGCCAGCCGCGAGCGGCGATCGGCGTCCTCGGCGCGATCTTGCTGCTGTGCGTAGCTCTAGCTGCTCCTGCGGGCGCATCTGCCGCAGCCATCCCATGGTTGCGTGTTAGCTCGAGCCCCGTACCGACGAACCTCGCACCCGGCGGCGAAGGCACGATCGTCGTCGTGGCTGCCAACCACGGCAACGGCACGGCCAAAGGCTCGAGCACACCGATCGTGCTCAGCGACAAACTCCCCGCGGGGTTGAAAGTCACGAAGATCTTCGGCATCGACGGCACCGGCACGTTCGGCATGAACTGCCAGCCGCTGCCGGCGACCACCTGCACCTATACGCACGACCTGCTGCCCTACGAACGCGTGCAGATGACGGTCTTCGTCAAGGTCGAAACCGGCGCGGGCACGTTGCAGAACATCGTCGAAGCCAGCGGCGGTGGCGCTGCCCCGACCGGCGCAAAGTCAGAACGCGTCGTCGTGAGCTCTACGCCCGCGCCGTTTGGCGTCAACCAATACGAACTTACGCCGGAAAACGAAGACGGTTCGACCGACACACAGGCAGGTTCACATCCATTTCAGCTGACGACGACCCTGGCGCTGAACGAGAACGCGCGCGAAGAACCCGTCGCGACGCCGAAGAACCTCCAGTTCACGCTGCCCCCTGGCCTGATCGGCAACATCGCCAAACGGCCGCAGTGCAGCGAAGTCGACTTCACACCTGAAGAAGGCAGCAACCACTGTCCCGGCGACACGGCCGTGGGCGTAGCGGAAGTCACGATCCGCGAACAGCGACAGTTCAAGGAAGGCGCAAAGACGCTGACGATCCCGGTCTTCAACCTCGTGCCTTCACGTGGTGAGCCCGCGCGCTTTGGGCTGGCGCCGATCAACGATGCGGTTGTGCTCGACACCTCGGTGCGTACCGGCAAGGACTACGCGGTCGTCGTCACCGCCACCAACACGAGCCAGGCGGCGGGCCTGATCGCGAGCAGCGTGACCTTCTGGGGTGTGCCCGAAGCTCACAGCCACGACGCCTCGCGCGGCTGGGAATGCATCCGTGGCGGCCTTGTGCGTAGATCGTTTATGCCGCCGTGTGAACCCTCGAGCACGGCCAACCCGCAGGCCTTCCTGACGCTGCCCACCTCTTGCGGCACCCCGCTGGAATCACCCATGCGTCCACAGTCCTGGGTCCCGGGAGCACCCTTGCTCGGTGACGTCCAGGTCGAACACCCCGTGACCCTCGGCGGCTGTGAAAATCTGCAGTTCGAACCGACGATCAAGGTCACGCCCGAAAGCCCCTTCGGGAGCACGCCGTCGGGGCTGACGACGAACGTGATCGTGCCGCAGACTGGGACGCTCAGCCCCACCGGTCTGGCTGAGTCGACGGTGCGCAACACGACCGTCAGCCTGCCGCCCGGGTTGATGCTCAGCCCGGCCGCCTCAAACGGCCTGCTCGCGTGCACAAGCGAACAGATGGGCTTCCTCGGCGCGGAAGAACCGACCCAGACGAACAACGACGAATTCTCCTCAGAAGCGTCCTTCTGCCCAGATCCCGCCAAGGTCGGCACGGTGCAGATCAAGACCCCGGCTCTCGAACACGAACTTACCGGCTCGGTCTATCTGGCCCACCAGGACACGAATCCCTTCCAGGCGCCGCTCGTGATCTACATCGTCGCCTATGACCCGATATCGGGCGTGCGTGTCAAGCTCGCGGGCAAGGTGACCCCGGTCGAAGGTACGGGCCAGATCGTCTCGACCTTCGAAAACACGCCCGAGGTGCCCTTTGAAGAACTGAAGCTGTCGTTCTTCGGCGGGCCGCGGGCGTCGGTCTCGACGCCCGCGCTGTGCGGTAGCTACACGACCACCACCGACTTCACGCCGTGGTCGGGCCAGGCTCACGCCACGCCCTCGGCAGACTTCAGCATCACGGGTGGGCCGAACGGTGAACCGTGTTCACCGAGCCCCCAGTCCTTCGCACCCGCCTTCCAAGCCGGAGCAGAAAACACCCAGGCGGCGGCCTTCAGTCCCTTTACGCTGACGATCGGACGGCCCGACGGCCAGCAGTCGCTCAACGGCATCACCGTGCACCTGCCCGAAGGCATGGCGGCCGTGCTCGCCTCGGTAACTCCCTGCCAGGAACCGCCGTCCGGTCAGCCGTGGGCCTGCGATGGGGCGAGCCTGCTCGGACATGCAACAACCACCTCCGGGCTCGGAAGCGAACCGGTAACGCTTAGCGGCAACGTCTACCTCACCACCGGCTACAACGGAGCACCGTTCGGCCTGCTCGTGGAGACTGCCGCCAAGACCGGCCCCTTCGATCTCGGCCTCGTTGACGTGCGCTCGCGCATCAACGTCGACCCGAACACGGCCGCCGTGACGGTCACGACCGACGGCGGCCCACGCGGTGAAATCGTGCCGACCTTCCTCAAAGGCGTGCCCGTGCAGCTCAAACAGATCAATGTCACGATCGACCGCCCAAACTTCCAGTTCAACGGAACAAACTGCAACGCGACGAACATCACGGGAACGCTCGGGGGCGATGGCGGCGCGGCGGCGGCCGTCTCCTGGCCATTCCAGGTGACCAACTGCGCCAGCCTCCCGTTTGCTCCGAAACTAAGCGCCTCGGCCGGCCACCAGGGCAGCAAAGTCAACGGTGTCAACCTGAACGTGACCGTCGAATCGGCCGGGCTCGGGCAGGCCAATATCAAGAAGGTCGACCTCCAGCTTCCCGCCGCATTGCCCTCGCGCCTGACCACAATTCAGAAAGCCTGCCTCGCAGCCGTCTTTGCTGCCAATCCAGCGAGCTGCCCCGAAGGCTCGAACATCGGGCGTGCGAAGATCTCAACACCGGTCCTGAAGAACCCGCTCGAAGGTCCCGCCTATCTGGTCTCACACGGTGGCGCCGCCTTCCCAGATGTCGAGTTCGTGCTCCAGGGCGAAGGCATCCTGCTAATTCTCGATGGGCACACCGACATCAAAAAGGGCATCACCTACTCCCGCTTCGAAGCGGCGCCTGACGCGCCCTTCACGAAGTTCGTGACCGAACTGCCCGCAGGGCCGCACTCGGCGCTGACCGCCTTCGTGCCGGTTGCCAAGAAGTACAGCCTGTGCGGCACGAAGCTCTTGATGCCAACTGAAATCGTCGCCCAGGATGGAGCGACGATCAAGCAGACAACCAACATCGCGGTCACCGGCTGCGCCACAGGCTCGGTGCTCTCCTTCAAAGCGATGCAGGCCAAAAAGCTGAAGGCGGCGCTCAAGGCCTGCCGCAAGAAGAAGAGCAAGCACAAGCGCGTCGCGTGTGAAAAGTCCGCTCGCAAGAAGTTCGGACCCAAGACGCACAAGAAGCACTAGCCTGACTACCCGCATTCAGGGGAGCTAAACCTCTTTTTCAGGAACGTAAACGTGTATTAGGTAATCCACGTTTTACTTGTCTTGGCTTGATGCAGACCGTCGTGTCTGTAAAGATCAAGTATGCGATTCGCTGGTGGGGGCACACGCGAGCGCAAGCATTCGAACTGTCATGGCCGGCGGCCGGGGGGATTCTCCGTATTGGGCCCGGGAGAACGCCGAACAGCCGTCGATCGACACCGATATCGGAGGGAAGACGAGAGAATGAGACAGATGCGAGACAATGCCCCTGACCGCGCGTCGGGCAGTCGCACAGGTTTGCGTGCCGTCGTCACGCTGGTGGTTGCGGCGTTCGCGGCGTTGGCCGTGGCAGCGCCCGCGCTGGCGTCGCTGAAGCAGGACCTGCAGCGCTTCGCCACCTGCCCCTACAACAACCCCGAAGTCGGCGCCTGCGCCTACTCGGTCACGAGCAGCGGCGAATTCATCCTCGGCAACGGCAACGTGCCGATCACGAAACCCGTGGTCATCAAGGGTGGGCTCACGCCGCCGGTGATCGTGCCTTCGACGGACGGCGAAACGCTCTCAAAAACAGCGCTTCCGGTTCCAGGTGGCCTGGTCGGCATCGAACTGCCTGGGAACTTCACCGAAGTCACCGCGACCGCTGAACTCGCCGGTACAGGCGAACTCGGCAACACGGTCTACCTGCCGCTGAAGGTGAAACTCGACAATCTCGCGCTCGGCTCCAACTGCTACATCGGCACCGAAGCCGAACCGCTCGTCCTGAACCTCACCTACGGCACGACGAACCCGCCGCCGCCGAACAAACCGATCTCCGGCAAAGCGATCATCTCGACGAAGGACGGAGGCGCGATCAAGGTCGTGACCGGCACGCTCGTCGACAACTCGTTTGCCGCGCCCGGTGCGACTGGCTGCACCTTGCTCCCGCTCGTCGGTGACCTCGCGGTCAACGCCAAGGAGGGCCTGCCGGCGGCTGCCGGCAAAAACACGGCCGTGATGAGCGGAGTGACAGAACTGGTGGTCTCCTCGATCGTCAGGGGCGTGCTGCCGCTGCCGGACTTCGGCCGCTGTCAAAAAGCCGCAGGCGTGCTCGAAGGCAAAAAAACCGTCTACCACGGCCTCTACGGCAACTCCGGCTGCACCGCGGAAAGCCCGGAACGGGTGGGCAAATTCGAATGGGTGACGGGCCCCGGCCCGAGCAAGGGCTTCACGGGCGTGCTCAAACCGGTCAAGCTCGAAACTGTCGGTGGCCAGCTCGTGACGTGCACGGCTGGCAGCGACTCCGGCGAATACACCGGGACGAAGACCGAGGTGCTGTCGCTGAAGCTCACAGGCTGCTCCTCGCCAAGCGGCCCGTGCACGAGCAGCGGGGCTGGCGCTGGGGAAATCCAGACCGCCGCGCTGACCGGCAGCCTGGAATTCATCAAAGAGAACGAAGGCACGGTCAAACCGCTCGTCGGCCTCGCGATCTCGCCGACTTCCGGCACGCAGTTGGCTGCGTTTGAATGCGGCGCGAGCACACAGACGGTGACGGGCTCGTTCATCGCGCCGGTCACGGCCGTCAACAAAATGGCGAGCACACTCAAACTCAAACCGAAGGCTGTGGCGGGCAAACAGCTCCCCGAAGCCTTCGAAGTGGGGCCGACCCACACACTGAGCCTCGGCGGCGAACAGGCCGGGCTCTCGACGACGACCACGCAGGTCGGCGAAGAAGCGATCGAGATCAAAGCAACCGCCTAGCGCTATGCAGAGAGCTGGTGGGGTGGTGAGCGCGCTCCGGGGTCAGACTCCCGGGGCGGGCTCGCCGCCTAGCCAGGCTCGTTATCGAGCGAGCGCCACAGATAACGACAGGCGAGCGTGCGGTGGGGTCGCCAGGGTGCGGCGATCGCCTCCATCGCTGGTGGTAGCGGCAGCGCCTCCAAGCCGTAAGCGCGTTCGATCGCACGCCTGATGCCGAGGTCGCCGACGGGAAGCACGTCGGGGCGGGCGAGGTGGAACATCAAGAACATCTGCGCCGTCCACAGCCCGAGGCCCTTGATCGCGACGAGCTCGGCGATGACCTGCTCGTCGGGTAGTTCATCGAGTAGCTCGAGCTCGAGCTCGCCTGAGATCACGTGTTCGGCGAGCGAGCGCAGATAGCTCACCTTCGCGCGCGATAGTCCCGCAGCGGCGCGCAGCTCTTCTGGCTCATCGGCGAGGATCTCTTGCGGCGTGGGCGCACGTCCCCCGAAGCGCGCGGTCAGGCGCCCGTAGATCGTGCGTGCGGCCGCCACCGAGAGCTGCTGCCCCGTGATTGAGCGCACGAGCGCGCCGTAGTGATCGTCGGGGTCGGGGCGACCTGCGCGTGGGTCATCGAGTGGGCCGACCGCGTCGATCAATCCCGCGAGGATTGGGTCGGCTGTGCGTAGGTGGCTAAGCGCCTTGCCGGCTTTTGTGGTCTTGCCCGGCGCTTTTGCCTTGGCCACGCTGGCTCTCAGGCTGTCGGCAGCGCGAGCGCGACAGGCTCGCCATCGAGCGCATTGAGGGCTCGCTCCAAAGACATCGCCAGGCAGGTGAAGCTCGGTGTGTCACGCACCGTGAAGCGCGAGGCCTCGGTCGTGCGCAGGCGCTGGACGAGATCGAGAAAAGTGCCGACGTCATCGGTGTCGAAGGCCACCACGAACTCCTGATCGTCGAGGCCAAAGGAGTAGGTCGTGTGGTTGTCCACGCCCGGGTATTCGCGACCTACCTGGATGTGGCCCTGCATGATCCGCCAGCGCTCCTCGGCGGGCAGGGCGTACCACTCGCGCGACTTCACAAACGGGTAGACGAACACGTAGCGGCCACGAAAGCCGCGCAGCACCGTGCGCTCGTCGTCTGAGTACTCCGAGCTCTTGCGCATGCCGAGGAAGGAGTAGGGGATATCGGCCCACTTCATCAGCCCGCTCTGGGCCAGCACCACGTGGAACTCGTGGATGCGGTCGAGGTTCTCCGCCTCGGCGACGAGCAGCAGCTCGGCGTCGCCACGGGTACCCATCAGCGAGAAGGACTGCAGCAAATGCCCATCGGCAAAGTCCTCGCAGGCGGCAGCGAACTCGCGCTTGTCCTGCTCGCGCAGCTCGCTCTCGCGGCGGCGCCAGGCTGGGTCGAGCTTGAGGAAGGTGTACTTGACGAAACGACGGCTGCTCACCTGCTCGATTATCGCAGCAGCGCTAAGTCGAGGCCTGCGGAAAACCCGACAGCTACCGACACGACGGGCGGATAGAGTGTGAGGCCGTGCGGATTGCGCTGCTCTCGCCGTACTCGTGGACTTACCCAGGTGGGGTCACGCGCCACATAGAGGCGCTCGCCCGCGAGCTGGTGGCGGGCGGTCACGAAGCGCGCATCCTCTCCCCGTTCGACCCCGACGATGCGCTCTCCGCGCGTCTGCACCGCGGCGCCCATCCGCAGCAGCTCCAGCTCCCCGAGAACTTCGTCGGGTTGGGTCGCACCGTTGGCATCGCCGCCAACGGCGCGGTCTCGAACATGGCCCTGACCCCACACGCCGTGCACGCGCTGCGCGCGGAGCTACGCAGCGGCGGCTACGACGTGCTGCACGTGCACGAGCCCGTCGTGCCGGTCGTCTCCTGGGACGCGCTCTGCTCGGCAGAGCTGCCGCTCGTTGGCACCTTCCACACCTACTCCGAGAACCCGATCACCAATGGGATCGCCGCTGTCGCCCTCGGTGGGCGGCGACGGATGAACCGCCTGCATGTGCGCATCGCGGTCTCGGAGGCCGCGGCCTGGACCGCGCGGCGCTTCTATGGCGGGCACTACCGGATCATCCCCAACGGCGTGCAGTTGCAGCCTGCGCCGGCCGCTAGCGAGCAATCGCGTGGCGAGCGCCCGCTACGAATCGTCTTTGTCGGGCAGGCCGTGGAACGCAAGGGGTTGCCTGTGCTGCTGCGCGCCTTTGAGGCGCTCCGCGACCAGGTCGCGGCGACGCTCACGCTCGTCGGCGCCGGGCACGAGGAGGTCGCGCACATGATGCTCGACGATCGCGGCGTACAGGCGCTCGGCAAGGTCTCAGAGGAGCGCAAGCTCGCCGAGCTCGCCGCCGCCGACGTGGTCTGTGCTCCCTCATTACACGGGGAGAGCTTCGGCATGGTCCTGACCGAGGCCTTTGCCGCATCGGCGCCTGTGATCGCCTCCGATATCCCCGGCTACTGCGACGTTGTTCGTGACGGCGTCGACGGCTTGCTGATCGCGCCCGGCGACGCGCTCGCGTTGGCCGAGGCGCTGCGCCATCTTGCGCTGAATGAGCCGCTGCGGGCGCGGATGGCCCTGGCTGCGCGCGAGCGTGCGGAGCGCTTCGCCTGGCCGTGCGTGGCGGCCGAGGTACTCGACGCATATGAGCAAGCGATCGCCACGCCCGTTCCCGCCAAGCGTCTCTCCGCTATGGCGGTGCGCTATGGCTTCGCGCCGGCTGACCTGAAGCCACGAATACCAGCCGAGCGTCTGCCCAGCCTGCAGCCCATCGATCGGCCGCTGCAACCCCCGCAGGGACGCGCTCCTCGTGCCCTGCGTCGCGGCGCGCTCGCGCTGTCGTCCTTGCTTGGCCTTGCGCTGGCACTGCTCGCGCTTCGGCATATCGGCGTGGAACGGGTCGTCACGAGCCTGCTCGCCTCAAAGCCGGGATTGCTGGCTGCTGGGCTTGGGTTGATGTGTGCCTCGATGTTTGTGCGGGCGATCGCCTGGCATGCGATCCTCGCGGTCGCCCCAACCTGGCGCCGCGCCAAACGCAGGGATGCGATGCAGGGGACCTTCATCGGTGTGTTGATGTCCGCGACGCTCCCCGCGCGTCTGGGCGAGCCCTCGCGCGCGCTGATCGTTGCTCGGCGCCTCGGCCGTGCGCGCGAGACGCTGCCGGTCGTGCTCGGCACGATGGTCTCCCAGACGCTCTTGAACCTGCTCGCGCTGGGCCTGCTCGGCCTTGCGATGTTCTCGAGCTTCGATCCTCTCGACGGACACCACAGCGCGCTGCTAGCAGCGACCTTCGCGCCCTTGGGCGTGCTGGCGCTCGTGCTGCTTGCTCCCCTGCTCGCGCCCCGCGCGAGCATCGCGCGCTCCCAGCAAAACCAGCAATTGATGCTCGCTCTGCGCCGCGCGCTGGCGCGGCTACGCGATGGCCTGCGCGTGTTTCGTGATCCGCGCCACGCAGCGAAGGCCACGAGCCTGCAGCTCGGTGCCTGGACGCTGCAGTGGATGAGCTGCTGGCTTTTGCTGATGGCGCTCGGTCTCGACGCCCGTGCGGGCATCGCCGGTGCGGCCGCGGTGCTGTTCGCGGTCAACGTCACCGCCGTGATCCCCGCCACGCCCGCCAACGTCGGCGTCTTCCAGGCCGCCTGTGTAGCTGTGCTTGTCGGCGCCTACCACGTCTCCACCCCCGACGCGATCGCCTACGGCATCGTCTTGCAGGTGGTTGAGATCGCGACTGCCGTGATCATGGGGCTGCCGGCGCTGGTCAACGAGGGCCTTTCCTGGCGTGACGTGCGCCTGCGCACGATGCACGCTGCTCCCGTCACGCTCGGGCCGCTGCCCTCTGCGGCGAGCTCCCGCGGGCGGTCCTCCACGGTTGCCAGCGCCGAGCTTTGATGGCTGAGGCTTGGGTCTACATGCTGCGCTGCGCCGACGGTTCGCTTTACACCGGCTGGTCCACAGACGTGCAGCGACGCCTGGAGCGCCATCGCAGCGGCAAGGCCTCCCGCTACACCGCCAGCCGCCTACCGGTCGAGCTCGAGTTCACGCTGGAGATGCCCGATCGTCGGGCGGCGATGCGTGAGGAGGCACGCATCAAGGGGCTTGATCGCGCTGCCAAGCTGGCGCTGATCGCCGCCCAGAGCGCCGTAACAGAGAGGACTTTGCAGCTCGCGCCGGGGTAGGAGGCCTTCTTCGGGCATGATGGGGGTATGGCTTCACGACCTCCGGCGCGCAGCGTCAAGATCTCAGAGGACGAGCGGACGGGCTGGTCCTCGGATCGTCCGCGCCGCGATGGTGCGCCGCCACGTCCCGCTGATCTCACCGTTCACTGTCGTGTGCTCGCTCCAGCGGACCGCCTGCGCTACTCCCCTGGCAGCCTGCTGATCGTCGTGTCGGCTTCGGCCTCTGAGCGCGATGCCTTCCTTGATCGTCTGATCGAGGACCGCGCCACGCTGCTCTCGCTCGACAAGGTGCGCGGGCTGCTGGCCGGGCGCGTCCCCGAGGAGGAGATTCCGGCGCGTGCTGAGGAGCTGCTCGTCGCGGCGGTCTCCAAGCGTCTTGAGAACCGCGAGACGGTCGTGCTGGCAGCCGCCGGCCTCGAGCCAGCCGAGCGCGAGCCGTTCGTGCGCATGGCCGCGGCGCTGAAACGCCCGCGCCACCTGATCCTGCTCGAGATCGCCCGTGACCAGGTCGCCGAGGAGGACCTCGCGGCGCTCAACGAGCTGCGCCGCGCGCTTGACTCGAGCGAGCTCGGCGCGGAGGGCTTTCAGACCGCGCTACGCCTCGGTGGCGGCAGCGCCGCAGAGGTCAAGCGCATCCTGTTCCGCCCACCTCCCCGCGAAGACTCCTAACACCCGAGCGGGCGCCTGCCCGCGCCCGCAGAGATTCCGGCCGTTGGACCGATGGTCGTGATTCTTTGCAAGTCTTCAGATCGCTAGAAGAAAGGCCGATAGTCGTGACGTGAAGACCTCGCACGGCGCGCAGTTCGCCGCGAACACAGCCGAGCTCTCGCGCCGCAAACAGGGACAGGCGGCGGGCTCACGCACAGGCCTGATCGACGCGCACCTCGTTCGCGCCGAGCTCAACAGGCTTCGCGGACCACGTACCGCAACAGCCCTGCACCGGGCGCGGAGGTCGAGCTCAGCCCTGGCGCGGAGGGCCTAATGGTTGCCGCGGCACTATCTGCCGTCGGTGCCGACCCTCAGATGAGCCGTGCGACGCGCAATAGCTGGTGGGTCTATCTCGCGGCGATGAGCGCGCTCACAGGCGGCTACGGGCTCGCGCATTTCTTCGGTCCGGGCTGGTTGCGCAGCGGTCTGGTCTTCAACCTGATCGGTGGCGCGAGCGTCGCCGCGCTGATCCTCGGCGCGCGACGCTGCAGCGGGCGCAGCCGTCTTCCCTGGTACCTCTTCGCACTCGCCCAGGGGCTGTTCGTGACGAGCGACGTGCTCGCCTACAACTACGAACGCCTCTTCGGCAGCGCCCTGCCCTTCCCATCGGTCGCCGACCAGTTCCACCTCGCCTTCTACCCGCTGCTGGTGGGCGGCTTGCTGCTGCTGATCCGCGAGCGCCACGAGCAGCGTGACCGTGCAGGGCTGATCGACGCGCTAATCGTCACGGCCGCGTTGGCCACGCTCCTCTGGGTCTACCTGATCGCCCCCTACGCCGCGGATCACACACTGTCGGTACTGCGGCGGCTGACCTCGATCGCCTACCCGGCGATGGACATCCTCGTGCTCGGCATCATCGCGCGCATGGCCGCCGGCAGCCACCGTCGCGAGCCCCCGTTCGTGCTGCTGCTTTCGGGCGTCGTGGCGCTTCTGCTCTCAGACGCCGTCTATGGCGTGAAGCTGCTGGGCGGCGGCTTTGCGATCGATGGCATGCCCGGCACCGGTTGGGCGATCTACTACACGCTGCTCGGTGCGGCCGCACTGCACCCGTCGATGAGTCGCCTCGCAGAGCCCGGGCCCGCCAGCGATGGGCATCTCACGCGCGCACGCCTCGCGCTGCTGGCCTGCGCAAGCCTGACCGTGCCGCTGTTGACCGTGCTGCGCGCGGCTCTGCACGAGTCGCTCAACCTCTACGTGCTTGTGAGCGCTTCGGGGCTGATGTTTGCGCTCGTGCTGCTGCGCATGGCGGGCATCGTGCACCGCAACGAGGAGCTCAGCGCGCAGATGATCGCGCTCACCGAAGCGAGCGCCGTCCGCCGATCTGAACAGCGTCTCGGCTCGCTGATCAAGAACTCCTCCGATGTTGTCTGCATCCTCGAGCGTGAGGCCCGCATCATCTACATCAGCCCTTCCGTCGGGCAGAGATTCGGGCACCCCCCCGAGACACTCACCGAGAGCTCGCTGGTCGAGCTCTTGCACCCCGACGACAGCCAGCGCGTGCTCGCCTTCATCGCATCGCTTGCGAGCCAACCGCTCGGGCAGCCGGCGACGGCCGAGTTTCGCCTGCGCCACGCGACGCATGGCTGGCGCGAGGTCGAGGCGCTCGGCACGAACCTCCTGAGCGACGAGTCGATCGCTGGGCTCGTGCTGAACGTTCGCGATATCTCAGAGCGCAAGGCATTCCTCGCTGAGCTCGAGCACCAGGCCTTCCACGACACGCTGACGGGGCTGCCCAACCGCGCGCTGTTCCGCGACCGCGTCGGGCACTCGCTCGCGCGCCAGCGGCGTGACCACCTGCCCGTGGCGGTGCTGTTCCTCGACATCGATGACTTCAAGAACGTCAACGACAGCCTCGGCCATGCCGCTGGCGATGAGGTGCTGCGCGAGGTTGGAAGGCGTTTGGAGGACTGCATGCGCACGGTCGACACCGCCGCACGCCTCGGCGGCGATGAGTTCGCGATCCTGATCCACGAAACCGAGAGTGAGCTGCAGGCGATCGAGATCGCCCACCGCATCATGGAGGCGCTGCAGGGTGCGATCGCGCTGGCCGGCCGAGACGTGACGATCGCGACCAGCATCGGGATCGCCTTCAGCGATCAGACGATGGTCTCCGGGCGCGACGCCGAGGAGCTCCTGCGCAACGCCGACACCGCGATGTATATGGCCAAGGAGAACGGTAAGGGCCAGTACCAGGTCTTCCAGCCTGAGATGCACGCCAAGGCGCTCGCCCGCCTCGAGCTGAAGACGGACTTGCAGCGGGCGCTCGACGCCGGTGAGTTCACGCTGCGCTACCAGCCGATCATGGACCTCGCCCGCGGCGACATGGCAGGGATGGAGGCGCTGATGCGCTGGGAGCATCCGCAGCGGGGGACTGTGCAGCCACTCGATTTCGTCTCGCTGCTGGAGGACACCGGCCTGATCGTGCAGGTCGGCCGCCAGGTGCTCGCCGAGGCCTGTGCTTGGGCAGCTCGGATGCAGCAGGAGTGCCCGCGCGAGCCGCCGCTCTCGATGGCGGTCAACGTCTCAGCCTGCCAGCTACAGCGCCCCGAGTTCGTCGAGGAGGTGCGCGCGATCGTGCAGGAGAGCGGGATCGTGCCCAGCAGCCTCACCTTGGAGCTGACCGAGAGCGTGATGATGCAGGACATGGAGGTCAGCCTGCTGCGGCTGCACGCGCTGCGGGCACTCGGTGTGAAACTGGCGATCGACGATTTCGGGACCGGCTACTCCTCGCTGAACTACCTGCGCCAGTTCCCCGTCGACATCCTCAAGATCGACCGCTCCTTCCTCTCCGACCCCAACCCCGAGGTCGCCGAGCTGACCGACACGATCGTGCACCTGGCGCGCATGTTCAACCTCAAGGCGGTGGCCGAGGGCGTCGAGAGTCCCGGCCAGGTCACGCGCTTGCAGGGTCTCAGCTGCGAGTTCGGTCAGGGCTTTCACTTCGCCAAGCCCTTGCACAGCGAGGAGATCCTCGCGATGGCCGAAGCTCAGCGCGAGGGCAAGCAATCCTTGCCCGCTCGCGACGTGGTCTAGGAGGAGGTGCCCTCGCCGGCCAGCGCCGGCTCATCCTCGGCTTCGACGGCGCCCTCGGGCGGGTCCTCGTCGTCGAGCTCGCCGAACAGCGAAGGATCACGGTTGGAGCCGCGGATCAGGTCGTCAGGCGAGCCGTCTGGCAGCAGTCGCCCTTGGCGCGTGCCGAAGTAGATCGCCTGCGGGTGATGGGCGATCAGCGCGAGCGTGGACTGCTCGGGGTTGGGGGCGTAGCCATCGGTGATGGTCATGCCGATCTGGCTGAGGTTGAGCAGCTGCTCGACCTTGAGGTGCTCGCTCTGCTCGGGCACTGCGGGGTAGCCCCACGAGTAGCGGCGCCCCTGGGCGGCCTCGATGCCGAGCATCTCCCGTGCGAGGAAGTGCAGCCACTCAGCCAGTCCCTCAGCAGTCTGCACGCCGAGGCCGTGCACGAACAGCTGCTCGGCAAACTCGCCGTCGGACTCGAGCTTGGCCATCAGCTCGGTGACCTCCTCGCCGACGGTGACGGCCTGCACGGCGATCACGTCGAGCTCGGCGGGTGGCTTGCCATCGACCGCCGGGCGGAAGAAGTCGGCGAGGCAGATGCGCTCGCCCTTGGGCTGGCGCGGGCAGACGAAGCGGGTCAGCTCGGTGGTGCGGTCCTCGGGGTCGAGCACGATGATGTCGTTGCCGAGCGCGTAGCAGGGGAAGAAGCCGAGCAGCGCGCGCGGATGCAGATAGGTCTGCTCGCTCCACATGCGCTCCAGGCGCGGGCGGAAGTCCTCGCGCAAGAGCGTCTGCCAGGCCTCGCCTTTGACGCCGCGCCCGCCCCAGTGCAGCTTGAAGAGCACATGCGTGTCGAGGTGGCGGTAGACCTCCTCGAGATCGACCTCGATCTCGCGCACGCCCCAGAAGGGCGGTGTGGGCACGGCTACGTCGGTGCGCACCGCAGAGCGCACCGAGTCATCCGCCAGGTTGAGCTCCTCGACGGGCTCCTCGCCTTTTTCGCGGAAGGCCGTGGCGCCGGCGCGGAGCTTCTCGACGAGCGCGCCATGCGCCTCATCGTCGATCAGCTGGTCCATCACGGCCAGGCCCTCGAAGGCGTCCTTGCAGTAGAAGACACCCGGCGCATAGAGCTCATCGGAGTCTTTGCCGCCCGGGTAGAGCGCGCGGTAGGAGAAGGCGCGGTTGATCGCCGCGCCGCCAATCAACACGGGATAGTCCAGGCCCTTGGCGTGTAGCTCCTGGATGCAGGCGGGCATCTGCTTGGAGGTCGAGACGAGCAGCGCAGAGAGGCCGATCGCGGTCGCCTCGTGCTCGACGGCTGCGTCGAGGATCGTCTGGATCGGGACCTGCTTGCCGAGATCGACGACCGTGTAGCCGTTGTTCGTGAGGATCGTGTTGACGAGCGACTTGCCGATGTCGTGCACATCGCCGAAGACCGTCGCGAGCACGACCGTGCCCTTCGTGTAGCCCTCGATCTTGTCGAGGTATTTCTCCAGCTGTGCGACCGCCTTCTTCATCACCTCAGCCGACTGCAGCACGAACGGCAGGATCAGTTCACCCGCACCGAACTTGTCGCCGACCTCCTTCATCGCGGGCAGCAGCACCTCGTTGAGCGTGGGCACCGCGCCGATCTTCTCGACGCTGCGATCGATCCAGTCCTCGACACCTTCCTTGCGCCGGCGCAGGATGTGGAAGTGCAGCGCCTGCTCGGGCTCCATGCCCTCGGTCGGGTCGGATGACCCGGGCCCGCCCGCCCTCTCCTGCTCGCCTTTGGACTCGAAGTGCGCGATGAAGCGCTCCAGCGCGTCCTCGCGGCGGTTGAAGACGAGGTCGTCTGCGAGCTCACGCTCGACGTCGGAGATCTCCGAGTAGGGAGTGATGTGGTTGGGGTTGACCATCGCTAGGTCAAGGCCCGCGCCCACGCAGTGGTGCAGGAACACCGAGTTGAGCACCGCGCGTGCGCCGGGCGAGACGCCGAAGGAGACGTTTGAGACGCCCAGCGAGGTCTTGACCGAGGGGATCTGTTCCTTGATCGCTTTGATCCCCGCGATCGTCTCGACCGCCGAGGGGCGCCACTCCTCATCACCGGTCGTCAGCGTGAAGGTCAGGCAGTCGAAGATCAAGAGCTCTGGGTCGAGGCCGTGCTCCTCGCAGCAGAGATCGCGGATGCGCTTGGCGATCTCGACCTTGCGCTCAGCCGTCTTTGCCATCCCGACCTCGTCGATCGTCAGCGCGATCAGCGCGGCGCCGTGCGCCATCGCGACCGGCACGACGCGGTCGAGCTTGTCGCGCCCGGCCTCGAGGTTCACCGAGTTGACGATCGCGCGCCCCGGGATCTGCTCGAGCGCGCGTTCGATCACCTCCGGCTCGGTCGAGTCGATCTGGATCGGCGCGGGCTGAGTGAGCGAGACCTTCTTGGCGACGAGGCGCATCTGTTCGTCCTCGTCAGAGCGCTCGGTCAGCGCCACGCACAGGTCGAGCACGTGCGCGCCGCCCGCGACCTGGTCCTCGGCGATCTGCACCAGCCCGTCGTAGTCGTCGGCCAGCAGCAGCTCCTTGGCCTTGCGCGAGCCCTGCGAGTTGACGCGCTCGCCGACCATCGTCGGGCGCGGCTCCTGCACGAGCGTGGTCGCGGCGATCATCGAGGAAAGATGCGGCTGACGCGGGGCGGGGCGGGGGCCCACGGGTCGCTTGGCGACGCGCTCGACGATCGCCGCGATGTGCGCGGGGGTCGTGCCGCAGCAGCCGCCGACGATGCCGACGCCGTAGCGCTCGACGAACTCCTTCAGCGCCTCGGCAAGCGGCTCGGGCTGCTCGGGGAAGATCGTCTCGCCGTCGGGGCCCTGCAGCGGCAGGCCGGCGTTGGGGATGCAGGCGACCGGCACGGGGCAGAACTCGCCGAGGAAGCGGATCGCGTCGCGCATGTCCTCAGGCCCGGTCGAGCAGTTCAGCCCGATCACGTCGACTTTCAGCGCCTCAAGCGTGGTCAGCACCGCCGAGATGTCGGTACCGAGCAGCATCTTGCCGCCGTTGGGCAGCAGCGAGACCGAGGTGTGGATCGGCAGCGCGCGCCCGGTGCTCTTGAAGGCCTCGCGCGCGCCGAAGACAGCGGCCTTGACCTCGAGGATGTCCTGCGCCGTCTCGATGATGATGAGGTCGGCGCCGCCGTCGATCAGCCCGGCGGCCTGCTCGGAGAAGACCTCGACGAGCTCGCCGAAGCGGATCTGCCCGAGCGAGGGATCCTCGGAGGCCGGCAGGTAGCCGGTCGGGCCGATCGAGCCCGCGACGTAGCGGCTCTCGCCGGCGGCCTTGCGCGCGATTTCGGCGGCCTTGGTGTTGATCTCGACCGTGTAGTCGGCCAGACCCCACTCCTCGAGCTTGATCCGCGAGGCCTGGAAGGTGTCGGTCTCGAGCACTTCCGCGCCGGCCTCGAGCATCGAGGAGTGCACGCCCTCGATCACGTCGGGGCGGTTGAGGATCAGCGCCTCGTGGCACTTGCCCGGCAGCCCGCCGTAGTCCTCGCTCGTGAGCTCGAACTGCTCGAGCGTCGCGCCCATGCCGCCGTCGTAGATGACGACGTGGCTGTTGATGGCATCAAGGTAGTCGCGCATTGAGATGCCAATGCTAGCCGCGATCACGGCCCAGGCAGTGAGGCGGGGTTGCGGCTATCGCGAGCTTGAACCCGCTCGGCGGGGCTGTATCACCATCGCGATACAGCCCAACGCCGAGAGGAACCGTGTCCCTACTTGATGAACAGCATCTCCGAGTACTTCGGCAGCGGCCAGAGGTCGTCGGCGACGAGCTTCTCGAGCCGGTCGGCGACCTCGCGCACGTCGTCCATCGCGGGGATCACCGTGTCGCGCATGTAGACGGCCTCCTTCTGCGGCGAGCCGTCGGGGTGGTTCTCGTCGAGGTTCGCGTCCTCGAGCTTGACGCAGCGCGAAGTGCAGCTCCTTGACGAGCGGCTCGACCTCGCCGACGAGCTCCTCGAGGCCGCTCGCCTGCAGTTCGTTCAGGTAGCGCACCGCCGCCGGCAGCAGCATCGTGCGGGCGATCGAGGCCGCGGTCTCGGCCTCGATGTTGATGTTCATCACGTACTGCTCGGTGAACACCTCATAGCGCGACTCGAGCTCGCGCTTGGAGAGCACCTTGTACTTCTTGAACGCCGCGACGGTCTGTTTCTCGACGAGCCACGGCAGCGCGTCCGGCGTCGTGCGGAGGTTGGCCAGGCCGCGCTTCTCGGCCTCCTTGTGCCACGCCTCGGAGTAGCCGTCGCCGTCGAAGACGATCTGCTTGTTGGCGGCCCAGACGTCCTTGACGACGCTCGTCGACGGCCTTCTCGAGCGTCGCGCCGGAGCGTTTCAGCGCCGTCTGCAGCTTGTCCGCGAGCTCGTCGACCGACTCGGCGACGATCGTGTTGAGCACCGTGTTCGGGAACGCCGGCGAGGAGCTCGAGCCGAGCGCGCGGAACTCGAACTTGTTGCCGGTGAAGGCGAACGGGCTCGTGCGGTTGCGGTCGCCGCCGTGCAGCGGCAGCGGCGGCAGCACCGGCGTGCCGAGGCCGAGGAACGAGCCGGGCTTGGAGGCCTGCACCTTGCCCGCCTCGATCGCCGTGAAGACCTTCTCGAGCTCGGCGCCGAGGAAGATCGAGATGATCGCCGGCGGCGCCTCGTTGGCGCCGAGGCGGTGGTCCTGCCCGGCGCTCGCGATCGACGCGCGCAGCAGCGCCTGGTGCTTGTTGACGGCCTGGATCACGGCCGCGCAGAAGAACAGGAACTGCAGGTTCTCCGCGGGCGTGTCGCCGGGCTCGAGCAGGTTCAGCCCGGTGTCGGTGCCCATCGACCAGTTGTTGTGCTTGCCCGAGCCGTTGACGCCGGCGAACGGCTTCTCGTGCAGCAGGCAGACCAGGCCGTAGCGGCGGGCCGTGTTCTGCATGCATCTGCATCGTGATCATCTGGTGGTCGGCGCCGACGTTCGAGTTCTCGAAGATCGGCGCGACCTCGTACTGGTTGGGCGCGACCTCGTTGTGGCGCGTCTTGATCGGCACGCCGAGCTTCGCCAGCTCGAGCTCGACCTCGAGCATGTAGGCGAGGATCGCGCTCGGGGATCGAGCCGAAGTAGTGGTCGTCGAGCTCGTGGCCCTTCGGCGGCTTGGCGCCGAACAGCGTGCGCCCGGTCGTGAGCAGGTCGGGCCGTTCGAAGTAGTACTGCTCGTCGATCAGGAAGTACTCCTGCTCGCAGCCGATCGTCGTGAACACGCGCGCGGCGTCCTCGACGCCGAGCAGCTCGAGCGCGCGGATCGCCGCGCCCGAGAGCGCGTCCATCGAGCGCAGCAGCGGGATCTTGTGGTCGAGCGCCTCGCCCGTCCAGGAGGTGAAGGCGGTCGGGATGCACAGCAGCGCGCCGTTCGGGTTCTCGAGGATGAAGGCCGGGGAGGTGGGGTCCCAGGCGGTGTAGCCGCGCGCCTCGAACGTCGCGCGGATGCCGCCGGTCGGGAACGAGGAGGCGTCGGGCTCGCCCTGGATCAGCTCCTTGCCGGAGAACTCGGCGATCGCGGTGCCGTCGCCGGCCGGGCCGTAGAAGGAGTCGTGCTTCTCGGCGGTCGAGCCGGTCAGCGGCTGGAACCAGTGCGTGTAGTGGGTGGCGCCCTTCTCCATCGCCCATTCCTTCATCGCCTGGGCGACCGCGTCGGCGAGCGAGGTGTCGAGCGCCTCGCCGCGCGCGAGCGTGCGCTGCAGCGCCTTGTAGACGTGCTTGGGCAGGCGCTGGCGCTGGACGGCGGGCGAGAACACGTTGGCCCCGAAGACCTGGTTGTCGGGGAGCGTCAGGTCGGGCGAGCCGAGCGCGGCTCCGTTGGCGCTCCACTGCGCGGCGGTGACGTTCTGCTGGCGGGTCCTGGGCATGGGTCGGGTCGATTCCTCCTCGAGAAAATGGGTCGCGCGACGCGCGGGCTCCGACGAGGGCAGGGCCGAAGGCAATCGTAATGCCAAGCCGGCCGAAGGGGATCACCGACTGGCGAAATCGCGGACGTCGCGTTTTCGACACCCGGCCAAACGCACGGCCCGGATCGCGCGGCCGGCGAAGCCGTTAGGGCGATTCGGCGGGGTAGGTGCCGGCGACGACCTTGCCGGTCTCCGGGTCCACGTGCGTCGTGCGGCGGCGCCGGCTGCGATGCTCGACCGTGAAGTGACCCGTGCCGCGCCCGCCGAAGCCAGCGCGGCTTTGGCCTTGCCCGCAAGCCCGGCGGCGACGGAGTAGTGACCGTGTACGTGCCTGGCTTGACCGGCATCACGCGCCAGACTGAAGGTCTGCGTGTGCTCGGGCCGCGAGCGGCCCGAGCGCCCAGGTGTTCACGTACGCGGTCTGGCCGCCGCCCGGGGGTGCTCACTTCCTGGCTCTCCACCGGCGGGCGCGCCGATCGGCCCGGGGCCCTGTTCGATCACCCAGATCGGGCGCTTGTTCGCCGCCAGTTCGGGGTAGTTCGAGCGTGTAGTTGAAGGAGTCGACCGTGACCGCCACGTTCGGGATCGTGTCGGGCGCCGGTGTTGCGCACCGTCGCAGCATCCAGCTCGGGCTGGGCGTGCGACCGCCTGCGTGCGCGGGAAGCTCGCCGTGCAGCGATCTTCATGTCGAAGCTGCCTTCGGTTCGTGGGCGTCCTGCGGGTGCCGCCGCCGCAGCCGCCGCGAGCGCGCGCACGCCACGACCGCAGCAGCCGCGGCAAGTCGCACGCAGCTCCGCGCGGCCGCGCGCACGTCGCGCCACCGCTGCGCAGCGGGACTCTCGACCTCCCCTCACGATCGCGCCACGATACCAGCGGGCAGCGCCGGGCGGCTGCCGCGGTGGCGACGGTGGCACTGGCGCTGCATGGCGTAGAGTCTAGCGAGCGTCGAGCGCTACCCGAGGAGGGGTTCAGTAGAGATGGTTCGCAGCGTCAGCCGAGCGGGCGTATTTCCCGACGAGGAATCTGCTCGAGGAAATCGGGGACATGATGATCCTCACGGGCAAGACCATCTGGTCTGCCCTGCGGCCGCCCTACCCCTACGGCGGCGAGTTCGTCTCGCAGTTCCTGTTCGCGCTGCGGCTGTGCTGGTTCCCGCTGCTGATCTCGACGGTCTGCATCTGCTACGCCGCGCCCGGGCCTGCAGGCGGCGAACTTCCTGACGATCTTCGGCGCGCTCGACCGCCTCGGCGGCTTCTTCGTGCTCGGCGCGGTGCGCGAGATCGGCCCGAGCGTGACCGCGATCGTGCGTCGCCGGCGTGGCCGGCACCGCGATCACCGCCGACCTCGGCGCGCGCAAGGTGCGCGAGGAGCTCGACGCGCTGCAGGTGCTCGGCGTGGACCCGGTCAAGAACCTCGTCGTCCCGCGCTTCCTGGCGCTGATGCTCGTGACCGGCCTGTTCGACATCTACGCGCTGCTGTTCGGGATCTTCGGCGGCATCATCGCCGAGCTCGTCAACGGCCAGCCGCTCGGGCCCGTTCTGGGCGACGCTGTTCGCCAACGCCTCGACCACCGACCTGTGGGGCTCGGTGCTGAAGACGACGATCTACGGCGCGATCATCGCGATCGTCTGCTGTTACAAGGGCATGGCCGCCTCCGGCGGCGCCGAGGGCGTCGGCCGCGCCGTCAACGAGGCGGTCGTGCTCGCGTTCACGGCGATCTTCTCCTTCGACTACGTCTTCACGCAGACGCTGCTCGCCACCCACCCGCAGATCCTGGTGATCAAGTAATGAACGAACTGGCTCGGCAATGCCCGCGCGAATGGCTCGCCGCGACCGGCGAGATCGGGCGCTTCACGGGCGACGATCGTCCGCGACGTCTACGGCCTGCGCGTCTTCCGCTTCTTCGGCGAGGCGCTGCGCCAGTGCGGGCATCCTGATCGTCGGCTCGACGGCGATCATCTGGACGCTGATGTTCATCCTCGGCCTGCAGTGCGGGATCGAGGGCGCCTACTTCACCGCCGCGCAGGGCGCGCCCGCCTACTCGGGCGTGTTCACCGCCTGGTGCGACCTGCGCGAGATCACCCCCTACGCGTTCGGCTACATGATGTCGGCGAAGGTCGGCACCGGGATCGTCGCCGAGCTCGGCGCGATGCGCATCTCCGACGAGATCGACGCGCTCGAGGTGATGGGCATCAACTCGATGACCTTCCTGTGCGCGACGCGCCTGCTCGGCCGCCTGGCTGGTGCTGCCGTTCATGTACCTGGCGGGCATCGGCGCGGCGTTCCTCGCCTCCTACATCGCCGTCGTGCAGCAGATCGGCTACGTCTCCTCGGGCGGCTACTTCCTGATCTTCTGGCAGTTCCAGAACCCGCCGGACTTCTTATACAGCCTGATCAAGGCCATGTTCATGGCCACCGCGATCGTGCTCGTCGCCTGCTACTACGGCTACAACGCCAGCGGCGGCCCGGTGGGCGTGGGCCGGGCGACGGCCAAGTCGATGGTGCTGAACCTCGTGCTCGTGCACATCATCGGGATGCTCGGCACCCAGATCTTCTGGGGCGCCAACCCGCGCGCGCCGATCGGGGGCGTGAGGCAGCATGAGCCAGCACGAGCGAGCCGGTCCGCGCCGAGCAAGAGCACGAGCGAGTTCGAGTGCCACTCGCGGCGCAGACCGCCCGCCGGCGCAACCCCGACGCGATCGAGTTCATCGACGTGCACAAGTCGTTCGGGCGCAACCACGTGCTGCGCGGGCTGAACATGGCGCTGCCCGAGAACCAGATCTCGATGATCCTCGGCCCCTCCGGCACCGGCAAGTCGGTCTGCATCAAGCACATCGTCGGCCTGCTCTACCCGACGAGGGCGACGTGATCGTGCACGGCCACTCGATCCCGAGCCTGCCCGACGCGGAGCTGTTCGAGCTGCGCAAGAAGTTCGGCGTGCTGTTCCAGGACGGCGCGCTGTTCGGCTCGATGAACCTCTACGACAACGTCGCCTTCCCGCTGCGCCAGCACACCGAGAAGGGCGAGGACGAGATCGCCGAGATCGTCAACCGGCGCCTGAACGAGGTCGGCCTCGGCAACGCCAACGAGAAGATGCCCAACGAGCTCTCCGGCGGGATGCGCAAGCGCGCCGGCTTCGCGCGCGCGCTCGTGCTCGAACCGGACATCGTGCTGTTCGACGAGCCCGACTCCGGGCCTCGACCCGGTGCGCACCGCGCTGCTGTGCGAGCTGATCAAGGAAGTCCACGCCGAGAACGGCGGCTGCTACGTGGTGATCACCCACGACATCATGAGCGCGCGCCGCGTGGCCGAGCACATCTCGGTGCTGTGGAAGGGCAGGATCGTCGAATCGGGCCCGGCCGCAGGAGCTGTTCGCCTCCGAAAACCCGTTCGTGCGCCAGTTCCTCTCCGGCGAATCGGCCGGGCCGCTCGGCATGGAGTGAGCGCCGACGGCGCCGGTCGCTGCGTGAGCTCGCGGCTGCTCTCCGCGCTCGCCGGCGGCGCCGCGCGGCGGCCGCGCGCTGGTGCTCGCGGTCGCCGCGGTGCTCGGCGCTCGGCGGCGCGGCTGCTCGCGCTGCGCCTGCACCCGACCGCCGCGACGAGCACGTTCGTCTCGAGCTCGAGCGCCGACTACCGCGCCACCCAGCGCTTCTACCGCAGCTTCGGCGAAGAGCCGGTCGCGGTGCTCGTCAAGGGCAACCTGCAGCAGCTCGTGCTGAGCTCGGACATCGAGCGGCTGCGTCGGCCTCGAGGGCTGCCTGTCGGGCAACGTGCCCCGCCACGGCGCTCGCGCAGCGAGGGCGGCGCGAACGGGCCCTGCGGGCAGCTCGCGCGCGCGAACACGGTCAAGGTCGTGTTCGGCCCGGGCACGTTCCTCAACGAGGCGGCCGACCAGATCGACGAACAGCTCACCGTGCAGACGCGCGAGGCCGAAGCGCAGGCCAAGCAGGCCGAACGGGTCGTCGACAAACGCCGCGCTGGCGCGCGGCTACTCCGCGGCACAGGCGCACGCGCTCGGCGCGCAGGCCAAGCAAGCTCGACGACTCGGCGCGCTTCCAGGAGAGCCTCGTCACGCTCGCGCTCCAGTACGGGCTCACCGCGCGGCCCAGCATCGACGACCCCAACTTCGTCTCGACGCTCGTGTTCGACTCCGCCAAGCCCGCGGGCACCCCCAAGCAGCGCTTCGCCTACCTGTTCCCGAGCCGCAACGCCGCGCTTGATCTCGGTGCGCATGAGGGCCGGGCTCTCGCGAAGCGCAGCGCACGCGCACGATCGCGCTGATCCGCCAGGCCGTGGCGATGCCGCAGTGGCAGCTCGCAGCACGGCGGGAGCTACCTGGTCACGGGCGAGCCGGTGATCGTCGCCGACCTCGACGAGCTCGATCACGAACTCGATCGAGCTGCTGCTGGTCGCGGTGCTGCTGGTGATGGCGGCGACGCTCGGTCTCGTCTTCCTCGGGCGCCCGCGGCTGCTGCCGCTCGCGCTCGCGCTGCTCGCCGCGGCGCTCACGTTCGGTGCGCTGCGCTCGTGGGCGCCTCGCTGACGATGGCCTCGATCGCGGTGCTGCCGGTGCTCGTCGGGCTGGCCGTCGACTACGCGATCCAGTTCCAGTCGCGCGTCGGCGAGGCGCTCGAGCTCGAGGGCGGCAGCGGCGCGACGCGCTGGGCAGCGGCGCACGGGTCGATCGCGCGCGCGGCCGGGCCGGCGGCACCCACGATCGCGACCGCCGGCGCCGCGAGCGCGGCGGCGATGCTCGTGCTGCTGCTCTCGCCGGTGCCGATGGTGCGCGGCTTCGGGGTGCTGCTCGTGGTCGGCGTCGCGGTCGCGCTGCTGTGCGCGCTGACGCCGGGGCGGCCGCGCTTGCGCTCGCTCGCAGCGCGCCGCGTCGTCTCGGCCGCCCGCGCCCGCTGCGCGTCGTGCCCGCGAGCCTCGTGCGCAGCATGGCGCGGCGCGCGCGAGCTGCTGCGCGACAACCCGCTCACGCGCGCGCGTCAGCCGCGTCGCGCTCGGCGCGTGCGGTGCGCCGACCCGGGCGCGTGCTTGGGCGTCGGGCTCGCGCTCGCGGCGCTCGGCTGGGGGCTCGACACGCAGACGCAGCGTGGAGACCGACATCACCAAGCTCGTGCCGCAGAGCCTCGCCTCGCTGCGGGCCCTGAACGCGCTCGAGCGCACGACCGGGGTGGGCGGCGAAATCGACCTGATGGTCGCCGGGCACGAACCTCGCCACGCCCGGCGACGATCGAATGGATGAGCGCCTACCAGAGGCGGCGTGCTGCGCGCGCTTCGGCTACAGCGCGAGCGCGCGGCTGCGGCAGCGCGCGGCTGTGCCCGGCCTTCTCGCTGCCCGACCTGTTCGCAGCAGGCGCGCCGGCGCGCCGGGCCGAAGCTCTGACCCAGGCACGAGGTCAACGGCCTGCTCGGCGCGATCCCGCCGTACTTCTCCCAGGACGTGATCACGCCCGACCGGCCGCGTGGCGACGCTCGCCTTCGGCATCCGCCTGATGAGCCTCGACGAGCAGCAGCAGCTGATCGAACAGATGCGCTCGAGCCTGCACCCGCCCGCGGGCGTCAAGCGCGACGCTCGTCGGGCTGCCCGTGCTCGCCGCGCGCTCCGGCGCGCAGGTGGCCGACCCCTGGCGGCGCCTGGAGACGCTGCTCGCGGGCCTCGCTCGCGGTCGCGCTCGTGCTGCTGCTCGCCTTCCGCGGCGACGTGCGCCGCGCGCTCGTGCCGCTGGTGCCGATCGTGCTCGCCACCGGCTGGTCGGCGCTGGTCCTGTTCGCCGTGCGGGTGCCGCTGAACCCGATGTCGGTCACGCTCGGCGCGCTCGTGATCGCGATCTCCACCGAGTTCAGCGTGCTGCTCTCCGAGCGCCACCGCCAGGAGCTGCTCGCCGGCTACGACACGATCGAGGCGCTGCGCCGCAGCTACCGGCGCACCGGCGCCGCGGTCGCCGCCTCGGGCGTGACCGCGATCGCCGGCTTCGGCGTGCTCGCGCTGTCGGACATCCGCATGCTGCGCGACTTCGGCCTCGTCACGCTGATCGACCTGACGCGTCGTCGCTGCTCGGCGTGCTCGTCGCGCTGCCCGCGGCGCTCGTGATCGCCGAGCAGGCGCGGTCGAGCGGCGCGCGGCGCTGCGCGCCCGCGCGGTGCTCGGTGGGCGCGAGCGCGTCAGGGCCGCGCGCGGCCTGGCGCCGTCGCGGTCCGGGCCATGGCCTGGGGCGAGCCGCGGCGGGCCGCGCCGATGAGCCGGCCTGAGCGGCTGCGAGCCGCAGCGCCGAGCCGCCGGCAGCCGCCGCGCTACGGGCGCTACGTCGGCCTGCTCGCGGTCGCTGATCCTCGTGCTGATCACGATCAACACGATCGTGACCAAGCCCAACGGCGCGAGCGGCATCGCGCCGGGCGAGCAGATGCCGCCGTTCGCCGTGCCGCTGGCGCTCGGCGACCTGCACGGCGACGCCGAACGTCGCGACCGCAGCCGACGAGGGCGCCGCGGGCCGTGTCCCGCCTGCAGGTGCGCGGCCCGCGGTCCTGAACATCTGCCAGCTCTACGAACAGGGCCCGGTGGTGCTCGCGCTGTTCGTCGACGGCGGCTCCTGCCCGGCGTGCTCGAGCGACATGCAGGCGCTCGCAGCGCTCGTTCCCGGCGGTGCGCTTCGCGGCGGTGGCGATCAAGGGCGAACGCGCGGCGCTGCGCCGGCTTGATCGCGCTCGCGCGGGCTCACGTTCCCGGTCGGCATCGACAGCGACGGCGCGCTCGCTGCGCTCTACAAGGTCGCCAGCTGCCCGCAGGTGAGCTTCGCCTACCCGGGCGGGATGGTGCAGAGCAGGCGCTGCTGCGGACGCCCGTCGCTGGCGCACGCTGCGCGCGCGGGTCGACGAGCTCGCTGGCCGCGGCGCGGGCGCGCGGCTGGCGGGCGCCGGCGCGATGAGCGCGCGCCGCGCCGAGCGAGCCCGAGCTCGGGCTGGCGCGCGCCGCGAGGTCGAGCAGGAGCTGCCGGGGCTGCGCGCTGCTCGTGCAGCGAGGTCGAGGTGGGCGCGCGCGGCGCCGCTCACGGGCGACTCGCCGCCCGACGTCGAGGCGCGGCTGCGGGAGCTCTCGAGCCGCTTCCGCGGCGCGCGCGCGGTCGGCATCCGGCGCGAGCCGGTGCCCGCCGCCTACCGCGTGTTCTTCCGCCACATCGGGCTCGACCCCGACGTCGATGCGCACGCCGATCGAGGCGGCGGTGCTCGAGCGGATGCTGCGCGGCGGCTTCCTCACCGGCGGGCTGCTCGAGGACGTGCTGCTGATCGCGCTGCTCGACACCGGCGTGCCGGTGTGGGCGCTCGACGCCGACGCGCTCGACGGGCCGCTCGGGATCCGCCCGAGCCGCGAGGGCGAGCCGCTCGGACGCTCGGCCGCGGCGCGCGCTGCTGCCCGCCGGGCGGCTCGTCGTCGCCGACGCCTCGGCGGCGCTGGCGCGTGCTGTTCGGCGAGCTCGCCGCCGGCCACGCGCCGCGCGCCGCGCACGCGCGCGGCTGACGCTGTTCGCGGTCCAGGTCGCGGGCGTGCCCGACGCTGTATGCCGAAGAGGCGCTGTGGTCCTGCCGCGCAGCGCTCTGAGCGCGCCCTGAGAGTCGGCACTCGGAACGCGATCGCGGCCGGCCGGCGCTGGTAGAATCTGACGCTCCGGTCTGCCGGGAGGAGGAGCGATGTGCAGCAGCACGAGCAGCAGCTAGTCGATCGAGTCGCCGCCACGACGCGTGTCGCTCGCGTCGATCGCGCTGCACGTCCGCGCGAGCAGCTCGCGCGACGCCGAGCGCGCCGCGCGCGCTCGCTGAGGGCGCAGATCGCGCAGGCTCGAGCGCGAGCTCTCGGCGATCGTCGCCGAGCGCTTCCCCTACATCGCCGCGCCCCGCCGCGCACGCGGCATCGGCCGGTGCCGGCGCGGTCCGCGACTGCTCGACCTCGGCGAGCTCGAGCGCACGCGCGACCGGCTCGCCGGCCGTGCTGCAGGAGCTGCGCGGCGCGCGCCGCCGCGCGCGCCGAGCATGAGCGCGCGCGCGCGCGAGCAGCTCGAGCGGATGAAGCTCGAACCCGGCCGCTACAGGTTCGTGCGGCTGCCCGTCAGCGACCTCGGCCAGGGCGGGTGCGGCGTCTGGGAGGTGCGCCCGCGCCTCGGCCTGATCGGGATGCTCGCCGGCTGGTGGCAGCTCAAGCTCTCGTCAGGCTGTCCGTTACCCAGGGGGTCGCGCCCCAGGCGCGGCCCCGCTCCACGCGGCGCAGCCGAGCATCGCCGCCAAGCGTGCGGCGCTGGCGCTCGGTCATCGAGCCGACCGTCTTCTTCTCGGACATCGGGATCTGGGCGAGGAACTTGCGGCAGCGCGTCTGACCCCAGCGGCGCTGGCTCATCAGCAGGTCGGCGACCGCCATGCTCTCGGCCTCCCACGGGCAGTCGAGGATCACCTCGGCGACATCGATCTCGCCGGTCGCGACGCGGCGCTTGAGCTCGGCGCGGGCGAGGCGAACCTGGTTGGCGCGTTCGAGGGCGCGCATGTACTGAGGGCCGGCAGGGGCAACCGTCGCTGTCGCGTTCATTTTGGGCAATCTCCCCGTTGCCGCCGCGGCGGCTCGCGCGGCGGCAACATGCTTGCTCGATTTTTTGACGAGTGCGCGCCCGTCATGGCCGCGCGGGTCAGCCCGCGAGACTCACGGCGCGACGTCCCGGCACATCACATCCCTCCGATACGGCTGACGTTGGGGCGGACCCCGAACGGTCATGCAGAGCGCATCTGGAAGCTACGCCAGGACGGGGCTCCGCGGTCAACACGCGCCGCGGCCGGTTCGTGCGCTAGAAGCGGCCTTTTTCGTTCGCCGCCGAGACTTGTGAAGAAATGGACAAGTCGCGCGCGCCGGCGCGCCGCGGCTCAGCGCGAAGCTCAGGCCGGGGCCCGGCAGCGGCCCGTGCTCGGCCTCGAACTCGCGCTTGACGCGCGCGAAGACCTCGAGCGCGCGGTCGAGCGTGGCCGCGTCGTGGGTGGCCATCACGCTCGTGCGCAGCAGCGCGCCGCCGGGCGGCACGGCCGGGTGCAGCGCGCGTGTTGACGAACACGCCCGGCGTCGTAGAGCGCCCGCCACAGCAGCGCCGCCTTCCAGTCGTCGCCGACCAGCACCGGGACGATCGGCGTGACGATCGCTGCGCGCGCCCGGAGCCGTCGCTGCGCACGCCCGGGGCGTGCGTCTGGACGCTCGGCCTCGGCGGGCAGCTGCTGCGGGGCGACGACCGCGAAGCCGAGCTCGTGCAGGCCGTCGCGCAGACGCCGGGCGTTCTCGAGCACCGCGCGCGAGCAGCGGCGGGCCGTCCTCGCGAGCGCAGCACGCGCAGCGCCGCGAGCGCCGCGCCGACGCGCCGCCGGGACGGCCGAGGCGGTGAACAGGAAGGCGCGCGAGGAGATGCGCAGGTACTCGATCACCTCGTGCGGGCCGGCCACGAAGCCGCCGCAGGAGGCGAGCGACTTGGAGAAGGTGCCCATGCGCAGGTCGACCCGATCGGCGACGCCGAGCAGCTCGGCAGGCGCCCGCGCCGCGCGCGCCGAGCACGCCCGGCGCCGTGGGCCTCGTCGACCATCAGGCGCGCGCCGTAGCGCTCGCACAGCTCGCAGATCTCGCGCAGCGGCGCGATGTCGCCCTCCATCGAGAAGACGCCGTCGACGACCACCAGCACGCCGCCGCCGTCGTCCTGGGCGCGCTCGAGCATCTTCTCGAGCTTGTCCAGGCGGTTGTGGCGGAAGGGGCGCAGCTTCGCGCGCGAGAGCAGGCAGCCGTCGAGGATCGAGGCGTGGTCGCCGGAGTCGACGATCACCGTGTCGCCGGGCCCGAGCAGCGTGCCGAGCGTGCCGACGTTGGCCTGGTGGCCGGTGGTGAACACGAGCGCGTCCTCGGTGCCCATCCACTCGGCGATCTCGCGCTCGAGCTCGAGGTGCAGCGGGATCGTGCCGTTGAGCAGGCGCGAGCCGGTCAGGCCCGGTGCCGTAGCGGTGCAGCGCGTCCTCGGCGCCCTGCATCACGCGCTCGTCGCCGGTCAGGCCGAGGTAGTTGTTGGAGCCGAGCATGATCGCGCTCGGCGCCCTCCATCTCCACCACCGGCATCGCCGGCGAGTCGAGCACGTGGAAGTAGGGCAGCACGTCGGCCTCGCGCGCCGCGCGCAGCAGCTCCTCGCGCTCGTGGCCGCGGACCTTGGCGAAGACGTCGATGGAGGTGGGCATGTAGGGTGCCTGCGCCGGTGAGCGTCGAGGTCAGAGCGGTCTCGGGCGGCCGAGATCTGAAGGCGTTCATCGACCTGCCCTTCCGCCTGCATGCTAACCACCCGCTGTGGGTGCCCCCGCTGAAGCTCGAGCGGCGGCTGTTCCTGAACCGGCGCATGAACGCCTTCTTCAGCCACGGCGAGGCCGAGTACTTCCTCGCCCGCCGCGACGGGCGCGTGGTCGGGCGCATCACCGCCCAGATCAACCACGCCTTCAACGACCACCAGGAGAAGAACTGGGGCTGGTTCGGCTTCCTCGAGTTCGAGGACGACCCGGAGGTGCTCGAGGCGCTGCTCGACGCCGCCGCGGCGTGGCTGCGCGAGCGCGGCATGGAGCGCATGGTCGGGCCGGCGAGCTTCGCGATGAACGACGAGAGCGGCATCCTGATCGAGGGCTTCGAGCTGCGCCCGATGATCCTGCAGCCGTGGAACCCGCCCTACTACCAGCAGCGCATGGAGCAGGCCGGGATGACCAAGGCGATGGACCTGCTGATGTGGAACCTCGAGGTCGACCGACCGCGACAAGGTGCTGCCGGTGATCTTGGAGCTCGCCGAGAAGGTCCAGAGCGAGCACGGCATCCGCGTGCGCCCGATGCGCCGCCGCCAGCTGCGCAAGGACATGGACGCCTTCGCCGAGGTCTACAACTCCGCCTGGTCGAAGAACTGGGACTTCGTGCCCTACTCCAAGAAGGACCTCGACGCCTACGCCCAGGAGCTGCAGCTCGCCTTCGACAAGCACTGGTTCATGATCGCCGAGCGCGAAGACACCGGCGAGGTGGTCGGCATGGCGATCACCGTCCCCGACCTCAACCAGGTGCTCGAGAAGATGAACGGCCGGCTGCTGCCGCTCGGCTGGTGGCACTTCCTGCACAAGGGCCAGCATCATCGACCGCGTGCGCGTCGGCTTCCTCGGCGTCAAGCCCGAGTACCAGCACACGGCGTCGCCGCCGAAGCTCTACGTGGAGCACTTCGACGCCGCCGAACGCACGCCCGCAGACGGGCGGCGAGATGGGCTGGATCCTCGAGACCAACACCGCCATGAACCGCGGCATGGAAGCGATGGGCGGGCGCGTCGTCAAGCGCTACCGCGTCTACGAGCGCGTGCTGTAGCAGGCGGTCCGGCGGCGCGGCCTCTACACTTCGCCGCGGAGTGAGCCGAGCGCACTCCAGTCGAGCGGACCCGATCTGCCGGCGAGCGAGCGAGGTCCTCGGCGGGTGCCGGCGAGCTCGCTCGACGCGATGCCGCGTGCTCGGCGAGGCGCTCGCCGGACGGCCGCGCCGAGGGCTCGGCGCGCGCTGCGAGCGCGCGCGTCGCGCGGCGCTGATCCCGGCCGTGCAGGCCGCGGCGGTCGCCGCCGGCGGCTTCGTCGCCGGGGCCGCCGTCGTCGGGCTCGTGCATCGCCGCCACCAGCGCTCGCGCTGGCGCCGAAGGCCGTCGGCGGACGGCAGCCTGGCGCGCGGCGGCGGCGCGCGCGGCGGCCGGCGCGCCGGCGAGCTGCTGCAGATCGTCGGCAGCCGCTCGCTGCTGGTCGACGTGCACCTGCTGGGCGGCGCCGGACGCCGATCGCTGAGGCACGGCCGCTGAGCGCGCCTGGTCGAGCTGCGCGCAGGAGGTCGACGCCGGCGCGGGCCGTTCCGCCTGCCGCGGCGCAACGGCATGGACGGCATGCTGCGCCGCCGCGGCGGGGTGCTCGAGCGGCTGCTGCACCACGGCGAGCGAGCCGGTGCTCGTGCGGGTCGCGCAGACCGCGCCCGGCGCGGTGCTGTTCGGCGCGCCTGCGCGCCGAGCCGCGAGGCGGCCGCGCACGGGATCGCGCGGATGCGCTTCGCGCTCGGCGTCGACGACGACCTGCGGCCGTTCCTGCGCGCGTTCGCCGCGCGACCCGCTGATCGGGCCGCTCGCTGCGCCGCCGGCCGTGGCTGCGGGTCGCGCGCCGCCCGAGCCGTTCGAGGCGCTCGCTGGGCGATCTGCGAGCAGCTGATCGAGTACGAGCGCGCGGCCGCGATCGAGCGGCGGCTGCTGGCGCGCTCGGGCGCCGCTGGGCGCGCGCGGACGGCGGCGCGCAGCACGCTGCGCGACCTGCCCGCGGCCCGAGGTGCTCGCCGGCACCGCGCCGGCGCTGCTGCAGTCCTTCGACCTCGCCGGCTGGCCGCGCGCTGGCGCTGGTGCGCGCCGCCCGCGAGGTCGCGCGCGGGCGCGTCGACCTGCACGCCCCGACCACGAGCGCGGCTGGCGGCGCCTGCGCGCGATCCCGGGATCGGCCGTGGACGGTCGAGATGCTCGCGCTGCACGGCCAGGGCCGCCACGACCAGCTCCCGGCCGGCGACCTCGGCTGCTGCAAGCTCGTCGGGCGGCTGCTCAGCGGCGGCGACCCCCGCGCCGTCGCCGAGGAAGGCGCAGGTGCGCGAGTTCTTCGCCCCCTACGGCGAGTGGGCCGGCCTGGCGGCCGCGCACATGCTGTGAGCGAGCGCGTCTGCTGCGCCGGCTGCACCGCGGGCGTCACGGCGCGCCCGGCTGCTGCGCTCGCGCTCCAGCGAGCAGCGCGAACGTCGGGCAGGCACGGGCCGCGCGGATCGGCGTGCTCGACCTGCGAGCCGTGCAGGGGCGTGTCGTCGATCGGGTAGCCCCACTCGTCGAGCGTGATCCGCTCGGGCAAGCAGCTCGGCGCACATGCCGTGGGCCTCGCAGGTGATCGGGTTGACGCGCACGCGGTGGCTCATGCGCGGGCTCCCTTCTGCCGCCAGCTGTCATCGCTCAGCGGCCGCAGCGGCAGCGGCAGCTCGCCGGCGCGCGCACAGCCCTCGCAGGCGCCGTGGCGGGCGTGATCGGCGAACTCCGTCGGCGAACACCTCGAGCGCGCTCAGAGATCATGTTGACCGCGCCGTCGGGGTGCGCGCAGGCGCCGCGTCGCGTGCGTCAGCGAGGCGAGGCGCTCGCAGACGCTGTCGAGCTCTCGCGCCGGCGCTGCCGAGCGCGATCTCTTCGAGCGTGCCCGCCGATCGCGTCGAGGCCGTGGACGCAGGGCCCGCACTGGCGTGCGCTCTGCCCCGCCAGCCAGCGCGCGGCGCGCGCGGTTTCGGCGACCGGGCAGGCGCTCTCGGAGAGCAGCAGCACGATGCCCGCGCCGAGGGTGGCGCCGTGCGGGGCGAGGTGTTCCTTCGACAGGGCCACGCCCTGCAGGTCGCGCGCCGCTGATCCAGGCGCCCGCGTAGCCGCCGAGCAGCGCAGCGCGCACGCGCGCGGTCGTGCCGCCGGCGGCATCGATCAGCGAGGACAGCGAGGCCCCGTGCTCGATCTCATAGACGCCCGGGTGGGCGACTGGACCGGAGAGCGTCACGAGCGTGGAGCCCGGCTGGCGTGGGGTGCCGAGCTGGCGGAACCAGGATGCGCCGTGGCGCGCGATCAGCGCGATGTGGGCGAGCGTCTCGGCGTTGTTGACCAGCGTCGGGCGGCGCCTAAGGCCGTGTTCGAAGGGCATCGGTGGCGTGAACGTGGGCTTCGCCGGGCCGCCGTCGAGGAAGTTGACAAGCGCCGTCTCCTGGCCGGCGACGTAGTGGCCCGGCACCTCTGCCAAGCGAGACTTCGGCGCATGCCGCGCCCGTGAGCTCGCGCCCACGTTCGGCGAGCGCCTGTTCCATCGCTTCGACGCTCGTCGGCGGCCGTGGCTCGCAGGCGCAGAGGATCAGCTCGTCGGCGCCGACCGCCTCGGCCGCGATCAGGCCGCCGTCGAGCACCAGATGGGGGAGCGCCTCCAGCAGCGTGCGGTCCTTGAGGCTCGCGGGCTCGCCCTCGGCGCCGTTGGCGACCACGATCGCGCGTCCGCGCGCACCTGCGACCGCGCGCAGCTTGGTGGCCGTGGGGAAGCCGCGCCGCCGCGGCCGGTGCAGCCCCGAAAGCTCGATCTCGTCGATCAGCTCGCTGCGTGCTCGCGCTGTTGCCGGCGCCGGCGCGCCGTGCGCCGCTGGGCAGTGGACCGTGCAGCGCAAGGTGTTCCTCAAGCGTGCAGCGCTCCCTGAGCGCGGATGCCGCTGAGCAGGCGCGGCAGCGCCGCGTGCAGTCTCGGGCGCAGGGCGCTCACGCGGCTGCTGGACCTCGGTCATCATTGTCTCCTGAGCGCTCATCATCTCTTGCCTTCTGCGCTCGAGGCTGTGTGCGTGCGGCAGCAGCGCGGAGGGCGTGCCCGAGCGCCGCGCCCATTCCGAGCCGAGCGGTCCGCTGCGGCAGCCACAGCAGCAGGAACAGCGCGAAGGCGCCGGTGCCGCCGAGCGCGGCGCTGCGGGTGCCGAGGTTCGCGGGCCAGCCAGACAGCACGCGCGCGGCACCGCTGCCACGACCGCCGCGGCGCAGCCGACGCTGAGCACCAACAGCCAGGTTGCTTTCACGTCGCTGCCCGTGCCGAAGCCGTGCAGCAGCGCGATCGGCCAGCTCGCGTAGGTCAGCCAGTGGACCGCGCGCCAGGTTCCGTAGCCCATCCGCTGACGCAGCAGGCTGGTGATGATCACGGCTCCGATCAGGTCGAAGGAGACCGCGCCGAGGCCGAGCCAGAACGGGCGGTAGGAGCCGGTGAACGGGATGAACGCGTCGCTCAGCCCGATCGGCGCGAAGCTGTCGAGCACCGAGGTGAGGATGTGCAGCACGAGGAACACCAGCGCCAGCAGCGAGACGTTGCGGTGCAGCGAGTCGACCACGAAACGCGGCCAGCGCGGGGTGCTCCAGCCGCTTCACGTCGACCACGCCGAGCACGATCGAGATCGTCAGCAGCAGCAGCGCCACCGCGCCCGTGGAGCGCGTCAGGTACCAGTAGAGGCTTGGGCCGCTCGCTGCGAGGACACTCATGCCGCGCGCCTCAGTGGGTCGCTCTTGCCTAGCTCGCTCGCCGGCCAACCGCCAACCGTCGTGACGGTCCCGTCCCAGGCAACCAGGCGAGCGGGCAGGTCGTTGCTGGCCAGCCAAGCCGGGGCGCCGGCCGCGCGCACGAGCGCCGCGGTGGCCGCGATGTTGGCATCGGCGCAGTCGGCGGCCGCGACGCTGACAGTGCGCCAGGTGTCCGTGCACGGGCACGCCGGTGGCAGGATCGATGATGTGGTGCATCGTGTGCCCGGCGTGACTCCAGCGACGCACGGCTGTGCTCGACGTGGCGAGACCTCCGGAGCTGATCGTGATCGTCTGTCCAGGTGCATCTGGCGCGCTGCGGTGGTCGTCGGTGACGTGAATTCGCCAGCCACCGGCCGGTGCGCTGCCGCAGGTCGCGATGTCGCCGCCAAGGCTCACGAGCGCGCCGCAGTCGGCGGCCGCGGCGGCGGCAGCGCAGCGCGATCGGCAGCCCACGCTTTGGCGGTTGCGCCGAGGTCGAGCTTGATTCCAGACGGGCACCTGATCGTCGCGTGCTCGCGGTCGAGCTCAACCGTGCGCCAGCCCGCTCAACACGCGCGCGGTCACGGCTGGCGGGTCTTCGGACTCTCCGCAGGCGCATCCAGCAGTTGCCAGTCGCGGTCATAGCCGGCGAGCTCCAGCGCTCGCCCGAGCGTTGGGTCGACGTCGCCGTCGGTCAGCTCCGCCGCCCGCAGCGCGAGCGTCAGCAGCCTCGAGCAGCAAGGGGCTAACTGGCGTGGGGCGCCGGAGCCCGCGCGTTCAACGCCACCAGCTCGGAGTCCTCGCGGAAGCGGCTGCAGGCGCGATCGATCGCGTCGAGCTCTTGCTCGACAGCGGCGCGCGCTGTGAGCAGTCCAGCGGAGTCGGTGAGACGCATAACAACGCTGCTGCCGAGCGCCTCCCAACGCGCCTCCGTGGTGTCTTGCAGGCTGTCTGGCTGCGGGTTCATTTCAGGAGCCGCCCGAGACAACAGGGGCTTCGGCTTCAGGGGCCGCTTCTTGCGTGGGCGCTGCTTCGCGTTCGGGAGCGGCTTCTTCGACGGGTGCGGCTTCCCGTTCGGGGGCGGCTTCCTGCGTCGGTTCGGATTCCTGCGCGGGTGCCGATTCCTGAGCGGGTTCGCTCGGTGCCGATTCCTGCGCCGGTTCGCTTTCTGCTTTCGCCGGGGCCTGTTTGGGGGCGCGCAGGACGCCGGTTGTCGTCTTCGCGCTGGTGCCCGATTTCTTCTTCGTGGACTTACCGCTTGATGCCGTGGCGTGCTTGACAGTTTTTCCCGGGAAGGCGTTCGCGGCAACGTCGGACAGCACCCCGGTGAGGATCACGCTGCCGGCGATCATCCAGCGATTGATGCGCTGCAGGTCACGCAGCGCCGCGTCGCGGGTGTGGGTGGTGTGTGAGCGGTGAGGTATGCGCATCAGCTCTCAGCCGTTCTCGCGAAACAGGTTGGAGGCGTGCACCCAGGATGCGAAGTCGGGGATCACAAGAATTGCCAGCACCACGCCCGCGACGAGTGCCCCAGCGAGCGCGAGCACGCGACCACTGCGACCGGTGACATCGCCGCTCCACGCTGCGGTGCGTCTGTAGTCCGCACGCAACAGCTCGGGCAGCTCGATCAGATGTCCGAGCACGTGCACGCTCGTGAAGGCAAGCCAGATGAAGAAGCTGACCTTGTGAATCGGTAGCAGCGTGTGACGCGATGATGGGCCGATGAACAGCAGCGCGACGCCTGTGCCGAACACGACCAGCGTGGAGAGCAGGACCATCGGCGCGATCATGCGCAGCAGTGCGGGCGGTGCGCCCTTGCGCCGGTATGGGGGGTTGTTCGTGTAATAACGGAAAAAGCGGTACCCGGTCGTGGCCATCTTCAGTAGTACCGGGGGGATCAGCAGCATGCCCACGAACAAGTGCACCGACAGCAGTGGCTGGATCCGCAGGATCGTCACCCCGAGCACGGCGAGGCCCGCGATCAAGAGGAAGCCCGTGGCGGCAGTGAGGCGCTCGTTGCCCGTCGTACCGCCGCCGGTCAGCCGCTTTGTGCGGGCCGGTGGGGCATAGACCGAGGCAGGCGTGGAGTGCGTCTGAGGATCGATTGCCATGGGATGAGTGTGTTCATCATGGCTAAGGATCGGGTAACCACTACATGAGAAACCTCATCGAAAACTCCTGCAGGAAAAGGGGGCTGTGCCTCGATGAATATCCTCTGAGGGATGGATAGTGGGCCAGAAGAGCACGGCGAGGAGTCCGCGATCGGCATAGCTGATGATCAAGGGCCCATCGATTCGCCCAGCGAGCCCGCGAGCGTGCTCCTGATCGAGGATGAGCCCGGGATCGTCGACTTCGTGCGTCGGGGTCTCGAGGCGCAAGGGTTTGCGGTCGAGGCCGCACTCGACGGAATCGAGGGTGAACGGCTCGCGCTGAAAGGGGAATTCGACGCGATCGTGCTCGACCTAATGCTCCCTGGGCGCAGCGGGTTGGAGATCCTCGCGGCGGTGCGGCGCGCACAACCGAGCCTGCCTGTGATCGTGCTCACAGCGCGCGGTGAGATCGAGGATCGCGTTGAGGGTCTCGAAGCTGGAGCGGTTGACTATCTCGTCAAGCCCTTTTCGATGGCGGAGCTGGTCGCGCGTGTACGCGCCCAGCTACGGGTTGTCGCGCACGCCTCGACGAGCACGCTCAGCGCAGAGGACATCGAGGTCGATCTGCTCAGCCGCAAGGTGCGCCGCGCGGGCCAACAGATCCCACTCTCGACGACCGAGTTCGAGCTGCTCGTCTATCTCCTGCGCCACCATGGTCAGGTCGTCTCGCGCGAGCAGATCCTGAGCTCGGTGTGGGGCTATGAACACGACCCGGCGACGAACGTCGTCGATGTCTATGTCGGTTACCTGCGCCGCAAGCTGGGCCGTCCCGGCGAGCCCGCCCCGATACACACGGTGCGCGCCGTCGGCTACCGCCTGGGCAGCGCTCGCTAAGGCTAGATGGGCACGCTGCTCACCCGTCTGCGCCCGGCCGGGCTGCGCTGGCGGCTGGCTGGTTGGTTCACGTTGGTGACGATCGCCTGTACGGCGATCGTCTTCGTTGCCGTTTACCGCGGCACCGGCACACAGATCCGCCATCAGATCGACGGCGAGACGACCGGCGACGCGCGCGAGTTGGCGCACAATCTCGTGCTCGCCAAAGCACGCACACCGCGCAGGCTTGCGGCGGCAGCGAGCCGTTACATACAGGCGCAGCCCTTCAAAGCGAGCTCGACGCTTCTGTTTGCGGTCGTGCCAGGCGCCGGAACGAGCACGAACCGCCCAGAGCTGTTCGCGCCGCTATCGCCCGACAACGGCGAGACGCCGGCTGAGCAGGCACAGGAGAACCGTCTCTCTGCGCGCCTCTTGGCAGCCCCGAGCGGCTATTCGACCGTGGCGCTCCCCGACGTCGGCGATCTGCGTCTGCTTAAGCGCGTGGTGCACGTACCCGGTGCAATGACCGTGACGATCGGCGTCGGCGAGCCGTTGGCGGCTGTGACCCACGCACAGAACGGAGTAGCACGCGCCTTTGTCCTCGCCGGTCTGCTGGCGCTAGCCGGAGCGCTACTCGCCTCCTACCTGCTTGGCGCGCGGCTATCGCGCCCGCTACGCAAGATGGCCGCCGTCGCGGCGCGCGTGGACGCCGGGGACCTGCACCCGCGGATCCATGACTCAAGCGGGCAGGGTGAGGAGGTCAAGGTGCTGGCCGATGCCTTCAACCACATGCTCGACCGGCTGACCGATGCTTTTGCTGGACAACGCGCTTTCGTTGCAGACGCTTCACATGAGCTGCGCACGCCCTTGACGGTGATTCGTGGTCAGCTTGAAGTGCTCGCCGCGCAGAGCGACCCCTCGGCCGATGAGGTGCGCCGGGTCGAGCGCCTCGTGCAGGCTGAGATCGCGCGCATCAGTCGCTTGGTCGACGATCTGCTGCTGCTCGCCAAGACCGAGCAGACCGAGTTCCTGCGCGTCGAGCCGATCGAGCCTGATCACCTTCGTCAGTGAGCTATGGGACGGCATCAGCCTGCTCGCGAGCCGCCGCTTCGAGCTCGTCGCCGCTGCCTGCTGGGACGCTGCGCGCAGACCCCGACCGCCTCGCACAGGCGCTACGCAACCTGATCGGTAACGCGATCGAGCACACCGCTCCCGATAGCGGCCTGGTGCGCATGCGCGTGCAGGCGCTCACGGGCGGGCGGGTTCGCTTTCTCGTCGAAGACGACGGTCCGGGGATCCCGCCTGATCAGCGTGAGCGTGTCTTTCATCGCTTTCACCGCACCGACGCTGCGCGTGATCGAGCTTCCGGTGGAACGGGACTGGGGCTCGCGATCGTCAAGGCGATCGCCGATGCGCATGGCGGCTCGGTTGCGGCGAGCGCCTCGCCCGAGGGCGGAGCGCGGATCGAGCTGGAGCTGCCCGGTTTCCTGGCGGGCCAAGGCGGATCAACCCGTGCGCCGGGAGTTGGCTCCGAGGCTACAGCGGCACCTGCAGGCGTGCCCGCGCGGGCACGCTAGAACCGACAGCTAGATGGAGACCGGGATGCGGTAGCGGCGCGTGCGGGGATCCTGCTCGAGCACGCCGACTGCCAGCAGCGTCGTGAGATAGCGATGGGTGGTGCTCGGGCTCATCTCCAGACGGGTCGCTACATCGGTGACCGCCAGCGCGGTTCCGTCGGTAGGGAAGGTGGCGAGCACGAGGAGTCCCAGCAGCAGCGAGCGCGACATGCGGGGGCTCTTGGCGAGCTCCTTGAAATGGGCGGCGGTCGTTCCGCGCTCGCTGAGGCCGCGCAGCAGGTTGGACACCGTGTCGGTGTTTGAGTTCTCCGCACAACCCGCTCAAGTTGCGTGCTGGTCAGCTCTATGGAGATTCCACTGCCGCTCATTGCGATCCGATCCGGAGGTAGATGCGAACCGGGCGCCGAGGCGCCCGGCCCGCTCACTGGCGAGACGAAAGCGGGGCTCTGTCCGTGGACGCGAGAGCGCCCGACGTTTCTGATCCACGCGCTTCTGATCATCTCGGCGCACTCCGGTGCGGACAAGTGGAAAGTCCAATACTTGAGTTTCGAGTCTCAGTCGACGGTTTGTTGCGCGACCGTCCAATGGCAAGACGCCGCAGCAAGTCCTCGGCGGTGCGACGTGCCGCGCAGCACCAGCATCGTCGGCGTCGCGAGCGTCCCCATCGTCTCGAGTACGCGCGTCGTAATCAGCTGGGTAGGAGGTAATGACGCTTCGGGCGCAGACAGATAGAAGCTGGTCATCGCAGCGAGGATCATCGCGTGCTGAACGCTCTGCGAGAGTTGTTCGGTTGTGTGCACGGCTTGCCGGGCGATCGCGCTCAAGCGAGTGGCTGCTTCCTCTGTCGATGCGTAGTGGCCGACGAGGCTGTGTTGTCCTGACTCGAGGTCCCCGGCACGGTCGATCAGGCTGTCGAGCAGTACGTGCAGGGCTCCGATCCAGGGGAAGTAGGCGCCTTCGAGCGCGAGCATTTCGGCTGCTGTCGAGCAACGGCTGGCCTGCAGCGGCGAACAGCGCAAAGACGCCCAGCGATGAGGCCGCGCCTGCCGCGGTCTCCCACCAGCGCAAGCCGCTGCCGAGCGGTGTCACGCCGCAGGCCCACAGGGCGAGCCCGCTATGCCCGGGGTCGTGGTTGAGGCTTGGTAGGCGACCATTCTTCGCGCTGCGCGCAGGACGCTCTCGGCAACTACTGCGTAGGAGGGCAGCGCGCACGAGCGCCCCGCGGCAGGTATCGATCAGGTTCCTGATATAGCCGTCGTCCCGGCGCTCGGGATGGTGTCTGTAGTAATCGGGATGCGCGGCTTGGGGTTGGAGTGCTGTTAGCAGCGCGAGATGCAGCTGTGCGCCGTTGGCGGCGGGGTCATCGCATGGCTGCTCGGCGAGCGTGTCGACATAGTCATAAGTCGCCTGGAAGGCCACGGCGGCGCGCACGACCGTGGCGCGCACCGAGCGGGGTGCGAGCACGGCGAAGGCAGCCGCCCCTTCGAGGTTGCCGCGCTCGGATCGCTGGGTCAGCAGCGCCAGTCGACGCAGATGACGGGATCGGGGATCTGCTGGGCGCGCGCGCTGCCAATGATGCAGCTCGCGCGCGATCTGCGGGAAGACGCCGAACCAGTATCGGCCGGCCGCTCCTGTGAACGCCTGCGCGAGCTCTAGTCGGCTCGGCCGGGCGCAACCACTCGAACAGTTTCGCCCAGTAAACAATTGACTCATAGTCATTCCTGAAGGCTGGCGCGCGCTGGAGCGCGCGCTGCGACCAGGCCCGGGATGGCGATCACGGCGAGTCGAGATGACCGCCAGCAGCGCCAGCGTCAGCAGCACCCGACCGAGATCTACGGAAAAGGGGGCTGGGAAACCGGTGCTCAGCCGCAGCCAGCGGCTGGCGAGCGCGTGCCCGTAGACGCCGGCGAGTGCTCCGATCGCACAACCGACGCTCAACACGATCGTGCTCTCGAGCAGCAAGGCTCGCCACAGCTGACCCGTGCTGTACCCCTGGATCTTCAGTGACGCGAGGCGGGCACGCCGCTGCCATATCTGCCGCGCTCAGCGCCGAGGCCACTGCTAGCGCCGCGGCGATCAGGATCAGCGTTGCGATCTCGCTGAGCGCCCGCAAACCCTGACGCGAATCGGCCGCGATATTGCGCCCGCCGTTCGTGCAGGCTCTGTACCCCGAGCCCAGGCCGTGAGCCGATCGCCCGCAGGACGGCGTGCCGCCCAGCTTGCTCGGAAACCCCGGGCTTGAAGTTCACCTCGAGCGCCGTCGGCTCGGTGCTTCCCCAAGCGGTTTGATAGTCGCCCGTGCTCATGATCACCGCACCGGGTGCCCAGCCGAGATTGGTGGTAATCGCCGCGACGCCAAAGCGGGCCTGGCCGCTCGGGGCTGGCAGCGTGAAATGCGCACCGACATGCAGGTGATGTTCATCGGCGAAGCTCTCGGAGATCGCCGCCCAGCCACCGCTACGCACAAGTTCGCTCGCGCGGGCAAGGGAACCGTGCAGCAGCTGGCTGGCGGGGATCAGACGCGCATCGCCCGGCGGCCGGGCGATGATCCAGAGCCTGCGCGGGCCAACGTCGAGGAAGCCTCCTTGATAGAGGCGCACCGATCGCACGCCGCTGGCGCGCGCGATCTGCGCCGGAGCTGTGCCGGCAAGGAAAGCGTTGGTCGTGAGATCGTTGCCGCCGGTCGTCACCCACACATCCGCGGTGCTGAGGTATTCGCTGAAGTTGGCGTCGAGGCCGTGCAGCAGATCGAGTCGCGCACCGCCGATCGCCACGCTGCCGTAGACCGCGAGGCCGGCGACACCAGCGAGAGCCACCGAACGGGTCGTGACCGCGCGCAACTCGGAGACGACCACGATCAGCGCGCTGCTGCGGACGCGTTCGCCGACCCAACGCAAGACTCGGGCAACGCCCGCGAAAAGGGCTGGGATCGCGCACAGCGTGGTGAGTGCCAGTGCGACACCGCCGAGAATCGTAAGGCCCGGTTCGAGTAGCACGATCACGCTCAGCAAGACGGTCGCGAGCACGCTCGCGAGCGCCAGGCGCAGCACGGTCGCCCGCGCGAGCACCTCGCTGGCGCCGCCGGAACGGTCACGCAGCACGGCATCCGTTGGGCGGTTTGGGCGCAGGTCGAGAATCGGCGAGAGCGAGGCGAGCATCGTGGCGAGCACGCCACAGCCGAGCGCGATCAGGATCGTGCCGAGGTGCAGGATCTCCTGTGTGCCGACCGGGAAAGCGGTGACCAGATAGGCCGGGACGCGATGCAGGAATGCGCTCGAGATCAGGGCTCCCAGGAGCACGCCTGCGCCTGAGGCAAGCAATCCCAGGACGAGCGCTTGAAAACCAAGCAGCACGAGAATCTGGCGCCAGTCATATCCCTGCATGCGGAGGTCGGCCACAAAACGCCGCCGCTCGGGGACGGTCAGCAGCATCGCGTTGAGGGCGAGCAAGAACCCGACCATCACGCTGATCGCCGCGAACAGCGAGGTCGATTGGTCGTTGGGCCTGGCTGCCTGTTCGAGCAGCGCCACCTCCTGGTCGGCTGCGCTGACGTTGAGTCGGCCGGCTGCGATCCGTTCCAGTCCCCGTTTGACCTCCTGTTCGGAGCCGGGTCGCGGATGGACGAGCAATTGGCTCACGCGTCCGGGCATCGCCGTCAGTCGCTGGGCGGGCGCGAGCAGGGTTACCGCCACGGGACTCGAGGCAAGCGCGCCAAAGGTGGCGCTTCCGAGGATCGCGCCCACCTGGATCGTCTGCGCCTGGCCGCGTGCGAGGATCCTGACGCGCTGCCCCTGCACGACCCCCGTGCTCTTCGCGACCGCCTCCGGCAGGATCAGCCCACCCGCGAAGCGGAAGCCGCTCGGGCCGAAATCGCGTGTGCCGATCCCGCCGAGCATCGTTACCGAGGGGCTCACGCCCAGCAGCTGGATCGCCGCGCGACCGCGTGGGCCGACGACCGTCACGTTCTGCCGCAGGACGATTGCCGCGGCCGTGACACCGGGCAGCTGTGTGCCGCGCGTTACGAGTGCCTGATCGAAGCCGTCGGCTGAGCGCGCGCTCAGCTGCAGCCGCGCCGAGCCAACCACCTGATGAATCAGTTCCCCGGCCGAGCTGGTCAGGCTCGTGTTGGCGACGAGCACACCGAGCACGAGCGCGACACCGACCGCGATCCCGCTCCCCGCCAACAGTTCCTGGATCGCATGGGCACGCAGCCGCAGGCGGTAAAGGTGCAGCAGCATGCTCAACCGCACCCCCGCGATGCGGGGGTTGGTAATGCGCCTCACGGCACGGTCGAGGCGAGCTCTGGATCCAGCCCGTCGACGAGATGTCCGTCGCGCAGCGTGTGCACACGATCGACGAGTCGGATGGCGTCGGGATCGTGCGTGACGAGCACGCCTGGGATGACGCGTTCGTGGCAGATATCGCGCATCAGCAGAAGAATCTCGCGGCTGCGCTTGGAATCGAGGTTGCCGGTGGGCTCATCGGCGAGCAGCAGGCGTGGCTCGTTGGCGAGTGCGCGCGCGATCGCGACGCGTTGGCGCTCGCCCATCGAGAGCTGCTCGGGTGACTGCTCCAAGCGCTCGCCCAGGCCGACACGTTCAAGCCAGGGCTGTGCCAGACGCCGGGCCTCGCGCAACGTGTGGCCGGCGCCGGTCAGCTTGATCGTGGCGTTGTCGAGCGCCGAGGTGTGGGGCATCAGGTGGAAGGATTGAAAGACGAAGCCGACGTCGCGTCTGCGGTAGAGCGAGCTCTCGCGCTCAGAGAATCCGCTGATGTCACGCTCATCGAACAGCACCTTGCCGCTGTCGGGCGCGGTCAGTCCCGCGGCAAGCATCAGCAGCGTCGTCTTGCCTGAGCCGCTCGGGCCGTAGAGCGCCACGAACTCCCCTGCAGAGACCGTTAGCGAGACGCCGTCGACTGCGCGCACCGTCTCGCTCGCGCTCGCGTAGTGCTTGCTTACCTCGCGCAGCTCGAGCTTGCCCACTATCCCGAGCGCTCCGCCCGTGCCAGGCGCAGACCCGGGAGCGAGACTACCGAGCCTTGCTCCGTCGTCGAGCACAGCTCGCCGTCGGCGATCGACATCAGCACCGAGACGCCTTGCAGTGCAGACATCTCCTCGGAGGCGACGAGCAACGCCATCCCGCGGTCCTCGGTGGCCGAGCGCAAGAGCTTGTAGAACCTGTCGCGGTCGCCGAGGTTCGGCATCTGGGCCGGTTCGTCGAGCACGAGCAGCCGTGGCTCGCGGGCCAGCGCACGCGCGAGCATCACGCGCGTGCGCTCGGTCAGCGAGAGCGACGTTGTGTGCTCCTGTGCGTCGGCTGCGCCGACGCCGACCTGCTCGAGGATGCTGAGCGCGCGGCGCCGCGCCTCGCGCATCGTCAGCCCCTCGCTGCCGAGCGCTGTGGCGACGTGGTCGACGACGCTCTCGCCCGGGTTCGCGCGCCAGTCGTTGACGGACATGAAGGCGATTGCCTCGCGGAGCAGACGCCCGCGCTCGCCGGCTGTCATCTGCGCCATGTCCCTGCCTTCGAAGCGGACCGTGCCTGAATCAGCCAGCGCGATGCCGGCGGCCATCCGCAGCAGCGTCGACTTGCCCGAGCGCCGCGCCCCGTAGACGCCGACCGTGCTACCGGCATCGATATTCAGCGAGACCCGATTCAGGACGAGCACCTCGCGGCCGCCGTCGAGGCAGCGCTTGCTCACGTTTAGAAATGACAGCAGCGGCGTCATCACTAGCGGCGAGGCTAGTCGCTGCGTTCCAGAAACTCGTTGATTCGCCGGCGGGTGCGCGCCGCCCAGTCGACCTCGGTCTGCAGCTGGGCGTAGACAGCTTCGCGCGTGCACTCCATGCATAGAGCCGCCCACGAGCGAGCTTCACCCTCGCTGGGAGAGACCAGGTGTGCGAGCACGAGGCACTCACGCTCGTAGGCGCGCAGAGCGATCAGCAGCCGCGGTGCGTCCTGCTGGCGTGCGACCGACAGCTTCGCTTGGAGTCCGAGGCGTACCGGCTCGCGAGGAAGAAGTGTCTCCATCCACAAGGTCAGCGCCTCAGAGCGTCTCTTCGGTCGGGTAGTAGACGAGGTGCGTGCGACGGTGGTTGCTGCGCTTGGGCTCATCGCGTGAGACCACCAGCCCCGTTTTCTCGAGCTGCTCGAGCAGCCGGTAGACGTCGTTGGTGTCCACGCGCCAGGTCTCGCCGAGGCGCGCTGCGAGGCGGTTGGCGAGATCGCCGCCGTGGCCAGGGCGCTCAAGCAGCAGGCCGAGCAGCGCCCCTCGCAGCGGCGTGGAGGGGCCACGCATCCACCTTGTCTTCTCTGGACTGACGCTTGCCATCATTCCCCGTCTCACCGAGTTGGCGCGATGGACGATACATCACCAACACGCTGCTTGACGAACGATTCCGACATCCTGTTGTGCGGAGGAGCGATAGCCCGGCGGCGCGTGGCCGATTGAGGCCTGTAATTACGGAACAATTACCCCCGCACCGGTAAAGCGCCCAGCGCGCAGGTCATCGAGGGCGCTGCCAGCCTGCTCGAGTGGGTAGGTGCTGACCTTCGTGACGACGGGTACGCGCGGTGCAAGCGCCAGCATCTCGATGCCGTCGCGGCGGGTGAGGTTGGCGACCGAGCGAACGGTCCGCTCTTGCCACAGGAGGCTGTAGGGAAAGGCGGGGATGTCGCTCATGTATATGCCCCCGCAAACTACGGTTCCGCCGGGTACCAGCGCGCGCAGAGCAAGCGGGCACGAGCGCGCCGTCCGGGGCGAAGACGATTGCGGCGTCCAGCTGCTCGGGCGGCGCGTCCTCCGAGGAGCCGGCCCAAACAGCGCCGAGCTCGCGCGCAAATGCCTGCGCGGGCTCATCTCCGCTGCGCGTGAAGGCGAAGACTTCTCGCCCTTCGCTGCGTGCGACCTGGGCGAGGATGTGACCAGCGGCGCCGAAGCCATATAGACCGAGTCGCTGCGCGTCTCCGCACATGCGTAGTGCGCGGTAGCCAATTAGTCCTGCGCACAGCAGCGGTGCGGCCTGCTCGCTCGGATAGCGCTCCGGGAGTGCAAAGCAATAGCGGGCGTCGGCCAGCGCATACTCGGCCATGCCACCGTCGATGTCGCAGCCGGTGAAACGTGCCCGTGGGCAGAGGTTCTCGCGTTCGCTGAGGCAGTAGGCGCATTCGCCACATGTCCAGCCCAGCCAGGGCACGCCGACCCGGCGCTCGCCCTCCTCATCGCCGGCGATCACGCTTCCCACGATCTGGTGTCCGAGCACACGTGGGGGGTGCGGCGATCTTGACCTCGCCGTCGAGTAGGTGCAGATCGGTGCGGCAGATCCCGCAGGCCTCGACGCGAAGCAGCAGCTGGCCGGGCCCGGGCTCAGGGATTCGCATCCGCACCGCGCGCAGTTGCTGACCGAGGCCCTCGAAGATCATCGCTCGCATCGTGTCCTCACCCGGCGATTGCGCCATATTTAGGCAGTGAACCACGACCTGGGGGGCGTTGCGATGAAGGGCGGGCTGTACTTCAACCATCCGGCCTGCCTGGAGCACGACCCGAGCGTGCACTCGCCTGCGCATCCAGATACCCCCGAGCGGCTGATCACGCTCGAGCGTGCACTAGCTGAGCGTGAGTGGCTGGGTTGGGAGGTGCGGATGGCGCCGAGCGCCAGCGAGGAGCAACTCGAGCTCGTGCATGCCGCCGCGCACGTGCGCTCGATTAGGGAACTCTGTGCCGCGGGTGGCGGTGCGATCGACCCCGACACGTTCGTCGGCGAGTCCTCCTACCGCGCCGCCCTGCACGCTGCTGGAGGTGCTTGCGAGATGACACGCGTTCTGCTCGCAGGTGAGGGGGATGTCGGATTCTGTGGGGTGCGCCCCTCGGGGCACCACGCGGAGACTGCGCGCGCGATGGGCTTCTGTCTGTTCAACAACGTCGCCGTAGCTGCCGCCTCGGCGATCGCCGAGCGCGGGCTCGAGCGTGTGTTCGTGCTCGATTGGGATGTCCACCACGGCAACGGCACTGCGGAGATCTTTCATGGGCGCTCCGATGTGCTGTTCGCGAGCATCCATCAGACGCAGCTGTTCCCGGGCACCGGTCCGCTACAGGACTGTGGCTCAGGAGTGGGGGAGGGCTACACGCTCAACCTGCCGGTCCCGCCGGGCTCTGAGGAGCCGCTGTGGCTGGCGCTGATGGACCGGGTCGTGCTCCCCGCGGCTAGGTCCTTCAAGCCCGAGCTGGTGCTGATCTCCGCAGGCTTCGATGCCCATGCCGAGGACCCGCTCGCTGACTGCCGACTGCAGACGGGTTCATTTGTCGCGATGGCGCAGCGCGTGCTCGAGCTGGCACGCGGATTTCAGGTCCCGCTCGGCATTGTGCTCGAGGGCGGCTATAACCGTCGCGTGTTGGCCGAGTGTGTGTGTGCTGTGCTGCCGGTGCTCGCCGGCGAGCGCACCCCCGTGCCGCCCTCGCCGAGCCTGCCGGCGGAGGATCCGATAACCGATCGGGCCGTCGCGCTGCTCTCGCGCTACTGGCCGCTCTGATCGAGCTCAGCCGAAGAACAGCTCTGCGGTTGCGTAGAGGCTCGGATCGAGCAGCTTGGGCTCGCGCAGGGCCTCCTCGAGCGGGACCTCGACGATGTCGGTCCCGTGCAGCCCGACCATCGTCCCGAAGCGTCCTGCGGCGGCTGCGCTCATCGCGGCGACCCCGAAGCGGGTTGCCAGCACGCGATCAAAGGCCACGGGCGTGCCGCCGCGCTGTACGTGGCCGAGGATCGTCACGCGCGTCTCAAAGCCTGTCCGTCGCTCGATCTCGCCCTCGAGCGTGACGCCGATGCCCCCAAGTCGAGCGTGGCCGAAGGCGTCGGTCGCGGTGCCGGGGCGTATCTGCAGGGTGCCCTCGCGCGGCGTCGCGCCCTCTGCGACGACGACGATCGAGAAGCTGCGCCCACGCTCGTGGCGGCGACGCAGGTGTGCGACGACCTCCTCAATGTCGAAGGGGCGCTCGGGCACCAGGATCGCGTCGGCGCCACCCGCGATGCCCGCATGCGTCGCGATCCAGCCGGCGTGACGGCCCATCACCTCGAGCACCATCACGCGGTTGTGGGACTCGGCGGTCGTGTGCAGGCGGTCGATTGCGTCCGTGACGATCTGCACAGCGGTCTGGAAACCAAAGGTCACGTCGGTGCCGCCGAGATCGTTGTCGATCGTCTTGGGGACCCCGACGACGGGCACCCCGTCGCGGTGCAGGCGCAGCGCCACACCGAGCGTGTCCTCTCCGCCGATCGGGATCAGCACATCGACGCCGCGAGCCTCGAGCGTGGCGCGTACCGCGGCCGTCCCGTCGGCGCCGTCGGCGTAGGGGTTGGTGCGCGACGTTCCGAGGATCGTGCCACCGCGCGGGAGGATGCCGGCGGTACTCAGCAGCGTCGAGCTCGTCGCCCTCGTTCTTCTCGACGCCCGCCCAGCCGTAGCGAAAGCCAAGGAAGCTGTGCTCGCCCGCAGCCAGGCCGCTGCGCACAACGGCGCGGATCACGGCGTTCAGGCCCGGGCAGTCGCCTCCGCCGGTGAGCAGTCCGATCCTCGCCATCGACCCAACGGTAGCGCCTCACGCCACCGGCGATCATCCCCCGTAGACTCGGCGTACAGGCTCGAGCTCAGGTAGCACCTCCATGAAGGCATCGAGCACGGCGGGATCGAAGTGCGTGCCGCGTTCTTCCTCCATCGTCTCGAGCGCCTTGCTCACGGGGAAGGCCGGGCGGTAGACGCGCGTGCTCGTAAGCGCGTCGAAGACGTCGGCGACAGCTGCGATTCGTCCCTCGAGCGGTATCGCCTCGCCGGTGAGCCCGAGCGGATAGCCGTGCCCGTCCCACTGCTCGTGATGGGTGCGCGCTATCTGTGCTCCGAGCTGTACGACCTCCGAGCTCGAGCCGGCGAGCATCTCGTAGCCGATCTGGGCATGGGTCTCGATCGTGGCCCGCTCCTCCGCGGTCAGCTTGCCCGGCTTGCGCAGGATCGCGTCAGGGATCGCGACCTTGCCAGTGTCGTGCAGTTGGCTCGCGAGACGCACCTGCTCGCAGCGTGCTGCGGGAAGGTTGAGCTTGCGCGCGAGGATCTCGCAGTAGCTGCTCATGCGCTGTAGGTGATGGCCGGTCTCCTCATCGCGCAACTCGACCAGGCGTGCGAGGCGAAAGACCGTCTCGGCCTGTGAGATCCACACCTGGGTATGCGAGAGCCGCAGGTCTTGGAGTGCGCTCTCGAGCTCGCTGCTGCGGGTCTCGACAGTCTCTTGCAGGCTGTTCAACAGGCGCTCGCTCTGGTGCTCACGCGCGCGGCGGTGAAGGGCATTGGCGACGTTGATTAGTATCTCGCCGGCCCCCACCGGCTTCACCAGGTAGCCATAGGCGCCGTGTTCGATCGCGGTCATCGCCAGCTTCAGATCGTCCTCGCCGGTGACCATCACTACAGCGGTCTGCGGATGTGCGGTGCGGATGCTCACGAGCAGATCCAGCCCTGACTCTCCGGGCATGTTCACGTCGAGCAACGCGAGCTCGTAGGTCTCCTCGGCGAGCAGACTGCGTGCGATCGTCGCGTCGCCGGCGCCTGCGCAGGAGTAGCCGTGCTGGGCCAGAAGGCGCTCGCCCCAGCTGCGCAGTGCCTCGTCGTCATCCACGAGCAGCACGTCTGTCTTCATGAGGCCGACCCCCGGTCTGAAAGTACCTGGCGGACCTTGGCGAGCAGGATAGGTGCCGAGAAGGGCTTCTCGATCAGCATCACCCCCGGCTCCAGGTGACCGCCGGAGTCAAGGATCGGGTGGGCGAATCCGGACATGAACATCGTCTGGATTGAAGGCCAGTTGATGGCGATTTGCTCAGCCAGCTGGGGTCCGTGCATGCGCGGCATGATCACGTCGGTCAACAGCAGATCGATGCGCCCGCGTTGCTCGGTGGCTACCGCGAGCGCCTCGTCGCCGCTCGCGGCGCTCAGCACGCGATAGCCGGCCGAGATCAAGATGCGGCGGGTGACCTCGCGCAGCGCGTCCTCATCCTCGACCAGCAGGACCGTCTCCTCGCCGCGCAGCTCGGTTGGGTCGATCGCGGGCGCCTCGCGGATCGGGGTGCGGTCGGTCGTCGGCAGCAATGCCGTGAACGTGGTGCCGACGCCGGCCTCGGAATAGATACGCGCACGTCCGCCGGCCTGCTGCACGATGCCGTAGACGGTGGCGAGGCCGAGACCCGTGCCCTGTCCAGGAGCCTTCGTGGTGAAGAAAGGATCGAAGGCCCGTTCGACCACCTCCCGTGGCATGCCGGTGCCGCTGTCGCTCACGCGCAGGCGCACATGCGGACCGGGCCTGAGCTCCGGGCGCCCGTGCGCGTAGGTGTCGTCGATTTCGATGTTGGCCGTGTCGATCTTCAGGACACCGCCTTCGGGCATCGCATCGCGGGCGTTGACGGCGAGGTTGACGAGGATCTGCTCGAGCTGGCCGGGGTCGATCAGGACCGAGCGTAGCTCCGGCGCGAGCTCGCTGCGCAGCTCGATGTGCTCTCCGAGTGTGCGCCTCAGCAGTTGCTCGACTGCGGTCACGACCGCGTTGACATCGACCACATCGGGCTGGACGACCTCGCGCCGGGCGAACGCGAGCAACTGGCGCGTGAGGTGGGCCGCGCGCTCGGCGGCGACGCTGATCTGCTCGACGTCGGCGCGCATCACGATGCGCTTCTCCGCGCTGGCGCCAGGCTCGCCTGCGTCCAAATCCTCGCCCACAAAGCCTGCGTAGTTGATGATCACCGCGAGCAGGTTGTTGAAGTCGTGGGCGATCCCGCCAGCCAGTTCGCCGAGGCTCTCTAGGCGTCGCGCGTGGTGGAGTTGGTTGAGCAGGCGCTCCTTCTCGGCCTCGGCCTCCAGGCGCTCCTTCTCCTGGACGATCGCCACGCGGTCGCTGATGTCGCGAATCGCTGCAGTGGCGAGCACCTGTCCGTTGTCGAGGATGATGCTCGAGAGGCTGATCTCGGCCGGAAATTCGCTGCCATCTTTACGTTGGCCGGCAAGCTCCAAGCCGGCCCCCATGGGACGTGTGCGCGGGTCAACGAAGTAGTCGGCGAGGTGCGCGTCGTGGGTCTTGGCGAAACGCACTGGCATCAGCAGATCCAGCTGCTGGCCGATCAGCTCCTCGCGTGTGTAGCCGAAGAGCGCTTCGGTCTGGCCGTTGGCGAGCACGATCTCGCCGTTGCCGACGACGCCCACAAACGCGTCGGGTACTAGCTCGAGTAGGGCCGTCTGGGCGATCAGTTCCTGCAGGCGTTGTGTCATCGCACCTTCCCGAGTCCGCGATCGCGTCTCGTCGACCCAACGCCGACGGTCGGCCCCCGCGGCTAGTCAGACACACTACTACGAAGTTCAGAGAATTGAAACTAGATGCCCTGTCCGGAAAGGAACTCGTTCGTAAATGGCGGTAGAGCAGCGTTCGGATCGTGCTTCAGCAGCCCGTGTGAGTACATCCAACTGCCGAAGGCCGCCCATGCGGCCGGCTGCTGCCAGCCAAAGGGCTTATCGCCTGCGGGCTGGGCCACGGAGAGCGTCTGCGTGATCGATTCGAGCTGCAGTTTGGGTTCCAGCGAGGGGTTGGCCTTGACGAGTACGCCCGAGGCCGCGGCGGGGTCGGCACGGACCTCGCGCTCGCCCTGTGTGAGTGCTTGCAGAAAGGCGCGCAGGTCCTGTCCGCGCCGCCGCGCCTCGTCCTCGCGCACGACGAGCACGAGCTCGTTGTAGGTCGGGACGCCCGCCTGATCGACTGGGATCACGATCGGATGCTTATGGACGAGGCGCAGCTGGATCGCCTCGTAGTTCCAGAAGCCACCGAGCGTGGCGTCAACCTGGCCGGAGAGCATCGCCGGGATCAGGTTGAAGCCGACGTTAGCTTCGCGCACGGAGCTCGACCTTGACGCCGGCGTGGGCTAGCGCTGTGTGCAGCTCGGCGGTCTGGTAGGCGATGCCAGCGGTCCCAACGCGCTTGCCGGCGAGGTCAGCGACCTTCGCGACGTGGTGTCCGGGCAGTGCGATGATCGAGGTCAGCGGCCGTTGCACGAGCCCTCCGACCGAGACCAGCTTCAGGCCCTGATCGCGCGCGAGCAGGAGCTCGGGCTCGTATGAGATCGCCATATCGACTCTGCCAGCGGCCAGCAGCTTCAACGGTTCGGCCGGATCGGCGGGCGCCGTCGGTTGCACATCGAGCCCGACCGCGCGGAAGTTCCCATGCGAGATTGCCGCGTAGAGGGCGGCGTGATCGGCGTTGGGGAAGAAGTCGAGCATCACCGCAAAGCGCTTGGCGCTCGGCGCAGAGAGTGCGTCCTGCTTGGAGCCACAGCCGGCGAGCGCGAGCAGGCCGAGCAGGCAGGCGCTCATGAGCACCGTCAGGGAGATGCGCGGCCGCGGCAGGTTGGTCAAGGGTTCTCTCCTCGTGCTTGGATATGCCAGGGCGCCAGCTTGCGCTCCGCGCCGGACAGCGCGTAGAAGCAGGCAATTGCAAAGGCGATCAGGATCGCGCTACCGGCGTAGGCGCGCGCCGTCTGAAAGTTGATGTCGGCGAGGATCTCGCGGCCGAGGCCTGGATAGGTCCCCGAGGTCGGGGTCGTGGTCTCGGCGATGAAGGCGCCGATCACGCCGACCGTGATCGCGATCCGTGCGCCGCTGATCGCGGCGGGCAGTGCGGCCGGCAGTTCGGCGAAGCGCAAGGCCTGCCAGCGCGAGGCATCAAGCGTGCGCAGCAGCTTCGGCTGCTCGGGGTCGATTGCGGCGAGACCATCGACGGTGCTGACCACGACCGGGAAGAAGCAGATCAAGGCGATCACGACGAGCTTCGGGACGATGCCAAAGCCCCACCAGAACACGAGCAGCACACCGATCACGGGGATCGGAACGGCCTGCGATCCCACCGCGAGCGGGTAGAGCACGCGGCGCAAGAGCGGCGAGAGGTGGATCGCGATGGCCAGCGCGAGCCCTGCGCTCAGCGCCAGGGCCAGCCCGAGCAGCACCTCCTCGGCGGTGATCGCGAAGTTGTGCCACAAAAGACCATCGCTGTTCCAGAGCGCTTCAGCGACGGCGTGCGGTGCGGGCAGCAACTGCTCCTGCACGCCGGCGACGTCGACGTAGAGCTCCCAGGCCGCGAGCGCAAGCAGCGCGAGTAGGAGCGCCGGCAGCGCGGCTCGCAACCTAGCGCTCACGTGTTCTTCCCTGCGCGAGCAGCTGCAGCGCTCGCTCGCGTAGCGCGGTTACGGCCTCATCGGTACGTATCCGTGGTCGCGCGATCTCGACCTCGAGGCTCGCGGTCACAGATCCTGGCCTCCGCGAGAGCACGAGCACGCGGTCGGCGAGCAGGACCGCCTCCTCGACGTCGTGGGTCACGAGCACGACCGTGCGGGGCTCGCGTGCGAGCGTGCCCGCAAGCCATTCCTGCATCTCTGCGCGGGTGATCGCGTCGAGCGCGCCGAAGGGCTCATCTAGGCAGAGCAACGGCTTCCCGCAGAGCAGCGTGCGCAGGAAGGCGACTCGCTGGCGCATCCCACCTGAGAGCTCGCTCGGGCGTGCCTGCTGAAAGCCCTCGAGACCGACCTCGCTAAACAGCGCTCGCGCACGCGCGCGCGCCTGCGTGCGGGCGAGCCCGCCGATACGTAGGGGTAGCGCTACGTTGTCGAGGGCGCTCAGCCATGGCAGCAGCAGGTCGCGCTGGGGCATCAGCACCGCGGCGGGGGTGGTGATCGTGCCGCGGTCGGGGCGGCGTAGGCTGCAGATCAGCTCGAGCAGCGTGCTCTTGCCGCAGCCGCTGGGACCGACGAGCGCGAGCAGCTCGCCCCCGCGAGCCTGCAAGGAGAGATCGGCGAGCGCCTGCACGGGAGCGCCGCGCCGTGCCGGATAGGCGAAGCTCACGCCTCGCAGGTTGAGTAGCTCCGCGGTCGTCCCCGAGATGGCCGACGAGGGTGCGCGTGATTGCATCTCAGTTGGCACTTCACTCCCTCCGCGGGCATTACCCCACAGGTTCGAAGGGTCGGCGCCGGGGGAATCGCTTCCCGGACGCCATCTCAGCCGGCCTTCCCGCCAGCCCCCCTGGTGTCTTGTGCTCTGCGGGTGATGCTAGCGCGCGGCGCCGATCACGGGACGGGTCAGCGCACGCACGAAGTCCTCGAGCTGGGCGGTCGTCCAGCACTCAAACGCGGTGCAGTACTCCTCATAGGCGGCGATCACCGAGTCGCCGTAGTTCCAGTACAGGCGTGGCTCGGGATTGAGCCAGAAGGTCCGCCCGGCGCGGGCGGCGATTTGGGCGAAGATGTCGGCGCGCGGATCGCGCCCGTTCGTGCGCGCGTCCCCCAGCACGATCACGGTCGCGCGCGGGTGCAGGTCGTCCTCGACCTGGACCAGGAACTCCGACCAGACGCGCCCGTAATCGGTGTAGCCGGAGATGTCGGCGACGCCCGCATCGCTTGAGATCCGTTCGCTGACGGTTTTGAAGTTACGCTCGTGTTCGAAGACATCGGTCACCTCCGAGATGCGCTCGATGAACACGAAGGAGCGCATCTTGCGGAAGGTGTCGTGCAGCGCGTGCAGCACCGAGAGGAAGAAGACCGAGGCCGAGGTGACGCTCGTGGAGACGTCGCAGAGCACATAGATCTCGGGGCGTTTGGGTCGGCGCGGGCGGAACTTCAGCACGACGGGCACGCCACCGGTTTGCAAGGAGGCACGCATCGTGCGGCGCACATCGACGTGGGCGTGGCGGCGGTGGCCGCGGTTCTGCATGCCCTGCGTGGCCAGGCGCCGACGCAGCTGCGCGACCACGCGGTGCACGGCCGCGAGGTCGGCCAGCGGGCCGGAGGGCAGGGCGCGGTCGAGCTCGCCAAGCGGGCGCGAGGGGGGCAGGCTGCCGGTGCGCTCGATCTGGGAGCGCTCGAGCTCGCGCCGCAGCAGCGCCTCGAAGCGGCGCAGCGCGTCGCGGGGCAGGCCCTCACGGCGCGGGTCCTCCTCGGGTAGCTCCGGCTGTGGCTCGGCGCGCAGGCCGAGCGCGCGGCGGATGCGCTGTACATCCACGCCGATCACGCCAGAGCCCTCCTGGCGGCGCGCAAAGGCCGCGATCGCCATGCGCGCGAGGTCGCGCATCGCGCCCTCAGAGCCGTCGCGCAGCGCCGCTGCAATCTGCGCGCGCAACGCGTCGAGCTCCTGATCTGAGAGCTCCTCGAGCGAGGCCAGCTCGCCCTCCTGGATGCCCTCGCGCGCCGCGGCGATCTCGACCGAGCGGAAGAAGAAACGATCGAAGACCAGCTCGAAGATGCGCCGGTCCTCCTGGCTCTTGGCGAGCGTCGCGGCGAGCGCCTCGCGGAAGTCCTCTTGGGATCTCCAGCTGATCTCGCGCAATACCTCGAAGGCGTCGAGCAGCTCCGAGGTGCCGACCGCTACACCTTCGCGACGCAGCTCCTCGCCCAGCTCGAGGATGCGCGCGGGCAGCCCTTCTAGGTGGTCGCGCTGCGCGGGTAGGCGCGGCTCAGAGGACATCGGCCGGCGTGGAGAGCTTCAGCCCTACCCGGTCGGCGACCACATCCATGTCGGTGCGGTGCTTGACGATCACCGACATTGTCTCCATGAAGGTGTCTGAGTCGATGTCCTTTGCGCCGAGCAGCATCAAAGCGCGGGCCCAGTCGATCGACTCGGCGATCGAGGGCGGCTTCTTGAGGTCGAGCTCGCGCACCATGCCGATCACCTCGACGAGTCGCCGGGCGACGGTCGCGTCGAGCTCCGGTGCATGCAGGCGGACGATTTCAAGCTCGTGCTCGAGCGCGGGATAGTCGAGCCAGAGGTAGAGGCAACGGCGCTTGAGCGCCTCGGTCAGCTCGCGCGAGTTGTTCGAGGTCAGCAGCACGATCGGGTGCGTGCGCGACTCGACGCGGCCGAGCTCTGGGATCGAGATCTGGAAGTCCGAGAGGACCTCGAGCAGCATCGCCTCGAACTCCTGGTCGGTCTTGTCGATCTCATCGATCAGCAGCACCACCGGCTGCTCCGAGGAGATCGCGGTCATCAACGGTCGTGCGAGCAGGAACTCCTCGCCGAAGATGTCCTCCTGTACAGCCTCCCAGCCTGTACCGGTGGCCTCTGCCTGGATGCGCAGTAGCTGCTTGCGGTAGTTCCACTCATAGAGCGCCTTGGCCTCGTCGAGACCCTCGTAGCACTGCAGGCGTACGAGCTCGCGGCCGAGATAGCTGGCGAGTGCCTTGGCAAGCTCGGTCTTGCCGACTCCTGCCGGGCCCTCGACGAGCACGGGCTTACCCAGCTTCGTGGCCAGGAAGGAGACCAGCGCGGTGGACTCGCCGGGCAGATAGCCCGCAGCGCGTAGACCCGCGGTCACATCTGCAACAGAGTCTGGGGCCGGGGACGCTTGAGCAGGAACCATGCTCAGCGCAATGATAGGCGCCGCGCCTTGGCCGAGCTATTCCGGCTTGGTGGGCGGATCCTCGAAGGAGAGCTGCTCGGGGGGTGCCGGCGGGAAGGGCTTCGCCGCGCGCGCTGGGACCGGCGGGGAGCGGTGGTGCTGCGGTGGGCCGGCCGGAACGGGTGCTGCGACGGGCTCGGGCGCGGTGCGGCGGCGCTGGGTGCGGGGGCGGCTCAGCGGTGGGGCGGGGCGCTCGCTCGCGCGCATCCGCCAACCCACGAAAGCGAGTGTGCCCGCGGCTACAAAGGCGAGGAAGAAGCCCCACTCGATGCCGACCGGGTAGCCGTCCCCGGATGGACGGCTGAAGACGCGATAGAAGATCAGCAGCGCCGCCCAGGCGCCCGCGATCGCCACCACGGTGCCGTCGCCACCAGGCATGTGGAATTCACGCCCCTCGGCGCGCGCGATCAGCAGCACGGTCACGCCGGCGGCGACCAGGAAGATCGCGGCCTCGACGAAGGAGACATCGCCGAAGGCGCTGATGTTGTGGGAGTAGATTGCGCCCGTCTTGCGGTTGAGGCTCTGCAGGCCGTACCAGGGGAAGAACATCGTCACGAGCAGCGACAGCGAGGCCAGCGCCGCAAGCCGCTGCTCGGGTTCCATCGCCCGCCAGGCGCGTGTGAGCCTGCTCACGGCTTGGGGGCGCTGCGCGCGGTGGGGGAGCTGACTGTGATCACTCGCGCCTAAGTCTAGGAGCGGTGCGGCGGGCTAGTGACGGGCGACCACGATCGTCCCGGTTGCGGTCGCAAAGTTGCCCGCGAGATCAGTGGCGGTGAGCGTGACCGCAAAGGTGCCGCCCTTGCGTGGGGTGACCCACAGCAGCTTCGGCCGGCCGTGTTCGACTGTCGCGCGGTTGCTCCAAACTACGCGCGATCCTTGCCGCACGATCAGTGAGACGCTTGAAATCTTCGACAGCGAGAACTGCACGCCAGCGCGCGTACCGCCGCGCAGGTTGTGTGAGAGCAGCGTGATCGCGGGCGGCGTCTTGAGGTCTTCGCTGAAGCGCTGTGCGGTCGTGCAGTAGACCTCATCGGCTGCGATCGCGGTGCTCGTGGAGGTAGCCGCAGCGGCGCTGGCGGTCGTGCCGCCTGTGCCCGGCGCGGGTGTGGTCGTTGTGGGGGTGGTCGGGGTGCTCGTCGTCGGGGGCGCCGGTGGGGGCGGAGTGGGGGTGATAGAGGGCGGGCCTTTGCGTGTGCGTTCGCAGAGGTGCTGGAGGAATTCGGCGAGCAGTTCGTGGTAGTTGAGGTTCGATTCGCCGAACTGGTCATAGAGCGACCAGCCGCCCGTGTCGTAATGGGGAACCTCGGCGCGGGCCTCCGCGTCGCCGGCTTCGAAGAGCTGCAGGCCGAGCGGGTCCTTGGTGATCGAGGTGTATTCGTAGAGGCCGACGAGCGACTGGATGAAGCCGTTGAGGATGCGGTCGCTGGGTGCGTAGGTGTACTCGGCATAGGTGGCACCGGCGGCGGTCTTGACGCGCACGCCCTGTGGCGGAGTGGTCTTGAAGATGCCCAGGGCCTGCTGGGCGGCGGTCAGATAGGAAGGTTCTTTGAAGCGCTGGTAGGCGCGCGCCATGACCTCAAGGCCCGTGCCCTGCGAAAGGCCGCTCGTCCAGGGCGGTAGGCCGCCGTCGAAGCGGAAGAGGTACTCCCAGGCGATCCCGCCGGCGCGCGCGCTGGCGAGCGGGATCACTTCATCTGCGAGCTGGCGCAGGTTGGCGTTTTCGTGGCCGGAGAGGTAGTAGCCGTTGCCCTCGCCGAAGGTCGCAAGCCACTGGATCTCGATGCCCTGTCCAGCGTAGTACTCCCAGATCAGCTTGCTCGGCGGGAAGCTCACGCGCTCGCCGCTCGAGAGCAGCGGTTCGGTGGTCCACCACTTGCGATTGCGTTCGAGTGTCAGGAACAGGGCCGGCAGGCGCGAGGGGATGAAGCCGCCCGCGGCGGCGATTGCCTGGACGTTGGCGAGAACCGCTCCAAGCTCTGTACGGCGTGTGCCGCTCAACCGCGCCACGGAGTGTTTGGCGGCTACATAGGCGCCCAAGTATTGGCGGTAGCTGCTCGCTTCGATTGCGCCGCTGTGCAGCAGCGTGGAGAGCGCGCGCGAGACGGTCGGCCCGTGGGTGCTTGCGGCGTGTGCGCGCACGCCCCGTGCAGGCGAGAGCGTACTTGCGGAGGGTGCGGCGAGCGCGCTCGGCGCGGCGGTGGTGGCGGCAAGCAGGCTGGTCAGGCCGAGGGCAAGCGCCGTGAGTCGCGTGAAGCGCACCGCGCTGATGCTAGGCGGGGTGGGCCGAGCTCCTGCACCGGTCGTTGCAAGGGTGCGCATGCCAGGAAGGCCCATGCACCCCGAACACCTACGGGGGCGCGGCAGTTGCGCAGGCGCTCTGCGGTGCGCTCAGTCGACGTCGAGCTCGGTGCCCGCGAGCTCGTCATCCTCGTCAGGATCGAGCTCGTCCGGCTCGTCCTCCACGTCATCGCCCGCGGTGAGACCGCTGCTGCCCGTGTAGGTCTGCTGAAAGCGCTCAACGAGGTCGTCACGCTTCTGCTCGTCGACGGGGACCTCGTCGGAGATCAGGACCCAGTCGTCGCTGTCGAAATCGTCGGTCTCAAACAGACTCGTGGTCGACCTCGGGCGAGTCGTCGACGACGATCATGATCTCCGTCTGCGGATTGAAGTAGGTCCCGGGCCGCAGCGTAAGCTCGTCCAGGGCAAAACGGCGCGCGTTGCTCACGCGCCTTTTATACCCGACGCGCACGCTGGCAAGTTCACGGATCGAGCTCTGCGAGCGTGGCGGCTACCTGCTCCTCGACGTCCTGTGGCTCAAGACCCTGGCGCACGCGGCGTTCGTTGCGGGCTACGACGAGCTGGCGAACCTCCTCAACGAGCCCGGGATCGTGCTCGCCTGCGGTTCCGGTCGGCTCGAGCAGGCGTGCGAGCTCAGCCTCGATGTCCAAGGGCTCCTCGCCACGGCGCAGGAGGCGCTCGCTGCGGGCGCGGAGCATTTGGCGGATCTCCTCCTCGCGCTCGGCTTGCGCTGCGGGCGAGTCGGTCGGGGCCACGAGCGTTCCGCTTGGCACATCGCCTTCGCGCGAGAAACCGCCCGCGCCGATGTGGTCGTACATGTTGTCCGTGCCACGCGTGACGACCATCAGCAGCGAGATGATCAGCGAGAAGATCACCGCGCCGAAGACGACAAACGTCAGAGGCGTGCCGCCGGTATCGAGTGCAACGGTCGCGATCGCAGCTTGCACTCCCCGATTGTTGCTGATCGAGCCGCTCTCCGCTACCCTCCCTCGTCGAGGTTGACTGACCAGTCAATCTACATCTACGCGCCAGCCCGTTAGGAGATCAGAGAATGGTCGATTTCACGCTCACCGACGAGCAGAAGAACCTGCGCGAGATGGCGCACGACTTCGCCGTCAAGGAGATTCGCCCCGTCGCTTGGGAGTACGACAAGGACGGCCAGTGGCCGCAGGACATCATCGAGAAGGCCTGGGAGGTCGGCTTGATGAACTCCCACATCCCCGAGGAGTACGGCGGCGCTGGTGCGGGCTACCTCGACGGCTGCCTGATCGAGGAGGAGCTCTCCTGGGGCTGTTCGGGTATCCAGACCTCGCTCGGTTGTAATGGGCTGGCGACCGCGCCGATCATGTTGGGCGGGTCGGAGGAGGTCAAGAAGAAGTACCTGGGCATGCTCACCGAGGCGCCGAAGCTGGCCTCCTTCTGCCTGACCGAGCCGGACGCCGGCTCGGACGTGTCGGGTATGCGCACGACCGCCGTCAAGAAGGGCGACAAGTACGTCATCAACGGCTCCAAGTGCTTCATCACAAACGGCGGCTACGCCGACTACTACACGGTCTACGCCAAGACCGACAAAGACGCCGGCCATCGCGGCATCTCGGCCTTCGTGGTTGAGCGCGACTGGGGCGTTGTGGTGGACAAGAAGGAGGACAAGCTCGGGCAGCGCGCCTCGAACACGGCGACGATCTCCTTCAACGACGTTGAGGTCCCGGCCGAGAACCTGCTCGGCGAGGAAAACGCGGGCTTCAAGCTGGCGATGATGACGCTCGACCGCACCCGCCCGGGCGTGGCCGCGATGGCCACGGGCATCGCGCGCGCGGCCTTCGAGTTCGCCACGGACTACTCGCGTGAACGAGTGCAGTTCGGCGTGCCGATCGCGATGCACCAGGCGATCCAGTTCATGATCGCTGACATGGCCACCGAGATTGAGGCTGCGCGCCTGATGACGTGGAAGTCGGCGGTGATGCTCGACAACGGCGAACGCAACACGCTGATCTCCTCGCACGCCAAGCGCTTCGCGGCCGACACCGCGATGAAGGTCGCCACCGACGCCGTTCAGGTCTACGGCGGCTACGGCTTCATCAAGGACTACCCCGTCGAGAAGCTCTTCCGCGACGCCAAGATCATGCAGCTGTACGAGGGCACCTCACAGATCCAGCGCCTCGTGATCGCACGCGAAACGCTCTTGCCGCGGCGTGTCGAGGAGCCGACGGCGGTTCCTGCCTGATGTTCGTGTTCAAGGCCGCGGTAGTCGGCGCAGGGACGATGGGCGGCCAGATCGCCCAGACGGTCGCGGCCGCGGGTATTCCCGTGGTGCTCAAGGACATCGACGAGAAGCTCGTGCAGGCAGGTCTCGATGAGGCCCGTAACGTCACGACCGGGCAGGTTGGAAAGCTCGCGGAGAAGGGCAAGATCACAGCCGAGCAGGCCGCGGCGCAGATCGAGGAGATCCTCGGTCGCATCGAGGGCACGACCTCTTACGCGGCCTTTGGCGATGTGGACTTCGTCGTCGAGGCGGTGCCGGAGCGGATGGACATCAAGCAGAGCGTCTTCGCCGAGCTCGACGCGGCCACTCCCGGCCACGCGATCCTCGCCTCCAACACATCCTCGCTGTCGATCACCGAGATCGGCGAAGCGACGCTGCGTCCGGAGAAGGTGATCGGCTTTCACTACTTCTACCCCGCCTCGATCATGCCCCTGATCGAGATCGTCGAGGGCGAGGAGACCTCCGCGGAGACCGTCTCGGCTGCGGTCACCTTCGCGCAGGCGATCCGCAAGCAGCCGATCACCTGCGCTGAGGTTCCCGGCTTCGTGGTCAACCGCATCCTCAACTCGGGTACCTCTGAGATCTGGCGTGAGCAGGAGACCCAGGGCCTCTCGATCAAGGCGATCGATGAGGGCCTCGGCGGCGCTGGCGTGATCCCGATCGGCCCCTACCAGCTGATCAACCTGCTCGGGCTGGACACCGTGCTGCACGTCGCCGAGCACCTGGTGGAGTCCTACGGCGAGGAACGCTTCTATGTGCCCAAGGGTATGCAGAAGCTAGTTGCCGATGGCAAACTCGGCGCCAAGACCGGCGGTGATGGCTTCTACAGCCCCGATGGCGAGGCGAACATCTCAGGCGATAAGGAGCCCGACATCGCCGAGCTCGTGGAGATGCTCACGCTGAAGACCTTCCTCGAGGCCTGTCTTGTGCTCGAGGAGGGCGTGGCCACCCACCGCGACATCGACTTCGGAATGATGGCCGGCGCCGGCCTCGACCCGCGCCGGGGCCTTCTGCCGCCGTTCATGAAGGCTGACAGTGAAGGCCTCGACACGATCCTCGAGCGCATGGAGGCCGCCCAGGAGCGCTTCGGTGAGCGCTTCACGCCGCCGACGATCCTGCGCCGCCTTGTCGCCCAAGGGCGCTTTGGGCAGAAGAGTGGCCAGGGTTTCTACGCCTACCCGCAGGGGGACGCCGAGCAGCCGGCGGAGGTCATCAAGCTCGAGACGCGCGCCGACGGTGTCGCGATTGCGTGGCTTGCCAACGGCCAGATGAACTCGATCTCGCCGCAGGTCGTGGAGGATCTGGGCAAGGTCTGGAGCCAGGTCAAAGCGAGCGGTGTGCGTGCGCTCGTGATCGCCTCCTCGAACCCCTTCCTCTACAGCGCGGGCGCGGACATCAAGGCGTTCACCGCGATGGACGAGGCCGGCGGCGCTGAGCTGCTTAACGGCGCGCACGCACTGTTCCGCGAGCTGGGCTCAGAGGGAATCGCCACGATCGCCGCGGTCAACGGCCTGGCGTTCGGCGGCGGCTGCGAGCTCGCGATGGCCTGCGACGTGCGCATCGCAGCGCGCTCGGCGATCTTCGGCCAGCCCGAGATCAAGCTCGGCATCATCCCCGGCTTCGGCGGCACGCAGCGCTTGCCGCGACTGGTGGGCACGAACAAGGCGCTTGAGATGAACCTCATCGGCGACCCGATCCTCGCCGATGAAGCGTTCGAGCTCGGGCTCGTGAACCGCCTGGTCGAGGACCACGAGCTGCTCGACACAGCATTGATGTGGGCGCGCAAGCTCGCCGGGCAGGCGCCGCTGGCGCTCGCGCAGATCAAGCGCGTCTCCGGCGCAGGCGATCTCGATGAGGGTATCGAGGCCGAGAAGGGCGCCTTCGCCGAGGTGTTCGCCAGCGGCGACGCCAAGGAGGGCATCTCCGCCTTCCTCGGCAAACGCGCTCCGCACTTCAGCGGCAGCTGAGGCGCCTCTTAGGTAGGACGAGTGGATGCTTGTGTCTCTTTGAGACGCCTGTATAACGATGGCTATACGCACTTCCGCACTGAACATCGAGGCAGCGCCTCCTCGCCTGATCGAGCTGATCGCCGGGGCACGCTCGGTCGTCGCGCTGACGGGTGCGGGCATCTCGGTGCCGTCGGGCATCCCCGACTTTCGCACGCCGCGCACGGGGCTGTGGGCGAACGTCGATCCGATGGAGGTCGCGCACATCGACGCCTTTCGCGAGGACCCGGTGCGCTTCTGGCGCTTCTACGGAGAGCGCTTCGCGACGCTCGATGCGAAGCAGCCCAACGGCGCTCACCAAGCGCTCGTCGCGCTGGAAGCGGCCGGACTGCTCGACGGGGTCATCACCCAGAACATCGACATGCTGCATCGCAAGGCTGGGACCGCGGAGCTAGTCGAGATGCACGGCAGCATCGAGACATGCTCGTGTGAGGGCTGCCCGGGCAGCGTCGAGCTCGAGGAGGTGCGCGCGCGCCTGGCTCGTGAGCTCGACGGCGTGCCTCGCTGCGAGGGCTGTGGTGGTCCGCTGAAGCCCAACGTTGTGCTTTTCGGGGAGATGCTCAGCCAGCCCGCTATGCGTCGCGCGACTGAGCTTTGCGAAGGCGCCGAGGTGCTGTTGTGCATCGGCTCCTCGCTTGAGGTGCACCCCGTCGCGGGGTTGCCGCTGCTAACCCGTCGCTGCGGTGGCAGCCTGGCGATCATCACGCAGGGCGCGACGCCGCTGGATGAGCTCGCTGAGGTTCGTCTTAGTGGCGATGTCGTGGCCGAGCTCGAGGCGCTGGCCGCGGGTCTCGGCTGCGTCTGATGTGTGAGGACCGCGGCGCATCCCGCCGATACGGTTCGCGAACATGGGCGTCAAGAGCATTCTGCGCGCGCGGGCTACGGCTCGTCATCTCAAAGCCCGACCGCCTCCAGGAGCTGACTCCCGAGGAGCTGGCCGAGCGGCGTAGGCGAAGCGCCAACCAGCAGATGTTCGGTATCCAGATCTTCGATCCGCCGAAGCCGCGTCCCTACAAAGCGCCGTGGCAGGACGACCGGGACGCGAAGGGCTGAGCGAGCGCGGGCGTGCCCTCAGGCGGGCAGCGTGGCGACGGTCACGAGGTACTCCGCCTCGGCACGGAAGCTGCCGTCGTCCGCTTCGTTGACCTCGTCGTAGAGGGCAAGCATCTCCTGGCGCAGCTGCTCGTATTGCCCCTTCGGCTCTAGCGCCGCCTTGGCCATCACGGCGGGGCCGAGGATCTTCTCGTCCCGTGCCAACCAGGCCTCCGGCGAATCGCCCGTGAAGGTGATGCTGCGCAGCTCGAAGGACACTCCGCGCCGCTGCCCTCGAACAGCTCGCGCACGTGCTCCTCGCTGCCCCACATCACGGCGGGCTTCAGCTCGGGGGGAGGGGGCGGCATGTGACGGGCCGAGGTCCCGAACGTCTTGCCGATCAACCCCTCTGGTGTCCAGGCGGCGACGACCACGCTCGCGCCGGGGCGCGCAACGCGGGTCAGCTCCCCCGCGGCGACGTCTTGACGGGGAGCGAACATCACTCCGAAGCAAGAGGTGACGCGATCGAAGGAGCGATCCGCGAAGGGCAGCTCCTCGGCGTCGCCCTCAATGAGCTCGATCTCCACGCCCGCCTGCGACGCCCGCGCACGTGCGGCCTCGAGCAGCTTCGGCGTGAGGTCAAGGCCCGTGACCTTGGCGCCCGCGAGCGCGGCCGGGATCGAGACGTTCCCGCTGCCCGTGGCCACGTCCAGCAGCTCCACCCCGGAAGCCGCGCCCGCACGCTCGGCGACGTACTGCCCGACAGCCTCGATCCTGTGCGCCACCTCCGGGTAGTCGCCGGCGGTCCACATCGCCTTCTGGCCCTGCTTGAAGCCGCTCACGTCAAAACTCATGCCCACCCATCCTCAGTCATGGTTGGCCCCCATGGCCACCTGCTTGATCAGCTCTCGCTCGGGGTCTATTCCCCATCTTTCGGCGACCGCCGTGAGTTCGGCTTCGATGCTCCAGCGATCCGCCAGCGCGGCGCCCTCATGTTCGAGGCTCGCACCCTTCAGGGCCATCGAGCCGCTGTTATCGCCGATCTCTCTAATCGCCTGCAGCTCTTCGGCGCTCAACCGCACTGACGGGTCAAGGGCGGCGAGCTCGGCGCGCTTGTCCTCGACCGGACGTGCGTCTGAGCCGCTCTCCTGGATAAGCGTCGGCGCCACGCAGCGGACCGCCGGCTGGGCCAGATCCCAGAGGCAGGCCAACTGCAGCATGCTCAGCCGGTGGCGCTCCGCGTAGGGGCGCATCAGCTCGAGCTTCGCGGCGCCCGCCTCGACCCAACCCTCGGGGCGAAACTTGCGGTGGTCGTAGGTCGCGAACTCGTGGCCCGGACGGACATCGTCGTGGAACATCCCGCCGTAGTCGACCACGCGGGCGATCACGCTCACCTCGTTTGCGGCAGCGGCCCCGAGCGCCAGCTCTCCCGGCCAGGGCTCGAGCGGGTTGAGGATGATCATCGCCCAGTCGATTTGCGAGCCAAAGCGCTCGATGCAGTCGATCAAGTCGAGCGTGAAGCCGTTAGCCGGCCCCGGCGCGACCCCGAGCAGGCGCGTCAGCCCCGCCTCGCGCACCTCTTGCATGCCCTGCCAGACGACGGGGCTCGAGTAGCCCGTGCGGTCAGGGTTGTGCAGCAACAGCAGGTCGAAATGATCCGCCCCGCAACGCTCGAGGCTGCGCTCGGTTGCCATGCGGATATAGGCGGCGTACTCCTCCTCGCTGCGCAGGCGCGGGTCGGTGAAGCGTGGGAAGCCCTTGGCGCCGTCGCGCTGGCCGCTGTAGAAGTCGTGGCCGATCGCTCCCACGAGGCAGTAGCTGTCGCGGTCTAGGCCCTCCAGGGCGCGCCCGAGCGCGAGGTCCGCCTCGCCGCTGCCATAGACGTCGGCGGTGATCACCGTGTCGATCCCCTGGCCGGGGCGCAGCAGCGCCGTCAGGCGCGCCGCCGCGAGGGGCTCACCGAAGTGCATGAAGCGTCCCCCGCTCCAGGTGCCGATCGCTGTCGTGCCGGGATCCATGCTCACCTCAAGACTAAACCCCGCTCGCGGTACGCGCCCGCAAAGCGGCTTCGAGTCGCCCGAGGGCGTGGGCGAGCACCTCCTCATCCGGCTCGGCGGTCTCCTCCCCACGCGAACGCTCTGCCTGTTCGGAGATCCCCGGGCGCAGCTGCTCGAGCTCGGCGATACGGATCAGGAGATCCTGGCGCTGCTCAGCATGTAGCTCCTTGATAGCGAGCGCCAGCGCGCGGTCGAGCTCCAGCAGGGCGTGGTAGGGGCGGTCATGGTCGAGATCGAGGCGGGCGCGCAGCGTGAGCTCCTCGCATACGAGCGCGCTCGTACGTGCTCCAAGCAGCGCTGCGAGGCGCTCCTGTGGGCGCAGCACCGCTGCCCGCGAGCGGCGTCCCCGCGCCGAGCGGCGCCCGCCCGGGCTGAAGGACAGCTCACGCGCGTGCAGCCAGCGCCCCGCGGCGACCTGCTCGCCCTCGCCCCAGCCCGCCCTGATCACGAGCGCTTGCGTGGGGAAGACCTCGTGCACGTAGGGGTCGGCCGCGGCGATCCGGTGCATGTGCAAAACACGGTTGATGACCGCGACCGCGTCGAGCAGATCACGCTCGCTGTCGAGCTCGGTAAGCCATGCGCGCGCCTGGGTCTCGGCTGAGAGGGAGACCGGATCGATCACCGTGACACGAGTACGGGTGACGGGTGGGGGCTCGGGCGGCCCGGGCTCGAGCACGCCGCGCGCGGCCAGCCGGTTGAGGATCGATGCTCCCCGCGCCTCACGCCGCTTTGAGACCCCGCGCTCGGTGAGCGTGTCGAGCACAAGCACGCGCTCGGGCTCTGCCTCGGCCCGCGCGCGCAGCAGGTAGCGCCCGTCCGCCGGTCCGAGCGCCCAAGGAAACTCCATCTGGATGAAGATGAACAGCCGCAGGGGCATCCCTGCACCGTATCCTTCAGCTTCGGCTGACGGCCGTGCATCACCCCAGGGGCCGCAGCGGCCCATTTGACTCAACGATCAGGAGTAGCCCGATGTCCGATGCGAGCAACGTCGCCAAGAACCTGCGCGAGCGGTTCGGTGGCACGACCGAGGAGCGGCTCGGCAAGGCCTTCTCCGAGCTGCTTGAAAACCCCCTGCTCACCGGTGCGATCGGCCGCGCGTTTGATGCGCGCGAGAAGGCTGCTCAGGCGCAGGAGGTCGCGATGGGGGCGCTTAACCTGCCATCCGCTACCGACATCGAACGCTTGACGCGACGCCTGCGTTCGGTCTCTCACCGCCTCGAGGGCATCGAGGACGGTGTCGATCGACTCGATCGAGCGCTCGCCCCGTCGGGTGTCGAGGCACGGCTATCGGCGATCGAGGAGCAGCTCCGTGTGCTGACGAACAAGCTCGAGCGCGCGCCCGCCGCAGCTCCCGGCAGTCCGAGCCGCTCGGCGAAAGCCAAGGCGCCGACCCGGAGTCGGCCGAAGGCAAACGCCAAAGCAGCTGCAAACGCCAAAGCAGCAGCCAAAGCGAAACGCGCGAAAACGACCTAAAGGCTGAGCAGCGCGGCGATCGCGGCGCTACCCATGCGTTCAGCGGAGGCGAGCAGCGTGTGGTCATCGATGCGCTGGCGCGTTCCCTGCCCATCGAAGGTGTCTGAGACCGCCAGTACACAGGCGACCGGAAAGCCGTGGCGGGCGCCGACGGCGAACAGCGCGGCGGCCTCCATCTCAACCGCCAGCGCGTCCTGGCCCGCTCCGCGTCCGGTCGTCTCGTAGAAGAGGTCGACGCTGACGACCGTGCCGAGGTGCGCGCCGTGAGTGTGCTCAAGGAGCGTCGAGGTGAGCTCCTGATCGGCGCTCACTCTCGCGCCGGCGCCCAGCGCACGTGAGGTGCCGTCGGCGCAGATCGCATCGCTTGCGATCACCAGCTCGCCCAGCTCCAGCTCTGCGGAGAGCGCGCCGCAGGTACCGACGCGAATTGCGCGGCGGGCGCCGAGGAGAATCAGCTCCTCGAGCACGATCGCCGCTGAGGGCCCACCCATCCCTGTCGCCTGAATCGTCAGCGGCTCACCGTCTGGGGCGGCCCCGGTGTAGCCCCACAGGCCACGATGATGGTTGAACATACGTGGCTCTTGCAAGAGCGCCTGGGCCAGTGCGAGCGCGCGACCGGGGTCGCCCGGCAGCAGCACGCGCTCGCCCAGCGGTGCGGTCGGGCGTAGATGAATGGGAGCGCTGTGTGACACCGGCGGCGACTTTAGACTCCCAAGTATGGGAATGCCGGCCGCTTCGAGTGTCTGATGGCCGAACCCGGAGTTGACGCGGCGCCCGAGGCGCTCGATCTGACGCTCGCCCAAGTCGCCGCACGTTCGGGGGTTTCGCCGGCGACCGTCAAGCGCTGGCTTGCACGTGGGCTCGTGCCCGGCTTCGAAGGGCGCTGGACGCCCTCGGCGCTTGCCTACGTGCGGGTTGTTGCGCGTCTGCGGGCGCGAGGTCACTCGCTCGATGACATCAAGCGAGCAAGCGACAAAGGGCAGCTCGCGATCGGCCCGATCGAGAACCTGCTGAGTAGTGAGGAGCCGCGGCACACGCTCAAGCACGCTGCGCGTGAGAGCGGGCTCGACGCGGAGTTGATCAGACGTATCTACGCGACGATGGGCCTCGGCGTCGTGCCCCGCGACGGGATCAGCGACGAAGACCTGCAGATGCTCGAGATCGCCGCCGCAGTGCTCAACGCCGGCTTCCCGCTGCCCGCGTTCCTGCAGCTGATGCGCGTCTATGGACAGGTAATCGCACAAATCGCCGACGCCGAGGTGCGTTTGATCCATCTCTACGTCCATGAGCCGCTGATGCGGGCTGGGGTGCCGAGCGTTGAGATCGCCGAGGAGATGGAGGGGCTCGCGCGCGAGGTCTTTCCCTTCGCCGCGCCCTTCATGAACTACCTCCACGGGCGCCTGCTTGCCCAGTTCGTCGAGCAGGACATGATCGGGCACATGGAGAGCGATATTGGCGAGGCCGCACTGCAGGAGGGACGACTGCGCGTGGCGATCGCTTTCGCAGACCTCGCCGGCTATGCGCGCCTGACCGTCGAGCGCGGCGATGAGGCCGCGGTGGGGGCAGTCGAGCGCTTCGCACAGGCCGTGACCGAGACGCTGCCGGTTGACGCGCGCGTGATCAAGACGCTCGGCGACGAGGTGATGGTGATCGGCACGGATCCCGGCGCCCTGACGGCGTGGGCGGTTGGCCTACAAGCAGGCATCGCGCCGGGTGAGCCACCGCCGCGGATCGGCGTGCATTACGGCGAGGTGCTCTACCGCGATGGCGACTACTTTGGGCGCGAGGTCAACCAGGCGGCGCGCGTGGTGGCGCGGGCGGGCGGCGGTGAGGTGCTCGTGACGAGGCCCGTCGTGGAGATGGCGGCGGGGGTCGAGGGCGTTCACTTCAATCGCATTGGCGAGGTGCGCCTGAAGGGTTTCTCGGAGGCCACCGAGCTGTTCACGGCATCCGACGCGAAGGGCTAGCGATGGAGCTCGCGCAGGAGCTCTGCGAGGGCGTGCGCGCCGGCGGTCTGCTCGCGGGCGAGCAGCCGCTCGTTGTGATGCTCTCCGGCGGACGCGACTCAACCTGTCTGCTCGATATCGCTCAGCGGCTACTCGGTTCCACGCGCGTGAGCGCCCTGCACGTCAACTATGGGCTGCGCGCGCAGGCAGACGAGGATGAGCAGCACTGCGGCGCTCTCTGTGCGAGCCTCAAGGTCGCGCTCGAGGTAGTGCGCGCCGAACCGCGCACGAACGCTGCGCCCGTGGGCAACCTGCAGGCCTGGGCACGCGATCTGCGCTATGAGGAGGCCGAGCTGATCGCGCGCCGCGAGGACGCGTTGATCGCCGCCGGGCACACGGCCAGCGATCAGGTTGAGACGATCCTTTACCGCCTCGCAGCCTCGCCGGGCCGGCGGGCGCTGCTCGGGATGGCGGCGCGTGAGGGGCGCTTGGTACGCCCGCTCTTGGGGATCAGTCGCGAGCAGACCGCCTCCTACTGTCGAGCGCGTGGTCTCAGCTGGCGCGAAGACGTGAGCAACGAAGACGAGACCTTTGCGCGCACGCGCGTGCGGCACGGCCTGGTGCCGGCGCTGCGGGCCGTGCATCCGGCCGCCGAGGCCAACGTGCTACGTACGGCGGCGCAGTTGCGTGAGGAGACTGAACTGCTCGAGGGGCTCGTCAGCGAGGAGCTCGCCGGCGCCAAGCACATTGCCGCAGCGCGTCTGCGTGAACTCCCCGCGGCGCTAGCGCGCTTGGTCGTCATACGCCTGGCCGAGGAGGCGGGCGCGAGCTATATCCCTCAGGCGGGGACGCGTGTGCAGGAGATTCTCGAGTTGGCCGCGCGCGGCGGTAGAGCCGAGTTGCATGTGGGTGGGCTCGTGGGCGCGGTGATTGAGAGGGGCGAGCTGCGGATGGTGAAGCTCCCACCGCGCGCAGGGACGCTCCGCGAGCAGCCGCCGCGCGAGGACTAGACTCCTAGTCGTGGCCACACCCGCGCGCCTCTCAAGCGAGCCCGGCCTTGGCGAGGTGCTTGTCAGCGCCGAGGATCTGCAACGGCGCGTGGCCGAACTCGGCGCTGAGATATCCCGCGACTACGCCGGGCGCTCGCTCTTGCTCGTGGGGGTACTCAAGGGCGCGGTCTTCTTCCTCAGCGATCTCATGCGCTTCATTGACGTTCCCGTCGAGGTCGACTTCATGGCTGTGGCCTCCTATGGCTCGGCGACTGACTCCTCAGGTGTGGTGCGCATCCTCAAGGATCTCGACGCGGCGATCGAAGGCCGCGACGTGTTGATCGTCGAGGACATCGTCGACTCGGGGCTGACGCTGCAGTACCTGATGCGCAACCTCGGCTCGCGCAATCCACGCACGCTGGAGGTGTGCGCGCTGCTGACCAAGCCCGAGCGACGCAAGGTCGATCTGCCGACCCGCTACGTGGGTTTTGAGATCGCCGACCGCTTCGTGGTTGGGTACGGCCTCGATTACGCTGAGCGCCACCGCAACCTTCCCTATGTGGCCGCGCTGGTGAGCTAGATCAGCGGGCTAAACGCCGCGTTGCAGCGTGCTGCAACTGCCGGAAAGACGGGAGGTTCATGGTACGCTGAGGCCCCGGTGGACACCACTTCAGAGCGTGCCAGGAGCCTCCGGATCTAAGCCATGAGCCGTTTCTTCAAGAGCGCCGCATTCCCGATCCTCATCGTCGTGGTGTTGGCCTTCCTCGCGGTCCGGCTTGTCGATCAAGGCTCGAACAACCACCGCAAGCACAGCTACCAGACGCTCGTCGGCAAAGAGCTTCCGGCCGGCGAAGTCTCCTCGGTGCAGTTCAAGAACAAGGGCAAAGCGCTCGAAGTCAAGCTCAAGAACAAAGAAAACTACGAAGTTGGCTTCATCGATCAGGCGGCGCCAGAACTGATCAAAGAACTGAAGAGCGCTGGGGTCTCATACAACGTCGAATCGGAAAAGAGCAGCGCGCTGCTCTCGCTGCTGACCTACATCATCCCGTTCGTCCTGTTCTTCGGCTTCTGGATCTTCTTGATGAACCAGGTGCAGGGCGGCGGCTCGAAAGTGATGTCCTTCGGCAAGTCGCGCGCCAAGCGCATGTCGGCCGACTCACCGAAGATCACCTTCCGTGACGTCGCGGGCGTCGACGAGGCCGTGGAGGAGCTCCACGAGATCAAGGAATTCCTCGAGAACCCGAAGAAGTTCCAGGCGCTCGGCGCGAGGATCCCAACGGGCGTGCTGCTCTACGGTCCTCCAGGCACCGGCAAGACGCTGCTCGCACGCGCTGTGGCCGGGGAGGCGGGGGTGCCGTTCTTCTCGATCTCGGGCTCGGACTTCGTCGAGATGTTCGTCGGCGTGGGCGCCTCGCGCGTGCGTGACCTCTTCGAGCAGGCCAAGCAGAACAGCCCCTGCATCATCTTCATGGACGAGATCGACGCTGTTGGGCGCCACCGCGGCGCCGGCATGGGCGGCGGGCACGACGAGCGCGAGCAGACGCTCAACCAGCTACTGGTTGAGATGGACGGCTTTGAGGCAAAGGACAACATCATCATGATCGCGGCCACCAACCGGCCCGACATCCTCGACCCGGCGCTGCTGCGTCCCGGCCGCTTCGACCGCCAGATCGCCGTCGACCGCCCCGACCGCAAGGGCCGCGCAAAGATCCTCGAGGTCCACACGCGCGGCAAGCCACTCGCAAAGATCATCGACATCGACGCGCTTGCGGGCCAGACACCGGGCTTCACGGGTGCCGACCTCTCGAACCTGATCAACGAGGCGGCGCTGCTTTCAGCGCGCACCGGTAAGCGTGAGATCGGCCAGGAAGAGCTCGAGGAGGGGATCATGCGCGTGATCGCCGGCCCCGAGAAGAAGACGCGCGTGATGAGCGAGAAAGAGCGCTTGATCACCGCCTACCACGAGATGGGCCACGCGCTCGTGGGGCACTTCCTGGAGCACTCTGACCCTGTGCACAAGATCTCTGTGATCTCGCGCGGGCAGGCGCTCGGCTACACGATCTCGATGCCCCAGGAGGACCGCTTCTTGACGACGCGCGCCGAGCTCGAGGACACGATGGCGATGACGCTCGGCGGACGCGCCGCCGAGGAGATCGTCTTCGGGGAGATCACCACGGGCGCCTCCAACGACATCGAGAAGGTCACCGCTACGGCCAAGCAGATGGTGATGCGCTTCGGCATGAGCGAGAAGCTCGGACCGCGTGTCTTCGGACGCGACCACGGTCAGCCCTTCCTCGGCCGTGAGTTCGCGACCGAGCCCGACTACTCCGACGAGATTGCACGCGAGATCGACGACGAGGTGCGGCGCATCATCGAGGCCGCCCACCAGCGCGCGACGAGCATCCTCACCGAACACCAGCAGGACCTCACGAACATCTCCGAAACGCTCGTAAAGCGCGAGACGATCGAGAAGGAGGAGTTCCTCGCGCTGCTCGACGGCAAGAGCGAAGAGGAAGTCTTCGGGATCGAGGACGAGGCCAAGCCCGAGCTGCCCGCGCCGCCCTCGCCGGTCGACCGCGCCGAGCGCGAAGCGCCACGCACGATCCCGCGTCCAGGACTTGCCGGCGGCGCCGCAGAGCTACGCGCCACCGATCAAGAGCGCCCCGAGCCAGCCTGACGGCGCCTCCGACGTTCCTGGCGGCGTCCTCGATCGCTGGTGTGCTAGAGCACACTTCGCTCACTGCGTCCTTGCCAGGAACGCCGATACGCTCGTCAGGGAGCTAGATGGGAATGGACACGTTTCACTTGCCGTTTCGCCTGATGGGGATCGTCAACGTGACGCCCGACTCCTTCTCGGACGGGGGGCAGTTTCTGCAGGCCGAGGCGGCAACCGCGCACGGCCTCAGGCTCGCGGCGGAAGGCGCGGAGATCCTCGATGTGGGCGGCGAATCGACGCGGCCGGGCGCGGAGCCAGTCTCAGAGCGTGACGAGCTGGATCGGGTAGTCCCGGTGATCGAAGGGCTGGCTCAGGCAGGGGGAGGGTCCTCGCGTCCGCAGCTCTCGATCGACACATCCAAGGCGGCGGTGGCCGCTGCGGCACTGGACGCGGGGGCGAGCCTCGTCAACGACGTCACCGCTCTGCGTGGCGACCCGGAGATGGCCGGGCTCATCGCTGAGCGCGGGGTTGACTGCTGTCTGATGCACATGTTGGGCGAGCCACGCACGATGCAGCGCGAGCCCCACTACAGCGACGTCGTGAGGGAGGTTGGGGAGTTCCTGCAGGAGCGCTTGGAGTACGCGCGCGCACAGGGGATCGCGCATGAGCGGATCATGCTCGATCCGGGGATCGGCTTCGGCAAGACCGAGGCGCACAACCTCGAGCTGCTCGACCGCCTTGATGAGCTGTGTGGGCTGGGCGCGCCGATCGTGATCGGGACCTCGCGCAAGGCTTTCATCGGAGGAATCCTCGCCCGCGCCAGCGGCAGCGAGCAGCCTGTCGATGTGCAGGCGCGGCTACCGGGGACGATCGCGACGAATGTGCTCGCCTATGAGCGCGGCGCAAGCGTCTTCCGCGTTCACGACGTCGCTCCCGTCCGCGCTGCGCTCGCCGTGGCGGCTGCTACCTTGGGCGAGCGATGGACGGCGAGGAGCCGGGGGAGGACCCCGACGAGCTAGACGACGAGGAGGGGCGCGACCCTGACGAGTCGGCCGAGTCGGTCACGATCGAGATCAGCGGCCTCTCGCTCTACACCAACCACGGTGTCACCGAGGCCGAGCGCGAGGTGGGCCAGCGGCTGGTTCTGGACCTGCGGCTCGACATCGGTGAGACCGACGCCACCGTCACGGACGCGATCGAGGACACGGTCGACTACGCCGAGGTCTGCCAGCTCGTGGCGCTGATCGCACAGCAGCGCTCCCACAAGACGCTCGAGCGCCTCTGCAGCACGATCGCCGACAGGCTGCTCGCCGACTACGAGCTCGAGGGGGTCTGGGTCAAGGCGGCTAAGCCCGAGCCGCCGATCGCGCTCAGCGTCGATGAGGTGTCCGTCGAGGTGTGGCGTGAAGCAACCGGATAGGTGCCCCATGGCGCGTGGCGCTAGCTTGTAGGTCGATGGCGAGCACCGATCAGACCCATCCGACCGCCGCGGCCTTCCGTGCAGCGGTGGAGCGCATGGACATCGAAGCTGCCGCAGCGTTGCTGGCGCCCGAGGTTGTTTTTCACAGCCCCGTGACCTTTCACCCATTCCTCGGCCGCGAGACGGTCGCAAAGCTGTTGGGCCTCGTCGCGGAGACATTCGAGGACTTCCGCTACACCGACGAGCTCGAGACCGACGGTGCTCATGCATTGATCTTCCGGGCCACGGTTGAGGGCAAGGAGCTCGAGGGGATCGATCTGCTGCGCTTCGATGAGGACGGGCTGATCGCAGACTTCACCGTGATGATCCGTCCGCTCTCAGGCCTGATCCCGTTTGCGCAGGCGATGGGCGCAAAGGCCACCGCGGCCGGCGTGCAGACGACCCGCGTCTAGCTCCGCGAGCGATGAGCTCAGATGATGGCCGGATCGGGCTGCTCGGGCTCGGCTCGAACGTGGGCGAGCGTCGTGAGCACCTGCAAGACGCGGTCGACGCGCTCGACGCTGCCCGCGTGCAGGTGCTCGCCTGCTCCTCGGTCTACGACACCGACCCCGTCGGTGAGGTACTCGACCAGCCGAGCTTTCTCAACGCCTGCCTGTTGGTGCGCACCCCGCTCGCGCCGCTGGAGCTGCTCGACCTCGTCAAGCAGCTCGAGAGCGAGCTCGGTCGCGAGCTCCAAGCGCCTCGCCACGGGCCGCGTGCGATCGACATCGACATCCTGTTGCTCGGCGCGGAGGAGCTGAGCCACGAGCGCATGACATTGCCCCATGAGCAGCTGCTCAGCCGTCGCTTTGTGCTGATCCCGGCGCTCGAGCTGGACTTCGACCTCTGTGCGCCCGACGGTCGGCGGCTGTCCGACGCGCTCGCGGCCCTGCCACCTCACGAGGGTGTTCGCTGGGCCGGGCCGCCGCTCACACGAGCTGGTGGCTGAGTAGCTCTAAGTGCGATCGGCGCCTAGTGAACGACGATCTTGCCGCGCATCCCTTCTTCGACGTGGATCGTGCAGTGATAGCTAAAGGTGCCCGCGTGCGTGAAGCGGACCGTGTAGGAGCCGCTTTCCTGTGTACGCGAATGGAAGCCGTGAAAGGTCACGTTGTGTTCGGTCTGATCGCGCCACAGCCAGGTAACCTTGTCGCCGCGCCTGATCGTGAGCGTGCCCGGGTGGAAGCGGAATTCCCTCAGGGTTACGGTGTGGTTGGCGGCCGCGTGCGCGCCGCCGAAGGCCGTCGCGGGTAGCAGGACGGCGCACGCCAGGGCGAGGGTCGCCAGCAAGCTCAATCTCTTCCTGCTCATCGCGCTCTCCTTGATTCGGGTTCATCTCGGATGGGCGTCCGCTGGGGCCGCCTCTAACTTCGCAAAGACGCCGCCACCACGCGATCCTTCCCTGCTCGATGTCTTTATTCAGGCGGGTGCGCCACGGTCATCCCAGCTGGCGAGGCGCAAAAGCGTGGCGCTGCTAACGCCGCGTCCCGCGACGACGCACAGGTGGCCGCTCCGCAGCCAAGTAACCACGCGCGCTCCGCCTGCGCCACTCAGGTGGTAGGCGGTGCCGGCGCGCCAGCTCAGATGGCCCGTCTGCAGGCGCGGCGCGGGCGTTCCAGCGACGATCGCATAGCCGATGCGCTGGCCGCTGTTGTCGCTGTAGAAGACCGTCGTCACCGCGTGTCCGCCGAGGTGATCGGTACGCGAGCCGGTCGCGCGCCAGCCGAAGCGCTCGCCCCAGTAGGGAAAGGAGATGCCCTCGACTGCTGCGGTCAGCTGTGCACGGCGGACCTTGCTCTCATGCGGGGCCGGTGAGGTGGCGGGACGCAGGGTCAAGGCGGTGGCGCTCTGCAGATTGAAGGAGCCCGAACCGCTCGGGCTCGCGCTGAGCACGAGCACCACCACGAGCACTGCGACGCTCATGAGCGCGCCCACCGCGCCGAGGCGTAGGCGCGTGGCACGCTTGTCGCCGCCAGCCCGCGCGTGACGTGCGATCAAGGCCTCAGTGCGGCGATGCAGGCGCTCGGGCGCGCGCTCATCGATCGCGTGGATGAACTCGATCAGCTCGGATTCGTTGGCAGGGCGCTGGCTCACGGTGATCCCTCACTGGAAAGGACTCCAGTGCCGCCGTTCTCTTCCCGGCGGATGCTCTGGCGTGGGGTGGCGGAGATCTCGTGGCGGGCGGGGGACTCCTCCTCAGCGCGAGGCTCGCTCTGCTCCTGGGCCAGCAGCCGCGTGATCTGCTTGCGCGCCCGGTGCAGCCGCGTCGTCAGCGTCGCCTCGCGAACGCGCAGGGCGCGCGAGGCCTCGCGGTAGGAGAGCCCGAGCACATCCACTGCGACCAGCGCAAGGCGGAAGTCCTCGGGGAGCCCAGCGATCGTGGCGTAGAGCTCCTGCATCTCCAGTGCCTGCTCGGGGCGCCCCATCGGCCGTGGGTCAGCGGCCACGACATCCTCGAGCGTGGCAACCGTATGGGGGCGGCGGGAGGCGGTACGTCGAGAGGTCAAGAAGGTGTTGCGCAGGACTCGCATCAGGTAGTAGAGGTCGTCATCGCCGTGGATCAGCCGGGGTCGCGAGAGCACACGGGCGAAGGTCTCCTGAACTAGGTCCTCGGCGTCCTCGCGTGCGCCGCACAGGGCCCACGCGGCGCGATAGAGGCGGTCCACGTGCTGGGTGAGGGACTGCGGATCGAGGGTGCGCATGGCGTTAGCGGAAGGCGGCGCATGCATCGCACACGGCGCCGTTCCGGTAATCCGACTGTAGCGCCGGGAAGGATCGAGGACTACCGGCGTCCTCGGTGGTAAGCGGCGGGCGCAGCATGTTTGCTCGCTGGGCGACGGCGAACAGAGAAGGCGGGCGAGGCTGTGAGACTGCGCAGGCAAGTTGCATTCGGGGTGGTGGCGGCACTCGGCGCGGCGACGGCAGGGCTGCCGGCGCTCGCGGGATCGGAAACGATTCCCGCGGTCGAAGCCGTCAACGTCGGCGGTGGGATCTACGGCGAAGAACATCACTGGTCCCCCGCCCAAGTCGCTGTCGCGGTCGGCGGGACCGTCTCGCTGAGTAACCCCACCGAAGTCAAACACGGCGTCTACTGGGTGGGTGGGTCCTCAACTCCGAGCTGTACCGCGGGCGTTCCGGTCGGTACCGGTGTCGCTGCCTCTGCTGTCAAATGGAGTGGCAGCTGCACTTTTGCCACAGCCGGCGTCTACACCTTCTACTGCACGGTGCACGGCGCCGCTATGAGCGCGCGGGTCACTGTGGGCGAAGTCGCTACGACGCCCACAACGACAGGCGCCACGACGTCGCCCGTTACCGGCAGCACCGGCACGAGCAATTCTCCGCCGATAGGGCAAGCGGGTGCCCCTCCCAACTCGAGCCCTGTGAGCAGCTCACCCTTCAATGGGTCACTCGCCAAGGCGATTCACTTCGCGCCGGGAGCGCACCCGGGGACGATCAGGGGCTCGGTCGCGCTCTCGGCGGCTGCCGGTAGCGGACGCCTCAAAGTGGATCTGCTGCTGCGACGAGGCTCACGGCTCATGCATGTCGGAGGTCTCGTGCGATCGAAGCTACGAGCTGGAGCTGTCTCCTTCACGCTGCCGCTGAGCGCGAGCGCCGCGCGTTCGCTGCACTCCCATCACCGGCTGGTCGTGACCGTGAAGCTTGCGCTCACTCCGCTGAATGGGGCAACGGTGCATGTCACGCGCAGCGTGGTGCTGCATCGCTGAGCGCTACGCAGCGCTCGGCACGGATCTCAGCCACTCGCTCGGCAGCGCGCCCGGCGGGACCTCACCGACCTGCGGCGGAAAGTAGTCCGCGAGGCGCGCAGCCGGGCGGCCCTCGATCAGTGGACGTACGTCGCCGATGCTCATCAACAGGCGGATCGTGCTGCCGAGTTGCAAGTCCGCAGCGTTGGGGCGCTCACCGCCCAACAGGCCCTCGGTGATCCAGCCGTCGATCCGATCGAGCTGGCTCGGCAGAGCGGCGAGGTCGTCGCGCGCGTTCTCGTCGCGCGCCTTGTTCTTGATCGCCATCAGTTTCGCGGTCATGGGCAGCGCCGGGCGCAGCATCGCGCGTGGCAGCGGCAGCTTCGAGTCGGCGGCGTAGCTCTCCATCGCCGCCGGGTTGCGCAGGAAGGCCGCATCGATTAGTCGCCGCGGGACGCTCTGCAGCACCTCATCGCCCCAGCGCTCGGCCTCCAGCACCTGCGCATAGGAGGCCTCGCCTGGCGGCGGCAGCAGTGCCGGCTCGGGGACGAGCTGATCGAGGCGGCGCATGATTGCGCGCGAGCCGACGAGTCGCTCACCGTCCAGACGCAGGCCGGGCACGGTATTGCCGCCGTAGCGCAGCGGACCCGCGAGCAGCTGGGTCATCGGCAGTAGATCGACGCGGTCAAAGTAGATCCCCTTGATGCGCATTGCCGCTTCAACGGCCGCGCATGGATGCGATCCGGGGAGCACGTACAGCTTAGGGGAACTCTTCGCCATCGCGGTCACGAGCATAATGGTCGCCGATGCTGCTCGCCGTCGATGTCGGAAACACCCAGACACACTTTGGTGCCTATGAGGGCGAGGAGCTCGTGGAGCACTGGCGCTTTGCGACCGTGCGCCAGTCGACCGCCGATGAGCTCGGCGCGGCGCTGCACAACCTGCTCGAGCTGCGGGGCTACGGCTTCACCGATCTCGATGCCTCGATTGTTTCCTCGACGGTGCCTCAGCTTGAGCCCGAGTGGCTCGCGATGGCGAGTCGCTACCTCGACCACGAGATGCACGCGGTCGGGCCGGGCACGAAGACCGGGATGGCGATCCGCTACGACAACCCGCGCGAGATCGGTGCCGACAGGCTCGTCAATGCGGTCGCGATCCGTGAGCGTTTCGGGAGCCTCGCGGTGTGCGTGGACTTCGGCACGGCGACGACCTTCGATGTTGTCTCGCGCGAGGGTGACTACGTCGGTGGCGCTTTGATGACCGGGATTGAGATTTCACTGGAAGCTCTCTCTGAACGGGGCGCGCGTCTGCCCAAGGTCGACCTCGCGCCACCGCGAAGCGTGATCGGGAAGAACACGATCGATGCGATCCGCTCGGGTGTGGTGTTCGGCTACGCGGGCGCGATCGATGCGATCCTGCGGCGCCTCTACGAGGAGCTTGGCGAGCGCACCGCCGTGATCGCGACCGGTGGCTTGGCGCGACTGGTCGTGCCTTACACCGAGGAGCTCGAGGAGGTCGATGACCTGCTCACGCTCACCGGGCTGCGCCTGCTGCACGAGCGCAATAGCTGAGACACCCTCGTATAACCATCGCGATACACCGTCGTGCGCCGGACATAATGAGCCGATGACGGCCGCTCTCACCGACCCGTGGATGCTCGGCTCGCTGCGCGTCCCCAACCGCGTGCTGTTGGCGCCGTTGGCGGGGATCGGCAACTGGTTCGTGCGGCTGCAGGCCAAGCGCTACGGCGCGGGCATGGCCGTCTCAGAGATGGTCTCCTCGCACGCGATCCATCACGGCAACGAGAAGACCTGCAACGAGATGCTTCGCGTCGAGCCGGCCGAGCGCGAGCAAGGGCCGGTCTCGATCCAGCTGTTTGGTGAGGATCCAGCGATCATGCGCTCCGCTGCCGCTCACGTGGCGGCGCTCGGGGTCGATGTGATCGACATCAACATGGGTTGCCCCGTTCCCAAGGTGCAGAAGACAGGTGCAGGCGCCGCGTTGCTGGGCGATCCGGATTGTGCCATTGCGGTGGCGCGCGCCGCGGTCGAAGGTGCGGCTGAGAGTCGGCCGGGTGGGATTCCGGTGACCGTCAAGCTCCGCTCGGGCTTGCGCGCGGGCGATGAGAGCGGCTTCGAACTCGCGCACCGCCTGGTCGAAGAGGGGGGCGTCGCCGCGATCGCCTTTCACCCGCGCTCGGCGGCTGTTCACCACAAAGGCACGCCCGATTATGCGCTGGTCGCCAGGCTCGTGGCCTCGCTGCCCGCGCCGGTGATCTTGACGGGCGGTCTCGCCGATGCGGAGCACGTGCGCACCGTGTTCGCCGAGACGGGTGCGAGCGCGGTGATGCTCGCTCGTGGAGCGCTCGGCAACCCGTGGCTATTTGCCGAGCTCGTGCACGGCCGCGAGGAGGCGCCCTCGCCGGCCGAGGTGATGGACGAGCTCGACTGGACGATCGATCGTGCGATCGAGCATCTCGGCGAGGAGCGCGCGGGACGCTACCTGCGCAAGTTCTACCCCTGGTACGTGCCTCGTCTCGAGTGCAACCCTGTCGCCGCGCGGCAGCTACAGGGATCACTGCAGCTCGCCGCCACGCTTGGCGAGGCACGCGCGATCCTCGACCGCGCCCAACGCCCACTGGCAGCGTCTCGCTGAGAGCTTGCAAACGGGGCTGGCAAGCCTCGCTATACTGCTGCGCTCGCTGCCACCCTCCGGTCATGACATCCCCGCTGCGAGCGGGGTTTTGTGTGTCGCAGACCGGACCACCAACCCGAAGAATTGAGTCCCACCCTCCCGCATGCCGAAGGACGTCATCCTCACCCCTGAAGGTCTGAAGAAGCTCAAGGACGAGCTCGAGCTGCTCTCGACCGAGAAGCGCCGTGAGGTAGCACAACGCATCAAGGAGGCGCGGGAGTTCGGAGATATCTCCGAGAACTCCGAGTACGACGATGCCAAGAACGAGCAGGCGATGGTCGAGAGCCGCATCGCGCAGCTCCAGGAGAAGGTGCGCATGGCGACCGTGATCCAGGCCAAGGACCTCTCGACCGATGTGGTCCAAGTCGGCTCGGTCGTTCACGTCAAGGACGAAAAGACGGGCAAGTCCGTCAAATACACGATCGTCGGCTCCGCCGAGGCCAAGCCCGACGAGTACAAGCTCTCCAACGAGTCCCCCGTGGGCCGGGCGCTGCTCGGCCACAAACGCAACGACACGGTCGCTGTGAAGGTCCCGCGCGGACCGGCTCGCAAGCTTAAGATCACCAAGATCGACGTCGGCCTCGAGTAGGCTCGCCGCGATGAGCGGAGCCGAGGAGCAGCCGCAGAGCGGCGAGCATGGGCCGCATGGCCTGCAGGAGCTGATCGCCGAGCGACGCCAGAAGGCCGAACGGTTGCGTGCGGCCGATCCGGGGGCGTTTCCTTACGTATTCAGAGACAGTGAGCCGATCGACGGGGTGCTCAGCGCCTACGCCGGGCTCGAGGCCGGTGAGGAAACCGATGAGCACCATCGCGTCGCGGGGCGCATCGTCGCGCGGCGCGAGGCGGGCAAGATGGCCTTTCTGGATCTCGTCGACCGCAGCGGCAAGCTGCAACTGCATGCACGCGTGGATGTGCTCGGCGAGGAGACCTTCGCGCGCCTGACCTCACTCGACGTCGGTGATCTGATCGGCGTCGACGGTGCCGCGCTGCGTAGCCGCAGGGGTGAGATCTCGCTGCGCGTGCAGGCCTTCGAGGTGCTCGCCAAGGCGCTGCGGCCACCACCCGACAGGCACGCCGGACTGAGCGATGTGCAGACGCGCTATCGCCGTCGCGAGCTCGATCTGATCGCAAGCGAGCAGACGCGTCAGCTGTTCGTCGACCGCGCGCGGATCATCACGGCTGTGCGCGCACAGCTCGATGGCGCGGGCTTCGTCGAGGTCGAAACCCCCGTCCTGCAGCCGCTCTACGGCGGCGCCCTGGCACGCCCCTTCACGACCCATCACAACGCGCTCGAGCGCACCCTCTATCTGCGGATCGCGACCGAGCTGTATCTCAAGCGCCTGCTCGTCGGCGGCCTCGAGCGCGTCTATGAGCTCGGCAAGGATTTCCGCAACGAGGGCGTCTCCTCCAAGCACAACCCCGAGTTCACGATGGTCGAGTTCTATGAGGCATACGCCGACTATGACGATGCTGCGGAGCGGCTCGAAGCGATCGTCGCGGCGGCAGCCCAGGCGATCAGCTACTCCGGCGAGCTCGACTTCGCAAACCCCTGGCGGCGCGTGAGCTTCATCGCCGCGGTCGCCGAGGCCACCGGCATCGACCTCGCGGTTTCACGGACCGCGACCGAGCTGCGCGCGGCGATCGAGCAGCGCGATTTGATGATCCGCACCGAGGACTCAAGCTGGGCGCAGATGGCTGACGATCTGCTCTCGAAGTTCGTCGAGCCGACGTTGATCCAGCCGACGTTCGTGCGCGACTACCCCGTGGAGCTCTCACCCTTTGCGCGCGAGCACCGCAGTGAGCCCGGCCTGGTTGAGCGTTGGGAGGCGTTTGCCGGCGGCATGGAGATCGCGAATGCCTTTAGCGAGCTGATCGATCCAGACATCCAGCGCGAGCGCTTTGAGGCCCAGAAGCGTCATGCGGAACTCGGCGAGGAGGACGTGCAGCCTTACGACGAGCTGTTCGTGCAGGCGCTCGAGCAGGGCATGCCCCCCGCCGGCGGCGTCGGCCTCGGCATCGATCGTTTGGTGATGCTGTTGACCGGAGCAGAGTCGATCCGCGAGGTCGTGCTGTTCCCGGCGATGCGCGACTGATCGCTGCGCGCGAGGCGCGCGTAGAAACCCATGAGGCAGGCCTGCGAGACCGGACGCTCGGCTCGACATTCGCAGGGTCAAGGCGCGGCGCCCGGCTGCCGATGACCCCGATAGGGCAGTGGGGGCGATTGGTAGACTGGCTCCCAGAGGCATTACTTGGACCACAAAGCTCTTGAGGCACCGTCCTAGGTAGGAAGGAATCACACAATGTTCGAGCGATTCACCGAACGGGCCCGGCAAGTGGTCGTCCTTGCGCAGGAGGAGGCGCGAACGCTCAAGCACAACTACATCGGCACGGAGCACATCCTGCTGGGGCTGTTGCGTGAGGAGGAGGGCCTCGCTGCGCGGGTGCTCGAGAGCTTGGACATCACCGTCGAGCGCGTGCGTGCGCAGGTCGTGCGCATCGTCGGCTCCGGTGAGGAGGTCACCTCCGGTCAGATCCCGTTCACGCCGCGTGCCAAGAAGGTGCTCGAGCTGGCGCTGCGCGAGGCGCTCAGCCTCGGCCACAACTACATCGGCACGGAGCACATCCTGCTCGGCCTCGTGCGCGAGAACGAGGGGGTCGCGGCGCGCATCCTGCTCGATTTCGACGCCGACTCGGAGAAGATCCGCAACGAGGTCATCCGCATGCTTTCCGGTCCCGGCGGTCGTCGCCAGGGTCAGTCCAGCGGCTCGGGCGCGGGTGCTCAAGGAGCGCCGGGCGAGGGCAAGAAGTCCTCGAAGCTGCTCGACCAGTTCGGGCGCAACCTGACCAAGCTGGCGGCCGAGGGCAAGCTCGACCCGTGCGTTGGACGCGAGACGGAGATCGAGCGGATCATGCAGATCCTCTCGCGCCGCACGAAGAACAACCCAGTGCTCGTGGGCGAGCCGGGCGTCGGCAAGACCGCCGTCGTCGAGGGTCTGGCGCAGCGGATCACGAGCTCGGAGGTGCCCGAGCTGCTCAAGAACAAGCAGATCTACACGCTCGATTTGGCGGCGCTGGTCGCTGGCTCGAAGTACCGGGGCGAGTTCGAGGAGCGCCTGAAGAAGGTGATGAAGGAGATCACCCAGCGCGGCGACATCATCCTGTTCATCGACGAGCTCCACAACCTTGTCGGTGCCGGGGCTGCCGAGGGCGCGATCGATGCGGCCTCGATCCTCAAGCCGGCGCTTGCGCGCGGCGAGCTACAGACGATCGGCGCGACGACGCTCGACGAGTACCGCAAGTACCTCGAGCGTGACTCGGCGCTGGAGCGTCGCTTTCAGAAGATCACCGTCGATGAGCCCACGATCGATCAGACCGTGGAGATCCTGCGCGGCCTGCGCGACCGCTACGAGTCCCACCACAAGGTTCAGATCACCGATGAGGCGCTACGCGCCGCCGGGGAACTGGCGAGTCGCTACATCTCTGACCGCTTCCTGCCTGACAAGGCGATCGATCTGATCGATGAGGCCGCATCGCGGATGCGGATCAAGTCGATGACCTCGCCGCCGGCCAACCGTGAGCTCGAGGCCGAAGTCGAGACCACGCGCCGTGAGAAGGAGGCCGCGATCGAGGCCCAAGAGTTTGAGAAGGCGGCGGCACTGCGCGACAAGGAGCGCAAGCTGACGAATAAGAAACGCGAGCTCGAGCAGGCTTGGGAAGCTGGCGAGACCGGTGAGCGTCCCGCGATCGGTGAGGAGGAGATCGCCGACATCGTCTCGATGTGGACCGGCATCCCCGTCTTCAAGTTGACCGAGGCGGAGACACAGAAGCTGATGCGCATGGAGGACGAACTGCACAAGCGCGTGATCGGCCAGCACCCCGCGATCGAGGTCATCTCGAAGGCGATCCGCCGCTCGCGCGCAGGCTTGAAGGATCCCAAGCGCCCGACGGGCTCGTTCATCTTCCTCGGCCCCTCCGGGGTCGGCAAGACCGAGCTCGCACGCACGCTCGCCGAGTTCCTCTTCGGCGACGATGACGCGCTGATCCGGATCGACATGTCCGAGTACATGGAGAAGCACGCGGTCTCGCGGCTCGTGGGCTCACCCCCCGGTTACATCGGCTACGACGAGGGTGGCCAGCTGACAGAGGCGATTCGTCGCAAGCCCTACAGCGTGCTTCTGCTCGACGAGATCGAGAAGGCCCACCCAGACGTCTTCAACATCTTGCTGCAGATCCTCGAGGATGGACGCCTGACCGACGCGCAGGGGCGCACGGTCGACTTCCGCCACGCGATCGTGATCATGACCTCGAACATCGGGGCGGCGGAGATCGCTCGCAATACGCCGCTCGGCTTCGCGGTCTCCGACGATGAGACGGGGATCACCTACGACGACATGAAGAACCGCATCATGGGCGAGCTGAAGAAAGTCTTCCGCCCGGAGTTCCTCAACCGCATCGACGACGTGATCGTCTTCCACAAGCTGCAGAAGGAGGAGATCAAGCAGATCGTCGAGCTGCTGTTGCTGCGGATCCGTGAGTCGATGGCCGAGCGTGAGCTGCAGCTAGAGCTGACCGAGCCCGCTAAGGACCTGCTTGTCGAAAAGGGCTGGGATCCGGCGATGGGCGCGCGGCCGCTGCGTCGTGCGATCCAGCGCTATATCGAGGACCCGCTCGCGGACTTCGTGCTGCGCGAGCAGCTGACTCCGGGAGCGACCGTCGTGGTCGATCCGGCTGAGGGCGAGCAGGAGGGTGAGGTACGCCTCTCGATCGTCAACCCGAAGAAGCAGAAGACGCCGGTCGCGGTCGGTGCGGAAGGCGCTGCCGTAGAGGAGCTCCCCGAGGGCGATTCGCCCGTCGAGGACGCGCCGCCCATCGACGACGAGCACTAGCGCGACCCCTTCGTTTGAGCTGTCCCCACCGGCCCGTAGGCTGGGTCGATGGCTCGTAGCACCATCCACATCTGCTCCCAGTGTGGCTTTCAGTCGGCCCAGTGGCACGGCCAGTGCCCGGGCTGTGAGGCTTGGAACACGCTGATCGAGGAGAGCGTGCGCCCCTCTCCACGGGGTGGGCGAGCCGGCGGTGCGAACCGCCGCGCAGCCGGCAGCGGGGGCGCCCAGGGTGAGCTGGCGAAGGTCGTGCCGCTGCCGCTACGCGAGGTCGGAGCCTCGGCGGTCAAGCGCATGTCGACCGGCATCGGCGAGCTCGACCGTGTGCTCGGCGGCGGTCTCGTGCCGGGTTCGCTCGTGCTGTTGGGGGGTTCCCCGGGGATCGGCAAGTCGACGCTCACGAACATGGTGCTCGGCCACCTCGAGCAGGCGGGGCACCGCACGCTCTACGTCAGCGGCGAGGAGTCCGCCGAGCAGGTACGCCTGCGCGCCGAGCGGCTCGCCCCCGGTGCGCTGCAGGTCCCGATCCTCGCTGAGACGGATCTGGACACGGTGCTCGACACGCTCGCCACACTGGCTCCCGAGGCGTGCGTGATCGACTCCGTGCAGACGCTGGGCGCGGCTGAGCTGTCAGGTGCGCCCGGGTCGGTCGGTCAGGTGCGCGAGGTCGCCGGGCGGATCATGCAGCTGGCCAAGGCTCGCGGGATCGCGGTGATCCTCGTTGGGCACGTGACCAAGGACGGGGCGCTCGCGGGGCCACGTGTGCTCGAGCACCTGGTCGACTGCGTGCTGCAGTTCGAAGGCGAGCGCGAGCGTCCCTATCGCGAGTTGCGGGCGCTGAAGAACCGCTTCGGCTCAACTAATGAGGCCGGACTGTTCGAGATGCGACAGGGCGGTCTCGTGGAGGTGCTCGACGCCTCAGCCCGCTTCGTCGCGGAGGCCACGCGCGCGCCCGGTAGCGTCGTGCTGGCTGCGATGGAGGGCTCGCGCCCGCTGCTCGTGGAGGTACAGGCGCTCGTTGCTCCCTCTGAGCTCGAACAGCCGCGCAGGGTCGTCTCCGGGCTCGATCGCAACCGCCTGGCGCTTGTGCTGGCGATCCTCGGTCGCCACGGCAACGTCAAGACCGGTGGCGCCGATGTGTTCGTGAACGTTGTAGGAGGCGTACGCGTGGATGAGCCCGGTTGCGACCTTGCGGTCGCGCTGGCCGTCGCCAGCGCGAGTCGCGGCGTGGCACTCACAGGGACACCACGTGGCTGCTTTGGCGAGCTGGGCTTGACAGGTGAGCTGCGCTGGGTCGGGCACCCCGAGCGGCGCCTTGAAGAGGCCGCCAAGCATGGCCTCCAGGAGGTGATCGCGCCTGCCGGCAGCGGTGGCGCAGCCTGCGAGGTGCTGACCTTGCGCCACGCGCTCGCGGCGGCACTGCCCAGCGGCCCATCCGGTGGCCGCGGGCGCCCGGTTAGCGAGCGCTCGGGCGCGCCAATTGCGCTCGTGGGCGATCCGGGCGCCGCGATTCCGCCACGAACCTTGCACACAGCTCGTGGCAGGGGCTGACAGCAACGCGCGGCAGGGATGCGTGATCTGGCCCCATAACAGGCCGCAGCCTGTCCACGAGACGCTGACGGATCGCAGAATGCCCTAGAATTGGGGATGTGGCTCCAAGATCCGGAGAAGATGTAGACAACGAAGTACGACCGGATCCTGGACTGATGAGGGCCCTGGAGATGATCGCGCCCGGGACCGCGCTACGGGAGGGCATTGAGAGCATTCTGCATGCTCGAACGGGCGGCCTGATCGTGATCGGCGAGCCCGAAGACCTCAGCTTCCTGAACTCCGGCGGGATCAAGCTCGACATCGACTACACGCCGGCCTTCCTCTACCAGATCGCAAAGATGGACGGCGCGATCATCCTCAACGCGAACGCCACCAAGATCACGATGGCAAACGTCCAGCTGATGCCGGACCCGACGATTCTCTCGCACGAGACAGGCACGCGCCACCGGACTGCCGAGCGCGTCTCCAAGCAGACCGACGCGCTCGTGATCGCGATCTCTCAGCGCCGCGAGGTTGTCTCGGTCTACGTCGATGGCGTCAAGTACATCCTCGAGGACATCCCGATCGTGCTGGCCAAGGCCAACCAGGCGCTGGCCACGTTGGACAAGTTCCGCACTCGCCTCGACCAGGTCTCCACGCGCCTGACCGCGCTTGAGTTCGAGGGCGGCACGACCCTGCACGACGTGCTCACGGTGCTGCAGCGCTCAGAGCTCGTGACGCGCATGGCGGTCGAGATCGAGCGCTACATCGTCGAGCTCGGCAGCGAGGGACGCCTGATCGAGATGCAGCTTGAGGAGACGATGGTCGGTGCGGCGGCTGAGAAGGCAGCCCTCGTGCGCGACTACCTCTCGAGCTACTCCGATGAGGCCTTTGCGGCCGCGCTCGAGGAGATCGGGCGCCTCGCTCACCAGGATCTGCTCGACTTCGGTCGCTTGGCTGAGCTGCTCGGCTATGACCGCAAGCTGAACACGCTCGACTACCCCTGCTCGCCGCGCGGCTTTCGCGTTCTCGGACGCATCCCGCGCCTACCCAGACAGGTCGTCTCGCACATCGTCAGCGAGTTCGGCGGCCTGGACGAGCTGCTCGCGGCAAGCGATGCCGAGCTCGAGGGTGTGGAGGGCGTGGGCGAGATTCGCGCCAAGGACATCCGCGAGGGCCTGCGCCGTTTGCAGGAGCTCAACCTCGTGGATCGCTACCTACAGACTTGAATCAAGGGCCGCCCATCGGGTCGGTCGTAACGAAGGAGGACACCCATTCCGGCACAAGCAACTGAAGACGCAGAGCTGACAGATGACATCGAGGTCACGCGCGAAGTCGAGTACATCGAGTTCGAGCTGGGTGACCACGTTGTCTACCCCCATCACGGCGCGGGGAAGGTGCTGAAGAAGGAGGAGATGGAGATTCTCGGCGAACGCCGCGAGTACCTCACGATCAAGATCCTCCACAACGACATGACCGTCCGCGTCCCCACCGAGAATGCTGCCCTGGCAGGTCTGCGGCGGGTAATCGATGAGGAAACCGTCCAAAAGGTCCTCCACGTGCTCCGTGACGCGGTGTCAGAGATGCCGAAGAACTGGAACCGTCGCTTTAAGCACAACCGCGACAAGATCAAGACCGGCGACATCTATGAGCTGGCTGAGGTCGTGCGCAACCTGTCGCTGCGCGAGAGCGAGAAGGGCCTCTCGACGGGCGAGAAGCAGATGTTCACGCGCACCAAGAAGATCCTCGCTTCCGAGCTGATGTATGCGCTCGACAAGGATGAGGAGGAGGCCGAGAGCTACCTCGACGAGCTGCTCGCCGACTCGGCCAATAGCCAGATGGCAATGGCCGGCGCCAAGTAGCGAGGCTTTCGCGCACGCGGCAGTACCGAGCCGCGGTCCCAGTTGCCGCGTGCGCGACAGCCCCGAGATCCGATGACCGTCGCGCTGATCGTGGCCGCCGGCAGCGGCGAGCGTCTCGGGGCTGGGCGTCCCAAGGCGCTCGTCGAGCTCGCGGGACGCCCGCTGTTGCAATGGAGCATCGATGCGCTCAAAGCTGTCGCGGGTATCGAGCAGATCGTCGTCGCACTACCTGCTGGCGTAGCGGCGCCTGCTGGCGTCACGAGCGTTGAAGGGGGCGCGGTGCGCTCAGACTCGGTGCGCAAGGCGCTCGCTGCAGCAGGCGCCGGTGAGACGGTGCTCGTACATGACGCAGCGCGTCCGCTGCTGACGCCGGAGCTGGCCGGCGAGGTGATTGCAGCACTTGTGGGTGACCCCGGCGCCGACGCCGCGATTGCGGCCGTGCCGGTGACCGACACGATCAAGCGTCTCGGAGAGGGGGGCGCGGTCACCGAGACGCTCGACCGTGGCCGGCTGTGGGCGGTGCAGACCCCGCAGGTCTTCCGCCGCGGCGTGCTCGAACGCGCGCTGCAGGTAACCGTGGCGGAGCTTGCGCGGGCCACCGACGATGCCTGGCTGATCGAGCGCGCCGGCGGTCGTGTCGTCGTCGTGCACTCGAGCGATGAGAACCTCAAGGTGACCACGCCGCTTGACCTGCAGATGGCCGAACTACTGCTCGCTGGGCGCGCGGCGGGCGCTCCCTAGGTTGAGCCTCCAGAATCCTGCTTGAATCGCGCGCTGGTGCTAACCGACTACCACCTTCATCTGCGCCCCGACGACATCGAGGCCACCGCCGCCGAGTGGTTCACCACGGGCAACGCCGAACGCTATCGCGGTGTGGCATCCAACAAGGGGATCGCAGAGCTCGGCGTCTCCGAGCACGTCTACCGCTTCACGCAGGCGCTTGAGATCTGGCAGCACCCGCTGTGGCGCGAATACGCGCGCGACGACCTTGACGAGTACTGCAGCTTCGTGCGGGAGCAGACCGACCTGCGCCTCGGCATCGAGGCCGACTTCATCCCCGGCGCAGAGGACCGCGTTGCCAACCTGCTGCAGGCCCGCGACTTCGACTACGTGGTCGGCTCGGTTCACTTCCTGCGCGATGGTGCGCTCGACATGGACGACTACAGCGTCTGGGACAACGCGCGTAGCGCGGAGGACGTGTGGAAGCGCTACTTCGCGACGATCGCCGAGAGCGCGCGCAGCGGTCTGTTTGACATCATTGCCCACCCCGACCTTGTCAAGTACTGGGGCGCCAGCGCCCACCCCGCGCGCCGCCCCGAAGGCGACCTGCGCTGCTACTACGAGCCGGCGATCGATGCGATCGCCGAATCGGGGCTGGCCGTCGAGCTTTCCACCGCGGGTCTACGCAAGCCGGCTGGGGAGCTGTACCCATCGCGGGACTTCCTGGCTATGTGCGTTGCGGCCGGGGTTCCGATCGCGCTCTCAAGCGACGCCCATCGCCCCGAGGATGTCGGCGCCGACTACGACCAGGCACTCGCGCAGCTAGCCGATCTTGGCGTGAGCGAGCTATGCGTATTTGAGGGCGGTGCGCGGCGGCTGGAGCCGATCGGCGCGCGCGAAGCGCGGGGGAGCTCAGAGCGATGACGCTGACGGGGATCGGCTATGACTCTCACCGTCTGGGGGCCGGTCGACGCCTTGTGATCGGTGGCATCGAGATCCCCTACGAGCGCGGCCTTGAAGGTCACTCCGACGCCGACGTGCTCACGCACGCGGTGATCGACGCGCTGCTCGGGGCTGCCGGTCTTGGAGATATCGGTGAACACTTTCCCGACACCGAGGAGCGCTGGCGCGATGCCGATTCGATCGCGCTGCTGCACGAGGTTAGAGCCCTGATCGAAGCGCAGGGCATGCGCCCACTCAACGTTGACTGCACCGTGATCATGGAGGCACCCAAGCTCGCACCCCATCGCCTGGCGATCCGTGAGCGCCTCGCCGCCGCGCTCGACTTGGAGGTCGCGCGCGTCAACGTTAAGGCGAGCACGGGCGAGGGCATCGGTTTCGTGGGTCGCGGCGAGGGCGTCGCGGCGCTCGCGATCGCCGGCCTGCAGAGCGCCGACTGACGCGGCCGGCGCCGAGCGCTAGGGTTGCCCGGCGATGCGCCAGATACAGCTACAGGACACGCTCAGCGGTGAGCTGCACCTGCTAGAGCCACGCGACCCCGGGCGCGTCGGCATCTATGCCTGCGGCCCGACCGTCTACAGCCGCATCCACGTCGGCAACGCGCGTCCCTTCGTGGTCTTCAGCCTGCTGCGGCGCTTCCTGCTGCACGAGGGCTATGAGGTCAGCCTCGTGGTCAACATCACCGACGTCAACGACAAGATCTATGACGCGGCCCGGGCGCAAGGCCGGGCGAGCGCTGAGCTGGCGGCGGAGATGAGCGAGCTCTACCGCCAAGACACCGACGGGCTCGGTCTCGGGCGCCCCGACCACGAGCCACTCGCCTCGGAGACGATCGGACCGATCATCGACTACATCCAAACGCTGATCGATCGCGGACACGCCTACGCTGCGGACGGCGACGTTTATTTTCGCGTCCGCTCCGATGAGCGCTACGGCAGCCTCTCCCACCGCCTGCTCGAGCACATGGATCAGGGTGAGGACGCTTCCGCTTCAGCGCACCCTGAGCGTAAGCAGGACGCCCTCGACTTCGCCTTGTGGAAGGCGCACAAGGAGGGCGAGGACACCTCCTGGCCAGCACCGTGGGGAGTGGGGCGGCCGGGTTGGCACATCGAGTGCTCCGCGATGGCCGAGCAGCTGCTGGGTGTCGGCTTCGATATCCACGGCGGCGGCTCTGACCTCCTCTTCCCGCACCACGAGAACGAGGCCGCCCAAACGCGCGCCGCGCGCGGGCAGGAGCTGGCCAAACTGTGGATGCACAACGGCATGATCCAGTTCACGGGCGAGAAGATGGCCAAGTCGGTAGGAAACATCGCTCCGCTGCACGAGGTGCTCGCGGAGAACGGCGCGCAGACGCTCGTGATGTATCTGATCTCTGGTCACTATCGCCAGCCGTTGGCCTACTCGGCGAACGCCCTCGAGCAGGCTCAGGCCAACGTCAACCGCATCCGCGAGGCTGGCCGGCGGCTCCCCGCGGGTCCATCTCCTGTGGAGCTCGAGCCGCTGCGCGATTCCTTCTTCGATGCGCTTGCGCGCGATTTCAACACACCCGAGGCGCTGGCGGTGCTCAACGAGTGGCTACGCCGGGCGGCAAGCCCACAGCAAGAGAGCGCCGGGGATTCGCACCTGCGCGAGATGCTCGCGGTACTGGGGCTCGAGGAGTCTGCTCGCCGCGGTGCAGGAGGCGCCGGCCGAGGTGCGCGAGCTGGCCGAGCGTCGTGAGCAGGCGCGCAGCGCTCGCGACTTCGCGGCTGCCGATGGGCTGCGCGACGAGCTCGCTGCGCTCGGCTGGGAGGTTCGCGACGTGGCAGGCGGCTTTGAGCTGCTGCCGCTGTGATCATCTACGGGCGCAACCCCGTCCGCGAGGCGCTGCGCGGTAGGCGCGCCCACAGTGTCGCGGCGGTCTGGGCGACGGGCGGCGCGGCCCGCGAGCCCTGGCTGGCAGGATGCGAGGTCAAGACAGTGCCTGCCGAGGAGGTTGAGCGCCGCTGCGGCTCCGCTGCCCACCAGGGCCTGTGCGCGGATGCGGGCCCCTATCCCTATGGGGGTGCCACGGAGCTGCTGGCGCTTGCGAGCCCGCTGATCGTGGCGCTCGACCAGGTGCAGGATCCGCAGAACCTCGGCTCGATCTGTCGTACCGCCGAGTGCGTTGGCGCAGCCGGCATGGTGATCCCCGAGCGCCGCGCCGCCGAGATCACGCCGGCGGTCTGCAAGGCCTCAGCCGGCGCTGTCGAGCATCTTGCAGTGGTGCGCGTGCGCAACCTCGCGGACTTTCTCGCCGAGGCGCGCCGAGCGGGTTGCTGGTGCTACGGAGCGAGCGCCGAGGAGGGCGCCGGAGGTGAGCGGCCGGTTGCCTACGACGAGCCGGAATACGGCGACGGTGGTGTGGTGCTTGTGCTTGGCAGCGAGGGCGGCGGTCTGCGGCCGCGCGTCGCAAGCGCCTGCGACCAACTGATTGCGTTGCCGTTGCTCGGCAGGGTCGAGTCGCTGGGGGTCAGCGCAGCGGCTTCGGCGATTCTGTATGAGATCTTGCAAGACCGGGCGGGGAAGCTTGACAACGGTTCATAACTGTGCGAGTCTGCCGCCAACGTAACGCTGAACCTAAGGTTGAGAAACCCTAGGAATTGAATAGCTTTGGCGCCAGGGGAGGAGTGCGCCACTGAGCAATCGGGGCTGCCTGACGGCGGTCTCCCGAGAAAGGATCTGCTCGTGGCCCGTATCTCCCATAACCCGAACTCTGAACCTAAGGTCGAGGATGTCTTCTTGATCGCCCTGGCCAAGCAAGGGGACCGCAACGCTTATGAGCGCCTCGTGAGGCGCTACCACGGCTTTGTACGTCTCAAGGCCTCTTCTTACTTCCTCGCCGGTGGCGACGCTGACGATCTCATTCAGGAGGGGCTCGTCGGGCTCTACAAGGCGATCCGCGACTTCCGCACCGATCGTGAGTCGAGCTTCCGCAACTTCGCCGAGCTTTGCATCACCCGCCAGATCATCACCGCGGTCAAGACCGCGACGCGCAACAAGCACACACCGCTGAACCAGTACGTCTCCTTCTCCTCGACTCCCGCGGGCAGCGGCGATGACGTGCCGACACTCGATCAGATGCTGCCCGGCCCAACCGTGCACGACCCGGTCAACCAGGTCATCTCCTCCGAGGAGCTGCGCTCGCTCGTGGGCTGCCTCTCGACCGCGCTCTCAGAGCTCGAGAGCCGCGTGCTCTCGCTGTATCTCGATGGCTACTCCTACGAGCAGGTTGGAGAGCGGCTGACATGTGACACCAAGACCGTCGATAACGCGCTGCAGCGGGTCAAGCGCAAGGTCGGCGCGCATCTGCAGTCGCGCGCGGTGGCCGCCTGATCGCGCGTCCCGGTCGGATTCGCACGCTTGGGCAGCTAGACGCGATACACACGGAGGACGCCCAACAGTTCGACTGATCGCCCCACGCCTCAGGTTATCGAGAATATAGACGATTATCCGTATAATCGTCTATATTTTTACTCGATGATCTATCGGACACCTCCAGAGAACGCGACGACAAAGGCTCTCCTCGCGCAACTCGACGCGCTGCGCGAGGGCCTCGGCGGCAGCGCCGGCGTGGTTACTCCATGGCTCGGGAGGCTCCGTCGGGAGTGGCGTGCATCGGCTGCCACGAGCTCGATTGAGATCGAGGGGTTTCACGTGCCCGCCGAGGAGACCTTGGCCCTAAGTAGCGGCCAAGAGCCGGCAGATCCCCGCGATGAAGATCGCATGGCGCTCGTCTGCTACGTGCGAGCGATGGACCACGTCGGCGTAATGTCTGACGACCCCCAGTTTCGCTGGGTCGATCGCGTCATCCTGGATCTCCACTTCGACACCTGCTACTTCCAGAAGGACAAGAGTCCCGGGCGATACCGGGTTGACCCCATTAGCGTCACGGGTACCCGCGGAAACTCACTCGCCTACACCGGACCGCCACACGAGGACGTTCCGGGGCTGATGGACGAGGTAGCCGACTGGCTCGCGCATGGCGACCAAGACGAACACGTAGTTGTACGCGCCGCAATGGCCCATCTCCATCTCGTGTCGGTCCACCCGTTCAACGATGGAAACGGCCGCATCTCCCGGATCGTCCAGTCGCTCGTGCTTGCCCGTCACGGCCTGCTTGCACCTGAGCTCCTTGCGATCGAGGAGTATCTGTATGAGCACACCGATGACTACTACGCCGTGCTCGAAACCGTCCAAGGTGGCAGCTATCAGCCGGAGCGAGACGCCGAGCCATGGATCGAGTTCTGCGCACAAGCTCATGTCGACCAGGCACTTCGGCGCTCGGCACAGCTCAGGGACGCCGCCAAACGCTGGTCATTCCTCGAGGCCCTCGTCGAGCAGCGGGGATGGCCGGACAGGCTCGTCGTGGCGCTCGAGCAGAGCCTCTTCCAGGGGGTTGACCGCTCTAGTTACGTCGAGGAGGCCGGCGTCTCACAACCCACTGCTAGTAACGATTTGCGACGCCTGCTCGACGTGGGACTCGTGACGCAGCAGGGCAGCGGCCGATCCACTCGCTACCGAGCTACCACGCAGCTGAGCGAAGAAGTCCGCGGGGCGCTGGCCGGGCTAGACAGCAACTGAGACGGGAGGCCGGATGCTCAAGCGTGAAACAACCCGTGGCCAGGACTCGAGCGTGGGGCCCTACGCGACTGTGGCCGCCCCCGCAAGGACGGCCACAGGATGCGCAGACGGGACGCGGGGCGTCCCCCCGAACTTAGACCTTGCCTTCGCCGGGCAGCTTGTTCTGTGCGTGCGGGCTCAAGGCCCCTGGCGTGGCCGGCGTTACTGCGATCGAGAACGGTGTGCTCGAGATCGCCTGGTTGAGCGGGTCGCCAGGCACCTTTATCCGGAAGACCTCTGTGCCCGCGCCAAAGATGGCGTGGTTGATCGAGTAGGTCGAGTCAGCGGCGACCGTGGCCACGTCAACGACGTGGAAGCCACCACCGAACACGTTCTGACGCTCGAGGTAGACGACGTGGCCGACACGGGCTGGAGTGACCGTACCTGAGAAGGTCAACGCTCCCCCGGAGGAGACCGTCGTGGCTGAGACCGAGGCGGTGAGCACGTATTTGACGCCCTCGAACAGCAGCGCGGAGGAAACTGCGCCTGAGGTCACGCGGTAGATCGTGCTCTGTAGCGGTGTCTGTGTGAATGAGTATTTGCCGCTCGCGTCGGTCGTGCTCGTCGCCACCGGGGCGAAGGCGCCTTCTTTGCTGCGAGCCAGCAGCGTGACGGGCTTGTTCACGGCACCGGCGACCACGCCGCTGAGCGTGACTGGCTGACCGTATGAGATTGGGTCGGTGCTGGTGTTGATCGTCAGCGCGGGGTTCTCGCGCTGGGAGATCGAGTAGGAGAGCGTGTTTGAGATCCCGCGCACCGAAAGACGACGGTGCGCACGCACGACCACACGCAGGTTGGCGTCGCCGGGCCTGCCGAAGACGTGGGTGAAGGAGTAGGCGCCGCCCGGCCCGACGATGCCGCGCTGGATCACACCCCATTCTTCATTGGCGGTTGCGCTCTCACGCTGCAGCACGATCTCAGCGCCGGTGTCAGCTGGGCTAACGACGCCGGAGAAGGTCTGTGCACCGCGCCGGCCTGTGAAGATCTGGGCGGTTTCGGCTGGGCCCTTCAGTGTGACCTGCGGTGAGACCTTGACCGCTCGCGTGGCGCTGCGTCCGCCAACGGTCGCCGCGTAGAAGGTGGAGTTCGCGGTCAGGTTTGGTGCCACGACCGAGTAGAAGCCGCCTGCTCCAGTGGTCGCGGTGCCGAGCACCGTAAAGCCGCCCGTGCCAGCGACATGCTCATAGACGGTGACGGCCTGTTCGCTTGTAACAACGCCGCTCGGGCAGATCAGCTGGCCAACGATCTGGGCCGATTCGCCGCTGATGACGATGTGCGGTTCGGCGAAGATCGTCACGCGGCAGTGCCCCGTGGGGTTCGCGTGTTTGCCGAGCCTGACGTGCTGATGGGGGCGGGCAGAGGCCCCTGCCGGGGTCAGCGCCAGCGCCGTTGCCGCGGCCGCAATGGCCGAGACCAATCTGAATGAACGCATCTTGTGCCTTCTCCTTTGGGGGGACTAGCCGTCTTAGGACGGTTTGATTTCCTACTTAGTTCTCTCTGATCCATCTAACCCTGGCTGCGTCGATTCGATGCGGTCGCGGATCGTCGTGGTGCTCGTCGTGCAGGCGCCCGCGTGCATGTGAGAATCTCTCTCGATGCATGGTGGACGGGACGCGGCCCGATGCTAGGAGCGCTCGCTGCCGTCCACCTCGCCCCGGGAACATTTCTGGCGATCGTCGCCGCATCAGCGCTGGCAGGGACGATCGCTGCGATCGCGGCCGGACGTGGGCTGGTGCTGCCCGTGGTCGTGGTCGAACTGCTGCTCGGGATTACGCTCGGGCCGCACGTGTTCGGCCTGCACGTCAACGTGCTCATCTCCTTCTTCTCTGATCTGGGCCTTGGCCTCTTGTTTTCTTCGCGGGGTATGAGATCGACCTGGGGCGCATTCTTGGTCAGCCGCTGCGTCTGGCGCTACTCGGGTGGGCGATGTCGCTGCTACTCGCCTACACGATCGGCGGGCTGCTCGCCTTTGAACTTGGCCTGGATCTGTTGCTCGGCGGTTTTGCAGCGGGAGTGATCACGCGCCAGGTGCTGCGCAGGCGTGAGATACCGAGCTTTGACTCCAAGCTCACAGCGGTCGTCTTCGGCGTGTTCGTGCTCTTCCTTGTGGTGCGCGGCACCCCGGCTCTGCTGCTGTATCGGGGCGTGCTCAACAAGCGCGAACGCATCGCGTTGGCGTTGATGTGCTCGACCCAGCTGCCCCTCGTGCTGGCGATCACCACCTTGGCCACGAGCACTGGACACATGCTCGCTTCGACCGCGGCTGCGTTGGTGGGGGCGGCAGTGCTCTCAACCTTGGTCTTCCCAGCCGTAGGGCTGCGCTTGCGCAGCGATGCCCCCGAGGACTCAGCCGAGCGACTGATCGCCGCGGGTATTTAATGTTTGAGATCGATTGAGAACGGGAATGTCTCCTATGATCGATATCGACTCAAGGGGAATGGGGGAGAGGGCCATGAGGAGGGGGTGTGCCGAGCGCGCTCGGCGTGTAGGCGGGATCACAGGCACATCTGACGCGGATGTGCACCGGTGCGAAAGGCGCCCCGACGGGGGCGCCTTTTCGCGCTGCTCAATGCGCGCTGTGCTTCTACTTGCCGGCATCTGTCTGCTCGTCTTGCCTAGGGTCGCGCTGGGCGTCGGCTCGGGGGCTCCCGTCGACGAATCAGCACCCTCGCTCGCGGGCACTGCGCGTGACGGGCTGCGCCTGAAAACGGTCAAAGGCAGCTGGAGCGGACAGACACCGCTCCTCTACGGCTACAGCTGGCGTCGCTGTGATGCCTCAGGGAGTGCCTGCGAAGGCATCGCTGGAGCGTCAAAAGCCTCCTACAAGGTGACCCATCAGGACGTTGGTCACACGCTGCGTGTGACCGTGACCGCGACCAACGAAGTCGGCGCGGCGAGCGCTACCTCTGGGCCAAGCGCGATCGTCGCCCCAGCCCCCCCAGTCAAAAAGGGCGCACCGAAGGTCACGGGCAGCGGCCAGGACGGACAGTTGATGAGCGCCAGCACCGGGACCTGGAAGGGCACGCCGCCGTTCTCCTACAGCTATCGCTGGGAGGCCTGCAACGCACTCGGCGAAGCCTGCGCGATCATCCCTGGTGCCACCGAAGCCAGCTACCGAGCGGCGAGCTCCCAGATCGGAGGGCGACTGCGTGTGATCGTGACCGCTGCCAACTCCGTCGGCAGCGCAAGCGCGACCTCAGCTGCGAGCAAGAGGATCGTGCCCGGACCGCCGGTCAGCACCGCACCGCCGGTGATCTCGGGGAGCCTTCAGGAAGGCCAAACGCTCACTGCCGCGACTGGCGGCTGGGGCGGCACAGGGCCATTCTCCTATACCTACCAATGGCAGCGCTGCCCGATTGCCGGCGGCGGCTGCCAGGACATTGCTGGGGCTTCGGGGCCGACCTACACGTTGGGAATCGCCGATCTCGCCAGCAAGCTTGTCGTTGTTGTCACGGCCACCAGCTCGCTGGGCACGGCCTTGGCAAGCTCAGCCGAAACGAGCCCCGTCGCCGCGATCCTGCCGGCGGTGAACGTACTTCCCCAGATCACCGGGCTGCTACAGGACGGACAGCTGCTCAGCGTCGGCACCGGCATCTGGTCGGGCACCGAACCGATCAGCTTCAGCTACCAGTGGCGGCTGTGCGACGCCCTCGGCGTCTCCTGCAGCGACATCGCCGGTGCGACCGGCCCGAGTCTGAAACTGTCCCCGGCCGACATCGCCGGTGTCCTAGACGTGGTCGTGACGGCGACAAACGCCGCCGGCTCGACCTCGGTCACGAGCTCGGTGACGGGCCTGATCGCTGGGCTGTTGCCGACCAACACGGGGCTCCCCTCGATCTCGGGCCTGCTACAGGACGGGCAGTTGCTGAGCGCCAGCCCGGGCAGCTGGTCCGGTTCCGGACCGATCAGCTTCAGCTACCAGTGGCAGCAGTGCAACGCCGCCGGTGGCGCGTGCAAAGACATCTCCGGCGCGACTGGCTCGACGCTGAACCTGCTCAGTGGCTTGATCGGCTCGACGCTCGATGTGGTCGTGACGGCGACGAACGCTGCGGGCTCAACCTCGGCCACGACTCCTGTGAGCAGTCTCGTCGCTGGGCTGTTGCCGACCAACACGGGGCTCCCCTCGATCTCGGGCCTGCTGCAGGACGGGCAGTTGCTGAGCGCCAGCCCGGGCAGCTGGTCCGGTTCCGGACAGATCAGCTTCAGCTACCAGTGGCAGCAGTGCAACGCCGCCGGCAAAGCCTGCACGGACATCTCTGGCGCGACCGAATCGACGCTGAGCCTCTTGACGGGCTTGATTGGCTCCACCGTCGATTTGGTGGTGACCGCGACGAACGTCGCGGGCTCGACCTCGGCGACAACGCCGGTCAGCGGCCTGATCGCGGGCATTCTGCCCAGCAATACCGGGCTGCCGTCGATCAGCGGCCTGCTGCAGGAAGGCCAGTCCGCGAGCGTGAGTACTGGGGCCTGGACCGGCTCGAGTCCGATCAGCTACAGCTACCAGTGGCAGCAGTGCAACGCAACCGGTAAATCGTGCACGAACATCTCCGCTGCGACGGGCTCGACGCTGGGCCTGCTCAGTGGCTTGATCGGCTCGACGCTCGACGTGGTCGTGACGGCGACAAACGTCGCGGGCTCAACGTCGGTGACGTCCCCGGTGAGTGGTCTCGTGACGGGCCTGTTGCCGAGCAACACGGCGCTACCGTCGATCAGTGGGCTGTTGCAGGAAGGCCAGTCCGCGAGCGTGAGCAACGGCAGCTGGACGGGCACGCAGCCGATCTCCTACAGCTACCACTGGCAGGAATGCAACGGCGAAGGCAAAGCCTGCACGAACATCGCGGGTGCGACTGGGTCGACGTTGGGCCTCGTGACGGCGCTGATCGGCAGGACCCTCGATGTCGTCGTGACGGCGACCAACTCCGTGGGTTCGACCTCCGTGACGACACCCGTCACGGGGCTTGTCAAAGGGATCCTGCCCAGCAACACGGCCCTGCCGACAATCAGTGGCCTGGCGAAGGTCGGTCAGCTACTGACCGCGGTGACCGGCACCTGGACAGGCACGGCGCCGATCAGCTTCGCCTACCAGTGGCAGCTCTGTGAACTGCTCGATCACAGCAAATGCACCAACATCGCGGGTGCGACGGGCTCGACCTTCCTGCTCGGTTTGCTCGATCTTGGCCTACCGGTGCGCGTGCTCGTCACGGCAACGAACGTCGCGGGCTCGACCGTCGTACCCTCCGCGGTGACGGCTCTGATTGCCGGCCTCGGGCTCAACCCGATCGCTGGGCCGGCGTCGGGTGGGACGTCCGTGACGCTGAGCGCAAGCGGGGTTAGCGCTGCTACCTCGGTCCACTTCGGCAGCAAGGAAGCGAGCGAAGTAGAAGTCGTCTCGCCCGATGAAATAACCGCACAGGCGCCTCCCGGGAGCGGCACGGTTCCCGTTACGGTGTCCACACCTGAAGGCACGACGGAGGAAACGCCGGTCGACCAATACACCTACCGCTAGTCAGCCGGCGCGGCGATGATCAGCCCGGAGGCTCTGAGCTGATCACGTTGTTGGGGTCGGGCTTGCCCTCGGCTGGGGCCTGGCTGTAGTCGCCGAAGAAGCCGTCGCGATGGGCGACTGCGGCGGCGACGCCCTCGCGCTCGGCAAGCTCGATGAAGCTATGGGCATCGGGCGTGTTGCGCATCAGCCCGTCGAGCACCGGGCCGAGCAACTGGGTGGAGGCCAGGCCCATGTTCTCGTAGGCCTGGTTGACGATCAGCTTCATCGCGGTCAGCTGCGAGACGGGGATCGTGGCCAGCTGCTCGGCCCGCGCGCGCACCTCCTGCTCAAGCGAGGCGAAGGGCACGGCCGCGTTGATCAACCCCGCCTCGACGGCCTCGCTGCCTGACAACGGGCGTCCAGTGAGCGCGTACTCCTTGGCTCGCGTCAGTCCCAGGCGGTAGAGCCACATGCCGGTCAGGTAGCAGCCCCACATGCGCGAGTAGGAGGTGCCGATCCGCGCGTCCTCGCTCGCGATCACGAGATCTGCACAGAGCGCGAGATCGCTGCCGCCGCCCACACACCAGCCGTGGACCTGGGCGATCACGGGCTTGGGTGAGCGCCAGAGGCTCATGAAGCGCGGCACCACGCCGAGGCTCGGCGAGGTGGCCATCGTGAAGTCCTTGCCGGGGTCCCAGGCGCCATCGGTGGTCAGCTGCTCGTCCCAGTGGTGAAAGCCCTCGCCGAAGTCAAAGCCTGCGCAGAAGGCGCGTCCGGCGCCACGCAGCACGATCACCTTGATCTCAGCATCGGCGCTCGCGCGGTGCACCGCGCCCTCGAGCTCCTCGGGCATCGGCGGCACGATCGTGTTCAGCCGCTCCGGGCGGTTCAGCGTGATCGTCGCGATCGCGCCCGCAGTGTCGTAAAGCAGCGTCTCGTAGGCCATTTCTCTCCTCAGGATCGGCGGTCTCGCGGCAAGTCTCTCAAAGCCCTTTGTGCTCAGTGGCGACCGGAGGCGCGATCGACGAGCTGGCCGAGTCGTGAGGTGTGCCCGGCGCACTGCTCAGCTCGATCGGCGCGGCGATAGAGCGCATAGACCGCTTGGATCGCTGCCCAGCGCAGCGGCTCAGGCTCCCAGCGAGCGGGATCGCGCCCCACCCAGGGCAACGTGGTCAGCTCGCTCGTGCGCCCAAGGATCAGGTCGCGCAGCGTGCGCCCGGCGAGGTTGGCCGCAGCGACGCCCTCGCCGACATAGCCGCCGGCCCAGGCGAGCCCCGTCAGCTGGTCCGCGGCCAGGGACATGCACCAGTCGCGCGGTACGCCGAGCACCCCTGACCAGGCGTGGTCGATCGGAGTGCGGGTCGCCGCCGGGAACATCGCGTAGAGCTTCTCTGTAAGGCTTGCGATCGTTGCCGGCGCGGTCGTCCCGGCGCCGTCGGTGCGCGAGCCGAAGCGGTAGGGGACCCCGCGCCCGCCGATTGCGATACGACCGTCTGCGGTGCGCTGCAGGTAGACATAGACGTTGGCGCTATCGCTGAGCACCTCGCTGCCCGTCCAGCCGAGCTCCTGCCAGAGCTCATCGCCGAGCGGCTCAGTGATGATCATCGAGCTGTTCATCGGCACGAGCGCGCGCCGCAGCCCCTTCAGCTCGGCGGTATAGCCCTCGGTTGCGCGCACGATCCAGCGCGCGCGCACCACCGCTGCTGGCGTCACGGCTTCATGCGGGCGGATCTCGCTGACAGGGGTCTGCTCGTAGATCTCAACCCCGAGCCCAGCCACGCTCGCGGCGAGACCGCCCAGCAGCTTCGCCGGATGCACGCGCGCGACGTGCGGTGAGAAGCTCGCGCCGAGTGCGCAAGCGACGTGCACCCGTGCGGCCAGCTCCGCCCCGGAGAGCTCGCGCAGATCCTCCTGAGTCAGTCCGATATCGCGTGCCGCATGAACTTCGGCGCGCACACGCTGCAGCTGCGCCTCGCCGAGCGCGACGCCCAGGTGCCCACCCTTGCGGTAGTCCGCCTCGATCTGCTCCTCGGCGAGCACGCTCGCGAGCTCCTCGACCGTGGCAAACATCGCCCGCTGCAGCGCCGCATAGCTGCTGCCACCTGGGCGCTCGTAGACACGCGCGGGACCAGAGAAGAAGCCCGAGACCCAGCCGCCGTTGCGTCCCGAGGCGCCAAAGCCGGCGAACTCGCGCTCGAGCACGACGATCCGTAGGGAGGGCTCTGCGCGCTTGAGGTAGTAGGCCGTCCACAGTCCCGTATAGCCCGCTCCGACGATCGCGACGTCGGCTTCGAGCGGCCCTTCCAGCGGCGCGCGCGGTGGCGGCGGGCCACCGATCGAGCGCCACCAGAAACCAACTTCGCCCGTTCGCATGAGAGCGAGCCTAGCCCCCAGCCGCAGGCTATGATCGGTGGCGGACCAAGGTGGTCCGCGGAGGGCTTGGGGTGGGTCAATCGTGAGTGGGAGGAACGCGCAATGGATGCGGCAGGCAGCGAAGCGAGCACGCTCGAGCGCAAGGCGACCGGGGCGAGGACTCTCGCCGAAGCCTTTCGTCTGACGGCGGCCGACCGTGAAGGGGAGGTCGCGATCCGCACCAGGCAGGACGCCTTCACGATCACTTGGGGCGAGCTGCGTGAACGCGTCGACGCGCTCGCGGGCGGCCTGGCGAAGCTCGGTCTGAAACGCGGTGACACGCTCGCCTTGATGCTCTCCAACCGGCCTGAGTTTCACATCTGCGATCTCGCCGGGATGATGCTCGGTGCGGCGCCCTTCTCGATCTACAACACCTACACCGCCGAGCAGATCCAATATCTCGTGGCCGACGCCGAAGCGCGGGTCCTGATCTGTGAGCAGCAGTATCTGCCTCAGGTGCTCGAGGCGCGCCGCGATCTGCCGGGTCTGGAGCACGTGATCGTGATTGACGGCGAGGCTCCCGAGGGGACGCTCGCGCTGTCTGAGGTCGAGGGATCAAACCCCGACTTCGACGTCGAGGCGGCTGTCGCTCAGATCGAGCCGAGCGACGTCTTGACGCTGATCTACACCTCCGGGACCACCGGTCCGCCTAAGGGTGTGCAGCTGATCCACCGCAACCTGCTTGCCGCGGTTGAGGGGCTCGAGGTCCTGATCCAGTTTCCCCGCGACGGGCGCGTGATCTCCTGGCTGCCGAGTGCGCACATCGCCGAGCGCAACGCCCACCACTATCTGCCGATCGTCTACGGGCTGCAGATCACCTGCTGCGATGACCCGCGTCAGGTGCTCTCCTACCTGCCCGAAGTTCGCCCGAGCTGGTTCTTCGCGGTGCCGCGTATTTGGGAGAAGCTCAAGGCGGGTCTTGAGACGATGATCGCCGGTCAGCCCGAGGAGCAGGGCCAGGCGATGCAGGCGGCGCTCGACGCGAGCATCCGTAAGGTCCGCCTCGAGCAGTGCGGCGAAGCGGTGCCAACCGAGCTCGCCGAGCAGGTGGCGAAGGCCGACGCGGAGATCTTCGCGGGACTGCGCACGATGCTCGGTCTCGACCAGGTCGAGGCGATCAACGTCGGTGCGGCGCCCACACCGGTCGAGGTGCTCGAGTTCTTCCACGCGATCGGCCTGCCGCTCGCAGAGCTCTGGGGCATGAGCGAGACCTGCGGCGCTGGCAGCGTGAACCCGCCGGGGAGGATCAAGATCGGCACGGTCGGCCCCGCGGCGCCGGGAGTGGAACTCAAGCTCGACACCGACGGTGAGGTGCTCGTCAAGTCTGAAGTCGTGATGCTCGGCTATCGCAAGCTGCCCGAGAAGACCAAGGAGGCCTTCACCGAGGATGGCTGGCTGCGCACAGGTGACATTGGCGTCTTCGACGAGGACGGCTATCTGACGATCGTCGATCGCAAGAAGGAGCTGATCATCAGCGCCGCGGGCAAGAACATGTCGCCCGCGAACATCGAGGCCACGCTCAAGAGCTCATTGCCGCTGATCGGCCAGGCATGCACGATCGGTGATCGGCGTCCCTACAACACCGCGCTGATCGTGCTCGACGCGGACTTTGCGCCGATGTGGGCCGCAAAGGAAGGCATCGAGGACACGAGCCTCGAGGCGCTCGCGGGCGAGGAGCGTGTGATCGCGGCGGTGCAGGAGGCGATCGACGCCGCCAACGCCAAGCTGGCGCGCGTCGAACAGATCAAGAAGTTCACGATCGTCGCCGGTGACTGGCTTCCGGGAGGCGATGAGCTCACCCCGACGATGAAGCTCAAGCGCAGGCCGATCGCCGAGAAGTACGCTGCTGCGGTCGAGGCGATGTACGCCGGCTAGAGCTCGACCGAGCGGGGAACCTTGCCGGTGATCCGCAACATCGCCAGCATGCAACGGTGCCCGGGGTCTGAGGTGGCGCCGAACATGTTCGGGCAGCCGCCCGGGATCACGCTGATGCCCTGCTCGCGGCAATAGGCAACCGCCGCATCGGAGCCGCTTCCCGGGCCAATGCCGCGGTGTAGCCACACGCGCGGGACACCAGCTTGCGCGCAGTCACGCACAACCTCCTCAGCAGCCGCGGGCGTTGTCACGATTATGGTGCCGTCGACGCCGCCGGGGATCGCGCTCACCGAGGGATAGGCCGCTTCGCCCTCGAGTTCCGCGGCGTTGGGGTTGACCGCAAAGACCTCGTGGCCGTGCTCGCGCAGGCGGCGGTAGATCAGGTTGGCGGGTTGCTTAGGGTCGCGCGAGACCCCTGCGACCGCGATACGGGGCTGGGCGAGAAACTCCTCGGCGGCGGCGCGCAGCGTGGTCATGCGCCGCTCGCCGGATCAGCGCCACCGAGCTCCAGGCGGAAGGGCGGGTACTCGTCGCGCATCAGCGCGGCGTAGGCCGTCACGCGCAGCACCCAACGGTTCATGCCCATCACGAAGTCGAACATGTCGCGCGGATAGCGCTCGCAGAAGAGCAGCATCACGCCGGCGAAGAACACCAGCGCGCCGATCAGCCCGGAGCCCCAGATGTGCGCGCCCCAGCCACCGGAGAAGAAGCCGATCACGATGTACTGGGGGATCGCTAGCAGCCACCACTTGACGAGCACAAGGCCACGCGAGAGGCGCTCGGGATAGTCGATCTCGAGCGTAGCCGGGTAGTCGGGCACCTCGGCGAGCGTGAAGGGCGGATAGCGGTCAGTGCCGAGCGCGCTGTAGGAGTAGAAGCCCACCCGCCAGCTCCAGCGCAGCACGCCGAGGTTGAAGTCGAACAGCGCGCGTGGATAGCGCTCGGTGAAGAGGATCGCGAAGCCCGCCACGATGCTGACCAGTACGAAGCCGATCCACAGAAACACGAGCACGATGATGTGGGGGATCAAGAGCAGCCACTTGAAGATCCACAGCCAGCGGCTGAGCGGCGGATCGAGGTGGCCGTTGACGCGGACGGGATAGCCGGCTGGAGAGGACATCGTGCAGCGGAGAATCGCGTCTGTGGGTGCTTTGAGCATCGGGGCGCCTCCGCTTCCCTGCAGCGGATAAATACGGATTCACGCAGATCGCTGCGATCTAGCGCGGTAGCGCCTGCCGAGCGCCTGCGGGCGTCGCGGCGAGGCGTTCGGAACGCAGCCTCGCGAGCATCGCCTGCGCCTGACGGACAGCGCGCAGGTGCGCAGCCCGTGGAACGCTCGCGGCAACAGCCTGCCCGGCGCCCGCGCAATAGGCGATCGCTTCGAGGTTGATTTCGATGCCCGAGAGGTTCGTCACGAGCACGATCCAGCTCTGGTGGTCGGCGCTCATTTCGCTGCCGTTACGTGTCGCGAACCCCGAGTACTCGCCGCCGCTCACCACATGAGAGCCAGCCGGACAGGTCGCGATCGAGGTGGCTTCCTTGGTGGGCTTGACGACCTGATCGGGCGCATGCACGATCGTCAGTGCACTGAGATTGCTTGGTCCAGCGGGCCCCTGGGCGCCGGCGGGGCCCTGCGGACCGCTTGGGCCGGCCGGTCCTGCCAGGCCGCGTGGAGCGCCGGCGCGCAGGGCATGGATCACGCTCGGCTTGATCTGCCTGGTGCTCGTGATCAGGAAGTGGTGCGCGGCCGCCGCGGTGCCGCCGAGCACGACAAACAGCGCCAATCCAGCGAGGATGACAGCAGGTGATGGTCTGCGGATGCGCATCGGCGATTCTCCCGTCGAGGGGCCCAAAAACAAGAGCTAGCTCGGCAGCGGTGGCGGATAGGATGCGTATGTGTCTGCGATCTGGACGTTTCGTCGCTTGCTTAGGCGTCATCGCCGACTCTCGGCACTGCTGGGCATCCTCATCGTGCTTGGCGTCGCGGGCCTGAACGTCCATGCCGCGCTGCCCGAGCACCACGACAAGAACGGCGTAGCAACGGTCTGCGTCGCAGCCCTCTCTCTTGCCGTGATCGCGGGAATCGGGTGGGGCGCAAAGCGCTCATTTGGCGCGAACATTGTGCGCCGTTTGGCGCTGCTTCTGCGCACCCCCAGGCGGCTCGTGGCCGACGGCCCGCGCCCTATTGCACGGCACGGCCCACCGGGCCCGGGCCTCGTAGTGCTTCGACTCTGAGTTGGCCTAGCGCGGCGCACCCGTCGCGAAGGTCCCTGCCGCGCCCATTTGGCGCGGCCACAACTCGTTCGAAGGAGTCACTACCTCGTGCTGAACCACGACAAGCGAAGCGAACTATCGGCTTGCGCGCTGCCCTCAAGGATCGCAGCCGACTTGACGATGCAAATCCAAGACCTATGGAGCATCGCGGCGGACCATCCGAGCACCGCCCAATCGAGTTCCGCGGCAGCGGTCAACTCGGTGGTTCTGTGGAGCCCGGGGCGATGAGTGCCGAGACCGGCAGCAATCAGCGAACCACTGACGGCGTCGGGCACCGCTCGACGCTCGCCAAGCTCCGTCCGGCCAAGATCTCAAGCGCGCTGCGCAGGCGCTGGTTCGAGTGGCGCGTGCCACGCATCAAGATGCGCGAGGTGCCCGGGATCGTGCATCTCGGCGGCTCCTACGGCGGCTGGGTGATGCCCGGTGAGCTAATCGAGCCATCGTGGATCTGTTATCTCGTTGGCGCCGGTGGCGACGTCAGCTTCGATCTCGAGCTGATTAGCCGTTACGGCGTGATCTCACGCTCCTTCGAGGCGGTCGAGGACTATGTCGTGCGCGCACGCGAGCAGGCCGGCGATGAGCCCCGCTTCAGCGCGCATCACGCCGCGATCGCAGCCGTCGATGGGCCGATTCGGATGCAGGTCACCCACGACCCGGGGAGTCTTTCAGTCTCAGCTGCGCACTTGTATGACTCAGAGCGCTTCATCGAGCTGCCCGGTCGCAGCCTGACCTCGCTGATGGCCGAGTTTGGCGATGAGCACGTCGACCTCCTGAAGATCGACATGGAGGGCAGCGAGTATGAGGTAATGCCGACGATCGACCTGCGTGCGCTGGGCGTGAAGATCTTCGCAATCCAGTTGCACCACACGGGCTCAGTGCGCGATGCGCGCCGGCTGATCGCGGGGCTGCGAGCACAGGGCTACGAGCCCGTTGCCTGCCGCTCGGCTGTCAAGCTGACCTTCGCGCTGAGCGAGTCTGCTCTGACGGGGTGCTATTCGAGGCTCAGGCGCTGGGTGTGACCGACAGGTGCGCGATCGCGTGCCTGTTGGTGTAGCCACCGGTGCCTGCGCTGAAACCGAGGTAGGCGCTGGCCGGCAGCGAGACTGTCTGGGAAAGCACCTGGCCACCGTCGAGCGCGACGGTGATCGTCGTGGGCGAGGTCGTCACCGTGATGTGGTGAGTCGCGCCCTGCAGCGGGGCGAGCAGGTTCGTTGTGCCGAGCCAGTGCAGCATGTCGGTGTGTCCAGTGGCGGGCCCGTCGGCGATACCGGTGAAGTTGTTGGAGGGGTTGACCGCGTTTTTGTACTCGTCGAGCGCGACCGCGAGCCCAGGAATGCCAGAGAAGCCGAGGCCGCCACCGCTGATGCCGAGCGATGTTGCCTTGGCGCCTTTGCTCGGGTCGCCGAACACGAGCGCCAGCCCGTCCGCGCCGCTACCGCCGCCGATGCTCGCGTCATATTCGATCCGCAGCGCACGCGGATCGATCGCCTGCGGCCAGAAGGCGCTACCGGCCTGATTGCCGGTGGCGGTCGTCAGCACGAGTTCGCCCCCCGTCAGCGCGCTCGAGCCGTTCAAAGTCCAACCCCCAGCACTGGGGTCGGGGACCAGTTGGGTTGCGCTCGCCTGGTAGGTGTTGGTGAAGGTGACGCTGTTGAGGCTGCCCAGCAGCGCGAAGGAGGGCAGAGTCGCAAGTCCGCTGGTGATCGTGAGCGCCTGCGGTGCGCCGCCGTTGACCGCTGCGCTCACGCTCCATTTGCCACCTTCGGGCGCGGTTGGGACGGTCTCGCTGATCGAGCAGGGTGAGCCCGCGCTCGCCCCGCTCAGCGCCGGGCTGGCCGTCGCACCATTGGCGAGCGCGGCCGTCGTGAATGGGGCGGGGCAACTCCCGCTGAAGGTCATTGCTGCGCTCGCCTGCGGAGAGCCGCTCGGTGCCACGACGGTGTTGGTGAGCTTCAACGTCGCTACCGGCGGTGGGGGAGCGCCCGCTTCGATTTTCACGTTCGCGACCTGATGGTTGTCGGTCAGCGAACCGTTCGCGCCGCTGAAGCCGAGTAGCACGGTCGGCGATAGCGCGATCGCCCTGGAGAGCGCCTGGGTGCCATCGATCGAGACCGTAAGCGTCCCGCTCTGCGCAGAGACGACGATGTGATGGCTTCCGACCCGCAGCGGCGGGATCGCGGTCGAGGTGACCGCCCAGGCGCTAGGGATGCTTTTGGTGCTGTCGGCGATGCCGACGAAGTTGCTCGAGGGACCTGTCGAGGTCTTGTAGGTGTCAGAACCCACAGCTGCGCCGCGGATGCCATAGAAGCCGAGCCCCGCGCCACCCGCTCCCAGCGATGCCGAGGTCGCAAAGGCGGGGTCGGCGAGCACGACCGCCATGCCGTCGGCTCCCGTTCCACCGCCGATCGTCTGGTCGTAGGACACGGTCAGGTGGCCCGATTCGAGCGGCACCTTGTAGAAGCTCGACCCGACCGTATTTGCTGTCGTGCCCGTCAGCTTCAAGATGCCCGAGGCGATCGTCGCGGAGCCGTTCAGCGACCAGGCGGGGGTCGCTGGGAGCGGGATCACCCCAGTTCCGGTGAAGTTGACGTTGTGCAGGCCGCTTGAGTCGTCGCCGTTGATCGTCCAAGTGCCGCTGGCCGCGCCAGTCGTCGTGGGCGTGAAGGCTACGCTCTCGGTGACGCTGGCTCCCGGGGCGATCGTGCTGCCCTCAGCGAGCGCGGTCGTGGCGGTGAAGGCACCACCGATCGGCGGCTTGGACTTCGTGATCGTGACGGTCGTGCCGCCCGTGTTGGTAAGCGTGAAGGATTTGCTTGCGCTGGTCCCGAGCGAGACCTGGCCGTAGTCGTTGGTTTCGCCCGTGATCTGCAGGGCGCCCGGTTCCCCGGCGCTCCCTGAGAGGCCGACGGCGACGTTGCCGCCCGTCGTTTCAAGTTCGATCTGGTCGCTGAAGGTTCCCGTTGCGGTCGGGTCGAAGCTGAGCGTGATCGTGACCGCGCCGCCGGGAGCGATCGTCGAGCCGATGGCCGGCGTGCCGCTGGCGCCGAATGGAGCGGAGGGCAGGTGCACCGCGTTGACCGTCAGCGGCGAGGCGCCGACGTTGCGGAAGGTGGCGCTCCCGGATAGGTGACCACCGACGGTCGTGCCGCCGAAGGTCACGAGCGGTGGTGTGGCTTCGAGCTTCGCGCTTGCGGCCTGGCCACTGCCGGCGAGCGAGAAGGTTGCGGTCTTGCCAGTGCTCGTCGTGGCCGTGAGCGTTGCGCCGAGCGGGCCGGTGCTGGTCGGCGAGAAGGTCACCGGCACCTGGATCGTTGCTCCGGCCGGGAGCGTCGCCGGCAAGGCGGGCGCGGGCGTACCGAGCACGAACTGCGATGAGCTCGAGCTGAGGCTCGTCAGCGTGAGCGCTTCGGTGGCGGTGAGCGTCACCGTCTTCTGCGTTGAGCTGCCGACGGTCGTCGTGCCGAAGGCTGTGGACGGGCCGCTGAGCACCGGCGTGACCGGTGAGCCAAAGCCGAGCACGTGGCCGTCGCGCGTACCCACATAGAGGCGTCCGGCGCCGACACCGGGGATCGCGAACTTCGAGGAGATGCCGACCGGTCCGCTCCAGCGCAGCACCGGATGCCCAGCGACGGGGATTGGGTCATAGGCGCGCAACTGTGCGCCGGTACCGGCGCCGTTTGGCGCCCAGACCGTCCAGATCAGGGCCGAGCCGGAGGTGGTGCCGTCGGATGTGATGACCGGCGCGCTCGAGGAAAAGCCAAATGCGTCGGTCGAGGTGCCTTGCAGCGACAGCGTCGGCGAGCCGCTCCCGGAGAGCCCGTACTGATAGACGCGCAGGTTGCCCGAAGAGCCCGATGCGCTGGTGCCTCCCGAGGCGGTCGGGATGTAGACCCAGCCGCCGTCCCCTGGCCATACACCTGGCCGTGACCAGACGCCCCCGTAGGGGCCGATGCGCTGCACGACCTTGTCTGCCCCGGAGGGACCCTGGGCGATGCCGCCGAGCGAGTCGCGGTTCAGCAGGTAGACATAGCCCTGCTTGCCGACCGCGACCGCGAGGTGGGGGATCGCAAGCGTGCCGAAATCGGCTTCGGGCAGGCCTGTGACACCGCCCGAGGCGAAGTCGGCGTCCCAGGTGTCGAGCGAGGCGGCGTCGAAGGGGGCGAAGAAATCCGTGGCTTTGAGCGAGCCGTCGGGCTGAACGCGCAGACGAACGACCGACTCACCGAGGCTTGCGGGCGGGCTCGTGCCGGGGGCAGCGCTCGCCGGGGCGCCGCCGTTGCCGGTGCTCAAGAGGATGCTGCCTGCCTGATCGGAGGTAAGCCCGGCCCCCGACTGCCAGATACCGGCACCACTGCCGCTCGCCATCGCCACCCAGCGCGCCTTGAGCCTGACCCGCGGTGGAGACGCCGAAGACCCAGCCCTGCCAGGGCGGGGTGTCGCAATCCGAGCCAAAGGCCGCGTAGATGACACCTTCCATCAGCAATAGACCTGGGCGCTGCAGCTCGGTCGTCGGCTGGAAGGTCTGACTTGGAGCGTTCTGGGCAGTCCCGCTGAGGAGCACTGGGAAGCCGCTCTTCTCGGTGCCGGTGCTCATGTCGACCGCGTCGAGATACCAGCGAGCCACGCCCGAGGTGCCCGAGGCGTAGGTCTTGTGCGTGAGGTAGGCGGTGTTCGTGGTCGCGTCGATCACCGGTGTGGCGGTCACTCCGATCGTCGGTGCAAGGTCACCGCAACCGATGTCGGCCGCTTTCCAGGGCGTGCCCAGGTTCAGCGGTTTGGCCCATTTCGAGACGCCCGTCGCGGGATCGAGCCCGTATACGAGGTTGTTCTCGGTGGCGATGAGCAACGTGCCATTCGCGAGCAGCGGCTGTGCGTAGACCTGGCCGCTGACGGCCGTTGACCACAGCTGCCCGAAAGTGCCGCCGCTGACGAGCTGGGGGGTGAGCGTCGGCTGATTGGGATACCAGCCGGTGCGCAGGTCATCGGCTGAGTTGGTGATCCCCGACGCGAGCGCCTGCCCGGCGAGTGCCAGCAGCGTGACGGTGCAAATCAGTGAAAACGCGCGAATCCGGCGCAAGATCCATTCCCCTCCATGGTCGCCCCGAAATACCGGTGCGCGGAACTTTGATCGCAGGAGACTACCGGCAAAATCGTGAAAAGGCGAGCGCAGCGCTACGGCCGGCGAAGCGCAATAGGCTCCTGTGATGGAGCGCGAGGAGATCACCTTTGTGTCCGGGGACGCGCATTGCGCCGCCTGGCTATACCCGCCCCGCTCAAACGGCGGCTCATGCGTGGTGATGGCACACGGCTTCTCGCTGACCCGCCACGATGGCCTGCTGCCCTATGCCGAGCGGCTTGCAGCTGCGGGGCTCGGTGTCCTTGCCTTCGATCACCGCTATCTGGGTGACTCCGGCGGAGAGCCGCGACAGCGCTTCCGCAAGGGCACACAGCGTGAGGACTGGCGCGCTGCCGTCGCCCATGCACGCAGCGTCGCGGGGGTTGATCCCGAGCGGATCATTCTCTGGGGTTTCTCCTTGCGGGTGGCCACGCGATCGAGACCGCCGCGGCCGACCCGCAGATCGCCGCGACGATCGCGCTCTGCCCGCTCGTGGACGGTCTTGCCCGTGCGCTCGCCACACCACCGCGCCTCAGCGCCTGGCTGGTGCCCCGCGCGCTCACCGACCAGCTCGGACGACACAATCTGGTGCCCGTCACCGCGCAGCCCGGTGAGCACGCGGCGATGACGCTCGCGGGTGAGGCCGACGGCTTCCATGCGGTTGTGCCCGAGGGCTCACCCTGGCGCAACGAGATCTCACCGGGGGTGTTCCTGACGGTCCCCCTACACCGCCCGCTTGCCCATGCGCGCAAGCTCAAGGCGCCGCTGTGGATCGGCCTCGGCGCAGCGGACGTCTCGGTCTCTGCACGCTCGCTGAAGCGGCTCGCGGCAAAGGCGCCGCACGCCGAGCTTCACCGCTACCCTGGCGATCACTTCGCCCCGTTTCTCGGCGCGGCCCCTGAGCTGATCGCAGGGGAGCAGATCGACTTCCTGCATCGTCGGGGGCTCGTGTAGACACCATGGCTGAACCGCGCATCGCGACCAACGGGATCGAGTTGGCACTCCAGGATGAGGGGGAGGGGCCGCTCATCGTCCTTTGTCATGGCTTTCCCGAGCTCGCCTACTCCTGGCGCGCGCAGCTCCCAGCGCTGACCGCGGCGGGCTACCGTGTGATCGCGCCCGACATGCGCGGCTTCGGCAACGACTCGGTGCCGCTGGAGGTCGAGGCCTACGACGTGATCACCCTCTGTGACGATCTCTGTGGCGTGCTCGACGATGTCGGCGAGGAGAGCGCGGTCTTCATCGGTCACGACTGGGGCGCGAGCGTTGTCTGGCAGCTCGCGGTGACGCAGCCCGAGCGCGTGCGCGCGGTTGCGGGACTGAGCGTCCCCTTCGTTCCCCGTGCCCCGGCTGCACCAATCCCGATCATGCGTCGCCACCTCGGCGAGGACTTCTACATCGTCTGGTTTCAACAGCCCGGGGTGGCCGACGCCGCGCTCGCCTCAGACGTGCGGCGCACGCTGACAACCTCGCGTCAATGGACCGCGCAGTGGGCAGAGGAGAACGGCGCCGAGCTCAAACGTGCGCCCTGGATTTCCGAGGAGGAGCTCGCGGTTTATATCGATGCATTTGAGCGCACGGGCTTCACGGGTGGGCTGAACTGGTACCGCAACATCGACCGCAATTGGGAGCTGACCGAGCCCTTCGCCGAGCGGTGCATCGAGCAGCCCGCGATGTATTTGACCGGCGAGCTCGATCCCGTGCGTCGCTTCATGCCGGCCGAGGCGATGCACGGTTGGGTCACCGACCTGCGCGCCGAGATCGTCGTGCCGCAAGCCGGACACTGGGTGCAGCAGCAGGCTCCCCAGGCGGTTAATGCCGCCCTGCTTGAGTTTCTCGCCGGGCTCTGAGTAGACGGCCGCGCTGCCACTCGCCCCGTCTCCTAGACGGAAAGGGGATGGGTGTGAGCACTGTAGATAGGTGTTCTGTGGCCGTCTCAGCTGCGCGCTTCGTAGCGCGCGGAACAGGCGCCTGATCACTTGCCCAAGCAGCAAGCGCGGTGTCTCCGGGGGGAGGCTGCGTGCAATCCCGGGCCGTGCCCTTGGGCGATTCGCGAGAGCGGGTGCGGAGATCTACGGAGCCGTTAGCTCGAGGGTCTCTCGATGGATGGGACATGTTCATCAAATCACCCCCATATCTCCTGGATCGCCGCCGTCCTACTGTGCCCTCAGGCCGGTCTCGATGCTGCCTATCCATACGCAAACTCATCCTCTTCGGAGCGCTCGCCGCGAGCCTCCTCGCATCGCTCTCATCCGCGGCATTGGCATCAACCTCCTCGATCACTGACAAACTCTCTACCGAAAAAAGCGCTGTCGAAACCGTCTCTCTCCCTGTCGGCACGAAGCTCGTGAAGGTCGCCGTCATGAAAAACCTTGCCGGCGAAGGCGTCACCTACAAAACCATCTCGATCACACAAGTTCGCTACACGCCGCCGAGCGGCTATCCGGTCGTCGACCTCCAGGCCGCGACGAGCACAGGCGCTCCGATCGGCGGCTGGGCCGGGCGTCGTCTTACCACGCCGCTGGAAACCCAGCAGCAGCGCGAAGCTCGCGAACTGAAAGAACGCGAAGCAAAACTGCAGGCCGAACGTGAAGCGAAAGAAAAAGCTGAACGTGAAGCAAGGGAAAAAGCTGAACGCGAAGCTCGCGAAAAAGCTGAACGTGAAGCTCGCGAAAAAGCTGAACGTGAAGCTAAAGAACAGGCCGAACGCGAAGCTAAAGAAGCTGCGGAACGGGAAGCCCGTGAACGTGTCGACTCCTCGACGCCCATGCGCGTTGGGCTGGACGCCGGCGGCTGGGCCTGGTCCTCGGCGGTGAAAGACGTCGCTGGTGCGGTGCACTTCGTCCGCTCGGGCTATGGCAACTACAACAGTGACTCCCAGATGCAGCTGCTAGCAGGCAATAACATCACGCTGATGCCACTGTTCAGTGGTGGCTCCTCGATCGGTGCGATCGACCGCGCGAGCTTTGCTAGCAACGTTGTCAACTGGTTCAAGCGCTACGGCCACGGCGGGACGTTCTGGGCGGGCAAGACCGACCTCGGAGCGACCACCGCGGAGATCCTCAACGAGCCGGGTAACCCCTACTTCTGGAGTGACCCGAGCAACTACAGTGCCTATGCGGGGCTGATCGAAGCTGTGCAGAAGGCATTGACGGTCCTTCCCGAAGCCGATCGCCCAAGGCTGCTCGTGTCATACGACGGAGGCTTCGGCGGTGACAGCTATGGCCGCGCGCTGGTGAAAACCGACCCGAACCTGCTGAACCTTGGGCTCGGCTGGACGGTTCACCCTTACGGGGGAAAGAGCTCAACGAGCTCGAGTGCGCTCGGCAATCGCCCGCGCGTCACCGAAGCGTACGCAGACACACATCAGCCCGTGTATGTAACGGAGGTCGGCTGGCCGACCGCGGTCGGCAAAGAAGCGACCGGTGACTCGTTGCAGTGGAGTGAAACGCAGCAGGCCACGAACATCAAGGAATTCGTGCTCTGGGCACGGAGTCTCGGATATGTGGACGCCGTGATCGACTTCAACTACGCCGATTACGGGACCAACAACTGGTATGGCATCGTCGACACGACCGGCACCAAACACAAGTTGGCCTACAACACGCTGAAGAGCCTCGCAGCCGAAGGCTGAGCGAGGCCAGCTTCCCTCCGGGCCCTGGCTCCACTTCCGGAGCCGGGGCTCGGAGCGTTTTCTGCGTTCAGCAGAAGAGATCGTTGTGTGTGCAGAAGCTCTGGGGCTTGGGTCGCCCAATGCCCGTCCAGGTGACGTGGTCGAGCTTCTGAATGCTGTCTTCGCTGTCCCAATAGGCGCCGTCTCCGTCGGGGACGATCGAGGTGATGCTCGATTCACTGGAGCTGACGAACTGGAAGCGAGCGCGCTGTGCTGACCTGGTTTGCACGTCGTAGCGCATCCAGCGGTCGAGGTTCGCAGCCGAGGGGTCGCAGAGGTGCAGATAGGCGTAGAGCTTCTTGCCTACGATCGTTGGGGAGAGCAGCGAGGGCATGCACACGTTCGCTTGACCTGCGGTGATCTGATCGATCAGGCGCGAGCCCTGACCCAGTCGCTGATACCAGAGGGTGAACATGCTGAGCTCGAAGCCCGAGGTCTTGATCCCGGTCGCTGTGGTGTAGGCGAGCGCTCCGCCGTTCAGCGTGAGGCCGCTGATGATGCCCGTCAGCCCGCGTGGCCAACCGGCGCGGCGTTCGCCCTTAGATGCCGGCAGCGGGACGCGCTGAAGCGTCGCGCTACCGCGCTTCCACACGAACAGAACGTCGGGACGCCGGGCGGTGGGGTGCGCAGCGTCCTCGCTGCCACCGGCGGGGTTGCGACGCAGGAAGGCCACACGCCCCTGCCAGATGGCGGGCTCGTGCAGCGAGCCGCCACCGGGGATCGCCAGCACGTGCTCACCCGCTTGGGTTTCGCCGAGCTTGAGTTCATAGAGATGGCAGCCCGCGAGCGTGGTGCGGTTCGCGCAGCGCGAGTAGACCGCGGTGATGCCTGCTTCCGTTGGGCCCAGCTCGACATCGAATTGGGTTGGGCGCTCGGGGACGGGGGGCAAGAGCAGCATGCCCGTCGGCGAGCGCAGCACGAGCGAGAACTGCTTCGTGGCTGCGTCGTAGCGACTCCAGGCCGCCCAGCCGCCGTATGCAGATACGCTCTGGCCGCCTGGATCTAGCGACGTTGGCGACAGCGCCCGCGCGCGCGGCACGAGCGCGCAGACAAGCAAGGTGCTTGCCGCGAGCAACGCCAAGTAGGCGGCTGCTCGACTGAGGCGGTGGCCCTCACGCGCGGACATGCTGGCAGTGATTCTAACCCGCAGATGAGTTGTGGGTCTTAGATCCCTCACTCGCTATGCAACCGCGCGTAATGACGATCGACTCCTTGCGACTACGCGCGTTTCGAAGTGACCTGCACTGCTGGCACGGGCGGAACTTGACACGTGCGGTTGCGCGTGCGACGCTCGCTCCGCGACGCTCGGTCCCGGTCGGAGTAGGGAGGGCGAGGATCTACGCAGGGCCTTCGGCCCGTGGCTCGGATGCCGATCTGGGGAGCCGCGAGAGAGGAGTGGGGATGAGACGTGTTCGCATGGCCGGGCTCTGTTTGGCAGCAGTCATCGCCTCGGGTATCGGTGCGACGTCGGCATCGGCGTTCGATGTAGCTGCGTTGGGCCGCAACGGCGATGGACAGCTGGGCAACGGCACCACGCACGAAAGCAACACGGCGGTCGTGGTCGAAGCGGCAGCCGGCGGACCCCTAACGGGGGTCGAAGCTGTGGCTGCCGGTGAAAACCACAGTCTCGCGCTCCTGGAAGGCGGAAAAGTCGACGCTTGGGGAAGCAACGATGATGGGCAGCTCGGCGATGAAACGACCGAAGACAGACACAAGGCGGTGTCGGTCAAAGGGCTGAGTGCCCCTGTAGTTGCGATTGCCGCTGGCTATGACTTCAGTCTCGCCTTGCTTGAAAACGGGCATGTCGAAGCGTGGGGCAACAACAGCGCTGGCGAGCTTGGCGACGGCAACACCGAAGACTCGACGCATCCCGTTGAAGTCAAAGGTCTCAGTAAAGTGGTCGCGATCGCCGCGGGCGAAATGGCGGCCTATGCACTGCTTGAAAGTGGCGAAGTGGTCTCGTGGGGCAACAACCGCTACGGCGAAGTCGGCAACGGCACGATCGGTGGCAACCGTCTCGAATACGGCCCGGTCGAACTGCCCGAAAAAGCCACGTCGATCGCCGGCGGTGGCTACCAGGGGGTCGCGCTGCTGAAATCCGGCGAAGTCTATGACTGGGGTTCCAACTCGCTCGGCCAGCTTGGCCACCCCGGCTCGCCGAACACCGGAACGCCGGTGAAAGTTGTCGGCGTGACCGAAGCGAAGGCGATCGCCTCCGGCTACTTCTTCAGCACGGCGCTCTTGACATCGGGCAAAGTCGTCGCTTGGGGTGAAGACGCTGCGGGCCAGCTTGGCAACGGCGAATTCGGGCCTGAAACGTGCGAATACGTCGGCCTGCGCGCGTGTAGCCGCGAACCGGTGCAGGTCGAAGGGCTGTCGGAAGTCACAGCGATCTCAGACGGCTACAACAACGGCTATGCGCTCAAAGAAAGCGGCTTTCTCACACCGCTTCAGAAACTCTATGGCTGGGGTAGACCTGAAGGCCTAGGCACAGGCAAAAACCAGAACTCACCGATTCTGCTCAGCGACGTGAACGAACTGCAGGCGGTCGCAGGCGGAATGGGCTTCGTGCTGACGCTCGGGCCGGCGCTGCCGACGGTCACCGCTCTGAGCGAAACATCAGGTCTATCAGGCGGGGGCAACCACGTCACGATCAGCGGGACGCATCTGAGCGGCGGCAAAGTCAAGTTCGGGAGTGCCGAAGCGACGATCCTCTCGACATCTGGCGAAAGCTCGATCACCGTGGAAGCGCCCACGCACAGCCCGGGCAATGTGCCCGTGACCGTGACGACCTCGGCCGGCACGAGCCCGCGGGTCTCGGTGGACATCTACACCTACTTGCCTGGGAGCAACATCGCGATCGGTCGCTGCGTCAAAGTTGGTGCCGGGAGCGGCAAATACAAAACCTCGAGCTGTACCGAACTCCTGTCCGGCGGGATCTGGGAATGGAGCTCCGGCTTCGAAAAAGCCGGCTTCAGCGGGAAACCGCTTGCCGAAACTGTGATCGCGATTGAATCCGTCGCGGGTGCGAAGATTCTCTGCACCGGTCAGACCGCGAGCGGCGAATATCACTCGACCGCGCAGGTGAACAACGTGACCCTCAAGCTCACCGGCTGTGAACTCGTCTCCTCAGGAGCGAAATGCAGTTCCAGCGGAGCCGCGAGCGGCGAAATCGTCAGCGGTACGCTGCAGGGCACGCTCGGCTGGGTCGACAAAGAAGCGAACAAGGTCGGTCTCGAGTTGTTCCCGGCTGGCGAAGGACTGGTCGCTGCAGCTAAATGTGGCTCGACGACGGTGGCGCTGACCGGCGAGGTGATCGGCCAGATCACGCCGCTGGACGCGATGAGGAGCACGTTCACGGTCAAGTTCAAACAGAAAAAAGGCGTGCAGTCCTTCCAACACTTCTGGACCGAAATCAACAACGAGACGCTCGAAATCTCGATCGGTGGCGGCGCTTATGAACAGGCTGGCCTGGCGCTTGAAGAGACGCTGACGAACGAAGAAGAACTGGAGATCAACACCGTCATCTGAAGCTTGACTGCAGGCGGCGCGGGAGCGATTGAGCCCTGCGCCGCTTGTCGCGTTTTGCGAGCAGGCCAGGATACAGCAAGCCGGAGAGGGGTCTCGAACCCCTGGCCTCCTGTTTTACAAGACGGACCATCCACCCGAACGGGATTTGGCGCACTAGAGCCATTTTCCTGTTCTGATGCGGGTTGCGCCGGTTCGTCCCGGAGGACAAACGCGGCCATATGCGGTCAAAAAGTGTAGCCGCTGGCTGCAGGGTGGCTGCAAAAAAACAGAGCCGACGGCCGGGATCGAACCGGCGACCCCCGGTTTACAAAACCGGTGCTCTGCCAGCTGAGCTACGTCGGCGTGGCGTACGCATCCTACCGCCGCGACGCCTACCGTCGTCCTGTCTCGGCTCGAATTTCGGTGCTGTCGCGGTCCAGCTCATTGTGGCGCGATCGGGTTGAGGTGATGGGCTTGTGCTGCGGCGTGTAGGTCGCTGTCGTAAACGAACACAGCCCCGAGGTCCTCGCGCATCGCGATTGCGGTGGCGAGGTGGATTGCGCCCATCGCGCGTAGCGGCGGGGTGTGGGCGTCGGTCGCGAGCTCGATGATCTCGGGGGATATGGGGATCAGGTTGATGCGCTCGAGCGCCGCATTGGCGCGCTGCAGGACGTCTTCGCCGCCGAGGCGTCTTGCTGTGCAGAGGGCCTCGACGCGGATCAGCTCGCTCGCGACCTGCACGGGCCAGTCGGCGAGTGCTGCGCGGAAGGCTTCTGTCTCGCGCTCGGCCTTGAACAGCTTCACGAGCGCGGAGGCGTCGACGTAGGCGGCGCTCACTCGCCGCGGACCCACCGCAGTGCGTCAGAGGCGAGTGTGGCGCCTGCGGGGTCCGGCTCGCCCGGCGGCGGGTCGAGTTCCAGCAGGCTTCCCCGGCCGGGTCTTGCGCCGTAGTGCTCGGCGAGTCGGGCTTGCAGCTGGGAATCAGTGCCGGCGCTGGCGAGCACCGCCCGGGCACCCCTTAGTGTGAGGGCGCGGATCTGCGCCGCCGCGGAGCGGGTCTCGGCGGGGTCGAGCAGCGCCTCGGTGAGGGCGAGGGCACGCTCCACCTCCGGGTCGCGTTCGACTCCCAAGCGAGGATGACGAGAGGCCATAAGCCGATGGTAGCACTATGGTGTAGCACTCTGGCTCGTGGGCGCTGTGAACTCGAGGCCGCCGTTCGCGCCTACGCCGGCCTTGAAGCCCGCGAGTAGTCCGGTGAAGGACCTGAGCTTCTCCCCAATCGCCTTGCGGCGGCTGAGCCGCAGCACGGGGTTTGCAAGACGGTGCTGCTGTTGCGTAGGCCCCAAAGGATCATGCTCGGCTCGTTCAGGCCATTGCTCAACCGTCCAATCAGACGCCTGAACTGCTCGATCTGCGCGTCGCTGCCGGTGAGGGCTGCGGGCCGGTTGCCGGCGCTCATCGAGAACGGATTGCGCAGCGGGTCCACAGTGCGCCCGTACCAGAAACGATCGGGAGTATCTGTTGGTATCCGAAAAAGCGGATATTGGCGGATACCTCCGAGAGATGGGTGGGCAGATGCGGAATTTGCTCCCGGCTAATGCTGAATGCAGAAGCCGCCAATGCGGAAATGCGGTCGCCACCGACGTCATCGCGGAGACCTCGAACACCGAATTTGGCCCGCGGACAAGATCCTGTTTGCAGCGAATTCTGGCACGTCGGGTCAGCTCGACGGCGTCATCCTCGTGACCGGCGACACCGCTGTGCGCATCTGTGCGCAGCGATCGGGTCAGACGGTGCGAGCGACGGCGTCGTCGACATCCGTGGTGTTGGTGTGCCGGGTGGGTGCTGGTGGGTTTTCTCCTTGGAGGAAGCGCCAGGTGGCGAGGGTGAGGAGGAGGGTCATGATGATGGCGCTTGATACGCACCACTCGCAGATGGCGTGGATGGAGAAAAGCTCACGGTAGGTGAGGTAGGCGCTGAAGCCGAAGCCTGCTGTGGTGACGGCGGCTGTTGCGAAGCGTGTTGTCTCGCGTTCGGGGGCGAGGAGTAGGCCGAGGATCGTGATGTAGCCGATTAGCCCCATGAGGGCGACGGGGATGCCTGCGAGGCTTGAGTAGATCGAGGTTTGGACCTTGGTGCAGCTTTCGCCGGCGGTGCAGGCGGGCTTGATCCCGGCGTAGTGGACGTAGGTGAGGTAGCTCGCGAGGCCGAGCCCGATGACTGCGAGCACGATCATCGTGATTCTGAGTGCGCGTTGGCTGACCATGATGAAGTCTCCTCAGCGACTAGCGAGCTGGGATGCTGCGGTGGATTGGTCGGGTTGGCACATGGTCCATTGCTCGCGCACCCAGGGGCGGACTGGACCGGAATTTATCAGGGGCCGGGCAAGTCCCAGGCAGGTTTGGGCGCGGGTAAGAGTGAGGGCTGTGAATCGCGCTCTGGTGGGCCGCGATCCGCTTGAGCATGCTCGGGCGGGATGTTTCTCATCCCACGCTGGGCGGCCTTATTTGTTGGTGGCGTTGTGTAGCGCGGTGATGAGGCTTTCAAGCTGGGCGGTTTGCCATTGCTGAAAGCTGGCGGTGGCGGGAGAGAGGGTCTCGGTGACGGTCGCGACCGGTATGTGGTGGGCCTTGACGATTGCGGTGATGCGCTGGACGTCTGGGGTTGCGTTCTGGCTGTTGTAGATCCAGACCTTGATCTGGTTGTGTTCGGCTTGTTCGTCGACGGTTTGCTTGTCTTGGGCGGTGATGTCGGTGCCCTCGGCGATTGCCTTCGCGAAGCTGTAGGGGGTGAGGAGCTTGAGTCCGAGGTCTTCGCCGAGGGGCCGGAAGATGCTCTCGCTGTAGCCGATGGGTACTCCGGCGTATTTGCTGCGGATCTGTTGGCGCAGCTGGTTGTAGCGGGCGAGGCCCTGGGTCTCGAAGCTCTGCTTGCGCTTCGCGAAGTAGCTGCTGTCGGTGGGGTCGAGCTTGTCGTAGTCGGTGATGATCTGGTCGATGGTCTTGTAGACGCTTGTGGGTGAGTACCACTGGTGCGGATTTTCGCCGTCGCTGAGCCCGAGTGTGCTGCCGACGTTCAGGACGATGCGGCCACTTTCTTGGTCTGCCGCGAGCAGTTGCGTCATCCAGTTGTCATAGCCAAGGCCGTTGACGATCGCGAGCTTCGCGCCGACCACGGTGCGGGCATCCCGAGCGTTGGGCGCATAGCTATGAGGGTCGGTCGCCGGGTTGACGATGATGCTCTGAACGACGGCCTTCTCACCGGCGAGCTGCGTCGCGATGCTGCCCCAGAAGTTCTCGCCCGCAACGACAACGAACTTGCCCTGGCTCGCTCCATTTGCTCCCGACGGGGAGCCGCTGGCCCCACATCCGGCGATGAGCGCCACAAGCACCAGCGGCGCGAGAAGCGAGACGACGATACGGCGAAACAGCACGGTCATAGCAAGCCTCGGTCTGATCGATGGACAGTCCTCCCAAGGCAGTCCCGTGGGAGCGCGCCGCAGACTAACATAAGATTGAGTCTTATTCCTATACGGCGTTGTTGTGTTGGCTCTGGCTAGACTCCGAGGCATGTGTGCTGGGTGTGCGATGGCGGCTGCGGCTGGAGCAACCGGGGTCCGCTCATGGCTGCAGACCAGGCACCTGACGTGGCTCACCCCGCGGCGCTTGCGCGCCGTGACGATCGCTGTGATGATCCTCGCCTTCGGGGTATCCACGTTCGGGCTCGGCGGCGCCAGCCAGCCCGTGAAGCCCAGCTCACACTCTGCCAGTCAGCTGCCCTAGCCGGGCAAGCGGCGCGAGCATCAGACCCACTGCCTCCGGAGCTATTCAAAGTACGAAGCGCGACGCATTTGCATTCCCGCTTGCACTCACGAGCCGCCCGAGATGCTGCGGTTCGTGAGTGCAGGATCGACCTTGGTATTTAGGCCGTTGTCTTGCCGCGCCGTGAACCTGCGAGCGCGCCGAGACCTATCAGTAGACCCAGGGCGCCGAGGATCAATGCCGTGATGGCGAGGCCCTTGCTTGCTCCACCGCTGGCTTTCACGACCGTGGGGGTCTGCGTCGCGATGGTTGGCTGGCTCGCGGCGGTCTGTCCTTGGGTGGGGCCTGCCTCGTCGCCTGCGATGTCCTCGATCACGCCGCCCTTGCTTGTGATGTTGATTCGTGGGGCGGGGTGTTCGGCGGTCAGCGAGGGGTCGATCCAGTGATCGATGTGGCCGTTGCTATAGGTCTCGATCGTCTTGAATTCGAGTGCCTTGCCGGTGGCGTCTTGCGGGATCGCCAACGACAGCGGGAAGTTGATGAACTGCCCGTTGTCGACCCGTCCGAGTGGTCCGGTCCAGGTCCAGATGATCTGGGAGACCTCGGAGTTGATCGTTTCCCCGTCTTCTTTGATCGGGGTTGCGAGCTTTGTTTCGATGATCTTCGCGGTCCATCCCGGCACGTTCTCGTAGTCGACGCCGGTGAACCCGGCTGGGAAGAGGGTGTCGACCTTGGTGACGTGTGCGCTTTCCTGCTCGCCGGGGACCCGCACGTCGAGCGTCGCAAACGCCCCTGCGGGCACCGTGTTCGGGTGCAGGCTGATGTGCGCGGCCGCGCTCGCGGGCGCGATCAGCGCACCAGCGGCGATCACCGCCACTATCCTGTTGGCTTTCATGTTCGGCTGTTCCTCCTGAGTAGGTAACGGACCGGCTGCCCCGGGAAGCCGTGCAGCGTCCCGCGCGATTCGCTCGCGAGCACGGGGCTTGTGCAGCCGGGAATGAGGCTTCGTTAGCGGTGCGCGCTCAGGGGTGGCCCGCGGCCGGCGAGCGCTTCGGCTAGCAGCGTGCCGCCACGCCCCATCCGTGTCTGGCCGCGCCGCGACGGCGCTTGGGTGCTGCGGGCGCGTGGCAGGCGCGTGGGGGTGATGAGCGCGAGGATCGTCCTCTCGCCCGGGTAGCGGCCAAGCCAAAGCAGCAAGAACGCGAACAGTGCAGGGCTGAGATAGGCCATCCCGGCCGTCAGGCCCGGGATGTGCGCAAGCGTGAGGAACGCGAGGAGCGCCAGCGCGCCGGCCATCGCGATGTTCAGGTGAGCCCTGGGGCCCTGCCGGCTCATCCGATTGGGACCTTGATCGAGCGGTGGTACTCCGCGAATTCGGAGATCCGGTCAGTCAGGCTCGATCTGCCAAGTGCCTCCGGGGCTCAGCGCCGCTGAGCTGAGGACGTAGTGGCCCGGCCCCGCCGGGGTCACCTGGAGTGTCAACGGCCCGATCCCCTTCGAGGGCAGGACGGCCTTCACGGCCAGTTCCTTTGTCGCGGTGTACTGGGTGCCGGTCTTGGCGTTGATCAGGTAGAGATGGATCGTGTTCAGCCCGACTTTCGCCGGTTCGACGGTCATCTCAAGCTCAGCCGGGCCGATCGTCGTGCTCGTAGAGAATGGTCCCGAGGCGGCGTCGATCGGCGGCGCATAGGACACGAGCGCAGCCGTGACACCGAGGACGCCGAGCATCAACGCGAGCTCGACGCGCATTGTGCGACGAGCAAGCACGCCGGCAGGCCCCGGCGATTCACCGGCGCCGGCGATCCGCTTGAACGCCGGGATCACACGTTCGCGGTTGATCCAGCCAACCCCGATCAACACCAGCAGCAACACGGTCTTGGCGATGACCAGCGCCCCGTAGGTGCTGTGAAACAAGGCATGCACGCTGCGCACGTCGATGTAGGCCTGGATCACCCCCGTTGCCGCGATCACGATCACCGACACCAACGCAACCGGAGAGAAGCGTATGAGGGTCGCCAGCAGCAGCCGGCTTCGCTGCGGACGTTCGAGTTGCCGTGTCGCCGCGGGTAGCGCCAGCAGTAGACACGCGATCCCTCCGACCCACACGCTCGCCGCGAGCACGTGCAGCGCATCAGCCGGGAAGAACACGCCTGTCGGGCTCTGGATGCTCGCATGCCCGCCGAGCGCTGGCGTGACCGCCAGATAGGCCGCGCCAAGTGCGATCAGACTTGCCACCCAGCGCGGCACCTCGAGCGTCGTGGAGCCTGCCTCGCGACCAGCCGCGGCACGGCGCTGGAGCACACGGCCGAGCGTGAGCAGCATCCCGAGCGCGACCCAGTCGATCGCTCGCGCGCCCCACACCTCACCAAACCGGCTTTCCAGGGTGCTCTGAAGGACCGTGCTTTTCAAAGAGGCCCACAGTGAAACGCCTGCCGCACTAGCGCCCTGCAACAACACACCAAGCACGCTCGACACCAAGCCCACAGCAACCGCCGCAACCAGCAGATACCGCATCCTCCCAGCGAACATCCGCGCGGCGAGCTGCCACTGCGGCTCACCGTCGGCGACGGCAGCAAGGCCCGGCAGCCACGCGACCAGCAGGAACGCCAGGCCGCCGAGGAGCAGCGCGATCGAGAGGTAATCAAGGCATCGCACGACCCCAAACGCGACCTTCGTCACCTGGCCTGACTCGGTGCGGCCGATCAGGCCCGCGACCGTGAACCTCGGCGCAGCACCAGCATGGCCAATGCTGAACACGAGACCGCCATAGACGATGTGCGTATCGGCCGAAATTACCCTGTATGTCGCGGTGTAGGTGCCGTCGGGCAAACCCGGTTTCAGCCCAACGCCCATCCAACGCTCGTTACCCTCCGGATGGGAGACGCTGAGGTTGTCCACCTCCGTGCCCCGCGCGTCATACACACGCACCGCGCCAAGCGTGCCGCCGACCGCCTGGTTGAACTCAAAGATCACCCGGCTCGGCTCGGTCGCGACCGTTGCACCTGAGGACGGCGAGGTAGCGAGCAGCTGTGCGTGCGCGAACGCGGCCGGAGCACCCCAAAGCAAGCCCGCGCCCGCGAGCACGAGCGCCAACAGCCCCCTCCGACGCTGTAGAGACCGCGAGCTCGAGTCATGGCAGCCGCGAAGCACCCGTGCTCACCACGCCTCTCGGGAACTCTCGCCCGGCTCGCTTCCGGTCGCGTCCGGGTCAGGCAGCCCATCTCCCGGTGGTCGGCGCGAGCGACGACGGCGAACGAACAGCACGAACAGGAATGCAACCACGACGGCGATCGCCAGAGCAACGATCGCGCCGGTAGGGGTCTTTGAGCCACTCTCAGGCGTCCAGAACAGCTCGCCGCTGACCGCACCCTTGCGCGCCCCAACTTCGATCGGGACCTGCCAGTCAAAGATCTTCGTGCGCTTGGACTGATCCTTGACCTCGGGAGGGATCACCGGGGACATCCAGTGAATGCGATGGTCATGCCATTCAAGACGGCCAGTACGGTCCACGACAGTCCACCGCGGGACCGCCGAGCGTGACGCAGACGCCGGGACCTTGATGTTGCCGTAGAAATCCTGGTTCAGGTAGTAGGCCGGCGAGTGCGTGTTCAACTCCACCGTGCCGTCCGCCAAAACCCGCGCGTACGGTTCACCCTCATAGCCATACACCGTGACCGTCTTGCCGCTGTAGTTGCTCAACTGCAGACGATCAGCGAACTCCAACACCTGCAAACGAACACCGGGAACGTTCGGCTCGACAGAGGTGATGTTCGAGCGATAGTGGAAGCTGCTGCCCTGATCATTGATCGGGTTGTTCTGCTCAGTGGACGTGCTGCTCTGCGCTTGCACCACAGCCGGGAACGCCAGCAACAACGCACCCAACCCCGCGACCGTGAGACGACGAAACATTGAAAGCTCCTCGCATACATGCCTATACCCGTACAGCGAGAACCAGCCACGCCGAGTCACACTCGACCGCAACAAATCCTCGTCAACAACGCGAGCAGCCGCGCCCGTCTCCGGGCGCCAGATCTAGCTCGCCGAGACGAGAGCAGGCGGCGGGCGAACCGCCAGCGAACAGCCAATCAACAAGCCACCATGCGCCGCGATGCAGACCACGCGACGGCCCAGGCTCACAGAAGAACGCGGCCGCGGCCAGCGAACCCGCCGCCTCACACGCAGAGCCGTCAAAACCCGCTCGCCCGGATAGCGCCGCGCCAACAAAGGAAGCGCGAGCGCCAACGCAGGCAACAGACACAAGAAAGCATCCAACACGGAACGCGAACCCTACTCCACCCACCCCACGCAGCAACCCGCCGCGACGTTCCCAAACACAACCCTCGGGGACCTGTCCGCCCCGATGTCCTGCTTGACATAGAGCGCTGACGCTGAGCGCCAGCGCACTTCGATTACACGCGGCTGGCGTTCATGGGAGTCTGTAGCGCCTGGCGGGCATCCTGTTCGCCCCCCGAAGCCTGATGACACCACCCTTCGTGCGGCCGGCCGGCGGCGGAGCCAACCAACCCGCTCCCGCGCCGTGGCAGGGGTCGATGCAGAGGATGTCGGCTGTCAGCCCAGCCGGGCGCACGATTGCGCTGATCTTCTCCTCCCCGGACGTGACCAAGCTGAACCTGTCGATCTGGCGCCCGTGACGGGGTACGGGTCATAGCAACCGCGCTGGCGTGCGTTCTTGCCGGGTGCCGGCCATAGCGGCGGAATCGAACCGGTATGGGCCGCTTTGCAGTGCGCCAAAAGGGGTGCTCTCCCCGGTCCTAGGAGATCTTTGGTGACCTTCGGTGCTCTCAGGCGCCCTCGGAAGTCGCTCGCTTGGGAGTCTTTGGGCTAGTGCCGTCTATGTAACGGCGCAGTGTGTTTCGCTTCTGGCGAGAAGGAGCCGCGGCCGAGCACGAGTTTGGCTCTCTCATTTGGTCCGAACCAGGGACGCCGTTGGCGTGAGGCAACGCGCCCTCCTGGCCAGCGAAGCAGTCGTCACCCGACACCGGCACCAGATACCCCTCAGAAAGACCCATTGCACGAAGAGCGACGCATTCGATGCCGGCCTGCGTTCACGAGTCGCCCGAAATGCGGTTCATGAGTGCAGGATCGACATGCTTGGTGCTTAGGCTGGCTTGCCGCGTCGTGTTCGTGCGAGCACCCCGAGCCCGATGAGTAGACCCAGGGCGCCGAGGATCAACGCCGTGATGGCGAGGCCCTTTGCTCGCTCCACTACTGGCTTTCGCGACCGCGGGTGGTCTGCGTCGCGGCGGCTGGCTGGCTTGCGCCGGTCTGGCCGACTGTGGGCTCTGCCGCGAGGCAGCAGAAGCGGCCGGGTAGGCTACTGCTTGTGCATAGCCAGAGAGCGGCCGACTCGCAGACGTGGTAGCTGCTCGGCCTCGTCGCGCGCGTGTACCGCGCTGTCCCTCAGGCGGAGCCGCGTAACGGGCGTTCGTGTCGCACAGGCGGCGGTTGGCGAGCGAATCCGCTCGTCTCATCCTGCAAGGTACGTTGTTCACTGGGTACCATGGCGGTATGGGTAGCACCCGTATCACCCGTCACATAAACGCTCCGCGCGACGCCGTCTATCGAGCGCTTCTTGATGCACACGCGATCGAGACTTGGAAGGTACCGGATGGCATGACGAGTCACGTTCACGAGTTCGAGGTCCGCGAAGGTGGCGCGTTTCGAGTCTCGCTCACGTACGACGCGTCGACCGGGGCCGGCAAGACAACGGCGCACACTGACACGTATCACGGCCACTTCGTGGAACTTGTGCCGAATGAGCAAGTAGTCGAAGTACTGGAGTTCGAGACAGCAGATCCCAAGCTACGCGGGGAGATGACGATTACTACAACGCTCGCTGATGCAAACGGCGGCACCGACGTCCTCCTCACACACGAAGGGATACCAAGCGGCGTGTCGGCCGCTGATAACGAGACCGGCACACGGATGGCACTCGCAAGACTTGCCACGCTTGTTGAGACAGGCTAGGTAGGCGTCGCACAATCCGGTGTTGTGTGCACCGGCTCTGTAATTGAAGCGAGCGCCCAGGCCGACACGCTCGGCGCCACGCGGAAGCGGAACTCGGGACCCTCTAGGCTCCCTCGATCGGTGCCGGACGTCCGAGGTAGAACCCTTGAGCAAAGTCGACGCCGTAGTCCTTGAGCAGGGCGAGCGTCTCGGCGTCCTCGACTCCCTCGGCGATCGTCTTATAGCCAAAGCCGTCGGCCAGCCCCACGATTGCCCTGACCAGATGCTGGTTGGCCGGATTGGACTTTAGGTCCCGCACGAAGTCGATGTCGATCTTCAAGTAGGCGACTGGCACCGTCTTGAGGTAGGTGAAGCTGCCAAACCCTGTGCCGAAGTCATCGAGAGCGAGCTGACAGCCGATCCCAGCCAGCCCATGCGCGAACGCCCTGCCGGCCTCGACGTCCTCCATTAGCGCCGTCTCTGTGATCTCGAAGATGAGATTTGATGGAACAGCGCCAGCAGTGCGCAGTTGCCGCTCGATGAAAGACAGCAGATCGAGGTTGCCGATCGATGCTGCCGAGAGGTTCGCCTCCACGCGCAGGCCGGCGGCGGCAAGACGGACCGCTTCGCCGATTACCCAGCGATCGATCTCGCCGATTTGCCCGTACTTCTCAGCCACTCCCAGGAAACTCCCGGGCGCGATGATCTCACCGTCCTGTCCGCGCATCCGTAGTAGCAGCTCTTGACTGGGCTGGCCTCCTGCGAGGGGAACAATCGGCTGTGAGTAGAGGACAAACCGGCCGTGGTCGAGCGCATCCTGGATGCGACCAACCCAGGCCAGCGTGTCCAACTCGCGCCTGGCTCGGTCCTCCTCGGCATGCTCGGCGCTGGTGTCGCGAAACACGACAACGACTCCACGAACGTGCGTCCCGCTCATGAGAGGCGCTGCCGAGTAGGCGACGGGGAAGATCGTGCCGTCCTTGCGGGTAAACGCGTCATGCGTCATGCGCACGGGCCGGCCTTGCACCCTGACCTTCAACAACTCACATTCAGCCTCCGGGTAGGGCGATCCGTCCGCATGCTGGAAATGGATGGCAGCGTGCACCGACTTCCCAAGCAGCTCTTCCTCGCTCCAGCCGAGGAGCTTTGAAGCTGCCGAGTTCATAAACGTCAGGCGACCTTGGTCATCGAGTGCGTAGAGCCCCTCCACCATGGTGTCCATCACGGCGGCGCGAAAATGCTCCGCTTCTTGGCGCTCAGTTACGTCGGTCACGATGACGCCGACTCCGAGCACGTCCCCATCGACCCGAACCGGGTAGTAGCTCGCAAGCCAGTGCTGAAAGTCGGGCTCGCCATGCGTCTGGCGCTCGACCTCAATGTTCGTCGCAGGCTCCCCGGTTTCCAGTACGCGACGGTACACGTGCTCCATTTGGGCCCACACGTCTGGGACCATCTCGGCGACGGTCCGGCCGATGTGCTCATGCGGCGCAGCTCCGCTGACTTCGGCAAGCTTCTCGTTGATTCGAACGATGCGAAAATCGCGATCGACAAAGGCAAAGCCGACCGGCGCGGCCCGCTCGAGTGTTTCCATGAGTGTCAACGACTCAGCTGTGTGCTGCTGCGACTCGTCAAGAGCCGTCACATCCTGGACGGCACCGACGAGACGGCGCGTACGACCCTCGTGCTCGTCCGCCACGGCCGGAAAGGAGCGCAGGACGTGGAGCGTGCCGTCGGGCCAGATCGTGCGATAGACAGGGCCGGGCAGGCTCCCATCCAGTCTGGCCGCTTCAACCTCCCGCTCAACACGGTCGCGGTCGTCTGGGTGTACGCGCCCGATCACGTACTCGGGGGTGGGAGCGATCGAACCCGGCTCGACGCCGAGGAGGCGAAACATGTTGTCCGACCACAAGAGGACGTCGGTATCGAGGTCCCACTCCCAAGTGCCGGTTTGCGCGAGTTCCTCAGCTCGCTCGAACGCCTCTCGATCGGGTCGCTCACGGGAAGCGTCACCTCGCTCCGCCGCAGGGTCCGGGCCAGTGCTCCCGCGAGTGGGGCGCTGAGATCGCTGCCGGTTGCTGGGCTTCGGCGGCATGGGACCTACTGCACTTTATCGGCCGAAAACGCGGCCTCGGCCCTCCAACACACTATTTAAACGAATAGTTCAGCCTACCAGAACAACCAGACTCGCGGTCAACTCGCGTCTCCAATTGACCGGCAGCGACAGGAACACCTCCGCACCGCCCGGCGCGAGCGAGCATGATTCGACCTTAAGCGTGGACATTGAAGTGGCCGATAGCGGTGGCTATTCAGCGCGAGGATTGAGCGTGGGGAGGTGCACGGCGAAGCTCGCGCCGCTGCGGGATGCGAGTGCTTGCACCTCTCCGCCCGCGGCACGTGCGAGACGGCGCGCGAGCGGTAGTCCGAGGCCCGCGCCTGTGTGAGGGTTGCGGTGCGACTCGGTCTTACGAAAGCCGGCATCGAAGATCCTCTCGTGATCCTCCTGGCTGACCCCCGGTCCGTCGTCGTGGATTTCGAATACTGCCTCGCCGTCGGTGGCTGTGATCTCGATTGTGATCTGACGCCGGGCGTAGCGTGCAGCGTTTTCGAGAATTGGTGAGAGGATGCGCTCAACGACGTTGCCCTCAACAGCCACCTTGACAGGCTGGGGGCAGAGGATCTCGATTGTCTTCGCCTGCGGTTGGAGAGTCTCTTGGAGTGCGTCGGCGAGACGCTGGGCACACGCCTTTGCGTTGGTTGTGTGGCGGATGTCGGGGACCGTTGCGCGCGCGGTGGCGAGAAGCGTCTCGAGCACGGCTTGCAGTTCGTGGGCATGGTGCACGATCTGCTGGAGGGCCGTTCGGTACTCCTCGGGAGAGCGGTCGCGGCTGGCGGAGAGCTCGGCCTCCGTAAGGATCTTGGCGAGCGGTGTGCGCAGCTCGTGTGAGATCTCGGCCGTGAGTCGCTGCTCATGTTTGAAGCTCTGCCCGAGGCGGCTCAGCAGGCTGTCGAACACGGCTGCCAGTGAGGCTGAGCTCGTCATGGGGCTCTCCCGTGAAGAACCGCCGCGACAGGTCGCGCTCGCTCCACGTGGCCGCTTGAGCGGTCAGTCGTGCGACGGGGCGCAACGAGCGACTTGTCAGCCACCGCGACAGCGCCGTGATCGCGGCGAGCGTAATCAGTCCGAGGATGACCGAGCCCAGCAGCGCCGAGGAGGCCGTGCTCTCATAGGGCGCCAGCGACGCCGCCACCACCACCGTGCCTAGCATGCGTCCAGCTCGTCGTGACGGGACCGCGAGCAAGCGAGTGTCGGTCGTCTTTACGGTCGCGAAGCCCGAGCCGGAACGTGCGAGCCGTTCGGCTGCCTGCTGGTTGCGTCGGTCGGCGTTGGCTGGCTGCTCCAGTGCGGTTTGGCCGGCAAAGATCCACGTTTGAGCCTCGACAGCGCCCTGGTCAGGAGCCTCTATTACGGACAGGCGCCCGTCGATGGTGCCGAGCCCACGCAGGGTCGTGGCTGCGCGCTCGCGCAGCACGTTGTCGCCATCGGCGCGCAGACGCGCATCGAGGACGAGGTTGAAGACGAGTACAAGGATCGTGAGGGTGATCGCCGCACCCGCGACGGCGATCATGGTGAGCCTTCTGCTCAGACTCACGCTGGAGAGACCGCTTGCAGTAGATAACCGACTCCGTGCAGGGTCTTGATGGCGGGTGCGCCGGGAATCGAGCGCAGCTTGCGGCGCATCCGGGCCAGGTAGACATCGATCGTGTTGTCATGCACGACGGCGCCGTCGGGCCATGCCGCACGCACCAGGTCACGGCGGCTCACGACCTGCTCTGGTTGCGCGGCGAGGACACCGAGCAGCCGGAACTCCGTGGGAGTGAGGCGGACCGATTGTTCGCAGCAGCTCACCTCGAAAGTCGCGGGATCGAGCGTTAGCCCTGCGCCTATGACAACGCCGTCGGTTCCTGCTCGGTTGAGGACGGCTCGCAGCCGGGCCATGAGCTCAGACAGCGCAAAGGGCTTCGTGATGTAGTCGTCTCCGCCCGCTCCAAACCCGGCGAGGCGGTCGGAGAGGGCGTCGCGCGCGGTCAGGAACAGCACCGGTGAGTTGATGCCCCGAGCGCGGAGGGCCTGGCAGAGATCGCGCCCGTCGGCGTCTGGTAGGCCGATGTCGATCACGAATGCATCCGGCGTCTGGTCGCGCGCTTGCTGCATCGCCTCGGCGCCAGTTCTCGCGCCGCTGACTGCGAACCCTTCCTCCTCCAATCCGCGTCTGAGCAGAGCACGTAGCTCGTGGTCATCCTCGACAAGCAGGATCAGTCCAGCGGACATCGAGGAAGTATCACCATTGAGTGGCTATTGCTCGCGGAGGATCTCTCCGAGTCGCAACCGACGTATCCCACGCGCCGCCACAGTGCTCGCGAGTAGGGCGGCGAGGATCGCTGTTCCTGCCAGTGCCGCCAGGAACCCCCAGGGCACCGCGAGTGCCTCTGGTGGAGGGTCGAAGACATGCTGCAGAATCGCCACCAACATCGCTGAAAGAAGCCAGCCGAGCCCCACGGCCAGCACGAGCCCGACGCTCAGAACGAGTGCAACCTCGCTCCACAGGAACGCCGCGATGCGCGAGAGCGGCGCTCCGATCGCTGCCATCGTGGCGAACTCCTGCCGGCGCTCGGCGATCCCCAGGGCGACAAACAGCGCCATTGCTCCGGCTGCCAGCAGGATCGCAAAAGCCTGCTCGATGTGACTGATACCGGTCAGGTCGACCGTCGTGATCGAGCTACTGGTGCGCGCTGACTGACTCGTGATGTCCTCGACCTTCGTGCCTGCCGAGGCAGTCGCTAGCGCGATCCGATGGGCAACTGCGGCGGGCGGGCCTGAGACCTTTGCGAACACGACGTTCGCGCCGCCCGCATGGGTAACCGACTCCAGGTAGGCCAGGTTGGCGACCATGAACGAGTCCTTCGGCGCCGAGGGGAACTCCTGAACGATCCCGGCGACGTGAAAAGGGACGACACGGAACTTGCCGGTGCTCTGATCGAGGACACGCAGCCGCAGCAGATCTCCGTTCTTGAGGGAGAAATCGACGATCGTCTCTTTGCTTACGACGATGCCATCGGGGGTGCTGCGTAGTCGCTGCAGTACCTGGTGGGCGCTCGCGTGTATGAAGTAGGAGTCGCGCAGGCTCGTCGCGCCCGTGAACGTTCTCGCGTCGATGCCGTAGGTGTCTTGGAGATCTGGTCCGACATATGCGTAGGAGTGCTCGACGCCGGTGACCGCGGCGACGCCGGGGACAGCGGCGATTTGACCTATGAGGTTGTGCTTGGTGGCTATCCCTGGCGCGGCTGTGGCGGTTACATCGGCACCGAGCGTGAGCTGTGCGTCGGCCTTGACCTGCTGGTTGTATGTGGCGGAGAAGATGCCGAGGTTCACGCCGAAGGCGAGCAGAAGTCCGACCACGATCAGGCCCCGATTGATAGCGGCGCCACGGCGAGCAGCACTGACCAGTAGGAATGAGATCGCAGACCTAGCCCGTCCGCGAACGACGCGCGTGATCACCCACGAGAGCGCACGGCCACGCAGCCGCACCAGCAATAGCGTCGCGCCGAGCCAGAGCAGAGCCGGAGCGAAGAACATGTACACCGACAGCGAGAGCGTGGGGTTGGAGTCAGGGTTGACCACCGCCGAGAAGCCCGTGCTCGCCGTCAGCCAGTAGATCAGTCCGCTGACGATCAGGCACAGCATGTCCAGGTACAGCCGCTGCCACAGCGGCTTTCCCTCGCGCTGCGGGCCACGCCGCCCCGTCGCGACGCTCTCCCGTAGCGACGAGAAGCTCGCGCCGAACCGTGCGGCACCGGCACCGGCGCTGGCCAGCGCGACACAGATCGCACCGATCACGAGCAGGCCACCTGTCGTTGCGTGTGCGCCGCCGCTGACGAGCGAGGAGACGGCGGTGAAAGCGGCCGCAGTGCCGAGCAGCCCTGCCACGACGCCGAGGATCAGGCTCTCCAGACCAGCCAACATCAACAGATCTCGGCGCCTCGCACCGCGTGCGCGTAGGAGCGCGAGGTCGCGACGGTCGCGCTCCACTGTGCCCAGCGCGGCGAGATAAGCGAGGCCGAGCGCGATCAGGGCGCCGGGCACCGCGAGCATGATGTAGAGCGTCTCCGCATAGAGAGCGTCGCCGGCAGCGGTGTTCAATGATTCCGAGAGGTTGTCGACGAACTGCACGCGCCCGGTGAGTGTCCGCTCGATGCGGTTACGCGTTTGCGTCGCGCGTTTGAGAGCGCTGCTCGGGCTGCCGCCGCTCAGGGCCATGGGGTCGAGCTGTGTCTGTACCTGCCACTGCACACCGCTTTGAGCTCCCGGCTGGGCGTTGACACCAAGCGCGGCACCATCAATAGTGGGCATGCCGGGTGCGAGCGTGGCAGCGAACGTGTCGAGCGGCATAATCGCGACGTTCGCCGGCGGCTGCGCCGGAGCTGGACCGAGCAGGGGATTCAGGGGCTGAAAGAGCGTGTCGGCGGCGGTAATCAGGGCGATACCGGAAACTTGATAAGCGCGCGCTGTGTTCCTGCCCGGAACCCTGAGGGTGATGCGATCGCCGATACGGGCCTGCAAGGTCGCGGCCATCTGCTGGTCGAGCACTACCGCTCCAGCACGGAGCGCGCCCTGGAGGAAGCGGAACGTGTGAATATTGGTGGCGTAGTCGCGCGGGACCGCGAGAATCGCGCCCGCGCCCGAGCTCGTGAGGCCGCTCCGGCTTTTGTGTTCGGCTCCGGATATGGGGGCGGTTGCTGCCGCTGTCGCCTGCAGGACGCCGTGTTCAGTGGCGACTTCTTTGGCCAAGGTCCGTGCTTGTGTGTAGGAGGAGACGGGGGTTTGCAGATCGAGCGGGACGCTGCGGACCGCGTTTGCGGAGACCGTCCGCAGGGAGTTGCCGATGAACAGCAGCATCCCGCCGAGCAGCGCTACCGAGGCGGCCAGCACGAGCACGCGGATCAAGGTGCGCCCGGGCGCACGCGCGAGCCAGGAGACGGCGAGACGCGCGACGCTTGTCATGCGTGACTCGCTGAGGTGACGCGGCCGTCGATCAGCTCGACGATACGCTCGGCGCGAGCGGCAACCTCCGCGTCGTGTGTAGCTGTGACCAAGGCGAAGCCAAACTCGCGCTGTAGCGCTTCGATGAGATCGAGGACGCGTTCGGCGGTATCGGAGTCCAGATGTCCAGTGGGCTCATCGCAGAGCAGCAGTTCGGGTCGCTGCGCGAGTGCACGAGCGATCGCGACCCGCTGGGCCTCGCCACCAGAGAGCTCGCCCGGCAGTGCATCGAGCTTTGATCCGAGGCCCACGAGCTCAAGCAGCTCCTCGGGAGTGTTCTCGGTACGCGTCGTGGTGCTCTCGCCAGGCTGGGCGCTCACCGCGCATGCGAAGGCGACGTTTTCGAAGGCCGTGAAATGGGTGAGCAGGTTTGAGCCCTGAAAGACATAGGCGATCCCGCGGGCGCGAGCGCGGCCACGTGCGGCGTCATCGAGCGAGGAAAGATCGCGCCCATTCCACAGCACGCGGCCCTCGCTCGGCACAACAAGGCCACCGAAGGCGTGCAGCACGGTCGTCTTGCCCGAGCCGGAGCGACCCCACAAGGCGAGATTCTCACCCGGAGCGACGGCAAGCTCGACCCCATCGAGTGCGCTCACACGCGCGTGGCCCTCGCCATAGCTCACGCTCACGCGCTCGCATGCGATCAGAGTGCTCGGAGCCATGACCGCATCCGAGGTCGCGCTGCTCACGAGACAACCCGTCCGTCGCGCATCTCGATCACGCGCTCTGCCCGCGCAGCGACACGCTCGGAATGGGTGACGATGACAACCGCACTGTCATAGTCGCGGCTGAGCTTCTCAAGGGCTAGAAGAACGATCTCCTCGTTGTCCTGGTCTAGCTCGCCAGTGGGCTCATCGGCAAGCACAAGGCGCGCCTGGCGTGCTGCGGCCGCCGCGATCGCCACACGCTGCTGCTCACCGCCAGAGAGCGCCGCCGCTCGGTGCGCGCCACGTTCGCCGAGTCCGAACGCCGCGAGGCTCTGCTCCGCTGCACCCTCGGGGTCAGGATGGGCGGCGAGGCGCAGCGAGATCGCTACGTTCTCCTGTGCCGAGAGTGCCGGCCATAGGTTCTCGCTTTGAAAAATGATCGCCAGATCTCGCGCCCGGTAGGTGGCCAGCTCGGCCTCGTCCAGGCGTCCGAGCGATCGGCCCCATACGCGAACCTCGCCGGCCGAGGGCTCATCCAGGCCTGCCGCCAAGCTGAGCAGCGTGCTCTTGCCACAGCCTGAGGGACCGAGGATCGCGACGAGTTCCCCGGGCTCAACCTTCAGGTCAAGACCTCTCAACGCGACGGTCTCTACCGCCCCGGCGCGATAGATCTTGAACACGTCGCGGCACTCCAGCACGCCCCAACGCACCTGCTGGGCGTCGTCCGTCGCCTCGACATAGAGGCTCTTCACAGCCACTTGAAGCTTTCGATCATGCGCCGGTAGGCGTCGACGTTGTCGACACCTACCGGCGTTCCCAGATCGACGATCGCAACACGGCCAGCGTGCTCCAGTACATAGCGATCAACGGTGAGGATGACCTGCTTGCCCGTCACAGGATTGGGGGCACTCCTAGTCCGATATGTCGCCTTGACGGCCGCACCACTCTTCAACAACACAAGCTTGGGAGCACTTGCTGTGAGCGTTGGCGTCTGCTGTTGCAACGCTGCGAGCTGCGCGCTCACGCTTGCAATCGTTGGCTTGGAGCCTTTCGAGAGCGCGATGCGCACGAGGTTGTTCTTGTCGCTGATCGAAACATCATTCGAGGCTTGTCTGACCGTCCAGCCCTCCGGATAGAGCATCGCCACCCGCAGCTTCTGGTCATGCAAAGTCAAGAAGTTCTGTGTGTCGGGGATATCACCAGTCGCGGCCGATCTCGCGTCCGCCGCCAAAGCCCCAGCGCCTTGCGAGCCCCCTGTTGCGGCGCTCGATGAGGATCGGGTCGGCGAGCTGCTGCCACATCCGACCGCCATCATCAGGACGGCTGCCACGGCAATTGCAAGTGCTCTGTGGAGCATGCGCAGAGACTTCCACGAGAGACCTGAACGTCTCCTGAACACCGCGTGCCAAACGCGAAGACCAGCTATCCGTACTCATCCTCGGTTTAGACGTGGGCTCTAGCGTCCCGTCGCTCGCGGCGGCCCATGCCCTTGCGCGAGGCATTCACATGGACCTACAGCTCACTCAACCGACGCCCACCCGAGCAGGCAACAAGCCTCTGCAGGAGCGAAAGTTGGGTGGTTTCGGCGGTGGCTCAGATTCGAAGGTCCCCGAAATCACGGCGTACTTCTGGATCGCGAAGGGCCTGACCACGGGGATGGGGGAGTCGACCTCTGACTTCCTCGTACATAAGCTCGTTCCCGAGATCGCCGTGATCCTCGGCGCGATTGGGCTCGTCATCGCGCTGCTGCTTCAATTCGGCGCCTCGAAGTACGTGGCCTGGCGGTACTGGCTCGCCGTTGCGATGGTCGGCGTGTTCGGCACGATGGCCGCCGACGTCCTGCACGTCGGGCTAGGGGTTCCCTATATCGCCTCGACGCTCTTCTATGCCGTTGTCTTGGCCGGTGTATTCGTGACCTGGCAGAAAAGCGAGCGGACGCTCTCGATCCACAGCATCACCACCCGTCGCCGCGAGCTCTTCTACTGGGCCGCGGTACTCGCCACGTTCGCTTTGGGGACAGCCGCCGGCGATCTGACGGCCGTGACGTTCGGTCTTGGCTACTTCGCCTCAGGGCTGCTATTCGCGGCTGTCATCGCGATCCCGGCCCTTGGCTACTACCGCCCTAGCATGAACTCGATCCTGGCGTTCTGGTTCGCCTATGTAGTCACTCGTCCCTTGGGGGCTTCTTTCGCGGATTGGCTTGCCGTCAGCCACCATCGCGGCGGGCTCGCGCTCGGGACAGGCTGGGTGAGTGTCGTGCTCGCGGCGATGATCGCGGGGATAGTTGCCTACCTGTCATCGACGCGCCTGGACATCCCCGAGCCGCAGGCTTAGGTCGTCGGGGACGGCGCCTTGATCCTTTTCGCAAGCATCACGAGCAGCATCACTGATTGGATCGCGCAACACGGCATCCTTGCGGTGTTTGCTCTGATGGCGCTGGACGCTTTGCTGCCCGTTGGCGGCGAGGTGGTGATGCTCTACGCGGGCGTCCTGGCCTCTGGGGCGATCGCGGGACACCATGTCTCGCTGCTGGGACACGGACTTACGAGCGGCGTCACGAGCTATCTCGCGCTCGCGCTCGCGGGCAGCCTCGGCTATCTCACCGGCGCGTTGCTCGGCTGGGGAATCGGACGCTACGGCGGCCGTTCACTCATCGAGCGTCACGGACGCTGGTTCCATCTCGATCAGCGCTCGATGCTTCGTGCCGAAAGCTGGTTTGAGCGTTTCGGAGCTTGGGCGGTGCTACTCGGGCGGATCACGCCCGTCGTACGCTCATTCATCTCGATCCCGGCGGGAGTATTCCGAGCGCCGATCGCCAGCTACGTGCCGTTGAGCCTGGCCGGCTCCGCAATCTGGTGCTTTGCGTTTGCCGGTGTCGGATGGGGGCTCGGCGGGCGCTGGGAGAGCTTCCACAAGAACTTTCGCTATGCAGATGCCCTCGTCGTCGCGGCGATTCTCGTGCTACTCGTCATTCTCATCATTCGTGCTCTTCGCCGTCGCCGGCTCGCGGCACATTAGATCCCATCGACGCGGGCGTGGCTAGGAGGCTCGTTGCTGACTCTGTGCCCGTTGCGAGCAGGAGCGATGCGTCAGCGCCGCCACCCTCTCGGTTAGAAACGTGTGCCTCTCCACCGTGTCCGTGCGCGATCGCTTCGACGATCGCCAGCCCTAGGCCGCTGCCGCCATCGCTGCGGTTTGCATCGTCGCGGCTAAAACGCTCAAACGCACGAGGTAGATACTGCGCTGAGAAGCCAGAGCCGCGATCGCGCACATGCAACTCGAGGTAGCCATCTTTTCGGCGAGCCGTCATCTGCACGGGCCCCTTGCCGTAGCGGAGCGCGTTATCGAGCAGATTGCCAAGTGCCTGCTCCACGCGCAGCCGGTCAACACGAGCGCTGAGCCCGCGCTCAGCGATCACCTCCAGCTCAAATCCAGCATCGCCAGCGCGCCGCTCGAACCGTCCAGCGACCGCCTGCAGCACCTCATGTATATCGGTCGGCGCGAGCTGCATCGGCAACTCGCCCCGATCGGTCTGGGCGATCGTCAGGAGATCCTCAGCAAGGCGCACCAGACGATCAGTCTCCTCGGCTACCGACGCAAGCGCCGCCGTCAGTTCGCTCGGGGAACGCCCACGGCTCAGAGCTAGGTCGACCTCGGCCTTGAGGATCGCAAGTGGCGTACGCAGCTCATGACTCGCGTCCGCGACAAACCGTCGCTCGTGTGCGAGGGCCTCTTCGAGGCGCTCGAGCATCGCGTTCAACGTCGTGCCCAGCCGCCCAATCTCATCGTCACTGGACGGAACTGGCAAGCGCTGCCCAGGGCGGGCTGCCGAGACCGCAGCCGCCATCACGCGCATCTCCTCAACAGGGGCCAGTGCCGCTGCGGCGACCCAGTACGCCGTCAGCGAAGCGAGCAACAGGGCGACCGGTCCACCGATCAACAGCAGCGCGATGAGATCCGACAGCGACTCGCTGCGCGCCGATGTCGAGGTGCCAACGATCACGATGCGGTGCAGGCCCCGCGCTACAACGGGAACTGCCAGCAGGCGCGAGGACTCCTTGAGCCCCGGTAGCGGCCCGCGATCCACCAGAACGGGCTCATGTGCCGCACGGCGCAGCTCCGACGCGTTCAAAAGGACGCGTCCACCGATCGCCGGGGTCGCATCCAGCGCCACGCCTTTGGTGTCGAGCACCTCGGCGACGCTCTCTGGATCAACGAGGTCTCCGTGGCGTCGGTCACCGACCCCAAAGTTCGTTTCGCGCAACAAGGCGGACACGTCATTCGCGCGGGAACGCAACCCGGCATTGAGGGTTCCGTCGAGCTCCTGCGCGAAGCGAAGATAGACAAACACCCCAGTCGCGCCGAGAACGAGCGCCATCACCCCCGCGAACACGACCGTAACCCGCAGCCGGATCGAGAGACGCCTCAGCGCCCACCATCCTTCCGCATGCGATAGCCCGCTCCGCGAAGCGTCTCGATCGAGCGCACACCAAAAGGCTCATCGACCTTCTTGCGCAGATAGCCGATGTAGACATCGACGATATTCGAGCGATGCTCAAAGCTGTTGTGCCAGACCTGTTCGATCAGCTGCACCCGAGTGAGCACCTTGCCCGCGTGCTGCATCAACGCGGTCAGCAGCTGGAACTCCTTTGCCGAGAGCTCGATCGTTGTATTGCCCCGAGAAACCAGCCGGGCGCCCTGATCAAGCAGAAGATCGCCCACCCTCAAAACATCGGTCGCGCCGCCCGCTCGCCTTGATAGGGCTCGCAGGCGCGCCAGCAGCTCCACAAACGAAAACGGCTTCACGAGATAGTCATCAGCACCACCATCCAGGCCCGCGACACGATCCTCGAGGGCGCCCCTGGCAGTCAGCATCAAGATCGGCGCCGATACAGCCTGCTCTCGCAGACGCCGACAGGTCACAAGCCCATCCATGCCCGGCAGGATCACATCAAGAACGATCGCGTCGTAGCGACAGGCCCCGACACGGGTGAGCGCATCCTCGCCGCTACCAACCACATCGACCGTAAAGCCCTGCTCGGCCAAGCCACGGCGGACCAACTCCGCCATCTTCACAGCATCCTCGACGACAAGAACCCGCATTCTGCACAGACTCCCACGCCAGGTTAAAGACAGATTAGAACGCTCGTCGACGTGTCCGATCGGGGGCGCCTGGCACGTCAGACGCGCGGGCCTACGACGAAGTCGAGCCGGGGGCGCCCCAGCTGCGGTCAGGCCCTGACGTCGAGGCTCCGAGATGCGGCGGCCGCGCGGGCGGCTGCATCACCGTCGTTGAGGGCTGCCGTTCCGGTTCTCCCGTCACCGTCGCCCGTGGCGCGCTGCACTATCGCGGCTGATACTTCTGTCGCGCTCACCAGACGGCCTGCCGCGGCTGCCGACGCGGCAGCAGCCACGGCCGTCTGCGCGTTGGGCGCTATCTGTGGTTGGGTCACGGAGCTGATCTGCATGGTCCACATCCTTGTAGTAGCTGTCCGGCTAACTATCGACTCCAGCGGACAGCCGTATGAGCAGTAGATCGTGAGAATCCGTTCACGCACTCTCCGGACTGACGTCAACATCAGGCGAACAAACCCATAGTTAGTTCCGCAGCGAGAGCGTTGCTACGTGTTCATGAGGCCAGCCTCGATTCGACTTGGCTCCCGGGCTGACGGACGAACCGCCCAAGCGCGAACCGGGGTGGTGAGGGGGAAGAAGGTCAAGCTTCGACATCGGGGTGAGGTCTTTGCGGGCCGACGCGAAAGCCACTCTCGAACGAGCGACAGAGGCCCTTCGCCGCTGCGAGCTGGCAGTGGAGTTCTGGGCACCACCGGCTTTGGAGAGTTCGGAAACAGTCGAAGCGCGCTACAGCCCGGCGTCCAGGAAGGACAGCTCATAAGCTGTCTGGCCTTCGATCGTCGGATGGAAGCTGCCCGGGAAGAACGACGTCAGTTTCTTGCTGCTGTAGTTGGGCGTTCTCGCCTAGCGAGCTCGCGCCGCTTCCATATCTCCGTGAGCATGAACGGCAGGTCAAGGAACGCATAGAGGCTGTGGTTTCCCGCGAGCAGCCACCCATCGGCGGGGATGTTCTGCATGCCATAGAACCTCGGCTGGACGATCCGGTTCAGCGGAGCCAAGATCGTCGCGAGGTGGTCGAGCTGTCCTCCGCCGGGCAGGGCTGGTATCTCGCCCGGCGCGGCTTTGTGCCTGGCCATCGCCTCAGCGCTGCGCTAGCCCTAAGCGGCTGGCGAGGTACTCGAAATTGTGCGAGAGCACTCGCGCGCTCGACGGCGTGGAGCTCCTCCGCCCCGAACACTTCGCCGAGCGCCGGCTAAGGATCGCCTGCGGACGCATCGACGGGGCTGTCTGTCATGGTGCGTGCTCCTCGGGATCGACTGCGGGCATCGGTCTGCGAGCGATCTCGGCAGCCTCGGCGGGGTCGAGGCCGAAGCTGCGCAGTATGCCCTCGGCGTGCTCGGAGTCGGCGTGTTTGCTGAGTTCGCCGAGAAGGATGGCGTGCATGACCGCGGTGAGGGCGCCTCCGCTTGCGCGCAGCGCGAGCCTGGGGTTCGCGACGTGGAAGCGGCCGGCCGCGATGCCTGCTCGCAGGTCACGCATCGCCGGCCTGCCGAGGACATCGTCGGTCACGCGGTAGGGGACGTCCAGACGCACCAGCAGCCGCGCCCACTCGGGCTCCTCCCGGGCCAGGCGCACGAAATGCCGGTGGGCGACGCTGATTGCCTCGGCCGGGTCCTCGATCCCGGCGCGCCGTGCCTGCATGCGGCTCAGCTCCTCGGTGAGCGTCTCTTGCAGCAGGGCCGCGAGCAGCTCATCCTTGGTGTCGAAGTAGTTGTAAAAGGAGCCGATCGCGACATCTGCTCCGTCTGCGATCTCGGCGATCGTCGTCGCGTCGAACCCTTGCTCTCCGAACAGGCGTTGTCCCGCGGCGAGCAGCGCGCTGCGTGTGCGTGCCTTGCGTCGCTCGTTGCGTCCCGGGTGGGACTTGTTGTCGGCTTTCCCGGAAGCCATTGAGGGAGTATGAACATGAGCCACAAAATGAGTATATATTCAGTCTTGATTTTATATTCAGTTAGGTGTATGTTCGCCGTCATGACGACCTCGAACCCCACCTCAAACGACCAGGGCACCTTCGACGAGGAGGTACCGGTCCTGATAGTCGGCGGGGGTGGAGCGGGGCTCACCGCGTCGATGCTCCTCGCCCGGATGGGCGTCGAGCACCTGCTGGTAAACGCCCGCGCGGAGACCTCGGATCTCCCGAAGGCCCATGTCCTAAACCAGCGGGCGATGGAGATCCTCGAGGATGTCGGGGCGGCCGAGGAGATCGCTCGCCGTGGCACGCCCGCGCAGAACATGGCAGCCACGGCTTTCTACGCCGGCTTCGCCGGGCCCAGCGAGGAGTACGGGCGCCGCCTCGCGCGGCTGGAGTGCTGGGGTGCTGGCGGGGCGGATGAGAACTGGCGTGGCGCGAGCCCGTGGGTCCAGCAGAACCTCCCGCAGATCCGCCTCGAGCCGATCCTACGAGCGCGCGCCGAAGAGCTCTCGCCCAGGCGCATCCGCTTCCACCACGAGCTCATGCGGCTCGAGCAGGATGGTGAGGGCGTCACCGCGCACATCCGCGACCACGACGCCGGCCGTGACTACTCGATCCGCTCCCGGTACCTGATCGGGGCCGACGGCGGCCGCCTCGTCGCGAAAGAGATCGGCGTGGAGTACGTGGGGCTCGGCGTGGTCGTGCAGGCCGCGACGCTGCACGTGAGCGCGGACTTCTCACGGTGGGCGCGCGACCCCGACGTGCTGATCCGCTGGATCCTCTCTCCGCAGAGCGGTGTCGGCGTGGTGATGGTGCCGATGGGCCCGGAGCGCTGGGGCCCGGACTCGGAGGAGTGGGTGATCCACCTGAACTACCCGGTCAACGACCCCCGGGCGACCTCGGATGAGCAGGTCGAGGCGGATGTTCGCCGCGCGATGGGGATCGGCGATCACCCGATGAAGGTCCACAAGATGACCCGCTGGTCCGTGGACGCGGTGATGGCTTCGGCCTTCAGCGTCGGCCGCGTTCACCTGGTGGGGGACGCCGCCCACAGGCATCCGCCGACCGGAGGCCTCGGGCTGACGAGCGCCATCCATGACGTGAACAACCTGTGCTGGAAGATCGCGGCGGTGCTGGAGGCGCGCGCGGCCCCGGCGCTGCTCGAAACCTATGAGCCCGAGCGCCGCTCCTCTGATGAGCAGAACGCGCAGCGTTCGCTGGAGAACGCGATCAACCATTTGACGATCACCGCCGCAAGTGGCGTCTCTCCCGAGCAAACGGAGGAGCAGAACCTCGCCGCCCTGCGCAGAATCTGGAGCGGGCGGCCGCAGGACGCCGAGCACCGCTCGACGCTGCTGCGCGACATGCGCGCGCAGTCGATGGAGTTCAGCGAGCTGAACGTCGAGCTCGGCTACCGCTACGAGTCCGCCGCGATCGTCGATGACGGCAGCCCGCTGCCCGATCCGGTCGATCCGGTGCGTGTCTATGAGCCGTCCACCCGACCCGGCGCACCCCTCCCCCACGCCTGGATCGATGACGAGCGCGGCGGACGCCGGGCGATCAAGGACCTAGTCCGGCCTGGGCGCTTCCTGCTAATCGCCGGTGAGCAGGGTGAGAGCTGGTGTGAGGCCGCGCGCTGGATCGCCGAGACCGAGGGCCTGCCGCTCGACGCGCTTCGGATCGGCCACCTCGACGGAGACCTGTTCGACCCCCGCTGCACTTGGCTGCGCCACCGCGGGATCGGCCCCGAGGGCGCGATCCTCGTGCGCCCAGACCGCTTCATCGCGTGGCGCAGCCTCGGGGCCGCCGACGCACCCTCCGAGGTCCTGGCCGACGTGCTCGGGAAGATCCTTGCCACGCCGACCGCCGCAGTCGCTCAGGCCTGAGCTGCGTATGCGCGCCGCCTCCCAGGACATCGATGTCGACGTAGCGATCGTCGGGTTCGGCCCCGTCGGGCAGGCGCTCGCGGCGCTGCTGGGCCGTGCCGGGCACTCCGTGCTCGTGGTCGAGCGTTTCACTGAGATCTACCGGATGCCGCGCGCGGTGCACCTAGACCACGAGATCATGCGGCTACTCCAGGGCCTCGAGGTCACGGACGAACTGGCCGGCGATCTGCTGCCCGTCCACGACTACCACTGGTATGGGGCCGACGGAGAGCCGCTGATGACACTGCAGGCGCCCGTGCCCGCGGCCTCCGGCTGGGATCCCGACTACATGTTCTTTCAGCCCGCGCTGGAGCGGGCGCTCGAGCGCCGCGCCGGTGCGCAGCCCTCCGTCACGGTGCAGCGCGGGTGGGTTGCCGAGGCGCTTACCGTCGAGCCGGACCACGCGCTGTTGAGCGTGCGCCGTGTGAGCGGGGAGCCACTCGAGGGGACCGCGGCCAAAGAGACGCGGTCGATTCGCGCCCGCTGGGTCATCGGCGCGGACGGCGCGAACTCGTTCGTCCGCGAGGCGCGCGGCATCACCCGCCGAGACCTCGGCTTCAGGGAGCGCTGGCTCGTGGTGGACCTCGAGCCGCGCGACATGGACGCGCTCGAGTTGCCCCCGGCCTGCCAGTGGTGCGATCCGGCACGCCCGACGACCCACGTTCGCAGCGGCACCCGCCACAGGCGCTTCGAGTTCATGCTGCTCCCCGGCGAGGACCCCGCGGCCTTTGAGAGCCCCGCCCGGGCCTGGGAGCTACTGGCACCGTGGTTCACACCCGCCGACGGAACGCTAACGCGCCATGCCGTCTACGAGTTCCGTTCGATGCTTGCCGAGCGGATGCGCGATGGCCGTGTGCTGCTGGTGGGCGATGCCGCGCACCTCACGCCGCCGTTTCTCGGCCAGGGCCTGTGCTCGGGGCTGCGCGACGCGGCCAACGTCGCATGGAAGCTCGACCTCGTGCTGCGCGGCATCGCCGAGGAGGCGCTGCTCGACACCGTCGATGAGGAGCGCCAGCCGCAGAACGAGTGGGTCATCACTCTGGCCGTCGAGCTCGGGCGCGTGCTCTGCCAGCTCGATCCCGACTTGGCGGCCGAGCGCGACGCCACGCTACGCGCCGCGGGAGCTCCGCCCGCGCCCGAGGTCGCGCCGCTTACCGAAGGGCTGCTGTGCCGCGGCGCCGACGGCGCGCCCGGGCCGCTCGCCGGTCACCTCGCCGTGCAGGGCCTGATCGCGACTCCGTCGGGTGACATGCTGCTCGACGAGGTGACCGGCGGCGGGTTCACCCTGATCGCCGCCGCCGGCAACCCCCTGGAGGAACTCGACGGGCGCGACCGCGCGCTGCTGGACGCACTCTCAGCGCACGTCGTCTCACTCGACCCCGGCGCCGGCTGCGGCCAGCGCGACGCCGACGGACGCCTCACCAGCTGGCTGCACGAGCACGGGGCGCACGCGGTGTTTGTGCGCCCCGACTTCTACGTCTTCGGCAGCGCAGCGTCTGCCGCGGATCTGCCCGCGCTCATCGACGAGCTGCGCGACCAGCTACCACTCCCAACCCCCGTCTGACGACAAGGAGCTAGCGATGTCCGACACTACCGCCGTCCACCCGAAGTTCCACCACTTCAACCTCAAGACCACACGCCTGCAGGAGATGATCGACTGGTACGCCACCGTGGTCGGCACCGAGGTCATCTTCCAAGACGCCACGGGAGCCTGGCTGAGCAACGACGCCGCCAACCACCGCGTGGCGCTGCTCGCGTTCCCCGGCTTCGCGGATGACCCGGAGAAGGACACCCGCACCGGCATGCATCACAGCGCCTTCGAGTTCGACAGCTTCGAGGAGCTCAACTCGAACTACCTGCGACTGCGTGAGGTGGGGATCACCCCGGAGATCTGCATCGATCACGGGATGACTTTCTCCTACTACTACAAGGACCCCGACGGCAACCACGTCGAGCTGCAGTGCGACAACTTCGGTGACTGGGCAGCCTCCAAGCAATGGATGCAGACCAGCGAGGAGTTCCACGCGAACCCGATCGGGCACTTCGTCGACGCTGAGAAAGTCGCTACCGCGGCCGCCGCCGGCGAGCCGTTCGCCGAGATCCACCGCCGCGCCATGGCAGATGAGCTCGCGCCCGCCCAGGCGCCCATCGAGATCCCCACCGAGGGCTGACGATGCGCCTCATCACCTATGACAACGGCAGCGGCGCCGAAGCCGGCGTGCTCATCGAGGAGCAGATCGTCCCGGCGTCCGCCCTGGATGCCCCCGCGCGATCGGTACGCGGCCTGCTCGAGCGCCTCGATGCCGCCGGACTCCTCGCGCTCGGCGAGCGTGCCGCCGCCCACGACGAGCGACTGGCGCTAGAGAGCGTGCGTCTGCTGGCGCCCGTCCCAAACCCCGAGAAGATCATCTGCCTCGGCCTGAACTACCGCGACCACGCCGAAGAGACCGGCCAGGAGCCACCGGCGGCGCCGCTCTGGTTCGCCAAGTTCGCCAACTCCCTGATCGGCAGCGGCGAGGAGATCGTGCTACCCGCGGCCCATCCCGACTACGTCGACTACGAGGCCGAGCTCGCCGTCGTGATCGGGCGTCGCACCCACCGCGTCGAGGCCGACCAGGCACTCTCACACATCGCCGGCGCGATGCCGTTCAACGACGTCAGCGCCCGCGACCTGCAGCTGCAGAACCCCCTGTGGACGAGCGGCAAGGCAATCGACACATTCGCGCCCTGCGGCCCCGCGCTCATCACCCTCGATGAGGCCGGCGACCTCGGGGCTCTCGGCCTGCGCACCCGGATCAACGGCAAGCAGGTACAGGAAGGCAACACCTCCAACCTCATCTTCTCCGTCGCCGCCGCTGTCGCCTGGCTCTCCAGGACGATGAGACTCCTCCCAGGCGACATCATCGCCACCGGCACCCCCGCCGGCGTAGGAGGCCCCCAAGGCATATTCCTACGCGCCGGCGACACAGTCGAAGTCGAGATCGACCGCCTAGGCACCCTCACCAACCACGTACGGGCGGAATAAGCGCCGAACAAGGAGCTACCGGCAAATGAACACGATCATCTGGGTCGCGCAAGGCATCCTGGCAGCCGTATTCATCGCCGCCGGCCTGCTGAAGCTCACCAACACCCGCGCCGCGCTGAAAGATAAAACACCCTACGTCGAGGACTTCACCGACAGTCAGGTGAAGACCATCGGCACGCTGGAGGTCCTCGGTGCCATCGGAGTCGTGTTGCCGGGCGCCCTGAAGATCTTGCCCGTGCTCTCGCCGATCGCCGCGTGCGGCCAAGCGCTCACGATGATCGCCGCGGCGGCCACGCTGATACGCCGCGGCGAACATGCACACGTGCCCCTGAACCTCGTCATCTTCACCCTCGCCGCCTTTGTCGCCATCGAGCGATTCGGCGCGTACGCACTCTAGACCCGCCGCGCCCACTACAACGGCCATAGGCCGCACTGAGCGCTCGAACTCGCGCTCCCCAAACCGCGGCATCCCACCGCCAGCCAGGACGAGCCCTCCGGCAGCCGTCGCTGACCGCGGTCGGCCCGTCGATCGAACAGCGCTATCTGCTCAGCTGTAGGTGAGAATGCGGACATAACCGATCCCGAGTGGATCCTCCGTGTACTTGGGATCGACCTCGTATGGCAATGGCTCGATAATCGGCACAACGGTCACAGTTACCTTGCCGGCCGAGACCGCGCGCTTCACCGCGTCGGTGGCTATCACCACCTTCTTTGCCGGGGTAAGCGGGTGCGCGGGCCGCGGGTCGTAGGGCCGGGGCTCCCTCACGTCGCAGTGCCCGGGGTCGCCGAGGCAGCCGCCATGACCAAAGATGTGATACGAGCCAGCGTAGCTAGGATGGTCGTAGCCGGTCTCGGCGTCCGCGTCGGGATTATTCAGGTACACGCGTCCCTCATAGGAGGCACCGGCGTGCTCGACTTCGTGGAACTCGATGTCGGCGCGATATGCGTCCGGATCGACCGAGCCGACGGACAGCGCCGGCGACGTGTAGGTCGGGCCGCTCGTTGCCGGGCTCGGTGCTCCGTAGTCGACTCTGGTCGCTGGTGGCTCGTAGGCGTCCGAGCCAGCTGCGCCGTCAGGGATGTTGCCGTCGCCTGCAGCGACGGCTGCGGATGCATAGTCGTAGCCGAGCGCGCGAACGTCGAGCACCTGCTGGACGGTGTAGCCGGGAAACAGCGCCTTGTCGAGGTAGTCCGGCGGGATGTTGTTGACACCGTGGAGTTGCTGCCAGAGGTACCAGATGCGGTCGATCATCGCGTGGTGTGCCCAGAAGACCGGGTCAAACGCGGACGTGGCGATCGAGCCCATGTCGCCGCCGACCCACGGGTGGACGGCGTCGTGGATGTCTTGGAGTTGGTTTGAGAAGTCACGAAAATCTGTGAGCGCTAGTACTCGGTCGACGTCTGCCTGTGTCGGCAGTGCGTTTGGCGCGCCCGGGTTGCGGCTAGTCGACCGCGCTGGCTGGCCGTTGATCGGCGGCATCGGGCCGCTCTCGAGGGCGCTTCCACCGCTCGCATACGCCGCCGGCAAGCCGTTGGTGTGCGAGTCGGCCGATGTCCAGTCCCACCATGGGAGGATGGCGTTGGGGTTCTGGTCGCGGGCGGCGTTGTCGAAGAAGACGAGGTACGCGCGATGCCAAGGCAAAAAGAGGTCGTAAGGGGAGGGCGCATTGCCGCCGTGGCGGGCGTGATGCCAGCAGTCATAACGGTTAAAGCCGTGATACTCCGCCCAGTAGATCCAGCTGCGGTTATCGGAGCCCGAGAGCGCCTGCATCTTCTCGTAGGCGTCCTGCAACGCCGGTGTATTCGCGTGGTCGGCGCTTGGACGGATAACGACGCTACTGTTTGACATCAGGACTCCTCTAGAGTTGGTCCGGCTGGCGAGCACATCAGCCCTCGACCGGAGGATTGCAATGACGGTTCTGACAGCCCCACCGATCCCGATGAGCGCACTGCGCGACGGCGACTCGATCCAGCTGCAGTTCGAGGGCGTCGAGCAAGGCGCCGGCTCGTTCGAGGCACGGGTGTTCCTGAACAATCCCGCTGCCGACGCGCACACGCCGCTTCGGCCCGAGGTCGGCTACGCCGGTTCGTTTCATGTGTACGGGTTCGGCGAGCCGCCGCCCCCGTCGCTGCGTGACGCTCTCGTCGCGGCCGACCAGGCAATCGCCCCGATCGAGAAGCGAGTACGCCCAGATCCAGCGGCAGTGCGCAGCGCGCTCGAGGCGGCGTCCAACGAGCTCACCGTAACTGTGGTTGCGGTCCCGACTGATTCGGGCCAAGCTGTTCCGCGTCGGCCGTTCGAACGCGTCTCGGCAGCGGTCAACTCGAGCGACACTCGCTAGTCGCTTCGGCACGGTCTTCGCGCGAGCCCACGTTCGGTTACGAGGGCGGAAAGCCAAGCCAGTGCGCGGGCTCACGCCTTCGCCTCCCGACGGCGCCGTCGGTCGCCGCTCTCCTTCCGCGCAGCACGGTGACGATGCAGGCTCTGTCGCACCGCGGCCAGCGCAACGACAAGAACCGGCCACGCGTAGGCAAGAGTCTCCTCGACCGGGACTCCAGCAATGTGCGCGATGGGCGTCATCCGTCACCGTCCAGAGAATGAAAGGTCAGATGATTCGCGCAGTCGCCAGTACCACGGACAGCGCATCCGGGCGGCTGTCGACCGATGGGAAACGATCCCACGTTCACCTGGCTTCTGATGTCCAGACTCATTCGGGTATGCATCCTCTGCGCACTAATCTTGCGGCACGGTCACTGGCAAAGACCATAGCGCACAAATTCCAATAGTTGTTACAAGGATGTATCAGTGGAACAGCATGCTCGGCGACTGACGATCGGCGAGAGCGCGAGGTCAAGGCAGCCAGCGGTGGGGAGAGCGCAGTTCGTCCCACTTGTGCTTGTGTAGTGCATTTTTGTCAACGACGCTCCTTTTGTCCCTCACTCGCGACTTGCAGACTTCACTAGCCGCGCAGAGCATTCTCTGTTCCCTGCGGTTAGCGAGATGTCGCACACGTGCCGACAGCTAGGGTTCAAGAGCGGTCGTAGAACGCCCGAAGCCCGGCGTTGGCATTCACCGGGCTTCCTAGAGTCCTCTTGGCGAGGTAGGCCTACCGTGGCCGGTCGGGCGACAGCGCCGAACGGGGACTCAGCACTGTGCGGGCCAGCCTAACTCCCATGCGCACACGGATTGTTACGTCGATGGGAAGCGAGCTTGTAGCGGGCATGTCCTTTTACACTCAGTTCACAGTGACCACTGCGGCAGCTAGTCATGATCTCGTGGGGTGGGTGGCGAGGTGACGTCGTTTAGGCGGCGCCAGCTGCTGGCGCCGCAAGTGCGCCCAGCAGCGATGGTAGGAGCCTGCCGAACACGAACGCACCCGTCTGTGTCGAAACGACGATGCGCACAGGGATCATTGACGTCGACAAGACGACAGTGAGTCCCGCTAGAAGGGACATTCTCCGGTTGTGCCCTGCCCAGTGTGACCATTCCGCGATAAGTTGGTCGTACTCTTCAAGTGCGGTTCTGACCGACTCATCGACACCCTGGTCTGCCTGCATCTCCTTGGGTTATAGCTCGCCACCGACGCCAAGAACAGCCGACCCAGCGGCATCTGCGGCTCGGTCGGTGTTTGTGTGCCCGTCTGGCTTGAAGAGCGAGTAGCGGTCCTTTCCTTTTGTCTTGGCCGAGTAGAGCGCCCGGTCGGCGTCGCGCAGGAGATCATCTGCGGTTTTGAACTGTCCGGCTGCTATCCCGATGCTCGCGGTGACTGAGAATGCTGTGGGTCCGTCCTCGAGGTCGACGGGTTCCCGGAGGGACTCGGTCATGCGCTCGGCGAGCACGTCGTAGGCCGCGTCGTCGACGGAGCTTTCGACGAGCACGACGAACTCGTCGCCGCCGAGGCGACCGACGGTGTCTTGATCGCGCACGGTGCTCACTAGTCGTTGGCCGACGATCTTCAGCAGTTGGTCTCCTGCCGCGTGCCCGAAGCTGTCGTTGACCTGCTTGAAATTGTCGATATCGATGAACAGGGCTCCCGCGACTATGTGCGGGTCGCGGGCGGCTCGTGCGAGCATCCGCTCGGCGCGATCGAGGACGAGCGTTCGATTTGGAAGCTCGGTCAGGGCGTCGTGCAGTGCCTGGTGGGACAGGGCGCGGTTCTTCTCGGACAGCTCGCGGGTCTTGGCGCGCACGAGAGAGAGCGCCCGCATGCGCCCAGTGGCCAGGACCATCACGAGAAGAGCCAGCAAGGTACTCAAGATGGTCCCGCCGATGAGCAGGGCGAGCGCGTTGCGGTCGTTGAGTATTCCGCCCTTGGTCTTTGCGGTGTAGCTCTGCAAACTCCATCCTTCGCGTGAGCTCGTCAAGCCGGCTTCTCGCCCAACCAGGAGAGGGATCTGCGTGCTCTGCGCGCCGGAGGAGGCGCTGCCGGTCGCGAACTTGACGTGCGAGAAGCCTGAGTCGTAGCGAAGTGCAGCGGCTACATCGCGGTGCCCATCGAGTGCTCGTTCCATCACGATCTTTGGCTCCAGGCGCTCTCCGAGCCATCCGAGAAAGGCTCGCCGGCGAGCGGCTACGGTTGATGGCGTCATGCCTCCGCGGTACACGGGGGTCTCCACGCCCAATGCGGTCGCGCCCGACCCTACGAGCGGTGCATATCCAGGCAGTCCTGAGTCGCGAGCGGTAATCATCGTCTTGATGAGCGCGCAGTAGTCAAGCCCGGCAGGCAGATAGCTGGCGGCGTTTCGTGCCAGTCCCGTGACGGCAAGGCAGTAGAAGCGGCGGTTGCCCTGGGGAATGATCACGAGGCTGCCCTTCGGTGTCTCGGAGTGAGGCCCGAGGGGCCGCAGGGGATGGGCGGCCATGTGTGCTTCGAACGCTTTCAGGCGTGAAGCGGGCACGAGGGTAACGAGCCCGATGTTCTGCAGCTCTGGATAGCGGTGCATCGCGTGCATCGCTTCGATCCATCGGTCGAAGTCCGCTGGGGATGCGTTCGGATTGCCGGCGACGAAGGCGCTCGCGCTTGCGGTGAGGTCTTCCTCGTGCAGGATCGCCAGCTTCAGGCCCGACGCAATATCGGCGGAGACCACGTGGGCCGCGAGCCGTGAGCGATCGGAGTCAGAGCGGGCCACCTTATGTGCGCTGAGAGCTGCTGTAAACACCCCAGCGAGCACCAGCACGACCGTGCCCAGCACGACTACCACTCGTCTCCACCCACCGCTCCGTTCAGCCGGAGCCGTGAGGTCTGGATCGGACAACGCAGCCAAAGACTCCATCCCATACCCATCGACCAGTCGAGGTATTACCGCGCCCGTAGTTGTCCGCAGGAGAGCGACACGAGGATGCGCACCGAGATCGAGTGCGGACACCGCAGATTATGCGTCTACCTGAGAAGTCGACTAATGGAATAGGCGCTCTCCTGTCGATTCTTGGAATTGAGATGAGAATCGCAACTGTTCATGCTGGGAACGAGATACCGGCGCCCATGCCTCCCACTGCGCCAGTGGGCGCCTATCAGCCCACATTCAACCTCAGCGACATGAGCCCCAACGGGGTGGAGGCACTGATCCGCTGGGAGCACCCAGTACGAGGCATCGTGCAACCCGACGAGTTCATCCCGCTGCTCGAGGAGGCCGGACTGATCGTCGAGGTCGGCAAGTGGGTGCTGCAGGAGGCATGCCGTCAGAGCGCCGCGTGGCGAGCGGCCGGGTACCCGCTCGGGATGGCCGTCAACGTCTCCGGATGCCAGCTCGAGCTCGTCACCGACATCACCGAGGTGCTCTGCGATACCGGCCTGGATCCGGCGGAGCTGACCATCGAGATCACCGAGACGACGCTCATGCGTAACGTCGAGGAGACCACTGCCGGCTAAAGGAGCTACTCCGGCGGACTGGTGCCGCCCATGCTGCCTTCTGACCGCTCAGGCGCATAAAGCCTGCCGGCAGTTCCCCCTCAGTCTCCTGGCGAGCGCCCGCGTTTGTCGCGCCTGGCTCTGATCACGGTCAGGAGGATGCTGAGGACGAAATAGAGCGCGAAGACCGCGACCAAGTAGAGACCGCGCGAGCTATGCGGCACTAGATAGAACCCCACTATCGACGCGATGCCGACGCCGAGACTAATGAGGATCCCGATGACCTGTCGAAGCGATACCTCTTGTCTGAGCATCGTTCTAGTTATCGACTGCGAGTGTCTGTCGCCTGAATCAGCCTGCGGCCAGCTCAGCCATCTGCTGGAAGGCCACGAGCGGGTTCAGCGGCTCGCTCGTCCCGTCAAGCTCGGCGTAGATCGAGGCGATGTTCACGACCAGGCGCTCGCGCTCGCCCCAGTCGGCCCAGCGGTCGAGGGACATCGAACGAGCGGCCTCAAGTGGGCTCATTCCCTTGGCGTGGCGGATATGGGCCTGCTCGTAGAGGTATCCGAAGTAGGCCTTCAGCTCGCGCACGGCGCTCTGATCGGCGAGCGGCCCGTGGCCAGGGATGATCACATCAATGTCCATCGCAAGGATGCGATCGCAGGCGGCGATCCAGTTCGAGACTGGGCCCGCCCAGGCGATGGGATGGGCGTTGTTGAAGAGGATGTCGCCCGTGAAGAGCACGCGCTCGCGCTCCAGTAGCGCAAGCGTGTCGCCGCGGGTATGGGCCGGGCCGACCTCGATCAGACGCAGATCGCGTGCACCGACGCGCATGCTCAGCTCGCCGCTGAAGGTCTCATCGGGAAGCACGAGCTCGATGCCCTCGAAGTCGAAGGCGCCGAAGCAGCTGAGGAAGAAAGCACCGAGCTCGCCCATCTCGGGTGCCTGCTTGACGAGCGCCGCCATCGCCGCGGGGGGTAGCTCTCCCATCTCAGCGGCGGTGCGCTCGGAGGCGACGATCCGCGCGCCCTGCACGAGGCTGTTGCCGTAGCAGTGGTCCCCGTTGGCATGGGTGTTGACCAGCGTGTCGATACGCGCTGTCGCCGGCACCGCGCGGCGCATCTCGCTCAGCATCTGCTCGGTCAAGCGCAGGTCATAGAGCGTGTCGATGAGCAGCGTGCTCCCGCCGTCGACGATCAGCCCGGCGTTGCTCCAGCCCCAACTGCCGTCGGGTTGCAGGTAGGCATAGAGATCGTCGCCGATCTCCTGGAGGCCTTTGTTGTAGCCGCGTGCCATCGCTTGCCTCTCCCTTGCTGTGGTCTCGACGCCGAGTTGGAGTCTTATCGCACTCGATTGCCTCTGCGGGCCTGTAACAAGGCGCCTGGCAGCGGTGTACTCGAGGTATGGACCAGCTCCACAGCCGACCCACGCCTGTCACGGATGAAGCGGCCGCGGCAGCCGAGGTCGATCTCAGTGGTTTTCGCGAGCGCGCGCTGCACAAGGGCGTCAATCCGATCCTCTATCGCCTGTTGCGTACGCTGCTCGTGCCGTTCTTCTGCATCTACCTCCGCATGGAGCGCATCGGGCGCGAGCACCTGCCGCGCACGGGGCCCCTGCTGCTGGCCTCGAATCACCGCAGCTTTCTCGACCCCTTCGTGATCGGCACGATGGCGCGCCGCCCCGTCTACTACATGGCCAAGCGCGAGCTCTTCGAAAAGCGCTGGCAGGCATGGGTGCTCAACGCGCTCGGCGCTTTCCCGGTGGATCGCGGCGCCGGCGACAGCGACGCGATGGACACCGCGCGCGCGATTCTCGAACGGGGCGACTGTGTGGTGCTCTTTCCCGAGGGCACGCGCATACGCACCGGACCTTTGGGCGAGCCCCGGCGTGGTGTCGGGCGGCTATCGCTTGAGACCGGCGCGCCGGTCGTGCCGATCGCGCTGATCGGCACCAACGAGGTGCGCCGCGGCTGGCGTATTCGGCCGCGAAAGGTGCGGATTCGCGCTGGGCGCGCGCTGTTGTTCCCAACCATAAAGCGATCCTCGCCGGCGCTCGCTGCGGGGGTCACCGACAGGATCTGGGCCTGCGTACGCCTGCAGTGGGATTGGCTGGGCGGCGTCAAGGCATCCCCGCAGGAGCGACCGCGCGAGCACGAGCCACGCGAGATCTCGCGCGCGGCCTAGAGATTGCGGCGAGGCGGGTAGGGTGCAATGAGTGGCCGAACAAGTCTCTTCGAAGTCAAAGGCGCAGCTCGACGCGGAGTTCTCCGAGCTCTACAAGGCGCACCTGCGCGACGTCTACAGCTACGCCTACTACCGCGTCGGCGACCATCACGATGCGGAGGACCTCACCGAGCAGACTTTCCTGCAGGCCTATCGGCACTTCGAGCGTGCCCAGCGCGAGTCGCGTGGGCGCCCGCTGCGCCCGTGGCTGATCCGCATCGCGCACAACCTCGCCGCGAATCTCTACCGCGACCGCTCGCGCAAGCCGGCCTCGCCGATCGACGACTCGACAACGCTCGCGGCGATGCACACGACCGAGCAGCTGGTCGAGGGGCGCGACGAGCTCAGCCGCATCCTCGAGGGGGTCGGCAAGCTCCCGGACGACCGCCGCGAGGCCTTGATCATGCGCTTTGCGCTCGGTATGGACAATCGCGAGATCGCTCGTGCGCTTGGGCGCTCGGACGGGGCAACGAAGGTCCTCATACACCGTGCGATCAAGCAGCTGGAGGAGATCGTCGGCGACCGCGGCGAGAGCAGCGGCTCAGAGTCGCCCAACGGTCGCGCCAAGATCGCGCTCGCGCCTCCCGTGAAAGAGGGCAAGGGCGATGAGTGAGGCCGCGCACAGCTTCGAGGGTCTGCTGCGCGAAGCGCTCGCTCCCGTCGAGCCGCCCGCCGCGATGGCTGAACGTCTGGAGAGCACGCTCACGAGCATCACCGCGATGGCGGCTGATGAGCTCGAGGCCTGGGAGCTTTCGGCGATGCGCGACCCGCGTAACTGGGCTCGTCCGGCCGCAGCTGTGGTCGCCGGGGGCACAGCCGGCGCGGTGCTCGTGCTGCTGCGAGCGCGGCGGCGTGCGAGCGGGCCGACGCCGGCCTTGGAAGGCATGCGTGAGGGCGCCGAGCGCGCTGTGCGCGACCTCGCTCGCGAGACGCGCAAGCTGCTCGGCGAGCGCTAGCGGCGGGGCCCGTGATGGGCGCCGATAGTCTCTGACTCCCCGCATGGCCACCTGCTATCGCCATCCCTCCCGCGAGACGGGGGTCTCCTGTTCGAACTGCGGGCGCCCGATCTGCCCCGACTGCATGACGACCTCGCCCGTGGGGATGCGCTGTCCGGAGTGCGCCAAACAGAGCACCCGCGTCGTGCGCATGCGCGACATGGCCGCCGGTCCGCAGCTGACGATCGCGCTGATCGTGATCAACGCGATCACGTTCGTTGCCGAGGGGAACGTCTTCGGCAGTCCCACCGGCACGGTCTATGAAAAAGGCGCTCTGATCGGCAGCCTCCCGGGGATCCCCGGAATCGGCGTTGCCCACGGCCAGTGGTGGAGGATCATCACCGGTGGCTTCCTGCACCAGAACCTGCTGCACATCGGCTTCAACATGTATGTCCTCTACATCCTCGGGATGCAGCTCGAGCCGGTCCTCGGGCGCGTCCGCTTCGGGGCGATCTACGCGGTCTCGCTGCTGACGGGCTCGCTCGGCGCGCTGCTGGTCACACCGCATTCGATCACGGTCGGCGCCTCGGGAGCGGTCTTCGGGATCATGGGCGCCTTCGCCGTTGAGATGCGCATGCGCCAGATCCCGATCATGCAGGGCGGCCTTGGTGGCATTGGCGGTCTGATCCTGATCAACCTCGTGATCAGCTTCACGCTGCCTGGGATCTCCTGGGGTGGTCACGTCGGCGGCCTGATCGGAGGTGCGCTCGCGGCGAGCGTGCTGCAGCTCGGCGAGCGTCGCCGTATGTCCGCGCTCGCGCTGGGCGCGTGTGCGCTGATTGGTGCGGGTGCGATCGCGGGCTCGCTGGCGACGGCCAAGTCCACCGAAGCCGAAGCGCCCGTCGGGGGCGTGCAGACGCTGCTCGCGCCCGAACCCTGATCAGCCGAGCGCCGAGCTCGACGGGCAGCGCGAGCGCCTCAGAAGGCGCTGGCGGTGCAACCGTGGGGTGCATGATCTGGGCGAGCAGCTCGAGGCCGTCGATCAGGCGCGGGCCGGGCCGGGAAAAGTAGGCCGAGGCGTTTACGGCCACCACTCGCTCAGCGCCCAAGGAGGCGAGCGGCTCTGCATAGATGAGTGCCTCGGCCTGTGCACGTGGGGCGTCATAGCCGCAGGGCATCACGACCACGAGCTCGGGCTCGGCCGCTGCGAGGGCCTCCCAGCTCACGACCTCCGAGGGTTCACCGGGGAGGCCGAGCACGTCGTGGCCACCGGCGAGCTCGATCAGCTGGGGAGTCCAGTGACCGGCCACGAAGACCGGATCGAGCCACTCGAGTGCGGCGACGCGCGGGCGGGGCCTGCCGCGCACGGCGAGCTTCACACGATCGACGCGCGCGGCGATCGCGCCGACTAGCGCGATGCCTGCCTCGCGACGGTCGGTGGCCTGGGCCAGCGTGCGCACGTCGCCGAGCGTCTCGCCGAGGGTCTTTGGGTCCAAGGCGATCACGCGTGGCTTGCCCGGGAGCTCACGAGCGAGCTCTGCGACCTCGTCGTAGGAGACAGCGCAGACCGGGCAGAGGGCCTGCGTGACGATCAGATCTGGGGTCAGGCGCGCGAGCGCCTTACGGTCGAGCGCATAGATCGCCTCACCCTCGAGCGTGCGCTCGCGCACGGCCACGTCGATCTCGGCGGCGCTCAAATCCCCCGGCAACACATCGCGTGTGACGCGCGGCAGCGCGAGTGCCGCGGCGGGATGGTCGCACTCGTGCGTGACCGCGACGAGCTCGGGTCCGAGGCCGAGTGCATAAAGCAGTTCGGTGGCGTGGGGTACGAGGGAGACGATGCGCATGCCTCGAACTGTAGGCGCCGTGGATTGGATAATCTCGCTAGCCGATGAGCAAGCTCACCGAGGCCGAGGTTGCAGAGCGCCTGAGCAGCGCGGGGGAGTGGCGGGGCGTGGACGGGGAGGCGATCGAGCGCGAGCGGCACTTCGCGGACTTCGCGGCCGCGCTGGCCTTCGTCAACCGTGTGGGCGAGCTCGCCGAGGCAAGCAACCACCACCCCGACATCCAGCTATACGGCTGGAACAAGGTGCGCCTGACGCTCTCGACGCACTCCGAGGGCGGTCTCACCGATGCTGACTTCAGGCTCGCGAGCGAGATCGACCAACTCAGCTGATCCCGCGAGGGCCTGAGCTCGCTTCTGACCATCCCCCTTGCTACCTTGGGGATGCCGAAGAGCGCATGAACGACGAAGAAGAAGATCACCCCCGAAGTAGCGTGGCTTTCGCCGGTCGCGCGTGAACGGCCTGAAGCTTATCCTCGCGGCGCTGCTCGTCGCAATCAACGCATTCTTCGTAATCGCGGAGTATGCGCTCGTGCGCTCGCGGCGGGCACGTCTGGAAGTGCTGCGCGACGAAGGCGCCAAAGGGGCAACGCTTGCGCTCAAGCAGCTCGGCAACGTCAACGAGTACATCTCGGCGGTCCAGATTGGGGTCACGATGACCTCGATCGGGATCGGAGCACTGGGTGAGCCTGCGCTTGCGGAGATCCTCAAGGGGGCGCTCGGCAGCACGATCAGCCACGGCGTGGCGGTGGCGGTCGCGGTGACGGTCGCTTTCGTGATCATCGCCTCGGCGCAGCTCATTGCGGGGGAGATGGTGCCGAAGTTCTATGCGATCGATCGTGCCGAGGCGGTCGCGCGGCGCGTTGCCAGGCCGCTGGGCGCCTTCAGTCTCTTCTTTCGCCCGATCATCGTTGCCTTGACGGCCGTCTCGGACCGGATCCTGCGGCTGCTTGGCGTTGACATGACGAAGGAGGCGCGCGGCGGCTCCTCGGACGAGCTCAAGCGCCTGATCGCTGAGTCCCACGAGGGCGGGCACATCGACCCGGGCGAGGCGGGCATGCTCACGGGCGTCTTTCATCTGCACGAGCAGGAGGCACGCCAGGTGATGACGCCGATCCCGGCGGTGGTCACGATCGACACCTCCCAGGATGTGGAAACCGCCTTGCGTCTGTGTGTCTCAAGCGGGCACACCCGGCTGCTGGTCACCGAAGAGGAAGACCGCGACCGCGTGCGCGGGCTCGTGCACGTTTCAGAGCTTGTGCGCCAGATGATGCAGGATGGACCGCGCTCGACGGTCGAGCCGGTCGTGCACGACGCGCTGATCGTGCCGGAGACAAAGCCCTTGGACGATCTGCTCGCTGACCTGCAGCGCCAACGGACCTCGATGGCGGTCGTTGTGGATGAGTATGGGCGCGTGGTCGGGGTGGTGACGGTCGAGGACATCATCGAGGAGGTCGTGGGTGAGATCGCCGATGAGACGGACCCGAGCACGGGTGAGATTCGTCGGCTCGCCAACGGCGACTGGTTCGTGCGCGGTCACGTCGCGGTCACCGACCTAGCTGACTATGGGCTGGATCTGCCCGTGGACAGCGACGCCTACAACTCCGTGGGCGGCTTCGTCTTTGCGGAGCTCGGACGCTTGCCGCGCCGTGGCGACACGATCGCGGCGGATGGCTTTTCGATCCGGGTGGAGTCGGTCAGCGACAACCGCATCGAGGCGGTGCGCATCCGCGAGCGTCGTCAAGTGCCCCAGCGAGAAGCACGCGAGGAGCCTTAAACACGTCCGGCCCGCGGGGGGAGCGGACCGGATCATGTGCACTGGGAGGAGGCGGGTGTGCATGCGACGTTGATGTCGCAATACCAGTATCCCCACCAGGATGAACCGCAGCTAAAAGCTCCGTGAGGGTGAGGAAACTCTTACGTTGGCTGCCGGCATCTCAGTAGCTGTGCAGGCCGCGCCCGCTCTTGCGCCCGAGAGCGCCTTCGCCGATCAACTGCTCGAGGCGCGGGGGGATGGGCTCGCCGATCGTCTCGCCGATCGCCTTGGAGACATCGAGGCCGACAAGGTCGAGCAGCGCGAGCGGCCCCATCGGGTGCCCCGCACCGAGCTTCATGCAGGTGTCGATGTCGGCGGGGTCCATGCCCGTCTCTTCAAGCAGGCGCACCGCGTTGAAGAGATAAGGGAAGAGCAGGCGATTAACCACGAAGCCGGGCACGTCGGGAACCTCGACGGGGGTCTTCTCGAAGTTCTCACAGAGCGCCAAAGCGCGCTCGCGCGTGCTCTGGCTAGCCGCGTGCGGGAAGATCAGCTCGACGAGCTTCATCTTCGTGACGGGATTGAAGACGTGCAGCCCGACGAAGTTCTCCGGACGCGCGCTCGCCTCGGCGAGGCGCTCGACCGAGAGCGAGGAGGTCGTGCTCGCGAGGATCGCCTCGGGAGCGAGGATTCCGTTCAGCTCGCCGAGCAGGCGCGCCTTGACGTCGTGGTCCTCGACGACGGCCTCAACGACGAAGGTCGCCTCGGCGAGTAGGGCGGGGTCGGTGACGATTTCGACGGAATGGAGCCCGCCCAGCCCGACCTCGGCGCCGAGACGGCTGAGGGTCTTCTCGACGGTGGTGCGTGCGCGGTCGGCCGACTCCTCGGAGCGGGCGAGCAGCAGCACGGGGCCATGATGTGCGGCGGTAGCCGCCAGACCGCAGGCGATTGCGCCGCTTCCAGCGACCGCTAGGCGTTTGCTCACTGTGCTCCTTTGCTCTCTGTTCGGGGGTCCGGCCCCGCTGTTGACTGACCAGTCAATCTAGAGACCGTGAGGCGGTAGAGTACGTGCTGCAGGGTCCGGGCACTTTCTCAGACGCGTCTCGACGTCCTCGGAGCGGGCGGGCGGGCAACCGGTCCCTCTCAATATTCCGCCGGGCAACTCACCGTAGGAGGACCGCTGACATGAGGCAACCAGAGGGCCGCGAAGTAGTGATCGTGGAGGCCGTGCGCACGCCGATCGGGCGCGGGCACAAGGAGAAGGGCTACTACAAGGACACGCACCCGAACACGCTGCTCGCGAAGACCTACACCGAGGTGATCGAGCGCGCGGGCATCGACGCAGCAGAGGTCGAGGATGTGATCGCGGGCTGCGTGCAGCAGTTCGGTGAGCAGGGCTTCAACATCGCGCGCAACGCCTGGCTGCAGGCGGGGCTGCCGATCGAGACGCCGGGCACGACGGTCGACCGCCAGTGCGGCTCGGCGCAGCAGGCGGTGGGTTTCGCTGCGGCGCTGATCGCCGCGGGCGTGCATGACGCGATGATCGGCTCAGGCGTCGAGCACATGGGCCACCTGCCGTTCGCAGCAGGGATGAAGACGCAAGAGGACTTTGGTTACGCCTTCACGCCGGAGCTGATGGCCAAGCACAACATCGTCGGCCAGGGTCTCGGCGCGGAGATGATCGCCGACCAGTGGGAGATCCCCCGCTCAGAGCTCGACGAGCTGGCGGTGCGCTCACACCGCCTCGCGCAGCAGGCGACCGAGGAGGGACGCTTTGAGCGGGAGATCGTGGCGATGAGCGTCGGCGGCGAGCAGATCGTGACCGACCAGGGCATCCGCCCCGACACGAGCCTCGAGACGCTCTCGCAGCTGAAGCCGGCCTTCAAGCCCGACGGCAAGATCACGGCTGGCAACGCCTCGCAGATCTCCGACGGCGCGGCCGCGGTGCTCTTGATGTCGGCGGACAAGGCCAAGGCGCTGGGACTGCGGGCACGTGCGCGCATCGTCGATCAGACGACGGTGGGCTGCGACCCGGTGAAAATGCTCGAGGGGCCGATCCCCGCGACGCACAAGCTGCTCGAGCGCAACTCGATGCAGATCAACGACATCGATCTGTTCGAGATCAACGAGGCCTTTGCCCCGGTCGTGGCGGCCTGGCGGCGCGAGCTGAACCCGGACATGGATCGCGTCAACGTCAACGGCGGCGCGATGGCGCTCGGGCACCCGCTTGGCTCCACCGGCGCACGCCTGATCACGACGCTGCTGCACGAGCTCGAGCGCTCCGACAAGGAGATCGGTCTCGTGACGATGTGCTGCGGCGGCGGGCTCGGCACGGGCACGCTGATTCAGCGGGTCTGAGGAGACTCTGAACGATGCTGTTCCGGGCGGCGCATGCGCCGCCCGGAGGGGGCGCGCATGCGCGCCCCCTGAGCCGGGCCGCATGCGGCCCGGCTCAATTAGGCTTCAATCTGTACTACGGCGCGCGTGGCCTATGCGGCCAAGGCAAAGCCGGATGGCGTTGGATCGATCTTCGCGGTCTTGCCAGGATGTACGGTCAGCCATATCGTCTACTGCACTGCGCGAATCAGTGGGGCCGACAATCCGTCGGGCGCGGCGGATCAAGATGTGTACATCAAGGCGTTGCTCGCCGCTAAATCCGTTGATTTAATCGAGTATGGCTCCTACGTATCTCGTGTCAAGCAGGCTCCACTTGCAACGCCCGATCGCAACGGTCGACCGGTCTTGACGCGATCGGCGCCTCCCCTGCTTGTGAAGGACGCCTCCGATCATCCAGTACGAGAATGCCATTTTCATGGTCTCGCACGCACGACGTGAGGAGAAGGGGTCCGACGTCAACGTAGCCGCCCATCTGCTGCTTGACGTACTGCAGAACGACGTTGACGCGGCGATTGTGATTTCGAATGACAGTGATCTCCGACTCCCGCTCGTCAAGGCCAGAGAGCGTGTGCCCGTGGGTATGGTCAATCCGTCAAGCAGCTTTCTCGCGGGCGATCTACGGGAAACCGGATGATGGAGTCGGCGGCCATTGGTGGGCCAAACTACGTGCCGCTGACTATCGGGCGCACCAGTTGCCGAATCAGGTGGGAGCCTACGCAAAGCCAGATGGCTGGTAGGCAAAGTCAGGAACACTACGCCTAAACCCTTGACTTCTCGGGCATTTCATCCGATATACTGCCTGTCTATACCACCCGGCCCCTCGTGGGCCGGGTCTTTTTTTGCCCAAATCAGGTTGAGCTCAGTAGGGCAGCCCTGCTCAGCCTTTGGGTCCCCCGCCGGTCCAGTCAACCGCGACGGGAGGTAGGGCCAAGAGCGCGGCCCAGGTCGCGGCGTCGGTCACGCCGCTGGCGGGAATCGCGTGTTCTGTCTGGAAGGCGCGCAGGTTGGCGCTCGTTTCAGAGCCGAAGGTGCCCGTGGTTTCCTGGGTGGGGATCGCGCTCGCGAGGTGCTCCTGCATCCACAAGACCTGATCGCCCTTGCTGCCCGTGTGCAGTTCCGGGTAGGTCGTGTTGGGCGTCACGTTCGCGAGCGGCGTCAGCGGTGCAGCGAGCGTGCTCCAGCCGGAGGGCGTGGTCTCCTGCCAGTCCCAGTAGGAGGCACCCGTTGCACCGTAGAGGACGGCCTCCTCGCGGAAGCGCAGGAGGTCTGCGTTTGAGACGCCGCCGTAGGTCTGCCCGAGCGGGAAGATTGGGCGGCCGTAGATGCGGTTGGCGATGTAGGTGTTCGCGAAGACCGTGTCCACGGAGACGCCGATGTCCTTCCAGTACATCTGCGGCGCGTTGTACTGGGCTGCGCCCGGCGCGAGGAAGACCGAATAGGGGAAGGAGGGGTGGTAGGAGACGTAGGGGAAGCTGGCCAGTGCAATCGGGTAGTTCGGGCCGACCGCTGCACGCAGCGCGGTGATGTAGGTCTGTGCGGCCGAGTAGCGCCCTTCGTACTCTGCCTCGGCGTCGATCACGAGACAGTCGGCGCCGCTGGCCGCGGCTTTGGCGCCAAGCGCCGCCTCGCCCGTTGGGCCCGAGCCGTAGACGTACTGCCAGGCACAGACCTTCAGGCCGCCCGCGTGCAGTTCTGCCACGAGCTGTGGCGAGAACTGGCTCCAGTAATTGCTCGAGCCGTCCGAGCTCTTGATGAACACAGTGCTGATGCCCGCCGCCTGAGTCTGGGCGAGGATCGCAGCGGCGTTCCCGCCGGACTTGCTCACGTACCAGATCCACATGCCCTGGCCGTCAAGCGCTGTGCCGCTGGCCACGCCGCCGACGACCGCCGGCACCGTTACCTTCGGAGCGGGTGGGTGCAGCGCGTGGTGGTAGACGTAGATCGGGCCGTAGGAGCTCGTGTAGCGCCCGTGGCTCAGCAGCACCATGATGTGCCCGGAGTGGGCCGCTGCGGGCACGGTCACGAGCAGCCCCGTGCTCGCTTTGCGCAGGCGCGCGGCCGGTGAGCGGCGGCTGATGTGAGCGCCCGGGGCGCGCGGGAAAGCGAGCACCATCCCCGGCTTCAGGCCCGCGCCGGCGAGCAGCAGGGTGCCGTGGGTAGAGACCTGGTGGGGGTTGCCGCTGCAGTGACTTACAGGTGTGCAGCTGACGGCGGAGATTCGCACGCTCGTGACGTGCAGGGAGGCCTTGCCCGTGGCGGGCGCGGTCGCTCCGGCCGGTGTCTTGACAGCCGAGCCGCCAGCGGCCTGCGTGCCGCCCGAGCTTGCCGCGTGGGCCGCGGTCGCTGGGCCGAAGGCGAGCAGGAGCGAAACAGCCAGAGCTGCAGCAAAGTACGTCCTTGGCTTGTAGGCGGCGCTGCTCGCCGACATCGCAAAACCCTTCTGCCGAGCGGATTGCCCTGCATGCCGAGCGGTGAATCCCGCTCGAGTGGCCGCTTTTGACGTTAGCGACTCTGTCTTGGCAAACGTAGAGACGGCACAGAAGTTGCGCTGCAGGTGGGGCTCAGCCCCAGCGAAAGCCCGTCGCCGAGGGCGTTGGGGGCAAAGGACTCGAGGGCAGCCCAGGCGCTGGGCGGGGCAGGTTGAAGCCCGTTGGTGCGACATCGTTGGGGGCGTCGGCGTGGAACATCGAGGCCAGGTACTGGTTCTGGCCGCGCCCGACCCCGAGCTCGAACTGGCCGCCGCCGTAGTTGCCGATCCCGCGCTCGGCGCAGTAGTCGTAGGCGTCGAGCAGGTTGCGCAGCCCGCCCAGGCGTGAGGGCTTGATGTTGACCATGCGCGGCGGGTAGGGAAGGGCCTCGATGTCCGCGATCGAGTGGATCGTCGCGTCCCAGGAAAAGCGCGCGCGATGGGGGGCGAGCACGGCGTCAGTCTCGGGCGTCAGGGCCGGGTCCTCGATCCAGGCATCCGGGAAAGCTTCAGCGACCCGGAGATAAAGGACCGGGTCAGCTGGCTGGTCGACGATCGAGCCAGAGTAGTAGCCCTTGAAGTCGACCGACTCGACCGCGCCCGTGGCGACGAGTTCGGCAATCAGCGTCTGATCCCAAGAGCTCGTCGGGTCGAGCTTGAAGCGCAGGCCCGGATAGTGCTCCAGGCGTTGGCGCAGCGGCGCGAGCGTCGGTGGCTCGCCGAGCCGTAGCGAGACCACGAAGCGCACCGGCTGCGGTTCGCGTCCAAGCACCTCGTGCAATGCCTTGCCCGCCTGGCGCAAGGCCAGATCGAGTGCAGCCGATTCATAGGCCCAGACGCGGTAGCGCGCGGAGACCTCGCGCTGTGGCGGCTCAGGAAATAGCGACATTCCGCTCAGCAGCTCGCTGAAGGAACCCAACGTGTGGCTACCCGCCAACGCGAGCACAGGCCCGGCTGCCTGCATGATCTCCTGGTCGACCGCGTCGTAGGTGACGTCCTCGCCGAGGCCCTCCTCGTCACCTCCGCGCAGATGGATCACGGTGCTCTTGCGCTCGAAGTCGCTCGAGACGCTCTCCTGTAGAGGCTCGAGCACGTAGTCCTCGATCACTACGGGCAGTCCCGCCAATAGCTCCCAGGTGCTCACGTGCCGGCCTCGCCTTCCAGGCGCGCAACGAGCTCGTCCAAGCGCAGCTCCTCAAGCGCATTGCCGACCGCTGTCAGCTGCCCGGCGCAGAGCTCGATCAGGCGCTTGCCCTCACCAACTAGCTCGAGCGTCTCGTTGAGGCTCGCCTCGCCGGAGTCCAGACGGCGAATGATCTCCTCGACACGCGCAGCCGCAGCCTCGTAGGTGAGGCCCTCGGGTGGGCTGACGTGCTCGGGCGTGCTCACGAGACCCTCGCCTCGAGCGTGCCGTCGGCAAAGCGCAGCTGCAGATCTTGCGCGCGCGCCGCCTCGGCAGCGGTTATGAGCGGCTCTCCCTGCGTAGAGGTTGCGAGCACGTAGCCGCGCTCGAGCGTCCGCTGCGGGTCGTGGCTGATCAGTGCGAGGCGCAGGCGCTCGAGCTCGCGTGGTCGGCGCGCGCGGCAGTCCCGTAGCGAGGACTCCGTCTTGCGCGCGAGCACGATCGCGTGGCGCTCGCTGAGGCGGCGCTCGCCCTCCAGGCGTCGCCGCGCGCCCGCGCGGATCTCGCGCAGTTGCTGGTGTAGGCGCGTGCGCTGGCGCGCGAGATGCTCCGCTGGTGCGCGTGAAAGCTGTGTTAGCTGGCGGGCGCGGGAAAGCACGGCGCGACGGCCGTGGTCGCGCAAACGCGCTGCGGCGGCAGCCTGCTCGATGCGCGCGCGGTGGCAGTCCACGCCGACCGCGGCCTCCGCGGCGTGGGTTGGAGTCGAGCAAGAGACAGCGGCGACGTCGTCGAGCAGCGTGCGATCGGTGTGGTGGCCGACGGAGGCGATCACGGGCACCCCGAGCAGCGCGACGGTGCGGCAGAGCGTCTCATCGCAGAAGCACAAGAGGTCGGCGAGCGAACCACCGCCGCGCGCGACGATCACGACCTCGACCGCAGCGACCGCCGCGAGGTCACCGAGCGCGCGCACGATCGCCGGCGCTGCGTGGCGATCCTGCACCGGTGTAAAGCCCCACACGAGCCGCCCTGCCCAGCCGCGACGCGCGAGCGCGGCGAGCACATCGTCACGGGCCTTGCCGCCTTCGGCGGTGATCACGCCGATCGTCCTTGGCAGCACGGGGCGGGTGAGCTGTAGCTGGCGGTCGAGCAGACCCTCGGCGTCGAGCTGCTTGCGCAGACGCTCGATGCGCGCGAGCAAATCACCCTCGCCGGCGATGCGCAGGTCGCGCACTGCGAAGGAGAAGCCCGGTGAGGAGGTGGCACTGCCGGGGTAGTAGTCACAACCGCCGGCGACCACCACCTGCATACCCTCAGCGGGAGTCGCGCCGCCGCGGGCGAGCATTGCCTCCCAGTCCTGGCGCCAGGCGCTGCAGGGGATCGCCCCGCCGGCGTCGCGCAGCTCGAAGTAAACGCGTGCACGAGAAGGGCGCAGGTTGACGAGCTCGCCCATCAACTGCACGCGCGTGAAGGCACGCAGTCGCGAGCGCAGCGCGTCGGCATACTCGCCGACCGGAAAGGGGCCGGCCAGGGTGCTGTCCGGAATGCCGGCGCCCTCAGTCGGCGCAGGCGAAGAGAGCGAGGACATCCAGCGAAGGATAGGCGCTACGATCGACGTCAATGCGGCGTGCTGAACTCCGGTCTGGCCACTGACGCCGTGGCGAAGCGCAACAGCCGACGTGGCCGTACACGCAAGCGTCGACCGCCTTCAGGCGCCGGCGCCGGAAGTGTCGCGGGGCAGTCGGCACAACTCAGCGAGAAAGAGACGCCAATCGCTGTCAAGGAGCACGCGCCGGGTCGTGGCGGCGGACGCGCGAGCCGGCAGACACGCGAACAGGCACGCGCGAGCACCGGGCGCTCCGGTGGCCTCTCCGACGCGCTCTCGGTAGGTGAACGTCCGCACTCGCCCTGGCACCCCTTCCCGCTCTCAGAGCTCTTGATCCTCGCCGGTGCGATCGGGGCGGTCGTGGCCTGGAACCGTGGCGTCGCGCACCGCGGGACAGTGCTTTTGATCGCGAGCATCGCGGCCGTGATGCTGGGGACGATCGAGGTCACCCTGCGCGAGCACCTCAGCGGCTTTCGCTCGCACGCGATCCTGCTCTCGCTACTGCCACCGCTGGCCTTTCACACCGCGGTGGTGCTCATCACGCAGTTGCAGACGACGGTGCCGCGCTGGCTGAACGTTGCGCTACTGCCGATCGACGGCGCGCTCTTCGCGGTGCTCTTCCGGGTGCTGCGCGCGCGCTTCCAGGACGCGCGTCGCGAGCGCGTCTTCGCGGGCCGGCGCTAGATGGTTGATTACACGAGGGTGTGCCGTTGTTCCGGGGGTGTGGATGGTCGAGTCTGCCTAGGACGCAGGCCGAAGCCCTTGCCGGTGGCAAGGGCGAGGCCGAGGACAACGGCAGGCGAAGGCCAGGCGTGCCTCCGGCGGTGCAGCGTCGTGGAATCAACCATCTAGGCCGCGTCGGAAGGCGAGGCGGGTGTCGCGAGGCTGAGCGAGGGCAGCGGTCGCTCGCCCTCGGCGGCCCCCTCACCGCGCGTCTCGCCACTGAAGCCGAGTGCTTCCAGACGCGCGATCTCGCGCTCGCCTTCCACCCGCGCCGGGTGATTCGCCTCCAGTGGAGCGATCAGCTTGGCGATGCGGTTGCGCAGTTGCAGCGCGAAATGCGGCGTGGATGCGCCCATCAGCTGGCGCACGTCCTCGAGCGTGACCGCGTTGTCGGCGTCGAGACGGCGGGGATCCTCTGCTTGGCTCATGGTGCCTTCCGGAGCGGTTATTCGGCCTGCGAGACGGTCGGTTCGGAGCTCTGCTTGCGGGGGCTGATCTCGAGCAGCGAGTCGAGTTCGGCCTGCGTCACGGCGGAGATAGCATGCTCATCGCCGATCAGCCAGCCGTGATTGTAGACGCCGCGCTCGGGCCTGAAGTCGAAGCCCGGGGCGTAGGCCGGCTGGATGTTGCCGAGGTATTCGGCCAGCGGCGCGGGGATCTGCGTAGCGCTTTCCAGCAGCAGCAGTGGGCCGTAGTCGCCGGTGGCTGAGAGCGGCGCTGCGGCGGCGGCATCGAGTGGCCGGGCAGCGTTGGCGAAAACCAGCCCGTGGCCCGGTTCTTTGACGCCCCAGCCGAACTGGGTGTCGGTGAAGCGCGCGACCGCGAGCGCGTTAGCCGCCGCACCCGTGCCTTCGCGGCCGGTGGCGATGTCGGTGACCGGGCCGAGATGACGCAGCGCCGCGAGCGTCGGGTCTCCGACTTGGGGAGAGTCGATCACATAGATCGATGGGTGCCCGAGGTGTTTCAGGGCGTTGGCTGTCGCGGCGGGTACGCCCGCCTGGGTGACGAACAGAATCGGCGCGCCGCTCTCCGCCGCGAGACCAGCCGCGGGCATCGCGAGTGCCGGGGTCGCGGTCGCGGGCAGCACGATCACCTCATGTGGACTGGGCGCGCCGCTGTGGCGCAGCAGTTGTGCGATCGCGACCGCGGTATCTGCCGGCTGGGCTGCCGCGAGCGTGCGTGTCAGATAGGCCTTGGGGATCGGGGCAGTGCTCCCGATCCTCAGTACCTGGACGCCGCCAAGGGACGGTGCGCCCAAGGGCGCGAGAGCTTCGAGCGTTTCGCGGCTCACATCTGGCAGAGAGTTGCCGCGGCTGAAGAGCAGGGGCGCTCCCAGCGGCGCTCCGGCGAGCGCCGAGGCTGCCAGTGCGGCAGGCAAGTTGTCTTGGTCGACCAGCACCACCGCCGCTGGGCGTGTCGTGGGCGTGAGCGCGGGATAGACCGCGCGCGCAACCGCAGCAGCGTCTGTGGCGACATCGGTGCCGCCGAGTCGCGTGGTGTTGCGTGTCGCCAGACTCACTGCGCCCTGGGCGGCGACCGGGGCAACCTTGCTGAGTGGTTCTCCGTTGACCGCCGAGATGCTTTGGGCGCCCTTGCCGCAGCCGGCGAGGATGAGCACACCGCACAGGAAGGCGAGCGACGTGCCGAGACGGTCGATGCGCATCCGCGGGGACACTAGCGACCGTGCCGGCGCGCTTGCAGCGTGTGCATCCGCAAAAAGTCCCGTGTTTGCAGGGATCACGCTGCCAGAGGACATGCAAGCGATGCAACTGTCATTGCAGTTTGCTAGCGTGCCCACGCGAACGCCGAGTCCCTGACAAGAGGTCAGGGAACGGGGGACCCAAGTTGTTGGGGCGAATCCCGCGGTAGGACCGCGAGAAGCGCAGGCTCTTTCAGCGCTAGCCCGTCAGCTAACCCCGCAGGCCAACGAAAGAGGTTGTCGTTTTGCGGTTTCGTACCCTAGGTGCAGCTATCTGCGGTCTGACGATCGCGGTGATCGGAGCGCCCAGCGCCCTCGCCGCCAGCACTGGCGGAGCAGCCGCCGCCCCCAGCACCCCCACCACTTCCACGCCGACCGTGCCGCTGCACCTGGCGCCGGTCACGGCTCACTCACCGAGTCTTGCCTACCACGGCCCGGTCTACATAAAGACCGCCACAGGCGAAGTCGTCCCTTACCAGCCCGTAGCGACTGCCGGACAGGTCGACAACGCGACCGGCGGCAGCGTCGTCGGCATTGTCACTCCCGGCAAGCCGCAGCTTCTCGTGCCGGGAAGCCGCGCGCGCTACATCGCTGGACTCGCGGCGGCGCCGATGTCCGCGCCCGCCTCGGTGCAGGCGATGGTGTGGGCGGGCAACGAAATCGTCGGCCTGCCCTACATCTGGGGTGGCGGCCACGCCTCCTTCACCTCCCCCGGCTATGACTGCTCGGGCACCGTCTCCTTCGCGCTGCACGGCGCGAGCCTGCTGAGCACACCGGAGGACTCGGGCGAATTCATGCACTGGGGCTCACACGGGATCGGGCGCTGGGTGACGATCTTCTCCAACGCCGGACATGCCTACATGACGGTCGCCGGGCTGCGGCTCGACACGAGCGCCGCCGACGATCCCTCCAACCAGCAGGGGCCGCGTTGGCGCCCACTGCGTCAGGGCAACGGCGGCTATGCGGTGCGCCACCCCCTGGGGTTCTGAGCGCTCTGGTCGGCTAGGCTAGAAGGCGTGGGCCGACATCCGGTCGGCCGCCTCTTGGAAACGCAATAGGAGGATCAGATGGCCGGCCTCACCGGGCGCATGTCCACCGTCGTAAAGGCGAAGGTCTCCAAACTTCTGGACCGCGCCGAAGACCCCGGCGAGACGCTCGACTACAGCTACCAGAAGCAGGTCGAACAGCTCCAGAACGTCAAGAAGGGCATTGCCGACGTGGTGACCGCGAAGAAGCGCCTGCAGATGCAGGAAAGCTCGCTGCAGCAGAACGTCGTCAAGCTCGACACACAGGCGCGCCAGGCGCTCGCCTCCGGGCACGAGGACCTTGCGCGGACGGCGCTGGAACGCAAGAACGTCGCCCAGACCGAGCTGCAGTCGCTCGACGGCCAGGTCCATGAACTCGAGGATCAGCAGCAGAAGCTGATCGACTCCGAGCAGAAACTGCGCGCCAAGATCGAAGCCTTCCGCACCAAGAAGGAGGTCATCAAGGCGCAGTACTCCGCAGCCGAGGCCCAGGTGCGCATCTCCGAGGCGGCTACCGGTGTCGGTGAGCAGATGGCCGATGTCGGCCTCGCGATGCAGCGCGCCGTGGACAAGACCGAAAACATGCGTGCGCGCGCGGATGCTGTCCAAGAGCTCGAAGCGGCTGGCACCTTCGACGACGTCACGCAGCTGGGCGGCGGCGAAGACGACATCGACCGTCAGCTCAAGCAGCTCTCCAGCCAGCCGGCCGTCGACGATGAGCTGAGCAAGATGAAGGCTGAACTTGGCGGGGGAACGGCTGCGCCCGAGGCGCCGCAGATCGCCGCCGGCGAGGGCCAGCCGAGCGAGGGTGGCCAGGCATGATCGTCCGTATCTCAGGTGAGGGGCAGTACCGGCTCGACGACGGGGACAAGGATCGTCTCAACGAGCTTGAGAACGCCGTCGTCGCGATCGTCGAGGGTGGCCAGGAAGATGGCTTTGCCGATGCCTTCAAGGCGCTGCTCGACTACGTTCGCGCGGAGGGGGAGCAGCTCGGCGACGAGGAGCTCGCGACATCCGACGTGATCATCCCGCCGGCCGACATCTCCTTCGAGGAGGCCGGCGAGGACTTCACTGGCGAGGGTTTGATTCCGGACTGAGAGCGGCTGCGGCTCGCCTCAGATCGGAATCCCCCACAGCGGGAACCAGCGCTCAATTTCAGGCTCCATCGGCAGTTCAGAGGACATCTGCGCCTTGATTTGCAGCTCGCGCTCGGTCGAACGCTGCTGGGGGCCGCTGGCGTCAGGCACGAAGGGGTACCAGAAGCCGCGCTTGTAGTTGTAGATGAAGTAGATCCGTCGTTTGCGGGCATCGGCGAAGGCGAAGACCGCGCACAGCAGCCGCTCGCCATGGCCTGCGGTCTCGATCGAGCTCGATACCGCGTTGACCCCGACGGTTAGGTCTTCGACGCTCGGGGCTCCCTCGGGGTTGTGCAGGACCATCCAGCGATAGCCGTAGCTGTCGTCCTCGGTGGAGACCTTCGTGCCGCTCTCGCCGCCGGTCGCGGTGACGACTTCTTCCATCTCGCGGATCGTCGCTTCAAAGTCGCTCGTGGCGAGCGCCTGAAAGACGATCGCTGCGGTCCCGACCGGCTCGATCTGGTACTCCGCCTGGAGCGTGACGTAGGCGGTGGAGATCGCGAACAGGCGGTCGGGTGCCGGCCCCTTGACCTGGTGGCGGCCGGTGAGGATGTCGCGGAGGCCCACCTTTAAGCGGTGCCCTGCAGCTGGGCCTCCAGCCGCTCCAGCGCCGCCAGGCGCTGCTCCAGCGGCGGGTGGTCGGCAAAGATGTTCATCAGCGACTTCTTCGCACGCGCCGGGATGATGAAGAAGGCGCTCATCCCTTCGGCAGCGCGCAGATCCTGGGTAGGGACACTCTCGATCGTGCCGCTGATCTTCAACAGCGCTGAGGCCAGGGCGCTGGGGCGGCCGGTCAGCACCGCTGAGCCGCGGTCGGCCGCGAACTCGCGGTAGCGCGAGAGCGCGCGCAGCAGCAGGAAGGAGACCGCGTAGACGAGCACCGAGACAAGGATCACGATCATGATGTCGCGCTCCTCTTCTTCGTCGCCGTAGCCGCCGCCGAAGAACAGCGCGAACTGCGCGATCGTCGAGGCCAGCGTCGCGAAGAAGCTCGCGAGCGTCATAACCATCACGTCGCGGTTGATCACGTGCGTGATCTCGTGCGCCATCACGCCTTCGAGCTCGGCTGGGGAGAGCAGATCAAGGATGCCGCGCGTCGCACAGACCGTCGTCGACTTGCGCGAGCGGCCCATCGCGAAGGCGTTGGCCATCGAGGTCTCCATCACGCACACCCGTGGCTTGGGCAGGTCCGCCTGCACGCACAGCCGCTCGATGATGCCGTGCAGCTCAGGCTCCTCGGCCGGCGAGACCTCCTTGACGCCCATCGTCGCCATCGCGAGCTTGTCCGAGGTGAAGAGCTGCAGCAAGAGCAGTACCACGGCGACGACCACGATCACGCCGGCGCCCGCACCCGCGGCAAAGAGCACCCCGACGAAGACCGCATAGACGAGCCCGAGCAGGAACAGCGTGAAGACCATGCGGGCCTGCAGGCCCGTGTCTTTCCCGAAGCTTGAGGGTCTCGAGGACATCTGCTCGCGGATTGTGGCAGACAGAGATAGCGGTGCCCTAAAGTGCCCGCCAGCAGCCGATGCCCGCCGCCCGCACGCCATGAAGCCCGAAATCCAGCTTCTCGGGATCTCGATCAAGACCTTCGGGGTGATGTTCGCGCTGGGCTTCCTCGCCTGCGGCGGACTCGTTGCACGACGCCTGCGCGAGCTCGGCCGACCGGCCGACTGGGCCTATGAGATCGTCTTCGCAGCGCTGATCGGCGGCATCGTCGGCGCGCGTGGCTACTTCCTGATCGAAAACTTCGACGAAGTCAAACACGACCTCTTGGGCAGCATCTTCTCCGGCTCGGGTCTCGTCTGGTACGGCGGCGCGATCGGCGGTGCGATCGGGGTACTCGGCTGGATGCGCTGGCGCGGCGTGCTCGAACTGCGCACGCTCGACATGTGTGCCACCGCGCTCGCGCTCGGCTATGCGATCGGGCGCATCGGCTGTCAGGTCTCCGGCGACGGCGACTACGGCATCCGCTCGAACCTGCCCTGGGCGATGGGCTATCCGCACGGCACCGTGCCCACGCCACCGGGCGTGCGCGTGCAGCCGACGCCGATCTACGAGACGCTCGCGATGTGCCTGCTCGCCTATGCGCTGTGGCAGCTGCGCGATCGCGTGCGCCCGGGCGTCATCTTCGCGCTCTATCTGATCGGTAGCGGCCTCGAGCGATTCCTTGTGGAGTTCGTGCGGCGCAACAGCGAGGTCTTCGTTGGGCTGACTCCGCCGCAGCTCGAGAGCCTCGGACTTTGTGCGGTCGGCCTCTGCTGGCTGGCCGTGCTCGTTAGTCGCGGCGGCACCGCAGCGCTACGCCCGAGCACTGCCTGAAGCGGACCATCCGACGAGCTCGCAAGCCGGCACGCGATAATCAGCGGCGATGATCACCGGCACAACCCTCTCACGCGCATTCCCGCAGGCCAGCCGTCTCGATGAGCACGGCCATCTGCAGGTGGGTGGCTGCGATGCGATCGAACTCGCGCGTGAGTTCGGCACGCCCGCCTACGTGGTCGCCGAGGAGGACCTCATCACCCGCGCGCGCGCCTTCCTCGCCGCCGGTCGCGAGGCGGGCCGCGAGGACTTCCACGTGGTCTTTGCCTCCAAGGCGTTTCCCTGCACTGCGGTGTTGGCGCTGTTCGCGCGCGAGGGGCTGTGGTGTGACGTGGCCTCGGGCGGTGAGCTGCATCTCGCGCTGAACGCCGGCTTCGAACCCGAGCGGATCGTGATGCATGGCAACGCGAAGTCCGAGGGGGAGCTGCGCATGGCGCTCGACTGCGGCGTCGGGCTGATCGTGCTCGACAACTTCGACGAGATCGGCCGACTCGAGCGCCTGATCGCAGAGGGTGCTCTCGCCGATCGCGGAGCGCAGGATGTGCTCGTGCGGGTCACCCCCGACGTGCGCGGAGAGACACACGAGAAGATCTCAACCGGCCAGGCCGACTCGAAGTTCGGCTTCGCGATGGCTGACGCTGAACGGGCGATCGCGCGGGCGCGAGCCGTCGAGGGCCTGAGGCTGCAAGGACTGCACGCGCACATCGGCTCGCAGCTGTTGAGCCTCGAGCCCTTTCAGCGCGCGGCGCGCGAGCTGGCGCGCTTGGGCGACTTCGCCGTGCTCGACCTCGGCGGCGGACTGGGCGTGTCCTACACCGACGAGCAGCCCACACCGCCCTCGATCGAGGAGTATGTGGGCACGATCATGGCGGCGGCCGACGCGGCCGGGATCGGTGCCCAGACGCGTCTGCTGATCGAGCCGGGACGCTCGCTGTGTGCGAACGCTGCGGTCACGCTCTACACGGTCGAGAGCGTCAAGCAGAACGTCTCACGCTGGGTGGCCGTCGACGGCGGCATGTCCGACAACCTGCGCCCGATGCTTTACGGCGCCGCCTACGAAGCCCATGTGGCGGACCGCTTCGGCGGCTCGATTCCGTGTGTGCTGGCGGGCAAGCACTGCGAGTCAGGCGATGTGATTGTGCGCGACGCGCTGCTCGATGACCCGCGCCCGGGCGATGTGATCGCGACCCCCGCGACGGGCGCCTACGGCTTCGCGATGGCCAGCAACTACAACGGTGTACCGCGCCCACCAGTGATCTTCTGCCGCGATGGCGAGGCCCATGTGGTCGTCAGGCGCGAGACCTACGAGGATCTGACGGCACGCGACGTGCCCTCACAGGAGCAGGCGTGAGCGCTGATCGCCCCGCCTTCAACGTCGGCCTCTTGGGCTTCGGGACGGTCGGCGCGGCCTTTGCCGAGCTGCTCGAGGAGCGCGCCGAGGAGATTGAGCGCTTCAACGGCCGTCGGCCGGTGCTGAAGGGCGTGCTGACACGCAGCCGCGGAGACTTTGGAGAGATCCTCGGCGGCGCCGATCTGATCGTCGAGGTGATGGGCGGGATTGAACCCGCACGCGAGTACCTGTTGCAGGCGATGCGTGCCGGTAAGCATGTCGTGACGGCCAACAAGCAGCTGCTCTCACAGCACGGCGAGGAGCTCTTTGAGACCGCGCGCGAGCACGACGTCAGGCTACGTTTCGAGGCTGCAGTAGCGGGGACCGTGCCGGTTGTGCGCGTGCTCGAGGAGTCGCTTTCAGCGACGCCGATCGAGCGCATCCACGGGATCGTCAACGGCACGACCAACTACATCCTCACCGAGATGACGCGCGGCTCCAGCTACGAGGAGGCGCTCGCCGAGGCGCAGCGCAGCGGCTACGCCGAGGCCGACCCGAGCGATGACGTCAGCGGCCGTGACGCGGCCGCCAAGATGGCGATCCTGGCGCGCTTGGCCTTTGGCACGCCCGTGCACCTCGACCAGGTGCGCTACGAGGGCATCGAGCACTTGCACCGCGACGACCTCGAGTACGCGCGCGAGTTCGGCCTCGGGCTCAAGCTGATCGGCACCGCCGAGCGTCGCCAAGGAGGGCTCTCGGTCAGCGTGCACCCGACCTTCCTCTACTCCGGGCACCCGCTCGCGGCCGTCAACGGATCTTTCAACGCGGTCACGGTCGAGTCCGAGACGATCACCGAGATCACCCTGTCGGGGCCGGGGGCCGGCGGACGCCAGACCGCCTCGGCGGTGTTGGGCGACGTCGTGAGCGTGATGACCGGCGGTGCGCGCCCACCGGCGCCGCCCCTGCCGCTAAAGCTCGTCGAGGACGTCGAGAGCGCTTTCTACCTACATCTCGACGTGGCCGATCGTCCCGGAGTGTTGGCATCGGTGACGCAGGTATTGGGGGAGCACGGCGTCTCGATCCAGTCGGTCGTGCAGCGTGGGATGGGCGAAAACGCGCGTCTGGTGATGGTCACCCACCCCGTGGTCGAGTCGAGCCTGCGCGCGGCCGTGGCCCGCGTAGGTGAGTTTGATTTTGTGAGCTCCACCCCCAGGACGATTCGTGTGATCGAAGAGGAGTTCGTATGAGTGAGCTTGACCCGCCGCCCGTGCCGCTGCCGAGAGTCGAAGGCGCCGCATACTCGGGGACGCACGTTCCGCTGATCGAGCGCTACTACGAGCGCCTGCCCTTTGAGCCGGGTGACAAGCTCGTGAGCCTGCAAGAGGGCTCGACGCCGCTGCTGCGCGCGCCGGTGATCTCGGCGATGGTCGGCGCGACGGTGCGCCTGAAGCTCGAGGGCGCCAACCCCACCGGCTCCTTCAAGGACCGCGGCATGACCTGTGCGGTCTCAGCCGCCGTCCGCGACGGTGCGAAGGCCGTGATCTGCGCCTCGACGGGCAACACGGCCGCAAGCTCGGCCGCATATGCGGCACGCGCGGGGATCACCTGCGCGGTGATCGTCCCAGAGGGCAAGATCGCCGCGGGCAAGATGGCCCAGACGCTCGTGCACGGGGCGCGCGTGATCTCCTTGCAGGGCAACTTCGACCAGGCGCTGACGCTGGTGCGCGAGCTCACCGACACGCACCCAATCGCGCTCGTGAACTCGGTCAACGAGTTCCGCATCGAAGGGCAGAAGACAGCCGCCTTCGAGATTCACGAGGGACTTGAGGGAGGCTGTGAAGCGCTCTGCATCCCGGTCGGCAACGCGGGCAACATCACCTCCTACTGGCGTGGCTTTCGCGAGATGGGCGCGGCGCCGAAGATGTTCGGCTTCCAGGCTGAGGGCGCGGCGCCGCTCGTTGATGGCAAAGTGATCGAGCACCCCGAAACGGTGGCGAGCGCAATCAGGATCGGCAACCCCGTGCGTTGGGAGGATGCGATGGCCGCGGCCACCGACTCGCGCGGCGCGATCCGTGTAGTCAGCGACAAGGAGATCCTCCACGCTTACCGCCTGCTCGCCTCGCGCGAAGGGATGTTCTGTGAGCCGGCCTCGGCGGCCTCGGTCGCGGGGCTGCTGAAGTACGGTGCGGACGGCGCCGAGCAGGTTGTCTGTGTGCTGACCGGCCGCGGCCTGAAGGACCCGGAGACGGCGATGGCCAACAACGACGGCAGGATCATCCAATGCGCGGTCGACATCCACGCGATCGAGGATGCGGTGCTGGGTGATCCGTAGGCGGGTCGTGCGGGTGCCGGCCTCCTCGGCGAACCTCGGGCCGGGATTTGACTGCATGGCTGCGGCGCTGGCGCTGCAACTCGAGCTCGAGGTCGAGGAGACTGGGGAGTTCGCCGTCGAGACCGACCTGGCGGTCGCGCACGGGCGGGAGAACCTCTGCGTGCGCGCCTTCGAGCGGCTGCATCCCGCCGACGGCTTCACTTTCCGCATCCGCTCGGAGATCCCCCTCTCGGGCGGGCTCGGCTCGAGCGCGTCGGCGATCGTCGCGGGGATGATGGCGGCCGACCATCTCTTCGAGCTCGATGTCGACCTGCTCGCCGAGGCCAGCGCGATGGAGGGCCATCCGGACAACGTCACCGCTGCGCTCTACGGCGGCTTTGTGATCTGCGCGGACGGTCAGGCCACGCGCCTGGACCCGCCGACGGGACTCGAGGCGCTCGCGGTTGTGCCCGGGGAGGCCGTGCGCACGCGCGCGGCACGCGCCGCGCTGCCCGACCAGGTACCGATGGAGGAGGCCGTCTTTAACGTCGCCCACGGCGCGCTCTTGACGCTGGGTCTGGCTCGTGGTGACTGGGATCTGCTCGGACGCGGGCTGCAGGATCGACTCCATCAGCAGCGCCGCTCGCACCTGTTCCCGCGTTCCTATGAGCTCGCGGCTCGCGCTCGTGAGCTGGGTGCGCTCGGCGCGACGATCTCAGGCGCGGGGCCGACGGTGCTGGTGTGGTGCTTCTACGAGCAGACCGGTGCGGTCGCCGAGGCACTGGCAAGCGAGATCGAGGGCTGGGCGACGCTTCTGCGGGCTTCCTTCGAGCCGCAGGGCGCCTACGTCGGCGAGCTCTAAGCGAGCTCTTTCAGGCGCTGGCGCGCCTCGCTGAGCCCGGACAGGCGGCCGAGCAGCTCATCAGCCAGGGCGATGTAGTCGGCGCCCAGGTCGGGTCGGTGGTCGAGGATCGAGCGCGCCCGCTCGGCCGACTCCGCGTAGGCGATCGAGGCGCGAATGACCGTGCCAAAGACGGCCTCGCCGAAGCGCTCCTGCAGTGAGGTGAGCGCCTCGCGAGAGTGCACGGTGCGGATGTCCGCGAGGTTCAAAAGGACGCCGATCAGGGCGAGCTCGGGGTTGAGGCTGTCACGCGCGAGCTCGAGCACCTCGACCGCCTGCTCGACACCCTGCAAAGCGAAGTATTGGGCCTCGGCGGTAATCAGCGCGTGGTCGGCGGCGACGAGCGCATTGATCGTCAACAGCCCCAGCGAAGGCGGGCAGTCGATCAGGATGACCTCGTAGTCGCTGCTCGCCTTTGCCAGCGCGCGCTTGAGCGTCAGCTCGCGCCCCATCTTGCCGCCCAGCATCAGCTCCGCCTCCGCGAGGCTCAGGTTGGCGGGGATGATGTCCTCGTGGATCGCCTCCGTGGCCTTGGCGCGGCCCGCGAGCACGTCGGCGATCGTCGGCTCCACGTCGGTCGGGAGGTCGAAGTAGTCGGAGAGATTGCCCTGCGGGTCGAGGTCCACGGCCAGCGTGCGCACGCCGCAGCGACGCAGAACGTCGGTCAGCGTACGGACCGTCGTGGTCTTCCCGGTGCCCCCCTTCTGTGAGAGTACGGCGATCGTCTGGGCCATGGCTCGCGATACTACGCGCCGACCGCCGCGCGGTGCGCGGCGGTGCTCAAAAGGCCCGTCGGGTCTTTAACCGATTGGGTGCAGCGCACCCTCGCGGGCGTTCTGCTGGGCGGAATCCGGCAGCGGGGGAATGCTGATGAAGCGCAGCCGGTAGCGCCCCACGATGATCTCATCGCTGTCGGCGAGGGTCTTGCCGTCGACCCGCTCACCGTTCACAAAAACGCCGTTGAGGCTGCGATCGTCGAGCAGACGCACGCCGTCGGGTTGGCGCACGATCAGCGCGTGGCGGCGCGAGACGGTCGGGTCGTCGAAGCGCACATCGGCGGCAAGGCTACGCCCGATACGCGTCCACTCGCGTGCGAGCGAGACCGTGCGTAGCTCCGCGCCTTCTTCGTAGACGAGGTACTCGCCGGGCTGCGCGATCTGCTCGCGGGCGCTCAGCAAGTGCTCGTCGCGGCCATCGGCTGCCGGCTCGACCAGTGATGCATCGGGACGCCCGGTGGCGATGCGCTCGGTGCCAAAGAGCGAAGCTCGCGCAAAGTCTGTGCTGCCGCAGCTTGGACAGTCCGTCAACGCGTCGGATGATGCGAGCGTGAGCGTATATCCGCAGTCCCTACAACGGAAAGACCCCGCACCCACGAAAGTACCTGTCGCAAGTGACTCCATGTCCTGCTCCTCCCTTTCTATCGCTGCTCCCAAGGGGGCGCTCCCTCGCCGGGGGACACTCGTGCGGATCATAACAAGCCTGTCAACTCCGTATAAATTCTGGATACAAGAATTTTCCAGAGGGCCAGAGTATAAGTCTCGCTTGTGTCCCTACGATCCGTGGAATACCCCGACCGCCTCCTGGGTAAACCCGCGGCAAGGGCCGAACCAGAGGCAGGAGCACCGTCGCGGGCGCCGAATCTGGGAGGCACGATGTCGTCCTCTACTACCCATGTCGAGCTGCTCGAGCGCGTGCTCTTGAGGCGAAGCCTCGGCGCGCTCGCGGCCGATCGCTGCAGCTGCGCCGACTGCGGGCGTACCCCCCTCACCGGCGAGCAGGTGCACATCTACGGCGCCGCCCAGCCGCGCTTGGTCTGCGCGCTGTGTCGTCCGGCGCATCGCGACAGCCCCGTGACGAGCGAGCTCGTCAGGCACTGCGAGCACGGACATACCGTGCGCTTGACCGCCCGCGCGGCCTAGCTTCCACGCCAGATCGTCGGCCCGCGTGCTCGGCGCCGTGCGCAATAGACTTTCGCTGCGCATGGACCCCCTGACCGTCTCAATCGTCGTCTCCGCTCCGCGCGAGCAAGTGTTCGACTACCTCCAGGACATCGCCAACCACCCCGAGTTCACCGACCACTACCTGGTCGACTGGCATCTCACGCGGATCGACTCGGTCGGCCGCGGTGCCGGCGCACGCTTCCGCGTAAAGGCGCCCGGCAACCGCTTCAGCTGGGGAGACGTGACCTTCTCGGAGGTCGAGCGCCCGCACCGGATCGTCGAGGTTGGGCGCACGGGCAAGAACAACCGCATTCGCACGCTCGGCGTCTACGAGCTCGCAGCGGGCAGCTCGGACACGACGCGCGTGCGCTTCACGCTGCAGACGATCCCCGTCACGCTCTCGGACAAGCTGATGGAGGGCCTCGGCGCGAAAGGTTGGTTGCGGCGCAAGAACCAGCGCGCGATGCGCCGGCTGCGGAGCATCCTCGAGCGCGGGGAGGGCCGCGGGCCGCGTGTCACGGTCGCCGGCGGATAGACTGCCGCGTCGCATGTTCCTCCGCCCGTGCAAGTTCACACTTCTCGCGCTAGCGCTGCTCGCGGCGCTGCTGCTGAGCGCCTGTGGGGACTCCCACACGAAAGTCAGCACGGGCACCTACGCCGGCGAGTCCGGGCAGAACGCTCCCTACCTCGACGTCGGTCCGCTGAGCTACGAGGTTCAGCTCTCACGCGAGCTGAACCCCACCAACTCTGAGGACGCCGCCTACCTGCAGGGTCTGAGCGAAAGCGAACGCCAGCTCGGACCGGGCCAGGAGTGGTTCGCGGTGTTCGTGCAGGTCTACAACGACTCTCCGCAGGCGCAGCAGTCGGCCAGCGAACTGACGATCTCAGACACCCAAGGCAACACCTACACACCGCTGGCGCCAAGCCAGATCAACCCCTTCGCCTATCGGCCCGCGCTCGTGGCTGCCAAAGGCCAGCTGCCGATCCCCGACACGACCGCGAACTCCGGTCCCACCCAGGGCGCGCTCTTGCTTTACAAGATCCAGACTGTCTCGCTCGACAATCGTCCGCTCGAGCTGAAGATCGTCGATCCGAGCGACCCCACGCAGACGGCCTCGGCTGAGCTCGACGTCTAGCGCAGCGCCTGCAGGCCCGCTTCGATCACGCCACGCGCGGCCGGAGCTGCGGTATCGCCCCCGGCGCCGTCTTTGACGAGCATCACGCACACGACGATGCGCGGGTGCAGAGCCGGGGCGAAGGCCGCAAACCAGGCATCGGTGTTGCTGGATTCGCTTTCGGCTTCCGCGCAGCTCGACTTTTCCGCTTCGCTGCCTGCGCTGCTGCTCGCTTCCTGGGTCGCACTACAGGGCGTCTTCAGTTCTGCGGTGCCGGTCTTGCCAGCCACGGTCACTCCCGGGATTGCGGCCGAAGTGCCCGTGCCGAGGCGCACGACGCCGATCATCAGCCTGCGCACGGTGCGCGCCACCGAGGCGCTCGTAACGTGGGTCAGGCTGGGGGAGTGGACGGGCAGAAAGCTCGCCTGCGGGCGGCGCCCCCCGTCGGCGATCGTCGCTGCCACGGTTGCCATCTGCAGTGGCGTTGCCAGCACCTCGCCCTGGCCGATCGCGGTCGAGCCAACATCGAGTTCGCCTTGGATCGCGCTTGCCGCCGGGAGCGTGCTCGTGGCCGCGCCCGGCAGCCCGGGAGCCTGGTTGAAGCCGAAGCGTTCGGCCGTTGCCACGAGCCGTGGCGCGCCGAGTTTCACGCCGAGCGGCGTGAACACCGAGTTACATGAGACCGCAAAGGCCAGTTCGAGGCTGCCGCCACAGTTCTCGCCGTTGGCGTTGTTGAGCTTGACGCCATCGAGCGTGGCGTAGGAGGCGTAGGGAAAGACCGTGTGGGGGGTCGCGATGTGGGACTCCAGGGCGCCCGTGAGCGTGATGATCTTGAACGTCGATCCCGGTGGCTGCAGGCCTTCGAGACCGATGCCCGCGACTGCGAGCACCTCGCCGGAGGGGGTCAGCGCGACAACCCCGCCGAGGCGCCCGGCGAGCGCGCTGACGGCGGCACGCTGGACGTCTGGAGAGACCGTGGTGTGCACGGCCGGGGCGGCGTGGGAGGGGGCATAGGCGAGTAGGCGCCGGCCAGCCAGCAGCTCGCCGCCGAGGCGACCGCGCAGGCGGGTATCGAGCACTCGCTCCAGGCCGCTGAGCCCGATCGTCGCATCGCTCGGGACACCTTCGGCTTCAAGCGCAGCCAAGCGCGAGGACGGCACTGGTCCGACCCGGCCGATTACGGCACGCGCCGCTTCCCCGAGCGGCGAGCTGCGGGTCGCTTCGCCGGAGGAGGATTCCGAGTCGCCCTCAGCCAGCACCGTGCCGTCACGTGCCAGCAGCGTCGCGCGCTGCGGGAGCGTTGTGCGGCGGCTGAGCGACTCGCCGGTGCGCAGGCCGGGGAAGAGGAGCAAGCGTGACCAGCGCACGCGCGGCCCTTCGCCCTGATCTTCTACGGCAAGCGCGAAGGTGAGCGCGAGCGTTCCAAACAGGCGTGTCCTGACCCGCACCGGCACGGTGATCAGTGCGCCTTCTCGGCGGGTGTGGCCGTGCAGCTTCAGACGCGTTGCGGTCGCCGTCTTTAGCGTCTCTGCGTACATAGCGGCGAACCGACTCGGGGAGAGCTGGCGTTGGGAGGCCGCATCGATCTCGCCGTACATCGTGCGGTAGTCCCCCCGGGTCCAGGCGGCGACGAACTGATCGGCCAGCTTTGCGGCTGGCGAGGCGCCATGTCCGGATCCCACGATCGCGCCCGTCGCGAATGCCACAGCGGCCAGCGCGAGCACCGGGCGGGCGCGTCGCAAGCGCTGCTGATGAAGGTTCTCAGTCAAGGAGCTTGTAGAACATGGCAGGTGAGTCAGCTGGACTGGATCATTCTCGCGTTCGCGGCGGTCCTTGCACTGTTCGGCTTCCGCCAGGGCTTTATCGTCGGCGTGCTGTCGTTCGGGGGGTTCGCGCTTGGTGCATTCCTCGGAACTCGTCTGGGTCCTCTTCTGCTGCCACGCGGCTCCGCCTCGCCCTATGCGCCGGCCTTCGGTCTGATCGGTGCGCTGCTTGCTGGTGCGATCCTGGCGAGCGGCCTCGAGGGCCTTGGCTTTCGCCTGCGACGCACGCTGATAATCCCGGGGATCGGCCTGCTCGACGGGATCCTCGGGGCGATTCTCGGCGTTGCACTGGCACTCGGGATCGTGTGGATCCTGGCCGCTGTGGCGGGACAGGCGCCGGGCGAGGGTCAGCTGCGCGCCGACATCCAGCGCTCGGCGATCCTGCGCCGCCTCAACGAGGTGCTACCGCCATCGGGGGCGATCCTGAACGCCCTCGCGCGCCTCGATCCGCTGCCCTCGATCACCGGCCCGTCCCCCGACGTGGCCGCACCGCAGCCGGCGATTGCTCACCTCGCCGCAGTCAGACGGGCGGCCCGCAGCATCGTGCGTGTCGATGGAAGTGCTTGTGGGCTGGCGATCGAGGGTTCGGGTTGGGTGGCCGCCCCCGAGATCGTCGTCACAAACGCGCACGTAGTCGCCGGCGAGCAGGACACGAGCGTGCAGGTCGGCGGGCAGCCGCCGAACCTCGCAGTGCGCGTGCTCGCCTTTGACCCCACCCACGACATCGCCGTGCTGCAGGTGCAGGGGCTCGGGCTGCCCGCGCTCACGAGCGTGGCCGAACCCGCTTCGGGAACCGCGGGCGCGATTCTCGGCTATCCCGAGAACGGGCCCTTTGATGTCCAGCCCGGGCGCATCGGGCGCACGCAGACGGTCCTCACCGAGAATGCCTACGGCCAGGGTCCCGTGTCGCGCTTGCTGACGCCGTTGCGCGGGCTCGTGCGCCCCGGCAACTCCGGGGGGGCGATGGTTGATTCCTCCGGGCGCGTCCTGACCACGGTGTTCGCTGCGACCGTCGGTGGGCGCCCGCGGGGTGGCTATGGCGTCGCCAACGAGACCGTCCGCAGTCTGCTCGCAGAGGCCGAGGCGCGGGCGCAGGGGGGCATCCGCGTCAGCACGGGGCCGTGTGCCGCAGGTTGAGTCAGGTGCCCGCAGGCGCTGGGCGGGTGCGTGGGCGCGGCGCGGGCCCACGTTTTGGCTCGGCGAGAGTCGGCTTGGGCTCGGGTGCGACACGCGCGCGTGCCTTGCGTGCGGGTGACTTGCCGGCGGCGCGCTCTTCGAGCTGCTCATCGAGTCTGATCTGAGCTGCTGCGAGGCGGCGCAGCAGGACGCCACGCACCTGTTCGAGCTCGGCAACGCTGAGCAGTGTGGGTCCGATCCCGCGCCTGCCGCGCTCAGGGGCTGGGGAAACGCCTGGATGGGCAGCTTCCATCTCTCCGAGCGTGCGCTCAAGCTCGCCGATCTGGGCGCGCAGCAGGCGCCTGCGCTGCGCTTCCTCGGTGGCTGCGGGAGCTGCCTCCGGTGCGACATAGAGAGCAGCAGCGACCTCGCGCGGATCGACCCCAGTCTCGAGCGCCTCGCGCGCCGCGCTGGCGGCGATCGCGCTGACCGATGATCGCCGGCGTGGCGCAGCTGTGACGAAGGTCCCGCTTCCCTGCTGGCTGTCAATCAGGCCCTCTTGCTCGAGTCGCTGATAGACAGCTCGAACCGTGTTTACGTTGACCCCGCTTGCTTCGGCCAGATCGCGCAAGCCCGGCAATCTCTGTCCTGGCCTCAGGCGACCGTCATCGATGCGGGATCTAAGCGCCCATGCCAGCTGCACGCCGATCGGCACCTCCGCGTCGCGGTCGATCTCGACGGCACCAAAGGGGCCATCGTCGGTCTCGCTCGGCTTGGCATCTGGCTTGTTTGCCATGGGTCTACGGTAGCGATCGATGGGGATAATTCCTAGTGTGCTGGTTCACTAGTACACTGTAGGAATGGGGAAGGGAGAACTCGCTTTTCAACCGGCGCGGAAGTTCTTCGAGGAAGTCGGGGACATGATGCTGCTCACGGGCAGGACGCTCGTCTCCGCTGTGCGCCCTCCCTATCCATATGGGGGTGAGCTCGTCTCTCAGTTCCTGTTCACGCTGCGGCTCGTCTGGTTTCCGTTGCTCGTCACCACCGCGGCGATTAGTTACGGAGCGGCCGGCCTGCAAGCGGCGAACTTCCTGACGATCATCGGCGCGCTCGATCGCCTCGGCGGGTTCTTCGTGGTCGCCGCGATCCGCGAAATCGGACCCCTGATCACCTCGATCGTCGTCGCCGGCATCGCCGGTACCTCGATTACAGCCGACCTCGGCGCGCGCAAGGTGCGCGAGGAGCTCGACGCGCTGCAGGTGCTGGGCGTCGACCCCGTCAAGAACCTTGTCGTGCCGCGCTTTCTCGCGCTGATGGTCGCCACCGGGTTGTTCGACATCTACGCGCTGCTGTTTGGCATCTTCGGCGGCATACTCGCGGAGCTCGGGAGCGGTGGTTCGCTGGGGCCGTTCTGGACGACGTTGTTCGCCAACGCCACCACGACCGACCTCTGGGGCTCGGTGCTCAAGAGCACGATGTTCGGGGCGATCATCGCGATCGTCTGCTGCTACAAGGGGATGACGGCCTCCGGCGGCGCCGAGGGCGTCGGACGCGCTGTCAATGAAGCGGTCGTGATCTCCTTCCTCGGGTTCGGAGCCTTCAACTACGTCTTCATCCAGACGATTCTGGCGACCCATCCCAGCCTTCTGGTGGTCAAGTGAGCGAACTGCTCGCGCTGCCGAAGCTATGGCTCGCGGCCGCGGGTGAGATCGCGCGCTTCACGGGCACGATCGTTGGCGAAGTCTGGGGCCTGCGGGTGCTGCGCTTCTTCGGCGAGGCGCTGCGTCAGGCGGGCATCCTGATCATCGGCTCGACTGTGGTGATCTGGGCGCTTGTGTTCCTCATCGGGCTCGGCACATGCGGCATCCAGGGGGCGTACTTCACCCAGTCCCAGGGCGCCCCGTCTTACGCCGGCCTGTTCGCGGCCTGGTGCAACCTGCGCGAGGGGATCCCCTACGCGTTCGGTTACATGATGTCCGCGAAGGTCGGGACCGGGATCGTCGCCGAGCTAGGCGCGATGCGCATCTCAGAGGAGATCGACGCGCTGGAGGTTATGGGCGTGAGCTCGATGACCTTCCTCTGCGCCACGCGCCTGCTTGCTGCGTGGCTGGTGCTTCCGTTTATGTACATCGGTGGGATCGGCATCGCGTTCATCGGCTCCTACCTCGCCGTCGTCAAGCAGATCGGCTTCACCTCCTCAGGTGGCTACCTGCTGATCTTCTGGCAGTACCAGAATCCCGGAGACGTGCTCTTCAGCCTGATCAAGGGCATGATGATGGCCACCACGATCGTGCTCGTGGCCTGTTACTACGGCTACAACGCCAGCGGTGGGCCAGTCGGCGTCGGCAGGGCGACGGCTAAGTCGATGGTGCTCAACCTCGTGCTTGTGACCCTGATTGGGATGCTCGGCACGCAGGTCTTCTGGGGAAACAATCCGCGTGCCCCGGTCGGCGGATAGCCGCGTCGGGATCGCGAGTTCGATTCCCGCCAGAGAAGCCGCGCAAACACCACCCGCTACGCTGCCGCCATGTCCAAGACGCTCCTAGTCGCCGAGAAGCCCTCCGTGGGGCAGGACCTGGCGCGCGTGCTCCCGGGCACCTTCAAGAAGGGCGAGGGCTTCCTCGAGGGACCCGATCACGTCGTCACCTGGGCGGTGGGTCACCTCGTGCAGCTGGCAGAACCAGAAGCCTACGACGCCAAATTCAAGAGCTGGCGAATGGGCGATCTGCCGATCGTGCCCGAGCGCTTCAAACTCGTCGTCCGCGACGAGCGCTCGCGCAAGCAGATGTCGGTCGTCACCAAACAGCTCGGCCGCGAGGACATCGACGAGGTCGTCAACGCCTGTGATGCCGGCCGCGAGGGCGAGCTGATCTTCGCTTACCTCTTCGAGAAGGCCAAAGGCAAAAAGCCGGTCAAACGGCTGTGGTTGAACTCGATGACGAACGCGGCGATGAAGAGCGCGCTCGACTCGCTGCGCCCCGCCGAGGAGTTCGAGCGCCTCGAGGAGGCCGCACGCTCGCGCTCGGAGGCAGACTGGATCGTCGGCATGAACGCTACGCGCGCAGCCACGATCCGGCTGCGCAGCTCCTTCGATGGGGCCGTCTCGCTTGGGCGCGTGCAGACCCCGACGCTCGCGATCGTCGCGCGTCGCGAGGAGGAGATCAAGGCCTTCAAACCCGAGCCCTACTGGCTCGTCGATGCGACCTTCGCGGCAGGGCCGCTCGAGGGTGAGGCAGCAGGCGGTGAGCGCACCTATCTCGGCCACTTCCAAGCGCCACCCGGCAGTCTCGGCAACACCAAAGGTCCGCGCATCGGCACCGAGCAGGAGGCCGAGGCGATCGTCGCAGCCTGTAGCGGCCGGCCGGGGACGATCACCAAGCTCGAGAAGAAGGAGCAGCGCGAGAAAGCACCGATGCTCTACGACCTCACGACGCTGCAGCGTGAGGCGAACAACCGCTACGGCTTCTCCGCCAAGCGCACGCTGGCGGCCGCGCAGAGGCTCTATGAGGAGCACAAGGCGCTCACCTACCCGCGTACCAACTCGCGGTATCTGACGACGGACATGGTCGATGAGATCAAGCCGATCGCTGAGCTCGTTGGTGCCCGCCCGGAGTACCGCAAGGGCGCCGAGTACGTAACCGGGCTCGACGTGTTGCCGCTGGGTCGCGTGGTCAACGACGAGAAGGTCACCGACCACCACGCGATCATCCCCACCCGCTCTGAGCACAACCTCGAGAAAATGGGCTCTGACGACCGGCGTGTCTACGACATGGCCGTGCGGCGCTTCCTGGCGGTCTTCCACCCCGAGGCGGTCTTCGAGAACACCAAAGTCGAGACGACGGTCGTGGCCGCTGAGGGCGATGGCACCTACCTTTTCCGTACGCGCGGCAAGCTGCTGCTCGTGCCTGGCTGGCGTGGGGTCTACGACGAGATCTCAGCCGACGCCAAAGCCGACGCCGCGGAGGCACGCGGCGAGGAGGACGAGGCGGCTGAGCAGACGCTGCCGCGGCTGCTGCAGGACGAGGAGGTGCAGACGCGCGAGATCGCAAGCGCCCGCAAGGAAACAAAACCGCCGCGGCGCTACAGCGACGCGTCACTGCTTGGCGCGATGGAGACGGCGGGCAAGCTGGTCGACGACGACGAGCTGCGTGAGGCGATGAAGGACTCGGGGATCGGTACCCCCGCGACACGCGCAGCGATCATCGAGCGCCTGATCACGGTCGGCTATCTCGAGCGCGACGGTCGCGCGCTGGTGGCGACCGAGAAGGGACTTAACGTGATCCGTCTACTCAACGAGCACGCGCTCACCTCGCCGGGGCTGACCGGCAGCTGGGAGCAGCGGCTCGGCGAGATCGAGCGCGGCGAGGACTCGCGCAAGCAGTTCATGAGCGACATCGCGGGTTTCGCCGAGCAGACGGTCAAGGAGCTCGACGAGACGCTCAAAGATGTGCGCATCCCGCGCGCCAGGCTCGGGCCCTGCCCAGTCTGCGGCCACGAGATCGTCGAGAACCGTAAGGGCTACTCCTGCTGGGCGCGCGACGATCCAGGCTGCGGCTTCGTGATCTGGAAGGCGAAAGCGGGCAAGACGTTGCCGCTGGCGATCGCGCGCGAGCTGATCAAGACCGGCTACACCGCGCAGGCGGTCACAGGCTTCCGTGGCCGTAGCGGGCGCAGCTTCAGGGCACATCTGGCGCTCAGCCAGACCGAGGAGGGCAAATGGCGCGTCGAGTTCGACGAGGTCTGGGCCAAGGAGGGCGCGAAGCCGCCCGAGGCCGAGTCCGAGGCGGGCGCTGAGAGCGCCGAGGCCGTCGCCGGGGAGACAACGGCAGCCGTAGCCGAGCACAGCGCCGCCTAGCGCAGCTTGCGAAAGACAGAGCACTCCACCGGGCGCGTCGGGGCAGTGCGCCAGGATGGGCGGGATGTCGATCACCCTCGTCACAGGACCCGCCAACGCGGGCAAGGCCCAGCTCGTGATGGACGCGCTGCGTGCACATCTTGCTCGCGGCGATGAGCCGTTGCTGGTGGTGCCGACGCGCGTGGACGCAGAGCATTACCTTCGTGAGCTCGCCGGGGATGGCGTCGCGATGGGTGCACGCGTGGAGCGCTTTGAGGGTCTGATCGCCGAGGCGGTGCACAGGGCCGGTGTGCACGAGCCGGTGCTCGGCGCCTTGGCCCGCGAGCGCGTGCTTGCCACGATCGCCGCCGAAGGCGCCGCAGGACCCGCGCCGGGATTCGTGCGCGCCCTGTCGGAGTTGATCTCAGAACTGCGCGTGCGGCGTGTGATGCCCGGAGCGCTCGGGCGTGCGCTCGAGGCTTGGGCGGCCGCGGACGGGGTGGGGTCCTCGCATAGCGAGCTCGCGCCAATCTACGAACGCTACGAGCAGGCGCTGAAGCGCCTCGGACGGCTGGACGCCGAGCAGCGTGGAGTGCGCGCACTGGACATGCTGCGACGTCGCCCCTCGCTCTGGGGGCGCACGCCGGTGTTGTTCTACGGCTTCGACGATCTCACCCGCCTGCAGCACGACGCGATCGAGACACTCGGCAGGATCGTCGACGCTCCGGTGACCGTCTCGCTGACCTATGAGCCGGGACGCACAGCCTTCGCCGGTCGCGCGGCGAGCTTCGCGGCACTGGCGCCGCTGGCAGATGTCCGGCGCGAGCTAACGGCACGCGCGGAGTACTACGCCCCGGGTGCACGAGCGGCGCTCCACCATCTCGAGCGCTCGCTGTTCGAGGTCGATGTTGCGCGCACCGATCCGGGTGGAGCTGTGCGCCTGCTCGAGGGTGGCGGCGAGCGTGCCGAGCTGGAGCTCGTCGCGCGTGAGATCAAGGGGCTGCTGGAGGGGGGCATGCCCGCCGAGGAGGTTGCGCTCGTCCTGCGGGCAGGATCGGCCACACAGGATCTGCTCGCCGAGGTTTTTACGGCCGCGGGCGTCCCCTACGCGCTGCAGCGACGCCGGCGTTTCGGCGACAGCTCGCTCGGTCGAGCCCTGCTTGGCCTGCTCCGCTGTGCCGCTGAGGACGGTACGGGCGGAGAGGAGCAGGGCGAGCTCGGGGATCTGCTGGCATGGCTGCGAGCTCCAGGGTTGCTCGAGCGCCCTGTGCTTGCCGACCAGCTCGAGCTCAGAGCGCGCCGGCTCGGGATCACGAGTGCCGCGGAGGCGCGGGCTTTGTGGGAGGAGCGCAACTGGCCGCTGGAGACGATCGATCAGTGCCGTGAGGCGGGCACACGCTCCCCGGCAGCGCTGATCGAGCGCGCCGAGCGTGAGCTCAGCCGACTGTTCAGCGCGCCACGGCGTGCCAGCGCAAGTGTCTTGGCTGTGGATGAGATGGACGAGGCCTCAGCGGCGGCAGCGGCGCGGCGTGCGCTCGCTGAGCTGCGCGAGCTTGCGCGCAGCGCGCCCGAGCTAGCGCCGGGCGATCCCGGCGAGCTCGCGCGGACGCTTGCGGCGGTTGAGTTTCTCAGCGGCGAGCGGCCGGGGCCGGGCGCGGTGGCGGTGCTCGACCCACTCGCGCTGCGTGCGCGGCGCGTGCGCGCGCTGTTCCTGTGCGGCCTGCAGGAGGGTGTCTTCCCGGCGCGCCCCCGTACCCAGGCACTGCTCTCTGAGGATGAGCGCAGGCGCTTGAGCGAAACGGCGGGCCTCAGGCTCGGCGAGCACGAGGACGCGCTGGCAGCGGAGCGCTACCTCTTCTACGCCGCCGTCTCGCGCCCCGAGGAGCTGCTCGTGCTCAGCTGGCATGTGGCCGACGATGACGGCGAGCCGAGCGCTCGATCTCTGTTTGTCGATGATCTCTGCGATCTGTTCTCTGCAGACCTCAGCGAACGTCGTCGTCGCCGGGCATTGGGCGCAGTCGGCTGGGATGAGGTCCCGAGCTTCCCATCTACCCTCGTTGCTCCCCAGGAGACGCTTACAGACGCGCGCGTGCTGGCGCATCTCGCCGAGCAGGTGTGGTCGGCGTCCTCCTTTGAGGTTTGGCTCTCCTGTCCTGTGCGCTGGTTCGTCGAGCGGCTTTTGCGTCCCGGCGACTTCGAGCCGCAGGCCGAGCCGCTGGCGCGTGGGGGCCTGGCTCACGAGGTCCTGAGGGACACGCTCGAAGGACTTATGCGCGAGACGGGCTCGGGCCGGATCACGCGAGCCCGATTGGGGCTCGCGCGCGAGCACTTGCTGCGCGCGCTCGAGGAGAAAGCGGGCGAGTTTCCGCTCTCGAGCGCCCCCGAGCGTCGCCCGGGGGCGCTGCGACGGCTGCGCTCAGACCTCGAGCGCTACCTCGAGTATGCGGCCGACCTCGAAAGCGCGCTGGAGCCGAGCGCGCTTGAGCTCGGCTTCGGGTTTGAGGCCGGGGATGCCCTTGGCGAGGGCAGCGTGCTGGGTGCGTTTGAGCTCGGCGGGGACGTGCGCATGCGCGGCCGCGTCGACCGCGTCGACGTCGGCGATCAGGGCCAGGCGGTCGTCTATGACTACAAGGCACGCCAGGCGCCGCCGGTTGCGCGCTGGCTTGGCGATAGCAAGCTCCAGGTTGCGCTGTATATGTGCGCCGTCGAGCAGCTGCTGGGGGTCACGGCGGTCGGTGGCTTCTATCAGCCGCTATCGGGCAGCGATCTGCGAGCCCGTGGAGTGCTTGAGCAGGACGGCGGCGTCGAGCTCGACTGCGTGCGCAGTGACATCCGTGAGCACGACGAAGTGCGCGAGATCCTCGGCGGGGCGCTCACGGCGGCCCGCGGAGCCGCTGCTGAGGCCGCGCGCGGGGCGCTTGAGGCGCGGCCCAAGACCTGTGGCTATCAGGGCGCCGGATGCATGTATCCCTCGATCTGCCGCTGCGAGCGATGAGAGAGCTGACCTCAGAGCAGGAGCACGCGGTGACACGCCGCAGCGAGCCGCTGCTGCTCTCGGCCGCCGCGGGTAGCGGCAAGACCTCGGTGCTGGTCGAGCGCTTTGTGCGTGCCGTGCGTGAGGATGGACTCGCACCGGGGAAGATCCTCGCGATCACCTTCACCGACCGTGCCGCCGGCGAGCTGCGTGAGCGTGTCCGCGCGCGATTTCTGGAGCTCGGCGAACGCGAGCACGCACGCGACACAGAGGCGGCCTTCGTCGGCACCTTCCACGGCTTCTGTGCTCGTCTGCTGCGCGCTAACGCGGTGCTTGCGGGCCTCGACCCCGAGTTCACGATCCTCGAGGAGGGGCTCGCCGGGCGGCTGCGCCTACGGGCGTTCAGCGTGGCTCTGAAGGCCTTCCTCGGAGGAGCCGATCGTGAAGCTGCAGTCGAGCTGATCGCCGCCTATGGCGTCGATCGCGTGCACACGATGATCGCTGCCGTTCATGCGCAGCTGCGCAGTCGTGGCCAGCGCGAGCCACGGCTGCCCTCCCTGAGCGGTCTCGCTAACGGTGGGGGAGGCGAGCTCGACGGGCAGGCGCTCGCGATCTGCGCCTTGCTCGATGAGCTACTGGCGGGCTTTACCGCCGCGTATGAGCGACTCAAGCGCGAGCGCGGGGCGCTCGATTTCGACGACCTCGAGCTGCTTGCACGTGAGCTGCTGGAGCAGCGTGAGGGAGTTCGCGCCGCCTGGTCAGAGCGCTTTGAGCTGCTGATGGTCGATGAGTTCCAGGACACAAATCCCCGCCAGCTGGGCATCCTGCGTGCGCTCGATCGCGACAACCTGTTCACGGTCGGCGATGAGTTCCAGTCGATCTACGGCTTCCGTCACGCCGAGGTGGGACTGTTTCGGGCACGTCGCTCCGAGCTCGCGGGCCTCGGTCAGAGCCTCGCGCTGACGCGCAACTTCCGCAGTCGTGCGCCGCTGCTTGAGCTCGTCAACGTCATCTTCGAGGAGCGCTTCACGCAGTTCACGCCGCTGCTTGCCGGCCGCGCGGAGGATGAGCCGGCGCATGGCGGCGAGCCACGCGTGGAGCTGCTGCTCAGCGCGCGTGGAGGCTGGGAGGAGTCTGAGGAGCTTGCGGCAGAGATCGCGAGCGGGCTACCTCCGGCGCCGTTGTGGCGCCAGGCGGAGGCGCGAATGCTCGCCGAGCGGGTGGGTGAGCTCGTCGACAGCGGCCGTGCGCGGGCCGGCGAGGTCGTTGTGCTGCTACGCGCGCTCGGCGACCTCGACGTGTACGAGCGCGCCCTGCAGCTGCGCGGTCTGCGCACGCTCGCCGCGGTCGGTGGCTTCTGGAAGCACCAGCAGATCGGCGATCTGCTGGCCTACCTGCGTGCGCTTGCCAACCCGCTCGATGAGGAAGCGCTCTATTCCACGCTCGCATCGCCGCTCGTGGGCCTCTCCCGCAACGGGCTTGCGCTGCTTGCATTGCGCGCACGCGCAGATGGCCGCGGCGCATGGGAGACGGCGCTCGAGCTCGGGCCGGATCAGCTGCTTGAGGCGGATGACCGCGAGCGCCTGCGCGAGCTCTGTGAACGTCTCGTTGCTGAGCGGGCCGAGGCGCCGCGTCGCACGATCTCGCAGCTGATCGAGCGAGCACTAGCCGCGAGCGACTACGTCAAATATGTGCTGGGCTTGGAGTGGGGCGAGCGGCGCCTGGCCAACATCCACAAGCTGCTGCGCCTCGCGCGGCGCTTTGAAGCCGGCGAAGGCCGCGACCTGCGTGGCTTCCTCGAGCACATCGAGCACCTGATGAGTGCAGTAGGCGCCTCTGAGTCCGACGCGCCGGTCGAGGGAGTCGAGCCCGACGCGGTGCGCCTGATGAGCATCCACGGCGCGAAGGGCCTGGAGTTCCCCGTGGTCTGCGTCGCCGACCTTGGACGAGCGCCGAACACGCGCATGCCCGACCTGATTGTGGACGGGGCGCGCCTCGGCCTGCAGCTCGTGCGCCTCGACGGTGGCAAGGCAACGCCTACCCTCAACTACGAGCAGCTGGCCGAGGAGCGACGGCGCGCTGAGGCTGAGGAGGAGGACCGTATCCTCTACGTGGCGATGACCCGCGCCCGCGAGCGGATCGTGCTGAGCGGCGCGATCGATTTCGAGCGTTGGCCCGAGCCGCGTCAGGGAGGCACGCCGATCTCCTGGCTCGGCATCGCCCTCTCGGCTGAGCTGCCAGCGCTCGCGCTTGCCGGGGCCGGGGGCTGGCAGGAGTTGCCCGTCGGCCCAGGTGGCACCGCCACGATCCGCTGCCGCCTGAACACCCCTGCCACCTACGAACCGATCTCGACGGTCGCGGCTCCAGCTGAGCCCGTGCAGCACGCCGTTACCGAGGAGGGGGCTACCGACTCGACAGGGCGAGTGGTGGCAAACGAGCACCACGAGCGAGAGCGCGTGGCGCCGCAGCCTGCCATCACGACGCTCAGCTACACTCCTTGAGCGAGCTCGAGCGCTGTGGCTACCGCTACTACCTTGAACGCGTACTTGGTCTCACTGAGGATCGTGCGGCCGCGCGCGCCCACGGAGGGCCCGGCGGCGCCGGCGCGCGTGCTCGGGGAACGCTCGTGCATCGCTTGCTGGAGTCGCTGGATTTCCTGGAGCCCTCCACACCCGATCGGGAGCAGATCACAGCGCTGGCGCGTGAGCTGGGCATGCGCCTCACGGCGGCCGAAGGCGCTGAGATCGCAGCGCTGATCGAGCGGGCCGTCGAGGCACCGCTCGCACGGCGCATCGGCGCGGCAACCGAGCTGCGCCGCGAGCATCCGTTTGCGTTCACGCTCGGAGTGGGAGAACCGCTCGTCACGGGTGTCATCGACCTGCTCGCGCGCGAGCCCGATCAGGGTTATGTGGTCCTCGACTACAAGAGCGATCAGGTGGGAGCCGATGTGGCGCTCGAGACGGTCGTGGAGCACGAGTATGCGATCCAGCGTCTGATCTATGCGCTCGCGGTGCTGCGCGAGGGCGTCGCGCACGTGGAGATCGTGCACTGGTTCCTCGAGCGCCCCGAGGAGCCGGTCAGCGCCAGCTACCTCGCGAGCGAGCGCGAGGGGCTCGAGCGCGAGCTGCAAAAGCGCCTCGCGCGCGCCCGCGAGCAAGGCTTCCTCGTCAGCCCCCAGCCGCACCGCGGCCTATGTCTGACCTGTCCCGGTCGCGGCGGTCTCTGCTCCTGGGAGGAATCGCTGACCCTGCGAGAGGACCCTGCAGATGTGACGGTGACCACAGAATCCGCTCTGTAGAGCCGCTGGAAGCAGATCGAACGGGCGATATTCTTCCGTTGAAGAGTTTCGCGAAACGCTGGTTTTCGGCGCCTTTTCGCTGCTACGCTTTCTGGCTCCGCCTCAGGTGCCCGCCTGCCTGCGCGTCGGTGGTTACGCCCATACGGGGTGTCTCTGCCCTCCGTGTGGGATGCACCGCCCCAAGGGAGCACTTCTATGCATTTGCACAACAAGCAGCCGCCAAAGGCCGTCGGACTGTACGACCCCCGCTACGAGCACGATGCGTGCGGCGTGGGGATGGTCGCGCGTCTGGACAATCAGCCAACGCACGAGGTGGTCTCGCGGGCGATCACCGCGCTTGAGAACCTCGAGCACCGCGGCGCCTCCGGGGCGGACCCGCGCACGGGCGACGGCGCGGGGATCCTCATGCAGATGCCCGACGAGCTGCTGCGCGCGGTCGTTGACTTCGAGCTACCCCAGGCCGGCTCCTACGGGGTGCTGATGTGCTTCCTGCCGACCGACTCTGAGCCACGCGCACGTTTGGAAGCACTGCTCGAGCGATCGGTCGTCGAGCTCGATCAGCGCGTGCTCGGCTGGCGTGATGTGCCGGTCAACGAGGCCGAGACGGGCGAGGTCGCGGGCGCTTGCCGCCCAGTGATCCGCCAGCTGTTCGTCGGCGCCGGAGCAGCGCAACAGGGCGACCAGGACGCCTTCGAGCGCAAGCTCTATGTGATTCGCCGCATGTGTGAGCTGCAGGCCGAGGAGCCCGGCCTCTACGTCACCTCGAGCTCCTCGCGCACGATCAACTACAAGGGCATGCTGATCAGCTTCCAGCTGGCGGCCTTCTACGAGGACCTGCGCGATGAGCGCTGCAAGAGCGCGCTGGCGCTCGTGCACTCACGCTTCTCGACGAACACCTTCCCCAGCTGGGAGCTGGCGCACCCTTATCGCGTGATCTGCCACAACGGCGAGATCAACACGGTGATGGGCAACGTCAACTGGATGCGCGCCCGCGAGAGCGAGCTGAGCAGCGAGCTCTTCGGCGAGGACCTCAAGCGAATCCTGCCGGTTGTGAGCGTGGGCAACTCCGACTCGGCCACCTTCGACAACGTGCTCGAGCTGCTGATGCTCGCTGGTCGCTCGCTGCCGCACGCGGCGATGATGATGATCCCCGAGGCCTTTCGCGACCGCGACGATCTGCCGGATCACCTGAAGGGCTTCTACGCCTTCCACTCCTGCCTGATGGAGCCCTGGGACGGCCCGGCGTCGGTCGCCTTCACCGATGGGCGCGTGGTCGGTGCGACGCTCGACCGCAACGGGCTGCGGCCCGGGCGCTGGGTCGAGACGACCGACGGCTACGTCGTGCTCGGCTCGGAGTCCGGCCTGCTCGACATCCCGCCGGAACAGGTACGCCGGCTCGGGCGCCTGCAGCCGGGCAAGCTCTTCCTCGTCGACCTCGAGCGCGGGCGCATCGTCGAGGACGAGGAGGTCAAGCGCGAGGTCTCCGCTCACCAGCCCTACGGCGAGTGGTACACGCGCAACGCGGTGCCCTTCGGCGAGCTGCCGCCCTCCAGCGAAGTGACGATCTCCGACCAGCCGCTGCCGCTGCGTCAGCGCGTCTTCGGCTACAGCCAGGAGGACCTGCGTGTGCTGCTCGCGCCGATGGCGATCGACGCGGCCGAGCCGATCGGCTCGATGGGCAACGACCTCGCGCTCGCGGTCCTCTCAGACCAGGCGCCGCCGCTCTTCTCCTACTTCAAGCAGCTCTTTGCGCAGGTTACGAATCCGCCGATCGACCCGATCCGCGAGGAAATCGTGATGAGCCTCGCCACCACCCTCGGCAACGAGCGCAACCTCTTCGACGAAACCCCGGAGCACGCGCACAAGCTGCTGCTCGATCAGCCGATCCTGCTCAACCGCGAGCTCGAGACGCTGCGCCACGTCGAGCACGAGGTCTACGCGGCGCGCACGCTCGACAGCACCTGGCCGATCGCCGAGGGCCCCGAGGGCATGAGCAAGGCGATCGAGCGCATCTGTAAGCAGGCGCACGAGGCGATCGCCGAAGGCATCAACATCATCATCATCTCCGACCGCTCCGTCGGTCCGCGGCGGGCGCCGATCCCCTCGCTGCTCGCGGTCGCCGCTGTCCACCACCACCTCGTGCTCGAGGGCACGCGCCTGCGCGCCGGCATCATCCTCGAGTCTGGCGAGCCGCGCGAGGTGCATCACTTCGCGACCCTGATCGGCTACGGCGTCAGCGCGATCAATCCCTACCTGCTGCTCGAGTCGCTCGACATGCTCGTGCTCGAAGGGCGTATCAAGCGTTCGCTCGCGGGCGGCGGCGAGGAATTGATCAGCGCCGAGCAGGCAGCCCAGAACGTCGTCAACGCGATCGGCAAAGGGTTGCTCAAGACGATCTCCAAGATGGGGATCTCGACGATCCAGTCCTATCGCGGCGCACAGATCTTCGAGGCGGTTGGGCTCGATCGCGAGCTGATCGACCAGCACTTCACGGGAACCGCGTCGCGCATCGGCGGGATCGGCCTCGAGGTGCTGGCGACCGAGGCGCTCGAGCGCCACGCGCGCGCATATCCGGCGCCACAGGACGATCTGCTGCCGGTGGGCGGCGTCTACGCCTGGCGCCGCGACGGCGAGCACCACATGTGGAACCCCGAGACGATCGCGCTTGTACAGCACGCCGTGCGCAGCGCCAACGGCGATGTCGGCGCCGCGCTCAAGGGCGATACGGCTGCGCACGCGCATGTGCGCGAGAGTCCGGCCTTTGCGAAGTACCGCGAATACGCACGGCTCGTCAACGAGGACGCCGCGCGCCGCGCGACGCTGCGCGGACTGTTGAAGATCGGCGGCAGCCTCGAGCGTGAGCCGATTCCGCTCGAGCAGGTCGAGCCGGCGAGCGAGATCGTTAAGCGCTTCTGCACCGGCGCGATGAGCCTCGGCTCGATCTCGCGCGAGGCGCACGAGACGCTCGCGATCGCGATGAACCGCCTCGGCGGGCGCTCGAACACGGGCGAGGGCGGGGAGGACCCTTCGCGTTTCTTGCCCGACGCCAACGGCGACCGTCGCCGCTCGGCGATCAAGCAGGTCGCCTCGGGCCGCTTCGGCGTCACGATCCACTATCTCGTCAACGCCGATGAGCTGCAGATCAAGATGGCCCAGGGCGCAAAGCCCGGCGAGGGTGGCCAGCTGCCGGGGCACAAGGTCGACGAGTACATCGGCTCGATCCGCCACACGACGCCCGGCGTCGGCCTGATCTCACCGCCTCCGCACCACGACATCTACTCGATCGAGGACCTCAAGCAGCTGATCTACGACCTGCGCTGTGCGAACCCCAAAGCCCAGGTCTCGGTCAAGCTCGTCTCCGAGGTCGGCGTGGGCACGGTCGCAGCCGGCGTCTCCAAGGCAAACGCCGACCGCGTGTTGATCGCCGGCCACGACGGCGGCACGGGAGCCTCGCCGCTGTCCTCGATCCAGGCGGCGGGCGTGCCCTGGGAGATCGGGCTCGCCGAGACCCAGCAGACGCTCCTGCTCAACGATCTGCGCGGGCGCATCATCGTGCAGACCGACGGTCAGCTGAAGACCGGCCGCGATGTTGTGATCGCCGCGATGCTCGGCGCCGATGAGATGGGCTTCTCGACGGCTCCCCTGATCGCGACCGGCTGCATCATGATGCGCGCCTGCCACCTGAACACCTGTCCGGTCGGCATCGCCACACAGGACCCCGAGCTGCGCAAGCGCTTCAAGGGCACTCCTGAGCACGTCGTCAACTTCTTCTTCTTCGTGGCCGAGGAGGTGCGCGAGATCCTCGCCTCGCTGGGCCTGCGCACACTCGACGAGGCGACCGGTCGCGTCGATCTGCTGGAGGCTGCCGACGCGATCGAGCACTGGAAGGCCAGAGGCGTCGACCTGAGCCACATTCTCACCCACATCGAGCTTCCCGACGGGGCACCGCGCCGTCGCGTGGAACCACCGCCGGAGGTACTCGCAGACGCGCTCGATTGGCAGCTTGTGGAGCGCTCACAGCTAGCCCTGGAACGGCGCGAGCCGGTCAAGCTCGAGCTCGAGATCCGCAACCGCAACCGCTGCGTGGGCGGCATCCTCTCAAGCCATATAGCCGAGCGCTGCGGCGCGGCGGGGCTCGCTGAGGACTCGATCGTGGTCGACTTCGAGGGCTCGGCTGGACAAAGCTTCGGCGGCTGGCTAGCGCCGGGCGTCACCTTCACGCTGCGCGGCGACGCCAACGACTATGCCGGCAAGGGCCTCTCCGGCGGTGTTTTCGCCGTGCGCCCACGCGAGGGGATGGGGGCCGATTTCGTGGCTGAGCAGAACGTGATCGTCGGCAACACCGTCCTCTACGGAGCGACCGCAGGGCGCGCGTTCTTCCGCGGGCTCGCAGGCGAGCGCTTCGCGGTGCGCAACTCCGGTGCGAGCGCCGTCGTCGAGGGTGTCGGGGACCACGGCTGTGAGTACATGACCGGTGGACGCGTGGTCGTGCTCGGCCCCACGGGGCGCAACTTCGCCGCCGGGATGAGCGGCGGCGTGGCCTACGTGCTGGACGAGCAGGGCGAGTTCACCAGGCGCTGCAACATGGGCATGGTCGGCTTTGAAGAGCTCTCAAGCGCCGACGCGCTCGAGCTGCGAGCGCTGATCGAAGAGCATCAGCTTCGCACCGGCTCGCCGGTCGCCGCGCGCGTGCTTTCAGAGTGGAAGCAGCTGCTCGCCAGCGGGGTTTTCGTGAAGGTGATGCCGCACGACTACAAGCGCGTGCTGCGCGAACGTGCGGAGGCCCAGGAGCTGGCGGCGAACGCCGCTGAAAACGGAGCCGGCGTGCTGCGTCGACCTCTCGACGCGACCGGACCGGGAGACACTTGTGTCCCCGAACCGGCCAGCGAGGCGGGCGCCTGATGGGCAAGCTCGGTGGCTTCCTGCAGATCGAGCGTCACGGTGTCCCGCAGCGCGATCCGCTCGAGCGCGCGCAGGACTACCGTGAGTTCCAGCTGCAGCGCCCCGTCGAGGAGCTGCGCGAACAGGGCGGACGCTGCATGGACTGCGGCGTGCCCTTCTGCCACAACGGCTGCCCGCTCGGCAACCTGATTCCCGACTGGAACGATCTCGTCTACCGCGACCGCTTCGAGGACGCGATCGCGCAGCTGCACGCGACGAACAACTTCCCCGAGTTCACCGGCCGCCTGTGTCCCGCGCCGTGCGAGGCGGCGTGCGTGCTGGAGATCCGCGAGGGCGATGCGGTGACGATCAAACAGGTCGAGAACGCGATCATCAACCGCGCCTGGTCAGAGGGCTGGGTCAAGCCGCAGCCGCCGCACGCTCGCCGCGAAACGGGCCACGCCGTGGCGGTCGTCGGCTCAGGTCCGGCGGGAATGGCCGCCGCCCAGCAGCTGCGCCGCGCCGGCCACAAGGTGACGCTGTTCGAGCGCGATGAGGCGATCGGGGGGCTCGTGCGCTTCGGGGTGCCGGATTTCAAGATCGAGAAGACGATCGTGCAGCGGCGCGTTGAGCAGTTGGTCGCTGAGGGCGTCGAGCTGCGCTGCGGGGTCGAGGTCGGTAGTGACGTGAGCGTCGAGGAGCTGCGGGAGCGTTACGAGGCGATCGTGCTTGCCACCGGCTCACGCGTGCCGCGTGAGCTCGATGTGCCCGGCCGTGGGCTCGACGGGGTGCATTTCGCGATGGAGTACCTCTACCAGCGCAACCGCTGGGTGGCGCGCGAGCTCGGCCCCGAGCCGACCGTTCCCCAGCCGGCGCTGGGGCGGGCGATCAGCGCGCAGGGCAACGATGTGGTCGTGATCGGCGGCGGCGACACCGGCGCGGACTGCGTCGGTAACTCCCTACGCGAGGGCGCCCGTTCGATCGTTCAGCTGGAGCTGCTCTCTGAGCCTCCGCCGCATCGCCCCGACGACCGCACGCCGTGGCCCGAGTGGCCGCAGAAGTATCGCCTTAGCTACGCGATGGAGGAGGCTCAGGTCAGGGGTATCGGCGAGCAGGACTACTCGGTCACGACCACCCGCTTCGCCGATGACGGTAGTGGCGCCGTCGCGGCGCTGCACATCGCCCAGGCCGAACCACAGCCGCCCTTCGCACCGATCCCCGGCACCGAGCGCGAGCTCCCGGCCCAGCTCGTGCTGTTGGCGATGGGCTTTTTGCACCCCGAGCAGTCGCTGCTCGATCAGCTTGGTGTGGAGAAGGACCCGCGTGGCAACGTCAAGACCGCCAAGCCCTACATCACCTCCGTCGAGGGTGTTTTCGCCGCCGGCGATGCGCGGCGCGGGCAGTCCTTGATCGTGTGGGCGATCAACGAGGGGCGCCAGTGCGCTCGAATGGTCGACCGCTATCTCGCGGGTCGTGGCGAGAATGGGCCCGAAGACGAGGCGCTCGCGGGCCACGCCGACGCCGATTTCGGCCCGGAGGGGCCACCGCAGCACGTCGGGCCCGGCATCGGCGCCTCCTGATCGCTCGTCCGACAGGAGCATTTGCGTTGCCTTCACACGCCGTGGAGGACAGCTGTGCCCCTTTCTTCTAGTCTGCAGGATATGGATCAGCTGATCGAGATCCCGGCACGCGGCGACTCCTCCGGAGAGCGTCCCGTGCGTGTGTGCCTGATCGGCGCGGGCTCCTCGGGGATCGCGGCGGCTAAGGCCCTGCACGAGCGCGGGATCGACTTCGACTGTTTCGAGAAGTCAGACAGGATCGGTGGCAACTGGGTCTTTGAGAACACGAACGGTATGTCTGCGGCCTATCGCGACCTGTTCATCAACACCTCGCGTCCGCGCATGGAGTACTCGGATTTTCCGATGCCGGACTCCTACCCAGACTTCCCCCACCACAGCCAGATCGCGGCCTACTTCGAGGAATACGTCGACCACTTCGGCTTCCGTGACAGCATCATCTTCGAGACCGGGGTGGAGCACGCGATCCGCGAGCAGGACGGCAGCTGGACGATCGGGCTCGACAGCGGTGAGCGACGCAGCTACGACGCGCTGCTCGTTGCGAACGGGCACCACTGGGACCCGCGCTGGCCCGAACCTGCGTTCCCCGGCTCTGAGAGCTTCCCCGGTGAACAGCTGCATGCCCACTCCTACATCGATAATTCGATCTTTGCCGGCAAGCGCGTGCTCGTTCTGGGGATGGGCAACTCCGCGATGGACATTGCGGTCGAGTCCTCATATGTGGCCGAGCGCACCTACCTCGCTGCGCGCCAAGGCGTTTGGATCATCCCTAAGTACGTCTTCGGCAAACCGGTTGACCAGATCCGCAACGACCCGCGCGTGCCCTTCAAGATCCGCCAGCGGATCATCCAGCAGCTCGTCAAGAGCTATGCCGGCCCGCCCGAGCAGCATGGGCTACCGAAGCCCAACCATCGTTTCGGCGAGGCCCACCCGACGATCTCCGGGCGGATTCTCGACCGCATTCAGCACGGGACGGTCGCACCGAAGCCTAATATCGCCTCGTTTGAGGGCTCGCAGGTGCACTTCGTCGATGGCAGTAGCGCCGAGGTCGATGTGGTCGTGTATTGCACGGGCTACAAAATCACCTTCCCATTCTTCGAGCAGCAGCTGATCTCAGCGCCGGATAACCACATCGAGCTGTTCCGGCGCGTCTTTCACCCGGAGCTCGACAACGTCTTCTTCATCGGGCTCTTGCAGCCGCTCGGCGCGATCATGCCGCTCGCCGAGGCTCAGGGGGCGTGGGTGGGGGACTATCTGCGCGGCGACTATGAGTTGCCCACAGCGGCCGAGGTGCGTGCGGATATCGCCGCCGACCAAGCCGCGATGCGCGAGCGCTACGTCGCCTCCAAGCGCCACACGATTCAGGTCGACTTCGACGACTATCTCCATGCCCTCGCCAAGGAGCGTGCAGCAGGCGCTGCGCGGGCTCGCAAGCATGGCTACAAGCCTCCGGTTCTATGCCGACGTTCTGCCGTCACAACCGTTTCATAGAGCGCTGCCCGATCTGCAGTAAGACGCTGCCGGGGGCGAGCCCGGCGGGCGGCACGCGCCGGGCGGCTGCGAACGCTGGCAAGCCGGCCCGTAGCAGCGGCGCAGGGACCAAACGTCGCGGCACGGGTATCGAGCGCGTGCGGATCCGTCGCGAGGGACGGGCCGAGGAGGATGGCTATAGCTCGACGCTAATCCCGGGCGTGCGCGCAACCGCGGACGCGGCTCGCCTGGCGCAGGAAATCGCGTTTGCGAGCTCGCGCCTGGCGCTCTTGGAGGTCGAGCCGCCCGGTCTTTACGGCGAGGCGCGGGCGCTCGCGGGGAGCGATCTCGAGCGAGCAAGCTGGATCTGCTTTCTGATCGCCTACCTGTCCCCGCTCGAGGACCAGAGCGATCCCTTCGCCGGAATCCGCGAGGTGCTCGCGCAGACCCCGACGCTGACGCTCGCAGGGACGATGCCCACGCTCGAGGACATCCCGCTCGGTCCGCGCAGCTCGCACGAGCCGGGGCGCGGAGCGGACACGCTGCTCGCCTATCGCCAGTGGGTGCAGCGCAGCGGCGGTGAGCAGGCGGCCCAGGCTCAGGCGCTTTCAGGGGACGCCGCCTGGAGCCCTGAGCGTCGCTTCGAGCGGTTGTTCGAGCGCTTGGCGCTGCCCGGGTTCGGGCGCACGGGGCGCTACGAACTGCTTGTAACGCTCGGGCGCCTCGGCCTGTATGAGCTACGCGCAGATTCGCTGCACCTCTCCGGCGCCGGCGCGCTCGGTGGTGGAGACCAAACGACGGTGGCAGCCAAGCGCGTCTTTGGGATCGGCGATCCGCTGCTACTGGACCGTCGCGCAGCTGCACTCGCCGAGGCGGCCTCGGTGCCGATCGAGGCGCTCGATCTCGCGCTTGCCAACTGGGGCAGTGCCCAGCGCGCGAGCGTCGGCGTGCCACCGCAGAGCCTTGAGGATGGGGTACTGGGGCGCGCCGAGATGGCGCTTGGTCTCTGACTTTCGGCGGCGAACAATGCCGTCCACACGGCCACCTACAGTCTCGGGGGTCAGTTGTTCCTAACTCACCGGGAGTCGCGATGCCACTCTGTTTCATCGAGCCTCAGGATGCGATCCGCGTGATCGCCGAGTCCGTCGGTCGCGAGGCACGCCGCCAGCTCGTCGGCGAGGTTGTACGCGCTTGGGTCGATGACATTCCCGACCAGGAACTCTCGGTGCACTACGCCAAGGCGATTGCCGATCTCGACGAGGATGACCTACACCTGCTCGCCGCCTGGCACGCATCGTTGGAGGTCGGTCAGCCGATCCCCAACACCGAGTTCCTCGTCGGTGTCTTCCCGAGCCTCGGCGACAACCGTCGTGAGGCGCTGAAGATCGCGGCAGGCTTTCGCGGCGAGGAAGCCTTCCAGGCGGGCGTGGCCGAGGACCAGGCGCTCGACACGGTGCTGCCACGGCTCTCTAACGAGCGCGCGATCGAGCTCGCCAACGAGTGCATCCAGCTGTATATGTGGGACCGCCTCGGTTGCGACAACTGAGCGTCGCTACTCAGGCTCGCTGATCTCGACAGCGCCAAACCCGTCGAGCGGACGGTCGACGAAGAAGATCTCCATCGTGATGTCGGGGTCGACATGCGCCTGGCTAAGGAAGGCGAGGACCTTGCGCCCCGTGAGCTCCTCGATCGTCTTTTCATAGCGCTTGGCCATGACCGCTTGAAAGTCCTCGCGCATGGCGACGACGCGCTCGGGCTGACCGCTGTCCATGATCGTCTGCTCGAGAGCGGTGAAGCCGCTGCCACGCATAACGATCACGATGATGTCGTCGAGCGCATAGGTCTTGGCCTTCATTGGACCACGGCCGTAGTGCTCGCGCAGGATGCGGACGAAGCTGGTGGAGATCGCGGCTAGAAGGTGTCCGCCGGCCAGAGGGGGTCTGCCGGCATCGGATTGTGCTTCCACTGATGTCTTTCCTACACCGAGGAGTCCCAGGGCCCACGGTGGTTTTCGATGGTTCGCTTTGTACCTGCAACCCTCTCGGAGGCGGTGCCTCCAACAGCAATACACCCTCGCAAAGAGTCAACTAAATCGTATATGCGATTTGGTGCGGGTATGCTACCATCGCGCATACAGCGATTCCATATGTGCGGCTAGTAGCTGTCCGTGGGATTGCGCACGAGAGCGGAACGGGCACGGGGTCACATGTGGCTGGCGTGCTTTGGTCCAGTCATCCACTCGTCAGAGGGGAGCGGCGTATGCCCGCAGTGACCGGATCATCTACCCGCTTGAAGTCTTTTCATCAAGGACATTGACCGCGAGATCGAGCCAGATCGTTGTGAACGCACGTGGTCGTGACCGCTCAAAGGGCCAATTGCTTGGACGGCCGCCCGCGAGTGCACGGGTCAACGTCCAGGACGGCGCGGAGGCACTCTCCATCCCCCTCCCGCGCTCGAAGCGGCGCGGGGACACCACCCCCCACGGGGTGTCCCCGCGCCATATTTTCGCTCCCTGGCGTCGGCCGGCGAGCCAGAAGCTGGCACTCGAGGTGGCCCGCGATCGCCGCCGCGCGGCCTATGAACGCGCGCGAGCCGCGAGCGATCGAGCCGAAGCGTTTGACGAGCGGGCGGCTGCCGCCGAGGAGCGTGTGCTGTGTGCCTACGACCGCTCCGTGGCGGTGCGCGAACGGGCCGTGGCCGCACGTGATCGCACGGCCTCGCACATCGACGAGCTGACTCATGTCCGGCGGAGGGGAGCCGGGATGGAGCAGCTCCTTCAGGAGATCGACCGTGCCAGGCGCCGCGCCGGACGACTGGTACTCGCCTTTGTTGACGTCGATGGGCTGAAGCGTGTCAACGACACGCGCGGTCACATGGCCGGGGATGCCCTCTTACGGGCCGTGGCGGACAGCCTGAGCGGCTGCCTGCGCTCGTACGACATGATCATGCGCTATGGCGGCGATGAGTTCGTGTGCGTGCTCCCGGACGCCGACGCGGGGATCGTGCGGCAGCGCTTCGCCAGCGTCGCCAGCGCTCTGGCGGAGGGTCCCACGGGCGGCTCGATCACGGTCGGCTACGCGGTGCTGCTCGACGCCGACTCGGCCGAGGACTTGATCCAGCGCGCCGACGCCTGTTTGCTGGAGGCGCGCGGGCGCTCGCTCACGCGACGGTAGGGGATCTCACGCTCACGGCTAGAATGGCGACATGGCCGACGAGACCACCGTCACGCTGACCGAGGAGGACGTGATGGATGCGCTCTCCAACGTCATCGATCCCGAGCTCGGGCTGGACTTCGTCGAGCTGGGCCTGATCTATGGCGTCGAGCTCGCGGAGGGGAACGTGAAGGTCATCTTCACGCTGACAACCCCCGGCTGTCCGATCGGGCCCCAGGTCAACGAACAGATCGAAGAGTTCGTCGGCGAACTCGACGGGGTCAAGACAGTCGCCTCGGAAATGGTCTTCACGCCTCCCTGGTCACCAGAGACTGATGAGCGAGGACGCCAAGTTCGCGCTCGGCTACTGAGCGCCCCGCCGCCCGCGGAGGCCCATTCGGGCTGAGGCTCATCGACGGCGATCCCTCGTAGGGTGCGTCGATGAAACCCATACGAAGGCACCTCAACGTCGCAAACGTTGTTGCCATGCTTGCGCTGCTGTTCGCGATGAGCGGGAGTGCGGTCGCAGCGCGGCACTACCTGCTGAGCTCAAAGAGCCAGATAAGCCCCGCGCTGCTCAAGAAGCTAAAGGGGAGGGCCGGGTCCGGCTGGGCCGCAGGGTCCCAGCGGCGTGGCCGGTGCTACGGGGGCGCAGGGCAAAGAAGGGCTGCCGGGCAAGGAAGGGCCGGGCGATACGCTCGCCACGGGTCGCTTCAACACGCTCAAAAATTCGTTCTCGGGTGTTCGCAACTTCTCCACCGAATTCACTCACCCGAGCGTGGGCGTCTTCTGCTTCCAGCCAACGGGAGGCTTGAGCAGCAGCTCCTCGCCAATCGCGATGGTCACGGTCGACTGGATCGAGTCCTCGGGCTCGGAACTCTCGGCATATGCCGACAGCAGAAACGAAGATTGCGCAGCGGGCGACTACGAGGTGCGCACGTTTGAGCCTGCCGGCAAAGTCTCAGACAACGTCTCGTTCTACATTGCCGTCCCGAGCCAATAGGAAGACGCACACAGCCGGGTGGTGGCTAGCTTGCCGTCCACCATCCGGCGGAGCCCTCGGTGCTAGGCGGTGACGGGTGCGGACTCGCGCGCGAGTGCGAGCAGGTTCGCGAGTTCGGCCGCGATGTTCTTGCCGATCTCGTCGATGTCCGGCAGAGCGTCGAAGTCGCCCAGCAGGCCGAAGTTCATCTGGCCGTTGTAGGACATGATCGCGATCGCCAGGGCGTGGTTTTCGGGCAGGAAGGCGACGGGAATTGCCTGCAGCATCTCGCGGCCGAGCACATAGAGGGGGAACTGTGGTCCGGGAACATTCGTGACGATCAGGTTGAAGAGGCGCGTAGAGAAGTTCAGCCGCGACGCCTGGGCGAGGATCGTCGGCGGTGCGAAGTTCTGGGCTCCGGAGATGACCTCCGCGCCGAGTGCTTGCTTGGACTCCTTCAGGCCGTCCATCGCGTTTGAGACGAAGCGCAGACGGTTCAAGGGATCTGAGATGTAGACGGGGAGCGGGCCACGCATCACCACGATGCGGTTGCCGCCGCCGTCATGGTCGTCCTCGGTGCGTACCGAGACCGGCACGAGCGCGCGCATCTCAACGCCCGCGGTGCGGCGTCCACGGGAGATCAAGAACGAGCGCAGCGCACCCGCCACGACCGCGAGCACGACGTCGTTGACGGTGCCGCCAAAAGCATTCTTGACAGCCTTCAGGTCGGCGAGCTGGCTGGTCACGGCGACGAAGCGTCGGTGCGGTCCGATCGGGACGTTCAGAGGGGTTTCCGGCGCGGGGTTTAGGCCCGCCCAGATGATCTCGCCGACGCCCTCGGCTGCTTCGCGGGCCCGTGTGAGCGCTCGATCGGGGTGGGCCAGCGCATCGATGGCGCCCTCAGCGAGCGTGATGCCCGTGCGCACTGCGCCCTGCAGGCCCGCCGCAAGCAGATGCGCGGTCCCCGGTTCTTGGTGTGGCTGCCACGCTCGCCCCGAAGTGGGTAGCGGCGGGGGATCGGGGGAAAGGTCGAACAGCACCGTTGCCAGGTCGACGCCGGCGATGCCGTCGATCAGCGAGTGGTGCGTCTTGGTGATCAGCGCGAAGCGATTCTGCTCGAGGCCCTCGATCAGCCACATCTCCCATAGCGGCTTGGAGCGGTCGAGTTGCTGGGAGAAGATGCGAGCGGTCAGGTCCTGGAGCTGCTCCCATCCTCCGGGCTCGGGCAGCGCGGTGTGGCGGACGTGGTAGTCGAGATTGAAGCTCGGGTCATCGATCCACACGGGCCGGCCGCTGTCGATGGCCGTGTAGGCAAGCTTGTGGCGATAGCGGGGAACCAGATGCAGGCGCCGGCGAATCTGTTCCAGGAACTCCTCCATGCTCGGCGGCGGACCTTCGACGATCGTCAGCCCGCCGATGTGCATGTGCGAGACCGGACCCTCCTGATGCAGGAAGGAGGCGTCTACTGGTGTCAGCCGATCGAGGTGGCGCTGAGGCATCAGCGCTTAGCGTACCGGGACGCCCCCTACAATGGCGTCAATGACAAACACTGTCGAGAAGCTGTTGCTGGCGGCCCCCCGCGGTTACTGCGCGGGCGTTGATCGGGCCGTGCAGACGGTTGAACGCGCACTCGATCTACACGGCGCGCCAGTCTACGTGCGCAAGGAGATCGTGCACAACAAGCACGTCGTTGAGACGCTGCGCGAGCGCGGTGCGATCTTTGTTGATGAGGCCACCGAGGTGCCCGAGGGCGCGGTCTGTGTGTTTTCCGCTCACGGCGTCGCTCCGAGCGTGCGTGCGGGGGCGATCGAGCGCGGCCTACAGACGATCGATGCGACCTGCCCGCTCGTCACCAAGGTCCACCGTGAGGCGCTCAACTTCGCTGAGCAGGGCTACACGATCGTGCTCGTCGGCCACGACGGCCACGAGGAGGTCGAAGGCACGATGGGCGAGGCCCCCGAGCGAATCGTGCTCGTGCAGGATGAGCAGGATGTCGATCAGCTCGAGATCGAGGACCCCGAGCGGGTCGCCTACGTTACCCAGACGACGCTCGCGGTTGACGAAACGACCGCGATCCTCGAGCGTCTGCGCGCGCGCTTCCCGAAGATCGTCGGTCCGCGCACGGATGACATCTGTTACGCCACCACCAACCGTCAGGCGGCGGTCAAGCAGATGGCCGCGAGCTGTGACCTGCTGCTCGTGATCGGCTCGCGCAACTCATCTAACTCCGTGCGCTTGGTCGAGGTCGCGCGTGACTGCGGCACCGCATCGCATTTGATCGACAACGTCGGCGAGGTCCAAGAGGATTGGCTTGAGGGCGTGCGCGTTCTCGGTGTCTCCTCGGGCGCCAGCGCGCCCGAGAACCTCGTGGAGGAGCTCGTCGAGTTCTTTCGTGCACGCGGGGTTAGCGATATCTCCGAGTTTGATGTGGTGCGTGAGGATGTGCGCTTCATGCTCCCCAAGCAGATCCGCGAGGCGCTCGGCGGGGCAGGACGTCCGGCAGGCGTGGTCGGAGCCTCCTGACCCAGTGGGCCAGAGGGCGTGGGCGCTTGCGCCCGGCCTCGTGATGAGTCGCGGGGCACGCTGCTAGCGATGCGCACGCTGATCCTCTCCGATCTGCACCTCGGGAGCGTCTCGGGCGCCGATCTTCTGCGCCGTGCGGACGTGCGTGCGCGACTGCTGGAGCTCGTCGCTGAGGTTGAGCGGGTCGTGCTGCTCGGTGATGTGCTCGAGCTGCGCCACGGGCCGATGCGCGATGCGATGGTCAGGGCGAAGCCCTTCTTCGAGGATCTCGGGCAGGCGCTGTCGGGGCGCGAGCTGATCATCACAGCCGGAAACCACGATCACGCCCTGATCGATCCATGGCTCCTCAACCGTGGCCTCGACGAGGCGCCGGCGCCGCTCGGCCTCGAGCAGCTCTTTGAGCCCGCCGCTGCTTCCCCGGCGCTCGCGCGGATCGCCGAGTGGACCGCCCCGGCGCGCACACGCGTCGCCTACCCCGGGCTGTGGGTGCGCCCCGACGTCTATGCCACGCACGGGCACTACCTCGACTCGCACCTGACCGTGCCGACGCTCGAGCGCCTCAGTGTGGGAGTAATGAGTCGTCTGCTCGGCCGCAAGGCTGAGAGCTTCGACAGCGTCAGCGACTACGAGGCGGTGGGTGCACCCGTGTTCGCCTGGCGCGACGCGGTGGCGCGCGAGGAGCTCACCGGCGATGCGCTCAACGGGATCGCGACCGTCAGCGCTTGGCGCACCCTGCGCGGTGGCGGTGACCTCGGTGGTCAGGAGGCAAGGAGTACGCCTCGCAGTCTCAGCCGCGCCAAAGCGCTGCGCTCGCTCCGCGCTCGCGCTCTCGTGCTCGGCTTCCCGGTCGCAGTGGCGGCGCTGAATCGTGCTGGCCTGGGAACGCTGAAGGCCGAGGTCTCGACTGCTGAGCTACGCCGCGCGGGTCTACGTGCGATGGGCGAGGTCGCAGCCCGACTCGGGCTCGGCGATTCCTACGTGGTCTTCGGTCACACCCACCGCACTGGGCCGCTGCCCGGCGACGATGAGAGTGAGTGGCGCGGGCGACTCGGCGCGCGTCTGATCAACACCGGCAGCTGGACCTATGCTTCGATCTTCCTCTCTGACGCGCCCGGCGAGAGCCCCTACTGGCCCGGTGGCTGCGTGCTTGTCGAGGATGATGGGCCGCCGCGTGTGCTGCGGTTGCTGCAGGACCGCACGCGCGCGCAGATCCGCCCGTCGCGGCGGACCGCGGCCGAGCCCAACTGACCAGCGACACTCCCGTGCCGCGCGGCCTTACGTATAAACGACGTATGACCCGCGACGCGTGCCGGGCGCGAACCTCACGGTCACCTTCACGACCACCAGCGGGGGCTTTACCAACGGAGCCAAATGCTCGCTGACGGTTACCTCTGGCTCACCCACGGGCTCCAACTGCTCGCTCGTCTATCAGACCGCTGAAAGCGGTCTGCCGTCGATCACCGCCACATACAGCGGCGACTCCACGCACGCCCCCAGCGTCGGGCACACCCAGTTCCTCGGATTTGGGGTAAACGAAGCGAACTTCGAAAACCCGACCGGCCCTCCGGGCACTACCCCAACGAAGTGGGCATCGAAAGCACTGTCCCTGTAGGCGGGACCACGGTGGAAGCCACGGCCCAGGGTCCGAACCAGGCACCCGGACCGATGCCACTCGTGTTCCCGCCGCTCCCGGCCGGGCTCGACGCCGAATCGGTGACCGAGCTCGGGCTGCTCGACGGCATCGGCAAGGTCGTCAACGAAGCCGGCGGACAGAGCATCAAAGACGCGATGACCATGAACGCAGCGTCGAAGTCGAAGCGGACGCGCTCGGTCAAGGCGGTCGGCTACCTGGTGAAGCGCAACGTGGCCGCCGGCAAGCTCAAGCTTCATCTGCGTCTGGGCCGTGCCGCGCTGGCAAAGCTCGCCGGCAAGCGCTCGCGCGTGACGCTCGTGGTGCGCATCGACATGGTGATGCCGAGCGCGGTCCTACATGCGGGTGTCCCGCGCGTGCTCGTCAAGCGCATCACGCTCAAGCGCGCACCTGTGGGTCACCACAAGAAGCACTAGCTGGCTTACTGGGCCACGCCCGGCGTGAAGCACGTTGCCAGGCATATCAGGCCGTCGCCGGTGCTCAGCTCGAGTACCCCGGCGGTATGGCGGCTGTGCTCGATCAGGGGGTAGGCGCCGGCGTGCTCGATGTCCAGCGGCTCGCCGTTGATGAGCAGCGTCCCCGCGCCGTCAAGGACCGCCCACACGCCGCCCGCCTCGTAGGGGCCGCTGTAGGCACCTGGCTGATCAGCGGTCTGGGCTTGTAGTCGCGCGCCGGGCGCATCCTCGGCGCGCAGGGGCGCCAGTGGATCGCGCTTGACGCCAAGCAGCTCCTGGATCGCCAGCTCAGTTTCCTCGTAGCCGCCCTCGCCATGGTGGTAGTCGAACAGGCGCGCGCGCCCGTCGAACAGGTAGCGCGCCGGCCAGCCTTCGTTGCCGTAGTCCTGCCATACCTCGAGCTCGCTGTCGATCAGCACGGGGTAGGCGATCTCCAGGCGCGCGACCGCATCCCGTACCGCCTGCTCCTCCTTGCCGGGCTCAAAGCCCGGGCAGTGCACGCCGATCACCCGCAGTCCGAACTCGGCGTAGCGCTCGTGCCAGGCCTTGAGGTAGGGCAGCGTGCGCAGCGAGTTGGGGCGGCAGAAGTCCCAGAACTCGACCAGCATCGGCTTGCCGCGCTGGATGATGCTGGCCTGCTGTCCGACCACGTTCACCCACGGCAGCTTCGTGGGGAACAGCGGCGCGACGATTCTGTCGATGGGTGCACGCAAACTAGAGATCCGAGCGCCCCTGAGAGGCACGAGGGTCAAGCATGGCAAGGACGCAGGGAGCGTGGCGTGCTTTGCACGCGAGCGACCGAGGACGCCGCCATGCGCCGACCATCGGGACTCTCAGCCGATGGAGCCGACCATCTCCAGCTGAATCAGTCGGTTGAGCTCGACCGCGTACTCCATCGGCAGCTCCTTCGTGACCGGCTCGATGAAGCCGTTGACGATCATCGCTGCCGCCTCGTCCTCAGTAAAGCCGCGTGAGCCCATGTAGAAGAGCTGATCGTCGGAGATGCGACCGACCGTGGCCTCGTGGGCGACCGTCACGTGCGGGTTCTGGATCTGGATGTCGGGCCATGTGTCAGAGCGCGATTCGCCGTCCATCATCAGCCCGTCGCACTGCACGCGCGCTTTCGAGCCGGCCGAGTTGTGGCCCATCTTGACCAGGCCGCGGTAGCCCATGATGCCGCCGTCCTTGGAGATCGACTTGGCGAGGATGTTCGAGGTCGTGTTCGGTGCGAGGTGCACGACCTTCGCGCCCGTGTCCTTGTGCACGCCTTTGCCCGCCACGCCGACGTTGAGGTGGTCAGCGCGTGCGCCCTCGCCCATCAGGAAGGAGCCGGGGTAGAGCATCACGTACTTGGCGCCCATCGAGCCGCCGACCCACTCGACCGTGCCATTGGCATCTACAACCGCACGCTTGGTGTTGAGGTTGTAGACGTCCTTGGACCAGTTCTGCACGGTCGTGTAGCGCGCCTTGGCGCCCTCGTGTACGAAGATCTCGACGACCGCAGAGTGCATCGAGTTGACGCTGTAGGTCTGCGCGGTGCAGCCCTCGATGTAGTTCACCTCTGAGCCCTCGTCGGCGACGATCAGCGTGTGCTCGAAGGTGCCCTCACCAGCGCCCTCCATGCGGAAGTAGGACTGCAGCGGTAGGTCGCACTTGACGCCCTTGGGGATGTAACAGAAGGCGCCGCCGGACCACACCGCACCGTGCAGCGCCGAGAACTTGTTGTCCTGCGGCGGCACGCATTTGTTCATGAAGTATTTCTGCACCAGCTCGGGGTACTCGGTGATCGCCGTGTCCATCGAGCAGAACAGGATCCCCTGCTTGGCGTACTCCTCCTTGAGGCCCTCATAGACGGGCTCCTGGCGCCAGACGCCGACGACACCGGCGAGGTGCTCGCGCTCGGCCTGCGGGATGCCGAGATCCTCGTAGGTCTGCTTCATCTCCTGGGGAACTTCGTCCCAGCTGTTGAAGCGCCCCGCGGTCGGCGGGGAGTAGAGCACGAGGTCGTCGAGGTTCAGTCCGCTGAGGTCCGGTCCCCATGTGGGAACGGGCTTGCGTTCAAAGATTTCCAGCGACTTGATCCGTTTCTCGGCCATCCAGTCAGGCTCGCCCTTGATCTTCGAGAGCTCTGAGACCACCTCCCGTGAGATGCCTTGACGCGCGCGTAGCTGCCCCTGCTCGTCCTCGATGATCGGGCTTGGTTTGGCGATGCTCGTGCGGTCAATCGTGGCCATGAGACTCCTCGCTGGCGGGTCGCTTGCGAATCCTGTGCTCTGAGGTAGGAATTGTATCGCGGCCGGTGGTCCTTACCGGAGCCGCGGCAGCCCTATGCGAGCGCGGGCATGCCCAGCAGCGCGCGCGTTTCGCTCGTGCTGTTGGTGACGGGGAAGGGCTCGTCGGGCACCGCCACGCCAAGACGCTCGCAGATCGGCTCCCAGCCGTCGGACACGGTCCACTCGAGCAGCCGCTCGGCTCCTACGCCAGCGCGCACCGCGGCGTTGTGGGTTTCAAACGCCTCCATCATCGTCGTGGGGTTGCCGAGGTCATCTGAGAAGCGACCGCGAAACAGCGTCGGCACCGTTGTACCGAACCACTCCTCAAGCCCGGGCGGGGTGGCTTCGATCGGCTGGAAGATCGTGTTGGAGGCGCTGCGATACCACGCCTCTGGATCGCGCGTGGAAAGCAGTACGAGCGCGTCGGGGTTGGCCGCTGAGAGCTCACGCCAGAAGGATGCGCCCGGCCAATCGACCAGGGCGACGTAGCCGTCCAGCATCCCCTGCCAGTCCACCTCCCGCCCCGCGATCGCGTCGGTCCAAGCGGATGCCTGCGCCGGGTCGCCGATGATCTCGACCATGTGGTGACAGCGTCCGTCGAGCAGCTGCTCAAGCGCGAGCTTCAGCGAGTGGGTGCCTGTGCGGCCAACTCCCGCCCCAACGACCTTGAGCGCCATGCGGCTTCCCCCCTTGATGCTTGCCTGAGCGGGAATCCCCGCTCAGGCAAATCTATCCGCTCACGCGGGCCGGGTGTTGTCGCCGCTAGCCGGGCTGCACGACTCGCAGGTGACGCTTACGGAGAGTGCGGGGCTCGGAGTCGAGCGGGGGGAGATGAAGCGTCTCGCGGATCAGCTCCTCGATCGTCAGGCTTCGCAGCCGCGCGAGCTCCTCGATTTGGCGCCACTCCCTCCCGGTGAGACGCAAGTGGACCACGTGCTCGTACCGGTCCTGCATATCGTAGAGCGTATGTGCTGGACAGCACGCGGTCAATACCAGGTATTTGAATGCATGGACTTGGACACATGTGGCATGCGATGTTTCCGTGGTGGCACGCAGCTCGAACCCCGATCCAGCGCTTGCGACCGCCGTCCGTCGCCTGCGCGAAGAGCGCGGCATCACCCGCGAAGCGCTCGCCTTTCATTCCGGGATCACGACGGGCTCGCTCGCGCGCATCGAGCTCACGCAGTCAACGCCCGGATGGGACACCGTGCGCAGCATCGCCAGGGCGCTCGAGATCTCGCTGACCGATCTCGGCGCGGCTGTCGAAGCGGCTCAGTAAGCCCGCTTGGTCGCAGTCAGTCTGGGGCGGCGGCTAGGTGGGCCAGGCGCGATCGCCGGTGACCGCGCCGCGAACGACCTTGAGATTCAGCAGGGCGCACTTGCGCCGTGTCGCCGAGACCGGGATGCCGAGCAGATCGATCATCCAGTCGGCGTCGAGCTCGCCGACGTCCTTGAGACTCATGCCCTTCAGCTCCTCCGAGGCGATCGAGGCCGCGGCCTGAGAGATCGCGCAGCCGTGGCCGTGGAAGCGGAGGTCCTCGATGCGCCCGTCCTTGACGAGGATGTGCACGCCAAGCTCATCGCCGCAGAGCGGGTTGTGCTCGAGCGCCTCGAGATCGTGGGGGTCGAGCTCGCCGAAGTTCTTGGGGCGCTTGTAGTGCTCGAGAATGTAGTCGCGGTAGAGGTCGTCCATGCTCAGAGCCCAAAGATCTCGCGTCCAGCGATCAGCGCGCTGATCAGCGCGTCGATGTCCGAGGTCTCGTTGTAGACGCCGACCGAGGCGCGCGCGGTTGCGCCGACGCCGAGGCAGCGCATCAATGGCTGGGCGCAGTGATGCCCGGCGCGGATGCATACCCCGCCGCGATCGGCCAGCTCGGCGACGTCGTGGGGGTGGATGCCATCGAGCGTGAAGGAGGCCAACCCGCCGCGCTGCTCGGCCTCGGGCGGTCCCACCACACGCAGGCCTGGGACCTCAGCGAGTCGCTCCAGCATGTACGCGGTCAGCGCGCGCTCATGGGCGCGCACGTTCTCCATGCCCAACTGTGAGAGATACTCGACGGCGGCCCCCAACCCAACCGCCTCGGCGATCGGTGGGGTGCCCGCCTCGAACTTGAAAGGCAGCTCATTCCAGCTCGCCGACTGAAAGTCGACCGAGGCAATCATGTCGCCGCCCGTCAGGAAGGGCTCCATCTGCTCGAGCAACTCACGGCGACCGTGCAGCACGCCTACGCCAGTCGGACCGAGCGCCTTGTGGCCCGTCCACGCGTAGAAGTCCGCCCCCAGAGAGTCCAGATCGACCGCCATCTGCGGCACCGCTTGGGCTCCGTCGACGAGCGAGACGGCCCCGGCCGCGCGGATGCGCCGCGTCATCTCCGCCACGGGGTTGATCGTGCCGAGTACGTTGGAGATGTGCGCGAAGGCGACCATGCGCACATCGCCGCGAGCCAGCTCCGCGTCGAGTGCCTCCAGCGATAGCTCGCCGCGCTCATCGACCTCGAGGTAGCGGAGCGTGGCGCCCCGCGCGCGACAAAGCACCTGCCAGGGAACGATGTTCGCGTGATGCTCCATCTGGGTGATAAGCACCGCATCGCCCGCACCCACGTTGGCGCGACCCCAGGAGTAGGCGATGAGGTTGATCGCCTCAGTGACGTTCTTCGTGAAGATCGTCGTCTGCGGCTGGGCGCCCACGAAGGCTGCGACCTTGCCACGCGCCGCGTCGTAGGCCGCGTCGGCCTCCTGGGCGAGCGCGTAGACGCCGCGGTGCACGTTCGCGTTATGGCTCTGCAGGTGATCGGCCAGCGCGTCGATCACGACCTGGGGCTTTTGCGATGTGGCGCCTGAGTCGAGATAGATCAGCTCACGCCCGTCGAAGCGGCGCGCGAAGATCGGGAAGTCGGCCTTTACCCCGAGCGTCCTCTCAGCGACTGGTGGCATAGGCCTCGATGTCCTCGCGGGCCGCCGCGAGCTTGGCGGCGACCTTGCCGCGCACGACCTCTTCCAGTGCCTCGTCGCCGATCTCCGCGACGAGCGGCTCGAAGAAGCCCTCGACGATCACCCGCACCGCTGCGGGGCGGTCGAGGCCGCGCGTCTGCATGTAGTAGATCGAGTTCTCGTCGAGCTCACCCACCGTGCCCCCGTGCGAGGCGGAGACGTCGTCGGCGGAGACAAGTACCGAGGGGATCGCGTCGATACGCGCCTTGGGGGAGAGCATCATCGAGTGGAACTGCAGATAGGTGTGTGTCTGCTGGGCACCGGGATCGATCTGGATCAACCCCTCGAAGCTCGCGCGGCTCTCACCGGTGGCGGCACCGCGCCAGTGCACGTCGCCGCCTGATGGGCCGGTCTCGTGAAGATCCACCGCGAACACGTCGAGGTGCTCGTGCGCCTCGGTGAACAGCAGCCCACGGAAGGCCATGTCGCCGCCTTCCTCCGACACCGCGAGCTCGAGGTGCTGGCGCACGAGGTGCCCACCGAGCAGCGCCGGAAGCCAGTGGCAGTAGGCGTCGCGGCCGACGCCCACGAAGCGCGTCGAGATGTCGAAGACCTCGCCTGCACCCCAGTCCTGCAGCTGCGCCAGGCGGCAGCGCGCGCCGTCTTGGAGGTAGAGCTCGAAGGCGCCGGCGTGCAGCGCCTGGCCCTCGAAGTCCTCGGCCAGGTCGTACTCGTGCACGCGGAACTCGCTGTTCGCGCCGCCGAGCACCAGCGTGCGCCCATACTGCGCGATGCCGGCACGCTCGATCGCGTAGACGATCTCAAAGGGCTCCGCGACCGTCACACCGTCGGGCACGTGCAGCAAGGCACCGCCACGCCAGAAGGCTGCGTTGGCCGCCTCGAGCTTGTGCCGATCGATCGTCAGGCGCTTGGAGAACCAGGGCCCAATGAGCTCAGGGTGATCGCGAAAGGCATCCTCCAGCGAGCAGAGGATTACGCCGCGCTCGGCGAGGCTCGGATCGAGCTCGAGGTGCACTGTCTCTCCGGCGCTCTGCACGATGCGTCCGGCCCGCGGACCGTCGGGGACGGTGCGGCTCACGACGTCCGGCACACCTTCGGCGCTTGCGGCTGGGTCAAGCGTCTCCAGATCGAGGCTCGCAAGGCTCGTCGTCCAAAAGCCCGAGCGTCGCCAGATCGGTAGCTCGCAAGCTTCGTAGGCCTCGAGCGCCGCGGCGCGCAGCTGCTCGAGCGTGCGCCCATCGCCTGCACCCGCACCGGCGAGCGCGTGATACAGGCTCGCCTCGCGGTGGCGTCCGGCCTTGACCTGGACCGGCGCGGCGCCGTTTGTGGAGCCCTGCGCTGTGTTCGCAGCGTCCAGCTCAGACACCGTCGTCACCGGCTGCGACGGCGCTCGCGCCAACCTCCTGGCGAATCTGGTCATAGCCCTCGCGCTCCAAGCGCTCGACTAGCTCCACGCCGCCCTCGAGCACGATTCGTCCCTCCATCAGGATGTGCACGAACTCGGGGTTTACGTAGTGCAGGATGCGCTGGTAGTGCGTGATGATCAGCGCGCCGAGGCCCTGCTCGTCGTGCAGCTTCTGCACGCCCTCAGCGACCGTGCGCAGCGCGTCGATGTCCAGCCCCGAGTCGGTCTCGTCGAGGATCGCGATGTCGGGCGCAAGCATCGCCATCTGCAGGATCTCCGCGCGCTTCTTCTCGCCGCCGGAGAAGCCGTCGTTGAGATGGCGCGAGGTGAAAGCTTTGTCGACGTCGAGCAGCTCGATCGCGTGCTGGAGCTGGTTGCGGAACTCCTTGACCTGGATCGGCTCCTCACGCTTGGCGTTGATCGCCATGCGCAGGAAGTTCGCGACCGAGACGCCTGGGATCGAGACGGGGTACTGAAAGGCGAGGAACAGGCCGGCCTTGGCGCGCTCGTGCGGTTCCTGCTCGGTGATGTCCTCACCCTTGAAGGTGATCGAGCCCTGCGTGATCTCATAGGAGGGATGCCCCAGCAGGGTGTTGGCGAGCGTGGACTTGCCCGAGCCGTTGGGTCCCATCAGGGCGTGGATCTCGCCACGGTTGATCTCGAGGTCGACGCCGCGCAGGATCTCGCGGTCCTCGGTGCGCACGTGCAGGTCTGTGATCTCTAGGTCGGCCATGTTCTCCGTTCAGGCTCCGGTTGGGATGGGGTGCGCACTCGCACCGATTTGCAGGGTCGGCAGTTCAGGTCCGATAGGCATCGCTGGGGCGAGCAGGTCGGCGAGCGTGGTCTCGCGCAAGGTCGTGATGATCGAGAAGCGCACGCGTGTCCACAGCAGCTTGGTGGGGCAGGTGTGGCTCGCGTCGGACTCGCGCGAGCAGACAATCGAGCCGTCGGCGGCCTCGGAGATGCACTCGATCGGTGCGATCGAGCCCTCGAGCGCCTCGACCACCTCGGCCATCGTGATCTCGGCGGGCGGACGGGCAAGCATGTAGCCGCCGCGCGATCCCCGCCGTGAGGTGACTAGGTCGGCCTTGCGCAGACGCGCCACGAGATGCTCGAGATAGGCCAGCGGCAGCCCGTCGTGAGAGGCGATCTCGGCAAGCGGGATCGGCTCCTCGCCGGCACGCCGGGCGAGCTCGACCATCACGCGTACGCCGTACTCGGCCTTGGTTGAGAACATCATCGTCAGATTTCCTACCTGCCAGCTAGGGTATCAGGGGTGGGTGGGCTCTCCAGCGAGTCTCCCGATGTCGTGAGCCAGCGCCTCGGGCGTCAGCTGTTCGGACTGGAAGAGCACCCGTCTACGTGCTTGCGCGTCGAGCAGCGTCACGGTCGCGACGCGATCGAAGCGAGCGCGGCCCGCGCTTGCTGGGGTGACCCCGAAGGCGTGCCAGATCCTGCGCAGCTGTGTCAGCGGGCCCGTTAGGTAGCTGACGCGTCCTGTGAGGGAGACTTGCGCGAGGAAGCGGCGCACGCTAGCGGGGGTGTCGCCGACGGAGTCCGCGCTGACGATCAGCACACGGGCTGGCTTTGTGAGCTCGTCGAGTGCGCCGCGGATCTGCTGGGCAATCACGATGCAACTCGCGCCGCAGTGGGCGTAGAGGAAGCTCAAGACCGTGACGCTCCCGCGCGTGGCGCGCAAGGACACAGCGCGTCCCGTCTGGTCGCGCAGCGTGAAGTCCGGTGCAGCTGCGCCCAGCGGTAGGGCGGCACCTTCGAAGCCTGAGCTGGGACCCGCGAGCGAGGTGCTCGACTTGGAGTGAGTGGGGGAGTGGTGCAGCAGGATCGCGATGATCAGCGCGAGCACCAGCAGGCAGCTGGCCAGCGCTAGGGCAGTTCGGGTCAGGGGACGCATTCGCCGCAGGGTATGGCGGCTGGCCTGGGGCTGTCGCTTCAACTGGGTTTGTGCGCAACTCCGGAGGCCTCCCGGGGTTCGAATGGCAGGAATCGGAGCGCCGCGTGGCGCGAGTCAAACTCAGGGAAGGTTGGGGGAAATGCGGACAGTGTCCAGAACGCTTGTCGGGATCGTGCTCGGGCTGATGCTGTTGGCGTGCTCGCCGGCGCTCGCGCCGGCGTTCGAAACGCCGGCCACACCCGCGAACGACGATCTGGCGAACGCACAGCCCATTCACAGCCTGCCCGCGACGATCTCGGGCACGACCGTCGGGGCCACCCAGGAGTACCGCGAGCCCGAATCGAGCTGCGGCATCGCCACGGCCGGCTCGGTTTGGTACACGCTGCGCACGCCCAGCGCCGAGCGCGTCGCCCTCGATCTCGCCGCGGGCGGCGCCCTCGAAGGGACGATCGCGGTCTACCACGCCCTGCGCTCCCAGCTGCAGTCGCTGGCCTGCGATCGCACCGACCCGCACGGCAAGGCCTCGCTGTCCTTCCCCGCGTCCAAGAACGGGGTCTACCTGATCCGCGTCGCGGCGCTGCCCGGCTCGATGCTCGCGCCGTTCACGCTCGACGTATTCCTGCCGACGCCGGCCGTCAACCCGCCGGGCAAGCCCCTGGCGCCCGGTGGCGTGAGCGGGCAGGTCGACCGCATCCAGAACATCAACGCGGCCTACTCGGTGTCGATGCGCGCAGGGGTCAGCTATCTGATCAACCTCGCCAACCGCACGCCCGGTGGCTGCGTGAGCGCCTCTCTGTATGCACCGGGCACTCGCTCCTTTGAAGAAGGCTCGCCGCTTGAGCACATCAGCTGCGGGGGCTACCGCCTGTTCACGCCGGGCGCCGGGGCCGGTGGGCGCTACATCGTGCAGCTGACACCCCGCCTCTCACGCTCAGGAGTACAGCGTTTCCACCTGCAGGTCGCCGCCGCGAGCCCCGCCGAGACCGCACCGGGGCTCACGCTGGCCAACTACGCACAGGCGCGCGGGCACCTGAACGGTGGCGGCGTCCACGTGCTGCGTCTCTATCGCCTGGATGTCGCCAGTCATTCCAACCTGACGCTCAAGCTGAAGGCCCCCGCCAGCGCGGAATTCAACCTGCAGTTGCGCAACCAGAACGGCAACGTGATCGAATGCCAGTGCGGCGGGGGCGGCTCGCAGATCCTGCAGCACCAGTTGCGCCCCGGGCGCTACTACGCGGTCGTCTCGATACGCGGCACGAGCGCCGGCAACTTCACGCTCACGCGCGAGTCGCGGACGATCACCTCGCTTGCGATCTCCTTCTCCTCGGCTCAGGCTCACGCAGGGCAGGCCCTGGCGATCAAGCTCGCCGTAACTCCGGCGCTTGCCGGTCCCGTGACCGTGCAGATCGAACGCTTCGACCCGGTCTTTGGCTGGCAGTTCTACCGCCAGGCGAGCGATTTTGCGCGCGGCGGTCGCGCGAGTATCCCCTTCACGCCGCCGGCCGTCGGACGCTGGCGGGCGAAGGCCTCCTTTGCGGGGTCACGCGCCGCCAGTCCGAGCGCCGTCGGGTACCGCTACCTGCTCGTCAGCTGAGCGGCTAGAGCGGGGCTCGGGGGAGGGCTTCAAAGCAGCGGTCAAGGGCGCTACACTTTTTGAAGTCCATAAATCCCGAGTGTGGTTTAGGAGTTTCAGATGAGTCCCTCCGGCGCAGAGCTGCTCCGCCTAGTCAAGAGCCAGATTGAAGAGGTCGACCCGTCCGAGGTCAAGGAGCTGATCGACGAGGGCGTGGCGATCGTCGACGTGCGCGAGACCGATGAGTTCACCGCGGGACACCTGCCGGGCGCCAAGCACGTGCCGCGCAGCTACCTGGAGACACGGATCGAGGGCGTGGTACCTGACCGCGCGACCCAAATCATCCTTTACTGCCAGTCGGGCAACCGCTCCGCCTATGCGGCCCGCACCCTGACCGAGGAGCTGGGCTACGAGCACGTGCGCTCGATGACCGGTGGCATCACGCTCTGGAAGGACCGCGGTTATGAGGTCGAGGTGCCCCGTGCTCTAAGTCAGGAGCAGCGCGAGCGCTACTCGCGCCACCTGCTGATCCCCGAGATCGGCATCGAGGGCCAGCAGAAGCTGCTCGACGCCAAGGTGCTGCTGCTCGGCGCCGGCGGTCTCGGCTCGCCGACCGCGCTCTACCTGGCTGCGGCCGGCGTGGGCACGCTCGGGATCGTCGATGACGATGAGGTCGACCTCTCCAACCTGCAGCGCCAGGTGATCCACTCCACGCAACGGATCGGCATCCCCAAGGTCGACTCCGCGGAGGAGTCGATCCACGCGCTCAACCCCGACGTCAACGTGGTCAAGTACCAGACGCGCATTGATGCCTCGAACATCATGGAGATCATCGAGGGCTACGACGTGATCGTCGACGGTGTGGACAACTTCCCCACGCGCTACCTACTCAACGACGCGACCGTGCGCCTGAAGATCCCCGTCGTTTCGGCCTCGATCCTCGGCTTCGACGGTCAGCTGTCGGTCTTCAAGCCCTACGAGGGCCCCTGCTACCGCTGCCTCTTCCGCGAGCCGCCGCCGGCCGAGCTCGCGCCCTCCTGTGGCGCCAACGGCGTGCTCGGCGTGCTCCCGGGCACGATGGGCCTGCTGCAGTCAACCGAGGTCGTCAAGCTGATCCTCGGCATCGGCGAGCCCGCGATCGGCCGTCTGCTGCTCTACGACGCGCTCGGCGCGACGCTCACCGAGGTCAAGGTTCACCGCGACCCCGAGTGCCCGATCTGCTCGCGCGATCCCGATGAGATCCGCGACGAGGAGCTCGGCGTATTCCCCGATTACGAGGCATTTTGCGCCGCAGCCGGGTAGTCTGAGCGCGCGATGGCCACGATCAAGATACCGCCGGTCCTACGGGCCTCCGTGGGCGGCGAGAAGCTGTTGAGCGCCACGGGCGAGAACGTCGGCGAGGTGCTACGCGACCTCGCCAGCAACCACCCCGCGACCGAGAGCCAGCTGTTCTCCGCCGAGGGCGAGCTCAACCGCTACGTGAACGTTTATCTCAACGACGAGGACGTGCGCGTGCTCGACGGGCTCGACACGGCTGTCGGTGAGAGCGACACGTTGGTCATCCTGCCGGCTATGGCCGGCGGCAGTCGCTAAGCGCGCCTGCACGGCCGATTCCGCCGGGACGCGGTTTAGCGTTCGCGTTGAAATCGAAACGCAAAAGCTAAACCCATGTCGGTCTTCGGCCGATTGATGTGCGTCCATGAGCAGACCTAGCCCTTCCTTGCGCAGCTCCCGCACTCGTCTGATGCGAACGAGCATCCTCGTGCGCGGCCTCCTGCTCTCGCTCCTGGTCAGTTGTGTCGTCGCGTCGTCTGCGGCTGCGACGAGCGGACATGGCCCGAGGTACACCCTGAGCATCGACGAGGGCGCGACGACGCTGCCCGAATATGACCACCCCAACTTCGCCAGCGCGTCGATCGACAATTCGGGAGCCGAAATCGTGCTCGAGGTCATCCATGCAGGCGTCGTAGTCGGTCAGGACCACGGCCACGAACACGAAGGCGCGTACGTCTCGCCGGGCCCGCAGGTGGGTGACGAAGTGGTGCTCGAATCTCCCAGGGGAACGGTCATCTCTCGGGTCGTCTACGACGGGCTGCCGACAATGGACCCCACGGTTTGTGCTGGCTCGACGAACTTCTCGGGCGCGAACACCTCGGGCAACGTCGTCCAAGGCCAGTACGTCCGGAACGTGCTCGAAACGCCCTACCACCAGTCCCCCCGATCGGTGCAGATCGCTTTCGGCGAAGCACAGGTCAAAACGCTCTCCGGCACAACCTTCGGCGGAAACTTCCTCAAGCCGCTTGAAATCGGCCAGGACGTTATTGCCATCGAGTCCTTGAAAACCTCGCTTGCCGGCGAAGCCACGTACGAATACAAAAGCGAAACCGAGCGCCCGGTTGGGGCCTGTCCCGCTCCACCGCCGCCGGTGATTCTGCCGCCTGCGCTGCCTGTGCTGCAGGGCTCGATCTTCAAGCTCCTGCACACGAGCATCCACGCATTGCTCAAATCGGGCTGGCGCACGCAGGTGACGATCAACCAGCCAGGTAGCGTCACCGAGGATCTTTACGCACAGGGCGGGACGCTGCCCGCGTTTGCCTCCGCTAATGGCAAGCACCACCGCAAGCCACCGGCCGTGCTGCTGGCGCGGGGCTCGGCCACGGCTAAGGTCGCAGGCAAGGTCGTGGTCGTGCTGAAGGCAACCAAGCGCGGCCGTCACAAGCTCAAAGGCGCCACTCAGGTTCACGGTGTGCTGATCACGACCCTGCGCAGCACATCAGGCGCCAAGCTGAGCTTGGGACGTCGCTCGGTCACGCTTCATCGCTAGGCGCCCGGCAACGCTTAGGAAGGCTCTCGGCCTCGCGCTGAGCGCGGCGGTGTGGCTGTTGCCGCCAGCCGTCCTGCCGATTCCCTCTCGAAGCGGGCCCGAAGGGCCGCCCCGCCCATACGGCGCACAGCCGCCGCCGGGCAACTCGCCATCACGCACAGATCCCTCGCTGGCTCGCAAGCAGAGTCGGGCGCTGCTGTACGGGCCGTTCCCACGCGGCGGGCTCGCGCGGGGAGTCTCTGACGGGACCCTGCTGCTGAACGCTGATCCCGGTGTGCGCGCGCTCGCGCTCGAGCGCATCAAGCAGACAGGCTCCTCGGTTGTGCGCATTCCCGTCGACTGGCATGGCACGGTGACTGCCGAGCCCACGGCGGGGTTTCAAGCGAGCGATCCCGGCAGCACGAGCTATGGCTTTGCGCACCTCGACGTGGCTGTCGAGAGCGCGGTGGCAGCGGATCTGGAGCCGCTGCTCGTCGTATCTCACGCGCCCGCCTTCGCCGAAGCCCCCAACCGCTGGCCCTTCGCCTTTCCGGGTAGCTGGGCGCCAAACCCGGCCGCGCTCGAAGCCTTCGCGGTGGCGCTCGCCCGCCGCTATGACGGGTCCTTCGCCGACCCACTGCACCCAGGTCGCGCGCTCCCCCGTGTGGATCTCTTTCAGGCCTGGAACGAGCCGAACCTCGCGCGCTATCTGGAGCCGCAGTGGGTCGTCAGCGAAGGACGCTGGAGCGCCTTCTCGCCGCTGCTTTACCGGCAGCTGCTCGACGCCTTCTACCGGGGCGTGAAGTCCGTGCAGCCGAGCGCTCGCGTGATCGCCGCGGGGCTTGCCCCTGACGGCGACCCGGCCGGGGTGGGGCGCATGGCGCCGGTGTCCTTTCTGCGTGGTCTGCTCTGTCTGCCTGCAAGCCCGCGCAGCAAGCCTCCAAGCTGTCCCGAATCGGCGCGCTTCGACGTGCTCGCCTTCCATCCGCTGTCGGTTGGCAGCCCCGACGCACCCGCCGACTCCTCAGTTGATGTGGCGATCTCCGATGCTGCCAAGGTAACGGGGCTGCTGCGCGCGGCTCGGCGTCTTGGCACCGCTCAGCCCGCAGGGGCAAAGCCGGTGTGGGTGACCGAGCTCAACTGGGAAAGCGCGCCGCAGTCGTCCTCTGGTGTGCCTCCAGGTCGGCAGGCGCAATGGATCTCACGAGCCCTCCACCGTCTGTGGGTCGCCGGTGTGAGCCTCGTGCAATGGCAGTTCCTGGTCGATCCCTTCCCGAGCCTGCGCGCCGCCACGCCGACAGGTGGAGGGATCGAATACAAGCGACCCGCGGGCCTCTACAGCGCGGCACCCGATGGCAACCCCCAAGCAGCCAGACCCAAGGCATTCCTGCGCGGTTTCACCTTCCCATTTGATCCTCTCAGGCTCGACGCCGGACATGTCCGGGTGTGGGGGCTCCTGATGCGGCCGTCTCAGTCGGCGCTCGTGCAATCGCGACGAGCAGGGACTTGGCGGACGGTGGCACGCGGCCGAGCCGACCGATACGGCGTACTCAACTTCCTAGTGCAGCTGCGCGGGGGCGCCACGCTGCGCCTCAAGAGCGGGAGTCTCACGAGTGCCGCAGCCGCCGTGTCGCGGCATCGGAGCCGCGCGTGATCACCGATAGGGGTGGTCTGGCTTCAGCGATCGGGGAGGTCGAGGACGCGCTCAACTAGCTCTCGCAGCGGGCGGTCGTCGCCTTCAAAGCTCTGCTGCGATGCAAGGACGAGCGTCGCCTGATCCAGATGCTGCCAAGCGAGGCTGTGACCGGCATCCATTGCCATCTGGCGCAAGAAGGCACGCTGAGCGCGCCCATTTCCCTCGCGGAAAGGGTGAACGGCGTTGATCTCCGCGTAGTAGTAGGTTAGTCGCTCCGCGAACTGGTCGCGTTGGAGTCCACGAAGATGGTGCTCCCTCGCCAGCTTGTTGAGCACGTCAGTCGCGCGTACCTCTCAAGATGTCCAGGTAGTGCAAACATGCTGCCGGGCTTAGCGAGGGGCACGCTGCGCAGCTCGCCAGCCCAGGCGTAGATGTCTTGAAAGATGAAGCGATGAAACGCTTGCAGGTGCGGCAGGTCGTAACGTCCGTCGAGTCTGAGCGCTGCGAGTTGCACTAGACGCAGTGTGCTGATCTGCGCCTCACGATCCGCAAGTGCTGCTGCGTCCTGGAGCCCGGCCAGGTTACGCAGGATTGTCGTACCGGGATAGACCTAGGGGTCAGCCGCCACGCCGATAGATGACCGGGGTTAGCGCCGCGTCGATGTGGGCGCCGGTTCGTTAGGCGAATAGGTCATGGAGTGACCGGCCGCAAGTCGCTGTGCAGCTTCGCCAAGCTGCTTGGTCTCGATCGTCCCGTCGACCCACCGGTCAAGGATCTCGATGACGGTCGATCCCGGCTCAAGGCCCTCGGCCCGCACCGATCCGAGGGCGTCCGCGACAATATGGGCACGGTGATCAGACACGGTCAGTCTCAGGTTATCGCCGAGGGCGGCACCTTTCAGGATCGTGAGCCAAGCGTCGTGGGCTCGCAGCTACGCGGCGGCGGCGCTACTCGCAGCAGCCTGGTCAGCCCCTGCTGTGGGTGCTGACTCTCCCGCTGCAGTCCCCGCCACCGGAATCCGGCTCATCGCGTGCTCGGCCAAAGCGGTGATCGTCAGCGAGGGGTTCACGCCGACGTTGGCCGGGATCGCTGAGCCGTCACAAACGAGCAGGTTCTCATAGCCAAAGATGCGCTGGTCAGCGTCCACGACGCCCTCGCTGGGGTCGGGCGCGATCACAGCTCCACCGAGGATGTGCGCGGTAGAAGGGATGTTGAACATCGCCTCGGTGAAGGAGCTTTGCGCGATCCCACCGGTGCGCTTGGCAAACCATTCGGCGGTCTCGTTGGCGATCGGGATGAAGGTCGGGTTGGGGCGCTCGGGGTCCTGTTCGGTTTGTAGCCAGAAGGAGCCGAAGGGCCCTTTGCGCGGGCGCAGCGCGATCGCGTTGTCGAGCGTCTGCATCACGAGGATGATGATCGTGCGCCGTGACCAGTGCTTGGCAAAGAGCACCTGCGCGAGGCGCTTGGGGTGGCGCAGGATCTGGGAGAGCAGCTTCAGCGGTCGCGTCACGCGCGTGCCGTCGCCGGTCAGCAGCGTGTAGAGCATGCGCATCGAGTCACCATCGTCGCCGTAGGTGACAGTCTCGATGTGCGTGTTCGGGTCGGGGTAGATCGAGGAGGTGATCGCGACGCGCTTGATCAGATCGTCGTGGTAGTCCTCGGGTACGGTCACTGTCAGGATCGACTCGGAGTTGGTGCGCACGAGCTCGCCCAGGCGGGTGGAGATGCGCGGCAGCGAGCCCTCCAGGCGGCAGCGTTGCAGCAGCTTGTTCGTCCCCAGCGGGCCGGCAGAGACGACCACGCCGCGCGCGCGCTGCACGCGGCGTTCCTTTTTCAGCCACGCGCCGGAGCGGACGCTTTCGACCTCATAGCCTTCGCTGCCGTCCGCGGCGCCGAGCGGGCGGATGTCGATCACCGTGCGTTCGGGCATCACCTGTGCGCCGCGCTTCTCGGCGAAGTAGAGGTAGTTCTTCACGAGCGTGTTCTTCGCTCCGTGCACGCAGCCCACCATGCAGCGCCCGCACAGATGACAGCCCGTGCGATCCGGTCCCTCGCCGCCAAAGAATGGGTCCGGCACGGTCTTACCCTGCTCGCCGAAGAAGATGCCGACGGGCGTGTGTTTGTAGGAGTCGCCCACGCCGAGCTCCTCGCCGAGCTCACGCAGGAGCTGATCGGCGGGGTCATCGTGCGGGTTTTCGATAACTCCGAGCATCCGCTGAGCCTCGGCGTAATGGGGCGCGAGCGCGCTCTCCCAATCCTGCATCTGCGCCCACTGGCGGTCCTCGAAGAAGGCCTTCGGCGGGACATAGAGCGTGCAGGCGTAGCCGAGACTGCCGCCGCCGACACCGCAGCCGGAAACGACCGAGACGTCCTTGAAGGTGGTCAGGCGGAAGATCCCCTTCATGCCCAAGCGCGGGTTCCAGAAGTAGCGCTTCAAATCAGCGGTCGAGGAGGCGAACTCATCGTCGGCGAAACGCCGGCCACACTCGAGCACACCGACCGAATAGCCCTTCTCCGATAGACGCAGCGCCGAGACGCTGCCGCCAAAGCCTGAGCCCACGACGAGCCAGTCGAAGTCGAAGCCCTCTTGCCCTCTAGCCATGCTCGCCAGCCCCTCTGTAGCGGTGTCCGGAAGGAATATTAGTGGGTGACTGGCTGTCTGGCCAGTTTGCGTTGATTGACGCTCGGATCGACTAAGGGCTTGGAGCGGATCAACCGCCTCGCAGGAGCAGACAGAGACAGCAGCCAAGCGCTGGGCGCTGCGCATCCGTGCACCGGCTGTGAGCCGCGAACATACCTCGCTATATTCCGTGAAGTAATGGCGGCGGAGAGGCTTAGAAATCGGCCCTGCGCAGGGCGCTATGGCGACATCGTGCAGTCGATCGGCAACACGCCGCTCGTCGAGCTGCCGAACCTCTCGCCCAAGCCGGGCGTGCGCATTTGGGCGAAGCTCGAGTCGCGCAACCCGACGGGCTCGGTCAAGGATCGCGTCGCGCGGGCGTTGATCGAGGACGCGGAGGAGAAAGGCGCGATTGCTCCCGGTCAGACGATCCTCGAACCGACATCCGGCAATACGGGCATCTCGCTCGCGCTGATCTGCAAACTCAAGGGCTACAAGCTGAAGGTCGTGATGCCCGAGAACGTCACCCCCGAGCGCACCCAGCTGTTGCAGATGTACGGCGCGGAGATCGTCTACTCGCCGGGCGACCAGGGCTCAAACGGGGCGGTTGCGATGTCGCTGCAGATGGCCAGCGAAGACCCCTCCGCATACATGCCCTACCAGTACGGCAATCAGGCCAACCCCAACGCGCACTACAACGGCACGGCGCTCGAGATCCTCGAAGAGCTCGACGAGGTCACGGCCTTCGTCGCCGGTCTCGGCACGGGCGGCACACTGATGGGCAACGGGCGCCGCCTCAAGGAGACCTTCGGCGATGCGGTCAAGATCGTTGCGGCTGAGCCGATGCAGGGCGAGCCCGTGCAAGGGCTGCGCTCGCTCGATGATGGCTTCATTCCGCCGATCATCGACATCTCGCTGCTCGATCGCAAGATCTTCGTGACCAACCACGACGCGATCGTCTGGACGCGGCGCCTGCTCGATGAGGAGGGCCTGTTCGCGGGCGTCTCCACTGGCGCGATCGCGAGCATCGCGGTGCGCATCGCCGGTGAGCTAGATGAGGGCAACGTTGTCTTCGTCGTCGCAGACGATGGCTGGAAGTACCTCTCCAGCGGTATTTACACACTGCCGGTCGACGAGGTCGAGAACCTCGAGTCGACCGTCTGGTGGTAGGCGCCTACTCGCGCTGGCGATGATCATCGCGGCCGCCCTGCTGGATGACCTGATCGCCCACGCCCGCGAGGAGTACGACGCGGAGTGCTGCGGCATGATCGCCTTTGGCCAGGAGCCCGGCAATGGACAACTGCGCGCAACGCGCGTACATCGCGCCACGAACGTGTTCGCCAGCCGCAAGCGATTTGAGATCGACGGCAAAGAGGTGCTGCGCGCGATCGATGACTTTGAAGAGGGAGGCTGGGAGCTAGGGGCGATCTACCACTCCCATACCCACACCGCGCCCTATCCCTCGCAGACAGACATCAACTTCGCGGCCAACTGGCCCGGTCTTGAGTGGGTGATCGTCGGCCTCGCTGACGAGCAGCCCGAGGTGCGCTGCTACCTGATCGAGGGTGGCGAGGTCCGGGAGGTCGCCCTCGAGGTGCGCTGATGTCTGCCGAGAGTCTCCTCTGCCCGACGTGTTCGCGCGCCTATCCGCCCAGCGAGCGCTTTTGCGAGGCCTGTGGCATGCCGCTGGTGCAGCCCGCGGGGGGCTCAACACAGGCCAGCGAGCGGCGCGAAACAGCGCGCAAGATCAAGCCCGAGTACACCGAGGGGCACCTCGTGAAGATCGCTCGCGCCGAGAGCCAGCCGGAGGCCGAGTTCATCGCAGGGCTGCTGCTCGAGGAGGGCATCCCGAGCATGATCCGTCGCGCCGGCGGCTTTGACGTCGCCGAATTTCTTGCTGCTGGCCCACGCGAAGTGCTTGTGCCTGAGTCGGGCGCTGAGGCGGCGCGCGAAGCGCTGGCCTACAAAGCCGACTAGACGAGGACGGGCTGGCCGGCTGCCTCTGAGGTGATCGAGCGGATCTCCTCCGAGGCGCGCTCGAACTCGGCATCGGAGAGCACCGGGGTGCCCTCGAAAGGGAGTTCGCGTTGCAGCTCGACCCAAGCGTGCGGGCCGGTGTACTCGTCCTTGACCTTGACCGTGACCGGTCGTGGGATGCGGTAGGTGCGCAGCAAGAGCACGTGCAGGGGCTGGCGTCCGCGCCAGCCGAGGCGCTTTTCGGCGTAGTCGGGCGTCCACACGTAGAAAGGCGAGAGCGCGTCGACGCAGCGCGGGTCGACGATCGTGAAGTGGTCGGTCACTTCTGCCCAGGCGCGGATCCGGACACGGTCGGGCTGCTGCAGCGGAGCGCCAGAGACGAAGCTGTGCAGCGGCGGCTCACCGTCGCTCCAGACACCCTCCTCGAGCGCGCGGCGCAGCTCGGGCTGGTGGGACTCGCGCACCAGATCACCCGGCTGGTGGTCGAAGGTGGGGTAGAGGAAGAACCGTTCGTGCGCGAGCCGGAAGGGCTTCTCATCGGGCGATAGGACGCCCTTGCGGAGGGTGAGGAGCTGCTCCCCTTCCGCTAGGGCGCGGACGGTGACGGCCCATTCTTTGAAAGCAATTGGCATAAAAGAAGACAAACAGTGTGACGAGGAAACGTCTGACCTGCTCGGGCTCCATCTCCATGTGGGAGATGCGCCGACCCATTAAAGATACGAAACCTGAGCGGAAATCCCAAATCGCCTGCAAATCGCCGGGTTTTTTGGCGACTTTCGACCCACGGCAGGCGATTGACTGGCTAATCGACCAGGATTTGCGCGCCCGCGATTCGCGCGTGCACAGTGGTAGGCAAAGCGCTAGAGACGACGCCCTGCCAAGCCCTCCGCGGCCTCAATCAGGGCGGCGTAGTCCTGCTGGCCATGGCCCCGTGCCATTGTCGCGCTCAGCAGGTCGCGAGCGTGGCCAGCGGCCGGGAAGGGAACGCCCTCCGCCTGGGCCTCCTCGAGGCAGAGGCGCACATCCTTGAGCATGTGCTCGGTCTTGAACAGTGGCGTGTAGTCGTGGGCGCGCATCGCGGCGGACTTCAGCGCCAGCTGCGCCGAGCCGCCGGAGCCCGAGGAGACGACCTCCACGAACGCGTCGAGGTCGATCCCGCAGGCGTCTGCGAGCAATAGTGCCTCGGCCACGGCTGCGGCGTTGGCGGCTCCGAGCGCGTTGTTGATCAGCTTTAGCCGCTCGCCCTGGCTGAGCTCGCCGACGTGCGCAATCAGGGCGCCCATCGTCTCCAGCAAGGGGCGTGCGCGAGCAAAGTCCCGCTGATCGCCACCGACCATGATCGTCAGCGATCCGTCCTCGGCACGGGGCGAGGAGCCGGTCACGGGTGCATCGAGCATGCGCACCCCCTGGGTCTGCAGGGCAGCCCCAATGCGCCGTGTGTCGGGTGGGGCGATCGTCGACATGTCGATGCAGAGAAGCCCCTCATGGGCAGCCTCGACCACGCCGCCGGGGCCGAGCAGGACCGAGTCGACCTGTGCTCCGTCGACGACCATGCTCACAACGATGTCGCTGCCTGCGGCGACCTCGGCGGGTGTGTCATGCGCCTGGGCGCCGTGCTCGGATGCCCAGCGCGCCGCCTTGCCGGGTGTGTGTGTCCAGACACGCAGTGGATAGCCGGCGCGCGCGACGTTGGCGGCCATGCGTGAGCCCATGATGCCGAGGCCGAGAAAGCCGATGCGCTCAGTCTGCGGAGTCGTGGACATCCCCGAATCCTCCCCCACCTGGGGTTTCGATGCGCAGACGCTGGCCGCGTTGCAGCTCGCCTGTGAGCTTGCCGGGGAGCAGTTGGCCATCGAGCAGGTCGCGCCCCGTTGCGCCATCCCGGCCGCCGGCTGCCCCGCGCGGGGGGTGGTGGCGGCGCTCGGCGATCAGCGAGAAGCTCATCGGCGTGAGCGCTTCGAGCTCACGGATCACCCCATCGCCGCCGCGCATGTACCCCTCGCCGCCGGAGCCGCGGCGCAGCGCATACTCGGTCACGCGCAGGGGAAACTCGCGCTCCAGGGCCTCGATCGGGGTGTTCAGGGTGTTGCTCATCGCGACGTGTACACCGCTTGGCCCGTCGCGCTCGGCGCAGGCGCCCTGCCCTCCGCCGAGCGTCTCGTAGTAGGAGAAGTCCTCGCTGCCGAGCGTCAGGTTGTTCATCGTGCCCTGCCCCTGGGCGTACCCGAAGGCGCTCAGCACCAGATCCGCCACGCGCGAGGAGGTCTCGACGTTTCCCGCCGCGACTGCGGCGCCCGGCCGCGCGTTCAGCACGCTGCCCGCGGGGACGCGCAGCTCGATCGGGCGATAGGCGCCGGCGGTGGGCGGGATGTCCGGGTCGGTCAGGACGCGTACCGCGAAGAGACAGGCCGAGCGGGTCACGGCCAGCGGGCAGTTGAGGTTGCCCTGGTGCTGGGCCGCGCTGCCACTGAAGTCGAGCAGCAGCTGCTCGCCGCGCACCTCGGCGCGCACACACAGCCGCAGGTCTCCCGTAGCGGTCTCGAGCACGTCCTCGGCCGTGCGCACGCCGTCCTCGAGCGCCGCCAAGCACGCGCGGGTGCGGCGCTCTGAGTAGTCGAGCACCGCATCGGTCGCCTCGCGTAGGCGCTCGGTGCCGAGGCGATCGGCGAGCTCGGCCATGCGCAATGCGCCCGTGCGGTTGGCCGCGACCTGCGCGCGCAGGTCGGCGCGGCGCTCGGCAGGCTGGCGCATCTGTGCGACGAGCTCCTCGATCGCCTGCGCGTCCAGGATCCGCGGGGAGATTACGACACCCTCCTCGGCGAGGCTGTGGCTGTCGGCGGGCATCGAGCCCGGCAGGCGCCCGCCGACGTCCGCGTGGTGGGCGCGGCTCGCGGCGAAGCCGAGCGGCTCACCGCCGCGGGAAAAGACCGGGGTGATGACGGTGATGTCCGGGAGGTGCGTGCCCCCGGCGAAGGGGTCGTTGAGAATCCAGGAGACGCCCTCGCGGTGCTGCTCGTTGAGCACCGCCGCCACGGCCGCGGGCATCGAGCCGAGGTGCACGGGTATGTGCTCGGCCTGCATCACCATCTGCCCGTCGAGGTCGAACAGGGCCGTCGAGGCGTCGCGGCGCTCCTTGATGTTCGAGGAGTGTGCGGAGCGGATCAGGACCACGCCCATCTCGGCACAGGCGGCGTGCAACGCGCCGCTTGAGACCTGCAGCTCGATTGCATCGAGCGTCATGCGTGAGCCTCGTGTCGTAGGTGCACGGTCCCGTGTGCATCGGTGTGTCCGCTCCAGCCTGGCGCGATCAAGAGCGTCGAGTCCGCCATCGCCAGCAGCGCGGGGCCGGCGAAGGCATCGCTTGGCTCAGGCTCACCGCGGATCACGCTCGCCTCGAGCAGCTCGCCCGCGAAGACGATCTGGCGGGTCTCTGTGCGCAGCTGGCTTCGCTGTCGCTGTGGCGCCGCAAAGGAGGGCGCCGTCCCCCAGACCGACAAGCGCACGTTGATCAGCTCAACTTCCGCCTGCTCGTCGCGATAGCCATAGCGCGCCTCGTGCAGCTCGGCAAATGCCGTGTGCAATGCCTCCGCGCTGAGACCACGACCGCCGCCTGTGACTTCCAGCTCCTCCTCGACCGGGAGCTCAAAAGATTGCCCTCGATAGCGCAGCTCGTGGCGCACGCGCACGCGCGCGGGGACGCTGGCGAGCGCGGTGCTCGCCTGCTGCAATAGCTCGCTGCGGAGCTCAAGCAGACGTTCGCTTGAGAGCCGATCGCCGCGCAGCATCACTGTGCGTGCGACATCGCGTCGCGGTGGCGCCGCTGCGAGACCGAGCGCGCAGAGCACGCCCGAGGTGCGCGGGCAGAGCACACGCGTGATGCCGAGCTGCTCAGCGAGCGCCGTGGCGTGCAGCGGGCCTGCTCCTCCGAAAGGCATCAGGGCAAAGTCGCGCGGGTCGATGCCGCGCTCCACGCTCATCACGCGCAGCGCGCCGAGCATCTCGGACTCAGCGACCCGCAGGATCCCCTCCGCACAGGCCAGTGGCGTGAGTCCGAGCTCGCTCGCCAGTCGTGAGACGGCCGCCTCGGCCGCGTCGCGATCGAGCGCGATCTCTCCTGCGAGCGGGGAGTCCTCGAGCAGGCGGCCGAGCATCAGGTTCGCATCGGTGACCGTTGGCTGCTGGCCTCCGCGCCCATAACAGGCCGGACCGGGGCTCGCGCCGGCCGAGGCGGGCCCGACGCGCAGCGCCCCGCCGGGGTCGCGCCAGGCGATCGAGCCGCCGCCTGCCCCGACGGTGTGGATGTCAAGCGCAGGCAGCGACAGCGGCCGGCCGGCGATCACGCGCTCAGCAGTCTCGGCGACCTGTCCCTGATCGATCAGGCAGACGTTGCAGGATGTGCCGCCCATGTCGAAGCACAGCACCTGTGACTCCTCGGCCCGCTCAGCGAGCATCAGCGCACCCGCGACGCCGCCGGCGGGTCCCGAGAGCACCGTCAGCGCGGCATGAGCGCCGGCGTGGCTGGCCTCGGTCAGGCCGCCCGAGGACTGCATCACAAGCGGCTCGGGCAGGCCGGCCGTATCCGCCTGGAGCGCGAGCTGCGCGAGGTAGGAGGACAGGAGCGGCGAGAGCGCCGCATCGAGCACAGTCGTGGCGGTGCGCTCGTACTCGCGGAAGGTGCCCACGAGCTCATATGAGAGCGAGAGCTGAACCTCGGGCAGAAGCTCCGCCACGAGCTCGCCGAGCAGCCGCTCGTGGGAGGGGTCGCGGTAGGAGTGCAGTAGCGAGACCGCCACGGCTTGCGGGCGGGCGCGTGCGAGCTCTTCGACGAGGACCCGCGCCGGCGCCTCCTCAAGCGCGAGCAGCGTGCCCTCGGGGCCGATCCGCTCATGCGCGCCGAAGCGCAGCTTCGCCTCCACCAGTGGCGGTGGCGATGCATCGTAGAGACGGTAGAGGTGCGCGCGGTTCTGGCGTCCGAGCTCGAGCACGTCGGTGAAGCCGGCCGTGCTCAGCAGCGCGGTGCGCGCTGTGCGCCCCTCCAGCAGCGCGTTCGTCGCCACGGTCATCCCGTGGGCGAAGCGCTCGATCTGCTCGGCGTTTGCGCCGGCGCGGGCGAGCACGAGACGGATCGCCTTGAGCACCGCAATCGACTCCTCAGAGGGAGTCGAAGCGACCTTTGCGGTGTGGAGCTTCCAATCATCGCCGAGCAGCACCGCGTCGGTGAAGGTTCCGCCGACATCCACGCCCAACAGCATTGCTGCAGGGTATTGCGATCAGGCCGCTACGAGCTCGCGATCCTCGGTGTCGGCGAGGTGCTGATGGGAGGGGCAGTAGCCGTTGTGCGGCAACGGCGTGCGCTGGCAGGCTGAGCCCTTGCGGGTCGTGGCGCGGCACTGTGGCGGCGCGCCGCTGACGGCGGTGTAGCCCTCGTGCGGATGTTCGATCAGGAAGCGCTGCGCATAGCCCATGTAGCGCGTGACCACGCTGTGGACGTGGCCCTGTGCCCACATCGGGAAGTAGCTGCGGATATCGCAGAACAGCGTCCGCGCGGGGCGTGCGAAGTAGTGGCGGTCCGTGGCCAGGCGCGTGATCACCTGCTCACAGGCGCGCAGCACGGCGGCGTGGTTGCTCGCCGCTGGAGCGCCGGGCGCTGGCTCCAGGATCTCCGCAGCGAGCTCTCGATATATGGCCCGACTGAACTGATACATGGTGACGACTCCTCACCCTTCTCTCTTGCTGGATCTGTGGTCTCGGAGCACACCCGCCAATCCAAGAGACTCCATCCGCCCAAAGACCTTCCAACTCCAGAACACCTATTGCGGCTGAAAGGACCGAGATAAAGAAGAGTTCGCCAAACTTTTATAAATCGGGCACGTGCTTCGTCCAAGAGGCACGCCTCGGTCGGGCGTTATGGACCGACCGAATCGGACCGGTCGTGTCGCTCGAAGCCAGCCCTCGTTGGCCGGTGCCGGAGGAAGGAGGGCATTTTGGAACCTTTCCTCATTTCCAAGTCAGTTGCCGCGGCTGCGGCAATACCATCCTCGTCAACGCCCTCGTGGTGTTTGAGCCTCAAGAGCCCCCGTCCTCAGACCCCCCGCCGGAGCCGTGAGCGCCGAGTTTCCCCGGCTCCCGGAGGGACGCATCCCCGGGGAAGCCCCCTTGTAGAGCGACCCGTCGAGGCTATCGCCGAAATGCGGGTTCGCCACAGTGAGCTGAAGTCGATCAGCGAAAGACTCAATCACGTAGCTGCGGTGTCTCGTGCCCGCAGATGGGAAGTTCGGTCGCAGCTAGCGCTGGGGGCCCTTGGGGCGGGCCTGATCGGCATCGTTCCGTTCGCCACAACAGCCCCCTCTCTCGTGGCGGCGATTGGCTACGGGCTTGCGCTTGCCGCTGCTTTCTACTTGAGTTGGACCTACGCCGCAGCCGCGCAAGACGTCTCAGCGGAACGCGTCGATTCCATTCTGGCAATCAAAGAGCACATCGACAGCACCATGCTCAACACGGATACGCCGCGCCTCCAGGCACCGACTAGGCGACTTGGACGTGGCTCGTCTCTGTCGGAGTCGCTGGGTCATGCTGCGGCTCCATCGCCTCAACCAAATCCACACGCCGAGGGTTGATGCTGAGGATCCGTCCGTCTGGTTCCTGAATCTCCAGCATCGTATTGCCATCAAGGGCTCGCTGGTAGGCGCGGTTCCAGTCCTCCAAGGCAATGCCGATCTCGATGATTTCGCTATTGCCGAGTGTAATGCGGATGGGCATATCTACCAGTCGTCGTCAGGTTGCTATTGCCTCAACGGAAGGGCTCCGAGCGGACATTAGGGCGATCATACTCTTGGTTCTATCCGGCGTGCGTTGACTTAGGTGGACTTCGATGTAAAAGCCGGGCACCCTCTTTGAGGGGCCCCTTTACTTTCTGAAGTATAGCTATTTTTTGGGGCCTATCAAGAGGTCGATCTTCGCGCATCATTGGTGCTCTGCGTTCTGGAAGATCCACAAATCGTTCTCGCACTGATGCTCACCGTCTCGACACTCGATCGGCTGGTCGGGTGCCAACGCGGACTCGCTACCGGGTTCGTGCTGCCTAGACGAGCGGTTGATTGGTTTCAACATCAACAATGAGTTCGAGTGTGGATCAACTGCTTTGGGCTCCCTTATCGTCCCTCAGTCCCAGGTCTCCCAGGCGATCGGCTGCTCGCCACGGAGCACCGCGTGGTGGAGATCGAGCGCGGGATCACGCTCGGGAAAGTCCTCGCGCAGGTGCGCGCCGCGGCTCTCTTGGCGCGCGATCGCACCGCGCGCGATCAGCCGAGCGAGCGGGTGCGGAGCGTCGAGCAGCCTGCGTAGCCCCTCCTCGTTGCGCACGACGCCGGCGTCCTGCCAGAGCGCAGCGCGAACCTCGGGGTCGGCACGTGGGGGTGGGGGCAGCGCAGCTAACGCTTCGAGCTCAGCGGGCTCCGGCGCGGCGAGGCTCGCTGCGATCTGGCCGAGCGCATCGTCGATTGCGCGGCGGGCGAACACGAAGCACTCGCTGAGCGAGTTCGAGGCCAGGCGGTTGGCGCCGTGCAGGCCGGTGCAGGATGCCTCACCGACGGCGTAGAGACCGGGCACGGTGGAGCGCGCGTCGAGGTCGGTGACGATCCCGCCCATCATGTAATGAGCGGCCGGGGCGACGGGGATCAGCTCACGCGCCGGGTCGAGTCCCGCGTCGCGCAGCGCAGCGATCACATTGGGGAAGTGCGCGGGGTCGATCGCGCGCATATCGAGGCCGACTGAGCTCGCGCCCGTCTCCTCGAACAGCGCCCGAATCGCGCGCGAGACCTCATCGCGGGGCGCGAGCTCATCGACGAAGCGCTCACCCGTGGGGCCGTGCAGGGTGGCGCCCTCGCCGCGGATGGCCTCCGTCACGAGATAGCCCTCGCGCCCGCGGACACCGATCACTGCGGTGGGGTGAAACTGCATCAGCTCGAGATCGGCGAGCGCGGCGCCGGCGGCGAGGGCGAGCAGCAGGCCGACGCCCTGGGAGCCGGGTGGGTTAGTGGTTCGCGCCCACATCGCGGCGGCGCCGCCGGTGGCGATCACGACAGCGCGAGCGGCGAGCACACGACCGTCGTCACAAACCAGCCCGCGACAGCGCGGGCTAACGGGATCGCGATCGGTCCATAGCGCCTGTGCGCGCGTGCCCTCGAGCACGGTGATCCGCGGCTCTTCTGCGGCGAGCGCGGAGAGCTGGCGCACAACACGCCGGCCGGTTGCGCTGCCGCCGGCGTGGACGACGCGGCGCACGGAGTGCCCACCCTCGAGGCCTAGCGCCAGGTGCCCGAAGCGGTCGGCGTCGAAGGTCACGTCGAGCGCCTGCAGGTCACGCACGCAGTCAGGCGCCTCGCGCACGAGGATCTCCGCGGCCGAGCGTCTGACGAGGCCGCGGCCCGCGATCTCGGTGTCGTGCAGGTGCAACTCGAGGCTGTCGTCGGCCGCGAGCGCCGCGGCCAAGCCACCCTGGGCCCAGTAGCTAGCTGTCTGGGCCAGCGGGGTGGCTGAGATCAAGACGACGCGTGCGCGCTCGCGTGCTGCACAGAGCGCTGCATAGAGCCCAGCCGCGCCGGCGCCGACGACCACGACATCGGCCTCCTGGATCCTCGCCGGGGGGAGCGTGGGCACGCAGGAACCGTATCTACTTGCCTTTTTTGGCCTGTTTTCGGCTCAGTTCGAGTAGCCGTTTGGTGAGCGTCGGACCCAGCCCACCGATGCCCTTCGAGTTGGGTTTGCCGGGCGTGGAGGTGGTTTTCCCGGGGATCAACGTGGTGGGCTTCGTGCTCTGGGGTGTGGTTGGGGTGGTTGTTGTCGGTGTCGAGCTCAGCGGCGGGACGGTGGGCGTGGTGCTCACGGTGGGTGTGGCGGGGGTTGTCGCGGAGAGGGCCGCGGGTGAGGTGGTCGTGACGGTCGTCGTCGTAGGCGGCTTACCCGGGCCCGAGTCGCCGGCGAGCTTCACGAGCGCGGCGGCGAGCACACCCAGTGAGAGCACTGCAACGACGATCGCTCCGAGCAGGGGCGCCTTCCAAGCCGGGGATGCTGCCAGCCGCGTCCGGGCAGCGGCGCCGCAGCGTAGACACCACTCTTGCTCTGCGTGTAGCGGGGCACCACACAAGGGACAGGTTGCCCCTGGAGCGCTCGGCGGGGTGTCGGGGGCGACCGTCCCGCCGAGGCCCCCGCCAGGCGCGGTGGCGATGCTCACGTGCCCGTTGCTCCCGGACGGATGATCTCGGTTGCTTGCTCACCGCCGGCGGGGCTTGGGGGCACGGCCGGCGCCGGTGTGGCCGTTGCCGTCGGAGGTGCAGCAGGTGTGGGCGCAACGGCATTGGGCGCACTGGGCGCGGGCGGCTGTGGTGCCGCAGGCGCTGGTTGGGGCGCTGCGGCGGGAGCGGGCGCAGCGGGGACCGCTGCTCCACCGATCGGCAAATCGACGTGGCGTGCCATTGAGAGCCCGCAGTTCGGGCAGAAGCGATCTTCGCTTGAGTGGATCGCAGCGCAGCGAGCGCAGGCGGTGATACCGGCCTCGCGCAGGACGGTCACCGGCTCGCGCTCCTGCAGGGCGTTCTCGAGCGTGCGCAACTCGGTGTCGATCTGGGCGAGGGTGTTCAGCTTGGCGAGCACGAGCGCGTCGTTGCGCTGGCCAAAGCGATGCAGGTTGTAGACGAGGCCGCCGAGATCGCGGTAGGCGAGCTCGCGCGCCTTGCGCAGGAAGCGCGAACGACGGCGTGCACGACCGCGCGAGCCGAACCCAGCCTGGCTGCTGGCCGCATCCGCCGGCTGGCTGTCCTGCTGAGCTTGCGTCGGGTCATCTATGGGAGTCGTGCCAGATATCTGATCCACGCGCGATCCATGCTACCCAGACCCGCTACCCCGAGCGCTGCAGCGCCTCGCGCCAGGCGGCGGCCACCCGCTCTGCCATCGCCCGCGCGGAGAAGCGCTCGGCGGTCTCACGTCCGGGTATGCGCGGGTCATCCGCCGCTAGGTGTTGCGCAAGTGCAGCACGCCAGCTCTCTAGCTCATAGGGGGCGCAGAGCGTGCCAGACACGCCAGCAAGAGCCTGCACATGGACGCCAACGGGCGTGGCGAGCACGGCGACGTTGCAGGCGAGTGCCTCGAGCACGGCCAGGCCAAAGCCCTCCCGCTCAGAGGGAACAAGCACGGCGTTGGCGGCGTTGACCCAGAGCGGTACCTGGTCAGGATCGATCCCCCCGAGCGTCACGAGCTCGACACCGACAGCGCGCGCCAGCTCGAGCGCGCGGTCGTGGCGCTTCTCGACACGTGTGGGATCTGCGGGGAAGAGCAGCAGCGCGCGCTCTGGGTCCAGTCCCAGCTCGGCGCGTGCCTGCCCCCGCTCGAGCGGACGAAAGCGCTCGGTGTCGACGCCGCAGGGCAGCACGAGCGCTCGCCGACGCGCACGGGCGCCCGGGATCTCCTGCACGAGCGCCGCTGAGACGGCCGCGAGCAGATCGATCCTGCTGATTACTGCGGCGGTCAAGATGCGGGTGCGTGGGTGGCGCAGGTCGGTGCCGTGAACGGTCAGGGCCCGCACCTGGGCGGGGACGGCCAAAGCGGGCCAGGCGGTGAGGCCGAAATGCGCGTGCACGACGTCGAAGGGGCGGCTGGTGGGGCGCCGGGAGAATGTCGAGGGAGGGCCGTAGCGGCTGCGCAAGTCGCGTGTTGCCCGTGTGAGCGCGGCTGCGCTGGGAGCGAACTCGTAGAGCTCGAGCTCGAGATCCTCGAGCGTGCGCAGCGCGGCGACCTGGTCACGGACGAAGCGCCCGCGCTCGGGATGGGCCGCGTCGGGGAGCATGTTGGAGAGCACGAGCGCACGCACGATGCCCCGACCGTATCGCTCTGGAATGATGCGGCGGATGCCAGCCGATCCTTCACGCAGCTACGGGCGCGCCGCCAACGAGCTGCGCCCGAGCACGATCGAGCCGGGCTTCATGCGCACAGCCACGGGCTCGGCGCTGATCTCGATCGGCGAGACGCGCGTGATCTGCACGGCCTCCGCCCAGGAGAGCGTGCCACGCTGGATGGCCGGTCGCGGGCGCGGCTGGGTGACGGCCGAGTACGGAATGCTGCCGGCCTCAACGGGCGAGCGCAAGCAGCGCGACGCGACCCGCGGGCGCCAGGACGGGCGCACGGTTGAGATCCAGCGCCTGATCGGTCGCTCGCTGCGCGGCGTGGTCAATTTCGATGCGCTGGGTGAGCGCACAATCTATCTCGACTGCGACGTGCTGCAGGCCGACGGCGGGACGCGCTGTGCCTCGATCACAGGTGCATTTGTGGCGCTCTCGCTGGCCTGCGCGGAGCTGCAGTCGAAAGGGCGCATCGAGCGCTCACCGCTGACCGGGTCGGTGGCGGCGGTGTCTTGCGGGATGATTGCGGGCACGCCGCTGCTCGACCTCGACTACCCCGAGGACTCCACAGCGGAGGTCGACGCGAACGTCGTGATGACAGGCGACGGTGGGCTCGTGGAGGTACAGGCCACAGCCGAGCGCACGCCGCTCTCGCGCGCACATCTAGATGAGCTGCTCGCGCTCGCCGCGACGGGGATCGAGCAGCTGCAGGTCCTGCAGGAGCAGGCGATCGCGGGCGCGTGAAGCTGCTGCTCGCGACCCACAACGAGCACAAGCGTCGTGAGCTCGAGCGCCTGCTCGGCGGTGCGGAGGGCGCGGGCTGGCAGATAGATTCACTGCCTGAGGAGGTCGAGATGCCACCCGAGGATGGCGAGACCTTTGCGGAGAACGCGCTCGGCAAGGCACGGGCGGCGGCGCAGGCGACGGGGCGGCTGAGCATCGCCGATGACTCAGGAATCGCGGCGGCGGCCTTGGCAGGAGCGCCGGGGGTGCGCTCGGCGCGCTACGCGGGCGAAGGCGCAACTGATCAGGAGAACCTCGCGAAGCTGATGCGCGAGGCGCCGGCGGGAAGCGTGCTGGAATACATCTGTGCGATCGCGCTCGTCGATCCCAAAGCGGGTTCGGAGCGGGTGTTCGAGGGACGCTGCGCGGGGCGCATGGCTGCGCAGGCGCGTGGCGAGGGCGGCTTCGGCTATGACCCGGCCTTCCTGCCCGATGAGGGGCGCGATCAGCTGACGATGGCTGAGCTAAGCGCGCAGGAGAAGGATGCAATCAGCCACCGCGGGCGCGCGGCGCGGGCGCTGCGCGCGTGGCTCGAGCAAGAATCGCCGCTAGAGCAGGTTGATAGCGGCTGAGAGCGCGACGGCTACGCCGAGACCGGCGTAGCCGGTGTAGCCGGAGAGCAGCAGCAGCAGCGCTGTCACGAGCGCAACGAGCACGGTCACGATCCATGCGATGCGGTTGACCGCCATCGCCGCATTGTTACCGATGCGCCTGTCCGCACGCGGTGTTAGCTTCGCGGCAACGGTTTCACGAACGAGGAGGGCGGAAGTGACGAAGGCCGAGCTGGTCGAACAGGTCGCAGATCGCGCTGAGCTGACCAAGACGGATGCTTCGCGGGCGGTCGATGCGGTGCTGGCCACGGTCGAAGATGCGCTGCGCCGGGGCAGCGAGGTGACGGTGTCGGGGTTCGGCAAGTTCCACGTCAGCGAGCGTGGGGCGCGTGCGGGCGTCAACCCGCGCACGGGTGAGCGCATCCAGATCGCGGCATCGCGAGTGCCCCGCTTCACGGCGGGCAGCGGGCTCAAGAGTGCGGTGAAGGGTCGCTGACGCCGAAACAAGCATTCGGCGACAGGCTCGCCGCAAGTGTGGCCGAGCGCGAGTCCCAGCTCGTGCTCGGGATCGATCCCGATCTGGGGTCGCTGTGGCCGACAGATGGCCGAGTCTGAAGCGTCGGGGCGCACGTCGGCCGAGTTGGCCGCTGCGGCTGTGCGAGCGCATTGTCGCGCGCTGATCGACGCTACGGCAGAGGCGTGCGTCGCGGTCAAGCTGCAGCTCGCTCGTTTCGAGGTGCTCGGGGCGGGTGGCTGGGCAGTCCTGACAGAGGTTGCCGAGCACGCCCGCGAGCGTGGCCTGCTGGTGATCGCGGACGCCAAGCGCGGCGATATCGACGTCAGCGCGAGCGCCTACGCGAGCGCGCTGCTCGGCGGCCTGGATACTCCCTTCGGGCATCTTGAGGGGCTCGGCGCGGACCTCGTCACGGTGAACCCGCTGATGGGAGCGGATGCGGTGGAGCCGTTTGTGAGCGCGGCACGCGCGATCGGTGGCGGGGTGCTGGTGTTGGTGCGGACCTCCAACCCTGGAGCGGCAGATTTTGAGGATTTGGAGTTGTCTGCTTCCCCGACAAGGGTCTGGGAGCGCATTGCTGTGCTCGTCGATGAACTTGGTCGCGAGGGGTTGGGCAGCTGCGGACTCGCAGACGTGGGCGCCGTGGTCGGCGCGACCCGGGCGGAGCACCTCGTGCGGGCGCGCGAGCTGATGGGCAGTGCGACTTTCCTGCTCCCCGGCATCGGCGCCCAGGGAGGGCGGGTTGAGGACCTCGCACCGGCATTCACACCGGGGCCGGCAGGCGGGCTTGTGACGGCCTCGCGCAGCATCGCTGAGGCCCACCGGGGGAGCGAGGCGGGGCATGCGAACGCGGCGCGCGCGGAGGCTGAGCGGCTGCGCATGGCAGGCTGGCAGCTCTCCCAGCGAGTTCAGCGACCCGTGTAAGGAGCATTTTCGTTCCGCTAGCCTGTGTGTCGTGCAGGCCAGCGCATCGTTAGCCGTTCAGGCGGGCCGGAAGGTGGGTAGAGCACCAAGATGATCATCACGGTCACCCTCAACGCCGCGATCGACAAGTCGCTGGCAGTCCCCAACTTCAGGCTGGGGCGGCGCCACCGCACGGTCGATCAGCGCACGATGGCGGGCGGCAAGGGCGTTAACATCGCACGTACGCTGAAGGCGCTCGGTCAACCGGTGATCGCGACAGGCTTCGCGGGCGGGGCGACGGGCACGCACATCGTCGAGCAGCTCACGGAGGAGTCGATCCTCAACGATTTTGTGCGCATCCGCGAGGAGTCGCGCACGAACACCTCGGTGCTCGACCCGACGACGGGCGATCAGACCGAGATCAACGAACGCGGTCCGGCGGTCTCGGCACGCGAGGTTGAGCTATTTCGCGACAAGCTTCTATATCTTGCGCGCGGAGCCGCGATTGTCGTGTTCGCGGGCTCGCTGCCACGGGGCGTGGAACCGGATCTCTATGCCTCGCTGGTGAGGGATCTGGAGCGCCTGGACGTGATCACGGTGATCGACACCGACGGTGAGCCGCTACGCCAAGCGGTGCGCGCCGAACCGGATGTCGTCTCGCCCAACGTGCTCGAGGCCGAGGAGCTCGTCGGCCACGAGTTCGCGAGCGAGGAGGAGCGCCTGCTCGCAGTGGGGGAGATCGTCTCGCTGGGTCCCCGTGAGGCGATCATCACGCTGCCCGACGGATGCGCTGCTCAGGTACTCGTGGACGGTCAGCCTCTTTCTCAAGCGCGCTCGCGTCGAGCAGCGCGAGCCGATCGCCAAGCGCGGCTCGGGAGACGCCTTTCTGGCCGGATATCTCGCCGCCCGCTACGAAGGCCGCGCGCCCGACCAGTGCCTGCGCTTCGGCGTGGCCTGCGGGGCAGAGTCAACCGCGCGCCTTGGCGCCGGCCTGATCGATCCGCGCGAGGCACGGCGGCTGATGGGTGATGTCGAGCTTTCGGTCGTCGACCTGCCGGCCGAGGTCACCTAGCCACCGGCGACGTCGCGGCGCAGGAACACGAGGTAGCCGGCAAACAGGGCTGGGACCGCGTAGAGGGCGCAGACCCAGGCGGAGTGGATGATCGGGGCCCAGTCGGTCGGCGTGCGCAGCAGGCCGTGCCAGTTCTCGAACTGTTCGTCGAGGAGGTAGGGCTTGATGCCTTCGAGGCCGGGGATCTGCGCGAGGATTACGAGCAGGATCACCACGCCGATCGTGCCGACAACGGCTGCGGCGCTATTACGGGTGACGGTCGAGAGCAGCACCCCGATGCTGACCACGCCGAACAGCGGGATCAGATAGACGGCGTTTGAGGCGAACACGAGCAGCAGCGCTTCTGGTGCCGTCACGATCGTTCCGGAGAAGGTCTTCACGGAGTGAAAGCCCCAGGAGATGACGCCGGCAAGCGTGGAGACCGCGGCCGAGAGGAACACGGCGAGCGCGGCGTAGCTCATCGCCGCCAGCGTCTTCGCGGCGAAGACCTGACCGCGGTTGACAGAGCGGGTGAGAATCGTCTTGAGGGTGCCATTGCCGTCCTCGTTGGCAACCACGTCACCGGCGACGAGGGCGGCCGCGAGGGGCAGCATGAAGACGGACAGGAAGAGCAGCATCAGCACGGGCGTGGCGAGGCCGGATTGTGTGATCTGTGCGGCGAAGATGCTCTCAGCGCCGCGATCGTGGCGCTGGTGGACGTTCTGGAAGATCACGAAGAACAGGGGCAGGGCGATCACGAGCCCGAGGCCCATGTAGGTGCGCTTCTGGGAGACGAGCTTGCGCAGCTCCCAGCGATAGACGGTCAGCGTCGATGGTCGCCGTCGGGCGTGGGGCGGGGCGCTAGCCAACGGGGGAGCGGCGGCGGCGACGCTGCTCATCGGCTCTGCACCAGCTGCTCGGTGGCGCCGGCGCCGTCGTGGGACGCGAGCACGGGCGTTGCGTTCTCGTGAGTCTCGGTCAGACGGAAGAAGAGGTCCTCGAGCGTGGCCAGCTCGGGCGAGAGCGCGAGGATTCCGATGCCTGCCTGGGCGAGCGCGAGCGAGAGCGCGCCGACGTCGCTCTCGTCGGCTTGGAAGTCGAGACCGTGCTCGCCTGTCTGGGCGTGGGAGATGCGCGGTCGCGTGCGCAGGATCTCAAGCGCCCGTGCGTCGTCGGTTGTGCGTAGGCGGTAGCCGGCGCCGCCCTGGCGACGCAGGTCCGCGAGGGCGCCCTCATAGACGACGCGACCGGAGTCCACGATCGCGACGCGGTCACAGAGCTCCTGCACCTCGGGCAGTTGGTGGCTTGAGAGCAGCACCGTGATGTCTTCATCGGCAAGGCGTCGGATAAGCAGGCGCATGTCGCGCATGCCGGCCGGGTCGAGGCCCGTGGCGGGCTCGTCGAGGATCAGCAGACGGGGGCGGCGCAGTAGCGCGGCGGCGATGCCCAGGCGCTGGCGCATGCCGTGCGAGTAGCCGCCGACGCGGTGCTTGGCGCGCAGAGTCAGCTCGACGACATCGAGGACCTCGGGGATGCGCGAGCGGGCGCCGTCGCCGTCGAGGGCGGCCAGCAGTTCGAGGTTCTTGCGCGCGCTCATCTGCGGGTAGAAACGGGGCGCCTCTACGAAGCCCGCGACGCCATCGAGAGCGCGTGCTCCCTCGCGCAGCGGATCGCGCCCGAACAGCTCGATGGTGCCCTCGGTGGGTGTGATCAGTCCCAGCGCCATGCGCAGGGTGGTCGTCTTGCCGGCGCCGTTGGGGCCGAGGAAGCCATAGACATCACCGGCGCGGACGTTGAGGTCGATGTGGTCGACCGCGAGGACTTCCTTGTAGCGCTTGACGAGCCCCCGCGCCTTGACGGGCGGTGCCTGCTCGTCCACGCTAGAGGCCTCGGGCAAGAGCCTCGAGCGCGGCGGGAGTGTCCGAGCCCGCGAGCACGTAGCGCACGCCGGAGCGCTCGAAGGTGAGCAGCGTGCCGAGCGCAGTGCGTAGCTCGCTCGCGCTGGTGGCGTTGATCGTGACCTTCGGGAGCGATTCGAGCGCGGAGCTCGAGCCGTGCTCGCCGGGCGGAAGCTTGCTTTCGAGCACCGCGATCGCCGCAGGGCCGTTGCCGTGCACGGTGACTTTGGGCTTGTCGTGCGAGGTGCTCGTGTGGGTGCCCTGCGTTTCGCTGTCAGAGGCGGCAGCGATTTCTTCGACCTTGGCATTTGCAGGTGGCGTGAAGGAGAAGACCGAGTCGGAGACCGGCCCGAAGGAGACTTCGGTGGCAGCCAGTTCGAGCACGGGTGAGTTGCTCGTGGGGGAGTAGATCGCGGCGCGCAACGGCGCGCCGTTGGCGGCGTCGAAGGAGAGCTCCGCACCGCCGAGCAGGCTGCCGCTCTGCTTCGGCAAGACGCGCACCGTGTAGGCGGGAGCCCCGGCGATGTTGTCTGGGGTCGCTCCAGAAAGCGTTGCGTGCTTGTTGATGTGATCGATCGCTTCTTCGATCTTGGCCATGCTCGGCGTTTCATGGCTCGCCGGCGTTGAAGGGGTGGAAGGCGTCTTGGAAGCCGGCGGCTTGTAGCGGTAGAGCGTGTTCGAGGCAGCGTCGTAGACGGTCAGCGTGCTGCCGTCGTAGATCACCTGGGTGTCGCCTTTTTCGGCCTGCAGCTCAAGCCGCGCGCGGCCATCCTTTGCAATCCAGAGCCTGCCTGCGCCGCCGGCGAGCAGCGGGCTCGAGGCCACTTCGCTGCCCTGGCTTGAGCCGCTTGCGAGACTCGCGCCTTCGATCAGGTTGTTAGTCAGCTTGATGTTGGCGCTCACGCCTTCGACGGCGGGAGCCGTGAGCGCGTCGTGGACCGCCTGCGCCAGGGGCCGCGCAGGCGGCTTGGAACCGGAGCCGAGCGCCAGGGCGATTGCGGTCGCGGAAATGCCCGCAACGACAACGAGTCCGATCAGGAGCAGTAGGCGATAGATGGGGAGGCGGCGGAGGATGTTCACGGCTCTAAGAGCACTTCCTTGCGGTTGCCGGACACCTTCCAGGGTAGCGCCGTAGCTTCGCGCCGCCTAAAGCTGTGAATGCTCTCATCCGCCGTCTCAACCACGCCCCAGGGCCGTTCTGTGCCCGCACGCGATATCTTCCCGCGCGATGCTCATCGCGTTTGTCATCGTCTGGGTCCTTGTCGGCCTCGGCGTCTTCTTCGTGGCGATGCGCGGCGGCCCCGGTGGCGCGCGGCGCACGCTGCATACCGAAGCCAAGCCGGGGCAGCGCCTGGTCACGCTCGGTGTGATCGTGCTGTTCGCCTTCGGTCTGGCGGTTCCCGCGCTCGTGCTGGCTTTCAACGGCGAGCACAAGGCGAGCGTTGCCACCGGTGGAATCAGGCTCACGGCCGAACAGCAGAAGGGGCGCGAACTGTTCGCTCGTGCTTGCGCGGTCTGCCACACACTGAATGCGACCAAATCCGTCGGCCGCGTTGGGCCCGATCTCGACGTGCGCGTAGGCGTGGATATCGCCACACCGGCGGGACGCAAGGCGCTCGTGCTTGGCGCGATCACCGAAGGTCGCGCGCGTGGCCTCGGCCAGATGCCGGCCCTGCTTTATCAGGGCAAGGAAGCCGAAGAGGTCGCGAGTTTCGTGGCGGCAGTAGCAGGCCACTGAGGCGCTTTGGCCATCCGTCGATAGGCCCCGCGGGGGCCATCGGCTAGGGTCCGCTCGATGCCTGAGCAGCAGCCGAAGACCGCGGAGGATGTGAAGGCGCTCGTGGCCGAGCGCGAGATTCGCTTCATCCGCTTCTGGTTCACGGACATCCTCGGCCAGCTGAAGTCCTTCTCGATCAACGCCGCTGAGCTCGATGATGCCTTTGAGGCCGGGATGGGCTTCGACGGCTCCTCGATCACCGGCTTCAACGCGATCGAGGAGTCCGACATGATCGCGATGCCCGACCCGAGCACCTTCGCAGTGCTGCCCTGGCGCCCGGAAGAGCAGGGGGTTGGGCGCATGTTCTGCGATGTGATCACGCCCGAGAAAACGCCCTATGAGGGCGACCCCCGCCACGTGCTGCGGCGGGCCCTCGAGCGTGCGCAGGCGATGGGCTTTGACACCTTCAACGTCGGACCGGAGCTCGAGTACTTCCTTTTCAAAGACTCCAAATCGACAGAGGTGCTCGACCAGGGCGGCTACTTCGATCTGACGACGCTCGACGCGGGCTCCGACGTGCGCCGCGAGACGGTGCTCGCGCTCGAGCAGCTGGGCATCCACGTGGAGTACACCCACCACGAGGTCGGGCCCTCACAGCACGAGATCGACATGCGCTACGCGGACGCGCTGAAGATGGCTGACGACTGCATGACCTACCGCATCACGGTCAAGGAGATCGCGATGAAGTACGGCTGGCACGCGACCTTCATGCCCAAGCCGCTGTTTGGGGAGAACGGCTCGGGGATGCACACCCACCAGTCGCTGTTCAGCGGCGGCAAGAACACCTTCTACGACCCCGACGATCAGTACTTCCTCTCCGATGTCGGCAAGGCCTTCATTGCCGGCCAGCTTAAGCACGCGCGCGAGATCTGCTCGATCTTCGCGCAGTGGGTGAACTCCTACAAGCGCCTGGTCCCGGGCTTTGAGGCGCCGACCTATGTGGCCTGGTCGCGGCGCAACCGCTCGGCGCTCGTGCGCGTGCCGATGTATCACCCCGGCCGCGAGCAGGCGACGCGCATGGAGCTGCGCTGTCCCGATCCAGCCTGCAACCCCTACCTGACCTTCGCGGCGCTGCTGCAGGCGGGTCTAGAGGGGATCGAGAAGGGCTATGAGCTGCCCGAGCCGATGGAGAAGAACCTCTACCACCTGTCCGGCGAGGAACGCCGGCGACTCGGCGTCGAGCAGCTGCCGGAGAGCCTCGGCGAGGCGATCGAGATCACGGCCGAGTCAGAGCTCGTGCTGCGCACGCTTGGCGAGCACATGTTCAACCGCTACGTCGAGATCAAGCGTCAGGAGTGGGACGACTACCGCGTCAACGTGACCCAGTGGGAGCTCGACCGCTACCTGTCGATTCTTTAGCCCGAAGAGGCGGTCGGGGCGGGGCCGGGTACGGCGCAGGCGATCGGCCGCGCCGGAGCGAAGTACCAGTACAGGGCCTGCAGAAGGTGTCCGAAGGAGCTTGGGTGACGCGGGGCGATCTCATGCAGCAGCAGCAGAACCGAGACTGCATGACGCTCCTGCTCCTCATTTCCGCTGAGCTGGGAGAGCCGCAACAGCCCGAGCGCAGCGCTTGAGCCGCCGGCGGGGATCGGCGAGTCCTCGAGATCCTTGCGCCGCGCGATCAGCGTCTCGCCGTCAGTGGCCGTCGAGAAGAAGCCGCCACGCTCGGGGTCGGCAAAGCGGGCGATGATCTGCTCGGCAAGCTCCATCGCCTGCTCATACCAGCGCTCCTCGCAACTCACCTCGAAGAGCACGATCAGCGCCTCGAGCAGGAAGGCGTGGTCCTCGAGGTAGGCGCCGATCTTGGCCTGGCCCTGGTTGTAGCTGCGCAGCAGCCGGCCCTGCTCGTCGCGCATCTGGGCGAGCAGGAACTCGGCGCAGTCGACGGCCGCCTCGAGATAGCGCGGCTCCTGTAGTGCTGCACCTGCCTCGGCGAGCGCACTGATCATCAGCGCATTCCAGCTCGTTAGGCGCTTGTCATCGAGCGCGGGGCGCACTCGCTCTTCGCGGGCACTCAGCAGCGCGGCGCGGATCCGCTCGCGCTGCTCGGGCGACGGTTGGGGGCCACGATCCTGGAGCACGTTGAGTCCAGGCTCGGGATGAGCCGGGTCGGCGAAGTTGCCTTGCTCGCTGACGCCGAGCCAGGCGATCGCGCTGTCGGCATCATCGCCGAGCAGCGCTTTCAGTTCCGCCGCACGCCATACGTAGAAGCGTCCCTCCACGCCCTCGGAGTCGGCGTCCAGCGCGCTGAAGAAGGCGCCCTCTCCGCCGCGCATCTCACGCAGCGCCCACTCGAGCGTGTCGATGCAGACCGCCTTCAGGAGTGGGTCCGCGTAGGCCTGCCAGCCGTGCAGGTAGGCGCGGGCCAGCAGCGCGTTGTCGTAGAGCATCTTCTCGAAGTGCGGCACAGTCCAGGTGGCATCGACGCTGTAGCGCGCAAAGCCGCCACCGAGCACGTCATGGATACCGCCGCTGGCCATCGCGCGCAGCGTCGCGAGTGCCATCTCCTGCTCGCCGCTCAGCAGCAGGAACTCGATCGTCGAGGCCTGGGGAAACTTCGGCGCGCCACCGAAACCGCCGTATCGTGCGTCAAAGCTCTCGCGCAGCCTGCTCACGGCCGTCGCGAGCGCCTCTGGCTGTAGCGGCTCACTCGAGGGGGTCAGGCGCGCGCCACCGGAGAGCTGCTCGCGTAGCTGCTCGCCGCCGGCGCGGATCTCCGCGCCGTTGGCGTCCCAGGACTCCGCAATCGCTTGCAGAACCTGTGTCCAGGCGGGCATGCCGTGGCGCGGATCGGGGGGGAAGTAGGTGCCGCCATAGAAGGGCAACTGCTCGGGTGTGAGGAACACGTTCAGCGGCCAGCCGCCGCGTCCGGTCATGCCCTGCACGGCCTCCATGTAGAGCGCGTCGATGTCGGGGCGCTCCTCGCGGTCGACCTTCACACAGATGAAACTTTCGTTCATCAGCTTCGCCGTGGCCTCGTCCTCGAAGGACTCGCGCTCCATCACATGGCACCAGTGACAGGAGGAGTAGCCGATCGACACGAGCACCGGCTTGCTCTCGGCCTCGGCACGCGCGAAGGCCTCGGGACCCCAGGGCAGCCAATCGACGGGGTTCTCTGCGTGCTGGCGCAGGTAGGGAGAGGTCTCGGAGGCGAGCGCGTTCGTCAAGGCAGGCGAGCGAGCGCGGGCAGCGGTGGCAGGGTCGCCGGCAGCGGCCATTCGCCTGCGAGGCTCGCGCCCTGAGCCGCTGCGCTTGCCGTGCGTGCGCTGATGCGTGCTGCAAAGGAGCGCCCGCCGAGTACGCCGCTGACCCGGTGCCCGGTGCTCAGGCGCACGTGCCCGGATGTCGCGCTCGAACCAGAGACGGTCAGGTTCCCCGAGGGTCCCTTGGATTTGAGCAGCAGGCTGAGAGGGATTGCGCCGCTCAGCCGAACACCGGCGATATAGGAGTAGTGATCGAGCACCACGTTGGTCTTGGTGACCTTGGCATCACCGCCCCGCAGACCCCCGAAGTGGGCGCCGACGGGGAGCTCGCCGAAGCTGATGCCAAGCACGAGGATCGTGCGCTCGAGGTCGCGGACGGTCTTGATGCTCGCCGTCAGCGTGCGCCCCGGCGCGCCAGGCAGGCCGGCGCTGCTCGGCAGCCCGCTCGTTGACGCTGGCGCCGAGGGCGCCGGAGGAAAACGGTTGGAGCTTGCTCGACAGGGGCTCACGGGAACACCCGCAAAGAAGGCCGCGAGTGCCGATTTGGTGCAGCTCGAGACATCGCTGCCGAGCACCGAGTGCCCGGTGTAGGGGACCGTCAGAACCTGGGCATCAGGGATCCTCGCGGCCACGCTGCGGGCGTTGGATGTCGGCGTGCGCAGATCCTGACCGCCGGAGAGGATCAGCGTTGGCACGTTTGGCAAGGTGGTCGGTGGCGCCGGCGCGGGTGCGGCGTCGGGCCATGAAAGGCACAGCGGAATCGTCTGATCGAGCAGGCCGGCTTCGGGGTCAAATGGATAGAAGTCAGAGCTTGGCAGCGCGTTGAGAGCGGCTTCGGCTTCGACTGCACGGGTCGCTGCCGGCGCAGTGCGGCCCCAAGGGAAGGGCGTCTCCTCACAGGAGGTGGCAACGAACAGCGTCAGGTCAACATCGCCGCTTTCTTCCTTGCCGGAGCGCACGCCGCCGAGCGCCTCCAGGTGCAGCAGGGGGCCCGCGTCGTGAGCGAGCGCCGCATGGACCGCGGCCGGTACCTCAGCGCGCAGCGCCGGGTCGAGGTCGCCGGCGAGCAACAGTCCATAGAGGTCGCCGCGCGTCACGGTCACCTTGACCGCGCGACCGTTCCCGTCATAGGCATGGCCGCTGAGAGGTTTTTGGGCGAGGCCTGTGACAAGTCGGGCGATGTCGCCGGCCGGGTTGGTGCTCACGCCGTCGCAGGCATGGTGGGAGCAGAGTTCCTGTAGCGCAGGGGTCATCGCTTTGAAGGTGCTCACGCGGAAGGCTTCTGGACCTTCGGGCGTCTCGGTCGAGTCGAGCAGGAGTGCCTCGGTGTGTTGGGGGTAGCGTTCGGCGTACTCGAGCGCGACCTTGGTGCCGTAAGAGGTCCCGAACAACACGAGCTTTTCGTAGCCGCCTGCTTGGCGGATTGCCTCAATGTCGGCGACGGATTCCTGGGTCGTGAAGTCGCCGCGCGCCGGACCGAGTTCGAGCGCACAGCGGCTCACGAGTTCTCCCGGTTCAGTCGAGGATGCACTGGTCGCGTTGCTCGAGAGCGCGTTGCAGCTCAGTGGATCGGAGGCGCCGGTGCCGCGCTGGTCGAACAGCAGCAAGTCGCGTGTGCTGAGCGCCGGCGCGACTGTCTGGGCGATGAAGTTGCCAAGCGGTAGCACCGCTTGGCCGGGGCCGCCCGCAAGCGCGACGACGGCATCGTGACTTGGCGTGGCTCCCGCGAGGCGTCGCTCGACGCTCAGTGAGATCGTGCCGGAAACACCACCAGTTCGGTCCAGCGGAACCGGCAGCGAGGTACACGAAAAAGTCGTGCTGCTGGCGCAGGGGACGAATTCAAGACCCGCGGCCTGCGAGTGCGCTGGCCAGAGCGCCAGTGCGAGCACGAATCCGAGCACCGCCAGGACCTGAGAGGGCGCGCACCGGGGCATTGAAACCGACAATAGCTGTCGTGGCACGGGAATCCGCCGGCAACACCACATGACGGCCTCCCAGCGTGCCCACCAGTTCGCCGTGGCTCCCACTGCGCAGGGTGCCGCTGAGCGTCGCCGCGCCCGCGACGCGAAGGTCGACAGCCCCGTGCTTGAGGGTGCCCGTGAGTGCGACGCCGGGGATATAGGTGTAGCCGTGCAGGCTGATCGTGGTGCCCGCGAACTGAGCCCAGCCGGCGCGCAGACCGCCAACACGTAGGGTCGGCAGCGAGGTCAGGCTTTCGGATGCTTCCTGGAGTAGCTGGAGCAGGAGGTGGCGGTAGAGATCGCTGAGGGTCAAGGCGACGGCGTGTAGCGCTCGGCCTGGCGGGCCGGAGTAGCCGTGCTCGGCTGACACGGCTGTGAGGCGTTGCGGTGGCAGCGGCGGTGGCCGCAGCAGCGCCGGGGTGGGCGCCCGGTGACAAGGCAGCACGGGGCGCCCGGCGAACACTGCCTTCAGCGCTTCGCGACCGCAGGGTGTCGGCTCGTCGGTCAGCACCGAATGCCCCGTGTGGGGCACGACGAGAAGGTGGGCGCCGGGAATCTGGGTGGCGACTTCGCGGGCGTTGGCAGTAGGGGTGCGTAGATCTTCGGTGCCGCTCAAGATCAGGGTGGGGACAGCTGGTAGCGGGGCGTTGCTGGGCGGTGGGGGCGGCGATGCGTAGGGCCAGTGCGCGCACGCGTCGATCTCCCCCGCTTCCAAGGCGTCTGCGGCGGTGAAGGGTGCAAACGTGGCGCTCGGCAGCGCGTTTGCTGCCGCCGTCGCCTGGGCGAGCCGCGTGCGTGGGTTACCCGTGCGGTTCCAGGGGAACAGCTCGTCTTCGCAAGTTGTCGTTAGGAACAGCGGAGCATCAAAGTCTTGGGGTTCGCCGCCGGCTTCGATCGCGGCGCCGCCTGCGAACACACGTGCCAGCGGCGCGCTGTCGCCACGAACAGCTGCGCTCGTTGCGGTCAGGAGTTCGGCGCGCAACAGCGGTGAGAAGTCCCCCGCGATCAGGGCGTCGAGGAGATCTTCAGAGGACACGGAGACCTTTCTCGTGTGTCCTCTTGGTCCGACTGCGCGACCGCGAATTGGGGCGCGATGAGCGCGGGCGACGAGCGCGGTCATGTCGACGATCGGGTTTGTCGTGATGTGCGCACACGCGCGGGCGCTACAGAGCTGGCGCAGGATGCGTGGAATCGCGGCGAAGGTGGGCCGCTGCAGAGGATCGGGTCCATTGGGCGTGACAACCGAGTCGAGCACGAGTCCTTCGACATGGCTGGGGTAGCGCTGTGCATAGAGCTCGGCAACCTTGGTGCCGTAGCTGGTTCCGTAGAGGACGAGCTTTTCGTAGCCGCCGGCCTGTCTGATCGCCTCGATATCGGCGACCGTGTCCGCGCTGGAAAACAGCGAGCGCTGTGGTCCGATTTGCGCGGCGCAAGCTTCGACGTACTGCCCGATGGAGCTGAAGAGGTCAGGGCGTTCGGCGGCGTGGCAGGAGAGGGGGTCGGAGTAGCCGATGCCGCGCTGGTCAAAGACGATCAGGTCGCGGGTGCCAGCGAGCGGCCCGAGCACTTCTCTGAAGGCTTCGGTGAACGGAAGTGCCGGCTGGCCGGGACCACCGGCGAGCGCCACGATCGCGCTGGCGCCTTCTCCCGCGGGCGCGCGATGACGCCGGATCGCAAGCGTGAGCGTGCCCGGCAGCGATCCCGAGCGATCCAGCGGGACTGTGAGGTGGGCGCAGGCGAACTCGCTGCTCTGTTCGCAGGTGGAAAATGCGAGCTGTGCCTGGGCGGAGGCGCTGGGCGCGAAGCTCGCGACGCACGCCGTCAGGACGACGGCGACTCCAGGTCGCAGAGATCGCACAGTCGGAATTTACTCGATTTGAAACGGGAGAGCCTGCTCTTACGGCGTTGCGGCTCGGCGCGCTAGGGTCCAACCGATGGCTGAGCGCGAGATCATCGAGGCTGCGGGTGCACCCCCGGCGATCGGGCCCTACAGCCATGCGGTGCGCTTCGGCGAGCTGATGTTCTGCTCAGGGCAGATCCCGCTCGATCCGCAAAGCGGCGAGATCGTTGGCGTCGACGCAGCTACGCAGGCCAAACGCTGTCTGGAGAACCTGGCAGCGGTCTGCGCGGAGGCCGGAACTTCACTCGCGCGTGCCTTGCGGCTGACGATCTATATGACCGATCTGGGCGAGTTCGCCGCGGTCAACGATGTTTATGCCTCGTTCTTTGTGCAGGAGCCGCCGGCGCGGGTCACCGTCGGGGTGGCCCAACTGCCAAAGGGGGCCTACGTGGAGATCGACGCGATCGTCGCGCTGTAGGGAGCGTCATCCTCGAGGGGCTCAACACTGCGCAATGCATGCGCGAGCAGCTGGCGCAGCGTCCTGCGCTCATCAGGGTCGAGTGCCTGCAGGACTTCGTCCTCGATCGCGCTCTGGGCCCGCTCGCTTCGTGCGAGCGCGGTGCGTCCGGCGCTCGTCAGCTGTACGACGTGACGACGGCGGTCGCCAGGGTCACGCAGTCGCGTTGCATAGCCCAGCTCCTCCAGCTCATTGAGCAGCAGCACGACGTTGTTGGCGTCCATGCAGAAGGCGTCAGCGAGGTCCTGCTGTGGACATCCGTCGTGGTCGCGCACGTAGGCGAGCGCAACCAGATGCCGTAGGTGCATGCCGAGCAGCTGCTCGTCGCTGCGCCTGTAGAACTGCTTGGCCAGACGCGACATCAGCACCATAGAGCCCGGTGTACAACCGCTCTCCTGTCCCATATCGTCCAATATACCGGTCATTGTATCACCTGTCATCAGCGCCTCATTTGTTATCAGGATAGCAACGATCATAAATTTTTCAGCGATGATCCCTGATTCAAGGATCATCCTTGATATGGTGCTCCTACGCAACCTGAAGGAGTCTTATGAGCACCACGATCACAATCCCAAGGCCACGCACACGGCTTGCCCCGAAGCGGGCACATCTGGCAGAGCAGGCCTACGCTGCCGAGTTGGCACTCGCAGAGCGCGCTCGTACCTCCCCGCACAAGGTTGGGGGCGAGGCGCGGACACGCGAGAAGGGCGTCGTTCGTGCGATGCGCGCGATGCGCGACGCACACGCTGGGCGTAGCTCGGCCGCTGGGGAGCGCGTCACAGCTGCGCCCGTGCCACCGTCGAATAGCGAGCGCCGCCGCTGGCTCGCGCTTGCGGTGCTGTGCCTCGGGCAGTTGATGATGGTGCTCGATGCAACGATCGTCAACGTCGCGCTGCCCTCGATCCAGCACGACCTGCACTTCACCCAGTCGAACCTCACGTGGGTGATCGACGGCTACCTGATCACGTTTGGCGGCTTTCTGCTGCTCGCGGGGAGGGTCGGCGATCTTGTCGGTCGCAAGCGCGTCTTCCTGGCCGGCCTGGTCATGTTCACGGTCGCCTCGGTGTTGTGCGGCATCGCCGACAGTCAGGCGCTGCTGATCGGCGCACGCTTGCTGCAGGGCATTGGCGGTGCGGTTGCCTCGAGCGTGATCCTCGCGATCATCGTGACCGAGTTCCCTGGGAAAGCGGAGCAGGCAAAGGCGATGGGTCTGTACGCGTTCGTCTCCGCCGGTGGCGGCTCGATCGGCCTGCTCGCGGGCGGCGCGCTGACGCAGTCGCTCGACTGGCACTGGATCTTCTTCGTGAACGTGCCGATCGGCGTGGTCGCGTTCGTGCTCGGCTCGGCGCTGATCGAGGAGAACGAGGGCATCGGCCTGGCCGGGGGTATCGACGTGCTCGGCTCGATCCTGGTCACGCTCGCGACGATGGCGGGCGCATTCGCGATCGTGAAGTCGACCGAATACGGGCTGCTCTCGGCGCGCACGCTCGGCGTTGGCGGTGCCTCACTAGTGCTGCTGGGTGCCTTCCTGGCACTGGAGGCGCGTCTGGAGAATCCGATCATGCCGCTGCGGATCCTGCGGTTGCGCATGTTGATGGGCTCGAGTCTCGTTCGTGGCCTGCTCGTGACGGGGATGTTCTCGGCCTTCTTCCTCGGCTCGCTGTATCTCGAGCGCGTGCTCGGCTACAACGCGATCGAAACGGGCCTCGCATTCATGCCGCTGACGATCGCGATCGGGACGATGTCGATGGGCATCTCCGCGCGGGCCGTGCAGCGTTTCGGCGCGGTGCGGACACTGGCGAGCGGCCTCGCCGGGATCATCGCCGGTCTGCTGCTGCTCGCCGGGCAGGGCGTCCACGCGAGCTACTTCCCGGGCTTGTTCTTCGCCTTCCTGCTGCTCGGGCTGGGAGCGGGAGCGTCGTTCTTGCCGTTGCTCACGATCGGCATGTCCGATGCGCCGGCGCGCGACGCCGGCCTCGCCTCGGGCATCGTGAACGTCTCCGTACAGCTGTTCGGCGCGATCGGGCTGGCTACGCTCGGGACAATCGCGACCGACCACACGAAGGCGCTGAGCGCGAGCGGACAAGAGCTCAGCAGCGCGCTAACCGGCGGCTACCACCTCGCCTACCTCGTGGCGGCGGCGTGCGTGGCCTTCGGGATCCTCGCAGCAGCGCTCGTGTTGCGCCCGCCGTCAGGGCTGCTGCCGCAGGAGGCACAAGATCCCGAGGCTCGGACCGAGCGGGCGGGTGCCCCCCAGCCCGCCGCGCAGGCGGCCTGAGCACGAGCGGAGAGCTGCCCCGCCCGGATCCCCCGTCCGGGCGGGGCACGTCTCAGCTTGCGCGCAGCTCGGCGCGGCGGATCTTGCCTGAGGCGGTCTTCGGCAGCTCCGCGGCGAAGTCGATGATGCGCGGGTACTTGTAGGGCGCGGTTTCGCGCTTGACGTGCTCCTGCAGCTCGCGCACGAGCTCCGGGGTGTGTGGCCTTGTGCTGTCGCGCAGGACGACCACAGCACGCACGACCGAGCCGCGCTCCTCATCGGGTGCAGCGACTGCGGCAGCTTCGGCCACGGCTGGGTGGGCGACGAGCGCCGACTCGACCTCGAAGGGGCCGATGCGGTATCCGGCGGAGATGATCACATCGTCGCCCCGCCCCTCGAAGTAGAGCCAGCCGTCTTCTTCGACGACACGGTCGCCCGTGTGCCAGGGGCCGGCTTGGCGGCGGTCGATGATCTGCCAGCTGCCGTCCTGTTCGTGCTGCGCGTGCTCGCCGAGATAGCCGAGGAAGAAGGTCGGCACGCTCGTCGGATCGAGCACGAGCTCGCCGTCCTGCAAGGACAGCTCGACCCCGGGCAGCTGGCGGCCCATCGAGCCGGGACGGGCCGCTTCGTCGTGCGGGGCGCCGGTCAGCTGTCCGGTCTCGGTCTGGCCGTAACCGTCGCGGATCTCAAGCCCCGTGGCGTCCTTCCAAGCGCGCAACACCTCCGGATTGAGCGCCTCGCCGGCGGCGACCATCGCGCGCAGTGCGCTAAGGGGGCGCAGGCTCGCGCGCTTGGCGATCACGCGGTACTCGGTTGGGGCCATGCACAGGACATTGACCTGCTCGCGCTCGAGCAGCTCGAGTCGCTCGTGCGGGTCGAAGCGTGCATCGTGCAGCAGGGCGGCCGCGCCAGATAGCCAGGGCGCGATGAAAACATTGCGGGCAGACTTCGACCAGCCGCTGGCCGCCGTGCACCAGACGAGCTCGCCCGGGCGGGCACCGAGCCAATGCGTCGCCTGTAGACGCTGGCCGAGCAGGTAGCGCTGGCCGTGCAACACCGCCTTGGGCTCGCCCGCGGTGCCGCTCGTGAAGGTGATCAGGCAGGGGTCACCCTCCTCGAGCTCGGCGATCGGCGCGGCCGCGTGCTCGAAAAGGGACTCGTCGGGGACATAGAGAACCTTGACGCTGCAGGAAGCCTCCTCCAACTCGCCCCGATTGCGCTCGTCGGCGAGGATCAGGGCAGGACGGGCCACCTCGATGCGCAGGCGCAGGTCTTTGGCGCGCAGCTGCTCGGTGCAGGGCAGCACCACGGCACCGATCCGAAAGCAGGCGTTCATCGCCAGCACCCACTCGGGGCGGTTGCCGATCAAGGTCATGACGACCTTGCCGCGGCCGATCCCGAGCCCTTCAAGCGTGCCGGCGAGACGGGCCGAGCGATCTGAGACCTCACCGAAGCTCCACTCGCGTCTTGCGCCCCCACGTGAGAGCTCGAGCAGGGCGAGCCCCTGCGGATCTCGGCTCTCCAGGATCTCGCCGGCGAAGTTCACGACGGTATTCTCCCTGGAAAGACCTGAAAGCGACTCTGGAGCTCAATCAGATGGCCGTAGCCGCCCCGTACACCGAGAAGACCGACGAGCAGCGCGCGATCACCGAGATGGTGCACCAGTTCGTCGACGAGCAGATCCTGCCCAACGCCGAGCACTATGACCACGAGGACTCCTTCCCGGGCCCGATCGTGGATCAGATGAAGGAGCTGGGTCTATTCGGCGTCACGATTCCCGAGGAGTACGGCGGCATGGGTCTTGACCTGACGACCTACGCGATGATCGTCGAAGAGCTCTCGCGGGGCTGGATCTCGATTTCGGGCGTGATCAACACGCACTTCATCGGCTCCTACCTGCTGATGAAGTTCGGTAGCGACGAGCAGAAGGAGAAGTACCTGCCGCGCATGTCCACGGGGGAGATCCGCGCGGCCTTCTCGCTGTCGGAGCCCGAGCTCGGCTCCGATGTGCAGGCGATCAAAACCTCTGCCAAGAAGAGCGAGGACGGCGCCTATGAGATCAACGGTCAGAAGATGTGGGTGACCAACGGCCTGCGCTCAGACCTCGTGTTCGTGCTCGTCAAGACTGACCCCAACGCCGAGAAGGCGCACAAGGGCATGACCTGTTTCATCGCTGAGAAGGAGGGCGGTGTCAGCGAGAACACGGGCGCCTATGCCGGCCTCACGGTGCCGCCGCAGCTGCGCAAGATGGGCTACAAGGGCGTTGAGTCGACAGAGCTGGTCTTCGACGGCTACAAATGCCCCGCGGAGAACATCCTCGGTGGCGAGGAGGCAGGGCTAAACAAGGGCTTCTCGCAGATGATGGACGCACTCGAGGTGGGGCGTGTGAACGTCGCCGCGCGCGGCGTTGGCATCGCTCAGCGGGCGCTCGAGCTGGCGCTGCGCTACTCCCAGGAGCGCAAGACCTTCGGCAAGCCGATCGCTGAGCATCAGGCGATCCAGTTCAAGCTCGCCGACATGGCCACACAGGTTGACGCGGCCCGGCTCCTGACGCAGCGCGCGGCGCGCTTGAAGGACGCGGGCGAGCGCTCGGACCTTGAGGCTGGCATGGCGAAGCTGTTTGCCTCAGAGGCGGGGCGTTTCTGTGTAGAAGAAAGCTTCCGCATACACGGCGGCTATGGATACTCGAAGGAGTACGAGATCGAGCGTCTCTATCGCGACGCGCCGCTACTGCTGATCGGGGAGGGGACCTCGGAGATTCAGCGCATGGTAATCGGGCGCAAGCTGCTGCAGCGTCATAAGATCTGAGACGACCGCGACGGGCCGCTTGGATGGCCTCAGGGAGGGATGGACCTACATGGCCGATGACGCCAAGGCTCTGATCGAGCTTGCGACACGCCGCTTCGTCGGCGAAGTCCCCGCGCTTGAGCCGATCAAGCTTGTTGTTGGTGTAGAGCTGAAGGGGCGCGGCGACGTGCAGCACTTCCGTCTGGAGATGCCCGGCGTGAAGGTCACCAAGGGCCCCGCCGCCGATGCGCGCGTGCGGGTTGACATGCGCCGTGAGTTCTTCAACGTGATGGCCCGCGAAGCCAAGGTTGCGGACTGGATCGAGGCCTTCAGCTATGGACAGGCCAAGGCCTCGGGACCTGAGCAGTTCCTGCGTCTGATCATCAACGTGGTCGAGCGTCAGCAGGAGCGCGAGCGCACGCGCAAGGCGCGCCCCCACCCGGCCTAGTAGCGCCAGCAGGCGACGAGGGGTCTGTCGCCGGCAACGCGAGGACTAGCGCTGCACGGCATCAATCAAAAGCCCGAAGGCGATTATCGCCTACAACCAGGCAACCGGCCAGGTGCGCTCGGGGCAGGTCGCGGCGGGCGAGGGCTTTCGCCACTGGCTGCTGAAGTTCGATGGCGTCGCGCAAGCGGGCGATCATGGTCTGACTGACCCACAGGGCTGGTGCGTGATCGAGTATGCCTATTCGATCATGGCGCGCGAGGCTGGCGTGGAGATGAGTGAGTGTCGGCTGTTGGAAGAGAACGGGCGCAGGCATTTCATGACGCGGCGCTTTGATCGTCCCGATCACGGCGGCAAGCTACACATGCAGACGATCGGTGCGCTCGAGCACGTCAGCTACAACGACCCCGGCACCTACAGCTACGCGCAGGCATTGCTACTCGCGCGCCGGATCGGACTGAGCACCCCGACCGTGGAGCAGCTGTTTCGGCGCATGGTCTTCAATGTCGTGGCCCGCAACCAGAATGACCACGTCAAGAACATCGCCTTCTTGATGGATCGCAGCGGCGCGTGGACGCTGGCGCCGGCCTATGACGTCACCTGGGCCTGGAAGCCGTGCAACCCATGGCTCGACAGCCATCAGATGTCGATCAACGGTCGGCGCGATGGGTTCACCGTCGCCGATCTGCGCGCGGTCGCCCGCGTCGGCGGTCTCAAGCAGGGTCGCGCCGAGGCGATCTTGACGGAGGTAACCGACGCCGTAGCCAGTTGGCCTGCGATCGCGGCGACGGCCGGGGTGCAAGAGCCGATGGCGGAGCAGATCGCTCGCTCGCACCGCCTCGCGCTGCCGCGCGGCTGAGGCGATCTAGGCGAGGTTTGCCCGGCCTAGTGGTAGGAGGTGAGCTGCTGGGCCAGGAACGCCAGCGATCCCAGCAGGAACACGCACATCACGATCAGGGAGAAGTTTTCGTTCATGGCTCCGGAGTGGACCATAGCGCGGGCGTCAGGCGCTGTGTTGGCCGTGTACGAGCGAGTGCTGATCTCTCAGGTGAGGATCGTGTCGCCGTCGTAGAGCTTGATCACGCTGACGGTGTTCGCGGGGGAGGCATCGAGGCAGAGGCGACAGAGAACACACTCGTCGAGGTTGCTCTCGACGATCTCGAGGGAGCCGTCGGCGCTTTGGGCGAAGATGTCCACGGGGCAGGCCTCGGTGAGCTTCTTTGCGAGCTCGACGTCGGCGGCGGCCTGGTCGTCGACTGCGACCGCGATGAAGAGGGCGTCCTTCCTCACACTCCGCTCCTCTCCGCGATCTTCGCCTTGACGAGGTCGGGGATCTCATCGATCCGCTGCACGACCGGGATGCCGGCGGCTTGCAGGCGGGCGATCTTCTCGGTCGCTGAGTCCTCCTTGCCCTCCACGATCGTGCCGGCGTGCCCGAAGGACATGCCCTGCATCTCCTCGTCGTCCATGAACTTGCCGGCCATAAAGGCGATAATCGGTAGGCGCGAGTCGTTGTCCTTGACCCACTGCGCCAATTGCGCCTCCATGCGGCCGCCAGGCTCGGTGTAGATCACGATCGCCTGCGTCTGCTCGTCGGCCTCGAAGTACGGCATCAGCTCCGCATAGGTCGAGCCGATGATCGCGTCGCCGCCGATCGAGATCGCGGTGGAGACGCCGAGTCCCGCGGCCGTGAGCGTCGAGGAGATCTCGGTCGTCATGCCGCCTGAGCGGCTCATCACGCCGACCGCGCCGGGCTGGTATGCCACTTCGGCGTTGCGCGCGGGGCCGCCGATGCCGCCCATCTTCGCGACGCCGGGGACGATCAGGCCGAGGCAGTTCGGCCCGATGATCCGCGCGCCCTTCGCGTCGGCGAGCTCGACCATCATTGCGACGTTGCGTCGCGGGATCCGCTCGGTGACGATCACGACCGTTTTGATGCCGGCGTGCAGCGCCTCGAACACGGCGTCTCGCGTGCCCGCGGGCGGCACGGTCACGACCGAGCCGTCGGGCACGACGCCACCGCCCAGCTCGACGACCTGCTCGACGGTGTCGAAGACGGGGACGCCGTGGACCTCGCGACCCTTGCGCCCGGGCGTCACGCCGCCGACGATCTTCGAGCCGTAGTCGAGGCACTCACGCGTCAAGTTGACGGCCTCACGGCCGGTGATGCCCTGGATGATGAAGGTCGTGTCCTGATCGATGAGGATCGACATGGCTAGGCCGCCGCTGGAGGTTGGGGGGTGGGCGGATGGGATTCGATCCTCGCCACGGCGCGACCGGCGGCCTCCCACAACGACACCGAGCGGTCGCAGTACTCGATCCCGTACTTGTCGAGGATCTTGAAGCCCTCCTCCTCCCAGGCGCCGGGAATGCGGAAGATCGCGATCGTCTCGCCCGGGTCCTTGCCGAGCTCCAGGCACGCCTTGATCACGCCGCGTGCGACGATGTCGACGCGCGTGTTCGAGACAATCGACATCATCACGGCGATCTTCTCGACGCCGTCTTTCTGGAGGACCTGCTTGGCGAGGCCGCAGGCCTTCGCGACGGAGGGGTTGCCGCCGATCTCGGAGTAGTTCGCGGGCTTGCCGCCCTGCTGGCGCACGGCGTCGGTGAGCGTCAGCGAGCCGCCGCCCGCGCCGATCACGAGGCCGATGTTGCCGTTGAAGCCAGTGTCCTTGCCCTGGATCACGCCGCGGTGGTCGGCGGCGTCGATCGCCTTCACGGCCTCCTCGAACGGGGTCGGCGTGTGGCCCTCGCGGGTGCCCTCCTCCGCCCCGATGCCGAGCGCCTTGAGCAGCGCCTGCTGGCGCGGCATGCCCTCGTTCTCCATCTCCATGTGCGCGTCGAGCGCGACGAACGAGCCGTCCTTCAACTCCGCGAGCGGGTTGATCTCGGCGAGCGTCATGTCGTTCTCGAGGAATAGCCGAGCGAGACGAGCGAGCACGGGGGTGGCGCGCTGCAGCGCCCTGCCGGTCACGCCGGCGGCGGCGATCACCTGCTTGGCCTGGAAGTCGGAGAAGGGTTTGATCGTCGAGAAGTGGCCACGGCCGACGTGGTCGGGGTGCTCCTCGGCGACCTGCTCGATGTCAATGCCGCCCATGTCGCTGAACAGCATCAGCGGCTTCTTCACGGTCCCGTCCCAGACGACGCCCGCGTAGTACTCCTGCGCGACTTCGGCCTTCGGGTCGACGAGCACGCCGCGAGGCATGTGGCCGCCGATCTTGAGCTTCAGGATGTCCTTTGCTTGAGCCTCAGCTTCCTCGGGTGTGTCGGCGAACTTGACGCCGCCGGCCTTCATGCGCCCGCCCGAGAGCACCTGGGACTTGATCACGGTCGGGCCGCCGATCCGTTGCGCGATCTCGCGCGCCTCGGCGGCGTCGGTCGTAAAGCCGTAGTCGGTGACGGGGATGCCCGCGCGCTTTACGACCTCGCGGGCCTCGAACTCGAAGAATCTCATGCGGCGCGGAAGCCTATACGTCCTCGGCTACGAGAGTGCCCCAGGCCGTGGATGAGCGCTATCGGGGCGCTTTAGGGCCCAAGCACGGTGAACGTTGGCTGCTGCGCGGCGGTGGCCCTCGCGCCGGCGCTGGTGGCGCTGACCGCGAGGCGGTAGACGCTTGGTGACAGGCGCGCGCCGCGGTCCAGCACACCGTCGAACGTGATGCTGTTGGTGCCCGCGTGCCCTGCAAGCGTGACACCCCGCGAGACGGGCATGTAGCGGGTGCAGCGCCTGCCCTTGCGGTGGGCTCTGGATACCGCGGTGCACGTGTGTCCCACGAGCACGCCGGTGGCTGCCCGCCGGAATGTTAGGCTCACGGTGGCGGGCTGGGAGAGCCCGAAGGAGATCTTCGTGGAGCCTGGGATCGCTCGGGCTCGCGCGATCCTGGCGGCGCGCCGACCACGACGAAAGCGCGTGGTGCTGAGCTTCACGTTGGTGACGCTGAGAGACGAGCCCATAGCCGACGTGGCGAACGTGACCGCCGAGCCGGTACTCGAGCCCTGGGCGCTCGCTGCGACGAGCGTGATCGTGTATTTCGTGGCCGGCGAGAGGCCGCTTAGCACCGCGGAGACGGCGACGGGGGTGCTGCCGGCGCCAACCTGTTGCGAGCACGGGATCGAGCTGCCGGCGGGCGGGGCGGGAGAGACCGCGAAGTGGCAGTCGCTGACCGTGGAGCCGTCCGCGTTGACCGTCCCGGTGATCACCGCCGTGGTTGAGGTCACCGACTCGGCTGCGCCCGTCACGGCGGTGGGTGGGGGGAGCGTCCAGGTGAAGGTGGCAGAGGCCTGTGCAGCGGCCGGCGCGGTGCCCACGTTGGTGACGGTCACACCGCCTACGCTCGCGGGCGCGCCAGAGGCGCCGCCGCCTCCGCCCCCGCCGCCGCCATAGGTTGGTGTGGGGCCTTCGATTTTGTAGTCGCCGCCTCCACCTCCACCGCCGCCGTAAATCCCACCGCCGCCACCGCCGCCTCCACCCTCGTTGTAGCCGCCGCCGGCCCCGCCGACCCCCAGCCCGCCGGGCTGGGCAGGATGGTCTTCGAAGGATTTGAATTCGGTTTCGAAGTACAGGCTGTTGCCGCCACCGAGCCCCCCCGCAAGCCGTTCGCCTGGTCCTCCCCCGAGCCCGCCGCCCTGGCTGCCGTAGGTGGCGCCGGAGTTGCCCACGCTGCCCGCGGCGCCGCCCGCCCCGCCGCTGCCGTGGACTGAGCTTTCGCCGCCGGCGCCGCCCCCGCCGCCGGCCACGAGCAGGCGCGAGGAGAGGGTCGACGTCGCAGCACAGGCGGCAGGACGTCCGGGCGCTGCCGGGTTGACGGGGCAACTCCGCACGTCGCTCGCCCCGCCGCCCCCACCGCCCTCGGCGTTGCCGCTGCCTTCGATGCCACCGCCGTAGGCGCCTTCGCCGCCACCGTTGCTGCCGCCGGGAGCGCCGAAGACCGAGGCTTCGGCACCGGAGGCCCCGATCTCGACAAACAGGACCTCACCTGGGGTCACGGCGAGTGTGCCCTGAACTTCGCCGCCTCTGCCGCCCTGGGGCGCGCCCGGGTGGTTCAGCCTGCCCGCGCCCCCCGCGGCCCCGACCAGCGCCACGTTGACGCTTGCGACGCCCGCCGGCACAACGAACTGGCTTTCGCCGACGGTCGAGAAGGACACCGGTGCGGCGGCTTCTACGGCAGCGGCAACTGACGGCGCTAGCGCGGAGCCCACCAGCGTCGTTAGCGCCGCAGCGGCAGCGGCGAATCCCCCTCTGGCGCGCATATATCCAGCGTATAGCGGGGCGCGGAGACTTCGCGGCTAGGCGGCCTGTGGCGCGAACCCGTAGGCCTCGGCCAGCTCGGGATCCTTCTTGGCGAGCATCTCGGCGAGGTTGACCATCACCTTGCACTGCTTCCAGGTCGCATCGTCCTGCATCTTGCCGTCGATCATGTGCACGCCACGGCCATCGGGGATCGCCGCAATCACCTTCTTGGCGAAGGTGACCTCGTCGGGATCGGGCGAGTAGACCTTCTTGGCGATCGCGATCTGGCCGGGATGCAGCGACCAGGCACCGACACAGCCGAGCAGGAAGGAGGCGCGGAACTGAGTCTCACAGCCCTCCGAGTCGGAGATATCGCCGTAAGGGCCGTAGAAAGGCAGCGCGCCAACCGATGTGCAGGCGTCGACCATGCGTGCGATCGAGTAGTGCCACGGGTCTTGCTGGTAGCTGGGACGGGGCGCCTCAGGGTTCTCCGGGTCGGGGTCAGCAATCGTGCGGTATCCGGGGTGCCCGCCGCCGACGCGGGTTGTCTTCATGCGCCGCGAGGCGGCGAGGTCGGCGGGGCCGAAGCTCATGCCCTGGATGCGGGGACTGGCGGAGGCGATCTCCTCGAGGTTTGCCACGCCCTGCGCGGTCTCGAGCACGCAGTGGATCAGGATCGGCCGTTCGACGCCGGCCTTGGCCTCGAGCTGGGCGAGCAGGCGGTCGGCGTAGTGGATGTCCCAGGGGCCCTCGACCTTGGGGATCATGATGACCTCGAGCTTGTTCCCGATCTCGGTCACGAGCTGTGTGAGGTCGTCGAGCACATAGGGCGAGGCGAGCTCGTTGACGCGCGTCCACAGGGCGGTATCGCCGAGCTCCATCTCCTTACCGACCTTGATCAGCCCGGCGCGCGCAGCCTCCTTCTTTTCAAGCGGCACGGCGTCCTCGAGGTTGCCCAACAGGATGTCCACCTTCGGCGCGAGGTCCGGCGTCTTCTCGACCATTTTCGGGTTCGAGAAATCCATGAAATGGATCATCCGAGAAGGCTTGAAGGGGATCTCGCGGACGGGCTCGGGGGCGTCGATTGCGAGGGGCTTGAGGAAGTCGCGGGGGTTGCGCAAGTGTGCTCTCCTAGAGTTGTCTGAAGCCTGAACCGTATCGCCGCGCGCCGCGCGAGCGGCGGGCGACTCTCTAGAGTTCCGCCCGCAATCAGCCAAGGAGACCCATGAGCGAGACCCATTCTGTTGAGACCGATCAGGCCGCCCGCGAGGCGAGCGGAGCGCATGCCTATGGCCGCTACCTCGAGGAGTTCGAGGTTGGCGCCGTCTACAAGCACTGGCCCGCAAAGACCGTCACCGAGTCCGATGACCACCTTTTCTGCCTGATCACGATGAACCACCATCCGCTGCACCTGAACGACGTCTACGCGGCGAAATCCCAGCAAGGGCGCAATGTCGTGGTTGGCCCGCTGGTGTACTCGCTAGCGCTCGGCATGTCGGTCTCAGACGTCAGCGGTAAGGCGATCGCGAACCTCGCTACCGAAGAGCTCAAGCACCCGGCGCCTGTCTTTCACGGCGACACACTCTTCTGCGAGTCGGAGGTGCTCGAGAAGAAGGAGTCGCGCTCCAAGCCCGACCGCGGGACCGTGAAGGTGCACACGCGCGTCCTCAATCAGGAGGGCGTGCTTGTTGCTGAGTTCAAGCGCCTCGTGCTCGTGCCGCGCAAAGACCCCGGTGTCGTCGCGGCCGAGGGCAGCGTCGAGTAGCGCCTATTGGCGAGATTTGGAGGCGTGCGATACGCTTTTGGTCTCGCCCACGGATGGGCGATTTCTGTTTCCCAGAGCCGAAACAGGCTTGGGAGGCAGTCCCGCCGATCAAAGATCGCCCCGCGCGCTGATCCAGTCGCCAACGAAGGAGCCGCCAGCAGATGAACACCACCGTTCCCGCCCCCACCAAGAACGAGCGTCTGCTGAGCCTGGGTCGAGGAGGCAGCGGCCATGACCGAACCGGAGGCGATCTACTGGTGCGACGGCTCGGCCGAGGAGTACGACCGGCTCTGCCAGGAGATGGTCGACGCGGGCACCTTCGAGCGCCTCTCGGACGCCAAGCGGCCGAACTCCTACCTCGCCCTTTCTGACCCGGGCGACGTGGCCCGCGTCGAGGATCGCACCTACATCTGCTCCGCGACCGAGGTCGAAGCTGGCCCGACCAACAACTGGCGTGATCCCGAGGAGATGCGCCAGACGCTGAGCGAGCTGTTCACGGGCTCGATGCGCGGGCGGACGATGTATGTGGTGCCCTTCTCGATGGGTCCCTTGGGATCGGATAAGAGCTACGTCGGCGTGCAGCTGACCGACTCGCCCTATGTGGTTGTGAACATGCGGATCATGACCCGCATGGGCCAGCACGCCCTTGATGACCTTGGCGACGGCGACTTTGTGCCCTGCCTGCATTCGGTGGGCATGCCGCTGGCGGACGGCGTCGAGGATGTGCCGTGGCCGTGCAACGCCGATAACAAGTACATCGTGCACTTCCCCGAGAGTCGCGAAATCTGGTCCTACGGCTCCGGCTACGGCGGCAACGCGCTGCTCGGCAAGAAGTGCTTCGCGCTGCGGATCGCCTCGGTGATGGCACGCGATGAGGGCTGGATGGCCGAGCACATGCTGATTCTCAAGCTGACCTCACCGGAGGGCGAAGTCAAGTACATCACCGGCGCCTTCCCAAGCGCCTGCGGCAAGACCAATCTCGCGATGCTGATCCCGACGCTCGAGGGCTGGACGGTCGAGACGATCGGCGATGACATCGCCTGGATGAAGTTCCACGATGATGGGCGCCTCTACGCGATCAACCCCGAGGCAGGGTTCTTCGGCGTCGCGCCCGGCACTGGCGAGGAGACCAACCCAAACGCGATCCGCACGATCGAGAGCAACTCGATCTTCACGAACTGCGCCAAGACCGACGACGGCGACGTTTGGTGGGAGGGCCTGACCAGAGAGCCGCCCGCGCATCTGATCGACTGGCACGGCAACGACTGGACTCCCGAGTCCGGGACGCCCTCGGCGCACCCCAATGCCCGCTTCACGACCCCGGCCGCGCAGGACCCGGCGATCGCGCCGGAGTGGGAGGACCCTGCCGGCGTGCCGATCGACGCGATGCTCTTTGGCGGGCGTCGCTCGACGGTCGTGCCGCTCGTGACCGAGGCGCTCGACTGGGAGCACGGCGTGTTCCTGGGTGCGGTGATGAGCTCAGAGAAGACTGCTGCCGCGGCGGGCACGGTCGGCGAGCTGCGCTTCGACCCCTTCGCGATGCTGCCCTTCTGCGGCTACAACATGGCCGACTACTTCGCCCACTGGCTGGAGATGGGTCGCCGTGAGGGTGCCAAGCTACCGAAGATCTTCTACGTCAACTGGTTTCGTAAGGACGAGCACGGACGCTTTCTGTGGCCGGGCTACGGCGAGAACTCGCGGGTGCTCTCCTGGGTATTCGCCCGCTGTGCTGGACATGGCGCCGCGACGAAGACGCCGATCGGTTGGATGCCCCCGGTCGGTCCCGACGGGATCGACACGCGCGGAGTCGACGTCACCGAAGAGGCGATGTCCCAGCTGCTGCGGGTCGACGCCGAGGAGTGGAAAGCCCAACTGCCCCAGTTTCGGGAGTACCTCGCGGGCTTCGACCGCCTGCCGGCTGAGCTCAACGCTCAGCTGGACGCGCTCGAAGAGCGCCTGGGCTAGGGACGCCGCCTCGCGCAGTGCCAGCGGCCCTCTAGTCGTGGCCGTGGGTCTCGCCCGCGGCTGCGGGCGGGCGTGACTCCTCGGCGAGCGAGGTGATCGTCAAGGAGCCGCGCGCGGAGGTCTCGAGCACCTCGGTTGCCTCCTCGAGCGAGCGCGCGTAGAGCTCGACGAGCAGGTGCACGATGATGCGGGCATCGTCTTCGTGCTTGTGAAAGCGCACGTGGGTGAAGAACTCGCGCACACCATGGTCGCCGAAGGCTGCATAGGAGAGGGCGTCACCGGCCTCGGGACCGGAGCAGCTCTCGACATCTTCGGAGTCGACGGTGACCGTGCAGGAGGCGACCCAGGGGGTGCCGGCGATCATGCGTTCCCAGCGGTCTTCGATCGGCTCGACGCGCCCGTTGTTGAAGCCGAGGTGGGGCTGGTCGTGCATGCAGTCGAGGCACTGCACTACCGCCTCCTGGAGCTCGTCGACGACTTCGGCGCGCTCGCCGCTGTCGGGGTCGATCTTGTGGATCCCCTCGTAGTGGACCTGGACCTCTAGATCCTGGGACCAGCAGCGGTAACAACGCAGCCAGCTGCGTGCGCTCGTCTCGGCCATTGAGCCCTCCATGGGGAACATTCTAGGCGGCTGTCGCCTCACTACCGGAATCGGCTCGCACGCCAAGGTGTCCACGCCGAAGGCACGAGGTTGCAATGGCGTGTAGATTGCGGCCTATCGGGGCCGCGACCGGTCGCGGCTGGTCTACGAGCTTCCCTTGGGGGGAACCATGCGGCGGATTGCGGTCCTTGCGGGTGCCTGTGCAGCGCTCGCTCTTCTCTGTATTGCACCGGCCGGCGCCAGCGCTGCGTTTACGCAGTGCCCGGCGGTCGACCTTGATACTGGCTGTCAGTTCCTGATCAACGTGACTGACACCGAAACGACAATCGAATCGGATCCCACGCAGGGTCCGTACGAGGGTTCCGACGATGCGCTGATTGGCATCGTCAACAACTCCTCCAAACCGCTCTCCTCGATCGCACTCGCGGCCGAAAACGAATTGTTCGGATTTGAGAGCGACGGCATCTGCAGCGTCACAACCACCCCGGCGCCGGGATGCGTGGTGCTGCCGAAAGACAGCTTGGGCAATCCGACGCTCGAACCGGGCAAACCGTGTCCGCCAGCAACGGAAGCGTGCGGGTTCCCGCCGCCGGCTGGTGAGCCCGAAGGCATCACCTTCCCCGGCTCCATCAGCATCATCGGCGAGGGTGAACACGGCCAGCCGGTCACCGGTTATGAGGGGCCGACCTCTTGGTTTACGGGCCTCGAAAACGTTGGCTCCAACATCAACGCCAAGGGCGTGGTCAACTTCTCGCCGGCGATTCCCCCGGGCGGCACGAGCTACTTCTCGCTCGAGTCACCGCCCATCAACGGCTTTGGCCTGGCGACGACGCTGGGCACGACGCTATCCGGTGGTGGTCAGAGCGGCACCTCGATCAGCGTCGTACAGGGCACGCCCGTGACGGATTCGGCGACCCTCAGTGGAGCCAACGCTGCGAGTGCGACCGGCAAGGTCTCGTTCAATGTCTACAGCGACGCCGAATGCAAGACGCTGGTCACGGCGGCTGGCACGGCCAGCCTGTCGAAAGGCAGCGCCGGTCCCTCGACGGCGATCTCCTCGCTTGCACCCGGCATCTACTACTGGCAGGCTCACTACGGTGGCAACACCGAAAACCAGGCGGTCTCGAGCACATGCAGCAGCGAGGTTCTGACGGTTCTCGCGCCGACGAAGACGACCACGCTGCAGACCGGCGGTGGCGTGACCGGTGCCTCGATCCCGGTGCTTCTGGGCACGAGCGTCAAGGACCAGGCTCACATCACGGGAGCGCAGGCTGCAAACGCGACGGGCACCGTGACCTACACGCTCTACTCGGACAAGAAGTGCACGAAGCCCGTGGGGGCGAGCAGCGTCGGGATCGTGACGGCCGGCAATGCGGCGCCGTCGGCGGCGGTCAAGCCGAAGGTCGGCACCTACTACTGGGTGGCCTCCTACAGCGGCGGCGGGCTGAACGCAGCGTCGGCTAGCGCCTGCGGAAGCGAGGTGCTGATCGTCTCGGTCAAAAAGACCCTGAACCTGCCCTCGAACAAGGGCTGCGCCAGCAAACGCAAGTTTGTGGTGCACCCGCGCGGACCGAGGAGCCTGAAACTCGTCAAGGTCCAGGTGTTCATCAACGGCAAGTTCGTGAAGGCGGGAACCCTGCACAACGGCGGCACGACGCTCAGTCTCGTCGGCTTGCCAAAGGGCACCTTCAAGGTCGCCTTCGTGGCTTCCACCGCGAGCGGCAAGACCTACGAGGACACCCGCACGTTCCACACGTGCGTGCCCAAAAAACACAAGAAGAAATAGACGCTGGGTACGGCGCTGGCTCCGTTGACGAGCCGGCGCCGTCTACCCGAAGGTGAAGGCATACGCGCTGACCCCCGGCGTGAAGCGCAGTGCAAGTCGATGTCGCTCGTTGCGGCGCAGCGAGACGAGCGTGTAAAGACGCTGACGCCTGATCGTGACGACACCCCCGTGCACATCAGCGCCGGCGTCCTTAGCACCAATCGGTTTGCCGTCGAGCAGCACCTGGACCGGCAGCGGGCGTTCGCCGGGCGAGCTCAGCACGAGGTAGACGTTCTTGGCCTGGAACTCCAGGTCGACGCCGGCCGCTCTGACCGCGCTCGCCGGCTGGCCTGAGATGTTCCAAAGACCGGAGTAGGCGAAGTCGTTCGTGGCCAGCGAACCGCTGGGCGCGCGGCCGTAGTCGTGCAGCCCGGGCTTTGGTCCGTCGATCCAGCCCTGGGCGCGCTCGGTTCCCAGATAGGTCTCCGGGGTTGCTTCACGCGAGGGAACGATCACGCTCTGGGGGCGGCCTCGGCCACCGACGGGGGCGCCCGCTTCGGCGAGCAGCGCGCGGATCGCTGTTTCGGTCTTGTCGTAGTCGCCCTCGCCAAAGGCTGCGTAGCGGACCTGACCGTGGGCGTCGATCAGATAGTCCGCGGGCCAGTACTCGTTGCCGTAGGCGTTCCAGGTCCCCATCTTGTTGTCCTGGACGACCGGGTAGTGCAGGCCGAACTGGCTGATCGCGTTGGCGACGTTTGCGGCGTCGTGCTCGAAGGCAAACTCAGGTGTCTCTACCCCCACGATCGTCAGCCCGTCGTGACGATAGGCGCTGTCCCAGGCCTTCAAGTAGGGCAGCGTGCGGATGCAGTTGATGCAGGTGTAGGTCCAGAAGTCGACGAGGACCACGCGTCCCCGTAGCGCGCGCAGCGAAAGCGGACGGTCTCCTGGAGTGTTGAACCACTGCTGGGTGTCGAGGAAGTCGGGAGCTGGGCCGAGTTCTTTGAGCGCGTGCGCGGTGGCCAGCAGCGTCGAGGAGCTCGCGCCGGCAGGGGCGGTGTGCACCGCCGTGGCCGACCCACGACACGAGGAGGAGCCGTTGGCCGGGGCGAACTTGGCGTGACGCCCCGTGATCTCATGCAGCCTTCCAGTGATCGCCGAGGAGCACTCGAGCGTCGCTGTGAGGTTGACGTCAGGGATGTTGCGGGCGACGAACTGATCGAAGTTGACGTCGAGGTTCGTGAGGATCGCGACCGCGGTGAGGATCATGATCGTGCCCAGCACACGCTGCAGGGTCGGGCCGCGACCGGCATTGCGGATGCGCTCAAAGATGCGCCGGCCGCCGAGCGAGAGCGCGAGCAGCACGATCGCCGAGCCCGCGGCGTAGGCGAGAGCAATCGTCACTGTCTTGCCCGATGCGGCGCTTACGGAGATCACGGCCGCGAGAATCGGGCTCGCACAGGGCGTGTAGACGAAGCCGAGCGCCCCTCCCACGAGCAGGCCCGAGGCGAAGCCATCGCCGCGTGTCTTCGGACCAAAGCGCCCGAGGCGAGAGAGCGGTGCCTCCAAACGCGCGGCGAGGCTCGGCATCAATAGCGCGAGCCCAAAGGCGAGCAGCACAGCGATCGCCACATCGCGCAGCGGATCACTGCCCAGCCCGACCCCATCGACCACATTCGCGACGCCCACGATCGTGACCGTGAAGGTGATCGAAAGCCCGAGCACGATGCCCAGGGGGCGCCGTCGCCCGCCGACGCCCCCAGCTGAGAGCAGCGCCGGGAGCACGGGTAGAACACACGGCGACAGGGCCGTGCCGGCGCCAGCGAGCAGGGCAAAGGCAAGCAGGACGATCATCGCTCTTGTCCTTGAGTCTGGCGGGCGAGGTGTGCGTTACACGCCGGTGGCGGAACCGCCGGCCTGCAGCGTCGCCTCAAAGTCCGTCTTGGCGATCGGACCGATGCAGGGCGAGCCTGCCCCGGCGCTGCGGTAGCGCTCGATACCGGCCACGACGGTGGATGCATCACCAACGGCAGTGAGCTCTTCTAGGAACGCGTCGGAGATCGCCGCCTGCATCGTCTCGATATCACCGTTGGCCCCGTCGTAGGCGGCGATGTCGGCGCCAAAGCCACTGCGCTCGATCATCGCTCGATAGAAGGGCAGCCCGAAGTAGGTGAGGAGGTCACGGCGCATCGCCGCGTAGGCAAGCTCGCGATCATCGGTGCAAGCCGCGGGTACGGCCGCAACGATGTCGAAGCCCTCGAGCGTCAGTCCAGCCCGTTTGCGACCGCGCTGCACCTCGGGGACCACGACGTCACGGATGTAGCGCGGGTTGCACAGCCAGAGCACAACGCCATCGGCGATCTCGCCCGCCAGTCGCAGCATCGTGGGGGAGAGCGCAGCGATGTAGATGGGCAGCGCCGGTCGTGGGTCCAGACCGGCCAGATGGAAGCTCGTCTGCCACTTCTCACCGGGCGGTGGGTCCTCGCCCCGCAAGATCGCCCTGACGATCGCCGTGTACTCGCGCATCTCGGCAGCGGGGTGATCGATGCTCTGACCGTGCCAGGCCTCGACTACGGGGCGGTGCGAGACTCCGAGCCCGAGCGTGAAGCGCCCGCCAGAAAGCTCGTCGATCGTCGCCGCGGTCTGTGCCATCGTCGCGGGGGTGCGCGAGTAGATCGGCACTACGCCCGTCCCAACCCGGATGCGCGAGCTCGCCAGCGCGTAGGCTGTCAGCACGGTCAGCGATTCACGTCCGGCGATGTGGGTCGTGTAGACCGCCTCGTAGCCGAGCGACTCAGCGAGCTTGACCCGCGCGATTGCCTGATCGAGCGAACGGCCGGTGGAGATAAAGCAGCCGAGGGCCATGCCCAGAGCCTACCCTCAGTGCTTGATCAGCACGTAGACGGCGCTCGCGGCAAAGGCCATCTGGCCGAAGGAAAGCGCGGTGCCGAGGTTCGCCGCGCCGAGCAGGCCGGCGATCGCGCTCACGAGCACGAAGGCGCCGAAGAGGATCAGCAGGTCGCGCAGCACTTTCATGCGCCGCCCCGTTCCAGCGCCTGTAGCAGCGCCGGTACCTCGAGGCCCGTGGGGAGGCTTTGCAGCAAGGCTTCCGCGGCGCCACGGCCCCCGAGCTTGCGCAGCCCATGCTCGCCGTGCTCGTGGGTGAACTCCAGGAGCGCACCGGCACGACGGGCTTGCAGCCGTTGCGCCGCGAGGTCGATGCCAGAGCGATGATCATCGAGGGCCTGCACTAGCTCCTCGATGCCCTGGGCGGGGGGAAGTGAGGAGATGGCGAGCACGGGGGTCGCGCGCGAGCCGAGTGAGCGCAGCGCGGCGCTCAGGTCACGTCGCGTGCTCATAGCGATCTGACCGAGGTCGCCCTTGGTCACGACGAGCACGTCGGGGATCTCCATGATGCCCGACTTCAAAAACTGCAACACGTCGCCACCACCGGGCTGGACGACCACGACGATCGTATCCGCGACATCGGCGATCTCGGTCTCGGCCTGGCCGACGCCGACGGTCTCGATCACGACGATGTCGAACGCCGCGGCCAGCGCGTGCGCAGCAGAGCGTGTAGCCCAGGCGAGGCCGCCGAGGCGATCGCCGGCGGCGGTCGAGCGGATCAGCACGCCGCGATCGCTCGGGTCGAAGTCGATGCGCGCGCGGTCGCCCAGCAGCGAGCCACCTGAGCGCCGCGAGCTCGGATCGACCGCGAGCATCGCAACTGTGCGTCCCTTATCGCGCCAACTGCGCAGCAGCGCGGAGAGCATCGTCGACTTGCCGGCTCCCGGTGGGCCGGTGATGCCGATCACGTGGGCTGGCGCCTCACCGCCCAGCGCGGCTGGCGAGACCTCGCGCAACAGCGCGGCTGCCTGCTCACGGTCGTTGGGCGCGGTGCTCTCGAGCAGGTTCAGGGCGGCTGGCGCCGCGGACAGGTCGCGGGCGCGCAGGCGCGCGCCGATCGCCGCCCCGTCGGAGCTCACGCGGGGCCGTTGGCGGAAGCACCGCCTGCGGCGAGCAGCGATTCCTCGGCGCCGGCCCCTACGAGCTCCACGATGTCGCGCATGATGCGGTTGATGTCAAAGTCCTTGGGGGTGTAGACCGCGGCCACACCGGCCTCGCGCAGTGCGGCGAGATCCTGTTCGGGGATGATTCCGCCGACGACTACGGGCGCCTGAACACCGGCGTCGCGAAGTGCCTCGAGTACGGCCGGGATCAGCTCAAGGTGCGATCCGGAGAGGATCGAGAGACCGATCACGTGCACACCCTCCTGCAGGGCCGAGGCGGCGATCTGCGCAGGGGTGAGGCGGATGCCTTCATAGACAACGTCCATGCCGGCGTCGCGTGCGCGCACCGCGATCTGCTCAGCGCCGTTTGAGTGTCCGTCGAGGCCCGGCTTACCAACGAGGATCTTCGGCCGACGTCCGAGCATCTCCTGCAGGCGCGCGACCTCGCCGCGCAGCTCCTGAAGCTCCTCGCCACCGGCTGCGGCCGCGGCCTCGCCGACGCCGGTGGGGGCGCGGTAGCTGCCGAAGACCTCGCGCAGCGTGCGCGACCACTCACCGGTGCTCGCCCCGGCACGGGCCGCCTCAATCGTGGCGCTCATCAGGTTCTCGTCGCGGGTCTCGTCGCGGGCGACCTCGGCCAGGCGCGCGAGTGCCGTATCGACAGCGGTCTGGTCGCGCTCTGAGCGCCAGTGGCGCACAGCCTCGACCTGCTCCGCTTCGAGCGCTGGGTCCACGACCAGGATGCCGCCCTCGGCGTCGGCGGTCAGCGGTGAGACCTCGGACTCGGTGTAGCGGTTTTGGCCGACCACGATCTGCTCGCCGCGCTCGATTCGCCCGATGCGCTCGCGGTGGGAGTCGACGAGCGCTGCCTTCATGTAGGGGACCGCTTCGACGGCGCCGCCGTGCTCGGCAACCACCGACATCTCCGCGCGTGCGCCCTCAAGAAGCTCATCGACGAGCCCTTCCATCACCTTGGAGCCCTCGAAGATGTCGGGGTACTCGAGGATGTCGGTCTCGAAGGCGAGGATCTGCTGGATGCGCAGCGACCACTGCTGATCCCAGGGGCGGGGCAGCCCCAGTGCCTCATTCCAGGCCGGCAGTTGGATCGCGCGTGCGCGCGCGTCGCGACCGAGCGTGACGGCGAGCGCCTCGAGCACGATCCGCTGCACGTTGTTCTCTGGCTGAGCCTCGGTCAGCCCGAGCGAGTTGACTTGCACGCCGTAGCGGAAGCGCAGGTGGCGGGGGTCTGAGACGCCGTAGCGCTCGCGCCCGAGCTCCTCCCACAGGATCGACATCGCGCGCAGCTTGGCGTGCTCCTCGATGAAGCGCACGCCAGCGTTCACGAAGAAGGAAATGCGCCCAAAGACCGCTTCCATGCGCTCCTCGCCGACGCGCTCGCGGGCGGCGTCGAGCACCGCGATCGCGTTGCTCATCGCATAGGCGATCTCCTGAACGGGTGTGGCGCCGGCCTCCTGCAGGTGGTAGGAGCAGATGTTGATGGGGTTCCACTTGGGGACGTGCTCGACCGTGTAGGCGATCATGTCCGCGATCAGGCGCATCGAGGGCGCGGGCGGGAAGGCGTAGGTGCCGCGCGCGAGGAACTCCTTGATGATGTCGTTCTGCGTTGTGCCCTGCAGCTGCTCTTGGGCGACGCCCTGCTCCTCGGCGGCGACGATGTAAAGCGCCAAGAGCCAGGCAGCGGTGGCGTTGATCGTCATCGAGGTGTTCATTTCCCCAAGCGGGATGCCATCCATCAGCGCGGCCATGTCGCCGCGGTGGGAGATCGGCACGCCGACCTTGCCGACCTCGCCCTTGGCGAGCTCGTCGTCGGGGTCGTAGCCCGTCTGCGTGGGCAGGTCGAAGGCGATCGAAAGGCCTGTCTGGCCCTTGGCGAGGTTGCCTCGGTAGAGCTCGTTCGATGCCTTGGCGGTGGAATGGCCCGCGTAGGTGCGCATCATCCAGGGACGGTCGCGCTCCGGCAGGCGCGGCAGGTTCTCGGCGCTCATACCCCCATTGTACGGTCGCGCCGCGAGCTTTATCCTCCTGGGCGATGGATCAGACGATTGAGCTTCCCCGCACCGGCGGACCGGGCAGTGGCCTGGGGGGCGAGTGGCGGGTGATCGTGCGCAACGACGACCACAACACCTTCGACCATGTCGCCCGTACGCTGGCCCGCTTCATCCCTGGGGTCTCACTCGCGCGCGGCATGGAGATCGCAAACGTGATCCACACCTCCGGCCGCGCGATCGTCTACAGCGGCCACCAAGAGACCGCGGAGCACTACTGGGAGCAGTTGAAGGGTGCGGGGCTCACAATGGCCCCACTAGAGCAAGGCTGAAGCCGGGCTCAGTGCTCGACGGTGTGCGCGCCGTTGCCGTGGCCGTTCGCGGCCGTGATCGGGGCGCCGCTGATCGCTCCGCTCGCGGAGAGGTCCCACCAGCCGTAGAGTACCGGCACCTGATACCAGCTTGAGTGAATCGTGCGGAAGTAGCTCATCTCGGCCCCTTCCCAGAAGCGTTCCCAGTCGAGTTTCTCCTCGAAGGCGGCGAGCTGCTGGAAGCGGTAGCGATCGTCGTGTGCGCGGTAGACCGCGTAGGAGCTTGCGCCGTAGCGCAGCGCCTTGGCGGCAACCTCTCCGAGCTCCCGCTCGAAGTCATCCGCGCGGAAGCCGGTCGCATACCAGGGGACGATCACCGTCCCAGCCATCAGGCGCCCACCTCAGCGTGGATCGCGCCGGGGCCCTCGGCGGTCTTGCCCTGACCCTCGGAGTCGGCTCCGACGAGAATCGAGATCTTGCCGAGATGCTTGTTCTCGAGCATCAGCTGGTGCGCTTCGGCGACGCCCTCGAAGCCGAGCGTACGCCAGAGCACGGGACGGATCTGACCGCTCTCGATCAGCTCGTTGGCCTTCGTGCACTCATAGGCGTTGGCGAAGTGCGAGCCGAGGATCTCCTTCTGGCGCATCCACAAGACGGCGACGTTGAAGTCGACGTCGATACCCGTCGTGCCCGCGCAGATCACGATTTTGCCGAACGGCTTGGCGGTGAACACCGATACCGGCAGAGTGGCTTTGCCCACGTGCTCGAAGACGATGTTGGGCGCGTCGCCGAGGATCTCTTTGACGCGCTTGGCGAAGCCGAGCGCGACCTTCGAGCGTTCCTTCTCCTCCTCGGCGGTCTCGCCGCCCTTGCGCATCATCCCCGCGAACTCGCCACGGTCGATGTAGTCGACGGCGCCCAGGCGCTTGACGAGCTCGCCCTTCTCCGCGGAGGAAACGACACCCACGCAGTTCGCGCCGGCTGCCTTGCAGATCTGCGTGGCGAACACGCCGAGGCCGCCTGCGGCACCCCAGATCAGGACGTTGGCGCCGGCCTGCAGTTTGCAGCGCGTGATCAGCATCCGGTACGCGGTGAAGTAGACGAGGCCGTAGGACGCCGCCTCCTCCCAGTTCAGTGCCTTTGGCTTGGGCAGCAGCTGCTGCGCCTGCACCTTCGTGAACTGGGCGAAGGACCCCCACGTCGTCTCATAGCCCCAGATCTTCTGAGACGGGGCGGCCATCGGGTCAAGGCCGTGGACCTCGGGGTCCTCGTAGGAGGCCTGGTTGCAGTGCACGACGACCTCATCGCCGGGCTTCCAGCGTGTGACGCCCGCGCCCACCTTCCACACGACGCCTGAGGCGTCTGAGCCGCCGATGTGGTGACCGTACTCCGGGTGGTCGCCGTAGCGCATAACCGAGACCGGCTTGCCAAGGGCTGCCCACACGTTGTTGTAGTTGACCCCCGCGGCCATCACGCGGACGATCACCTCGAACGCGCCGGGCTCGGGCACGTCGACCTCCTCGATCTGGAAGGCGTCCTTCGGTTCGCCGTAGCGCTCCTCGCGGATGACCCAGGCGGCCATCGTCTTGGGCAGCTCGCCCGGCTCGACGTCAACTGATGAGACTGTTTGCAGATCGCTTGCCACGTGCGCTGGAACCTCGTCGGTCGGGGGCAGGTTTGAAAGTCAGATCCTACCGGGGGCGGGCTTCGAGGTGTGGCGGGCCGTCTCAGGCGGCAGGCGTCATGATCTCGTGCCTCATCAAAGTCTGCAAAGACCAGCCTGGGAGGGCCCCATGATCCATCGCACCGTCGCAGCCATACGCGGCAACCTCGTCGCCTGGCTCGCCCTGTTCGTGGCGCTGGGTGGCACGAGCCTCGCCGCTAGCCACTACGTGATCAACTCTACGAAGCAGATCAACCCGAAGGTGATCAAGAAGCTCAAGGGCAACCACGGTGCCCGCGGCGCAACTGGCTTGACGGGGCCGACTGGTCCACGAGGTCCGCAGGGCGCCGCAGGAACGCCCGGGACGACGAGCGTCTTCAGCAAGACCGAAAGCGATGCGCGCTACCTCGCCGCGGGCGCGACGGCCGCCGATTCGGCCAAGCTCGGCGGCACGCCGGCGGGTGAATACACGTTCGGCGCAGGCGCACAGGGGGGACGCTGGCAGGAGCTCGTCAACGGCAGCGAAGAAGCGTCGTTCCTCGCGATCCCCGGCATCGGGGAGCTCAGCGTGAAATGCCACACATCGCCTGAAACGACTGAAGTCAAGCTGCTCGGGGAAGCCGAAAACGTCTTCTACATGTGGCAGCGTGTGCCGGCCGGTGCGGCGCCCGCGACGATGGAATCCGGGAACCTGAACTCCGAACACAAATCCCTCACGCAGTCGTTCACCAACTCCCCCGAGCATGGCGACGGACAGATGTTGATCCAGGCCTCGAATGTGGCGGCCAGCCCGAGCGACACCTTCGCGACGATCACGGTGTCCTCATCGGTAGTCGAAACCGTGTGCCGCTTCCAGGCCAACTACACGCTCGCCACGAAGAAGTTCGGGTGAAGTAAGGGGAGGTGGCGTGCGCGGGGCGCGCCACCTCCACGCCTCTCAGGCGTGGATCGCCTCGCGCTCGGGTCGCTGCTCCGGCGCGGGCGCGAGCGTTGCGCCGTTGAGCTTCGACCCGGCCTGCGGCTCGCCGGGCTCCACAGGCGTGGCCTCGCGGCGGCCGATCAGTGCAAAGGCGGCGAGAGCCCCGATAAGCGCGACTGCAGAGCCGAGGCGCAGGCCGTTCTGCAGCGCGTAGATAAACGCGCTGCGCCCGGCCTCAAGGATCTGCAGCGACATGCTGTGTGGTGCGGCGCCCGACCCGAGCCCGTCGGCCAGTTGCGAGCGCGCGGAAGCCGGTACCGAGGGGAGCAGTTCGTCGAGCTTGGAGCGTCCGAGCGTGGCCACCATCGCGCCGAGCACGGCGACGCCGAAAGTGCCTCCGACCATGCGATTCATGGAGAGAATCCCTGAGGCCACGCCGGCCTTGGCCTGGGCAACAGCGTTCATCGCGGCCATGCTCATCGGCGACATCACGAAGGCCATGCCGATGCCCATCAGCATGAAGCCCGGCAGCAGCGTGCCGTAGCCGCTCGTGGCCGTGAGCTGCGACTGCCAGAGCAGCGCTCCCGAGACGGCGAGCAGGCCGAAGGTGATCAATGGGCGCGGCCCGACACGATCGGCCAGGCGCCCGGCGAAGGGCGCGAGGGCGACGATCATCAGCGTCGAGGGCAGGAAGCGCACGCCGGCTTGGAGGGGTGAGAAGTGGAGCACGTTCTGCATGTAGAGCGCCATGAAGAAGAACATCGCGAGCATCGCGAAGCTGACGATGAAGGCGACGATGTTGGCCCCGAGAAAGGTGCGCGAACGGAAGAAGCCGAAGTCGACCATCGGCGAGGACTGACGGTGCTCAACGAAGCCGAAGGCGGTGAGCCCGACTAGTGCGACGGCGAGCAGGATGATCTCGCGGCTGGAGCTCCAGTGCCAGTTGTTGCCCTCGACGAGCGCGAGCACGAGCGCGGCCAGGCCGATCGTGAGCGTGGCCACGCCGGGTAGGTCGATGCGCTGTGCGACGGTCTCATCGCGCGACTCGCGCACGGCGAACAGCGCGACCAGCACCGCGCCAACGGCGACGGGCAAGTTGAGGAAGAAGATCGACTGCCAGCTGACGCTCTCCACGAGCAGACCGCCGACGACGGGGCCGATCGCGAGCGCCATCGCTGAGACGCCCGCCCAGGTGCCGATCGCCTTGCCGCGCTCGGCGGGCGGAAAGGCGTTGGTAATGATCGAGAGCGTTGCGGGCATCATCATCGCCGAGCCGACACCCTGTACCGCGCGCCAGGCAACGAGCCAGGTGTCGGTCGTGGAGAAGCCGATAGCAGCACTCGAGCCGGCAAAGACGACCACGCCGGCGAGGAAGATCTTGCGACGACCGAAGAGGTCGCCGAGGCGCCCGCCGGTGACGAGCAGCACCGCGAAGGAGAGCGTGTAAGCGTTGACGGTCCACTCGAGCGAGGAGGTGGAGGCGCGCAGGCTACGCTGGATCGAGGGCAGCGCGACGTTAACCGCGGTGTTATCAAGCATGATCATGAAGAGGGCGAAGCACATCGCCCCGAGCGCCCACCAACGGCGGTTGTCCTCGTTCATCTGCAGCGCTCGGATTCGCTCGGTCATCGACCGGCCCCCTTCTCGATCGGCCTGTAGGCCGCAATATCTGGGTGGCGCGTAAGGATCAGCTCGAGCGCCTGCTGGAGTGCGCCCGCCTCCTCGTCACCGAGTGAGCTCATCAACTCGGCCAGCGCGGAGAGACGAGCATCGTTGAGTGCCTGTGGCACCTTGCGCCCGGCCTCGGTCAGGCGCACACGCTTCATACGTCGGTCCTCCACTGCTTCCTCGCGCTCGACGAGATTGCGCTCGAAGAGCCCGTCAACGGCGCGGCTCATCGCCGGCAGCGAGACGCCGAGCGATTCGCCGAGCGCCTTCACCGAGCGCTCTTCGCCGTCGGCCTCCAATGCGCAGAGTGTCTTGATCTGCGTGAAGGAGAGGTCGAGCTCGGCGATCGCGTTGAAAGTGCCGACGTTCGCGGTGCGCAGCAGGTAGGCCGCAAGCGCGAACATGTCGCGTGTCAGCTCCGAGCGGTCAGTGGCGGGCGGTCTGGAGATTGCTTGCATGGACACAATCATATTCATCCTGCAATGGTTGCCAGTGTGTTGTGCATCACACAAGTCCCGTAGCTGGCCGGAGACGCTGTGCGAGCATTGGCAGCGTGTCGACTACCGCCGCACTCCTCATCGCGGGCCTCGTGCTGCTTGTGCTCGGCGACATGGCGGCTGTGCGTGCCATCTTGAAACGGAAGCGGCGTAAAAACGCTCCCGTTGAGCGCGATCCCCCCGCAGTGCTAGGCAGAGGGGAAGGGCAGCTCGAGCACCTCTGCGCTCGCGCCCCCATCGCCGACGCTCACGACGCTTCCCGGCTCGGCCTCGCGGCGCACGAGCGCCAGCGCGATCGGGCCGAGGCTGGGGGAGAGGGCGCTGCTGCTGATGTGCCCGACGGAGCGCTCACCGAGTTTGATCTCGGTGCCGGGCTCGACGGACTCAGATAGGCGCAGCCCGCGCAGGTGGCGGTTCGGCTTGCCCTTGTAGAAGAGTCGCGCGACCGTCTCCTGGCCGACGTAACAGCCCTTGGTGAAGCTCACTGCGCGCTCGTTGAGGCCCGCCTCCTGAGGGATCACGCTGTCGTCGAGATCGACGCCGTAGCGGGGGCGGCCGCGTTCGATGCGCAGGCACTCGGCGGCCTCTTCGCCGATGTCCACCGCGCCGCGTGAGCGCAGGGCTGCGCTCAGCCCCTCTGTGTCTTCGGCGGCGCAGAGCAGATCGATGCCGAGGTCGGTGCGTACAGCGCGGGCACGGATCGAGCCGATCTCAATCTCCCTGTGGGCGTGCTCCTGTGTTCCAAGCTCCTCGCTCTCGCCTAGCGCGATCGCGGCAGCCTCGGGGCCGATCAGCGAGAGCAGACCGCACTCCAGAGTGCGCTTGCGCAGCTCGACCTCGTAGCCGACCTTGAAGCGGCGGATCATGTCGAAGAGCGCTTGCAGGCTCGAGCGCTCGGTATCGAGCAGCAGTTCGCACGGCTGCTCAGTGCCCTGCTCGCCGACCGCGAGGATGCGCAGGTCGCCGAGCATCTTGCCCTTGTGAGTGAGGAAGGCCGCGTAGCAGCCCTCGCCGGGGGCAAGCGTGGCGAGCTCGTTGGTGACCTGTCCGTTCAGGAACTCGACCGCGCCTGTGCCGGTCAGCGCGAGCTTGCCGCGCGCGGAGCGATCGAGCAGCCCGCAGCCGGCCACGATTGTCTCGTGCCCTTGCTCAAGCGAGTGCGTGTCGGCGCCGGCCACTGTTCGAGAATAGCCACGCTAGGCTTCGTCAATGGCTCTTGCGGAGACCTTCCAGCAGATCGTCGACTCCCTACCCGAGGACTGGACCGACCTTGAGCTGGACTTGCGGCTCGCTGATGAGTCACGCTACGTCGAGGCTGCGCTGTATCTGGCGACCTGCAACGCACGGCCCTACTCGCACCACGACTGGCATTGGCGTCTGCTCGTCGCACATCACTTCGGCCATGCGGCCTCCGCGCAGACAGTGCACGGTGCGCTCGCGCTGCTTGATGACGCTGGAGTCGAGGCCGAGCTCGTGCTGCGCGAGACGCGTAGCGGGCGCGTCGAGGTGACGCAGATGTGGGGGCGTCCACAGTCGGCGCGCGAAGAGTTTCGCCGTCTGCGCTCGCAGTAGCCGATGGCACGTGTGCTTGCGCTGAGCGGCGATCTGCTGTTCGGCTCGCGCTTGCAGGCCGACATGGCAAGGGGTGGGCACGAGCTCGAGCTGATCGCCGACGAGGCTCGCCTGCGCGCGCGGCTAGCCGACCGAGAGAAACCCCGCGCGGCGGTCTTGATCGCGGACCTGACCGACGGTCGCCTCGACGGTGCTGCGATTCGTGAAGCGCTTAGCGCCGATGGGCTGCTGAATGGGCTGAAGACGCTCGCCTTTTACTCACACGTCGACGCGGCTGTGCGGACTCGCGCCGAGCAGGCGGGCTTTGACCTCGTGGTGCCGCGTTCGCGCATGGCGCGCGAGGGCGCCGCGCTCCTGGGTGGCCTGCTCTAAGCCGTCGCGCGACTCTGGCGACGCAGCAATGGATGATCGGGCGTCGCGCCGGGCCCCGGCTGAGCACGTGCGTCACGCACGGAGAGGCGCTCGCCGCAGCGCTCACAGATGCGGTGCTCGTCGATCGCGCCGCCACAGCCGCGGTGTTCGAGCAGCACGGGCGGGCCGGCGGGCGTGGCGGCGTGGCGATCGCCCCAGTTCATCAGCGCGACGATCGCCGGCCACAGGTCGAGGCCCTTCTCGGTCAGGCGGTATTCGTAGCGGGGCGGGCGCTCCTGATAGAGGTGCTTCTCGATCACGCCCTGCTCGATCAGCCGCGTGAGACGCGTCTGCAGGACATTGCGCGCGATGCCCAGATTCTCCTGGATCTCGTCGAAGCGGCGCAGGCCCAGCATCAGGTTGCGCACGATCAACAGCGTCCAGCGCTCACCGACCACCTCGAGAGCGCTCGCGATGCTGCAAGTTTGGCTTGAGTACTCATTTCCCAACATGACCTAGCACTCATGTTAGCGGGCTAAGTTGCTTGATGCAATTCATTGTGTTACAGTGGGTTTTGTCATGCAACGCAAATGGCTCATCTCGCTGATCGTGTGTGTCGGGGTCTTCATGTCGAGCCTCGATCTGTTCATCGTCAACATCGCCTTCCCGGCGATCGGGCGCCACTTCGGGGGCGCCTCGCTGGGGACGCTGTCCTGGATCCTGAGCGGCTATGCGATCGTCTTCGCCGCGCTGCTCGTGCCGGCCGGGCGCTGGGCCGATGCTTTCGGGCGCAAGCGCGCTTTTCTGCTCGGTCTCGGAGTGTTCGTCGCGGCCAGCGCTGCCTGTGCGCTCGCACCCACCGTTGGCGTGCTGATCGCCGCGCGCGTGGTGCAGGCGATGGGCGGTGCGCTAATGCTGCCCACCTCGCTGGGCTTGATGCTGCCCGAGTTCGGGCCGCACGAGCGCCACGTCGCGATCGGCGTGTGGGCCGCGACGGGCGGGATCGCCGCTGCGGCCGGGCCGCCGCTCGGCGGACTGCTCGTGCAGGCGGATTGGCGTTGGGTGTTCCTCGTGAACCTCCCCGTCGGGCTGTTCGGGCTTCTGCTCGGCATCCGCACGCTCGCAGAGCGCCGCGAGGTCGATGCCAGGCGTCCTGACCTACTCGGCGCGGGGGCGCTGATCGTCGCGATCGGGGCGCTCGTGGTCGCGATCGTCAAGGGCCAGGAATGGGGTTGGGGCTCGCCGGGGATTCTCGCGCTGGCGTTCGCAACGGCCGTGTTGCTGCCGGCGATCTGGTGGCGTTCGGAGCGTCACCCGGCGCCGATCGTCGAGCCGTCGATGCTGAAGGTGCGCAGCTTCGGCCTTGCTGTGAGCGCCTCTGTGCTGTTCTTCGCCGGCTTCGGCGCGATGCTGCTCTCGGGTGTGCTCTTCCTGACCTCGGTGTGGCACGAGCAAGTGCTCACGGCCGGTTTGATGCTGTTCCCAGGTCCAGCGATGGCAACCGCCTTCAGCGTGCCCTCGGCGCGGCTGGGCGCGCGCTACGGCTACCGGCTGCCAGGGGTGATCGGCTCAGTGATGTTCGCTGCGGGCTCGATCTGGTTCATCACTCGCACTGGCGACCGGCCGGCCTTCCTCTCGGAGTATCTGCCGGGATCGATGATCGGCGGCGCTGGGGTGGGGCTCGTGATCCCCACCTTGACGGGAGCCGGCGCTTCCTCGCTCGCGCCGGAGCGCTTCGCCACAGGCGCTGCGATTCTCACGATGGGACGGCAGATCGGGGCGGCTCTGGGTGTGGCGATCCTGGTCGCAGTACTCGGAACCGCCACGCGCAACGCGGCCGACTTCCACGCTGCTTGGGTGATCACCGTGAGCGGTGGGCTGGCGACGGGGCTGGTGCTAGCGGCGATCGGTCCGCCAGCACGCGGGCGCGCGAACAGTCCGGTCATCGCCGAGCCGACCGCGGACCCGCTGATCGCAGAGCCGCTTGTCGCGGAGGAGGCGGCGTGAACGCGCACACCGGAGAGCGCACCAGCACGCGCGAGCGCAGCTTCACCTGGGAGGACCCCGCTGCGACAGCTGCAGTCGGACTCGAGCTGACGGGCCTCGAGTACATGCAGCGAATTGCGACGGGAATGATTCCGCCGCCGCCGATCGCGCGGCTGCTCGCCTTCACGATCGCGGAGGCCGAGCACGGTCATGCGGTCTTCGCGCTTGAGCCGGCTGAGTGGATGTACAACCCGATCGGGATGGTCCACGGGGGCATCGCTGCGACGATCCTCGACTCGTGCATGGGCTGCGCGGTTCACACCACGCTCGAGGCAGGCGTCGGCTACACGACGACGGACCTGCAGGTTCGCTACATCCGCGCGATGGGTGCGGACACCGGTCGCGCGCTCGCCGACGGGCGCGTGGTGCACGTGGGCAGACGCACCGCGACCGCCGAGGGGCGGCTCTATGCAGAGTCAGATGGGCGTCTGATCGCGCACGCCACAACGGGCTGCGTGATCTTCCGCTGAGAAGAGGCGTTCACGCGGCCTGGCTGGCCCGTCTCGCCGGGAGCGCGCGCTCGAGAAAGGGGAGCAAGTGAGCCGCGAAGCCCTGTGGGTCGCTGGTGTGGGGGAGGTGGCCGGTATCGAGCACGACGAGCTCAGAGCCCTCGATCGTTCGTGCAGCACCGCGCGCGAAGCGAGCAGGAATAACGGGATCACGTTTGCCCCAGATCAGCAGCGTCGGGGCCGTGATCGCATGCGCTTCGCGGCGCAGGTCGTGCTCGGGAGAGGCGAAGCTCCGCCACAGCTCGCTGATTGCGCGCAGGCCGTCAGGCCGTCGGGTAGTGGCGATGGCCGCATCTCGTACGCGGCGGTCGGCGTCGGTACGCGCACGCATGTACTGGCGCGAGAAGATGGGATAGATGGCGCGTAGGAACCATTGCTTGGCCATCAGCGCACAAAAGGCCCGGACATGGGGAGGACGCCCGGCGAAGCCGCCGCCGTCGATGATCACGAGGGCCTTGACGAGCTCGGGACGGCGGATCGCCAGCGCGCGTCGCCGCGAAGCCACCGACCGAGTTGCCTAGAACGATCGCGCCGTTTGGCGCCAGCTGCGCGACGGCCTCTTCGGCGACGTCTGCCAGGTGCATGGCGCTGCCCGGCCCCGCATCCGGCGGTGAGTCGCCGTGGGCGGGCCAGTCGAGGGCGATGGTCCTGTACCCGGCGGGCATCAGCGCACGAAGCTCGTCGTAGTCGTGGCGGTCGTGGGCGCCGCTGGGGAGCATCACGATTGTCTCGCCAGAGCCTTGTTCGTCGTAGGCGATGCGGCCTGAGGAAATCTCGAGGAAGGTCATGCGTGGCAACCTATCACATGACTGACCGGTCGGTCATAGTACATGACCAAGCGGTCAGCTAGTCTGGTTGCATGTCTGCTGGTGCAGTTGGCAAGACCACCTCCAAGCCATCAACGGACCGACACGGCACCCACGAGCTACTGCTCGACGCCGGCGTGGCGGTTGCCGAGCGCGACGGGCTTGCGGGCCTCAGCGTCAACCGAGTCGTGGCTGAGGCGGGCGTGGCGAAGGGCACCTTCTATGTGCACTTCGCCGATCGGGAGGCGTTCATTGATGCGATTCACGCGCGCTTCCACGACCGCGTGCTCGCGGCGGTCGCTGAGGCGACAGCCGGCACAAAGCCCGGGGCCGAGCGGATCGTGCGCGGTGCGGAGGCATATCTGGACGTGTGTCTGGCTGACCGTGCGATCAAGGCGCTGTCACTCGAGGCGCGCACGGACACGGCACTCACGGCGTCGATGACAGCAAGGCACGAGCGCTTCGCGGCCGCGGCGGTTCCGAGCTTCAAGGCGATGGGATGGCCAGACGCCAAGGCGTCCGCACAACTGCTCGCCGCGATGACTTCAGAGATAGCTCTCCGCGAGCTCGAGGCCGGTCGGAGGTTGCCGGCAGCTAGGCGTGCGCTGCGGCGGTTTCTGGGCGCTTCAGGCTGATCCGAGGCTGCTTGTCGCCGGCGAGGACGTGAACGGCTTGGCGCAGATCGCTCCGTAGCCGCGAGGTCGCAGCGGCCGCGATGCTCAGCTCGGCGTCGTGGCCGCGCCACCGCCGAGGTCGATGGCGTGCTCGACCTGAACCGGATCGAGCGGTACGAGCGCGGCGTTGGGCACGCGCTCGAAGCGCTCGGAGCGGTGCCCCGCGCGGTGCGTGAGGGCGGCGCGGATGACCATCCCGTGGCAGACGACAAGCGCGGGCAGCGTGCCACTCTCGATCTCCGCGAGGGCGGCGTTGACACGCAGGTCCTGTTCGACGAAGGACTCACCGCCGGGAAAAGCGAAGGTGGGGTCGGCGGAGGCGAAGGCATCGAACAGCTCGGGGGCTTCGCCGCGCACGTCGATGAAGCTGCGGTCGGTCCAATCGCCGGCGTTTGTCTCCATCAGGCGCGCGTCCTCGTACGGCTCCAGGCCTATCCGCGCGGCCACGATGTCGGCCGTTTCGCGGGCTCGGAGCAGGGGGCTGCACCAGAGCACGCGGAAGCCGTGCGCGGCGGCGCGCTCGGCCAGGTCGTGCGCCTGGGCGCGGCCGGTCTCATCGAGCGGCACGGGCAAATGACCCTGGAAACGCCCCTCGTGGTTGTAAGCGGTCTGCCCGTGACGGGCGAGGTAGACGCCGGTGGCGGTGTGCTCGGTCAGGATCGATCGAAGCGGTCGAGGCTCATGACCTTCTCCCAGGCCGCTGCGAAGTCGCGGACGAACTTCTCGCTCCCGTCGTCGCAGGCGTAGACCTCGGCCAGTGCCCGTAGCTCTGAGTTCGAGCCGAAGACGAGGTCGACCGAGGTGGCGGTCCAGGAGACCTCGCCGCTCGCGCGATCGCGTCCCTCGTAGAGGTTCTCGCCGGCCGGCTTCCACTCGGTGCCCATGTCGAGCAGGTTGAGGAAGAAATCGTTGCTCAGCATCCCCGGCCGCTTGGTCAGGACCCCGTGCGCGGAGTGGGCGAAGTTCGCGTCGAGTGCGCGTAGGCCGCCGATCAGGACGGTCATCTCAGGAGCGCTCAGCGTTAGCATGTAGGCCCGTTCCAGGAGTCCATGCTCGAGTGGAAAATCCTCGCCCGCGCCGAAGTAGTTGCGGAAGCCGTCGATGGTGGGCTCGAGCACGGCGAAGGAATCCACATCGGTCTGCTCTTGGGAGGCGTCGGTGCGCCCCGGAGTGAACGCGACGGAGACATCGTGCCCGATGTTCTTTGCTGCCTGCTCGACGGCCGCGCATCCGCCGAGGACGATCAGATCGGCCAGCGAGACCTGCTTCCCGCCCGCCTGCGAGCCTGTTGAACTCCTGCTGGATCTGCTCGAGTGCTGCAAGCGCGGTGGCGAGCTCAGCAGGTTCGTTGGCCTCCCAGTCCTTCTGCGGGGCGAGACGGATTCGCGCGCCGTTGGCGCCGCCGCGCTTGTCGGTGCCGCGGAAGGAGCTCGCCGCGGCCCAGGCGGTGGCGATCAGTCGCGAGATCGAGAGCTCCGAGGCGAGGATCTTCGCCTTCAGCGAGGCGATCTCCGCCTCGCCGATTAGCTCGTGATCGACGTCCGGGACGGGGTCCTGCCAGATCTGCGCGGGCGCGATCCAGGGGCCGAGGTAGCGCGAGAGCGGACCCATGTCGCGGTGCAGTAGCTTGTACCAGGCCTTTGCAAAGGCTTCTGCGAGCTGGTCGGGATTCTCATAGAAACGCTGCGAGATCGGTCCGTAGATCGGATCGAGCTTGAGCGCCAGGTCCGTGGTCAGCATCATCGGCGCGTGGCGCTTGGCGGGGTCGTGAGCGTCTGGCACCGTGCCCTGGGCCTCGGGGTTCTTCGGGGTCCACTGCTGGGCGCCGGCTGGGCTCTTGGTCAGCTCCCAGTCGTAGCTGTAGAGGTTCTCCAGAAAGCCGTTGTCCCAGCGCGTCGGCTCGTTCGTCCAGGCCCCCTCCAGCCCACTCGTGAGCGTGTCCGCGCTGTGGCCTGTGCCCGCGCTGTTCTTCCAGCCGAGGCCCTGCTGCTCGAGCGGGGCGGCCTCGGGCTCGGGGCCGAGATTGCTCGGATCGACGGCGCCGTGCGTCTTGCCGAAGGTGTGGCCGCCGACGATCAGCGCGACCGTCTCCTCGTCGTTCATCGCCATGCGGGCGAACGTCTCGCGGATGTCCACAGCGGCCGCGAGCGGGTCGGGGTTGCCGCCTGGTCCCTCCGGGTTCACGTAGATGAGGCCCATCTGAACGGCGCCGAGAGGCTTTGCCAACTCGCGCTCGCCGCTGTAGCGCCCTTCCCCCAGCCACTCGTCCTCGCTGCCCCAGAAGATCTCGTCCGGCTCCCAGATGTCCTCGCGCCCGAAGCCGAAGCCGAAGGTCTCAAAGCCCATCGCTTCCATCGCCACGTTGCCCGTGTAGACGAGCAGGTCGGCCCAGGAGATCTTGCGACCGTACTTCTGCTTGATCGGCCACAGCAGCCGGCGCGCCTTGTCGAGGCTCGCGTTGTCGGGCCAGCTGTTGAGCGGAGCGAAGCGCTGCGCACCACTGCCGCCACCGCCGCGTCCGTCGGTGATCCGATAGGTCCCAGCGGCGTGCCAGCTCATGCGGATAAAGAGCGGTCCGTAGTTGCCGTAGTCCGAGGGCCACCACTCCTGGGAGGTGCTCATCAGCTCGACTAGGTCGCGTCGCAACGCATCAAGGTCGAGCGTCGCAAACTCCTTCGCGTAGTCGAAGTCCTCATCCATCGGGTTCGAGAGCGACGAGTGCCGATGCAGTGTGCTCAGGTCGAGCTGGTTGGGCCACCAGTCGTGGTTTGTCCTGGGACGGGGCACTTCGGGAGTCGGGCTCGGGATCGCCGGGTTCTCGCTCTCGCTGACACTCTCACTCATGTTGCTCTCGTCCTTTTCTGGTCAAAGATGGCACTGGTGGACCGCTGCTCCTCGCCGACAGACCGGCGCCTCAGCAAGCAACGAGGGTACTGATGCAAGCACGAATCCTGGAGTCTCATGGGATGCGGCCGCCCGCGGCCATCTAAACGCGTGTGACCGCCTCGATGTTGTGCCCGTCGGGGTCGAGCACGAAGGCCCCGTAGTAGCGCTCGGAGTACTCCGGCCTCAGCCCTGGAGCCCCGTTGTCGGTGCCGCCCGCGGCGAGTGCGGCCTCGTGGAAGGCCTGCACCTGCTGGATGCTTGAGGCACCGAAGGCGACATGGACGGGAGCGCCCGCGGGGTAGTCGGTCGAGATCGCGAACGCCCACTCGTCGTTCGAGCCGAACTCGACCTCGTTCGGCAGCACCTCGCTCGTGAGCGTCTCCGCGATGCCGAGCGGCGCCAGCGCCCGTTCGTAGAAGGCGCGACTGCGCGCGAGGTCGGACACGCCAAGCGTGATGTGATCGATCGTGGCCCGTCTTTCGGCGATGGCCGGGGTATACCCGATCCAGCCCGCCGGGCCGAGGTCCTTCGCGTCATAGACTCCACGCATGCGTCGCCGGGTCACCTTCTCGCGCAACCTGACGCTCTCGCTCTCGCGGACCTGCCAGTGCTACTGCAAGTACTGCGCCTTCGCCACGCACAAGGCGCACCTCTACTCGCCCGACGAGGTCCTCGAGATCCTCGACGGCGCCGCCAAGCGCCAGGTCAAGGAGCTGCTCGTGCTCACCGGCGAGCGTCCCGAGGTCAACCCCGAGGTAGGTGCGCGGCTGGCGGAGTATGGCCACGCGGACTTCACCGCCTATGTCGTCTGGGTCTGCGAGCGGGCGCTCGAGCGGGGCCTGTTGCCGCATACGAACCTTGGCGTGCTCTCGCGAGAGGACCTGGGGCGACTGCGTGAGGTCACGGCCTCGCAGGGGCTGATGCTCGAGTCGATCTCAGAGCGGCTGATGGAGACCGTGCACGCCGGCTCGCCGACCAAGCACCCCGTGCGCCGATTGGAAACGATCGCAGCCGCGGGCGAGCTGAAGATCCCCTTCACTAGCGGCATCCTCGTAGGCATCGGCGAGAGCGAGCAGGAGCGTGTCGAATCGCTCGAGGCGATCGCGGCGCTGCACGCCAAGCACGGCCACATCCAGGAGGTGATCCTGCAGAACTTCGTCCCGCACCAGCGCTACTACGGCCAGGAGCCCGCCGAGATCGCCGAGGAGGCCGCACGCGAGTACTGGCGCACGGGCGTAGCCGACGGGCGCCCCGAGCTGCCTCTGCCCGAGTGGGCCTGTCCAGTGAACATCGAGGACATGAAGCGCCTGATCGCAGAGGCGCGTCGCCTGATGCCCGACGTCGGCATCCAGATCCCACCAAACCTCGCCGACTGGTGGGGCGAGCTAGTGGCGACCGGTGCGACCGATCTCGGAGGGCTCAGCGCGAACGGCGATCACATCTCACCGGAGCATCCCTTCCCCTCGCCGCACCAGGTGCGCAAGGAGTTGCAGCGTGATGGTGTGGCGTTGACCGAGCGTCTGTGTATCTACGCGCAGTACATCGACCCCGAGTGGATCGCGCCGGCGGTGCTCGACACGATCAAGGTCAAGTACTGGAGCTTTATTACCCGCCGCGGCTCGGGGCGCACCGAGGCGCCCGTGCCGATCCGCCCCGACCTTGTTTCCGGCGCGATCGCCAAGGGTCGCGAGGGGATTGCGCTAAGCGCTGATGAGCTGACGGCGATGTTCGCCGAGACGCGCCCGCAGGCGATCGAGGAGATGCGCGAGGCAGCGGATGAGCTGCGCGCAGAGCTCATGGGGGAGACGGTCACGTTTGTCGTGAACCGCAACATCAACGTCTCCAACGTCTGCGTCGTCGGTTGCGCCTTCTGTGGTTTCGGGCAGGGCAAGCGCTCTCCCGACGCCTATGAGCACGACGAGGCCGAGTTCGTGGCCCGCATCCACGACGCGCTCGCCTACGGCGCCAGCGAGCTCTGCATTCAGTCCGGGATACATCCCGACTGGACGCTTGAGGACTACCTCGGCTGGCTGCGTCTCGCTAAGGCCACCGCGGCGGCGGCCGGGACGGAGCTGCACCTGCACGCCTACAGTCCGATGGAGATCGCACACATGTGCGACATCTCCGGTCTACCCGCGAGCGAGGTCTTCGCGCAGCTGCGCGATGCTGGCCTTGGCTCGACGCCAGGCACCGCTGCTGAGGTGCTCCATGACGGCGTGCGCGAGCGCATCTCGCCGAACAAGCTGCCCGTGGAGCGCTGGGTGCAGATAATCGAGGCCTCGCACAAGGCAGGCCTGCGCTCGACCGCGACGGTCATGTTCGGCCACATCGAGGAGCCCTGGGAGCTGGCCGAGCACATGCGCGTGGTGCGCGAGCTACAGGAACGCACGGGCGGCATCACCGAGTTCGTGCCGCTCTCCTTCATCCCCTTCCAGACGCTGCTCGGGCGCACGCACGGAGTCGAGGAGATCTCACGCGAGGAGAACCTCAAGCACACCGCGGTCTTCCGCCTCGCGCTCGGGCGCACGATCGGAAGCTTGCAGGCCAGCTGGGTGAAGATGGGCCTCGACGCGGCCACCGAGGCGCTGCGCTGGGGCGTCAACGACCTCGGCGGCACGCTGATGGAGGAGTCGATCAGTCGCCTCGCCGGCAGCTACCACGGCACCAAGCTCGACCCCGAGCAGCTCGTCGCGGCCGCCCACGAAGCGGGGCGTCCCGCCGCTGAGCGCACGACGCTCTATGAGATCCGCCGCCGCTACGCAGCTGCCGGTAGCGGCCTGAGCATCGAGAAAGCGCTCCATCGCCTCGAGCAGCATGCGGTTGTAGCTGATGCCTACGAGCAGGCTCGCGCGCACCCCCTGCCACTTCGCCTGCACTGCGCCGGCATCCTCGAGCGCCTCCAGGTAACCCTCGAGCTCGGCGAGCTTCTCCTTGTGCCAATCGCGACGCTCGGTGAAGATCGCAACCGGGTCACCACCGGCGAAGATCTTCAGCACGGCTTCCTCACGTAGCTGTGGCGGGGCGAGGCCTGGTGAGCATGCCCAATCTCTGAGCGCACTGCGCCCCTGCGCGGTCAGCCCATACAACTTCCGCCGTCGGCCGCCCGGCTCCTGTTGCTCTGAGAGCAGGCCCGCTGCGGCGAGACGCGTTGGCTCTGCGTAGAAGGTCGTGTGCGGCACCGGCCAGAAGTTCTCGATCGAGCTCTCGAGCGCTTGCTTGAGGTCATAGGGCGAGCAGGGACCGTGCAGATCGAGCAGGCTCAGCACCGCATAAGAGGTTCCTGTAAGGCGGATTGTTCTATTTTGTGGATCTGACATAGTTTTTTCTGTATAGTGCGCTTCGAACTATAGTCGAGGTGCCTCGCACACTCGAGGTGCCGCCCGAGGAGCTGAGACCCATGGCCGAAAGCGTGCCCGCGACGAAGACGAGCTCTACTCAGGACAGTTTCCCAACAGCCTCGCACCACGACGCGGTGATCATCGGCGCGAGCCTCGCCGGCTGTGCCACGGCGATCCTGCTCGCGCGTGCAGGAGCAACCGTGGCCCTCGTCGAGCAGCGCCCGGACCCCGACGCTTACAAGCGGATCTGCTCGCACTACATCCAGTCCTCGGCGATCGGCACGCTCGAACGCCTCGAGCTGCTGGAGCCGATGATGCGCGCCGGCGCGGTGCGCTCGCGCGTGCGCCTGCGGATGCCCGCGGGCTGGATCGAGCCGTCGGAGGACAGTGCGGTTCCGCGCGGGGTCAACCTGCGCCGCGAGCTGCTCGACCCCTTGATCCGCGGCGTCGCGGCCCGCACCCCGGGTGTCGAGCTGATGCTCGGCTACACCGTGCAAGAGCTGCTGCGTGAAGGCGATCTCGTCTGCGGCGCACGCGCCCGCAGCTCAGCCGGGAGCGAGCTGCACCTGCGCTCAAAGCTGCTCGTGGGAGCCGATGGTCGTGGCTCGCGCGTGGCCAAGCTCGCGGGCGTGGCGAGCAAGACAGTGGCGCACGGTCGCGTTGCCTACGGTGGCTACTTCGAGGGCCCGCCACCGGAGGGCGCCCCGGACGCTTCCTTCTGGCTGCTCGACCCGGACATGGTGGCCGCCTTCCCGACCGACGGCGATCTCACCTTCTATGCGGCGATGCCGGTCAAGGAGCACGCCGGGGCCTTCCGCGAGGACCCCGCAAAGGCGCTCGTGGAGATGATCGCCGGCGTTCCCGATGCACCGCCAATCGCGGCCTCGCAGATGGTCGCACCGGCGCAGGGCAAGCTGGACATGACCAACATCGCGCACACACCCACGGCGCCAGGCCTAGCTCTCGTCGGCGACGCTGCGCTCGCGATCGACCCGCTGTGGGGCGTGGGCTGCGGCTGGGCGCTGCAGTCGGCAGACTGGTTGGCTGACAGCGTCGCGCCGGCACTCCTCGGCACCGAGCCACTGGTGGGCGCGCTAAAGCGCTACCGCCGCCGCCATGCGCGGGCGCTGCGCGGGCACGCGGCGATGATCTATGACTACGCCGGCGGACGCAAGCTCAATCCGGCGGAGCGAATGCTGTTCACGGCGGCGGTCCACGACCGGCGGCTCGCGCGGGTGATGGAGGCCTACGGCTCACGCAACATCGGCCCCGCGGAGATGCTCCTGCGCGGCATTCCCCCGGCTGTGGGCACAACCATCAGGCGCTCGATCTCCCGACGGAGGAGACCTCAAGTTGCTGCGGTGCCCGGGGTCACACGCGACCCCTCCTCGCGAGGCCTGTGATGCGCGCCCTGCGCCATGGGCGCCTGGCGGCCGGTGGGACCTCCACGTCGTTGATCGAAGCCGGGCCCAAGGAGGCGCGCGAGGCGATCGTCTTCGTACACGGCAACCCGGGCTCCTCGAGTGACTGGACCGCGCTGATCGGCGCCACCGGAGAGCTCGGCCGTGCGGTCGCCTTTGACATGCCGGGCTTCGGCAGCGCCGCGGCCTCACCCGGCTTCACCTACGACGTGCCCGCCTATGCGGACTTCATCGACCAAGCATTGCGTGAGCTCGGAGTCGAGCGAGCGCACCTCGTGTTGCACGACTTCGGAGGGCCCTTCGGCTTGCAGTGGGGCGTTCAGCACGCGGAGGCCTGGGCGAGCGTGGTGTTGATCAACATCGGAGTGATGCCCGGCTATCAATGGCATTCAATGGCCAAACGCTGGCGCACGCCGCTGCTCGGCGAGCTGATGCAGGCATGGATCCCACGCTTCGCCTGGCGTCGTGCGATGCAGAAGTCGAGCCCGCGCGGCCTGCCGGAGCAGTTCGTCGAGAAGATGTACGAGGACTACGACAGAGCCACCCGCCAGACAGTGCTGAAGCTCTACCGCGCCACGTCCGATCCAGGGCAGACCTCGGCGGAGCTCGGAGCTGCGACCGCCGCGTTGGAACTACCCGCGCTTGTCATTTGGGGCGCTGCGGACCCGTTCATCGACGTGGCCTATGCCGAGCGTCAGCGCGAGTTCTTCGACGTCCAGGAGCTGGTCATCCTGAAGGACAGCGGCCACTGGCCCTTCCAGGATGACCCAGAGCGCGTCGAGCAGACGATCTTGCCGTTCCTGCGCGAGCAGTTGGGGGCGGTGCAGGGCGCGAGTACGAGCTCTTAGCGCGGGAAGCTCTCGACGGCTTCCGCGATCGCGAGCGGATGGGCGTAGGGCTGCATGTGCCCACCCTTCAGCATCTCCAGGCCCGCGTTGGGAAGCTCGCGGGCGATGCGTCGCGCGTACTGTGGCTCGACGAGCTGATCGCCTGAGCCCTCGATCACGACGCTCGGCGTGGCGATCGAGCTGAGCCGCTTGTCGACTCTTTCGATCACTCCGTTTGCGGCGAGCTGCTCGCCGGCGAAGGCCTCGAGGTTGCCGTGGGTCATGTTGATCGCGAGCAGCCTGTGGCGGTGCGCCTCGACGACGGGCATTGGATGGAAAGCCTTAGCGTCTCCCTGGTTCACGGAGATCGTGTCGAGTAGCTGTCCAAAGGTGGCATTCGCGACTTGACGGATCACGGGCAGCTGTAGGAAACGGACCAGATGCGCCTGTGCGCGCTCGAAGCCGCCGAGCTTGGTCCCGCCCGCGGCCGCGTCGATGAGCACAAGGCCGCTCACCTCAGCTGGATGGCGCTCGGCGAAGCCCAGCGCGATCGTGCCGCCGTAGGAGTGCCCCACGAGGATCGGCCGCACGAGATGCAGGCGCAGCATCAGTTCGGCGATCGTGTTCAGCTGGCGGTCGAAGGGTACGTAGCCGCCGCTTGAGTAGCCGAAGCCGGGGCGATCGATCGCGATCGTGCGGTGCCCAGAAAGCAGCGGCGTGACCGCGTTGAAGTCTTCGGCGGTGCCCGGTAGGCCGTGGATCAGTAGGACCGGCGTGCCGCTGCCGGGATGTTCGAGATAGTGAATGCGCAGCTTGCCGAGCTGCACGAATGAGCCAGTCGGCTTTGGCTCGCCCGGCAGGCGGCCGTAGGTCCAGTTGAGCACGACGATCGTGAGTGCCGCGAGCACCAGACCGCGCAACAGGAGCCCCCGCATTTAGGCCTCTCGTCCCATTTCGTGGAGCCTAACGTGAGCTCAGCGAAACAGGTCTTCATCGAGCGCCCGCAGCAGCTCCGTGGCGCCCAGGCCGTCCTCCGCGGTCATGTAGTGCTCGAGCCCTTCGAGCAGCACGACCGGTTCGCGTGAGTCCTTGGCGCGCGCGAGATCGGCGATCGCGGCGGCCGCGTCGGCGACGGCGATCCAGGTCGCACGCAGCTGCATGCCCTGCGCGTCGGTGCGCCCGCGCCAATCCTCGAGTGGCTGCATCCCTGCCAGTCCGATCGCGACGTCGCTCTGTCCGTGGCGCCAGGCGCGCCCGAAGCTGTCGGTGATCAGAACCCCGACCGATGCCCCCGTGAGCTCGTGCAGACGCTTGCGGATGTGTCGGGCCGAGGCATCGGGATCGCGTGGCAGCAGGATCAAGGTGCCGGAGTCGGCGCTGTTGGAGGCATCGACCCCGGCGTTTGCGCAGACGAAGCCGTGGCGTGTGCGGCAGATCAGCACGCCGCGCTCGGCGCGGAGGATCTCTTGCGACTGATCGATCACGACCTGGACAGCACGGGGATCGCGGTCCTGGCTCGCCGCGAGTTCCTCGGCGCGCCTCGAAGGTGTGACATCAGCGAGCACCGCGACTGCCCCCTCAGACTTCGAGACCACCTTGTGAGCAATCACGATGAGCTGCCCATCGCATAGCTCGGCTCCAAGCATCGTCGCGGCGATCAGCTCCGCCAGGTCATCGCCGGCGCGTACCTCGGGTAGCGGCCCGAGCCCGCGGGCACAAACGCTCGCCATCGCCGCGGCTCAGCCGCCCGCTGTGGGCAGGGCCTGGGCGTAGACAGGGCGCTCAAGCACGGCGCGTGTCCGCTCCGCAGGGGCGTTGGCGCCCGCGAGGCGCTCGCGCAACTCGGCGAGGTCAGCGCCGGTGTCGATGTCGAGCAGCAGCGAGCGCGGCTGCTCCAGTCGCCAGCGCACACCTGCTGCACGTGCCAGCGTCTGGTGGCGCGCGCAGCTATCGGGGCCAAAGCTGGGGGAGACCGCCCCGGGCGGGTTCATCAGCAGCCCGTTGGTCCCAGTGCCGTGCCGGTCGGGAATGATCACAACCGTTGGCTCGTTTGCGCCTTCTTGGTCGGCCGCTGCGGGCGGCGCCAGCAGAGCTTCAAGCTCCTCGGGGTCGAGAGCGGGGCAGTCACCGGGAATGCACAGCACGCGCTCGACCCCGGACACAAGGGCCTGCTCGATACCGAGCGTGACCGCCGCGGACTGGCCCTGCTCGAGGCGGTCCTCGACCACGACTGCACCGAGCTCGCGGGCCACGCCGATGATGGCCGGCTCGCGTGTAACGACAACTGTCTGCTCGATGAGAGCGGTTTGCTCGAGTGCGCTGAGGACATCGGTGACCATCGCTGCGGCCAGCTCGAGGCGCAGAGGGTCGGCGACGCTCGCGCCTAGGCGTTGCTTGGCGTTGGCGAAGCGCTTGACGGGCAGGATCGCGGCGGTGCGCATCTGCCGGGCGACGATAGCGGCGAGGGCGAGCCCTCGCCTACCACTCGAGCAGCATCAGCCCGACGGTCACACCGGGGCCGACCGTGACCATCAAACCGCGTTTGCCCGCTTCGGGCTGCTCACGTTCGACCACTTCTTTGAGCACGTACATGATCGAGGGGGTGCCGACGTTGCCGTGTGAGGCCAGCGAGTTCCAGCTCGAGGCGACCTGCTGATCGCTCAGCTCAAGCGCATCGCGCACGTTCTCGATGATCCGCCGTCCGCCCGGATGCACGATCCAGTGGTCGATCTGCTCGCGGCTCAAGCGGTGGTGCGAGAGGAACGTGTCCGCGACCTCCTGCAGCCCCTCACCGGCCAGATCGGGTAGCTCGCGGGCGAGGTGCAGGTAGCCGTCATCGCCGCTGAACTCGAGACGGACCGCTCCGAGCGAGTCAGGGATCTGATGAACCTGGGAGGCCACGATCGTTGGCCCCTCGATGTGCTGGTCGGCAGAGAGCAGCGCCGCAGCGCAGCCGTCGCCGAAGATCGCCGAGCCGATCACCTTGGCCCTGTGGTCGTCTGGCGTGGCCTGCGTAAGGATCCCGCTCATGCTCTCGGCGGCCACGACTAGTGCGTACTTCTCGGGGTGATCGCGCAGCGCCTGACCGGCGAGCCTCATCAGCGGTACGCCGCTCGCGCAGCCGACACCCGTGACGTGGTACTTGTCGGTCGTGGGGTCCATCGCGTAGTGGTTCACAAGGCGATGCGCGAGCGTGGGGCCGCCGAGCGAGTAGAGGCTTGCACTTAGCACCGTGCCGATCCTCGCGGCGTCAATGCCCAGGCTGTCGATCGCCTTGATCGAGTGCTGCATCAGATCCTCCTCGATCTGATGCGCGCGGCCCTGCAGCGTGCGTGAAAGGAAGTCCGGGCTGAGATTCAGGTGGCGGGTCTTGACGCCGCAGCGTTCGAAGATGCCCTGCGCGAACTCATCGCCGGCGAGCCCGAGTCGCTCGAGCACCTGCTCCTGGGAGAGCACGGTCGCGCCGTCGGAGATGGCCAAGCCAGCGATCCGCGGGCCGGCACGCCGGATGCGGAGGGTGCGGCGCGTAGCTTTGGCCGGACGGAGGAGACCTGTTCCTCCGCGACTGCGGTTCGAGCCGTCCTGCACAGTCGTGACTCCTTGTTTGGCGGTGGGCATCCGGGGCGGACGCTCCAGCTTGGGACTCCTACGATATTGAAGCTGGCGGCGCTTCCCGGTTTGCGGTGGCCTTCTTATTGAGTTCTTCGCGGGTGCCGCCGCCGTTATTATCGCTTTCCCGTGCCCGTTTTTCGCTCGATTTGAGCGGCTTTCGGCGACAAATATCAGGGGGGAGAAGCTTGCAGGAGATGGCACCAGAACCCAACATTCAGCTGATCGGGGCGGGCCTGCCGCGCACGGGCACGCTCACACAGAAGCTGGCGCTCGAGGAGCTCGGATTGGGCCCTTGCTACCACTGGGTCAACGTGCTTGCCGACCTCGATCAGGTCGGCCTGTGGACGAAGGCGCTCGACGGCGAAGGGCCCTGGGCGGAGATCTTCGCGGGTCATAACTCGACCGTGGACTGGCCCGGCGGCTACTTCTACGAGGAGCTGATCGAGGTCTACCCCGAGGCCAAGGTGCTGTTGAGCGTGCGCGACCCGGTCAAGTGGGAGCGCAGCTTTAGGGACACGATCTGGACGATGTGCCATGGCGAGACGCTGATGCCGCTGCTGTCGCGCTCACGGGCGCTGATCGACCCGCGCTGGGATCGCTATCTGGAGCTCGTCGACCGCATGTTCTGGGGCCCGCAGGGGACCTTTGCGGCAGGACATGAGAGCCCTGAGCAGATGATTGAGCAGATGGAGGCCCACAACGAGGCCGTCAAGCGTGTCGTCCCGGCCGATCGTTTGCTCGTGTGGGAGGTGGGCGAAGGCTGGGGGCCGCTCTGCGACTTCCTCGGCGTGGAGGTGCCCGACGTGCCGCTGCCGCACGCAAACGAGCGCGACGCCTTCGTGGAACGCGTGGTGGCAGCAGCGCTGGATGCGCTGGGAAGCTGGCGCGAGGGCGCGCTCAGCGTTTGAGCGCTGCGGCGAAGGAGAGCGTCTGCTCGGCCACGCGCCGGCGGCTCTCCTCGTCGTCCATGCGCGTGTCGGTCTGCAAGGTCGCGAGCGTCGCGACGTTCTCGTCGGCGACGATCCCGTCCAGTAGCTCGCCGTAGAAGTCGGCCACCCCGGAGGCGCTGCATTCGAGCGCGGCGAAGGCCATGAAGGCTGCGGTGGGACCCTTCAAGACCTCGCCTCCGACTATCGGGCTGACCGCGACCACGGGCGCGGGTGCGGCAACAACCGCCTCGCGGATGCCCGGGACGGCAAGGATCGGTCCGATCGAGGCGACGGGGTTTGAGGGCCCGATCACGATCGTGCCGGCTCCGGCGATTGCCTCCAGCGCCTGTGTGCTCGCTGTGGCCTGCTCGGCGCCGCGGTACTCGACGCCCTCTATCAACCCCTCGGCGCGCTCGCGGATCATGAACTCCTGAAAGGCGCACCAGCCTGCGGAGGCGGTGCGCACCCAGGTGTGCACTGGGTCATCGCTCATCGGCAGCACCTGTGCGCTGACGCCGAGCGCCTTGTTGAGTTGCGCGAGCGCGGCTGTCGGCGATAGCCCCTCGGCGAGCATGCGTGCGCGCTCCAGACACCAGGCGAGGTCGCGGTCGCCGAGGTTGAACCAGACGTCGACGCCAAGTGCACGCAGTCCGTCCATGACCGCGAAGCTGTCATCGCGCAGGCCCCAGCCGCGCTCATCGATCGTGTCGGCCAGCCAGAAGGAGACGAGGTCCGGGTCGGGGGAGACGTTGGCGCCGTAGATCTCGATGTCATCGCCAGTGTTGACGATCACCGCGAGCTGCTCCCCACCGACCACATCGGCCAGGCCACGGGCGAGCTTCGCGCCGCCGGTGCCACCGGCCAGCACGACGACCTCGGGTGCGCTCAGTCCCACAGTTTCTCGGGCAGGTTTGTCAGGCGCACGCCCGCGTGGGCCTTGTAGCGCGAGTTCACGGCGATCAACAGCGCGGTCATGGCCTCGGTCGTGCGCGCCATCTCCAGGCGCCCGCAGTCCACGCAGCGCAGGCCCTCGATCCGCTCGATCAGCATTGCCGCCTCGCGCTTGTCGGCGCGTACATCGCCACAGACGAGCACGTCCTGTTCGAGCGGGTGCTCGAGGTCGGCAAGCGAGGCCGCGCTGACGGTATGCAGCGCCGAGACGACACGCATGCCCTCGGGCACCATCTCCAGCGCCTGTTGGGCGGCGGAGCCCTGCCAGACGCCGAGCATGCGCGTGGCCTTGCCGCTGACGGCGGCCGCGAGCGGCACGGTTGCGTCGATCAGCAGCTGCCCCGGGGCGAGGGCGCCCTTGAGGTTCGTGAGGGTCTCGGACTGGTTGCGGAAGGGCACGCTCAGGATCACCGTGGAGGCCGCCTGTGCGGCGCCGGCGTTGTCGTGCGCGCTGAAGCTGCCCGCGGGGACCACCGCAGATGCCCGCTCGGCCGTCTCGAGGGCACGCTCGGCGTCACGTGAGCCGATTGCGATCGGCACGCCGGTGCGGGCCAGCCGGATTGCCAGGCCGAAGCCGAGCGCCCCAGAGGCGCCGATGACCGCGACAGGATCAGGCGTGGAGGAGGACACGGCGGCCGAGTATAGGCTTCAAGGGGTGAGGCTTGAGGGAAAGACTGCGCTCGTCACCGGTGGGGCATCCGGGATCGGAGCCGCCACTGCCCGCCGTCTGGCCGCGGAGGGCGCGCGTGTGGCGATCTGTGATCTCAACGAGCAGGGCGCACGTGAGGTGGCCGGCGAGCTAGATGGCTTCGGCTGCGCGATGGACGTTGCCGACACCGGCTCAGTACGAACGGCCGTCGCGAGCTGTGTTGAGGAGTTGGGCGCGATCGACGTGCTCGTCAACAACGCGGGGACGGATCGCTTCGCCTTCTTCGTCAACACCGACGAGGAGCTCTGGGACTTCGTGCTCGGTGTCAACCTACGCGGCGTGCTGGCCGTCACGCACGCGGTGCTTCCCGCGATGCAGGAGCGCCGCAGTGGCGTGATCGTCAACGTCGCCAGCGAGGCCGGTCGTGTCGGCTCGCAAGGCTCGGTCGTCTACTCGGCGGCGAAGGCCGGCGTGATCGGCTTCACCAAGGCGATCGCGCGCGAGGCGGCGCGCTACCGCGTGCGCTGTAACGCGGTTGCGCCGGGGCCGATCGAGACGCCGCTCTTGAACGCAGCGCCGCTGGTGCTGGGCGAGATCGGCGAGCGCCTCAAGCAGGGCATGGTCAACGCGACAGCGCTTGGGCGCTCGGGCGAGCCAGAGGAGGTCGCCGCGGCGATCGCCTTCCTCGCCAGCGAGGATGCCTCCTACGTGACCGGGCAGACGCTGAACGTCAGCGGCGGCCTCTCGATGTGGTGAGCATGCGCGAACAGCAGCTGCCGCGCGCGGTGCGCATCAGGGAGGTCGGCCCCCGCGACGGCTTTCAGAACGAGCCCGAGGTGATCGCGACGGAGCGCAAGGTCGAGCTGATCGATGCGCTCGCCCGAACCGGCCTCAGGCGCCTTGAGGTGACGAGCTTCGTGCGCGCCGATGTGATTCCTCAGCTGGCTGACGCGGCCGCGGTGCTCGAGCAGATCACCGTGCCCAAGGAGGTCGCGCTCAGCGTGTTGATCCCAAACGAGCGCGGCCTCGACACGGCGCTCGAGTCGCGCGAGCGTCTCGGCGGGGCGGCTGCATCGCGGCGGGTTCCCTTCGATGAGGTCAACGTCTTCATGTCGGCCTCCGAGACCCATAACCGCAAGAACGTCAACCGCTCAATCGCCGAGTCGCTCACTGGGCTGGAGCAGGTGCTCAGCCGTGCGCGCACGGAGGGCCTGCGCTGCGAGGCGGTGATCTCGACCTCCTTCGGCTGTCCCTACGAGGGCTACGTCGCGGCCGCTCGCGTGATCGAGATCGCTTGCGCTCTGCGCGACTCCGGGGCCCAGGAGATTGGCTTCGGCGATACGACGGGGATGGCGAATCCCCGCCAGGTGCGCGAGTTCTTCAGCGCCGCGAGCGAGGCGCTCGGTGAGGTCGAGCTGACAGCGCACTTCCACAACACCCGCGGGCAGGGCCTCGCGAACGTGCTGGCCGCGCTCGAGGTCGGCGTCGAGAGCTTCGAGTCGAGCTTCGGCGAGCTCGGCGGCTGCCCGGTGCCGGCGGGGGCCACGGGCAACATCGCCAGCGAGGATTTGATCTCGATGCTGCATGAGATGGGCATCGAAACTGGGGTCGATCTGCCGGCGCTCTTGGCCTGCTCGCGCCGCGCGCAGGAGATTCTCGGTCGCCCGCTTGGCAGCCATACGCTCGTGGCCGGCCCCGTGCAGTGGCACGCGGACCGACCAAGCGGAAGTCCTTAGCCGGCGAGCGCTGCCTCGGCCTCGGCCGCTTCGCGCCCACTCTCGCGGGCCGCGGCGACGCAGTACTCCTGTACAGCGACCTCCATCTCAAGCGTCTGCGCGAGCGCGGGGCGGGCCGAGGCGTCGATCACGCGCTTGGCACGACCGACGGCGATGTGCGAGTTGGCGAGCAGCTCATCGACGAGCGCCTGCGTTGCGGACTCGAGTTCCTCGGGCGCGACGACGCGGTTGAGCAGCCCGATGCGCTCCGCCTCGGCGGCGTCGATCGTGCGCGCGGTCATGATCAGCTCCTTGGCGCGGCCGAGCCCGACGACGGCTGGCAGGCGGGTTGAGCCGCCGACGTCAGGAATGATCCCGAACTTGACCTCGGGCAGCCCAAGCTGGGCGTCGCTTGAGGCGATGCGCAGATCGCAGCCGAGCGCGACCTCTAGCGCTCCGCCCACGCAGGTGCGGTGGATCTGGCAGATGACGGGCTTTGCCATCTCTTCGCAGAGGTTCGCGCAGTCGAGGAAGACCTGGCGGAAGGGCCGCAGCATGCCGACCTTGCCGGCCGATTCAGCGAGCTCGCCGAGGTCGACGCCGGCGGAGAAGACGGAGCCTTCGCCGCGCAGCACGACACAGTGGACATCGACGTCGGCGGCGGCTGCGCGCAGCGCGGCGCCGAGCGCGAGCAGCAGCTCTTGGTTCATCGCGTTGCGCTTCTCGGGTCGGTTCAGCACGATGTGCCTGACCGCCCCACGGTCCTCGTTGACGACGATGCTCATCGCTGGCTCCTGACGGTGGTGGAGGGCGCCGCGTGATTGGCGTGCGCCGCTTGCAGCTGGGAGCCTAGCGCCGCTCGGCCCGCAGGTTGAGGCACTCCACTAGGCTCTCGGGCTCGGAAGATTGAACTCGAGTGGAGGGTTTCATGGCGCAGCAGATCGAGAAGGTGGGAGTGCTGGGCGCAGGGCTGATGGGTCACGGGATCGCCCAGGTCGCTGCCCAAACCGGCTATCAGGTGGTGCTGCGTGAGGTCGACGAGGCGACGCTCGCGAAGGGCATCGCGAAGATCGAGAAGCAGCTGGCGCGGGCGGTCGAGAAGGGCAAGATGGATGAGACCGAGGCGGGCGAAATCCGCGCGCGCATCGAGGGCACGGTCCACTACCGCGATCTCGCGGACTGCGACCTGGTGATTGAGGCAATCACGGAGAACCTCGCGCTGAAGCTCGAGATGTGGCGTGAGGTCGATGAGATCGTCAAGGCAGAGGCGGTCTTTGCGACGAACACCTCCTCCTTGGCCGTGATCGATCAGGCGGCCTGCACGAGCCGTCCGGGGCAGTTCGTGGGGCTGCACTACTTCAACCCGGCGCAGGTGATGAAGCTCGTCGAGGTCGTTCGCTGCGTGACGAGCACCGATGAGGCATTCGAGACGGCGCTGCAGTTCGCGCGCTCAGAGCACAAGCTCGCGATCCCGACGAAGGACAAGGCGGGCTTCATCGTCAACCGGCTGCTCGTGCCCTACATGCTCGACGCGATCCGCGCCTACGAAGAGGGGGTCGGCTCGGTCGATGAGATCGACGAGGCGATGAAGGCCGGGGCGGGGCATCCGATGGGCCCGTTGACGCTGGCCGACTTCGTCGGCCTGGACACACTCGGCGCGATCTGTGATGTGCTCTTCGAGGAGTTCCGCGAGCGGCGCTTCGCGCGTCCGCCGACGCTGCGCAAGATGCTCAGCGCGGGCTGGTTCGGCCGTAAGGCGGGGCTCGGCTTCTACGACTACTCCGGCGAGGCTCCCAAGCCGAATCCGGCGTTCTAAGGGCCCCGCGGGTGAGCGATCTCAGCGAGGCGGTCGCTCGCGGTCTTAGCGGTGGACCCGAGCGCCACCACGAGAAGTCCCGCGAGCAGGGCAAGATGGCGGTGCGCGAGCGCGTGGCACTGCTACTCGACGAGGGTTCCTTCGCTGAGGAGGCGCTGCTGGCCAACTGGGATCAGGACGGCCTCGGTGCGGATGGGGTCCTGACCGGCGTCGGCACAACGGCTGGGCGCCCAGTTGCGCTGATGGCCAACGACCCGACGGTCAAGGCCGGCTCGTGGGGGCCGAAGACGGTCGAGAAGATCCTGCGCATCCAGGAGCGAGCGCTCGCTCTGGAGATCCCGATGGTCTATCTCGTGGACTCGGCAGGCGCGCGCATCACGCAGCAAGTGCAGATGTTTCCGGGGCGGCGCGGGGCGGGCCGGATCTTCCATAACCAGGTCAAGCTCTCGGGCGTGGTGCCGCAGGTGTGCGTGCTGTTCGGCCCGAGCGCGGCCGGCGGCGCCTACATCCCGGCCTTCTGCGACATCGTGATCATGCGCGACGGCAACGCCTCGATGTATCTGGGCTCACCGCGGATGGCGGAGATGGTGATCGGCGAGAAGGTCAGCCTCGAGGAGATGGGCGGTGCGCGCATGCACACGGGCGTCTCTGGCTGCGGTCACCAGCTCGTCAAAAGCGATGAGGAGGGCATCGAAACGGCCAGGCGCTACCTCTCTTATCTGCCCACGAGCTGGCTGGGCGAGCCTCCCGCGGCAGCGCCCGCCGAGCCGTCTGCACTCCCCGCAGGCAGGCTCGATCTCGCAGCTGATCCCAGACGATGAGAACAAGCCGTTCGACATCAAGACACTGATCTCAGCGATTGTCGATGAGGGCTCGCTGATGGAGATCCACCCGCGCTGGGCCAAGGAGCTCGTGGTCGGCTTTGCGCGCCTGCAAGGAGCGGTCGTGGGGATCGTGGCCAATCAGCCTAAGCACAAGGGCGGGGTGCTGTTCTCCGACTCAGCGGACAAGGCGGCGCGCTTCATCTGGTGCTGCAACGCCTTCAACGTGCCCTTGCTGTTCCTGGCGGACGTGCCCGGCTTCATGATCGGCACGCAGGTCGAGCGCGACGGGATCATCCGCCACGGGGCGAAGATGATCAGCGCGGTCAGCGAGGCGACGGTGCCAAAGATCTCGGTGATTGTGCGCAAGGCCTATGGCGCGGGTCTCTACGCGATGGCCGGGCCGGCCTTCGAGCCGGACTGCTGCCTTGCACTGCCGGGTGCCTCGATCGCGGTGATGGGCCCGCAGGCAGCGATCAACGCGGTCTACTTCAACCAGCTGCAGGCGATCGAGGACGAGGATGAGCGCGCGGCGAAGGTCGAGGAGCTGCGCAGCGAGTACTCCGCGGACATCGACATCCTACATCTCGCCTCCGAGCTCGTGATCGACGCAGTGATCGAGCCAGAGGCGCTGCGCGGCGAGCTGATCAACCGCTTCGGCCATGCGACCTCGAAGCGGCGCGACTGGCCCGCGAAGCGCAACGCGGTAACGCCGGTCTGAGGTTTCTTGTAACCCGAACAGACGCGCGGTAGGGTTTGCGGCAACCGAGCATCGCATGGGGGTGCGTCGAGATAGCCGTAAAGCTGCAGGCCAAAGACGTGATTGAGCGCTTCGCTCAGGTCGTGCCCGGTGCCGGCCAGCACGCGGAGGCATATCTGCGGACGATCGAGTTGAGCATCGCCAAGCAGCAGCTGCCGGTTGTTGTGACACGCGAGGAGGTCACATCGAAATTCCTCGGCGGCGTGCAGGGGGCGACGCGCGATGCTCTGATCGTCAGGTCCAAAAGCAGCGCGCACCACGCTTTCACGTTCTTTCACTATGGGTTCCCGATCGGTGCGAACCTAGCGGTCGGTTGGTACGTGACTGAGGCGAACCGAGGCACGATGAATCTCGCATACGCCGCGCACGTCGTCACCGCGGGCCTCGCGGGGCTGTCGGACATGATGAGCAAGATGGACCTCTTCGACCAGGCGGACCTGCTCGCGATCTTCGCGAGCGTGCATCAGTTCGCGGTTATGGAGGCCGTATACGCGATCGCCGAAAAGGTGGAATTCGACCGTAACCGCGTCGGTGCTCGCAGCAGCGGGATGTTCGGGATCGGATGAGCGGGCTCTCACTCCGATCAGCGGCGCCCTGACAGCTCGGGCGCCGACGGCAGCTCGCCGTGCTTGTCGCTAGACAGGATGGAGTGGCCGGGTAGTCCGGGTGCTCGGTGAAGGTGGTCGGCGGCCTGCGCATCTGCGTGGGTTGCCGGGCGGAGCCTGGCCGAGCCACATACGGAGGTCGCCGACCATGTCAGAGGATCGCAGGACGGTCGTGGTGGGGTTGGATGTGCACAAGTCGTCGGTGAGGCTTGCGGCGGTGCGTGATGGTGAGCTGCTGTGCGAGAGAACGCTTGGCTATGACCATGAGCAGCTGCTGGGAGAGGTCCGGGCGTGGCCGGGAGCGCGGGGTCTGCCAGGAGGCCGGCCCGACCGGGTTCGGCTTGCACTGCGCGCTGGTCGCGGCCGGAGTGGACAGTGTGATCGTGGCGCCGGGACTTGTGCCCTCGCGTCCCGGGGATCGCGTGAAGACCGATAAGCGTGATGCCCGGCGGCTGGCGGGGTTGCACGCGGCGGGACTCTTGACGGAGATCTTCATCCCGACCCCGGAGCATGAGGCGTTGCGTGATCTCGTCCGTGCCCGCGAGGACGCGCGTTTGGACAGGATGCGTGCCCGTCACCGCCTCGGGAAGTTCTGCCTGCGCCATGAGCGAGCGATGCCTACGACCTGTTGGGGCACGACGCGTCGTGCGTGGCTCGGCCGCCAGGCGTTCCAGCTGCCCGGCCAGCAGCAGGCGTTTGATGACTATCTGTTCGCAGTTGACCAGGTCGACCGGCGCATCGAAATGCTGGAGACAGAGCTCGACCGTCTCGCCAGCGGGGGCCCGCACTGCGAGCTGATCGGACGGCTGCGTTGCATGCGCGGGATCGACACGCTGACAGCGATCGGGCTGGTCGCCGAGGCCGGCGACTTCAGCAGGTTCAAGACCGCTGAGCAGTTCATGAGCTTTGTCGGGCTGGTCCCCTCTGAGCGCTCCTCCGGCGAGAGCCGAAGGCAGGGCTCGATCACCAAGGCTGGCTCCGCGCACGCCCGGCGGCTGCTCATCGAGTCAGCCTGGAATGGCCGCCGGCGCCCAACCGTCGGCTATGAGCTTGCGCGCCGCCAACGCGGACAAGACCCACACGTCCTCGAGCACGCGTGGCGCTGCCAGCAACGGCTGCACCGACGGTGGTCAGGGATGGCTGGCCGCGGCAAGCCACACCAGAAGATCGTGGTCGCCTGTGCCCGCGAGCTCGCCGGGTTCGTCTGGGCGATCGCCACCGAGCAGCCACTCAGGACTCGCTGAAGAACACGATCGTGCTCGAGCGTGGGGTGGCGGGCGGACCCTCCCAGAAGGAGAACCCTCGCTACACCTATGCGGCACCGGCGTGCCGGGAACCCGCGACGCTAGACCGAGGCAGCTCCCGACGGATACCAGTCATGCGGCACCAACCCGCGAATGTCAGTCTGATCCACCGTCGCTGCCCAGGGACGCCCGCCACCCAACGCTCGAGACACCCAGCACCAACCCGCGCAGGACCCTTGACTTTTTACTCCATGTCAGGTGTTATCCGTGGGCTTGATCGCGCTGGATCCGTACTCCTTGATCTCGATCGCATCGACCTGCTCCCGATCGGGCTGTGGCTGCGTCTTTTGGGACTCTTCGAGCGCCTCGACGCGGCGTCGATATTCCGTCTCGCTGTGCGCGCCGCTGCGAAGCTGAGGCATCCCGGGTATCGGGGGAATCGGTTCTTTCAGCGCCTTGATCGGGTGGGTGAAGCGCTTCACGTACCATCGACCGTAGTCCTTGGCGTAGTCCGTGACGCGGTCTCCGTATTCCTCTTTGACGTCCCCCATCAGGCGACGGATCTTCCGCCGTTCGTTCATCCCTAGCGAACTTTACAGCAGCGGTCCCATCGGTCAAGGTCAATGGATACGTCGCAGCGCCGAAGTAAAGAGCTATCGGCGGCGCTCGCGGAGTCATAGTTCGCTTTGAAGCAATAGATTGCGCAGCGATGGACGCCGCCGAGCTCGCCTACGCCGGAATCGCCCGCCAAGCGCAGCTGATCGCCGACGGGACGATCTCCTCGAGCGAGCTGGTCGAGCTGTATCTCGAGCGGATCGACCGCCTCGATGTGCGTCTCAACGCGTTCCGCATCGTCTTCGCCGAGCGCGCGCGACTTGAAGCCGGCCAGGCCGACGCGCGCCGTGGCGCGGGTGGTGAGCGGCCGCTCTTGGGGGTTCCGATCGCGATCAAGGACGACATCGACGTCGCCGGCGAGGTGACGTCCTACGGCACCAACGCCTATGGCGAGCCGGCAAGCGCGGACGCGGAGGTCGTCAGGCGCCTGCGCGAGGCCGGGGCGATTGTGATCGGCAAGACGAACGTTCCCGAGCTGACGCTGTGGCCGTTTACCGAGACGGCGACCTACGGTGCGACCCGCAACCCCTGGGATCTGCAGCGCGCGCCGGGCGGTTCAAGCGGCGGCAGTGGCGCGGCCGTCGCGGCCGGGCTGGTGGGTGCCGCGCTCGGCTCAGACGGCGCCGGCTCGATCCGTATCCCGGCGGCCTGGTGTGGGCTGTTTGGGCTCAAGCCGCAGCGCGGGCGCGTCTCGATGGCGCCGCGGCCGCGAGGCTGGCACGGGCTCTCGGTCAACGGCGTGCTCAGCCGTCGCGTAGCCGACACCGCGCTCTTCCACGACGTCGCCTCAGGCACGATCGACGTTGACCGCGACAGTGCGCCGCCACCGGCGATGGGCTTCGCTCAAGCCGCCGCGAGCGCGCCGGGGCGCCTGCGCATCGCCTACTCGCGGCGGGTTCCCTTCGGCGTGATCGCAAAGCTTGATGGCGATGTTTTACGCGCCTATGAGCAGACGATCGAGCTGCTGCGCTCGCTTGGACATGAGCTCACGGAGTGCGATCCCGCCTACGGCCGGGACACGATTCCCGCGGTGCTCGTGCGCTACCTGCGTGGCGCACACGACGACGCCGCCGCATTGCCACATCCCGAGCGGTTGGAACGGCGCACGCGTGGGATCGCGCGCCTCGGCGGGCTGATTCCGCTCGCGCTGCTCGAGCGTTCCCTCGCCGGCGAGGCAGCACTTGCGGGCAGGCTCAATCGCGTGCTTGAGGATCACGATCTGCTGCTGACGCCGGCCACAGCTTCACCGCCACCGCGCATCGGCCAGCTCCAGGGGCGCGGTGCGCTCTGGACGCTTAACGCGGTCGCTGGGATGGTCCCCTACAACGGCGTCTGGAACGTCACGGGGCAGCCGGCGGCCTCGGTCCCGGCCGGGTTCGGCGCCGATGGTCTGCCGCGGGCGGTGCAGCTCGTGGGGCGCCCCGGCGAGGAGACGACGATCCTCTCGCTTGCAGCGCAGCTCGAGAGCGAGCGCCCGTGGGCGCAGGAGCACCCGCCCGGGTTCGCGTGAGCGAGGAAGAAGGGCTACTCGATCTCGCCGTCGAGGCGGCCCTGATGGCCGGGGGGCTGCTGCTCGATCGCGTTGGCCGCGGAGCGGAGCAGGAGATCGCGAGCAAGAGCACTCCGACGGATCTCGTCAGCGAAGCCGACCTAGCCTCCGAGCAGGCGATCCGCGAGCTGCTCGCCAGACGGCGCCCCGACGATGGCTTTCTCGGTGAGGAGGGTGGGAGCTCGGGCGGCACGAGTGGCCTCAGCTGGGTCGTAGACCCGCTAGATGGGACGGTCAACTTTCTCTTTGGCATTCCTCACTGGTGCGTGAGCGTGGCAGTGCGCGACGAGCAGGGAACGCTCGCGGGGGCGGTCTATGACCCCAACCGCGATGAGCTCTTTACAGCCGGTCGCGAGGCCCCGGCGAAGTTCCTCGGCCCGGCCGGGACGATCGAGCCTGAGCGTCGACGACGACGGAGGTGGGTGCACGGGAGATGCGGGCGATCTCGCGACGGCGATGGTTGCGACCGGGCTTGCCTATGACGCTGAGGTACGTGCAGCACAAGCATTGGTGCTGGCGGAGCTGGTTCCGCGCGTGCGCGACATCCGCCGCTTTGGCAGCGCCGCGCTTGATCTCACCTGGACGGCACTAGGTCGCTACGACGCCTACTTCGAGCGTACAGTGAAGCCCTGGGACATCGCCGCAGGAGCGTTGATCTGCGAACGCGCTGGACTGTCGGTGCGCGAGCTATCCGCAGAGGAGAGCCTGCCGTGGGGGATCCTCGTCGCGGCGCCGACGCTCGCCGATCCGCTGTTCGCGCTCGTGGGTGCTCAGCGAGCTTGAGCGAGAGCTGATGCGGCGGGTGGGATTCGAACCCACACGCCCTTTCGGACAGGGCCTTTTGAGGGCCCCGCGTCTACCGTTCCGCCACCGCCGCAAGATGAGGTCGAGAGGCGAGGATACCCGCCCTCAGGCGGGATGTGGCGGTGCGTCGGAATAGGGCTCTGAACGCGCGGCGGGATCGCGTCGCTCAAGCTCGACGTTCCAACCCTGTTGAAAGCCCCGCATCGCGAAGGCCACGAGCAGCATCTGCACGGGCACGATCAGCAGCGTGAGCAGGCCGAGCAGCCCCGAGTTGATCGCGGGCTCGGCAAAGCCGGTTTTGTCGCGGTTGAACCAAGCGGGTCCGGCGACGAGGGCGAAGATGCCCAGCAGCACAGCCAGGGCCGAGGCGACGGGCAGCACGCCGCGATTCCAGCGCGCAGCGAAGAAGGCCAGGGTGAGATACACCGCGATGTAACCAATCTGCACCGGGATCGCGCCCTCGAGCACACTCCAGCCGCCGATCGTCACGATCAAGACGAGGCCGGCGCTGACGAGCAGCAGCAGGATCACCGTGGCGCGCGTCGCTTGCACGACCGGCTTGTCGCGGTTGGGGTGCGTGATGATCACGCCCGGCTGCCCCTCGGGGGTCGCGGCCATAAGGCTCATGACCATACAAGCTTGCGAGGAAGACGTGCGCGATGAGCGTCGCGCGTCGATGGTGAGGTCGAGAGGTGACGCGAGCGCTAGAGGCAGGCGCCGTCGGCCAGTAGGCTGAGACCACCACGCGGGCGTGGTGGAATTGGTAGACACGCCGGCCTTAGGAGCCGGTGGGCGAAAAGCCCTTGGAGGTTCGAGTCCTCTCGCCCGCATCGACCTAAAAATACCTGCAAATCAGCAATATATTGCGGTCGCACGAGCCTTGTGTCGGCAATGGGGATTTAGGCGCATGTCCCCGAGATATGTCCCCCAGATGCCTTGTAGACGTGGGCGTAGTCGTGCTGAGAGCTCGAAGGGGCGGCGTTCGTCGTGTGCGGACAAGGAGGGCGTAGCCCGACGCCTCCGGTGCTTGTTGTGGCGGCCACCGCGCCGCAATCTGAGCCAGGCCGGTATTGACGGGGGCTTTGTTTCGTGGTTTCGTCCGCGGGAAGGGAGAGCCTGTCGTTATGCCGAGACCTGCGAAGTATCCATAGGAGTTGATCGAGCGCGGTGTTCGTCTGGCGCTTGAGAGCGGTCGACCGATCGCGCATGTTGCTGATGATCTGGGTATCCATCGCGAGACGTTGCGAAAGCGCGTCAGGCGCGCGGAAGCTGATAGCGGCAAGCGTGGCGACATCCTCACGACCCAGGAGCGTGAGGAGGTCCGCAAGCTGCGCCGCGAGAACTTCGAGCTGCGCAGGGCGAACGAGATTTTGAAGTCAGCGAGCGTGTTTTTTGCCAAGGAGCTCGACCCAGACCGACCGAAGTGAGCCGCTACATCGACGAGCATCGTGGCCGCTTCGGCGTCGAGCCCATCTGCCAGACCCTGGACGTGTCGGCGTCCGCCTACTACCAGCGCGCCACCGGCCAGTGCTCGCCCCGGCAGATCGAGGACGAGCGGCTGCTGGCGCGGATCTGAACGACGCACAAGGAAAACTACGAGGCCTACGGCTACCGGCGCACCTGGAAGGCGCTGGTGCGCGCCGGTGAGCGAGCGCCGCGTTGCCGGGTCCAACGCCTGATGCGTGCTCATGGGATCCTGTTTGTCGGCGACGTGCCTGACCGCACAGCGCTGTGTCGTCCACCGTGGTCCGGGATCACCGGCGTGACGTGATAGGAGCGTGGCAACCGCCCCCACTCAGAACTGTCCGAGTGAGCCGTCCCAACCAGAACTCGCCGGAGGTCTATGGGGCACAGGCGAGGTGCGGCTCCGTCACCTCGAGCGGGCTTATCGTGAAGTGAAAAGAGGGGAGCGGGTCGTGAGCGTCGCGTCACGGCTGATGAGGCATTCGCAGTGCGGAGTTGGACGCGGAGCTCCAGAACTGGCCGGGCCGGTGCTGGCCTGATTTGACACAGTTTGCGCGCTCATGGCACTTAAGCGTTGGATGCTCAATCAAGGCCCCGACGTGAAGGTGCTCTACGCCGATCATGGTGATGATCTGCTGCGGTTTCTGGTGCGCCGCACGGGCGACACCGAGATAGCTGCTGATCTGTGGGGCGAGACGTTCGCCCAAGCGCTCGCAAGCCGTGGGCGGTTCCGCGGGAACGACGAGCAGGCCGTTGCCTGGCTGTATACGATCGCGCGCCGACAGCTCGCTCGTTACTACCGCCGCGGGACGGCGGAGTGCCGCGCCATGCAACGTCTTGGGATGGAGCGGCCGGCGATCAGTGCGGAGACGGAAGCCCAGATCGTCCAACGTGCGGGACTCGATGCGATGCGCGACGCGATCGCCGCGGGGGTCGCGATGCTGTCGGATGATGCGCGCGAGGCGATCATGCTCCGGATCGTCGATGAGCTTCCTTACTCCGACCTGGCGAGCCGGTTGGCGATTTCCGAGCAGGCTGCGCGACTGCGTGTCTCGCGCGGGATGAGGATTCTCGCTGGCGTGCTGGATGTCCAAACACTCAAGGAGGCGCGAGAGGCATGACTGAGGCCAGCTACGAAGCCGAGAGCCAGGGCGATGAGTATGAGCGGTTCGTCAGGGACATGGCGGATCAGCTCGACCAGGCCGGAAACCGACGCTCCAGCCAGCTACGCAGACGTCGCCGCATCGCTACCGGGTCGATGGCCTTGCTCGGCGTTGTCGCGGGCATCGTCCTGGTGACCGGCAACGGCGGCGGACGCGTGGGCGTAGTCGCGCAGGCCGAGGCTGCGCTCGCCCCGACGGACCAGATCCTCCGGATCGTCACCACCTCGCATCTTGAAATGCGCGGCGGCACTCAGCCGGACGTCACCGGCTCAGAAGCTGAAAGCGTCGGATGGAATAAGCCGCACGACGCAGAACAGTGGTCGGCATCGGCGCCCACGCGCTGGCGGATCGCCACCACCATCCCCACGAGCACCGCCGCGGGTTCCGTCACCGCTGCACCCCTTCAATGTGCCTACTCCAATGGCAGCGAAGAAACGTACAACCAGGGCAATTAAAGGCAACGAAGTGGACATCGTGCCGGTCAGCGAGGGCGCAGACGAAAGCTCGGAGGAGTCTTCATGCACGACTCAGGTTCCAGGCGGGCTAGGCACCCGGCCCGTTGCGCACATACGCTCGATGCTCGAATCCGGTCAGCTGCAACTCGTCGGCAAGGGCACCGTCAACGGCCGAGAAGTCCTTCGACTGACAGGTCACGAAAGACGTCCGCGACTGAAAAGCGCCGGCTCCGGTGCTGCGTGGCCGGTGGAATACGACGTCGATCCTTCGACCTATGCTCCTGTTCGCTTCACGGTCGAAATGGTCGGGGCAGATACTCTCGGCAATGCTGGCACGCTGACGGAGATCACCGACGTCACAACCTACGAACAGTTGGCGCTCAACGCAACGACAACTGGGCTCCTGAGTATCAAAACTACCGGGAATCCCGTCATCCGTCATGAGCCCAACCAGTACGAGAGAAGGCTAGGCGCTGAAGCGGGGAGCGGCGAAAGCGCCAGTCGCGCTGCAAGGGTCGCCCGATCCGCCGCTCGCCGTGAGCGTCACGCATCTGATCGTCAGCACACCCGACGAAAGCGAGTAGCGAGCGCGCTGCGCACTCAGAGCCGGCCTGGCGTGGCCGTGACCGACCGTCGTACAAATGGCTAGGCGCAGCACAGGCTGCGCAGGGAGGTGTATCGTCGCGTCCCGATGGCACGGCTTGTTCGGCTAGTCGGGCATATACTGGTCGCGCGTAACTATCGATTCCATCTATCGATTCCATCGGAGGCCTAAAGATGAAGGGGTATGTACTGTCAGGGGGTCGCGCTGCTCGTTCGGCTCGTTCGCTCGTCTCGGTGACGACGCTTGGACGGTTGCTGATCGGCGGGATTGCTGCAGTCGCGATCGTGTTGCCTGCTGCGGCTCAGGCCGAAGTGAGCCCACAGATGCGGGCTGCGCGTATTCAGCTCGAAGCCAGCCAAGGGAAGTCCGCGCAATCGCAGGTCACAGTTCGGCCTTTCGCCGAACTAGGGGAAGTCTGTAACACAAATAGGGCCGCGTGGGTCTGGAAGACCGGAACCCTCGAAAAATACTACGAAGTCGGTTACAACACTCCGATGCGTATCGAAAACTGGGCGGGTCCGTACTACTACATTGCGCACGCTGAGGGCAAACCGAACGGCGAAATCGAACGCGCGGCAATCAACCAGTCCTCATGCCACAAAACCTAGACAGCAGTCGGTGACTACGCGGTACGTGATAACCCAATAACCGGGGGGGTCAAGTAGGGCCTCGGCTCCCCACCGCACGACTAGGAGGTTAGGGGTGCCTGAACATCACACGCAAATACTAACGAGGCGCAATTTCGCCTTGGCGTGTGGCTTGCTTGCGATCATGGCGGTAGTTTCGCTTATTCTGCTGTCGAACGGCTCGGGAGCAAATGCGAAGGCCAGCGCACCACCACCGGCATCGTTTGCGGCTTATCCGGCGCTGAGCAGCACGGAACCGACAGGTCTACCGCTCGTAACGCACAGCGGAAGCGGTCCCGATGCCCCAAGCGCAGGCCCGACGTTCCCCGCGACTCCGCCGGCTAGCGCGACGGAGGATTGGCCCGAAGCACAGTCGATCAGGAAGGTTTCCGTCGACCTCCCAACGATTTCCGCGTGGATTGCAAGGAGCACAGGCGGTGGCCTGTGCGTCCTGTCCTCCAGGCACGAGCCTGTTCGACCCGGCGTGTACGGCGTTGCGTTTAGCTGTGCGCCGGCCGATCGAGTGTCGTCGGGAGCAACGGTCGAGTTGGAACCTGCCGGGAGCAACAGGGTCACTATCGCCGGTGTCGTGCCCATAGGCGTGTCTGCCGTCCAGGTAGGACTCGCAGATGGCAGCACGAAGACGGCTGCCGTTACCGGCGGTGCGTGGGCGCTTGAAACCGAAGCGTCCGTCCAGAGTGTTCACGACGTGATGGGAGGCTGACATGAGAAAGCTAAGCGTGCTGATAAGCGTGGTAGCGCTCCTCTGCCTCGGCGTCTTCGCCGCGTCAGACTCAGGCAATCGAATGGGCAGGCAATCACTACTTCTTGGCGAGCGGTCAGAACGGCTTCCTCAACCACAAAGTGTGGCTGTACGCCGCCGACGGCATTGGCGAAGGGGTTGCGTCCTGCGCGGGTATCCGGGAAGTCGAAAAAGGCTGTGCAGGCCCCTGGGAAGTGTCCGGGTACACCCTTTCGAGTGACGTATGGTCGGAACCGTACCTGCACAACCACGACACCGCCAATGGCTACTTCAAAGGCTATTACTACCAGTGATTGAGTAGTGGATTGCAGTACTCCTGGGCGGGGGGCGGGCAGCACTACGTCCAAGGTGAAAACGTGAACGGCCTTTGGGTGCGCCAGACCAACGAGCAGCCGTACATTGATTACACCAAAGGAAGCTCCCAGTGGCCTGCGCACAGCCTTGCGCAGCTCTGGGCGATTGAAAACCCTGGTCAGTCTTGCTTCTCTGACGTGGAGTGCTAGGAGGGTTTCGTTACGAGTTGAGCGATCGTGCGCCAAACGCCTACCTCCCCATGAGCCGATACGAGCCATACCCCACCCGCTCAAAGCGCGGCCCATCCTGATCACGGCTCGTTCGTAGCGTCCATTTGACGGACTCGTTAGAGACAGGCCGTCCGAGCAACGCTTCGACTGCTGCGTGGAGATCACGCAGCCGCATACGAGGGTCCGCCCGCTAGTGCGTCGTCAACTCCAGAGGGCCACAGCATCGAGTACGACGAGACGGGCCGTGTTGTCGGCATGACCCTGACTAACGTTCGCTGGCTGCTAGATCGTGATGGCCAAGTCACCATCACCCTGCCCGCAGGCCACGCTGGCCCGGACGATCTGGCGCAGGCATTGCAACCGGCCGCATAGCGAATCATTCAGCGGTAAGGCTCCAGCCAGACCGTAAGTCATCTGACCCGCATCGCTCCAGCGACGCGCCGACGGGCTTGCCGCGCAACGGGATCCATCAGTTCCTCAATGAGGTCGTCCAGGTTCGCTCGTTGTACCCGAGACTGCACTGGCTTCATCAGCACCGACGCACGACACTCTCCGCTTCGGGTAGCGGGCGCCGCGAATACCAAACGCCTACGAGACGGCTGGTGTTGCTGGGGCTCCCCAGCCGGCGGGAGTGTGCTAAAGCCCGGCCAAGGGGGTCGATGCCCTCGCTGCGCAGAAGTTCCGCTTGGATCGCGAGAACTGGCTGGGCTAGTCGCTCAGGTTCGTCATTCTGGCCATGAGTCGTTGGAGTTCGCTGGCCGCGTCCACAGCACGATCGCAGCCATCTCAGGATGGTCGGTGGCGCCGGCGAACACATAGCTCCCTCGGCTCCCGCAGCCACGCGATAGACCAGGAGCGGCTGACCGGAGGTGCGGCGATGGGACGGGGTCGCTCAACCTCAGCAGCCTCTACGGTCTCGATCTCGGGGTGCCCCGTAAACTTGAAGTCTCTGTGCGATTTGTGTCATTGCGACTCCTTAGAGTGGGGTTGTGTTACACAACGCAGTCTCGATACATAGTTGGCGGCGTTTCGCGGTAAGCACGGGGCGGCACCCCACAGACTGAGGGCACAAACTATCCGCGAAGGTCTAGAACCCGCGATTGACCTCCACAGCTTCTTCGGTGGTCATGATGAGGGCGAATGTTAGGCCGAGCTGTTCGCTGGCTTCGCCGTTGAGAGACGCCATGAGCACGTCGTCTTCTTCCCCTTCAAGATGGGTCGGCTTCTGGATGCCTTTCGCGGCCGTAAACTTCAACGTGGCTGCTGTCAGCATCCTGTTCGTGAGAACGGGGGCGATGACAGACCCGGTCACGGTGGTGGGCGTTGCGCCAACGCACCGGTAGATCATGACGGGACCGCTGCGACCCGGCGGATACAGATCGAGCCCCACGGTGCCTGCCGTTTTGAGCTCCCAGCCAAGCGCGCCTTCAAGAGCGGCAGTCGTAATGGTGCCTTCGCTGCTGCCGCTACTCGTACAGGGGTGGGTGAGCGATTCGCAGCCAGTGAAGGTGAGCCGCACGGCGTCGACTTCCTTGGTGCCGACGATTTCACCGGAGCCGCTCGCGCCTTTGCACGTGATCTTCGTGTGGCCCACGGACAGCAGCGTCACGACCCCTTCCTTCAAGCTGATGCCGAACCCGGTCTTGATCACGCCAGGCTGCCATTCGAACTTTCCCGTGTGGGTCGCGCTCGCAAGCGCGCATGTCGCCGATGTGAAGCCACCGTGGTAGACGAGTTTGCCTGCGACCGTTTCGGGCGTGAGTTTAATGCAACGTCCGAAGTCAGGCGGGCCGAGCGTGGTGAACTGGAGATCGCTGCCATAACTGGTTCCGCCAGCGTTCGCGGCAGTGATCCGGTAGTGGTAGGTCGTGTTCGGGCTCAACGCAGAGATTTCGGCCGACACAGCGACGGGCATGCTTCCGGACCCAGGTGCTGAGGCACAAGGGACCGTCGTGCCGTAGCTTGCCGTCGGCCCATATTCGAAGCTGCATTCCGCGCTGGCGCCGTTAGGGTTCACGCTCGCGTGCAGTTCAGCCGCCGTCTGCGTGAGCGAGCTGGCCGGCTGGGTGGCCACGATCGGCGGTTCCGGCAGCGTCGTGAAGGTCACGTCCGATCCTTGGCTGGTGCCACCTGCATTCGCAGCGACAACCCGGAAGTGGTAGATCGCATTCGGGTTGAGGCCAGCGACCGAGACCGACACCGCCACCGGTGCTTCACCCGCGCCAGGAGCAGGAACACACGGCGCGCTCGACCCATAGCCACTGGTAGCGCCGTATTCGATCACGCAGCTGCCCACGTCGCCACCATTCGGGTTCACGCTCGCGTTGAGAACCGCCGAAGTCTGCGTCACCGACGACGCCGCTTCAGTCGCAACATCAGGCGCGTTCGGCAGCGTCGGGAATGTCACGTCAGACCCATAGCTGGTACCGCCGGCATTCGTGGCAACGATCCGAAAGTGGTAGGTGCTGTTCGCCGCAAGTCCGCCAATCGACGCGGATACCCCGACTGGGGAGCCGCCCGAGCCAGGCGCAGGCGTGCATCCGACCGTAGCTCCATAGCTCGCGGTCGCCCCGTATTCGAAGTGGCAGTCGCCGACGTTGCCACCGTTCGGGTTCACCGTCGCATTGAGCGTGGCGGTACTCTGCGTCGCTCCGGTCGCGGACCCAGTGCTAACGCCGGGAGCAGGCGGTGGAGGCGGGCTGCACGGCGGAACTCCCGGCGATGGCTGGTTGATGGGCTGCCCGTCATTGATGAAGTGCTCATTTAGCCAGCCAGTACCGAATCCAGGACCCGTGACGTCACTGGCGTACTCCCACATAAAGTCCGCAGAACCAGGGACATTCCCAGCACCAGCCTGATAGCAGTGAGGTTCGATGATCTCGCCGTTGTAAACACCGAAGCCGTTGATCCGCACCGGCGTATTCCAGTCCGGCGCAGAGCGCCAGAAGATCCCGCCTTCGGCGTTCATCACCGAGTAAGTCGGGTTAGCTAGGGCGCTCGGCGCCGTCAACCCCACGCAAGCCATCGAAACAACCGCCACAAGCACCAGCCGCCACGCGCGCGAAGTCATCTACCGACCTCCATCGGTTGATGGCATCCTTGCCCCTAGTTCCGTTTCTCGGAACCATTACAGCCGAACCCCTGTCAGATGTAACGCGGCGGTTTAAACTTAAGGGATCTCACGGCAAGGCAGGCGTCGCCCACCGGCACTTGGGCGACATCAACGAGCCACAGTCACCAACAGCCGCTGCACAGCGAACCTCGATGCGCTGGTGGCAACCAGTACTCTAAGACAGGCCGATGGAGTCGTCGCCGTTCAATAAGCCCGGATGAGTTCGCGCACTTCCCTACGGTTGTCTTGCGGTGTCAGCGCTAATGGCAACGTTGGTGGCGCCGCCCCCAAGACTTGTCACCTTTATAGGCAGCGACACATGGACTCGCTTGGGCGTTGGCTTGATTTGTTTCATGGGACTCTTCTTGATGTTGGTTGTCCTGGGCCTGGCAGCCGGAAAGGTCGTCGAAATAGCCCGCCAGAGGATAAGCCCGGTAGGACGACGGCGACCGCTGTTTTCACGCCGTGGCGTGTCAGGCGTGCCACTCGCGATGTAGCGAGTGGAACGGTTGCAATTCTTGGGATTCTGGGTTATGCTCGCGGACAAGCCTCCAGTGGCGAGAGTCGCCTTGGGAGAACCGTTGCGCAGACGAACACCGCTGAGCACGAAAGGAGTAGATCGTGACCGAGGATGAGGGCAAGGCGGAGCCGCTGCGAAGTGCCGAGTTGATCCCGGAATCAGCTGCTCGGCAGGTCGCCGACGACCGCCAGGCCGAGAGCGAACTCGCCTTGATCACGAGCAAGCTCAGCACAGTGCCGGAGCTCACACGCGATTCCAGCAAGGTCAGCGACTACATCGAGGGTCTGGTCAAGCGGCGAGCGGAACTCCTTGAGCGCGTCAGGCCCGTACCGACGGCGGGATCCAGGTCGACGCGGATCGACTCGCTTGTCTCGGAGCTAAGTCCTTTCTTCACAGCATGGAGGGTCGGAAACCTGCCGTACTTCTCCGAGGGCATCAACGACGTGCCGGTCGTGGAGGGAACGAGTGGAGGCTTCACGACCGAGAGCCTTTCAGCGGGTGCCCTCGAGTTCTGGGGCAACCCGCGCGACGCAGGGCTCGTGAATCCCCACATCTTGAAGTGGTGGAACCACAACTGGACCTGCTCATACGTATTCCCAGCCGCCCCGGCCACCGGGACGCTCCACTATCGCTTTTCGATTGAAACGAGCTGGGAGGCTGTCCTAGCGAGCGCCCTGTCCGGGATCGTTGGCGCGTCCATCACCATTGGTCGAACGCCCGACGTAGAGAGCAGCAGTCCCTTTAGTTCAGGCGCCGAAACGGAGTTGACGTTCCCGTTCTTGTTTACGCTGCCGCAGGCCAACACCAACCTGCACGTCACTCAGCCACTCATCGAGTTCTCTGGTGCTATCGAGGTGCAGGCCGGAAAGAACGCCGCGATCGGGCTGGTCTGCGGCATACACGCGGGGCTCGCCAGTGGCTACGTCGAGATACTCGGAGGCTCCATGTGGACACGGCTGGTAGCGCCGGGCCAGCCGTCAGATCACGCCATACGCGATCAGCTCGAATACGTATTCGAACCCGATTGGTGGGTCCACGCGGTCGGTCAGCGCCTCGACCACGCCACCGCCTCGTAGCTCCCGTCAGCTTTTTGCCAGAAGTGGCGCGAACCCGACTCATGCTTCATGGCAGTCCCTCTCTCCGTTAGCGACGTACGCCCCCGACCCTACCTGCCCCACCACTCGCAGTAGGTTAGGGCCCGGCAGCCATCCCGGCCGTTCGAGATTTAGCGCTGCTGATCGATCCAGCGCATGATCGCGCGCGTGGGGCTGATGACGGTACCGTCGACTAGCTTCAGCGCGGGCAGTTTCTGCTCGCCGGTTGCCTTGCGCAACTCCTCGCGCGAACCTTTGCGCAGGAAGGGGATCGGGCTGCCGTGCGCGGCAACGATCTTCTCGTAGTCGATTCCTGCAGTGCGTAGAGCCTCTTGGACCCTGCGACAGGGGTGGATCCGTGGACCGTCGTCATCACCGTGGCAAACATACAGCGTCGGGTTCGCGCTACTCGACTCCGCGGACTCGCTTGCGCCGCTTTCGAAACTCGGAACTGTCTCCATGGTCTCTCCTTTCGCGGCCTCATGCCGACGCCCTGGGCAGGCGAGCGTGGACCCAGGGGAGAGGGTACAGGGCTCTCGCGCTTCTAGCCCGCGCTTGGTGCTGTCTGGCGGATGACCTTCCAGCCGGCCTTCAACGGCTGAAGGAAATAGGGCGGCTCGTCGGTCGCCAGGCGGCCGTCGTATTTGTAGTCCTTGATGTAGCCGGTACTACCCCCACCACCGGTACCGACCGCGCCGCGATAGTTCTGCCCGATCGCGCCGTAGATATGGAGTTTGCCGAGTTCTTTGCCGCAGTTGAAGTTATCGACGATAAAGGAGTGGGCCGTCGAGAGAATCGCGGCATAGATCCAGGGATTGGAGAGCGACCCTGCGCCGTTCGTGCCGCTTGAGCAGGGGTGGTAGATGCGTACGTATTCGCTCGCGATCAAGCCCAGCACAGCTGTTCCGCTGGGTTCGCTGCCGAGTTTGCCTTCGACGCTCGTGGGATAGAGTTCGCCGTTGATAATCACATCCTTTTCGCCGGCGACGGTTAGCGATTTGCTGTAGGTGCCCTGGACATAGACGGTCCCGCAGCCCTTCTCTTCTTCGAGCTCTTTGGCCGTGTCAGAGCCTGAGTATTTGTAAGTGTAGTTACAGGTCCCTTGGTGTTGGACGTAAAGCAGGCCATTTTTCGGCCAGGGGATCGTTTCTTTGGTTTCTACGCCTTTGGAGTTGAAATAGATCACTTCGATCGTGTTCGCGGTGCCGTCGAGGAACAGCCGCGTGAGGCCAAAAAATTCGTTCGCCGATTCGGTGTAGGCTTCGAGGCTGGTGTCGCTCTGAGGGGCAACCAGCGTTTGTCCTTTGGTGTAGCATTTTGTCGCGGTGTAGTATTTCGCGGTGCCGCCACAGCCGGACGCACCGCCGTAGGTGCCGCCGTTCATTTCTACGACGTCGGCCGGATTGTGTCCTTCGCGACCGAAGCTCGCAGCGCCACCGACGTCGGCAGTGTCGTTCGTGTGCATCGGGCCATTGACGCTGTCACCGGTGGTGAATTCGATGTTTTGGCATTCGTATTTGCCCTTCCAGGCGCTGTAATACTTGCCTTCGCAGTTGCTGGCAAGCGTTGAGTTGCCGTAGAGCCTTGGGTCGAGCGTCTCGAAGTTCGTGAAGTAAATGAAGTCGAGGAATCCACTGACCTTGAAGGTCGCGATGAGCGAGCGCTGGGTTGTGCCAGCGTAGCCCGTTGACTTGATGCGAAATGTGTTCGCCAAGGTGCCTTTCGACTCGATCACCGTGTTGAAGGGACTGGCCGCGTTGCAGGACGCTTCGGGCGAGGTACTTGCCGGAAGGACCGTGACTTCGTAGCGCTCCGCGGCTTCTTCGGGCACCGTGCTTTTTGGCCCTTCGCAGCTCTGCCAGTAGTTAGGGTTCGCCTGCAGCTTGTACTCGTACTGCTGGACCCCCGCGAGGGCGGCGTAGTAAGCCTGCTTCTGTTTGGTGTCGACGTTCGAGAGGTGGATATCGCTCTGGGTGGCCGTGAAGGCGGCCACAAGCAGGAGGCTCGTGACGAACATCACGCCAATCGCGATAATCATCGTGAAGCCGTCCTGCGAGCTCGCGCGAGTACGAAGCCTGGATGATGAGGCGGTCATTCGCATGGCGCCGCTTCGATTGGGGCTTCCGAGCTTGGGGCGCTGAAGGCGAAGGTGACCTGGCTTGAGAGGTCAACCTTGCGGGTGGGGTCCGCGGTGGTGCTCACGGGCCCTGCCCGGAAGGCGATCAGTACGGATGCTACCTTGGCGGCTTCTTCGGCGCTGAAGCCCAGGGCGGGCACCGTCATTTTTTCCAGCGTTGAGGACGGGGCTGAGGTCGCCGTGCTCGGAGTGACGGAGTACTTGTAGTAGGTGAAGATCGGCTGTGGTGTTTTCGCAACTTCTTCAGCCTGGGTGATGTTCTTGCCGAGCACGACGGTGCTGCTCGGTGGCGCGGTGAAGAGGAAGTTGGGCCAGCTTCCGCCATTGCTGGTGAGCGTCTTCTCGGTCAGTGTTTCGCCCGCCCAGGTGATTTCCTCTTGGCGCGCTTCGGCGAGTTCCGCTTTTTCGCTGTAGCCGGTCTGAAAGATAAGGGTTGCGCTCGTGCTTTTTGCCTGCACGGGGGCGAAGCCTGGGCCAAGGCAAGCAGAGTGCAGCTCGTCGACGATGTGGGTCATTGCTGTGCGCCCGAGCTGTGATGCCTGCACGACATCGGCCACCCGGGTCGACTGATGTAGCGAGACTTCGAGGACTGCGTAGAGCCCGCCCATCACGGCAAAGCCGGTCACCAGAGCCACAAGCGTCTCGATCAAAGTAAAGCCGTGCTCGGCGGCGAGCCGTGCTCTGTGCGGGCGCAAGAGCCTCAGCATGAGGATTGCCCCGATTCGATCACGTTTTCTTTGGAGGCAGGAAGTTCTTCTTTTTCTTTGGTTTCGCGTTCTTTGCGTTTGTTGGTCTGTTCGGTCAGTTTGCCTTCATATGTGGCTTTGGCGATTTTGCCTTTTTCGTATTCCGATTTCCAGGTTGCGCGTTCGGTCGCTTCGACCGTTTCCGCCGCTTTCTTTTTTTCGGTGCGTTCGGCTTCGGACGGTTCCCCGATGTAGATCTTCGGCGCGGACCCCGTTGCGGTCAGGTTGCTGTAGGAGACTTCATAGGTCTTTTTAGCGGCCGAGTTGTATACGCAGAGAGTCGCTTTGCCGAACGGCTGGAAGGGGTTTTCGAGATGTCCGGTGGTCGTGGTTTTCTGCGTGTGCACGAGGTTCGCGGCCGTCGAGTTGTTAGGCGCGAGTTCGCCGCTGCATTCGGTGTCGAGAATTGTGGCTTCATACGCCGTCGCGGAGAGCGCGCCAGGCGTGGTCTGCGTGCCGGCGTAGACGTTGAGGTTGACGATGCTCAGGGGCACTTTGACGGTCGTTGTTTTGCCAGGCAGGACCGTGCCTTCAGCGATCGCTTCGGCGATCGAGGCAGTTCCGTTCTTGTGGCAGTCGCCCGCGCTGACCGACCAGGGCACCGGGAACGGGAACAGGTCGCCTTTGGCGTACTTGGTGCCAGCCGGCGTGGAGGCGACCGTGGCGTATTTGCCGGTCGTCAGGATCTTGTAGGGTTCTTCTCCGCTGGCCGCGTATTCGATACCTTTTTCGATGTTGCCGACAACGAACTGCGGTGTCTGCGGGATCTTGGCGTTGTAGGCGGTGAAGGTGTCGCTGGCCACCGGTTTGGCTTCCCAAACGGTGGCGCCTTTGTATGTGTATTCGGCTTGGATCCGACCAGCTTCGTTGAGGATCACTTCGTAGTGCGTGGTCAGGTTCGGGGTGATCGTGAGTTCTTCCTGGAGTGGCCATTTGAGTGCGCCGTTGGGGGTCACAAAGCCCGGTTTTTCGAGCACTTCGACCGCGGTGGAGGTCGCGGCGAGGCCTGTGAGCACGATGCAGCCGGCTTTCCCGGTCGTTCCTTCTGCGGTCGTGGGTGCTCCGGCTTCCACCGGCGTAAAGCGCGCGATCGCCGTTACCCCCGCCACGCCAGCGGCTGGCGAGCCGCCGTTATTGACGTCGACCTCGAGGGCGGAGCCCACGGGAGGAGTGATGACGCTCACCTGTTTGACGGTGGGACGTTTAGTCTGGCTCAACTGGGGCCAGGTGACGGTGGAGGAGATCTGGATGTTCGCACCGGATTGCGCCCCTTTTTCGCTGAAGCTGCAGCCCGTTGTTTCGCCCGAAGCGCTGACGGGCTTCGCTTCCTGGGTGATCGTGTAGACGGTCCCACCCGCGGGAATCGTGCGCGTGTAGGTGTGAGGGTTGGTCTCGAGCGCGTCGAGCGTGGTCGCCGGGTCACTGCGGAGTTGCTCCTGAGACTGTGCGGCGAGTACGGCGGCGACGTTGTGGTGGCGCTCGTCGGCCGAGAGTCGATTGGTCACGTCGAAGCCGGTGAAGGTCGCGCTGACGATCAGGGCTACGAGCAACGCGCTGACGAGCACCTCGATAAGCAGGAATCCATCCTCTGAAGCGCCCACGCGATGCCAGGTCTTGCCGCGACAGTCCGTCGCTGTGATCCGGGAGGACGCGTCCACAGGGCGCCGCCGCCACCGACGGCGCTCGTGTGCCCTTAGCGTCCTGAAGTAAGTGTCCATTGTCACAAGCATGGTCCCGACTAGGGACTCTTCGACAGGCGTAGCTCGCTGCTTTAGGCGCGGGTCGCCCCGATAAACACGTTGAAGTGGGACCACTGCGTCGCGTGTCGACAGGCTCGTCGGGGCATCCTTGAACTCACCACTCGGCGTGCGGCGTTCTCAGCGGCCTGGAGCGAGGGTCCGCGACTGGGGCGGATGGCGGCGAGCGCTGAGGCGAGACCCTACAATCCGGTCTCCCCCGGGGGACTGGTGTATCGGTAACACGGTGGTCTCCAAAACCGCAACGCGAGGTTCGACTCCTCGGTCCCCCGCTCAGGAAAACGCCCCGGAAACGGGGCTTTTCCGCTTTCTAGAGCCTGAATGCGCACATCAGGGTCCTGACTTGCGATCGTCTCCATCGCGTCGGTTCGGTTCGGGTCTGAGCCAGTATCTCGGTGATTTGAGGTCGATGTTGAAGCGCTTGTCCGCGTCACGCAGCTGAGAGAGGACGTGCTCGAGGTCGGCGGACATCAGTGGCTCGGGATGCGTGGGGAAGCGGCCCGCGTCGCGAGCGTCGTAGATGCGTCGGTAGACCTTGTTGAGCTCGCTCCAAAGTTGCTGGTCGATCGCTCGACGGCCCACGCCGGCCAGGGTTGGTCTGCATTGCTCCCACACTCCGAGCGGTAGCGCAGCCGAGGATGCGCCTTGCGCGAGGCGGTCTGCGTTTTCTTCGAGCTCAAGCTGGAGCATCTCTATGGCGCCGAGCAGCTGGAGGTTCTCCCGGCGGCGCTCTACGACGAGATTGCCGCCCCAGGCCCCGAAGGCTCCGACGCCGCTTCCCGCGACTGCGGCGCCCAGCCCTACCCATAGGTCAACCTGTGCGATCTCGTTCGTCCTCCATAGATCCAAGTCGGCCAGGGATTCCTACCAGATGACAGAGCCGCCGTACATGTGCCTCACGTCGCCATGTCTGCTAATCTACATAAAACTGATCTAGAAACTAGGAATAACGTGAAGATCGACGTACATCAGCATCTCTGGACCGAGCCGCTCGTGGAGGCGCTGGCGGCGCGTCGCGAGCTGCCGTTCGTGCGCCGCGAGCACGGGCTCACGGTCCTGTACCTAGCGCGGCGAGCGTCCTTATGTGATCGACCATGCCGAGCGAGGAGCCGGCGCGGCGCGCGCGCGCTCGTGGAGCTCGACGGGCTCGACCGGGCGCTGCTCTGCCTGTCGAGCCCGCTCGGCATCGAGTGGCTTGCCGCGCCGAGCAGGCACTCGCCGCTGCTCGACGCCTACCACGAGGGCGCGCTCGCGCTCGGGGCTCCCTTCGGCGTGTGGGGCGCGATCGCGCTCGACCGCGCCGACCCCGACGACGTCGACCGCGCGCTCGAGCGCGGCTGCGTCGGGATCTCGCTGCCCGCCGGGCGCGCTCGGCGGTGTCGAGCAATCGCTGCGCTGCGCGCGGTGCTCGCGCGCCTGGAGCATCGCGAAGCGCCACTGCTCGTGCATCCGGGTCCCGGAGTCGCCGATGACATCGCCCAGGCCCATCCGCCAGGGCTCGCTGGGCGATCCGCTGTGGTGGCCGGCGCTGACCGACTACGTCGCCAGGCATGCAGGCAGCCTGGCTCGCTTTCCTCGCCGCCGGTCGCCCGAGGCACCCGCGCCTGCGCGTGATCTTCTCGATGCTCGCCGGCCTCGCGCCGCTGCACGCCGAGCGGCTCTCCTCGCGCGGCGGGCCCGGCTCGAGCTCGCCCGACCCGCTGCTCTTCTACGACACCTCCTCCTACGGCCCAGCGGCCGTGGACGCGCTGGAGTGCGCGTCGTCGGCCCCGAGCAGCTGCTCTACGGCTCGGACCGCCCGGTCGTCGAGCCCGGCCGAGCACGGCATGCCAGATGCGCTCGACTGGGAGCAGATCAGCGAGGGCACGCGACGCGCGCTCGGTGCCAGCCTAGCGCGGTGCTCGCATGATCGGTGCGCACGGCGACAGCACCGCGGTTCGGCGCCCTTGCGTGGCTCGGATCTGGCGGGCGACTTCGCTGTCGCGTGCCGCGGCCGCGCGGCCGCGACCTCGTCGGCGCCCGAGCTCGAGGACGTTCGTCGCGCGAGCTCGCCGACCGGCCCGAGCTGTGGATCGACCTCGTCAAGCACGACCCCACGCCAGCGGCGTCTACGAGGAGCTGCTCAGCGACGAGCACCTCACCGCCTGGCTGATCTGCTGGATGGACGACCACGACACGGGCTTCCACGACCACGACGTCTCCGCCGGCGCCGTCGCGGTCGTCAGCGGCGCCGTGCGCGAGGAGCGCCTCGCGATCGGCGGACCGCCCGCGCAGCCGCACCTGTCGCGGCGGGCAGAGCTTCCACTTCTCCGCCTGCCGACATCCACCGCGTGCGCCACGCCGGCATCCGATCCCGCCGTCACGCTGCACGTCTACTCGCCGCCGCTGCTGCGCATGGGCGCCTACGTGATCGGCGAGGACGGCGTGCTCGCGCGCCACACGCATGTCCTCGCAGCGAGGAGCTGCGCCCGCTCGAGCCGCTGCGCTAGGCGTCGTAGGCCTTCGCGCCAGCGCGGCGCTCGACGCCGCCGCTCGCCGGCGATCAGGATCGTGCTCGACCAGCTCCGGGCGCGAACAGCCCGTGCTCGACGACGCCCGGGGTGGCGCTGAGCCGCGCCGCGAGCGCGCGCGGGTCCCCGACCGGGCCGAGGTAGTCGGCGATCAGCCCGCCGTCGGGGCTCGCGCGGCGCAGTCGCGCAGGCGCGCGGGGGCGAGCGGCGCAGCAGCGTGCGCTCGGCGCCGAAGCGCAGCAGCTCGAGCGGCACCGGCGCGGTCAGCGCCGCGACGGCCTTCTCGGCCGAGGCGATCACGACGAAGCGCCGCGCCGCCGCGGCCACGATCTTCTCGCGCGTGTGCGCGCCGCCGCCGCCCTTGATCAGCCAGCCCCGCGGGTCGATCTGGTCGGCGCCGTCGATCGCGATGTCGAGCTCGCCGAGCTCGTCGAGCGACTGCGACGCTCAGCCCGAGCGCGCGCGCCGCCCGCTCGGTCGCGGGCGAGGTCGCCACGCAGCGCAGGCCCGCTGCAGTCCGCGCGCGCGCGATCGCCGGCAGCAGGTGGGCGACCGTCGAGCCCGTGCCCGAGGCCGACGCGCATGCCGTCCTCGATCAGCTCGGCAGCGGCCTCGCCGCGGCGCGCTTCTGCGCGGCGATCGACTCGCTCGTCGCTCAGCGGCGCGTCGCTGCCGCCCAGTCGCACGCAGGGGACGCCATGGCGCGGACGTTACCGACCCGGCCGCGCTCCCTGAGGCGCAGGCGCTCGGCGGCGCGGCCGGGCCGTGCAGCAGGAAGCCCTGGCCGACCGAGCAGTCGAGCTCGCGCGCGAGCGCCAGCTGGCGGTTGGTCTCGATGCCGACCGCCACCGCGGTCAGCCCGGCCTCCTTGGCGAGCGCGATCGTCGCCGCGAACATCGCGCGGCGCTCCTTGTCGCGGTCGAAGCTGTCGATCAGGCCGCGGTCGAGCTTGACGATGTCGAGCGGCAGGTTGCTCGGCAGCCCGAGCGAGTACTGCCCGGAGCCGAAGTTGTCGAGCGCGATCGACACGCCGAGGCGCTTGACGTCCTTGCAGCGCCGCGCGCGCGCGCTCGGGGTCGCGCTGGACGGCCTCCTCGCTGACCTCGAGGCACAGCGCGCGGCCGGGCAGGCGGCAGTAGGCGAGCTCCTCGCGCACGCGCTCGGCGAGGTCGAGCTCGGTCAGCTCGCGCGCGGAGACGTTCACCGAGATCGGGATCGCGATGCCGCTGCGCCGCCATGCCTCGGCCTGCGCGCAGGCGGTGTGCAGCACCCAGTTGCCGATCTGCACGATCAGCTCGCTCTCCTCGGCGGGCGGCAGGAAGGTCGACGGGCAGCAGCTCGTCGCCAGGCGATCCGGTCGCCGTCCTGCGGGCGCCAGCGCACGAGCGCCTCGCAGCCGACCGCCTGCGCCGCCGGCGAGCGGCAGGATCGGCTGGTAGGCGAGCAGCAGCTCGCTGCCGCGGCAGCGCGTCGCGCAGGCGGCCCTCGATCTCGACGTGGCGTGCTCAGCTCGCGGCGCAGGCTCTCGTCGAACAGCTCCAGGCGCCGTCCGCCCGCGCCCTTGGCCCGGTACATCGCCACGTCGGCCTCGCGCAGCATCGCCTCGGGGTCGGTGTCGGGGTCGTGCGCGACCGACACGCCGACGCTCGCGAGCATCGCCACTTCGGCCGTTGCCGAGCGGGAACGGCTCGCTCGAGCGCGTCGAGCACGCGCTCGGCCGAGCGCGAGCGCCTCGTCGTCGCTCTCGATGTCCTCGGCGAGGATCACGAACTCGTCGCCGCCGAGGCGCGCGACGGTGTCGCTGTCGCGCATCAGCTCGGCGAGGCGCTCGGAGACGCCGACCAGCAGCGCGGTCGCCGACGTCGTGGCCGAGGTTGTCGTTGACGGCCTTGAACTTGTCGAGGTCGATGAACAGCATCGCCACCACGCCGTCGCTGCGGTGCAGGCGCGCGAGCGCCTGGCGCGCGCGGTCCATCAGCAGCAGGCGGTTGGGCAGCTGCGTGAGCGGGTCGTGCAGCGCCTGGCGCTCGAGCCACAGCGCGGTCGGTGACGTCCTTGGCGGCCGCGTACCAGGTGTCGCCGTCGCGGCGCGCGCTCCACAGCAGCCAGCGCCACGAGCCGTCGCGGTGGCGGTAGCGGTTGGTGAAGTTCTCGAGCTGGGCGCCGTCGCGCGCTGCCGGCGAGCATCAGCGCGAGCGTCTGCTCGACGTCGTCGGGGTGCATGAACTCCTGCGATCGGCTGCGCCTGCAGCTCCTCGCGGGTCCAGCCGAGCAGCTGCTCCCAGGCGGGGTTCAGCAGCGTGAAGCGGCCGTCGAGCGAGATCGTCGCGAGCAGGTCGCTGGTCATCTCGAACAGGCGCGCGATGCCGTGCCTCGCCATTGCGTGGTTCAGCGGCGCGCAGGGCGTCTAGAGTCGTCTGCGCAGGAGTGCTCGTCGTCTGGAAGCCCATGCCTGACCATCTCGTCGGCGCGCCCGGCGCTGTGCTCGGGTGCGCTCGACGACAGCTGGACGGATTGACTAGCGCAACGCGCTCAGGAGGCGCGAGGAGCTGGGGCGCCGGCTCGGCCGCTCGACGGCCCCGCGACGCGGCCTGTGCTCGCTTGCGGGCGTCGGCTCGCCGCGCAGGAAGCGCCAGACCGAGAGGCACATCAGGATCGTCATGATCACCGCGCTCGAGGCGCACCACTCGCAGATCGCGTGGATCGAGAACAGCTCGCGGTAGGTCAGGTAGGCGCTGAAGCCGAAGCCGACGAGCGTGAAGGCCATCGTCGCCAGGCGCGTGCTCTCGCTCTCGGGCACCAGCAGCGAGCCGAGGATCGCGATGTAGCCGAGCAGGCCGATCAGCGCGACCGGCACACCCGCGAGCTTCGAGTAGACCGAGGTCTGCACCTTCGTGCAGCTTTCCCCAGCGGTGCACGCCGGCTTGATGCCGGAGTAGTGGACGTAGGTGAGGTAGCTCGCGACCCCCAGGCCGATCACCGTGAGAACGATCATCGTGATCCTCAGCGTCCGGCGCTCATCGTCTTAGCTCTTGAGCAGCTTTTCGATCGCTTCGTTGAACGACGCGGGGTCGGTCAGCGAGGTGTATTCGAACTTCGTCAGCGTGCCGCCGGTCTTGCCGATCAGGAACGACGGCGTGCCCGTTGAAGCCCTGCGTTGTTGGCCGCCTGCGCGTCGGTTGCGATCTGGTTCGACGAGCGCCGGCGTTGCTGCGGTCGCTCGTCCACTGCGCGAGGTTCAGCCCCGGCACCTGCTGGGCGAGGCCCTGCAGGTATTTTTCGGTGACGTAGCCGGTGTCCTCTTCGCCCTGCTCGTGGTAGAAGAGCTCGATGTAGTTCCACATCTTGTTCTGCTTGCCCGCGGCGAGCGCGGCGATCTGCTGGGTTTTGAAGACTTCCGGTTCGCGCGTGGCGGTCTCGAGCGAGCGGTATTCGATCTTCAGCTTGCCCGGTGCGCACCCACTTCTGGATCAGCGGGGCAGCGCTCCGAGCGTGAACTCCTTGCAGATCGGGCACTCCAGGTCGCCGAAGTACTGCAGCGTCACGGGCGCGTTGGGGGCGCCGAGCGTGTTGCCGCTCTGCGGGATACCGCCGACCATCGCCTTCGACCTTGTGGACTATCGTCGTTGCCGCGGCCGGTGTTCTTGACGATGCCCTTGTTCGAGCCGCCGCCGCCGCGTCGCGATCAGCACGATCACGATCGCCACGACGACGACGCCAGCGACCACCCCGAGCTGGGTCAGGCGCGTGCGCCGCGCCGCGCCCGCCGCCTCGGCTTCCTCCAGCGCCTTGCGTTCGCGCGCGCCTGCTCGCGGCGCTGCTTGCGGGTCAGGTCCTCCTCGTCGCTCTCCACTGGGCTCATAGGCCGAACTTTTACAGGTTTCTGTTCAACCGTGCCTAAGTACCGTGTGCCCAACCGGATCCGGCGCGATCAGGCGGTCCTCGTCGGTCCAGGCGACATGCCACGATGGGCGTTCCTACAAAGCCCGCTTGCCGGGTCAGCAAACTATGCCGCAGGCGTGCGCATCGCCCCCGTAGCTCAGCTGGATAGAGCATCGGACTTCTAATCCGAGGGTCGCTGGTTCGAATCCAGCCGGGGGCATCAAAAGTCCTAGTAAATAAGGCCTTTTGCTCTTCTTGGTCGGAGGCGTTCGGCCGAATATGTCCCCAATATGTCCCGAGAGGGCGCTAAAATCGGGGCCGAGAGCGCCCTCTGCAACCCGAGCTTCGACAGCCCACAGGCCACGTTTTCCGCGTCCAACGCGCTCGCGGGCCGGCGTGGTACGCCAAGTACCGACTCCCTGATGGAAGACAGATACAGAAGAAGCTGGGGCCCGCATGGACCGAGCGTGGTCGTCCCCCAGCAGGGCACTTCACAAAGCGCACCGCCGAGGCGTGGCTAGGAGACATCCTCGACCGTGCGCGACGCGGCACGCTCCCGGGGATGGTGCGCACAGGCGCGACCTTTGCGGACGCTGCCCAGGAGTGGCTGCGCTACATCGAGGAGGATCGCGGCCGCAAGGCATCCACGATTGCCGACTATCGCTCGGTCGTCAAAGCCCACCTGATCCCCACATTCGGCAGCGAGCCGCTCGAGCGCGTGGACACCGCGATGATCGAACGCTGGCTCTCAGGCGAGCTGCGCGCAGGCGAGCTCTCGCGCAGGAGCCTGCAGAAGATGATCGTGCTGCTCAACGGGATCTTCCGACGCGCACGGAAGGTCTGGGGCCTGCCGCACAACCCTGTGGCCGACATCGAGCGGCTGACGATCCCCAAGCGCACCGACATCGCCTTCTACTCGCCCGAGGAGGTTCACGCGCTCGCGCGCGCGAGCGCCGATGAACAGGACGGCGCATTGTTTCTAACTGCTGCCCTGACCGGACTGCGTATGGGGGAGCTGCTCGCGCTGCGCTGGCGTAACGTCGACTTCGCGGCGCAATCTCTTCGCGTCACAGCTAGCTACACGGCCGGCAAGCTCGGCACGCCGAAGTCCGGCATGGGCCGCGCCGTGCCGCTTGTGGACGAGGTGGCGACGACGCTCGCGCGTCTCGCGCAGCGCCCCAACTGGACCGGCCCCGACGATCTCGTGTTCGTGGGGCAGGCCGGCGAGTATCTCGACGGCTCGGCGCTGCGGCGACGCTTCAAGCAGGCTCGCGACAGGGCCGGGCTCAGACCACTGCGCTTCCACGACCTCCGACACACGTTCGGCAGCGTCGCTATCCGGACCGCCGATCCCCGCGAGGTCCAAGAGTGGCTCGGGCACTCGGACTTCTCAACGACCCAGATCTATATGCACTACAGGCCGCGGGCGGATGCCGCGCGGAGACTCTCACTGGCGTTTGAGGCGATGGACGGGCCGAGCAACCTCAATACGTCCGTAGGCCACGGTCGCTCTAGCTAGACAGGATGGAGTGGCCGGGTAGTCCGGGTGCTCGGTGAAGGTGGTCGGCGGCCTGCGCATCTGCGTGGGTTGCCGGGCATAGCCTGGCCGAGCCACATACGGAGGTCGCCGACCATGTCAGAGGATCGCAGGACGGTCGTGGTGGGGTTGGATGTGCACAAGTCGTCGGTGAGGCTTGCGGCGGTGCGTGATGGTGAGCTGCTGTGCGAGAGAACGCTTGGCTATGACCATGAGCAGCTGCTGGGAGAGGTCCGGGCGTGGCCGGGAGCGCGGGTCTGCCAGGAGGCCGGCCCGACCGGGTTCGGCTTGCACCGCGCGCTGGTCGCGGCCGGAGTGGACAGTGTGATCGTGGCGCCGGGACTTGTGCCCTCGCGTCCCGGGGATCGCGTGAAGACCGATAAGCGTGATGCCCGGCGGCTGGCGGGGTTGCACGCGGCGGGACTCTTGACGGAGATCTTCATCCCGACCCCGGAGCATGAGGCGTTGCGTGATCTCGTCCGTGCCCGCGAGGACGCGCGTTTGGACAGGATGCGTGCCCGTCACCGCCTCGGGAAGTTCTGCCTGCGCCATGAGCGAGCGATGCCTACGACCTGTTGGGGCACGACGCGTCGTGCGTGGCTCGGCCGCCAGGCGTTCCAGCTGCCCGGCCAGCAGCAGGCGTTTGATGACTATCTGTTCGCAGTTGACCAGGTCGACCGGCGCATCGAAATGCTGGAGACAGAGCTCGACCGTCTCGCCAGCGGGGGCCCGCACTGCGAGCTGATCGGACGGCTGCGTTGCATGCGCGGGATCGACACGCTGACAGCGATCGGGCTGGTCGCCGAGGCCGGCGACTTCAGCAGGTTCAAGACCGCTGAGCAGTTCATGAGCTTTGTCGGGCTGGTCCCCTCTGAGCGCTCCTCCGGCGAGAGCCGAAGGCAGGGCTCGATCACCAAGGCTGGCTCCGCGCACGCCCGGCGGCTGCTCATCGAGTCAGCCTGGAATGGCCGCCGGCGCCCAACCGTCGGCTATGAGCTTGCGCGCCGCCAACGCGGACAAGACCCACACGTCCTCGAGCACGCGTGGCGCTGCCAGCAACGGCTGCACCGACGGTGGTCAAGGATGGCTGGCCGCGGCAAGCCACACCAGAAGATCGTGGTCGCCTGTGCCCGCGAGCTCGCCGGGTTCGTCTGGGCGATCGCCACCGAGCAGCCACTCAGGACTCGCTGAAGAACACGATCGTGCTCGAGCGTGGGGTGGCGGGCGGACCCTCCCAGAAGGAGAACCCTCGCTACACCTATGCGGCACCGGCGTGCCGGGAACCCGCGACGCTAGACCGAGGCAGCTCCCGACGGATACCAGTCATGCGGCACCAACCCGCGAATGTCAGTCTGATCCACCGTCGCTGCCCAGGGACGCCCGCCACCCAACGCTCGAGACACCCAGCACCAACCCGCGCAGGACCCTTGACTGAGGGTGTCCTTTTAACTGTGTAGGCGGTGGTTGATGGTGTCAGTCGGGTAGCCGGTCTCCGAAGTGGATCTTGAACGCGAGCATTGCCTTTGTCCAGCCGCGGGTCCTGGTCCATTGCGGGACAGCGTTCTGGATTGCGAGGTAGATCAGCTTCCGGGCTGCGTCCTCGGTCGGGAAGTGCCCCTTCGTCTTGACTGCCTTTCGTAGCTGCCGGTTGAGCGCCTCGATCGCGTTCGTGGTGTATATGACCCTGCGGACTTCGGGCTCGAACGCCATGAACGGTGTGACGTGCTCCCAGGCCGCTCGCCATGCCTGCCCGATCACGGGTATCTGCTTGCCCCACTTCTCCTCGAATGCCTCGAGCGCGTGCATTGCCGCGTCTGCATCGATCGCGGTGTAGATCGGTCTGAGGTCTTTGGCGACTTGCTCGTATTGCTTGCGTGGCACGTATTTCAGGCTGTGACGTATTAGGTGCACGATGCAGGTCTGCACCGTCGTGGCGGGGAAGACCGCTTCGATCGCTTCCGGGAACCCCTTCAACCCGTCCACACACGCGATCAGGATGTCGTTGACGCCGCGTTGCTTGAGGTCTGTGAGGACTCCCATCCAGAACTTCGCGCCCTCGTTGGCCTGGAACCACATGCCGAGCACTTCGCGCTCACCGTCCATCCCGATCGCCAACGCCAGATAACAGGCGCGCCTTTGCACGCTGCCGCCCTCGCGGATCTTCAGGACCATGCAGTCCAGGAACACGACGGGGTAGACGTCCTCCAGCGGCCGGGCCTGCCACGCACGAGCGTCGTCCATCACCGCATCAGTGACCCTGCTGATCAGGTCCCGCCCAACTTTCACGCCGTAGATCTCCGCGAGGTGCGCTTCGATATCCCTCGTCGACAGGCCACGGCTATAGAGCGCGAGGATCTTCTCGTCGAACCCCTCAAACCGCCGCTGGCGCTTGCGGACGATCTGCGGGTCAAACGTCCCGTTGCGGTCCCGAGGGGTATCGATCGCCACCGGCCCGTGCTCGGTCATCAGTGTCTTCGGCGTGCTCCCGTTCCTGGCGTTCCCGGCGCCGCCGGGCGGCTCCAAATGCGGCTCAAAGCCCAAGTGGTCAGTGAGCTCCACCTCCATCGCTCGCTCGACAAGCCGCTTCGTCAACTGCGAAAGCAGCCCACCCGGCCCGACGATCTCCTCCTCGCCCTGAGCGCCGGCGAGCAGCTCATCGACCACGCCGTCAGGAAGAAGCTCCCTCACCCGGTCCGGTAGATCACCCACCCCGGGAGGGATACCAGCATCACGCCCGCGGGTATTCCGCTGCGCTCGCCCTCCAGGCTCGCACCGCGAAACACCCGCGGCACCCCGGTCCTGCGTCTGCACCTGCGTCGCTGTAGGCATGAGTCTCCTTTCGACTCACTGCCTACACAGTTCGCCGGACACTCCCCCTTGACTTTTTACTCCATGTCAGGTGTCCTGCCCACGTAGGTTGTGAACGCGGCTGATGGGTGGCTGGTTCTGGATCCCGCTGTGTGGTCTGCGCGTGTTGTAGTGCTCGAGCCAGTGTGGCAGGGCTTGGTTGCGGTGGTGGTGTGAGCGGTAGCTGAGTCCGTAGGCCCACTCTCTGCGCATTGTCTGGTGGAACCTCTCGATTCTCCTATGTCAAGAGATTCATGGTGGGTGCGTGTTTGGCCCAGGCGTAGAGGCGGCGGTAGAGGATGTTTGCGAGGTGGCGCTTGAGTGATCTGCGGGCTTCTCGCGGTGTCTTTCCTTCGGCGGTCTTGCGAGCTAGATATGCCTTGGCGTCTGGGTGGTGGCGTTGCTGGACGATCGCGATGCGGTAGAGCGCGGCGTTGAGCTGTCGGTTGCCGCCACGGTGGAGGCGATGGCGGCTTGCGGTTTTCCCTGAGCCGCAGGGGATTGGTGCCGCGCCACAGAATCGCGCGAATGCGCTGGCGTTGCGGAACCGACGGACGTCGCCGGCCTGGGAGATGATCGTGGCGGCGAGGTTTGCGCTGGCGCCTTGGAGGTCGGCGAGCGGGTTCTCGTGCTCGACGAGAAGCTCGGCGATCTCTCGGTCCAAGTCGGCGATGCGGGCGTTGAGATCCGCGATGTCCCTGGCGAGCTCGCGAATGCAGCGAGCTGCCGTGCGAGCAGCCAGGCTCGAACCGAGCTGCAGCCGTTTGAGCTTGGACAGCTCGCGCTGGCGGTCGCAGCGGACAACGCCAGCCTCGGCGATGGGATCGTGCTGGGTCCAGTCAGAGCGCAGTCGCTGGATTGCCTGGGTGCGGTCACGCACGAACCGGTGACGTTGCAGCTCGAGCATCCCGAGTGCCCGGACCAGTTCGGGCTCCTCAGCCGGCCCGAGATCCTCACGCTTGGTGTGCACCACATGAGCGATCGAGAGAGCGTCCCCCGGATCAGTCTTTCCGGGTCCTCGTCGGTGTCGCTCGCGGTGTGTGCGCCAGGCCGGGACCTGCAGCACCTCAAAGCCCGCGCCTGCCAGTGCCGTGACCAGGCAACGCCCGTAGCTCCCGGGACTCTCCACACCGATCACTGCCTTTGCGGCGCCGTTCTCGACCAGCCAGTCGATAAGACCCCGGTAGCCCTTCGGGGAGTTCGGGGTAATCAGTGTTCCGATCTCACCGCCGCGATCATCGATCAATGCGGCGGCGTGGTTGTGCTTGTGAACGTCGATTCCGACGATCAAGGTGGCCTCCTGTCTGGTGGTTAGAGTCGAGGCCGGGCCGGCAGGCGACGCTTCTGTGTCGATGCAGCCACATTGACGCGAGTCTCCTATCAAGTCAGCTTGCCGGCCCGCCCGCAACCCGCTGGCCGACGAATCGAACGCAGGCCAGGAACAGCATCGAGGGAGGGTGACCCGATCGGGTCACCCTCCCTCACCAGTCCGGCACGCCTTTCGCCTGAGTCAGACCAGCAGGTGCGGGGAGCCTCGCCGCCCTGCCGGACGGCAGCACCAACCTAGACACATGCCTTCCCATTGGTCTGGGGCCGGTAGGGCTTGGTGCGTAGGTGCTTGATCTCTTGGGTGGCGAGGAGCTCGCTTAGGGAGCGGTTGCGGGTGTAGCTCCACGCGTTGTCGCTCATCAGCCGCTTGGCGGTGATCCCTTGCGTATCGAACCACTCAAGGGCCCTTGCAACGAAGTCTGTGACGGTCTGTGCTCGCTCATCGCTGTGCAGCTCGACGTAGGCCAGGCGCGAGTTGTCATCGACGATCGCGTGTGCGAAGTCATAGCCCACCCTTGTGCCTTGATCCATCCAGTTGCGGCTGCGCTGCGAGCGGTCTCCGGTGACGCGATGCCCGGGCCGCTCAAAGCGGGCGTAGCGGGCGGTGTCCATGTGCAGCAGATCACCCGGGCACGGCCACTCATAGCGACGCACCTCATCTCGGAGGCTCCTCGGTGCCCGCGAGAGGCCGTGACGGCGAAGCACCTTCCAGACGGTCGAGTGTGGATGACCTGTCTGGCCTGCGATCAGGCGTGGGCCCCAGCCAGTGCGTCTGCGCGCCTCGCAGATCCGCTCCTGGCAAGCCTGATCAAGCAGCCTAGGAGAGCGATGAGGACGGCTCGACCTGTCCGCTGCCCACGTCAATGAATGACGCTTCTGCGCTGAAGCGTCGCAGTATCGATGCCACCAACGATGCGCAGTCGCCGGGCGAGACATTCAACAACGCTGCAGCCTGACGAAACGTCAGCCCAGCCTCCCACCGCCTCGCACAGCGCCAGCCGTCCAGCCGGTCCGAGCTTCGCTCTACCGTGAATCTGCATCCGGGTCCTCCCAGTCTCGTGAGTTCTCGCAGACCCACAGACTGGGAAGAGACCCGGATGCCTCCTCAACCGTTCACAACCTATGTAGGCACGTCAGCTAGGGCCTCCGAGGTCAGAACTGCGAGATGGCATCGGCGTGTAGAACTCCTCCGCTGGTGCGCTCGAGAGCCACGATGACCGTAGACAGACTCGAACACACGTTTGCACTGCTGGACACACTGGCTGGGACGTCGATGTCATCGCATCGGAACCGGTCGCGGTGGACGTTGACCGTATAGCGAGGATCTTCGCGAGGCGATCGAGTCCTACCTGCCGCTGCTTGAGACGCAGGAGCAGGAGGCCGAGGCCCGCGAGCTCGCGGCGACCCTTGAGTAAGGATCCAGCGGCGACAGTGATTGGCGACGGCTTCGGGCCGAGGTGGCGAGTATTCGCCCGCCGGGACGACCGTCACCTATGCGGCCGAACGGTCGAATGGCTACTCCTCCGACGGTGCGCCCAAAACGGCTGTGCCACGGACGCTCAGTCCCGGCTCAGCGGCTGGGGGCCGGGCGGTCGCGTTGATCGGCAGCCCTAGAAGGGAAGGTCTGGAGCTGACGAGGGCCGCATCGAGCGGCTCATCGCAGACGCTCGTGGCGCCCAACGCTGAGGATGTGAGCCGGGTCCGAAATCTCGCCCTCCGGGGAGCCGGGACGACCTGCGAACCCGATCCCCAACCTGGACAAGCTGCTTGAGCTTCTCATCGAGCCAGCGGGCCGGCAAGCGTGGCGACGAGCAGCGCAGCCGATCCGGAAGGCCGCCTGAGTTGGCTGCTCGCACCGCCGATGCGAGCGCTGCCGACGACGGGAATCAAACACCGGTTCGATTCCCCTCGCATCCACCATTTTGACGAAGGTCGAACCCCGGTCTCCACCAAGGAGGCCGGGGATTCGGCGTTTGGGAACGGCTCGGAGCGGGTTGAACGGCTCATTGAGGCGCTCGTCCCCTGCATGGGAGACAGACAGTGGGCGTGAGAGCCCCCAGACGCTCTACGGCCCTCACGAGCCTGAATGACGGCGCGATGATTGTCAATCGCGCCCTTGGCCGATCGGGAGACTGCTTGGCAAACCACTGGCGGCTTGTGCGAAGACGTTCGCCGCCAGCATGAGCCTTGAGCGATAACTGCTCAAGGCTCATGCTCTTTCGTCTGCGCTACATCAATCTTCTGTGGGCCGTCGATCTAGGCGTGGCCCTGCGCCCACGCGTTGAAATAGCTGTTCCAGGTCGAGTGGTTGTGAAGATACGACGTGCCTTTGAACCCAATGTATTCAGTTTTTGCTTCTTCGTATTCGCCTCGGCAAACCTGATATTCAGGGTGTCCGCTGACGCCCACACATGAGGCGGCTGCTCCTGTTGATTTCCCCCAAACCCACGCGAGGGTGTTGAACGTCGGCCCGAAATAGTTGTGGCCCGATTCCAGGAACGTGGTGCTCATGAATTTGATGATTTCGTCGGCCTGCGCCGTGGCGGCAAACGAGCCACAGAAACACGCCACGAGCGTAAGGATGACTGCGAGCCGCGCCCTCATTGGTTCCCTCCCACGTTCGTCGTCTGCTGGACACCTTCTGCGGTGAACGTCACAGTGCTGATTGGCGTTGATGTCTCGACCGTGTAGACATTGTCGTGGACGGCAATCGTTTTGCTTTCGCCATTAGTCAGGTTGACCGAGACGCTGGCCACGCCGTCCGGTACTGCTCCGGACTCGTACATTTCGCCTGATGCTCCGAACTGCTCGAGGCTAGCTCCTTGAGGGAGTCGTGCCGGGGGCGTACATCCGCTGGCCGGCCCCCTCGGGCCAACTGCACGATCTGGCTGAGGTTTGAGCGCCAGGATGCAGACGCCGCCATCGGTGCCCTTGGCGACCCACACCCGCATTCCCGGCACAGAGGAGACGGCTTCGCGAGCCGAGGCTACATCGAGACTGGGGTCTTGAGCGTCGATGATTGGGCCACTAGCTGCCTCAGCTTGGGCAGTCGACGATACGGGCGTTAGTCCGCTGGGGCCCTCACTACTGAGCACTGCGTACTCAGAGGAGGCTGTCCCGGCCCTAGCCCCTCCCTCGGAGAGGAGGAGTACGCAAGCTGTGGCAAAGATGGCAAGCGCGCTAACGAGCGCTATCGAACGAGAGTGCCGATGCAACGTGGCGACCCTAGCGAGAGGCGTCATATGCGTGATCCTTTCGTAGCGTGAGATTCGAGTGATACGAACTACGGCAAACTATACAAAAGTTCGGGCTAATGGAATGACACTAAATAAACCCGCAATGGCCCAGCGGCCCCATCTTTGTGTGTGAGCGGAGCGCGCGTTCGCGGAGATGCTGGCTGCGGCCTGCTCTGATGCCCCTATGGCGCAAGTGCCGGTGTGCGGCGTTAGATGCCTTATCGGCTATCAAGAGGTGCAAGTCGGACAAACGTGCCTGTACGCTCGATGAGCTCGGCCGCGCGGAGCGCGTCAAGGGCTTCGGCGACAGTTGCCGGGCTGCTAGGGCGCAGCCTTCGGGTGGTTCCTGAGCGGCGTGGAAGGTTGAGGTGTGCCTTGATCGTGCCGAGCAAGATGGTGCCTTTCGGCCCGCCCTGCGGGCGCTCCTGTGCCGAGTCGATTCAGGTTCAGGCTCCGCTGGATGTCGGGAGTACTTTCGCGCCAGCTTCGTCTGATTCGCTGGAGTTTGCGGGTGTCAGGCGGTAGCGTCGGGGGGACCCCATACATATTGGCCCCGGCGACAGCTGGAACTGCCCCGGGGCCGTGACACGGAAAGGTGTACCTTCCATGCACGATCAGCCTATTGGGCCGGACGTATCGAGGCTCGCTAATGAGACGGAGTTCGTAGTCCTCACGCTGCTGCTCGACCCGGACAGTCCGGGGCCGTGGTCGGTATCGGAGCTCGCGCGTGAGATCGGCTGCGAGCTCCGCGCAGCCGATGCGGTTGTGCGGCTGGATGCGACAGGGCTGGTGCATCTGAGCGGCGAGGCTGGTGTTCGCGTCGCGTCCGGCTGTGCGGTTTGGGCAGTTGATCCGCAACTAACGAAGACAAGAAAAGAGTGCCCCCGCGCCGCTTGCGACGGCCGGGGGCGTGGCACCGAGAGTCGAAGCTCCCGGCGCATGGTCAGCCTACCCACGGGTGGCTGGTCTTGGCCTGGCTGTCTCCCGGCGCCTCCAACCATGGATTGGAGGATCCGAATGGGCAACACACGCAAGACTGATGTGGAGGAGTTCCCGGATGGGATGGTGTTGGCGGCGGTGGATCGCGCGCAGCGCCACCGCCAAAGTGAGCCTGGAGGCCCCGTGCTCACGGGCGACATCTACGCGCATCTGAATGTACGCCGAAACTCTGCTGTAGGGCGCCGGCTGCGTAAGCGCATCCTCGCGCTAGAAAAGGCTGGTTTGCTCGAACAGCAGCGTCGTCGCGGCGCGCCCGTATGGCAGCTCACGCCGGATGGTCTCCGTCGCCTCCGTCAAGCGCGGAAAGCGGGTGAGGTGGGGGAGCTGCCGGAGTCCCCGCAGCATCGGCTGTGGCGCACGGCGCACACGACGGCTGTCCAGGAGATCGAGCGGACGCGTGGCGAGCCTGCGCGAACACGCCGAAGAGCTGCTGCGGCTACTCGACGGCGACCAGGTCATCTCCTCGGACACATGGTTTGGGTTGCGTGCGGCTCTGGGGCGATTGACGTGGGTCGTGGGATCGATGACGCACTGCATTCACGAGTGGCGGGAGCCCGAGGACACGCAAGCCGACAGCGACGAATTCACCTCGCCCGGCGACGAGCTGCTCACCGAGCACGAGCGTATGGCGGTGCGAACCCGCCGCCATGGCCGGCGCAACCCCTACCTGTGGCGTGAGCGATAAGTCGAGCGCGAGGCCTGTGCGCTTGTGGCGGGATGGTGCCTCCGCCGGGACGGCCCGTCACCCCCCTGCGGCCTACGGCCGCATGACGGGCCGTCCCGGCTCCGGCACAACCCAGATCACGGGTGGGCTGAGGTCCGATGCCGAGGCTGAACCCCCCAACCGGCCCAGGCATCAGGCCAACACCATTGAGTCGACGCGCGTACTGAACGTGCGCTGTGGGCAGCGCGGCGGGGGTGGCGCGAGCGATGAGTGATTGGACCAGCGTTCGGGGTGGGGGCGGGCGCGTGTGCCTACGCCGGGTCGGCAAGTCAACCCCCGTTGGGGGTCGCGGCCGTTGGCCGCTTGACTGGCCGTCCCGGCTCCGGCATGGAGCAGTGAGGTCGGCAGGGCCGACTAAGCCTCAGACGAGAGGCCAGACCCGTTGAGGTCTGGCAGGATCGGCGTAGCCGAAAACTGATTGCCAGATCAGCCGCAGGCGGGTCGCAGTCAAGACTGGCCCCGACAGGGGCGCCCGCAGGGCGGGCCGAAGGCCCCATCTTGACGGCGAGACGCCGGAGGCTACGCGCTCCGATAACGCCACAAACCGGCTCGCCGAGTCGCGGACTCAAGTGCGGACTCCAGAGCGGATCCCCAGTCCGGTGCGAAGGCCCGTCCCACCGGGGCTGGTGGCCTGGTTTGGTTCTCGACCTCGCACCCCCAACGTCAGGTGCACGAGGTCGAGAACCAAACCAGGAAGGAAGGGGGGGTGTGGACGGGAGGAGGGTAGGAAGTCAGAGAAGGAAAAGTGAGGAAGAAGAAAGAGGAGAGGAAAGGAGGGGCGGGCATCGCGTTAGCAGGGCGGGTGCGTGTGAGAGCGGGTGGGGACCGGGGCGTTGGGGAGTGGCGGGGTGAGATTGTGGCCGCTAGAAGAGTGTGCGAGCAGCAGGGGACTTATGGCGCTATTTGTGCCGTCCGCTGGCTCAGGAAGTCAAGGAACCGGCGGATCAGCTCATCAGCATTGGCGGGCTCGTAGAGGTCTCTAACTGCACGGTGCTGGTGGGCGTGTCCTGTCGCGACAGCAGCAAGCGAAGCTGCCCGGTACGTATCGACAGCCCCGGTACCGGCGGATTCGAGGGTATGAACCTCGAAGTCCACCTGGGGTGCTTTGAGCTTGACCTCGAGCAGGAGCTGCATGATGTTGGCCTCGTATAGGGGTTGGTACAGCCGGTCGCTACGCAGGCTCTTCTTCATGGCGATCGCAAGGAGGATCTCCCCGGCGGCGATATGCCCTTCAAGGTGCTTGTGAAGGAAGCGGAGCGTGGCTTGCGATGAGTGCCCGAGATTAGGTAGCGCGTCTTTGAACTCAGGGGCGTGCCAGGCCTCCTCAGGCAGCGCGACCACGATCACGTCTGGTGTCGAGGTGGGTAGGAGTAGGTCGTGCTGCGCCAGCTCGTCGCGCACAGCTTCGATGGCGTCGTGGTCGGCCGGGCTGAGCAGGTCTACCCAGTCATAGCTGCGTGGCAGGCCGGCAACACCAACTTGCCGGGTGATGCTCGGGCTCACCTGGGGGCGGGTGAATCGTGGGTTGAGCGCCCACGGCTCGCCTGTCATGTAGCGGTTCCAGTATGTGGCGACGTTGTGCAGGATTGCGGCCTCCACCTCTTGGAAGATGTCGCCTGCGACCTTGGCTGTCTGGTTGCTTGAGACTTCGAACATCTGCCCGTACATCTGCATGCCGTAGTCGACGGCATTCTCAAGGGGCCTGCCGAGCAGCTTCGGGAACGGAAGCCGGTTGATCCCTCCTGATGCGAAGCCCGGGACGAAGTCCGGGAAGGTGTACGCGATCATGTTTGCCTGTGCGAGCCGGAACTTCGTGGGGCGCCCGCGGACCGGGTCATTGCGCCGGTCCTCTATCGGCACGAGCTCGGGCTCGAGGGTGGCTGACGTACCGGGGTCAAAGGCGAACGGCACCGCTCATTCGTCCTCGTCCTCGGGGTCCTCAGAGCCGTCGGCGTAGGCGATCAGGTCCGACGGGGTCAGGTTCAGTCCCCGGGCAAGCCGCTCGACTGTATCCAGAGCGGGCCCGGCCTTAGCCGAGTCTGTCGTTCTCGACCTTCAGCACCGTTGAGCGGTGGACGCCGGCTTGTGCCGCAAGGCTCTCCTGGCTCAGGCCGCGGCGTTCGCGTAGGACCCTGACAGCTTCGCCGAGTCTCCGCGATAGCTCGCTCATGCGCAGCAACCCTAGACAAGAGCCGGGACAAACCCAGTCTACGGTAGAAAATATACTAGCAGATAATTTTCCGGTAGAAAATAAGCTAACAGCATAAATGCTACAGTCCCCCGGGCCGCTCCCTACTGTGCCGTCCAGTTGGGCCGGCATCTACATATGGCATCTAAAGACGACAGCATTTCCTATAGCGCTGTAAGCCTCTTCTCGGGCTGCGGGGGGTTCTGCGAGGGCGCGACCTTGGCGGGATTTGACGTCGTGGCTGCGATTGAGAACGACAGATTCGCCGCCCAGACCTACCGTCACAACTTTCCCGGCGTCGCTCTTTTCGAGGGAGACATCAAAGACTTCCGGCGCCCCGCGGCGCCCGCCTGGAAAGCCGAGAAGGAGCGGTTTTCCGCCGTTACGCCGGCAAGCATTGACTTCGTATTCGGGGGGCCCCCATGCCAGGGCTACTCCCAGATCGGCCCAAGGGACATCGACGACCCGCGCAACGCTCTTTACGGCCAGTTCGTCCGCGTAATACGCGACCTCCGCCCCCGCGTCTTCGTGATGGAGAACGTCCCCAACATGCTCTTGCTGCGCAAAGGCATGTTCAAGACGCGCGCCCTCGCAGCGTTCAAACGCGCGGGCTACGCCAACTGCGGCGTCCGTGTACTCCACGCCACCGACTTCGGCGTACCCCAGCTCCGGAAGCGAGCCGTCTTCTTCGGGGTCCGGGACGACCTGGACTTCGAGTTCGATGCTGGCCTCTGGCTTGAGCGCTCTGCAGAAGCTCTACACCAGCCCCACGCGACAGTCTGGGAGGCAATAGGCGATCTACCGAAAAAGGTCGCAGCCGACGACGGCACTTTGCCTTACCCCGCACCCGGCGCTCCGAGCAAGATTGCCTCGGAGATGCGGCTGGACAGCGATGGTGCCTGTTACACAGCCTCAGAGAAGCTTGCACGATCCGGGGGCTCCGCCCTTCTGCACAATCACCACACCAAGGAGATTCAGCAGCGCAGGCAAGAACTGATCGCCCTCCTCCGCCCCGGCATGAAGGCCGATTCGCTGCCAAAGGACGTCTGGGATGGCCTTCGTCCCGAGAAGTGGCGGCGCCTGCACCCAGACAAGCCGGCCTACACCATCCTCGCCCAGATGCACCGCGACCTATCCGAGTGGGTGCATCCCAAATACCCGCGGTGGATCACAGTACGCGAGGCCGCCCGGCTCCAGAGCTTCCACGACGGCTTCGTCTTCAAGAGCAGCGAGTGGCAGATGCTCAAGCAGATCGGCAACGCCGTACCCCCCCTCCTCGGGCGGGCCATAGCGATAAGCGCAATCAATGCGCTGCGATACATCGATGGCGAGGACGTACACCTAGGGGAGAAGCGCGACGGTCAGCTTGACTTCCCCGAACTCGCAGCCGCGTAGAGAACCTCAAGCCGCGCACCGATCAACGCAGCGGCAGCGGCAGCGTCCTCGTGCTCCCAGACCCGCAGTACCGACCAGCCCGCGCCTGCCAGAGCATCGTTCTGGCGCACATCACGTTCCTGGTTGAGAATGATTTTCGTGCGCCAGTAGCTTTCATTGCGTAGCGTCACACGCACTCCGTGTTCCGGGCAGCCATGCCACCAGCAGCCATCAACAAAGACGGCTAGCCGCGCGCGGGTAAAGACCACATCCGGCCGGATAAGCCGGGGATACCCAGCGATCCGCAGCGGGAAATCAACCCGGAACCGCAAGCCCTGGCGGTGCAAGGCCGAACGCACGCGCAGGCTCAGGCTTGGTGTCTTTCCGCCGGATCGCTTTCAGGTTCGCCGTCCGGTCCGACGGACCAGGCGGCGGCGGCAAAACAGGCACGCACAAAGCCTACGCGCAGAAGCCTGTTGCGTGGGGCGCTTGCAGCATCCGCCAGCGCCGTTCCGGCCGGGGCGCCCTGTACAATATCTATCGCAGTTGCCGCCAGGGTAGGCCGGCGGCAGGACACGGAGGCAAGATGAAGCAACCCTCACGATATATCGAAGTCCGGAGTGAGCACTACCGCGGCGCCTTCGCGCTAGAGGAGCAAGGAACGGGCGAGCTAGTCGAGGTAACGGACTTCGATGAGACTGGGCAGCCCGAATGGGATGAGGCAGGCTACTGCGACCCTCTCCGTGGGTCCAACCCCGCCCTGCAAAACGCTCTTGAGGCTGCGCTAAACGCGATGGCCGAGGAAACCACTTCAGCCTGACATTGCCTGACCAGTGTAGTGTCGCCCCCGCACGGCAGTCGTCCTATGGTCCGCAACAGTTCGCCGCACATAGGCAATCCGAGTAGCTCCAGGGCGGCCGTTCAACGCAGCCCGGTCACGACAGGATTGAGCGGCGACCCGGCGGTACCGCACACAGCAGTGGCGAGGTTTCCTCCATCTCCTCGGTGATAAGGAGCCAGCGCTTGCGGTGTCTCCGGTCGGGCTCCTTGCCTCGGCGAAGTAAGGCTGCTACTCCTCGGAGCTCAGCGATCAAGATCGTGATGGTCTGGGGAGGTGTTAGTTTCGGGCTTATGATCAACGATTGCGCGCGGGGTGTGCTGAGTAGATGTTCACCGCCCCGTAGAGACACCCGCCCTCCCTCGAGAAGGTCTATGACAGTCTCGGCGTAGACGCGCAGATCCACTGGGCGGTTGGCCTCTGGCCAAAGCTGGAGCCAGCTGATCACGCGTTCGGCTTCGGTATCAAGGTCGGTGGGACGACTTTCGAGGAGGTCGGCGCCCTTGTCGAGATTCGCGAGGATGCCGTCGAGCATCTCCAGATTGCCTCGCACCTGTCCTGCTACGCGCTGCAGGCGCCAGTCAAGCACTTCGCCCTTGTAGATCTTGTCGTGCGTTGCCCGCCACCACGCATATTGCAAGCCCGTCCGAACTTGGATCTCGAACTCGCGCTTCCTGATCTCGTCGGGCTCTCCTGGAGCAGTGCTGCACAATGACGCCGCCACATGCAAGTCGTCATAAACAAAGTTCGACGGGTCTTGCCTCTTCCGTGTCATAACTCGTGCACCTGGGTAGGTCCCTCGTATCGCCTCTACTGCAGTGTTCACTTCATTTCTTGTCGGAACGACGATCGTGGCGCCGTAGAGATCTCCCATGCGAGACAGATCACGAACGAGACCCACTTGCATCTTGGCTAGCGCACTTTCGGGGCTCTTGATCCGATCCGCAAACAGCCAGTTCTCGTCGCTGCAGAGCAGACGCAGCCGATCGCCGGCGAGCCGTCTAATGCGTTCCCCAACCATTGCCTCTCGTCGAAACGCCTGCGCGAACGAGGGCGGGATTTCCATTTGTTACTCCGCGAGCAGCTCGGAAACGATGCGGATGCTCTCTCGGCGATTGTTCTCCTTATTGCTTCCCTGCCGGATCGCGTCGTAGTATCGCCGGTCGCGGTCTTCACCGGGAAGTGGCGTTCGGGCTTTTGCAGCAGCCGCAATTGCTGCTTGCATCTCACTGAACTCTGTTAGACGACTCGCTGCGACGTCGGCGGCTGGAAATGCGTTAGCCGAGTGTGCCAGACGCGCTGCACCCCATAGAGCGTAGAGATCGTTGACGTTCGACCACCGTGTGGCTTTCCATTCCAAGGGGAGGTCTTCTAGATAGCGCAAGATGGAATCGTACGCTGCGCGGTGCTCGTTCTCGGCTGGGATTTCGTCGGCGTACAGAGCGTAATACTGATCGATCACCTCTGCCTTTCCGTCGAGAATGCCATGCATTGTGAGGAGAAAGAGCTCAGACACGAGCTCGACATCCCGCATGCGCCTGATTGCCGCTGGCGTCGCGATCCCTCTCGCAGTCCAGAAGGGTGCCTCCGCGAGCGCCTCCATTCGTTCCAGGAACACACCCGGAAACTGAGCGTGTCGTAGCTCTTGTGCGGTTAGCCGATCTACGTTGCGGTTGAGCCGATTAAAGACCTCGCGCAGCTCGCTCTCGTTTGTCTCATAAATATTCTCGACCGTGAGGACGTACCTACTGAACGTCCGCTGGAGATCCGTGTTCAGATCGGACCAGAACGAGTCTTCGAGACCCTCCTCGGCCATGTAGCGCCCAAGGTGAAACTCGTTATTTGTGAAATCGATGAGCGCCGAGAGTCGCTGCTTGCCGTCAATGACGTTCCAGGTAGTCGGCCTTCCGGGCTCGGTGTCCTCTTGCAGGAAGATCGGAGGACATGGGTAGTCACGCAGCACAGTGTCAACGAATGATCGTCTGTAGTCGAGGCTCCATACACTCCGCCGCTGGAACGGCGGATCCAAGACAAGCTGGCCTGAGCCGAAGTTCGTCAGAAACCACTGGACGTTCTGGGTATTCGGGCGACGCTGCATGGACCGGGAGACTACGTTGTTCCGCCTGTTCGTGCCGACCGGGACGGCCTGCTCCCCCGCGTACGTGCCTCTCGGCGCCGATGGGACGAAGCCGAGACTGCGTATCTAGCACATGAAGCGCGGTTTTTGGCGCCTCCGCATACGACGACACGAGGGTGCGTGTTGCTCGCGGCGGCACTAGACGATCCCGGGGCGGAACGAGATTCTGGGGTTAGGCCTCATTACGACCCTGATTGTGAGCTTGGTCTCGGGTAAGCCGTCATGACCGGGCTCGATTTGGGAGGGGGGTCTCCGCGGGCGTTTGAGCAACATGTCTTTGAGAAGGGTTGTCGTCCACCGCTGTAAGGAGGCGTTGTGCAGACCGAGAAGGACGCGGAAATCGTTGGTTGGATCGGCCGGATCGGCGCCGCTGGCGCCGAGCATGTGATGGCCCGGTTCGGGATGGGACGCAGTTGGTGCTACGCCCGCCTCTGCCGTCTAGTTGCGGATGGGCTACTCGTGCAGCGCGCGTTGCTCTACCGCCAGGCCGGGCTGTATCTGGCTACAGCAGAAGGGCTCCGCTGGCAAGGTCTCCAGCGCCTCGGGATCTACCGCGTTGGCCCGGGTGGCTTCCAGCACGCCCGCGAGGTCGCATCGGTAGCCGTAGCACTCCACCGCGGCTTGCCGGGTTGGGAGCTGTTGAGCGAGCGGGGAATTCGGGTGGCCGAGAGTGACCTCGGCGAGATGGTGGCGTCGGTGAGCGTGGGGGAGTTGGGTGGGCGTCCGGCGCTGCACCGTCCCGATCTGGCTCTCATCGCCACGGACGGCCGGGTGCTCGCGGTGGAGGTGGAGCTCTCGGTAAAGGCGCCGCGCCGACTCGCCGCGATCTGCCGTGGCTACGCAAGGGCCAGGCACGTCGATCACGTCTTCTACCTTGCGGCTGCGGCGCCGGGGAGGGCGGTTGAGCGGGCCGTCCGAGAGGTTCGCGGCGAGGATCGCATCACTGTGCTGCCTCTAGATGGCGCTGGCGTCCTGGCGTCGCAGGCCCGGGAGGTCAGTCATGCCGACCGTTGAAAAGGTCCTGCAAGACCTCCTGTGCGCAAGCCTTGGGATCCTCGTGGGAGGGATCGCGACGGCTTATGTGGTGCGGCGTTGCTGGCTGAAGTGGACTTGGGCTCTCCTCGGATTCCCGCTCGCCCTCGTCGTGACGGGCAGCAGCCCGCTGGCGGGGTTCTCGATCGGCTGCGCATCGCTGCTCGCGTGTCTGCTCGGCGCGGCATGGCACCACAGCGACCTGCATTACGGAGCTGACTTCGCCGAGAGCGCCAGAAGCCGGCTAGGACTCCGCACCGCCATGAGCAGACACCTACACCGCACGCGAATCAAGCGTGACGGGTGGATCCAGCACGGCCGGCTCATCGTTGGCTGTGACCGTCAGGGCTTGCCGGTGTCGATCCCGGTCGGCTACACCTCTGGGTCACACACGCTGGTGCTCGGAGCTACAGGGTCGGGAAAGACGGTCAGTGAGGCATGGATCGCCGGAAGGCTCATCGAAGCCGGACATGGCGCGGTCGTGATCGACCCCAAGGGCGACCCAACACTCCGCAACGAGCTGCAGACAGCCGCCGGGCGTAGGGGAGCCCAGTTCTTGGAGTGGACGCCTAAGGGGCCGCTGGCGTACAACCCGTATGCGCACGGGAGCGATAGCGAGATCGCCGACAAGGCTCTATCTGGCGAGCAGTTCACAGAGCCCCACTACCAGCGCCAGGCGCAGCGCTACCTCGGACATGCCATCCGCGTCATGCACGCCGTCGGCACCACCGTAACGCCGGTGTCGCTGATGGCGCACATGGATCCCCGGGAGCTCGAGGTCGCCACCCGCCAGATCCCCGACGACACGGCCAAAGAGACCGAGAGCTATCTCGACTCGCTGAGTGACCGGCAGCGCCGCGACCTCGCTGGTGTGCGTGATCGCCTCTCGATTCTTGCCGAGTCAGACATCCGCCAATGGCTCAACCCAACAGACAACAACCGCCTCGACATCCAACAAGCCGTCCAAGACCAGGCGGTCCTGTATTTCCGTCTGGATGCTGACCGCCGGGCGCTGCTGGCGGAGATGCTCGCGGCGGCGATCGTCAGCGACCTCGTCACCCTCGTCGCACGCCAACAGGCCAACCCGATCCCGACGGTCGTACTGATCGATGAGTTTTCAGCCGTCGCCGCCCAGCAAGTCGCACGGCTGTTCGGCCGCGCCCGCTCAGCAGGGATCAGCCTAGTCCTTGGCACTCAGGAGTTGGCGGATCTCAAGAGCGTCGGTGATGGCGCGCTACGCGAGCAGACGCTCGGCAACGTCGAGACGGTGATCGCTCACCGCCAGAACGTCCCCGAGTCCGCCGAGCTCATCGCCGCGATGGCCGGCACGACGCTCGTCTGGATCACAACCCAGCAAACCGACGAGGGATTCCTCGCCACTGGCACATCGGGTCGCGGCACCCGCCGGCGCGGCCACGAATACCGCATCCACCCAAGCCACATCAAGCAACTCCCCACCGGCCAAGCCGCCGTCATCACACCCGGCAGCGGCCAACCCACAACCGCCCACATCCACCACCCGCAAAAGGCACAATCATGAACCCCAACACACAACACGCCAACCAGTCCACCCCAACAACCCGCAGCCTCGACGGACCACTCCTACGACCCGACCAAGCCGCAGCGCTACTCGCCGTCAAGACCAGCTGGATCTACGACGCCGTACGCACCGGCAACCTCCCATGCATCAGAGTCGGCCGACACATCAGATTCACCCGAGGAATGCTCGAGGAGTGGCTGCAGGCGAGGTAGCCGGACGATTCGAGTCGAACGCCTAGGCTGATGCTCTACGCATGCCGTGCGCCTGTTACCACTTGGCTTGCTTCGAGATGTCGCAATTTTGTGATGAGGTCGTTATTTGGCCTAGTTAAGATATTCTCGTCAACTTCCGCGAATCCGGGGAATCCTCGACGCAAATGTTTACATGCGGCCCGAATTCCTTGATCTCAGCGAGGGTTGTGTCTAATTTTCGTGCCGCAACCCATGAGGCATCGTCCAAAGGACGGTCTTCGTAGAGGGGTCTGGACGCCTGCGTCTGGACCCCTTCTTTGTTTCAGGCCGTCCTTGCACAGATGTGAACGTCATGTGGAGCATTGTGAACCTTTTGTGAATGGTAGGTGGTGGCACGTGTTGTTTTTGTGAACGGCCATTGCATTTCGGCTTGCCGCCTGTCACACATGGATGACACATGGATGACGCCGAAAGGAGGTCGTCATGGCCGTTCATGTGGGCGAAGCCTCATGGGTTGCCCTATGTCTAGCGTTCGCTTGGATCGCTCTGGAAGCGCTGAGGGAAGGTCGGAGATAGGCCGTGTAGCTAAGCCAGCCGACGGGGCGGGGAGCGAGCACTTCTCGGCCTCGTCGGCAAAATTGTACGAGCCTTCCCCTATAAAGAATCGGAGGAGGGGGCCGAGCGGCTTGGTCCAATGGAACAAGCGACAGATTCTGGAGTGCGTTGTTGCTCTGAGTCACTCTCTTTCGAGCATCGCCCACTAAAGCTAGACCCACGTTCTGTAAACAACCGGTGAAAGCCTAGGTTCTAAGGATTGGAAACTGTGCTTTCGTCTGCCATGCTGTCAATAGATAGCCACCTACCATTGTCGAGGGTCATGGTCAGTACTAAGGGAAAACGATCTCGGCGCTTTCGCGCCTTCGCAACCTGCGTCTTGGCGCTGGGCACTCCGGTTGTTGCGCTCCTCATCGTCCTCGACAACCTGGAAGGGGTAGTCCAGAAAGCTCAGGATCTCTTCTCGTGGGCTACCCGCGAGGCTGGCCTGCTTGGGAGTAGTGGTTCACTCTATGCGGCGCTGGCAGTTGGCCTGCTAGGCGTCATCCTTGTAGCCGCACACCGCCACCTCCCGAAGACCGTCGCGAAGCTGGGCGACCAGCGATTGGATCTCGGCGCCGGCGTGGGATTGATTCTGCTCGCTGTCGTAATGGCCTACGCGGGCCGGCACGTCCACGGGCCTCAGCATCTCGCCAACAAGCCAGGATCAACGTTCGTTACCGCTCCTCCGAATTTGAGGGCGCAAGCTCCGCGCGAACTCTCAGCTAGCAGAGCGAACACGCGGCTTGGATCAAAGCGCCCTGATACCAGCGCTAGGTCAACCAAACGAGCGCTGCGCCGCGCGCCAACCAACTCCACCTCTGCACAATCAGCCGCGATCGGTCCATCTCGACTCGTGCATGGTGGATCGAACAAGCTCGAGGCCGTCGCCAGGGTTGCATCAGTTCACCCTGGGAAGCAAAGCACGCCCTCAAAGGCCGGACAGCAACAGCCCGCTGCCGCCGAAGGAAGCCAGGCCCAGCGAGAAGCCGTTGCATCACCCGCCGCAACGTCCACGACGGCTAGCGCGCCTGACGTCAACGCAACGACTGCGAGCGCTACCTCCTCCGCTGCTGCGACCGTGCTCGGTTCCAACCTACTCGGCCTTACTGATGCGCTCAGGCTCAGGTGGTTCAGTCGTCGGGTCCGGCAGCGCTTGTCCTGGGTCTTCTGTGGTGGGGTCGGGCTTCGCGTGCGGTGGGTCTTCTGTGGTCGGTTCGGGTACCGCGTGCGGTGGGTCTTCTGTGGTCGGTTCGGGTACCGCGTGCGGTGGGTCATCCGTGGTCGGTTCGGGTACCGCGTGCGGTGGGTCATCCGTGATCGGGTCGGGCACTGCCTGCACTGCGAATGGGAGCGTAAACAACGCAGGAGCTCAGGAACCGGAAAGCTCACAAGGCGATGAAGCCGCGCAAGATCCCGGCGGTGGCGACTCGTGGCAATGGCCTAGTCATGAATCCTTGGCCGAAGGCCAATCAGAAGTAACCCCCGGATCGTCGGGCGAAGGCGGATCGTCGGGCGAAGGCGAATCGTCGGGCGAAGGCGAATCGTCGGGCGAAGGCGAATCGTCGGGCGAAGGCGAATCGTCGGGCGAAGAAACAACGTAGGCCGTATCGCTCGTCCCCATGTAGTGGCCGCTCGCAAACTGCGGCGGCGAGGGGCGCGCGTGCTGGCGGCGTAGCTGGCACGCTTGCGGGGTCGCTCGACGGAAGCAGAATCTTGCAGTTACGCCCTCGCTCCCGACGGGCCTTGCCGCACCTTGTGCGTAGGAATGCGGGAGATCGCCCTCTACGAGAACGCACCAGTCTAGACAGGAAGACGCCGAACGCCCCCGGGCCGCATGAGGGCGGCAGCGCTTGCTGGCCCGAAGAGCGCAGCGACGACGAACTCCGTGTCCCGAACCGTGTCCCCGACTCGGCAAATGTGTCCCTATGTAGCCCGCTTCTGCTCTACCTGATTTGGCTCTAATAAGCCAAATCAGAGGTCCACGGAGCAACTTCTAATCCGAGGGTCGCTGGTTCGAATCCAGCCGGGGGCATCGCAGGGATCGGGACACGGGGCTATGTCTGGGCGGTCAAGCGGACCTGCGAAGTGAGGCGCGCGTCGGGCAGGCAGCGCCGTCTCCCACGGTTCGATCTGCCACGTTGGCGCTCAACGTTTCTGACCCGATCCTCTTGGGGCCGTGTTGCGGTGCTACGGAGACGTTGTCAGGCAACTGCGCGACTTTTGCCCCGGCTTAGCCTTCGAACAGCTGAGGGCTGCACCGCCCTTGCCCTCGACCTCCTTCAGGGCGATCGTCCCCGGGGTGTGCGGGAAGCTGTTCAGTGGGCCGTAGCCGATCGAGATGTTGTCGTTGTCGTGCAGGATGTGCGCAGCCGGGTTAGCGAGCGGCTTGCCATTGAGGAAGAAGTGCAGGTGCTCGCCGCCATATCCGCGCAGACCGCCCACCTGTTCGGGGCCGAGCTTGACGCCCCAGACCGCGAAGAAGTCACCGAGCGTGAAGTTGTAGGGGTAGCCGGACTCCATATGGATGACGCCCGTCTGGTCGTGTGTATGCAGGCTCGACTCGAGGTGTTTTGCGGGGTTGAGCCCGACGTGGGCGGCGACCGGCTTGAGTAGCCCATCGACGTATATGTGCAGGAGCGCGTGGTGATGGACCTTCTCGCTGCCGCCCGGCGGGAGACCGAGTGCCTTCAGCCGTTCTGCGAGGTGCTTGTATTCGGGCGCCCACGGAGGCTGGGTGGATTGCAATCCCGGGCCGGCGATGCTGAGGCCAGGTGGTGCATGAGGACCTGAGGATCCGCAGCCGCTCATCACAAGGTTCGTCAGCAAGGCCAGAGCTGGCAGAGCGCGAGCTAGCCGCGAGCGTGTTCCCCGATGTTGCCTGTTCGACATCGGCGTCATTATCGGCGATTGCGGAGCTTGAGGGGCAGGTGTGAGGGAGAGTTGCCTCAGCTGACACCCGCGGCAGTCGCGTTGGCCGGTTGGAGCGGCCCGGGAAGGATTCCTTCGCTGCGGAGTCTCCATCATCGATGGAGCCACCCAGACTGGCGGTCCCGTCGGCTCGCGACGCGCTCTTGCTCCCCGCTCGGCGCGTCGCGAGCACCCCTTTCTAGTCGCTAAGGGCGGTTGTGCGAGCGGACAGATGATGGTTTCGCTGTGAACGCCGTCGGGTAGGTGCCCCTCAGGCCTCGTTTGACCCCCGCTCGAGGCCAATAGGACGGGAACGTCCCGACCGCTCCTGATGTCAGGCCCCCAATCCCCATCGGGAGACGGCGCAAAAAACGGTGGCGGGTCCCGCTCAAACTTGCGGCGCGTTTTGGCTGGTCCCGCCAGAGCGCGCCGCAAGGCATTTCCCGGCATATGAAGCGCACAAATTCGGGCTATAGGATTGGCCAGGCTCGCCCCGATCGGTCGCCCGGATGCAACGGGGCTGGTTCGACTCCAGCCCGGGGCTTCGATGTTCCTTGCCACCACGCTGCTCTATCCGTGCGTGTTGGCGACGCTGTGTATCGGTTGCGGGCTACTGCTCGAGCGCGGCAGTGGCGCCCCACTGGCGAATGCCCTGCTGATCCCAGTGGGCGCTGCTGGCCTGATCGCCCTCTCGCAGCTGAGCACGCTCGCCTATCCGCTCGCGCCCGCGACTCCTTACCTGATGCTCGCTCTTGCCCTCGCGGGTGGCTGGTTCGGGCGCGGACAGGCGCTCGCGCACTTGCGCGCTGCTCGCGAGCGATCTGGGCTGCTGATCCTCTCGATCCTTGCTTATGCGATCGCGCTCGCACCGGTTCTGATCGCCGGTCGCACGAGCTTCTCCTCCTACATGGCCCTGGCCGATTCGGCGGTGCACATGGCGGGCGCCGAGTACCTCATCCAACACGGCCAGCACTTCGCGCATCTTGACCTACGCAACTCCTACGGGCAGTTCATCAACGCCTACTACAACACCAGCTATCCCTCCGGGGCCGACACATTCTTTGGGGGTAGCGCCTCGCTGTTGGGGCTACCTTTGATCTGGGCCTTTCAGCCGTTCAACGCCTTCGTGCTTGCCGCTGGCATTGGGCCGGCGTGGCTGCTCGCAAAGCGCATCGGCTTGCGCGGTGTGTGGGCCGGGCTTGCCGCACTCACCGCTGTTATCCCCGCGCTTGTCTACGCCTACGAGTTGCTGGGCTCGATAAAGGAGGTCACGGCGCTGCCGCTGATCCTTTCGCTCGGCGCGCTCGTTGTTAGCCACGAGCACTGGCTGGGTACGAGTCCGCGCCGCGCGCTCCCCTTCGCGATGCTGCTCGGCGGCGGTGTCGCGGCGCTCGGGATTGCCTTCGGCGCCTGGGCTTTGGTCGCAGCGCTTGTGCTCGCGGTCGTGATCGTGGCCCGTCATCTGGGTGCTGCGCAGAGACGCGGCACCCTTCGTCTGCTCTCGTTCTCCGCGGTCGTGCTGGCGCTTACGGCGCTCTCTACCTGGGTTCAGCTTCCCGGGTCGGTCACGGTCGCCAGCAACATTGCGGTCACCAGCAACCCGGGCAACCTGCACAGCCCGCTACGCGCGAGCCAGGCACTCGGGGTTTGGATCGGGGGCAGCTACAAGCTCTCTCCGCACGGGGTCGCCGGGCAGGTAACCGAGATCCTGATGTTCACGGTGCTCGGCGCTGTTCTGCTGGGCGCAGCACAACTCTTGTGCAGGCGTGCCTTCGCGCTCGCGGGTTGGATCACGCTGATGGGGCTGGCCTGGCTCGTGATCACGCAATCAGCTTCGACGTGGGCCGCAGCCAAGACCCTGATGCTGACATCGCCGGTTGTGATGTTGTTGGCGTGGGGGGGAGTGGCGGCGTTGCGCTCGCTCCCGTCGCGGGTGCTCTCCTTGCTGTTCGCGGGAATGCTTGCGCTCGCCCTCAGCGGTGGCGTGTTCGTCTCCGATGCGCTGCAGTACCACGCGGCCAACCTCGCGCCCACGGCTCGTTATCAGGAGCTCGCCTCGCTCGACGCGCGCTTCGCCGGGCGCGGGCCGACGCTGTTCGCGGACTTCGACGAATACTCGCTCTATGAGCTGCGCGATCTCGACATCGGCGGACCGAACTTCGTCTATCCGCCTGCCACGCTCGCAGCGGCCGCGGGCGGCTACGGCCAGCCGGTGCGTCTTGATCTGATCGCCCCCGCAGCACTGCGTTCCTACCCGCTGATCATCACGCGCCGCGCCCCGGCCGCGCCGCGCCCACCGGCGGCCTACCGGTTGCAGTGGCAGGGCGCCTACTACCAAGTGTGGAGCCGACGTCCAGGTGCGCCGACCGCGAGCGTGCATCGGGCGCTGAGCGGCAGCCGAGCACAGCAGTGCGTGGAGATCAGGCATCTTGCCTCAGGGAGCCGCGGCGGCCGTTTGGTCGCGGCAGCCTCACCGCTGCAGATCCGGGTCCGCCTGCGTCGCACGACTCATCCCAAACATTGGGGGCACGAGCACAAGGGTCTTGTGATGAACCATCCCGGGACGCTGCGGGCGGCTATCCACGTCCCCTTTGCTGGCAGCTGGCAGCTGTGGCTGCGCGGGCAGCTGATGCCCACGGTCGCGCTCACACTCGACGGCCGGGCGCTCGCCTCGATCGGCGGGCAGTTGAGCGGGAACTCGCTTGTCCCGAACCTCGTCCCACCGCTCACCGTGAGGCTCTCCGCCGGGCATCACCTGATCACGGTGCGACGCGCTGGAGTCACGCTCGCACCCGGGGACGGTGGAGCAGCGGTGCTCGATGGAATCTTCGTTACCCCCGCGCTTGCTCCAGCGACGCTCTACAGCGAGCCTGCTCGACGGTGGCGAGCGCTGTGCGGAAGACGCTACGCCTGGGTTGAGCTGATTGGCGCGAGACGCGCTCTGCCTTAGGCGTGCGCGGAGGCCGTCACGAGCACGGCGCGCGCCGCTGGCAGGTGCAGGCTCGACGACCCCGCCGCGGACGGGGATCCGCCGCAGTGCGCGTGGAGGCTGCCAGGCGCCGTTGGGGGCCACGGCGTGTCCGCCGAGGAGCACTCCCGAGCGGGAGTTCGGAGCGGGCGCGCTCAGCTCGAGCACGCTTGCACTGTGCATACCGTGTCCGACGTGTAGACGCAGCGCCGCGCCGGGTGCGCCCGGCGGGGTCGTCCTCGACGATCACGAACTTCAGTGATCCCTGGGGCGCTTTCAAGGCGCTCACCGCAAGGTTCGGCCTTTCCGGCGCCACGACCCGCGTGGACAGCGGCCGATCGCCGATCAGCGAGCTGGTCAGGAGCAGCGCATACCACTCCGGTTGGGCTTGCAGTGCCCCACTTTCGAGGTTCGCAGGGGAGGTGGCGCAAACGGGGGAGTAGCCGCTGCAGTTGGCGGGCGCACCCTGGAGGTTGATTCCCACGGCGCCGGCAGACATCGCCTGCGTGATGTAGCCGACGGCCCATAGCGCCGAGGCGAAGGTGTCGCTGATGCCCGGCCGACCTCCGCAGGAGACCGTGTTCGTCTCATCCATCCGAAAGCGCGTGCGGCGAGCACGCGCTACCGCCAGATAGCGCGCCAGCGAGGCGCCCTCCAGTGCTCGGGTGCGCTCGCTGAGGAGCGATTCGATCGTCGGCGGTGGGACCGAGTCACAGCGCAGGGGGTAGTGGTGGCCGGTGAGCAGTGCCGGGCGTTGCCGGCGGGCCTCGGCTGCGCCCCAGTTCAGGAAGGCTCTCGATCCGGAGACGCCGGGACCAGCCAGTGGGATTCGTGAGGCACGCCGCGCGATTGCGTGTCGATAGGCGCTGACCTCTGTCTCATAGGTTGAGGCGTTCCAGGGCAGCGTGCGCAGTTCATGGCGCCCATAGGAGTCCGGCTCGTTGCCGACCTCGATTCCCGCCAGCAGACCACCGAGGATCCTGCGCGCCGCCGTCGCCTCACGTGCGGCGGCGAGCGGGTCGTAGTGAGCGAGGCCGAGCGTGAGCAGAACTCGCCAGCCGCTCTCCGCGGCGAGCCTCCGCAGGCGATGCAGGTCAGCGGCGACGAGCACGCTGCTCGCCCAGGCGGGGCGGGGGGTCTGTCCATCCACCCAGGCCACGCGCGTGTCTGCGGAGGCTCCGCCCAGGCGCAGGATTCCTGGACCGAGCGAGCGCAACATGCGTGCGAGGTTGCCCCGGTCCGCGTAGGCGGCGATTTGGGCGGCGCTTGAGAGCTCGAAGGACAGCCCGAGGAACTCTTGTGGCACGGGCGCTCCCGCGCTTGCGGGGGTGACCCAGATCGAAACACGCGCAGGCCCCTGGCCGTCGCTGCCCTGGACTCCCTGGGCCGAGATCGCGGCGCTGAGCGCAACGACCACCCCCAGCACGATCGCGGCGCTACGCACGCGTGTGCGCGGAGCGCCACTGCCATCGGAATCACGTCGAGACCACTTCATCGACCCTGCAGTAAACAGGAGCCACGCCACTCGCCTCCATCGGCCTGCGACCGTAACCTCTGCGCAATGGTCAATGAGCCCATCCCCGTGAGCGACAGCATCCTGCTTGGGGACAATCTCGAGTTGCTCGCCGGCTACGCCGATCGCAGCTTCCAGCTGATCTACATCGACCCGCCCTTCAATACCGGCAAGGTCCAGGCGCGCAAGACGCTCGCGGTCGTGCGCGACGGCGAGGGCGAGCGAACGGGCTTTGCGGGTAAGCGTTACACGAGCAAGCTGCTCGCCGAGTCGAGCTACAGCGACGTGTTCGCCGACTATCACGCCTTCCTGGAGCCGCGCCTGCGCGAAGCCCACCGACTGTTGACCACCGAGGGCACTCTGTACTTCCACATCGACTATCGCGAGGCTCACCATTGCAAGCTGCTGCTCGATGAGATCTTCGGGCGCGAGTGCTTCCTCAACGAGCTGATCTGGGCCTATGACTACGGTGCACGCACGAAGCGCCGCTGGCCCGCCAAGCACGACACGATCCTGGTCTACGTCAAGGATCCAAACGCATACCACTTCGACTCCGCTGAGGTCGACCGCGAGCCCTACATGGCTCCCGGCCTCGTGACGCCGGAGAAGGCAGCGCTGGGCAAGCTCCCGACGGACGTCTGGTGGCACACGATCGTGCCCACCGCCGGACACGAGAAGACCGGCTATCCGACCCAGAAGCCCGAGGGCATCGTGCGACGCATGGTCCAGGCATCGACTAGGCCCGGGGACTGGTGCCTGGATTTCTTCGCCGGCAGCGGCACGCTCGGTGCGGTGGCCTCTCAGCTGGGGCGCCGTTACGTCCTGATCGACTCTAACCCCGAGGCTGTGGCGGTCATGCGCGCCCGCCTCGAACCGCGCGCAAGGGGCAGACGTGCAAGCCTGTGAGCCGTGTTCCACGTCGAGATGCGCCAGTTCCCGCACAACTTCTGTAGTTTCAACATGGGCGATGATGAGGTGCGCGCGATCGTCGAACCCTGGATCCGCGACCGTCCCGTTGAATTCGGCGAACGTCGTTGGAGCCCGCTCGATGCGCGCCTGACGATCCTCGAAGGGCCGGAGCTCACGCTTCAGCAGCTATCGATGGGACGCGGCTGGCAGGCAGCGCAGCGCACGAGCGAGGATGTCACCGAGCGCGTGCTCGCTGCCGCAAGGCAGGCCGCTGCGCATGCCGCTGCCCAGGCGTCGAGCGCTTCGGGAATTAGCGATCCGCTCGCTGTTGGCGTTCAGATCGCCTCGCTGCTCGGCTCCGATCCCACGCGGCTGCTCGAGGCGTGGCGGACCGCGGTGGCGCAGTCACCCGGGCTGGCACCCAGCGAGACACTTGCTCTCGCCGAACGCAACCTAGCCGTACCGCAGTAAATCTGGGCTTAGACGGCGCTAGACTGCCAACTCGTAGCGCGTGGTGGGCGTAGCTCAGTTGGTAGAGCTCCTGGTTGTGGTCCAGGCGGCCGCGGGTTCGAGTCCCGTCGCTCACCCCTCATAAAATGCCTGCAAATCAGGCATTTCCTCATTTCCTCATTGCCTGAGACGAGTTGCAGACGGCCCGAAGTGGCGTTATCGGTTGGTGGGCTGAGTGGTGGGCTGAAACCGGCTGCCGCGGCGTCGTATGGGCGCCGTACAGGGTGCTGCGGGTGTCCGATACGAGCGCGTCAAACGCTGCGCCGTGCGCGCGCTTGCTGCGATCAAGCAGCTGGTTGTAGACATCAAGGACCATCTGGGCATGGGCGTGCCCGACTTGGTGCTGGATGAATGGGATGTCGTATCCGTCGCCAGTAGCATGATCGACACGTAGGTCCGCCGCAGAGAATGGGGCGTGATGCGTGGCAGCGGCGGAAGGCCTCGCTCTACCAGCCGGCTGCTCGCTAGTGCAACGGCAGGCGCTAGGAGGTCTCGCCGGACGTGCGCCTCTCTCACAGCATCCTCTTTGTCGTGCAAAAGAGGGGCGTCGTTGGCGTTGTCGGCAAGCCGCGACGAACCTTCTCAGCGCGATAGGCGAGCAACTCGTCCCGCAAGTTCCTCGGGCACGCCGACAGCAAGACCACGCAGATCTACGCTCACTAACGCGCCCTCTGAGCACGAGGCGCAGTTGGTCGATATGGCCTTCGCACCGGAAGCACAGAGCGAGTCAGTAGATGGCGCGAACGAGGAGCCTGTAAGGGGGCCCCGAGCGGGATGACGGCGCGAGCCGGCGACACCGGACATCTCAGCAGTCGATCGCTTCGTGCCCGACCCTGGCACTGACTAGAGGATCCGCCGCTGACGGGGCCGTTGCGAGCAGGCTCAGCGCGTGAGAACAGCAAAGGCGGCGCGGGCGCTCCTCAGCTGTGCCGTGGTGAAGGTCGCCGGTGCAGGGCCGTCGAGGGCCAGCGGCTCGGCGACGGCGCGGAGCCAGCGGCGCTCGTTTGAGCTGAGCTCTTCGGCGTAGGCGCTTGGGTCGTCGATCAGGCTCAACAGCATGATCAAGTCCTCGCGCTGATCGGCTGGCTGGCTGTGAACAACCAGGCTGCGGGCCTTCAGCAGTACGGCGGCGAGCAGGGTCGGGCGTCGCACGCGGGTCGACTCGTCGTCGATGAGGAGGGTGATGGTCTCGGTCCGCTGGAGGGCCTGGGTACCGCCGGGTATTTCGATCGTCGCGAACTGCCGATCGGTCATGGCGGGCTTGGAGAGCCCGTCGGGTGCGAGGACGTCCACGAGGTGACCCTCGATCTCGAAGCGAAATCCGCGCTCCCCCTCGAAGCCGCCGAGGAGGGCGCGCCTCGCGCCGAGCTCTTTCAGCCTGGCGGTTACCCGACGGGTGGCGCTCGGGCGCTGGCGGGCGTCACTGAGGATGTCGATGTCGGTGGTCGGTCGCTGAACGCGGCCGGCCTCGAGTGCGAAGGTCGCGACCATCAGCCCGCCGACGAGGCACCATCGGGACCTATCATCCTCGAGTGCGCGGGCGATCCTGGCGACGGTCTGCCACAGGGCCATCGTGTCCGGGTCGAGCGCGTCGATGAGGATCTCGGTCATGGCTGGGCGTGCTCGGCGGCGAGGCGGTCCAGGAGGCGCAGCCCAATACGGGAGGAGCGCGAGTCGGGATAGGAAGCGAGGTCTAGAGCCACGGCGGCGATGGGAGCGATGCGTCGGTCTGCCAGCAGCCAGTCCTCATCGGGGACCGCTCTGAGCAGGATGTTGGCCTCGGCCTCGGATGTCATCTGCAGGCCGTGGCGGCGAACGAGGCGCTCCAGCTGCGAGGCGGGGAGGTAGGCGTCGAGGGTGTCGGGTGCGAGGAGGTCCAGGCCGAGGTTACCGGCGGCGCTCGAGCCGCTCAGCACAAGGCCTGGCTCGTCGTGCAGGGCGCGTAGCTCGCCGGGGAGCGCCCAGAATCGGTGGGTGCGAGCGCGTTGGTCGGCCCGTGATCGCATCGCGGCTAGGCCGGGATAGGCCAGTGTCCGGTTCATCCGCCAGCGAGCGAGGGGATCGATCGGCGCATCGGGCTCCTCGCTGGAGGCTGCGAGCAGCAGGATCCAGGCGTTACGGGGGCGCAGAGGGCGGCCCGGCCCGGTCGGCTGGCGGCCGCGGGCGGCTACGTCGCGGCGGTCGAGCAGCCAGCGACCGCCGAGCTTCTCGGCGGGGAGGGCGCCGGAGGCGATCAGGGAGCGCACGCGTGACTGCACGACGCCCAGCTCACGTGCGGCCTCGGGCACATCGATGAACTCGCTAGCCATAGCAAAACTATAGCATAGGCACCTCTTTTTCGCTAATTATCGTGTAGTCGCTATATATACGATATCGCTGGTGACGTTCCGGCTCCTCGGCGAGTTCAAGCGCGAGATCGCGACCCAGGAAGGCAGCGATATGCCGGACCGTCCGGCGCCGCGGAGCGGCTGAGCATCCCTCACGAACATATGTCCGGGGAACAAAACGGGGAACAAAATGAGCGAAACTGACCGGAACTCAGCCACAAGAAACCCAATGAATCCGGGCCCTTGAGCCCCACAGATACCCCATTCGAGCGGTTGTGGTCCAGGCGGCCGCGGGTTCGAGTCCCGTCGCTCACCCCTCAGAAGTGCCTACCAATCGGCGGTTTCTGTAGCTCGCAGACAAGCCAGGGGCCGGGCTATGAGGGTGTGCCGACCTATCGCTGTCTCACCGCAAGGCGAACGCTCGGCAGCGGCTACCACGCGGCGCTCGCGGTGCACTCGGAGGCTGGCGCAGGTCTCGAGGGCTGAGGTCATCGCGGCGGTTGACATACGCTGGGTTGCTTGGGGTCTGGCATCTCCGTCCATGCCTCATGTTCCGACGAGATGCCCAAAACGGGCTGCGTCCCACAGGGCAGGAACACGGGTCCTCCTGATCTCTGCACACACCCCACGGAACGCCCGCAGCGGGCGTGGTCTGAGTTCGCTCACCAGCCAACCTCGATATGCCGCGCTCGTCCCGGGCGGCGTAGCGATTGTGCGAGTCCACGGGGGCCGCAAATTTCACTCCGCGCAGCAGCGGCGCCCAGCACCCACCGCACGTTAGAGTCGCGCTCGAGATGAAGCCGGCTACGAACACTCTCAAGGAGATCTTCCAAGCCGACATCCGCCTGATCGTCCCGATCTACCTCGTCCAGCTTCGCATCCGGACCGAGGCGCGCGACCCGGTCGCCGACGACGGCATCGCGTCAATGCCGGACAACCAGTGTTGACGCCGGAGGATTTCCTCGCGGAGCACGAAGACCGGGAAGCCTGGGCGGTGCCAGCGAACGTGGCGGCCGGCCTCAATCTGGTCCCTCTCGTCGCGTTTGCTGGAGAGGGGAGGTACGGGCTCGAGGTGGCCCTTGCGACCGTGGAGCGCCGTCCGCGCGCCGATGAGCTCAGGCGGATCTGGTCGGTCCGCTACGGCAAGGCGCCGATCCCTCTGCTGCTCGTCGCCGCTTACCGGGCCGATGATGGCTGGAAGGCGTCTATCTGCGGACCGGTCGGGGACGAACCTCCTGCGGAGGGTGACCTCGAGCTGAGTGAGGTCGAGCGGATCTCGGCTGCGGCCCTCGCCGAGCCAAGCCGCAACGCCGCGATCCGGTTCCTCGGTTCGATCTGGGCGGAGCTGGAGCACGAGCTTCCGGGGCTTCGCAACCAGGGGATGTTCGCCTCGCATGAGCTGCGCGATGGGCTTCCGTTGCGCTCTGATTGGGCGGACGCCTGTACCCGCGGCCGCTCCCTGCTCGGCTTCAGGGGCCGTGAGCTTGTCGAGCAGCTGGGCTTCTCGGTGCAGACGCACGGAACCTCGGCCTCCGTCCTGAGCATCACGGGGACGAAGCGCGCGGTTGCGGTGTTCCTTGACGAAGGCGAGGACTTCGAGACATCCGGCAAGCGGTTCGGCGCGGCGAGCCCGGTCTCGCACGCGCTGGCGGTCGCGGACCGTGAGGGGCTGCCCTGGGTCGTTCTCACTCGCGGCCGGCAGATACGGATCTACGCAAGTCGCCCGGAAATGGGGGTCGGTCGCAAGGGCCGTTCGGAGACCTTCGTCGAGGCCAACCTGGCGCTGCTTCCCGACGAGCGTGCCGGGGCGATGCCGCTGCTCTTCTCCGCCCAGGCGCTGAAGGAAGGGGGTAGCTTCGAAGAGATTCTCGAGGAGTCACGCGACTACTCGACCGATCTGGGTGAGAGGCTTCGAGATCGGGTCTACTCCGACGCAATCCCAAAGCTCGCCGTGGCTCTAACGGCACACCAGCCGGGCGATCTTGACGAGCCGGCCTTGGAATACGTCTACGAACAGGCGCTCACCGTGCTCTTCCGGCTGCTGTTTGTGGCCTACGCCGAGGACAAGGATCTGCTGCCTTACCGCTCGAACGGCGCCTACCGGGAGCACGCGTTGAAGACGATGGCCCGAGACCTCGCGAAGCGCCGCGCGGCCGGCGCGAATGTCTTCGACGCCAACGCTACTGACCTCTGGGACAACGTCGCGAGCCTCTGGCTTGCTGTCGACAAGGGGAACATCGAGTGGGGCGTGCCTGTCTACAACGGCGGCCTGTTCTCCAGCGATGCTGCGGTCAGCGCCGCCGGAGCGGCGCTCGAGGAAGTCCGGCTCGCCAACGCCGACTTCGGCCCGGCACTTGTCGCACTGCTCGTCGACGAGTCGGCCGATGGCGTCGTCGGACCTGTCGACTTTCGCAGCCTCTCGGTCCGTGAGTTCGGGACCATCTACGAGGGGCTACTCGAGTCGCGCTTGTCAGTCGCGACAGACGAACTTACGATCGATGCAAGGGGTACCTACATCCCCTCCAAGCCTGGGGAGGAGGTCGCGGTGCGGGAGGGCAGCGTGTACTTCCACAATCGCTCGGGCGCCCGTAAGGCTACAGGCAGCTACTTCACCAAGCATTTCGCCGTCGAGCATCTCCTCGATCGGGCGCTTGAACCAGCGATCGACGAGCACCTTGATCGAGTAGGAGGGCTGCTTGACGAAGGTGAGGAAGCGAAGGCGGCCGATGCATTCTTCGACTTCCGTGCGGTCGACCTCGCGATGGGTTCGGGCCACTTTCTCGTGGCGGCCGTCGACCGCGTCGAGGCGCGCCTGTCCGCATTCCTCGCGCTGCACCCGATTTCCAACGTGACCATCGAGCTGGACCGACTCCGCGCGGCAGCACTGACGGCTCTAGGGCCTCTCGGAGAGGGGGTCGAGATCGAGCAGGCAACGCTCCTGCGCCGCCAGGTGGCGCGCCGCTGCATATACGGCGTGGACGTAAATCCAATCGCCGTCGAGCTCGCGCGGTTGGCGATCTGGATTCACACCTTCGTACCCGGGCTGCCGCTGAGCTTCCTCGATCACTCGCTCGTATGCGGCGACAGCCTCACCGGCATCGGGACACTCGACGAGGCGATTCAGGCGCTCGACCCCCAGCACCAGCCCGGTCAAGCCTCGCTCTTTCGAGAGTCGATGCTCGCGGTTCTAGGCCGAGCAGAGGTCGCACTGACTCGTCTGGCACGCATTTCAGAGACCAGTAAGGCCGACGTGGACGAGGCACGTCGCACACAGCAGGAGGCGCTCCACTCCATCGGCCCGGCCTGCGACCTTTTCGACCTCATCCTGGCCGGACGCCTGGGCGTTGCCAATCCGCTTACTCGGTTCGACGAGACTGACATCGCGGCAAACCAGGACCTTGAACGGGCGAGGTCATTGCGCGCCGAGATGAACGCCATCCACTTCCCAATCTCCTTCCCCGAGGTCTTCCTCGGCCCACGCCCCGGGTTCGATTGTGTTCTTGGCAACCCTCCGTGGCAGGAGGCGACGATCGAGGAGCTGGGGTTCTGGGCGCTCCGATTCCCGGGACTCAAGAGCATGCGTCAAGCTGAGCAAGGTCACGCCATCGAGAAGCTGCGAGGCGAGCGGCCAGACTTGCAGGCCGAGTACCAGCACGAGGTCGAGGCGATGGCAAGGCTGCGCCAGACTCTCCTTGCCGGCCCGTTTCCCGGCATGGGTACCGGAGACCCGGACCTCTACAAGGCGTTCTGTTGGCGGTTTTGGCAGCTCGATAGCGGAGAACGGTCGCTTCGGGGTCGTCCTGCCACGCTCGGCGCTATCGGCGAAAGGAAGCGCGCCCTGGCGCAAAACGGTCCTCGCTCAAGGTGAGTACACCGACGTAACGATGCTGCTGAACAGCATGAAATGGGTGTTCGACGACGTGCATCCGCAGTTCACATTCGCGCTGGTCGCGGTTCGTAAGGGAGCGGTCCCGGCGCCGCGTGTCCGCCTGCGCGGACCCTTCGCCAGACTCAGCAGTTATCAAGCGGGGATCGGCCGGCCGGCTGCCGACCTGGACGCGACTGCGTTCAGCGAGTGGTCGGACGGGGCGAGCTTCCCGCTGCTCCCGAGCGACGACTCCGTCCGGGTGTTTCTCAAGCTGCGGCAGCACCCGCGTCTGGACAAGGCCGGGGATTGGATGGTCCGACCATACCGAGAGCTCGGATGCAACGAACGACAAGAAGCACATGCTTATTTCGCCCGCGTCAACCCGGGGACTGTGGCCCGTCTACAGCGGCCGCTCGTTCGACATCTGGGACCCCGATACACACGACTACTACGCGTGGGTGGACCCCGACTACATCACGACGGTTCTCCAGGGCAAGCGCAGTCGAGCCCGCGCCTCGTTCAACGGGTTCCCGCCCGCGTGGATGGATGATCCATCGACGCTCCCCTGCTGGTCTCCACGAATCGCCTTCCGCGATGTGACGCGCGCGACAGACTCGCGCACCGTTCGCGCCGCGCTCGTTCCTGCTCAGCTCGTAATCACAAACCAGGCACCGTCGCTGCTCTGGCCACGGGGAGATGAGCGCGATCAGGCCTACCTACTGGGCGTGTTGTGTTCGATCCCACTCGATTGGTACGCCCGCAGGTACGTTGAGATCCACCTGAACTACCACGTGTTCAATGCGTTTCCGATTCCGCGGTTCGGGCAGGGACACCCCGTGCGGCGTCGTGTCGAGGAAGACGCCGGGCGGCTCGCGGCGCGCGACGCCCGGTTTACGAGCTGGGCGGCGGCGGTCGGCGTTCCGGTCGGCAGTGTCGATAGCGAGGACGAGAAGGCCGACATCGTGGCCGACCTCGATGCCGCTGTATCGATCTTGTATGGCCTCGACAACGATGATGTGCGCGTCATGTTCGAGACCTTCCATGACGGCTGGGACTACAAGCCGCGCCTCGACGCGGTACTAGCAAAGCGCCGGAGCTTGCGTTGAAGCCCGAGCTGATGACCAACCGGCCCGGCGAGGAGATCGCCGAGGGCATCCGGGACTATCTGGCGTATCTACGGGTGGCCTGGAAGGAGCCGTACGAGCTGGCGATCGCCACCGCCTATTTCAATCTTGGGGGCTATAGCCTGCTCGCGGACGAGCTCGACCACCCGGCGCGCGTCCAGATCCTGGTTGGTGCCGAGCCGCCTGACCCTGAGCGGCGAATCCGCAAAGTCGATGAGCCGGCCGATCGCACGAACCGCCAGCGCGTCCGTCGGGCGCTCGAGGACCATCGAAGCGCGTTGGCGCTGGACGCCGATCTTTTGGGCTTCACGCTAGAGGCTGCACGAAGCGCAGAGCGCCTCATCGCCTGGCTACGTTCCGATCGCGTTGAGGTCAAGCGCTTGCCCGACCGGTTCCTGCACGGGAAGGCATGGATCGTCACGACGAACAACGAGGGGGTAGTGGCGGGCAGCGCGAACTTCACGTTCGCCGGCCTCACGAAAAACCTCGAGCTCCAGCTCGGCCGCTATGACCCGACCACTGTTGGTCGGGTTTGCGAGTGGTTCGAGGAGCTCTGGGGTGAGGCCGAGCCGTTTGACCTCGCGGGCCTGTACGAGGCGCGGTTTGAGCCGCATGCCCCCTGGTTGATCTACCTTCGCATGCTCCTGGAGCGCTACGGCGCCGAGCTTCAAGAGGAGGCAATCGCAGCCGGAGTCGATCGGATTCATCTCACCCAGTTTCAAGAGGACGGCGTGTGGCGCGCCAAGCGGATCCTGGAACGCCACAATGGGGTTCTGATCGCCGACGAGGTGGGGCTCGGTAAGACATTCCTCGCCGGCGAGCTAATCCGCCAGGCGGTACAGGATCGGCGCCAGCGGGTCTTGGTCGTAGCTCCGGCCACGCTGCGCGACGGTCCTTGGCGGAAGTTCCTACTCGACTTCCAACTCGGCGTGGAGTGCATCTCCTACAACGAGATGCGGGAAAGTAAGCACCAGTACAGGGTCGAGGAGTACGCACTCGTCGTCGTCGACGAGGGCCACAACCTGCGCAACCCCGCCACTGACACCGCCGCTGCGCTGCGCGCGCTGCTGGCCGGGACACCCCCGAAGCAGCTTGCGTTGCTCACGGCTACTCCCGTGAACAACTCACTCTGGGATCTCTACTATCTACTCTCGTATTTCGTCAAGAGCGATTCTGCCTTCGCCAGCGCCGGGATCCGTTCGCTGCGCGCGCACTTTGCCCAGGCGATGGCGCTTGACCCCGACGATCTCTCTCCGCAACACCTGTTCGACGTGCTCGATGACGTGGCAGTTCGTCGCACGCGTCCGTTCGTCAAGCGCTACTACCCCAACGATCGGGTCAAGATCGACGGCGAGGACGTACCAATCACATTTCCCAAGGCCCGCCCGCTCACCGTCAACTACCGGCTGGACGAGGCACTTCCAGGGTTCTTTCACCGATTCGCCGTCGCGTTGGGTGCAGACACCGATCAGACCGACGCTGAGCGGATCGCGCAGAAGGTGGAGGCGCTGCCCGTACTCACACTTGCTCGCTATGTCCCATCGCGCTACCGACGCGACGGCGGGGCGGACGCCTACGAGGTCCAGGTCGCCGGTCTGCTTCGCTCCGGGCTGCTCAAGCGGTTTGAGTCCTCCTCCTACGCCTTCGCCAACACCTGCCGCAAGATGGCAGCGAGCATCGACGGCTTTCTCGAGTCTGCTCGCCGCCGGGCACGTCGCAACCGGGCAGACACTCAACGAGTGGGCAAGCACGGACTCCGACGACCTCCAAGTACTAGAGGACTTCGCCAGTCGCAACCGCGATGACCTCGAGCCCGCTGGCCTATTCGACATCGACGCGCTACGGGCTGACGCCCAGCACGACCGGCTTGTGCTGCTGGGTTTCGCCGCGGACGCGGAGGCCGTTGTAAAGGGCGCGGACCCGAAGCTCGCCGCGCTCTCCGCAGAGCTGGCGGAGATTGCAGCCCAGGCGCATGCCGAGGGGATTACGGATGAGGAAACCCGCGATATGCGCAAGGTCCTCGTCTTCAGCTACTACACCGACACGGTCGACTGGATCATGGACTTCCTCGAAGCCGAGCTCGAGGGCAACCCGGCCCTGGCGCCCTACAGGGGCCGGCTTACCGCCGCGGCCGGCAATCGTGACCGGCGGGAGGAGGCCTTGTTCGGCTTTGCGCCACGAACGACTGACGCGCCACCCGGACGTGACGAGGACCGTTTCGACATCATCGTCGCGACAGACGTTCTGAGCGAGGGCGTCAACCTCCAGCAGGCCCGGCACATCATCAACTATGACCTGCCGTGGAATCCGATGCGTCTCGTGCAGCGCCACGGCCGCATTGACCGCATTGGCAGTCGCTTCGACGACGCGTATCTGCGCAGCTTCTTTCCTGACGACGAGCTGGAGCGCCTGTTGCAGGCTCGAGGAGCGGCTGCACCGCAAGATCAAGCAAGCCGCACGCACTGTGGGGGTCAGCGCGATCCTCCCAGGAAGCGAAGTGGCCGACCACAGCTTCAGCGAGGCCCGCGAAGAGATCGAGCAGGTCCGCCAAGGGGACTCATCGTTCTTCGAAGACGGCGGCGCAGACAACGGAGTCCTCTCAGGCGAGGAGTACCGGCAGGCGCTGCGTTCCGCGCTGGAGAGTCCCGAAATGACCGAACGCCTCGCGGCGCTCGCCTGGGGTTCTGGCAGCGGCGTGGCCCGCGCCGGCGCTGAGCCAGGATTCGTCTTCTGCGCCCGCGTCGGGGACAGGCCAGACCCACAGTTTCGCTATGTCGCGTGTCCACTGGACGAGGAGCCCCACGTTATCGGTGACACGCTTGTATGTCTGACCCACGCGCGTCCCGACGAGGGCCCGGATACGCCGCGCGTTTTGCGCGATGACACCGTCGAGATGGCGTTCCCTGCATGGGCGGCTGCTCAGACAGACATCGTCGAGCGCTGGAACCAAGCGAGCGACCGACGCGCGCTCGCGCCAGAGGTCCCCAAGGCGATGCGCGATGCCGCCGCGCTCGTACGGTCCACGCCACCGCCCGGGTGGACCCAAGATCAAGCTGATGCGCTGGTCGAGAAGCTCGAGGAGGCCTACCCTGAGCGGATCCAGCGGCAGATACGCGATGCTCTGCGCACAAGCGACAAAGCCAGTGAGCAGGCACAGGCGATTGCTGCGGCCGTCGAACAACTTGGACTTGAGCCCTCGCCGGCTCCCGACCCCCTCCCACCGATCACCGAGGAGGACGTCCACCTGGTCTGCTGGGTAGCGATCGTGCCCACTAGCTGACCGAGAAGGACGCTGAGCGCGTCTGCGACGAACGCGCGCTGCTGGATGTGTCTGCTCACCTCGGGCGAGCCTAAGCGATCGCTGTGGCTCCCGCCCAGCGGGCGACTCGTCAGGATGACCCAGTGCAGCTCCCGCAGCTGGTGATCTTTGATTGCGACGGCGTGCTCGTCGACAGCGAGGTGATCTCCAACGACGTGCTCGCCCAGGCGCTCAGCGCCGAGGGCCTACCGACGACCCTTGCTGAAGCGCGTAAGGCCTACCAGGGGCTGCTGCTCGCAGAGGTCGTGCACGACGCGGAGGCCCGCCTCGGACGCTCGCTCCCCGAGGGTTGGCTCGCGCGTTATGAGCGCGACCGAGCTGATGTCTTCCGCCGCGAGCTGCGTGCGCTCCCCGGCGCTGCAGAGACCGTCGCAACCTTCAGCGCGGCCGGCGTCGAGGTTTGTGTCGCCTCCCAGGGCAAGCTCGAGAAGACCCGCCTCTCACTCGAGCTGACCGGCCTGCGTCATCTCTTCGACGAGCCGGCCCTCTTCTCAGCCGAGCAGGTCGCGCGCGGCAAGCCCTACCCGGACCTATTCCTCCATGCCGCGCGCACGATGGGCGCCGCGCCCCGCGCATGCGTCGTCGTCGAGGACTCGCCCTCGGGCGTCATCGCCGCGAGCGCGGCCGCGATGCGCGTCTTCGGCTACAGCGCTGACAGTGACCCGGCTGCGCTCGAGCGAGCGGGCGCCGAGCTCCTGTGGTCGCTGGCCGAGCTCCCGCCGCTGTTTGGCCTCGAGCCGGGTGGCCAGGCAGCTCCCAGCTAGCTCAGCACTCGATCACAAGCTTCGTCCAGCCGCCCTCCGCCAGCGCCGCCGGTGCATCCGCCCAGCTCACGACGCTGCTCGTCACCAGCTCGGAATGAAGCGCTCCTGAGGCGGCGAGCTCGATCAGCCCGATAGAGCCCTGCCCCAGCGCCACCGACGACGAGCACCGGCGGCGCCCCAGGCTCGGCCGCGAGCGGGGCAGCGACCGTGCGCCAGCCGTCGCTGATGTTGTCCGAGGCGCTCGCCACCGCCGCCGAGGCAAGACCATCGGGTATGGGCACGAGCACCTATGGGCACGAGCATCTGCTCGGCGTAGGGGACGCACACCACGTCGGAGAGGAAGCCGCCCCACTGCTCAACCGCGGGGCTGAAACCGTAGGTCGACACAAATGGCACCGTCGCGCAGTTCGAGGTCCGCCCCTGCCTACAGGGCGCACACTCGCCGCAGGAGATCCGGAAGGGCACGCTCACGCGTTGCCCGGGCACGAAGCTTAGGACCTGATCGCCGATCTCGAGCACTTCCGCGACGCACTCTCAATTGATGTTCAGGCCGAGCTCAGCGATGACCGCCTCTGCGGCCGTGTGCCCGGACTCGATCGCGCCGTCCATGTAGCCGTTCCAGTGCACCGCCGTCTCCGCACCCGCCCAGTGGATCGCCCCGATCGGCGCGCGTAGTGCCGGGCCAAATGAGGTCCACACACCCGGAGCGAGAAAGCCCACGTAGCACCCGCGCGAGAACGGCTCCTCGGCCCAGGCCTGCTCGAAGTAGTCCTGTGGGCTCGCCGCGCGGGGGCCGTAGAGGCGCGCGAAGCAGGCGAGCACCGCTGCGCGCCGCTCGCCCTCATCTACACGCCCCAGACGTCGTGCCTGATCGCCCTCGAGGAAGCCGAGCAGCACGCCCGGGCGCCCGTCAGGTGGGGAGTTGTCGAAGGTCACGCGCAAAGGCCCGCGGTCGCTGAGCCCCTGGCCGCTGAGGCCCTCCGCACGCCAGAAGGGCTCCTCATAGACGGCCATGCACTTGATCACCGTGCCCTGCGCGATCCGCTGCGTCAGCTGGTCGCGGAATCCCGGTAGCGGCGGGTCATAGACGATGCGACCCGCGAGCGTGGGAGGGATTGCCACGATCGCACGCCGTCCCAGGAAGCTGCCCTGCGCGCTGACGATCTCGACGCGTTCACTCGCATGCCTGATCTCGTGCACGGGTGCCTCCAAGACGACCTCATCGCCGAGGCGCGCCGCGAGCTCGAGCGGCAGCGCGGCCGCACCCTCCACGAAGCGATCCTGCTGGGCGCCGCCACTGGTGCCGATCAGCTGTTCGAAGCCGCCTGCGGAGGCCGTGTAGAAGAGCACGTGCAGCAGCGACACGTCTGCCGGCTCGGCCGCCCACACCGCCTCGACTGCGATCTCCAACAGCGTGCGCGCCCCGCGCGTCCTCGTGTTGTCCTGCAGCCATGACCAGAACGTCTGGCTGTCGAGCTCGCGCGCCTGGGGCGTGCGCCACGGCTCCTCGAGCACGACCTGCTTCGCGAGGCGCTCGATCCGCCGCTGCGCCCGCAGCGTGTCGAGCAGCACCGCCGGGTTGATGCGGGGGATGTCACCGCGGTAGCGCTTGACCTTGCCCTTCCACTGGATCGCGTTCTCGCCCTGCGCGTATGTCGGAAAGCTCTCTGCGCCCAGCTCCTGCGCAAGCGCCGCCAGACGCTTCTGGGTCGGCCCCATCCACTGTCCGCCGACATCGACCCAGTGCCCGTCGCCGATTGAGCGCCTGAGCAGGCGCCCGCCGACGCGCTCGCGCGCCTCGAGCACCTTCACCTCGAGCCCTGCGCTGCGCAGCTGTGTGGCCGCGCTCAGCCCCGCGAGGCCCGCGCCGACGACAAGCACATCCGCTTCAGTGCTCATCCTTTCTGCAGTAGCTGAATCGTCTGCCCGAAGGTCGTTTCGGGCATCGTCCAGAGATGGCGCACGCCGCCGAGGTCGACCGGCTCGTGCAGTTCAAAGCGCAGATCCGGTCCCGCGAAGCGCGCGCCGCCGTGGCGCAGCAGTGCCGCGCTCGCATCAATGTCCGCGACCTCATAGGCGACGTGGTCGAGCACCAGCTCTGCACCGCCCAAACGCTTGGCGAGCAGCTCCTCCTCGGTGAAGGTGAAGACCTCGAGGTTGCCCTCGCCCGCGCCGAGGTAGACGCCGCGCAGTGCGAACTGTGGACGCTCGATGTGGCGCGCCACTGCTAGCTCAAACAGCGAGCAGAGCTCCTGCACCGCGCCGTCGAGGTCCGCGGCCAAATAGCCGACGTGGTCGAGTCTGCCGAGCATCAGCACATCGTATGTGTCGCCGCCAGCCGTTAGTCGAGCGGCGTCGTGTAGGCGCCGCTGAGCCCGCCGTCGATCAGGAAGGTCGAGGCGGTCACATAGCTCGAGTCATCGCTCGCGAGGAACAGCGCCCCCTTGGCGATCTCCGACGCCTCCGCGAAGCGCCCCATCGGCACGTGCACGAGCCGGCGCTCCGCCTTCTCGGGGTCCTTCGCGAACAGCTCGCGCAACAGCGGCGTGTCGACCGGGCCGGGACAGAGCGCGTTGACGCGCACGCCCTGGCGCGCGAACTCCACGCCGAGCTCACGCGAGAGCGCGAGCACCCCGCCCTTGGAGGCGGTGTAGGAAATCTGCGAAGTGGCCGCACCCATCACGGCCACGAAGGAGGCCGTGTTGATCACCGAGCCGCGGCTCGGCCCCTCGTTCTCGAGCAGATGCGGGATGCCGTGCTTACAGCAGAGAAAGACACTGCGCAGGTTGACCTGCTGCACGCGCTCCCACGCCTCAAGTGTGGTCTCAAGCACCGAACCGTCATCGGCGGGGGAGATGCCCGCGTTGTTGAAGAGGATGTCGATCCGCCCGTACTGCTCGCGCACTTGCGCGAACATCGCGCGCACCTGCTCCTCGTCGGTCACGTCGACCTGGAGTGCAAGGTCACCGGGGGCGTCCGCCAGCAGATCGACGCCCACGACCTTCGCGCCCTCGGCGCGGAAGAGCTCCACGGTGGCCGCGCCGATGCCGCCGCTGGCGCCGCTCACGACACATACCCGACCCGCGAGCCGCTCACCAGCACTCATGTTCCCTCCGTTGCGTAGAAGATCGTCTTGATCTCGCTGTAGGCCTCGAGCGCGTGCGGCCCGAGCTCGCGGCCGTAACCGGACTGCTTAAAGCCACCAAAGGGCGTCGTCACGCGCACCGAGCTGTTCGAGTTGATCGACAGCACGCCCGTCTCCACCGCGCGTGCGACGCGCAGCGCGCGGGCGCCGTCGCGCGTCCAGATCGAGCCCGAGAGCCCGTAGATCGTGTCGTTTGCCAACGCGATCGCCTGCGCTTCATCGCGGAAGGGGATCACCGCGGCGATCGGACCGAAGACCTCCTCGCGCGCGACCCGCGCACCCGGGTCGATGGGGGCCAGCACGGTCGGCGCGAACCAAAACCCGGGGCCCTCCGGCGCGGAGCCGCGAAACGCGACCGGCGCACCGTCCTCGAGGAACGATGCAACCGCTGCGCATTGGCCCGCGGAGATCAGCGGCCCCATCTGCGTCGACTCATCGAGCGGGTCGCCGACGCGCAACGCCTTGACGCTCTGCTCGAGCGCCGCCATGAAGGGCTCCATCGCCTCGGCCTGCACGAGGATTCGCGAGCGCGCGCAGCAGTCCTGGCCCGCGTTGCCAAACACCGCCAGCGGCGCCGCCGCGGCCGCTGCCTCGAGATCCGAATCGGCGAAGATGATGTTTGCTGACTTGCCGCCCAGCTCGAGCGTCACGCGCTTGATCGTCGCGGCTGCGCTTGCGGCAATCGAGCGTCCGACCTCGGTCGAGCCCGTGAACGCGATCTTGTCGACGCCGGGATGCTCAACCAGACGTGCGCCGCAGGTCCTGCCCGGTCCAACGACCACGTTCACCACGCCCTCGGGCAGCCCCGCCTCAAGCGCCAGCTCGGCGAAGCGCAGTGCCGTCAGCGGCGTCAGCTCGGCGGGCTTAAGCACGACCGTGTTGCCGGCAGCCAGCGCGGGCGCGAGCTTCCAGGAGGCGATCGCGAGCGGAAAGTTCCAGGGCGTGATCAGGCCCACCACGCCGACTGGTTCACGGACCGTGAAGGCCTGGCCGCCGGCCACGGGGATCGTGTCGCCGAGCAGTCGCTCGGGTGCGCCCGCGTAGTAGCGGAAGGTGTCCCTGACCATCTCCATCTCGCCACGCGCGTCGCTGATCGCCTTGCCGGCGTTGCGCGCCTCGAGCACCGCCAGCTCCTCCGCGTGCGCGGCGATGTTCTCCGCGATCGCGTAGAGCACACGCGCGCGCTCGCCGGGCGCGACGGCGCGCCATGCGGGCAGCGCCGCGCGCGCGGCCTGGACCGCAGCGTCGACATCCTCGACGCTCGCCCGCGGGACCTCAGCGAGCACCGCCTCGGTGGCGGGCTCGAGAACTGAGAGGGACTCGCTCAGCGCTCAGCCTCTACGGAGCCTGGGCGATCGGCGGCAGCGACTCTTCGGCGTCGAGCTCGTCGATCGTGCGGATCGGGCCCTTGAAGGTCTTCTTCGCCGAGGCCGCATACCAGAGCGTCACCGCGGCCATCACGCCGATCGTCACGAGCGGCGCGTAGTTGACCGCCGACCATTCAAAGCCTTTTCCGAAGAACACACCCGCGGGCGCGAACGGCAGGCAGAAGATGATCACACACAAGCCGACCCAGATGAACGCCGCTGGATTCATCCATTTGTACTTCGCGCCGAGCGTCCACGATCCGGGCTTGAACTCGCTGCCCATGCGCCAACGCAGGAACACGGGGATCGTGTAGGCGATGTAGAGCCCGATCACCGAGATCGATGTCACCGCGAGGAACGCCACCGGCGTGCCGAGGTGGTTAGGGAAGTAGGCCGGGATCGTGATGATCATCGCGAACATGATCACGAACAGCACAGACCAGGTCGGCGTCTTGTTCTTGCCTAGACGGCGCCAAAGGTTGTGCCCGGGCACCGCGCCGTCGCGCGAGAATGCGAAGGTCATCCGCGAGGCGCTCGTCACGCAGGCCATGCCGCAGAAGATCTGCCCGATCGTGGCGATCAGGATCACGGCCTTGGCGGCGGCAGAGCTCATCGCCGTCTCGAAGATCGTCAGCGCCGGGAAGCCCGATTCGTAGACTCCAGCCGAGTTCTTCGGCATCGCGAAGGTGATCGCGAGCAGCACGATCCAGCCGATCACAGCCGAGTAGAACACCGAGCGCCAGATGCCTTTCGGCGCCGAGTCTTCGGCGCCGTGCGTCTCCTCAGAGACGTGCGCCGAGGCGTCATAGCCGGTGATCGTGTACATCGTCAGCAGGAACCCGAGTGGCAGCACGTAGAACCAGTACATGCCGTGGCTGAAGCCAGACTTGTTGGCGCTGTGCCCGAATACGTAGGAGAGGCTTGCGTGGTGGCTCGGCACGGCGATCAGAATCACGACGATCACGCTTACGCCGATCAGGTGCCACCACACGGAGATGCCGTTGAACAGCGAGACGAGATGGCTTGAGAAGACGTTAATCATCCCGTGCAGGGCAAGCAGGAACGCGAACAGCGCGAAGTTCACATGGGCGCTGTAATGGACATCCGTGAAGGCCGCGGCCTTGGTGAAGTTGAAGATGAAGTGGACGTTGTATAGCCCGAGTAGGTTCATCAGGAAGGACGCGCAGACGTAGTCGACCGAGGCGACCACCGCGACCAGGCCGATCAGGTTGAACCAGCCCGTGAACCAGCCCCAGCCGGCGCCGCCGAGCTTGGAGGCCCAGTAGTAGATGCCGCCCGCCGTGGGCATCGAGGAGGCAAGCTCGGACATCGAGAAGGCGACGAACAGGACCATCACGCTGATCAGCGGCCAGGCGATCGAGATCGCTATCGGACCGCCGTTCTTCAGCGCCTGGCCGTAGGTCGTGAAACACCCCGCCAGCACCGAGATGATCGAGAAGGAGATCGCGAAGTTCGAGAACGAGCTCCATCCGCGCTTGAGCTCTTGCTTGTAGCCGAGCTCGGCGAGGCGCTGCTCGTCGCTGCCCATCGTGCCCTGAGCTGTGCTCATCTACGCTCCCCCTAAAGAAGAAAAGGTTTGGTCATCCGTCCTTCGATCGTGACATTACGCGCGATCGCGGATGGAAGTCAAGGGCAACTGTGGAAAATCTCCGAGGCCGACGAAGGACAGCTGGCCAACTCGATGCGGAGGGCGGTAGTTGGAGTGAGCTCAGCGCCCTGGCAGGAGCCCGGCGAGCACGTGCTCGGTGCCCTGCAGGTGTTCGGCCATTGCCCTGACCGCGCGCATCCCGTCGTGCTCCTTGACCGCCGCGAGCAGGCGGCGGTGCTGCGCATTGGAGGAGGAGAGCACCTGCGGTGGGTGCGCGATGTAGGCGATCAGGTCGGTCATCGCCCCCTGCGCTTCGGTGGCGGCGCGGATCAGGCTCGCCGAGCGTGTCGCCTCGGCGAGGCCCACGTGCAGGCGGATGTCGGCCTGGCGGTAGGCCGCGAAGTCTTCGAGCGTCGCATCGAGCGTGTCCGCGACCTGCTCGAGCGCCTCGATGTCCGCCGCCTCGGCGCGTTCGGCGGCGAGCATCGCGACGGCGAGCTCGATCGCGAGGCGCTGGTCGCAGATCTCGCGCCACTGGCCGAGCATCTCCGCCGAGGGGGGATCCGCCGGCGGCTGGGGGTCTGAGACGAAGGTCCCGCCGCGGCGCCCGCGAGTCGCGTGCACGTGTCCGCTTTGGCTGAGCGCCGTGAGCGCCTGGCGCAGCGTCGAGCGGGCGATGCCGAGGCGCGCGCAGAGCTCGCGCTCGGCCGGCAACTGCGAGCCGGGCGGCAGCAGGCCGAGCTTGATCGCCGTGCCCAGACGGTCGACGGTCTCCTCGAAGGCGGTGTAGGAGCGGACCGGCGCGAAGATCCCGTCTGGGGGGGCGGGTGCGCTGCTCGCCTCTGCTCGCGGCTTAGGCATCGCGCTCAGCCCGCGGGGGCCTCACAGCCGCTCAAATCCCCGCACACGCTCCCAGTCGGTCACCGCCGACTGGAATGCCTCCAGCTCGACGTCGGCCGCATTCAGGTAGTGCGCGATGACCTCCTGCCCAAAAGCCTCGCGGGCAACCTCGCTTGCGGCAAACAGCTCGCGCGCGTCGCGCAGCGTGGCGGGCAGCTGCGGGCGCTCCTGGGCTGTGTAGGCGTTGCCCTCAAGCGCGGGCTCGAGCTCGAGTCCTGCATCGATCCCATGCAGCCCCGAGGCGATGATCGCGCTCAGCGCGAGGTAGGGGTTGAGGTCGGCGCCGCCCACACGGTTCTCGAAGCGCAAGCCCGGACCGTGGCCGACCACGCGCAACGAGCAGGTGCGGTTGTCATGGCCCCAGGCAACTGTCGTCGGCGCGAAGCTGCCGTGGGCGAAGCGCTTGTAGGAGTTGATGTGCGGCGCGAGCATCAGCGTCATCTCGCGCAGGCACGCAAGCTGGCCCGCCAGGAAAGATTTGAAGGTTGCCTCGTCGCGCGCAAACAGTGGTCCGTCGCCGTCGGCGAGCGAGAAGTGGATGTGACAGGAGTTGCCCTCGCGCTCGTCGAGCTTGGCCATGAAGGTGATCGCCATGTTCTCCTCGGCCGCAATCTCCTTGGCGCCGTTCTTGTAGATCGCGTGCTCATCAGCTGTACGTAGCGCGTCGGCGTAGTGGAAGTTGATCTCGTGCTGGCCGTAGTTGCACTCGCCCTTGGAGTCCTCCACGCGCATGCCCGCGGCAGCCATGCTGTTGCGGATACGGCGGATCAGCGGCTCCACGCGCGCGGTACCGAGCAGTGAGTAGTCAACGTTGTAGAGGTTGGCGGGGCGCAGGTCGCGGTAGCCCTTGTGCCAAGCTTCCTCGTAGGTATCGAGGAACACGATGAACTCGAGCTCGGTGCCCGCGTTGGCGCTCCAGCCGCGCTCGGCCAGCCGCGCGAGCTGGCGGCGCAGTATCTGGCGCGGTGAGGCCAGCACGTCGGAGCGATCCGGCCAGGCGACATCGGCCAGGCACATCGCGGTCCCCTCCTGCCAGGGGACGGGGCGCAGGGTGCCGAGATCGGGGACCAGCACCATGTCGCTGTAACCGCGCTCCCAGGAGGACATCTCATAGCCCGCGACCGTGCGCATGTCGACATCGACCGCGAGCAGGTAGTTGCAGCCCTCGGCGCCGTGTTCGGCGACCTCGTCGAGGAAGTGCGTCGCGGTCAGGCGCTTGCCCTGCAGGCGTCCTTGCATATCGGTCATCGCCAGCAGCACCGTGTCGATCGTCCCCGCTGCCACGGCCGCTTTGAGCTCATCGAGCTTCACGAGCGTGAAGGTACTGCAGATCCGGGATTAGAGAGCGGCTCGATGGGGCAACCAGGTTGTACGCAGCGAGATGACCAACCCCGAGCAATGCCCACGGACTGAGGAGGGAACCACTTTGCGGATCATGCTCGGACGCAACCCGCTGGCGCCCTCGCGGGCTCGTGCCGCGGTCGCGGACTTCTCGATGCAACGCCAGATCAGCCCTGCGGGACTGGACACTCTGTCGCTGCTTGTCTCCGAGCTGGTTTCAAATGCGGTGGTGCACTCCGACGCGCCTGCCACGAGCGACATCGAGCTCTGCGCACGGCAGCTGGCGCCCGATTCGGTACGCATCGAGGTCACCGATCAGGGCAGCGGGTTCACAGCGCGATCCCGCGATCCCGAGCGCGAGGATGGCGGCTATGGGCTGTTCCTCGTTGACAGCCAGGCCGCGAGTTGGGGCATCGACAGGCGCTTCGGCAACTGCGTCTGGTTTGAGATCGTCGACCGTGATCTGGGCGCCGAGCCCGTCGACATCCCTTGAACAAGGAGCGGCGCGAGGCGCCATAGCAGTCGCTCTTCGCTGTCTCAAGCGGGTTAGTCCGTAATCCTTCTGAGGGTCCTCCGAGCAGAGTCGGTGAAGACCCACAAAGACGCGCTCGCACGCGTGACCGGCAATGTTTACTGGGGTCATATGCGGCAGAGGCCCGGGTGGGCCCTCGCCACGTACATCGCGCGGCGTTCAATCCAAATAGGAAGGACGCAGCTATGAGACGCGTCTATGCATCGTTGCTCATGGCCGCTGCGTTTACGCTCGTGCTCACCACGACGAGCGCCGCGAGCGGCGTGACGGTCAACGATCTCAACAACGTGACGACCGCTGGCGGCCTCGCCGAAGCGCTCGTCGGCGGTGGAGTGTCGATCTCCAACGTGACGCTCACCGGCGCAACACGCAGCGCTGGGACATTCGGCGAAGGTGCCGCCAGCATCGGCTTCGAAGGCGGCATCGTGATGAGCTCGGGCAAGGTTGAGAGCTACCCCGAAGATGAACCCTGCTCGCGCGGGGTTGAGGGCCCGAACGCCTGCTATGAGGCGACCGGCGCCAACCCCGAAGGCCCCAGCGGCTCGGACAACATCACGAGCTTTGAAACGCCCGGCGATGAACAGCTGAGCGAACTCTCCGGTTTCCCAACCTTCGATGCGTCGGTGCTCGAATTCGACTTCGTGCCGCAGCATCCGACCGTGCAGTTCACCTATGTGTTCTCCTCGGAGGAGTACAGCAACTACTCCAACACCCAGTTCAACGACGTGTTCGCCTTCTACATCAACGGCAGCAACTGTGCGCTCGTCCCCGGCACAAGCGAACCTGTCTCGGTTAACCGGATCAACAACGGCAATGACTGGGAAGGCGGCGACACAACCCCGCACCACCCAGAACTGTTCCGCGACAACGTCCGGCCTGCACCTTCGATCGCCTCACAGATGGACGGGCTGACAAGCATGCTGACTTGCACGGCCACGGTGACACCCGGGCAGAGCAACCACATGAAGCTCGCGATCTCCGATGCGAGCGATCCGATCCTCGACTCGGCTGTCTTCATCCAGGCGAAAAGCCTCGTTTCGGGCACGCAGATCGCCACTACGCTGACCGGCGGTGGGCACTCGGGTGAAAAGATCACGGTCGCGCCCTCGACCCCCGTCACCGACCATGCTGCGCTCAGCGGCGCCGGTGCACCAGGGGCCACGGGCACCGTCACATACAAGGTCTACTCCGACAACAAATGCAGCAAACTCCGCGCCTCGGCCGGCACGGTCACGATCGCCGGTGGCACGGCTCCACCCTCCACGCCGGAGAGCTTCCCGGTGGGTACCTACTACTGGCAGGCCTCCTACAGCGGCGACGGGACGCACAACGCCTCGACAGGAGAATGCGGCAGTGAGGTCGAGACCGTGAGTGCGCAGGAAGAAGAAGGCGAAGAAGAAGGTGAAGCTGACCCGACGACCGTGCTCACCTCGCTCACCGGTGGCGGGCAGGCGGGCGAAGTGATCACCGTCGGAGAAGGCAGCGCGGTATCCGACCAGGCGACGCTCCGTGGCTCAAACGCCGCCGAGGCCGGTAATTCGGTTACCTACGGCATCTACTCTGACAGCGCCTGCACAAAACTCGTGACGGGCGGGGGTACGGTGAGCGTCGCCAACGGCGTGATCCCCGCATCTAGCGCGGTCTCGCTCCCAGCCGGGACCTACTATTGGCAGGCCGCCTACAGCGGTGACGTAGGTAATCTGCCTTCCAAGAGCGCCTGTGGCGTGGAGATCGAGACGGTCTCGGGGGTGAGCACGGGTTGCTCGCACGCCCACGGAGCCGGCTCCTTCGGTAGCGGCGCCACAGCGCAGCACATCGAAGAGGAGCTCTCGACGAGCCTCAGCGCGAAACAGACGCTGGTGTTCACCTGGGCAGGCGGCGCACAGCGCTACGACCTCGTGTCGCTGACGAGCGCCTCGTGCACGATCGGCAAAACGGCACGAACCTTCAAAGCGGTGGGCCAGGGCCAGACCAATGGCACCGGTAACTACAAGCTGGCGTTCACGCTCACGATCACCAACAAAGCAGTTGTGAAGCTCGTCGTGAAAATCACCAAACAGAAACCAAACGGGGTGCTGGCGAGCTTCAAAGACACACCGCTCGCGGGCTCGAGCGAGGTGATCGTCTGAGCTAAAGGCGTGGCAGTGGGGAGGAGGGCTCGCGCCGTCCTTCCCACGCGCGCCGATCAACCCAGCGAGGCGTTGCGATTCCACTCCACCCAGGCCACGCCCTTGCGGCCGTCCTCGGCCTCGACACGACACATCGCGCGGGGGAACTCCGAGATACGCCCGTCGGGTGCCTCCAGGCGCAGCGGGCCGAAAGCAAGCGGCTCGACCTTGAGCGCAAGCTCGCCGTAGAGGATCTGTGCGCTTGAGATCAGGCCGTCCGCGGCGACCTGCTCGCTGGCGCTCACGCGATCGAGCTCGTGTACGCCGCCCTCGAGCGGCTGCAGGTAACCGACGCCGATCGGCGGGGACCCCGGGATGCGGAACTCGACACCGTGAAAGCGCGTGCCCTCATCGAGGTGTCCGGCGGACCACATCCACTCGGCGGCCCACCAGTCGCGGGTGCCCCAGGAATGGTCGCGTTGGCCGAGGCCGCGCAGCTCGAGCTGCTCCTCGCCGATCGTGATCGTGCCGCTCACGCGGCAGGGGATCTCATAGCGGGTGGTCACCCTGTAGGCGTAAGGATCGCCGAGCGTCTCCCAGAGCAGGTCGAAGGCCACGGGCACGGGCTCGCCCGCTTCGCCGCGCAGGATTGCGGCCGCATCGTCGTGTGACTGGCCGTCGGCTTGCAGCCTGACACGGAAGCGCTCGAGCGCTGCCTCGCAGAGATGCTCGGCGTGAAGCCCGTCGCGCTCGACCGTGAGCGTCTCGCCTGCGGGCAGCGGCACGGCGAAGTCGATCACGGCGACGGTCGGTCGATCTGGTCCGCAGATGAAGGCGGTCAGCCAGCAGACGCCGAGGTTGGGGTAGAGGCCGAGCCGCGTGTACATCCCGAGACTGCCGTCCTCAGAGATCGCGTCCATGTACCAGCTCTCGTTCCAGAGCTGCTCGGGGCCGGGATCATGGCGGCCCTCGTCTGCGGGCTCTGGGCGCAGCGCCGGCGGGCGCCCGCTGCCGGCCTCGGGGAGCAGCTCAAGCGCATCGAGGTCAAGCACCTGCTGGGCGTAGCGCGCGAGGCTCGTCAGGAACATCTCATCGCCGCGCTCGGTGCGCTCGACGAGCATCGCGGGCGCGACGGTCATCAGCACCCCGAGGAAGCACTGGCGGCGGTAGCCCTGCCAGCACTGCACCCAGTCAAAGTCGCGCACTCCGAGCTCACAGAGCGCGTCGTGGTAGAGGCGCAGCAGCTCCTGCTCGTGCTCGCGCCGGTCGGCGAGCGTGAGCGAGCCGCCGAGGAAGTAGGAGGCGTCGGTCATCACCGGCCCCCAGCCGACCGTCTGCCAGTCGACCGCGACGAAGGGCCGCGGCGCGCCGGGTTCGGCGAAGAGCATGTTGTCGAGGCGGTAGTCGCCGTGGACGAGTCCCAGCGGCGGTCGCCGATCGGCGCCCCAGCCGTCGAGGCTCGCGGTGAAGCGCCGGCAGACCTCCTGATGCTCGGGCGCGACGCGCTCGCCGTAGCGCTCAAGGAATGCGGGCAGCAGCTGGCTCATGAGCGCCTGGTTGAGCGGCGTCTGGAGATTCAGCCAGGGCGTGGCGCCGAGCTGCGAGTCGGCGAAGACCGGAGCGTGTAGCGCTGCCAGTTCGCTCATCGCGAGCTGCGCCTGCTCGAGGTTGCAGCCGGCGATCTGGTCGCCCTGCTGCGCGGGGGCGAGATCCTCGAGCAGCAGCGTGAACCAGCCCTCGCTGGGGTCGATCACCGCGAGGCGACACTCCGCGAGCGGTCCGCCGATGCGCGGCGCGAGCTCGCGGTAGAAGCGGATCTCACGCTCATAGACGCCGAGCCCCACACCCGCGGCGCGGCTGTTCTCATCGGCTGAGGCGGTCTTGAGCACGACGCTCGCGGGCCCTGCCGCATCTGCGTCGGCATAGCGGATCTTGATGCGGCGGCTCTCGCTCATCTGCCCGGTGCCGATCGGCTCGACCGTGAAGTCGAGGATGCCCTCGCAGTCGAGCGCCTCAGCCAGCCAAGCGGCCGAGAGCTCCTCGGGCCCGCGCAGGACAGAGATGTCTTGCTTCATTGCGCTTCGCTTCGGCCGCGTTAGGCGGTCAGCGCGGCTGCCATCTCATCGAAGGCCTTGACGTAGGCGTCGATTGCCTCACCGGTGTGGGTCACCGAGAGCGTCCACTCCTCCTCGCGGCCGGGGGTCATGTAGATGCCGCGGTTCATGTTCCAAAGCCAGGCAAGATCCGTCACGGCGGCGTCCTGGCTGGCCTTGAAGGTTTCGTAGTCGACGATCGGTACGGGCGAGAAGGTCACGCAGCCCTTCGAGCCGATGCCGACCGCATAGCCCGGAAGTCGATGGCGCTCGATCACGGCTTCACAGCCGATGAGGATTCGCTCGTTGAGCGCATCGAGGTGACGGTAGGCATCCGCGGTCATCACCTGCTCGAGGCTCGCGCGCGCGGCGGCCATCGTGAGCGGGTTGCCGTTGTAGGTTCCGACCTGGTAGACGCCCCCGTCCTCGACGACGCTCATCACCTGCTCATTGCCGCCGATCGCGCCCGCGGGCAGGCCACCGCCGAGCGTCTTTGCGAGCGTGACCATGTCGGGCTTGACACCGAAGCGCTCGGTCGCGCCGCCGGCGGCGATCGCAAGGCCGGTCTTGACCTCGTCGAAGATCAGCACGATCCCGTGGCGCGTTGTGATCTCGCGCACCTGCTCGAGATAGCCGGGTTCGGGTAGCACGATCCCGAGGTTCATCATCGCGGCCTCCATGATCACGCAGGCCGGCTTGCGATCTTCGGCGATCAGACGCTCGATCCGACGCTCCATCGCGCCCGCGTCGTTGAAGGGAACCGCGATCGTGAGGTTACTGACGGCCTTCGGGATGCCCGCGCCGTAGGGCAGCGAAGCGAGGTTCTCACGGTCGCCGATCTGGTCGTAGGGAACGCCGATCGAGACCATCACGCCGTCGTGGTGGCCGTGGTAGGAGCCGAAGATCTTAACGATCGTGTCGCGTCCTGTGAGCCCGCGCGCGATGCGGATCGCGTCCATCGTCGCCTCCGAGCCAGAGTTGACAAAACGCCAACGTTCGAGCCCGAAGCGGGCGGCGAGGTTCTCGGCGACGAGGATTGTGTCCTCGGTAACAGCCGCGAAGTGCGTGCCCAGCGATGCGCGCTCGCGCAGCGCCTCGACGATCGCCGGATGGCCGTGGCCCTGCACCATCGAGCCGAAGCCGTTGTGGAAATCCCAGTAGCGGTTGCCGTCAACGTCGGTCACGCTCGCGCCCTCGCCCGAGACGAGGTAGATCGGCCAGGGGTCGCGCAGCTGGTAGGAGGAAGCGACGCCGCCGCTGAGGGATTTGCGCGCCCGCTCATACATCGCCGCCGAGCCCGCGGTGCGCGCGTTGAGCGCCTCCAGCTCGATCCGCGTCAGCTCCTCGACGCGCTCGTGGTTGATCTGGTTGGGGCTTGTCACCGCCATCGCGCTCAGGCGGTCGGAGGCTGAGGCGTCGCAGCCGTAGAGGTGTTCGCGCAGCTGGTCGCAGCTCTCGGCTGACCAGCGCTCGCTCGCCTCAAGTGACTCGATCAGCTCTTCGGCGGAGCGCAGCAGCTGCTGGTTCTCCGGCTCGCTGAACAGCAGAGCGTCGGCGGCCTCAAGCAGCTGCTCGCGCTCGTGCGGGTGCAGCTTGGCGGGACCCTGGTGCTCGATCGTCTCGAGCAGCGCCGTGTAGTGGGCGCCGCGGGTCGTCATCGGCTCGGCCGTGGTCATCATCATTGCTTCAGGTTAGCCAGGTTGCGGGTCAGCCGCCGCCGGTTGCACCGATCGTGGATACGTCGATCACGAAGCGGTAGCGCACTGCGCTGCTCTCGACGCGCCCGTAGGCATCGCCAACCTCATCTGCTCCGATCAGCTCGATCTCGGGCTTGACCGAATGCGCGGCGCAGAAGTCGAGCATCTCCTGCGTGTCGGGCAGTCCGCCGATCGCGGAGCCGGCGAGGCGACGGCGTCCGCCGATCAGCGTGAAGGCGTGGACCGAGAGCGGCTCGGTGGGCGCGCCGACGTTGACGAGCGTCCCGTCGACGCGCAGCAGGCGCATGTATTTGTTCATCTCGAGGTTGGCGGAGACCGTGTTGAGGATCAGGTCAAAGCTTTCCGAGAGATCCTTGAAGGTGCTGCGCTCGGAGGTGGCGTAGTAGTGCTTGGCGCCGAAGCGCAGCCCGTCTGCTTGCTTGCTGAGTGTCTGGCTGAGCACGGTGACCTCGGCTCCCATCGCGGCTGCGATCTGCACGGCCACGTGTCCGAGGCCGCCCATCCCGATCACGGCGACTTTGGTGCCCGCTCCTACATGCCAATGCTTCAGCGGCACGTAGGTGGTGATGCCGGCGCACAACAGCGGCGCGGCGTCTGCGAGCTCGAGGCTGTCGGGGATCCTCACGACGAAGCGATCCTTGACGACGATCTGCTGGCTATAGCCGCCGAAGGTCGGTTCGCCGTTGTACTCGCGCCCGTTGTAGGTGGGCACGGCGCGCTTGAGGCAGAACTGCTCCTCGCCGGCGCGGCACTGCTCGCACTCGCCGCAGGAGTCCACGAGACAGCCGACGCCGACGCGGTCGCCGGGCGCGAAGCGCGTGACCCCAGGGCCGACCTCGGCTACGACGCCTGCGATCTCATGCCCGGGGACCATCGGAAAGATTGAGCCACCCCACTCGTCCTTGACCTGGTGGATGTCGCTGTGGCAGATGCCGCAGAACTTGATGTCGATGCGGACATCCTGCTCGCCCAGGTCGCGGCGCTCGATCGTTGTGGTGTCAAAGGGAGCACCTGCGGAAGGGGCGCTCAGCGCCGGAGTCCTAGACATTGGCGCAGCTTAGCGCCAGGCTTTAGGCCAGCTCAGAGGCCAGCCACGCAAGGGTTGTCGCGAGACCGCTGACATAGTCGACGCGCGGTTCCCAGCCGAGCATCTCGCGCGCCTTGCGGTTGCTGAAGTCCTGGTTGCTTGCCCAGCACATGCACGGCCTGGCGCGAGAGCAGCGGCGCGCGTGTGCAGGCCGGTGCGTCCTGCGCAGCAGCCGATAGCCGTGCTCGAGCGAGAAGCCGATCGCTGCTCGCGAGCCGGTAGGGCAGGCTCCAGCGGGCCGGCGGGCAGCCGAGGCCCTCGGCGAGGCCATCGGTGAAGCTGCTTCCAGGTGATCTCGAGCCCGTCGCTGACGTTGAAGGCTTGAGCCGGGCGCAGCTTCGTGGTGGGCAGCGAGAATGAGCGGCGTCGATCAGGTTCTCGACGTAGCAGAGCCCGGCAACCGCGCGACCGCGGTCGATCAGCAGCATGTTGCGGGCGCGGATCGCGCGAGCGATCTCGCCGACGACGTCGACCGAGCCGGGTCCGTAGACGGTCGCCGGGCGCAGGATCACGGCCTCCAGGCGAGCCCGCCGACTGCGCGCGGCGGACCTCCGCCTCGGCTTCGAGCTTGGTCTGGGCGTACCAGTTGCGGAAGCGCGTGGACGTGTAGCTCTCGTCGATCGCGGCGCCGCCGGGATAGCCGTAGACGTCGGTGGTGCTGAAGTGGACGAAGCGCTGCACCGATGACTCGACGGCAGGCGTCGAGCAGGCTGCGCGTGCCCTGCACGTTGATCGCTGCGATCTCCTCCCTGGTGGCCCAGTCGGAGACGAGCGCGCCGCAGTGAAACACGTAGTGGCAGCCCCGGCCACGGCGCGGTACGAGCGACGGTGGCCGGTGAGGTCGCCGACGACGATCTCGACGATCGAGTGCCTCGAGCCGCGAGGTGTCGCTGCTGGCGCGCACGAGGCAGCGCACCGCGTAGCCCTCCTGCGCAAGGCGCTCGGCGAGGCGCCCGCCGATGAAGCCGGTGGCGCCGGTGACCAGGCAGACGTTCTCCGCGTCGGATCGAGAGGCTTTCCGCGAACGGCGCGTGCGCTGACGGGAGTGTCGTGGCCGGCGGCGCAGCGTCGCGTGGCGATGTCGCGCACGACCGCCAGGTTCTTGCTCGCGCTGCTGTGACACTCGGCGAGCACCGCGTCGAGCGCTGCGAGGAAGCTCTGGGCCTCGCTTTCGGAGAGCGTCAGCGGCGGCAGCAGCTTGATCACGTCGTTCTTGCCGGCGGCCATCGTGATCACGCCGTGGTCGCGATGCAGCGGGATCACGATCAGCTGCGGGAAGAGGCCCTCGCTGGCCATGTGGATCAGACGCCAGTTGAGCCGGGCGATGCGGGAGCTGGGCGCGCCCAGCTCGATCCCGATCATCAGCCCGCTGGCGCGCACCTCCTTGATCATCTCGTAGCGCTGCTGGAGCTCGGCAGACCGTCCTCGAGCACTTTGCTGATGCGCGCGCAGTGCTCGAGCAGGCCGTCGCGCTCGATGATGCGCAGCGTGGCCAGGCCCGCTGCCATCGAGAGGCGGTTGCGGCCGAAGGTCGACTGATGCACATAGCTGCGCTCGAGCGTGCCCACTGCCTGCTGGTAGATCTCGCGGCGCGTGACCATCGCGGCGACCGGCATGTAGCCGCCGCTGAGCGCCTTGCCGACGAGCACGAAGTCCGGCTCGAGCCCCCAGTGCTCGAGCGCGAACCAGCTGCCGGTGCGGCCGAGCCCGGTCTGGATCTCGTCGAGCACGAACATCGTGCCGTAGCGGCGGCAGAGCTCCTGGGCGCCCTGCAGATAGCCCTCGGGCGGGAGCGTCACCATCCGTCCCTGGATCGGCTCGACGATGAAGGCGGCGACATCCTTCGTGCGCAGCTCGCTCTCCAGGCGGTCGAGGTCGCCGAAGGGCACGCGCTCGCAGCCGGGCAGCAGCGGGCCGAAGCCCTCCTTGAAGAACTCGTCGCCGACGAGCGAGAGCGGGCCGAGCGTGACGCCGTGAAAGCCGCTGTCGCAGGAGATCAGGCGCGGCCGGCCGGTCGCCGCGCGCGCGAACTTCATCGCCGAGTCGACGGCCTCGGCGCCTGTGCTCGCGAAGAACACGGCGTCGAGCCCTTGCGGCAGGCGCTGCGTGAGCGCCTCGGCGAGCATTCCGGCCAGCGGCGAATAGTGGATCTGCACGCCATCGACGCAGGTCGGCAGCGAGCGTGGCCTGCAGCACCTCGCGCACGTCGGGGTGGTTGTGGCCGAGGCTTGCGAAGCCCTCGCCGGTATGGAAGTCGAGGTAGGCGCGACCGGCGGCGTCGTAGAGATAGGAGCCCTGCGCGGAGACGTACTGCTCGTCGAAGCCGAGGATCCCCAGCACGTCGACGAGCGAGGGATCGAGATGGCGCGAGGCGAGATCGAGGGTTTCGGGTGCGCGTGTGCGCGCGTCGGCGACCACGCCCAGCGAGTCGAGGGGAGGAGGGGGTATGGGGTCGTTGCTCATCGGTCAGGTTTGCCTAGTCAGACCCATCGAGGCGCGGTACTTTCCGAGAGGCCGACTCTCGGTCGGTGATCGTATTTGTCAATCATTGCCCACCTGGACAGAGGAGAGCGCATGAACACCTACGTGATCTTGAGACGCGGAGCCTGGGGCTCGGCGGAGGAGCTCGGCGCGGCGGCCGGCCGCTCGAGCAAAGTCGGCGACGAGGAGATGTCCGAGGACATCCGCTGGATCCGCAGCTACGTTCTCGCGGAGCCGGATGGCAGCGTGGGGACGGTCTGCATCTATCAGGCCAGCAGCCCGGAGGCGATCCGCGAGCACGCCTCGCGCGCCGATCTGGCGGTCGATGAGATCGTGCCCGTCGCGGACACCGTGATCGTTCGCCCGGACCCGGAGCCTGCGGCCGCGTAGTCAGGGCGATGCTGGGGCGAGAAATGTGACAGGCCCGCGGCTTGGGATCTCAGCCGCGGGCCTGTCGTGCTGCATCGCTGCGAGCGTCTACTTCTGCTTCTGCCCGGTGATCGGGTTCAAGTAGAGCTTGCCGTTGCGTTGGCCTTCGAAGTCGAGCATCCCGGCCAGATCGAAGGGGATGCCCTCACTCGCGTTCGTCCCCGCCAGGACCTGGTCGGCAGAGCCGGAGATCGCGGGAATGTTCCAGTTGTACTCGATGAAGTTGACCATCGAGGCCTGGTCGCTGAGGTTGTGATCGACGGCGTTCTTCTTCGCGTAGGGTGAGATCACCATCATCGGGAGCCGCGGACCAAAGCCACAGCGACCCTGCTCGTTCGCCAGCGGAAACGGCGTTTCCAGGGTCCCCTGGGGGTTACCACCACACTGACCTGAGGTCCCGGTGCTGGAGACGCTCAAGGAGGTGTTGGTGAGGTTGTCGGCGGGTGACAGCGACGGGTTGGCGATGGGGGCGGAGACGTGGTCATACCACCCGTCAGAGTCATCCCAGTTGACGATCACGACGGTGTTCTTCCAGTCAGGCGAGCGCATCAGCGCGTTGATCTGAGTTGCGATGAACTGCTGTTCATCGGCCGGCTCTGAGTAGGCCGCGTGGCCGTCCTGGTAGCCGGGGGCCTTGAGGAAGCTCACGGCCGGCAGCGCCGACGCGGGCAGTTCGCGGCGGTTGATCGCTTCCACGAGCTGCGTGAAATCGCTCGAGTCGTATTGGTGGTTGGGGGTGTTGAACTGCGGGACACCGTTGACGTAGGCCTGAGTGTCGTGTCCGATCTGCTGAAGCCCAGCGAGGGTGTCTGCTCCGCCGGAGCTCGGGATCGTGAGGTGGTGCGGGTTTGCGGTCGAGGCGTAGTACTGGAACGGGTCGTGGTGGGGGATGTAGTCGTCCTTGTAGCCCCACTGTCCCGTGCCGCCGAGCGCAGCGCCGACCGGATGCACACTGCTGCAGAGGTTCTGGTTGCTCGAGTGAGCGGGCCGGTTGGCGGCGTTGGCGAAGTAGGAGCTGAACTCGTCGGGTATAAAGGTGCTGCTGGGCTGAGGTGCTTTGCCGGTCGCGGTGAGCGCTTCCTGGTAGCTGGTGCTCGGCCGCAGCCCGCCCTCAAACCAGCCCCAGGAGAGGCCCGCTGCGTTCAGCCTGTCACCGATGTTTGCACCCAACAAGGCGACGGCGTCGCGGGTGGAGCAGTCGTCGTAGTAGGGCTGAGCATCGCTGGTCAGCGAGTAGCCGCCCAGGCCGTCCGCGGTCAGGTCGGCGTTGGGTGAGGTCGAGGTTGCGACAGAGGGGTTGTTCGCCTCGTGCGCGACGTCCACGTTGCCGGTGTCACCCGACACGAGGCTGATCGCGCCGGGAGCGGATGGTCCGAAAGTGGTCCCGAAGGAGTTATCGCTCATTGCGTAGTGCTGGGCGTAGTTCCAGAGCGCAGGGACGGTGTTGCCGTCGTAGTAATCCATTACCGAGGCGGGGCTGCAGGGTGTCCCAAAGGGGGTGTTTCCTGCGCTGTTGCCGACGCTCTGCACGAAGCGGTCCATGTTGCCGTTGTCGAAGGACTGCTGCTCATCGCTGTAGTTGTGATCCTGATCGCAGGTCAGCTGGCCACCGGCATCACCGCTGAGGCCGGTGGGGCTGCTGTCCAGGCGCACCGGCTGTGAAGCGTTGGGGTTGCTGTAGAGGAGGTTGTTGGAATGCTGTAGGCCCGCCGGAATCGATCCGTCTGTGGCCGGGGGCAGCCCATCGACAGCCGGCGTGTTCTTGACGGCTTTGAAGGGCTGGCCGTCGCTGTTGGCAGCATGCGGGTAGGTCCCGAAGTAGTGGTCAAAGGAGACGTTCTCCTGGAAGATCACGACCACGTGCTTGATCGGGGTTGCGCTCGAGGGTTCACTGCTTTGCACCTGGGCCGTCCGCCGCGCTGCGCCTGCGGTAGCGGATTGAGTGGCGATCGCTCCTGCTCCTGAGACCGCGAGCGCTGCTAGCAACGCTGCAGTTGCGCGCCTGTGTCGCATGCCTTCTCCTTGAAATTGTGTGCTTGTCCACGGAGCGAGCGCCGGATGACCTCGCTGGGAGGGAGCCTTCCCGGGCGCAGGGATCGTTTAGTTACCGTGCTGTGATGCAGCTGTGTCGAAACGGTGATCGCTCGGGCGTCTCGCCACCGAGTGAGGGATCTCAGCGCTCAAGCACCATCGCGATCTCGGGCTCACTCTTGCCCTTGAGAGCGAGCTCACGCGATTCGGCCCCCACCGCGTGCGCACCGGCGCGATCGTGCACTCTGCCGGACATCACGATCTCCCCGCTCGCCGCGGCTCCTTGCAAGCGTGCGGCCGTGTTGACCACATCGCCGATCGCGGTGAAGTCCTTGACGTCACCCGCGCCGACGTTGCCCACATATGCGGTCCCGAAGTCGAGCCCGATGCCGAGCTCGACCCATGGACGCTCCTCCTCGTAGCCCGCGGACGCGAGCAGCGCCTGTGCGTCGGCGACCATGTGGTGCGCGGGCTCGCCGGGGAAGATGCGTGGGAGGTAGAGAGCCATCACCTGATCGCCGACGAGCTTGTCGATGATCGCGTGCTCGCAGAGGATCTCGACGGCAGTGGCATAAAAGCGGTTCAGCAGCGCCGCGAGGGCGTCCGGCGTCTGGCGCTCGGCGAGTGAAGTGAAGCCGCGGACGTCCGCAAAGAGAATGCCGACCTTCATCTCTACGCCACCCATCGGCGCCTTCTCGAAGCACTGGCTACATAGGCGAGGGTTCTTGCGCGACGGCGCGAAGCCGAGGCGACCCATCAGGCGCCCGCCGATGCCCGCGTAGGGCGTTCTGCAAATCGCGCAGCGCGGATCGCTGGGAAGGCGGCGCATCAGTCTCAGGAACGTGCGCCCGCGGTGTGTCTCGAGATTTTGGAAGAAGGCTTGGTCGCGCTCCTCACTCACAAGGCAAGTATGACGGCGATGTTGCGGCTATCCGGCGAGCAGCCCCATCGCGGCTGTCGCGGCGGCACCGCTGAGCAAGGCTGCGCACAGGCGGGTGTATCTCCGCGGCTTCAGCGTCAGCTTGTCGAGCGCTGTCGTTGCAGTGAACCCCAAACACCAGAGCAGGCGCCCAGACTGCGCGGTGAACATCACGAGCATCGTGGCCCAGCACGAGGCCACACAGGCCCCTCCGTGGCGCAGCGCAAAGCGGATGACGCCGAGATGTGCGCGCCAGCCCTTGGGCGGCAGCGGGGAGGTGCTGTGACATCTATTCAGCGCGCGTCGCTTCAGCGGTGTGAGCTCCCAGGCTCCAGCGACTGCGAGCGCCACGACAAGCAGCACTCCGCCCGACGGCAGCGATAGGGCGGCGGCTGCGGCCATCGCGACAAATCCAAAGGCGATCCAGACCGCTGCGTAGATCGCTACGAACATGGACACGGCACGACCGCGCCTCCACCGGAGGCTGTTGACCGCAACGTGACGCACGGCCGGCCCAGCAGCGGGCAGCATCACCGCCAGGACCATCACGGCCCACATCGGGATGCCGGTCAGGGCCGACGTCCACGGCGGAGCAAGCGATGAGCCGGGCGCACCGCCAGAGGCCTGGCTCATGCCGGGCATGCACCACCAGGCAGACGCTTGACTGCGGGAGCCATGGCCGGTGGATGCCAGCATCACCGCAAGGCCAACCCACGCTAGCCCCACGATCATCAGGACCCCGTCGGGTCTACGCCACTGCCAAGCCCGAGAGGCTCCACCCATGCGCGCGCACGCTAAGCGTCGTAGAAGACGCTGACCCGGCCGATCTTGATCTGCTTGTGCTCGGCCGCGCCGGCAACGGGCTTGAAGGAGACGAGCAGCTCGTGATCCTCCCAGTCGCCGCCTGCTTTGAGCTCTTCGGCGAGCCCGGTTATCTCAACGGCAACCCGCAGACCGTGGCCGTGCTCGTCACCGTCCGGGTTGCGCGCGTGCTCGATGCCAAAGAAGGAGAGGTTCCCCACGTGGTGGGGAGACGCAAGATCTGGCGGTGCACCCTCGGGAAGATTCACGAAGATGCCATAGGCGTTACCGGGGTTCGTCTCGCCCTCGATGTCCTCGACGTTCAGGTAGACGCGCTGGTTCGGGGCCTGTGCTTCGCGCGCGGCCTTGCCGTCGATCTGCACCGGGATGCTGGCGGCGACGCCCACGAGCGAGATGCCTTGCTCGGAGGCTCCCACCATGTGTGGCTCGAGCGTTGTCATCGCTTGAGCCAGCGCTGGCTGCGGCGGTTTGGCAGGGGCGGAGTCAGTCGCTGCATCGGTGTCATAGACGTAGTCCAGATCGCTCGCGGTTTCAAGCACCTCATTGCACTTCATCGAGACGCGTTTGCCGTCCTTGTCGAAAAACTCGAAGCTCTGGTCCCGCCATTGCGTCTCGCTCGGGGCGGTGCGCCCGGGCTGGGCGGCCCATACTGACCACAAGCGGTCGATGTTCGCGTGGTGCAGCCAGAAGATCGGATCTTGAGCGGCTGCACGCACGTTGCCCATCAGGCCTTCGCCGCCGGCAGCACCGTGAATGTCGTTGTGGGGGGTTTGCTCGAGCTGTCCCGTCATACGCCAGAACTGCCCTGGCCGCGTCACGTTGCCGCCGAATTCGGCCGAGCCGACGAAGTTCGGTCGGGCTAGTGCCTTCGCCGGCGAAGCGACGATCGCGGGAACGGCTGCCCCTTCGTTGATGCCCGGAGCTCGTTCTTCGACATACAACGGGTTCGATGCGTCAGCGGGATTGCGAAAGGCCTCGGGGAGCTCGGCCTGCTTGCCTCCGAGACCGTAATTCCAGTAGGGCAGCGCCCAGTCCGCCGGGCCGCCCGTGGCGATCACCGCGGCCCGCACGATTTCCTCGAAGTGGTAGAGAAACATCCGGTGCCAAGGGAGAAAGAACCAGCCGCCGTGCTGGCATTGGTTCCACAAAGGTGAAGTCGATTGAGCTTCGGTCCCATGGATTGCGGCCTGATAGGCCCAGCTCGTCGGGTCGCTCGCATCGCGCCCTTTCATCAGCTCCACAGCCCGCGCGTAGGCCGTGATGATCGGATCGTCTACCGCGAGGCTCCACACCTCGCGTCGGACGAAGGGAGCCGCCTGCTCGGTCATCGCGTGCGTTCCTCTCATTTCGATGGCTCAGGGGATCGAGGCCCTGATTCATGAATATGGAATGTCGGAGGCTATCCGACTTTGAGGGGTGCTCGCAAGCCTGCGGGAGGCTACGGAAAGCTAAGGGCAGGCGAGCCTATGCGCTGGGCGTTAGCAGATAGATCCGAGCAGGGGGGACTGGCGCGAAGGAAAACACCGACCAGGGCCGGCCGCGGTAGGTGACGGTGCCACTGAGGGGCAGCTTCGCTGGGCCGGGACCGCCGGCAAGCTGCTTTGAGCCGGTGCGGACGAAGGCCAGCCCGCCGGTCGTCGAACGCACGAGGTCAACGAGGTCCTTGTAGTGGGCAGGGAGCGGCTTGAAGCGGGCCGCGAGGTGGGCTGCGACGTTCCCCCAAGCCGCGCTACGTATTGCCGCACAGCTTCCGCTCGTGGCAGCCGGTTCCTTCGTGAAGAGGGCGATCTCGAGGGAGCCGCTGGGAAAGGCTCCGGCCTGCATCACGCTCGCGCGGTATGTGCTCCCGGCGGCCGTGACCGTCGTCCCGCTGTTCACACTGGGCGGGGCCGGCTTGAGCGTTCCCATCAAGAAGGAGCCGTTGCGGTAGATATCGATCGGGACGCCGATGAAGCGGCTCACGAGCTTGACGAAGCCGACGTCGTCCTGGACCGACGTTACATAGCTGCCGACCGTGCGGCCATGCCATCTGAGTGTTCCGGCAACCGGCGCGATGATGTAGGGCCCGCCGACGTCGGCGAGAACCTTGCTCCCCTTCAGCACACGCAGCCTGACGATGTGCCAGTGCGGGGCGTAGACGAGCGCGTGGACGGCCGCTCGGACAGCCGCTGGGTTGGAGCCGGCCATTGCGGTCAGCAGCGCCTGAGAGCTCGTGACGTGACCGATGTCGGCCCGTACCTCAGCGCCGTGGAGCTCGCCGGCAAGGATCCGGCGAGCTGCCGCTACGTTGACGGTGGCGACATTGCTAGCGCTGGCGCTGCCACAGGCGCCCGCACCTGAGCGTCCTGTGGGTCGCACTGCGGCGGAGGCCCGGGAGACGCTGTCGTGGTCGGCGTCGATAGTCAAGCTCGCGGCGAGGGCGGCGGTCGCTGTAACGACTGAAGCGAGGATCGCGCGTTGTAGCTTCGGGCGTCTCGAGGAGAAGCGCATGGTCTCAAGGATGGGTTGTCAAGCTAAGCGTGAGCTCACGGCGGGGTGAGAGCTGCCACATCTAGCCAGGAAACAGGTCGCGCCGCTCGAACAGCGCCGCGCCGGCCGCCGCGAGCACAGCGGCCGCGGCGGTGACGCCGAGGAAGGCGAGCGGATCGACACCGTCCTCCACAGCCTTGCCGTAGTAGCGGAACACGGAGGCGTAGCGGACACCGTCGAGGCTGGGATCGAGACGACCGACCAGATCAAGCACATACATCCCTACGAGCACGCCTGCGACCGAGCCGGTGACGATGCTTGTGCGCAGCGTGAAGCCGGTAACAACGATCCCCAGGCTTGCCGACAGGAGAGCCAGCGGCCAGACGCTGGCAAAGCCCGCCAGCGCGGACGAGAAGTTGAGGGCAGCGCCCGCGAGCAGGCTGCCGAGCAGCGTGAGCATGAGGGCCATGATGAGGACGGCGGCCAGCTCGATCGCGGCGGCGCAGAAGCAGGCCGTGACGAGGTGCCGGCGCGAGACCGGCGCTGAGAGCAGCACGTCAAGCCGCCCGCTTTCCGCCGCGCCCGAAAGGCCGCTAGCGAGCGAGCGGACCGCCAGATAGCCGACCGCGAGCGGAACGATCAGGCTCAGCATCTCAGCGTGCAGGTACTGCTCGACCGTCGAGAGCTCACTGACCCCAAAGGCTTCCTTCAACGCGGTCGGGTAGTTGCGTACAGCCTTCACGAGAGCCGCTTCGATCGAGGGGTAGATGGCGACCACAAAGGCTGACCACACGCCGATCGGCAGTCCCCAGGAGAGCAGCGATCGGCGTCGCTCCCGAAGTTGCGCTGTGATCAGCGCACTCAACTGGGTGAGCCCTTGTAATAGGTCAAGAAGACCTCCTCGAGCGTAGGTCTCGCGATCTCGATATCGAGAACCGTGTGACGCGCGATCGCTTTGAGTACTGGGTCGATGTCGCCGGCGACCTTGAAGCGGACGTGTCCGTCGCTCGTCTCCAGAGCGCTCACGCCCGCAAGCGCGCCCAGCCACTCGAGGTCGGGCGGCTCGGCGAACTCGACCGAGACCTGGCGCGGCGTCTTGTCGAGCAGGTCCGAGACGCGCTCCACCGCGACGACCCTGCCTTCGCGAATGATCCCCACGCGGTTGCAGACCCGCTGGACCTCGTCAAGCTCGTGCGAGGAGAGAAAGACGGCGCAGCCGCGTTCGCGTTCCTCGCGCACCAGCGCAAGAAACTCCTCCTGCATGAGCGGATCGAGTCCGCTTGTGGGCTCATCGAGGATCAGCAGCTCGGGCCGGTGAAAGACAGCCAGGATCAGACCGACCTTCTGCCGGTTGCCGCGCGAGAGCTGCCCCATCGGGCGTTCGAGATCCGCTTTGAAGCGCTCCGCGAGTGCCATCGCGTTGCCGAGGTCTGAGAGGCCGCGCAGCCGCGCGAGCAGCGACAGAGCCTCGCGCCCAGTGGCGAGCTTTCCGTATCCGAAGTCGCCGGGGAGGTTGCCGAGCCGCGTGCGAATCGCGACGCTGTCACGGCGACTGTCGAGGCCGAAGATGCGCGCGCTGCCGCTGGTCGGATGCAGAAGGTCGAGCAGTGTGCGGATGGTCGTCGTCTTGCCGGCGCCGTTGGGGCCAAGGAACCCAAAGATCTCGCCCGGCTCGACGGTGATCGTGACCTCCTCGACACCGCGATGGCTGCCGTAGAACTTCGTCAGCTGCTCAGTCTCGATCGCCGACATGTGGCAATTCCTCTAGTGACGGCGGTGATGAGGCTTGGCGCTACGAACGATCGCCGGGATCAGCCGTTTCACTATGGCGCCGGGTTTATCTCGGGAGGTGAGTAGGACCCGGACGTGCGCTGGCAGGTGCTTGATCGCAAGCCGACCCTTGGCTGTGAGCGTCAGCTTCGTGGTCATCTTCCCTCCGGCGACGATTCGGGTCACGCCGTGCGCAAGGAGTGCAGCTGGATGTGTCTTCGTCACCCGCGCGAGCGACGTCCTGAGCGCGCCCTTGACCGAGTACACATCGATCGCGACGGTGCAGGTCCCGCCGGGCGTCGATGTCGGACAGAAAAGCGTGATGTTCAGGCGGCCCTTGCGATCGGTGGTGAGCGTTGCTGAGCTGAGCAGAGCGCCGGTGAACGCGAGTGGGGGTTCGTGATGTGGAGGGCCAGATGTGACCAGCACCGCATTGCTGATGGCGTTCGCCGACCCGTAAGAGTTGGCAGCGGTTACAGAGCATGAAACCGCCTGACCGATGTCGGCGGAGGAGGTGGTGTAAGCGGCCGAGGCCGCGCTGGTGATCGGTGTGCCTCCGCGCAGCCAGGCGTAGGAGAGCGTCAGCGGTGCGTCGCCGCCAAAGCCGGGGTTGCAGCTGATCGTTGCGCCGGCGACGAGCGGCCCGGTGAGTGTCGGAACGCTCGTCACCGATGGCGGCTGGGTCTCATAGGCCCCGATGTCGCACTGCGGATGGCGTGGCGATCCGCGCTCGTCGACACTCAGAAGCGGATTACCGACCTGGGAGGGGTCGGTGCAGGCGCCCCCTGTGCCGCGCGTGGGACTCGCGGCGGCCGGCGCCAGCGTCATGCCAGGCCCACCGTTGTTGGTGAGGGATCCGAGCTGTGGATCCAGACCGACGATGTCGCTGGATAGCGTGAGCGCGCACTCGGAGGGTTTGGTCGACTCGAGATTGTAGCCCGCGTCGGTGAACTGGCCGCCGAAGAGCGCGCAATTCGGTGTTGTAGCGCTGCCGATCCCGTTCGTGAAAATCGTGTCTGAGACCTGAACGGGGGTTGCATCGTCGAGGTTGCCGCCGCCTGTCTGGGTGCCGCCTGCGGGCTGCACGGCATTCGTGGCGAAGGTATCGCTGGCCAGCACCACGCCGCCACCGCCCGGCTGGAGCGACATGCCACCGCCGAACCCGCTTCCCGGTGTCGAGCTCACATTGACGGTGCCCGCTCCGCCGGTGGCGGTGTTCTGGGCAAAGGTCACGTCGACAAACGAGCTCGTGGCGGCGGCGTAGACACCGCCACCTTGGGCGTCGGGGCCGGTTAGGATGGGTGGGGGCATCACGATCGTGGTGCTCGCGCGACCGCCCGCCGCGGTGTCGAGCGCGATCGTCGCCCGATGCAACGTGAGTGTGGCTGGACTGAGAACCGCGATCCCTCCCCCGAGCGCCGTGCCGCCGCGATTCGCGAAGGCGCCGCTCGGGCCGCCGTCACCGCCGGTCACCGAATTCCCGGCGATCGACACCTCGGACACGGTGAGGGCTCCGTTAAGCGCAACGATGCCGCCACCTGCGGCGCTGCCGCCCGCGCCGGCCCCGGCTGATCCGAATGGGCCCGCGCCGCCGCTTCCGCCGATGAGTGTGTTGCTGTTCAGCGTCGAGTTCGTGACAGACAGTGACTGGCCGCCCAAGTCGACGAGCGCGCCGCGGGCGTCGCCTCCCACGCCGCCGTGCTGCTGGGTAGTGGGGGCGCCTTCACCACCCGTGGCGGAGTTGCCAGACAGATCAGACCCGGCGATGCTGATGGCGCCTGCGCCGGGGTCGATAACCACTCCTGCGCTCGCCAGGCCGCCGGCTGCACCGTCGGAAGTTGTGGCCGCTGCGCCACCTGTACCCCCGACGGCGATGTTTGACGAAACAGCGGCATTCTGGAGAGTGAGGCTGCCGGCTACCTCGATGCCGGCGACCGCGGGGCCGCCGCTGCCCGGCGTTCCGCTTTCGGTCGCTCCACCACTACCGCCGGTGGCCCGATTGCGGGTGACCGCGACCTTTGAGAGCGTCAGGGCTCCGGCGTCGAAGATCCCGCCGACCGCTGGGCCTCCCGCTGCTCCCGGGCCGCTCAGGCTGCCGTTGGCTCCGGCAGTACCCCGAGCATCTCCCCCCGAGATAGCGAGGTTTGAGATCTTCACGGTCGCCGTCGGAGATGTGATCCTGAGCACCCCATCACCCGCGCCGGTCTGCTTGATCGATGTTGCCGACTCGCCCGCGCCCGCGATCGTGGTGTCGAGTGAAATCAGCAGCGGTCCCCCGGCGGAGCCGGAACCGCCGAGCACATATGTGCCGCTGCCAAGGTCGATCGTTGAGCCGGCGTTCTGAACCGTGTCCGCCGCGGCGATCGCCGCACGCAGAGAAGCACAGGAGGTGCCGCTGCAGGCTGCGCCCGAGGGATCGCCGAAGCCGCTCACCGTGAACGTCGCGCCCGAAGCCGCTGAGGCTGACGTTGCCAGGACCGAGACACAGATCGTTGCCACGAGGCCCCGCATTGATGCGAGATCATCGCAGGTTGATGGCCTAGGATCTGGGCATGTTGGATACGCAAACTGATCTGCCCGGATACGAGCTCGTGAGCGCGGGACTTGATGATCTCGCGGCAGGTAAGGAGAGCGCATCGGCGCTATTGGTCGCAATGGCGGCGCCTCGGCTGCGCTCCATCGGAATCGATGTGCCGCAGGGTGGGGGGGAGCGGCCATCGCATCGCCTTTACGAACTGCTCACAGAGGCGGATGACGGGGCGCACAGTCGCTACAACTCGCTGGTCGCTCGTATGGTGAGCTTCGCGCGAGCGGCTGAGCATGCGTCCGCCTGTTGACGAGGCTCGTCTGCGCGAGTTGGCTCGTCGTCTCGGCCGGGCGGCGACCACACCGACACGGATCTATTTGACAGGCGGCGCCACGGCGGTTCTTGAAGGCTGGCGCGGCTCCACGGTTGATGTCGACATGAGGCTCGAGCCCGATGTCGACGCGCTGCTCCGCGAGATTCCGGCCTTGAAGGAGGATCTCGGGGTGAACATCGAGCTCGGCCTCTCCGCCGGACTTCGTACCAGAGCTTCCAGGCTGGCGCGAACGCAGCCCGTTTGTCTTCCAAGAGGGCAACATCGCGGTCCACCATTTCGACTTCTATTCGCAGGCGCTCTCGAAGATCGAGCGAGGTTTCAGCCAGGACCTGGATGATGTCGCGCGGATGATCGAGGCTGGGCTTGTACAGCCAACGAGGCTGCAGGAGCTTTACGACGCGATCGAGCCGGAGCTCTACCGCTATCCGGCGATCGATCCTGGGGCGTTTCGACGGAAGGTCTCGGTCGTCCTCCGCTGAGCCCGGTTGATCGACCGCCTGGTCGGCACAATGCGTGGGTCCGGCGGCGAGGATGGTCTCAGTGCGCCTCGCGCCACATTGTTGAGACGGTGTGCCTTCGGTCGGGTGTGGAGAACTCGCCGACGGGCCTGAATCCCACGCTTTCGTATCGCGTGTTGTTGTCCGGGTTGCTCGACTCCAGGTAGGCAGGCATCCCCTCTTCATCGATCCTGGTGAGGTTCTTCGCCAGCAGGTCCATCCCGAGTCCACGGCCCCGGTGGTCGGGGTGCGTTCCAAGGAGGTTCAGGTAGTAGTGCGGCTCGCCGGTCGGATGCGAGGCGTCGAATCGCTCGAGGAGCTCGATGACCTCTCCGCTGCGGGTGCCGAGTAGGTCCTCGAGCATCGGCTCGACACGCGCCTCCTGCTGCTCTGTGAGCTCGCTTCCGCCGGGCGGGATCCAGACCGAAGCCGCGGCATAGCCGCTCGTGATCCATACCCACGGATAGCGAAGGGCACTCCGGCGCCCGCGAGCTTCGGCGTGCTGTGAGCATCGCGCCTTTTCTGCGTGGTGGGCGAGCGGCGTCTTCCTATCCCGCCTGGAGGCGATGTTCTGCGCAGGCCAAACAGCGCTGTCGCTCGACGACGCTAGGCGCATCGGACCGTGCACCGTGCACTACTGCTTTCGCAGAGCGAGCGTCCGAGCGATGGTCGTGCTCACACTCGCTCTGGACGAGAGGCGACACCCCAACCTCCGGTCGGTGGACGCTCGCTTACGCCCGACGAAGCAGTTGTGGTCGTCTGGTGGGGACTCAGACTCGCCGAAAAGCCCTGATTTACAGGACTTCTTCTATGCGCTCGAGTGGACTCGAACCACCACGGGGAAAACTCCCCACAAGGCCCTCAACCTTGCGCGTCTACCAATTCCGCCACGAGCGCAGAGTGGGCGAGTATAGCCTCGGGCTACGGGCGCCGCGCGTGGGTCGCAAACGCCAGACTTGCGTCCGTCCACGTCCCCCGCTAGATTGCGAACACATGTTCGTTGAAATGCAACAGACAATCGAACGCGGAGGCATCCAGGCATGGATCTGACCAAGCGCCAGCAGGAGATCTTTGACTTCATCCGCAAGTACTCGGCCAAGTATGGCTACCCGCCGACAGTGCGCGACATCGGCAAGGCCGTAGGTCTGGCCTCGTCTTCGACGGTGCACGCGCACCTGGCGAACCTCGAGAAGATCGGGCTGTTGCGTCGCGATCCGTCTAAGCCTCGGGCAATCGAGCTCTTGGATCGTGCGGTTGGGACGGCCGTGGACAGTGTGCGCGGGATCGTCCGAGCAGAAGGCCTGCCGCTCTTGGGCTCGGTGGCCGCAGGGCAGCCGATGCTGGCCGAGGAGAACGTCGAGGAGTACGTCTCGGTCCCAGAGATCGCGGGTGGTGCTGACGGCGAGTATCTGCTGCGGATTCGCGGTGACTCGATGAAGGATGCCGGCATCCTCGAAGGTGACCTCGTGGTCGTGCATCCTCAGGAGACAGCAACCAACGGCGACGTGGTCGTTGCGCTGCTCGGCGAGGAGGCGACGGTCAAGCGCTTCTTCCGCGAATCGGATCACGTGCGCCTGCAGCCCGAGAACGAGACGATGGAGCCGATCCGCAGCAAAGAGGTCAAGGTGCTCGGCCGCGTGGTGGGCTTGCTCCGGCGCGTGTGACGCCAAACCCCGTGGGGTATCCCGCCCAGGTCTTTCCCCGAACACCGGCAGGCGCTAAGTTGACGGTGCAGATCAGACGGCCGCGGGGGCGCAAGCCCTCGAGGAAAGTCCGGACATCACAGGGCAGGGTGGTCGAGCTATCGACCCGGGGAAACCCGCGGGAAAGTGCCACAGAAACAAACCGCCTAAGCCCGCCGTCCCACGTGAACGGCGGGCCGGCAAGGGTGAAATGGTGCGGTAAGAGCGCACCAGCGTCGCGGTGACGCGGCGGCTGGGTAAACCCCGCCCGATGCAAGGCCAAATCGGACCGCTTGTAGGCTGCCCGCCGAGGTCCAGGTAGGCCGCTCAGATGGATGGCCGTTCAACGACAGAATCCGGCTTATCGATCCGCTAAGGAAAAGCCCCGCTCCGGCGGGGTTTTTCTATGTGGTCAGTAGCTAGAGACTATGCACGCTAAGCGCTGGAACCGGGAACGACGGCGATTTCTATGGGATCGCTCGGCGCGGGCGCTCGACCTCTGGCCGGCAGCGCTCCACACCGCAACGCAAGTTCTAGCAGGGGCACCGGTCGCGCGCAGCCCGCTCCGGTCGGGTTCCGCGCTCTCGCTCCGCCGATGGAGCCCTGGGTGCGCTCAGGAGGAGGCACCTGGGGATCCATCTGCTGGTGCGTGCTCTGCGGTCGTCGTGGCGTCCCTGACGTCCGATCGTGCTTCGCCCACCGCTGAGTAGCCCGCTCACTCTCGCTCGCGTAGCTGATTGCGGAAGTGCAGCTCTACGTCATCGTTGCTCTCGCTGATCGTCCGTAGCGCAAGCGAGCAGTTGGTTGGTGAAGACGCCTGGTCTGCCGGGTGAAGCAGGAGTCGGGGGGCGGGCTGTCGCGTCTTGCGGGTCAGGTGCAGCAGTCCTCGTGGCGGGTGTCGGGCGGCTCGTGGGGGAGCGGCGGGGTGGCGCAGCAGCCGTGGCCGTGCCAGGTTTGGCGGCCCTCGTTGAGTGCGAGTGCGCCGATCGCGAGTGCAACGGCGGGGTCGGCCCACCATAGGCCGAAGGTGGCGTTGAGCGCTAGGCTGGTGAGGACGCCAGCGGCTAGGTAGGCGCAGAGCATGTTCTGGGTGCCCTCGCCGGCGGTTGCGCCTGAGCCGAGGCGCTGGCCGATGGCCTGCTTGGTTTTGCCGAGGAATGGCATGACGGTGATGCTGGAGATCGATAGGCCGATACCGAGCCAGCTGGTGCGGGGATGCTCGCCGTTGATGAGTGTGCGGATGGCGTCTTGGGTGATGTAGGGGGCGAGCAGAAAGAATGTGATGGCGACGAGTCGCTGGGCGTGTTGCTCGGCGTGCTGGGAGTGTCGGCGGGTGCCGGTGAAGCGCCAGATGACGATGATCGAGGCGAAGCCCTCGATAGCGGAGTCAAGACCGAAGCCGAGCAGCGCGACGGAGCCGGCGAGGATCGCGGCGGTGATCGCGACCGCGCCCTCGGCGGTCATGTAGGCGAGGCTAAGCCAGGACAGCATCTTCGCGCGGCGGATCAGACGCTCACGCTCGGCCAGCTCGAGCGGACTTCGTTGGCGCGAGACGCGTGCCGGCCCGGCGACGGTAGGCAGTTCGAGCGATGGGGTGCTCATGACGTGACCTGGGCGAGTTCGAGGTGTACGTCGAGCAGCCGCCGGCCGGCGTCGGTGAGGGTGTAGAAGACGATCTTGTGCTCGCGACGCGAGCACGCCAGGCCGACGTCGCGTAGCGCGCGTAGGTGGTGGCCGACGAGGTTCTCCGCTCGCGTGGTGATCCACGCCAGGTCACACACGCAGAGCTCCTCGCCGTCGCGTAGCGCGAGCGCGATCAGCAGTCGTGTGGGGTCGGCGAGCGCCTTCGCACGAGCCGCCACCCCCGCGACGAGATTGAGATCCAGGCGCTTGCGGATCGCCTCGGCGCGCTCCAGGTCCAGACACAGCAGGTCGCAGCGATCTCCGGACACGAGTTCATCCTAACGCCCGTTGCGACGAGGCTAGGGATCGGCCCAGCTGAAGAAGATTATGCGTCCTTGACAAACATGTTTTGGTCTGCCTAAATACTGCTGTGGCTATCCCTGATTTGATTTCTGCGTCTGTTCAAGACTATGCCAAGGCGGTGTATGCGCTGGAGGCGCGTAAGGGCGCGGCGGTATCGACGACTGAGCTGGCCGAGCGGCTGGGTGTCACGCCGGGCTCGGTCTCGGCGATGCTGCGCAAGCTGTCCGAGGTCGGGCTGGTCGAGCACGAGCCCTACCGCGGCGTGAGGCTCACCGATCAGGGTCGCCGGGTCGCGCTCGAGGTGTTGCGCCACCACCGGCTGCTGGAGCTGTTCCTCGCGGAGGAGCTCGGGATGCCCTGGGATCGCGTGCACGCCGAGGCCGAGGTCCTCGAGCACGTGCTCTCCGAGGAGCTCGAGCAGCTGATCGCGGCGCGCCTGGGCGACCCCACGGTCGATCCGCACGGCGATCCGATCCCCACGGTGGAGCTCGGGATCGACGAGCGCTTCACGTACAGTCTCGACGAGCTGCCGGTTGGTGGCGCGGGGCGCTTCGTGCGCGTGTCCGACTCTGACCCGGAGATGCTGCGCTACCTGGCCGAGCACGGCATCGCGATCGGCGAGCGCTTGGAGGTCGTCGATCGTCAGCCGTTCGGCGGGCCGGTGTTCGTGCGCTTCGGTGAGCGTGAACATCCGATCGGCAGCACGCTCGCGCGCGCGATGCGGATCGAGACCGAGGAGGGTCAGGGATAGCACCGCTGCGCCCCGATCCGGTCCCCGCGCTCGAGGGCGCCGTCGAGGGCGCCTCGGTAGCGCTGCCGGGGGAGCTCGGTGGGGCGCTCGCCGGGCCTAGCGCACTCGAGCAGCTTCTCTCCAGGGGTCGCGTGCGTGCGACGCTGGCGATGCTCGGCCCAGCGTTTGTCGCGTCGATCGCCTACGTCGATCCGGGTAACTTCGCCACCAACATCGAAGGTGGCGCGCAGTTCGGCTACCTGCTGCTGTGGGTAGTGCTCGCGGCGAACGTGATGGCGATGCTGATCCAGTACCTCTCGGCCAAGCTCGGGATCGTCACCGACAGCAACTATCCCGAACTCGTGCGCGCACACTTCCCCCGCGCGTTCACCTGGGGCATGTGGGTGCAAGCCGAGATCATGGCAATGTCGACAGACATCGCCGAGTTCCTCGGCGCCGCGGTCGGGCTGAACCTGCTGTTCGGCGTGCCGCTGCTGCCGGCCGGCCTGATCACCGGTGTGATCGCGTTCGCGATCCTCGAGCTTCAGACACACGGCTTCCGCCGCTTCGAGCTGGCGATCACAGCGCTGCTAGGGATCATCTTCGGGGGCTTCCTGTATGAGACGCTGCGCATCGGCCCCTCCGTCCACGGCTCACTAAAGGGTCTGTTGCCCGGCCTGCACGGCGCCACCTCGCTCTACCTCGCGGTCGGCATCATCGGCGCGACCGTGATGCCGCACGTCATCTACCTGCACTCCGCGTTGACCAAGGGCCGCATGCCCTGCCGCAACGACTCAGAGCGCGGCCGCGTGCTGCGCTTCGAGCGCATGGACGTGATCATCGCTCTCGGCCTCGCCGGCCTGGTCAACATGGCGATGCTCGCAGTCGCCGCCAAGCTCTTCCACACCCCCGCCCTCTCCGGTCTGAGCTCGATAGGAGAAGCCCACGCGCAGTTCGGTCACCTCGTCGGCGGCACCGCCGCGCTCGCGTTCGCGGTCGCGCTGCTCGCCTCCGGCGCCTCCTCATCCAGCGTCGGCACCTACGCCGGACAGGTCGTCATGCAAGGCTTCATCAACATCCGCATCCCACTGCTACTGCGCCGCGCGGTCACGATGATCCCCGCGATCGTCGTCCTCGCCATCGGCGTCAGCCCTACCAGCGCGCTCGTGCTCAGCCAGGTCGTGCTGTCCTTCGGCATCCCCTTCGCGCTCGTGCCGCTCGTCATGATCACCTGCCGACGGGACATCATGGGCATCCACGTCAACCGCCGCCTCACCACCATCCTCGCCTGGGGCTGCGCCAGCCTGATCAGCGCACTCAACGTCTTCCTGCTCTACCAACAATTCTTCACGAGCTGAACACCACCGCACGGTACGGCATCCCGCCCGACGGCGGCCGCCAAGGCGACGAGAGTCGGTGCCGGGCGACACTCCCGCTTACCCGCGCATCCGACCGTCCGGACGACCTTGGCGCAGACTGCCGAGTTGGACGAGAAACGGGTGGGAGATGCGGCGAGGGAGCGCTTCTGTTCGCCGGCGCGAAGCGGGTGCGCGGGTACCCAATCGGCGACTGACTTTGCGGCTGCTCAAAGCCCACGGCGAGACGGTGGACTGTGGTCGGTCCAAGGTAGACGTTTGATCGCGCCACGGAGTTGGTGTGCGTTGACGCGGGTGTAGCGCTGCGTGGGTCTAGGTGCTTGTGTCCGAGCAGCTTCTGGATCTGGCGTAGGTTGGCGCCGGCGGTGAGGAGTTCGGTGGCGAACACGTGGCGCAGAGTGTGAGGTGTGACGCGCTTGTGCTCGTTGACGCCCGCGGCGGTCGCGTAGTGGCGGAATGTCCTGGTGACGATCGTGGGGGAGAGGCGGCGACCGAGAACGCCGACGAACACCGCTGGATCCTGAAGTGGCGTGCGGGTGGCGCGGTAGGCGAGGAACAGCGGGACGAGGCCGGGGTGGATCGGTACGGTGCGTTGGCGTCCGCCCTTGGCGTGGCGCACGCGCACGAGGCGTCGTTCGAGGTCGATGTCGTCCCAGTTCAGGCCGAGCAGCTCGGAGTGGCGCAGGCCGCCGTAGGCGAAGAGCGCGAGGAGCAGGCAGTCGCGCTCGCGCTTGCCGGGGTGTACGCGCTTCCAAATGCCCTCACGGCCGGGCACGACGAGCAACTGGCCGAGCTCCTTGCGATTGATGATGTCGGGCAGCGCTTCGCGCTGCTTGGGTGAGCGCAGCACAGTGGCGGGGTCGCGCTCGAGGTATTCGTTCTCCACGCAGAAGCGAAAGAAGCAGCGCAGTGCTGCGGTCGTTCGGACTTGGCTTGACGGTGAGGGACGGTGGGTGGCCTCCTGGGCGAGGAAGCGACGCAGATCGTGCGTGCGAATATCGACCAGCGTCGTGATGCCGTGGTCGCTCAGGTGTTCGAGACATGCACGGGTATCGCGCGCATACGCTTTGCACGTCGGGTCAGCCAGCCGGCGCTCGACACGGCAATAGATCGGAAGTCAGCTAGGGCATCGAGCATCGCTCCTCCGTTCCAGCAGGCCACCGCAATATCTACCTGATCCCAGTAGCTCGAAGCGGTCGCGCGACGATCGAAGACCTCCATGCGGCCATGCCGACGTGTCGGCGACGAACGAGGCGTAGCCAAGCAGCAGCTCGGCGGGCTCCACTGCAGTCGCTAGGACTCGTGATCCGTCAAAGTCGGGGTGGTGTTCACAGCGTGCGGTCGCGTTGTTGTTGGCGCACAGTCAGAATCCTGTCCTGCATCTGGGGCAGACGGACTGTTCTGAACTGCTCTGGCAGCCGCTCGTCGTCGAGCACGGCGTCGAAAGCCTCGATCCCTCGGTTGGACGCGAGCGCCGAGCAGCGGTCTTCTTGCGCGAAGTCGAAGATGCGCTCGTTGAGGTTCAGCACGTCGCGGACCGCGGCCTCGCCGCGCTCGTCGAGTAGTAGTTGGCTGAACGCGCGCGCGCAGAGGATCGAGGCTCGGAGCTGGCGCCAGGCAAGGTCTGTCTGCTTGTGTGAGAGAGCGCTGTTGTGGACGCGGCTCTCCATGCAGCGCTCTGGGTGCATGACCCAGACATGGACTTGCCGATCACCGTCCACGAGCAACTCTGCCTCGATGGCTGTCTGTCTGATGTCGTCCGAGTTCATGCCGTAGACGCTCGCCAAGACATCGAGGCGACGCTCGTGACCGGCGCCGTCGAGGAAGATCGCGACGCCGGTGAGCGGGGTGCGGTCCTCCCAATTGGCTACGCGGAGACGTCCGCCGAGCAGTTCGGCTGACTGTCTGAGATCCGAGGAGTTGCCGAGAAGGTCGATATCTCGACTCGCCACTGCCTCGACCAGCGTGTCCGCTATCCGATCTGCGAGCTTCGATGCCCAAATGGCGACTGCCTGTCCACCGACAAGGACGACTCGCCGGTCGCGGACGACTTGCTCGAGGCGAGCGATGATGCGCTCGGTTTCGTCGATCTTCAGCGGAGGCGGCTCGGCCTTGCTCTGCTGCTCCTCAGCCACGTGTGCGGCTCTGGAATCGTCGCTCAGGAAAGAGAGTGCGCTGAGTCGAGGTTGATCCGAATGCGACTCGGCGGAAGCGCGAATACCTCGTTTTCGCGCTTGAGCTGCGCGTGCGTCTTACGTCCAGATCGCAGTGCCTCTTCATCGGCGCGGCGATCGCTCTCCTCTTCATCGAGAAGCACCTGAACGTCGACATGTTCTACTCGCAAGGCCATCGCTAATAAGAGCGTAACGCCTTCTGTGGAGGCTATCCAGCCAATCGGCATACCGGCCGTCCTCCTGAAGCGGGTGGCGGTGCGTCCTAACCGTCTCCCAAACCTCCGGCTTATCGATCCGCTAAGGAAAAGCCCCGCTACGGCGGGGTTTTTCTATGTGGTCAGTAGCTGGAGACTATGCACGCTAAGCGTTTGCAGTGCTATAGGCGGCGAGTTCTATGGGATCGCTCTGCGCAGGCGCCCGACCTCCTGGTCGGCAGCGCTCCACACCGCGACGCAAGTTCTCGCACGGGCACCGGTCGCGCACAAGCACCCCTCATCAACACGCGGAGCCACCCTCGGGAGACGCTCTCCGACTTATCTTGGCCCGGTCAGCGGTGGCCGGCGTCGATCTCGTCGAGGCCCTACCGCTGGGTAGAAGGTGGCACAACCATCGATACGACCTGTGCCGTCAGCGGCGAAGCCGGCGGCACCCGCGGCTTTCGACACGTGGCGACCTCGTTGACCGTCGGTGAGCGCGGGCTCGACGTCGGCTATGGGACTGGCATCTACACGCGACGCTTCCTCGCCGCCGGAGCTCGATAATCCGAGGCGCGCTCTGCAATACGGCAGATGGGAGACCGGATGAAGATTGAACTGCTCTACATCGATGGTTGCCCAGGTTATGCCGAGCTGTGTGCCAGGCTGCCACGGTGCTCGCACAGGCCGAAGTTGACGCGGCGATCGAGGAGCGCAGCTTCGACTCTGAGCGTGCCGCCCGCCGTGAGCGCTTCCTCGGCTCACCAACGTTGCGCATCGACGGGCGCGATGTTGACCCCGACGCAGCCGACCGGCACGACTACGGTCTCAGATGTCGTCTGTACCCGACTGGGGATGGCCTACAGCGAATTCCGCCCGATGCCTGGATCACCAACGCCCTACGGGCAAGCTCACGCAAACCGTGATCGGGCTTGATGCCCGCGATCTAGCCTGGAGGAACCATGCCGTCCGCCACCTATGAGCCCGTCTGAGGCGACCTGCACCTTCACGGCAGTCTGCGCCACGCTCACCCGCACTTCGGGCCGCACGAGCACCCATTCCCTCCACGACCGTGATCCACAACGGCGGGGATGCGCTGACCCGCGATCCAGCTTGGCATCGCGTTTGTGCTGTGCTCTCCGCCTCAGCGGCCCGTTGAAGTACGGATCGTTTGAACTTTGCTCGCTGGGTCAGAGTATTTTGAGAATGTGAGGATGCCAGGAAGAAAGGCATTTGGATGGGTGATGGGGTGTTGAGTATCCGCCTTCTCGGGGCGTTCTCGGTCGCCCTGGGTGGTGAGGTGATCGCCGGCGATGCTTGGCGGCTGCGTAAGGCCAGGACTCTGATCAAGCTGCTCGCGCTCGCTCCCGAACGGCGGATGCACGCGGGTGAGGCCGCCGAGTTGCTCTGGCCGGATCGTGACCAGGCCTCTGTCCGCAACAACCTGCATCAGGCGATCTTTGCGGCGCGGCGCGCCCTCGACTCGATCGGTCTTGACGGCGCCGCCTGTCTCGAGCTGCAGGACGACGTGATCGTGCTCTGCTCCGAGGCGCCGGTCTGGATCGATGTCGAGGCTTTCGAGAAGGCCGGGGCCCGGGCGCGCGCCGGGCGCGATGCGTCGGCCTACCGGGCGGCGCTCGACTCTCACGGGGGCGAGCTGCTGCCTGAGGACCGCTACGAGGAGTGGATGGCATCGCGGCGCGACGCCATCCACGAGCTTCGCCTCGCTCTGGGGATCGAGCTGGCCGAGCTCGAGGCACCGGACAATCCCGCCGCGGCGATCGACCGCCTGCGATCGGTGTTGGTCGATGCACCGCTCCACGAGCCTGCCCATCGGGCGCTGATGCGTCTCTACGTGGGGAGCGGGCGGCGGCAGGAGGCGCTGGCCCGGTTCCAGCAGCTGAAGCTCGGCCTGCAGCGCGAGTTCGAGGACGAGCCCGACGACGAGACCCGCCGCCTGTATCGCGAGATTCTCACCCGCAGCCATGACGAGGAGCCCGATCTCCTACCCTCCCCGGACGAGGCGCCGTCCGGTGGCGGACGCGCCCCGGAGCTTCCCCAACAGCTGACCAGCTTCATCGGTCGCGAGCGAGAGCTGGCCGAGGCCGCCGCGCTCCTGCGTAACTCGCGGCTGCTGAATCTGACGGGGGCGGGCGGGTGCGGCAAGACGAGGCTGGCACTGGAGCTGGCCGGGCAACACCTCGGTGATTTCGCTGACGGTGTCTGGCCGGTCGAGCTGGCCGCGCTCGGCGAGCCCGAGCTGATCGGCCCCGCGGTCGCCCAGGCGCTGGACACGCGGCTCGCCTCCGACCGCGCCCCGGAGGTGGCGCTCGCCGGCCACATCGGTGAGCGCCAGCAGCTCCTCCTGCTCGACAACTGCGAGCACCTGGTCGAGCCGGTCGCGCACCTTGTCGAGGCGCTGCTCCGGCACTGCCCTCGCCTCACCGTGCTCGCGACCAGCCGCGAGCCACTCCGCGTCCCCGGCGAGGTGACCTGGCGGGTCCCATCGCTCTCGCTCCCCAAGCTGGCCGAGCCCTCCCCCTCGGGTGAGGCGATCGAAGCGGAGTCGGTGCGGCTCTTTGTCGTGCGCGCCGGCCACGCGGCGCCCGGCTTCGAGTTGGACACGGAGAACGCGGCCGCGATCTCGGCCCTCTGCCACCGGCTCGACGGGATGCCGCTGGCGATCGAGTTGGCGGCGGCGCGGGTCAGCGTCCTCACGCCCGCCCAGATCGTCGAGCGCCTCGACGGCTCGCTCGACCTGCTCTCGGCCGGGAGCCGCACGGCGATGACCCGGCAGCAGACGCTGCGGGCGACTCTCGCCTGGAGCTTCGACCTGCTCGAGGCCGACGAGCAGATCCTCCTGCGTCGACTCTCGGTGTTCGCCAGGAGCTTCTCCCTCGAAGCAGCCGAGGATGTCTGCGCCGAGGACCCACTCGTGCACCACGGGGCCCTCGCCGTGCTCGCTCGCCTGATCGACAAGTCGCTCGTCCACGTCGAGGAGGGACCGGGCGACCGCCGATACCGGCTCCTGGAGACGATCCGGCAGTACGCCGCCGAGCGGCTTGTCGACGCCGGGGAGCGCGAGGCCTTCGAGCGTCGCCACCGCGACTGGTACGTCGAGCTGGCCGAAAGCGACCCGACGCCGGCCGGCGACCTTCCCGCCCAGGACCGGCTGCGGCGACTGGATCTAGAGCGCGACAACCTCCGCGCAGCGCTCGCCACGGCGCTCGCCGACGATCCCCTCCTTGCCCTGCGCCTCGTCGCCACGCTGTGGCGCTTCTGGCTGATGCGGGGCTACCTCGCCGAGGGGTACCGTTGGCTCGCGGCGTCGCTAGCCGTGGCGCCTGAGCACACTGCGGATCGCGCCCGTGCCCTGCTCGCCGCCTGCCTTGTGGGCCTGCGGCGCGGGGTCTACGGCCGCCTCCGCGAGTTCGGCGACGAAAGCGTCGCGATCTTCCGCGAGCTCGGCGACTACGCCGGGATGCTCGACGCGGTCGAGGTCTCGACGGCCTATCACGCGATCGTCAGCGCCAGGGTGGATGTCGAGTCGCGCGTTGTCGAACACGAGGGGCTGGCCGTCGACGATCTTCCCGCTGCGCGCCCGCCTGTATGGGCCGCGCACACCCGTGGCATCGCCGCCTGGTTCCGTCGCGAATACCCGGAGGCCCGCGAGCAGTTCGAGTTCGCGCTGAGCCGCGCCGGCGAGCTGATCACTGACCCGCGCCCGGCGCTCTGGCCCCTCAGCTACGGGCTGATCTCGGTCGAGCCCGAGGCGTATTACCCGCTTTTCCTACAGGAGGAAACCGTGATCGTTGGGCGCCGGGTTGGCGGCGCGGCCGCCGCCGCCCACATCCTGGTCAACCTGGCCGCAGTCGACCGCGCGGAGGGGGATTTCGCCCACGCCCACGAGCTGATCGAGGAGAGCGTCGAGCGCTTTCAGCGGCTCGCGGATGTGCAGGGCGAGGCGTTGGCGCTCAACGCGCTCGGCAACCTGGCGCGCTCGAGCGGGGACTTCGACCGCGGCCGGGCGCTGCTCGACCGTAGCCTCGCCCTGCGCCAGGAGGTCGGCGACAGGCGCGGCACGGGCATCACGCTCGGCTGTCTGGCTGTGCTCGCTGCCCATTCGGGAGACCCGGCAGGCGGGCGGGCCGCGGCTGTCCAGAGCCGCACCTGGTTCGCCGAGAATGACGACATGATCGGGCTCAGCGCCGCCGAGCTGAGCCTGGCGATCGTCGCGCTCGCCGAGGAGGACCGGGTGGGCGCCCGCGCTCACCTCGAGGCGGCTGCCGCGGTGCTCGGGCGGATCGAGTCCACACCCCAGGAGGGCTGGGTGCTGGCGGTGCTCGCGGCGGTCTGTGCCGAGGAAGGGGAGGCGACCACGGCTCGCAGCTGGCTCGATCGGGCGAGACGGCATTTCGAGCTGCTCGACGGCGACGCGGGGGCAGCCTACTGCCTGGAGTTGGAGCGCGCGCCGGGGTTCGCGACGGCGCGCGCGATAGCCGAGTAACCCGACTTAGAGGAGCTCTAAGACATTGCAAAGTCGTGGTTAAGAGGTGGACCGTAGCCTCGCTGAGCGTCGTCGAAACGCGACGTCAAAGAACCGAACTGAGAAGGGGGCCGGCATGGCTATGCAAGGAGTGCTTGGAGCGGCAACGCTGAAGGAGTTCGAGGACGGGCTGCACGGAGAACTGATCCGGCCCGGCGATGGCGCCTACGACGAGGCTCGTTCGATCTGGAATGGCGCCCATGACGCGCGCCCGGCGGTGATCGCCCGCTGCGCTGATGGCTCTGACGTGCGTCACGCGATCGGCTTCGCGCGCAGCGAGGGGCTCGACGTCGCCGTGCGCGGCGGCAGCCACAGCATTCCCGGCTTCTCGACCTGCAACGACGGCATCGTCATCGACCTCTCGCCGATGAAGGGCATCACGGTGGATGCGCGCGGTCGCACCGCCACCGCCGAGGGCGGCCTCACCTGGGGGGAGTTTGACGCCGCGACCCAGGAGCACGGCCTCGCCACCACCGGGGGCCTGATCTCGACCACTGGCGTCGCCGGCTTCACGCTGGGCGGCGGGATCGGCTGGCTGATGCGCAAGCACGGCCTGGCCTGCGACAACCTGCGCTCGGCCGAGGTGGTCACCGCCGACGGCCAGATCCTCACCGCGAGCGCGACGGAGAACCCCGACCTCTTCTGGGGACTGCGGGGCGGAGGAGGCAACTTCGGCGTCGTCACCGCCTTCGAGTTCGATCTGCACCCGGTCGGCCCGACCGTGGCCGCCGGCCCGGTCTTCTATTCGGGCGACCGCGCCGAAGAGGTGATGCGCTTCTACCGCGACTTCGCGCGCGATCTCCCGGATGAGCTGACGACCTTGGTCAATCTGATCACCGCGCCACCCGCCCCGTTCCTCCCCGAGGACTGGCACGGCAAGAAGCTCATCGCCCTGGTCGGCTGCTACTCCGGCGACCCCGAGGAGGGGATGAAGGTGCTGCAGCCAATCCGCGACCTGGGCGACCACGTCGCCGACCTGGTCGGCCCGATGCCCTACGTGCAGATGCAGAGCCTGCTCGACGCGCTCTGGCCGAAGGGCACCCAGGCTTACATGAAGGCGGGCTACCTCCGCGAGCTCGACGACCACGCGATCAAGACGATGGCCCGCTTCCATCAGAACGCGACCTCCCCGTCCTCGGAGATCCACATCCAGCACTTCGGCGGCGCGATTGCCCGTGTCAGTGAGGACGAGACCGCCCATGGCGAGCGCCAGGCACCGTTCGTGCTCAACGCGATCGCCACCACGCACGAGCCGGGCGGGGGTCTGGAGACCCACATCGATTGGGCGAAGCGTCTCTATGCCGAGATCGAGCCGTCGCTGACCGGCAGCGCCTACATCAACTTCCTCTCCTCCGAGGGCGAGGATCGGGTGCAGGCGGCCTACGGGACCGAGAAGTTCGCCCGGCTTCGCGCGCTCAAGAACCGCTACGACCCGACCAACCTGTTCCACCTGAACCAGAACATCCCGCCATCGTGAGCAACGTCCCCAAACCGCAGCTCCAAGATCTCGGACGTGATCGACCCATCGACCGAGGACGCCGTCGTCACGGCCGCAGCCTGAGAAGCGCACTGCACGCGGCCAAGAGATCCTCACCATCAACTTCAACAGGAGGCAGAGACATGCGATCTATCCCACGTGAGGACGTCCCGGTCGTCATCGACGACAACGGCGTCGAGGTCCGTTTGCGCGACGAGGACGGCATGTCTGTCGGGTTCGTGCAGCTGCCCGCTGGCGCGGACCTACGCCCCGCGACTAAGGGCCTCCAGGACGATCTCTGCCCGTGTCCGCATTGGGGGTACATGATCAAGGGCCGCGTACGCATGCACACACTGGACGGGCATCAAGACTTCGCCGCTGGCGAAGCGTTCTACTGGGCTCCCGGCCACGCACCGGAGGCGCTCGAGGACTCTGAGTATGTCGACTTCTCGCCGACAGAGGAGTTCCGACCGGTAATCGAGCACATCATCTCCGGGGCCGGCGCATCCGCCTGATACGACGCGACCGGCGCCGAGCCCGAGAACGTCCCCAGCATGAACACTCACCCGATGACGGAGGCGATCGCGCTCGAACTCCCGAGACGAGGTTGCCCGCCTGGTGGTTTTCAAGACCGTTAACTCTTGGAAATGGTAGAGAGGAAAAACGACTGCTCGCGCCACAGCTCGCGCCAGTCTTGCCACACGACTCGTCTTGCCTCTGGTCTTCAATCGCGATGTTGCCTAGCTTGTCCATGTCGCGAGGATAGGCCTCGCCGAAGACTGCTCCTTTTGCCCCGTCGCACAAGCACCACTGTGCAGCAATCTTGCTGTCAGCAATCACCAGGCTGTCACTGAACAATCAAGCTATCTAGCACGGATCTTGGCTAGCCTGCGCCGTGCCGGTGTCGTCAGTGTGGAGGCGAACAAGGCTCAATCAGCTTCCGCTACGAGATCGGACGTGTTCATCGATGATGACCGGACGTTGCCAGCTTCGGCGGCACCACCCCGACCGCATCTCCACGGCCCTGCACGGCAGGCCAATGCGCCGAGCATGCAAGGCAACATTCCCCGGACGCTGCTCCAAGGGCAGGCGGGGCCGACCGTTCCAGACCTCCCGCCGGAGAGCTGCGTAGTGGATCGGACGCGGGCTGGGAGACAGGTCGAGTACCCAAAGGCGCGTCTGTACGGTGCCTACTCAAGCGCTCGCCGTGCCCTCCAGGAGGCGAAGGAATGCGTGGCCTACGACGAACCGGAGCAGGCGCTGGAGACGGCGGAGCGGGCCATAGCGCTCGCCATCGCCTTCCGAGGCAGCATTGCTGGGCGCATCGCCGAGGGCGAACGGATCTGGGGCAGCACACCGGGCGAGGTGCTGTAGGGAGGGTGCATCAAGAGTGCTCGGCTGGAGTACACAGGGCGGGAACCGTCCCGGCAATCTTGACGGCCTCAACGAAGAACATCGCCATCGCCTCGTCAAACTCCAGCTTCGCCGCCTCAATCGCCTGCCGCTTCGGCGCGAGACTTTCACCGGCATCTTCGACGAGGAAGCCCACTTGGTGCCACGTCGAGAGCATTGCGGCGCTAATCGCGGCGAACTGCTGACTGATCGGGTGCCTGACACCCAGGCGAATGAGTATCCGCGAGGTGGGGGCGTCGATCACCTGCCCCGCTTCCGCGAACTTCGTCTTGACGTCCTGCAGCAGCTTGGCGCCGTGTTCCGTAAAACGCACTCGTAGGTCGTCTCGGGCTTTGCGAGCCTCGTGGATAGCAATAGCCGTCTCATCCAGTAGCGCCCGCAGGTCGGCGAGATCAGATAGCTGTCGGTCATGGGCGAGCGTGCCAGCTTGTCGTTCCGCCTCGCCAGCGAGTTCCCGCTTCTGCCTCTCACCCGCGTCTTCGATCTGCGCCTTCTGCCGCTGCCCGGCGTTCCATGCCGCGAGGCTTCCGAGTAGTAGGGCGGCAACTATCGTGGCTCCCGCCCCGATGAATGCACACCTTCAGCCGTTGCAACAGCAAGCATGGCGACGACGCTAGACCGCCCTTCGGACGCCGTTGAGTCCGCGATACCGTTCAACCCCATGGACAGTCTCGGTATAGTTGCGATCGGTGCGAGTTGTGCCGCAGTGGGGAGCCTCGTCACCGGATACCTCCTGAATCTCATCGCACACCGGCGCGACATGCGTGCCATTGGAGGCGCTCGTTGACCGCCTGACGTTTGACAGCCCCCCGCAGTTGGTGCGCGTTGGTGCGCGTGTGTGGCGCTACGTGGAGTCGAGGTGCTTGTGCCTGAGTAGTTCCACCCAGGCACGCGGGTATCGGGGGCGGCGTTCAGCGGTACTCGGGGTTTGGGTGCTCGCGCTGCTCGAGGTTCCAGTTGTGTGTGGAGTTGCCGTAGGCCGGGATTCCTCCAGCGTCCTTGAGCATGCGCGCCATGTGCAGCATGTTCCAGGTCATGAATACCGTGTTGCGGGTGGTCCAGGCGTTGTGCTGTCCGCCGCCTTGCTCGTCGAGGTAGGATGGCCCTGGCCCGGCCTCTCCGACCCAGTAGCTGTCGGATTGTGGTGGGATGGTCAGGCCGATGTGTTGGAGGGCGTAGAGGACCTGGGCGCTGACGTGCTTGCCGCCGTCCTCGTTACCGGTTGTCACCACACCGCCGACCTTGCCGTAGTAGGCCCACTGGCCGCGGTCGTTGATCTCACTGGAGTACGCATATAGGCGCTCGATGATCGTGCGCGTCTGCGAGCTCTGATCGCCGAGCCAGATCGGCCCAGCTATCAGCAGAATGTCGGCAGGCGCAACCAGCGAGCGGTAGATCTCGGGGAACTCGTCGTGCTCATAGCCATGCTCGCGCATGTCCGGCCAGAGGCCCGGGGGGATTGTCCGGTCGACCGTGCGTACCTCATCGCAGCGCACGCCGAGCGCCGAGAAGATGCCGAGCGGAATCGCAAGCAGGCCATCAGTGTGGCTCGGCTCGGGGGAGCGCTTTGTGGTGCCGTTGAAGACCACCACACGCAGGTCCTCGTAGGACACTGAGGAGCGCTTGGCCTGAGCGTCGATGAAGGCCGCGATTGAGTCAGGCAGGGGCATCGGACGTAACGGTCCTTTCATGACGGTGGGCGAGGTTGGACATTACACCGAGACAGACGGGGGGTCGCGCGCCAGCCGATTGGGCGACAGACCCCCGTGCCGACGACCGCAGCCGTGCTCCCGTCGCGTGCGTCCATACGCTGAGTGGGCGCCGTAGCGTCGACGTCTCCCCGCTATTTCGTGTGCTTCATCGCGTGGTGCATCGAGCAGTGCGACTTGTGGTGGGTCATCATCTGGTGGCTCGTGCACCGTTTCATGTGGTGCATGCTTGATGCCAACTCTGTTGGCGGTCCGGGGGTAGGACGTCCTCACTGCAGGGTCGACCGCCTCCTGCTGGCGGTTGGTTTCACGCGTGCTACCATGACATCATGCGTCAGATGACACTGCGAGTCCCCGAAGAGCTCGCCGAACGACTCAAGAGTGCGGCCCGTGATCGCGACGAGAGCGTTAACGGCTATGCCGTCAAAGTCCTCTCAGCCGCCGTGGACCCAGATCTCGCGGGCGATGAGATCACCGGACTGCGAGAGCGCCTCGCCCGAGCCGGGCTGCTGTTGACGCCCGAGCATCTCTCTGCCAAGCGTCCCTCCGCGCGAGCACTTAGCCGCGCTCGTGCCGCCGCCGGGCGCGGCAAGCCGCTGTCGGACTTCGTCACAGAAGGCCGCAGCTGAGCACGTTCGCCGACTCCTCGGCGCTCGTAAAGCTCTACGCAGACGAGCCCGGACACCGCCCGATTCGTGCGCTCGACACGCTCGTCGTCTCAGCGCTCGCGCGCGTAGAGGTACCCGCAGCGCTATGGCGCAAGAACCGGACCGGCGAACTCGAGGACGGGGCGGCGAGCACCCTGGTCAGCGCGTTCGAGTTCGACTTCCACGGCGACTCCGATTCAAGCTCACGCTTCACGGTCCTTTCGTTGACGGAGCCGGTGCTGGTCGCGGCCGCGCGAGAGGCGGCGCGTCACGCGCTGCGCGCGTATGACGCCGTACAACTCGCAAGCGCACTCGCGGTTCGCGACCTCGATCCACGCTGCCGCCAATTTGCCTGCTTCGACTCCGAGCTGCGAAGCGCTGCCAGCCGATCTGGCTTTCGACTGCTACCAGAGGCCGATTGACCTCGCCGCGGGGCTGGCTGACATCAACGGCTACTGCTCGGCGGACAGCCGCTCGATGTGTTGGAGCGTGTCCCGATCCAGCTCGTCCGGCCTGAGCGCGCGCTCAGCGAGTAGCCGTCGCCGCTCGGCGCGGTCCTGATCGCCCAGCGCAGGCTTTTCAGCGGTCGGTGTGGTCTTGGGCGGAGGCGGCTCGGCCTCGCTCTGCTGCTCCTCGGGCACGTTTGCGGCTCTGCAATCGTCGCTCAGGAAAGCGAGTGCGCTGAGTCGAGATTGATCCGAATGCGGCTCGGCGGAAGCGCGAAGACCTCGTTTTCGCGTTTGAGCTGCGCGTTCGTCTTACGGCCAGAGCGGAGCGCCTCCTCTTCGTCGAGAAGCACCTGAACCTCAACATGTTCTATCTGCAAGGCCATCGCCACTCAGAGCGTAACGCCGGAGCCGGCTTCTGCTCGTGGTAGAAAGGGGCAGCTAACCGAGGCGCGACCCCGGGTTTCGCGGTTCGTCCAATGCAGCGTAGGCACGGTCACAGCAGAGACGCCTGCCTTCGGCAGGAGGTGCGTCTCCAAAGTGGTTGCCTCACCGTTGGCCTTGTCACTTCCCGCGCCCATCACGCGCTGCAACGATGGTTCCCACAGTGTCGAAGGCAGATCTCAACGCGCCCTCGATAAACCCCTGATAGTCAGAGTAGGCCTCGCCGCAAATATGGAGGTTCTTTGTGTGCTCTTGGCCCTCGAAACCGAATCCGGCGAGGCGCTCTCGCACCTCCCACGACCGCGCGCCCGGTGCCCAGGCATGGCAACCGGCGCCGAATGGTGGACGTGACCAGTCGCGGATGGCGTAGCTTCGGATCGCTTTGCGTTGCCACTCTTGAATCTCGGTGGGCTGGAGGATGATGCGGGTGATGTCTCCGAGGAGGGCAGGGTGCTCGCGGGCGAGCAGGCGACCCTCTGGCGAGTCGGCGTCGACATCGGCGAGGAGATCTTGATAGACCTCTATCAGAGCCCTGAGGGCCTCCCGTCCATTGGCTTCCGTCAGCGAGAACGGGCCCCCCTTGACGCCGGCTGCGCGCAGAGCCCAGTGCAGATGCATCTTGAATAGGATCGAGGAGATCGCTTTCTCGAGTTCGGGATTCTGGTCGACCTCCGCTCGTTGGTGATCATCGGGTTCTGTCAGGTAGGGCTGCCAATAGGCGGTCGCTGGGCGGTCGGTGTAAAAGAGCACGAGCGTGTGGTCGGGTGCTGGATCGGGGTCGTCGGGCTCTCTCGCGGGCAGATAGTGAACCTCGCGGGTTGGCGCGTTCCAAGCACCCTCCTGCGCCTGTGGTGGGTCCTCCTTCCACCATGGCGGGGTGTCGGTCACGCAGAAGACCTTGAGCAGCGGGAACGCGATCACGGCATCGAGATCGTCACGTATTCGAGGTGCGAACCGCCCCGCGAGTGCGAGGAGCGGCTGCTTTGGGAGAGCCAAGATTACATGGTCGGCGGTCAATGTCGTTGGTCGTCCAGCAACAACGACCTCCACGCTGTCTGCCGCGCTGCTGGTAGGCCGCACGTCGATGACTTTCTGCTCCAGTTCAAGATTCACGAGTGGCAGCTTGTCGAGTTCCGCATGCAGATTCGTGACAACGGCGTCGACGCCACCGGGGATTGTGTCAAGTGGTTTGTCGCCCAATCGGAACAGCCGCAGCCAGAAGATCGCCCACTCCGCAGCGTTGGGATTGTCCGGCATGAGGTGGTAGAAGGTCCCGAAGTGGAGGATCTTCGCGACGGCCATCGGGCTGAGCTGCGTATAGAGCGCGTTCCAAAATCCGTGCTCGTGGAGCGGTTGGTTCGTACCGGGCATCATCGCGGTTTGTCTCAGCTCGTCGAACTTCCCGCTCGAGTCGGAGCAGCTGGCGAGCCATTTCATTCCTTCGTCTGAGAGCTGGACGCGTGCCTTGGTCTTGCCGTCCTTGACCTCTTCGACCACCGAGGTGCTCTGGTGGAACAGGCGGTACACGCCGAGCTTGAGCAACTCAAGAGCAGACAGGCTGGTGCCGGCTTTGCCGCGCTCGTCGTTCAGCAGTGGGTAGGCGACGGGCGGCTCTGGCGAGTCGGGCGGGGCGAACGACTCCCAGTGGATGCCAAAGTGTTCGAGGAGGGCTTTGAAGTGCGGCTGTATGTCCAGCTCGAAGCGCATCGGGCCGAACTCAGCCTTGTGTGCTGCGCCACCCCTGTAGGGGCCTGGGCGCATGTCGCCCGTTTCAATTCGGCCTCCGAGGCGGTTCGTGCCCTCTAGAAGCTGGACCCGGAATCCGTGCCCGGCCAGCTCTCGCGCGCAGAAGAGTCCGGCGACCCCACCGCCGACGATCACGACGTTAGTCTCGACCTGGGACTTCACGCCGCGCCGATTCTAACCTCGCTTCGGCTCTGCGGGATAGTCCGATCAGCAATGGTGTATGCTGCGAATACAAGAACACGGCGCATATGCCGATAACACGCACAGAGGTATACGATGAGCACTAGCAAGGTCATAACATTCAGGCTCTCCCAGGAGCAGGTTGACGCCCTTGAAACCGTCGCCACATTTGACGGTGTGGCGCTCGCCGAGGAGCTCAGGGAGGGAGTCGAGCTGCTGCTAGAGGCACGGCGCGGCGATCCTGAGTTCCGCCAGCGGGTGCATGACTCACTCCAGAAGGCCGAGATGATTCTCGGAAAGGTCGAGGGTGGCGACTCCATCCTCGCCGCCCTCCAACTGCGGACCGAGCTCGAGGTGGAGCAGCCGGAGGTGGTCGCCACCGTCTCGGCCACTACGGCTCGTGAGACGCCTAGAGTAGAGCGCGCGATCTAACGGCGTACAGAAGGCTGGGGGCGAGGTCGGCTCCTGCATCCCGAGATGTCTCGCTGCGGTCCCGGCAGGCCTCATCGGGGGCGATCATGCCTCCTGCTATGAGGCGAAGCGGTCGTCGCGATCGACGGGCCTAACAGTCCCGCTCTGGACGATAGTAGGCGCTCGTGCTTCGAGTCATGGTGCTCTCGCTCTTGCGTGTACAGGAACGATGGTTCAGCCGCGAGACAAGGTCCAGAGGTCTGGGAAATCGGACCATTGCAACTGCTTGACGTTGGTCGCTCGTCTGCGAGACTGTGCTAGCGGTGAGGCGCTGGATACTTAGAGAGACTGGGGCGGGCCTGCCTGCTGGACGAAGCATATGAATGGCCTTGTATTGCGCCGCATCCCTAGGCGGATTCCACGGGTGCTTCTCGTATCACTCGTGGGATTGACTCTGTTCGCTGGCTACTTCGGTGGCTCCTCGGATTTGGCTCTGGCAGCAGGCTCTCGTGCAGCCGCCACGAGCGAAGCGAAGGAGTGCGGCGCGGCTTCAAAACTATCTGAAGCAGGCCAGGCCGAAGAAGCACGCGCGGTACTAAAGCAAAGCCTCACGGCGGCGCTCGTGTCACCGGCTGCTGAGGTGCGGCCATGCATCATCGAAGAGATCGTCAAGTTCGCGCTGACGGCAGCGAAGGCATCCACCAGTCACTGCGAGGCCGGCAAGTGGTTGTTGAAACAGCACGATCCAGACGCGGCGAAGTCAGAGTATGAAGCCGCCATCAAAGAAGACGCAAATCGGCAGTGCGGCATCGAAGGCCTGGAGAAAGCCCGGTCGAAGATCACAGCGGACAAGCGGATCTCCATCGACGATGTAGGCAACAGCGTTCTTGACGAGCTTCTGAACGTCGCTTGGCCGTGGCTGGTAGCTGCCCTCTTGATACGCGGCACGCTCGCGTTCGCGCGCGGCTACATCTGGACGCCAAACCGAACATCGCTCACCGCGCCGAGAAATTTCGCCCACCCAACTAGGCTCAAACCACTCCTTTCGTAGCAAAGCAGGCATCTCGGACGTCATGCTTCAGAGTGCTGGAACGGACGACGAGCAGCAGCAAATGCCGATGCCCGACGCTGCGCTTGTTCTCCACGCCAAGCAGCAGCCCTGTCGGCGGGGTTCCGTCCTTAACTCAACGGTATTGTGGGTTAGCTTGCTGGAGCCACGGCGCATCCACTGTGCGCTGCGGCGCGCTTGAGATCCTCATCCCAGGTTACGAGCGTAGTGCTTGCGCCGAGCGCGAGCGCACTCGCGAGATGGACGGCGTCGTATCCGCGCAGTTTGAGCTTCTCAGCAAGCTCACCCGCTTGCCGCGCGAGCGGAACGTCGATCCCGACCAGAAGCAGTTCGCTCTGCAGTGACTCGAACTCCTCGCGCGCCTGACGGTATTGCGTGGCGTTCAGTCGCCGGGCGCGATGAGCAGCCGCGAGCGCTGCACGACCCTCGGGGTAGCTCAGGATGCTGGAGGCCGCGTGCAGTCGCGTGCGCCACAGTTCGGCCACGAGTTCAGAGCCGGGCTCTACAACGACGAGCTTGACGAGCGCGGAGGTGTCGAAGTACAGGCTCAGCGGCGCTGCTCGGCGACCAGGTCCGAAACTGAGCCGCGCGCGCTCACGCGTGCCTGGCGCGAGCTGCGCGCACGCGCTGGCGGGGTGACTAGACCTCGCCTGATGAGACCATCGAGCGGATCCTCGCCATCGACGCCGGACAGCCGCGCGATCGGCCGGCCACGGCGCGTGACCACGATCTCAGCGCCTTGACCGACCCGCTCGAGATGCTCGCTCAAGCGATCGTGAAGCTCACGCACCCCTACCTCATAGCCCTGACTATGTAGCGTCATACGGCGACTGTAGCAGCTACAAGCTCGCCGCTGGACCAGCAGCAGAGCGCTGCCTCAAGGCATCGAGCAGGGCGTCGCATGTCCACCGAGTCCCAAACCTCCGGCTTATCGATCCGCTAAGGAAAGGCCCCGCTCCGGCGGGGTTTTTCTATGTGTCGAGCAGCTGGGTTCTCGTCACGCTAAGCAATTCAAGGGGGTTGCATGTAGCGCCTCTCCCACGGTCTTTACGGTCGCCAGGTCGAGATCGTGAGCTTTGCACCGGCAACCCAGGCTGCGGCCGCTCCGGCGCCGACTGGTTGGGTGGTGACGATCTCGGCGAGGGAGGCCGAAGGCGGTAGGGGCATCGGCGATGGCTGCATCGCGCCGCCGTCGGCGGGCTGCATCATGACCGGGCTTGGCGGGATTCCCGCGGGGCCGCCGGCCCATCCGAGCTTCAGCAGCGTGTCGCCCACTCCATCGCGCAGCATCGACATCAGGCCAAGGGGAGACACGCTAGGCGGCGAGAAGCGGCCGCTGGCATCGCCGATCGTGACTATCGCGCGGGCCGAGCTCGGGAACGACGGCCCCATCGCAGACCAACTCACGGTCCCGCCGCTCTCGTTGGCGGCGACCGCGTTGACCGCGCTCGCGATGCTTGCAGAGCCAGGCTGCAGTGCGATTGGCGCGCTGAGTGATCCACCCGTCATCACCCGCGCGAAGGGGGCAGCAAAGGAGGGTTCGAGATCCTGATAGTCACCGGCCTCCCAGGCGATGAGGGCTCGGCCTGGCGCGCTGAATGAGACGACTGGATACTCGGCTGGTGCGGGGGCTATCAGCAGGGGCGCGCCGAAGCGGTGCCTGCGCGGGGCTGTGCTGAGCATCGTCGCGCAGGTGCGGATTACGCGCCCGCAGCTGACCGTTCCGTAGATGTGCGCGGCGCCGCCGCTGTCGAAAAGGGTCCTCGGATCGCTCATCATCGCGCTCTTGGCGCGGCTGACAGCGTTTTCTGGGCCGAAGCGATGTCCCGGCTTGCGCCATGCGGCCGCGACGCCAGGGGCGTGCTTGGTGTGTGCCCTCCAGGTTGCTAGTACTTCGCGGTTGGGCGCGACCGCCAGCTGCAGGTTGGCGCTGAGGAACGGGCCGCTGTAGCCGATGATCCGGGTCGGCAACCACTTGCCCGAAGGAGCGCGGTAAGCCGCTCGGATGGTGTGTGGGTAGAGGGTTGCGCCGTTGCGGCTGCGCGCCGCGTCGATCCAGGCGACCGTCAGTTCGCCGCGTGTGTCGAGTGCGACCGCGACACCGCCGAGCAGTGCGTGACTGCTGTGCCACAGCGTTTGCTTCACGAGTCGGCCGCCGGCACCTGCGAATGACACGTTCACCGCCGCCCGGGTCTGCGCCCGTCCGCCTTCGCTCTGACTGGCCCAGGCCAGCGCGGTATCCCCGCGCGCATCAGTTGCGAGCGCGACGTAGCGGAACCCTGCCGTGGAGTAGCTCATTGCCCGCGGTGCTGACCATCCGGCCAGGGCCGATGTTGTCCCGGTCGCTAGCGCGACCAGAACCGCCAAGACACCAACGACCTGACTGCCAACAACGATCGATGCTCTACGGCCCATCTGGATCTCCTTCAAGGTAAATAGCTCTGTCCTGGACATCCACGGTAGGCCCTGATGAGCGCTAACTCATCAGGTTGAATCCGCCGTTGACGCGCGGTTTCTACGGAGTCACCAAGAAACGGCTGGGGTTGTGATAGGCAGGTGAGCGGCCTATTCCAGCAACCCAAGTTCCTCAAGCAATTCATCGGAACTCAGGTAGGAGTGCGATTCAATGATCAGCCCGTTGCGGATGCGCACCACCACACCCCACGGGCTCAGCAACTCGCCCTCGTCACGTATCTCTCCAAGCACCGCGATCCGATCAGGGGCGAGCAGGCGGACGTCATGCACAACCACCTCATACCAGCGGCCGCTGGCGACTATTGTCTCCCACCAGGCCCGGACACCTGCATGACCAATGTGCCGGCTGTCTCGGAAGAGCCGCGAGGGTCGCGGAGGAATTTGATTCGCTAGTCGAGTTTGTTAGCGGTGATACCGGGCGACGGCGCTGCGCCCCTGCCAGAACCACCCCACCCCCGGCTTGGAGATCAGCGGCGCTGAGGGCGCGCAGCCATGCGCGGTAAGTCGCAAATCGGCGCGGGCTATTGCGGTGCTGAGTGAGTACTTCCCCGGGAGAAGTTGTTGCTGGGTGCGGATGTTGCGCGATCCACCCGAACGCGACGATACCGGGTATGCACAAGCACCTGATCATTAGCGCAGTTGTGATTGCAGCAATTGCGCCGGTCGCTAGCGCGGGTGCGGCAACACCCGCTGCCCACCGGTGCCGGGAAGGAGATCCTGCGCTCTATGCGTCTGCAGCTACCGCTTGCGGACTCGCTGGCAACATAATCACGGACTACGTGAACGTCTGTCACGAGCTGAGCAACTGTCAGATGCGAGTGGATTCGCCGACTTCGCGCGTGCGCTACCTAATCACATGCCATCGCCGTGGCAGCCGCTACACCGGAACGGTCTACTGCCAAGCGCCAGCGGACACAGGCATCTGGACGCGCTCCACGACGCTCACCTAAATCTGTGCTGCTGCACCATATGCTTCGGGGTGGGGATCGGATCATCGGCGCACCAGCGCTGTCCAGAGCGTGGCGTTTGGGAGCCTTGGAGGTCTCGGCCGCTTTCATCCGGTGCGGTCGATGCAACGGCCGCACCGCCGGCTGGTGCGTCCACGGTGTTGTGGCTATCCGGTGGCGGGCGTTACGCGCCCGAGGGCTTCGTAGCACGGCACCGCGGCGGCCAGAAGCCATCGCGAGGGTCGCATCCGGGGCCAGCGTGGCAGATCAGAACTACGCTAACCGTGCATGGCCCTCAAGGTATGGGCCTGTTCGCCCGACAGCGGACCCGCGATTTGGCGTTTGCTTTGCTTCCGTCGAGGAACGAGAATCTGGCGCTGAACACAAAACCCTGCGTGGGGCATCGGTTTGGGAGCAGGATGCCTCGCGGGTGATAAGGGACAAGCTTTCCGTGGATGCGTTCGTAGTAAGTGAGGCTACGGGGTCCGAGGCTTGCCTGGAGCTCGGTCACTGCGACGTCGGGGCCGCCGGGGAGTCCTTCCACAAGCGGTACGTCGATACGGATGCCTTCTTCGTGTCGTGTGGCGCCGGGAAGGAAGACTCCTGAGAACGTGATCTGTGCGGCGACGGGGCTCCTGCCTTCGGCGGAGAAGAGGAGTGCTAGGTGTCCTTCGCTTTCCCGAGTGCGCAGGATTGCGATGGTGGCCTGCTCTTTGACTAACTCTGGTCCTATTTCGATCTCGGCGAGCGCCAAGCCTTTTCCCATACGTGACTCAGCAGGGCATGCTTTTGCGCCGAAGAGTTCTAGCCTTGCCTGTGGGCAGGTAGCAATACCGAGACCACTGACTGCGACACCGATTTCGCTTGGGTAGCCGAGGTAGATCTGGGTGAGAAGGGGAGGCCGGCCGCCCGGGCGGAGGGGGTATCTGAATGTTGAACCCGACGGTTGTTTCGTGCCCGAGTCGCTCTGGGCGGAGGCTGACGTGCAGGCTCGGCGTTGCTGCGGCATGCGCGGGTGCTGCCATCGCGCAGAGGGCGAGCATGGTGGCGAGATAGGAGGTTCGGCGCATCGCGTCGCGGTTGCCGCGGCGCCCGGTCAGTAGGTGAGCTTTCCGCCGCTGGTCTGGATGACGACGGAGTCGGTGCGGCGGTCGAAGACTCCGTAAAGCCCTGCGCGTCCGCTGACACGGGCGTAGCGTCCCGTACCCGAGGCGGCTAGGAATGAGCCGCTGAAGCTTTGGTATCGCCCAGAGCCATGTGGCCTGGCAAGGCCGCTGCCAGTGATCGCGCCTGTGTGGGTGTGGATTGTGAAGCTCGCGGTGAAGGTCGCTCCGATGTGGAGCTTGGCGCGCGCGGAGCCGGTGAGTGCTCCCGAGACTGATCCTTCCTCAAGTAGCTGTGATCCTTCGGCCTTGATGAGATGAAGATGGGCGGTCGCGGTGCCGGTAAGAGTTCTGCGCCCTGCTGCAGACGCGCTGGTCCACAGCAAGGCGCCGCTCCCCGCGAGAAGGAGCGTCACGGCTCCCGTGCGCGCCAGGACAAGCCGAGGAGGGTTGGGAAGAGTCGGCCACGACATGGTGCGATTCTATTAGTTGGGCTGCGTGCGCGGGGCGACATGGGCGGCTAGCTGTATGAGCTGAGCTCGCGGTGGCAGGCCGCGGTGCTCGGCGACGATGATCTCCTTGCGCCACTCGGGGACCTTTACGACGCCTGGCTTGCGTCCGAACCCCTCCCGTTCGATCTGGCGCAGGATCTCTCTGTATAGAGCGGTCGAGAGTGCCATCGCGCGTCCCCCGTGCACGAGTAGCTCGTGAGCTCCGCGAGCTTGTTGGTAGAGCACGTCGGCTCGGGCGATTTCGTGTCGCAGGAGTTGCTCGCGGGCACCGGGTAGGGGCGTCCCATATCGAGCGATTGTGCTTGTGGGAATATATGTGCGTCCGTTCGCCTGGTCCTCGTCGATGTCGCGCAGGATGTTCGTGTGCTGCATCGCAGTGCCGAGGATCGCCATGCGCGCCTCGCCCTCGGGATGGGATGTCCCGAGTAGGCAAGCGAGCATGACACCTACCGACCCGCCAGCCTGTTCGCAGTAGCGCTTGAGGTCGGCATCTGTCTCGATCGTGGCTCTGTTGAGGTCGTGGCGCATTCCTTCGCAGAAGTCTTGGAATGCCTGGCGTGAAAGCGGATAGTGTCTTGCAAGTGCATTGAGCGTTGCGACCTCGGGTGTGTCCCTCTCGTGGCCCTGTGTCCAGTCTTCGATTGCATCGACGCGTTCGGTTGCGCACGGGTCGCCCTCGTCGACTAGGTCATCGATCGTGCGCAGCAGGCAGTACAGGCGGCGTGCGTCTTGCTGCAGATCATTTGGCAGCATGAGGATGCCGGCGCTAAAGGTGCTGGTCGCGAGCGCGGATGCCGGATCGCGTCGCTTGCTGGCTGGGTCGCTTATGTGCTTTGGCTGATTTGCTGCTTCTTGTAGGCTCATTGCCGGACGGTACCCGCCCGGCAATGAGCCGACTCGATCGCGCTTTACTCGGTTGAGAACGCTGCTTGTGGCTGAATGTCGGCGGCCTGCGCAACAGCGATCAGGCTCGCCAACGCAGAGATAAGGGCGGCGATAGCCAGCGTCCGTAGACCGAGCTGCCATGCAGGAGCAAAATGGACCGAAGCGCCGGTACTCGTGCGCAGCCAGCCATCGATGAGCGCTTGGCCGAGGAGCCCTGCCGCGATGCCAACGACGCAGCCGCTGAGTAGCACCGATCCGCTCTCGTAGCTGATTAGCCTGGCGAATTGGCTTGAGCTCATCCCGATCGACATGAGCGAGTTGAGCCTGCCTCGTCGCTGCCAGATTGCGGCGACCATCAACGCGATCACCGAAGCGATGGTCACGATCAGCACCACGATGCTCGTGTCATTCAGCCGCGAGAGCGTGCTGCCGAGCACGGCGGCGACTTCTGATCGCCGTTCTGCATCGCTTTGGACACTCAACGCAGAGCCGGCCGGCAGGGCTTCCCTCACTGCGCGCCTGCCCCGAGCGAGCGTGATGCCGGGCTTCAAAGAGATTGAGAGCTCGCTCGCCATCGTGGAGCTCTGCCACATGCGGGCATGGTCGTCCGCGTTCATGACAATCGCTCCCGGGAGCCAGCCATAGTTGGCGATTGTCGCCGCGAGTCGCAGGCTCCTTGGTCCGACTGGGGAAGGGAGGGTGAAGCGTTGTCCGATCCGTAGGTGGTGTTCTCGTGCGATCGGCTGACTAATGGCGACCCAGCCGCCTTCGCGCAGTCGCCTGTCCGCCGTGGCTAGCGAACCTTTGACGATCTGGCTGGGCGCGATCTGCGCTTGGATCTCTTTGGGAACCCCGAGCACCCACACGCGCCTTCCAGGCAGATCGAGGAAGTCGTTGCGCCAGGGGAGCACTGAGCTCGACGGCGCTGAGGTGCTGTAGTCGCTGCTGGGTTTCGCGGTAGGCGAACGGCTGTGTGGTGTAGACGTTCTCCGGACCGCCTGGCTTGATCCAGAGCGTCGCGCTTGAAAGCAAGTCAGTCGCTCCGCGGTTTGCTGCTTGCTTCACGTCTGCAACGGAGCCGCCGATGAGCACCATCAAGAAGGCAGCGATCATCCCCGTCGCAAGCAATGCCACGGTCCGGGTGGGGGAGTTGCGTAGCTCCGCGACCGAGAGATGCGCGGCCGGGTCGCCAGAGCGTCGTGACGCGGTACGCGCGAGCCTCAGCAAGTAGCGCGCGATCATCGGTAGACAGATGACTAGCCCCATAACGAGGCCGATGAGCGCCCCCACGGCCGTAGTCGGCTCGATTGCGGCTACGGCTACCGATAGCGTGATGAGGGCGATGCCCCCGCCGAAGACGAGTGCATCCGATGCTCGCAGCCGGCGCGTCAGTGACAGCGCCCGTCCGACTGCTTGGGGCTCGGCTGTGGCGTTCGCGCGGAGAACGCCAAGTGCCGGCAGGCCGGCAGCTGCAAAGGCCGAAAGGATGCCCCCACCGAAGGCGATCAAGATCGTCTGCGCTCCCACGATCCGCTGACCGCCGACAGCAAACGCGGCGGCGATATAGCCGGGCACAGTACGGAACGCGACGAGCGAGACGACATCACCCACGATCAGACCAATCGCCGAGCCGACGATGCCGAGGATCAGCGCGTCAAACACGAGCGAGGCAACGATCATCATGTCTGGAGCACCGATCTCGACGAGCGACGCGACGAACTTGCGTCGCTCGCCGCTCGCCAGCAGTAGTGCGTTGAACGCGAGGATGATCCCGGCCACGAGGCTAATCGCACCGAACAACAACGTCACCTGCTTTTCAGGACCGGCTGCGTTTCCAAGGAGCTTGGCTTCAGTCTCGGTCGCCCTCACGTTGAGCGTCGTGCCAAAGCGAGCGCTCAACGCGCTTTGTAGGGCTGCTTCGTGCCCGGGGCGTGGCTCAATCAGGACGCGCGTGATGCGCCCTGGTAGGCCCGCGATACTCTGCACGATCGGTAGCGGCGCAGCAGCGACTGGAGCTTCAAAGACGGCACCGACTGCGCGCTCGGAAGCGCAGCATCGAGCGTGAGATGTTCGGTGCGCTCGCCCGTCAGGATCTTGACGTCGCTCCCCGGCCGCGCACCAATCGCGCTCGCGGTCTCCTCGGTAAGGAGCAAGAGACCTTTGGGAGATCGTTCGCTCGCACGCTGGAACTGCAACGCCAGCTGGCCCCCCAGTGGCACGATCTGTTCTGTAGCTCCCAGCAAGGTGAGCGCTCTCCTGCCGTGCTTGCCAACTGCGACGATTGGCCGCTGGAGCACGGGCGCAGCGGCCTTCACGTCGCTCATGTGTTCGACTTCTTCAGCCACACTCGCATCAAAGCCTTGCGGGCCTCGAGAGGCGACTTCCAGCGTGGCGCGGCCCTCAACACCATGCGAGATCGCCTCAAACGAGCCTGTGATGCTGCGGTGCGCCACCTGCACGGCGAACAGCAGCGCAACACCGGCGGCGACCCCAGCGACGGCCATCAGCTCCCGCAACGGCTGTACCCGCAGATGGCGCCTGTAGAAGAGCAGCAGGGTCCGCAAATAGCCGATCATTCGCTTAGGTTCACCTGCGCCTCAAGCTCGGGCTCAGTCAGTCGACCATCGCGCATCCCAAGCACCCTGTTGGCGTAAGGCGCCACCTGAGCATCATGCGTCACGAGCAACGCGGCGACTCCGCGCTCGCGGGGCAGCTCGCTCAACAGTTGGAGCACTACATCGCCCGTCTCCGTGTCGAGATTACCCGTCGGCTCATCGGCGAGGATTAGCCGGGGCTCGCCAACGAGCGCTCGCGCGATCGCGACCCGCTGCTGCTCCCCACCCGAGAGCTCCGCAGGCGTGCGCGATGCCCGCCGCTTCAGCCCGACATCCTCCAGGGCGCGCGAGGCGCGCTGGCGTGCCTCGCGATGACCCATCCCACGGAGTAGCAGCGGGATCGTGACGTTCTCCTCGGCGCTCATACCGGCTGTCAAGTTGAAGCCCTGAAACACAAACCCCAGCTTCGCCCGGCGAAACGAAAGCAGCTCCCGCTTGCTGAGCGAACCAAGATCGCTCCCGTCGAAACGTACGCTTCCCGAGTCAGCGCGCAGCAGCCCAGCCGCGAGCAACAGGAGGGTCGTCTTACCCGAGCCACTCGGCCCAAACAGCGCCACGAACTCCCCCGCGGACACAGTCATCGTCACATCCTCGACAGCGTGAACGAGCTCGCTAGCGCTTGCCTCATCCTGCTCACCATGCGCCGCTTCGCTGGTGCCTGGGTAGTACTTCTGAGCGTGTTCTAGCTCAAGCATCGGCCGCGGTTCGGCGCGACCCGCCGGCTGGGAAATCGAAGATTTTGCCCCGTTCACTACTCGGCTCGGGATTTACGAGCTTGCCATCAGCCAGATACAGGATCGGGTCCGCGCGCAGCAACGCTGCCGCGTCGCTGTCGGTGATGAGCACCGCGACCTTCGCCTCGCGGGCAAGCGATGAGAGCAGCAGCATGATCGCCTCCTGCTCGACGGGTGAGAGGCTCGATGCCGGCCCATCGGCAAGCAGGAGGCGCGGTTCGGTAACGAGCGTACGAGCGATCGCGACACGCTGGCGCTCTCCGTCAGAGAGCTTATGCAACTCCATCTCCGCGCATTGATCGACCTCGCAAGCGAGTAGCGACTCGCGCGCGCGCCGTGCCGCCACACGCTGGCTACGGTTATCGACGAGTAGCGGCATCTGCACGTGCTCCAGCACTCGCATGCGCTCCGGGCCTGATTCGGTTGCCCAGACGCACGCGATCTCACGCCGACGGAACCTCAACCGCTCCCGCGCTGACATCAAGTCAAGACGCTCACCGTCATAGACCACGGTCCCGCTATCCGGTGCCTGTAGTCCAGCGGCGATCCTCAACAGGGTCGTCTTACCCGATCCGCTCGGGCCAAATATCCCCATCATCTGCCCTCGATCAACCTCAAGCGACACCCGATCAAGCGCAACCTTGCTCGAACCATCAGGCCGCGGATACCGCTTGCAGATCTCCTCAACGCGCAGAATCACAACATCTAATCTCCCCGTGGACCTACGCCCAGATCATGCATCGTCTGCGTCCTTGTCGTCAGAGACTGACCGCAGAGGCCGGTCGCGCATCCGTCCAAACAGCTCAGCTCGGGCCTCGCGCCGCTTGTGCGCCTTCTCCGACAGTCCATCAGAGCGCTCAGGCGCAGATGGCCACACCGCGTCGTGTGCCATGAGCCACGACACCATCTGCCCCGCCTTCCTCAGCCAATCCAGCTCGGCTTTGATCTCGGAGATGTCCGCGCTCAGCCCGAGCCGCAGGACCGCATGGTCGGCACGAACCTGCAGGCCATCGTCGGGCACCTCGTTGAATAGCCGCGAAAGCTCCTTGAGCCTGCTCGGCGAGCTCTCGCTGCTGAGTTTCTATCTGCTCAAGGGCCTCGTTCAGCCGATCTGGCCCGGCAAGCATAAGCTTGACAAGCAGCGGTCGACGGGTTAGTCGTGGGGCGGGTGTGTCGTCTGCTCGCCATCGCTCGCAGTCTTCGATGCCTAACTCGGTAATTTCGAAGAACTGTCGCTTTGCGTGGGCTGTCGTCGCGGTCTTGTCGACGCGCGCGATCAGTCCTTCCGCCTCCATCGCGCGGATCGTCGCCGATACCTGCCCTGAGTTGATAGCCCAAGCTGGACCGAGACGCTCCTCCAGCCGGTAGGCAAGCTCATAGCCGTAGGCCGGCCTATCGCGTAGCAGTCCGAGCAGCGCGTGCTTCGCCGACACTACGCTCCCCGTGTCCCGAGAACCATGATCCAACCATCCTTATGGGCGGGAGTCTTCCACAAGCCAGAACCCTACAGCGGACGCTCTCGAAACGGCCAAGACGGCCCGACAAACACCTACTTTAAGGGTATTTGCAGCGCGACCGCGATCCTTTCAAGCCGCACATTCAGATCCCGCGCGCTGTCTCTCACTCCCCGAGAGGCCAGTAGACAAGGGAAATCTCTTCCAAACCCATAGTCTGAAATGAGCTGCTTTTCACTCGATTTAGAGCACACACAACTAGCTACTTAAAGGTATTGACCTGAGCCCGCACCGGCACGGACCATGTTCCTGCCGATGCATCCGAATCCGACACCGACCACGCCGGCGGCACCAGTTGTTGCGGCCCTCGCCGACGTTGGACATCCGTGAGTCGCTCCGTCCCAGTAGCCAGGGGCGGCCATAGATCCCCGTCGATCTCGATCGAGCTCTCCCGAGCACAGGTCAATCAAGTCGTGGGAGCTCGCCGCCGGCGCAAAGAGCTTCTCGGCGGCGTTGAAAAAGGGCTTGGATGCCCAACGGCACCCGCCCGACCGGCGCCTGCCTCGCTCTCTCCTGGGAGGGCTCATGATGCTCGCCTCGTTCCCACGAGACGGGAGCTATCTCGCCAACACGGCCGTTGCACGCCGAGCTCGGCATCAACCCGAGAACGTCCCACCGCTACCTCGGTGCTGTCGTAGAGGCGGGCTTGCTCGAACGTCACCCGAGTACGCGTCGCTACCGGCTCGCTCGATGATCCGCCTGAGATCAGGTAACCGCCGTCCTCGCCTCAGGGCTGTGGCCGGTCCAGGGGTCGCCCTACGGGGGCCGAGCGTGGAGTGCCACGCACCACGACCACCCTCGGAGTCCTCGACGATCCAGCTTGCTGGCGTCGAGATGCCGAATGTCTTGCTGCAGAGCCTTGATGGTAGGTCTCATCAGATAGCTGATCTGTCTTTCAGCTGGGTTGTCTATTACTTCTATTCAGGCATCGACACGGAGCATCCTGAGGGGATGGTGGATGGGGCGCAAGACGCTGCGCTTCATCGTGCCTACTGCGATGAGGGAGAGTCTTTTGCGGCGCTTGGGCTGCGTGTCATCGGTATCAGCAGCCAGTCGGAGCCCGAGCAGCTGCGGACGATCACGGATTACCGGATCAGGCATCGGATGCTCATCGATCCAGCCTGCCAGTTCGCGTGGCTGCTCAACCTCCCAGTCTTCGAGGTCGACGGGCGAACTTACTATCAGCGGCTAGCGCTTTTGACGTGCGATCGTCGTGTTGCGTATGCCTTCTTCCCCATCGAGGCGGCATCACGCAACCCAAGCCAGGTTCTTACCTGGATGCGTGTTCACGGCTCAGGGCCGAGTGCCTGATGCCCCGCATCAGGGCTGCACGCGGTGTGTGCTCTAGATGACAGACACAGAGCGCAGCACCCTGCCCTCGGGGGCTGATCTTGAGCGGCGCCTGCTGGGTGTAGCACTGCCCGATCTGGAACTCGATTGTGCTGAGGACGCGCCTATCAGTCTGCCGCGGCTGGCACGCCGCTCGAATCTCGCGATCTTCTTCTACTTGGGGTTAACAGGGGCGCCGCCGCAGGTGCGGTTTACCGACGACGCCCGGGCGCTCGAGTGGGCCGCCTACGACTTCGAGCTAGACGACCTCGGCTATCTCACAGTCGGGATTAGCGTGCAGACCATCACGGGTCAAGCAACGCTCGCCGGAGGCGAGCCGCTCCCCTACATGCTGTTGAGCGACCCCAAGCTCCGGCTTGCCGAGGCGCTCGATCTACCGACGAGCGACGGTGACGGCGGCCCCGCCTATGAATCCCTGACGATGCTCGTTCGTGAAGAGCGCATCTCCCGTATCTTCTTCCCAATCGATCCCGCTCGCGACGCAGCGAGCGCCGCGGAGTGGATCAAGCGAGAGACACGGCCTTGACATGTGCCGGGAGCACGGGCGATTCGTCCGACGTGGCGGCCGAGCGGCGTCTGCGAGCGTCCACAGAGCGCCTGGCTCTGATCCGTGCCTTTGGTGAACAACTGCGGGCTCGCCGTCAAGCCGCCGAGCTCTCTGTGAACGCGCTAGCGGCTCGTTGCCGCATATCCCCATCGACAATCAGCAAACTAGAGCTCGGTCGCGGCGGCGAGCCGGGACTACTCGCGATCCTGATCTTGTGCGACGGGCTCGGCATAAGCAGCGACATGCTGCTCGGCGAGCTCCCGGCACCTCAAGAGCGCCGACCAAAAGCCCACCAATGACGGCTCTACCCGGCGGCACCTCGGCACCCCTCAACGCTCATGCGGCTTCCGCCCTAGCTTTGACAATTCTCGCTATCGGGGAGTGAGACGCGAGACGGCCTGCGCGGCCGGGATGACCTCGTGTACACGCCGGACGGTCTCGCCGGCATAGAGAGCGGAACGCTCGACGGTGTCCGCAGGCATTCCCTCGAGCGGGAGCGCCGGCGTGAAGAACGGTAGCCCCGTACGCTGCCATGTCATGAGCCGCCCCAGCTGATCGAGCGGCGTGAGGCGTGCCAGTGGCGCGCTGATCCGGCCGGTGGACCGAGCTCGTTCGAGCGCACCAGCGCTCCGTGGCAGCATTTGGGATCACACGGTGGCGCAAGGGCCAGCCGATCCCGAACAAGAGAGTCGCCAGCGTTCGCTCCGCGCGAATCACGCGCCGCTTGTACTCCTGATGTGCGGCCGACTCCTCCGTGCGCAGAAAGCGAGTGCCCGCGGTGGCGGCTGCTGCTCCCATGTCGAGGAGGCGCCGCACATCCTGCGCATCGGCAACGCCGCCAGCCGCGAGGACCGGCAACTCACCGGCGAGATCGATCACCTTTGGCAGCGCGCGCTCGATCGGCTCGACGCCGAGCAGGTGGCCACCGGCCTCGAGCCCCTGGACCACAAGACCGCTCGCGGGCGCAGCGACTGCCGCGCGCTTGTACGGGCGTGCCGACCGTGACGAGCACCTTCAGGCCTCGCTCTCGCAGACGGGCGATCCATCGGCGCGAGCATCCTCCGTGCAGCACCACGACTGATGCCTCCGCCTCGGCGCAGGCATCCACATGGCCCTGCTTGATGAACGGCACAAGCAGGCTTGTGGCCACCGGACGGCCTGGAGCGCGACCATGCGCCTCGTGCAGGGCGCCCGCAAAAGCTCGCGGGCCCATCATGCCGACGGTCCCCAGGCCGCCGGCGGCGGATACGGCACCTGCGAGCTCGCCGCCCGCGACGCCGCTGGCCATACCGGCCTGGACCACCGGGCACTCGATCCCAAGCTCGTTCACGAAGCTTGTGGCACCCGATGGTCGCACCGCGCAGACGCTACATGTTGGATGACTCGCCTAACCACGATGGGTCGTAGCCGTGCAGCGTGCAACGACGTCCAGCGCTCAGACCATTGTCAGAGCCAATTTTTGGGCATCACGGCGTTCGCAAGCGAGGTTGCATACGGCTCGAAAGTATGCGAACATATGTTCGTATAGAGGGGGAGGTCGAGCACACTAGCTGACAGCTAGACAACGGACAGCTAAACAACGCACAGCTAGACGACGGTCGACTTGCTAGCTGCCAGCCGAAAGAGTACGAACCAATGAGCGGAATAGAGTCGTATAAGGCAGAGCTGGGGAAATTTCTCGAAGGATTCGCACGTAACGTACGCCGCCTGAGGGAACAGAAGGAGCCTGGCTTCTCTCAGGAGCGGCTTTCTGACGCGACGCGTTTGCATCGAACCGAGATCGGCCGGATCGAGCAGGCGAGCATCGAGCCGCGGCTAACGACGCTCGTGATCCTCGCCGACGCGCTCGACGTGAAGATCGACGATCTCGTCTCTGGTCTACCTGTGCCGGTCGAACGCAAACCGTCGCCGCAAGCCAGGCACGGGAACGTCAACCGACGCGCCCGCAGCGACAAAGGCTAGGGCGCTTCAGTCGGCCTTGTGCTCGGCGTCGGCCTCGCCGTAGGAAGCCTCGTCGGCTTCAGTCTCAGCAGCCGCATCGCGCATGATGCGCGCGGGGGTGTGTCCATCCCCGTGGGAGGTGTTCTCAATCAGTTCCTGCTCGGCCAGCTCGAAGCCCTCAGACTCGCCGCCTCCCGCCTCATCGACGGCGCGGCGGGCCTCGCGGCGCTTCTCCTCAAGGTCACGCTCATCCATGTTCCTAGCCTACCGGTCGGAGACGATCGGGCCCGGTCTGCCCTAGGAATGCAGCTGCTGACGAGCGCTGTCGATCAGCGTCCCGCCGGCCTGCAACTCGCCGAGCGCGCTCAGCATCGCCTCGAGCTCGCACTCGATCTTCGCTGGCCAGGCCTTCGGCGGGTGATCGTCAAGCGTCTTCAAGCCGTTGCCGGTGATGATCGCGACGACCGTGTCGTCTGGAGCGAACCTGCCGCTGGCGGCGAGTTTCTCGAGGACCGCGATCGTGGTGCCGCCGGCAGGCTCGGTCAAGAGGCCCTCGGTCGCCGCGAGCAGGTCGATGCCCGCAAAGATCTCCGGGTCGCTGGCGAAGCCGCCGGTGCCGCCGCGTTTGAGCACGGCGTCGATCACCAGGTAGCCGTCGCCGGGCGCGCCGATCGCGAGCGAGTGCGCCGCGGTCTCGGGCGTCACCGGCCGAACCTCGGCCTCCTCGGCGACGATCGCGGTCGCGATCGGGTTGCAGCCGCTCGGCTGGGCGATATGGATGCGCGTGGAGTCGGTCTCTGCGAGGCCCAGCAGATGGAGCTCGCCGAGACCCTTGTGTAGGCGCGAGGAGAGCGTGCCGCCGGCAGCCGCCGTGAGGATGTGGTCGGGTGCCTGCCAGTCGAGCTGCTCGACGATCTCAAAGGCCGCGGTCTTCGCACCCTCCGCATAGAACGGGCGCAGCGTGATGTTGGCGAAGTCCATGCCCGTGCGTTCCGCGACTTCACGGCAGCGGCGGTTGGCTTCGTCGTAGTTGCCCTCAACCTGGCAGACCTTCGCGCCGAGCGCCATGCAGGCCCGCGCCTTCATGTCCTCGAGGGCGTTGGGGTAGAACACGTAGGCGTCGACGCCGGCCTTAGCCGCGAGCGAGGCCACCGCTGTGCCCACGTTGCCGGTCGAGACACAGCCGATCTCGCTCTTGCCGCGCTCGAGCAGCCGTGCGACCGACATCGAGACGACGCGGTCCTTGTAGGAGAGGCTCGGGCGGTTGCTCGAGTCGTCCTTGATGTAAAGGTTTGAGAGGCCGAGCTCGGCGCCCAGCCGGTCGGCCCGGATCAGCGGGGTGTAGCCGGAGAACTGGCCGACGCGCGCCTGCGCGGAGGCGTCCACGATCGGCAGGAGCTCCTCGAAGTGCCAGATGTTGTTGGGGCGCTCGGCGCCCGAGACATCGCGGAAATGGCGCGCAGCGAGCTCGTAGTCGTACACGACGTCGAGACCCTTGCCGCAGTCCGGGCAGGCAAAGATCGTGTCTGCGAGCTCGTAGTGCTTATTGCAGCGATGGCATGCCAAACCGGTCGCGCAGGAGCGCGTCCGCTGGCTTGACCCTGCGGGGCTTTGTGCGGTCTGTGTGCTCATGCGGGCACCGTCAACGATACGCCTGGCCACGGCGTCTGTGCGCCGTGCTCCTCACGGCCGAGCGAGATCCACAGCTCCTCGGCCATATGCGGCGCGAGTGGCCCGAGCATCTGCGCAAGCACGGCGAGCGCATCGAGTAGAGCCTCGTGGTTGGCGCGGCTGAGGGCGCTGTCGCGTGCGAGCACACGCTTCTCGAAGTCTTTGATGCGGTCGAAGAGGCGCATCACGTTGCGTACGGCGCTGTGCATCTCGAGGCTCTCCATGTCCTCGGTCGTCTTCTTGACGGCGTTCTCACACCACTGCGAGAGTTTCAGCCTGAGGTGCTCGCTGGTGTCTCTCTCCGGCTCCGCGGTTCCCGCCTCGGCGAGCTTGCGCTGGGAGAACTCCCACACTTGCGTCAGGAAGCGATGACAGCGCAGCACGGCCGAGTCGCTCCAGTTCAGCGAGCGCTGTGGGCGGGCAGCGTAGAGAACAGCGAGGCGCACAGTGTCGGCGCCATAGCGCGCAACAAGCTCGTCGGGATCGACGACGTTGCCGAGGTGCTTGCTCATCTTGCGCCCGTCGCTGACGACCATCTCGTGGAAGAGACAGCCCGCGAAGGGCTCACCGTCCTCGAGGAAGGCGAGCGGGCCGATGTCGCGCAGCGCCTTCGTGACGATCCGCTGATCGAAGACGAAGTTGCCGCTGTCAGAGCCCGCCACGACCCGCTCGGAGGGCAGCCAGTAGCGCAGATCCGGGAGCGCGAAGATCTCATCGAGAGACTCCCCGCGCGCCTCGGCCGGCACACAGGCAGGTACCCAAAGCCAGAGGGCGTCGAAATGGCAGTCGAGCGTGTCCGTCTCGCGCCGGGCCGATCCTCCGCAAGTGGGACAGGTGGTCTGCACGAACTCCTCGAGCTCCGCGAGCGGGTTGCCGGCGCCCGTCGGGCGGATATCCAAGGGCAGTACCACCGGTAGCTGATCGCGCGGCACGGGCACGACGCCGCAGGCTCTCGCAGTAGACGATCGGAATCGGCGTTCCCCAGGAGCGCTGGCGCGAGATCGTGAAGTCGAAGGCGCGGTAGCGGACCGCTGCGCGCGTGTCGACGCCGAGGTCGGGCGCGGCTGCGCCCGAGGCGCTCGCCTCCATGTCCTCGTCGCTGCGCTCGGGCAGCTCGATCCCGAGCCTGCCCGCGATCACCTCGTCGGTGCGGTCGCGGCTCGGAACGCCGAGCACGGCGGTGACGCCGAAGCGAGAGTCGACGACGGGGGAGACGAGCACGGGCAGCGGCTCGCCGCTCGGCCCGAGCAGGACACGGCCGGTATCGACGATCGGCACGGTCTCGGCCTCGCGCGAGTTGCGCTCCCAGCCACCCGAGCGCAGCTGCGCAAGCTGCTCGGCCACGCCCGGCTCAGAGGCCCAGGCGTCGGCGTCGGGATGGCGGGCGGAGATCAGCACAAAGCGCGCCTCGGCGAGCGCGTCGGGATAGGGGGTGAAGACCGTCAGGACATCGCCCTCAGACGCCCTGAGCTCGAGCTCGACCCCATCGAGACGGCCGAGCACGATCTCTTGGGAGGCAATCGCCACCTCGTCCCAGATGCCGCTTGCGGCGCGCTCCTGCAGGCGGCTGTCGTTCTCCTCCAGATAGGCGCTGATGCGCAGATACCACTGCGGCAACTCGATCAGCCTGACTGGGCCGTGACAGCGCCAACAGGTGCCGCCCGGCTCCACCTGGATCGAGGCGAGCGTGGTTTCGCAGTTGTCGCACCAGTCGACGGTGCCGGTGCCTCGGTAGATCAGGCCCTCCTCGAGCAGCCGCAAGAAGAGCCACTGTGACCAGCGATACATGCTCGGGTCGGAGCTGAGAAAGGCGCGCTCCCAGTCGAAGGAGAAGCCGAGGCGCTCGAGCTGGCCGGTCATGTGCGTGGCGCAGCGGTTGACCCAATCGCTAGGCGACTCGCCCCCGGCGATCGCGCCGAGCTCTGCGGGCAGCCCGAAGGCGTCGAAGCCGAAGGCGAACAGCACGCCCTCGCCGCGGGCGCGGCGAAAACGGGCGTAGGCATCGCCGATCGAGTAGCTGCGGACGTGGCCGATGTGGATGTTGCCCGAGGTGAAGGGGGCCGAGGGCTTTATATAGAGGTGCGGCTGATCCTCGGCCAGCGGGGGCGTCCTGAAGGCATCGCGCTCTTTCCAGGCCGCCTGGCGGCGGGCCTCGATCGCGTGCGGCTCATAGCGCCTGTTCATCCCGTCGCTCATACCGATCGAGCATATCCAAGGCCATTAGGGCGGGTGTGACGATTGCTATGCTCAGAAACGCTTGGCTGTACCCCCAGACAAGGCCTCTGCGGCGCTCCGCCGCACCCCCTTTGGCCCCGCCGAGTGCGGGGTCTTTTCGTCCGCGGCGATTGCGAGGATATGACGATGGAGATTGAAATCGGACGCGGCAAGAAAGCCCGTCGCGCTTATGGCTTCGACGACATCGCGATCGTTCCTTCGCGACGCACGCGCGACCCTGACGACATCGACATCTCCTGGAAGCTTGGTCCCTATCAGTTCGAGTTGCCGATGCTCGCCTCGGCCATGGATGGGGTCGTCTCGCCTGAATCGGCCGCAATCATCGGGCGACTCGGTGGTCTCGCGGTGCTCAACCTCGAGGGGATCTTCACCCGCTACGAGGATGCCGATGAGCAGCTCGAGCGGATCTCGGGGCTGCCGAAGGAGCTTGCGACGCGCGAGATGCAGGAGATCTACGCAGAGCCGGTCAAGCCCGAGCTGATCGCGCAGCGGATCCGCGAGATCAAGGAACAGAAGGTTGTTGTGGCCGCGTCGCTGACCCCGCAGCGGGTGCTCGACTACCACGAGATCGCGCTCGAGGCGGGCCTGGATGTGCTCGTGATTCAGGGGACGGTCGTCTCCGGCGAACACGTCTCGACTGTTTCTGAGCCGCTCAACCTGAAGGAGTTCATCCCCTCGCTTGACGTGCCGGTCGTGGTCGGCGGGTGTGCCTCCTACCACACGGGTCTGCACTTGATGCGCACCGGCGCAGCCGGCGTGCTCGTTGGCGTCGGACCGGGTGCGGCCTGCACGACGCGCGGAGTGCTCGGGATCGGCGTGCCGCAGGCGACGGCGATCGCAGATGTGGCTCATGCCCGCTCGACGCACATGCTCGAGACGGGTGAGTACGCCCAGGTGATCGCCGATGGCGGCATGCGCAACGGGGGCGACGTCTCCAAGGCGATCGCGCTCGGCGCGGACGCGGTGATGATCGGCTCGCCGCTGGCGCGCGCCTACGAGGCGCCGGGACGGGGCTATCACTGGGGCATGGCGACCTTCCATCCGACGCTCCCCCGCGGGGCGCGGGTGGCGACAACCCAGAATGGGACGCTTGAGGAGATCCTGGTCGGTCCGGCGCGTGAGAACGACGGGACCTTCAACCTCTTCGGGGGGCTACGCACGTCGATGGCGACCTGTGGTCACAAGGACCTTGCTGAGTTCAACCGCGCAGAGGTCGTCGTGGCACCGGCGCTACAGACGGAGGGCAAGGCCCTCCAGCGCGATCAGGGCGTGGGCATGGGTGCCACAAACGGGAAGGTAGCCGCTCTCGTAAATGACTGACCCCGCCGAGCCACCCGGCCTTCGTTCGGCGGTGTCCTCAGTCGCTCGCGTGCCAAGCACGCCACGCTCCCTGCGTCCTTGCCGGCCTCGCCCGTGATGTCTCGGGTCACGGCCACCGAGCCGGCGGTCGAGCAGCAGAGCGGCACGCCCGCGCCCGCGGCGACGCAGGAGATCGTCGTGCTCGACTACGGCGGGCAGTACTCGCAGCTGATCGCGCGGCGCGTGCGCGACTGCGGGGTATTCAGCGAGCTACTCCCGCATCACGTGGGGCTCGAGGAGGTCGCCCGGCGCAAACCGCGCGGAATCATCCTCTCGGGCGGGCCGGCCTCGGTCTACGCCGAGGGAGCACCCCCACTCGAGCTCGGTTTGCTCGAGCTCGGGGTGCCGGTGATGGGCATTTGCTACGGCATGCAGCTGCTCGTGCACTCGCTCGGCGGGCGCGTCGAGCAGGCCGAGGTGGGCGAGTTCGGCCGCTCGGATCTGCTCGTCTCTGAGCCCGGCGTGCTGCTGCAGGGCCTGCCCAAGGAACAGACCTGCTGGATGTCGCATCGCGACACGGTCTATGAGCCGCCGCCGGGCTTCACGGCGCTTGCCTCCTCGAGCAGCTCACCGGTCGCGGCGGTCGAGGACGCTGCGCGCGGCATCTACGGGATCCAGTTCCACCCCGAGGTAGTGCACACCCCCTACGGGCAGGAGATCCTCACGCGCTTTCTCACCGAGGTATGCGGCTGTGAGCAGACCTGGTCGCCGGCGTCGATCGTCGAGGAACAGATCCGCCGTATCCGCGAGCAGGTGGGGGATGGCAATGTAATCTGCGGTCTCTCCGGCGGCGTTGACTCGTCCGTGGCCGCGCTGCTCGTGCACCGCGCGGTCGGCGAGCAGTTGACCTGCGTGTTCGTCGATCACGGGCTGATGCGTAAGGAAGAGGGCGAACAGGTCGTCAAGACCTTCCGTGACACCTTCAAGGTGCCGCTCGTGGCGGTCGACGCGGAGATGCGCTTCCTCGACAAGCTCAAGGGCGTGACCGAGCCGGAGGCCAAGCGTAAGGCGATCGGCGCCGAGTTCATCCGTGTCTTTGAGGAGGAGGCCACGAAGCTGGCGGTCGCCGGTGGTGGTGAGGACGCGCGCTTCCTCGTGCAGGGCACGCTCTACTCCGACGTGATCGAGTCCGGCGGCGGCACGGGGGCGGCCACGATCAAGTCTCACCACAACGTTGGTGGGCTGCCTGAGGACCTGCAGTTTGACCTCGTAGAGCCCTTGCGGGCACTGTTCAAGGACGAGGTCCGCGCGGTCGGCGCCGAGCTCGGCTTGCCCGAGCGGCTCGTCTGGCGCCAGCCGTTCCCCGGGCCGGGTCTCGCGATCCGCGTTGTCGGCGGCGAAGCGACCAAGGAGCGTCTTGACGTGCTGCGCGAGGCGGACTACATCCTCCAGGAGGAGATCCGCAAGGCGGGGCTTTACCGCGAACTGTGGCAGTCCTTCTGCGTGCTACCCGACGTGCGCACGGTCGGCGTCCAGGGCGATGAGCGCACCTATGGCTACGTGGTCGTGGTGCGAGCCGTCACGAGCGACGACGCGATGACAGCGGACTGGGCGCGCCTGCCCTACGACCTGCTCGAGACGATCGCCTCGCGCATGATCAACGAGCTGCGCGAGGTCAACCGGGTCGTCCTCGACATCACCAGCAAGCCGCCGGGCACGATTGAGTGGGAGTAGGCCGCGAAGGCGGCCAACATCGCCTATGATGCCGGGAGCGCCGCGCGCTCTCGCGTGGCCTTTTTCACGTTATGGCTCCCTCGACAAAGACCTACGTAGCAAAGCCGACCGATCGCGAGCGCAATTGGCTGATCGTTGACGCCAACGGCAAGACGCTCGGCCGGTTGGCGACGCAGATCGCGGACGTGCTGCGCGGCAAGCGCAAGGCCGAGTACACGCCGCACATCGACACGGGTGACTTCGTCGTGGTGATCAACGCCGAAAAGATCCATGTGAGCGGCAACAAGCGCCAGGACAAGCGCTACTACCGCCACTCGGGCTACCCGGGAGGGCTGCGCTCGCGCACCTTTGAGGAGATGCTTGCGCGCCGTCCCGAGGAGATCATCCGCCTGGCCGTGAAAGGCATGATGCCCCGCAATCGGCTCGCGCGCAAGCAGATCACGAAGCTCAAGATCTACGCCGGGCCCGAGCATCCGCACGTCGCCCAGAAACCGCAACCTTTGGAGATCGAGGCCTGATGGCCGACGAGGAGAACGAGCAGACCCCTGAGCAGCAGCCCGACGGCCAGCACGCCGTCCCGAGTGAGGACGCGATGGAGATCGCCGGCTCGGCCGAGGACGCAGCGCTCGAGGCAGCGCAGGAGGCCCAGGAGAGCCCCGGCGGCCTTAGCGCACCAGAGCCAGCGACGGTTGAGGCGGCCGGCGAGGGTCACGCGGTACCGAGCGAGGAGGCGATGGAGATCGCCGGCTCGGCCGAGGACGCGCCGCTCGAGGCTGTGCAGGAGGCAGCTGAGCTCGAGGAGGAGGAGCCCGCGCCGCGCGAGAAGCCGGCCGTTCCGGGCGCACACCTCGAAGTCGACATCGTCCCCGAGGGAGCTGACCCGCTCGGTCGGGGTGCCTTGGAGGACGTGGACCCTTATGCGCTCGATGAGGACATCGAGCCCGAGGAACAGCCGGCAGCGGAAGAGCAGGACACGGCGCTGGCCGAGCCGATCTCCACAGCGGCGATCGACCTCGCCTCGGGAGCGCGCTACCGCGCCACGGGCAAGCGCAAGACCGCGATCGCACGCGTCACGCTGCGACCCGGTACAGGCACCTATCTCGTCAACGGCCGCACGCTTGAGCAGCACTTCCCGCGCCACACGCTGCAGCGCAACATCCGCCAGCCGCTTGAGACGGTCGGCTTCCAGGACCGCATGGACGTAGTCGCCCGCCTGCACGGCGGTGGCATCTCGGCACAGGCCGGGGCGCTGCGCCACGGTGTCTCACGAGCGCTACTCGAGGCCGACCCGAACCTTCGTGGCGAGCTCAAGCGCAGGGGCTTCTTGACGCGTGACTCGCGCGCCAAGGAGCGCAAGAAGGCCGGGCTGAAGAAGGCCCGTAAGAAGCCGCAGTTCTCGAAGCGTTAGGAGGCGCCGTAAGCGGCGAGAGCAACGGTTCGTCAGGCGAGATCTTGACGAAGCCCGCAACCCGCCACCTGTTCGGGACGGACGGCGTTCGCGGCAAAGCCGGGGAGTTCCTCACGGCTGAGCTCGCGCTCGCGCTCGGAAGCGCCGCGACCCGCCAGACCGGTGCGGAGCGCCCCCAGGTCCTGATCGTCCGCGACACGCGCGAGTCCGGCGAGATGTTGCAGGCAGCTCTTGCCGCGGGTGTCAGCGCTGCGGGCGGCGATGCGCTGCTCGGTGGTGTCCTGCCGACGCCGGCCGCGCCACTCTTGATTGGGCGCTATGGCTTCGACCTGGCAGTCGTCCTATCGGCCTCACACAACCCCTACCAGGACAATGGAATCAAGTTCTTCGCGGGCGACGGCTACAAGCTCTCCGACGAGACCGAGCTGGCAATCGAGCGAGCGCTCGAAGTGAGCGATGCGACGAGCAACGAAGGATCACCGATCGGACGCATTCGCGAGTTGCGCGGCGCTCCGGAGGACTACCTACGCGAGTTGCATGTGCGCTTCGCGGATCTCGATCTCTCCGGCATCCGCGTGCTGCTCGATTGCGCCAACGGTGCGACCTACCAGGTGGCGCCGGAGATCTTCAGGCGTCTGGGTGCTGAGGTGACGGTCATCGCAGAGGCGCCTGACGGCCGGAACATCAACGCGGGCTGTGGCTCGACCCACATCCAAGGGCTCGTCGAGCGGGTCGTGGGGGAGGGGCACGCGATCGGCTTTGCCTTCGACGGCGATGGCGATCGCATGCTCGCGGTCGACCGTAAGGGGGAGGTCGTCGACGGCGATGAGCTGATGGCGCTAGCCACGCTGCACCTTCGCGACAGCGGACGCCTCAGCGGCAACGGTGTCGCAGTCACGGTGATGACTAACTACGGCTTCCACGCCGCGATGGAGCGCGAGGGCGTGGAGGTCGCGATCACCCAGGTCGGCGACCGCTACGTGCTCGAGGAGCTGCGCGCAAGGGGCTGGACGCTCGGCGGCGAGCAGTCGGGGCACATCATCGACATGGGCTTCAACCGCACGGGCGACGGTATCGCCAGTGCCTTGCTGACGATGGAGGCGCTAGCGGGCACGGACCTGAGCGAGCGCCACGCGATGAGCAAGCTGCCGCAGCGGCTCGTGAACGTGCGTGTGCGCGATCGCACAGGACTCAATCAGGCACAGGAGGTGAGCGCGGCGATCAGTGCCGCCGAGCAGGAGCTCGCCGGGCGCGGTCGTGTGCTTGTACGCCCCAGTGGCACTGAGCCGCTCGTGCGTGTGATGGTCGAGGCGCCCACCGAGGATGAGGCCCAGGAGGTCTGCGGGCGGCTCGTCGCACTGGTTGAACGCGAACTGAGCTAGCGCTCCCGTCCTCGGGTGCCGGCGAGGGCCGCTGGTATCTTCGAGCGCATGTGCGGCATCGTTGGCTACGTGGGCAGACGCCCTGTCCAGGAGCTCCTGCTCGCCGGTCTTTCAAAGCTCGAGTACCGCGGCTATGACTCGGCTGGGATCTCGGTCATCGCTGACGGCCACATCGACGCGGTGCGGGCCGTCGGCAACCTCAGTGCATTGGAAGCCAAGCTCGACCCCGAAACCCGCGCGGCCGCCGGTGGCTCGGTCGCACTCGCCGAGCGCCCGGCGACGACCGGTATCGGGCACACGCGCTGGGCGACCCACGGGCGCGTCAGCGAGGAGAACGCGCACCCGCACTACGACAGCGGTGACCGCGTGCACGTCGTGGTCAACGGGATCGTCGAGAACTACATGGCACTGAAGGAGCGGCTGCTCGCGCAGGGCAGCGTCTTCACCTCGGAGACCGACGCCGAGGTGATCGCGCACCTGATTGCCGAGCACTACGCGGGCGATCTCGCCGAGGCCGTGCGCGCCGCCTACGCCGAGCTCGAGGGCCACTACGCCTTTGTGGCGATGAGCCTCGACGAGCCCGAGGTGCTGGTCGGTGCGCGCAAGGAGTGTCCGCTCGTCGTGGGCTGTGGCGAGGGCGAGCAGTTCATCGCCTCAGCGGTCCCCGCCTTCCTGGCCGAGACTCGCCGCGTGCAGTACGTGGAGAACGGCGAGGTAGTCGTGCTGCGTCCGCAGGGAATCACGATCACGACCGCCGCGGGCGCACTCGTCGAGCGGGGGGAGCAGACGGTCGACTGGGATGAGGAAACTGCCGAGAAGGGCGGCTTTGAGACGTTCATGTTGAAGGAGATCAACGAACAGGCCGACGCCGTCGCCGACGCGATCTCCGACCGCACGGCCCGCGGCAACGGGGTCGATCTGCAGGAGGAGGACGCCCTCGATGAGGCGATCCTCGAGGACGTCAAGCGAATCGTGATCGTCGCCTGCGGCACCTCCTACCACGCCGGTCTGATCGGGCGCTACGCGATCGAAGAGTGGGCGCGCGTGCCCGTCGAAATGGACATCGCCTCGGAGTACCGCTACCGCAACCCCGTCGTGGGGCCAGGCGACCTCGTATTGGGAATCACCCAGTCCGGGGAGACCGCCGACACGCTTGCGGCGATGCGCCTCGCGCGCGAGCGCGGCGCGCGAGTGCTGGCCGTCACAAACGTGATGGGCTCACAGGCCACGCGCGACTGCGATGGCGTGCTCTTCACCCGCGCGGGACTTGAGATTGGGGTGGCTGCGACGAAGACCTTCCTCTGTCAGGTCGCGGTCATGTATCTGCTCGGCCTGCGCCTGGCTGAGCTGCGTGGCGAGCTTGAGCCGCAGCGCTTGGCGGAGCTGGTCGGCGAGGTCAAGCGCCTACCGCACTGCATCGACGAGGTGCTGGGGAAGATGGAGGCGCAGGTCGGCCCAGTGGCGGAGGCCTACTGGCAGAGCGAGTTCTTCCTCTACATCGGACGCCACGTCGGCCTGCCGGTGGCGCTCGAGGGGGCGCTGAAGCTGAAGGAGATCTCCTACATCGCCACCGACGCCTACGCCGCCGGCGAGATGAAGCATGGCCCGATCGCGCTGCTCGACGATTCGACCCCGGTGGTGTGCGTGGCGACAGACTCGCCGGTACTGGAGAAGGTGGCCTCGAACATGCAGGAGGTGCGCGCGCGCGGTGCCCGCGTGATCGCGATCGCGACCGTAGGCAATGAGCGCATCGGCGAGCAGGCCGATGCCCTGATCACGCTGCCGGCGATCGACTGGATGCTGCAGCCGATGCTTGCCGTGATCCCGCTGCAGCTGCTCGCCTATGAGATCGCCCGCCTGCGCGGGCTGAACGTGGATCAGCCGCGTAACCTCGCCAAGACGGTGACGGTCGAGTAGAAACGCCACGGCGTCGGCGGTTCGCGGTGACGCGCCGGCCACACACCGCGACACGGGGACCATCTAGCATCGCGCTCGTGGAACCACTGCCCGACTGGCTGACGCGGTTGCCTGATGCCGAGACGATGCGCGGTGTCGATCGCTGGGCGATCGAGGAGCAGGGAGTCTCTGGACTCGAGCTGATGGAGCGTGCCGGCGCGGGCGTTGTGCGGGCCGTCGAGCGACTCGCCCCCGACGGGCCCGTGAGCGTGGTGTGCGGGAAGGGCAACAACGGCGGCGACGGGCTCGTGGTCGCACGGCTGCTGCGCGATGCGGGACGCAGCGTCATGGTCGTCTGCGTGGCCCCGCCGGCGGAGCTGAAGGGAGACGCTGCGGTGAACCTCGAGCGCCTGCCCGGTGAGGCTCCCCTGCGCCTCGATGGCACAACTTGGTCGTCCGCGGTGGACGACTCGTCTGATCCTGTGGGGGGACTTGGCGGGGGTTTGATTGTGGATGCGCTGCTCGGCACGGGCTTCAGTGGCGAGCCGCACGGTGTTGTCGCTGAGGCGATCGAAGCGATCTGCGGCTGCGCGGGGCTCGTCGTGAGCGTCGACGTGCCGAGCGGGGTTGATGCCTCAACTGGCGCTGTACGCGGCCTTGCGGTGCGGGCAACTTGCACGGTGAGCTTCCATGCGCCCAAGCCCGGTCTATGGATCCGTCCGGGCAAGGCCCATGCGGGCGAGGTCGAGGTGGTCGACATCGGTATCCCTCGCGGCGCGCCGATGGCGGCCTCGATCGGCCTGCTCGAGTCCTCGGTGATGCGCCTGCTGCCCCGGCGCGAGGCGGCGGGCACGAAGTTCAGCTCCGGTCACGTGCTCGTGGTGGGGGGCTCGCGCGGGCTCAGCGGTGCTCCAGCGATGGCCGCGCGGGCGAGCATGCGTGCCGGTGCGGGCTACGTGACGGCTTTCATCCCCGCCTCGCTGCAGCCGATCCTGGCCTCGGGCGGCACGCCCGAGCTGATGACGCGGGCGCTGCCCGAAGAGGAGGGTGCGCTCAGCGTTGAGGGTATCGAGGAGGTGCTCGAGGGCGGTGGTCGTGCGGGTGCCCTCGTGCTTGGCCCGGGTCTCGGACGCACATCGGCTGCTGAAGAGTTCGCCCGCGGGCTCGCACGTCAGGCGCTGATACCGCTCGTGCTCGACGCGGACGGACTCAACGCGCACGCCGGCCGGCTTGTGGAGCTGGCGAGCCGCACCGCGCCGAGCGTCCTTACGCCACACGGTGGTGAGCTCGCGCGGCTACTCGAGCTCGACAGCGAGGAGATCGCCCGCGATCGCCTGCATCACGTCCGCGCGGCGGCACGTCTCGCCAGAGCAATCGTGGTCCTCAAGGGAGACGACACGCTGGTCGCCGATCCCGGCGGGAGGGTCGCCGTCAGTAGGGGCGCGAGCCCAGCGCTTGCGACCGCAGGAACGGGCGATGTCCTGGCGGGCGTGATCGCGGCCCTGCTGGCCGCAGGCACAGAGCCCTTCACGGCGTCCGCGGCTGGAGTCTGGCTGCACGCTGAGGCTGGTCGTGGGGCCGCACGTCGGGTCGGTGCGGCCGAGGGCGTGATTGCCTCCGATGTGGTCGAGGCGCTGCCGGGCGCGCGTGCATCAGCAGTCGACCGGGCCTCCGACGACGCGGGAGCTGGACGTGGCTGATTCGCTGGCGAGCGCGTCGCCTGAACAGGGCGCGGTCTCGCGTCGCGCGCAGGCGCGAGTCAACGTGGCGGCGATCACACGCAACTGCGCGCGTCTGCGTGCCGAGCTGCGTGGTGGCGCATCGCTCTGCGCGGTCGTCAAGGCCGACGGATACGGTCACGGCGCGGTGCAGAGCGCACGGGCAGCGCTTGCGGGAGGGGCAGGCTGGCTCGCGGTTGCCAGTGCGCTCGAGCTGCGCGAGCTACGTGCAGCGGGTCTGCACGGGGTGCGCATCCTGGTGATGGGCACGCTCTGTGAGAGCGAGCTACAGGAAGCACTTGCGGCCGGCGGCGACGTGGTCGTCTGGAGCGAGGATTATCTGCAGCGTGTCGCGGCGCTGGGTGGCGGGCGCGTACACGTCAAGTTCGACTCGGGGATGGGACGTTTGGGCACGCGCGACCCCGTGCAGGCCACGCGCGTCGCGGCTCTTGCGCGGGAGCTGCCCGGCCTCGAGTTGGCCGGTGTGATGACTCACTTCGCCACCGCTGATGATCTCGGTGATGGAGGCTTCTTCGCACGCCAGCTCAGTGCCTTCACGACCTGGGCGCAGGCGCTTAAGCGGGAGCAACCGGGGCTAATCGTGCACGCCGCCAACAGCGCGGCGATGCTGCGTGAGCCCGAGGCCCAGTTCGACATGGTGCGCTGCGGGATCGCGATCTACGGCATGGACCCCTTCGGCCGCGATCCGGCCGCGCGCGGTCTGGAGCCGGCGCTTGAGCTGAGCTCCTATGTCGCGGAGGTCAAGCGCTGTGAGGTGGGCGAGAGCGCTGGCTATGGACGCCAGTTTGTAGCTGATCAGCCCACCTGCATCGGGGTGATCCCGATCGGTTACGGCGATGGCTGGCGACGGGGGCTCTCAAACAACGCCGATGTGTTGATCGGCGGGCACCGGCGCCCGCTCGTGGGAACGGTCAGCATGGACAGCATCACGGTCGACCTCGGCAGCGAGGGAGAGCCTGAGCGCCTGCGCGGCGAGCGCGCGATCCTGCTCGGGATCCAGGGCAGCGAGCGTATTACCGCCGAGGAGGTGGCGCGTCGCCTGGAGACGATCAACTACGAGATCACCTGCGCGCTGACTCCGCGCGTTGCACGCATCTACCACCGCGACGGTGCGCCGCTCGCATGAACGTGGGCATCGAGGCCGCGCGCGGAGCCCTCGCGGGAGCTAACGCCTGGTTCGTAGGCGGGGTCGTGCGTGACCGTCTGCTCGGACGCGAGACCGCAGACCTCGACATCGTGCTCGACGGGGATCCCGCCGAGGGGGCGCGAGCGGTGGCGCGTGCCGGCGGTCGCGCCGCTTGCTTTGCGCTCTCGGAGGAGTTCGGTTCCTGGCGTGTTGTGGCTCGCGACCGCACCTGGCAGGTCGACGTCGAGCCGATGCGCGGGGAGAGCCTCACAGAGGATCTCGCGTTGCGTGACTTCACGGTCAACGCGATCGCCGAACCGCTGACCGGGGGCGAGCCGATCGACCCGCTCGGCGGGCTCGCCGATCTAAGTGCAGAGCGCCTGCGCATGGCGGGGCCGGACGCCTTCGTGGATGACCCTCTGCGGGTGCTGAGGATGGTTCGCGTGGCGGTCGAGCTGGGCTTCGAGGTCGAGCCCGAGACTCAGCGCGCCGCCGCTCGTTCGGTGGATGCGCTGAGCGGTGTCTCGGCCGAGCGGATCTTTGGTGAGCTGCGGCGGATCATCGCCGCTGAGGCGGCGCGACGCGGCCTTGAGATGCTGAGCGCGGTCGGGGCTGGGGCGGTCGTGCTTCCCGAGCTCGAGGCGATGCGCGGAATCGAGCAGAACCGCTTTCACCATCTGGATGTCCACGGGCACACACTTGAGGTTCTGGAGCGCACGATCGAGTTGACCCGAAAGGGGGGAGTCGAGCTTGATGGCGAGTTGACGGGCGCGATCGCGCCTCACAGCCAGGCGGTTGCAGTGCTGCTGAATGAGCCGCTGGCGGATGAAATGAGCCGCGGCGAGGCGCTGCGTTGGGGGGCGCTGCTGCATGACGCCGCAAAGCCGCTGACGCGCGAGCTGCATCCCGGAGCTCGCGTGAGCTTCATCGGGCATGACGTCCGTGGTGCCGAGCTCGCCCGCGCAGTGCTCACACGCCTGCGTGCCAGTGAGCGCTTGCGCGGGCATGTGGCGGCGCTCGTGCGTCACCATCTACGCCTCGGCTTCCTCGTGCACGAGCCCCAGCCACTCGCGCGGCGCACGGTGTTCGCCTACCTACACACCTGCGCCCCGGTCGAGGTCGACGTGACGCTGCTCTCGATCGCCGATCGCCTGGCGACGCGCGGCGACCGTGCTCAGGAGTCGATCGAAGCGCACCTCCAGGTGGCCCGTGGGATGCTTGCCGATGCGCTTGAGTGGCGCGCAAAGGCCCCTGATCAGCCGCTGCTGCGCGGTGATGAGCTAGCGCGTGAGCTGGGGATCGCTACCGGGCCCCAGGTTGGGCGTCTGCTCGAGGATCTCGCCGCGGCGCAGTACGCGGGTGAGCTCAGCACGCGCGAGCAGGCACTGGCCCACGCGCGCGCTCTCGCCGCGACCCTCTAGGCTGCACGCATGGCCGACCCCGATTGCATCTTCTGCAAGATCATCGCCGGCGAGCTACCCGCCAAGATCGTCGATGAAGACGAGCGCACGATCGCCTTCATGGACATCGCTCCCGCCACGCGCGGTCACGCGCTCGTGATTCCACGCGCTCACGCGGTCGATCTGCTGAGCGTCGCGCCGGAGGATTTGGAGGGGGTCGCGCGGGCTGCCCAACGCCTGGCTGGGCGCATGCGCGAGCGCTTGGGGGCCGACGGGGTCAACCTGCTCAATTCCTGCGGCGCAGCCGCCTGGCAGACGGTCTTCCACTTCCATGTGCATGTGATCCCACGCTACGAGGGCGATCCCCTGCGACTGCCGTGGGTGCCAAGCGCGGGCGATTCGCAGGAGATCGCTGCCGCGGCGCAGGAACTTGCTGCGCGGTAGCGAAATAGACCAACCGCTACATCCAGGCTGGGGGCGTGTTGAATGACTCAGATGAGACGCATACAAATCGCAGTCCTAGCCAGCTTCCTGCTTGCGCTACTCGTGCCTGCGGCCGCGCCGGCGACGCTCAGCGAAATCGGCGTGATTGGTGTCACGAACCCGGTCACGGTGCCGAGCTGCCCGACAAGCCCCTGCCTCGCCGTCAGCCGCACGACGGGCTTCCAGGTCAAGGTCGGCAAGGTGCGCAACCCGCTGAGTGCAACCAAGACGGGCACGGTCGTTGCCTGGACGATCACGCTCGGCAAGCCGAACGCGACGCAGATCAAGTTCTTCAACGCCAACGAGGGCGGCCCGGCCGAAGCCGGCATCGCGGTTCTACGCGCCCAGAAGAGCCCCAACTTGACCTACAAGCTGATCGCCCAGAGCCCACTGGTCAAACTCCAGCCCTACTTCGGCAAGACCGCGCAGTTCCCGCTGGAAGCGACGATCCCAGTCAAGAAGGGCGATGTGATTGCGCTGACCGTGCCCTCCTGGGCTCCGGCGCTCTCGCTGGGCTTCGGCAATGACACCTCCTGGCGCGCCAGTCGTCCGAAGAAGCAGTGCACGAGCACAAGCGCCCAGACCGATCACACCTCGGTCGGCAGCAGCGTGCAGTACTTCTGCCTCTACCAGACTGCGCGCCTGACCTACAGCGCAACCCTCATCTCAACGCCCTAGGACTTCGCTGGCCGGCGCAATGCTGCGTCCTCACTCGCTCGCGTACCGAAGCCGGGAGACACTCGCTCCGCTCGCATCCCCGTTTCGGCCAGCACGCCACGCTCCCTGCGTCCTTGCCTTGCTTGCCCAGCGAAGAGCCCTAGGCTAGGGCGCGCTGGCGCCGCCTGTCGGGCTTGAGGAGCCCGATTCGCTGGTGCCTTCTCTGGAGCTTGTTTCGCTCGGTTTTTTTTCTTCTTCGGCTGAAGCGCCGCCGGAAGGGGTCGTTTCTTTGGAGCTTTCGCTACCGGAGGATTCTTCAGATTCGCTTGAGCCTTCACCGGAGGAGGATTCGCTAGTCGTCGAGCTGGTTTTTTTGGCCGTGGTCGAGGTTGAGGTCGTCTGCACGGCCGCCTTTTCAGCGCTGGTGTCGGCAGGCGGCGTGATGTTGGGGGTGCTCTTCGGCACCGCATCGGAGACGGTGCTGCTGCCGCAGGCGCCGAGGCTCAGGCCGAGCAGCGCCAGGCATGCCACTACCGCGAGGCGCAGCCTCAAAGCGGCCCCATGCGCCGCCCGCAGGTGGGGCAGTCGTTGAGATCCTTCTGTGCGAGCTGATCGCACCAGGGGCAAAAGCGCAGGTTCTCGACCGCCCAGGGCAGCCTCGAGCCAGAAGGCGCCAAGGGCAACACCTTGCCGACGACTTCCAGGGGCTGATCGGATTCGCGGTCCAGGTAGATCTCGTCCGGCTCGGCCTCGATCACGATCTCGCGCCCGCTGGCCGGGTTGCGCAGGCGATAACGCTGTTTAGAGCTCACAGGCGGGACTCTAGCGAAGCCGGAGGGCGGCAGATCGCCTGAGTAGGGTGGGGCGCGCGTGCGTCTTCTGATCTTCCACGGATACCTGCTCGCAGGAACCGGCTCGAACGTCTATAACGCCCGTCTGGCCGAGGCGATGGTCGGGCTCGGCCATGAGGTTCATCTGCTGAGCCAGGACCGCCATGCGGATGAGCTGCCCTTCGTGGATGCTGTTGGCGATTGGGAAGAGGGCGCCCTGCAGGTTCGCGAGCTGCGTGATAGTTCGGCACCCGAGGGCTCGACGGGGCGCTGTGTGGTCTATCGACCGGAGATCGGTGGGCTGCTACCCGTCTACGTCGCCGATCGCTACGAGGGCATTGAGGCGCGCACCTTCGCGACCTGCAGCGACGCAGAGATCGCGCGCTACGTGCAGGCCAACGTGAGCGCTGTCGAGGAGCTGCTCGAGCTCGCGCGCCCTGAGCTAGCGCTCGCCAACCACCTGGTGATGGGTCCGCTGATCCTTGCCCGTGCGCTGCGCGGACGGGTGCCCTATGCGGTCAAGATCCATGGCAGCGCGCTCGAATACACCGTCAGGCCAGAACCAGAGCGTTTCCTGGAGGCGGCGCGTGAGGGTCTTGCGGGCGCGGCGGGCGTGCTTGTGGGCTCCCGCCACACCGCAGCGAGCCTGTGGGAGGTACTGGCTGACTCCGAACTCCCAGCGCGCACCCGTCTGGGCCCGCCCGGGGTCGACGTGAAGCGTTTCGCGCCGCGTGAGCCCGAGCAGGCAGCGGCGGGTGTGCGGGCGCTAGTGAGCGAGCTGCGCGTGGCTGGGGACGCCGCAGCGGGCGAGGTGCAGGCCCCGAGTGCCTTCTCGCGCGATGGGCTGGTGGCCGCGGCGGCGCTTGAGCAGCTCGACCTCGAGCGCGATTTGCTCGTGGCCTACGTCGGCAAGCTGATCGTCAGCAAGGGCGTCGATCTGCTGATTGCCGCCTGGCCGCTTGTGCTCGAGCGGGTCCCGCGCGCACGGCTTGTGATCGTCGGCTTTGGCGCCTACCTCGACGGCCTTGAGCGACTGTGCTCGGCCCTGGCTGTTGGCGACCTGGCTGCGGCCCGTGCGGTTGCGCTCGCAGGCCGCTCGCTCGAGGTTGCAGATGCGCCTGCGCACCCGCTCAGGCACCTTCTGGCCTTTCTCGACACGATCGAGGCCAGCGCGCGGCAGGAGGCCTACCTTGCCGCAGCTGCGGACCTGCACGAGCGGATCCTCTTCACAGGACGCCTCGAGCACGAGGAGCTTGCCGAGCTGCTGCCTGCTTGCCAGGCGCTCGTGATGCCGAGCACCTTTCCCGAGGCCTTCGGGATGGTGGCCGCCGAGGCGGCGGCCTGCGGTGCGCTGCCGGTCAGCGCGGCTCACTCTGGTCTCGCGGAGGTCAGCGAGGTACTGGCCGAGGCTCTGCCCCCGTCCGCCGCGGCCTCGCTCTCCTTCACGGTCGACGATGGCTCGGTGGCGGCGATCGCGGGCTGTGTCGGCGACTGGCTGCAGCTCGAGCCTGAGCTTCGCCGCGAGGCACGCGAGGGCCTGATCCGCACCGTCGGGGAGCGCTGGTCGTGGGATCGCGTCGCACGTGGCGTGATCGCGGCGGCGCGCGGTGAATTGGACGAGCTGCAAGAGCCGTGAGAAGGCGTGCAGCAAGTCCTGACGGGCCGTCGAGGCACCCGCCCGTTCGGATAGTGTTCCGCCCGCTTATGAGCTTCAGCTCCGCGAACATCGTCCCACACCCTCGGCCGCGTCGCTGGGCTACACGCACCGCGATCGGCGGAGCACTGGTGGCCGCGGCCTTGAGCACGGCCGGATGCTCAGTCAAGGGGGCCGACAACGCCAACCTGATTACCGGCAAGAAGGCGTTCGTCGCCAAGTGTGGCTCCTGCCACACGCTGGCGCGGGCCAACACCAAAGGCATCGTTGGGCCGAACCTTGATGAAGCATTTCGGGCGAGCCTTGCTGAAGGGCTCGAGCGCGATTCGGTCCGGGGCGTCGTCGAAGGTCAGATCCGCCTGCCCAACCCTGAAGGGGCGATGCCCAAAGACCTCGTCACGGGCTCCACGGTCCAGGACGTGGCGGCTTACATCGCCAAGGTCGTCGACCGCTCCGGTAAAGACCCAGGACTGCTCGCCACCGCCGTCGAAGCTCCCGGCGCGGGCAAGCCCGCGGTCGAGAAGGGCGGCAAGCTCTCGATCGCAGCTAGCCCGAGCGGCCAGCTCGCCTACGTGAGCAACAAGGCTTCGGCGAAACCCGGGCCGGTCGTGATCGAAATGCCCAACACCTCAGGCGTCTCGCACAACATCGCGATCGAATCGGGCGAACACGGTGCAACTGGCGGTGGCACCAAGCTCGGCGCCAGCGCCTTCACGACCAAGACCACCGCCTCCGTGACGGTCAAATTGACGCCAGGCACCTACACGTTCTTCTGTGAGGCGCCAGGCCACCGCGCCGCTGGTATGTACGGCGTGCTGACCGTCAAGTAGTCATATGAGCGCCGTGGGCGCGGCGCGAGGCTGTGTCCTCGGTCACCCGCCTGCAAAGCTCGCTTGCCGCTGCCCGCAACTCAGAGCACGGCGCGCAGCACCACGATCAGCACGATGATCGTGACGATCACGGCAAGCGCATAGAGCAGGAAGCGAAAGGCCTCCGCCTCGGAGCGCAATGGGTTCAGCATGGGCCAGCCGACGGTCGTGGATCAAGCGGAGCAAGCCATCCCCGCGCCACGTCCACGGCTATTAGAGGATGTAGACGGTGGTGTAGACGACCAGCCACATGACGTCGACGAAGTGCCAGTAGATCCCAGGCACCTCGACGCCGCGGTGCTCCTCGGGGGAGTAGTGGCCGCGGAAGGCGCGGATCGTCACGAACAGCAGCAGCAATAGCCCGATGAAGACGTGCGCACCGTGCAGGCCCGTGAGCGAGTAGAAGATCGTCTGCTGCGCCGCATCCTGGGGGGCGAAGCCGATGTTGGCGTACTCGTTGATCTGGATGAAGAGGAAGGAACAGCCCAGCAGGAAGGTGGTGAGCATTCCCGCCTTCAGGCCGAAATGGTTGCCTTTCTTGATCGCCTGCTCGGCCCAGTGGATCGTGAATGAGGAGGAGACGAGGATCGCAGTGTTGATCGCCGGCTACGCCGACCGGCAGCGTCGTGCCGTGGGCGGGCCAGGGGTCGCCGTTGGCGATGCGGATGAAGAAGTAGGCCGTGAAGAAGGCCCCGAAGACCATGATCTCCGAGATGATGAAAAGCAGCATGCCGAGCAGCTGCTGGCTCGACCCGTGAGCTGCGGTTGGCCGGTGGCGGGCCGTGGTGCTCACCTGCGCCGCATGGGTGTGTTCGCCGTGCGCGGCGGGGTGGGGGATGCTGGCTGCCTCCATCGTGTGCTCCTATGCCGCCGAGGCCGTGCTGGGGAAGGCGTGTGTCGACGACCACGTGCTCGACGCGTGCCGAGGTGGCTCCACGGACGCGCTCGATCAGGTTCGAGCGCAGCCAGCCCGAGCGCTCGCCCGGGAGGGTCGAGATCACGACGTCATCGACCCTGAAGAGCTCGAGCGCGTTGATCGCGGCCGTGTAGGGGTCGGGATCGCCGATCATGCCCGAGCTCAGCAGGCCGGCCTCGCTGAGGCGGTCGAGCATCCTCGCCAGCCGCGCGCGCGCCTCGCGCGGGGCGTTGCCGCTGCCGTCTGCTTGGGGTACGACCGCGATGAACAGATGCGGGCCGCCGCTGGCCGCCATCTCGCTGAGGTGCTCGATCAGCTCCTCGCCGCTCGAGGTCTTGTTGGCGAGCACGAGCGTCACGCGAAGGGCGGCCTTCATGCTCGAGGTCCACGACGATGTGCTCGACGGGCAGACCCGAGGCGTTGTGGATGCGCTCGATCAGGTCGCGGCGCAGCCAGCCGGAATGCATTGCGGGGTGGGTGGAGATGATGATCTCATCGGGCCGACGTGTGGCGACGGCGTCCATCGTCGCCAGAACGGGATCGCTGTCGCCGACTTCGCCGGTGCGCCTCGATGCCCTCGTAGCGACGATCGCCGAGAGCGCGAGGTCGACACGCACCTGCGCCGATTCGCGTACGGCCTCGTCGTAGATCACGAGGCCGCGGAGGGCTTGCTCTGGGGCACGACGAGGCGGAAGCGCACATCGCCGGCGGCTCGCGCGCGAGCGCACCGCCTCGAGCAGCTTGGCGCCACCGAGCGTGCGGTTGGCGACGACGAGAACTTCCCTCATCGTCGGCTCCTGGGCATTGGCTGCGACGCCCGCTGCCTGCTCCCGGCGACCGTCGGCGTGGGTGCCGGCGCGAAGATGCCGTGCACCGCTCCGGGGACGCCGTACTCGTAGGGGCCGCCCACGACGGTCGGCACGCGGTCGAAGTTGAAGATGGGCGGCGGCGAGGAGACCTGCCACTCGAGGGTCAGTGCGCGCCAGGGGTTCGCACTGGCCCGCGGGCCGCCGCGCCAGCTGGTGACGATGTTGTAGACGAACAGCAGCGTGCTCAGGCCGAGCCCGAAGCTCGCGATCGAGATGAACAGGTTCAGGTCGGCGAACTGGCTCGCGTAGGTCGAGACCCGGCGCGGCATCCCCTGCAGGCCGAGGATGTGCATCGGGCCGAACGTGAGGTTGACGAACACGAACGTGGTCCAGAAGTGCCACTTGCCGAGGCGCTCGTCGTACATCCGCCCGGTCATCTTCGGGAACCAGTAGTAGACGCCCGCGAAGATCGTCATCAGCGAGCCGCCGAACAGCACGTAGTGGATGTGCGCGACGATGAAGTAGGTGGCGCTCACGTGGATGTCGAAGGGCACCATCGCGAGCATGATCCCGCTGATTCCGCCGAGCGTGAACGTCGTGATGAAGCCGAGCGCGAACAGCATCGGGGTGTCGAGGTGCAGCACCCCGCGCCACAGCGTCGCCAGCCAGGAGAAGACCTTGATGCCCGTCGGCACCGCGATGATCGCGGTCGTGATCGCCATCGGGATGCGGATCCAGTCGGCCATGCCCGAGGTGAACATGTGGTGCGCCCACACCGTGAAGCCGAGGCCGACGATCGCGAGCAGCGAGAAGGCCATCATGCGGTAGCCGAAGATCGGCTTGCGCGCCTTCACCGCGATCACTTCGCTGATGATCCCGAAGCCCGGCAGGATCATGATGTAGACCGCCGGGTGCGAGTAGAACCAGAAGACGTGCTGGTACATCAGCACGTCGCCGCCCTTGGCGGCGTTGAAGAAGTTGAAGCCGAGCGCGCGGTCGAGCAGCACGAAGAACTGCGAGGCGGCGATGAACGGCGTTGCGATCACGACCAGCAGCGAGGTCGCGAAGTTCGCCCACACGAGCAGCGGCATGCGGAAGAAGCTCATCCCCGGCGCGCGCATCGTGATGATCGTGACCAGGAAGTTCAGCGCGGTCATGATCGAGGAGGCGCCCGCGAACTGCACGCCGATCGAGAAGAACGTCTGCCCGATCGGCGCGTTGACCGACAGCGGCGCGTACGCGGTCCAGCCGTCGGCGAAGGCGCCGCCGGGAGCGAAGAAGCTGCCGAGCATCATCAGCCCCGCGACCGGCAGGAGCCAGAACGAGAGCGCGTTCAGGCGCGGGAAGGCCATGTCCGGCGCGCCGATCATCAGCGGGATCACGAAGTTCCCGAAGCCCGCGAAGACGGGGATGATGAACAGGAAGATCAGCAGCGAGGCGTGCACCGAGAACAGCCCGTTGAAGGTGTTCGCGTCGACGAAGTGCGAGCCGGGCTGCGCCAGCTGGGCGCGCATCAGCATCGCCAGCAGGCCGCCGACGAGCAGGAAGAAGAACGAGTTGACCGAGGTACTGGATGCCGATCACCTTGTGGTCGGTGTTGATCCGGAAGTAGTCCTTCCAGCGCGTAGGCGCCGTGGCCCGAGTGGTCCTCGGGGCGCGTCTTGCGGCCGGCTGCCCAGTAGAACCAGTAGTCGAAGCCGCCGATGCCGACCAGGAAGGCGAGCGGCACGGCGATCAGCGAGACCGTCAGGATCGCGTCGGCGGAGAGGAAGTGGTGGAAGGTGGTGTGCCCCGTGGACATGCGCACGATCCACGTGAGCGCGGCCGCGAAGCAGCGACCGCCGCCGACCATCATCAGCCCGGCGCGGTAGAAGCCCGGGGCGCGGAACCTGGCCGCCATCAGCTTGTTGCCCTCGTGACAGCTCATCGACGTCGGCGCCACATTATCCCGTAGCCCCGCCGGCTTGCTGGCTCCTCCGCCGGTGACTCGCCGAGCCCGGCGCCGAGCTCGGCTCTGCGATCCAGGCCTTGAACTGCGCCTCGGGCGACGACGTGGACGGTCGAGCGCATCAGCGAGTGGCCGAGCCCGCAGAGCAGGTTGCAGACGACCGGGTAGCTGCCGAGGCGGTCGGCGTCGCGCGCCAGTGCGTCGTGATGCCCGGGCACGACGTCCTCCTGGAGGCGGAAGGCGGGGATCCAGAAGGCGTGGATCACGTCCTTGGCTGCGCATGTTGAAGTCGACCGACTCGCCCTCGGGCACGTACAGCTGGTAGCTGTTCAGCGGCGCGCCGCCGGTCACCGACGGCGGGTACTGGTAGGTCCAGGCGAACTGCTGGCCGGTCACGCCGATCTGGATCTCGCGCGCCGGCTTCTTCTCGTTGTCGTGCAGCACCACGAACGAGTAGCCGACCAGGCCGAGCAGCAGCACCGTGGGGATCGCCGTCCAGAAGACCTCCAGGCGCGTGTTGCCGTGGATCGGCGGGCCGTCCTTGAGCTCCTCGCCGGGCTTCATGCGGAACTGCCAGACCGAGTAGAGGATCACGCGTCACGACGAGCACGAAGATCGGGATCGAGGCGATCACCAGCACGTGGTAGAGGCGGTCGGTGTTCTTGGCCTGCGTGGAGGCCTGCGCCGGGAACCAGTGGATCACGTAGCTGAGCACGATGCCGATCGCGATCGCGATCACGGCGCGCACCGCCGCCACGTCGAGCGAGCGCTGCGCTAGACACGGCCCGCTCCGCCGCGCCGGCTGGGTGTTCTGTGCGGCGATCCTCTCCATCGGGAGCGTGATCCTAATGCCTCCGTCCCCGGACCGCTCGGACCTTGACGTCGCAGGCCCGTCAGCCACTAGATTGAGGCAATAGTTGCAAAGGCTCGGGCGGTTGCCGGGTCAGCCAGGGGCAGCGGCTGGTGCGGTCCGCGAGAGATCTGAGCGAGAGCGAGAGGCGAGGCAATGCAGGTTCACGAAGGCATGAGTCGGATGGTCCTGACGGTCGGCCCCGGCCACACGCTGCGGGCCGTCGCGCGCCTGATGTCCGAGCGGCAGGTGGGCGCCGCCGTGGTGATGGACCCCGACGGGCACGGGCCGGGGATCATCACCGAGCGCGACATCCTCGTCTCGGTGGGCGCCGGGCAGGACCCCGACGTCGAGTCGGTCGCCGACGCACCTGACCCGCGACGTCGTCTTCGCGGCGCCCGACTGGTCGCTGGAGGAGGCCGCCGCCGCGATGGTGCGCGGCGGCTTTCGCCATCTGATCGTGCTCGACGGAGCAGAGACGGTCGGCATCCTGTCGGTCCGCGACATCGTGCGCTGCTGGACCGAGGATGGAGCGATCTGTCCGGTGCCAGCCAGGGCGGCCGTGGGGTGAGAGGGGCGGCATGCCTGCTGGGGGCGGGCGTGCCACTGGCCGCGGCGGCCGGGCGCGGTTGGGGGACCGCGCCCGCGCTCGCCACTCTGGCTCGTGCTCGGGCCGTCAGATGCGTCGCAGCGCGGCGCCGCGCGCGCGCGCGGGCGCGATCAGCGCCGGGTCCGACATGTGCCAGAGCGCGAGCAGCGCCTCGCCGAGCGCGCAGCATCAGCGCCCGTGCTCGCGCCGAACGGGCCCGCTTGACGCTCTCGGCCAGCGAGCGGCGCCTGCAGCGCCAGCGCGCACCGCGTAGACGAGTCAGGCCACAGCGCGATCGCGCCGATCGCCGCCGCAAGCGCCGGCCGTCCGCGCAGGCGGCACGGAGCAGTGCGCCGAGCGGCGGCTCGACGCGTGCGCATGCACCGCACGCGGCGCGAGGGCGCAGATCACGCTGCGCAGGCCAGGCCCCGAGCTGCCAGGGCAGCATGATCGCGAGCACGAAGCTCGGCCGGGAAGTGTCCGTGGCGCGGCCGGGCGCGAGCGGACCAGCAGGCAGCGTCAGCGCCGCGTAGGCGAGCATCGCGAGCACGGGCGAGAGCGAGCCGCGATGGCGAGCCGCCGGTCGCGCGTCAGCGCTGCCTGGCGCAGCGCCTGCCACACCAGCGGCAGGCCGCCGAGCGCGACCGCGAGCCGCGCCGAGCGACCGCGCCCGCGAGCGATCGCGCCGTGCGGCGATCGCCAGCAGCGGATGATGCGCGCGCTCGCAGTCGCGAAGCCGGCGTCCTCTGTCGTCCTTCTGGAAGGCCGATGCCGATCAGCGACGAGCGCAATCCAGCAGCGCGAACAGGCGCGCCGAGCGACAGGCGCATGCGCACCTGCGGCGAGCCGCCGCGCTGCCAGCCGCGCCTGCGGGCGCAGGTGTGCGTCGGCGGCGCCCGCGCAGCAACGAGAGCCAGGCCGCGCGGCCCCGGCGGGTCGTCGTCGAGCAGCGCGAGCACCTCGCTCGCGTAGCGCTCGCGCCAGGCGCTGCGGGTAGAGCGCCACGAGCAGCCCGCGCGGTCGTCCCGGGGCTGCGCTTGCGGCGCGGGCTCATGCCGTCGCTCCCGCTCGTGCGCAGCCGCGTCAGGCCCGTGTCGGCGACCCGTCGCGATCGTGCGTCAGCTGCTCCTGCAGGCCTCGGCTCCGGCGCCCGTGATGCGATAGGGCCGCCGGCGGCCCTCGGCCGGCAGCGCCGTCGATCAGGCCCTGCTCCTCCAGGCGCGCGAGCGCCCCGTAGAGCGTGCCCGGGCCGAGATGCACGCCGGCCATCTGCCTCGATGTCGCTGACCATCGCATAGCCGTGCTTCTCGCCCCCGCGAGGCTCGCGAGCACGAGCAGGCGCGGGCTCCGACCAGCGTCCGAACTCATGCGAGCTTCGCACGCCATCGTCCCTCCGTCACCGGCGCAGTACCGCGAGACCTGCCGCGAACTGCACTAGCTCGTTAGGCGATGTATCGTAGTCACGAAGTAACCTCGGGCTGCAGGCTCGTCTCGCTGTGGCGTCGAGCGGGAGCTCGTCGATTTCGCGGCGCGTCTCTTTGATCCAGCGCACCACGCAGCACGAGCGTGAGCACGCCGCCGATGATCGAGAACTCGATGAACGTCGTCAGCCCGACGAGCAGCGAGCGTGATGCCGAGCGCGGTCAGCAGCGGCAGGATCGACGGGCCGGGGAGGTGGATCTCCTCGCCGACGGGCGGCAGCCTCGGGGTCGAGCGGGCTCACGAGACGTAGACGGCGGCCACCACGAAGGTGATGCCGAACATGAACATGCAGATCGCGCCGACGATCAGGCCGGTGCGGATGTTCTTGCGTGCGAGGCGGCGGGTCATCATCAGCAGGCGCGCATTCTACAGATGGGCGTCGGCGACCATCGCGCAGAACAGCAGCGCGAGGTAGGCGAGCGAGTACAGGTACAGGCGCAGCGCCGAGCGGCGGTCGGCGCGGCGGTAGAGGCGCACGGCCCCGGCGATGAAGCCGAGCCCGAGCACGAGCGAGGCGACGAGGTAGATCGCGCCGAAGCCGCCCGCGCAGAACGGCAGCTGGGTGACCGCGTAGAGCAGCACCGAGTAGAGCAGGATCTGCCGGCGCGTCTCGTCCTCGCCGCGCACCACCGGCAGCATCGGCACGCCGACCTTGCTGTACTCCTCCTTCATCAGCAGCGACAGCGCCCAGAAGTGCGGCGGCGTCCAGAAGAACACGATGAAGAACAGGATCACCGCGGTGCCGCTGACCGAGCCCGTGACCGCCGCCCAGCCGACCAGCGGCGGGACCGCGCCGGCGGCGCCGCCGATCACGATGTTCTGCGGCGTGCGGCGCTTCAGCCAGACGGTGTAGACGAAGCACGTAGCCGAGGAAGCCCGAGAACGACAGCGCCGCCGCGAGCGGGTTGACCGTCAGCGAGAGCTCGAGCAGCGACAGCAGCGCGAGCGTGCAGCCGAACATCAGCGCCGCGCGCGGCGAGACCCGCCCCGCCGGGATCGGGCGCGTCGCGGTGCGCGCCATCTGCGCGTCGATGTCGCGGTCGAACCAGTGGTTGACGGCGCCCGCGCCGCCCGCCGAGAGGTAGCCGCCGAGGCAGGTCAGCGCCACGAGCACCGGCGAGGGGTCGCCCGGCGACGTACATCGTCGCGATCGTCGTCAGCAGCAGCAGCGACTGGACCTTCGGCTTGGTCAGCTCGACGTAGTCGCTGAGCGAGCTGGCGCGTGCGCGGAGCGCGATGCCCGCGACGCCGAGCGCGGTCGCCTCGAGCGCTGGTGCGGCGCCGGTGGGCGGCGCCGCGCTCACTACACGCCGACCTGCGTGGCCCCGGCGGGCACCGTGGCGCGCCCGCGCCGCGCCCGCGCGGCTGCTGCGGCGCTCGACCTCGCGGCGGATGTCCTTCATCGGTTCGGCCGAGCGCACCAGCGGGACCACGTCGAAGTTGTTGGCCGGCGGCGGCGAGGTCGTGAACCACTCGAGCGTGTTCGCCTTCCACGGGTCCGGGCCGGCGACCGCGCCGACCTTGAGGCTGCGCGCGACGTTGACGATCGTCACGAGCACGCCGGCCGCGAGGATGAAGGAGCCGACCGTCGAGATCACGTTGTAGAGCGCCAGGTGCCCGACGTTGTCGTACTCATAGACGCGCCGCGGCATGCCGTCAAGGCCGATCACGTGCTGGATCAGGAACGTGGCGAGGAAGCCGACGAACATCAGCCCGAAGCTGAGCCGGCCGAGGCCCTCGCTGAGCATCCGCCCGGTGATCTTCGGGAACCAGTAGTAGATCGCCGCGAAGATCGTGAACACCGCGCCGCCCATCAGCACGAAGTGGAGGTGCGCGACCACGAAGTAGGTTTCGTTGACCTGCCAGTCGATCGGGAACGTCGCCAGGAACACGCCCGAGATGCCCGCCGATCAGGAACAGCGCGATGCCGCCCGCGCAGAACAGCAGCGGCGTCTTGAATTCGATCGTGCCGCGCCACAGCGTGGCGATCCAGTTGAGGATCTTCACGCCCGTCGGCACCGCGATGAAGATACGAGCTGAGCATCACGAACACGAGGATCGCCTCGGGGATCGGCGCCGTGAACATGTGGTGCGCCCACGTCAGGAAGCCGAGGAACGCGATCGCCACCGTCGAGGCCGCGATCGCCTTGTAGCCGAAGATCGGCTTGCGCGCGAACACCGGCAGGATCTCCGAGACGATCCCGAAGCCGGGCAGCACCATGATGTAGACCTCGGGGTGCCCGAAGAACCAGAACAGGTGCTGCCACAGCAGCGGCGAGCCGCCGCTGGCGGGGTCGAAGAAGTGCGTGCCGAAGTGGCGGTCGGTCAGCAGCATCGTGACCGCCGCCGCGATCACCGGCATCGCGAAGATGATCAGCACCGAGTAGGTGAGGATCGCCCACACGAACAGCGGCAGGCGCCCCCAGCTCATGCCGCGGGCGCGCATGTTGGCGATCGTCGCGTAGAAGTTGATCGCGCCGAGGATCGAGGAGAGCCCGGTGAGGTGGATCAGGTAGATCCAGGCGTCCTCGCCGCCGCTCGGCGAGTAGGTCGAGCTCGCCAGCGGCACGTAGCTCGTCCAGCCCGCTTCCGGCGGGTTCCAGAAGATCGAGGCGTAGAAGACGATCCCGCCGGCCAGCAGCAGCCAGTAGGAGAGCGCGTTCAGGCGCGGGATAGGCCATGTCGCGCGCGCCGATCATCAGCGGCAGGAAGTAGTTCGCGAGGCCCGCCATCATCGGCACGACGAACAGGAAGACCATCGTCGTGCCGTGCATCGTGAACAGCTGGTTGTAGGTCTGGGGCGTGACCAGCGTGTTGTTCGGCGCGCCCAGCTGCAGGCGGATCATCAGCGCCTCGACGCCGCCGAGGCAGAAGAAGACGAACGTCGTGACCATGTACATGATCCCGATCCGCTTGTGGTCGGTCGTCGTGATCCAGCTCGTCCAGCCGCGCGCCTCGCGCTCGGCGCGCGTGGGCGCTGATCTGGGGGACGGGGGCTACGTAGGTGGCCATGTCGTGCGCTCGAGCTCCTCGATGTCCTAGGGGTTTTCGACCTGTCCGGCGCCGGTCTGCGCGCTGAGCTTGGCGCGCGCGATCTTCGCTTCGGCGTTGGCTTCGGCGATCTGCTCGCTTCTGTGCGGTCAGCCACGCTTCGAACTGCGCCGGCGGCACCGCCCTGACGGTGGCGATCATGCGCGCGTGCCCGCGGCCGCACAGGAACGCGCACTGGCCGCGGTAGATACCCGGGCTTGGGGATCTTGAACCAGGTGTAGTTGTGGTAGCCGGGCACCGCCTGGAACTTGCCGCCGAGTTCGGGGATCCACCAGGAGTGCACGACGTCGGAGGAGACGATGTCGAGCGAGACCGTCGTGTTCGGTCGGCACGACCATCTCCTCGTAGGAGTAGGGCGCGCCGAGGCCGTCCGGTTCGCTGGCGCCGGGGTAGACGTACTGCCAGATGTACTGGCGCCCGATCACCGTGATGTTCAGCGCTTTGCCGTTCGGCGGCAGCTTGCGCTCGGCGCTCGCGTAGACGAGGCCGCTCGTACCCGCGAGCTTGTCGCCCTGCGGGCCGGAGTTGGGCGGGTTCTGGATCGAGGCGAGCTTGGCGAAGGTGAGCACCGCGAGCGCCACCAGGATCAGCGCCGCGGCGACCGTCCAGCCGATCTCCAGGCGGGTGTTGCCGCGGATCTGCGCGGCCACCGCGCCCTTGCGCGCGCGGAACTTGATCAGCGCGTAGATCAGCGCGCCCTCGACCAGCGACGAAGATCACCAGCGCGACGAACAGCGTGATCTTGTAGAGGCTGTCGATCTGGTTCGCGTTCGGCGAGCCGCCCGACTGCGGGGTGAAGAACGCGAGCAGGGAGTGGAGCAGATGGCCCAAGGCGGCGGGGATTCTATTCAGGCCCGGACGGGAGCGCTTGATGACGTTTGCCACGAGCCCGCTAGCGTCCCTGAGAAACGTGTCGCGCGGCGCTTCCACGAAGGCCATCGCGCCCTCCACGAAATCGTCGCTGCCGGCCATCTCCTGCTGGATCTGCGCCTCGAGCTCGAGCTGCTCGTCCATGCGCGCGTAGAGCCAGTTGTTGAGCTGGCGCTTGGTGCCCGCGTAGGAGCGCGTCGGCCCGCTCGCCAGGCGCGCGGCCAGCGCTGCGGCCTCCGTCGCGCAGCTGCTCGTCGGCGTACGACGCGGTTGATCAGGCCCCACTCGAGCGCCTTCGGCGCGGGCAGGCGCTCGCCGAGCATCGCGAGCTCGGTCGCGCGCGCCATGCCGACGCGCGTCGGCACGAACAGCGAGGAGCCGCCGTCGGGCACCAGGCCGATGTTGACGAACGCCAGCAGGAAGTAGGCGCTCTCGGCGGCGAGGATCAGGTCGCAGCACAGCGCCAGCGAGCAGCCGATGCCGACGGCGGGGCCGTTGACCGCCGCGATCACCGGCTTGGGCATCTCGCGGATCGCGTGCATGATCGGGTGGTAGCGCTCGGTCAGCGTCTTGTAGACGTCGGGCGCCCCTCGGGGTCGGTCTCGCCGCCGCTGAGTCCTTCAGGTCGGCGCCCGAGGAGAAGGCGCGCCCGGCGCCGGTGATCACGACGCGCGCGCACTGCCTCGTCGGCGCCAGCCTGCGCAGCGCCGCGAGCAGGTCGGCGCCGAACTGCGCGTTCCAGGCGTTGAGCGCCTCGGGCCGGTTCAGCTCGATCGTCGCGGCGCCGTCGGCGACGTGCACGTTGACCGTCTCGAGCTCGATGTCCGGCTCGCTCATTGCTCTCCTCTCTGGTGCCAGGCCTCGATTGGATGCCGCTCGGCGGATCGAGCTGGCGCTCGTCGCGCGCGTTGATCCTATGGTGTGGAGGATGAGACGGCCCGTGATCGGCATCTGCACCGCGCTCGAGCGCGCCAGCTGGAGCGTCTGGGACCAGCAGGCGGCGCTGCTGCCGCTCAACTACATCGAGGCCGTGCAGCGGGCCGGCGGCGTCGCGCTGATGCTGCCGCCCGACGCTGCAGCTGGCCGAGGAGCCCGAGCAGGTGCTCGAGCTGATCGACGGGCTGATGCTCGCCGGCGGCGCCGACATCGACCCCGCCTCCTACGGCGCGGAGCGCGCATCCCGAGACCGTCGACACCGTGCCCGAGCGCGACGCCTTCGAAATCGCGCTCGCGCGCGCGGCGATCGAGCGCGACCTGCCCGTGCTCGGCATCTGCCGCGGCATGCAGCTGATCAACGTCGCGCTCGGCGGGACGCTCGTGCAGCACCTGCCCGAGCACTTCGGCCACGAGCGAGCACCGGCGCGTGCTCGGCTCCTTCGACGGCGCCGACCACGACGTGACCCTGAGCGCAGGCTCGCTCGCCGCGAGCGCCGCCGGCGAGATCGAGCACGCCACCAAGTCCCACCACCACCAGGGCGTCGAGCGCCTCGGCGAGGGGCTCGTCGTCAGCGGCGTCTCGCGCTTCGACGAGCTGCCCGAGGCGATCGAGCTGCCGGACCGGCGCTTCGTGCTCGGCGTGCAGTGGCACCCCGAGGCCGATGTGCAGAGCACGGTCATCGGGGCGCTCGTCGTCGCCGCGGCCGCTCGCGTGACAGCGCGCGTCGGGCTCGTCAGGCCCGAGTGAGCGCGCGCGTCATATACTCCCCGCCCAGTGCGGCTGTCGAAGGCGATCAGAGCAACCGCCTGGGGGATGGTGCCGCCGGCGTCGCCGCGCCGCTCGTGCGCAAGCGCGTGCCCGCGCCGCCGCTCGTGCTGCAGAGCGATCGCCTATTGCGCGCCGGTCGGGCTGTGCGTCGCGGTGCCGCGCTCGCGCACGCGCGACGTGGCGGTCTGCGCGCTGCAGATGTGGGCCTACCTGGCCGCCTACAAGGCCCCGCACGACGACGCCGATGCCCAGGCCGAGCGCGTGCACGTGCGCTACCCGATCGTCGCCGACCGCGTGCTCGGCCTCGGCGAGCTGCCGACCGTGCGCCTGCAGCGTGCGCTCGCGCGCGCGGGACCGGAGAGGGCCGAGTGGCGCGCGCTCGACCGCGTGCTCGTGTGGGCGCACTGGAGCTGGTTCGTGGTCCCCCACGGCACGCTCGCTCTACATCCTCGTGCGCCACCCCGAGCGCTTCGCGCGCGCCGCGGTGATGACCTACGCGGTGTTCAACATCGGCGCGAGCGTCTACTGGCTGCTGCCGACCGCGCCGCCCTGGTATGCGGCGGGCGTCGATGAGGAAACGGCGGCGAGGGCGCGGTCGAGGTGCGGCGCATGATGGTCGAGTACGGCGAGTACTTCTGGAGAGACGGCTGGGGCTCGCTCTACAGTGTGTTTGGAGGCAATCCCCTCGCCGCGATGCCCTCTCTGCACTTCGCCACATCCGTGATGGCTGCGCTCCTGCTCGCCGAGGTGGGGCCGGTCGCCGGCGCGCTCGGCTTCGCGTACGCGGCGACGCTCGGCTTCGCGCTGGTCTACCTGGGGGAGCACTACGTCGTGGATCTGATCGCCGGGGCGGCATTGACGGTGGCCGTGCGCCGCTTGGGCCCGCGGCCGGACCGGCGATCAGCGGCGTGGGGCGCGCTGTGGCTGCGCTGGAGGAGCGAGCACACGAGACGGTCTGAGATCAACGGGAGGTGAGCGCAGGGCGATGGTGCGAGCAGGCAGATCTTGGGGAGCAACGGGAGCCGGCGCTCGTGCGAGAGCGAGGTGGGCCGCTCCGAGGAGGAGATGCCGCGCGTGGTGCTCACGCGCCGCCAGATCGTCGCTCTTCGGCGTCTTCATCCTGCCGGCGTCGCCTTCCTGTACTTCGTGCTGCCGAAGCTCGCCGGCGTCGGCACGACGCGTGCACCGCATCGAGCGCGGCGACAGCTGGTGGATCGCGGATCGGGGTGGTGCTCGAGATGCTGTCGTTCGCGCGGCTACGTCGTGCTGTTCCGGGCGGTGTTCGTGCGCGGGCGGACGAGCGGATCGGCTGGCGCGAGAGCTACCAGATCACGATGGCCGGCCTCGTGGCGACGCGCCTGTTCGCCGCGGCGGGCGCGGGCGGCGTCGCGCTGACCGCCTGGGCGCTGCGCCGCTCGGGCATGGAGCCGCGCCTGGTGGCCTGCCGGATGGTCGCCTTCATGGTGCTGCTGTACGTGGTCTACGCCGCCTCGCTGCTGATCGACGGCATCGGGCTCGGCTCAGGGCTGTTCCCCGGCGGCGGCTCGTTCGCGATCACGATCGTGCCGGCGATCGTCGCCGCGGTCCTGTTCGCCATCGCCGGCGCGATGGCGCTGCTGCCGGGAGACCTCGAGCGGCGCTTGGAGCGCTGGGCAGAGGGCTCGGGGCGTCTCGCGCATTGGGTCGCGCGCGCCGTGACCGTGCCCGCGCTCGCGGCCAGCGGCGTGCGCACCGCGATCGAGCTGGTCCGCTCGCGCAACGCGTGGCTGCTCGGCGCGCTGGCCTGGTGGGGCTTTGACATCTCGGTGCTGTGGGCGATGTTCCACGCGTTCGGCTCGCCGCCGCCGTTCACGGTGATCTGGATGGCCTACTTCGTCGGCATGCTCGGCAACCTGCTGCCGCTGCCCGGCGGCCTCGGCGGCGTCGAGGGCGGCATGATCGGCGCGTTCGCCGCCTTCGGGGTCGACTTCAACCTCGCCGTGCTCGCGGTGCTGTCCTACCGGGGGATCTCCTTCTGGCTGCCGACCTTCCCCGGCGCTGTCGCCTACTTCCAGCTGCGCCGCACCGTGGCGCGCTGGCGAGACGAGCAGGACGGGCTCGAGCCAGGCGGCGCGCGCGGGTCCGGGTCGGCGGGCGCTGCAGAGCTCGCTGATAAGCACAAAAAGCTAGATGCAGTGCTATACTTTACAAAGTAAAGTACCCTGGTACCAGTAGAAACAGCGCGCACAGACGCTCGCTAAAGCGTCAGAATGGGAGATGAGATGAGCGACGTCGAGAACGTGATCATCGTCGGCAGCGGCCCGGCCGGCTACACGGCGGCGCTGTACACCGCGCGCGCCAACCTGCACCCGCTCGTGATCGAGGGCTTCGCCTGGGGCGGGCTGCTGCAGCAGACGACCGACGTCGAGAACTACCCCGGCTTCCCCGAGGGCGTGATGGGCCCGGAGATGATGCAGAAGTTCCGCGACCAGGCCGAGCGCTTCGGCGCGCGCCTGCGTGACCGAGCAGGCCGACCGCGTCGAGCTCGCGAGCGAGCCCGGCGGGGTGCACAGCGTGTGGGTCGGCAGACGACGAGCACAGCGCCCGCACCGTCGTCCTCGCGATGGGCGCCGAGCACAAGAAGCTCGGCGTCAGCGGCGAGGAGGAGCTCTCCGGTCGCGGCGTCAGCTACTGCGCGACCTGTGACGCGGCCTTCTTCAAGGATGCGCCCACGATCATCGTCGGCGGCGGCGACTCGGCGATGGAGGAGGCGATCTTCCTCTCGAAGTTCGCCTCGAAGGTGACCGTCGTGCACCGCCGCGACGAGTTCCGCGCCTCGAAGATCATGCTCGAGCGCGCGCGCGCGCAGGAGAACATCGAGTTCGCTCACGCCCTACCGCGTGGAGCGAGTTCGTCGCCGGCGAGAACGGCGCGCTCGGCCACGCCGCGCTGATCAACACCGAGACCGGCGAGCAGCGCGAGCTCCCCGTCTCGGGCACCTTCATCGCGGTCGGCCACGAGCCCCAGTCGGAGCTCGTGCGCGGCCAGATCGACGTCGACGAGAACGGCTACGTGGTCACCGAGGGCAAGTCCACCCGCACCAACCGCCCGGGCGTGTTCGCGGCCGGCGACCTCGTCGACCACACCTACCGCCAGGCGATCACCGCCGCCGCCTCCGGCTGCCAGGCGGCGCTCGACGCCGAGTGGTATCTGCGCGACACGCCCGGCGTGCCCGTGCCGGCCGAGCATGCCGCTGGGCGACCCCGCCGAAGCGCAGTGGGCGCCCGTCGCCGAGCCCGGCGTCCTTAGCTGAGCGAGGGGGTCAGCGCTCCCTCGAGCTCGAGCAGCCAGCGCTTGCGCTCGAGCCCACCGCCGTAGCCGCCGAGCGCGCCGCCGGTGCGCAGCACGCGGTGGCAGGGGATCACGATCGGGATCGGGTTCGAGCCGAGCGCGTTGCCGGCCGCGCGCGAGCCGCGCGGGCTGCCCGCCTCGGCGGCCACCTCGGTGTAGCTGAGCACGCCGCCGTAGGGGATCTCGGCGGTCGCGTACAGCACCCGTCTGCCCGAACGGGCCCGATCAGCGACCAGTCGAGCGCGAGCTCGAACTCGCGGCGGCGCCCGCAGAAGTACTCCTCGAGCTCGCGGCGCACCCGTCGAGCGGCGCGGCTGCCTCGACGATCCGCGGCGAGAGCCGCTCGGCGAGGCCGTTCGAGCACGCTGTCGATGCCCTCCTCGGGGAACGCCAGGCGCACGAGGCCGCTCGCTGGTGGCGGCGGCGAGCAGCGCGCCGAACGGCGAGTCCACCGGCGCGTAGCTGATCGTCGGCGAGTCCCTCTGCTGCGACGCGCTCGGACAGCCTGCGCGCCGCTGCGGCCGCGTCGCTGCGCGCTCGCTGGCCTCGCCGCTCGGCGTGGTGCGCTTCTGCGCACGTGCTGCCGCTCGTCCGAGCGCCTCCGCAAGCTCGTCGCTATTGGTGTTCTCGATCTTGTTCATGCCGGCACCACCTTTCTCAGCTTGCTCAGGCCCTCGTGCAGCGAGCGCCGCGCGGCCTCCTCCGAGCAGCCGATCGCCGCCGCGATCTCGCGGTGGGGGAGGTCGCCCACGATAGCGCAGCACCACCGCCGAGCGCTGGCGCTCGGGGAGCTCGCCGACCGCCTCCCAGAGCTCCTCGTCGCGGGCAGCCCGGCGCTCGCCTGCGGGCGCGGCGTCCACGGCCGCCGGCTCGGCCACCGGCACCGCGCGCCGGCGCGGCCGCGGTGCGCGTCGAGCGCCTTGCGGTGCGCGATCGTCAGCACCCAGGCGCGCAGGTTCGAGTCGGCCGCAGGCGCGGATAGGCGCGCAGCGCGGCGATGAAGGTCTCCTGGAAGCAGTCCTCGGCCTCGACCGGGCCGACCGAGGAGACGAGGAACCGCCACACGACCTCGCGGTGGGCGTCGAGGAAGCGCTGGAAGGGGGGCAGCGCGCTCGCTCACTGGGGGTTTAACGCCTGCAGCCTCCGAAACGTGAGGTCGCTCAGCTCTCGTACTCGAAGAAGCCTGCCCCCGCTGCGCGGCCGAGCCGGCCCGCGCGCCGCCAGCCGCGCGCAGCGCCGGCGCCGGGCGGTAGCGCTCCTCGCGGTACTCGTCGCACAGCGCCTCGAGCACCGCGAGCACGTGGTCGAGGCCGATCGCATCGGCCCACTCGAACGGCCCGCGCGGGTGGCTCAGGCCGAGCACCATGCCGAGGTCGATGTCGCGCGCCTCGCCGACGCCTTCGCCGAGCGCGAACGCCGACTCGTTGATCACCTGGCAGACGATCCGCCCGAGCACCAGCCCGGGCGCGTCGCCGACCCACGCCACGTGCTTGCCGAGCGCCGCGAAGAAGCGCTCCGCGCGCTTCGCCGCCAGCGGCGAGGAGGTCTCGGTGCGCGTCAGCTCGACGAGCGCACCGTCGGCCCAGCGGCGGCAGCGCGTGGAAGCCGACCGCGCTGCCGCCCGGGTCGAGCGTGCTCAGCGATCCGCGCGCGCAGAGCAGCAGGCGCGCGCCGCCTGTCCCCGTGGCGTGCTCGCTTGCCGACGGGCTCTTGAGCTCATCGTCCACGCGCGCCGCCGGTGCGGCTTCGCAGTCGATCGCCAGCGCCGGCAGCACGCCGCCGCTCGGCTCGTGCGGTGAGCGGACCTCATAGCCGGCCGCGCTGCGGCGGCCTCGCGCAGCTGCTCGGCGAGCGCGCTCTCGCCGGCGATCACCACGACGCCCTCGCCGCGCTCGGCGTCGGCCGCGAGCGGCTGCGGGGTCCTCGGGGCGGTAGCGAGCCCGCGCCGTCGGCGTAGTCGTAGTAGCCGCGCCCGCTCTTGCGCCCGTGCAGCCCCGCGGCCACATAGCGCGCGGCGATCGGCGAGGGGCGCCAGCGCGGCTCGCCGAAGCTCTGCTCGTAGAAGCTCTTGGAGACCTCAAAGCCCGTGTCGACGCCGACCAGGTCCATCAGCTCGAAGGGGCCCATGCGAAAGCCGCCCTCCATGCGGCAGATGCGGTCGATCGTCTCGACGTCGGCGATCCGCTCCTGCAGCAGGCGCAGCGCCTCCAGGCCGAACGGGCGGTTGCAGCGGTTGACGAGGAAGCCCGGCCCGTCGCTGCGCGCGGATCACGCGTCTTGCCCATCGCCTCGCCCGTGGCGTCGCGCGAGCGCGAGCGCCCGCTCGCGAGAGACTGCTCGCCGGCGACCACCTCGAGCAGCCGCATCACCGGCGCGGGGTTGAAGAAGTGCATGCCCACGACGCGCTCGGGGTGCGTGGCGGCGGCCGCGATCGCGGTGACGAGCAGCGAGGAGGTGTTGGTCGCGAGCACGCACTCCTCGCTGACGATCTCCGAGAGGCGCGCGTAGAGCTCGTGCTTGAGCTCCAGGCGCTCGGGCACCGCCTCGATCACGAGCTCGCAGGCGCGCAGCGCGCCGAGGTCCGCCGACCGGCGTGCAGGCGCTCGGCCGCCGCGCCGGCCTGCTCGGCGCTCAGCGCGCCCGCGCGCGGCTTCCTTGTGCAGGCCGTGCCTGCGACCTTCTCGCGCCGCTGCTCGAGCGCCTCGGGGATCGGGTCGAACAGCAGCGTCTGCGCGCCCGAGCGGCACGCGAGCTGCGCGATGCCGGCGCCCATCGTGCCGGCGCCGAGCACGCCGATGATCGCCGCTGCGCGGCCCTCCCGGCCGGCCTGGCCGGCCTTCTCATCCTCTCCTGCGTGCTCGTCGGTCACGATCGCCGCTCGCCCGCTCAGGCGGGCACGAGCGCGTTGATGCCGGTCATCGCGCGCCCGATGATCAGCTTCTGGATCTGCGAGGTGCCCTCGTACAGCGTCGTCACGCGCACGTCGCGGAAGTAGCGCTCGACGGGGTGGTCGTCGACGTAGCCCGCGCCGCCGTGGACCTGGATCGCGAGTGTTCGCGCACTCCAGCGAGGCCTCGGTGGCGTGGAGCTTGGCGATCGAGGTCTCGAGCGTGTTCGGGCGGCCCTTGTCCTTCAGCAAGCCCGCGCGCCACACGAGCATGCGCGAGGCGTCGGTCTTGAGCACCATGTCGGCGATCATCGCCTGCACGAGCTGGAAGCTCGCGATCGGCCTGCCGAACTGCTCGCGCTCCTTGGCGTATTTGACCGACTCCTCGACGCAGCCCTGGCAGATGCCCACGCAGCCGGCGGCCACCGAGTAGCGGCCGGAGTCGAGCGATCGACATCGCGACCTTGAAGCCGTCGCCGATCGTCGCCGAGCATGTGCGTCGTCGGAGACCTCGACGTCTTCGAGCGCGATCGAGGCGGTGTCGGAGGCGTGCAGGCCCATCTTGTGCTCGATCGTCTGCGGTTTGTAGCCGGGCTGGTCGGTGTCGACGAGGAAGCACGCCGAGGCCCTTGTGGCCGAGCTCGGGGTCGGTCTGGGCGAAGATCAGCGCGACCTTCGCGTAGTTGCCCATCGAGATCCACATCTTCGCGCCGTTGATCACCCAGCCCGAGTCGGTCTTCTTCGCGCGCGTCTTCTGGTTGGCGGCGTCCGAGCCCGTGTCGGGCTCGGTCAGCCCGAAGCAGCCGAGCCACTCGCCCGAGCAGAGCTTGGGCAGGTACTTGCTGCTTCTGCTCCTCGGTGCCCCACTTGAGGATCGCCGAGCACACCAGCGAGGTCTGCACCGAGATCGACCGTGCGGACCGAGGAGTCGCCGCGGCCGATCTCCTCGACGACGAGCCCGTAGCTGAGGTAGTCGAGGCCCGCGCCGCCGTACTCCGTGCGGGACGATCGCGCCGAGGTAGCCCTGGTCGGCGATCTTCTTGACCATCTCGAGGTCGAAGTGGTGGTTGCGCGCGTTTTCGCGCGACTGCACCACGATCTCGTTGTCGGTGAACTCGCGCGCTGTCTGCTTGATCAGGCGCTGCTCGTCGGTCAGGTCGAAGTCCATCCCTCTCCTCTCATGCGCTAGCTTGGGCGTCGTCCAGGGCGCCATGCACGCGCCGCTCGATCTCCTCGGCGATGCCCTCGATCGGCAGGCGCTCCTGCGCGAGCGAGTCGCGGTCGCGCAGCGTCACCGTGCGGTCCTCGAGGCTCTGGTGGTCGATCGTCAGGCAGAACGGCGTGCCGATCTCGTCCTGGCGGCGGTAGCGCTTGCCGATCGCGCCGCCGTCGTCGTACTCGGACTGCACGCGCGCGCGCAGCGCCTCGTGCACCTCGCGCGCGAGCTCGGGCTGGCCGTCCTTGTTGACGAGCGGCAGCACCGCCGCCTTCACCGGCGCCAGGCGCGGGTGCAGGCGCAGCACCGTGCGCGTCTCGCCCTCGCCCGTGCCCTCGCGCTCGACGACTTCCTCGTCGTAGGCGTCGACCAGGAACGCCAGCGTCGCGCGGTCGGCGCCGGCGGCCGGCTCGATCACGTGCGGCACGTAGCGCTCGCCGCTGGCCTGGTCGAAGTACTCGAGCTTCTCGCCCGAGAACTCGCGCGTGCTGGGTGAGGTCGAAGTCGCCGCGGTTGGCGATCCCCTCGAGCTCCGACCAGCCGATCGGGAACAGGTATTCGACGTCGCTCGTGCCCGAGGAGTAGTGCGAGAGCTCGTCCGCGTCGTGCGCGCGCAGGCGCAGGTGGTCGGGGCGGATGCCGAGCTCGACGTACCAGCGCTCGCGCTCTGCGAGCCAGTGCTCGAACCACTGCTGCGCCTCGGCGGGCGGCACGAAGAACTCCATCTCCATCTGCTCGAACTCGCGCGTGCGGAAGATGAAGTTGCCCGGCGTGATCTCGTTGCGGAAGGACTTGCCCACCTGCGCGATCCCGAACGGCGGCTTCTTGCGCGAGAACTGCAGCACGTTCTTGAAGTTGATGAAGATCCCCTGCGCGGTCTCCGGGCGCAGGTAGGCGGTCGAGCCGGACTCCTTCACCGGGCCGATCGTGGTCTCGAACATCAGGTTGAAGTCGCGCGCCTCGGTCAGGTCGCACTCGTCGGTTTCGCCGGGGTGCTTGGAGGGTTTGCGCCCGCACGGCAGCTCAGCGAGGTGGTCGGCGCGGAAGCGCTGCCCGCAGGTCGGCAGTCCACGAGCGGGTCGGTGAAGCCGGCGAGGTGGCCCGAGGCCTCCCACACGCGCGGGTGCTGCAGGATCGCCGAGTCGATCGCCACGATGTCGTCGCGCTCCTGCAGCATCGCGCGCCACCACTCGTTCTTGACGTTCTCTTCAGCAGCACGCCGTAGTGGCCGTAGTCGTAGGTCGAGCCGACGCCGCCGTAGATCTCCGAGGAGGGGAAGACGAAGCCGCGCCGCTTGCACAGCGCGACGATCTTCTCCATCGTCACGGGGGATTGCTCGGTCATGGCGGGCTGCGGATGCTAGTCGAGCTTCGTCCCGCGATGGCGCGCGACCCGCGAGGCGTAAGATGCGCAGCCGTGGCGCGGATGATGATCGTCGGCGGGGGCTGTCGGGGCGGCAGCTGGCCACGCAGCTGGTGGGCGACGGGCACGCCGTGCGCATCACCACGCGCACCGAGGACGGGCGCGCGGCGATCGAGGCGGCGGGCGCGGAGTGCTGGATCGGCACGCCCGACCGGCTGGCCACGCTGCGCGGCGCGCTCGACAGCGTCACGATCCTCTGCTGGCTGCTCGGCTCCGCCACCGGGAGTCCGAGCAGGAGCTGCGCGGCGCTGCACACCACGCGCCTGGAGTTCTTCCTCACGCAGGCGATCGACACCACCGTGCGCGGCTTCGTCTACGAGGCACGCGGGAACGAGCACGCCCGCGGATCTGCTGGCCGAGGGCGAGCGAGATCGTGCGCGCGACTCACCGAGCGCAACTCGATCCCGGCTGCCTTCCTGACGGCCGACCCGGAGGATCAGGGCGCGTGGCTGGCCGAGGCCGCCGCTGCTATCTCTGAGTTGCTCACGCGTGTATGAGCGTGCCGCCCTATGGTCAAGCCGGGCCGGCCACGGGACCGATGAGCTCACAAGATGGCAGGCGATCGCTCCCGATACGGCCTTGCTGGTCTCCGCGCTCGGCGCGATCGTGCTGGCGGTCTCGGTGTTCCTGCCCTGGTACGGGGTGAGCTTCACCGCCACGGGGATCGCCTATCGTCCAGCAGTCGGCGATCAGGTCGCAGCGCAGTTCGGCAACGCCGCGCTGCAGAGCTACGTGAGCGGAGCTTGCACGGCACGCTCGACGGCCTCGCCGGACAGCAGGTCGCGGCGCTCAGCGCCCATCAGGCGCTGCACGAGCTGAACATGATCCTGCTCGTGCTCGCCGGGCTCGCGCTGCTGGACTCGCTGCTCCGCTGGCGCGCGCCGGTTACCACGGTGCCTGCCGGGGCGGGCGCCTCGGTGGCCGTGCTCGGAGCGCTCGCGGCGGTCTCGTGCTCTACCGCATGGTCGAGCCGCCCGACGCCCGGCAGGCGCGCTCCTGTCGCTCTCGCTGCGCGAGGGCGCCTGGCTGGCGCTGCTCGGCTCGCTGACGATGGTCGTGGGGGCCTGTGGCCGCGCTGCAGCCAGCTGCGCCGCGCGGCTCTCGAGGCGCAGCTGCAGAGGCGCCTGGTCAGCGGCTTTCCGGCTGGACTCCCGGCGCTCCGCAGCTGATCCGCCGGACTTGCCGGCGCGCCCGGGCTCGGCTCGCACGGCCCGCTATCCTGAGAAGTAATTCCCCGTAAAGCGGATCAGGATTCACGATAGTCGTCTCGAAGTCCGCGACAGCTCGTCGTCGAGAAAGGAACACACACATGACGCTGCAACTTGGCGATGACAGCCCCCGACTTCGAGGCCGATACCACCGAGGGCCGCATCAAATTCCACGACTGGATCGGCGACTCCTGGGCGGTGCTGTTCTCGCACCCCAAGGACTTCACGCCGGTCTGCACGACCGAGCTCGGTTACATGGCCAACGCCAAGCCCGAGTTCGACCGCCGCAACGTGAAGATCATCGGCCTCTCGGTCGACGCGCTCGACAACCACGAGGCGTGGGCGAAGGACATCGAGGAGACGCAGGGCACGGCCCCGAACTACCCGATCATCAGCGACAGCGACTTCAACGTCTCAAAGCTCTACGGGATGCTGCCCGCCGAGCACCTCCGGCGACGTGCTCGCGCGCACCCCGGCCGACAACCAGACGGTCCGCAACGTGTTCGTGATCGGCCCGGACAAGAAGGTCAAGCTGATCCTCGATCTACCCGATGACGACGGGCGCAACTTCGACGAGGTGCTGCGGGTGATCGACTCGCTGCAGCTGACCGCCAAGCACAAGGTCGCGACGCCCGTCAACTGGAAGCCGGGCGAGAAGGTCATCATCGCCGGCTCTGTCTCCAACGACCAGGCCAAAGAGACCTACCCGGACGGTTGGGAGGAGCCCCGCCCCTACATCCGGATCGTGCCTCAGCCGACGAGCTAGAGGCTCAGCGAGCGTCAGTCGAGCCGTCGCGGCCGGTCGGCGGCAGCCGCTCGAGCAGGTGCTCGATGATGCGCGCGGTGGCGCCCCAGATGAGGTGCTCGTCGACGACGAAGGCGTCGGTCTCGAAGCGTGATGCCGCGGCGTTCCATCTGCGGTCCGCGTCCTGCCCGCGCGGACCGCGCTCGAGCGGCAGCTCGAGCACCGCGTCGACCTCCCGCGCCGACGGGCGCCAGGCGACGCCCGCGGGGATCGTGCCCACGAAGGGGTGGATCACGTAGTTGGTGGCGAACGTCGAGGTCGGGGGCAGCTCGCCGAGCAGGCTCACCTGCGGCGCGCTCCAGGCCGATCTCCTCCTCGGCCTCGCGCAGCGCGGTGTCGCGTCAGGTCGGCGTCCTCGGGGTCGCGGCGGCCGCCGGGAAAGGAGATCTCACCGGCGTGGCGGCGCAGGTCGGCGCCGGCGGCGTGTCAGCACGAGGTGCGGCTCCTCGCTCGTCGCCAGCGAGAACAGCGGCACGAGCACGGCCGCTGCGATCTGCTCGGCCGGCGCGGGTCGAGCTGCTCGCGGCTGACGGAGCTCAGGCGGCCAGGTGAACGCGCTCAATGCGCTCCTGGAACATGACCTCGCCGTCGAGCGCGCGGTGCACGGGGCACTTGGCGGCGATCACCCGCAGCCGCTCGACCTGCTCCTCGGGGAGGTCGTCGGGGAGGCGCATCACGAGCTGGAACTTGGTCGGGCAGCCGCGCTCGGCGGGGCTGTACTCGACGTCGACCTCGACGTGGCCGATGTCCCAGCCCTTGCGGGCCGCGTACATCTCCATCGTGATCGCCGTACACGAGGCGAGGCTCACGGCGAGCAGCTCCTGCGGGTCGGGCCCGGCGTCGTCGCCGCCGGCGTCGAGCGGCTCGTCGACGGTCAGCTGATGGTCGCGCACCTGCACCGTGTGCTTGAACGTCGCTGCCATCGCGCCGCGCGGTGGCTTTCATCCTTGTGAGCCCTTGCGTCTCGCCCATCTGCGATCCCTTCGATCGCTCCGCTGTGCCTCTGTTATCTGATCGATACCCGCCGGCCGGCTTAGGAAAGCGGGTTGAACAGCAGCCCGGTGAGCAGCTTGGGGAAGAAGTAGGTCGACTTCGGCGGCATGTTCTCGCCCGCGGCCGCGACCTCGCGCACCTGCTCGCACGGGCGTGGGGCGCATCAGGAAGGCCGCGTCGTACTCGCCCGAGCGCGACCATCGCGAGCGCCTCGGCGGTGTCGCGCGCGTAGAACATGCCGTTGAAGTGCGAGATGTCCTCGTCGCTGAGGCCGAGCGCGTTCTTCAGCATCAGCGTCTCCAGCACGCCGGTGTCGAGGTGGCGGTAGGCCTCGGAGTGCCCGTGCGAGCGCCGCGTCGGCGATCGCCTGGTCCTTCAGCGTCAGCCGCAGCGCGCGCGCCCGCGCCGCGTCGATGTAGCCGAGCTGCAGCGGGCCGCGTGCCGGGCGCGCGGCGCGATCTCGCTCGGCGGGCACCTCGCTCGATCTCGAAGTCGCGCGCGAGCGCCTGCTCGAGCGCCTGCGCGGCGCGCGTCGTCGAGGCCCCTGACGAGGCGGTGGGTGGGGAAGACGGTCAGCCCCGGGTCCTCGAGCGCGACCAGGCACATGAGGATGTAGCGGTGCTCGCCCTCGCCGCCGACCTCCTCGGCGTAGGCCTGCATCGTCTCGTAGCGGTGGTGGCCGTCGGCGATCAGCAGCTCGGCGTCGCTGCGTGGCCGCCTGCACCGCGGCGATCGCCGCCGGGTCGCGCGACGCGCCAGAGGCGGTGGACGGTGCCGTCGGCGTCGGTGACCTCGCCCCACGGCGCGCTCTCGGTCGCCGGGCGCGAGCGCGCTCCAGGCGGCCTTGCTGGGGTCGGAGTAGAGCGAGAAGATGGGGGAGATGTTCGCGCGCGTGGCGCGCGTCAGGCGCAGGCGGTCCTCCTTCGGGCCGGGATGCGTGCGCTCGTGCGGGCGCACCCGCCCGGGCCCGTAGTCCTCGATGCGCACGCGGCAGAAGAAGCCGCGGCGGGTGCGCGCGCTGCCGTCGGGGCCGGTGTAGTCCTGGGTGTGCGCCCAGATCGCCGGCTCGCCGTCGCGCACGAGCGCGCCCTGCAGCTGCCAGCTCTCGAACAGCTCGCCCGCGGCCGCGTAGGGATCGGGCTCGCCCTGGGGCAGATCGACGGCGACGACGTTGAAGGGCGAGCGCTGCCAGCAGCGCCGCGCGCTGGCTCGGCGTCGATCACGTCATAGGGGGGCGCGACCACATCGGCAAGCGGCGCCCGCCACGGACGGGTCGTAGTGCAGCGCGCGCAGCGGTTGGACGTCGGCCATGGCGGTGGCGGAGGCTAGCAGTGCGCGCCCGCTGGCGCGGATGCCGCGTCGAGGACTACTCTTAGCTGCACGGGGCGTGGCGCAGCCTGGTAGCGCACCTGCTTTGGGAGCAGGGGGTCGCCGGTTCAAATCCGGCCGTCCCGATTTTCGCAGATTCGCGAATGGTCGCGAAATGCTGACCGGAGTGGGGGGCGATTTGCGGCACTTCGCGGCTGTTCGAAGGACTCGGCACCGCATAGGGACCGCAGCAGGTGCCTTTCCCTCTTGTGGCAGCCCCTCTCGAAGTGTGAGAGGGACCCGCGCGCGGCGGGGACTACTCGCCGCGACCCAGCTGCGGTTGTCGGTCCACGACAAACAGCGCCTCCGCGTTACCGCGGCCGTCCACTGAGCCGAATTTGACACAGCCGCGCCGACGCTTGCGCGGCTAGAGTTCGCGTGCGAATGAGCGACGGGCGGACATCTATGGCGAGGTTCACAGGATGGCTCGATAGCAACGCGATGGGTCTCTTCGTCGGCGGAGCCGGCGGGGTGCTGATCTTCGCGGCCGTTGGCGCGCTGACCGGCAGCCTGTCGACCGCGATTCTTGGCGGGAGCGCCGGTGTACTCGTCGGTTTCTCGCTGAACAGCCTGACTCAACATCGACGCTCTCACCTCGGCCTCACTGAGCTCCTGCGTGTTCCGATCTCCTCAATCGCCGAGATCGACCCGACGAAGATTGGAGTCGCGCCTGCAGCTCAGGGTCTGATGACCGGGGGTGCGAGGCCTACGTATCTGCCGAGAGAAGTGGATTCGAAGCTGCGCACCGAGATACAGGCGGCCCGCAATCGCCTCGGTCCTTGGGTAGTGGTCGTCACGGGCGCTGCGAAGGTCGGCAAGTCGCGCTCACTGTATGAGGCGTTGCTGGCCTGCGGCTCCGATGACGCCCTACAGCTGGTCGCGCCCGTCGACGTCGATGCGATCGTGCGTTTGTCCGTGCGCGGGACGGTTGCGCAACGCGCGGGCACGTGCAGCGTCCTCTGGCTCGATGACCTCAAACAGTTTTTCGAGCAGGGCCTCACGATGAACCACCTTCGTAGTTGGCGCGCGAGCGGCAATGACAGAGTGGTGGTTGCGACGTTCGATCGCAAAGGGGGGGCGCGCTCGCACGTGCCCGCCGGAGACGGGCTCGCAACGATTGCAAAAGACGTTCTGGGAAACGCCGCGGTTGTCACCCTGACCGCGACCGGCTCCGCCGAGCTCGATTCCCTGCGGGGGAAGCTGCCGACGGTCGACCTTGAATCTATCGATCGTTACGGCTTGGCCGCCTACCTCGTCTCGGCCGAGGCGTTGGAGCGCAAGCTCTATACGGGTCGCAGCGACCCGGGGGAGGAACCGGAGCGTCCAGACGGCGTCGCGGTCGTATACGCGGCGACCGACTGGATCCGATGCGGGCGCACGGATCCACTGCCGAAGGAGATCCTGTTTGAGCTGTGGCCGAGCTATCTGCCCGAGGCAGTGGCTGTGACGGCCGATCGCCCGACATTCGAGTCAGCGCTCGCGTGGGCCCGACAGTCGGTGAGTGGCTCGATCGCGCTGATCGAGGGAGACGTCGAGTATCGCGTCAACGACTACGTAGTGCGGCTCATCGATGATGGTCCGTCTACGCCTGCGCCTCGAAGCATCGCCTGGGCACGGGCGATCCGTGGGTCCACCGACGCCCAGGCCCTCGCGGTCGGCGCAAGTGCGTACTTGCATGGGCGCAACGAAGACGCGGCGGTGGCCTTCAGAGCGGCCGGCCTCTCGAGCATCGACGAGGTCGCTGCGAGCGCCGACTTCAATCTCGGCCTGGTGCTCGGAGCGCTGGGGCGCCCGGTCGATGCGCTCGCGGCGTACAGCGACTTGGTCCGCCGTTTCGGCGACGCAGAGGAGTCTTTTTTCAAACAGCTGATTGCCGAAACGCTGGTGAACCGTGGCGTCGTGCTCGACGATCTTAACCGGCACGATGAGGGCATCGCGAGTTACCGCGAGGTCGTTACCCGCTTCGACGATGCCCGGGATCCCGAATTGCGCGTACAGGTTGCGGCTGCACTGTTCAACGTCGCCTGCTCGATGGCCGAACTTGGCCGCTCCGACGACCAGCTCGCGGCTTACGACGAGATGCTGCGACGCTTCGAACACGAGCGCGGACCGAAGATGGATGTGCTCGTCGCGAAAACCCTCATGGGGCGCGGTGTCCTGCTTAAGGGGGCGGAACGCATCGATGAGTCGGCGGCGGCGTACATGAAGGTCGTGGAGATCTTCGGTGACAGCCTTCAGCCTGAGCTGCGCGAGATAGTGGCGGCGGCCTTGACATATCACGCCGACGCACTGCTGCAGGCGGGGGACTTCGAGAAGGCGCTGATAGTCAGCGAAGACCTGTTGAGGAGGTTCGACCACGCGAACGAGATCGAGCTGCAGCAGCGCGTGGCGGTTGCGCTCATCAACAACGGCCGCGCGCTCGACCGCCTGGGACGGTCGGCGGAGGCAAGCGCCGCCTATGACGCCGTCACGATCCGCTTCAGCGATCGGCGCGAGCCGGCTCTGCGTGCCGCGGTCGCGACCGCCCTGCTCGATAAGGGCCTCATGTTCGACGAGATGAAGCGTCCCGACGAGGCGGTCGCAACCTACGACGAGGTCGCTTTGCGCTTCGGTGAGGCGACGGATTCGACGTTGCGGCTGCTCATGGCTCGTGCGCTGATCTCCAAGGGCAACGCCCTCGGCACGATCGCCCGCTCAGAGGAGGCGGTTGCGGTCTACGACGAGCTGATAGCGCGCTACGCCGACGCGCCCGAATCGGACATGAAGGAGATAGTCGAGGAAGCCCGGCTCAACCGCGGGCTCACGGTCGGGGCGTTGAGCCGCTCGAGCGTGACGAGCGAGGAAAGTCCGGAGACAGTCGAGTCCGGCAGCGCCGCGTTCGAGCAGCGCGATCTGGCGAAGTTCGAACGTAACGTCAGGTCCCGGGTATGCGCCACGGCGCTTCGGCTCGAGGGCATCGAGATGTTCGCTGACCAGACCTGGGAGCTGAACCCGTCGGTGAACATCCTGCTCGGGCGCAACGGGTTCGGCAAGAGCCTGCTACTACGCATCCTCGCGGGGATGTTGCAGGCCGATCTCGACGCGTCGGGCGATCTCTTCCAAGGCCGCGGCCTGCGCGGGCGGATCACGCTCGAGGTGAGCCGCGGTTCAGACGAGCGCGAGATGCTCGCACGCGACCGTTCCGCGTTCGAGCGTGCCTCGATCGGCAAGGTGCCGCTACTCGCGATCCCCGATGCCCGCTTCATGGACCAAAGCTCGACGACGGTCTCCGACCCTGGTGCCGTCGACCTCGTCGCCGATGGCGCGCTTCACTTCCTGCGGCGCAGGCCCTATCAGGCCGTAGTCGACGGGTTGCTCAGCGGCCTCGCCCTCGACTACTACGAGCACGGCAGCTTCGAGCAGCCGAGCTTCTCGCTGATCAACGAGGCGCTCGCACGGCTCACCGGGCAGTCATTTCGCTTCACGAAGATTGAGCGGGTGGGGCGGACCGCGTCGCGCATCTGGATTCGCCCCGATGGGCTCGACCGCGACGTGGAGATCCAGCAGGCCTCGCAGGGGACGCTTTCAACGGTCGCAATGGTCGGGATGATCGACGCGTTCCTGCGCGAGCTCGCCGACGCCCGCCGTGCGCCAGACGGCGAGGCGTGCAACGAGCACGCGATCGTGTTGATCGACGAGGTCGACGCGCATCTGCATCCGCTGTGGCAACAGAAGGTGCGCAATCTCCTCACCGATCTGTTCCCCAACGTCCAGTTTCTGCTCAGCGCTCACAGCCCCCTGATCGTCGCGGGCTGCGGGCCGGGTGAGGTCTCCGTGCTGCGCCGAGAAAAGCAGGGCTTCGCTGTGGAGCATCTCCGCGACGACTTTGTCGGGGTGTCCGCGCAGCACCTCTATGAACAGGTCTTCGAAGTCGAGGATATCGACGAGACGTTCGTGGAGTACGCGCTTAAGCGCGACCGGGGTGAGGACGCGACGGTCAGGGCGGAGCTGGACGATCTGCTGCACAAGGGTGAGCTGACCGCGGATGAGCAGGGGCGCCAGGACGAGCTGATGCTCGACCTCGGCCGCATGTCACGCGTCGCCGTGATCCAGGAGCAGCGGCTCAGCGCCGACCAGCGCGCGGTCAGCAACGAAGCAGAGATCGCGCGTCTGCGGCACGAGCTTTCGCAGGCCGAGCGGAAGCCTGCTTCATCATGGGGCGAGATGGTCGCTGAGGAGCCGGCCTCCGACGAGGAGCTGTGAGCGATCTGCTCGATAGCCTCGTGGCGCTCTACGCCCGTCACGGCGTCGGCGGCGTCAGGGACTCGGAGGACTACCTCGAGCTCTGCGTGCGCCACGAGGACGACAACACCTTCAAGGCGACCGCCGTCCAGGTCAGCGGGGTTGCGAGTTTGATCGAGCGTACGCTGGACCGACAGGCACAGCGCGATCAGGTAGTGCACGCGCTGAAACTGCTCAACACCTACAAGGCCGATCGCCACAAGCAGGATCTGTGCGCGGACCTGACGGTGCGGCGATATGGATCGAGTTGGTCGCTTGAGCAGCTCAACTACTACCGGCAGGCCGGCGCCAAGCTGGCCGTCTGGCGAGACTACTTCCTGTCCTTCACCAACTACACGCCGACGCCGGGATATGTGCTGGCCGTCAACAACGACCACGCGCGACTGATTAAGTTCGCGCTTTGCCAGGAATTCAGCAAGGCGCGCACCACTAGCGAAAACTTGCTTGCGCTGCTTCTCGACTACAAGCTCCGGCACACGCCTCTGAATGGCTTCTTCTATCCCACGCATCGCGGCGCGCAGGACGTCGTAGAACAGCTGGAGCGTGAGGCGCGCGAATGCTTCGTGTTCGTGCAACTGCTGCAGAACACAATCTTCGAGAAGGTCCCCAACTATTGCAAGGCTGAGTTCGACGCGGCCAGCAGCGATCCCGAGCGGGAGTTGATCTTTGTGATGCCGAACTCACGTGCGGACTTCATCAGTCGCGACGATGTCGGCATCGACATGCACGGCTGGTATGCGGCGATCGACCGCGTTGACACCGTCGAGCTGCGGCCGCCAGCTTCGAGCAAAGACGTGGAAGCGTTGGTCGAGCTGATCTACGAGCGCGTCGTCACTCCCGTCAAGCGGGCACGCGACCGCGTCTACAAAGGCGTGCCGGCCTGAAACCGTGTGCGCTCGGTTTAGCTTCTAAGCGCTACGACGACCGCGCACACGATCGCAATCCCGTGCAGCGGTAGGACCGTCGCGCTGAACAGCGCCGACCACACGTCCCCGCCCTTCATCTTCTTGGCTGTGAGGCTCCACTCGGCGACCGTCTGGGCCGGGTCGATCACTTCGTTGTAGAGGTCTCGGTAGCGGCGCTCGACCGCCAGGTAATAGCCGTCGAGTAGCGCGAGGACCGTGGCGCCGCCTGCCGCGATGACGGCGAAGTCGCCGTTGGCTTTGTCGACGGCGAGTCCGAGCAGCGCCGCCACCAGCGAGATGCTCCAGCCCTTCAACAGGAACGAGTTGCGCCCCATGCGATCGATCACAGCCTGAATCATCTGCAGGTGCTGGGGCTCAGGCTGGGCCACACTGAAACGGTATCGCGCGGACTGATGTGACTGCATGCTCGCATCGTCCGGGATCAAGACGGTGTGGATGACCGCCAGAAGACTAGAAGGAGCAGAGAACCGCGCTCCCGCGTAACTTAGCGCTCGGCACTCACCTAAACCTGCCTCAGATCGAGCAGGCCAGGGCGCTCGCCACCAGATTGCGCAACCCCTTGCAGCACGGCAGAGCATTGCAGCGATCCCCTCGGTTACGTCGCTGGGGGCACAGGCGCCCGAGCTCGTTACAGCACTATAATCATTATATGCCTATCATGACAATGGCGACGGTGATCGAAGCGGACGCAGTAATACACACCAGACCCCGGCTAGTCCTCGCGATCTGCTGCATGAGCCTGCTGATCGTGGGGATGGACGTAACGATCGTCAACGTCGCGTTGCCCTCCATCCGCCGCGACCTGGGTGCGTCGCTCTCCTCGCTGCAGTGGACGACCGCCGCTTACACCGTCGTGCTCGCGAGCCTGCTGATGTTGGGCGGCTCGACAGCCGATCGCCTTGGTCGTGCGCGCGTGTTCAAGTTCGGCCTCGCGCTGTTCACCTTGGCGTCGCTGGCCTGCAGTCTCGCGCCGGGAATCGAGTGGCTGATCGCCTTCCGCGTGCTCCAGGGCGCTGCCGGCGCGATGCTCAACCCGGTGGCGATGTCGATCATCCGCAACACCTTCGAGGACCCGCGCGAGCGCGCGCAGGCGATCGGGATCTGGGGCGCGGTCGTGGGCATCAGCATGGCCCTTGGGCCCGTCCTCGGTGGCGTGCTGATCGGGTTGAGCTGGCGCGCGGTATTCCTGGTGAACATCCCGATCGGCTTGGCCGCGATCGCGCTCACCGCGCGCTTTGTGCCCGAGTCACGCGCGCCGCGCCCGCGGCGTCCCGACCCGGTTGGTCAGGTGCTGGTCGTCGTGATGTTGGCGAGCTTGACATCGGCGATCATCGAGGGGCCCAACCAGGGGTGGGGCTCGCCATGGATCCTTGCGCTCGCGCTCGTCGCAGCGCTCTCGCTCGTGACGCTGGTGCGCTACGAGCTCCGCAGGGTCGACCCGCTGGTCGAGCCGCGCTTCTTCGCCAGTCGCCCGTTCTCGGCGGCGGCGATCATCGCGATCGCGGCCTTCGCCTCATTCGGCGGGTTTCTGTTCCTCAACACCCTCTACCTTCAAGAAGTACGGGGTCTCTCGCCGTTGAGCGCCGGCCTCTGCACGCTGCCGCTGGCGGCCATGACGGTGCTCTTCAGCCCGATCGCCGGCCGTGTGGTCGGAGCGCGCGGGGTGCGCGGCCCGCTGGTCCTCGGCGGCATCGGACTGGGCACGGGCAGCCTGTGATGCTCGTTTCGCTGAGCGCACACACCTCCCTGTGGTGGGTCTTGGCCGCCTACTGCGTCTTCGGCTTGGGCTTCGGCGCGGTGAATCCGCCGATCACGAACACCGCCGTGTCAGGCATGCCTCCGAGCCAGGCCGGCGTGGCCGCTGCAGTGGCCACCACAAGCCGGCAGGTCGGCCTGACGCTGGGCGTCGCTGTGATGGGGGCGTTGGCCACGGCGAGGGTGCACGGGTCGCTCCCCGAGCATCTCGCGGCAGCCAGCCACCCGGCCTGGTGGCTGATCTCGGCCTTGGGGGCCGCGATCGTGGCGCTCGGCTTAGGCGCAAGCACCGCGGCGGCTCACGCAAGCGCGGAGCGCACCGCCGCTCGTTTCCATGAGGCGCCGCAGGAGGCGTGATGAGCAAAGCGGACGCAGACCTCGCGCGCAGCGCCTGGCGCGCAATGTCGGAACTCGTGCTCGACCAGAACCGCAAGCTCGCGGTCTCCGAGGCCCTGGGCCTCAGCTTTGCGCGCGTGCGTGCTCTACGACGGCTGGCCGCGCAGCCGCAAACGCTGCGTGCGCTCGCCGAGCTGCTGGCGGCCGACCCTCCCTACGTGACGCTGATGGTCGACGATCTCGAAGAGCGCGGGCTGGTGAAGCGGATGCCTCACCCCACCGACCGGCGTGCGAAGCTCGTGCAGTTGACCGCCGCGGGCCGCGCCGCCGCCGCGCGTGCGGATGCGATTCTGGATGAGCCGCCGGCCGCGCTGAGCGATCTGCCAGCCGAGGACCTCGCAGCCCTGATGCGTGTGCTCGAGCGCCTGGGCCGCTAACGCCCGGTCCACTCCGGCCATTATCGTCGAGCCCCCGTGAGCCCACTCGCCCCGTCAGGAGAACAGTTCGAGATCGCCCACGGCGAGCAGCGCGCAACGATCGTCGAGGTCGGCGGCGGCATCCGCCAATACAGCTCGGCTGAGCGTGACGTGCTGGAGCCCTACCCGCTTGAGGCGATCTGCGACGGCGCGCATGGAACGCCCCTGATCCCCTGGCCCAACCGTCTCGCTGATGGTGCCTACCGCTTCGAAGGCAATGACTACCAGCTGGCGCTGAGCGAGCCGGGGAGGCACAACGCGAGCCACGGGCTGCTGCGCTGGCGAGCGTGGCGCACGATCGAGCACCAGCCCGATCGTGTGGTGATGGGCATCCGCCTGCACCCGATGCCGGGCTATCCCTTCGCGCTCGATCTCGAGATCGACTACGCGCTGAGCGACGAGGGGCTGGCGGTATCCACGAGGGCGACGAACATAGGCGAGCGACCCTGCCCCTACGGCACAGGACAGCATCCCTACCTCGCAGCTGGGGCGGGATTGCTCGACGAGTGCGAACTTCAGTTTGCGGCCGCAACACTCATCACGGTGGATGCGCAGCGCAGCCTGCCCGTGGGCCGCGAGGCCGTGGCCGGGAGCGATGTCGGCTTCAGCCGTCCGCGTCGCATCGGCGCACAGAAGCTGGATCTCGCCTTCACCGAGCTCGAGCGCGACGAGGGAGGTCTCGCCTGGGTGCGCCTCACGGCTGCCGATGGACACCGAGCAGAGCTGTGGCTCGATGAGCACTACCCCTTCCTGCAGCTCTACACCGGCGACACGCTTGCCCCGGACCGTCGCCGCCGTGGCCTCGCGGCTGAGCCGATGAGCTGTGCCGCTAACGCATTCCAGAGCGGAGAGGGCTTGGTCAGGCTCGAGCCGGGCCAGACGCATGAGACGCGCTGGGGTGTGCGGCTGCGCTGATTGGGCGCTGATGCGTAGGATCGGGCCTGCCTCGAGCGCGCCCGCTGAGTGCCCACAACGAACGGAGGACTTGACATGCTCACACTCACCGGCCTCGACGAGGTCAAGGCCTACGCCGGCAAGGAGCTGGGTGTCAGCGACTGGCAGCTCGTCACGCAGGAGAAGATCGACCAGTTCGCGGAGGTCACGGGGGACGATCAGTGGATTCACATCGACCCCGAGCGTGCCAAGCAGAGCCCCTTCGGCGGAACGATCGCGCACGGCTACTACACGCTCTCGCTCGCGCCGCGCTTCTCCTATGACATGTTCAAGTTCGAGGGCTTTGCCTTCGGCATCAACTATGGCCTCAACCGCGTGCGCTTTCCCGCGCCGATGCCGGTCGGCGAGAAGGTGCGCATGCGCGCCAAGCTGGTCTCGGTCGAAGACATTCCAGGCGGCGCTCAGATCACCACGGAGCTGACCTTCGAGCGCGAGGGCGGTGAGAAGCCCGTTTGCGTCGCGGAGTCTCTCTCCCGCGTCTACGTGGGCTGATTGCTCTGGCCCCGATGGGGCCTGGATTTCTTGGCTGAGGCAGTCCATCTCGAGTGGCCGCTCACGAGTCGGAAACGCGGGCTCGCGGTAACGCCCGGAGCGGTCGATAACTTGATCAACATGCACTCCGCTCGCCACCACAGGACCCAGGCCGGCATGATCGCGGCGGCCCGCGGCGCCCTGCCTCGGCGCCGCCAGCAGTCGCGTATGCACCGGCGGACCAGCGAGTCGCGACTGCCTCCGTGGCGCCGCTCGCGTGGCTGTGCCGGCAGCCGGTGAGTACCCGCCGGCGCTGCGCACCACGCTAGCCGTCAGCATCGCTCTGCGATGGTCGACTTCAGGTTCTCGTTGATCGCCGCTTTGGCGTGTTTTGTGGTCGCCGTGCTGGCGGCCTTGAAAGGCGTGGGGGTCGTGGCTGTGGTGTGGGGGCTGCTGACCGTTGGCTTTCTCGTGCGCGCGCTGCAGGGTCGTCGCAGCGGTCCTCGCTGAGCGCGGGGTGCCTCGGCTCAGCCGTCGACGAGCAGGCTGTCCAGCGGGCCGAGCAAAGCCATTGTGCGGCGCGAGACGCCGGGCAGCTCCAGCAGGTGATGCGTCGGTGGAGCGCCCCGCCTGCGTCGCGCGAGCTGTTCGCTTGCGATCGGCCGCCACAGCTCGTCGAAGATCTGTGCGGAGGTACCGGTGAGCTCCTCGGGCGGACGCTCGAGATGCTCGGCCCAGAGCCGCAGGCGAGTCTGGCGTGCGAGCGCGGCGTCGCAGGTGATGAGGTTGACCTCGGTGTCGTTGAAGAAGGAGTGCTCGTTGAGGTTGGCCGAGCCGACCGTCAGCCACTGGTCATCGATGATGCCGACCTTGGCGTGCACATACAGCGGACCCGCGAGGCCGCCGCTGCGCGAGGAGATCGTCGTCGCCAAAAAGCGCCCGCCATCCCCATCGGCGTCGGCCAGCACGCCGAGCTGGCCGCGGGTCGTGTCGGCGCCGTTGTTGGGCTTGGCGGGCAGCAGCACGATCACACGGAACTCATCGCGCGGCGGTTCGCGGAGCTTGCCCGCGAGGATCTCGATGACCTGCTGGGACCACAGGAACTGACTCTCGAGATAGACGATCTCACGCGCGCCACGCAGCGCGCGGGTGTAGGCCTCGAGGATGCGGAAGTCGCCGTTCCTCATGAACGGATAGATCTTCTCCGGGATCGTGCGCACGACCTGTACCTCGTGCACGCCCGCGTCCGGCGGCGGCGGAGTGCTTGGCAGTTGCTCACCGCTGACCGCATGCCAGCGCTCGGCGAAGTGGTCTGCCACGTCGGCAACGGCCGGTCCGCGCAGGCGGCTGGCGGCGTCGTGCCAGCCGAGACGGCCGCGCATCGGGTGCTCGTTTGAGTCGAAGCGATCGCCCCCGAGCGAGGTGAGGTCGATGCCGCCGACGAAGGCGAGCTCACCGTCGATGATCACGAGCTTCTCGTGGTGGCAGTGCATCGGACGCTCGTGCCGGTCGAGCTCGCAACGCACGCGTGTCCCGCGCAGCAGCTCATCGCGCACGCGGCGTACTGCGCGGCGATCCGGCGTGAACACGGGCGCCGGCGCGCCCGCCCACAGCAGCACGCGCACATCGACCCGCTCGGCCAGCTCCCCGAGTAGATCCCGCAGCCGCTGCGCGCCCTGATCGCGGGTCAGCCCGAACTCTGGGGTGATGTGCCAGCCGGCAATGTGTACGTGCGAGCGCGCGCCGGCGAGCGCCTCGGCGATCGCCGGGAGCGCCTGTGCTCCGTCGATCAGCAGCTCCAGCTCACAGCCCTGGCGCGGAGATGGATCCCCGGCGGCCCACAGCGATCCCTCACGCGAGGGGTCGAGCTGCGCAAGGCGTCCCGCCCGTCTCAGGCGGCGGCGATGGTGCGCCTCGATCGCACGATCGATGCCCGCGCCCGCCCATCCGTCCACGTGCGCGCGCAGGTTACTTGCCATCGCTCGCAGCCTAGCCGGGACACAGTTCGACCCGCAGGTCATCGATGCGATCTGCGAGCACCTGCAGGGGCGCGCTGCCCAGTCGCTCGCGACGGGCGTCTAGCTTCCGAGCGCGAACAGCGGCCAGCGTCCGGGCACGCCCTTGAGCTCGTGAAGGCCGCGGTCCTCGAAGGTGAAGGGACCGCCGACGACCGTCCCGAAGACGGTGCCCGAGACCAGCACCTCGCCGGGCCCGGCGAGACCGTTGACGCGCGAGGCGATGTGCACGGCCATGCCGCCGACGTCGTCGCCGATCAGCTCGCACTCGCCGGTGTGCATGCCGACGCGGACCTCGACGCCGAGCTCGCTGGCCGCGTCGGTGATCGCCAGCGCGCAGCGCAGCGCACGCGAGGGCGGGCCGTCGAACGTCGCGAGGAAGCCGTCGCCGACGGTCTTCACCTCGCGGCCCGCCGAAGCGCGCGAGCTGCGCGCGCACATCGCGTCGTGCGTGGCGAGCAGATCGCGCCAGCGGCCGTCGCCGAGCCGCGCGGCGCGCGCGGTGGCGTCGACGATGTCGGTGAACATCACCGTCAGGAGGTCGCGCGCGACCTCGCCGCCGCGGCGTCCGCCGGTGAGGAACTCCTCGATCTCCTCGACGATCGCGTCGCTGTCGCCGACGAAGGGGAAGGAGTCGCGGCCCTCGAGCTCCACGTAGCGCGCGCCCGGCGATGTGCTCGGCCAGGTAGCGGGAGTGGCGCACGTCCCAGGCACGGTCGTCGGCTCGCGGTGCATCACGAGCGTGGGCACGCGGATGCCGGGCAGCGTCTCGCGCACGTCGAGGTCCACCGAGGTGCGCGAGCATGGTGCGCGCCTCAGCGGGGCTCGCCGCGAGGCGCTGCATGCGCGCGAACCACTCGGCCAGGGCGGGGTCATCGGCATCGAGGGCGCGAGCGTCTCGAGCATCGGGCTGTTGACCTCGCCCCAGGCGGCGGAGTTGCGTTCGGTCAGCGTCGACCCGTTCCTCGGCGGTGAGCGCCCAGTCGTAGTCCGGGGCCCAGGAGGTGCGCGCGACCGATGCGTACATGATCAGCGCGCCCACGCGCTCGGGGTGATCGGCGGCGAGCAGCGCGCCGACGAGGCCGCCGAGGGAGTAGGTGAGGAGCGCCGCGCGTTCGCTGCCCGCGGCGTCGAGCACCGCGAGCGCGTCGTGCGACATCCTGCTCGAGCGTCTGTGGGCTGCAAGCGTGCGGTCGGAGAGCCCGGTGCCGCGGCGGTCGAACAGGATCAGGCGGTTGAAGACGGCCAGCCGCTCGAGGAAGCGGCGCATCGCCGGCGCCTCCCAGAGCTGCTCGATCTGGGAGATCCAGCCGGGCAGGAACAGCAGGTCGAGCGCGCCCTCGCCGGTCACCTGGTAGGCGATGCTCGCGTCGCCGCTGCGCGCATAGCGCGTGGTCGGGCACCATCAGACGCCTTCGATCAGTGCGCGGAAGGGCGCGGCCGGCTCGACCGTGGCGCCGGCGGCGTGCACGCGATCGGCGAGCCACAGGTCGGAGGTGACGACGCGGACACGCCCGGCTCCGAGTCGGCATAGAGCAGGCGGATGATCTCATCGTCGGCTGAGTCGCGCCGCGGCCGCGGCGCGTGGGCGACCTCGATCACGGTCGAGCGGATCGGCGGGGAGGGGGGCTGCTCGAACACGACCGTGACGTCGGCGCCGCTCGCCGCGGCCCAGCGCTCGAGCATGTCCACGAGCCGGACCATCGCGGCGTGGCGGTCCTGCCACCAGGCGTCGGGGCGGGTGCCGATCACGTTCATGCCGTCGACGAGCCAGCGCACCGCGTAGCCTAAGCCTGCGTCCCGCGGAGCCGGTGGGCATGCGAGCGTGGCCGCGGACGATCTGCTGGAGTGCTCGCATGCGTCTCGAGGGCATCCAGACCGGCGACATCGTCGAGGTCGACCACAAAGGGCGGCGCTTCCACGCGCTCGTCACCGGCCCGGCTCCGGGCGGGCTGGCGCTGCAGCCGACCGACAGGCGCATCAACTACTACAGCTGCCGCAGCCGCGAGGTGGTCGGCCACTGGGCCAAGCGCGGCCGGCCGCGCCAGACCAGCGAGCCGCTGCGCCCCTCGCCGCGCCAGCTCGAGATCGACCTCTCGCCTGAGCAGCCCGAGCTGAGACGGCGCAGCCGCTTAGACACCGCGACTGGGCCCGGCGTATGCGCTGCGGCAGCCTCCTCGAGGCGGTCATCGCCCCAGAACAGCTCCCCGCCGACGAGCACGGTGGGCACCCCGAAGACGCCCGCGGCGAGCGCCTCGTCGTTGAGCTCGCGCAGCGCGTGCTTGATCTCGGGCATCTGCATAGCGCGACTCCAGCTCGCCGCGATCGATGCCCACACGACGGCCGCCTCGAGCACGACCGCGCGACTCGGCCAGGTCGGCGCCCTCGAGGAAAGCCAGGCGCATCGCCGCCAGCGCGAAGCGCCGCAGCAGCCCGCGCTGCTCGGCGAAGATCATCGCTCGCGCGGCATGCAGGTCGCTCGTCGGCCACGGCTCGCGGCCAGCGGATCGGCCCGAGCCCGTGCGCGCGCGGCGCGCGCTTCGCAGTCGGCGATGCCCGCGGCGCGCGCGCTCGGTCAGCCCCCAGGAGGTGCGCCCGTGTGCGCCTTGAAAACCACGCCCGCGAGCACGCCGCGCCAGCGCGCTTCGGGCAGCAGCTGCTCGATCCGCTCGGCGGCGAACCACGAGTAGGGCGACATCGCGCCGAAGTAGAAGATCGGCTGGGGCAGGGGCTCATCTCGTCAATGCTTGCGCATCTGGTGCCCGGAACGTCGCGAGGACGATCTTCAGCCGCGGAGAGATAGGGTCCATGGTCATGAGCGACCGCGTGCTCATCCTCTCCTGGGAGTACCCGCCGGTGATCGAGGGCGGTCTGGCGCGCCACGTGCGCAAGCTCGCCGAGGCGCTCGTGCGCCAGGGAGTGGCCGTGGACGTGCTGACGCGCGGCCTCGGCGCGGAGTTTGAACTCGACGGTCCAACCACTCCGCAGGAGCGCGGCGGCGTCACCGTCCACCGCGTGCGCGAGCCCGGCTGGCCGCGCGACCTCGACCGCTTCGTGGCCTGGGTGGAGCAGATGAACGAGGACATGCTCGCCGCCGGCGAGGCGCTTGCGCAGGAGACACTCCTACGACCTGATCCACGGCCACGACTGGCTCGTCGCGAAGGCCGCGGCGGGGCTGGCGGATCGGCTTGAGATCCCCTACGTCACGACGATCCACGCGACCGAGCACGGTCGCCACCAGGGCTGGGTCGACAGACGAGCCGCAGTCGCACATCCACGCGATCGAGCGCTGGATGGCACAGCGCGCCGACGCGGTGATCGTCTGCTCCTACTACATGCGCGGCCACGTGGCCGACATCTTCGACATCGACGAGCGCCGGGTGGCGGTGATCCCCAACGGGGTCGATCCGAGCGAACTGCGCCCGAGCGGCGATCTGCAGGCGCTGCGCCGCGAGTTCGCCGAACCGCACGAGAAGCTCGTGCTGCTCGTCGGCCGGCTGGTCTATGAGAAGGGCTTCCAGCTCGCGCTCGACGCGCTGCCCGGGGTGATCGAGCAGGTCGGCGACGTGCGCTTCCTGGTCGCGGGCAGCGGCACGCACGAGGCCGAGCTGAAGGCTCAGGCCGAGCGGCTCGGGCTCGCCGAGCACGGCACCTTCCTCGGCTGGATCGGCGATGACGTGCTGCACTCGCTCTACCGCATCGCCGACCTGTGCGTGGTGCCCTCGATCTACGAGCCGTTCGGGCTGGTGGCGCTCGAGGCGATGGCCTCGGGCTGCCCGTGCATCGTCGCCGACACGGGCGGGCTGCGCGAGGTGGTTCCCGTCGGAGAGCGGGTGGGGCTGCGCTTCAACGGCGGCGACGCCGAGCACCTCGGGGTGATGATCGAACGGCTGCTGGTCGACGATCAACTGCGTGATCGGCTCGTCACGGAGGCCTCCGAGCACGTGCTGCGCTTCGACTGGGATGACATCGCGCTGCGCACGCGCGGCATCTACGATGAGCTTTGGTCAGCTGGCCGCCCGGGGAGGAGCGAGGAGGGGATGACGCAGATGCTTAGCGGCTTGATGCAGGATGACTTTCCGCTGACGGTGAATCACATCCGTCGCGCGATGCGCAGGAACAGCCCTGATGCGCGCGTGGTTACCCACACCGAGCCGGGAGAGAGGCAGTCAGCGACGTTCGCCGAGACCTATGAGCGCATCGACAGGCTCGGCGCGCGTACTGTCGCGCCTCGGGGTCGCAGCAGGGCGATCGCGTCGGGCACCTTCGCCTGGAACAACCAGCGCCACTTCGAGCTGTACTTCGCGATCCCCTGCATGGGGGCGGTGCTGCACACGCTCAACATCCGGCTGTTCGAGGAGCAGCTGACCTACATCGTCAACCACGCCGAGGACAAGCGTGATCTTCGTCGACGACTCGCTCGTGCCGATCCTCGAGAAGCTCGCGCCCGAGCTTCGAGACGGTCAAGCACTACGTGGTGATGGGCGAGGGCGAGGGCGGCTCGCTGCCGAACGTGCTGCGCTACGAGGAGCTGCTCGAGGAAGCAGGGGCCGGGGAGTTCGACTACCCGGAGGTCGATGAGCGCCAGGCGGCAGCGCTCTGCTACACGAGCGGCACGACGGGCAACCCCAAGGGGGTGCTCTACTCGCACCGCTCGATCAGCCTGCACTCGACCGCGACGCTCGTCAAGGACGGTCTTGGGCTGGGTCGCTCCGACCGCGTGCTGGCGGTCGTGCCGATGTTCCACGCCAACGCCTGGGGGCTGCCGCACGGCGCTGCGCTGGCGGGCGCCGATCTGATCCTGCCCGACCGCTATCTGGGCGCGGAGCCGCTGGCGAGCCTGATCAGCGCGGAGCGCCCGACGCTGATGGGCTGCGTGCCGACGATCTTCGCCGATCTGCTGCGCTACGCCGACGGCCACCCCGAGGTCGACCTGTCCTCGCTGACCAACGCCACCTGCGGCGGCTCGGCGGTGCCGCGGCAGCTGATGAAGGACTTCGAGGAGCGCCACGAAGTGCGGATCTTCCAGGCCTGGGGCATGACCGAGACGAGCCCCGTGGCGACCTTCTCGCGGCCGGCCGAGGGCGAGCACGACGACGCCTACTGGGATCAGCGCGCCAAGCAGGGGCGGCCGCTGCCGTGGGTCGAGCTGCGGCTCACGAACGACGACGGGCGAGGAGGTGGCCTGGGACGGCGAGTCGACAGGCGAGATCGAGGTGCGCGGTCCGTGGATCGCGTCTGGCTACTTCCGCGATGAGTCGAGCGATGAGAAGTTCGACTCGGGCTGGCTGCGCACGGGCGACATCGCCGCGGTCGACGAGCAGGGCTTCGTGCAGATCACCGACCGCGCCAAGGATGTGATCAAGTCGGGCGGTGAGTGGATCTCCTCGGTCGAGCTCGAGAACGAGCTGATGTAGCCATCCGGATGTGGTCGAGGCGGCGGTCATCGCCAAGCCCGACGAGCGCTGGGTCGGAGCGCCCGCTGTGCTGCGTGGTGCTGCGCGAGGATGCCGATACGAGCGCAGAGGAGCTGACGGAGCACCTGCGCGGCAGGGTCGCGAAGTGGTGGCTGCCCGACGAGTTCGCGTTCGTCGCGGAGATTCCCAAGACGAGCGTGGGGAAGTTCGACAAGAAGGTGCTGCGCGCGCAGGCTTGCCGATGATGAGCTCGAGGGGCGGGTACGGCTCTCCTGAGCAGCTTTTGGTCGGTTTGAGCGGCCTTGAGTGCGAGAAATGCGGCAGTTCCGCCCGCGTGTGACCGCAGCGAGTGATAGACCTTAAGTCCTGATGTAGGCAGGCGATCGTCTGCAAATGGCGAACCAAGACGATGCTTTGCCGGATGAGTAGGACCGCGTGCAGTACTGAAGGGCCTCCGCAATGGGGGCCGAAGCGCTCACCACACCATCAATGGGAGGTTGGCATGACTCGGACCGATGTCATGGCCTCGAGCAGGCCACAGGCAGTACGAGCAACGTTTAAGAGGAGTGGATCGCGCCGCGCGCTACGCCGGCTCGTGCTTGCTCCGCTGGCGCTCGTGTTGACGATCGCACTCGTGGGGCCCGGCGACGGCCTTCGCCGCAGCAGAATCGACGTCGGGCTACAACCAGACGCCGAACACGCCGACGACCACCACGACGACGACGCCGAGCACGGGCACATCGCCGCGAAAAAGAAAGCAAAGCGCCGACGAGCGAAGAAAACCAGCACCACGCCGACGACGGAAACCGCGAAAACGGGCACGCTGCCGTTCACGGGCTTCGATCTACGCTGGAGCCTCGGCTTCGGTCTCGTCCTGATGGGCGCAGGCTTCTCGATCGTGGCAGTGCAGCGGCGCCAGCGCCGCCAAGACGGCCGCTAGGCTGACGTCGCGAAAATAGCTTCGTAGGCGGGGCCGTCTGTCCACTGGGCAGGCGGCCCTTTCTCATTCGGGCCTCAGGGTTGGGCAGCGGCGACGGCCGCCTCGAGGCCCCCCTCGGTGGAGACGAGGATCGCGCCCTCGCCGGTCGCGTAGGCCTCCTCGCCGTGCTGGACGATGTCCATGCCCAGCGCCTCCTCGTGCTCGCGTGGCCCGCAGCGGGCATGAAGAGCGCGATCAGCGCGCAGCAGCACGAACGTGGCGGTGAAGGCATAGGCGGGGCCGGCGAGGGCCGCGATCGCCTGCCAGCCGAGCTGGCGCGCGTTGCCGTAGAGCAGGCCGTTGGAGACGCCGTTCCAGGAGAGCTGGGCGAAGAAGCCGATGAACAGGATCCCGGTGAAGACCGGCCGTCCCGTGGGCGGCGAGCACGTCGAGCGTCTCGTCGACGCGCGTGCGCGGGCGCGCAGCACGATGATCGCGTAGCTCGGGAGCGCGGCGAGCGCCGCCGAGCAGCCATCGCCCAGGCCGGGCTGATGTAGCCGGCTGCGGGGGTGATCCCGACGCAGCCGACGATGATCGCGGTGGCGGCGCCGATCGCCGTCACGCGCCTGCCGCGGAGCAGATCGAGCACGAACCAGACGACCAGCGTGCAGGCGGGCGTCAGCAGCGTGTTGGTGAACGCGAGCACGCTCGAGTGCCCGGTCGAGAAGCCGCTGCCGCCGTTGAAGCCGAACCAGCCGAACCACAGCAGCCCAGCGCCGAGCAGCACGTAGACGGCGTTGTGGGGCAGCAGCGCCTGGCGGCCGTAGTCCTTGCGTGCGCCGACGACAAGCGCGGCCGCAAGCGCGGAGAAGCCCGAGCCCATCTCGACCGGCACGCCGCCGGCGAAGTCGAGCGTGCCGTGCGCCTGCAGCCAGCCGCCGCCGAAGGCCCAGTGGGCGAGCACGGCATAGACGAGCACCGACCACAGGCCGGCGAAGACGAGGAAGGGCGCGAACCGCATGCGCTCGACGACGGCGCCGGAGACGAGCGCGACGGTGACGATGCAGAACGTCGCCTGGAAGGCGAAGAAGACGAGCTGCGGGATCGTCGTCCCCGCGCGCGGCGCGAACGCCACGCCGTGCAGCAGCGCGATAGCCGAGCCCGCCGATGAAGCCGTTGCCCTCGTCGAAGGCGAGCGAGTAGCCGACGAGCGCCCACGTCGACCGTCGCGACCGCGAGCGCGGCGATCGACATCATGAACGTGTTGAGCGTGTTCTTCGAGCGCACGAGGCCCGCGTAGAAGAGGCCGAGCGCGGGGGTCATCAAGCAGCACCAGCGCGCGTCGCGACGAGCATCCAGGCGGTGTCGCCGGCGCTGATGCGCGCGGAGGCCAGGGAGCCGAGGGTCGGGCTCATTGGTCCACCGGCGTGACGGCGCCTTCGTCGGTCTCGCCGGTGCGGATGCGGACGGCCTGCTCGAGCGGCGACGACGAAGATCTTGCCGTCTCCGACCTCGCCGGTGCGTGCGCCGGCGCAGAAGCGCGTCGATCGTGGGCTGCACGAAGGCGTCAGAGACCGCGACCTCGAAGCGGACCTTCTCGGAGAGGCCCATCTTGACGGTCGTGCCGCGGTAGGTCTCGACGCGGTCGAGCTCGCCGCCATGCCCCTGAACGCGGCTCATCGAGATGCCGCGCACCTCGGCGCGGTAGAGCGCCTCGAGCACATCGTTGACCTTCTCGGGCCGCACGATCGCGATCACGAGCTTCACAGAACTTCGCTCCTCCCGTCTGAACGGCCAGAAGATGACGGGTGCCGGCACCGCAATCGAACCGTGGGCCAGCCCCTCCCTCAAGGGGCGGCGAGCCTATCACGGCCCTCGTGAGGCTCTGTTGCTAAACGTAGCCGCGATGCCGGCGCAAGCGGCCCGCCTCCACGACGCGGCTGATCCCCAGCTCGTAGGCGGCGACGCGCATCGAGACTCGCCCTGTGCGTGCACGCTCGGCCACCTCGCCGTAGGCCTGACGCATCCGCGATGCGAGCCGGTCGTTGACCTCGGCTTCGTCCCAGCCGAAGTGCTGAAGGTTCTGGGCCCACTCGAAGTAGGACACGATCGCGCCGCCCGCGTTGGCGAGCACGTCGGGGATCACAAGCACGCCGTTCGCGTTGAGGATCTCATCAGCGGCAGGGGTCGTTGGGTTGTTGGCACCCTCGATCAGAATCCTGGCGCGTACAGAGCCGGCATTGGCAGCATCGATCGCGCTGCTCAGCGCCGCGGGAATCAAGACCTCACAATCAAGCCCAAGCAGATCCTCTGGCGCGATCGCCTCGACGCCGTTTGCGTCCTTGGCCTGTGGGTACTCGACGAGCTTGCCACCATCTTGGAGGTGGCGCAGCAGCGAGTCTGGGTCGATGCCCGCCTCTGAGTGGATCGCGCCGCTCGTGTTGGCAACGGCGATCAGGCTGCAGCCCAGCTCGGCCATGGTGCGCGCGGCCCAATATCCAACGTTGCCGAAGCCTTGCAGCGCTACGCGGGTAGCGGCTGGATCGAGGCCGAGCGAGCGAGTGGCCTCGCTGTAGGTGTGGACCACGCCGCGCCCTGTCGCGGACTCGCGACCAAGCGAGCCGCCGAGCGAGACGGGCTTGCCGGTGACCACCGCGGGGGTGTCGCCGTGCAGCTTGCCGTACTCATCCATGATCCAGGCCATCACCTGTGCGTTGGTGTTGACGTCGGGCGCGGGGATGTCCCGGTTCGGCCCGAGCACGTCGCCGATCCTGTCCACGAAGACACGTGTGAGCTGCTCGAGCTCGGCCTCGTGGAGATCCTGGGCGCGACAGTCGATACCGCCCTTCGCGCCGCCGAAGGGGACATCCACGATCGCGGTCTTCCAGGTCATCAGGGCCGCAAGCGCGCGCACCTCATCGAGGTCGACTTGCTCGTGGTAGCGGATGCCGCCCTTGTAGGGGCCGCGCGCTGCGTTGTGCTGCACGCGGTAGCCCTTGAAGACGTGCATCTGGCGGTCGTGCAGGCGGATCGGGATCTGCACCTGGACTTCGCGCTCGGGCATGCTCACCACGCGGCGCAGGCCGTCGGGCAAACGTAGCCGCTCGGCGGCTACGTCGAAGTAGTGCGAGACGCTGCTGAAGCTGGACTGCCCGACACCGCCCGGGTGCTCTCGGCTCGTCATCGGCCTCATGCTATGCGTCGGATTGGTCAAGACATGCTTTGGCGATGCCCGCGATGATCTAGCTGCGATGCGAGTCTCGATCTCCACAGGACCGTTACAAGCATGTCGGTGAAAGCGCGCGAGCGTCTGCGGCTCACTCCCCAAGATCTGCGGCGACGCTGCGATCCGGCGACGCTCGGCTTTCGCACGACGGCGGAGGTCTCACCCGAAGACGGCGCGGTCGGCCAGGAACGCGCGCTGCGCTCACTCGACTTTGCGGTCGGGGTCTCCCAGCTGGGGTACAACGTGTTCGCGACGGGCCCCGCAGGCACGGGCAAGCGCGAGACGATCGAGGTCAGGCTGCGCGAGCACGCGCGCAGTCAGCCACCGGCGCGCGACATCGTCTTCCTGTTCAACTTCGAGGAGCCCGGCAAACCGCTGTGTGCGACGCTCGCGGCCGGTCAGAGGCGGCGCTTGGAGCGGGCGATGGCGGCCTTCGTCCAGCAAGCGGGCCGCGAGATTCCGAAGGCCTTTGAGAGCGAGAGCTATCGGCGCCGGCGGCTGGAGGCGGTCGAGTCGCTCGAGCACCAGCATCAGGAAATCCTTGAGCAGGTGCGGGCCTTCGCGCGCTCGCGCGGCCTCGAGCTTGAGATGACACCGGCCGGAGCAGTGACGATTCCGCTCGTGCACGGCAAGCCCGTGACGCCGCGCGAGTTCCAGGAGCTGCTGGAGGAGACGCGCAAGCAACTGATGCTCGAAAAGCGCGTCATTGAGGCAGTCCGCGAGGCACGCTTTCACGTGTGGGCGGTCGAGAGCGTGGATCAGGTCGTCGAGCTGCTCGACGAGCCTGCCAGCGGGCGAGCGCGACAGCGATGGCAGCTATCCCGAAGGGACCCTCCACCGCCGCGTCCAGGATCGCCTGACCGCGATGGCGAGAGCCGCGCGCGAGTGGGGGCGCCCGCAGCAGGTGAAAGCCAAGGGCACGGACTCCACCGAGGCGACCTGAATGAGCGAGCCGACGCTACGCGTCTGCCGTGCGTTGCTCGCGTTGATGGTGCTCATCGCGATCGGCTACGACGTGGCGGCGGGACCGGGGGTCAGCGACAGCGATTACTTCAGCTATTTCACCGTCCTGAGCAATCTGTTCGCGGCGGCGATGCTTCTGCACGGGACGCTCCGCCCCGCGCATGCGCGCTCTCGCACGGTCGAGTTGCTCAGAGGCGCCGCGGTCGTCTACATCCTGACGACCGGGATCGTGTACCTGCTGCTGCTCTCCGGGCGCGCCCCGACATACCCGTGGGTGAACGCGACCCTGCACTATCTGATGCCGTTGGCAGTGACGCTTGACTGGCTGCACGATCCGCCGCGCGTGCGCCTCGACGCATCGCGGACGGTTGTGCTGTGGATGGCCTTTCCGCTGCTGTACATCATCTACACGCTGACGCGCGGCGCGATCGTGGACTGGTACCCGTACCTGTTCGTGAACCCGCACCGCAGCGGCGGCTACCTGCTCGTCGCCGGTGACTGCCTCGCGCTCGGGATCGGCATCGCCGCACTGATTGCCACGACGACCTGGGTGGGCAACCGGCGCCACAACCCGCGGGCCAGCAGCCTGCTGACCCCGGGCAGATAGCTAGAGCGAGCGATGGGGAGAGGCGTCAGGCGCTCCTAGCGATTGTCGCTCTGAGTGGGTGGCTAGACGCTTCATGGGACTATCTGCACGTGGTGTTGATCGTGGCAAGTCCGTCCAGGCTCGAGCGCGTCCTCTGGAGTACAGCTACACGTCCAGAGCGGGAAAGCTCGCCGACTGGTTGAAGTCGAACGTGGCTTGTCCTCGCCGGATATCCGCCGGATTAGGGATCTGGCGTAGGGGAGTTGAGGACAGCAGAAGTCCCGATCACGTCCACAAGCCGGGGGTGAACTATACGTTTCCTGAGATGCGGTATGTGTCCTTCATACGACGCCGCAATGAACTCCGCAGCCGCCTTGCCTTGTTCATAGGGGACGGCATCCACCGTAGCAACCGCACGCAAGAGCCCGCCAAGCAAAGAGGTGCCGTCGTCATTCGTAGTCCCGTCATAGCCAATCACTCGGACATCGGCTGTTGATACGTGCTCGTGATGACGCTCGAGTTGACAATCGAGCTCGTGTGCGAGCTTGTCATTTCCGGCGAACACGAACACCACTCTACTGCCGCCGGCAATAACTCGCTCGATGCTCTCGACAAGTCTTGCTGCGCATGACGGCGCGACCCAATCCTTCAAAGCTACAGTCTCGCACCGCTTGAGCAGCCCTGCCCTCGCTAGTTCGTAAAGGATTCTGCTTGCTCGCTCTCTGGCAGGCCACGAGGCCTCCGGACCAACTGCAACAATTAGATGCGCGTCTAGCGATGCCTTAAGTTCTCTCACGAGATAGTTCCCCACGAGCTGACCGCCATGCGTGAAGTCAGAGCCAACAAAAAGTGGTGGAGCAACTCCCTTTTGAGTGAATTCGTCGTTTGGCGGCTTCGTGTCTACGCACACCACGAGAATTCTTTCACTCATAAGACGTGCGAGGTCGTGCCAGATCTCGTCGTGTTCGAGGGCTGGTATAACGACGACTGCGTGAGCGCGGGCGATTTCCAGCGACTTGAGCTTTTCAAGCTGAAATATGGCTCCGTCAACACCTTCAGCAGGGAAGCGCCCTGCGACGTGGATGTCTCCGTACCCCTCTAGGCCATCAATCAGGCCACGGTAAATGTTACGCGCGAAGGATGAACGGCTCTTTGCAAGGAAGATTACTCGCCGCGTGCGAGGCCGACGTGATCGGTATTGCGCCAGTGCCAGGGTGCCAACGGCCAGTACCGCGCCGGCGACTCCAACAGTGAGGTCAAGCCTTACCTTTACTAGGAGCAGGAGTGCCAGCAGTAGGGCAGTTGGCACGAGAACAGCTACGAGGCCGACCGCACCCGCGAGCAGGCTCCGTTGAATCCGAGGTGGCCGGTGGTAGAGGTTCAAATCTGCTGGGCTTTGACAAGTCGCCGGTGCAGGGTGATACAGAAGTCACCTACGTCGCGCACGGTGAGGCCGTGAGTGCACTGTAGGGTGTCCTGTCCGGGGGTGTGAGCACGCAGTGCCTGATCGTTTGGCACGGATTACATTCGTCTTGTCTGTCGGCGACCCACTGCCCTACGCTTGTGAGCGCGGCAAGAGCCGTCCGTCTTCAGGAACTCGGCCATATACTAGATCCTAGCCACACTTGGTCGACCGTGGGTAGAGGGCGAGCGCGCGCGCTGGTCACACCCACGGCTCAGCTCCGGTTTTCAGAAATGCGTCAGTTGAGCCTGGCATCTCGTCGAGAGTGTGTCCAACGCCGATGGTCGCCGCGCCGAGCCCTGCGACGAAGCGAAGATACTCAGCAGAATCCTCAATTACGAGAGCCCGGACACCCTCGATTGCGCTGCGAAGCCGCTCACGCTTAGGGGGGTCGCGTCGCTTACCTGAGGTCGCGCTGACGTCATCGAACAGCGCTGCGAGGCGCCATACTGAGAGGTAGTGGTCGACAACCTCTTGGTTGCCGGATGAAATGATCACAGAAGACGTGCCGGCCCTGCTTAGACACCGCAGTCCGCAGCGCACAAACCAATTAGGGGCTATCTGAGCGGCGAGCAGTGGAGTCACTAGCGCAACTCGCTTTTCACGCAGGGCTGTGATGTCCCCGCCAAAGCCGTAGCGGCGCTGCAGGCTCGTCCAAATTTCTGGCTCGGAGCGCCCAGCGAGGTCATCAAAGAAATCGTCTGGTGTGACGATGCCGAGATCGGCAAGTATTCTGCGGTACGTGGCCGCTTGGGTTGGCTCGGTGTCGCCTATCACGCCGTCGAAATCCCAAACCGCGACTGCGAATGGGCCGAACTCGTCGAGGAACCGACGGAATTCGGAGTTCGTTTTTATGGCCGTCGGAGAGGTCACGCGGTCACACGGACGATGGTCTTCGGGGGCTGTCCGACACCGGGAAGAATCGCGTCGGGATATCGTGCAAGTGGATATTCTCGTGCGATCATGGACGCGAGGAGTCCAGCGTCGATATCGCCCAACGAAGAAGCGGCTCGTCTGTGGTCTGCGGCTGTTGCGCTGACAGAGAACACAGTCTGCACGTTGTCCATCACTAGCTGAGCCACCGACGTGATCGCCGTCGCTCCCACTGGAGGTAGGCCGAGCACGAGTACGTCGCCGTTGGCCCCTACGGCTTCGAAGCATTGACCCAACCCGGTGTCAGAACCACTCGCCTCGACAGCGAGATCGTACTGGCGGGTAGGCGCGGGACCTGGTAGGAGGCGTCCGCCGAGAGCGGCTACGAGCTCTCCGCGATGCCGATCGACGTACGGGTCTACGACATCGACATCGAACCCAAGCTGGACTAGAGCTGCTGAAGCGAGCACCCCAATGGTCCCGGCCCCGAGAACTAGCGCTGTCGATGGTGAACAGACGTCCTCGCGATGGCCCACTCGCCGCAGTCCCTTCATGACGGAGGACATCGGCTCGATCAGTACACCGGCCTCACCGAGCGCGGCGGGGACAGGGCAAAGGAACTGCGGCTGGCTCGTCCACCACTCTGCCGCGAACCCGTCAGCCCGTGAGATGCCTCGCTCCACCGGTGGCCGTGTTCGACAGCGATCAAGCTCTCCCGCGCAGCAGTTCGCGCAGCGCTCTGGGCAAGGACGCCGAACAAGCCCAACAACGAGGTCGTCGACTGCAAACCCGGAATTGGGTGGGGCCGTGGCGACGCGACCGAGAGACTCGTGCCCGAGAACGAGCGGTTCCGCTAGCGCACCAGCATGTTCTATGACGTGGAGATCGGTTGCGCAGACTCCCACGAGAAGCCCTTCAACGAGTACTTCGTCGGCGGCGGACAGCGGATCCGGACGGGCGACCATCTCAGGCGACCGATGGCCCGGCCCTATCGCGATAGCGCGCACAGTGCGCGAGTTTAGACGCAACCACAGACTCCACAGCCTGGTCAGAACGGCTGACATTGTCGCTCCGACCCGCTCGCGGCCTTCGCACTGAAGACGCAAGAGCTCCAGCCCGTCACCTGCTGCGGTCGCCGACATCACAAGAGTGCTGAAGTCCGAATCTCGGTTATGCTTCGAGCAGGGTCGCCGGAGAGTCCGAACGGTCGGTAGTGGCCCGTTGCGAATGCGCCTCGGCTCATGGAGACATCCGGTAGGCACAAATTCGCCCTGTCTAAGGGCGACATCGGCCCGAGCGCCGCGCAGAAGCCGGTTGGTTCACCGATGATTCCCGTCGGGCTGTTCATTGGACTGACAACTTTTGATGTCATCCACTACGTGGACCGCTTTCCAGATCCAGATGAGAAGCTCCAAGCTACGGGACGTTGGATAGGCGTTGGTGGGCCTTCGGCCAACGCGGCGGCGACATTCGCTGCGTTGGGCGGGCAAGTCACATTCCTCACCGCGATAGGAAGCGGTCCGTTTGCTGGCCCAGCGCTTGACGATCTGCGTGGTTTGGGCGTAAGCGTCATTAACCTGGCGGACGAGGGTGATCTACCGACCTCGTCCATTGTCGTCAATGAGGAAGGTCAGCGTACGGTTGTCTCGCTAAATGCCCGTGGCTTTGACCAAGAGCAGCTTATGGAAAAGCTCCCACTTCTCACCGAGCGCCCCAGCGTCATAGGTTTGGATGCCCACTACCCGAGAGTTGCTCAGGCAGTTCTACGGAAGCAGAAGCAAATCGTGCCGGTTGTGCTCGACCCGGGAAGTAAAAAGCCACAGCTAGACGACCTTATGGATGAGAGTAGCCACGTCATAGCGTCGCGTGCACTTGACCCCAAAGCGGATCCTACGACTCTGCTCGATCGCATCATGGAACACAACGTCGACCTAGCTGCGGTATCGGCTGGGCCGGAGCCCATGGTCGCTGCTGTCGAGGGCAAGATAATGGAGCTACCTGTCCCGCAAGTCTCCGCGTTGGACACTCTGGGCGCCGGGGACGTACTGCACGGCGCGTACGCGTACTACATCGCAACAGGATGCCCAATCCGCGACGCGCTGAAACAGGCCATTTCAGTCGCTTCACGCTCTTGCGAGCATCGCGGGCCTCGCCTCTAGGCTGGCTGTCGTACTGCGCTTCGATCCATGGCTCCATCAGCTCTCCGAGGTGTTTCAGCGCTTGTTTCGGTGTCGGGCGCATCACAAGGACACCGGCCACATCGTCGCCGACAAGCGACAGCCTCACCCGTCATCGCACACAGAATCGAATCGGTGGTGCGGTTGACATTGCCGGTGAGCTCCGCGGAAGAAACGGGTGATTCCGGTTACTTGAAGCTCGAACTCGAGGCTGCGGGATACAACACACCCATCGCGGGCTCTACTCGTCACCCATAAGCGGTTCGCTGCTCAGGTCGCCGATGTTGCGCCGCCAGGACACTGTGTACCTTTGGCGGGGGCCAGTCTTTCGGAGCGTCTTCTGGTCCGCCTTCGACCAGTCCGACGCCTCCATTTCGGGTCGCAGATGCACGCGCCAGTGTGCTCCCGCTTGCCCTAAGCCGCGCGTTGGACCGCGAGTAATTGCTTCTTCAGTTGCGGTGGCGCCAGCGGCGAGTACGTGTCGCTCAAGGTGTCCGTAGCCGACACTTGCCCATCGTCCACGGTCAGCTTTGCGGGTTCGCACGGGCATCACAGACACTGGTGAGTTGTTCTGATCGCCGCTGGCCATCTCTGCGCGGCGCGCGAGCTGGTCCTTGAGGATGTGGCTGAGCCCGGGGCCGATCTCGACGCTGCGGAACTCAGGCGCTCGATGCCGATAGTGAGATTGCTCGCGATCACCCGAGCATTGGCCGCAGCGTTGAGACACACGATCAAGGTTCCGAGCGTGTTGTTGATCGTCTTCGCTGCGATCTCGCCAGCTTCGACGCTCTCGGCCTGCTCAGCCATCCACGCGCGGACGAGATCGCCGCCGAGCTTGTCGAGTCGAGCCTCCTTGAACTCCGGAAGGAGGCGCTTGCGTCCATCGACCTCGTAGGCTCTCCATGCGTTCGGCTTCAGGATCGCGCTACGACGGCGGAATCCACAATTTTGCCCTGTGGGGCTTTTGCGTCGATGCGCTTGGTAGGACAGCTTGCCAACCCTTCGTCAAGGCTGCAATCTATTCTGGATGCCTACCCTGACGGGCCACCTGCGCATAGCGGGCCTATCGTGCCGCAGCTAGTGATGCGAAAGCTTGGCAATGGCGTGGTACAGCGCGCGGTCGTCAAGGTGCTGGCAGTTGATGGCTCTATGCGTCTGAGAGACATTCATGCGGCAGTGGAGCGCCAGCTCGGTCATCCTGTGTCCAAGGACTCCGTGAATTGGTGCTTGTGCAGCGGTAGCCGGGGGAATAGGCAACGCTTTGAACGAGCGGGGTACGGCTGTTATCGATTGGTGCGTCCCTAGGCCAGTTTACGTTAGGTGATGCGCGTTGGTCAACGGGCTTTGTGGCGAACGAGGCTCTTACAGCCCGGCGAGGCTCAGCAGCTCCGAAGCCGAGATGCCTAGCTCGGTTGTGACCTTGAGCAGCGTCTCAAGCGTCAGGTTGAACTCGCCGCGCTCAATGGCACCCATGTAAGACCGATCGAGTCCGGCTGCGGAGGCGAAGGCTTCTTGGGTGTAGCCCTGGTCCTTGCGGGCCTCCCGAATGGCGCGGCCGACGGCTTCGCTGGTCGCGGTCTTCTTAGGCGGCATCGGCGTAGCTTGTCGGATTGCTGCGCCCTATTCCACCGGGCACATCCCCACGGGATAGATCGCGCGGCCCTGCTAGAGCTTGGCGCGCTTGAACAGCTCGGCGGCGGGCACGTCTAGCCCAGTGGCGATGCTCATGATGGTGTCGACCGTGACGTTGAACTCGCCGCGCTCGATCGCACCGTAGTAGCTGCGGTCAATGTCAGCCCTCAGCGCAAACGATTCCTGGGTATAGCCCTGTTGCTTGCGTACCGCGCGGATGGCTTTGCCGAGCGTCTGATTGGCCGTGGACTTCTTCGGAGGCATGGGCATGTCAGCGTGTCGCATTGACGCGCTCTATTCCACCCCTTAGACTTCCACCGAGTATGCTTCCCATTCGGATAGGGAGGACGTGAGCCAAGGTGGCTCTAGACTTCTTTGCCGCGAGTCCAGAGGAGAGCCAGACCCCCGGTGCAAAGCGCAGAGTATTTGGTGGTCTTGGAGGTCGTCGGAAGGGTGCGCGGCCGTGAGCGCGAGCGCATGTACCACGCGCTACGGGATCGCCCACGCACCGACATTGACGCCGCGATCGAGCACTTGGAGCAGGCTGGCGTTGTCGTCGTCAAAGGCGCGCGCGTTCACGCTTCGCTGGCGCTCAAGCGCCTGGACGATCTCGGGCTGATCGGCGTCTGAGGATGCCGCGAACCATGACCACAGCCGAGTGCAGGGCGCTGCGTGAACTGCAAGCTGCTGAGCAGGCCGCTGAGCTTGCCGTGCTGGAACTTGAGGAAGCCCGCGAGCGCTACTGGCGAGTCATGCGCCAGGAAACCCGTCGCGAGCGCGCCAAAGCTCGCGCGCGCGCACATCTGCGCGTGGTCAGAGCTGGGAGCTAGGGGCACGCCGCTCTCGCGCCTTTGTAGTCAAGCCCTCTGCTGGCATGTCGTGCCATGCTGTGAGGCGACATGTTGCCGGTCGCAAACCTGACGACGGACTGGATCACATCGGCGGCTACCGCTGTCGAGGCGGCTGCGGCTCTGAGTGTTGCGGCGACGGCATATAAAAAAAAACACCTCACGCGCAGCATTTCTGACTTAGAGGACGACGGTCGAGCTAGGTAGCTTTGGGCGGCTCGCTCAGTGCGGCAATCGCCGCGTCCAAGCGCTTGAAGCCTGCTCGCATCTCACGGCGCAGGCTCTGTAGCTCGCTGAGCACCTGACCCTCGAAGGAAGCGCCGCCGACATCACGACCGGCGAGCTTGAACAGCTCGGCGACATCGACGTCCAGGATGGCGGCGAGCTTGGCAATGACCTCATCGGCCGGTGGGCCATGCTCGCCGTTCTCAAGGCGGGAGAGGTTGCCGGGGCTCATCGGGATGCGCTCAGCGACTTGACGCTGGGTCAGCTTCTTGGCTCGTCGTGCTGAACGCACACGGGCACCAAAGGCATGGGCACGCTCGGCTTGAGACTCAGGGCGACGGATGGGCATTTCCCACGCTCTACGCCCGTCCCATAGTCAATCCCTTATCCCTACTTCATCTGCATCGGGCGTCAACAGAAGCGCACCAGCTGCAAGCAGCGAGCCATCCGCATCGAGCAGGCTGAGGCTGCCATTGCCGCGTATTACGGGACGATCCAGCTCGCCGAGGGTGAGGTTGTGCAGCTTCGGGACTTCCTCGCCGGGGAGCTGTCCACGCTGCGGGGTTGCCAACGCCGAAGGTCGCTTGGCTGAGATTGTTGGCGACTTCCAGAAGGCCGAGGCGAACCTACAGCGCGCCGTGACCCGGATCGGTGATTGCGCGGCAGCCTACGGTGGGGTATCGGACAAGATGCGTCGGCAGTTCAATCTCTCGTTCTTCAAGCAGCTACTCATCGATGACTATGGCATGGTTAGCGGCGAGCTGGCCGAGCCGTTCGACTTGTTGCTTGGCGAGGATCTGCGGCGGGCAGCCGTCGCTCAGGCCAGCGACGAGCTACGCGACGCCGTAGATGAGGCGCTACGCCGCCGAGCGTCCCACCGCTTGCCTGCGCAAAACGACAGGCGCCCCCAAGAGCGAGAGACCCTTGGAGGCGCTGCGGCAACCTCAGCCATTTCGAGGCGTGGAGGTTTTAGTCCGAACATTTTGGTGCGGATGAGAGGACTCGAACCTCCACCCGGTTTCCCGGACACGGACCTGAACCGTGCGCGTCTACCAATTCCGCCACATCCGCGTGCTAGTGGGGGGAGGCGAAGATATCGCACCGCGCCGGACAGCGGGACTGGGCCGAGCACTGCACTCCCGAGTGGGGCGAGAGTTGGTGCTTGCGGGAACTCGCCAAAGCACTTTGCTAGCCTCGTGTCGTCGGAAGGCCTGCCGCTATCGTCCAGGGGACTAGGACGCCGCCCTCTCATGGCGGAAACCCGGGTTCGAATCCCGGTAGCGGTACTCGCTCAGCGCCGGTATTCGGGACCTTCGCGTCCCCGTGGGCAATAGCGCGTGGCATCGGCGGGGGGGGCGTTGTCGTTCGGCTCAACTAACGACCGCGTTCGGCTCGACGTAGGCGCTCGCGGCGCCAAGCATCTGCGTCGGAGTCCTGGGTGTTCGCCTCGTTGGGTGCGTCACGGTCGACGGGGCGAAACTCGGCACGACGTTCGGCGAGGTCTGCGCGCCGCTCAGCGAGGCTCTTATCCCACCGCCCGCGGGAGTTGCCCGCGACGTTGGCCACCGCAAGTAGGGCGGCGAGGACTGCAAAGACCAATGCAGGAGCCTGCGCGGAGGTCGGGCCCAGGCTGGCGACGAGGAGCGCCGCTGGAATCGCGATCAGGATGAACCAGCCGACGGGAGTGATGCGATAGGAGTGCAGTCGGTCGTTGAGTCTCTTCATGCCGTGACGATATCCACTAGCTTCGACCATCGGAACTGGTGTTCTCTACTCGTGCGATCAACGTCGCGCCGGAAGTCCGCGACGTGCAGCAAACGCGAGCGCGGCACTCGGGTATGCTCGGGCGTCATGGCTCAGGGCGACAGGCAGATAGCCGAGAAGGACCGCTGTCCCACTTGCGAGGGCGCGGGCTGGATCTGGTGGTCGCCGGAGGCGGGCGCTGAGGGCAAGTGGATCGTCTGCCGCGAGTGCATTGGCACGGGGCGGCTTGATCAGAAGGGCCGCAAGCGGTTGAAACCCGAGGGACCTGCCGCTGCCTGAGCATTGGCGTCCGCCGGGGTTTCAGGGCGGCCGGGAGCTGGAGAATGAGAACTAGCTCCTGCGGCCGCCCCCTACCCGGATGACCTGACTGGCCTTCCGCGCTGCCTATCGGCGCTCGTCATGGGGCGCTTGAGTCTCGGGTACACGTCGTCCTGGGCTCCCGCGCTAGCGTCTCAGGCGCATGGGGACGCCGATCGAGCTCGCCGGGGGGCAGCGGATTCACATCCGAGCGCTCGGAGCGGCGGATCGGGAGGCGCTTGCAAGCGGATTCGAGCGCTTGGGGCCACAGTCGCGCTATATGCGCTTCTTCGCTCCGGTTGTCCGCTTGACGGACAGTCAGCTCTCCTATCTCACCGACATCGACCATCACGATCACGAGGCACTCGTGGCGGTGGACGAGGAGACCGGGAACGGTGTTGGGGTCGCGCGCTATGTACGGATCGGGGAGCGGGAGGCCGAACCGGCGGTGGCGGTGGCCGATGATTGGCAGCGCATGGGGGTCGGCACGCTGCTGCTTGATGAGTTGGCCGACCGCGCGCGGGCGGAGGGCATAAGCTCATTTACGGCTCAGGTGCTTGCTGATAACGCCGCGGCGCTGGCGATGCTCGAGTACCTCGGCGATGCTGAGGTGCTCAATCAGGGTGGCGAGATCGAGGTGCGGATCGAGCTTCGCAAGAGGAGCGGTGCGGACGGCTCGCTACACCGCCTGCTGCGTCACGCCGCGGCGGAGAGACTCAGCCCGTCGGCGTCCTTCTGGCAGCGATCGACCGGGCGTGAGCGCTCCTGATCAGTTCCGTTCCTGTTCTTGTTCGGCTTCGAGTTCGCGTTTTTGCTGCCCGACTTCGATTTGGCGCTGGCCGGGTTCGAGCGCTTGCGCGCCGCCTTCCTGCAGGGCGGCGCGCTGGCGAGCCTCAGATTCATCATCTTCGGCTTCGATCTGTTCATAGAATTCCCCGATGAGACCAGCGTGGGCCGCCGCTGAACCGCTCGGCGCCTCGGTGGCACATCCTGAGAGCGTGGGAAGTACCAGTGCAGCCAGGGCCAAGAGGAGGCAGATGCGCTTGCGCGAGGCGTCCATATAACCGATGTCGGCGCGCATCGCCGGAGGCTTGAGTAGGGCTGATGAGGGTCGCCACGCTTCCGTCCGAGGCCTGATCGACGATCGCTTGGACACAAACGACTGTGTTTGTCTTATCGAACGCTGGTATGAGCATTCGAACTAATGAAAAAAAGTCGGAGACGCACCTCGACTTAAGCGTCCAGACCCATGAATCTTTAGGGCATGCACGAACGGGTGTAGGCCCGCTCAATGCGTATCTGCCCGCCGGGGGCCTTGGGCCGAGCGGGCGGAAGTATCCCCCATACACTGGCGAAACGGACGATTAGGCGGAAATCTAATGGCATTTATGTACAAGACACGTGCCGCGACACCAAGGCTGCGCCCGGGCCCCAACGGCCTGCCACGCGGTCAGGTTACGGAGATTCAACGCAGTCGAATGCTCGCCGCGGCGGTTGACGCGGTTGAGGAGGTCGGCTATGCGCGCATGACTGTGGCACAGGTCATCAGTCGCGCGCGCGTCTCACGCAAGACTTTCTACGACGTTTTCGCCGACCGCGAGGACTGCTTTCTGGCTGCCTTCGAGCAGGCGGTTTCGCAGACGCGTTTGATCGCAAAAGAGGCATACGAACGCGAGGGAGATGTGTGGCGCGAGGGGGTCCGCGCAGCGCTGGGGCGGCTGCTGATGTTCATGGACGAAGAGCCTGGTCTGGCCAAGCTGTGCGTGGTCGAGGCGATGGCCGCCGGCGAGAAGGTGCTCGAAAGGCGGGCGCAACTGCTCGACGAAATTGCGGCAGTCATCGACCAGGGACGCTTCCTGACGAACACCACGCGCGAACCCCCGGCGGTGACGGCTGAAGGCATCGTGGGCGGTGTCTTTGCGGTCCTTCACACCCGTCTTCTCGATGAGGCCGATGAGCCGCTGACAGACCTGCTGGGTCCTCTAATGAGCATGATCGTGCTGCCCTACCTCGGGGCTCGTGCTGCGAGCCGCGAACTCGCTAGGCCGGCGATGGAGGTAGTGCGGGACAGGCAGACGCGCACCCAAACTCGCAGCCGTGACCCGCTCGAAGGTCTCAACATGCGCCTCACCTACCGCACGGTGCGTGTGCTGATGGTGATCGCCGAGCACCCTGGCGCCAGTAACCGCGAGATCGCCGAAGGCTCAGGCATCATCGATCAGGGGCAGATCTCAAAGCTCCTCAACCGACTCGGACGTCTCAACCTCGTCGAGAATCACGGCGAGGGCCAAGAGAAGGGTGCGGCCAACGCCTGGCACCTCACGGCGCGGGGCGCTCAGGTTGAGCGCGCTACACGGCCACGCTGAACGCCTGAAAGCCCCATAGGCAAGACGTCGCTGCCAGGATTCGCCTAGATCCTCGGCGCCGTCGTACGCGCCGCCGCGTCCCGTCATCGCGTTGCGGTCGGATGAGCGGGCAGGTGCTGCGCTTCCTTCTGTGGCGGATCCTCGGGCTGGTCGCTGCGATCGGCGGCGTCGCCCTGGTTGCATGGTTCCTCGGCGGTGGGCCCGGGCGGCTGCTGCGCGGTCACGTCGCAGAACAAGCTCCCCGACACATTCACGGCACCCTCGCGAATGCCGCCGAGCGCCTTGCGCTGAGCGTGTGGAGTTGGGAGCCGCTGGGGGCGATTGCTCTCCTGCAGTTGCTCCTCATTCTCGCTTTCCTCACTGCGGTCCTGATCGCGCTCAGCCGCGCCCGTGCGCGCCAGCATCGTCGCTACGTGCGCTGGCGGGTCGAGCCCTACCGAGGCGATCACGCTGACGCGGAAGCCTTGCAGCGAATGTTCGAGGCACTGCACAAGCGCCTGCAGTTGCGCTGGTGGCGAAGGTTGCTCTCAGGGCAGCCATCGCTCGCGCTCGAGGTGCACCACGGCGGCGACCCAAAAGCACCCTCTGGGTGGGCCGCGGTGAGCTGTCCAGCAGGATCTGAGCGCGCGGTAGAGGCGGCTTTCAGAGCGGCGTACCCAAGCTGTCAGCTGCGCCCCTGCGAGTGGACCGTCGCAGATGCGCCCGTGGTCTTGAGGCTGAAGAAGCAGCGCGAGTTTGTGATGCGCGCCCGCGTGGTGGATCGGTTCGAGCAGGAGCCCGACCCCCCGATCAACCGCCTTCTCACAGTCATGAGCGTCGGTGGCCAAGCGGGGTTTGTGCAACTGGCCCTCACACCTGCTCCGGCGATCTTCGAGGGGCTCGCGAAGCGCGCTTTCAAGAGTCGCGAGGCACGCCTTGCCCGCGAGCGCCGTGAGCATCTCGTCGTGCACGGCCGCTCGATGCTCGACGACGTCGAGCTACGCGGGGGATTGGATGTGCAGCATCGCAGTCTCTTTTTCCTCGATCTGAGAGTCATTGCGGGCGAGCGCTCGGTCTGTGAGCGGATCGCATCCGAGTTGCGCATCGAGCTCGCAGAGAATCGCCTGGTCGAGCGCGGTACTACCGTGCGACACGGTCTGCTTGGCCTCTACGCGCGACGTATACGGCGGGGGGAGGGCAACCCGCTGCCTTCATTCCGCAAGGGGGTCTTTGCGACTAGCGAGTTGGTCTCGCTGTGGCAGCTGCCATCGCTTGACTACCTATCGGTGCCCTTCGCGCGCTCGAGTTTGCCACTGGCACCAGCGCCACCAGGGATCTTTCGACCTACCGAGGGCGGCACCTTGTGCGATTCGATCGGTCCGGTCTCGATCGCCACCGAGCTGCGCAAGCAGAACACCGCTGTTCCCGGGACGGTTGAGCAGGGCAAGTCCAGCTACCTGGTTGCGACTGTCGCTGAGGACCTCCGTCGCGAGCGCTGCGCGGTGATCGTGCTCGACCCCAAGGGTGATGCCGCAGATGCAGCGATCAGTGCTGTGCCTCTCGGGCGCACCTGTACGCTGCTCGACTTCGCTCACCCGACCTGTGGTTTCAACCCGTTGGCCGTTGACGCCCCAGCTGATGTGATCGCCGACTACGTCGTTGCGGCACTGAAAAATCTCTTTACCGACGCGGATATACGCGCGTCATCGGACCGATACCTGCGTAACGCGATCATCGCTGTGCTTGCCCACGATCGGACCTCGAACCTGTGGGACGCTGCACGGCTGCTGTCGGTTGGCGAGGAGGGTTACGCCTACCGCGCGAGCGTTGGGGCACATGTGCGAACGCTTCCGGAGTTCAAGGAGATCAGTTCGTTTTTCACAGAAGAGCTATCCGCGCAGCTGGCGGATTCGCGCGCCACAACCACAGCCAAGCTAGACGCCCCTGTGAACAAGCTCGCGCGCCTGCTCAACTCGCCTTCGATTAAGCGGGTCCTGCTCAACGATTCCCTACGAGTCGACTTTGATCAGGTCATAGCTGGAGAAGAGGTATTGGTCGTCAAGGGCGCCCTCGGTGCGATGGGGGCGGGGAACACCTCGGTGCTGATGCAACTGCTCGTCGGGATGCTCGATGCCGCCCTCGCCCGTCAACAGGACCTGGTGGCGAGCGAGCAACGCATTGCGGTCGCGCTCAAGATCGACGAGGCGCCGCTTGTCCTCAACCGCGGCTTCGCCGAAACGATGGCGCTCAAGCGCTCAGCCGGTTTGGAGACGGTTGCTTGCTGGCAGACCGACGCGCAGTGGACCGACCGTGATGTGCGCGACCAGCTCGACGCACTCTTTGCTCATCGCCTCTACTTCGCAACCTCCTCGGCGCGCGACGCGCGCTTGGCTGCGGAGTCTGACGATGGTCGAGTTCTCCGACATGATCCGACCGGGAATCAGCCGTCTCTCCGCGCTCGGTCATCCCGATGTGCGCCTGCATCTCCCCAAGCACCACGCGATCGCGAGTTGGCTCACCGCTGGTGGCCGACAGAGCTCCTTTGTGGCCCGTACGCTGCCGATGGCCGTCGACCACGAGCGCCTCGCCGCTCACGCCGCTGCCCAGGAGACTCGCGGTGCGCGCCACCGCAGCGATCTGCGCCAGCCGCACTGGAACCGTCCCGCGAAGGCCAACGAGGACACCTCACGGCCGGCCGACCCTGGACATCGCTCGTCGAGCGTTTCGGGCTCGCCAGCTACAGCCCAAGCGGGCGAAGCCTGCCGCTTGCCCGACACGCCGGCGCAGAGCTATCGCGAGCTCGTCGAGCTGGACGGCGCGCATAGCGCACGTGCCGCCAAACCTAGGCGGCAGCAGAACGCACATGAGCCTGACCGGGTTGATCTCGAGATGCTCGCCTCGATCGCCTCGTTGCGCCATCTGCTCAGCAGTCAGATTCACCGTCGCCATAATTCGGGACGCGCATCGAGCACCACGCAGCGGCGGCTCAAGCGGCTGGCGGAGGCAGGCCTCGTTGAGCGCTTTCAGTTTCACCGTCGCGACGGTGGCGGCGTGCCGATGGCCTACCTGATTAGCGAGGCTGGATTACGAGCGCTCGCGACCGCAGAAGCTGTGACCCGTGACGAGGAGCTGGGGCCCGCTGGGAGCCCCTTCGCGCCGGCGCCCGGCGGCGAGGCGCGCTTGCGTCAAGCTCGCCAGGACATCCATGTCGCGGGCTGGGTGCTCGCGCTGGTGGATCTCCTGCCCAGGGGATCTCAAACGGTCATTCGTGGTCCCGCCAAGGCGACGCTTCACGTGCCGCAATCTGGTCGTTCTCAGGGGGGCTCAACAACGCTCGGTCCTGGAGGAGCTGCGCCTGCCTGGTGGGCGCTCTGCCCACGACTTCCTGCGTACAGACTCGACCGGTAGCTTGGTGGCAGTCGAGCGCTTCGATTCTGTGCGTCCGCACGCAATCGTCGAGATCGACGCGAGGCTCACGCAAGATGGCCGCGCCATCGATCTGATGATCGAGCGTGACGATCGCCTACTCACAGCTCGCGGCATCGCCAAGCTCGAGCGCTACGACCACTTCTTGACGGGTTGGTCGGTGCAAACCCGTCGCTACGGCGCACGAGGGGATGCGGTGCCGCTGATCGTCTTTATCTGCCGCGACCGGGCGCGGGCGCGGGCCTGTGCACGCAGCGCCGACCAAGTGCTGCGTGCCTGCCGCGCCTATGCAGGCGAGTACCCGTTCGACTGGGAGTATCAGGGCAGAGAACAGATCCTGTTCGTGGCTGAGCGTGATGTCCACGAGCGCCTTCTGCTCGCCTACGGGGTACCACGGCTGCCCCCGCAGGTACGGATTGCTGCGGCTCGCGGCGATCAACGGGCAAGTGAGGCGCAAGTTGAACAGCGCAGGATGATGAACCTCTAGGTCCGGAGTCCCGTGGGCGGAGGGGGCGGCTCGGCGATGCGGCGTGGGGGAGGAACGGGCTTTGCGCCGGACATGCCGTTCGTGTTACGGAAGAGACATAGAACGCTGTCGCTCGGCCGCGCGGCGCTCGGTGAGAGCAGCCCCCTCCAGCCCGCACGAGCAAGCTGCTCGCCGGCGCGCTGGAACGGAATCCAGCCATGACGTCCCGGGATGGGAGCTCTGAGTCCCACCGCTGCGAGCTTCTGCTCAGTCGAGAGGTCGGCGACTTCGAGATTGACTTGCCACGTCCACATCTCGCGTGGCATTTGTGCGAGCGGTGGGTCGCTCGGGCAGCGGCGAGTATCCAGGGTAGGTGTGCTTGAACCAGCGTCCGCGTAGGGCGATCGCGGTACGTCGAGCGTCACGTCAGCTTGCGCCTGGGTCCTCGAGGCCTGCGATCAGGCGCGCGACTGCGCGGTAGTCGCTTTGCGCGATGCGGTCGATCGGCTTGTCGTCGTCGAGCGCGGGAGTGGGCTTGCTGAGCCAGACGGGGATGTAGCTGGGGTGAATGACTCGTGCTAGGCGTTCGACCAGCGATGAGAGCTCGGCCAGGCGCTCAGCGCGGACTCCGCTTGGGGCGCTTCTGCGGGCGAGCCATTCGCGCACGGTGCTTGGGGCCGCGCCGGTTGCTCGCGCGATCTCGCGGTCGGAAAGATGGCCGGTGCCGCCATCTGACTTTTGCCTCTTACTGGCGCGTGAACGCTCATGCAATTGCGTACCGGAATGCGCAGTCGCCCGTCCTGCAGCTGCAGTCACCTATCCGGCAAGGCTTCACAAGCTGCCGTCACTGGCCTCTCCTGTGCCCACCGGATTGCACAATTTCATCGCGCAAACGCGCATTCCAGAGCCAAACTGCAAGGCCGCGCCGCAAGGTGACTGCGCGTCGAAGCTGAGGCCTTGCGTTCGCGCACGATCCAATCACCGGCAGCGTCTAGCCTGGCTCTCTCAACCCTCTTCTCCGCTCCTCTTCGTCTCACAACGCAACCTTCGACTCGCCTCCTCCGCGAGACGCCAATAGCGCCGCTTGGTCACTGTCTTTACCGGTCGCAAATGTGACTTCCGCGAGTGCTTTCGCGCCAGCTTCACCGCCTTAGTCGCGCCCTGTTCGCGTATTTCCGAGAGCCCCTTAAGGGGCCTCTCGGACCTGGCGTGATGCGCTCGATCGGCTGATTTTCTGGCTTGACGAGCTGTACCCCAGGCACCTATTAAGGCGGCTCCAAACCCCGCAAGCGCCCACCAGCGGCACGCCGAGCCGACCTCAGGAGGAACAACAATGCATCTCGCCCCGTCCGACGGCATCCCTCGCCCCCCGGCCTCCGAGCGCGCGATCTCCGGCGACCACCGTGCTGGTGCGCGTCGTCATCGCCGGGAGCGAGCGAGCAGGTCTCGAGTGCTCGCGCACTACACAGACAGCGCTGGACGCGATCGTGAGATCGTGACGCAGGCCGGTTTCTTCGGCTCGATGCTGCTAATCGATCGCGACCTTAAAAGCCGTGCCGACCGCCGCCTGCTGGCGCACCTCGCGGCCGACGAGCCGCCCGAGAACGCCGCTTTGATCTGCCGCGACTACCTTGACGCTCGCCCCGATCCACGGCGCTTTCGGCTCCTCACTGAGGAAGATGCCGCGACGAATCCGCTCACTGCACTTCGCAGTGCCACACAGGACAGCGCTGCACTTGCGGTGCTGCCGGCACCACGTGACTCCGCTGGACGGACCTACGCCCTCGAGTTGGTTGCTGGTCGGGCCTTGATTCCCGAGCTTCGCTGGGGCTGTCGTGAAGGTCTGGGCGAGACAGCGAACATACGGATCTTCAGCCTGCGCGAGGTTGTTGGCAACGTCGAACACTATGAGCCGGTCTGCTCGATCACGGAATCGACGCTGGCGCTTCGCCGAGGCAGCGGCGAGGTCTCGATCAGTGCCCTCGAGGCCGAGCTCGTACGCGTTCGCGAAAGCCCGATCGTGCTCAATCGATGCTTGCGCGAAGCGGTCCTCCTACGCATCGAACGGCACGGCCAAAGCATGAGCGAAATCGCGCTGCGCTGTGGACGCGTAAAGCGTGATCGCAAAGGCAACGAAAGCGGTGAGACAAGTTGGCTTGCTCGTCGCATCGGGCTGCTTGCTGAGGGAGGCCAGGAGGGACCAACGCCGTGGATCCACAGCGATGTGCTTGCACTGATCGCTCGGCAGGGTCTCGGGGTCAGCCCGCGTGAGGTGGAAGTGGCATGAGGACTCGCCCTACGGGGCCAATTCTCGTGGTTGAGGCCAATCGCGGGCGCGGGTGTGCAATCGCGAACCAACTGGTCACAGATGGATTTGCGGTTGATGTTGCGCGTACCGTGGAGCACGCTCGCGTCCTGGCTCATGCCCGTGCCCCAGAGCTCGCGCTCCTGGGAGGTCTTGAAGCTCCGCGGGGAGCGCTCGCGCTGCTTGAGGAGATTCGCTCAGCGCCGCATGGTCAGACCCCTTGGGATCGTGCGCTACCGGCGATCGTGGTCGGTGTCAACGGGCAGGAGCTGGAGATGCTGCGTGCCTTTGAAGCGGGCGCGGATGACTTCATCCTGCGTGGCGCGGGCTACCTCGAGCCTGCGCGCGCGGGTACGCGCGATTCTGCGGCGCGTCGCCGGCTCCGATGAACCCCCCAGACGACTGGTTATCGGAGACCTGCGGATTGATAGCTACGCGCATACCGCCTCGCTGTGTGGGCAGCCGCTTGAGCTGCGCCGCATGGAGTTCGAGCTGCTCTTGTGTCTTGCGCGTGAGCCAACGCGTGTATTTACTCGCAAGGAGCTTCTGCGCAGCGTCTGGGGATACGGCTCGGGCGGTTCGACACGGACGGTGGACAGTCACGCCAGCCGCCTGCGGCGAAAGCTCGCCCTCGACCAGACCCAGCGCTGGGTGGTCAATGTCTGGGGAGTTGGCTACCGACTGATCTGACGCTCGTCGTAAAACGGCGACGAGGCGTTCTTCCTCAAGAACCTTTGGCGGGCCTTCTGGTCTGCCAATGCAAGCACGCGCAGGCCGCAAGGTGCCGGCCTGTGGCCGGCCTGCCCGCGCGTCAAATGGCCGGCGAACGCCGGCCCGAATCCGCCTGCCCGCATCCGCGCGCAGGCCAATGAAAGGAGCGGCTTTATGCCCTCATTCGCAGAAACCCCCGAACCGCGGGAAGACCCACTGGTGTACCCGCTGGAAGTGCTGCACACGCTGAGCGGATCAATCGCACAGCTTGTCCTTGGCGCCGCGATCGGACTGCTGGGAGCTCGTCTTATGCGAGCCCGTCATTGGCATTGGAGTTGGGCCGCCCTGTTGCTGCCCTTGATCCTGGTGTTCCGGCCGATCCTTGGTCACTCGGCGCTCACGTTGGGCGCAGCGGCGTTGAGCGCGACTGTACGAGGGCGCCGTTGGCATCGTGAAGATGTTCGAGCCGGTGGCGATCTCGCGGAGATAGCGGCCCGTAGGAGCAGGCCTTCGGCATGTCTGGCCGTGCTGATCCGTCGGCTGCTGAGTCGCCTCGCCGCTCGGCAGGGTCTGGTTCGCGCTCATGCGGAGGAGCGCGGGGTGCTGATCGGCCACGATGAGCATCGTCGCGAGGTGAGGATCCCGTTCGCGGAACCAGCGCGAGCGACGCACACGCTTGTAGTCGGTGCTACCGGCTCGGGCAAGACGGTAACCCAGACGACGATGGCCGTCGCTGCGATCAGACGTGGATTGGGAGTGATCGTCGTCGACCCAAAGGGGGATGATGTGATGCGCGATCAGGCTCGCCGGCGCTGCGCAGATAGCAGGGCGAACGTTCAGCGAATGGACTCCGCGCGGGGCGTGCATCTACAACCCCTACGCCAACGGCAGTGACACCGAGATCGCTGACAAGGTGCTGGCAGGCGAGCTCTTTACCGAGCCCCACTACCTACGTCAAGCTCAGCGCTATCTCGGGCATGCGGTGCGAGCGCTGCGAGGCGCAGGTGGCGAGCTGAGCCTGCGAGAGATCGTGGCGCAGCTCGAGCCTGAGCGGCTGGAGGTGCTCGCACGCCGTCTGCCTGAGTCCGTAGCCGCCTCAACGTTCACCTACCTGGACTCGCTCACGAGCCGTCAACAGCGTGATCTGGCAGGCGTGCGCGATCGCCTGGCGATCCTCGTCGAGTCAGACGTCGGGCCGTGGTTGGACCCGGCCAGCGAGGGTGCGAGGCAGGTGTCGTTGCCCGCGGCGGTAGCTGAGCGAGCAGTGGTCTACTTCCGTCTCGAATCCGACACTCGGCCGCTGTTGGCTCAGATGATCGGCTCCGCGATCGTCCAGGATCTGCAAACGACGGTTGCAGCGCTGCAGGGAAGGCCGATACCGACGGCAGTGATCATCGATGAGTTCTCGGCTGTCGCTGCCGAGCAGGTCGTGCGCCTGTTCGGAAGGGCGCGCTCCGCCGGTTTCAGCCTGATGCTCGGCACGCAGGAGATCTCAGATCTGCGGCTCCCCGGGCGCGAGAGGCTGCTCGAGCAGGTCATGGGCAACCTTTCGCTGCTGATCGCCCACCGGCAGGTGGTCCCCGCATCGGCAGAGCTCGTTGCCGCTGTTGCTGGGACGGAGGGACACTGGAAGTTCTCCCACCACAGCGATGGCAGAACCACCCGCACCAGAAGCAAGCAGCCCGTTCTCGACCCGAGCCGAATCATGAGTCTCGGCGCCGGCTGGAGCGCGGTGCTGGTGCTCGGCGCCAAACGAGGAGTGCGCGTCACGCGTATCGAGGCCGCGCGCCCGCTCAGCTGAGCGGCCCATCGCTGGAGACAGGCGGTCCGGTAGCCGCCTCACAAACGATCGACCAACAGGAGGATCCATGGTCACTGCAGAAACGCGCCACTCGCCTGAGCGGGTGGCAATCGTGCGGTGGGCGGCGCAGATGGGCGCCGTCACCGCGGAGGCACTCGCCGTGCGTGAGCAGGTGAGCCTCGCCTCGGCCCGCGGACGGCTACTGGCAGCCACGCGCGCGGGTTTGCTGCTGCGCCAACGTCCGCTGGTGGCGCAGCCGGCGCTGTTCTCGGCCACTCGTGCGGGCATGCGCAGCGCAGGTGTGCGCGGACTGCAGCCGGCTCGTGTAAGCGCAGCCAATGCACAGCACACGATCGTGTGTGCGGGGGCTGCCGCAGCACTGGAACGCACCTATCCGGGTCATGAGGTGATGGGCGAGCGTGAGCTGCGGCGCGAGGAGCACGAGCGGGGAGCGCCGCTGGCCAGTGCTGTGCTCGGTAGTGCCCCTGACGGCACGCGACTGTTGCACCGCCCCGATCTCGTGATCTGGCCGCGGGACGCGTGCCGACTGCCCGTCGCTGTGGAGGTGGAGTTGACCATCAAGGCCCCACGGCGACTGCTCGCGATCTGTCGGGCCTGGGCTAGGTGCAGCTGCGTTGATGGTGTCCTCTACATCGCGCCGATGGAGGTGCGGCGGGCGCTTGAGCGTGCGATCGAAGGCGCTCAGGCTAGTGAGCGGATCTCGCTGATCACGCCCGGCGCACTGGGCCTTGCGCCGCCGAGCGACAGCGCCCCAGAGAACCATCCCCGTTGAGCTCTAGCTTGCTGCTCGGGGGGTCAGTCATCGACCAAATGGAGCCCACATGTCCCTGTTCTCGATTAATCGCGTCGTCCTCATCGGCCGACTGACACGTGATCCCGAGTTGCGTGCGCTGCCTTCCGGAACGAGCGTCTGCGCGATGCGTATCGCCTGCAATTCGAGCCAGCGTGTAGCTGAGGGCGAGTTCACCGAGCGCCCCAATTATTTCGACGTCAGCTGCTACGGCGCTCCCGGTGAGAGCGTTGCCCAGTTCATGCACAAGGGCAGCAGGGTCGCAATCGACGGACGCCTTGAGTGGCGCGAGTGGGAGACCACGGAGCAGCAGAAACGGCAGGCCGTCAGCGTGGTCGCTGACACCGTCATGTTTCTCGATCCTCCAGGCGAGCGCCTGGAGGATGGTGAGGATGTAGAGCTAGTGGGTGCCGGTGCAGGCGAGGGCGAGGGCGGGCTCGTCTTCTCGTAGCGCCAGCCGGCCTGTGCTGAGCTCCAGCATCACGCGAGGACGCTCTTCGGAGCGTTCTCGCGTGCAAGGCCTCGACGGGTCTTTTTGCTTTTAAGGGGGCCGATTGAGAACAAGAGAGAGCGTGCCTGGATGCAGGTCCTTACGCGGTCTGCATAGACTGGCGCGCCGCGCAGCGCGGTCGCCGCACACAGCTATCCCAGGCAGCCTCTGAAGGAGCCCCTCGATGCCCGTGAACACAAAAGCGATCGGCAAGCAATACGAGCCCGTGACGTATGCAGTGGGCCGGGAGAAGATCCGGGAGTATGCCCGTGCGGTCGGCGAGAGCGACCCCGTGCATCTCGATGTGGAGGCCGCTCGCGCGGCCGGCTACAGTGACCTCGTAGCGCCGCCGATGTTCGCCGTGGTCTACAGCGCACCCTCGGTCGGGCCACCGATCTTCGATCCAGAGATCGAGCTGAACTTCGCGATGATGGTGCACGGCGGCCAGGAGTTCGTGTGGGGCCCTCCGGTTGTGGCCGGCGATGAAATAACGACGACGGCGAGCGTCAAGGACATCTCTGAACGGGAGGGACGCGGCTACTACGTGTTCGAGTCGATCTCAACCAACCAGCGCGGCGAGCAGGTCTGTCGCGGAACCTGGACGAACATCGTGCGAGGAGTGTGAGTGATGGCAGCTCTGAAGGCTGGCGAGGCAATCCCCGAGCTCAGGATCACCCCTGACAAGTTCCTCACGGTGCGCTATGCGGGGGCCTCGGGTGATTACAACCCGATCCACATCGACGAGGAGTTTGCCCGCGCCGTTGGGCTTCCCGGGCGCATCTTGCACGGTCTCTGGACGATGGCGCAGGTGGCGCGTGCGCAGACCGAGGCGGCAGGTGGACCGGAGCATCTCAAGCGGCTCTCGGTGCAGTTTCGCGGCATGGGTGTTCCCGAGCAAGAGGTACTCGTGAGCGGCACTGTGCGCGAGGTTTCCGATGGGCACGTCCTGATCGATACGGTCGCCGAACAGGGTGGCAAGCAGATCATCCGCAACGCCGAGGCAGAGCTCGAGTCCTAGCCCCGAGGCGCGTGTGTCGCCCCGCACGCCGCCTACAATCAGCTCATGCTGACCTCCCGCCAAGAGCGGATTCTGTGCAAGGTCGTTGACGGCTACCTGAAGACGGCCCAGCCGGTCGCCTCAAAGGTGATCGCCGCCGATCCCGAGCTTGACTGTGGTCCCTCAACGGTGCGCAACGAACTCGCGTTGCTTGAGGAGTATGGCCTGCTCGCTCACCCGCATGTGTCAGCTGGCCGTGTGCCGACAGACGCCGGACACCGCTATGTGGTGGACCGCATGCTCAGCGCTGAGCAGACGCTCCCGGCTCCGCGTCAGCCGCTTGAGCTCTCGCTGATCAAGCGCGAGCTCGACGAGGCGATGCGCGCCACCACAGAGACGCTCTCGCAGATGACCAACCTGCTCGCAGTTGTCTCGGCGCCGTCGATGACGACCGCGACGATCCGCCACGTGGAGGTCCTCGCTCTGCAGCCACAGTTGGTGCTGGTGGTGGTCATCACCTCAACAGGGAGCGTCTCGAAGATGCTCGCGAGCTTTGACCGAGCGGTCGATCCGGGGCTCGTGTCGTGGGCGGGGGAGTACCTCAACGAGCGCCTCGTCGGACTCGGGCTCGGTGCCCGCATGCTGCAGCAGCGCCTAGTCGATCCGAGCCTGAAGGCACGTGAGCTGGCCTTCCTCGAGCGCTTTGCTCCCGCCTTTGGGGATCTTGCCTCAGAGGGTGAGGACGCCTTGTATGTGGAGGGCACAGCGCGCCTGTTCGAGACCGCGCAGCTAGCCGACGCGACCAACGTCAACGAGCTGATTGGCCTCTTGGAGCGGCGGGTGGCGCTGCTGCAGGTGCTGCGCACCGCGCTCGGTGAGTCCGGCGTCTATGTGCGCATCGGCCACGAGAACGAGCTACCCGCGATGCACTCGCTCGCACTGGTCGCGACCGGCTATGGGATGGCGCGCCGCAAGCTCGGTACGGTGTCGTTGATCGGGCCCGTGCGCATGGACTACGCCGGCGCGATCGCGACGGTACGCGAGGCCGCGCATGAGCTTTCACGCTTTGTCGAAGACGCATACGCCGAGACCTGAGTCAAGAACAAATGCCCCGCGACCCATATGAGGTGCTCGGTGTAGACCGGGACGCCACCGAGCAGCAGGTCAAGAAAGCCTTTCGTGGGCTCGCCCGCGAGTTGCATCCCGATGTCAATGCGCACGATCCCGATGCCGAGGAGAAGTTCAAGGAGGCCGCGGAGGCCTACGAGATCCTCTCCGACGATGAGCGGCGCGCAACCTATGACCGTTACGGTCACGACGGGCTGCGCTCAGGCGGCTATGCGCCCAACTTCGAGGGCTTCGGCTCGATCAGCGACCTCTTCAACGCATTCTTCGGCGGTGGCGCAGGCGGGAGGCCCGGACCGGCTCAGGGAGGCGATATCGGTGTCGCGGTTGAGATCGAGCTGATCGAGGCAGCCCATGGGGCGAAGGTTCAGGTCGCCTATGACGCGGTCAAGCGCTGCGAGCGCTGCCATGGCAACGGTGCTGAGCCAGGGACGCCAATTGAGACCTGCGAGCGCTGCGGTGGCGCCGGACAGCTGCAAGCAGCCACCCGCACACCCTTTGGCCAGATGGTGCGTACGGTCGTCTGTGATGTATGTCACGGCGACGGGCGTGTACCCAAGGAGCCCTGCCGCGAGTGTCGCGGACGCGGACGCCTGGCGGTCACGCAGGAGCTCGAGGTCGACATCCCGGCCGGGATCTCCGACGGTCAGCGAATCAGACTCAGCGGTCGCGGTCACGAGGGCGAAGCGGGGGCGCCGGCAGGAGACCTCTATGTCGTTGTGGGCGTGTGCGAAGACGAGCGTTTCGTGCGTGAAGGCGACGATCTGATCACGGCGCTGGACGTCTCCGCGCCACTTGCAGCGCTCGGCGCGACGCTCGAGGTACCCACGCTCGAGGGCACGGCCTCGATCGAGCTTCCCGCCGGCACCCAGCCCGGCGAGGTGCTGAGCGTGCGGGGCGCCGGCATGCCGGGGCTCAGGCGCGGGCACGGTGATCTGCGAGTCGTCGTCAACATCGTCGTCCCGCGCCGCCTGAGCGCTGAGCAGCGCGAGCTACTAGAGCGCCTGAACGAGAGTCTCACCGATGAGAACCTGCGCTCGCAGGAATCGATGTTCGCGAAGCTCAGGCGGGCGCTCGGCAGCCAAGCCGCGTGATTCGACTCGCTATTCGCGTCGCTCGTGCTGATGCCGAGCTCGTCCTCTCAGAGCTCCTGGAGCTCGCCCCGGCCGGCGTCGAAGAGGTCGCTGGGGTGGCCGACACGGTCGAGTATGCCGTCTACGGCGCACCCGGCGAGCTACCGAGCCTGCCTGATCTGCGAGCCATGTCTGGGAGCGCCCTCCTGGAGATCTCCACGAGCGAGATCCCCGACGATTGGCATGAGCGCTGGCGGGAGTTCCATCGGCCGGTGCTTGTCGAGGCGCCTCGCAGCGCGGATGGGGGGGCAGCTCTGGCCGGTTTTCGAATCCGCCCGCCGTGGGAGCCCGCGAGCACCGCGCTCGAGCAAGCGGTGCGCGAGATCGTCATCGACCCCGGACAGGCCTTCGGGACGGGCGGACATGCCAGCACGCGACTCTGCCTAGGGCTCCTGCTTGAGCGGGCTGGTGCCGAGCCGGCGAGGGGACCGCTGTTGGATGTCGGCACTGGCTCGGGTGTGCTCGCGATCGCGGCCGCGAGTCTTGGCTTCGGCCCTGTGCTCGGGCTTGATAACGAGCAGGAGAGCGTCGAAGCGGCCGCCGAGAACGCGCGCGTCAACGGCGTCGAGCTCGAGGTTCGTGGCTTTGACCTGCGCCACGATCAGCTGCCCTGGGTCGATCGGGAGAAGGAGTGGCAGGGCACCGTCGTGCTGGCGAACCTTCTACGTCCGTTGCTGCTCGAACTCGCCAACGTGATGCCTCAGGCTCCTAGCCAGCTGATCGCAGGCGGACTGCTGCGGGAGGAGGTCGATGAGGTCGCTGCAGCCTTCGCCGAGCGACTCGGCATGTGTGAGCTCGAGCGGCGTGGTGAGGGTGAGTGGGCAGCTGTGTGGCTCAGCCGCTAAGCGCTGCGGGCCTGGGCGCCTTTAGCGTGCGTCAGGGATCTCGGTCGCAGCACAGACGATCGCGCGATAGAGCAGATCGATCGCTGGGCGAACGCCGCCCTCTTCATCGATCAGCGTGTCCGCTGTGCTCAGCGCTCGACCGATCGCCTCCATCGCCTCGCCGACGTTGCCCGGGTCAGGGTCGCGGCAGGCGGCAATCGCCATGTCGAGCATCGCCCGCGCCTGCTCGATCACGCCGGTGAACAGTGCAGGGCCGACGAGGCTTGCGTAGTTGTAGACCCGCGCGAGGCGACCCGCGAGCGTGATCGAGGGGCCCCGCCGCGGAGGGGTGACCGGTGGCAGGCCCTGACCGTCGAAGAGCCCCGCGATCGTCCCGCCGAGGACCGTCTTGACGGTCGCCTGGTCGAGCCCGGCCTGGTCCGCGACCCGCAGGGCCATATAGAGAGGTCGCCGGTAGGCCGTATGGTGGGTCCGAGGCGAACACGATCCGCTCGGCGGGTACGCGCGCGAACAGCTCGATTACGTCGAGTGGGAAGAAGCATGAGACGTCGTAGAGAACCCCCGGATGGTCCGCGAGGCGCGTCGTCAGGATCCCCTGATCGCAGATCCCTCCGTGGGCGAGGATCAACACCGCGCCGGGGTGGCTCAGGGCGAGGTTGACGAGGCCGTCAGCGAGCGGCGGCAGGCCGCGGCCGGCGTGGATCAGAATTGGGACGCGTGCGCTTTCTGCCAGCGCGAAGATCCCTGCCATCTCCTGGCTTTCGAAGCCGAAGTCCTGTGCTCGCGGATGTAGCTTGATGCCCCGGGCGCCTGCGGCCAGGCAGCGTTCGCCCTCCTTGAGCGCGTCTTCGGCCGGGTCGAGCCGGCAGAAGGGCAGCAGCCGTCCGTCGCTTTCGCCCGCCCAGCCAAGCACGCGGTCGTTGGGCAGGCTGTAGGCCGGGCGACGCTCGGGATCGTGCAGCGGGAAGACGCAGGCGCGCCGGGCCTCGGCGTCATCGAGCTCGCCGAGTAGCTGCTCAAGCGTTAGCGAGCGCCCATCCTCGTCGAGGCCAAGGTGGGTGTGCGCATCGATCACTTCGGTTTCTGGCGGCCGCAGCCTGCGTACCTCGGCAAGGAACGGCGCGAGGGCTTCGGCGTAGAGGGCGCGGTTCACACCCTGAACCCTATTGTGTCCACATGGCTTGGCAAGTGGTGATCGCGGGCGGCGGGTTCGGTGGTTTCTACGCAGCCCGGGCGCTCGAGCGTCTGCTGCCATCACAGAGCGCGCACGTGATGCTCGTCAACGAGAGCAATTTCCTCCTATACACGCCCCTGCTTCCCGGTGCGGCCGGCGCCACGCTCGACCCGCGGCATGTCGTGGTTCCCTTGCGCTCGCAGTTGCGGCGCACCGACCTGATGATCGGCAGCGTCACCGGCGCGGACCCTGCGCGGGGTGTGCTCGGCGTGAGAAGGATCGACGGCGAGAATCTCGAGCTCGGCTATAACCACCTGATCGTCGCGCTCGGCTCGGTCTCACGCACCCTGCCGATTCCTGGGCTCGCCGAGCACGCCACCGGCCTGAAGTCGCTCTCCGACGCAACCGCCCTGCGCAATCAGCTCTTGAACTGTCTCGATATCGCCGAGTCGATCGAGGATCCTGTGCGCCGCAGCGAGTACCTCGGCTTTGTCTTCGTCGGTGCCGGCTATGCCGGCGTGGAGGGACTCGCCGAGCTGCAGGACTTCGCTGCACAAGCGATCGAGCTATATCCGCGCTGTCGTGCGCAGGGTATGCGCTGGGTGCTCGTGGAGGCCAGGAGTCGGATCATGCAGGAGGTGCCGCAAAGCCTCTCGGAGTTCGCCGAAGCAGAGTTGCGCGGCCGCGGCATCGAGGTCAGAACTGCCACGACGCTCGTTGCGGTGAGCGAGCGCGGTGCGACCCTCTCAACGGGCCAGGAGATTGCTGCGCGGACGGTTGTGTGGACCGCCGGCGTCAAGCCGAGCCCCGTGGTTGCGCAGCTGGGTCTCCCCCTCGATCGCGAGGGTCGGGTGCTGGCCGACAGCACTATGCGCGTAGATCACCCCGCGGGTGCTAGCGCGGAGCAGCAGGCGAACCTGGTGTGGGCGATCGGCGATTGCGCTGCGGTGCCCGACGCAGGGCGTCCCGGCGAGGTCTGCCCGCCGACCGCTCAGCATGCGATCCGTCAGGGACGCCTCGTGGCCAAGAACATCGCTGCGACGCTTAGCGGCGGTAAGCCGCGCCCATTTCGCTACCGCACCAAGGGCGTCGTTGCTGAGCTCGGCCGTAACAAGGCCGTCGCGATCACCCTGGGAGTCCGCTGGAGCGGCTTTCCAGCTTGGCTGATTGCGCGCACCTACCACCTGCTGCTGATGCCCGGCCTCGGACGCAGGCTACGGCTGCTTGTCGATTGGAACGTTGCGCTTGCATTCGGGCGCGACGCCTCGGCGCCGGGGCGTCTAGGGAGCCCTACACCGCTTGAGCCGGAGTGAGCCGTTCCGGGTAGCACCCGACCGGCGTATCCTGGTGGGTGGATGGCAATCGCTGAGCAGATCAAGACGGACCTTCAGGGGGCGATGCGCGCCGGTGAAAAGACACGGGTCGGCGCGCTGCGGCTTGTCCTCTCCGAGCTGCAAAAGGCCGCTAAGGAAGGGGGCGAGGATGAGCTTGCGGTGCTGCGGCGCGAGCGCAAGCGTCGCCTCGAGGCCGCGCGTGCCTACCGCGAGGCCGGCCGTGAGGACCTCGCCAGCGGCGAGGAGGCCGAGGGCGAGCTGATCGCTGGCTATCTGCCTGCTGAGCTTTCCGATCAGGAGCTAGCCATGATCGTTGAGCAGGCCGTGCGCGAGAGCGGCGCTGTCTCTGCCAAGGACATGGGATCGGCGATGAAGCAGGCGATGGCGCTCGTCGATGGTCGCGCCGATGGCAAGCGGGTCTCGGGGCTCGTACGGGCTGCGCTGCAAGGATGAGAACCCAGATAGAGCTTTCCAACGACGTCGCCGCTGAGCTGGCGGGTAGTCAGGATGCGGTGCTGCGCGCGCTAGAGGCGCATCTCGACTGTAAGGTCTTCCTACGCGGCAATCTGATCACCTTCGACGGTGAGGAGCGCGAGACCCACATCGGTGAGCGTGTAGTGCGTGAGCTCTCCGATCTGATCGCGCGGGGACATCAGATTGGACCGGGGACGATCACAGCCGTCACGGGGGCTCTGGACGCGCATGAATCCCCAGCGCGTGTGCTCGAGGATGTTGTCTGGAGCCATCGCGGCTTGCGCGTAGCCCCGAAGACCGTCAATCAGAAGCGCTATGTGGATTCGGTGCGCAAAAACACGGTGACCTTTGGCGTGGGCCCAGCCGGCACAGGCAAGACGTTTCTGGCGGTCGCGATGGCTGCGGCGGCGCTCTCCCGGCATGAGGTGAACCGGATCATCCTCACCCGTCCCGCGGTTGAGGCCGGCGAGCGCCTTGGCTTCCTACCGGGCGATTTGATGGCCAAGGTCGATCCTTATCTGCGGCCGCTCTTCGACGCACTGAACGACATGCTCGACCCAGAGAAGGTCTCCCAGTACATCGAGCGCGGCGTGATCGAGATCGCCCCGCTGGCGTTCATGCGCGGACGTACCCTCAACGATTCCTTCGTGATCCTCGACGAGGCGCAGAACACGACACCAGAGCAGATGAAGATGTTCCTCACGCGCCTTGGCTTCGGTTCGCGGATGGTCGTGACCGGCGACGTCACCCAGGTCGATCTCCCGCGTGAGCAGCCATCCGGGTTGATCGTGGTAGGGGACATCCTCGACTCGATCGAGGGCATCGAGTTCGTGCGCTTTGGTGGCGAGGATGTCGTGCGGCACAAGCTCGTGCAGCGCATCGTGGAGGCATATGACGTGCACACCCAGCGCGCAGAGCCCGGCCGCACCAGTGTTGGTCCAACGGGGGACCTCGGCGCTGCGCGCTCGTCGATCCGCAGTGCCTGAGGCGCGATGATCGAGGTCGAGGTGCTCGGCCTCGAGCGCGTGGCCGAGGCGCTCACAGCAGCTGAGGTGCGAGATCTATGCTTGATCACTGCCACGAACCGCGGGGTCACCGACGGCCATGTCGCTGTGGAGTTCGTCGATGAGGCAAGGATCACTGAGCTGAACGGCGAGCATCGCGCCAAACAGGTGCCAACCGACGTGCTCTCCTTCCCGATCGACGGGATCGACGCGATCGATGGCGGATCATCACTCGGGACGGGTGTGCCCTGCGAGCTTGGGGACATAGTGATCTGCCCGCAGCACACGATCGATTTGCACGAGGCGATCGTCCACGGCATGTTGCACCTGCTCGGCATGGATCACGAGCAGGACGACGGGGAGATGCTCGCGCTCCAAGCCCGGCTGCTCAGCGCGAGCCGATGAGTCGAAGTGGCTTTGTCGCCCTCGCTGGGCGTCCCAACGTAGGCAAGTCGACCTTCGTCAACGCGGTCGTGGGGGAGAAGGTGGCGATCGTCTCCGATCGGCCTCAAACCACGAGGCGTGCGATCCGCGGAGTCCACCAGAGCGGGGATACGCAGATCGTCCTTGTCGATCTTCCCGGCGTACAGCGCCCCCGCGACGCGCTGACCTCGCGCATGGCGCGGCGTGTACAGCAGGAGCTTGAGGGCTCCGATGCGGCCTTGTTGATGCTGAACGCCGAACAGGGCGTGGGGCCAGGAGACCGCTTCATTGCGCGGGCGCTAGAGGCAGGTGCGGTCCCCGTGACGATCGCCGTCAACAAGGTCGACCGGGTTCCGCGGGGGGCGCTGATGGAGGTGCTCGAGCAGGTCGCCGGCCTGGGATTGGACGCGGAGATCTTCCCGATCTCCGCGCGCCGTGGCACGGGTATTCCTGCGCTAGTTGCACATCTCGCGGCGCTGATGCCGGAGGGCCCCTTCATGTTCGAGGTCGGCGCTTCATCAGACCAGACACAAGAGCTACTGCTCGCCGAGTTGATCCGTGAGGCAGTGATACGACGCACCTTCCAGGAGGTGCCGCATGCCGTCGAGGTGATGATCGAGGAGATCGAAGCTCCACGTGAGGGACTTGCACGCGTACGCGCGCTGATCTGGGTCGAGACGGAATCGCAGAAGGGCATCCTGATCGGCGCACAGGGACGCATGATCAAGGCGATTGGCGTCGCCGCGCGACGTGAGCTCGAGCGAGTACTTGGCTGTCAAGTGCACCTCGACCTGTCGGTTCGGGTTCGTCGTGACTGGCGCGGTGACGAGGGTCTGCTCGATCGCTTGGGTTTCACTTAGCCCCTCTCACGATGAAAGACACTGCGCTACCTGCAGTTCAAGTAAGGGTGGGGCAGGAAGTTCCGATAAATGCACGCCGTCCGAGCCCTGGGGCGTTCCAATGGGTATGACTCATTCCACCCTTGGGATGCATTCGGCCTGCGTTTGGGATAGTTTCTGAGTCGAGCGACCTCGTGGGGAAGGGATGGGCATGTCGGCGAAGTACGCGATATTGGGCCTCGTAATCGAGCGCCCAGGTTACGGATACCAACTGGCGCAGCGCCTCGAGGAGCGCTTTGGCTCCTCCTCGTTCGCGCCCTCCGGGGTCTACTCGGCGCTCGATCAGCTAAGTCGTGATGGCTTCGTTCAGGCCGCGCGCGAGGCTGGGGAGGCTGGGCCCGGTCCCGCACGGCGCGCTGCACCGCGAATGATCTACGAGGCAACCGCTGAGGGTGTCGAGCATTTCGAGGGATGGATGCTCGGCTCATCCCCAACGCCGCCGCTCCGTGATGAGTTGCACATGAAGATCGCGCTCTGCCGGCCGCGCAACATTCCGCGCCTAATAGACCTGGTCTATGGCCAGAAACTCGCTTGCGCCGCACGGCTGCGAGACCTCGAGCGGCTAGCTGAAACCCAGGCTGCTGGCCAGACAGACGAATGGGCGCAGCAGATGCGGGTGCTCGCGACGGAGACTGAGATCGCGTCCTGGCGAGCCCGGATCGAATGGCTGCAGAGCGCGAGGGACCTGCTCGAGGCGATCAAGGAGGCATCTCGGCGTGCCCCCAACGAGGTCCCGAAAACCCCCTCGCGGCGCAAGCTGGCAACGGTACGTGCGCTCTGACGGAGACCCTGTACGAGCTCGGGCGTGATCTGCCCAGAGCTCGATCGTGGGTTGCCTCAATGGGGAGCTGGCGCCTTCACCTGCTCAGAAATGAATATTCAGAAACGTCTTGTCACCACGGGACAGCGCAGGAAGATGTCGCCGCACGATGACAAACGAGAAGACAACCCGGGCACGGCCCCCGGCCGAGGGGCGTGCTCGGCGCGTGAGCAGCGCTAACGCGGCCCCCCCAGCGCCCTCCTCTACCGCTGGACGAGGTGCCGAGACGGGCGAACAGGAACGCATCCGCATCGAGCTCTCTAAGTCGCAGGTCGATCAGGTCATCCGTGCGGCTGGCCAGGGCGGCACGATGTCTGTGCTGCTGTCGGCGCTCAAAGATCCGCGCTGGAAGCTGTCGCTTGACTCCGACGAGTGGGGCTATCCGGCACAGATGGATGATCGGCGCCTTTCGCGCTCGCTGCTATCAGGGCTGCTGGTGCTGTCGTGTTTTCCACCCGATGGCGGCTATCTGGGTATCGCGGAACTGGCGCGCACGCTGGACATGAACACAAGCACGACACACCGATACGTCACGACGCTGCTTGCCGTCGGCCTGCTCGAGCGTGACCCGGCGACACGTCGCTACCGGATCGCCCCGCAGTAGCTCCGTCGCACGCGTCAGAGCTTGCGAGCGAGCTGGCGGGCGAGATGCTGCACCCCCTCGATGTCAATCCCCTCGCCCCACACAAACGGCACGCTGAGCACCTCAAAGCTGCGTCGGCGCAGCCGCGCAAGCTGGTTGTGCTGAAAGCGCGAGCGTTCGTGCACGGCGCGCGCTGCGCGAGCCGCCGCCGTCGCCACCGCGCGCGCCTCGGTGACGCTCATCCTGCACGCTCGTGCCTCCTCGCGCGAAACGGTGCTGTGCTCGAGCGTCGCGATCTGTCTCATCTCGGCCGGCGAGAAGCGCCTAGGCAAGAGCCCATTGACGATCACCGCCGCGAGCTCACGTTCGAGCTGACGCTCGAGCCCTTCCTGCAACTCGAGTGCCTCTGTGACCGCCATCTCGGTGGCCAATGCCACCGCTACGTAAGCGGTGCGGGCGGGGTCCTTGAGCAGCTCTTCGACATGACGCGTCTGGCCCGCAATCGGGCCAACACGGGCGATCGCGCCGAAGGTCTGGGGTGAGCCCAGCATGCCCAATGCGTGCCCGGTTGCGGGCCCATCGACAACCACGAGGTCGTGACGAGCTCGACCTCGGCCCGCTCGTGTCAACTGCCAGATCTTGACCATGCTCACGAGCTCCTTGGCCCCGGGAGCCGCGGCGGCGAAGTACTGAAAGGTGCCACTGGAGGCCAGCAGACGCCCTGAGACGCGCCCGCCAAGGGCCTGCAGCCACTCCAGCAGCGCGCGGTCAGGGTCGATCGAGATGCTCGACAGGTTCCGCTGTAGCTTGGTCTCATCACCCGCTGCCGGGGTGGGCACGTCGAAGAGCTCGGCCATGCGGCTCTGCTCGCCGACCTCGACGATGATCGTGCGACGTCCTGCCTCGGCTGCGAGCAGCCCGATCGTGGCGGCCATCGTCGTCTTGCCGACGCCGCCCTTACCGGTGATGATGAGCAGCTTGCGGTCGAGCAGCGCTTGCACCGCCTGGAGTCTGTCTCAAACCGCGGGCGAGCAGCGCTACCTACAATCGTCTCGATGAACACGCCAGCTGAAGAGCCTGCCGCCGAGCAGGTCGCATATGACCGCGACGGGCTCGTGCCGTGTGTGGTGCAGGATTGGAACAGCGGTGAGGTCCTGATGCTCGCCTACATGAACGCGCAGGCGCTCGAACGTACCCGCGAGACGGGTGAGTTGCACTTGTGGAGCCGCTCGCGCGCGGAGCCGTGGCACAAGGGCGCGACGAGCGGCAACATCCAGAGCGTGCGGGCGCTGCGGCTGGACTGTGACGGAGACACCGTGCTCGCGCTCGTCGAGCCTGCCGGACCCGCTTGTCACACAGGCGAGCGCACCTGCTTCCATCATGGGGAGCTCGAGCCGGGTGCACCTTGCGAGACGCTCCCGGCGCTCGAGCGCACGCTTGTGAAGCGTGCGAGCGAGCGTCCCGCCGGCTCCTACACGGTCGAGCTGCTCGACGATCCCACGCGGATCGCCGCGAAGGTCATGGAGGAGGCCGAGGAGGTAACGCGCGCTGCGCGCGAGGAGTCCGATGAGCGTCTCGATGAAGAGGCGGCCGACGTTCTCTACCACCTGCTCGTGTTGTTGCACAGCCGTGGTCGCTCGCTCGCCGACGCCGAGCGGGTGCTCGATGGCCGTCGCTCCTAGCAGGGCCGACACTGCCACGCCGAGCCTCGAGCAGGCCCGGGAGCTGTCGCGCTCCTACAACCTGATCCCCCTCCGCTACAGCTTCATCGACGATTGCGAGACCCCTGTCTCGGCCTTTCTGAAGCTGCGCGCGCTGAACCCGGGGGAGCCGGCCTTCCTGCTCGAGTCCGCCGACCAGGGCCAGCGGGTTGGGCGCTGGTCCTTCATCGGCTTCCGCCCCCGTGGCGTGCTGCGCTGGTCGCTTGCCGACGGCGGCGATCCCTATGCGCTCGCAGCCGAGCGCATCGCGCGCTTCGAGCAGGCGCCGATCGAGGAGGCCCCACCGTTCACGGGGGGTGCGGTCGGCTTCTTCGGCTATGACCTCGTGCGCGCGGTCGAGCCACTCGGCGAGCCGGGCGCGGACCCGCTCGGCTTGCCCGACATGGCGCTGATGTTCTCTGACGCGCTCGTGATCTTCGACCATCTCAAGCACACCGTCACGATCCTCGCCAACGCCGACCTCGACGCCGAGCCGGACGTCGAGCGCGCATACGCACAGGCGGAGCGGACGATCGCGGAGGTGCGTGGGGCTCTCGCTGGGCCGGTTCCTCGTGGCGAGCCCGTACCCGTGCAGGAGCGACCGAGCCCCGAGTTTCGGTCGAACATGTCCCGCGAGCATTTCGAAGGGATGGTGGCCCGGATCGTGGAGTACATCTACGCCGGCGACGCCTTCCAGGTGGTGCCCTCTCAGCGCTGGTCGGCGCCGGTGCCGGTTGAGGCCTTCTCGATCTACCGCGGCCTGCGTGCGGTAAATCCGAGTCCCTACATGTACTTCCTCGACTTCGGCGACTTCCAGGTTGCCGGGGCAAGCCCCGAGCCGCTGCTGACCGTGAGCGGGCGTCATGTCGCGACCAAGCCGATCGCTGGTACGCGCCCGCGCGGCGCAAGTCCAGAGGAGGACAGGCGGATCGCCGCTGAACTGCTCGCCGATGAAAAGGAGCTCGCCGAGCACGTGATGCTCGTGGATCTTGGCCGCAACGATCTCGGCCGCGTCTGCGAGTACGGCAGCGTGAAGGTCGATGAGTTGATGGAGATCGAGCTTTACAGCCACGTCATGCACATCGTCTCCTCGGTCTCCGGCACGCTGCGTGCGGATGTGGGGGCGATGGATGCGCTGCGCTCGGTGCTGCCCGCCGGCACGCTCTCAGGCGCGCCAAAGGTGCGTGCGATGCAGATCATCGATGAGCTCGAGCCGATCAAGCGCGGCGGCTATGGCGGTGCGATCGGCTACCTCAGCTATGGCGGCGACCTTGACACCGCGATCCACATCCGCACCGTCGTCGTCAAGGACGGCGTAGCGCACGTACAGGCCGGCGGCGGCACTGTCGCCGACGCTAAGCCTGCCTACGAGTACGAGGAGTCACTAGCCAAGGCGCAGGCAGTGATGCGCGCCGTCGCGCTCGCCTGCGCGCAGGCGGACTGGTCATGAGAGTCCTCGTCCTCGACAACTACGACTCCTTCACCTACAACCTCGTCCAGTACCTGGGCGAGCTTGGCGCTGAGGTTGAGACAGTGCGCAACGATCGCGCGACCGTAGATGAGCTGCTCGCCGCGGACTACGACTGCTGCGTGGTCTCGCCTGGTCCTTGCACCCCAGATGATGCCGGGATCACGCTCGAGCTCGTGCGGCGGATGCCCGAGGCGGGCGTACCCACGCTCGGTGTCTGCCTCGGGCATCAGGCGCTCGCCCAGGCCTTTGGCGGGCGCGTGAAGCTGAATCCGCCCGTGCACGGCAAGTCCACGACGATCGAGCACGACGGCCGCACGATCTTCCGTGGCCTGCACTCGCCGCTGAAGGTTGGGCGCTACCACTCGCTCGTCGTCGACGGGGAGCTCCCCGACTGCCTCGAGGAGTCCGCCCGTGGCGGGGGCGTCGTGATGGGGATACGCCACCGTGAGCTTCCCGCCGAGGGCGTGCAGTTTCATCCCGAGTCCGTCCTCACCGAGCAGGGCCGCGAGCTGCTCGGGAACTTTCTAGGTGCATGCCCAACGCGATCCTGACCAACGCGATCGACGCGCTCGCCTCGCGTCGCGATCTCAGCGCCGAGCAGACCGCCGAGGTGCTCGCGGAGATCATGCACGGCGAGGTCTCAGAGACCCAGATCGCGGGATTTCTGATCGCACTGCGCACTAAGGGCGAGACCGTCGCGGAGGCTGGCGGGGCTGGCCAGCACGATGCGCGCGTTGGCCGCGCACGTCCCCACCGCTCGCGAGGACCTGCTCGACACCGCCGGCACAGGCGGCGGGCGCAGCTCCTTCAACGTTTCTACGACCGCTGCGTTGATCGCCGCAGGCGCCGGTTGTGCGGTCGCCAAGCACGGCAACCGCTCGGCCACGAGCCGCTCTGGCTCGGCTGACCTGCTCGAGGCACTCGGTGCACGCATCGATCTCGGGCCCGCCGAGGTGGCGGGATGCATCGAGGAGGCGGGCTTCGGTTTCATGTTCGCCCCGGCTCACCACCAGGCCACGCGCTTCGTAATTCCAGTGCGGCGTGAGCTGGCCGTGCGAACGATTTTCAACCTGCTCGGCCCCTTGACCAACCCCGCCGGCGCTCGCAGACAGCTGATCGGCGTATCGGACGCTTCCTTCCTTGAGACGATCGCGGGCGCGCTGGCGCAGCTCGGCGTTGACCGTGCGCTCGTGGTTGCCGGTGAGGATGGTCTCGATGAGGTCTCCGCAAGCGCACCCACGCGGGTCGTCGAGGTCAACGGTGAGGAGCTCACGAGCTATGTGCTGAACCCCGCTGAGGTCGGCATCCATGAAGTGCACGGCGAGGGACCAAGCGGCGGTACACCGCAAGAGAATGCCGCGGTCACGCGCGCGATCCTGGAGGCGCCCGGAGGGGGTGTGAATCGTTCCGCGGGCGAGGCGCTCGCGCTGATCAACGCCGGTGCCGCGATCTATGCGGCGGGACGGGCTGAGACGATCGCCGAGGGCGTTGAAGCAGCGCGCGAGGCGCTTGCCTCGGGTCATGCAGGCCAATCGCTTGAACGCTACGTGCACGCGAGCAACAGACGCGCGCAGGCACAGGCGCCGAGATGAGCGCTCGCACGGGCACGGTGCTCGATCGCATCCTCAGCGAAACTCGCGCCGAGGTGCAGCAGCGCAAGCGCGAGCTACCGCTCCAGTCTCCCGTCCTCGATGAGGCCACCAGCGATGCGCACCGCTTCCGTGAAGCAATCGCACGGCGGGGGATTGCCGTGATCGCGGAGTTCAAGCGTCGTTCGCCCTCGGCCGGCGCGCTGCGCGAGGCCCCTGACCTGGCTGAGATCGTAGGTGCCTACACACGTGGAGGCGCAGCGGCACTGTCGATTCTCACCGAGGGACCGAACTTCGCGGGCTCGCTCGCCGACCTTGTCGAGGCGCGCGCGGTCTCACCGCTGCCGCTGCTGCGCAAGGACTTCATCGTCGACCCCTACCAGCTGCTCGAGGCCCAAGCGGCCGGAGCCGACGCGGTGCTGCTGATCGTCGCTGCGCTGGAGGCGAGCGAGCTTGTGGAGCTGTATCGCGAGGCTGGAGAGCTCGGGCTCGATGTGCTTGTGGAGGTGCACGACCGCGGGGAGCTCACCCGGGCGCTCGAGCTCGGCGCCGAGATCATCGGCGTCAACAATCGCGATCTGCGCGACTTCAGCGTTGAGGTCGAGCGAACCGAGCAGCTGATGGATGAGATCCCCTCAGGGGTGCTTGTTGTTTCAGAGTCAGGGATCGCTGCCGCCGAGCAACTGCGCCGGCTCGAAGCGCGCGGCGTAGGAGCGGTGCTCGTGGGGGAGACGCTGATGCGTGCTCCTGACCCGGCCGTGGCCCTGCGCGAGCTGCGCGGTCTTTAGACACATCCGGCCAGACATTTAGAAAGTCTTCACACCCGCCGTGCATCCTCTGCCCAGATGAAGCGCATGTTTGCCATCCCATTCGTCTCCGCCCTGATCGGTGGCGGTGTCGTCGTGGCCGTAATCGCCGCTGCCGGAGACCTCGGCAGCAAGAGCACGACGACCGTCACCGCGCTACAGGCCGCGCCGGCGGCGCCCACTAACGCCTCGCAGATCTCGCACGGGCTAACGCCGCACGAAGTCTATGTACGCGACGCGCCTGGTGTGGCCTATGTGACCTCCACGATCGTGCAGAAAACCGAATCACCTTTCAACCTCTTCGGCGGCGAAAGCCAGCGTCAGGGAGTTGCTACCGGCTCAGGTATCGTGATCTCCTCTAATGGCACGATTCTGACCAACTACCACGTCGTTGAGAACGCGATCAAGGTGACCGTCAGCTTCGAAAAAGGCAAGACCGTCAACGCTCAGATCGTCGGCAAGGATCCCTCCAACGACCTCGCAGTGCTGCGCATCTCGACCGACGGCCTGACGCTGCATCCGCTCACGCTCGGCGACTCAAGCGGCGTGCAGGTGGGTGACCCGGTCTATGCGATCGGCAACCCCTTCGACCTCAAGCGCACGCTGACGACCGGCGTGATCTCGGCGCTGCAGCGCGAAATCACCGCGCCCAACGGTTTTGCGATCAACAACGTGCTGCAGACCGATGCGCCGATCAACCCGGGTAACTCGGGCGGCCCGCTGCTCGACGCGGCCGGTCGCGTGATCGGCATCAACTCACAGATCGAGACCGGCGGCAGTGGCGGCGGCAGCGTCGGCATCGGCTTCGCGGTGCCAATCAACACCGCCAAGGCCGAGATCGACCAGCTCGAGAAGGGCGGTACGGTGCGCGGCGCCTACCTCGGTCTCACCTCGCTCACGATCGATGGCTCGCTCTCGGCGCTCAACCTGCCCGTCAAAGCCGGCGCGCTCGTGCAGAGCGTGCAGAAGAACACCGGCGCTGCAAAGGCCGGAATCCGCGGCGGTGCGGTCACTACCAACACCGAAAACGGTCAGATCTCGGTCGGCGGCGACATCATCGTCTCGATCGACGGCAAGGCGATTAGCGGCTCACAGGAACTGGCCGCCGCGATAGCGGACAAAAAGCCGGGCAACACGATCAGCGTGGGGTTGCTGCGCGCCAACGGCAAAGGCGGCTACGAACACAAGACCGTGAGCGTCACGCTCGGCAGCCGCCCCAACTCAGTGCCGAACCCAAATACGCCTCAAGGCTAGCTTCGCCGCAGCTCGGGCGCCCGCTACCGTTGGGGCATGACCGAGAGCACCAAGGTGAAGATCTGCGGCATCACGAACATCGAGGATGCCGAGCTCGCGAGCGAGCTCGGAGCCTGGGCGCTCGGCATGATCTTCTTCGCCGACAGCCCGCGCCGCTGCTCGCCGGCGGCGGCCCAGGTGATCGTTGCGCAGTTGCGTCGCCGGACCGAGCTCTGCGGGGTCTTTGTCAACGCTCCGCTTGAGCAGATCGTCAGCCATGTTGAGGATCTCGGGCTGAGCCTGGTCCAACTGCATGGTGACGAGGGCCCCGCGTTCTGCGGGGAGGTGCGTCGCCGCACCGGTGCGCGTGTGATCAAGGCTGCTCAGGTATCCGGCTCCGCCGACCTACGTGACCTCGAGCGCTTCCACGTCGACTTCCATCTGCTCGACGCGCGCGCAAAGGGGGTCGAGCGTCAGGGGATGCGTGGCGGCACTGGGGAAACCTTCGATTGGGGGCTGGTAAGCGAGCGCCGCTCGCACGTGCCTCTAATCCTGAGCGGTGGCCTGAAGGCTGAGAATGTCGCTGAGGCAATCGCGGTCACGAACCCCTTCGCGGTCGACAGCGCGAGCGGCACCGAGTTGGCTCCGGGCCACAAGGACCCGGAGAAGCTGCGCGCGCTATTTGCGGCCGTAGAGGCCACCGCCCCAATGGAGCCCCAGGCGGGCATCGGGCAGCCCGCGTGAGCACGCCTACGGAGGAGCGTCCGCTCGAGCATCGCTTCGGCCCCTATGGGGGCCAGTTCGTGCCCGAGACGCTGATGCCGGCCCTAGCCGAGCTCGAGCAGGCCTGGCGGGCCGCGCGGACCGACCCTGCCTATCTGGCGGAGCTCGATGGGTTGCTGCGCGACTTCGGTGGGCGTCCTACGCCGCTTTACCGCGCGCGGCGGCTCTCCGAGCGCGCCGGCCGTCCGATCTATCTCAAGCGCGAGGACCTCAACCACACCGGCTCGCACAAGCTCAACAACGCCCTCGGACAGGTGCTGCTGGCCAAGCGCATGGGCAAGGACCGGATCATCGCCGAGACCGGTGCCGGCCAGCATGGGGTCGCGACCGCGACCGTCTGCGCGTTGCTGGGCATGCGCTGCATGATCTACATGGGCGTTGAGGACACCCGCCGTCAACGCCCGAACGTGCAGCGCATGGAACTGCTCGGTGCTGAGGTGCAGCCGGTCGACGCTGGCGCGAAAACACTGAAGGAGGCGACCTCGGCCGCGATCCGTGACTGGGTCACGAACGTGGGCGACACCCACTACGTGATCGGCTCGGTTGTCGGGCCTGCGCCCTATCCGGCGCTCGTGCGCGATCTACAGCGAATCATCGGCGATGAGGCGCGTGCCCAGATCCTCGAGCGCGAGGGGCGCCTGCCCGCGCGTGTAGTGGCCTGTGTCGGCGGTGGCTCCAACGCGATGGGAACCTTCGCGGCTTTCATCGCTGATGAGCAGGTCGAGCTCGTCGGTGTGGAGGCGGGCGGCGAGGGGATCGACACGGCGCGACATGGGGCGCCCTTGACGGTTGGCGGGCGCCCGGGAATCCTGCACGGCTCGCGCTCGGCGGTGATGCAGGATGAGGAGGGGCAGATCGTGCAGGCCCACTCGATCTCGGCCGGTCTCGATTATCCCGGTGCGGGTCCCGAGCACGCCCATCTGCGCGACAGCGGTCGTGCGCGCTATGTCGCGGTCACCGACCGGGAGGCGCTTGCAGCCTTTCGCGAGGTCGCGCGCCTGGAGGGCATCATCCCGGCGCTTGAGACCGCGCATGCGCTCGCCTGGGTGCTCGCCCAGGCAGATGGCGAGCTCGATCTCGTGTGCCTCTCTGGTCGCGGCGACAAGGATCTCGCTGAGGTGCTCGCCGAGGAGCAGGGGTGAGCACGCTGCAGACAAGCGGGGTCGAGCGCCTCGCTGAGGCCTTTGCGAACACCGACAAGCGCGCTGCGCTAATGCCTTACGTGATGGCCGGCTTCCCCACCCTCGAGGAGTCTGTGCGGATCGGTGAAGCTTGCATCGATGCCGGAGCTGATGTGATCGAGCTCGGCGTGCCCTACTCCGATCCGCTCGCGGATGGGCCTGTGATCCACGCGGCAGGCACTGCGGCGCTTGCTGCTGGCGCAAACGTGGCGGGTGTGCTCGAGGTTGCGCGTGCACTCGCGCCACGCGTGCCGGTTGTGCTGATGTGTTACGCGAACATGGTCTTCGCCCCGGGGGGGGAGGCGTTCGTCGAACGCCTCGCACAAACGGGGGCATGCGGCCTGATCGTGCCCGACCTGCCGCAGGGGGAAGGGCCCGAGGTGCTCGCAGCCTGCGTTCGGACCGGGATTGCGCTGGTGCCGCTCGTGGCACCCACCACAACCCCCGAGCGACTGGCCGCGATCGGCGAGCAGGCACAGGGCTTCCTCTACACGGTCTCGGTCGTCGGTACGACCGGCGAGCGGAGCTCGCTCGGCGAGAGCTTCGGCGAGGTGGTCGCCAAGGCGAAGGCCTGCACGCGCGTGCCGGTCGCTCTCGGTTTCGGGATCGCCACTGCAGAGCAGGCTGCGCAGGCCGCTGATGCGGGCGCTGATGGGGTGATCGTGGGGACGCGGCTGGTGCGCGCAGCCAGCGAAGCGGAGGATCCCGCGGCAGCAGTCGGGGCGCTCGTGGGCGAACTGGCCGCGGGTCTCGCCCGCGCCAGCTAGGATTCCGCGCGCATGGGTCTGATACTTACCGTCACCGCCGGGCTGGTCGTCTGGATCGTGCTCTGGGCGCTGGGGGCCAAGGGGTTCGATGCGTTCCTGCTCGCCACCGTGATCATCATGGTGGGAGCGTCGCTGAAGATCCTCGCTGGTTACCTCCCCGGCCGTCGCAGCTAGAGCCCGGTGCTCGTACGCTGGCTGGGCCTCCTCGCGCTCGCCGCCGCGGTTCTGCTCGCCACTGGATGCGGGGGACTTGGCGCTGCCGCCACGAGCGAAGCCACCGGTAATCAGCTGGCTGTTTACTCGAGCTTGCCTTTGCAAGGTCCCTCGGCAGCTGCCTCGCAGCAGATCGTCAACGGCGAGAAGCTTGCGCTCGCACAGGCCGGGGGGCAGATCGGCCCCTTCAAAATCGGCTTTGTCTCGTTGGACGACTCCGACCCGGCGAGCGGGCAATGGTCGGCGGGCGTAACCGCCAGCGACGCCAAGATGGCGGCTCAGGACCCGAGCACGATCGCCTATATCGGCGACTACAACTCGGGAGCCACTGCTGTCTCGCTACCCGTCATGAACGCTGCTGGGGTCCTTCAGGTCAGCCCTGCGAGCCCCTATATCGGGCTGACGAGCTCGCTCGATGCGGGACAGGACGAGCCGGGGCGCTTCTATCTAAGTGGGCGGCGCAACTTCGGGCGCCTGCAGCCGGGCGACGCGGTGCAGGCGGCTGCGCAAGTGCAGCTGATGCGCTCGCTGCATGTGCGCCGCCTGTTCGTGATCGACGATCAAGACCCCTTCGAGGTGCCCCTTGCCGCGCTCGCCGCTACCGATGCTGAACGCGCTGGGATCGCGCTTGCCGCGCATGACAGCATCGCAACTCCAGCCGGCGCGACCTTCACAAGCGAGGTCGAAAAGGTCGTGCAGAGCGGCGCCCAGGCGGTGCTCTTTGCGGGCGGTGGCGGCCCCGGTATGGTCGCCTTGTGGCGCGAACTGCACAGTGCTGATCCACACCTGCTGCTGCTCGGGACCAGCTCGATGCTCAGCGAAACATTCACCTCTGCGCTCGGCGAGGCGGCCGCGCAGACCTACCTGACCTCGCCGCTGCTCGCGCCCGCGCTCTATCCGCCGCTCGCTCAGCGGGTGCTTGGCGAGTACCGCCACAGCTTTTCCGGCGAAGCGGGCCCTTACGCGCTATATGGCTATGAGGCGATGAGCGTCGTGCTTGCGGCGATCCGGCACGCGGGATCTCGTGGCAACGACCGCCAGGCCGTGATCGATCAGTTCTTCGCGATCAGTAATCGCGATTCCGTGCTCGGTCGCTACTCGGTGCAGTCCGATGGAGAAACCACGCTCGCTCGATACGGCGTCGATCGCGTGCGCGGCGGGCGCGCTGTCTTTGATCACGCGATCTCGGCTGCGGGCCCGGACGCCTCTACAGGCGGCTGACCCGCAACCTCAGCCGCCCGCATGCGCCAGACCGAGCACGAGTCGGAAGCGCTGCACTTCGCCACCCAGTTCGCGTCCGCCGCCTGAGAGCGTTGAGGCAGCACGCAGGTAGGGAACGAACTTGGAGATCGTCGGATCTTCCGTGAGCCCGATGCCTTCGAGCAGGGTGAGTACCGTGGGGAAGTCGAGGATCATGCTCGGCTGAATGCCTTCGCCGAGCGCTGTGGCGGCAGCTGTGCGTGGCGCGGCGCCCTGCGACATCACGCTCGTTGGATGCAAGGCGGCTGCGACGGAGGCTTCGCCGAATCCGAGCACGAACTTGGTATGCCCAGCGCTGTCGCGCCCGTCGGCGATGTCGAGCACGACCGGCAGGCCTGTCAGGGCCACGCCCACGGCGGCGTCGGTGCCGGGGATTTTCACTTTGCGCAGCGATCCGCCGTGGCTGCTCAGGACCGCCGCTAGCCTACTCACGGCGCCCTTCGAGAGGGCCGGGTTCTTCGAGGCGATCACGATCGCGGCCTTCAGTTCCAGAAGGCTGCCGCCGCTGGCGAAGACCCCCGCCGCGCCCATCCAACTCGCGAAGGCGCGCCGGGCGAGGGCGTTGTTGGCGCCGAGCACTTCCAGCGGTGCGAGCATCGCTCCGAGCAGTGATTTCACGTTGAGGGTGCTCGCGCTGGGCGGGGCTTCCACGCCCGGGCTGGCCCCCGAGGTGCCGAGCGCGGCGAGCGCTCCCAGCCCCTTGACGTCTGCGCTGAGGCTTGTGCCGAGGTGGCCGAGACCGAGCGCCAGCCAGGACTCCGCAGGGAGTTCGCCGAACGCTTGGGCCGCTTCGGGGTCGCTGGATATCAATCCGCCTGAGCCCGACCCGGAGGCCAGGGTGTCAGCGTCGATCGCCAGCGACCCGGCCGTCGTCAGCAGCGAGACGTTCGCCTGTCGCCCGCCGGTGAGCAGGCCCAGGAGACCGCCCGTGCCTTGCTGGGCGCCGCTGCTCGCTGCGCCCGCGGGGTTGGCGTAGACGTGGGCGAGTGCTCCCGAGGGGGCAGCGTTGAGCAGCTTCGCGTAGCCGCTTGAGCTAGCCAGTGCGCTTGCGCCCTGGCTCGTGTCGATCACGCTGTGCACCGCCGCCTCGCTACCGATTACGGCCAGTCGATGCACGAGCGCGAAGGCCACGCCGCTGGAGTTGACCTGGACGCTGACGCCGCGGTAGGGCGCGGCGTGCGTACCGGCACGTTTGGCCTGGCCGTCGAGGAAGCTGCGGGCCTTGGCAGCGTCGCTGGTGTCGAGCACGATCGCGCCCTGGGCGCCGCCCGCCCCGAACGGGAACAGGCTGTTGTCCGCCCCACCACCGCCGAGTAGACCCGCCTGCAGCAGGGGCGTGAGCGCGTCGGCCGAAGCAAGTGAGGTGAGGAAGACCCCGGCATGGGGGCCCAGCCACGGCGCTACGTCCTGTGCGAAGCGCAGCTGCTGCGAGCCGGGGCTTTGCAGCACGCCGAGTAGACGCAGGTAGGGATCCGCCTGGTGGGTCAAGGCCTTGGCCGCGGCGAGCGCCCCCGACTTCTCTGCGCCGCTGGGGCGTACGTCGGCGCCCGCGTAGATCGCGGCAGAGGCCGGTATCACCGTGGCCGGGTCGACGGACGTGCCCGCGGAATGTGAGGAGCCGCAGCCGCTGAACGTGAGCAGGCCAGCGGCGGCAAGTGTCGTCAGCGCCGTGGCGGTGAGAACGTGTGGACGCTGGCGGCGGGGCGGGGCGCAGGGGAGGGTGGCGGGCAACGCGATGGTCCTTTCGCTGGCCGATGGCCGGGGATGGGCAGCGATCGTATGCCCCGCGGGCGACGGCATGCAAGCCCCAGCTTTCTGCAAGCGCCGGCCCAGCGCGGAGTTATGCAGTGAGCCTTGCATCGAGGCGGGGGACACGCGCCGGCCGTGAGCGGGCCGCAGACGCCTGCAAACACCCGCTTTTTGCCCCTTTTGTGGGTCTCGTGCAGGAATTGTGGGAGAAGATGTGCATGTAGGGTTGCATTGTGGGAGAAAGTGGGTTATCTTCGCGATCAGCGAGCCGGGGTGGAGGGGCTCCTCCCACTCCTCCACCTCGGCTCGGTAAACAACTTGGAGCTCCTACGTGGTCCCTTTCCGTGGCACCTTCGACCATTCGCTCGACGCAAAGAACCGCCTCACGGTGCCGGCCCGCTACCGCGCGGCCTTGGCCGAGGGCGTGGTGCTGGCGATGCCGATTGACCTGAAGCCCTGCGTAGGCGTCTGGCGCCCGGAGGAGTACGAGCGCTACACGCGCCGCGCGCTGGCCGAGCTGCCGCCGCTCTCACCGCGTCTGAACGAGCTCGAGCGCTTCTTCTACGGCAGCTCCCACGACGCCGATCTAGACGCGGCGGGTCGCGTGATGATCCCCGGCTTCCTCGGCGAGCATGCTGCTCTAAAGAAAGAGGTCGTCGTTGTCGGCGTGGGCGACCGGCTGGAGCTGTGGGACCGCAGCGCCTGGAGCGAACATCGATCGACGCTGCTCAGTGGCGTCGCGGAGGTCACTGCTCGTGTCGATGACGCTGCTTGAGGACCGCGAGATGCGCTCGAACGAGGGCTGCTCGCCCGAGCTTGCCCGCCGACGTCGCGGCGGCAGTAACCGACCTGCATCTGCCCGGCGTGCTGCGCGTGAGCTCGCCCAGGGCTCGTGTGAGAGTGCGACGGACGTGCGCGCATCACATACCCCCGTCCTCGCCGCAGAGCTGCTCGAGTTGCTCGACCCACAGCCAGGCCAGACCGCGATCGACTGCACCTTCGGCGATGGCGGCCACGCGCGCCTCGTGGCGGAGCGACTCGGCTCCTCGGGCACGCTGATCGCGATCGACCGCGACCCGCTTGCCGAGGAGCGCTTTGCGGCGCTTGCGGCCGAAGCGGCTTGCTCGGTGCGTTTCATCCGCTCGAGCTACGCCGAGGCCCTCGAGCTGCTGGCACGTGAGGGTCTGCGCGCCGACATGGCCTACTTCGATCTCGGTATGTCCTCGATGCAGGTCGACACGCGCGAGCGCGGCTTCTCCTACTCATACGAGGCGCCCCTCGACATGCGCATGGACCCCGCTCAACCGCTCAGCGCACGCGAGATCGTCGCCGAGTGGGATGAGCGGCGCCTGGCGCACGCGCTGCGTGACTTCGGCGAGGAGCGCCACGCCGGCGCGATCGCCCGCGCGATCGTGCGCCGCCGCGAGCAGGCCCCGATCGAGACCACGCTTGAGCTTGTGGAGACGATCACCTCCGCGATTCCTGCCCCGGCTCGCTTTGCCGGCGGCCATCCCGCGAAGCGCTCATTCCAGGCACTGCGGATTGCTGTCAACGATGAGCTCGGTCAGCTCGACCGCGCGCTGCCGCTGGCCTGGGATCTGCTGCGCAAGGGCGGCGTGATCGCGGGAATCTCCTTTCACTCACTCGAGGATCGGCGCGTCAAGCGCTTCCTCGCCTCGCTCGCGACCGGCTGTATCTGCCCACCGGACCTGCCCGTGTGCGTCTGCGGTCGCGAGCCCCAGGCGGCGCTGATCGCGCGACGTTCGATCGTGCCTTCTGCCGCTGAGGTGGCGAGCAATCCGCGCGCCGGTTCTGCGCGACTGCGCGCGGCTCGCAAGCTCACGTCTGAGATGATCTCGTGACGCCTCCGGCCGCTGCCGCTCCCGCGGTCCGTGCGCGTACGCTCGCGCCGCCGCGGCGGCTCGTGCCAGCGCCAAGGCCGCGGCGGGTCTCCGGCCCTGCACGCCCCGCCCGTCTTCGTCAGCCAGCCAGGGGCGCGGTCGCTGCCGAGCGTGGTCTCGCGCTCGGGCTACTCGAGCTTCTGCAGAGCATCTCGCGCCATAGCGCGCTCGATCGTCTGATCCGCGGGCGTGCTTGGATCGCGATCGTGGTCTTTGCGCTGCTCGGGATCGTCACGCTGCAGCTCACGCTTTTGAAGCTCAACGCCGGCATCGGTCGCTCGCTAGAGCGCGGGGCCTTGCTGCAGCGTGAGAACGCCGCACTCAGCATCGAAAACTCCGAACTGACCGCAGGCAGCAAGGTCGAGGCGCAGGCTGAACACCTCGGCATGAGCCTCGTCCCGGCCGGCAGCCTGAAGTTCCTTAGAGCCCATCCGCGTAGCGATCAGGCTCGCGCCGCGGCGGCTCTGAGTGCCCCCGTGCCGAGCACCGCAAGCGCCGAAACAGCGAGCGGCGAAACTGCCTCAGGGTCCTCCTCCGAAACCGGCGCTGCGACGGAATCCTCCGAACACACCGCCACGAGCACGAGCAGCTCGGCCGAAGGTGCAGGGACCGCAACCACGAGCGCGAGTGCAGGCGAAGCGAGTAGCGAAACCGCTGCGACGAGCCACGAATCGACGACGCCCCCCGCGTCCAGCCCCAGCGAAGCTCCGAGCACCAGCGCGGGAGTGAGCGCATCCGGGCCGGGGGGCGGCACCGAAGCAGGCCCCACGGGATAGCGGTGGCTGTTGTCCAACGCCGCATAGCGGCGATCTTCGGGCTGTTCTTCCTCTTGCTCGTCCTCGCGGCCGGGCGTACCGCCTACCTCGGAGTGCTGCGTGGTGGAACGCTGCGCAAGGCAGCCAGCAACCAGCAGCTGACAAATGAAACCGTCGATGCCCAGCGCGGCGCGATCACAGATCGCAACGGCATCGACCTAGCGGTGTCCGAGCCGGCCCGCGACATCTCGGCCGACCCCTTCCTGATCACAGACACGCTCGGCGCTGCGCGTAAGCTCGCGCCGCTGCTCGAACAGAGTCAGGACAGCGTGCTGAGCAAGCTCTCCGAGCACTCCGGCTTCGTCTACCTGATCCGCGGCATGCCGGCAATCCAGGCACAGGCCGTGCTGAAGCTGAAAATCCCGGGCATCGACAGCACGCCCGTGATGCGCCGCGTCTATCCGCGCGGTCCGCTCGCAGCGCAGGTGCTCGGGATCGTAGGCACCGAAGGCAAGGGGCTCGCGGGCCTTGAGTACTCGCACAACGCGCTGCTCGCCGGGCACTCCGGCCAGCGCCGGGTGGTCAGCGATGCGATCGGGCAGCCGGTCTCGATCACCGAACCACATCCCGTGGTCGCTGGCGAGTCGCTGAAGCTGACGCTCGACGCGAACATCCAGCAGCGCACCGAAGACGTGCTCGGGGCGGTTGCGCGCGTCTTCAGCCCCAAAGACGCGACCGCGATCGTGATGGACCCTCGCAGCGGCGCGATCCTCGCCGCTCGCCAACTGGCCCCAGGTGAACCCCAACGACCCGGCGCGGCGCGCCGGCGGGGGCGCTCCAGGACCGGGCTGTGGGCTTCGACTATGAACCCGGCTCGACCTTCAAGGCGGTGACTGTCTCGGGGGCGCTGCAGCAGGGGCTGATCACGCCGAACACGCCTTTCAACATCCCCGACCAGATCCAGGTCGCCGACCGCACGATCCACGACGACACCGAACACGGCGAAGAAACGCTCACGACCTCGCAGATCCTGGCCCGCTCGAGCAACGTCGGCGCGATCAAGATCGGCATGCTCGAGGGCGCTGGCTCGTTCAACAGCTGGGTCCACCGCTTCGGCTTCGGCGCCCGCACCGGCGTTGATCTGCTCAGGCGAGGAAGCGGGCGTGACGCTGCCGCTCGAGCCACTACTCCGGCTCCTCGATGGGCAACCTGCCGATCGGGCAGGGCGAGCTCGTGACGCCGATGCAGATGGCGACCGCTTACGCGGCGATCGCCAACGGCGGCATCCTGCGCCCGCCGCACGTCGATCAGCGCCGTCGACGGCAAGACAGCAGCCGCTGCCGCGCGGGCATCGCATCATCTCCACTGCGACTGCCGCGGCGGTCCGGCACATGCTCGAAGGCGTGCTCGCGCCCGGGGGGACCGCCAGCGAGGTCTCGATCCCCGGCTATCAGCTCGCGGGCAAGACGGGCACCGCCAGCAAGATCGACCCGGCCACGCGGCGAATACTCCAAGAGCGCCTACGTGGCCTCGTTCATCGGCTTCGCGCCCGCCGCCGACCCCAAGCTGCTGACGCGCGGTGGTCGTCGACGAACCGCAGATCGGGCTCGATCTTCGGCGGCACCGTCGCCGCGCCTGCCTTCGGGCAGATCATGAGCTTCGCGCTGCGCTACCTCGGCATCGCGCCCGAGCTAGGCGCGGCGCTTCCGGCTCCGGCGGGGGCGGAAACTAGACTCATCCGCATGTCCGCACGGGAGGATCGATCGATGAGGCTTGCCGAGCTGCGCGGGCGCGCTGGCCGGGGCGGGCGCCGCGCTCGCTGAGCGAGGCGGAGGGCGCACTCGAGCTCAGCGGCCTGGCCTACGACAGCCGTGCGGTTGCGCCCGGCGAGCTGTTCTTCTGCGTCAGCGGCTTCCGCACCGACGGGCACGACTTCGCGCCCGCAGGCGATCGCGCGCGGGTGCCGCCGCGCTGGTCGTGGAGCGCCCGCTCGGGCTCGGGCGTGCCCGAACTGCGTGGTCCCCTCGGTACGCGCGGCGATGGCGCCGCTGGCGGCCCGCTTCTACGGCGAGCCCTCGCAGGAGCTGAAGGTTGTGGGCGTAACCGGCACTAACGGCAAGACCACGACCGCCTACCTCATCCGCGCCCTGCTTGAAGCCGGCGGGCGCCAGTGCGGGCTGCTCGGGACGGTCAAGTCGGTCGTCGGCGGCCACGAGCGCGCCGTCCAACGCACGACCCCGGAGGCGATCGACCTGCAGGCGCGACCTGCGCGCGATGCTCGACGGCGGCGATCGGGCCTGCGCGATCGAGGTCTCCTCGCACGCGCTCGAGCTGGGGCGCACCGACGCGATCGCCTTCGCGGCGGCGATCTTCACGAACCTGACCCAGGACCACCTCGACTTCCACGCCGACGATGGAGGACTACTTCCTGGCCAAGCGCCGCCTGTTCCTGCCGCCGCAAGGGGAGCCGCCGGCGGTGAGCATCGTCAACATCGGCGACCCCTACGGCCGGCGCCTAGCCGCAGAGATTGAGGGCGCGCTCACATTCGCCGTCGAAGCCCCCGCCGACTACAGCGCCACCGAGCTGCGCTGCGGCTTCGACGGCTGCCGCTTCACGCTACGCACCCCGACGGGCGAGCGCCGCATGTCGCTGCCGCTGCCCGGACGCTTCAACGTCGCCAACGCACTCGCCGCGCTCGCCGCCGCGCAGGCGCTCGGGGTCGAGCTCGACGCGATGGTCGCTGCGCTCGAGCGCGGCGTGCGTGTGCCGGGACGCTTCGAGCCGGTGGACGGGCGGCCAGGACTTCGCGGTGCTCGTCGACTACGCACACACGCCGGACTCGCTCGAGAACGTGCTCCGTGCGGCCGCTGAGCTCGCGCGCGCGAACAGCGCCCACGCGGGCCGGGTGATCTGCGTGTTCGGCGCCGGCGGCGACCGCGACCGCGGCAAGCGGCCGCTGATGGGCGAGATCGCCGCGCGGCTCGCTGACCTCGTGATCGTCACCTCCGACAACCCCCGCTCGGAGGAGCCCGGGCAGATCATCGCCGAGATCATGGCCGGCACCGAGCCGCGGGTGCCGCGAGACGGCGTGCGGAGCGCGATCGAGGACCGGCGTGCGGCGATCGCGCGAGCGGTCGTGGCCTGCGCGCGCAGCGGCGACGTGGTCGTGATCGCCGGCAAGGGCCACGAGCAGGGCCAGGAGTTCGCGGGCGGGCACAAGGTGCCCTTCGACGACGTCAGCGTGGCGCGCGAGGCGCTCGGTGCGGTCGCGGCCGCGCTGCCGGGGCGCCCAGCTGATGCGCCATGGGACGCCGAGCGCGATCGCCGCTGCGAGCCGGCGCAGAGCTGCTGCGAGGGCTCCGAGGCGCGGGCGCTGGCCGGGCCACCGGCCGTCGGCGATCGACTCGCGTCGCGCTACGCGGTGGCGAGCTGTTCGTCGGCCTGCGCGGCGAGCGCGACGACGGCGGCGCGCACGCCAGCGAGGCCCTGCGGGCGGGCGCCTGGGGTGTGCTCGTCGCGCCCGCGCACGCTGAGCTGCGGCCGCGGGCGGCGCGCAGAGCGGCGCCGCGGGCGTCGTGCTCGTGCACGCGGACCCGCTGCGCGGCGCTGCAGGCGCTCGCCCGCGCCTGGCGCGGCGAGCTGCGGCGCGCGGCGGCGCAGGGTCGTGGCGATCACGGGCTCGACCGGGAAGACCTCGACCAAGGACATCCTCGCGGCGCTGCTCGGCGGCCGCGGCGCGCACGGCGGCGAGCCCGGCCAACCTCAACACCGAGATCGGCCTGCCGCTGGCGATCCTCGCTGGCCGCGCCGGCGGACATCGAGGTGCTGGTGCTCGAGATGGCGATGCGCGGGCCCGGCCAGATCGCCGAGCTGACCGCGATCGCCGAGCCGGACGTCGGCGTGATCGTAAACGTCGGCCCCGCCCACCTCGAGCTGCTCGGCTCGCTGGAGGCGATCGCCGCGGCCAAGGCGGAGCTGATCGCCGGGATGGCGCCCGGGCGCGAGCGCCGTCGTGCCCGCCGGCGAGCCGCTGCTCGACGCCGCACCTGCGCGGCGAGCTGCGACGCGCTCACCTTCGGCGAGGCGGGCGACGTGACGCTGCTCGCGCGCGCGACGCCGACGGCAGCGTCACGATCGGCCACGACGGCGGCGGAGCATGCTGCTGGCTCCCGTCCTTCACCCAGGCGCCACAACCTGCGCAACCTGCTCGCCGCGGTCGCCGCTGCGCGGGCGCTCGGGCACACGCCCTGCGGGCGCGCTCGAGGTCGAGCTTCTCCGCGATGCGCGGCCAGCGCCTGACGCTGCCCGGCGGGAGCCGTGCTGATCGACGACTGCTACAACGCCAACCCGATGTCCATGCGCGCCGCGATCGACGAGCTCGCCGCGACGGCCCCGGCGCGGCGCGTGGCGGTGCTCGGCGACATGCTCGAGCTGGGCCGAGGACGCGCCGCGCCTGCACCGCGAGATCGGCGCGCACGCGGCCGCGCAGCGGCGTCGAGCTGCTCGTCACGGTCGGGCCGCTGGCCGCCGAGATCGCGGCGGGCTTTCGCCGGCGAGTCGCACGCGGTCGCCGGACGCGCGCGGCCGCCGCGCGAGCTGCTGCGCGGGCTGCTGCGCGAGGGCGACACGGTGCTCGTCAAGGGCTCGCGCGGCGTCGGGCTGGAGCGGGCCGTGGCAGTCCTCAGCGGCGACTCGCGACGAGCGCGGAGCGCCCGCGCGTGCTGGCCCCGAGCGCCGGCCCGGAGCAGCGCTGAATGGGCCGCATCCTCTTCGGCGGCACCGCCGCGCTGCTGATCTGCATCTTCCTGAGCCCCAAGTTCATCGAGTTCCTGCGCGTGCGCGAGTTCGGCCAGCACATCCGCGAGGACGGCCCGCAGGGGCATCACCAGAAGGCGGGCACGCCCACGATGGGCGGGCGTGATCATCTTCCTCGCCGTGTCGGTGTCCCGTTCCTGATCCTGACCAACTACGAATGGCGCTCGGTGGGCGTCTTCGCTGCGGCGATCGCCTGCGCGCTGCTGGGCTTCGCCGACGACTACATCAAGCTCGTCACGGCGACGCTCGCTCGGCCTGCGCGCGCGCACGAAGCTCGGCGTCACGATCGCGATCTCGCTGGGGCTGTGGTGCATCGCCACGGCACGAGGCGCACCTGCCGCTCGACGCTGTGGCTGCGCTTCGTCGACTACCACATCGATCTCGGGCCGCTTCTATCCGGTGCTGATCTACCTCGTCGTGGCGGGCACCACGAGCGCGGTCAACCTCACCGACGGCCTCGACGGGCTCGCGGCCGGCTGCGCGGCGATCGTGCTGCTCGCCTACATCGGCATCACGCTTCATCGCGCGGCGACTTCGACCTGGCGATGCTCGCGGGCTGCCTGGTGGGCGCCTGCATCGGCTTCCTGTGGTTCAACGCCTTCCCCGCGACGATCTTCATGGGCGATACGGGCTCGCTCGGGCTCGGCGGCGCGATCGCGGGGCTCGCGGTGATGACCAAGACCGAGGTGCTGCTGATCCTGCTCGGCGGCATCTTCGTGATCGAGGCGCTGTCGGTCGTGATCCAGGTGATCTCCTTCCAGACGACGCGCAAACGGGTGTTCCTGATGGCGCCGATCCACCACCACTTCGAGCTGAAGGCGTGGTCGGAGACGAAGATCATCCTGCGCTTCTGGATCGTCGCCTCGATCTGCGCGGCGATCGGCTTCACGATCTACCGCCAGAGCCGCGGCGTCTAGCTGAGTCTCGCGCGGCGTCGGGAGGCTTCCGGATGGCCGCGGTGTCGAAGGATCGGCATGGATGCCAAGGGCCGCAGCAGCCGCGACGCCGCCGAGGGCGCGCGCCGCGGCGAGGCGCGCGGCGCCGGCGCGCGAGCCAGTCGCTCGAGCAGCGCATCCTGCTGACGGCCACGATGTGCCTGCTGGCCTTCGGCGCGGTGATGGTCTACAGCGCCTCCTCGGCGACGACGCTGCTGCAGGGCAGCGGCTACGGCAGCAGCTACCTGATCAAGTTCTTCGTCTACGGGGTCGTCGGGCTCGTCGTGATGCGCGTGCTGGCGCGCGACGGGGTCGCCAAAGTGCACGCGCATCACGGCGCCGCTGCTGTTCGTCTCCTTCGTGCTGGTGGTCGCCGTGCACGTCCCGCACGTGGGGGTCAGCGTCAACGGCGCGCGGCGCTGGATCGGGCCGCAGCCAGCTGCAGTTCCAGCCCTCCGAGCTGCATGAAGCTCGCGCTCGTGCTCTACTCGCGCGACGCTGCTGGCCAAGCGCCCGCAGCGGCGTGCACGACCTGCGCGAGCTGGCGCAAGCCGCTGCTGATCGTCGTCGGCGGCGCGGCTGCCTGCTCGGTCTTCACCCAGCCCGACCTCGGCACCGCGATGGTGATCGTGTTCACGATCAGCGCGATGCTCGTCGCGGCCGGGATCCCGATGCGCAAGCTCGCGCGTGATCGCCGGCGACGCTGCTCGGCGCTGGTGTTGCTCTACGCGCTCGTGCGCCCCTACGCGCGGGCGCGCCTGACCTCGTTCCTCGATCCCGTGGGCGCACGCCTCCTCGCAGCGGCTTCCAGGCGGTCCAGGGTCAGATCGCGATCGGCTCGGGCGGGCTGTTCGGCGTCGGCCCGGGCCAGTCGGTGCAGAAGATCTTCTACCTGCCCGAGGCGCCGACCGACTTCATCCTCGCCGTGATCGCCGAGGAGCTGGGCGTGGTCGGGGTGTTCGCGCTGCTGTTCCTCTACGGCCTGATCGCCTACGCGGGCCTGCGCGCGGCGAAGGCGCGCGCGCAGCCTCTACAGCGCGCTGATCGCGGTCGGCGTGACCGCGCTGATCCTCTCGCAGGCGATCCTCAACACCTTCGCCGTGCTCGGCCTCGCGCCGCTGACGGGCGTGCCGCTGCCGTTCGTCTCCTACGGCTCGAGCAGCCTGATCGTGATGCTCGCCGGCGATGGGGCTGCTGCTGAACGTCGCCTCGGGCGCGACCGGCCACGTGCGCGCGGTCGCACCCACGCGCACGCGCTGCACGCGACGTTCGCGCCCGCGAACCGGGACGATTGGCCGGTGAGCGCAGCGCCGAGCAGGATCGTGATCGCCGCCGGCGGGACCGCGGGGCACGTGGTGCCGGCGCTGGCGGTCGCGGAAGCGCTGCGGGCTGAGGGCGCCGAGGTCGAGTTCATCGGCGGCGAGCGCGCCGAGGCACAGCTCGTGCCGGCGGCCGGCTTCGCGCTGCACGCGATCTCGGTCGAGGGCCTGAGCCGCTCGAACCCGCTGCGCGCGCTGCGCGCGCTGGCGCTCGCTGCGGCGGCGCGTGCCGCGGGCGCGGCGACTGCTGCAAGAAGATTCGCCCCGACGCCGTGCTGGGCGGCGGCGGCTACGTCGCCGGCCCGGTCGGGCTGGCGGCGCTGACGCTGCGCATCCCGCTGGTGCTGACCGAGGCCGACAGCCACCTCGGCCTCACCAACCGCCTGCTCGCGCCGCTTCGCCCGGCGCGTCTGCCTGGCCTTCCCGATCGCCGGGCGCGAGGGCCCGCGCTACCGCGTGACCGGGCGCCCGGTGCCCGCCGCCGCAGCACGACCGCGTCGCCGCGCGCGCCAGCATGGGCGTCGCCGCAGGATGCGACCTGCGTGCTCGTTTTCGGCGGCTCGCTGGGCGCGCGCTCGATCAACCTCGCGGCCGTCGAGGCGTTCGCGGGCGCACCCTTCCACGTGCTGCACGTCTGCGGGCAAGCGCGACTACGCCGAGCTCGCCGCGCGCGGGCTCCCGGCCGACTACGACCTGCGCGAGTACCTCGACGCTTGCCGACTTCGCCGACGCGCTCGCGGCCGCCGACCTCGTGGTGGCCCGCTCGGGCGGCTCGGTGTTCGAGATCGCCGCGCACGGACTGCCGGCGGTGCTCGTGCCCTACCCGCACGCCGCGGGCGACCACCAGAGCGCTAACGCGCGCTGGATGGCTGAGGCGGGCGCGGCGCTCGTGATCGCCGACGGCGAGCTGAGCGGCGCGCGCCTCGGCGGCGAGGTCGCCGCGCTGCTGGCAGATCGGCGGCGGCTGGCTGCGATGGCGGCAGCCGCGGCGCGGGCTCGCGCGCCCGCAGGCGGCCCAGGAGGTCGCCGACGAGCTGCTCGAGGCGGCACGCGCGTGAGCGCGCTGGACGGGGCGAGCCGGGGCGGGAGCCGGCCGTGGTCCGCGCGGCGGCTGCACTTCGTCGGCGTCGGCGGCGCCGGGATGAGCGGCTACGCGCGGGCGGCCGCACGCGCTTGGGGCGAGCGTCAGCGGCTCAGACGGAGCGAGTGGGCCGTACCTGGAGCGCCTGCGCGCGGACGGCGTGCTCGACGCGGCGATCGGCCACCGCGCCGAGAACCTGCCCGCAGGGCGAGGGAGTCGAGCTCGATCTACTCCATCGGCGGTCGCCGCGGAGAACGTCGAGCGCGCGGCGGCACGCGAGCGCGGGATCCCCGAGCGGCCGCGCGCGGAGCTGCTTGGGCGAGCTCACGGCGCTGCGCCGCACGATCGCCGTGGCAGGCACCCATGGCAAGACGACGACGTCCTCGATGATCGTGCACGCGCTGCGCGCGGCGGGCATGGAGCCGGGCTGGCTCGTGGGCGGCCCGGTGGGTGGCGGGCTGGCCAACGCGGAGTGGGCGGAGGGCGAGTGGCTGGTGGTCGAGGCCGACGAGTCCGACCGCTCGATGCTGAGCCTGCAGGTCGAGATCGCGCTGCTGACGAACGTCGAGCTCGACCACCACGCGACCTTCGCCTCGCTCGCACGAGCTGCGCGCGGCGTTCCGCGAGTTCCTGCTCGGGCCGACGTGGGCGGTGGTGTGGGACCGCCCCGAGCTGCTCGAGCTGCGCGAGCAGGGCGACGCTGATCCCGTACGACGCGCCCGAGCTCGACGCTGACGGCGGGCGGCTCGCGCTTTCAGCTGGCGCGGAGCAGCGAGGTGACGCTCGCGGTGCCCGGGATGCACAACGCGCTCAACGCAGCGGGCGCGCTCGAGGCGGCACGGCTCGCGGGCGCTGAGCCGCAGCGGGCGATCGCTGGCCTTGCGCGCTTCACGGGCGCAGGGCGGCGCTTTCAGCTGCTCGGTGCGAGCGCCGCGGGGCGCGCGCGTCTACGACGACTACGCCCACCATCCGACCGAGGTCGCCGCGACGCTCGCGGGCGCGCGGACGCTCGAGCACAAGCGGCTCGTGGCGGTGTTCCAGCCGCACCTGTTCTCGCGCACGGCCTCGCTGGCACGCGAGTTCGGCGCGGCGCTGGCGAGCGCCGACGTGGTCGTCGTGCTCGACGTCTATCCGGCGCGCGAGCGCGCCGAGGAGCATCCCGGGGGTGAGCGGGCTGCTGATCGCCGAGGCAGCCGCCGACGCTGCAGGCGGCAGGCCCGTGTACTGGCTGGCGAGCTTCGCCGAGGCGCGAGGCGGTCCTGGCGGAGCTGCTCGACGAGGGCGATGTGTGCGTGGTGATGGGTGCCGGCGACGTCGATCGGCTCGCACGCGATCTGGTCGCGGGATGAGCGTCGAAGCCGACCAGAGCCCGCCTCGCCCGACAGGCGTCGAGCAGAACTTCCCGCTGCAGCGCCTGACGACCGTGCGCACGGGCGGGCCGGGCGAGTACTTCGCGCGCGCCGGCAGCCGCGAGCAGCTGCTCGAGCTGCTCGCCTGGGCGGCAGGAGGCAGCGATCGCGGTGAGCGTGGTCGGCTCGGGCTCGAACCTGCTGGTCGCCGACGAGGGGGTCGCGGGCTGGTGCTGAAGCTCGACCGCGAGCTCGCCGCGATCGCGGTCGCAGGCGCCGCGGATCCTTGCGGCGGCGGCGCGCGCCTGCCGGCGGTCGCCGCCGCGGCCGCGCGGGCTGGGCTCTCGGGGATCGAGTTCGGGGTCAACATCCCCGGCACGCTCGGCGGCGCGGTGCGGATGAACGCCAACGCCTACGGCGGCGAGCTCGCGCGTGCGCTCGAGTGGGTCGAGATCGCCACGGCGCGCCGGCCTACGAGCGGCGCGCTCCCGATGAGCTCGGCTTCGCCTACCGCAGCTCGAACCTCGTCGCGGGCGAGGTCGTCGCGCGCGCTTCGCTGCTGCTTGTGCCGCCGCGGATCGGGGGCAGGTCAAGGCGACGCTGGCCGAGATGCGCCGCCGCCGCCACGAGGCCCAGCCGCAGGGCATCAAGACTTTCGGCTCGACCTTCAAGAACCCCGAGGATCCGCGCGCGCAGGGGCGCAGCGCGGGGCTCTGCTCGCCGAGGCGGGCTGCAACGGGCTGGCGGTCGGCGGCGCGCGCTTCGCGCCCAAGCACGCGAACTTCATCGAGAACACGGGCGCGGCCAGCACCGCTGAGGTGATCGCGGTGATGGCCGAGGGACGCCGCCGGGTGCTCGAGCGCTTCGGGGTGGAGCTCGAGCCCGAGGTGCAGACGCTCGGCGCGGTGCGTTTTCCATGGGCGCTGAGGCGGTAGGGGTTGGGCGTGCGAGGTCGAAGAGGTCCTGAGATGGAGCGCACTTTTACCGCTCGCTATGCCTTTGACCGCGTCGCTCGCCCGCTCGGGCTGCCAGGCGCCCGACGCGGCGGACGCTCGCGGGCGCCGGCCCGGCGCACTTCGGCTCGGAGGCTGCCGCGCCCACTCGGATACCCCCTGTCGCTGCTAGGTAGAGGCTTTGCCCTGTTGTGGAGTCGGCGGGGGACGCGGATCGCCTTGATCGCGGTGCTCGCCGCGATCCCGCTGTGTGCGGGTGGCTATGTGCTGCTGCGCCATTCCTCGTTCGTCGCGGTTGAGCACGTCCAGATCAGCGGCGTGCATGGCCCCGAGGCGGCTGCGATCAAGAGCGCGTTGGCTGCGGCCGCACACCATATGAGCACGCTCGATGTACGCAACGGGGCCCTGCTCGCCGCGGTGGCACCGTTCCGGATCGTGCGCGAAGTCAAGGCTTATCCGACGCTTCCCGCACGGCCTGCGCATCGCGGTCGTCGAGCGGTCGCCCGTCGCGGCGCTTACCGCCGCGGGGCAGCGCACAGCGGTGGCCGCGGATGGGGTGGTGCTGGGGCCCGCATTCCTCTCCTCGACGCTGCCGACGCTCGGGGGCTGGAGCGTGCTCACACCAGGGGCGCACTTGCAGGCTCGCTCCCTGCTTGCCTCACTGCGCGTGCTCGGCGCCGCCCCGCCTGCGCTGAGCAAGCTCGTGGCGCGCACCTACACGGGCCCCGAGGGTCTCACGGTCGCGATGCGCAACGGGCTGGTCGTCTACTTCGGTGATGCGGTGCGCGCCCACGCGAAGTGGCTGTCGCTGGCCAGCGTGCTCGCTGAGAAGAGCTCGGCAGGGGCGCTCTACATCGACGTGCGTCTGCCCGGGCGTCCTGCGGCTGGCTTCGCCGCAGGCACGGCGACCTGCGCTTGAAGCCGGCGCCACGGAAGCAAGCCCCAAATCGGAATCGACGGTCGGCGCGCTCGCGGAAGGCCTCTCCGGGGGAGTGCCCAAAGAAGCGGAACAGACTGGCGAACCTGCCGGTGCGGCCTCCTCAGAAAAGTCAGAAGGCGAAGAAGAAGCCAGTAGCTCCGAACATCACGAAACGAGCTCTGGAACGGGAGGCGAAGCGGCCTCTGAAGCACCCACACGAGGAGGCTGAGAGAACTCTAAGTCTCAGGTTGAGGTTGAGCTGCAGCGGCGACAATCCTCAGGCACAGCTCGAGAGTCCCGCGATCTGCAACGAACGTTGCGAGACTGGATGCCGTCGTTGACAGGGCGAAGATCCCTGCATAACGTGGTCAACTCGGCGGTTCGGCGATGAGTATGCTGCGAACCCTAAATTTCTACTGAAGGCTTCGGACGGAACGATCATGGAGAGCAGCTCAAGCTATCTGGCGGTCATCAAGGTCGTGGGCGTCGGCGGCGGCGGAACCAACGCAGTCAGCCGCATGGTCGACGCAGGCCTGCGCGGCGTGGAGTTCATCGCGGCCAACACCGACGCCCAGGCGCTCGCGATGTGCGACGCCGACATCAAGCTCAACATCGGCCACGAGTCGACGAAGGGGCTCGGCGCGGGCGCCAACCCTGACGTTGGCCTCGGCGCTGCCTCAGAGTCGCGCGACGACATCAAGGAGGCGCTGAAGGGCGCCGACATGGTGTTCGTGACCGCGGGCGAGGGCGGCGGCACGGGCACGGGTGCGGCACCGGTGATCGCGGAGATCGCCAAGAACGAGATCGGCGCGCTCACGGTCGGCGTCGTCACACGTCCGTTCGACTTCGAGGGATCCCAGCGCGGGCGTCAGGCGACCGAGGGGATCGAGCGCCTGCGCGAGGTCGTCGACACGCTGATCGTGATCCCGAACGAGAAGCTGCTGGCGGTCGTCGAGCGGCGCACCTCGATGCTCGATGCTTTCCGCGAGGCGGACAACGTGCTGCGCCAGGGCGTGCAGGGCATCACCGACCTGATCACGATTCCCGGGCTGATCAACCTCGACTTCGCCGACGTGCGCACGATCATGCAGGACGCCGGCTCGGCGCTGATGGGGATCGGTACCGCCAGCGGGCGAGAACCGCTGCGCGGACGCCGCCAAGGCGGCGATCTCCTCGCCGCTGCTGGAAGAGTCCGTCGACGGCGCCACGGGCATCCTGCTGAACATCACCGGCGGCAAAGACCTCGGTCTGTTCGAGGTCAACGACGCCGCCGAGATCATCCAGAACGCCGCCGACCCGAACGCCAACATCATCTTCGGTGCGGTGATCGACGAGAGCATGTCCGACGAGGTCCGCGTGACCGTCATCGGCACGGGCTTCGACCACCGTCCCGGCCGCGGCGTGCGCCGCGAGAGCCGCGAGGGTCGCCCCGACCGCGGGCCGCGCATCTCCGATCGTCAGCGCTCGAACCTCGAGATCTCCGACGACGACATCGACGTCCCGCCGTTCCTTCGTTGAGAGACTCTTGTGCGCCGGCGGACGCCGTGCTAAACAGACTGGATGTCAAAGTCCAACATGTGGGATGGAGTCTGTAGTGTGTGTCACGCGTCTGTGCGTGCAGGTGAGGGCGTAGTAGAGGCTGATTCGAAAGGGAGGCGGAGGTGGGTGATTCTCTGCGTTGAGCACATGTCGCCCGGCAGTCTCGATCCGCCAAGACGTCCAGAGGTCTCGAAGCTGCCCTCGATTCACGTCGGCGAGGAGCGATACGAGCGATGAGGCAATACAGCTGCTTATGAGGACTGGGGCGGGGCGCACATGTGCGCCCCTGCGCGGAGTCGCATGCGACTCCTCGCAGGTAGGCGCATGCGCCTACCTGAACAATGATCCCAGGCCGTGTGCCGTCCACCTGACTTGTCCAGCCTTGCCGTGGCTGTCGGAGTGGCTTACGTTGTCCTTTGTGCCTGAACATCTCGATCTCACGATCGTCTATGAGCCCGGCGAAGATGGATGGATCATCGCCTCGATTCCCGAGGTGAAGGGTGTCCACAGCCAAGGCCGCACCCGCGAGGAAGCGCGTTTGAACGTGATCGACGCGCTGCGATTGATGCTCTCGCCGCTGCCGCTGGCCGCTGACGATCACCGTGAGCGTGAGGCACTGCACCTGACGATCGCCGCTTGAAGCGGCGCGCTGATCCTGGTCTGAGCCCGCCTGCCGCTAGCCTGCCGGGTGCATGATGCCCGACCTGCGCCGCACAGCCCTCTTCGACCGCCACGTGGCGGCGGGGGCGAAGATGGTCGACTTCGCGGGCTGGGAGATGCCGGTGCAGTACGAAGGGGTGCGCCAGGAGCACATGGCCGTGCGCCAGGCGTGCGGCATCTTCGACGTCTCGCACATGGGCGAGATCGAGACCAGCGGGCCCGGGGCGCTCGAGCTGCTGCAGCGGCTGCTCTCCAACGACGTCTCCGCAGATCCCGCTCGGCGGGGCGCAGTACAGCGTGCTCTGCCGCGAGGACGGCGGCGTGCTCGACGATCTCTTCACCTACCGCCTGGATGTGGATCGCTATCTGACCGTCACCAACGCCTCCAACCACGTGGCCGACCTGGCCTGGTTTCGCCGCGCACGCCGAGGCCTTCCCCGAGGCCGAGGTCAGCGACCGGATCGACGACTGGGCGATGCTCGCCGTGCAGGGCCCGCTCGCGCGGGAGATCGTGCAGGCGATCTCCGACTCGCCGCTGCCGGCGCGGATGAGCGCCGGCATGCGGCGCCTCGGCGGCGTTGAGGTGCTCGTCTGCGGCACCGGCTACACCGGCGAGGACGGCGTCGAGCTGCTGTGCCGCGCCCGCGGACGCGCCCGCGCTGTGGGACGAGATCGTGCGCCGCGGCGCGACGCCGGCCGGGCTCGGCGCGCGCGACACGCTGCGCCTGGAGGTCTGCTTTCACCTCTACGGCAACGACCTGAGCGTCGAGCGCGGCCCGATCGAGGCGGGGCTCGGCTGGTGCTGCAAGGAGGACACGGGCTTCATCGGCGCGCGAGGCCGTTGCGCGCGGTGCGCGAGCACTGGCCCGGCGGAGAAGCTCGTCGCCTTCGCGATCGACGGTCCCGGGATCGCGCGCCAGGGCAACCCGATCGAGGGCGGCGGCGAGGTCACTAGCGGCACGCTCTCGCCCTGCCTGGGGGTCGGCATCGGCATGGCCTACGTCCCGGCCGCGCAGGCGGCCGTGGGCACCAGCCTGGAGATCGATGTTCGTGGCAAGATGCGCCCCGCCGTAGTCAAGGACAAGCCGCTCTACAGAAAGGGCTCGTGAATGGCCCAGGCCAGCTACCCCGACGATCTGCTCTACCACCCCGAGCACGACTGGGCGCGCATCGACTGCCGACGATCCGGAGCTCGCCACGCTCGGCATCACCTGGTACGCCCAGGACGCGCTCGGCGAGGTCGTCTTCTTCGACCCGCCCGCCGTCGGCAGCGACCCTCACCAAGGACGCCTCCTACGCCGAGGTCGAGTCCGTCAAGGCCGTCTCCGACGTGATCGCGCCGCTGTCCGGAGAGATCGTCGAGGTCAACGAGGCGCTCTCGCGAGAACCCCGCGATGATCAACGAGGACCCCTACGGCGAGGGCTGGCTGGTGAAGGTGCGCCTGTCCGACCCCTCCGAGCGCGAGGCGCTGATGGACGCCGCCACCTACAGGGCACGCTGGCTGGCTAGGCTGGCTGGTACTTGAGCCGCTACACCGCCATCACCCCTGAGGACCTCGACGCGATGCTCGCGGCGATCGGCGTGGGCTCGCTGCAGGAGATCTTCGACCGTCAGATCCCCGCGGGCGTGCGCCTCGGGCGCGAGCTCGACCTGCCCGACGGGCTCGCCCGAGCAGGACGTCTACGAGCACCTGCGCGCGCTCGCCGCGCGCAACACGCAGCACCGAGGACGAGCTGAGCTTCCTCGGCGCCGGGCATGTACGACCACTACGTCCCCGCGCTGATCGACATGCTGATGGAGCGCTCGGAGTTCCTGACCCCCTACACGCCCTACCAGCCGGAGATCTCCCAGGGCGGGCTGCAGGTGATGTTCGAGTACCAGACCGCGATCTCCGAGCTGACCGGCCTGCCCGTCTCCAACGCCTCGGTCTACGAGGGACCCTCGGCGGTCGCCGCCGCCGGCTATCTCGCGAAGCTCCACAACGGCCGGCGCCGCCTCGTCGTCAGCGCCGGGCTGCACCCGCACTCGATCGCAGACGCTGCGCACCAACGCCCACGGCTACGGCATGGAGGTCGTCGAGGTGCCGCTGCGCGACGGTCGTCACCGACCCCGACGGCTGGGCGCGAGCGATCGACGCCGACACTAGCGCCGCGATCTTCGCCCAGCCCAACTTCTACGGCGCCGTCGAGGACGCCGAGCGCGCTCAGCGCCGCCGCCAAGGCGCAGGCGCGGCGACGGCCCCGTCGTCGTCGCCCAGGTCGACCCGATCACGCTCGGCGTGCTCGCGCCGCCCGGCGAATGCGGCGTCGACGTGGCCGTCGGCGAGGGCCAGTCGCTCGGCAACCGCCTTGACTTCGGCGGGCCCTCCTTCGGCCTGTTCGCCGCCCGCGAGGAGTACCTGCGCCGGATGCCCGGCCGCATCGCGGGCGAGACGCACGACGTCGACGGTCGGCGCGGCTTCGTGCTGACCCTGCAGACACGCGAGCAGCACATCCGCCGCGAGAAGGCCACCTCGAACATCTGCACCGCGCAGGCGCTGAACGCGCTCGCGCGGCGTCGTCTACCTGACCTGGCTCGGGCGCCGCGGGATCGTCGAGCTCGGCGAGCTGCTGCTCGCCCGCACCCACTACGCGCGCGAGACGCTCGCCGCGCTCGACGGCGTCGAGAAGCTCCACGAGCAGCCGGTGATCCGCGAGTTCGCGCTGCGTCTCGACGCCGACGTCGCGGCCGTGCGCCGCCGCTGCATCGAGCAGGGCGTGAACCCGGGCGTCGACCTCCAGGCGCTCAGCGGACGCGAGCAGGACCGCGGCGGGCTGCTCGTCGCGATCACCGAGCGGCGCATCGCGCGGCGACATCGACCGGCTCGCCGAGGTGCTCGGCGCGGCGATCGTGGCCGAGCGCGACGGCGACACCGCTGTCGAGAGCGCTCGCGCAGATGACCCGGCGGTGGCGGCATGAGCGCGACCGCGCCCGCGACCGGCGCAAGCCCGCAGCAGCGCGAGCAGGCGCGCACGATCTTCCAGAAGGGCGCGCCCGGGCGGCGCGCATTCCAGTGCCCGCGCAGCTCGACGTGCCCGAGGTCGAAAGCCGAGACGCTGCTCCCCGCGCGCCTGCGCCGCGCCGAGCCGCCGCGCCTGCCCGAGGTCTCCGAGCCCGAGATCGTGCGCCACTACGTTGGGCTCTCCAAGCGCAACTTCGACCTCGACTCGGGCTTCTACCCGCTCGGCTCGTGCACGATGAAGCACAACCCGCGCCTGCACGAGCGCGCCGCCGCGCTGCCCGGCCACGCCCGCCTGCACCCGCTGCAGGACCCCGAGCGCGCGCAGGGGGCGCTCGAGCTGATGTGGAACCTGCAGAGCGCGCTCGGCGGAGATCGCCGGCCTGCCGCACGTCTCGCTGCAGCCCTCGGCCGGCTCCCACGGCGAGCTCGCGGGCGTGCTGCTCACGCGCGCCTACCACGAGGACCGCGGCGAGACCCGCCACAAGGTGCTCACGCCCGACACCGCCCACGGCACGAACCCCGCGACCGTCACGATGGCGGGTCTCGAGGTCGTCAAGGTCGCCACCAACGCCGACGGCGGCGTCGACGTCGAGGACCTGCGCGCGAAGGCCGACAGCGACGTCGCCTGCCTGATGCTCACCAACCCCAACACGCTCGGCCTGTTCGACCCCAACATCGCCGAGATCGCCGAGATCGTGCACGGCGTCGGCGCGACGCTCTACTACGACGGCGCCAACCTCAACGCCGTGATGGGCCTCTCGCGGCCCGGCGACATGGGCTTCGACATCGTCCACTTCAACCTGCACAAGTCCTTCACCCAGCCCCACGGCGGCGGCGGCCCGGGCTCCGGGCCCGATCGCGGTGTCCGAGCGCATCGCGCCCTACCTGCCGGTGCCCGTGGTCGCGCGCGGCGCAGGACGGCGCAGCTTCGACGCTCGACCACGACCTGAGCAGGGCGTCGGCTCGAAGTCGATCGGGCGGCTGCGCGGCTTCCACGGCAACTACGGCTGCTTCGTGCGCGCCTACGCCTACATCTGCTCGCTCGGCGGCCGACGGCCTGAAGGACGCCTCCGAGACGGCCGTGCTGAACGCCAACTACCTGCTCGCGCGGCTGCGCGAGCCGGCGTCGCCGAGCACCTGCCGCTGCGCCTACGGCGAGCTGTGCATGCACGAGTTCGTGCTCTCCGGCGGCCCGATGAAGCGCGAGCTGGAGATCAAGACGCTCGACCTCGCCAAGCGGCTGCTCGACTTCGGCTTCCACCCGCCGACCGTCTACTTCCCGCTGCTCGTCGAGGAGGCGCTGATGGTCGAGCCGACCGAGACCGAGACGCAAGGAGACGCTCGACGCCTTCGCCGACGCGATCGCGCGCGATCCTCGCAGAGGCCGCCGAGGACCCCGAGATCGCGCGCAGCGCGCCCTACACGACGCCCGTGCGGCGCCTGGACGAGGTCGCCGCCGCCAAGCAGCCCGGTGATCCGCGAGACGCTGGCTAGGCCGCCGGCGATGGCGATCGAGCACCGCAAACTCGGCAGCACCGGCGTCAGCGTCAGCCCGCTGTGCCTCGGCGCGATGATGTTCGGCGCCTGGGGCAACACCGACCACGAGGACTCGATCCGCATCATCCACCGCGCGCTCGACGCGGGCATCAACTTCATCGACACCGCCGACGTCTACTCGCGCGGCGAGTCCGAGGAGATCGTCGGCAAGGCGCTCGCCGGCGGCCGGCGCGACTCGGTGGTGCTCGCGACGAAGGTGCACGGCAAGATGGGCGACGACGCCCAACCAGTTCGGCAACTCCCGCCGCTGGATCGTCAAAGAGGTCGAGAACAGCCTGCGACGGCTGAAAACCGACTGGATCGACCTCTACCAGATCCACCGCCCCGAGCCCGACACCGACATCGACGAGACGCTCGGCGCGCTCAGCGACCTCGTGCGCGCCGGCAAGGTGCGCTCGATCGGCAGCTCGACCTTCCCCGCCCACGCAGATCGTCGAGGCCCAGTGGGTCGCCGAGCAGCGCGGCCGCGAGCGCTTCGTCTGCGAGCAGCCGCCCTACTCGATGCTGATCCGCGCGATCGAGGCGCGACGTGCTGCCCGTCTGCGAGCAGTACGGCATGGGCGTGATCCCCTGGAGCCCGCTCGCCGGCGGCTGGCTGTCCGGGCGCTACCGCAAGGGCGGCGAGTCGCCCGGAGCGAGCCGCCGCGCGCAGATGATCCCGTCGCGCTACGACATGTCGCTGCCCGGCCAACCAGGCCAAGCTCGAGGCCGCCGAGGCGCTCGCCGCGCTCGCCGAGCAGGCCGGGCATGCCGCTGATCGAGATGGCGCTGGCGCTTCGTGATCAGCCACCCGGCCGTGACCGCCGCGATCATCGGCCCGCGCACGATGGAGCAGCTCGAGAGCCAGCTGCCGGCGCTCGAGCGCACGCTGCAGCGCCGACGTGCTCGACCGCATCGACGAGATCGTCCCGCCCGGCACGAACGTCAACCCGACCGACACCGGCTGGGACCCGCCGTGGCTCGACCGACGCGCGCTGCGGCGCCGCTAGATCGATCGAGTGCGCATCTTCTCCGGCATCCAGCCCACCGGGCGCAAGCACCTCGGCAACTACATCGGCGCGATCGCCCAGTACGTCTCAAGCCAGGAGCGCGGCGAGGGCATCTTCTGCATCGTCGACCTGCACGCGCTGACCGTCGCCTACGACCCCGCCGAGCTGCGCGAGCGGCTCTACGACACGACCGCGATCCTGCTCGCCGCGGGCCTCGACCCGGCGCGCTGCATCCTCTTCCGCCAGAGCGACGTGCACGAGCACACCGAGCTGACCTGGCTGCTCTCCAGCGTCACCGAACTCGGCCGCCTGCAGCGCATGCACCAGTTCCGCGACAAGTCCGAGTCGCGCAGCGCGAGCTGGTCTCGGCGGGGCTGCTGTTCTACCCCGTGCTGATGGCCGCCGACGTGCTCGCCTACCGCGCGCGAGGAGGTGCCCGTCGGCGAGGACCAGCGCGAGCACGTCGAGCTGATGCGCGACGTCGCGCGGCGCTTCAACGCGCCGCTTCGGCGACAGGCGAGGAGGTGCTCGTCGTGCCCGAGCTGCGCATCCCGGCGGTCGGCGCGCGGATCATGGACCTGCAGGACCCGACGCGCAAGATGTCCACGACCGGCGGCACCGAGCAGGGCACCGTGCTACGTGCTCGACGAGCCGAAGGCGATCGAGAAGAAGTTCAAGAGCGCGGTCACCGACTCCGGCAGCGAGGTGCGCCGCGGCCCCGAGAAGGCCGGGCATCGGCAACCTGATCGAAATCCTCGCCGCGGTCGCGCGGCGCCGACCCCGCCGCCGTCGAGGCCGAGTTCGCCGAGGCCCGCTACGGCGAATTCAAGGCGGCCGTCGCGGCGGCGGTGATCGACTACCTCGCGCCCGTGCGCGAGCGCTACGAGCGCGCTGCGCGCCGACGAGGCCGCGCTCGAGGCGATCCTCGCCGACGGCGCCGAGCGCGCCCGCGCGATCGCCGCGGCGACGCTCGCCGACGTGCGCGAGCGCATGGGCGTCGGGCCGCGCGCGGCGTGAGCGCGAGACGCCCGTCGGGGCCGCTCGGTACGGTGCGCGCGATGCGCCGCCACGCCGAGAGGCCCGCCGCGGGGTGAGCGCCGGTGAGCCTCGCCTGCCGCTCGAGCTCGACCTGGACGTCTTCAGCGGGCCGTTCGACCTGCTGCTCACGCTCGTGCTGCGCGAAGAGGTCGACCTGCTCGAGCTGCGCGCTCGCGGAGGTCGTGCTCGCCTACCTCGACCACCTCGAGCAGCGCGGCGAGCTCGACCTCGAGACCGCCACCGAGTTCATCGTGCTGATCGCCGCGCTGCTGGAGCTGAAGTCGCGGCTGATGCTCGAGCGGCGAGGAGGAGGAGCTGCTCGACATCGAGCCCGAGCAGGCCGCCGAGGAGCTGCTCGCGCGGATGCTCGACGCGCGCCGCTACCGCGCCGCCGCGCCCACCTCGGCGAGCTGCTCGCCGCCGAGGACGGCGTGCGCTTCCGCTCGGCGCCGCTGCCGCCGGCGCCTGCGCCGCACGATCGTGCCGCCGGCCGACGGCTCGCAGGACCCGGAGGTGCTCGGGCGCGGCGATCGGCCGGCTGCTGCTGATGCCCCCGGCGATCAACCTGCGCCACATCGCCGTCGCCGCGGGTCTCGTCGGCCGAGCGCCTCGCGCACCTGCGCGGGCTGCTGCGGCGCGGCGCCTTCAGCTTCGACGAGGCCGTGCGCGGCGCCGACCGCATGACGGTCGCGGTCACGCTGTTCGCGCTGCTCGAGCTCTACAAACGCGGCGAGGCCGACTGGGAGCAGCAGGAGAGCTTCGGCGAGATCGCCGTGCGCGCGACTCGGCCGCAGCCGAGGCGCCGCCGACGCCGCGCGCTCGGCGCTGCGCCGGGTGAGCGACGTGGCGCGTCGAGGCCGGGCCGCGAGTGAGCGACTCAGCCGCCGAGCCCCTGCGAGGCAGCCGCCCGCGCTGGCGCGCACCGTCGAGGCGCTGCTGTTCCTGTCCAGCCGATCCGCTCAGCGCCGCCGAGCTGGCCGACGCCACCCAGGCCGGCGAGGGCGCCGTGCGCGGCCGCGCTCGCGCTGCTCGCCGAGCAGTACGCGCCCGGGCGGCGCGGGATCTGCGCTGCGCGAGCTCGGCGGCGGCTGGACGCTCGCCAGCGACCCCGCCACCGAGGACGCCGCGCGGCGGCTGTTCAGCCGCCCGCGCGCCTCCACGCTGACGCCCGCGCAGGCCGAGACGCTCGCGATCGTCGCCTACCTGCCGATCGCGCAGCACAAAGACGCGACGAACGCGCCGATTACGACCAGGGGAGACGCGAACCCGGCGTACGACACGACGATGACCAGTCCGCCTACCACCGCACCAGCCGGGGCCACATTGCTCGCACCGAACGCGATCACCCGTGGCGACCCGACAACTCCCTGGGCCAGCCCGCAGGATTCATGACTGCTCGCGTTCATGCCGGGCCTCCTCGCCGCAGTCCGCGCCCACGCGGAACGGCATCTCCACGCAACTGCACCTTCCTGTGGAAATGCCCGGTGCATCACCCACGCAAGATGAAAACCATAAATGTTCGGGCAGCTGTCCGTGGGTACCGCAGAGACCTCAGTCATCGGGTGGTGGGGACCTTGGTCCCTTCCCGCTGGGCTCCATGCCCGGTTTACTTCATTTTCTCGGATCAGGGGGAACTGCGAGAGGGCGGCGTGGTCCAGGGCGCGGCTACGAGGCGCGATACTTCGCAGTGCCTTCGGTTCGCGCTGGCGAAGTTCCGGCCACCGACGCTGCCCGCCACGCTGGTCATAAGATCCGCGCTGCAGGACCGGCTCGCGGCCGGGGCTGGCCAGCGCCTGACCGTGGTGGTGGGGTCGGCCGGCGCGGGCAAGAGTGTGCTGCTGTCGAACTGGGCCGCAGCACGGCCACCCGACGCTACGTCCTGGTTGTCGTGCGATAAGGCGGACGCTAACCCGGTCCGTTCTGGGCCGGTTTCATCCGGGCCCCCGGGCGGTGGCGCCGGGTTTCGGTGCCGATGCCGCCGACCTGCTCGCGATGGACGGCGGCATCTCCGCCGATGTCATCGCGTCGATCGCGAACGATGCCGGGAAGCTGCCCGTAGGGTCGGCGATCATCGTGGACGACTTCCAGGCCGCGGCGGGCGGCGTCTTCAGGGCCATGACAGATCTGGTGGAGCGCTGGCCGGCCGGGACCACCCAGCTGGTGCTGGCCAGCCGGGTTGACCCTCCGCTGCGGCTGCACCGGCTGCGGATGTCGGGTCAGTTGTGTGAGCTGCGCGACCGTGACCTGTATTTTTCCCTTGCCGAGAGCGGCGACCTGCTAGCGAACTTCGGCGTCGAGGTCGGTGCTGCTGAGCTTGCGCTGCTTCATCAGCGCAGTGAGGGGTGGGCCGCGGCGCTGCATAATGGCGGCGCTATCGCTGCGTGGCGCTACGGACCCGGTGCGGGCTGCGCGGGCGCTGGAGGTCCGCAGCCACGCGATCGCTGAGTACTTCATCTCCGAAGTTCTTGATCAGCAGCCGGCGAGGTCGTCCGGTTCATGCTCGACACCTGCGTTCTGGGGGAGCTGACGGCGGACGCGTGTGCAGCTGTCACTACGAGGCAGGACGCGGGGGCGCTGCTGGGCAGCATCGACGCGGCCAACCTGTTCCTGGTGGCCCTCGATGATGAGCGGACGAGTTTCCGGTATCACCATCTGGTGCGCCAGGTGCTCCGCGCTGAACTGCGGGCCAGGGACCGGGCCCGCGAACAGGCGCTCCAGCTGCGGGCGGCCGAATGGTTCGAGCCACGGGCGACACCCGGCGCGCGGCCCGCCATTTCCTGGCCGCCCGGCGGGTCGACCGGGCGCTGGACCTCATGCAGGACCAGGCCGTGACCGACTTCCTGCACGACCCGGCGCTCCGGGCCGCCCTGGATCTGAGCACGGTCGAGCCTTCGCTGCTCGCCGATGCGCCCGACCGGCTGCTGGGCCTGGCGGCCGACCTGCTGCTCGGGGGTGACCCTGCTCGCGGCGGCAAGTACCTTGACCTGCTGGAGCGCGCCCAGCCGTCGATCCCGCCCGAGTCACGGCTGGCGGCCCGGTTCGCGGCGATGCGCTCATTCCACTACGCGATGGTCGGCCAGATGGACGAGGCCGTCCGCGCGGGCACTCGGCGCGCGGGGCATCCAGGAGCGGGCGGGGCTCAGCGACCCGTGGAACGCCACCGTCCCGTTGATCCTGCTGCGCGTCTACCCGTGCCTGGAAGACTACGAGGCGGTTGAACGTGAGGCAGCGGCGGCTCTTGCGATTCCCGAACTCGCCGAACCGGCCAGGCTGGTGCTGGTGCCCAGTGCGCGGGCGCTGGCATGGTTTGAGGCCGGCCGCCTGCCCAAGGCCGCTGATATCGCCAGGGCAGCTTGTGCGGATGCCCGTCGGCTGGGGTTCGGCCAGCATTTCTTCGCCGTCGACGGCCTGCGCGTACTCGCCGGCCTGGCGCTGGAGCGGCGCGACCTTGACACCGCGGAGCAGCTCACCGAGCAGGTGCTATCGATAACCGAGCGGCGGCGGCCCCTGTTTGAGTTCCTCACGTTGCTGGACCGGGCCCAGATCTGGGCGGCCCGCGGGCAGGCTCGGGAAGCGTTGGCAACCGTCGGGGCGGCGCGCCTGGTCCTGACCGGGACCGAGCCGGCGCTGCTGGCACGGGCCGATGAGCTGGAAGCGTCCCTGCGCCTGTCGCTCGGGGACCAGCGCTCTCCCGCCCAGCTGGCCAGCAGGCTGCCGCAGTCCGCCGTAGCCTGCTGCTAGCCAAGATCGCGCTCGCCGCCGGCGATCACGGCGGCGCACAAGAACACCTGCAGTCGCTGGCCCTGGACGGCCTGACGCCGCGGCGCGCGCTGATGCGCCAGCTGCTCCTGGCCGCCGCCGCCATCGGCCGCGAAGACCCGACGGCCGCGAGCATCCTGGGCGGTGCCATCCAGACAGCACGCCGCGGCGGCTTCCTCTACACCGTGGTCACCGCCGCACCCCAGGTGACCAGCTACCTGATCGCGGATTCGGCGCAGGCGCGGGCGGACCCGTTCGCCGAGCAGCTGGTCGTCGGAGCCCTGGAGGCCCGGGAAGCACAGCCAGTCGCCTCCCAGTCCGCCTGCGTGATCGTCGAACCTTTGACCGCTGCCGAGCTGCGCGTCCTGAAGCTCTTGCCGACCAGCACCTACCCGCAGATGCCGGCGCTCTCTACGTTTCCCGTAACACGGTAAAGACCCACCTGCGGTCGATCTATCAGAAGCTCGGAGTGGCGTCTCGCTCCGAGGCCATCGGGCGGGCAGCCGACCTGCGGCTGCTCTGAGGCCGTTCAGCGGCGGTGGGCCGTTACCCCCCCCCCCGCGCCGAACTCACCCGCCAAGGGGTGAGGAATCAATGGCGCGCCGACGGCATGATTAAGGCAACAGGTGTCCCGCCCCCAGAACACAGGGACTAGCGTCTGACGTGCTCGGGCCACCCTCGACTAGCAGCACTCTCCAGCGCCCCAGCAGCAGCACACAGCACACGTATGAGAAGGAGAACGCCATGGCTGATCTGATCGCGATCGGATACCCGGATGAGGCGACCGCGGAGGCCGCCGCCGACGAGGCACGCCGGCTCGCCCAGGACCTCATCATCCAGCCCGACGCCATCGCCGTGATCGTCCGGGACGCCGACGGCGACTACCACGTCCACACGCAGCACCACCTGGTCGGCCGCGGGGCGACCTGGGGCATGTTCTGGGGCCTGCTGTTCGGGCTGTTGTTCTTCATCCCCGTCTTCGGGATCGCCATCGGCGCCGGGATGGGCGCGCTGATGGGCAAGATCACCAAGTCCGGCATCGACAAGCAGTTCCAGGACCAGGTGCGCGGCATGGTGCAGCCGGGCACCTCCGCGCTGTTCCTCATGGTGGAGAAGGTCACCCCGGACAAGGCCATCGAGGCGATGAGCAAGTTTGGCGGCACCGTGCTGAAGACTTCTCTGTCCAAGGAAGGGGAGCAGGAACTCCAGGACGCCCTGCACGGCAGCCAGACAGCCGCGCAGTAGTCCGCACGAGCCCACACCGCAGTCGGCTCCCGCCCCTCCCGCCCAGGCTGTGGAGGCACAAATCGCTGCAAGAGGAGGCAGCCGTGCGGACGCATAATCAGCCTGGGCTGGGGTGGACGGTGGTGCTGCGGCGCCAGCCAGCCCGCGTCGTCCAGGGCCGAGTGCAAGGCGGCTATACCGACGCGTATGAGCTCGTCTGCTGTGACTGCGGTGACCATCCCGACCTGGATTACCGGGACGTCTCACCTGAGCGCCAGCGAATCCGCGGGCCGTACTCGATTGCTGCGGGCGTCGCGGCATATGAGGTCCACGTGAACGTGTACCACAGGCAGCAGCCGGGCCAGGCAGTACATGACGCCGGCAGAGGCCCAGCTTGTGCTGGTGGGGATGAGGGCCGCGATGACTGACACGGGCGCGCCTAAGGCGGGCGCCGCGGCCCGGGCGATGATCCTGCCGCTGGCGCTGGCGCAGTTCATCGCCAGTTACGCGGCCACGAACATGAACGTGGCGATCAGCCCGATCGCCAAGGACCTGGGCACGACGGTGGCCGGGGTGCAGACGGCGATCACGCTGTTCACCCTCACGATGGCGGCGCTGATGATCCCGGGCAGCAAGCTGACCGACATCTGGGGCCGCAAGCGGTGCTTCGTGCTGGGCCTGGCCGTCTACGCGGTCGGGGGGCTGCTGGCGGCGCTGTCGCAGGGACTGCCGCTGCTGATCATCGGGTACTCGCTGCTGGAGGGCGTGGGCTCGGCGCTGATGATCCCGCCGATCTACATCCTGGTCACCGTGACCTTCCCCGACGTCAAGTCACGGGCCCGCTACTTCGGCGTGGTCAGCGGCGCGGGCGGCCTGGGCGCCGCCGCCGGGCCGCTGATCGGCGGCCTGGTGACCAGCGCGATCAGCTGGCGCGCCTCGTTCGGCCTGCAGGTCCTGGTCGTGGCCTGGATCATTCTGCTCGCCCGCAAGATCACCGACCCGGCCCGGCCCGGGCCCAAGCCGCGGTTCGACCTGACCGGGGCGGTCCTGTCCGCCGCCGGGCTGTTCTTCGTGGTGCTCGGGCTGCTGCAGTCGCGGACCTACGGCTTCGGCGAGTCGCGGCAGAACTTCACCATCGGTGGCACGGTGGTGATCCCCAAGGGATCGATCTCCCCGGTATGGCTGTTCGTGGCCATCGGCGCGCTGTTCCTGCTGTGGTTCTTCCTGCACGTCCGGTCCAGCGAGAAAAAGGGCAAGGACGTGCTGCTGCCGCTGCGGCTGTTCCGCAACAAGGTCGCCAACCTGGGGCTGGGCACCCAGACCATCCAGTGGCTGATCCTGCAGGGGTCCTTCTTCGCGGTCTCGGTCTACCTGCAGGAGGTCAACCACTACAGCCCGATCCAGACCGGCCTGATGCTCACCCCGGCCACGATCGGGATCCTGGCCGCCTCGGCCGGCGCCGGCCGGTTCGCCCGGCGGCACCCGCAGCGGTGGCTGATCATCGCCGGCTTCCTGATCACCGCCGTCGGCATGATCTTGCTGCTGGTCCTGGTCCGGGCGCACGCGGGCATCTGGCGGTGGATACCGGGGCTGCTGCTGTTCGGCGCCGGGGTCGGGACCATGCTGACCTCCTCGGTCAACGTGGTCCAGTCCAGCTTCCCCGACCAGGATCAGGGCGAGATCTCCGGCCTGTCCCGCAGCGTCTCCAACCTGGGATCCTCGCTGGGCACCGCCCTGGTCGGCTCGGTCCTGGTCGCCGTCAAACTGCCCGAAGGAAAGCCCTTCGCCGTCGCTCTCACCACCATGCTCGTGCTCGCCCTCATCGGCCTGGTCCTCGCGGTCCTCATCCCCCGCAAGCCGATCGAGGCCACGACGACACCAAGCCCGGGCACGGCAACGGCACGTTCAGGCACGGCACCCACGACATGACACCGACACCGACACCGACACCGGAGGCGTTACGTGGTTCGCCCTGGGCCTTGCGCCCGCGCTCCAGCCCTGGGTTCTCGTCGGCGCGGGCGCCGCCACTGTCGTGGAGGCCAGACTGTCCAGTACCGCGAGCTACCTCGTGTTGTTCCTGTTCTGCGTCCTGGCCTCGGCGTCCTGCCCCGCCATGGAGATCTGCACCGGTTTCAGGCCCGGCGAGAGCCAGGCGTTCCCGACCAGGCTCGGGACTTGGATAGACACCCGCACTGTCCGGTGCCGGCGATGCCCTGGAGGCGATCAAGGGCGCCAGCTGGGCTGGGCGACGCTGGCCTGGATGCGCCGACGCGAATACGTATGAGCAGGGGCGTAGTCACCTCGGCAGCTCAGTTACCACCGGCAGCTGACCTGCCAGGGCGGTTCGGGGCAGGCTGGGCCTATGAGCTTGGAAGGTTTGAGTGGCCTGGTGAACCGGATCATCGCGTGGGCGGACCGGCTGCAGCGCGAGCATGGCGTGCTCGGGTTCCCCTACGCGGTGGTGAAGAAGTACGGCGACGATGAGGGCGGGCGGCAGGCGGCGCTGATCACCTACTACGGATTCCTGAGCATCTTCCCGCTGCTGCTGCTCGGGGTGGCGGTACTGTCGCGGGTGCTGGCCGATCATCCGGACCTGCGCCAGCGGCTGATCACCGCGATCGTGCCGCAGGCGCTGCGATCCACGGTCGAGCACTCGCTGGCCACGTTGCCGGCCTCGACGATCCCGTTCGTGGCCGGCCTGATCGGTTTGCTGTTGTCCGGGACTGGTGTTGTGTTCTCCGCCTACCAGACGCTGAACCACGTCGCAGCGGTCCGGTACCGCCTTCGGGCCGGTTTCTTCTCGCGGTATGTCCGGGTGTTCGTGGTGCTGGCGACGCTGATGGCCGGGGCGCTGGCCACCGGTGCCCTCACGGTGGTGGCCACCGCGCTGCCCGGCCAGCCCGGACTGCAACGGGCGGCCGCGGTGCTCGGGTCGGCGCTGGTCGTCTTCGCGGTGCTGCTGCTTGGCGCCAAGTTGCTGCTGGCCCGGGCCGCGCCGGTCCGGGCCCTATGGCCGGGAGCCGTCATAGGCGCGGCGGCGGTGACGGTCGTGCTCAACGCCGGGGCGCCGTTGCTGGCCAGGCTGGTGGCCAGGGCCGGGCCCGTCTACGGCAGCTTCGCCACCGTGGCAGGCATGTTCGCCCTGCTGTACCTGGTCGGTCAGGCACTGGTGTATGCGGCCGAAGTCGCAGCCGTCCGCTATGCCCGGCTGTGGCCACGCGCCCTGGACGTGAACCGCCCCACCGCGGCCGATGCCCGCGCGCTGGCCCTGCTGGCCCGCGAGCAGGAACGCATCCCCGCCGCCCGCATCCAGTTCCGCCTCATAGCGCGTGGCTCCCCGCCGGTACCGGGTGGTTCCCCGCCGGCCAATGCTGGTCCAGGGTAACGCGGCCACCCCAGCAAGCGTCTGTATCCGGGTGCCGATGAGCACCTGGGCGACGTGCCGGTCACGGCTGAGCTTGGCCACCACCACCCGCGCCGGACCCCAGCCGGTTTGTTCGCCATCTAGCTCGATCCGCGCCCGCGCCATCGAACAAGCATATGACTGTGTTCGAATTTATCTCTTGGGATTGACGAACGTTCCACGCCCTTGCCGGGTAATGATCACGTCACGGTCTCTCAGCATCTCCATGGCACGGCGGACAGTCGTATACGCGACGCCATACTGCTCGGCCAGCTCACGTTCGCCCGGAAGCTTCACGGTGATCTCCCCGTCGCTTATCCGGCGCTCAACGTCGTCAGCAACCTGCATGTAGGCGTGTTTTCCGGCCATCGGGTCAACCGGGCGCGCGGGCACAAGATCAACATAGATGCTCTCTGAGCTGGCGATACGTCAGGTAGCTCACAGAGCTATGCAAGCTATTATATGCTCTTTGCTATCCTGGGGTTGGCCGTGCCCGGTAACTGACCCGTGACCGGGCACGGTCCCCAGCGGTCTTACGGGTCGGGCAAGGATCGTCAGTCGTGTCATTGCCGATTGATCAAGTCGTTAGGCAGCAGCGCTTCATCCGCGAGCATCCCGAATGGTCCATCCACTGCCAGAACGGGGCCACGCGCTTCATCGCAGAGAAGGGCGACAGCGGGGACGGCCACGTCGTTGCGGCCCTGTCGCTCAGGGAACTGCTCAACCGGCTCGATGAGATCGTGGCGGCCCAATGACCCGATCAACGGGCCGGTCTCCGCGCCGCCTGATGCGGCGGAGAACCGACGCCGATTAGTGCTCGAAGGCGGGGGCTGGCCGTCTACGCCGTCGGGAGTGAGTACGTAGCCGTCGAAGGCGACGGTTTCGACCGGTGGTCGGCGACAGTGCTGGTTCGCGCACCTATGGCGGGGAGCGGAGGGCCAGCGTTCACCTGCGGGCGGGGCCGGGCGGGAGGCCGGGGCCGGGCCGGGGGCCGGGTTAGGAGCCGGGGCCAGGCGGGAGGCCGGCGCAGGACACCCGACCGCAGACGGGACTGGAGCCGGTGGAGCCGACCGACTGGAGATGAACGCGGGGCGGGCCGACGGCCGGAGCACTCCGAGCACGGGGGCGGCCGGGTGGCGGTCCGGGTAACGGGGCGGGCAGGCGCGGGCGGAAGAGCGCGCCGGTCGACGCGGTTGACGAGCAGGTTCGGGCGGGCCTGCAGGGCCTGCTGGCAGCGGAACCGGCAGGTCGTGCAGGCGCCAGCCTGAGCCCGGCGGCGCCGGATCATGCGCGCGGTCCAGATCAGGGCGATTGCGACGGCTGCCGCCGCGCCGAGGAGCAGCGCGATTTCCGTCGCGGTCCCGACCAGGGCGAGAAAATGCATGATCGCCTGATGCCAGATGAGATAGACAGCAAAGCCGACGACGGCGAGCGTGCCGGTTCCGGGGAGGTAGCAGACCATGAATCGCTCGCTTCCTGCTGGTGCGCAGCCGCGCGGAAGTTGGCGGCGCCGTCAGTCCGGCGCCAGGCAGGAGAATTCAGAAAGCCCGGGGGAAACGCCGGTAACCGGACGGCCAGCCGTGTCGGGCGGCTAGGCCGGCCAGCGCGCCAAGAGCCATGTTGCCGATCTACCGTTACCATCACCCAAGGTAACCACCCGCCATCACAGAGGCACTCAGCGCAATTGTCTACGGTGATCAGCCATCTGTAAATAAGGCATCGTGTTACATATTCCCGTATGTATCGGGGGTGTTTCGCGGTGCGGCCGTTGTCGGCCCGGCGGCGTTTGTCTGGCCGGCCGCCGGTGCGTTCCGCGCGGCGAAGTCGTCGACCTCGGCTTTCCAGCGCTTTCGCCTCGTCGGGGCAAAGACAGGCGCCAAAGGAGTTCCGCGCGGGCCAGGTGAGCGCACCGGCCAGGTCGTATGAAGTCGGCTTCGGGGCCGTCGGTCGCAAGCTGGCGCCCTGTCTCACAGGGCCAGGCCGCCGTCGACGGGGACGATCGCGCCGGTCATGCCGCTGGCCCCGTCCCCGGCGAGGAACGCAAGTACGGCGGCGACCTCGGCCGGGTCGAGCAGCCGGCCGAGCGGCTGCTGCGGGGCGAACGATCCGGCCGACGGCAGCCCGTACAGCCGCGCGCTCTCGTCCAGGATGGGCGTCGCGGTCGAGCCGGGACTGACCGCGTTGGCCGTGATCCCGGTGCCCCGGAGCTCCACGGCGAGGGCGCGGATGAATCCGGCCACCCCTGCCTTGGCGGCGCAGTAGGCGGCCAGCATGGGCAGCCCCCGGGTCGCGGCGGCGGAGGCGACGGCGAGGAAGCGCCCGTGCCGCGGTTCGGGGCGGCGCAGCAGCGCGGGCACGGCCACCCGCGCGAGGTTCAGCACCCCGCCGAGGTCGATGTCGAGCACGGCCTGTTCCTGGTCGGCGGGCACCTCCCACGCGGGAACGCCGCCGGCGATCACCCCGGCGACCGCGAGGGCGGCGTCCAGCCCTCCCCAGCGCCGTTCGGTCTCCGCGACCGCCGCCGCGAGGGCAGCCACGTCACGGGTGTCCGCCTCGGCGACGACCACGTCCGGCCCCGCGTCCGCCGCCACCTTCTCCAGCTCGGCACGGCCGGCCGAGCGGGTACGGCAGGGCCGGGTCGTCGGCGCAGCGGTCGACGGCCACGACCCGCCATCCGGCCGCCGCAAGCGCGGCGACCGTGGCGGCCCCGATCCCCCGGGCCGCCCCGGCCACGAGGGCGACGCGCGGCGACGCTGCCAGGCCCCGGCGGCGGCTCCGTCACCGGCCCGGCCCGGCCCCCCGTGGGCGGCCCCGTGGACGGCCCCGTCACCGGCCCGGCCGCCGGCCCGGCCGGGCCCCATGGGCTGCGCTGCGGGTCAGTCACCGCACCATTTCCCCACGCACGCGAGCAGGTCCGCCAGCAGGGCGGCGAACACGGCCGCACCCTCGGCGGCGGACGCCCCGGCCGGGTCGCCGAGCACGCCGTTAGGGCTGACGGCCTTGACGGATGATGCGCGCAGCGCGGGCATCAGGTCGGCGATCGGCGTCGTATTGCCCGCCCGGGCGCGGTTGATCCGCACCGACTGCGGGGCCAGGGCCAGCTGCAGCGACGTCTCGGTGCGCCCGGCGTGGGCGTCACCCTGCCAGCGCGGCAGCCAGGCGTAGACGTCGCGGGACTCACCGCGCAGCCGTTCCTCGGCGCGCCGCACCGCCTCGGTATTGCCCCCGTGGGTGGAGACCAGCAGGACCCGCGGGAAGGTCAGCGTGGCCGAACGGCACAGCTCGACGAGCACCAGCTCGACCGCCTCCTGGCCGATGGAGATCGTCCCGGCGAAGCCCTCGTGCTCCCCGCTCGACCCGTAGGCCAGGGGCGGCGCGACGACGACGCCGGGCCGGGACTCGGCCAGCCGCGCGCACAGGGCCACCGCGAGGTCGGTGTCGGTGGACAGCGGCAGGTGCGCGCCGTGCTGCTCGGTGGACGCCACGGGCACCGCGAGCAGCGCGCCCTCGTCGGCGAGGTGCGCCGCTTCGGGAGAGGACAGCGCGGCCAGGTCGGTCAAAGCTGGCCTTTGGCCGGATCGCCGCCCGGCACCGGCTGGACCTCGAGCGAGCCGCAGCCCGACGCCGCCACCCGAGCAGGCGCTCCGGCCGCGCCCATCATCGCATCGCGCCGCAGCGCTCCGCTCGCTCACCGACGCTGCTGCGCTCCCTCGTGGGATGAATCGACGTGCATTATATCCGGCCGGTTACTTGACGACCGCCGGCGTCGACGGGCAGCGGCACCCCGGTGACGTAGCGCGCCTCGTCGGAGGCCAGCCAGAGCAGCGCGTTGGAGATGTCGACGGGCTCGACATACGGGATCGGCAGCGCGTTCAGCGTCTGGAAGCGCTCCGCCACCACCTCCGGGGTCCGCTCGGCCACGGGCAGGTCGGAGCGAACAGCTCGTAGGTCGTGGCGTTCTGGATCATGTCGGTGTTCACCATGGTCGGGTGCAGGCTGTTGACCCGGATCATGTCCGGGGCCAGCTCCAGCGCCAGCGTCCGCATCAGCCCGACCAGGCCGTGCTTGGCCGAGCGTAGTGCCCCAATTCGGCATGCCCTCCAGGCCGAGCGCAGAGCTGGTGATGATGATCGCCCCGCCGCCCGCGGCGCGCAGGTGCGGGATGGCGGCCTTGGCCGCGTGCCAGACCCGGTCAGGTTGGTGTCGATCATGTCCTGCCAGGCGGTCTCGCTGAGCTGATCGAGCGTGCCGTAGCTGAAGATCCCCGCGTTGGCCGACACGATGTCCAGCTTCCCGAGCTGGGCGACGCCGTCGTCCAGCGCCGCCTTGAGCGCGCCGTAGTCCCGCACGTCGGCCTGGGTGGCCACGATCCGGCGGTCGAGGGCCTCGACCTCCTTGACCGTCTCGGCCAGGTCGGCCGGGGTCGCCATCGCGTACGGCACGCTGGCGACCTGCGCGACAGGTCCACGGCGACGATGTCGGCCCCTCCTGCGCCAGCCGGATCGCGTGGCTGCGGCCCTGACCGCGCGCCGCACCGGTGATGAAGGCGACCTTGCCTTCCAGCTTCCCCATCCGTAAATTCCTCTCTGAAGAAATCTGTTCTGGAAATTTCCTGCTTGGCGCATGCACAAGCGCCGGTGCACGGGCACCGTCGGCTGAAGGGGGCCGGGCACGGGCCAGGTACCGGTGAGTGAGACTGGAGCCGGCCCCGGGCCACGCACCAGATCCCGGGCCCCGGCCCGCGGCAAGGGCGGGCGCGCGGGGAGCCGCCTGGCTAGGCGGGCGGAGGAGGAGCGCCCGGCATGAAGCCGGCCAGCGGGTTCTCGTCACACGCGCGATCCGGGGGCCGCGCCGCGCGAAGCGCGGGTGGCGGTGGGCGCACGCCGATGGACACGGGTACCGGCGCCGGGCGGCCGGACGGGCCGGGCGCGGCGGGACGGGGGGCGCGCTCGGTCCGGTGCGAGTGGTCGCCGGACGGGCGGGCGCGGGCGCGCCGACGTGCGCCAGCAGGGCCTGCTCGCCGTGGCCTTTCACGCACTCGGGGTCGGGGCCGTCGAGCGGCAGGCCGGTGAAGAACTTAGCCGCCATGCAGCCGCCGCGGCAGGCGTCATACGCCGAGCAGGACGTGCACGCGCCGCCGCCCTGAGGCTGGCGCAGCTCGGCGAACAGCGGCGCCTGCTGCCACACCGTGGCGAACCCGCCAGGGCCGCGGACGTTGCCGGCCAGGAAGTTGTCGTGGATGGCGAACGGGCAGGCGTAAACGTCGCCGACGGGGTCGATCAGGCCACCACCCGCCCGGCGCCGCACAGATTGAGGCCGGGCAGTGACTCGCCGAACGCGGCTAGGTGGAAGAAGGATCCCCCGGTCAGGACCTGCTCGCCGCGCGCGACGAGCCAGTCGTACAGGTCACGTTGCTGCTGCGCGGTGGGATGCAGCTCGTCCCAGACGTCCGCGCCGCGCCCGGACGGGCGCAGCCGGGTCAGCCGCAGCTGGGCGCCGAACCGGTCGGCGAGCGCCTTGAAGGCGTCGAGCTGGCCGGCGTTATGCCGCGTGACGACGACCGAGATCTTGAACCCGGCGAAACCGGCGGCGGCGAGGTTGCGCATCGCGGCCAGCGCCGTGACGTACGAGCCCGCCCCGCGACCGCGTCGTTGACGTCCGCGGTCGCGCCGTCGAGGGAGATCTGCACGTCGACGTATTCGCTGGCCGCGAGCCGCCGGGCCGCCTCCGGGGTGATCTTGACGCCGTTGGTCGAGAACTTGACGCCGACGTGATGCTCGGTGGCGTAGTCGATGAGCTCCCAGAAATCGGGCCGGACGGTCGGCTCGCCGCCACCGATGTTGACGTAGAACACCTGCATGCGTTCCAGCTCGTCGATCACCGCCCTGCACTCGGCGATCGACAGCTCGCGCGGATCACGCCGCCCGGAACTGGACAGGCAATGACGGCAGGCCAAGTTACAGGCGTAGGTGAGTTCCCAGGTCAGGCAGATCGGGGCGGCCAGGCCAAACTGGAACTGCTCAACCAGGGGCAGGGGTGCCCCGCTCACCTCGGCTGCCCCTGGGGGCAGCCGCTGGCGTCAGTACACACCGCACATGCCGTCGATCGAGATTTCCTCGATCAGCAGTTCCCCGGTGTCGGTCTCGGCATCGGGAGCAGCGCGCCCCGGGCTATCGGTTCGGGGATCGGCGGTCTGGGACTGCTCGCTCATGCCAGCTCCTCAACGTGCGGAGACGCGGCCGTACGGATTTCGACACCGCATGACGAATATTTTTACGTTAACGTCACACGGTGCCGCGATGAAGAGCCCGGACTACTATCAAAGAGAATTCATGGACGATCTTCAGCCCGCAGCGCACCCAGGGCCCGCAGCGCAGGCCGGCAGGCCGGGCCCGCAGGGCGCCGGGGCAGGCCTCCGGGCACCAGTCGGCGGACGCTGGAAGTGATCGCGCTCCGGCTGTTCACCGAGCAGGGCTTCGACGAGACCCCGATCGAGCAGATCGCCGCCGAGGCCGGGGTGAGCAGGCGTACATTTTCTGGTACTTCGACTCCAAGGCCAGCGTGCTGTGGGGGGAGTTCGACTCCGAGATCACCGTCATCAGGGAGGCCCTGGCCCAGGTGCCGAACTCGGTCC
>CAVOSI010000002.1:0-2443144 GCA_963698875.1 uncultured Solirubrobacterales bacterium
AGCCGATCTCACGCCCAGAGATCACTCGTATCCGCGGCGTTAGCGCTGATTCTGCGACCGCGACGCTACTCGAGCGCGGCCTGATCGAGGAGGGGGGCAGCTCGCAGTTCGGGGCGATCCTCTATCGGACCACCACGCAGTTCCTCAAGCTGTTCGGTCTGCGTGGCCTCGATGAGCTGCCCGATGTTGCGCAGTGGGATCCCACGCCCGAGGAGCAGGCCGAGCTGCGCGAACGGCTGCTGCGTGCCGGTGAGGCTCGCGCGGGCGGCGGCCCACCTGCCTGATCAGGCTGCAGCGGTCGCGGCGAGCTGGCCGCAGGCCGCGGCGATGTCACGCCCGCGCGTGAGGCGCACCGTGGCGGGTATGCCCTGGGACTCGAGCGCGGCGCGGAAGGCGGCGATCGACTCGCGGCTTGAGCCGGTGAACTCAGAGTCGGTTGGGTTGAAGGGGATCAGGTTGACCTTAAAGATCGACTGCTCCGCTGCGGCATGGCCGAAGCCGGGCGAGCCACGCAACAGGCGCGCGAGCGTAAGCGCCTGCTCGTAGCGATCGTTGACGCCCGCGAGCATCACGTACTCGACGAACACACGACGGCGCTTGCGCGCATAGAAGGCATGGCAAGCCTTGATCACCTCGTGCAGCGGATAGCGCTCGTTGACGGGCATCAGCTCCGAGCGCAGCGCTTCATCGGCGGCGTGCAGCGACAGCGCGAGGCGGATCGGCATCTCCGTTTCGGCGAGCCGTTCGATGCCGGGTATCCAGCCGACGGTCGAGATCGTCGTGCGCCGGTGGGTGATGCCGATCTCGGGGAGACGCTCGCAGGCGGCGAGCACCGCGTCGAGGTTCAGCATCGGCTCGCCCATGCCCATAAACACGCAGTGATCGATCGCTTCGGTGCGACGGAAGTGCAGCGCCTGCTCGAGGATCTCCGAGGCGCTGAGATTGCGCGCAAAGCGCATGCTGCCGGTCGCGCAGAAGCGACAGGTCAGCGGACAGCCTGATTGTGAGGAGACGCAGATCGAGCGCCGCCCATCGCGAAAACGCATCAGCACCGCCTCCAGCGGTCGTCTGTCGCTGGTCGCAAACAGCGCCTTCACGGTCCCGTCATCGGAGTGTGCCTGCTCGCGCAGCTCAAGCGCCGAGAAGGGCACCTCCTGTGCGAGCGCTTCACGCAGCGCCGCCGGGATGTTCGTCATTTCCTCGTAGCCACGCACGCCGCGTGCCAGCCAGGACCACACCTGACGGGCGCGGAACGCGGGCTCGCCACGGTCGCTGAGCGTCTGATCGAGCAACTGCAGGTCCATGGCTCCTATGGTTGCAGCCGATGAGCCTTTACACCGGGCAGTGGCCATGCGCCTAGGCAAGTACCTCGCCCATGCCGGCGTCGCCTCGCGCCGCGCGGCCGAGCAGATGATCGCGGCCGGGCGCGTCTCGGTTGTCGGTGAGATCTGCACGGACCCCGCCCGCGACGTCGACGACACAAGCGAGGTCAGCGTTGACGGGCGCGCGCTTGCGGGAGCCGAGCCGCGGGTGCTCTACGCCCTGCACAAGCCCCTTGGCGTGCTCTCCACGGCGCGCGACACGCACGGTCGCCCGACCGTGGTCGGGCTCGTTCCCCGCAAAGGGCTGCGCCTCTATCCGGTCGGGCGTCTGGACGCGGACAGCAGCGGTCTGATCCTGCTCACCAACGACGGCGAGCTGGCCAACCGCCTAACGCATCCTCGGTTTGAGGTGCCGAAGACCTATCGCGCCAAGCTCGGCAGCGGCCCGCCCGGCGAGGCGGCGCTGCGCTCGCTGCGCGAGGGAGTCGAGCTCGAGGACGGACCGACGGCGCCGGCGCGTGTACGCCGCTTGAGCGACGGGCAGATCGAGCTCACGATCCACGAGGGACGCAACCGCCAGGTGCGGCGCATGTGCGCTGCAGTTGGACATCCCGTGCTCGAGCTGGTTCGCACGCGCTTCGGCCCGCTCACGCTCGGGGCTCTACAACCCGGCGAGCACCGCCGTCTCAGCGCTGTCGAGGTCGAGCGTCTGCGCGCGCTCACGCTTTGACAGAATCGCTTCTCATGCGACTGTTCGCCGTGCGCGGCGCCACCAGCGTCGAGCGCAACGACGCGCAGCAGATCCTCGACGCGACGAGCGAGCTGATGCGAGAGATCAGCGAACGCAACGGCTTGACCCCAGAGGACGTGGTCAGCTGCATCTTCACGGTCACGAATGACCTCGACGCTGAGTTCCCCGCGGTCGCGGCGCGAGGTGTCGGCTTTGATCGCGTGCCGCTGCTCTGCGCGCGTGAGATCCCCGTTCCAGGCTCGATGGAGCGCGTGATCAGGGTGCTGATCCACTACTACGGCGACGAGGACCATCGACCGGTGCATGTCTACCTCGGTGCGGCCAAGGCGCTGCGCGCGGACCTCGAGGCGGCACAATAGTCGCGTGGCGATCGAGTTCTCAGAGCGCATCCGGCGCATTCCCACCTATCCTGCGGCGGGCGGCTATGCCCGGCAGGAGCCGCTTGTGCGTCTGGCGAGCAACGAGTCTCCCTTCCCGCCGCTGCCCGAGGTGCGCGCCGCGATCGACGCGGCGCTCTCGAGTCTGAACCGCTACCCCGACCCCGCCAACACGCTCCTGCGTCGTCGCTTGAGCGAGCGCTATGAGATCCCGAGCAGCCGCATCGCGATCGGCAACGGCTCTTGCGACATCCTGCTTGCGGCCGGCGAGGCGCTGCTCGAACCGGGAGCCGAGCTCGTCTATGCCTGGCCCTCTTTCTCGATCTACCCGCACCTTGCGGCAGCCTCGGGCGCGCGTGCGGTGGCCGTCCCGCTTGACAGCGAGGAGCGCCACGACCTCGAGGCGATGCTCAGCGAGATCACGGTCGCGACGCGGCTCGTGCTCGTTTGCAACCCGAACAACCCGACCAGCACAGCCGTCCCGCTCGCCGAGATCGCAAGCTTCCTCGCGGAGGTACCGGCGCACGTCTGTGTGATTCTCGATGAGGCCTACTGCGAGTTCAACCTGCTCGAGGACCCCGATGCCTCAATCGAGTTGCTCGATCAGCACCCAAACCTCGCGCTTCTACGCACCTTCTCGAAGGTGCACGGCCTCTGCGGCTTGCGCGTGGGCTTCGCGCTGTGCGGCTCGGAGGCGCTGCCACGGGCCTTCGATCAGGTACGCCAGCCCTTCTACTGCAATGCGCTGGCACAGGCGGCAGCGACCGAGGCGCTCGCCCACCAGGACGTCGTAATCGACCGTGTCACGCGCACCGTCGCTGAGCGCATCTCAATGCAAGAGCGGCTGCTCGCACTCGGCGTCGGCGTCGCCGAGTCACAGGCGAACTTCTGCTGGGTAGCGCTCGGTCCAGAGCGCGACGAGCAGGAGATCATGCGCGGCCTGCAGGAGCGCGGTGTGCTCGTGCGCGCTGGGGCTGCTCTTGGCAGCAGTCAGCCGGCGCTGCGCGTCACATACGGGCTGCCCGAGGAGAACCGACGCTTGCTCGATGCGCTCGGCGAGGTGCTGGCGCTCGCCCCAAGCTCGCGCTGAGACAGCGACGCTCGGCGCGGCTGTCTCCCACGTCTTTACCGTGTAGCGCTTCTCTGCTACAAAGGTTGGCGACGACCGATGATCTCGATGGCTTACACATCACCTCGCAGCCTCGACGCCAATGGCGCCTGGTCGTCCTATTTCGCCTGGCGATTTATCTAGGCGCTTCGGCCCCGACCCGTTCGTGAGCGGGTTACGGCCGCCGCAGGGGTCCCCGTCCGGGACCGAGCGCCGCTCAAGCGGGTGCCATGCGCCCTCCTCGCGAGCCACTGCTGGAGCACCAGCACCTCTAACATCCCAGGCGTGATTGAAAGGACAAACCGATGATGATCGTGATGCAGGAGACCGCAAGCGACGAGGAGATCGATGCGGTTATCAAGAAAATTGAGCAGGCCGGCGCGATCGCGCACCCGATCAAGGGCGCGCGCCTGACCGTGATCGGCGCGATCGGCGACGTCGAGCAGGACGTCAACATCGAAAGTCTTGGCCTCGAGGGGCAGCCGGGCGTCGATCGCCTCGTGCCAATCCTCAAGCCCTACAAGCTTGCTTCCGCGCAGATGCGCCATGGCGAGCGCACTGTGCTCGACATCCAAGGGCGCAAAATCGGCGGCGATCATTTCGCACTGATCGCCGGGCCCTGCACGGTCGAATCGCGTGAGCAGACGATGGAGACAGCGCGCGTCGTGCGCGATGCCGGAGTGACACTGCTGCGCGGCGGCGCCTACAAGCCGCGCACGTCCCCATACGCCTTCCAGGGTCTCGGCGTCGAGGGGTTGCATCTGCTGGCCGAGGCCAAGGCAGAGACGGGCCTGCCGATCGTCACCGAGCTGATGGACGTGCGCGATCTCCCCGACGTGTTGGAGGTTGCCGACGTGATCCAGGTCGGCGCGCGCAACATGCAGAACTACCCGCTCCTCACCGAGATCGGGCGCTCGGGCTGCCCTGTGCTGCTCAAGCGCGGTCTCTCGGCGACGCTCGATGAGCTGCTCATGGCTGCCGAGTACATCCTCAAGGAGGGCAACCCCAACGTGATGCTCTGCGAGCGCGGGGTGCGCACCTTCGAAACCGACCATCGCCGCACGACGCTCGACATCATGGCGATCCCGATCCTCAAGGAGCTCTCGCACCTGCCGGTGATCGTCGATCCCAGCCACGCAGCCGGGCGACGCGATCTGGTGCTGCCGCTCTCGCTGGCGGCGGCCGCTGCAGGGGCCGACGGGATCATCGTTGAGGTGCATCCGCACCCCGACGAAGCGGTCTGCGACGGGCCTCAGGCGCTGCTCGCGGACACCTTCGCGGAGTTCGCAAGCGCGGTGCAGCGCACCGCTGAAACGGCCGGGAAGGCGCTCAGCGCCGCCTGATGGGCTGTCGGGCGGGGCACGCTCCTTGAAGCTCGCGGTCCTCGGCGTTGGGCTGATCGGTGGCTCGATCGGCCTGGCGGCGCGGGGGCGGGCGGGGGCCCAGGTATGCGGGTATGACCCGGACGGCGGGGTGCTCGATCGCGCCTTGCAGCTTGGTGCGATCGACACCCGCGCCACCGACATCGCGGAGGCGGTGGCCGGCGCTGAGGTCGTGTTCGTTGCTGCGCCGGTTGGCGCCCTCGCCGAGACCGTCGCGGCCGCGCTGGGAGCCGCGGGCGAAGACTGCGTCGTCACGGACGTTGGCTCCACTAAGCGCCTGCTCGCCACAGCGGGGGCGGACGGGCGCTTCATCGGCGGGCACCCGCTCGCGGGGGCCGAGACAGCCGGTGTCGAGCACGCGCGCGCAGATCTCTTCGACGGCGCCACCTGGTATCTGACCCCCGCCGAGGGCGCCACCGCCGGTGTCCTCTACGAGCGCCTGCACCGCCTGCTGGTCAGCATTGGAGCTCGCCCCACCGCGATCGACCCTGACTCCCACGACCGTCTGATGGCATCCGTTTCGCACCTGCCGCACGTGCTTGCCAACCTGCTCGTCGGCCAGGCCACCGGCGTGCTCGGCGAGGGCGAGTCCGAGCGCCTGCCAGCGGTTGGCCCGAGCTTCCGCGACGCGACCCGCGTAGCGGGCGCCAACAGCACAATCTGGACCGACATCTACATGTCCAACCGTGACGCTCTGATCGATCGCATTGACGATCTCAGCGAACGCCTGGCTGAAGTGCGCGCGTGGCTCGCGGGCGGGCTCGCGCAGCAGCTACGCGATTGGAACGAGCAGGCGCGGCGCGAGCGCGAGGCGCTGCTCGACTCCGGTCTCGTCGGCGGTGCGGGCGCGCCGGTCCACGAGCTACGTGTTTCGGTCCCGAACCGGCCCGGGGTGATCGCCGAGATCGCGCTCGCGCTAGGGCGCTCCGGCGTGAACATCCTCGACATGGCGCTTGCGCCCTCCCAGGACAAACGCCAGGGCATCGTGGCTCTATGGATTGCCGGCGAGGAGCACCTCGCGCGCGCCAGCGAGCTGATTTCCCAACTCGGCTTCCCGGTCGTGCGAGCATGAGGCGCAGCAGATGAACATGCGCTTCGAGCCAGCCCCTGCCCTCACCGGCACGGTACGCGCCCCAGCCGACAAGTCGATCTCGCATCGCGCGGCGCTACTCGGTGCGATGTCGAGCGAGCCGGTGCGGATCGAGCGCTACCTGGACGCCGCCGATACGAACTCGACGCTCGCGGCGGTGCAGGAGCTCGGGGCGCTGGTCGAGGTCAACGGTGAGAACGTGGTCGTGCGCGGCACCGGGCTGCGCGAGGCGCGCGAACCGGAGGGCCCGATCGACGTCGGGAACGCGGGCACGCTGATGCGCCTGTTGCCTGGCTGGCTGGCGGCGCAGCAGGGCCGCAGCTTCACGCTCGACGGCGACGAGTCGATCCGCCGCCGCCCCGTCGACAGGGTCATCGCGCCCTTGGCGCAGATGGGCGCCGATCTGCGCGCGCGCGAGGACCGCTTCGCGCCGCTGGAGGTCCACGGCGCGCACCTGCGTGCGATCTCCTACGAGCTCGAGGTCGCAAGCGCGCAGGTCAAGTCATGCATCCTGCTCGCCGGGCTAGCCGCTGACGGTGCCACGACCGTTGGGGAGCCAGCCCGCAGCCGCGATCACACCGAGCGATTGCTGCTGCGCGCCGGGGTGGCTATTCACCGCAACGGGCGTCACGTCACGGTCGTCAACACCGACGAGCTCGCGCTCGAGCCGATCAGCATCCCCGGCGATCCGAGCTCGGCAGCGTTCCTGATCGCTGCTGGGGTGCTCGTGCCCGGCTCGCGCCTCTTGATCTCCGATGTGGGGGTGAACTGGACCCGTGTCGGTTTTCTGCGGATCCTCAGGCGCATGCGGGGGATCGTGCTCGGCGACCTCGAGGACGAGAGCGGCGAGCTCTCGGCAGAGGAGCCCGTCAGCGATCTCGACGTCGCCTATGGCGCGCTCGAGGGCACGGTCGTGGAGCCCGAGGAGGTGCCGTTGGCGATCGATGAGCTGCCGCTGGTCGCGCTGCTCGGCTGCTTCGCGGAGGGTGAGACGCTCGTGCGCGGCGCCCAGGAGCTGCGCGTCAAGGAGATCGACAGGATCGCCGGCGTGGTCGATGGCCTGCGCGGCCTCGGCGCCGAGATCGAAGCCACGACAGATGGCTTCGTCGTGCAGGGGACCGGGGGGTTGCGCGGCGGCACGATCGATGCCAAAGGCGATCACCGCATGGCGATGGTCGGGGCTGTTGCCGGGCTTGCTTCGCGCGAGGGCGTCGAGGTGATCGGGATGGAGGCCGCAGAGGTCTCCTATCCAGGGTTCATCGAGGACGTGGCGAGCCTTTGCTGATTGCGATCGACGGGCCCGCTGGGGCCGGCAAGTCGACCGTCGCACGCGAGCTCGCACGGCGGCTGTCCTTCACCTACCTGGACAGCGGCGCGATGTATCGCTGTGTGGCGCTCGCCGCGCTCGCCGCGCCTGAGCGGGCACCTGCGGAGCTTGCTCGTGAGGCAAGGATTGAGCTTGGTGGGGTACCCACGCGGGGTGCGGGTTGGGTACGACTTGACGGGCGCGATGTGAGCGCAGAGATTCGCTCGCCCGAGGTCTCCGAGGAGGCCTCGCTGGTGGCGCGCGATGCGGATGTACGCGAGGCGCTTGTCGCCAAGCAGCGCGAGCTGCTCGCCGATGGCGACTGGGTCGCTGAGGGGCGCGATATCGGCACGGTGGTGGCACCGCAGGCCGAGCTAAAGATCTTCCTTACCGCCGACCCCGACGAGCGCGCGCGTCGCCGCGCGGCCGAGCTGGGGGCCGACGCTGCCACCGTGCTCGCCGAGCAGACGATGCGCGACGAGCGCGACAGCGCCCGTGAGCACAGCCCGCTGCGCGCAGCGCCCGGGGCGGTCACGCTCGATACGAGCGGCCTGTCCGTTGCGGAGGTTGTGGAGCGGATCGTCGCGCTGGCGGCCGGCTCCTGAGCTGGGCTGGGACCGGCTCCGACATCGGTTATACTGATCGGTATGACTTATAAGGTTGGTCCCAAGGGACAGGTCGTTCTGCCGAAGCGGGTGCGCGAACGGCTGGGGATTGCGCCCGGTGATGAGGTGACGGTCGAGGAGTTGGACGGTGAGGTGCGGATCCGCCGAGCCTCGCCGCCGGAGACGCTACGCGGGCTGCTCAGTGACCCCGAGGACCACGTGCCGCTGACGCGCACGCTCGAGCTCGACCACCGCTGGGAGATCGCCCACGACGAGATGCGCGAGGCCGAATCCGGTATGGCGCGCGCCTCCGCGCCCACGGGCTAACGGTCGGCAAGGTGGTTGTTCTGGATGCATGGGCAGTGCTTGCGGTGCTCAACGACGAGCCGCCGGCGGCGCGCGTCGAGCAGGCGATCGACGATGAGGTGGGGGTGATCTCCTGGATCAACCTAGGCGAGGTGCTCTATCGCGCGATCCCACGGCGTGGCGAGCGTAGAGCGATGGATGCTGTTCGGGCCGTCAGTCGTAGGCTGCAGGTCGACGACGTCGACGCGCCGCTGGTCCTCGATGCGGCGCGCCTGAAGGCAGCGCACCGCCTCTCCTACGCCGATGCCTTCTGCGTGGCCACAGCGCAACGGCACGGCGCTCCGCTTTACACCGGCGATCCGGAGATAGTCGCGCTACCGGGCCTCGTCGAGGTCGTCGACCTGCGTGCGGAGCAGCTGTCATGAAGGTCGCAATCGTCGGTTACCCAAACGTGGGCAAGTCCTCGCTGATCAACCGCCTCACGGGCACCCGCGAGGCGGTCGTGCACGAGCGCCCGGGTATCACCCGCGACCGCAAGGAGCTCGACTGCGAGTGGAACGGGCGCACCTTCACGCTGATCGACACGGGCGGTGTTGACTTCGAGGATGAGGACCCGCTCGCGGGCTCGATCCGTGATCAGGCGCGCGCCGGCCTCGCCGACGCGCAGGTCGCGGTGCTCGTCGTCGATGCGCGCGCGGGCGTGCGCCCCGGTGACCAGGAGATGGCCGAGGAGCTGCGCCGCTCGCCGCTGCCGGTGATCGTCGCTGCGAACAAGTGCGACGGCGTCGCCGAGCTGCCGCTGGCTGCCGACTTCCATCGTCTCGGTCTCGGCGAGCCGCTGGCGGTCTCCGCCGCCCAGGGTCTCGGCTCGGGCGATCTGCTCGATCGCATCGTGGAGCTCTTGCCGCCGGGGGAACGCGAGCCAGAAGACGACACGATCCGCCTCGCCGTGATCGGCCGCCCCAACGTCGGCAAGTCCTCGCTCGTGAACCGTTTCCTTGGCGAAGAGCGCGTGATCGTCTCCGATGTCGCCGGTACCACCCGCGATGCGATCGACATGCCGCTGCTGGTCGGCGATCGCAAGCTGATCCTCGTCGATACGGCCGGTATGCGCAGACAGTCGAAGGTCGCGGACTCGGTCGAGTACTACACGGCCCTGCGCTCGCAGCGAGCAGCCGAGCGGGCCGATGTGGCGCTCGTCGTCTGTGACGCCGCCGACGGGGTCACAGCACAGGATTTGCGGATTGCCGAGCTCGCGATGAAGGCGTCCTGTGCGACCGCGATCGTGCTCAACAAGTGGGATATGCAGGAGAGCCCCGATAGCGGCGGAGTCCGTCTGGATCTCGACTATGAGCGCGGCCGGGTGGCGGAGAAGCTGCGTCTGCGTCCGCGCGTGCTGACCGCGAGCGCGAAAACCGGCCGCCACGTCGCGCGCCTGTTGACAGAGACGATCGCGCTCGGTGACCGCATGGCCGGCCGCATCCCGACGCCGGAGCTCAACCGCTTCCTGGCGGAGGCCGTGCAGGCGCGCCAGCCGCCCGTCGGCTCGCGCCGCGGAGCCAGCGGACACCGGTTGAAACTGATCTACATGGCCCAGATCGGCGAGCGACCGCCACGTTTTGCGATCCAGGTCAACTCCCGGGCGCGCGTCACGCGCGACTACGCCTACTTCATCGAGAACCGCCTGCGCGCCCGCTATGGCCTCGACGGGGTGCCGCTCGTGATCGACTTCGTCGAGCGCGGAGCAGCGCGGACGCGCCCGCGCCGCATAGACTCTGCGACTTTGCCGCCCCGCCTGCACGGGGACCCAACCCGCCCGCCCCTGAACCACTGGAGCTGATTCCCACACGCCATGACTGAGCTTCCCGACAACGAGTACCTGTTCACCTCCGAGTCGGTCACGGAGGGCCACCCCGACAAGATCGCCGACCAGATCTCCGACGGCGTGCTCGACGCCGTGCTGCGCGACGACCCCTACGGCCGTGTGGCCTGCGAGACGCTCGTCAACACGGGCCTGATCGTCGTCTCGGGCGAGATCTCCACCGACACCTACGTCGACATCCAGGAGGTCGCGCGCGAGACCGTGCGCCGTATCGGCTACGACAACGCCGCCTACGGCTTCGACTGCGACACCTGCGCGGTCATCAACGCGATCGACAAACAGTCACCCGACATCGCCCAGGGTGTGGATGCGGCCTACGAGACCCGTCACGACCCCTCCGACGAGGACGAGCTTGACGTTGCCGGCGCGGGCGATCAAGGGATGATGTTCGGCTACGCCACGAACGAGACCGAGGAGCTGATGCCGCTGCCGATCTCGCTCGCGCACAAGCTCGCCAAGCGCCTCTCGGAGGTACGCAAGGGCGAGGTGCTGCCCTACCTGCGTCCTGACGGCAAGACTCAGGTGACCGTCCGCTACCAGGACGGCAAGCCCGTCGAGATCGAAAAGATCCTGATCTCAACCCAGCACGCCGACGGCATCGACACCGACTCGCTGATCAAGCCCGACCTGCTCGAGCACGTGCTGCGCCCGGTCCTGCCGAGCGAGCTCTACGACGAGAAGAAGCTGATCCGCAACTTCCTCGTGAACCCGACCGGGCGCTTCGTGATCGGCGGCCCGATGGGCGACTGCGGCTTGACTGGGCGCAAGATCATCGTCGACACCTACGGCGGCATGGCGCGTCACGGCGGCGGCGCCTTCTCGGGCAAGGACCCCTCCAAGGTCGATCGCTCGGCGGCATATGCGGCGCGCTGGGTGGCCAAGAACATCGTCGCCGCGAAGCTCGCTGAGCGCGCCGAAGTACAGGTCGCCTACGCGATCGGCGTCGCGCATCCGGTGTCGGTGATGGTCGAGACCTTCGGCACCGAGCTCGAGGGGCGCACCCGCGGGCAGATCGCACGGGCCGTCGATGAGGTCTTCGACCTGCGCCCCGGAGCCTTCCGCGAGGAGCTCAAACTGCACCGGCCGATCTACCAGAAGACCGCCGCCTACGGCCACTTTGGCCGCGACGATCACGACTTCACCTGGGAGCGCACCGACAAGGCTCCCGCGCTGCGCGCCGCCGCCGGCCTCTGACCGGGACGCCCTCGTACTGTCAGAGCGGTGTCCAGCACCGCTCTACTCGAGGGGGCGCCCTTGGAGTTGAGGGCGTCGCTCACGGTCGCCCAGGTTGAGCCGATGACGACGGCCCGCGCGCTGAAAGGGCCCTTCGACTACAGGCTCCCGGAGGAGCTGCGCGGCGGGGTGGATGTCGGCTCAATGCTGGTCGTGCCCTTCGGCAAGCGCCAGATACTCGGTGTGGTCGTCGGCCTCGCACAGAGCAGCGAGGTCGCCGAGGAGAAGCTGCTCGCGCCGCTGCGGGCCTTGGAGCTGGGCGTTCCCGCAGAGCTCGTCGCGCTCGCCGAATGGATCGCGGCCGAGTACTGCTCGACGCTCGCGCGGGCGCTGGGCCTCGTGCTCCCGCCCGGGGCGGCGCGCCGCTTGAGCGGGCGCAAACGCCGCGCGGTCGCCCGCCCCGAGCACCTGGCGGTCGGCGCGCGCGGCGCACAGCGACCGCCGCTGACGGATGAACAGCAGGCGGTGCTCAAGCCGATCATCGCGGCTCTGGAGGTGCGCCGCGGCGAGCAGTGGCTGCTGCACGGCGTCACCGGCTCGGGCAAGACCGAGGTCTATCTGCGCGCCGCCGAGGCGGCCCTCGCGCAGGGTCGCGGCGCGATCGTGCTCGTGCCCGAGATTGCGCTGACGCCGCAGATCGTCGGACGCTTCATCGAACGCTTCGGTGAGACGGTCGCCGTGCTGCACTCCCAGCTGCGTCCTGCCGCGCGCTACGCGGAGTGGCGGCGCCTGCGCGAAGGTGAGGCGCGTGTCTGCGTGGGACCGCGCTCGGCCGTGTTCGCGCCGATCGAGGATCTGGGGTTGATCGTGGTCGATGAGGAGCACGAGGCCTCTTACAAGCACGAGGGCGACCCCCGCTATGACGCCCGCGAGGTGGCCGCCGAGCGGGCCGCGCGCAGCGGGGCGGTGCTGCTGATGGGCAGCGCCACGCCGCGCCCGGAGAGCGTCGAGCGCGTGGCCCGATCGGTGCTCGCCTGCCGCGTTGACGGACGGCCGCTGCCCCCGGTCGAGGTGCTCGACATGCGCGGCGAGAGCCAGGGGCTGCATCCCCAGACCGCACAGGCTCTGGCTGAGGTCCGCGCCGCGCGGGGCAAGGCGATCGTGCTGCTCAATCGCCGCGGCTGGTCGAACTTCCTCTCCTGCCGCACCTGCGGGCGCGTGTGGAGCTGTCCCGAATGCGACGTCGCGCTCGTCCTGCACCGCGGCGGTGGCTACGTTGCCTGCCACCACTGCGGGCACCGCGAGCCCGCCCCGAGCGCTGCGGCGATTGTGGCTCGACTGCTGTGGCGCGGCACGGCGCCGGCACCGAACGTTTGCAGCACGACCTCGCGAAGGTCTTTGACGATGGTGGCTTTCCGGTCTTTCGCCTCGATGCGGACGTCGTCGCTCCGAGCGGTGCCGCGGTGGGGGAGCTCTTGCGCCGCTTCGAGGCGGCCGATTGCGGGGTGCTGATCGGCACGCAGATGGTTGCCAAGGGCCACGACTTTCCCGACGTGCGCTTGGGAGTGGTGCTCGACGCCGATGCGACGCTGCGCTTCCCCGACTTTCGCGCCGAGGAGCGGACATTCGCCTTGATCGCGCAGCTCGCGGGCCGTGCCGGGCGCGGTGGTGAGGGGCGGGTGCTCGTGCAGACGATCGCGCCCGAAGCGCGCGCGATCGTGCACGCCGCACGCCACGACAGCGACGGCTTCGTCGACAGGCGAGCTCGAACGCCGTCGCGCCCTGGCCTACCCGCCCTTCTCGCACCTGATCCGGATCGTCTGTGCCGCCGAGCAGGACCTCGCGACGCGCGCCGCGGTCAACGCCGTGGCGGAGGAGCTCGCGCGTTGCGAGCTCGGGGGAGGGAGCCCGGCTGCTGGGCCCCGCGCCGCTGTTCCGCCTGCGCGGCCGCGAGCGCCAGGTGCTCGTCGTCAAGGCTCCCGCTAGGCGTCTAGCGGTGCAGGGCGTCGGTGAGGCGGTGCGCCGCGTGACCGCCACGCGCAAACACCCTGAGGTCAGCTTCAGCGTCGACGTCGACCCGCAGTAGCCAGAGCCCCACAAAGGCCCTGGCTCCTCATACACTCAGGGGCAGAAATGAGCGCCAAGCAAGACGACACGGCCCTGGATGAGCGCGAGCACGACCCCGCGGAGCTGAGCTCCGAGGAGGGTGACGTCGAGGTTGAGCGCGAGCAGGACGCGCCCGCAGAGCTCGATGAGGAGACGCGCGAACGCCGCGACGCGGCACTGCGCCACGTGCGCAAGCTCGGCGATCCCGTGCTGCGCGCGACCGCATTGCCGGTCGACCGCTTCGACGAGCGGCTGCGCCAGGAGATCGAGCGGATGGGCGAGCTGATGCACGACGCGCTCGGCGTCGGCCTCGCGGCCACCCAGGTCGGCGTGCTGCATCGCCTGCTCGTCTACCGCGCCTACCCTGAGGACCCCCTGACCGCGCTCGTCAACCCGGTGCTGTTGTGGAGCAGCGACGAGCAGGAGAGCGCCGAGGAGGGCTGTCTCTCGCTCCCCGGGGTGCATGTCGAGGTCGAGCGCGCGGCCAGGGTGCGCGTGCAGGCCAAGGACGGCAATGGCGAGGATCTTAAGCTCGAGGCAGAGGGTCTTGAGGCGCGCATCATCCAGCACGAGATCGACCATCTCGACGGCGTGTTGATCCTCGATCGCATCTCCCGTGAGGCCCGCAAGGAAGCGATGCGGGCGATGCGCGAGCACCACGAAGCGATCGCCAGCACGGCCTAGATGGTTGATTCCACGACGCTGCACCGCCGGAGGCACGCCTGGCCTTCGCCTGCCGTTGTCCTCGGCCTCGCCCTTGCCACCAGCAAGGGCTTCGGCCTGCGTCCTAGACAGACTCGACCATCCGCACCCCCGGAACAGCGGCACACCCTCGTGGAATCAACCATCTAGCGCGCGGCTGCGGGCAATCTTGAGCGTCGTCTTCTTGGGCACATCCGAGTTCGCCGCGGTGATCCTCGAGCGCCTAGCGCGCAGCGAGCGTCACCGCCCGGCGCTCGTGATCACCCGTCCGGACCGCCCCGCCGGACGTGGTCGGCGATTGCAGCCACCACCGGTAGCCCAGCGCGCGCAGGAGCTCGGGATCGCGCTCGAGCAGCCCGAGCGCGTCAACGACCCCGCCACGCTGACGCTGATCGCCGCGGCGGCCGGCGAGCAGGCGCCCGGGGAGCCGGCCGAGCGCCAGACGGTGATCGTGTGCGCTTTCGGCGCGCTGATCAAGGAGCCGCTGCTCTCCGCGCATGAGCTGATCAACGTGCACCCCTCGCTGCTGCCGCGCTGGCGCGGCGCTGCCCCGATCGAGCGAGCGCTGATGGCGGGGGATCGGGAGACGGGCGTCTCGATCATGCGCCTCACCGCCGGTCTCGACGACGGTCCCGTATGCCTGATGGCGGGCGAGGAGATCAAACCCGAGGATGACTTCGGAACGCTCAGCGCGCGCCTGCAGGAGCTCGGCGGCGAGCTGCTCTTGCGGGCGCTCGAGGAGCGCTCGCAGTTTCAGGAGCAGGAGCAGGGGGGCATCACCTACGCCGAGAAGATCACCGCCGAGGACCGCCTGCTCGACCCGGCGCGAGCGGCGCTCGAGCTCGAGCGTGTCGTGCGCGCGCTACACCCGCATATCGGTGCGCGACTGGCCCTTGAGGACGGGTCGCTGCTGGGCGTGCAGCGTGCGCGGATGTATGACGGCGACATCGTCGCAGGCGCACCTGCTGGGCTGCGCACACACGAGGGACGGCTGCTGCTCATCTGCGACGAGGGGGCGCTTGAGCTGCTCAGCGTCAAGCCGGCTGGGGGACGTGCGATGGACGCGGACGCCTACCTACGCGGTCACGGCCAGCCAGGGCGCCGGTAGGCGCTGAGGTTGTCTGGCGCCTCGATGTCGGGCCGCAGCAGCGGGTCAGGCACGGGGCTACCGGCGAGCGTCCGCACGGGGATGATCCCGGCCCATGCCTCGAGGGCGAGATCCTTCTCGTCATCGATCGGCGGCCCGGTGCGGACCTTCGCCGAGGCCTCCTCAATCGGCAGTGCAAGCACCGCCGTGGCCTTCAGCTCCTGCTCATCCGGCGGGCGCACCTGAGCCCAGCGGCCGGGCACGATGTGCTCGACGACTGCGCGCAGCGCCTTGAGCTTCTCGGCCGGGTCCTCGATTGTGCGGGCTGTGCCCATCACCATCACAGAGCGGTAGTTCGCTGAGTGGTGCATCGCCGAGCGCGCGAGCACGAGCTCGTCGAGCAGCGACACGGTCAGACAGGCCGGTACTGCGGCCGTAAGCGCTCGCAGGGTGCGGCTCGCCACGGAGCCGTGGCAGTAGAGGAGATCGCCATCGCGAGCGTGCAGCGTCGGGATTACGATCGGCTGGCCGTCGGGCTGGGTGATGCCCAGGTGTGCGATCAGGGCCTCGTCGAGGATCGCGTCGATGATCTCACGCTGGTAGCTGCCCCGTTCGCGCTTGCGGCGCAGCCTGACGCGGTCGGAGGCGGGTGGGACCTGGTCGGGCACGGCGGCAGACATCTGACCCCCCAATCTGTAATAGTACAGAATTGTGACTGACACAAAACAGTATCGGATACGAGCGGGAAGTGGGGCTGAGCTCGTCGCGCGGATCGAGTCGGCGGTGGCGGAGGGGGCCCTTGTTGCGGGGGAGCCACTGCTCTCGGTTAGACGCCTCGCGCAGGAGGTCGGCCTCAGCCCCGTTACGGTCGCCACCGCGATCGCGGAGCTGCGCCGGCGCGGCGTCGTGATCACCGAGCCGCGGCGCGGGACGCGGATCGGTGCGGGGCCGCCGCTGCCGAGCGCACGACCGTCGCTACCGGTCCCGCGCGGCGCTCGCGACCTCTCGCGTGGCAACCCGGACCCGGCGCTGCTGCCCGACCTCGCGCAAATGCTCGCGCGTTGCAGGCTGCCCACGCGTCTCTATGGCGAGGCACCCGTGCTCCCCGAGCTCGCCGCCCACGCGCGCGAGCAGCTACGCGCCGATGGCATCGATGCGGCGCATCTCTGCGTTGTCAGCGGTGCGCTCGACGGCATTGAGCGGGTGCTGCAGGCGCACACCCGCCCCGGCGATCGCATCGCCGTCGAGAACCCCGGCTACGCGGCGCTGTATGACCTGCTGCGCGCCCATGGGCTGGCACTCGAGCCGGTCGCGATCGACGACCGGGGGATGCTCCCCTGCGCGCTTGCCCGCGCGCTCGCTGCCGGCGCAAAGGCGCTCGTGATCACGCCGCGCGGGCAGAACCCGAGCGGTGCGGCCCTCGACGCGGATCGGGCTCAGGAGTTGCGCGTCGTGATAGCGAGCCATCCCGAGGCGCTGTTGATCGAGGACGATCACCTGTGGTCGGTCGCGGGCAGCGAGCTGCACACGCTCAGCGCCGGCCGCGCACGCTGGGCGGCGACGCGCTCGGTCGCCAAGGCGCTCGGTCCCGACCTGCGACTGGCGGTGCTGAGCGGCGATGCACAGACGGTTGCACGGGTGCAGGGTCGCCAGCAATGCGGACCCGGTTGGGTCAGCCACATCCTGCAGACGCTCGTGCTCGAGCTGTGGCGCGATGCGGACGTCGCCGGCCAAGTCGCGCACGCGGCGAGCGCTCTACGCGACGCGACGCGAGCGGCTGCTCGAGCAACTGGCCGAGCGCGGCGTGACCGCCCATGGTGCCTCGGGGTTGAACGTGTGGGTGTCCGTAGGCGAGGAGTCGGGCGTGATCGGCTCACTGTTGCAACGCGGCTGGGTGCTCGCCGCCGGTGCCCCTTACCGGCTCGGCGACAGCCCGCCCGCGGTGCGCGTGACCACGGCGACGCTGGCAGAGGATGAGGCCCGTCGGCTGGCCGGCGATCTCGCCGCGGTGCTCACCCCGGGCAGCGCGAGCCGCAGCGGATAGCCGATGATGGTGAGCATGCCCGAGCACCGCTGCCAAGATCGCCCCCGCCCGCAGCTGCGCCTACACGGTGCTGCGGCGCGTCTTCGAGCAGGGTGCCTATGCCGACCAGGCGCTGCAGGCGGAGGCGCGCGAGCTCGATGCGCGCGATCGTGCGCTGGCGATGCGGCTTCTCTACGGCGCCGTCCAGCGTCGCATGACGCTCGACCACGTGATCGAGGAGCTCGCCGGGCGCCCGGTGGCGCGCCTCGACGCACCCGTGCTGGCAGCGCTCAGGCTCGGGCTCTATCGAGCTGCTCTACCTTGGCGGCTCACCTGACTATGCGGTCGTCGGCGACGCGGTCGAGCTCGCCAAGGCGCACGCTCGCGCAGGCCACGGGCTTGTCAACGCCGTCCTGCGCCGTGCCGCGCGCGAGGGCGGGGAGAAGCTGCTCGCGGACCTCAGCGACAGCACGCCGCAGGCAGCCGCGATCATGCACTCACACCCCGAGTGGATCGCGCGCCTGTGGTGGCAGGAGCTCGGCGTTGAGGACGCACGGGCGCTGATGGCATGCGACAACGAGCCGGGTGAGGTCGCGCTGCGCGCCAACACGCTGCGCAGCGATCGCGGACACGCTGGCCGCAGCGCTGTCCGTGCGCACGCACGGCGATGCGCAACTGCCCGAGGCGCTAGTGCTCGAGGAGCCCTTCGACGCGCACGGCCTCGCCGCTGTGGCAGCAGGGTGCCTTCATCGCCCAGTCACGCGCGGCGATGCTCGTCGCGCGCACTGCTCGACCCTCAGCCCGGCGAGTGCGTGCTCGACCTGTGCGCAGCGCCGGGCGGCAAGACCACACACCTGGCGGCTTTGATGGAGGACCGTGGTGAGATCCTGGCGGTCGAGCAGGACAAGCGCCGTGCAGGCTCGCTCGTGCGCACCGCACAGCGTCTCGGGGCAAGCGCACGTGCGCGTCGAGGTCGCCGACGCGGCGCGGCCACGAGCGGAGGGCCCTGTCTTCGATCGCGTGCTCGTCGACCCGCCCTGCTCGGGCCTCGGGGTGCTGCAGGCTCGCCCCGATCTGCGCTGGCGCGTGACTCCCCAGGCGATCACCGAGATGCGCCAGCGTGCAGGCAACAGATTCTTGCCGCCGGCAGCCAAAGCTCTTCGTCCGGGAGGCGTGCTTGTCTACTCTACGTGCACGATCTCCCCGACCGAGAACGAGCGCCCGATCGCCGCCTTCCTGCACGCAAACCCCGATTTCCACCTCGACGATCTCGCCGCTGAGTTGCCCACGCTAGCGCTCACCGGTCGGGAAGACGCCTCGCCTGGGCTCCCCGGGGCGTTGCTGACGCTTCCCCACCGCGACCACACCGCCGGTTTCTTCATCGCGCGGCTGCGACGCAGCTGAGCTGATGGACGGCGAGGCGGAGGCCCCCGCGAAGGCGATCGACCTCGGGCCGCAATGCCCGAACTGCGGCGAGCCCTGGCTGCGCCCGACGAACCTCCCGGGCCGCTACCGCTGCGTCTACTGCCTGCACCGCTTCGAGCTGACCTCGGTCTGCCCCAACTGCGGTGAGCACTCGACGATCGTGCGGATGTCCTCGACCGCGATCCTCAAGTGCAACAACTGCGGGGATTCCATGCTGCAGGCCGTATGAGCACGCCTCGGGAGCTGCTGCGCGGGGTGCGGGTCGCGCCTTCGATCCTCTCGGCGGACTTCGGCGCGCTGCGCGCGCAGGTCGGCGAGGTGCTCGCGGCGGGCGCGCGGGTGATCCACGTCGACATGATGGACGGGCATTTCGTGCCCCCGATCACGGTCGGGCCGCTCGTCGTCGAGGCGCTCTCCGGGATGGTCGCGCGAGGCGGGCGGCGATGCTCGACGTGCACCTGATGATCGAGCGCCCTGAGCGCCAGGTCGGGCGAGTTCGTCAAGGCAGGCGCGCACTCGATCACCTTTCACGCCGAGGCCACCCCGCACGTCGCCTACACGGCCAACCTGATCCGCGAGAGCGGCGCTTGTGTGGGTATCGCGATCAACCCGGGCACACCACCAGGTGCGCTCGCCGAGCTCGGCGGGATGATCGACATGGCGCTCTGCATGACCGTCAACCCCGGCTGGGGCGGGCAGCCGTTCATCGCGCACTCGCTCGAGAAGCTCCCTCGACTGCGGGCGATCGTCGGCGAGGAGGCGGCGATCGAGGTCGACGGTGGCATCGATCCGCAGACCGCGCCGCGCTGCCGGCAGGCCGGAGCAAACGTGTTCGTGGCGGGCTCGGCGATCTTCGCTGCGTCCGATCCGGCCGCAGGCCTACGCGGCGATTGCGGCCTCGATCGATGCCGAGTAGCGCTGCTTAGGTTGCGCTGCGCGCGCGGCCCTGCGTGCCCTGGCGGTAGAGCAGCGCCAGCGCGGCGGTGAGCAGCGCGGTCGCGCCCGCGTAGCCGATCTCGGCGCGCAGCAGCTGGTCGGAGATCGCTCGGCGATCAGCATCCAGACGACGAATGCCACGGCGGCCAGCAGCCAGCAGCCCGCTGCAGCGCGTGCGCGGTCGCGGGCCAGCGCCGCCTGGTTGAGCGCGCCCGAGGTCAGATGCAGGCCCATGCCGACGCCGATCAGTGCGAGCCCGACGCGGCCGTAGTCGTAGTTCTGGCCGAAGAACACGTGGCGCAGGGCGAACGGGACCCGACGGCAAGCAGTCCGAGCGCGACCGCGGCGGCGAAGGCCGCGATCGCGAGGACCGTGGTGCGGATCGCGCGCGCGAAGGCATCGTGCCCGGCGGTCGCCTCGAGGCCCGTCAGGTGCGGCAAGCAGCGAGGTCTGGATCGCCTGGAAGAGCTGCAGCGGCGCGCGCGCGATCAGCAGCACGTTGAAGACGATCCCGGCCAGCGCGCGGCTGGTGGAGGTCGCATCGACGGTCAGCACCGCGGCGTTCAGGAGCGTCTGCTCGGAGAGCATGATCCCCGAGACCCAGACCGCGAAGCCGCCGCCGCGGCGCAGCGAGAGCTCCTCGTGTGCGGCGAGCTCCTGCACGCCCTCGGTGCCCGGCCCCGCGAGCGCTGCGTCGGCCTCGTCGACTGTGTAGGGAACTGTCCCCGTCTGCTCGAGTGGCGTGTGGCGGCGCGGGACGCTCGCCGCGGCTGCGGGCGAAGGCGGCGGGCACGACCACAAGCGACACGAAGGGCGCCGCTGCGATGCCCAGCGCGACCGCGGTCTGGCCGCTGGCGATGCCGATCGCGACGGCGATCGCGAAGCTGATGCGCGAGACCGACTCCATCAGCACGAGCGCCGCCGAACAGGCCGAAGCGTTGGTGTCCGGCGAGCCAGCCGCGCGCGAAGTAGCTGGCCGCGTAGGCGAGCGTGCCCACGACGAGCACGTCGTAGAGGGCCTCGTGGTGTTCGAAGAGATGCGTGACGAGCTCGCCGTGCAGCGCGAGCGCCACGGCCAGGAAGACGAGCGCGAAGCCCGCCTGGATCAGCATCGGCACGCGCAGCGCGTGCTCGGCGTGGCCGCGTGCGCGGCGTTCGGCGATCGTGCGCGAGAGCAGCTGTTCGATCGGCCGGTAGATCACCGAGATGATCACGAACATCACCGACCACAGCAGGTCGATGCGCTTGGCCTGAGCCTTCGCCGAGCACGTGGCTGGCGATCGAGAAGTAGGCGAACGTCAGCAGCCCCGTCGAGGCGATCCCGATCGAGAGGATGCGGGCGCCGCTGCCGTATGAGCGCGTCGGGCGGGCGGGGGCGACCCTAGAGGCGGACAAGCACCATCGTCCAGGGGAACGGCGAGCGCACCTCGACGACCTCGCCGTGGCGCGAGAGCAGCGCGACGAACGAGCGCCGCGACCAGTGGTTGAGGTGGCCAGGCGTGTTGCCGAGCGCCGGCCAGTAGGCGCCGCGCGCCATGTTCAGCATCCGCCACAGCGGCTCGCGCGGCACCGAGACGAGCAGGTGGCGCGCTGGCGCAGCGCGCCATCTCGGCGACGGTGTGCTCGGGGTCGGGGACGTGCTCGAGCACCTCGATCGCGCTCGCCAGCTCGAACTCGCCGTCGGCGAACGGCAGGTTCTCGACGGCCGGCGCGGCGAGTCTCCATCACGCGGTACTCGAGGTTCGGCGCCGCGTGCGCTCGGCCCAGCCCGCCTGGATCGACTCCTCCTCGAGGTCGATGCCGACCACGCGCCCGTGGCCGAGCTGCTGCGCCCAGCGCTGCACGAGCACGCCCTCGCCGCAGCCCACGTCGAGCACCGAGCCGGGTGCGGCGAGCGTCGAAAAGCTCGTCGAGCGTCGCGCTCGAAGCCGGCCATCAGCCGCCGCACGACCGGGTTGTTCGAGCCGTACTTGTCGTAGGTGTTGCCGGTGACGACCCCGTCCTTGGAGACCGTCACGCCGCTCACAGCCTGCACCGTCTCGTCGCGCTCCGGCGCTCGACGGCCGACTGCGCGGCGCTGCCCGGGTTCGTAGTGGGAGGGCTCGACGCCGAGCTGCAGCTCGATCCGGCGCATCGCGCTCGAAGGTGCGCTGGGTCATCACGCGCTGCGCGGCGAGCAGGTCGCCGATCACGCCCAGCGCCCACAGCACGACCGCGGCGATGAACAGCACCGCGCCGAGGATCAGCGACTGCACGTGGCCCTTGCCGTTGCCTTCGGCGTAGGCGACCGCGAAGCGGATCCAGACGCCGATCGCGGCGAGGCCGATCAGCAGCGCGAGGCTCCAGAACACCCGCAGCGGCTCGTACTGGGCGTAGATCGCGGAAGATCGAGACCGCGTTGCGGCGCACGTAGGCGCCCATCGAGGGGAACAGGCGCGACTCGCGCGTCTTCGGGTTCGTGCGCACCGGCACGTGGTCGATCGCGACCAGCAGCTTGCCCGCCTGGATGATCGTCTCGAGCGTGTAGGTGAAGCTTCGAGACGACCATGATCTGGATCGCGGCCTCGCGGTTGTAGGCGCGGAAGCCCGAGGTGGTGTCGGGCACGGAGGTCGAGGAGGCCTGGCGCACGACCCACGAGCCGAGCCGCTGCAGCAGCTTCTTCAGCGGCGAGAAGTGCTCGATGCCGCCGACCTCGCGGTCGCCGACGACCATGTCCGCGCGGCCTTCGACGATCGGGCGCCACGAGCTGGGCGACGTCGGGGCCGTAGTACTGGTTGTCGGCGTCGGTGTTGACGATCACGTCGGCGCCGAGCTTCAGCGCGGTGTCGATCCCGGCCTGGAAGCCGGCCGCGAGGCCCTTGTTGTTGGTCAGGCGCACGAGGTGGTCGACGCCGTGTGCGCGGGCGACCGCGACCGTCTCGTCGGTCGAGCCGTCGTCGATCACGAGCCACTCGACCGCGTCGAAGCCCTCGACCTCGCGCGGCAGGTCGGCGAGCGTCTGCGGCAGCTGCTCCGCCTCGTTGAAGCAGGGGATCTGGATGATGAGCTTCATCGGCCGTCGATTGCCTAGACTTGGCTCCCGGCAGTATCCCAAAGCGCAGGTCACGGTCTTGGCGCCAAGCGGTTCGGAGCGAAACGCCCGGTGCCGGTTCCGGGGCGAGCGGGTCCAAGACCGCCAAGGCTAGATGGAAAGCGCGACGCTCACCCGGCTGAGCCCGGGCTCGACCCGGCTGGCGCGGCTGCGTGCCGTGCCCGTCTCGACCTGGGCGCGCGATCGGCTTTCGCGGCGATGTGCGTCGGCGCGCTGGTCGGCTACTTCGCCTTCCCGACCTATCCGACCTACGACTCCTTCTACGCGCTGCTGTGGGGCCGCGACCTGCTGCACCTGCACCTGCCCGACTTCCGCGTCTACCGCGGGCCGACCGAGCACCCGCTGGCGATCGCCTTCGGGATGTTCTGCTCGATCTTCGGCCAGGGCGGCGCGCGCCTGATGGTGCTCGGCTCGATCGCCTCGTTCGTGGCCGCCGTGGCGGGCATCTACCGGCTCGGGCGGCTGTGCTTCGGCCCCGTCGTCGGGCTGATCGCCGCGCTGCTGCTGCTCAGCCGCTTCTTCGTCGAGAACCTCGCCGCGCAGGGCTATCTCGACATCTCCTACCTCGCGCTGATCGTGTGGGCGATCGCGCTCGAGGTCGAACAGCGCCGCGGCGCGGCGCGCCGGTGTTCGCTGCTGCTCGCCGCCGCCGGGCTGCTGCGCCCCGACGCCTGGGTGCTGAGCGGCGTCTACTGGCTGTGGTGCTGCGTCGGCGGGCGGAGCAGCCGCACGCCGCGCTGCGGCGGTACCTCGCGCTCGCCGCGCTCGCGCGCCGCTGATCTGGGTCGCGCTCGACGCGATCGTGACCGGCAACCCGCTGTACTCGCTGACCGCCACCGCGGGGCTCGCGCAGGAACTCGAACGCACGCAGGGCTTCTCGAGCGTGGTCGGCCTCGCTGTGGACCTTCACCGAACGGATCGACAAGCTCCCGGTGATGCTCGGCGCGCTGATCGGGCATGCCGCTCGCGGTCTGGATGGCGCCGCGGCGGGTGCTCGTGCCGCTCGCGGCGCTCGTGCTGCTGCTCGTTCGTGTTCCTCGCCGAGGGCGCCGCCGGGGCGTCGGTGATCGACCGCTACCTGCTGGGCGCGGCGACCGTGCTGCTGCTGTTCTGCGCGGTCTGCATCGGCGGCTGGTCGATGCTGCGAGCCCGGCTCGTGGCTGCGCCGCGTCTGGATCGCCGGCGCGGCCGTGCTGGTCGCCTACGGCGCCGCCTCGGCCGCGACGACGCTGAGCCTCACGAGCCTGCGCACCACGCTCGCCTACCACGAGGAATTCCACGAGGGCCTCGCCGCGGCGCTCGCCGCGCCGCCGGTGAAGCGCGCAGCTGCGCCGCTGCCCGCTGCTCTCGCTGCCCGAACAACAAGCTGATCCCCGACGCCCGCTGGATCCTCGACAGCGTCGGCCAGCACGACATCGTCGCCCGCAGCCAGGCGCGCGCCGACGTCGCCAAGCGGCGTCGCACGCGCTCGAGAAGCGCATCGCAGCGGGCAGCGTCGCGGTCTACCCGCTCGGCAGCGCGGTGTTCTTCGAGGCGATCGTCGACGTCGGCGACGACCCGCGCGACCAGGTCCCGCTGCCGGGGCTTCAGGCGCATCTACACGAGCCGCTACTACGCGGTCTATGCCAACTGCTGAGGCGCCGCTCGAGCGCCGACGCTCGCCGGCGCGCGGCGCGCGGCGCTGGGCGCTGGCCGGGGCTCGCGCTGGCTGGCGCTGCGTGGGCTCTCGGCGCTGCGGCTGTGGGGGGTGCGCCAGGGGCTGCCGTTCGTCTACAACATCGACGAGGGCGACCACTTCGTGCCGCACGCCGTGCGAGATGTTCGGCGAAGGGACGCTGAACCCGCACTACTTCGCCAACCCGCCGGCCTTCACCTACCTGCTGCACTACCTCTTCGCGCTCTGCTACGGCGGCGGCGACGGCGTCGTGCGCGCCTTCGCGCAGCATCCCGCAGGAGCTCTACACGCTCGCGCGGGTCGCCGCGGCGCTGCTCGGCACGCTCGCGCTGTGGCTGCTCTACCTCGCCGGCGCGCGGCTGTTCGGCCGCGGCGGTCGGGCTGCTCGCGGCGGCGATCGAGGCGGTCGCCTTCCTGCCGGTCTTCTACGCGCACCTCGCGCTCAACGACGTGCCCACGCTCGCGCCGCTGACGCTGTCGCTGCTCGGCACGCGCCGGCGTGCTGCGCAACGGCCGCGCTGCGCGACTACCTGCTCGCCGGCGTCGGGCTCGGGCTCGCCTGCGCGACCAAGTACACGGCCGGGATCGTCGTGCTGCCCTGCTCGCCGCGGCCGCCGCAGCCGCACTTCGACGACGGCCGCGCAGGGCGCGCAGCCGGCGCGTGCTCGGCGGCCTCGCGCTCGCCGGCGGCCTGCGCGCTCGCCGCGTTCCTGATCGCGAACCCCTACGCGCTGCTCGACTACACGCGCTTCCACCCGAACTGGTGCACCAGTCCACGCTCTCGGCCGAAGCGCAGGGCAAGCTCGGCGCGCCCAAGCGAGGGCGGCCTCGCTCTACTACCTGTGGTCGCTGACCTGGGGGCTCGGCTGGGTGCCGGCGCTGGCCGCGCTCGGCGGCGCGCTTGCGATCTGGCGCGCGCGAGCGGCCGCCTCGGCTGGATGCTCGTGCCGGCGCCGCTCGCTGTTCCTCGCCTTCATGGGCACTGCAGGGCCGCTACTTCGGGCGCTGGCTGATGCCGATCTTCCCGATCCTGTGCCTGCTCGCGGCGCTTACTGCGCGCGGCTGGTGCGCTCGGCCGGCGCGCTCGCGCGGCCGCGCGAGCCGGCGCGCGCGCCCGCGTCGGCGCTGCCGGCGCCGGCGGCTGCGTGCGTCGTCGTGCTGCTGCTCGCCCAGGGCCTCGTCTACAGCGTCCACTCCGGCCTCGTGCTCTCGCGCGCCGACACCCGCAACCTGACGCGCGACTGGATGGTCGCGCACATCCCGCGCGGCGCGAAGATCGTCGTCGAGCCGGTCTCGCCGGACGAGTGGGCGCAGCGAACGCGCCAGGGGCCCCCGCGGCTGTCCGCACCGCTACCGCTGGTACAAGTACCCCTCGCTGGTTCGCGTATCATCGCGCCGACGGGGCGCTTCGACGCCGACGTCACCGCACGCAGATCGCGATCGAGAACTACGTGCGCACGCTCGCCCCGGCGCTGATCGGCTACTACGAGCGCAGCGGCTACTGCTGGGTGCGTGAGCGGCTCGACCCAGTCGGGGCGCGCGCTGGCCGACCCGCGGCGCGGTGCCGCTGGCGATCGCCTACTACCGCGCGCTCGCCGAGCAGGGCGAAGTCGTCTACCGCGCCTCGCCCTACGCGCCCGGCGCGGGCCCGGTCGCGTTCAACTTCGACTGGAGCTTCGACTACTACCCGCTCGCCTACCGCGCCCCGGGCCGGCGATGACGTCTACCGCCTGCACGGCGGCCGCTGCGTTGCCTGACGCTGCGCAGGGCCGCGTGAACCCGGCCCGGGCCGCAGGGCGCGCAGGGTTATCCTGGCTGGCAGATGCCGAGCTGCACCGACACCGACAAGCTGCATCTCGCGCGCGCCGATCGAGCTCGCCGCGCAGGGGCGCGGGGCGGTCAAGCCCAACCCGGTCGTCGGCGCGGTGGTCGCCCGCGACGGCGAGGTCCTCGGCGAGGGCTGGCACCAGGAATACGGCGGCGCGCACGCCGAGGTCAACGCGATCGAGGCCTGCGGCATGGCGGACCTCGACGGGCGCGACGCTGTACGTCTCGCTCGAGCCCTGCTGCCACGAGGGCAAGACGCCGCCCTGCACCGACGCGATCCTGCAGGCCGGGATCCGCCGCGTCGTGGTCGCCTCCGACGACCCGACCGAGAAGGCCTCCGGGCGCGGCCTCGGGATCCTGCGCGACGAGGGCGTCGAGGTGGTGCTCGCCGACGGCGAGCTGGCGGCGCGCGCGCGGCTGCTCAACCAGGCCTTCCGCAAGCACGCCCGCGTCGGGCGGCCCGTGGGTGCTGTTCAAGTCGGCGATGACGCTCGACGGCAAGGTCGCCACGCGCAGCGGGCGACTCGAAGTGGATCAGCGGCGAGGAGAGCCGCGAGCTCGGCGCACCGCTGGCGCGCCTCGGTCGACGCCGTCGTCGTCGGCATCGGCACCGCGCTGGCCGACGATCCGCAGCTGACCGCGCGGCCCGACGGCCTGCGCGGCCGAGCCCGGCGATCCAGCCGCGCCGGGTCGTGTTCGACTCGCTCGCGCGGCTGCCGCCCGACTCGCAGCTGGTGGCCGCCGCCGCGGAGATGCCGCTGACCGTGGTCGTCTCGCGCGCCGCGGCCCGCGCCGAGACCGACGCGCTGGAAGCGGCCGGCGCGCAGGTGCTCGTGGCGACCGGCGAGAACGAGCCGGCGCGCGTGCGCTCGGCGCTCGACCAGCTCGGCGCGCTGGGCGTCAGCTCGGTGCTGCTCGAGGGCGGCCCGCACCTCGCGGGCGCGTTCCTCGACGCCGGCGAGATCGACGAAATGCGCCTGTTCCTCGCGCCGCTGCTGCTCGGCGGCAGCGCCGCCCGCGACCCGCTCGAGGGCGAAGGCGTGGAGCGCATCTCCGAGGCGCTGCGCGCCGCTGACGATCGACTGCGAGAGCGTCGGCGAGGACCTGCTGATCTCCGCGCGCCTGCGCGAGTGGTGAGCGGCAGAGGCGCGAGGCGCGATGTTCACGGGCCTGATCGCGCGACCTCGGCAGCGTCGAGCGCGCATCGAGCGCGACGAGCAGGGCGCCACGCTGCGCGATCGCGACCGCGCTCGCCGGCGAGCTGCGGCGAGGGCGACTCGATCGCCGTCAACGGCGTCTGCCTGACCGCGACCGAGGTCGAGCGGCGGCGAGCTTCGCGCGCAGGCGATGCCCGAGACGCTCGAGCGCTCCTCGCTCGGCGGCGCTCGAGCCCGGCGCGCGCGTGAACCTCGAGCTCGCGCTGCGCGCCGAGCGACCGGCTCGGCGGGCACGTCGTGCAGGGCCACGTCGACGGCACCGGCACCGTGCGCGCGCGTGCGCGAGGAGGGCTTCTCGCGCGTGCTCGAGATCGAGCGTCGAGCCCGAGCCTGCGCCGCTACCTGGTCGAGAAGGGCTCGGTGGCGCGTCGACGGCGTCAGCCTCACCGTCAGCGCGCTGCGCGACGACGGCTTCGCGGTCTCGCTGATCCCCGAGACGCTCGAGCGCACCAACGCTCGGCGCGGCTCGGCGCGGGCGACGCGTCAACATCGAGGTCGACATCCTCGCCAAGCACGTCGAGCGACTGCTGGAGGTGCCGGCATGAGCGGCTCTCCGCACGACGACGCCGTTCGCGACGATCGAGCAGGCGATCGAGGACATCCGCCAGGGCAAGATGGTCGTCGTCTGCGACGACGAGGACCGCGAGAACGAGGGCGACCTGACGCTGGCCGCGCAGTTCGCCACGCCCGAGGCGATCAACTTCATGGCCAAGGAGGGGCGCGGGCTGATCTGCCTGTCGCTGACCCCCGAGCGCTGCGACGAGCTCGGCCTCGACCTGATGGCGGCCAAGAACGAGTCGTCCTTCGAAACGCCCTTCACGGTCTCGATCGAGGCGCGCGAGGGCGTCACCACCGGGATCTCCGCGCACGACCGCGCGCACACGATCCAGGTCGCGATCGACCCCGAGAGCCGCCCCCGCGACCTCGTCCAGCCCGGCCACGTGTTCCCGCTCAAGAGCCGCGCCGGCGGCGTGCTCGAGCGCGCCGGGCAGACCGAGGCGGCGGTCGACCTCGCGCGCCTGGCGGGCCTGAACCCGGCCGGCGTGATCTGCGAGGTGATGAACGACGACGGCACGATGGCGCGCGTGCCCGAACTGGTCGAGTACTGCGCCCGCCACGGGCTGAGCATGATCACGGTCGCCGACCTGATCGCCTACCGCCGCCGCCACGACAAGCTCGTCGAACGCGTCGTCGCGACGCGGCTGCCGACCACCTTCGGCGACTTCGAGGCGGTCGGCTACCGCTCGCTGGTCGACGACAAGCACCACGTCGCGCTCGTCAAGGGCGAGGTCGCCGGGCAGCCCGGACGTGCTCGTGCGGGTGCACTCGGAGTGCCTCACCGGCGACGTCTTCCACTCGCTGCGCTGCGACTGCGGCGAGCAGCTCGAATCGGCGCTGTCGATGATCGAGCGCGAGGGCGAGGGCGTGCTGCTCTACCTCTCCCAGGAGGGGCGCGGGATCGGCCTGCTCAACAAGCTGCGCGCCTACCGCCTGCAGGAGGACGGCCTCGACACGGTCGAAGCCAACGAGCGCCTCGGCCTGCCCGGCCGACCTGCGCGACTACGGCATCGGCGCCCAGATCCTCGTCGACCTCGGCCTCGGCTCGATCCGGATCCTCACCAACAACCCCAAGAAGATCCGCGGCCTCGAGGGCTACGGGCTGTCGGTCAGCGGCCAGATCCCGATCGAGCACGCCCCCAACGAGCACAACGAGGCCTACCTGCGCACCAAGGCCCAGCGGATGGGGCACACGCTGCACCACCAGGGCCTGAACCTCGACGAGGAGCTCCTGCGTGCACGAGCGCAAGCGAGTCGCGGAGCGCTGAGCGCGAAGTGAGCGAGCGGCTTCGCGATCGCGGTCGGCGCGCTTCTACGAGGATCTCGCCGAGCGGCTCGATCGCGGGCGCGCGCGCGGCCTTCGCCGAGGCCGGCCACGAGCGACGTCGAGGTGTTCGACGTCCCCGGCGCCTTCGAGCTGCCGCTGGCGGCCAGCTACGCCGCCGCGCAGCGGGCGCTTCGCCGGCGTGGCCTGCCTCGGCGCGGTGATCCGCGGCGAGACCGACCACTACGACTTCGTCTGCGCGGAGGCCGCCGCGGGGATCATGCGCGTGCAGCTCGACACGGGCGTGCCGTGCGCGTTCGGCGTGCTCACCTGCGAGACGATGGAGCAGGCGCTCGCGCGCTCCGGCGGCGGCAAGCGCGACCAGGGCGCCACGCCGCCGAGGCGGTGCATGCGGATGGCGGCGCTGCGCGGCGGAGCTCGCGAGCGGCTAGACTGGCGCGCGATGGCCAAGGTATGTCACAGCTGCGGGAAGGGTCCGGCGTTCGGCCACAGCCGCAGCCACTCGATGGTCGCGACCAAGCGGCGCTTCGACCCGAACCTGCAGAAGGTGAGGATCCTCGTGGGCAAGGCGCCGCGGCGCGTGTACGTCTGCACCCGCTGCCTGAAAGCCGGCAAGGTCACCAAGGCGCTCTGAAGTCGAGCGCGCGCCGTACGGCGCGACTCAAGAGTCGTAGCGAAGCTCCCCGTCCATCTGCCCAGCGCAGCGCGTGCTGGCCGCGCGAAGCTGATAGAGGTGTCGCCGTGACCGACACCAACCTGGTCCGCTTCCGGGCCGCCGTCGCCGGGGCGCTCGCGCATCTGGAATCGCGCCGCCAGGAGGTCAACGACCTCAACGTGTTCCCGGTCGCCGACGGCGACACGGGCGACAACATGGCGCTGACGCTGCGCGCCGTGCTCGACGAGCTCGACCGCCTGCAGGGCGGCGACGAGCAGCCGCACGATCGACGAGATCGGCCGCGAGGAGATCGTCCAGTCGGTCGCGCGCGCGGCCCTGCTCGGCGCGCGCGGCAACTCCGGGCGTGATCCTCTCGCAGCTGATCCGCGGCGCCGCCGAGGAGCTCGTCAGCCGCCCCGGCCAGCTGATCGACGCGACGCTGATCGGCGCGGCGCTGGCCAACGCCGCCGACCGCGCCTACGCCTCGGTGCGCGAGCCGGCCGAGGGCACGATCCTGACCGTCGCGCGCGAGATGGCGCACCAGATCGTCACCGACGTGGCCCACACCGCCGAGAACCCGCGCCTGGGCCCGGCGACCGAGCCGCAGCGCGCAGGACCAGCGCGATCGCCGCGGCGCTCGAGCGCGCGGTCGCACGCCGGCCAGGACTCGGTCAAGCGCGGGCCCGGAGCTGCTCGCGGCGCTGCGCGACGCGGGCGTCGTCGACGCCGGCGGCTACGGGCTGACGATCATCTTCGCCGGCGTCGTGGCGGCGCTGCGCGGCGAAGACCCGCCGCCGCTCGACCACCACGCGCCGGCGCGCATCACCCACCCCCAGCACAGCTCGGGCACCTACCGCTTCTGCACGAACTTCGCGGTCACCGGCAGCGGCGCTGCAGCGCCGGCGCGCTTCATCGAGCCGCTCGAGCAGCTCGGCGACTCGGTGCTCGTGGTCGGCGACGAGAGCACGCTGAAGGTGCACCTGCACACCGACGAGCCCGAGCGCGCGACGGCCGTGTTCGACGGCGCGGGCGAGGTCTCGCGCCTCGACGTCGCCGACATGCGCGCGCAGGTGGCCGAGCGCGAGACGCGGCTGGGCGTGGCCGCGGAGCTCGCGGCGGCGAGCGCCGGCGGCGCTGTGGCCAGCACGGGCTCCGCGGGCGGGCCTCGCGGGCGCCCCTGCGCCTCGCCGGGACGCTGCGCTGCGGCGCGGTCGCGGTCGTCAGCGGCGAGGGCCTGCGCGAGATGTTCCACGAGCTCGGCGTGCACACGATCGACGGCGGCCCGACGCTGAACCCCTCCACCTACGACCTGCTCGCCGGCGATCCACGAGGTGCCCGGCCGAGGAGGTCGTGCGTGCTGCCGAACAGCGCCAACGTGATCATGGCCGCCGAGCACGCCGCGCGGCTGTCGGACAAGCAGGTGCTCGTGGCGCCGACGACCAGCCAGCAGGCCGGGCTCGCGGCCGCGGTCGCGCTCGCGCCCGAGCGCTCCGTGGAGGAGAACGCGCAGGCGATCGAGCGAGGCGCTCGCGCGCGTGCGCACCGGCGCGGTCGCGCCGGCCGCGCGCGACGACGCGCAGGGGCGCTTCGAGCGCGGCGAGGCGGTCGGCTTCGTCGAGGACGAGGTGCTCGCCTGGGGCGAGCCGCGCGCGACGCTGCGAGGCGGTGCTCGGCGCGCTCGCGGCCGGCGGCGACGACGGCGGAGGCGCCCGAGCTGATCAGCGTGCTCGCGGGCGAGGAGGCGCCGCTCGGCGCTCGGCGAGCTCGAGCGGGATGGTCGACGGCGACGATCGAGCTCGAGCTGCGCCACGGCGGCCAGCCGGCCTACTGGTGGCTGCTCGCCGCCGAGTAAAGGCGCTGGCGCGCATCGGTCCGTGTGACGACCGCCAGCGCGATCATGATGGGCGCGCGATGCCGGCGAGCACGCACCGACACTGCCGGAGCGCGCAGTCGCCGGCGCGGGCGCACGAATCCGGCCGCTCGCGTGCGCGCGTTCGCCTCGACGCGAGGCGCTGAGCCGCGAGGAGCTGCTGCAGGCGCCCGGTGCGCTGGCCGCGACCCTCGCGCCTGCGCGCGCCGCTGCGAGCTGCCGCGGCAAGACGCATGGCGGCCGGGCTGCGCGCGCTCGGGCTGGACACCGTCGGCGACCTGCTCGAGCACCTGCCGAGCGACAGCCGCGAGGCGCGCACGGTGGCGGCGCTGCGCGCCGGGCGAGCAGGCGACCGTGGCGGTCGAGGTGCGCCGATCGCCGCGCGCCCGGTGCGCCGCCGCGGCATGCGCCCGCTGGTCGAGGCGACCGTCTTCGACGCCAGCGGCACGATGCGCGCGACGTTCTTCAACCAGCCCTGGCTGCGTCGAGCGCTACCCGCCCGGCACGCGCCTGCTGCTGCACGGCAAGGCCGACGGCCGCGGCGGCTTCGGCGTCTCCCACCACGCTCCGCGCCGAGCGGCGCCAGTCGGCGAGGCGGCCGGCGGAGCGGCGCCGCCGAGCGGCGCGGTCGCCCACTATCCGGCCACCGAGGGCGTCAGCTCGACCCAGATCCTCACGCTCGTGCAGGGGCGCGCGCGGCGCTCTGGCGACGTCGCTCGAGCCGCTGCCGGCGCGCCACGCGCGTCGCGCGAGCGGCCTGCCCGACCGCGCGAGCGCGCTCGCCGCGATGCACTTCCCGCGCGACGCCGAGCGAGCTCGAGCGCGGCGCGCGGCGGCTGGCCTTCGAGGAGCTGCTGCTCACGCAGCTGCTGTTCCTGCGCCGCCGCGCCAGCGGCGCAGCGCGCACGCGGCGCGCCGACGCTGCTCGACGAGCCGCCGACGCTGACCGAGCGCTGGCTCGCAGCAGGCGCTGCCGTTCGCGCTCACCGGCGATCAGCGGCGCGCGATCGCGGAGATCGACGCGGACCTGGCAGCAGCGCGCGCCGATGCAGCGGCTGCTGATGGGGGAGGTCGGCAGCGGCAAGACGGTGGTCGCGCTGTACGCGATGCTGCGCGCCGTCGAGCACGGCCGCCAGGCGGCGCTGATGGCGCCCGACCGAGACGCTCGCCGAGCAGCACTTCGCGACGATCCAGCGGCTGCTCGGCGCCGAGCCGGTGACGCGCGGCGCTGCTGACCGGCTCGACGCCCGCGCGCGCGGCGCGCGCGACATCGCTCGGCAAGCTCGCCAGCGGCGAGCTCTCGCTGGTCGTCGGCACGCACGCGCTGATCGAGCCCGACGTGCGCTTTCGCTGCGCTCGCGGTCGCGGTGATCGACGAGCAGCACCGCTTCGGCGTGCGCCAGCGCGCGGCGCTCGGCGAGCAGCAGCCGGCGCACAGCCCGCCGCACACGCTGCACATGACCGCCACGCCGATCCCGCGCACGCTCGCGCTGGCGCGCTACGGCGACCTCGACACGAGCACGCTGCGCGAGCTGCCGCGCGGGCGCCAGCCGATCGCACACGCGCTGGTCGGCGGCGAGGCGGAGCGCGCGGCGGCCTACGAGCAGCTGCGCGGAGAGCTGCGACGCGGGCGCCAGGCCTACGTCGTCTGCCCGCTGATCGAGGAGGCCGAGGACTCCGCGGCGGGCGAGATCGGCGCCGTGGCCGGCGGCGGCGCAGGTCGAGCTGCGCGCCGCCACGGCCGAGCTCGAGCGGCTTCGCGACGGGGAGCTGGCGGGCTACGAGCTCGCGCTGCTGCACGGCGGCATGCGCCCGCGCGAGAAGCAGGAGGCGATGGCGGCGTTCGCCTCCGGGCGAGGCCGAGGTGCTGGTCGCGACGACCGTGATCGAGGTCGGGCATCGACGTGCCCAACGCGACCGTGATGCTGATCGAGAACGCCGAGCGCTTCGGGATCTCCCAGCTGCACCAGCTGCGCGGCCGGGTCGGGCGCGGCGAGCACCGCTCGATGCTGCTTCCTGCTGGGCCCGCCGGGGCCGCGGCGCTCGCGCGCGCCTGCGGGCGCTGGCCGAGCACGCCGACGGCTTCCGCCTGGCCGAGATCGACCTGCGAGCTGCGCAGCGAGGGCGAGCTGGTCGGGCACGCGCCAGTCCGGGCTCGGGCAGCTTCGCGATCGCGCGCCTGCCCGAGGACGCGCGAGCTGCTCGAGCTGGCCCGCGCGCGCGCGCCGAGGCGATCGTCGCCGCGCGACCCGGAGCTGCGCGCGCCCGAGCACGCGCTGCTCGGCAGTGAGCTCGAGCGCGCTCGGCGGCGAGGCGCGCGAGCCGATCCCCGGCTGAGCGTCGCCGGCCGCTACGCGTGCCGCGATGCGGGTGATCGCCGGGACGCCTCGGCGGGCAGGCGCCTGAAGGCCCCGCCGGGGCAGGACCACGGGCCCGACCTCCGACCGCGTGCGCGAGGCGCTGTTCTCGATGCTCGGCGACGTCGAGGGCGCGCGCGTGCTCGACCTGTTCGCCGGCACCGGCGCGCTCGGGATCGAGGCGCTCTCGCGGGGCGCCGCGCAGGGCGGTGTTCGTCGAGCGCGACGCGCCGCGCTGCGCGGCGTCCTGCGGCGAGAACTGGCGGCGCTCGGGCTCGACGCGCGAGCGCGCCGAGGTGCGCCGCGCGGACGCGCTCGCGGCGCTGCGGAGCGCACGCGAGCGCGAAGAGACATACGATCTGGTGTTCATCGACCCTCCCTACGGACAGGCGCGCGAGCTGGGCGCGGAGCTCGCGGCGAGCTCTGCCGGCGCTGCTGGCGCCCGGCGCGCGCGTCGTCGATCGAGAGCGACCGGCGCGCGCCGCTCGAGCTCGAGCTGGCGGTCGAGCGGCAACAGCCGCTACGGCGACACTTCGATCACAATCCACCGCCACCCATGACCCGATCCGACAACAGCGATCGCCGTCTGCCCGGGCACCTACGACCCGGTCACCAACGGGCACCTCGACGTGATCCGCCGCGCCGCGGACCTCTACGACGAGGTCGTGGTGGCGGTCGTCAACCGCTCGGTGCGCAAGAGCAGCGCGCTGTTCGGGATCGAGGAGCGGGTCGGCTTCATCGAGCGCGCGCTCGCCGACCTGGACGGACGTCCGCGTCGAGCCGTTCTCGACGCTGGTGGTCGACTTCGCGCGCAGCGTCGGCGCCAAGGCGATCGTCAAGGGGCTGCGCGCGATCTCCGACTTCGAGTACGAGCTGGAGATGAACCAGCTCAACCGCCGGCAGGACCCGGAGATCGAGTCCGTCTACCTGATGGCCAGCCCGCAGTACAGTTTCCTCTCATCCAGCGGCGTCAAGGAGCTGGCCACGTTCGGCGGGCAGGATCGACGATCTCGTGCCCGACGAGGTGGCGCGGCGCTTGCAGGAAGAGCTGAGACGCTGACGAAATGACATGCGATACGCGGGCCGGAGCCCGCGGAGGTGACCGAACTAGATGGATGTCCTCGTACTCATAGACAAGCTCGACGACCTGGTGCACAACGCCAAGACCGATCCCGCTGACCGACTCAGGTGCGCGTCGACAAGGAGGAGATCTACGACATCCTCGACCAGATGCGCGCGACGATCCCCGAGGAGATCAAGCAGGCGCGCTGGATCGTCAAGGAGCGCCAGGAGATGCTCGCCGAGGCCAAGAAGGAGGCCGAGCGGATCATCAAGGAGGCGCGCGAGCGCCAGGAGCGCCTGGTCGGCGAGGAGGAGGTCACCAAGCAGGCCGAGCGCGCCGCCGAGGACATCGTCGAGGACGCCCGCGCCCGCGAGCGCGAGATCCGGCTCGGCGCCGAGGACTACGCCGACGAGATCCTCAACACGCTCGAGGTCAACCTCTCGAAGTTCATCGCCGCCGTGCAGCGCGGCCGCGAGCGCCTGCAGGGCAAGGACGAGCCGGCCGAGGTCGGCTAGACGCGCGCCGCCCGCCGCGCCCGGCACGGCGCGCGCGCCGCTGCGGGGTAGCGGTCAGCGTCCGTGGATCTGACCGCGCGCACGTCGACACAGCGGCTGCAGGTCGCGCAGGACGCTGCTCGACACGGGCATGCTCGCGCCGACGCGCCCCGACCGGGCGGTGCGCTCGCTGGCGCGCGCTGCGCCGCTGGGGGCCGACGCCCGGCGGCCGCCTACACGGGCGCGGCGGCCCGCTACCCCGACCGCGTCGCGATCGTCGACGAGCGCGGCACGCTCACCTTCGAGGAGGTGCACCGGCGCACCAACGCGCTCGCCCGCGAGCTCGCGCGCGGCCGGCGTCGCGCGAAGGCGACGGCGTGGCGATCATGTGCCGCAACCACCGCGGCTTCATCGAGGCGACGGTCGCCTGCTCGAAGCTCGGCGCCGAGCGCGCTGTACCTGAACACCGCCTTCGCCGGCCCGCAGATCGCCGACGTGCTCGCGCGCGAGGACCCGGTGGCGGTGATCTACGACGAGGAGTTCGCCGGGCTGGTCGCGCGAGGGCGCCGCGGAGCGCAAGCGCTTCGTCGCCTGGAGCGAGCCGACGGCGCCGAGGCCGCGGCGATGACCCGCGGCTCGAGGAGCTGATCGCGCGCGGCGACGACGTCCGACCTCGCAGCCGCCGGCCGAGCAGGGCCGCGTGGTGATCCTCACCTCGGGCACGACCGGCACGCCCGAAGGGCGCCGCGCGCAAGCAGCCCGACTCGCTCGAGCCGGCCGCGGCGCTGTTCTCGAAGATCCCGCTGCGGGCGCGCGAGACGACGATGATCGCCGCGCCGATGTTCCACTCCTGGGGCTTCGCCCACTTCACGCTCGCGCTGCCGCTCGCCTCGACGCTCGTGCTGCGGCGCAGCTTCGACCCCGAGGAGACGCTGCGGGCCGTCGCCCAGCACCGCGCCACGCGCGCTCGCGCTCGTGCCGGTGATGCTGCAGCGGATCCTCGAGCTCGGCGAGCCGAGACGATCGCCCGCTACGACCTGAGCTGCGCTGCGGGTCATCGCCCTCAGCGGCTCGGCGCTGCCCGGCGAGCTGGCCACGCGCGCGATGGACGCCTTCGGCGACGTGCTCTACAACCTCTACGGCTCGACCGAGGTGGCGTGGGCGACGATCGCCACGCCCGGCGGACCTGCGCGCCGCGCCGGGCACCGCCGGGCGCGCCGCCGATGGGCACGGTCGTGAAGCTGCTCGACGAGCGACGGCCGCGAGGTGCCGCACGGGGCAGACGCGGGCGCATCTTCGTCGGCCAACGAGATGATGTTCGAGGGCTACACCGGCGGCGGCGGCAAGGAGATCGTGCGCGGGCTGATGAGCACCGGCGACGTCGGGCACCTCGACGCCGGCGGGCGCCTGTTCGTGGACGGCCGCGACGACGAAATGATCGTCAGCGGCGGCGAGAACGTGTTCCCGCGCGAGGTCGAGGACCTGCTCGCCGACCACGCGGAGATCGAGGAGGCCGCCGTGGTCGGCGTGCCCGACGAGGAGTTCGGCCAGCGCCTGAAGGCGTTCGTCGTGCCGCGCGACGGCGCCGAGCTGACGCGAGGACGCCGTGCAAGGACTACGTCAAGCAGAACCTCGCCCGCTTCAAGGTGCCGCGCGAGGTGGTCTTCCTCGAGGAGCTGCCGCGCAACGCGACCGGCAAGGTCCTCAAGCGCGAGCTCGCCAGCGACGGCGACGCCTCGCGAGCGCAGGCGCGCGCTCGCTAGCCTGGAAGGCATGGCTCCGAGCGACCCACGAGTTCGATCTCGCCGGCCTGCGCCTCAGCGCGCGGCGAGGGCCGGCGGCTTGAGCTCGAGGTGCCGATCGAGCCGCTGATGCTCGGCGGCGAGCGCTACGCGGCCGAGCCCGCGCCGCGTGCCGGTCGAGCTCGACGTCTCGCGCATGACCGGCGGCGGCTACGCGCTGCGTCTGCGCTTCACCGCGGCGCTCGCCGGGCCCTGCATGCGCTGCCTGAAGCCGGCCGCGCCGCGCGGTCGAGGTGGACGCGCGCGAGGTCGACCGCCCGGGCGGCGGCGAGGAGCTCGACAGCCCCTACGTGCACGACGAGACGCTCGACCTGGCGGCCTGGGCGCGCGACGCGTTCGCGCTCGCGGTGCCGGCGAAGGTGCTCTGCCGCGAGGACTGCGCGGGGCTGTGCCCGGTCTGCGCCGCGGACCTCAACGAGGCCGGTCCCGAGCACCACCACGAGCAGCGCGCCGGACCCGCGCTGGGCGAAGCTGCGCGAGCTGAAGCTCGAGTAGCGAGCGCGGCGGGCTGGTAGCCTTCTGGCCCGATGGCCGTCCCCAAGAAAAAGCAGTCGCACAGCCGCACCGCCAAGCGCCGCGCCCAGCACAAGATCGGCACGCCCGCGCTGAACGCGTGCCCGCAGTGCCACAGCCCGCGCCGGCCCGCACCGGGTCTGCCCGGTGTGCGGCACCTACGCGGGCCGCGAGATCGTGACGCAGCGGCGCGCACGAGCACGACGACCACGACCACGACTAGCCCGCAGTGACGCGCGAGGCCGCGGTCCTCGCTCTCGCCGGACGGCGCGCGGCGACGCGCAGCCAGCCGGTGGTCGCGGTCGACTGCAACGGCGCCGACCTCGGGCCCGGCCGAGGTCGCGGCCGGCGCGGCGCTGGCCGCCGCGCGCGGGCGCGCGCGTGCTGCTGTTCGGCCCGCCGCGCGAGCTCGGCGAGCTGCCCGCCGGGCGTCGAGGTCGATCGACGCGCCGGTCTCGATCGCCAAGGCGCGCCGACCCCGTGCAGCGGCCGCGCGCACGACGCCCGAGGCCTCGATCGTGCAGGCCGCACGCGCCGTCGCCGAGGGCCGCGCGCAGGCGCTCGTCTGCGCCGGCGGCACCGGCGCGGCGCTCGCGGCCGGGCATCTTCAACATCAAGCGCGCGCGCGGCATCTACCGCCCGGCGCTCGCGCTGCCGCTGCCGGTCCCCGGCATCCCGGTGACGCTGCTCGACGTCGGCGCCAACGCCGAGGCGCGGCGCGAGCACCTCGTGCAGTTCGCGTTCATGGGCGCCGCGCTCGCGCGCACCGTGCTCGGCGTGCGCGCGCCCGCGCGTGGGGCTGCTCTCCAACGGCGAGGAGGCCGGGCGCGGCAGCGCGCTGGTGCTCGAGGCCCACGCCGAGCTGCGCGAGCGCGCCGGCGCCGGCTCGGCGGCCTTCGAGTTCGTCGGCAACGTCGAGGGCGGCGACGTCGTCGGCGGGCGCGCCGACGTGATCGTCACCGACGGCTTCACCGGCAACATCGCGCTGAAGCTGATGGAGGGCGTCTCGCAGACGATGCTCGGCGCGATCCGCGACGCCGCGATGTCCTCGCTGCGCGCGCGAAGCTCGGCGGGCTGCTGCTGCGCGGCGCGCTCGGCGGGCTTCCGCGAGGAGATCGACCCCGAGGCCAGCGGCGGCGCCTACCTGCTCGGGCTGCGCCGGCTCGGGGTCGTGCCGCACGGGCGCTTCACGCGCGCGCGGCTTCGCGCAGGCGATCCTGCGCGCCGAGCGCGGCGCGCGCGAGGACATCGTCGGCGCAGACCCACGCGCGCGCTCGAGCAGGCCGGGCGCGCTGCAGGCGCTCGCCGCGTGTCCGCGCCGGACGCTAGCCTGCCGCAGCGCATGAGCGATCGCACGCCCGCGAGCAGGTGTTCGAGCTGATCCGCGACCACCTCGCGGACGAGCTCGACGTCGACCCGGCGCGATCGGCGAGGAGACGCGCTTCAAGGAGGATCTCGAGGCCGACTCGCTGGACCTGTACACGCTCGTGCAGGAGCTCGAGGACACCTACGGCGTGACGCATGTCCGACGAGCAGGCGGCGCAGATCCTCACGGTCGGGCAGGCCGTGGACTTCGTGCTCGCCCATCGACGGGAGCCGCCGATGCGGGGCGATGATGCTGCTCGCCGAGCTGCTCGAGGAGCTGCCCGAGGATCTCGCGCGCCAGGTCTTCACGCACGCCTCCTGGAGCGAGCGCCGCAGCGACTCCTACACGCGCCTGGCGTTCCTCGGCGACAGCGTGCTGGCGCTGGCGGTGACGACCACCTGTATCCGCGCCTGGAGGCCGAGCGCTTCGGCGCCGGGCGGCTGACGAAGATCCGCGCGCAGGCGGTCTCGGGCGTCTCCTGCCGGGCGGTGGCCGAGCGCCTGGCGCTGCCGCGAGCGGCTGCGCGCGGCGGCGCCCGCCGGGCGTGCGCGAGAGCGCGGCGGCGCTGGTCGGAGACCGAGCGCGTGCTGGCCTCGGTGATCGAGGCGGTGATCGGCGCCTGCTACCTGCACGCCGGCTACGAGCGCACCGCCGAGGCGGTCGTGGAGGCCTTCGCGCCGGAGATCGAGGAGGCGCTGGAGCACCCCGTCGACTTCAAGTCGGCGCTGCAGGAGCTGCTCGCCCGGCGCGGCGCGGAGGTCGAGCTACGAGGTGACCGGCGAGGAGGGCCCGCCGCACGAGCGCACCTACACGGTGGTCGGCGCGCGTCGACGGCGCGCGAGCTCGGCAGCGGCAGCGGGCGCAGCAAGAAGCACGCCGAGCAGGAGGCCGCGCGGGTGGCGGTCGAGCAGCTGGCCGAGCGAGCGAGCGTGAGGGGTCGCGCATGCGCCTGAAGTCGCTCACGCTGAAGGGCTTCAAGTCGTTCCCCGACCGCACGCGCCTGGACTTCGGCGCCGGGCGTGAGCGTGGTCGTCGGGCCCAACGGCTCGGGCAAGTCGAACGTCACCGACGCGGTGCTGTGGGCGATGGGCGAGCAGTCGCCGCTGGCGGTGCGCGGCCAGTCGATGCAGGACGTGATCTTCGGCGGCGGCCGCGGCGTGCAGGCGCGCAGCGCGGCCGAGGTGGAGATCGTGCTCGACAACTCCGACGGCACGGTCGATCTGCCGCTCAGCGAGATCTCGATCGTGCGCCGCCTGGACCGCAACGGCGAGGGCGGCTACCGGCTCAACGGCGCGCGCTGCCGCCTGACCGACGTGATCGAGGTGCTCTCCGACACGGGTCTCGGCAAGGAGACCCACTCGGTCATCTCCCAGGGCCGGGTCGAGGCGATCGTCACCTCCAAGCCGCGCGACCGGCGCCTGCTGATCGAGGAGGCGGCCGGGCTCGGCAAGCACCGCAAGCGCCGCCGCCGCGCGCAGCTGAAGCTCGAGCGCACGCAGGAGAACCTCGACCGCGCGCTCGACGTCGAGCGCGAGGCGCGCACGCGCCTGCGCCCGCTCAAGCGCCAGGCCGAAGCGGCCGAGCTGCACGAGCGCCTGGAGCGCCAGATCCTGCGAGGCGCGCTGGGAGCTCGCGCGCGACGCCGCTGCGCGCGCGCCGCGTCGAGCTGGCGCGCGGCCGAGGCAGCGGTCGCGCGAGGCGCGCGCGCGAGCGCGGCGAGATCGAGGCGCGCGCTGCAGGAGACGATCGAGCGGCGCGGCGCGGCCGAGCGGGCGCTGGCCGAGCGCGCCGAGCGCCACGACGCGCTCTCGCGCCGCGTCTACGAGCGCGCGCTCGGCGCGCGAGCGGCTGGGGCTGCGCGGCGAGCAGGTCGCGGCCGGCGCGCAGACGCTCGCGCGCCGGATCGAGCGCGATGCGAGCAGGAGCTGGCCGAGCTCGAGCAGCGCGGACGGCACAGCCGGCGAGCAGCGAGGCGACCGCGGCGCCGGCGAGCAGCGCATCGCGGCGCTCGAGGCCGAGCTGGCCGAGATCGAGGCGCGGCGCGAGCAGGAGCTCGGAGCGCGAGGTCGCGGAGCTCGAGCGCGAGCTCGAGCGCCAGCGCAGCGCGCGGCGCAGACGCTCGCGCAGGCGCGCGTCGAGGCGCGCGCGCGGCGCGCGAGCAGGCCGACGACGCAGGCCGAGCAGCGCGCGCGAGCGGCTCGCCGAGGCCGAGCGCGACGCCGAGGAGGCGCGCCGCGAGGCCGCGCGCGTCGGCGCCGAGCTGGCGGCGGCCAACCAGTTCCTGCGCGGCCACGCCGCGCGTCGGCGGCGGCGAGCGCGGGCGCTCCGACGGCGCTGAGCGAGGAGCTGCGCGTGCAGGACGGCTACGAGCTGGCGCTCGCCGCGGCGCTCGGCGGGCGCCTGGACGCGGCGCTCGTCGAGGACGTCGCCGGGCGCGCAGGCGCTGCTCGACGCGCCGGCCCCGACGGCGGCACGGCGCTGCTCGCCGCCGCGCCGGGCGAGCGGCGCGCCGCGCCGCCGAGCCGCGCCGCGCGCCGGTCGCCGGGCGCGCAGCGGCTGCTCGACCTGCTCAGCGGGCCGCCGGACGTGCTCGCGCTGGCCGCGCGGCTGCTCGCCGACGCGTGGGTGGTCGAGCGCCTGGAGGATCTGCCCGCGGACTTCGCGGGCGTCGCCGCGACGCGCGGCGGGCGGGTGTGGTTCGCGCGCCTGGGGCGAGGTGCGCCAGCTCGAGCGAGGGCGGCAGCGAGCGGGTGCTGGCGCGGCGCAACGAGCGCGACCGGCTGATCGCGAGCGCCGAGCAGGCCGCCGCAGGCCGAGCACGCCGCGCAGGGCGCCTGCGAGCAGGCGCTGCGGCGCGTGCGCGCCGCCGAAGACGGCGCGCGCGGCCGCCGAGCGGGCGCTGCGCGAGGCCGAGCGCGCGCCAGGCCGAGGCGGCCGAGGCGCGTGCGCGCGCACCGAGTGGCTGATCGAGCAGCGCCGCGCGGCGCCCGCGCGAGGGGCCGCTGGCGGTGCGCAAGGCCGAGCTCGAGGGCGAGCTCGCGGCCGAGCGCCGCCAGGCCGAGCGGCTCGAGCCGAGCGCGCCGAGCGCGCGCGCGCGCGATCGCGCGGCTGCGCGCGCAGCTGCGCGGCCGACACGCGGCGCGCGCCGCGCGCCGAGCGGCTCGCGCGCGGCGCTCGCGGCGCGCGGCGCGAGGCGGTCGCAGGCGCGCGTCGCAGGCGCTCGAGGCAGAGCTCGCCGCCGACCGCGCAGGCCGGCGAGCAGATGGCCGGCGAGCTGCGCGCGTGCGCCGCCGCAGGAGGCCGAGATCCAGGCCGCGCTGCGCGCGGCCGGCGAGGCGGTCACCGAGCGCCGAGGTCGCCGCGCAGCGGCTGCGCGACCAGGCCGCGGAGGCCGAGCTCGAGCTGCGCGAGCGTCGCGCGAGCGGCTCGGGCCGAGCCCGCAGGACGGCGCCGAGGCACGAGCCGCCGGCGAGCCGGCACGAGCCGCTCGGCGAGGAGGCGTCGCAGCGCTGAGCGCGCGTGGAGCGGCTCGAGCGCCGGCGCGAGCAGCTCGGGCCGGTCAACCCGCTCGCCCAGGAGGAGTACGCCGAGGCGCTCGCGCACGTCGAGGAGCTCGAGGGCCAGCGCGCGGACCTGGAGACGGCGCTGCGCGAGCTGCGCGCGCTGATCCGCGAGACCGACCGCCAGATCCAGGAGACCTTCGAGCAGACCTTCGCAGGCGGCGGCGCGCAACTTCGAGGAGCTCGTCGGCGACGTCTTCCCCGGCGGCAGCGGGCGGCTGCGCCTGGTCGAGGACGAGCAGGCCCAGCGGCCGGTGCTCGGCGGCCAGCCGCTGCCGGCCGAGACGCAGGACAGCGATGCGCGATCGAGGCGGCCGCGGAGGCCGAGGCCGAGCGTGCGAGGAGCGCGCCGGCGAGGAGGCAGCTGCCGGGCGTGGAGATCGAGATCACGCCCGGCGGGCAAGTCGACCAAGCGCCTGTCGCTGCTCTCCGGCGGCGAGAAGTCGATGACCGCGCTCGCGTTCCTGTTCGCCGTGTTCCTCGCGCGCCCTGCCCGTTCTACATCCTCGACGAGGTCGAGGCGGCGCTCGACGACCTCAACCTCGACCGCTTCCTGGCGCTGCTGCGCCGCTACGCCGACCGCGCGCAGTTCATCGTGATCACCCACCAGAAGCGCACGATGGAGGCCGCCGACTGGCTGTACGGCGTCTCGATGGGCGAGGACGGCGTCTCCAAGGTGCTCTCGCGGCGCCTGCCGCCGAGGAGCCGCGAGCAGGCCGAGCCGCGTGGCCTGAGGTCGCCGAGGTCGCCTAGAGCGAGCGGCGCTGCTATCGTCGCGCGGCCCGTGGCGCGCGACTGGAGCGATCTGTTCATCACCGGCTGAGCCCGGCAGGCCGGCGGGCGATGCGCGACGCGAGGCAGAGCCGGGCGCGACGCCGCGGCGGCGGCCTGTTCCGCCGGCTGCGCGAGAGCATGGCCAAGACGCGCCAGGCGCTCGGCTCGGAGATCCAGGCGACGCTGTTCGGCGACGCTCGACGAGCAGACCTGGGAACGCCTCGAGGAGGCGCTGATCATGGCCGACGTCGGCGCGAGCACGACCGCCTCGGTCGTGCAGACGCTCGAGCACGAGGCCGCCGCGGGCGAGCTCGAGGGCGGCGAGGCGCTCAGCGAGCGCCTGATCGAGCTGCTCGCCGAGACCGCGCGCGGTCGGCGACGGGCGCATCGACCTCCGCGCCAAGCCGACGGTGATCATGGCCGTCGGCGTCAACGGCACCGGCAAGACGACGACGATCGGCAAGCTCGCCTGGCACCTGCGCGAGGAGCTCGGCGCACAGCGTCCTGCTCGGCGCCGCCGACACCTTCCGCGCGGCGGCGACCGAGCAGCTCGAAGGCTGGGCCGAGCGCGCGGGCTGCGAGATCGTCGACCGGCGCCGGAGGGCTCGGACCCGGGCGCGGTCGCCTTCGAGGCGATCGCGCAGGCGCGCAGCCAGCGGCGTCGACGTGGTGATCGTCGACACCGCCGGGCGCCTGCACACCCAGGACGACCTGATGGGCGAGCTCGGCAAGGTGCGCCGCGTGATCGCGCGCCAGCTCGAGGGCGCTCCGCACGAGACGCTGCTGACGATCGACGCGACCACCGGCCAGAACGGCCTGCGCCAGGCGCAGCTGTTCGCCGAGACGGCCGAGGTCAGCGGCGTCGTGCTGACGAAGCTCGACGGCACCGCCCGCGGCGGCATCGCGCTGGCGATCGCGCGCGAGCTGGCGCTGCCGGTGAAGCTGATCGGCGTGGGCGAGTCGGTCGAGGACCTGCGGCCCTTCGACGCCCGAGGAGTTCGCGCGCGCGCTGATCGCGCGAGAGCTAATCTGCATGCATGGATGCTGGATCGTCTGGCTGGTCGCGGCCTGCCGTCCTCGGCGTGGGCGAGATGCACCAGGGCGGCTTCTACCTGCTGCCGTTCGCGCTCGGCGCGGCGCTCGCCGCGGTCGTCAGCCTGCTCGGCGTCGGCGCGCTGCTCGCGCGCGCTCGTGTTCGTGCTCGCCTCGGTGATCGTGTTCGGCGACGCTGCGCCCGGTCGCCCGCCGCCACCGCCGGCTGCCGCCGCGCGATCCGCACCGGCGCGGCGGCGCTGTCGGGCAGCGCGCGATGGTGCTCGAGCGGATCGCCAACGACGAGGGCGTCGGCTGCGTGAGGATCGACGGCGGCGAGGTGTGGACCGCGCGCAGCTACGACGAAGACGAGGTGATCGACGCCGGCGAGCGCGTCGAGGTGGTCGAGATCACGCGGCGCGACCGCGCTGGTGATGCACTGATCGCGCGACGCGTGCATGCGCTGACTTCGCACGAGCCCAAGAAAGGAACCGCGCTCCATGGCCGCTCTGATCGTCGTCGCCGTGGTCGTCGTGTTCGCGCTGGTCGTCGCCTCGCGCACGATCCGCGTGATCCCGCAGGCGCGCGCCGGCGTGGTCGAGCGCCTCGGCCGCTACAGCCGCACGCTCGAGCCGGGCCTGACGATCGTCACGCCCGTTCATCGACCGCGTGCGGCCGCTCGTCGACCTGCGCGAGCAGGTCGTCAACTTCGCGCCGCAGTCGGTGATCACCGAAGACAACGTCGTCGTGGGGATCGAGACGGTCCTCTACTTCACGATCACCGACCCGCGCTCGGCGACCTACGAAATCGCCAACCCGCTGCAGGCGATCGAGCAGCTGACGGTCACGACGCTGCGCAACGTGATCGGCGGGCTCACGCTCGAGGCGACGCTGACCGCGCGCGAGAACGTCAACACCGAGCTGCGGACGGTGCTCGACGAGGCGACCGGCAAGTGGGGGATCCGGATCAACCGCGTCGAGATCAAGTCGGTCGACCCGCCGGCGGACATCCGCACGGCGATGGAGAAGCAGATGCGCGCCGAGCGCGACCGCCGCGCGGCGATCCTCACCGCCGAAGGCGAGAAGCAGGCGCAGATCCTCACCGCCGAGGGCGCCAAGCAGGCGGCGGTGCTGACCGCCGAGGGCGAGCGCCAGGCGGCGATCCTGCGCGCCGAGGGCGAAGCGAAGGCGATCGACACGGTCTTCACAGCGATCCACGAGGGCAAACCCGACCGCGAGCTGCTCAGCTACGAATACCTGCAGATGCTGCCCCAGCTGGCCGAAGGCGACGCCAACAAGGTGTTCGTCGTGCCCTCCGAGTTCGCCCAGGCCTTCGGCGGCATCGGCGAGGCGCTCGCGGGGCGTGGGCGAGCAGCGTGGACCGGCTGGGGCGACGCCCCCGGCGCCGCCGCCAGGTCGGCAAGGGCGACTGAGTTCGCAGCCTCGCGTCCTGAGCCCGGGCGCGGCGGCTGCGAGAATCAAGCGCCGATGTTCGACTCGCTCGCCGAGAAGCTCCAGGCGACGCTGGCCGACGTGCGCCAGCGCGGCACGCCTGACCGAGCAGGACGTCGACGCGGCGATGCGCGAGATCCGCCTCGCGCTGCTCGAGGCCGACGTCAACTTCAAGGTCGTGCGGCAGTTCACCGCCGCAGCTGAAGGAGCGCTGCCTGCGGCGCGGACGTGGTCGGGCAAGCTGAACCCCGGCCAGCAGGTCGTGAAGATCGTCGGCGAGGAGCTCACGGAGCTGATGGGCGGCGCCTCGCGCCGGGCTCGAGCTTCTCGCCGCGCCCGCCGACGGTGATCCTGATGGCCGGCCTGCAGGGCTCGGGCAAGACCACCGCCACGGCCAAGCTCGCGCGCTATCTGCGCGAGGAGCACTCCTCCTCGGTCGCGGTCGCGGCCTGCGACGTCTACCGCCCGGCGGCCGTCGAGCAGCTCGTCAAGGTCGGCGCCCAGGCCGGCGCGGAGGTCTACGAGCAGGGCACCGACCGCGACCCCGTCGAGATCGCCACGTGGGCGCTCGAGCGCGCCCGCGAGCGAGGGCAAGGACGTGCTGATCGTCGACACCAGCGGGCGCCTGCACGTCGACGAGGAGCTGATGGCCGAGCTGGTGCGCATCCGCGACGCGGTCAAACCGCACGACGTGCTGCTCGTGGTCGACGCGATGACCGGCCAGGACGCGGTCAACGTCGCCGAGAGCTTCGCCGAGGCGGTGCAGTTCGACGGCGTCGTGATGAGCAAGCTCGACGGCGACGCCCGCGGCGGCGCCGCGCTGTCGGTCAAGGCGGTCACCGGGCAAGCCGATCCTGTTCGCCTCCACCGGCGAGAAGCTCGACCAGTTCGAGCGCTTCCACCCCGACCGCATGGCCCAGCGGATCCTCGGCATGGGCGACGTGATGAGCCTGATCGAGAAGGCCGAGCGCCAGTTCGACGAGGACGACGCGCTGGCGCTCGAGCGCAAGCTGCGCCGCAACGAGTTCGGGCTCGACGACTTCCTCGACCAGCTCAAGATGATCCGCAAAATGGGCCCGCTGACGAGCCTGCTCGGGATGATCCCCGGGCTTCGGCGGCCACCAGCTGCAGAACATGAAGGTCGACGAGCGCGAGCTCGACCGGATCCAGGCGATCATCCTCTCGATGACCCCCGAGGAGCGCCGCCGCCCGGAGCTGATCAAGGGCTCGCGCCGGCTGCGGATCGCGCGCGGCTCGGGCACGAACGTGCAGCAGGTCAACCGGCTGGTCAAGCAGTTCGGCCAGATGCGCAAGGTGATGCGCCAGGTCGGGCGCGGCAAGATGCCCGACATCGGCGCGCTGATGCGCAACGCGCGCTGAGCGCTTCGCGGCGCAGGCCCGGCGCGGGGCCGGCACACCGTCTAAGCTCCGCTGCGAGACTTCGGTCAAGCAGCGGCAGAGAGGAAACACGTGGCAGTAAGGCTGAGGCTCACGCGAGTGGGCGGCAAGAAGGACCCGATGTGGCGTGTGGTCGTCGCCGACCAGCGCTCGCCGCGCGACGGGCGCGTGATCGAGACGATCGGCCACTACAACGCGCAGACGGACCCCTCGACGATCGTGATCGACGAGGAGCGCGCGCGCAGCTGGCTCGCCCGCGGCGCGCAGCCGTCGGACACGGTGCGCAAGCTGCTGCGCATCCAGGGCATCGAGACCCGGACCGGCTAGCGGCCGCCGGGCGCATCGAGATGCCCAGCAGAGAACCCGCAAGCGGCTGCTCGAGTACCTCGCCGAAGGCCTCGTCGACGACCCCGAGGCGGTCGCGGTCGAGCAGTTCGAGGAGGACGACGGCACGATCGTGCTCGAGCTGTGCGTCGGCCGCCGACGACTACGGCAGGGTGATCGGCCGCGGCGGGCGCACCGCGCACGCGCTGCGCACGGTCGTCAAAGCGGCGGCCGCCGGCGAGGGCAGCCACGTGCTCGTCGACATCGTCGATTGACCGGCGAGCCCGGCGAGCGGCCGACTGCACCGCGCGCTGAGGCGTGCCGCGCGCTGCCCGTCGGGCGCGTGGGACGCCCCCACGGCCTCGACGGCAGCTTCTACGTGACGCGTCCGCGCGCGCGGCTGCTGGCGCTCGGCGCGGCGTGACGCGTCGGCGGACGGCAGGCGGCGATCGTGCGCCGCGCGGGCACCGAGCAGCGCCCGATCGTGCGCCTGGAGGGCGTCGAGACGCGACGCCGCCGAGGCGCTGCGCGGCGCTGGAGCTGACCGTCGACAGCCGCGACGCGCCCGCGCTCGGCGAGGGCGAGTGGTGGGCGCACGAACTGGAGGGCTGCGACGGTCGTGCGACGGCGAGCAGCTGCTCGGCACGGTCACGCGCCTGCTCGAGCTGCCCTCCTGCGAGGCGCTCGAGGTGCGCCCGCGACGCAGCGGCGGCGAGCCGCTGCTGGTGCCGATGGTCAAAGACGCGATCCGCACGCGTCGATCCGGCCGCGCGGCGGATCGAGGTCGAACCTCGACTTACCTGGCGCCGCCACGGGTGCAGTCTCGCGAGCGCGGGGATCGGCGCGGACAGGCTGCGCGTGAAGATCGACGTCTTCACGCTGTTTCCCGAGTGGTTCGAGTGGTTCGCGCGCCCAGCGCCACGTCGCCAACGTGCTCGCCGGCGGGCTCGCAGCCTGGAGTGCGTCGAACTTCCGCGAGCACACGCCGCTCAGCGGCGGCCAGGTCGACGACACGCCCGTTCGGCGGCGGCGCCGGGATGGTGCTGCGCGTCGACGTGCTCGACAGCGCGCTGCGCGCCCACTACGGCGTCGATCCCGGTGCAGCTGCGCGAGCGCCGGCGGGTGATCGCGCTGGCGCCCGGCGGGCGGCTGCTCGACGACGCGCTCGTCGACGAGCTCGCCGGCGGAGCCGGAGCTGACGCTGCTGTGCGGCCGCTACGAGGGCTTCGACGAGCGCATCCTCGAGCACTTCGCCAGCGACGTGGTCTCGATCGGGCGCTACGTGCTCAGCGGCGGCGAGCTCGCGGCGATGGTGCTCTGCGACGCCGTGCTGCGCAAGCTGCCCGGGCGCGCTCGGCCACGAGCGACTCGGCGGCGGAGGAGTCCTTCAGCGTGGCGCTGGAGGGCGATCCCGAGTACCCCCACTACACGCGCCCGGCCGAGTACCGCGGCTGGCGCGTGCCCGAGGTGCTGCTCTCCGGCCACCACGAGCGGATCGACGAGCTGGCGGCGCGAGCGCAGCCGCGAGCGCGGGCGCCGGCGGCGAGCGGCGGCTGGCCGAGCGGCTGACAGCGGCAGCCCTGGTGCGGCGCGGCGGGCCGGCGGTTCGCTACCATTGCTGACTCGCGTCGGCCGAGCGCTCTGTCACGGAGTCTCCACGGTCGAGCAGGCGCGTTCCCTTCTCTCATGAGCAGCGTCATCGAAACCATCGAGCGCGCGCAGCTGCGCCGCGTCCCCAACTTCGCGCCGGGCGACCGCGTGAAGGTCCACTTCCAGGTGATCGAGGGCACGCGCAGCCGCGTGCAGGTGTTCGAGGGCGTCGTGATCAAGCGCCAGGGCCACGGCGCGCGCGAGACGTTCACCGTGCGCAAGCAGTCCTTCGGCGTCGGCGTGGAGCGCATGTTCCCGGTGCACTCGCCCGAAGATCGAGCGCATCGAGCTCGCCGCCCGCGGCGACGTGCGCCGGGCGAAGCTCTACTACCTGCGCGATCGCGTCGGCAAGCGCGCGCGCGTGCGCGAGCGCCGCTACACCGGTCCCGAGGAGGCGGTCGAGCCGGGGCTGCTGCACGAGCCCGAGGAGGCGACGGACGCCGACGGGATGACCGCCGAGGAGGCGGTCGTCGAGGCGACGGCTGAGCAGGCGGTCGACCACGGACGCGGCTCAGAGCGAGAGTCAGGAGCACGCCGAGCAGACGCAGGACGTCGCCGAGGCGCCGCCGCGGACACAGAGTCCGAGGCACCCGACGGCGGCAGCCGAGCCGGCTGCGAGCGCCGAGGAGTCCTCGGCCGATGCCGGCGGCGCCGACGAGGGCGCTGCCGCCGGCGACCAGCCGGCGTGAGCGCCTCCGGCGACGACAGACGCGGCAAGAAGCCCGGCACGAAAGCCCGTCAAGACAAAAGCGCTCCAAATCGCTGACGAGCTCGATCGTCGAGCTGGTCGTGATCGTCGCGGTGGCGCTCGGGCTCGCGCTCGGCATCCAGGCGTTCATCGTCAAGCCCTACCGGATTCCGAGCGGCTCGATGGAGCCGACGCTGGCGGTCGGGCAGCGCGTGCTCGTCAACCGCATCGGCATGGACTTCAGCGACCCGCACGTCGGCGAGATCGCGGTCTTCCACCCGCCTGAAGGCGCCGAGCAGGAGCAGTGCGGGCCGATCCCGCACACGATCAGGCTGGCGGCGAAGCGTGCGCGCAGCCGATCCCGAAGAAGGACGGGAGCGTCAACTTCATCAAGCGCATCGTCGCCGGCCCCGGCGACACGATCTCGATCGTCGAAGGCCACGTGATCCGCAACGGTCGTGCGCGAGAAGGACTCCTACATCCGCCCTTGCGGCGCGAGCGCGGAGTGCAACTTCCCCAAGCCGATCAAGATTCCCGCCGGTCACTGGTTCATGATGGGCGACAACCGTGGCGAATCCGACGACAGCCGGTTCTGGGGACCTGTCCCCACGGGATGGATCATCGGCGGAGCCTTCGCCACCTACTGGCCCCCCGACCGCATCGGGATCCTCTAGCCCAGGAGCCGGCTCGCAGGACGAGATGGCCGGTAACGTCGCACACGCTCCTCGGCACGCGTCCCGGCGTCGCGCGCGCCGCGCCGGCAGCGGACAGCGCCTGTTCGCCTTCGACCGGCGCCTCGGCTACCGCTTCGTCGCCGGCGCCGACGAGGCCGGCCGCGGCTGTCTCGCCGGGCCGCTCGTGGCCGCCGGGGTGCTGTTCGACTACGAGGCGCTGACCACCCGCGAGCTGCGCTCGCTGAGCGCGCTCAACGACTCCAAGCAGCACAACGCGCGAGGCCCGCGAGGAGCTCTACCCGCTGGTGCTGCGCAGCGCCGCGCGGGTGCATCGTCGTCTCGCGCTGCGTGCGCGGGATCGACGCGCGGGGACTGCACAAGACCAACCTCGCCGCGCTGCGCGATGCGCTGCGCGGCGTCACGCGCGGAGCTCAGCGGCGAGGTGCTGTGCCTGGTCGACGGCTTCTCGGTGGCGGAGTTCGAGCGCCCGCAGCGGGCGATCGTCGACGGCGACGCCACGAGCGCCGCGATCGCCGCCGCCTCGATCGTCGCCAAGGTCACGCGCGACCGCTACATGCACCGCGCCGACGACCTGCACCCCGGCTGGAGCTTCGCCGAGCACGTCGGCTACTCGACGCCCTCGCACCGCGAGGCGATCCTGCGCAACGGCGTCTCGCCGCTGCACCGCATGTCCTTCCAGTCGCTCGCCTACCAGCAGCTGGCGCTCTAGGAGCAGCTCCCAGCCTTACCAGGCACCCTCGAGATGGTCGAGACGCAGCAGCTGGCCGTGCTCACCGAGGATCACGCCGATCGCGTCGAAGCGCAATGTTCGGACCCTTGGTCGTGAAACATCGCTGGCGAGCCAGGCAGCAGCAAGTCTCCGCAAGCGTGCGCGCTGCGCTTGGCCCAAGTCTGCAAGCGGTTCGGGCCGCTCGGCGCCCGGGTGGGTCTTCGAGCGTCTTGACCTCAACGAACATGAGCACCTCGCCGTTGCAGGCGATCAGGTCGATCTCGCCATGGCGGGTGCGCACGTTGCGCGCGAGCACGCGGAAGCCGAGTCGCTGCATGTGCGTGGCAGCGAGCTCCTCACCGCAGATCCCCAGCGCCCGGCGCTGGTCTCGGCTTCGCGTGTGGGCACGCGATCGCGGATGTGTGCCCGTCGGGCTGTGAGGCGACATCGATCGAACACTAGGTAGGTATGTGTGCCCGCAGGTGCCGATCTGTGCCGATTCTGGGTCCTGACTGTGTCGACTCTGTGAAATACGCGAGCCTTGGGGCGTGAGGCGCTAGAGGACCGCGCCGCGCGAGCCGCGATCCTCTAACAGCTGCGGAGCGCGCCTAGGCGTTTACCGCCTGCCTCGTCGAGAGCCGCGATCGGGAACTGCGTGTTGCGGAGGGGCGCTGCGCTCGACGCCCGCCCCTTGTGGGTGCGCTCTCCGCGTGCTCTGCATCGCTGATCGCCCAGGCGAGCCGCTCGACGAGTTGCGAGGCGGCATGGCCGGTGCTCAGGTGCACGGACTGGACGCTCTCATCGAGCAGTATCGAGGCGCTCTCGGGGCGCTGTGAGGGGTCGGTGGTGACGATGATTCTGGGCATGGTGCTCTCTCCTGGATCGGGGGTGTGAGTGCCCGGACCCGGCCGCGGGGGATGCGGACCGGTACCGAGATTCCGCCGGGGAGAAGACTCGCCCCGGCATGAGGTAGCGATGCGACGCTCAACGCTCAGCGCGTACATCGCCCGAAAGCTTCGGGTCGAGCGGTGAGATTTGGGTGCGACCAGAACATGTTCACTAAGTCTATGAAGAACATGCGGAATCGTCAAGGGCACTACTTTCGAGGGTAACGAGAATTCGTCTGAGAGCCCCCCGCTTCGCAAGATCTTTACGGAAGGCCGTCGCCGCGGAGCAGCCCAACGCGCGCTCGCGTAGCCTGCCTGCGTGGCCGAGGACCCGACAGACCCAGCTCAGCGCGCGCATTCTCCTGCGGCGACGGCGGAGTCCGGCGAAGAGACCCCGACCGAGGGGCCGCGCGGGCTCGACGGCATCACAAGCTTCATCGGCATGCGCTGGGAGGACCCGCAGACGGTTCGGCTGACGATTCGCCCCGAGCTGATCAATCGCGGCGGGCTGCTCTCGGGGGTCGTCACATATGCGCTGGTGGACTACTGCATGGGCTCGACCCTGTGGGCGCAGACGAATCGAGCAGGAGCACATCGCAACGATCAGCATCTCGATCAACTACATCCAGACCGCGGTCGAGGGCGAGATCGTGTGCCGCACGGTGCTCGATCGCCGCAATCGCAGCGTTGGGATCCTCAAATCTGAGATCCACCACGAGGATGGTCGGCTAATGGTTACGGCGATCGGCAGCTACTCGATCTTCCCCGCACGCCGGCGGCTGCGCCCGCCCGAGGACGCCTCCGTGGCGGCGGGCTAGCGGCGCGCCACCATTCGGAGACCGTGAGCAAGGAGCGCCCCTCACAAACGCCGACGGCGCTGACGATCGCCGGCTCGGACTCAGGCGGGGGCGCCGGGATCCAGGCCGACCTGAAGGCGTTCGCGCGCTGCGGCGTACACGGCACCTGCGCGATCACGGCGATCACGGCTCAGAACACGCGCGGCGTACGCGCGATCCTGGCGGTTGATCCCGAGATCGTGCTGGCGCAGGTTCGCGCTGTGATCGCAGACATCCGCGTCGACGCGGTCAAGGTCGGGATGCTCGGCACCGTCGCGGTCGACGCAAGCGGTTGCGCAGGCGCTCGACGAGCTGCCCGGCGGAACACCGGTGGTGGTCGACCCGGTGATGGTCGCCGAGTCCGGCGCACGGCTGCTCGAGCCGGACGCCGAGCGCGCGCTGATCGAGCAGATCTGCCCGCGCGCGAGCGTGCTCACGCCGAACTTGCCCGAGGCGCGGGCGTGCTCGCCGGCCCGAGGGGGCCACCGAGGAGGAGCAGGAGGGCGAGGCCGAGGAGCTAGCTCGGGCGGTGCTCGCGCTCGGGCCCGCGCGCGGTCGTGCTCACCGGCGGGCACCGCCGCCAGGCGAGCGACCTGTTCCTCGCGGCCGGCGCTGAGGCGCCAGTGAGCATCGAGGGCGAGCGCCACCCCGGCGGCGCGGCGCACGGCTCGGGCTGCACCCACTCCTCGGTGCTCGCCGCGCAGCTGGCTCTCGGCCACGACGCCGCTTGAGGCGGCGCGTACCGCGCGGGTATTGGCCGGTGAGGCTGTGGCAGCTGGCCTGCGCGAGCTCGGCGCGGGGCCTGGACCGGTCGACGTGATCGGCCTGTCCCGGGTCGCGAGACAGTTGAGCTTGGCGCCGCGCCGGTTTGCCATAATCGATTGACGATGAAGCTGCTGCGCATGAAGCCCGGTCATGGCGAGATCGTGCTCGCCGAGGGCGATGTGGAGGTTCCCGAGCAGGAGCGCGAGCTGATCGAGGCGTTCCGCCGCGAGCTCGACGCCGGGATGTGGGCGGCTGTGCCGACCGAGGTCGCTCGACGGGCGCCGCGAGGCCGAGCTGGTCAAGAGCTTCGCCGAGGTCCCACGGGACGCTGAGCGCGTGATCTTCTTTCCGCGGGCCGCCGGCGGCGCGCCCGGGGCAGGCCTCTAGACGCCGTGGCGCTCGCGCTGGGCACCGGCGCGGTGGTGCTCGTTGTGCTCGTCTGGGAGCTTGCTGCGCCCGACGCTCGCGCGCACGCTGACCCGCGCACGCCATGCTTGGCGATCTGCGCCGGCGGGCAGCTTGCCCGCTCGGGCTATGACCCGGGCCGCGAACGCCGCGCCGAGCAGCGCGCCCGGGCGCTGCTGCGCTCGTGCGTCGACGAGCACGACTGGGCGATGTACCGCGACCTCGGCTTCCTGCGCGTGTGGGGCGGTCTGTGCCACTGACGGCGAATGGCGCGGCGTCCTACGCCTATCTGATCTACCCCCACAAGCCGATCGTCGCCTACGTGCCCGCGACGCGGGGAGCTGCTGAACGAGTACTGCGTCGCCTTCCCCGACCACTCCAAGCCCTACGGCAGCGCGCGGCTGCCACACTCCGACGACGTGCTCGCCAAGTGGATGGCGCTGACCGCCGACGAGCGGCGCCTGATCGGCGAGGCCAACATGCACCTGCCCGGGCGCCAGATCGACCCCGAGCGCGTGCGCCGCGACCTCGCCCGCCTCGCGCGCTGGGAGCGCGAGCGCCTCGGGCGCGAGGAGCGGGCGCCCGGTAATGTGCGCGCCGCGTGAGCACCGCCGACCACCTTCGACGTCAGGCACCGCAGCCGCGCCCTCACCGAGGGCCCCGAGCGCGCGGCCGCGCGCGCCTACCTGCACGGCATCGGCTACTCCGCCGAGGACCTCGCCAAGCCGATCGTCGGCGTGGCGCACTCCTGGATCGAGACGATGCCCTGCAACTTCAACAACCGCGTGCTCGCGGCCAAGGTCAAGGAGGGCATCCGCGAGGCCGGCGGCACGCCGATGGAGCTCAACACGATCGCGATCTCCGACGGCATCACGATGGGCACCGCCGGGATGCGCGCCTCGCTCGTCTCACGCGAGCTGATCGCCGACTCGATCGAGCTCGTCGCCTCCGCTCACGCCTTCGACGCGCTGCGTCACGATCTCCGGCTGCGACAAGACGATCCCGGGCACGGTGATGGCGCTCGCCCGCCTGAACATCCCCGCGCTGATGCTCTACGGCGGCTCGATCCGCCCGGGCCGGTTCAAGGGCGAGGAGGTCACGATCCAGCAGGTCTTCGAGGCGGTCGGCGCGCACGCCGCGGGCAAGATCACCGAGGAGGAGCTGCACGAGCTCGAGGAGGCCGCCTCGCCCGGCGCGGGCGCCTGCGGCGGGCCAGTTCACGGCCAACACGATGGCGATGGCCTTCGAGGTGCTCGGGATCTCGCCCGGCCGGCTCGGCGATGGTGCCGGCCGAGGACGGACGCAAGCTCGCAGGTGGCCGTCGAGGTGGGCGAACTCGTGATGGACGTGCTGCGCCGCGGGCAGCTGCCGAGCGAGATCATCACCAAGCAGGCGCTCGAGAACGCGATCGCCGCAGTCGCGATGAGCGGCGGCTCGACCAACGTCGTGCTGCACCTGCTGGCGGTCGCCAAGCGAAATCGGCGTGCCGCTTGACGATCGACGAGTTCGACGCGATCTCCGAGCGCACGCCGCTGCTGTGCGACCTGCAGCCGGGCGGGCAGCTACGTCGCCACCGACCTGTATGAGGCGGGCGGCGTGCCGCTGGTGCTCAAGCGCATGCACGAAGCCGGCGTGCTGCACGGGGACGCCGCGACGGTGACCGGGCGCACGATCGGCGAACACGCCGCGCGAGGCGCAGGAGACCGACGGGCCAGCGGCGTCGTGCGGCCGCTCTCGAGCAGCCGCTCGAAACCGACGGGCGGCTTCGCGATCCTGCGCGGCAACATCGCGCCCGACGGCTGCGTGGTCAAGCTCGCCGGGCCACGAGCGGCGCGTCGCACACCGGCCCCGCGCGCGTGTTCGACGGCGAGGAGGCCGCGATGGCGGCCGTGCTCGGCAAGGAGATCACGCGAGGGCGACGTGGTCGTGATCCGCGGCGAGGGCCCGGCCGGCGGGCCCGGGCATGCGCGAGATGCTGGCCGTCACGGCGGCGATCGTCGGCGAGGGGCTGGGGGAGAGCGTCGCGCTGATCACCGACGGGCGCTTCTCCGGGGCCACCCACGGCTTCATGGTCGCCCACGTCGCACCCGAGGCCGTCACGCGGCGGCCCGATCGGGGCGCTCGCCGACGGCGATCGAGATCACGATCGACGTCGATGCGCGCACGCTCGACGTGGCGCTCATCCGACGAGCAGATCGCCGACGCGGCTGGCGCGCCTACGCGCCCGCCGCCGCGCGCCGACGACGCACGTCGATGTGGCGATCCAGAAGTACGCCAAGCTCGTCGGCAGCGCCGCCGAGGGCGCCGTCACCAGCTGAGCCGCGCGCTCGGCCAGGCTACTCGGCCAGGAAGTCGCGCAGCAGCGCGTTGAAGGCGGCGGGGCGCTCGAGCATCGCCATGTGGCCGGTGTCCTCGAAGATCACCTTGCGCGAGTCGGGGATCAGCTCGGCGAAGACGTCGGCGTCGCGGACGTTGATCAGCCGGTCGCTCGTCGCCCCACACGATCAGCGTCGGGCAGGCGATCTCGGGCAGGCGCTCGCGGAAGTCGTAGTCGAGGATCGCCTCGAGCGCCTGCAGGAAGCCGGGCTTGCCGGCGCCGCGCAGCTGCTCGGCGGCGAGCGGCGCGGGCAGGCGGCTGGGGTGGCGCGGCGACGACGCGCGAGCGTCGCCTCGCGCAGCCGCGGCGCGGCGCGCGACGGTGTCGGACTTCGGCGGCGACCCAGGCGCGCGCCGGCAGCGAGCGAGCCGCTCGGCGCGGCGCAGCGTCGGGCAGTGACGCGCGTCGCGTGCGGGGGTCGCGCGTAGGTGGAGATGCCCGCCGCGGAGATCAGCACGAGGCGCTCGACCCGCTGCGGGAAGGCGATCGCGAGCTCGGCGCCGATGAAGCCGCCCATCGAGTTGCCGACCACGGCGGCCGCGTCGATCCCGAGCTGCCCGAGCAGCCGGTCGAGCAGCCGCGCATAGCCGGAGATCGAGATCTCCTCGCGGGCATCGGCGAGCTGCCGAAGCCCGGCAGGTCGAGCGGCGAGCACGCGGTGCTCGCGCGCGAGCACCGGCAGCTGCTCGAGCCAGTTCGGCCAGCAGCCGGAGAGGCCGTGGACGAACACCAGCGGCTGGGCGTCCTCGGCGCTCTGCGGCCGAGCTCGATCGTGTTGACCGGCCGTGCCGTCGACGATCACCCAGCGCTGGTGCGCGCGCCAGTCGACGTCGAGCCACGGCGAGCGTCCGACGGGGCCGTAGGCGGCGGCCTCGCCGGCGGGGATACGCGTCGACGGAACGCTCGGGCTGGTGATGACTCATAGCTATGAATCTACTCCAGCCGGGCGTCTGTGACATGAACTGTGGACGCGATTGCGAAGGTCATGCCGGTCTACAGGCAGGCGCAGCAGCGGCCGCGGCGAACTAGGCCACGGGATGGGTGCGCCAGCAGAGAACTCCGTCGAAGGTCCACAGACCAGCGCTTCAGCGTGTCTGGGAGCAGGCGATCGCAGCTGCTCGACGAGGATCTCGCGCAGGCGCGACTGCGCGCGCGCGAACGCGTCGCGCCTACGGCAGCGATCTGGCCAGTTCGCCTGCTGGGCGCTCGTGCAGGGTCTCGCGCCCGCAGGAGGTGGAGCCCAAGCCAGTGCGCCGCTACATCGCCCACCTCTCCGAGCGCGGCTGCGCCCCGAGCACCTCGGCGCGCAAGCTGGCCGCGCTGCGGGCGCTGTTCACTAGCCAGCGCGAGCACGGGCACATCGCCCAGAACCCCGCGCGACCTCGTCTCCACGCCGCGCCGCGGCGAGCACCTGCCGCGGGTGCTGAGCGCGCGCGAGGCGGCGCGTCTGCTGGACGGCGATCCCCGCCGGCGGTCCGCTGGAGCTGCGCGACCGCGCGATGTTCGAGCTGGCCTACTCGTGCGGGCTGCGCGCGGAGGAGATCGTGTCGCTGGGCTCGGCGACGTGGACCACGACGGCGAGCAGCTGCGGGTCGAGGGCAAGGGGCGCAAGACGCGCTTCGTGCCGGTCGGCGAGCCGGCGATGGCGGCTGTGCGGCGCTATCTCGAGCGCGCCCGCGGCGCCGCTCGCGGCGCCCCAGCCGCGCGCAGCCGGGCCACCGATGCGCTGTTCCTCAGTCGAAGACCGGCCGGCCGCTCGGCACGAGCGACGTGCGGCGCGGCTGCGCACGTGGACGGCGCGGACGGGAGTCGGCGAGGGCATCTCCCCGCACGCGCTGCGCCACAGCTTCGCCACGCATCTGCTGGACGGCGGCGCGGACCTGCGCAGCATCCAGGAGATGCTCGGGCCACGCGAGCGTGTCCAGCACCCAGATTTACACTCGGGTAGAGTCCGCCAGGCTTAGAAGCGCCTATGCGCGCAGTCACCCTCGGGCCTGAACAGGGGGGGACGGAACCCTGGAGACGAACGTCAAACCGATCGAGCTGCGCGAACTGTGGCGGCGCTACAAGAACGACGGCGACGCGCGCGTACGCGAGCGGCTGGTCGTCGCCTACTCGCCGCTGGTCAAGTACGTGGCCGGGCGCACCGCCGCGGGGCTGCCGCCGCACGTCGAGGAGGCCGACCTGATCTCCTACGGCCTCGTCGGGCTGATCTCGGCGATCGAGCGCTTCGACCTCTCGCGCGACATCAAGTTCGAGACCTACGCGATCATGCGCATCAAGGGCGCGATCATCGACGAGCTGCGCTCGCTCGACTGGGTGCCGCGCAGCGTGCGGGCGCGCGCCCGGGAGGTCGAGCGGGCCAACGCCAAGCTCGAGCACACGCTGCAGCGCGCGCCCACCGACGCGGAGATCGCCGAGGAGATGGGCATCACGGTCGAGGAACTCAACGAGTCGCTGCTGGCGATCTCGCACTCCTCGATCGTCGCGCTGGACGAGCTCTGGAGCGTGTCGGACTCCAGCGGCGACCAGGTCTCGCTGATGGACACGATCGAGGACCCCGGCGCGCCCGACCCCGCGAAGGCGCTCGACCTCGGCGACCTGAAGGACCGGATCGCGGACTCGATCGCGATGCTGCCCGAGCGCGAGAAGCTCGTGATCGCCCTCTACTACTACGAGAACCTGACCCTGCGCGAGATCGGCGAGGTGCTCGGCGTGACCGAGTCGCGCGTCTCGCAGATGCACACCAAGGCCGTCCTGCGCCTGCGCTCGCGGATGCAGGAGGAGTCCTTCGACGACTGAGGGCCCCGGTGAGGATGAGTACCGGCGTCTGCGCGCCACGCTCGCCGAGACCGTAACGCCGAGCGAGGCGGGTGATCCGCCGCCAAACTCTCTCTGAGCGGCCCGCAAAACTCCTAGCGCGAAGCTGCGAACGGCGCTATCGTCCTTGCACCCCTCCGAAGGGAGTGCTCATGCACCAGGCGGCGGATCGCATTCGCAATGTCGCACTGGTCGGTCACCGAGGTTCGGGCAAGACCTCGCTGCACGAGGCGCTGCTGTTCGAGGCTGGGGTAATCAACCGGCTGGGGACGGTGCCCGATCACAGCACCGTGTCGGACTCCGACCCCGACGAGCAGGCGCGGCAGATGTCGATCTCCGCCACGCTCAGCTCGCTGGAGTGGCAGGAGCGCAAGATCAATCTGATCGATACGCCCGGCGAGCCGAGCTTCATCGCTGACGCGCTCGGCGCGCTGCGCGTCTGCGAGGCGGCGGTGTTCGTGATCAACGCTGTGATGGGCGTCGAGGTCACCACGAGCCGTCTGTGGGCGCGGGCTGCCGAGCTCGACATCGCACGCATGCTGTTCGTGAACATGCTCGACCGCGAGCGTGCGGACTTCTTCCGCGACGCTCGACGCGCTCAAGGGTGCGTTCGGCCCGCACGTGGTCGCCACGGAGATCCCGATCGGCTCCGAAGCACGAGCTCGAAGGCGTGATCGACCTGGTCGACATGAAGGCCTTCCGCCAGGACTCCGCGATTGGAGCCCCCACCCGCCCCGGCTGGAGCGAGATCCCGATTCCCGAGGCCTCGGCCGAGCGCGCAGGGGAATACCGCGAGAAGCTGATGGACGAGGTCTGCGAAGTCTCCGACGCGCTGATGGAGCGCTATCTGGAGGGCGAGACGATCTCCCACGAGGAGATCGTGAACGCGCTCAAGGAGGGGACCAACCACGGCAGGATCTTCCCGGTTGTCTGCGGCTGTGCAACGCGCAACCTCGGCACCTCGCGGTTGCTCGACGCGATCGTTGAGGACCTGCCCTCGCCGGTCAAGCACGGCTCGCTGCGTGTGGGTGAGGCAGCGCTCGCCGCGAACGATGACGGCGAGCTGTTCGCCTACGTCTTCAAGACCCGCGCTGATCCCTTCGCCGGCCGGATCAACCTGCTGCGCGTCTACCAGGGTGTGCTGCACGCTGAAAGCCAGGTGCTCAACAATCACGCCCACGTCAAGGAGCGGATCGGACAGCTGCTGGTGTTCGCCGGCAAGGAGGTCGTGCACGTCGGAGAGCTCGGGCCGGGGGACATCGGTGCGGTGGCCAAGCTCAAGGAGACCCGCGCGGGAGACTGGCTGCTCGACCGTGACGAGCCGATCGAGATGCCGCGCCTGAAGTTGCCGGCGCCGGTCATGGCCTTTGCGGTGGCGCCGCGCAGCCGCGGCGATGAGGAGAAGGTGCTCGCCTCGCTGCGGCGGCTGCAGGAGGAGGACCCGACGATCGACCTGCACCGCGACCTGCAGACCGGCGAGGAGATCGTCGCGGGGCTCTCGCAAGTGCACGTCGAAGTGATCATCGATCGCCTGCGCGAGCGTTTCGGCGTGGAGGTGACCTTGAAGCCGCCCCGCGTGCCTTACAAGGAGACGATCCGCCGTCCTGCGGCCGGGCACGGACGCCACAAGAAGCAGTCCGGCGGACGCGGCCAGTTCGGCGACTGCCAGATCGAGATCGAGCCGCTGGCAAACGGGGACGGCCCCGGCTTCGAGTTCGTCAACCAGATCAAGGGAGGGGTGATCCCGGGCGCTTTCATCGGCGCTGTCGAGAAGGGCGTGCGTGAGGCGATGGAGGCGGGGCTGCTCGCCGGCTATCCCGTGCAGGGAGTGCGTGTGCGGCTGTTTGACGGGGCGCATCACTCGGTCGACTCCTCCGAGATCGCCTTCCGGCTCGCTGGCCAGCAGGCGATGCGCCAAGCGCTTGAGCTCGCCGACCCGGTGTTGCTCGAGCCGATCATGATCGTGACCTTGTCGGTGCCCGAGGCGTGCGTCGGCGATGTGATCGGCGATCTCAGCGGTCGCCGCGGCCGCCCTCAAGGGATGGAGCCGGTCGGCCCGATGACGGAGATCCGTGCCGAGGTGCCGATGGCCGAGATGCTCACCTACGCGCCCGATTTGCGCTCGATCACCGCCGGGCAGGGCGAATACACGATGGAGTTCCTGCGCTATGAGGAGCTTCCCGAGTCGCTCGCGCGCAAGGTCATGCAGGGGGCTGGCGAGGAGCGCGAGAGCACGCACGCCTGAGGGCACCGCGCCGCGCATCCCGGCGTGCCCGGCTACCCTGATAGGCCATGGCGACGCGCACGATCGTCACATCACATCCGGATGTCGCCTGCGATGTCTGTGAGCGGCGACTCCTGCGTGGCGAGCAGCCCGACATCTTTCTCGCGGCCGGCAGGCGCCGCACGGTCTGCGAGCTGTGTGCGCCCCGGGCAGCGCACGAGGGCTGGATGCGCGAGCGCGACAGCCAGGGGGTCACGCTGCCGCCGATGCGCCCGCGCCGTGGCCGCAGCTTCTTTGACCGCTTGCGTCAGGGGAGCCGACCGGCCGGCGCAGAGGCCGAACAGACGCGCCCTGGACGGGCGGGGGAGCTCCAGAGCGACGCCTATGACTTCCTTGATGGCTACGGACGCGCTGAGACCACACCGGTGCCGGCGACCCCGCAGGCGTCCGCAGACTTCCTCGGCGAGGAGCCCACATACGCCGATGGCCCAACGCCGGCCCCCGTGCCAGCCGCGCCTCGCCCCCTCAGCTATGAAGAGCGGGCGATCGATGTGTTCAACGCCAGCGAGTACCCGCGCCGCGTGGCCGGCGTCGCACGCTCCCTGGGAGCGCCCGTTGTGAACGTACGCTCGGCTGAGCATCTCGCCAGCGTGGTCACGATCGTCATCGCCTGGGAGCTCTGCTGGTATCGCTACGCGGTCGACCTCAGCGAGCCCGGCGCGGAGGCACAGGCGATCGCTCAGGGCACCGAGCTGAGCGAGCTCGAGCGCGAGGAGCGTGTCGGAAACGCGCTCGCCTCGGACGCAGGCGTGCTCTCAATGCTCCCTGGCTGAGCTCGGCCGCCCCTTGCTTATTGGCGTGCGCGGAGTAAGATCCCCGCAAGATGATCTATTGCGTGGTGCCCAAGCCGCTTGCCGATGAGCTTTATCCGAAGCTTGTCGAGCACTACAAGGACGACGCGAACGTCAAGGTGATCGTCGATCGCCGCGAGTTCGATCGACGGGCCCGCTACGGACGCTCAAGTCCCCCGAGCGACGAGGCATCGCAGCGGCGCATCGTGCGTGACCGCCGCCGCGCGCGTGTCGCCGGCGATCTGCTGCCGCTCGCGCACGCATCCTGAGCACGCTCACGCGCGCGTCGCGTCCCTGTCGGTCGGCATAATCCCGTCGCGATGAAGGTGATCGTGCATGTCGACGGCGGTGCCCGTGGCAACCCTGGGCCGGCCGCGGCGGCCTGCGTGCTCAGCACGCCCGCCGGCGAGCTGCTGGGCGAGCACGCCGAGCTGCTGGGCACCGCGACCAACAACGTCGCCGAGTACCGCGCGCTGCTGCTCGGGCTCAAGCAGGCCCGTGAGCTCGGCGCGAGCGAGGTCGAGGTGATCGGCGACTCCGAGCTGATCGCCAAGCAGGTGCAGGGCCTCTACAAGGTCAAGCACCCCGCGATGCGCCCCCTCTACCTGGAATCGATGCAGGCGCTGCGGGATTTCGAGCGCTGGTCGATCCGGACCGTCCCGCGCGCCCAGAACGCCGAGGCTGACGCGTTGGTCAACGCGGCGCTCGACCAGGCAGCCGCCGCGGCGCGCTAGCGGCGAGCTCAGTGCAGACCCTGGGCGGAGCGGGCGATCGCGAGCATCTGTGCGTTGGAAAGTTCCTCTAGCAGCGTGTTTGTGAGCCAGTAGAGCACGTGGCCTGAGACCCAGCCGATCACGTGGATATGCGCGCCGTCGTCGACGAATTTGTATTCGTGCCCGCCGATCTTCTGGCTGCGGGTGTGCGCGAACAGGGGCGGGTTCAGCCAGTCGGTGCCCTCGAAGTCGTAGTAGGCGCCGATCAGGTTCTGCGCCAGACGACCACATAGGCGTGGTGGGGGCGCCCGCTCTCGTCCTTGAGCGCCGTAGGGGCGAACCATCTGTTGCTCGGCTGCGCCGGTCTGTAGCGTCGGGTAGAGCACCCGGAAGGGCACCTGGATGGCGGCTTTGACGGCTTCGCTCTCGCCCGACCGAGGTGGTTCCGAACAGGTTCAGAGCGCGCGCCGCGGCAGCTGCGCTGAGGCTGGGTGCGTGGTGGTGGGACTTCTTGCTCGAGTGGCTTGAGCGCCCCTTGAGCGTTGGCGTGCTCGCGTGTTCGTCGCCGTGCAGGAAGTTCTCGAGCGCCGCTTTCTCAAGCTCCGGCGTCGAGGTCACATAGGAGCCGCCGTTGAAGGTCGCGTTGACGTTGGTCGTCTGGAACTTGACCTGGCGCAGCGGCTTTGACTGCGAGAAGGCGACGAGCTTGGCGAGCAGGATCAGCTCGTCGGCCGATGCCGGAAAGTTCGAGCGGATTGCATGGCCGACCGCTTTGGCGACCGTTTCGATCTGACCGAGCTCGTTGGCCGGGTTGATCTGCTGGCGCAGCGTCGCGCAGGAAGTCCTGCTGTCGGGCGACGCGCACGAAGTCCGAGTCGGTGTGGCGGTAGCGCACGTAGTCGAGCGCGTTTTCGTAGCAGAGCTTCTGATAGCCCGGTTCGAGGTTGATGCTCGTGTAGTCCGTTTCGGTCGAGCCGACGTTGAGGTTGTAGTAGTGGTGGTCGACGTTGACGTACGCGCAGCCGAGCGTGTCGACGACTTTGATGAAGCCCGCGAAGTTCACATCAACGATGCCGTTGAGCTCGAGCCCAGGGAACACTTCGCGCTTGATCGTTTCCGCTGCCAGCACTGTGCCTGCGTTGGTGCCGCCTTCTTTGCTGCCGATCGTGTAGGCGGCGTTGATCTTTTCGTTTGTGTACAGCGCGCCCTTGCGGGTTTTGATGTTGACCATCAGGTCGCGCGGGATCGACATCACGGACGTCTGACCATGTTCGGGGTCGAAGCGCACCAGCAGGATCGTGTCGCTGTGGGGCGTTGCGTTGCGTTCTTCGGAGTTCTTCGAGCCGGAGCGCCGGTCGGAGCCGAGCACCAGGAAGGTCTGCGGGCCACCGTCGTATTTCGAGCTGTGATCAGGCCCTTGGGAGCCTTGATTTTCGCGAGCTCGGGGAACACCTCATGGGCGATGCTCGAGACCTCGTTCAGCGCCACCGTGGCCGTCGCCGCTCCGCTCAGAGCGGCGATCAGCAGGTCGCGGCGAGCAGGAAGCGCTTCCACATGCCCCACCACAGCGAGGGCGGGCGCTCGTCATCCATGGGGTGTAGGCGACGGAGCAGCTCATAAAGACCGGAGAAGGCACGCGCGCACCGTCCCCCCGAACGACACGCTCGCAAGCAAGCGTAGCGAGCCGGCCGGAGCGCACGCGCCGCGATGATGGGTACGCTCGATCGGTGCTCAGCCCGCGCAACAGGGAGCTCCTGGGACTGGTGCCCTCCGCGCTGCTCGTCACGGGTGGCTTCACGGCGATCTTCATCCAGGCCGAGAACAACACCCCGGGCGCCTCCACCAACCTGACGCTCAACCACGCCTCGAGCGTGTCGCTCGCCTACGGCGCGCTGTTCCTCGCCCTGTGCCTGGCCGCGCATCTGGTGATCCGCTTCTCGCTGCCCAACGCCGACCCCTACCTGTTCCCGCTCGTGGCGGTGCTCGCGAGCGTGGGGATCGTGATGGTCTACCGCATCGATCCGGTGCTGGCTCGCCAGCAGGCGCAGTGGATGGTCGTCGGGTTGGTCTTGTTCGCCGCCACGATCCTCGCACTGCGGCGCGGCGGGGTGGGGGTGCTCGAGCGCTACCGCTACACGATCGCCGCGGTCGGCATCGGCATGACCGTGCTGCCGCGCCTGCCTGGCATCGGCCAGCAGGTCAACGGCGCCTACCTGGCGATCCACGTCGGGCAGCGTCTCCTTCCAGCCCGCCGAGCTCGCAAAGGTCGCGATCGTGATCTTCCTCGCCAGCTACCTGCGCGACAACCGCCAGATCCTCGTCACCGCCGGGCGGCGCGTGCTCGGGCTGACGATCCCGCCGATGAAGCAGTTCGGGCCGATGCTGATCGTGTGGGGCGCAGCGATGGCGACGCTGCTGCTGACGCGCGAGCTTGGCACCTCGCTGATGTTCTACGGCGCCTTCCTTGCGCTCCTGTACGTCGCTACCGGGCGCTTCTCCTTTCCGTTCATCGGCCTGCTGCTGTTCGCGCTCGGAGCCTGGTTCGTGGCGGGTCACGTCAGCCACGTGCATGCGCGCGTGCTGGCCTGGGAACACCCCTTCGACCCGGCCCTCTACAAAACGCTCGTCGGCGGCAGCTACCAGCTCGCCCAGTCGCTCTTCGCCCAGGCCGACGGGGGCCTGCTCGGGACGGGCTTCGACCAATCGCTGCTGCGCGGTGCCCATCACGGTCGCGCCGATCCTGCCGGTGCCCGAAAGCGACATGATCTACGCCGTGATCGTCAACGAGCTCGGTCTCGTCGGGCGGCGTCGCCCTGCTGCTCGTCTACCTGCTGCTGATCGCGCGCGGACTGAAGACCGCGATGATCGCGCGCGACTCCTTCTCTAAGCTGCTCGCCACGGGCTGTCGTTCGTCGTCGCGATGCAGGTGTTCGTGATCGTGGGCGGGGTCACGCGCGTGATCCCGCTGACCGGGGTGACGCTGCCCGTTCGTCGCCTACGGCGGCTCCTCGGTGGTCATGAACTTCGTGCTCGTGGCGCTGCTGCTCGTCGTCTCAGACCGCGCGCGCCGTCGCAGCACGCAGCTGCAGCTGACGCGGCTGAGCGAGCGACGCTCGGCAGGCGCAGGTGAGGGGGCCGAGCCGTCGAAGAACTCGCGAGATGCTGAGCTCCACCGCCAGCGACGCCACCCCGCGCGTGCTCCTGCGACGTGCGCCTGCGCCGCGCCCGGAGCGCTTCGGTCCCGTCGTCAACCCGCGCGCGCTGGCCGAAGGCTTCTGCACACCAGCGGGGCTACACCGCCGGCCCTGGCTGGCACGACTGCGCCGTGCGCTGGCTCAAGATCTGTTCGTCTTGCATTTCCAGCCGATCGTCTCGCTCGCGGATGGGCGGGTGGCCCAGCACGAGGCGCTGCTGCGTCTCGCCGACGAAGCCGACGGTCGCCTGATCGCGCCCGGCAGCTTCCTGCCCGCGGCCGAGCGCTCCGGCCTGATCCGCGAGATCGACCGGATGGTGCTCGACAAGGTCGCCGCGATGCTGGGCGGCGAGCACGGCGATCACGGTGTGCGGCATCGCGGTCAACGTCTCTGCGCGTGTCGGTCACCGACGGCGCGCATGCTCGCCTACATCGAGCGGCGGCTCGCGCGCTACGGCGTCGACCCGTCGCTGCTGGTCGTCGAGGTCACCGAGACCGCCGCGATCTCCGACATGGACAGCGCCACGCGCGTTCTGCGTCGGGGTGCTCGCGCTCGGCTGTGCGGTCGCGCTCGACGACTTCGGCGCGGGCTTCGGCTCTTTCCAGTACCTCAAGCACCTGCCCTTCAGCCACCTGAAGATCGACGGCGACTTCATCCGCGGGCTGCCCATGTCGCCGCACCGATCAGCTCGTGGTCAAGGCGCTCGCCGGGGTCGTGCGCGGTATGGGCCGCGAGACGATCGCCGAGTTCGTCGGCGATCAGCCGACGATGAGCATGCTGCGCAGCTACGGCGTCGACTATGCCCAGGGCTATCGAGGTGGCCGGCGCGCCCCGAGGCGCTTATCCCGATCGCGGCCTGAAGGGCCGCTAGCCCGGCTGCGGGAACTGCCAGCGCATCGCCGCATCCCAAGCGCGATCGCTCATCAGGCGTCGCGTTGCGATCGTCAGCTTGGCCGAGGGTGTGATCGTGATCCGGGCCGGTGGACGCGAGCGCGTGATCGCACGCTCGATCACCTTTGCCACGCGCTCCGGGCCTGCGCCGAGGTGGCGCATCGGACCGTCATAGGCGCCTTTCGTGACCGCGCCGACGGTTGCGTTGAAGTGTCGCGTAGGGGTCCTCCGCGGAGCTCTGCACCGCGGTCATGCTCGCGGTCGCGGCGTCGCCGAACTCGGTTGTGATGAGCCCCGGCTCGAGCAGGATCACATCGATCCCGAAGCCGCGCAGCTCGAAGCGCAGCGCATCAGAGATCGCCTCGAGCGCGTGCTTGGTGGCGTGGTAGTGGCCGCCCCCGGGGAAGGACAGGCGCCCGCCCATCGAGCCGACGTTGACGATCTTGCCCCAGCGCTGCGCGCGCATCTTTCGCGCAGCACGAGCTGGGTGAGGCGCACGAGCCCAAAGACGTTGGTCTCGAACTGGCGGCGCACCGCCTCGAGCGGCACCGTCTCGATCGCGCCGCTCTGGCTGTAGCCGGCGTTGTTGATCAGCACGCCGACAGCGCCCTCGGCCTGCTCGATCGCTGCGACAGCGGCGCTCATCGACTGCTCGTCGGTGACGTCGAGGGCGAGCGTGTGGCAGCCCGCATCGGCCAGCTCGGTGATCGTCTCGGGCCTGCGTGCCGTCGCGTAGACGCTCCAGCCCGAGCCCACCAGGTTCAACGCTGTTGCGCGCCCGATACCAGAGGAGCAGCCTGTGATCAGTACGGCCTTCGACGGTTCGCGCCATCGGTGCAGAGCATATGCGTTTGTATTGCCGCCGCGAGGTAGGCTCCCTGGATGACGACAATCTCCGCAGACACCCTTCCCGACGCGCTTGGTGCCCCGGCGCGCGACGTTCATCTCCCAGACGCACAAGCTGCTGATCGGCGACGAGCGCCTCGAGGCCGCCGACGGACAGACCTTCACCACGCTCGATCCCGCTCACGGTCTGCCGATCGCCGAGGTTGCACAGGGAGGCGCCGAGGACGTTGCCCGTGCAGTCGCCGCCGCGCGTGAGGCATTCACCACGGGTCCCTGGTCCTCGATGCCCGCCTCCGGGCGCGAGCGGCTGATGCTCGCGCTCGCGGCCGGCGCTCGAAGAGCGCGCCGAGGAGTTCGCGCAGATCGAGTCGCTCGACAACGGCAAGCCCGTCGGTCTTGCGCAGTACGTCGACGTGGGCGGGGCCGTTGCGCACCTGCGCTATTTCGCGGGCTGGCCGACGAAGATCGAGGGCAGCGTGCTGCCCGTCACGCGCACCGAACATGCTCTGCTACACCCGCCGCGAAGCGGTCGGTGTATGCGGGCAGATCGTGCCCTGGAACTTCCCGCTGCTGATGGCCGCCTGGAAGCTCGGCCCGGCGCTCGCAGCCGGTTGCACGATCGTGCTGAAGCCCGCCGAGCAGACGCCATTGAGCGCGCTGCGCCTCGGCGAGCTGGCGCTCGAGGTGGGCTTCCCGCCGGGCGTTCTCAACGTGGTGACCGGCGACGGTTCGACCGGCGCGGCGCTCGTCGATCATCCCGACGTCGACAAGATCGCCTTCACGGGCTCGACGGCCGTCGGGCGTGAGATCGGCGCGAAGGCCGGCAAGCGCGCTCAAGCGGGTGACGCTCGAGCTCGGCGGCAAGTCGCCGAACGTGATCCTCCCCGACGCCGACATTGGCGCGGCGATCAAGGGCTCCTTTCAGGGGATCTACTTCAACTCTGGGCAGGCCTGCAACGCGGGCTCGCGGCTGTTCGTGCCGGCCGAGCGCTACGACGAGGTGATGGGCGCGCTTGCTGAGGCGGCCGGCGCGGCGCGGCTTGGGCCGGGTCTTGACCCCGCGACCCAGTTCGGCCCGCTGGTCTCGGCCGAGCAGCAGGAACGCGTGATGGGCTACATCGAGTCCGGTCGCGCCGAAGGCGCCGAGGTGCTCGCGGGCGGCGAGTCGGTGCTGACCGACTCCGGCGGCTACTTCGTCGCGCCGACACTTTTCAGCACGACCTCTGACGAGCTGCGGATCTCACGCGAGGAGATCTTCGGCCCGGTGCTCGTGGCCTCGCCCTACGACACGCTCGAGGAGGTCGCAGCGCGCGCCAACGATGGCGAGTATGGCCTCGCGGCTGGGGTCTGGACGCGTGATGTATCAAGCGCTCATCGTCTCGCCTCGATGCTGCGCGCCGGCTCGGTCTACATCAACACCTGGGGCGCGGTCGACCCATCGGCCCCGTTTGGGGGCTTCAAGTCCTCTGGCATCGGCCGCGAGCACGGTCACGACGGTCTCGACGCCTATCTCGAGACCAAGACCGTGTGGACCGCACTGTGAGCTTCCGCGCTTCGTGAGCGTCGCCGCACAGGGCGTGCGGGTGCAAACGCGCGTCCGCGCTGAGCGCTGGGTACCCGCACTCGCGGGGCTGCTGGCGCTGGTGCTGGTCGCGGCCACCGCCGAGGTCGTGCTCGATGGCGCGGTCGGCCATTCACCGCTGATCCCCAAATCACCCGCGATCGCGAGCTGGCTCGTGGGCGTTGGCGAGCGCCTCGGCTTTCGCGTCTTCCTGATCGCCGTGCTCGCCTCCGGCGCGGCCTACGGAGCGCTGCTCCTTCTGCTCAGCAGGGCGAGGACCTTCACGATCTCCAAACGCGCAGCGCTCACGCTGATCGGCGTCTTGCACCTGATCGTCTTTGTCGGGCCGATCCTGCTCTCAACGGATGTCTTCAGCTACATCGCCTACGCGCGCATGGGTGTCGAGCACGGTCTCAACCCATACCTGCACGGCCCCGCGAGCATCGCCACAGACCCCGTCTACTTCTACGTCGGGCACGACTGGCGCCACGTGGCCACCGCCTACGGGCCTCTCTACACGCTGCTGTCCTACCCGCTCGCCCCGCTGGGCCTGGTGGGCGCGATCTGGGGCATGAAGGTCCTCGCGCTGGCCGCGAGTGTCGCCACGCTCGCGCTGAGTTGGCGCTGCGCGCGCGCCCGCGACTTCGACCCTGTGTGGGCGATCCTGGCGCTCGGCACAAACCCGCTCTATGTGATCTACGGGCTCGGCGGCGCCCACAACGACCTGATCATGCTCGCGGCGATGATGGGCGCGGTCAGCCTGACGTTGATCGTGCCCTCCGCGCGGCGCGACGCGGGGGCCGCGGCGCTAATCGTGGCGGGAGCGCTGGTGAAGGCCACGGTTGCGGCGCTCTTGCCGTTCATGATCGTTTCGCGCCGGCGTCTGGCGCCGATCGTGGGCGCGCTCGCGATGCTGCTCGCCGGCGCGGTGATCGGCTACCTCGCGTTTGGCATCCACGGGATCGATGTGGTCTCGGCGCTGAACCGTGACGCCGCCTTCGTCTCGACCGACAGCTTCGCCACCGAGATCGCGCACCTGTTCGGCAAGCCGGGAGTGTTCCCGATCGACCATGACCTGCTCAAGGCGGGCCTCGTGATCATTGTCGTGCACCTCCTGTGGCGCACTTGGCGCGGCTATGACTGGATCGCGGCCGCAGGCTGGACGCTGCTCGCGATCTCGGTGACGAGCACCTGGCTTCTGGCCTGGTACATCCTGTGGCCGCTGCCGTTGGCGATCATCAGCCGTGACCGGCGCCTGCTCGCCGCGACCTTTGCGATTCAGATCCTGTTCATCGCCCACCAGACCACGCCGCTCTTGGCGCCCGTCGCATGAGCACGCCGGCCCCATCCGCCGCTCCGTTCGGCGCGCGCCTGCCCATATGGCTGCGCCCGCGCGAGCACGAGCTGCCCGGGAGCGGGCGCACGCGTCTGATCGAGACGACGCTGCTCCTCCTCGTCGGGCTGCTATTGGCGATCGCGACCGTCAACGACGTGGTCCTACAGACGCACGTCAACCACCGCCTGAACGCGGATCTCGCGAGCTGGCGCGCCTACACCGGGCACAACTACAAGAACCTGACCGTGGAACAGGACCGGCTCGGGCACAGCACACGCGACATCGTCTGTGGCAACACCGCCCCCGGTCCGCCCAAAGAACGCATCCAGATCTGCCTCGTGATGACCGGTCCCGTGCAGGGCGGACGCCGCGCGATCCACGGTGGCTGGTATCTGCCGGTCAAGCACGAAGACCTCAGCCGCTACCGCTACGGCTGCTACGGCTCGAGCAAGAGCGAGGGCCTCTGTCCGCGATAACGGCTAGCGCGGCGCCATCTGCCGCGCACGCGCGCGCTGAAAGCCGCCTGCAGGCGGTGGGGGCCACTGGCGGGCCTCATGCTGCTCGCGGCGGTGCTGCGTCTTTCCACGCTCGATCTTCAGAGTCTCTGGTACGACGAGGCCTTCACGCCCGTGCACGTGCTGCATTCGTCGCTCTGGGCGACGCTGCGCTCGGTCTCGCGCACGGAGAACTCACCGCCCTTGTGGTACCTGCTCGAGTGGCTCGACACGCGCCTGCTCGGCACCGGCGCGGTCGCACTGCGCCTGCCCTCGGCGCTCGCCGGGGTCGCGACCGTGCCGGTTGTCTGGGCGATCGGGCGCGAGCTCGCGGGCCGGTGGGCGGCGCTCACGTGCGCCGCGATCGTGGCCGTCAACCCGCTGTTCGTTTGGTACTCCCAGGAGGCGCGCGTCTACGGCCTGTTCGTGCTCACCGCGGCGCTCGCGATGCTCTGCTTCCTGCGCGCCGCGGCGCTCGCGCCATCAGATCCGGCGAGCACGCGCCGGCTCGCCGCGTTCGCGCTCGCCGGGTCGGTCGCACTGCTCACGCACTACTTCGCAATCTTCCTGCTGATTCCGATGGTGCTGTGGCTCGCACGCGATCGTGCGCGGCTGCGTGCAGCGCTGGGCGCGATCGTGGCGCTCGTGCTCGTCGGGCTGGCACTGCTGCCGCTGATCTCCGCACAGGGTGGGCACGGCACGCAATGGATCGGGCGTTGGCCGATCTCTGAACGGCTGCAGGCAATTCCGCAGTACTACCTCACGGGCTACTCCGGAGCCCCACTCGGCCACGGCGTGGAGCTGCTCGTCGCGCTGCTAGCGCTTACCGCGGCAGGCTACGGGCTGTGGCGCCTGACCGCACCGTCTGCGCTCGCAGCAGATGGGGACAGCGGCGCGCAGGGTGCGCACGAGCGACGCGGGGCGCTAATCGCGCTGGCGCTCGCTGCGGTGGGGATCCTCACGCCTGTGCTGCTCGCACTGGTCGGCGCGGACTACCTCGCGCCGCGTAATCTTGTGGCGGCGATGATTCCTGTCACGGCGCTGATCGCCGTGCTCGCAGCCACCCCCGCGGCCGCCCGCGTGGGCGTGGCGCTGACCGCTGTCCTGCTGCTGGCGTGGCTCGCGATCACGATCGATGTCGATCTCAGCCCGCGGCTGCAGCGTGGCAATTGGCGCGAGGTCGCACACGCGCTTGGGAGCGGTGGCCAGGAGCGCGCGATCACGACGGTTGAGCTCGGCGGAGCGCCGCTTGAGTACTACCTGCCCGGGCTGCACAACCTGCACTGGGCGGCGAGCGTCCGTGTCAGCGAGATCGACGAGACAGGCTATGCACCGCTGCGTGCCTCCGCCGGTGAGCCGCCCGCCCCAGGGTTCCGGCTGTTCGCGCGGTTGAACATCGACGGATTGATCGTCTACCGCTTCCGTTCATCGCAGCCGCGTCTGGTCTCCGCGGCGACGCTGCGCCGGCACGTGATCACGCTCGCCCGGCCCGAGGTGCTCGTCCCCGCCAACGCCCGCCTTTCCGCCTAGGGTGTGCGGATGCAATTGTTGTCCCCGCAAACGGCGTTCCCGAGCAAAAAGATCTAGCTTTCCGCTATGTCGGTGTTGACCTTGGAGACTCGCAGCGAGGCTCAGGTGGCGCTGGAGCTCGCATGCGAGCACCTGCTGGGGATGCAGGATCAGGCCGGTTGGTGGCGCGGCGAGCTGCAGACGAACGTCACGATGGACGCCGAGGACATGCTGCTGCGCGAGTTCCTCGGCGTGCGCGACGCGGCGGAGACGGAGCGCTCGGCTGCCTGGATCCGTTCCCAGCAGCGTGAGGATGGGACCTGGGCGAACTTCTATGGCGGCCCCGGCGAGCTCTCGACGACGATCGAGGCCTACTGGGCGCTGCGCCTCGCCGGCGATTCCGTCGAGGCTGAGCATATGCGCCACGCGGCCGAGTTCATTCGCGCGCAGGGCGGTGTTGAGCGGGCGCGCGTTTTCACCCATCTGTGGCTCGCGCTGTTCGGCCTGTGGTCCTGGGATCGCGTGCCGGCCCTGCCGCCGGAGATCATCCTGCTGGGGCGCAGGGTCCCGCTGAACGTCTACGACTTTGCCTGCTGGGCACGGCAGACGATCGTGGCGCTTTCGCTCGTCAAAGCGCAGCGACCGGTGCGCCAGCTCGACTTCGATCTCGCTGAGCTGCAATGTCCAGCGGGACAGACGCTGCCAGTGAGCGCGCGGAGGGTCTCGCGACGTGCCCGCTGGCTCGCGCGGCTGGATCGCGGTCTGCGGCTCTATGAGGCCCATCCGATCGGCGCGCTGCGGCGGCTGGCGATCACGCGGGCCGAGCGTTGGATCGTCGAGCGCCAGGAGAGCGACGGCTCGTGGGGCGGCATTCAGCCCCCGTGGGTGTACTCGCTGATAGCTCTGCACCTCGGCGGTTACCCACTCGATCATCCTGTGATGAGGAAGGGGCTTGAGGGCCTTGAGCGCTTCATGGTTGAGGACCAGGATGACGCCAAGGGCGTCGGCGCCCCCAGCGGCGCGAGTCGGCGCCTGGAAGCGTGCCAGTCGCCCGTGTGGGACACGGCGCTGGCGATGATCGCGCTCAGCGATAGCGGCATTGCGAGCGAGCATCCCGCGATGGTGCGGGGCGCGCAGTGGCTGCTCGGGGAGGAGGTAACGGTGCGCGGCGACTGGTCAGTTGCCCGCCCGGCTGTGAAGCCGGGCGGCTGGGCATTTGAGTTCGCGAACGTCAACTACCCCGACGTCGATGACACCGCCGAGGTCGCGCTCGCACTCGCACGCCTGACCGAAGGCAACGTGGGCTCGGAGGCGCAGGCGCTGCGCCCCAGGATCGACGGCGCGATTCGCCGAGCGCTGCACTGGGTCGAGGGCATGCAGAGCTCAGATGGGGGCTGGGGGGCCTTTGACGCGGACAACACGCGCTCACTCGTGCGCGAGCTGCCCTTCCTCGACTTCGGCGAGGTGATCGACGAGCCCAGCGCCGACGTAACCGCGCACACCGTCGAGATGCTCGCGGTGCTGGGGCTCGGCGAGGGCGAGGCGGCGCGCCGGGGGGTGCGTTGGTTGATCGACAATCAGGAGCCGGGCGGCTCGTGGTTCGGGCGTTGGGGCGTGAACCACGTGTATGGCACCGGCGCGGCGCTACCTGCGTTGATCGCCGCGGGGGTCGAGCCGTCGAGCGAGTGCATACGCCGCGCGGTGCGCTGGTTGGAGACACATCAGAACGAGGACGGCGGCTGGGGTGAGGACCCGCGCTCCTATGACGACCCAGGCTGGATCGGGCGCGGCCCGAGCACCGCTTCGCAGACCGCCTGGGCGCTGCTCGCGCTGCACTCCACAGGCGTGCGCTCGCCCGCGCTCGAGCGCGGGGTGCAGTGGCTCGTGCGCACGCAACGCGCCGACGGCAGTTGGGACGAGCCGCAGTACACGGGTACGGGCTTCCCCTGCGACTACTACATCAACTATCACCTCTACCGGCTCACCTTTCCGATGATGGCGCTCGGACGCTGCCTGGCGAGCGTCGGCGAGGGCGAGTCCGACGCCGCGGTGGCTGCCGAGCGAGGAGGGTGACGCTCATCAGCACAGAGCCGAGCGAGCAACGATCGGCGATTGTGCCCGAGGCCGCGACCGTGATGGCGCGCGCCCAGACGGAAAACTTTCCCGTGGCCAGCCGCGTGCTGCCGCGCTCGATCCGCGAGGACCTGCTCGCGATCTACGGCTTCGCGCGCCTCGCGGACGAACTCGGGGACACGCTCGCGGGCGACCGCGTCGCGGCACTGGACTGGCTCGAGCAAGAGCTCGACCTCGCCTTTGTGGGCAAGGCCCAGCATCCGCTGCTCGTGCGCCTGCAGCCGACCGTGCGCAAGCGGGGGCTCGCGCGTGGACCGTTCGTGCGCCTGATCGAGGCCAACCGCCTCGATCAGCGCGTCGCGCGCTATGAGAGCTGGGAGCAGCTGCGCGCTTACTGCGCGCTCTCGGCGGACCCGGTCGGTGAGCTCGTGCTCGGCGTGTTCGGCTGCGACACACCTGCGCGTGTGGCCTTGTCGGACTCGATCTGCACAGGACTGCAGCTGGTCGAGCACTGCCAGGACATCGCCGAGGATCTCGCCGCCGGGCGCATCTACATGCCGGCCGAGGAGCTCGCACGCTTCGGTGTAACCCTCGAGCAGCTGCGTGCAGCGCGTGCCTCAGCGCCGGTGCGTGAGTTGCTCGCCTTCGAGGTCGCGCGCGCACGCGCCCTGTTCGACGCCGGCGCTCCGCTGCTCTGCGAGCTCAAGGGGCGCCCGCGGCTGGCGGTGGCCGCCTTTCTTGCGGGTGGACGCGCGAGCGCGGATGCGATCGAGGCGGCCGGCTACGACGTGCTCGCGAGCACGCCGCGAGCCGGACGCCTGCGCCTTGGGGCTGAGCTTGTGAGGACGCTGGCGCGCTCGCGGAGCGGGAGATGAGCGCTGCAGCGGAGCTCGCCCGCGACTACGCGCGCTGCGAAGCGATCACGCGGCGTGAGGCCGCAAATTTCTACTACGGCATCCGCCTGCTTCCGCGCGAGCGTCGCCAGGCGATGAGCGCGGTCTACGCCTTCGCAAGACGAATCGACGACATCGGCGACGGGGACCTCCCTGCCGAGGAGAAGCTGCGCCTGCTCGACGTGGAGGGGCTCGCCTTGCGTGAACTTGAGGAGGGGCGCGCGGCCCAGCTGGAGGGCGGCCATGACCCGGTGCTCGCCGCACTCGGAGACGCGCGCTCAAACTTCCCGCTACCCGATGGAGCGCTTGGGGAGCTGATTGAGGGCGTAAGCATGGACGTGCAGGGCGTGAGCTACGAGAGCTTCGATGAGCTCGTGCTCTACTGCCGCCGTGTCGCGGGTACGATCGGGCGCGTGTGTCTGGCGATCTTCGGGCTACGGGACGAGCGGGGCGGCTTCGCTCACGCCGAAGTGCTCGCTGACGATCTCGGCATTGCTCTGCAGATCACGAACATCCTGCGCGACGTGCGCGAGGATGCCGAGAACGGGCGCGTGTACCTCCCCGCCGAGGATCTGCGCCGGTTCGAGCTGCTCGACGGGGCAGATGGCGAGGACCAAGCCGCAAATGCGGCACGCCTCGCTGCGCTGGCACACGCGGCTGGATCACCGGTGCTGCGCATGCAGCATGCCGAGGAGCTTGAGCGGGTGGCGGCACTCGTGCGCTTCGAGGCTGCCCGTGGGCGCGAATGGTTCGCCCGAGGGCTGACGCTAGGTTCACTGCTGGACAGGCGCAGCGCGGCCTGTTTGCTGGCGATGGCGGGTATCTACCGACGGCTGCTCGATCGCATCGAGCGCGATCCGCTGGGCGCCTTCGCAACGCGCATGTCGCTGCCCGCACACGAGAAGGCACTAGTTGCGGCGCGTGGGATGTTCGGGAGCGGCGTATGAGCGCGGGGCAGCGCGTGCTCGTCGTTGGTGGGGGTCTCGCCGGGATCACCACTGCGCTTGACTGCGCCGCCGCGGGCGCTGAGGTGACGCTCGTGGAGGTCCGTCGCCGGCTCGGCGGCGCGGCCTACTCGTTCGAGCGCGAGGGGCTTGAGATGGACAACGGCCAGCATGTGTTCCTGCGCTGTTGCCTCGCTTACCGGGCGCTGCTGGCACGCCTCGGCAGCGACCATCTCGTCGAAGTACAGCCGCGGCTGCGGATACCCGTGCTGAAGCCCGGCGCGCCACCCTTCGTGCTGCGGCGCTCCTCGCTGCCGGCACCGCTACAGCTGGCTGGGGCGCTCGCCCGCTATCCCCACCTCTCTGCGCGCCAGCGTCTCGGCGCGACGCGCGCCACGCTCGCGCTGATCTGGGCAGGACACTCTGAGCGCGCGGGGCGTGAGGAGCGCTTGGATCGGATCACGCTCGGTGCGTGGCTCGCGCGACATGGGCAGGGCGAGGAGGCGCTCGCGGCGCTATGGGATCTGATCGCGCTGCCGACGCTGAACCTGCCCGCGGCGGAGGCGTCGTTGGCGCTCGGTGCCTTTGTCTTTCGCCGCGGCCTGCTCGAGGAGGGGGGTGCAGGCGACATCGGCTTTCACCACGGCACGCTCAGCGAGATCATCGCCAAGCCTGCGGCGCGCGCGCTGCAGGCGGCTGGGGTCGAGGTCAGGCTCGGCTGGCGCGCCGAAGCGCTTAAGCGCACCGCGCAGGGATTTGAGGTGCACGGCGGTGGGCCGGGGGAGAGCGATGGCCTGAGCGCAGATGCGCTCGTGGTCGCGGTGCCGCATACGCGCGCGGCGCGCCTGCTCGAGGAGGTACTCGGCGACCGCGCGCGCAGCTTCGGGCAGATCGGCGTCTCGCCGATCGTCAACCTGCACGTGCTCTACGACCGCGAGGTTTGCAGCGAGCCCTTCGCGGCCGGCGTGGGCACGCCCGTGCAGTACCTCTTCGACCGCACGCGCGCCGCTGGCGCACCGCCCGGCAGCCAGTATCTGGCGGTGTCGCTGTCGGGCGCTGAACGCGAGATGACGATGAGCGTTGACGCGTTGCGTGAGCTCTACCTGCCGGCCCTGCGCGAACTCTTGCCGCGCAGCCGCAAGGCGCGCGTCGAGAAGTTCCTGGTCACCCGCGAACACGCCGCCACCTTTCGCGCGACGCCGGGCGTCGGCGCGCTGCGCCCCGAGACGCAGAGTGCGCTGCGGGGTCTCGTGCTGGCGGGCACGTGGACCGCGACCGGCTGGCCGGCGACGCTCGAGGGCGCGGTGCTCAGCGGCCATGCGGCCGCCAGGGCGGCACTGCGTACGCTCGGCCTTCGCCGCGTTGAAGCGCAGGCGCCGTTGCGTCCCGTGCTCGCCGGGACGGGCGCGGAAGCCTTGGGAGGGCTCGCATGAGCGATCTGCTGGTGGCTGCGCCGCTGCGCCTGGAGGCGCTGCTGATCTCATCGGCGGCGCGCGGCGCGCTCGTGCGCAAGACGGGTATGGGGCCAGACCGTGCGAAGTCCGCGGCGAGGGACCTTGCTGCTCACCGGGGGGCGCAGGTGCTGGTGCTGGGCTTCTGTGGCGGTCTCGATCCGGAGTCGGTGCCGGGTGAAGTGATCGTCGCCGAGCACGTCTACGCTGCCGCTGACGAAGGTCATGAGGAGCAGCGCGTGCGCTGCGACATGAGCAGCGAGCTGCTCGTGCGCCTCGCGGGCCACGGCATGAAAGTGCGTGTCGGCAACCTCGTCTGTGTCTCGCGCTTGGCGCTCGGCGAGCGCCGTGCAGAGCTCCACGCGGGCGGTGCGATCGCGGTCGACATGGAGTCGGTGTGGCTTGCGTCGGCTGCGGGCTCGCGGCCGTTTGGGGTCGTGCGGGTCGTGCTCGACAGCCCCAACCACGAGCTGATGCGCCCACAAGCGATCGGCGGGGCACTGCGCGCTGCGCGCGCCTTGCGGCGCGTGGCGGGTGCCCTTCACGACTCGCCGCGCGGCGACTAAGGTAGCGGCATGGCCGTCCGCATCAGGCAGAGCACGCGCATGGGCTGGTACTTGATGCGCCAGCGCCTAGCCAAACGCGAAAAGTTCCCGCTGATCGTCGAGCTCGAGCCGCTGTTCCAGTGCAACCTCGCCTGCTCGGGCTGCGGCAAGATCCAGCATCCCGAGCACGAGTTGCGCCGACGGATGCCCGTCGAGCAGGCGATCGCAGCGATCGAGGAGAGTGGCACGCCGATGGTCTCGATCGCGGGTGGCGAGCCTTTGATCCACCCCGAGATCCACGTGATCGCGGATGAGCTGATCAAACGCAAGAAGTTCGTCTATCTCTGCACGAACGCGCTGCTGCTGGAGAAGAAGCTCGAGAACTTCAAGCCGAGCCCCTACTTTGCCTGGGCGGTGCACATGGACGGCCTGCGCGAGCGCCACGATGCATCGGTTGAGCGCGAGGGCGTCTTCGACAAGGCGGTCGCCGCGATCAAGGCCGCCAAGGCAGCGGGCTTCCGCGTCACCACGAACACGACCTTCTTCACGCACGACTCGCCGAAAACTGTGCGCGAAGTGCTCGACTTCCTCAACGATGATCTCGAGGTCGACGAGATGATGATCTCCCCTGCCTACGCCTATGAGAAAGCGCCCGACCAGGAGCACTTCCTCGGCGTCTCCCAGACACGCAAGCTGTTCAGCGAGGCCTTCGCCGACGGACGGCGTAAGAAGTGGCGCCTGAACCACAGCCCGCTGTTCCTCGATTTCCTCGAGGGCAAGGCCGAATTCGACTGCACCGCGTGGGGGATCCCGAGCTACTCGCTGTTCGGCTGGCAGCGTCCCTGCTACCTGATGTCAGACGGCTACACAAAGACCTACAAAGAGCTGCTCGAGACGACCGATTGGAGCGCCTACGGGCGCGGCAAGGACCCGCGCTGTGAGAACTGCATGGCGCACTGTGGCTATGAGCCGACGGCTGTGCTGAAGACGACCAGCTCGCTGCGTCAGTCGCTACGGGCCTTCGCCGGCTGAGCTCTCGATGACCTCGCGCTCGGCGCGGATGTCGCTCCAGCTGAGGTTCTCGCCGAGTAGTGCTGGGATCCCGAGCCCGAGCGCTGTCAGCACCTCGATGGCCTGCAGAATAATCCCGTAGGCGAGGCCGGGGCCGGCGCTGACGCCGTAGGCGGCGAGCACGACCAGGCAGGCGGCCTGAAAGACGCCGACATTCGAAGGCGTCGCGGGCAGGATCGCGGAGACGTTGACCGCGAGCAGAATCGCCGCAGCGCTGACGAGCCCGGCCTGCGACTGCAGGCCAAGCGAGAGCAGCACCATGTAGCAGGCAAGCCACTGCAGCGCCCAGGCCGCGAGCTGGCTGGTGACGGCGCCGGCCCCGTAGCGCGGGCGCGTGAACACGATCAGGCCCCGCCGCGCCAGGCGCAGCGCCCGCTCGACCGAGTTGGCTGCACGTGCGATCCGATGGGAGCGTGAGCGCTGGCCGAGCGCGAGCAGCCGTGGCCCGAGCAGCACTAGCGCGCAGATCAGCAGTGGGACCGCGAGGGCAGTGAGAATGCCGCTGGCGTGACCGTGGAAAAGCGGCACGCTCGTGAAGGTGATCGCGGCGAGGATCGCGAGCGCGAGCAGGTTGATCAGGGTCTGGGAGAAGACCGTGCCGGCGACGATCGGCAGCAAGCGCCGGTTCGGACCCTCGAGCCTGCGCGTCAGCACAAGTACACGCGAAGGCTCGCCGATCCGGCCCGGAAAGACCGCGGAAGCCATCACGCCGATCATCGTCGCCCTGATCACCGACGGGCGTGAGAGCGGGTTCTCGGGCAGCGCTGCGCGCAGCGTCTGGTGCCAGGAGATCGAGCGCAGCACCAGCGAGCACGCCATCAACAGGAAAGCGAGCGCGATCCAGCCTGGGGTCGCGGTGATCAGAGCATGCCCGACGCGGTGCAGGTTCAGCCGCGAGAGCGCGAACACCACGAGCGCTGAGGTCACGATCAGGCTCACCGCCAGGCCAACACGCCGGGTGTGCCGGCGGCGGGATGTGATCTGTGGGTTCTCTGTGCTCCCCATCTGGCGGGGTCTATCAGGTCGCGTTAGCGCCGCGAAGAGTCGCACGATGGCAAGCTTGCACGTCGTGAAGCGCAATCCAGCAGACCGTGAGGAGCTCGCCGCGATCTTCGCGGGCGGTTTCATCGGCGCGATTGCCCGTGCGGCGCTCGCCGAAGCGCTGGCCGTGCGCGCCGATCAATGGCCCTGGGCGACGTTCCTAGTCAACATCGCGGCGGCGCTCGCGCTCGGCTATTTCGTCACGCGCCTGCAGGAGCGCCTGCCTCCCTACATGTATCGCCACGCCTTCCTCGCCACGGGCATCTGCGGGGCGCTCAGCACCTTCTCGACGATGATGGTCGAGCTCTTGCGCATGATCGACGCGGCCCACTGGGGGCTGGCCCTTGGCTACACGAGCGCGAGCCTCGCGGGCGGCTTCGCGGCGGTGTTCCTCGCGAGCAAGCTCGTGCGGCGAGCGAGGCTCACCACATGAGCGGGCTCGCCCTGTGGCTCGGCGTCGGCGTGTTCGGAGGCGTGGCAGCGGTCGCGCGCTTCCTGATCGACGGCTTGATCTCGACGCTCGCTCTGAGCCGCTTCCCGTTGGGGACACTGGTCGTGAACCTCAGCGGCACGGTCGTGCTCGGCTTGCTAGTTGGAATTGGCCTGCACGGCGACGCTTACCTGCTGTCCGGGACGGCGGTGATCGGTTCCTACACAACCTTCTCGACATGGCTGTTTGAGAGCCACCGCCTCGCCGAGGACGGCGGGCGCTGGATCGTCGCGCTCAACCTCTCTGCAAGCCTTGTGCTCGGGGTCGCAGCGGCGGCGCTCGGGCGCATGATCGGCGGCGGCTGATGGGTGGCGAGGCGCTCAGGTTGAGCGTCTATCTCGGCGATCGCGACCACCGCGAGGGTCGGCTGACGGCCGATCTACTGATGGAGAGCTTCGCGCGCCACGGCACGCAGAACAGCATGCTGCTGAGGGGTGTCGAGGGCTTCGGCGCCAAGCATCGCCTGCGCAGCGAGGGAGTCGCTGACGCTCTCTGAGGATCTCCCCCTGATCGCGAGTGCGCTTGATACGCCCGCGCGCATCGAGGCCCTGCTCGCAGGGGTTCGCCCTCTCGCGCGGCACGGGTTGATCACGCTCGAGCAGACGCGACTGCTCGACTCTGCGGCACACGCGCCGGATCTCGCCGATGCGCAGGAGACCGCGAAGCTCACGATCTATCTAGCTCGCCACGCGCATACGGGTGGGCGCGCTGCGTATCTGGCCGCGGTCGACTGCCTGCATCGCCACGGCCTCGACGGCGCGAGCGTGTTGCTCGGGCTCGACGGGACGCTTCGCGGGGAGCGTCAGCGCGCGGGCATCCTCACCCGCAATGAGCGCGTGCCGCTGGTGGTCGTGAGCGTCGGCGAGCGGCGTGCCTTCGCGCGCGCGTTGCCGGAGCTGAGCGCGATGCTGGGGCAGGCACAGATGACGCTCGAGCCGGTGGCGGTGCGCAAGCGCGATGGCGTGTTGCTCGCCGCGCGCGAGCATCCGCGGGCGCCGACGCACCAGGAGGGCTTCACTGTGCTGCAGAAGCTCAGCGTGTATTCGGGCGAGCGCTCCCGCCACGAGGGCCGGTCGCTGCACGGCTCGCTGATTCGGCGTCTGCGCCGGGAGGGTGCCGCCGGCGCGACCGCGCTGCGCGGCATCTGGGGCTATCACGGCGATCATCGGCCGCACGGGGAACGCTTCTGGTCGATCGCTCGCCACGTGCCGGTGCAGAGCGTGCTGATCGACACGCCCGCGAACATGCCTCGCTGGTTTGCGATCGTCGACGAGCTGACCGCTGCGGGCGGGCTCGTGACCAGCGAGCTCGTGAACGTGGCGGCAACGGTCGGCTAGTCGCGGCGCAGGCGCCAGAGCAGATAGGCCACGACAAGGATGTTCACGAGCAGCGCGCCGACCTTCAGCAGGGTCGTGCTTTTCGTGAGCTCCCAGACCTCGGGGACGATAAAGAGCGAGGTCGCAACGACCGTCAGCCACTCACCCCAGCGCCGGCGCTTCCACAGGCCGTAAGCCTCGGCGCCCTCGAGCACCCCGTAGGCGAGCGCGGCCACGCCGAAGACGACGTCCTGGTTGGCCTTGATCTTGCTGACCTTGTCGATCAGTTTTTGGAACCAGTTCGATTTCGGGTTGAGCCCGAGATGTTGGGCCATGCGCGAGATTTCACTGGCCCAGTTGGCGTGCGGGTGGGTGACGAGCACGAGTCCGACCGCGACCAGCACGACGGTCCTGAAGGCGCGCTCGGCGGCGATCCATGGCAGCAGGCGATCCTTGCGGGCGGGGGCGGTGGCGAGCTCGTGCATCGCTGGATCTTCGCTGTCCGGGCGGCGGGAGCGTCGGGTCAGCTTTCGAGCATCAGCGTCACCGGGCCATCGCCGCTCATCTCGATCACCATGTGCGCGCCGAAGACGCCGCGTGCCGCCCCCGCTTGCTCGCAGAAGTGCTCATACAGAGGCTCGGCGAGCTCTGGGCGGGCGGCGGCCATGAAGCTCGGGCGATTGCCGCGCCGGGTGTCGCCATAGAGCGTGAACTGGCTGACGCAGAGGATCTCGCGCTCGCCGAGCGCGACGTTCATGTGGCCCTCGGCGTCGGCGAAGATGCGAAGCGCGCAGATCTTGGCCGCGAGTCGCTCGGCACCCGCCTCATCGTCGTCGTGGGTGATGCCGAGCAGCACGAGCAGGCCGGGCCCGATCTCGGCGCGTAGCTCGCCCTCCACGCGCACGGCCGCTCGGCTGACCCTCTGGACGAGTGCGCGCATTGCCGGCAAGTATGTCATACTTAAGTCAATGCTTAACTCTTCTTCCCAAGCAGTCGCACCCGCTCCGGTGGATCTGCTGTTTGCGGCGCTCGCAGATCCGAGCCGGCGCCAGATGGTCGACCGCCTCACACGTGGGCCGGCCTCGGTCAGCGAGCTGGCGCGACCGCTAGCGATGTCGCTGCCTGCGGTCGTCCAGCATCTGCACGTGCTCGAGCACAGCGGCCTCGTGCGCTCGGAGAAGGTCGGGCGCGTGCGCACCTGCCGAATCGAGCCCGCGGGGCTGCGCCTGGCCGAGGACTGGGTCACCGAGCGCCGTCGCAGCTGGGAAGAGCGCCTGGACCGCCTCGGCGAGTACCTCGCAGAGCACCCTGACAACCCCACTAAATAGGAGTCGAGCATGAGCGAGTCCCCAACCATCAGCGAGCGATCGGCAGAGGTCGCGACCTTCACGATCGAGCGTAACTACCCGGCCTCGCCACAGCGCGTGTTTGCCGCGTGGGCCGCGGCGGAGGCCAAGACGAGCTGGTTTGCGCGCGGTGCGGACTACAGCCTCGACTTCACGGTCGGCGGCAGCGAGCACCTCACCGCGCAGGTCTCCGAGACGGAGCAGTACACCTACGACGCGCGCTACTACGACATCGTCGAGGACGAGCGGATCGTCTATGCATATGAGATGCACCGCAACGAGACGCGCATCTCGGTCTCGCTGACGACGGTCGAGTTCGAGGCGAGCGGCGAAGGGACCGGTCTGCGCTACGTTGAGCAGGGCGTATTTCTCGACGGGCAGGACACGCCCGCGGCGCGTGAGCACGGCACCCGCGAGCTGCTCGCAACGCTCGGCGAGCGGCTGCAGGGCGCGGAAGGAGGTTGATGAGCGTGACGAGTCAAGACGGAACTTCGACGGCAACCGCACCGGTTGCCGGGCGCGAGCGTTGGATCGCGCTCTACGTGCTCTGCACGGGCATGCTGATGATCGTGCTCGATGCGACCGTGGTCAACGTCGCGCTGCCCTCGATTCAGGACGATCTCGGCTTCTCGACGTCGAGCCTCGCTTGGGTCGTAAACGCCTACCTGATCGCCTTCGGGGGCTTGCTGCTGCTGGCTGGCCGCCTCGGCGATCTGCTCGGCCGTCGCAGCATGTTCCTGACGGGGATCGCGCTTTTCACGACGGCCTCACTGCTGTGCGGAGCAGCGCAGACGCAGTGGCTTCTGGTCGGCGCTCGCTTCCTACAGGGCGTGGGCGGTGCGATGACATCGGCGGTGATCCTCGGGATGATCGTGATGATGTTCCCCAATCCCCGCGAGCAGGCTCGCGCGATCGGCGTGTATGCGTTTGTCGCCTCGGCGGGTGGGGCCGTGGGCCTCTTGGCGGGTGGGGTGCTCACGCAGTCGATCAACTGGCACTGGATCTTCTTCGTCAACGTTCCAATTGGGATCACGACCGCGCTGCTCGCCTCGCGGCTGCTGGAGCGTGACACCGGTATCGGCTTTGCGGCCGGGGCAGATGTACCGGGGGCGGTGCTGATCACCTCGGCGCTGATGCTCGGCGTCTACACGATCGTCAAGCCCGCCGCGGAGTATGGCTGGGGAGCGGGGCGCACGCTCGCGCTCGCAGCGGTGAGCGTGGCGCTGCTCCTCGCTTTCTTCGTGCGCGAGAGTCGCGCGTCTAGTCCGCTCGTGCCGCTGCGAATCTTCCGCGAGCGCAACCTGGCACTGGCGAACACGATCCAGATCCTCTCGGTGGCGGGGATGTTCGGGATGTTCTTCCTCGGCGCTCTCTATTTGCGCCGAGTCCTTGGCTATGACGCGCTGCAGATCGGCCTCGCATTCCTGCCGGTGACGGTCGCGATGGGCTTCCTCTCGGTGCGCTACGCCGAGCGGCTCGTGATGCGCTTTGGGCCGCTTAAGACGGTCGTGCCGGGGCTCGTGCTGATAATGGCTGGCCTGGCGCTGTTTGCGCGTGTCCCCGTCGACGGCAGCTATCTCACGGACGTGATGCCCAGCATGCTGCTGCTCGGGATCGGTGCGGGCGTGTGCTTCCCCGCGCTGATGACGCTTGCGATGTCCGCCACGTCCCCCGCAGACGCAGGTCTTGCCTCGGGGCTTGTCAACACCTCCGCGCAGGTTGGCGGCGCGCTCGGGCTGGCAGTTCTGGCGACGCTGTCGGCATCACGCACGAGTCATCTGCACGCCAGCGGGCAGGGCTCGGCGGCGGCGTTGACAGGCGGCTATCACCTCGCGTTTTGGATCGCGACGGCGCTCGTCGGCGGGGCGATTGCGGTGGCGCTCAGTGTACGCGCGCACCCCGCTCATGCGATCGCTCACGCACACGGTGAAGGCGAGCTGGCGCACGTGCCCGTGGGCGAGGCCAGCGGCGGCTAGGAGGAGAGCTCGCGCTCAGGGGAGATCTGCCCGAGAAAGAAAACGACGCGATCCTGAGCCGCTTGAGGAACCCGCTCCTTCAGACCCCGAGGGGTCTGTCGGTGGGTGGCGCGGCCTCACACCTCGGTGGCCTCGCTCTTGACGGCTCGGAATCGCGTCTGGGACCAACTTAGGTCGAGCCGTCCGCGATTGCAAGAGGCTGAGGCGGCGCATCGCGCATCTTGCGAGGATTTCTGCCTCACGCACTACATTCCAAGCTGCGATGCGCGATCCAGCCATGCACTCGAGCGGCGGCGGCGATCGTGTGCTGCTGGTCGAGGACGAGCACTCGATCGCGGAGCCCTTCTCGCACGCGCTGGAACGCGAGGGCTTCCTGCCCACGCTTGCGGCCACGCTCGCTGAGGCGCGGCAGGCGTTCGATGATGGAGAGCCCGACATCGTGCTGCTCGACCTGATGCTGCCCGACGGCGACGGGCGTGAGCTGGCGCGCGAACTGCGTGCACGCTCACAGGTGCCGATCATCATGCTCACAGCGCGCGGCAGCGAGATCGACCGTGTCGTCGGCCTCGAGCTCGGTGCGGATGACTATGTGGTCAAGCCCTTCGCTGCCGCTGAGGTGATCGCGCGGATTCGCGCCGTCCTACGTCGTAGTCGCCAACACGAACCCGCTCGCTCGCGTCTAACCGTCGGCGACGTCGAGATCGATATCGCTGCCCGCCGTGCGTGGCTCGCGGGCAGGGAGCTGGCGCTGACCCGCAAGGAGTTCGACCTATTGGCGCGTCTCGCGCGTAGCGCGGGGGAGGTCGTCTCACGTGAGGATCTGATGAGCGACGTTTGGGATGAGAACTGGTTTGGGTCGACGAAGACGCTAGACGTGCACATGACGGCCTTGCGGCGCAAGCTTGGCGAGGACCCAGTGGCTCCCCGCCATATCCAAACGGTGCGCGGCGTCGGTTTCCGCTTTGCACCCGCAGAGGAGGAGTAGACCGTCAGCCTGCGCATCCGACTGCTGCTCTCGCTCGCCTATGTGCTGGTGCTGGCGGTGATTTCCTTGGGTGTTCCGCTCGCGCTGAGCTTGCGCGACCGGGTCAACGCCGAGGTGCACTCCCAGGCGCTCAGCCAGGCGGACGTGGTGGCGGCAACTGCAGCTGATCTGCTCAGCCCGCCGCGGACGCGCAACCTCGAACTGCTCGTGCGCTCGAGCGGCGCGTCGGTGCGCGGCCGCGTGCTGATCGTCAATCGCCAGGGCCTCGTGCTGGCCGACAGCGCCAGCTCGAGCACGCTCGACAGCAGCTACCTGAGCTCAAGCCGACCGGAGATCGCCACCGCACTCGCCGGCAAGGCGGTGCAGACCCAGCGCCCAAGTCGCAGCCTCGGCGAGAACATCCTCGCGACCGCGGTACCCGTGCTGCACAACCAGCGCACGATCGGGGCGGTGCGCATAACCCAAAGCGTTAGCGCGGTCCAGAACGCGGTGAGCAGCACGATCACCAAGTTGATCCTTGTGGCCGGCACGGTGCTGCTGCTCGGCCTGCTCGCGGGGGCGGTGATCGCGCGTCAGGTGGCGCTCCCGATCAAACGTCTGGAGAGCGCCGCGCGCAGGATCGCCGGCGGTGAGCTCTCCGCGAGGGCGGTTGTCGAGGGCAGCTCTGAGCAACGCTCGCTGAGTAGCTCGTTCAACGAGATGGCAGAGCGCAACCAGCGGCTGATCGGCGCCCAGCGCGAGTTCATCGCCGATGCCTCGCACCAGTTGCGCACGCCGCTCACAGCGCTGAGGCTGCGCCTCGAGGAGGCCGCGGCCGTGGGTGTCGCAGCACCGGTTGCGGCGGAGCTGAGCGCGGGCACGGCCGAGGTCGATCGGCTCGCGGCGATCGTCGATGAGCTGCTCGTGCTGAGCCGTGCCGAGGACCGCGAGCTCAAAGGCGAAGCGGTCGAGCTCTCCGATGCGGTGCTGCGCGCAGCGCGGCGCTGGAATGCCGCAGCGGAGGCCCGCGGGATCAAGCTGATCACGCTCGCCGGCAGCGGGGAGAGCGCCTGGTGTGCGCAGGCCGATCTCGACCGTGCGCTCGATGTGCTCGTGGAGAACGCACTGCACTACTCCCCGTCTGGTTCAGAGGTGACGCTGCGCAGCGGTGAGCGCGGGATCGAAGTGCTCGACCGCGGCCCCGGTCTGGCGGCTGGGGAGGAGGAGCTGGTGTTCGAGCGCTTCCATCGCGGTAGCGCCGGCCGCCAGGGGCCGCCAGGGAGCGGCCTCGGTCTCGCGATCGCACGCACGCTCGCCCGTGCCTGGCATGGCGACGCGCATCTGGCCAATCGCAGCGGTGGGGGCGTCGTGGCCTCGCTCGAGTTCGCGCGGAGCAAGCAATGAACTCCGTGCGCCGTGGTCTGCTCCTCGCGCTCGTGGCCGCGCTCGGGATCGCGCTCGCCGCCGCGATCACCTGGGGTACGAGCCAGCTTGTGCGGCAGCGCATCGGCCTGGCCTCTGAACCGCTGACCGCGGGAAGTCGTCTGCTCGCGCCGACTACGAGCAGCTCGACGAGGACCCCGCAGGCGCGCACGTCGACGGGCTCGCAGACTGTAGGCAGGCCAAGCATCACAACGTCGACCCAGAGTTCGACGCCGACCCAGACCTCGGCTGTACCGAGCAGTCCAGAAACCGAAGCGTCGTCCAGCGCCCCAAGCAGCTCGACCTCCTCCCAATCGGAGAAAGAACGTGGCGGTGGTGGCGGCGATGGGCGCTCGCACGGCGACGATTGAAGCTTTGCCAAGTCTTAACCCGCGCTTGGGCGGCTGCTGAGGGTGTGCACGCGACAGTGATGGCACCCCAAACAGGAGTGCCCGATGCGAGCCAAAGAGATGATGAGTGCAGCAGGAGCGACGCTCGCCGGTCTAGGCGTGCTCGTCGGTCTGGCGATCGGCTCGGGCCACAACGCTCCGAAGCTGATCGCGCAGCGCACCCAGCCGGTCGAGGTTCGCACAGAGGTTGTGCGCAAGACAGTCAACGTCTACAGGCGCGCTCATCCTCACCATGTGACCGGTGGCCCAGGCGGCGGTCCCGGTGGTGCGGGTACCCCGGGTACTCCAGGTGCGCCCTCTAGCGGCGTGAGTGCGAGCGCTCGCACGCGCTCTAGCGGCACAAGCGCCGCCGCCCCCAGCAGCGCAGCGGTGCCGGTCCTACGCACCGCGAGCAGCGGCTCAAAATCTTCTAGCGGCTCGGGCACGCGCTCGAGCGCGAGCCCCCAGGTCAAGACCCGCACGAGCGGCGGCTCCGCCGGTGGCGGCAGCGGCTCGGGCAAAGCGGTCTCGACCCGCTCCAGCGGTGGCCACGGCGAGCACGACGGCGGTGGCCACGATGACTAGCTCAAGCTCGATCAGCGCGGCGCCTGCGAGGCGTCGCTCCGCCCGACACCCACTGCTGGGCCCCTTCCCGATGGCAGTGATGACGCTCGCGACCTTTCTCGTGATCTTCACCTTGATGATGGCGCGGCTTAGCGTCGGCGCCGACCCCGCACTGCGTGGCGCGGCGAACCCGGTAGCGCTCACCGCAGGCTCAGCCGGCGGTGTGACGACACGCGCAAGCGGCGCAAGCGCCGCGACAAGCTCGACGGTGCAGGCTGCAGCCGGGCAAGGCGCTGCGACGGCCACCCCGGCGGTCGTGACACGTTCGAGCGGAGCGACGGGCGCGAGGATCGGCGATGACTGAGCGCGCGCCCACACGATCCGCGCGCCCACCCCGCAGCGTCGCGGCGCTGAGTGCGATCTGGGTCACGCTTGCGCTCTTCATGGCGGTGCTTGGGCTGCTCGCCTTGCAGGTGGCGGCGGGCAAAGACCCTGCGCTGCGTGCGCGTGCGGCCGCGACGCCGCTGCCGCCACGCCGAGTGCTGGTGCGCAAGGTCTATGAACGACGCGTGATCGTGCACCTGCCGGCCACCGCACCGCTGCAGCCGACGCAGGCCTCACAACAGGTCAGCGCCGCTAGCGGCGGCTACTCACTCCCGGTGACACGCACCTCATGAGCCCGCTCGAGGACCACACCTTCCACTCGATGGGCAGCGATATCCGCCTGATCATCGAGGCACCGCTGCTACCGGCGCTCGCGCCCCCGGCGCAGGCAGCCAAGCGCGAGCGCGCCTACATCGAGGACTTCGCGGCGCGCCTGTCGCGTTTCCGTGCTGAGAGCGAGCTGTGTGCGCTGAACGCGGACAGGCGCCACGAGGTGCCTGTCTCGCTGTTGCTGCGCACAGCGGTGGCTTCCGGACTATGGGCCGCCGAGCGCTCGTGCGGGCTCGTCGATCCCACGCTCGTCGGGGAGATCGAGGCGGTCGGCTATGAGAGCTCCCAGGATGGCGGGACACCGGCATCGTTGCGCGAGGCGCTAGCGGCTGCGCCGCCGCCCCGTCCTGCCCGCCCCCGCGGCGAAGCGCGCTGGAAGCTCGTAGAGATCGATCACGAGCGCGGCGTCATCAGGCGCCCGCCCGGGGTGCGGATCGACACGGGCGGCACCGGCAAGGGCCTGGCAGCAGACGCGGTCGCGCACCGTTTGCGCGGCTACACACGTTTCGTCGTGGACTGCGGCGGTGACATCGCGGTCGGCGGCGTCGGCTATGAGCTCGACCCGATCGGCATCGAGGTCGAGCATCCCCTGACCGGCGAGTGCATCCACACGCTGCGCCTGGCCCACGGCGGGGTGGCCACCTCCGGCCTGAACGTCCGCATCTGGAAGCGCCCAGACGGCAGCTTCGCCCATCACCTGCTCGACCCGAGCAGCGGTGAGCCGGTGTGGAGCGGGCTGATCGGCGCAACCGCGCTTGCCCCGAGCGCGCTGGAAGCTGAGACGCTCTCGAAGATCGCGCTGTTGAGCGGCCCGCAAGGAGCCCGTCGGGCGCTGGCTGAACACGGCGGTGTGGTCGTGCACAACGATGGCGACGTCGAGCTGATCGGCCCGGTCAAGGCGGGCTCCTCCAGCGGTTCGCTGTTTGTCGGGAGTGCGGCATGAGCACTGCGGCTGCGCCCTCGAACTACGTCTTCTGGCTGGCCGGCCGCTCGGCTGGGGTGGTCGCGATGCTGCTAGTCGCGGTCTCGGTAATCCTCGGGCTGTCGATGGCGGCGCGCGTGCTGCCCACGCGTTTCAAGCGCGACGCGGCGCGCATGCACCAGCATCTGGCGCTGCTGTCGATCGGGGCGATCGGCGCTCACGGTTTGCTGCTCGGTCTCGATCCCTGGTTGAAGGCGGGCGCGAAGGGCATCCTCGTGCCCTTCACGATCGGCTACCGCCCGCTGTGGACGGGGCTCGGGATCATCGGCGGATACCTCGCCGTGATCCTCGGGCTGAGCTTCTACGTGCGTCGCAAAATCGGCGTGCGGCTGTGGCGGCGGATGCACCGCTTCACGGTGCTCGTCTACGTGCTCTCGCTCGTGCACGCGCTCGGGGCCGGCACGGACGCCTCGATCCCAGCGGTCCGCTACGCGATGCTCGCGAGCACGCTGCCGGTGATCTTCTTGTTTGCGCTGCGCTTCCAGCGCAGCCGTAGCCGTCCCGCTGCTGACAGACAGGTCAGGGACGCAAAGGTGCCTGAGGTGCGCGGCCCAATGGGCAGGGAGGTCGGCGCGGCCGCGCCCTCAGGCGCTTCGTCCAGCGCGCGTGCGCTCACACGTCCGCGCGGTCACTTGGAAGCAACAGCTTCGCAAGCAAGCTAAGAGAGAGAAAGGAACGCAAGATGAGCTACATACCGACGATCGACGAGGGCAACTGCATCGGTCAGGGCGACTGCATGGAACTCGTGCCTGAGGTCTTCCAGGTCGATGACTGCGCGCACGTGATCGGCACGGGTCCTGACGAGCAGATCCTCGCTGCGGCCAAGGAGTGCCCCGTGGGTGCGATCAGCATCGTCGACTCCGAGACCGGCGAGCAGATCTTCCCCTAATCGAGTTAGTCGGTCTGCTGCGTGGCGAAGCGGCTCAAGCCGTCGCGGACCCAGTCGGGGATCTCTGTCTTGGCCCAGGTGTCCGTCGCGACACATACATGGCGCAAGACGCCCTCGACAAGGGGCTCGCCGGCACGCATCACGGTGATCTCGGTTGTAATCGCGGTCTGACCAAGACGTGTCACCTGGGCATGCAGCTCGAGCTCGTCATCGAAGCGGGCGGGGGCGCGAAACTTCAGGTTGGCCTCGGCGACGACCGCGTCGACCCCGCGCTCGACCATCTCCTGCCAGGGGCCGACCGCTGCACGCCATAGCTCGGTGAAGGCGACGTCGAAGTAGAGGAGGTAGTTCGCGTTGAAGACGATGCCCTGCGGGTCGCACTCGCCGTAGCGGACGCGCAGGCGATGAATGAAGGGGCTCGCCACCGGCGCCACGCTAGGCGGGGATGCTCGTCGCTGCGCTGCCCGGCTGGGGCGAGGCACAGAAGGCGCACTTGCGTGCCTGGCGCGGGATCTCGCTGAGGCACTCGCTACAAGGTCGGGTCTCGGACTCCACATCCACGCCGGTCTTGCGGCGGGCCATCAGCGCGTTCACGGGCTTGACGACGAAGAAGAAGACGGCCGCACTGATCGAGAGGAAAGCGATCAGCACGTTGATGAAGTCGCCGTAGTGGAAGGTGCTGTGGTTGATCGTGAAGGTCAGGCCCGAGAAATCCGGTTCACCGATGATTGCCGCGACGATCGGGGTGATCAGGTCGCGCACGAGCGCTGTGACGACGGCGCCGAAGGCCGCGCCGATGACGATGCCGACGGCGAGATCGACGACATTGCCTCTGAGCAGGAACGCCTTGAACTCCTTGGCCATCTCAATCCCTCCCGGGCAGGCGACAGAGTCTGCTGACCGCGCCACCGTAGCAACCGTGGAGCAGGTTGTGCTCGGGTGTGCGGCTCAGCCCAGTGGTGCAGTGGCGGCAGCGGCGGCGCTGGCTGCCCAATTCTGCAGGAAGGCAGCGGTATCGGCGGCGTCGAGCGGGCGGGCGAAGAGGAAGCCCTGGCCGCTGTCGCAGCGCTCGGTCTGCAGCAGGGAGAGCTCGTGGGCGCGCTCGATGCCCTCGGCGAGCGTCTCGATCGAGAGCGCCTTGCCGAGCTGCACGAGCGTGTGGAGGATCGTGCCGCCCTCTTGGTTGTGGGTCATCTGGGTGATGAAGGAGCGGTCGATCTTCAGTGCGTCGACCGGGAACTGCTGCAGATGCGCCATCGAGGAGTAGCCGGTGCCGAAATCATCGATGGCGATACGCACGCCGAGCTCCTTGACGGCCGCCAGACGTTTGGCAGTGGCCACGACGTCGCGCATCAGCGCGGTCTCGGTGATCTCGATCGTCAAAGCGTCGGGTTCGAGCCCGCTCTCATGCAGCGTGGATTGCACCGTGGTGACGAACGAGTCCGAGTCCAGCTGGCGCGCAGAGACGTTCACCGCAATGCCGATCGGATGCCCGGCTTCGCGCCAGCGCACTCCCTGAGCGCATGCCTCCTGCAGAACCCAGGCGCCGATCTCGATGATCAGGCCGGTCTCCTCGAGCAGGGGGATGAAGTCATCGGGCTGCACCATGCCGCGTGTCGGGCTGTTCCAGCGGATCAGTGCCTCCATCCCGGTCGGGCGCATGTCGGTGAGGCTGAAGGTGGGCTGGTAGACGAGCAGGAACTCTTTGTTCTCGAGTGCCTCGCGCAGGTCCATCTCGAGCTCCATGCGCGACTGCACCTCGGTCTGCATCCCGGACTCGAAAACGACGTAGCAGTGCCGCCCATCCCACTTGGCCTGGTACATCGCGATGTCGGCGTCGCGCAACAGGTCGCCGGCACAGTCGCGATTGCCCGAGGCCACGCCGATACTTGCGCTGACCTTGAGGGTGGGGGTGCCAGCGGCAGCGAGCTTGAAGGGCTGATCGAGGGCTTCCAAGAGGCGCTCGGCGACGAGCTCGGGCCCAGAGGCGAGCATCATCTCGTTGGCGATCACAATGAACTCATCGCCACCGAGGCGTCCGACCGCGTCTGACTCGCGCACCGCCGCGGTCAGCCTTGCAGCGACAGCCTGCAGGAGCTCATCGCCGGCGGCGTGGCCGAGCGAGTCGTTGATCGCCTTGAAATTGTCGAGATCGATGAAGAGCGCGGCGAGCGGTGCTTTGTCGCGGCGGGCGCGGACCATCAGTTGTTCGACGCGGTCGAGGATTAGCGTGCGGTTCGGCAGCCCGGTCAAGGCGTCGTGGGTAGCCAGGAAGGCGAGCTCGCGCTGGCGGCGGGCGAGCTCCTCGTCTGAACTCTGGCGCTCAGACTCAAAGGACTCACACATGCGTACGAGCGTCACGTTGAGGCTGCGCTGCAGCATCGCCATTGCGTGCATGAGCACCTCCGATGAGAGCTTCAGCTCAGTGGCGCACTCGCTAAGCACTTCACTTGCGGCATCGCACCAGCGCAGGCAGCGCTTGGTGACCTCATTCAGAGGCGCAGCGCGCTGAGAGGCGAGCTGGCCGAAAATCTGCCAGGACTCCTGCCCAACCTCGCGGGCGACCTCGGTGCCCTCGCCCGCCATCCAGCGAGCGACTGCCACCGTCGATACGGCCCCGACACGGGCGAAGCGCTCCTCAACGGAGGCCTCCAAGGGGCACCCCGACTCACTCGTGCGCCTGACCATCGCGCTGACGACGTCGTCGGTGCGCGCGTTCAGGGCAAGACCAAGACTGCGCAGGTCGCTAAGAGCAACTGGTGCTGTTTGTGACATCAGGGGTGCTGATCGGCACCGATCGAATAATTCTTAACGCTTGATAAATTACACATGGACGTCTACAAAACCCAATATGCGAGGTGTGGAGTGAATCGCTTCGCGACCAGGTCTTGTGACTGTGTGAGATCTCTCAGCAGCTGGGAATCTTTGTGGCGCGAATCTGTGCACTAGTTGTGCCCGGCACGGTTGTCGCGCGCGCGAATTCCATGCCAATCAGCTTGCGCAGCTTGGCACTGCGCCAGAGCTTGCAGATCGGCGTTTCCTGCACAACTATCGCACCGGATGGGAGTGCCGTGCCACCCAGCAGGTTGATCCGCTGCATGTCGCTCATCGCCGAGGGGTAGGTGACTTGGTAGGAGACCACGCGGCCCGCCTTGTTAGCGGTGACGAGGGTGTAGAGGGTTTCCTGGGCAAGAACTTCATGAGAGTTGCTGCCGTGCGCTGCTTCGAAGCTCGCAAGCGTGGCGCCCAAGCCCGGTTGGGCTGCCGGTAGCGCAGTCGCTGTTTTGGTTACGGGAGCATGGCTGGAGCCACATCCGCCCAGCATCCACAGTGCGGTGAGCAGCACCGCGATCAACCCTCTCCGCATGAGGGTTGAGAATACCGACGATCAGTCCGACCGTGAAGGTGCTCTAACGCGCCGCGCTACGGCGGGAGCTGCGGGTCAGCTCGCCGACGAGGGCCTCGATCGAGCGTTCGAGTTGCTTGATGCTGGCGGTGTCGACGCGCTCAACGCCGACTGTGCGGTTGAGCCAGGCATTGATCTCGCGGTGGCTACGCCCGTCGCGGCGGTGCAGTTCCCCGACCAGACGGCTGCGCTCCTGGCGCAGTTGCGCGCGACGCTCAAAGGCCGCAACCGGCATCTCCTCGGGGGGCGGCGCTTGCAGTTTGCGCGGAGCGGGGGAGGGCGCTGCTTGGGGTGTGCCAAAGAGCGTCATCTGCGCGGCGAACTCGGCACTGAGCGGCACAAACTCAGCGGTGGGCGATGGCTCGCTGGCACGGCGCTCGGGCGGCTCCTCCCAGCCCTCCTCGGGCTCCTCACGGCGCAGCGCGTGGCGCAGCTCGGTCTCGACCTCAGAGGCATGGCTGCGCAGCGTCTGATCGGCGGGCAGGTAGAGCCAGCTCGGCTCGCAGCCCATCCCAGGGATCGTGCGGACAAAGCGCCCGACGATCTGGCGGAAGATCAGCGGTGTCTTGGCGGCTGTGGCATAGACGCCAACGCGCAGGCGGGGGATGTCGACGCCCTCGGAGACCATGTTCACAGCCACGATCCACGGCTCGCGTGAGCTGCGGAAGGTCGCGAGCTTGCGTGCGGCGGCGGTCTCGGTGTGGAGCACGACCACAGGCGCGCGTCCTGTCACTTCGCCCAGCAGCTTGGCGATCTGCCGGGCGTGGATTCCGTCGGCGGCAACCGCGAGGCCACCCGCGTCGCGGTGGCCGCCCTCGCGCAGGGCGCGCAGCTTGGTATCGGCCTCGCGCAGAATCCGCGGCAGGCCGTCGGGTAGCTCAGTGGAGATCGCGGTGCGGTAGCGGCGGCTGGCCTCGCGCGGTGTGAGGACGGTCTCGAAGGAGGATTCGATCACGTCATCGCCGCTGCGCCAGGAGAGCGTGCCGTCGAAGGTGACGAAGGCCACGGGGCGGCAGATTCCGTCGGCGACGGCCTCGGCGTATGTGTAGGAAACATCCGGGACGACCAGGCCCTCGCTGTCGTAGCGGACGCCCGGGATCGGCGTGGCGTCAGAGCGAAAGGGGGTGCCCGAGAGCAAGAGCCAGCGCGGCGCCGCGGCGAAGGCGCGGCGGAAGCCTGTGCCCCAGGCAAGGTCCTCGCCGAGATGATGGGCCTCATCGACGATCACAAGCGTGTCGGGGATCACCTTCGCGGCCCAGCCGCCCGGATCGCTTGCGACGCGGGCATATGTGACAGCGACGCCGTGGAAGTCACGCGGTGGGCTCGGCCCCGCGGCGTCGGGCTGTAGCTGCACTCCGATCGCGGCCGCCGCGGCCGCCCACTGGCGGGTGAGCGGCGTCGTCGGGCAGAGCACTGCCACGCGCCTGACGATCCGCCGTTTCAGTAGCTCGGCGGCGAGCTCGAGCGCCGGGCGTGTCTTGCCGGCGCCGGGGGCGGCGGAGATCAGGAAGGGGCCCTCCTGCCAGTTGGCGAGGCGGTCCAGTGCGCGGTGTTGCCACATCCGCAGCGATGTCGAGAGGGAGCGCGTCAAAGAGCCCGGCATCCTGCGGCACGGGACGGACAGATCGCGGAGGCTGGGCGGATCTCGGCTCGGAGACTGGGTTGTGAGCGTTTGGGGTGCTAGTCCAGCGATGTCGCCGGAGGGAGCTGAGCTGAGCTCGGAGGGCTGGTGGCAGCCGGATCGGCGAGCAGCGCGGCCCAGTTTTGCAGGAAGGTCTCGGTCGCCGCGACACCCAGCGGACGGGCAAAGAGGAAGCCCTGGCCGTTGTCGCAGCGCTCATCCTTCAGGAGCGAGAGCTCACGATGCTGTTCGATGCCCTCGGCGAAGGTCTTGATCGAGAGCGCCTTACCGAGCTGCACGAGCGTGCGCAGCAGCGTCTCGCCCTCCTGGTTGTGGCTGAGGCCGGATATGAAGGAGCGGTCGATCTTCAGAGCATCGACGGGGAAGCGCTGCAGGTGGGCGAGCGAGGAGTAGCCGGTGCCGAAGTCGTCGATCGCGATTCCCACGCCCAGCAGCTTGATCTCGGCCAGCCGCTGAGCGGTCTCGTCGATGTTGCGCATCAGCGTGGTCTCTGTGATCTCGATCGTCAGGGCGGCCGGGTGCAGGCTGCTCGCGGTGAGCGCGTCGCGGATGTCGTCTATCAGCTCATCGGTGTCGAGCTGGCGCCCGGAGACGTTGACAGCGATCGCGATCGGGTAGCCAAGGTCGCGCCAGGTGGCAGCCTGAGCACAGGCCTCCGCTAGGACCCACTTGCCGATCTCGGTGATAAGGCCGGTCTGCTCGAGCATCGGGATGAAGTCATCGGGCTGCACCTCGCCGCGGGTGGGGTGCGCCCAGCGGATCAGCGCCTCGAGGCCGGTCGGGCTCATGTCGCCGAGGTCGAAGGTCGGCTGATAGACGAGAAAGAACTCGTCCTTCTCGAGCGCTTCGCGCAGATCCATCTCGAGCTCCATGTTGTGTTGCATGGCGTCCTGCATGCCGCCCTCGAAGACGGCGTAGCGGTTCTTGCCATCCCACTTGGCGCTATACATTGCGATGTCAGCGTCGCGCAGGATCTCCTCGGCGCATGTGCCCTCAGCGGTGGCGATCCCGACGCTCGCGGTAATGGAGACGCGGATCTGCTCCTCGCTGCCGAGGTTGAAGGGATGCTGGAAGGCGCTGAGCAGGCGTTCGGCGATCAGCTCGGGCCCTGCGGCCAGGGAGAGATCTTCGGAGATCACAACGAACTCATCGCCGCCGAGCCGCCCGAGGGCGTCGACGTCACGCACGACACCCTCAAGACGAGCGGAGACCGCACGGAGCAGTTCATCGCCGACGCTGTGACCGAGCGTGTCGTTGATGCTCTTGAAATTGTCGATGTCGATAAAGAGCGCCGCCACGGGCGTTCCGTTACGACGCGAACGCGCGAGCATCTGCTCGACGCGGTCGAGGATCAGGGTGCGATTGGGCAGGCCCGTGAGCGGGTCGTGGGTGGCCAGGAAGGCGAGCTCGTCCTCGCGGCGTTTGAGCTCTTCATCGGTAAGGCGACGCTCGATCTCAAAGCACTCGCACATGCGCACGAGACTGAACTCGAGGCTCAGCTGCAGAATGTTGAGCGCTTCGGAGAGGGTCTCATCGGATACCGGCAGACGCGCGGCGCTCTGTCTGAGGATCTCGGCCATCGAGTCGCGCCAGCACAAACAGCGCCGTGTCACCTCATTCAAGGAGGCAGCGCGGTGCGCGGCTAGCTCACCAAAAATCTCCCATGTCTCCTGTCCCGCTTCGCGTGCGACTAGGAGACCCTCGCCTGCCATCCAACGGGCGACGGCGATCGTGGAGTGCGACTGATCCGTTCAAAGCTGTCCTGGACGACCGCATCGACCTCGTGCTCGGGGCCGGAGGTGCGCTGCACCGTGAGCGCGAGAACCTCGTCCGCGCGTCGCTTGAGCGTCTCGCCGAGCAGGCAGAGCTCTGTCGCTGAATGCTCGACGGGGCCTGACGGTGGAACCGGAACGCGCATCGCGATCTTCCTCTCGCTGCAGTCGATATTCCTACCTCTCGGACTCACACATCGACCGCGAGGCCCGGTTCCATGAGATCGAATTGAAAGTGTTCAACGGAACACGAGATTTCATGCGCGTGGGCCGCTTGTCGCCCATGCGAGTGATCTCAATAGGCTAAATAACCTCGGTACATGCAGCCGAAGGCCTAGACCGGATCTGTGCGCCGTTCCTGTCGCAGTCGCTCGAGCAGATCGCCGAGTTCAGTGGCGTCGACGGTGGCCGCCTCGTTAAGGGCTGCCTGGTCCCAGACTGTCACTTCTTTGGGTGTACCAACGATCGTGTAGCCACGCGCGGAGACCTCCCAGTTCTCAAATTGGCCTTCTGAGCGCGCGCTGAGGATATGACCAGAGGAGAACTCGATGCGCAGCGCGGCATCGCGCGTAGCGGTCGCGCTTATGATGCGATCGTCGCGTAAGGAAAAGAGCGGATCGAGCTCTTGCCAACTTTGCCTCTCGGGATCGAGGCGCAGTAGCCCCACCCCGGGTTGCTCGAGCGAGAAGGGGCCCGGCAAGCTGATCAAGACGCTCTCTTCGTCCCCATAGGCGAGCACGGTGACGGCCATCGCAAAGGTGAGTCGCTGGACGCGGAACCCCGCGATCGGAAGCTCCCAAGGGCCCTCGCCGCTGAAGTCCATATCCCGGTGCTCAGGCAGCTGCGGCGGTCATGCGGCCTGCCTGTAGATAGTCACCACTGCCGCACCACCGAGGCCGATGTTGTGCTGCAGGGCCAGCTTCGCGCCCTCCACCTGGCGGCCTTCGGCGCTGCCGCGCAACTGCCATACGAGCTCCGAGCACTGCGCCAAGCCGGTTGCGCCGAGCGGGTGACCCTTGGAGATCAAGCCGCCTGAGGGGTTGACCACGGGACCCTCGCCGCCGTAGGTCGTGGCCTGCGCGTCCACGAGCTTGTGCCCTTCGCCCTCGCCGGCGAGACCGAGCGCCTCGTAGCTGATCAGCTCGTTGGCGCTGAAGCAGTCGTGTAGCTCGACCACGTCGACGTCCACGATTGCGCTGTCAGCTTCCTGTAGGGCTGTCTCAGCAGCGACTTTGGTCATATCGGAGCCAACAATCACGATCGATGAGCGCGACTCGAAGGTGCTCGTGAGATCGGTGACGAGCGCCTGGCCGGCGATCTCGACAGCGCGATCGCCGAGGTCGTGCTGTTCGACGAAGCGCTCGCTAGCGATGATCGCGGCGGCGCTGCCGTCGGAGGTGGGTGAGCACTGCAGCCGCGTGAGCGGCGCGTAGATCTCCTTGGCGTCCTTGATCTCCTGCAGGGAGTACTCGGTCTGGAACTGCGCGTAGGGGTTGTTGACCGAGTGCTTGTGGTTCTTCCAGCCAATCCAGGCGAAATGCTCTGGGGTCGAGCCGTATCTCTCCATGTGTTCGCGTCCGGCCATCCCGAACATCTGCGGTGCAGGCGGTGCTGCCTCCCACTCGCGCAGTTCGCCGAGCGCTTCGGCGTGGCGGTCCATCGGGTTGGTGCGGTCGAGGAACTTGGCGCCGAGCGAGCCCATCTCCATCTTCTCGAAGCCGAGCGCCAGAGCACAGTCGACGAGCCCGCCCTTGACGGCCTGGCGCGCGAGGAAGAGCGCACTCGAGCCGGTCGAGCAGTTGTTGTTGACGTTGACGATCGGGATACCTGTGAGCCCGAGCCCGTAGAGGGCGCGCTGGCCAGCAGTGGAGTCGCCGTAGCAATAGGCCGCAAAGGCCTGCTCGATGGCCTCATAGGGGATACCGGCGTCGGCCAGTGCGGCCTCGCCAGCCTGCTTGGCCCAATCGGGGTAATCGCCCTCCTTGGTGCCGGGCTTGTCGAACTTGGTCATGCCCACGCCGATGACATATGTGCGGTTGCTCATGGCGGCAAGCCTACGCCAGTGCGGTGAGGCTTGGAGCTAGGCGACGACGAAGTTGCCGGCGGTCTTGACCGTGCCGGCGGGAGCGGCGGTGTTCGTGACGGAGATCGCCCCGGTGCTTGCGCCGACGGGGACGACAGCTTTGAGTGTGGCTTCCGAAACGAAGGTGACGCTTGTGGCGGCGAGACCGTGAAAGCTGACGGTGGAGCTGCTTGTGAAGCCGACGCCTTTGATCGTGACGGTTGTGCCGGGGGCCGCGCGGCCGGGCGTCTCAGCTGTGACCGAGAAGGTCGGCGTGAACTTGAGAGCGCTCACGCCGGTCTTGACGGGGGTCGTGACGGAGATCGCCGCGGCTGTTGCGCCGCTCGGCACGGTCGCTTCGATGCTCGTGGGCGAGAGCACGGTGAAGGTCGCGGGCAGCGAGCCGAAGCGCACCTGGCTGGCGCCGGTGAAGGCGCTGCCGCTGATCGTGACGGTGGCGCCCGTGATCCCCGATGCGGGCGAGAGCGAGGTGATCGTCGGTACGTTCGAGGCGATCACGGCGCTCGCCGTCGAAAAGACCGGCGTGCTGCCGCCGGAGGCGTTGCTGGCATGCACGATCACCCGTACGGTCTGGCCCACGGCGCTCGCGGGCAACGTGAAGGTCGCGGCCGTGGCGCCGGTGATCGCGAAGCAACTCGCGCCGGATGCGTTGCAGAGCGCCCACTGAGAGCTGGTCGATGTTGGGTTGGCGCTCCAGGACCCGGTCGTGGCGGTCAGCGTCTGACCCTGTTCGGCGGTACCCGAGATCGTGGGGAGGGAGGTGTTCGCCGGACTGCCCGTGACGGCGAAGGCGCCGAGCCCGCTACCGACCGGGCTGCCGACACCCGTGGGGCCGTCGTAGCCGCTGCGCGCTTTGCAGGCGCTCGTGCTGCAGGAGCCGGTGCTACCGGAGACGACGTCATAGAGGACTTCGGATTCGCCGAGGTGGGAATAGAGCGTCGCCGAGGGATAGGAGATACCGCGTGCGCCCCCGGCGAGGGCGAACTCGGCAGCGATAATCGGCGAGGAGGCTGAGGTGCCGCCCCAGACGCCCCAGCCGGTCGGGTCGCCTTTGCCGGCGGGCGTGCTGTCGTAGACGTCGACGCCGGTGTAGGGGTCGCCGACGGCCGCCACGTCGGCGACCGAGCGTCCGCTGCCGCAGCCTGTGGCGGAGAAGTTTTCCGCGGCGCTCTGCCACAGGGTGGCGGTGAAGACGTGGCTGCAACCGCTGCCGCCGTCGTTCCAGGCGGTGCTGCTCCAGCTTTCGCCGCTCTTACTCAGCGAGGTGCCGCCGACGGCGACCACAGCGGGAGAGCCCGCAGGGAAGTTGGCTGCGGCTCCGTGGCCGGTACAGGCTTCGTTGAAATAGCCGCAGTCGCCGGATGAGACCGTGATCACGATGCCGGGATGGTCATAAAGCGTGTTGAGGCTGGCGTAGCCGGGCCCCTCGGTGCCGCCGTATGAGTTGCTGATCTCGGTTGCCCCGGCGTTGACTGCTGCGGTAACAGCGGCGCCGAAGTCACTCCAGCCTCTGGCTGCTGGCCTCGACGAGCAGCAGATGACAGTTCGCACAGATCGCGCGCGCCATCTGCAGGTCCAGCGAGGTCTCACTCGCCCATTCGCCATTGGTCTTGGGCAGCGGGCTCGACTTGCCCGACTCGTTGATGCGGCGAAAGCAGCCGTTGGCGGCGGTGCAGGGCGGCAGCCCGAAGGTCGTGTCGTAGACGGCGAGGTCGGCTTCGGCGGTGGGGTCGTTGAAGGCATCGACGAGCGCGATCGTCTGCGTCGCTGAGCCGGCGGTTTCGGTGGGCAGTGCGTAGGCAGCGTGCAGATTCTGCGGGGTCAAGCCGCCGGGGACGTTTTTGCTTGTGACCTTCGCGCTTGCGCCACCGGCGAGTTCGCGCGCCTGTCTGCGCGCGCTGGCACGCAACTGTGCGTTTGTGAGTGACTTGGCGACCAGACGCATGCCGAGGCATTCGGCCATGCCGGGGCGTGGAGATGCGCATAGCCGCTGGGCACGGAAGGCCGCCCGCGATGGCGAGGCGAGAGCGCCCGGGCTGAGGCTCAGTGCGAGGGCAGCGATGACCAGCAGGATCGGCAGGGTGTAGATCCTGGGCTGGGGGTGTGGGGGCGTTGGTTGCATGGTGCAGCTAGTTCGGCGGCCAGCGGGCCACTCGTGAGCCCAAGACAGCGCCGCTGGACGCCTCGACGGCGAGAGATGCATGCCGCTACATGCCCAGATATTTCTGTGATTCAACTGGCCAGGATCGGGTAATGGCGCATCCAGCGGCACCGGCACGCTGGGTTTGCCTCGCATTGCCCGGAAGCCTCATCACATCAGAACCCCTCAAGCGTGACCCACGTAATCGTCCCCTCGAGTCAATGATCGCCGCGCTGTGAGCGACGACACAGCGATGCCCGATGTCACGATTGCGCTGTCTGCCGCGCAGGTCCAGACCATCGTGCGCCAGGCCACGGCTCCCGCTGCCCTCGGCCGTGCAGTTGCGCCCGCGCTTGCCGATCCCGAAAACCTCATGGCGTCCCTGAGGGGGCTACTCGATGACGGCGCCTATTCGCGCTCGGTGCTGCGCGCGCTGATGATCCTCGCGGGCTTCCCCGCGGACGGTACGCAGCGGGAGCTGACCACAGTTGCTGAGGAGGTGGGCTTCTCGCCCGCTACGACCTACCGCTATCTACACACGCTGACGGCCGCAGGCTTGCTCGAACGTGATGCGGACTCGCGTCGTTATCGCCGGCCGCGCGTTTCGCATCTCGAGCGAGGATGAGCTCACGTCGATCGCAGACGCTCGAGTGGAGGTGCGATCGCCGTTTATAAAGTTCACCTTGAAAGGGCGTCTAGGGCCCTGTAAATATGACGTCGTCGATGCCGCGTACTAAGTCATCCAGCAAGTCACGGTCGAGGTCATCGCGGCCTTCGGCTGTTGCGGCCGATGCGTCGGCGGTGGTTTGGCAGGCCGCGTCCGTGCTAGAGAATGAGCTGGCATCGGGGCTCGCCGGAGTCCGCAAGCTCGAGACTCGCTTCACCGACGAGCATCGAGTTGACCAGAAAGAGTTCGACGAAGTCCGGGAGCGACTGCGCTCAAGTGCGCACGAATTCATCGACTTGGCGGGCGCACGAATGACGGAGCTGGGCTCTACTGAGGCGCAGGACCTGACACAACGACTGGCGGCCGATGGGCATGCTCTGCTCGACACCATGATCAACCTAGTGGGGGTAGCACCTGACATCGTCAATCGCTTGGCGGCCGACATAGCCACGTCCCGGCCGCCGAAGAAGAGTAGGCCGCCCGCCAAACCAGCAGCCTCACGCGCACGCAGCCGAGCACGAGACTCGCGGTGAGGCCGAGACGCGGCGGGTGACGGCGCCGCCAGCCGAGACGCCGACGATTGCCGACACGCTGGCAGCGTATCGCGAGCTGGTCGTGGCGAGCCTGCTCAGTGACTTGCCCAGTGCTGAGCCGAACTACGCCTACGAGCTGGTTCCCTCGTATCCGAAGAGGCCAGCCAAGGGCTTGCGGCCGGCGCTGTGCCTCGCGTTGTGCCAGGCGCTGGGTGGCGATGTAGCGCTCGCATTGAACTCGGCTGTTGCCATTGAGCTGTTCCACAACGCATTCCTCATCCACGACGATCTGCAAGATGAGAGTGAGCAGCGCCGAGGGCGTCCCGCCCTGCATGCGGAATATGGCACGGGTGTAGCAGTGAACGTCGGCAACATGACAAACCTGATCGGACTGCGCCGACTGTTCAACAATCGCTCAATGCTTGGTGCGAGCCTAACCTGGCGGATCTTTCAAGAGACCGAGCTCATGATGCGCCACTCGTTGGAGGGGCAAGCGATCGAGCTTGGTTGGATCCGAGACGCCAAGTGTGATCTAGACGAGGCCGATTACTACCAAATGTGTCTCAAAAAGACATCCTGGTACACATTTATATATCCGTGTCGTGTCGGTGCACTCGTAGCCACTCGCGGAGGCGCTTCGACGACTCAGTTTGATCGCTATGGCTGGTTTCTCGGCGCGGCATTCCAGATTCAGGATGACATCCTCAACCTCGTTGGCGATTACAGTCGCTACGGGAAGGAGATTGGTGGCGATCTGTGGGAGGGAAAGCGCACGCTCATGCTGATTCACCTGCTGAGCATCGTGCGTGGATCGGAGCGACGCCGGGTGGAGCGCTTCTTGGAACGATCTCGGGCGGAGCGGCGAGCCGGGGAAGTTGAATGGCTGCACCAGCGGATCATCGACACCGGCTGCGTCGAGCGGGCAAGGCAGCATGCTCAGCATCTCTCGGCCGCAGCCACAGCCCATGGGCAGGAGATCTTTGGCGACCTGCCGGAGTCGCACGCTCGCCAGTTTCTGCTGGCGCTGCCGTCATATGTTTCCGAGCGAGATCGCTGACCGCCGCCGGAGCGAGCCCTTGCGCACCTGCTCGCGATAGCTCGTGCCGGCAGGCTAAGGACGATGCCGGGCGGCGCGGAGGGTTAGACCCTATGTCGTGGGTCGCCCGCTGGGTGACTGTCGAAGGTAGGCCGGACACTCCTCGCGGGGGGTTGTCTGGCCGGAGAATGGCTCAGGCTGACCCCATAACAGTGAGGAGGTCCGGCCGTGACCGGAATGGTGACTTATGTGGGGCTTGATGTCCATGCCCGCTCGACGCATATTGCCGTACAGCGTTTCGTCAGCTGTAGCAAGTGGTGGGCAGCAGCAGAGGGCTGCGCGGAGTAAGAGTGCGATGGCGACTGCGCGCGCGCCGGGCCCGCACCGTTCGTCAGATCGAAGCTGCTCCCTGAGTTGCTACATTGCTCGCGGGCCGTACACCTGTTCAGGTGAGCCTACGGTCCGTCTTGAGACAAGCCCTGGGAGACCGGGGCTTGTGTTCTTAAGCGAGTCCACTGCTTGCATCGCCGGCGCCTTCGCGCAGGCGTCACTTCCTGTCGATGCGGACAGGCTGTCCGTCCGGGCGGATAAATGAGATTGCGATCCCGAGTCGCATGGCGTTGGCGATGTTGGCGAGCTGTCCGAGCGTGAGGTTGCGACGACCGGCTTCGATGGCGGAGATATAAGACGGGGAGACTCCGAGGCGTTCGGCGACCTCAGCTTGGGTAAGCCCGAGCGCTTGGCGGGTATCTTTGAGCTCGCGGCCGACGACCTTCGCGTGGATCTCGGATACCGCGGTTCGCGGCACTACGCTCAGGCGGCGGTGGAGTAGTGGAAGCTCGCGGCGACCGGCTCAGCCGCGGCGACCTGGACGTGGAGGTCTCCGCTGCGGTAGCCGTAGGGCTGCAGTTGTGCCCAGCGCTCGGCACCATCAGCCCGCGTGATGCGCTCCGCCGTCTTGGGGTCGACGATCGCGACGTCCGGGTTGATCCAGTCGGCGTGCGGCCCGCTGATGCTCACCTCGTCGCCATCGGCGAGCAGCTGCGCGACAGGCCGCTCGACCCACTCCTTGGTGTCCGGATGGCGCTCGAGCGTTGTGAAGGTGACTTGGATCATTGGAGGCTCTCCTTCGATATCGGCCCCGCAGGTTGACCTCTTGAGTTATGATGCTACCACGACATACGGAACGCATGGCGGGCATCTCAGAACTCTCCAGGGCGCAGAACCTCGCCTCGTTGGAGCATCAGCTGCGCCCTGTCCGCCAGTGCCCTGTCGTCCGCGAGCCCTTCATTGCAGTGTTGGCCGCAGCCGATATCCAGAAGCCTCATCGACTCTGACGGACGGACGAGGCATATCACTTCCGGTCGCGCAGCGGCTGGTTAGTGGGCCTCCGGTTGGCAGTCTCTAGTTCGCTCGCTCTGTGGGCGAGTTCGTGTAGGGCGAGCCCGAGGGCTCGTGCAATGCGATCGGCAACGTCCCAGGTGGGATTGGCGATGCCCCGCTCGAGCCCGCGGATAGTGGTGGCGTCGAGATCGGCGGCGTCGGCTAGAGCCTCCTGGGTCAGCCCGATTTCTTCTCGGCCGAGGCGAATCGCTCGGCCGAGGGCAACCTGGGGGCTCTGACTGATCCGCACGCCTGAACCCTCCGTGTCGAGAGCGACCATGACCAGGGAACAAGTTCCCGCTAGAGTCCTCCCACTTGCGCCGCGCACCATCTTCAACGGAGGGCCGCGTTCTGCATACACGGCTGAGTCAGTTATGCAGTACGCTACCCCGCCCTCATGGTCCTCCGACAAAGAGCATCAACTCCGTTCATATCGGGAGCCCAACCCGTCCCCCCCCCCGGAGGGGAATAGAGGGTGCTTCAGAAAGTCTTGTAGCCCTTCCTGCCGGACGGCAGGAAGGATCGATCTGCTGCTCTGGCGATCGGTTCAGAATCGCGCAGGCTTGTGACCGCAAATGAGAGAGGATGGACGCGGTACCACAAGATCGCTTGAAGCAATCCGTGCCGAGATCGTCACGCGATTGCGAGCGCGCCGCTCGGAGATCGTGCAAGCAATTTATGCTCGTATTCAGGAGTCTGTGCCCGACTCGGTGGGTGGGGAGCACGACCCGCCCTATCAAGCCAGGGTGTTTGCAGCGGTCACTGCGATCCTCGACTATTGCCTCGAGGCCATTGAGCATGGAGGGGAGTGGTCGGGGCCAGTCCCGCCGAAGGCTGTAGCCCAGGCACACCGCGCGGCAGGCGCGGGCGTCAACTCGGGCATCGAACTGCGCCGCTATGTTGCCGGCCACGGTCGGCTTGGCGAGTTCGTCGCTGAGGAGGCGGCACACATTGGCCTCTCAAGCAACGGGCCTGTGCTGCACCATCTACGCAGGACGCAGGAGACGCTGCTGGAGCGCCTCACGGCCGCAATAGAACACGAGTACGACCAGGAGCGTGAGCGGCTTTCACGCTCTCCGGAGCAGCGCCGCGCTGAGATCGTCCAGAGCATCCTCACAGGCGCACCCGACCCTAGCGACATAGCTGAGCTGGACTACGACATCCATTCGTCATGGCATGTCGCGCTGGTCGCGACGGGTGCTGGGGCTGGCGAAGTGTTCGACAGACTCAAGGCGCACTTCGGCCGTAGAGTCTTGCTCGTAGTGATCGACGGAACTCTGTGGGCGTGGCTCGGCGGTCAGGAGAAGCCCAGCGAGAAGGACATAGAGGGCGCAGCGGTCGACCGGTCGCGGTCGGCGCTCGGAATCAGCGAACCGGGTCTTGGGCTCGATGGATGGCGCCTAACACACGACCAAGCTCTAGCAGCACTGGCGGTCGCGCTCCGGAGATCGCGGGGGGTCGCTCTATATGCGGACGATCGCCTGCTTGCGGCAGCTCTGCAGAACGACACACTGGCACGCTCGTTGAGACAAAAGTATCTAATGCCGCTCCGCAGCCACAGAGACGGAGGCGCGAAGCTGCGTCTCACACTGCGCACGTACATCGATCTGGACTGTAATGCCACATCTGCGGGCCACGTGCTGAAGGTCGGCCGCCGGGCGGTCAAAAGCCGAATCTGTACCGCTGAGAGGCTGATCGGCAGCCCGCTTCACGAATGCTTGGCGGAGCTTGATGTAGCCCTTCGCCTCGGCGATCTCGACATGGCCGTAGCGGCTGAATAATGGACTCTCCGGAAGATGAGGTTGTTCTTGTATCTGGTCGCTGTCTAGCGGTGTTCAAGCGTCCAACGTGGCCGGTCAGACCGGACGCTGCGGGCCTTGCGCGAGCCAAAATCGGTTGGTAGAAAACCCCAGACTCTCAATAACCCTCACAATGCCTGCCCATCTTCGGGTCGGTACTTGCAAGCATCCGCCGATGTGTCCATCAGCCACCCAGCCACGCACAGCCATCCCGCCATGCGCATCCTCTCGTGCTGCCGTCGTGCGTCGAGTATTGCAGCTCTCAGCAATCACGTGGCTGCCGCGGCCTGTAGACGAGGCGTCGACTCCTCACGAGCCCGAGCCACTTTCGTGAGAACCAAAGAGGCCGGCAAGACCAGTGTCTAGCTATCTACATCAATCGTCACCGAGAAGGAGCAGAATGCACATACGCTGGTCGAGGCTGCTTACGCTCGTGTTGCTGCTCGCTGTTGTAGTAGTGAGCGGCGCATCCGCACAAGCCAAGTCGGAGCACCACCTTCCGAGTCCTATCTCCAAAGCCTCTAGCCACACGGAGTCTGTGCATGAGTCAGTGAGCGCCCAACTGACGGGTCACCACGGTGCCACAGAACTAGCAGAGCAGGGCGTGGCTCACGGGACGCAAAGTTGCCCAGTTAAGATCAACATCAAGTTGTCCTACACGACGTCGTACATCACATTTTACTGTGGTACCTATCTAGCCGGAAGTGGAACTACGGCTTTCTATGTATCTGGCCAGACGGCCCATTTCCACGGGACGCTCCTTCTTACACGCGGAAGTGGTCACTATCGTCACTCGGCTGGCAGTCGCCTCAGCATCGCTGGGACGCTCCACCGCGGTACTTACGCGCTGAGTTGCGAAGTCGCCGGGACAATTCACATTTAGCCATCATGATAACGCGAACGTTCAAGGGTCTCACAGTATCTGTCGCCATCGTAGCTACACTCATCTGGGCGTCCGTGGCCTATGGCACAACGTCACCACAAGTAAACATGCATGTAGCCTTCACGCCTAATAAGCCAGGCGCCGAGACTACGGTTGCCGTCGGCTTCCACATTCATACTCCGCATGGTGAAATCCCTCCTCCTATTACGAAGCTGGCCATAAGCCTGCCGGCAGGCATGGGTCTTGGAACAACGGATCTCGGGGAAGCCACTTGTAGCATCGCCGTACTGGAAAAGCTGGGACCTCAAGGATGCTCCCCCAACTCTCTCATGGGAACTGGTCGCGGGCTCATCGATGCACAGATCGGTCCAGAGATTCTACAAGAGCCCGTAGCGCTATCTATCCTGATGACCGCAGCTCAGAAGGAACACACCACGCTACTCATGCAGGGCGTGGGCTGGAGTCCAGTTTCGGCGGAAGCAATCTTTACAAGCCAGCTGCTCGAATCTGATCGCGGTTATGGGGCAACACTTGTGACTGAAATACCCCTCGTGAGGCCATTGCCGGGAGCGGATACATATATGGCGCTCACATCTATGGCTACCACGATGGGGCCTCAAGACTTGACGTACTATAGGCGCAAGAGAGGCAGGCGCGTACCCTACAAGCCACGAGGTATCGCGATTCCGCATGTTTGTCCGCGAGGTGGATATCGCTTCCGGGGGACGTTTACCTTTCTGGGGTTCGCTCCTAAGAGCGTGACGTCGACTGTGCCATGTATAGGTGACAGGCGTATTCATGATCATAAAAGATAAGAGGCTGCCCTTGGCGGCTAGAATAGATACTGAAAGGAGAGCCTCGTGACTGGCGATGATGCCGCATCGGCCCCTGTCGTGGCTACCTCACTTGAAACGTCGCGTCGTAACGGTGACGTAGTTGTGGTGGAGTTCGCGGCCGGCCACCGGCATAACCCTTTCAGCATGGGACGCATGGCCGAGCTGACCGAGTTGCTTAGACAACTCGACACCGAGCCAGATGTCGGCTGTATCGTGCTCTACGGCGGGCCTGGGCGATCATTTGCAGCCGGTGGAGATCTCAGCGAGCCCTCAACATTCACGGGAGGGCCCGAGATCGACCACTGGATCGATAAGATAACGGATCTCTACGTTGCCGTCGCAGGGATTGAGTGTCCGGTCGTCGCCGCGATCGACGGCTACGCTATTGGGCTTGGACTTCAAGTCGCCCTTTGTTGTGATTACCGCGTAGGCAGCTCCCGAGCTAAGCTAGTGATGCCGGAGTTTCGGCTCGGGATTGCGTGCAACTTTGGTGCCTTCTTGTTGGAACGCGTTGTGGGTCGTTCAGCCATGCAGGCCATGCTGTTCACGTGCGAGGACTGGTCCTCGGAGCGGGCCCTTAACGACGGGCTCCTACACCGAGTCGTGGCTACCGACGACCTGCTCGACGAGGCCGTGGGTAACGCTCAACAGATCGCAGGCTACACACGAGCGGCTGTACGGGGCACCCGGCCGAGAATGAACGAGCCGCTTGTCCGAGGTTTGGAGGAAGTGCGAGGGCAAGGCAAGGTATCGCATCGCCGAGCCTTCTCTGCTGGAGAGGCTCAGGTGCGAATGCGCGCGATACTCGGTTCCGATAAGGCGGGGAATTGAACGCGCTGTCGTCCAGAGGGATAGTGAGTTCGGGAAGCTGGTTCCTATTCTCTAGTCGGGAGCTTCCAGAGTTGGCCGCTCATCGAGCGGCCGTCACTACCGAGCGTGGTTACCTGTACTGTCCGTCTCCAGCCGCGGGGCCGTGGCTCGACATCGACGACAGTTTTCCCGGTGACTGGCCGGTCACCCGCTTGGACACCGACGATGGGCGGCTCTTCACCTCCGTAATGTACCCGTCCAGTATCTACTCGGCGGCGTCTGAGCAGAGCTGGCTGCTCAGTAGCAATATATTCCTGCTCGCCTCCGCGCTCGGCAGTCGCGATCAACAGTTTGGGTACGATGAGGTGACGACCGTCGCCTCCAACGGACGAACCGCCTTCAGCGACGTGCGGCGAATTCCGCCCTTCAGCGAGCACTGTCCGTGTATCTACACCGAACCGTTGGCGAACGACCCGATCGAGTCCGCGTGGCGCCCCACAATCTGCGACTCGCGTGCCGCTGGAACGCAACTGCTCGATGCCCTCAAGGCAAGCGTCACTGCCGTGACCTCATCAGACGATGCGCCTCCGGCTGTTCTGCTATCGGGCGGAGTCGATTCCGCAGCACTGGCTTGGACTGCGCACGAGCTTGGTCTTGCGCCTGTCGCTTACAGCATTGGCACTGCATGGGGCGATGAGCACGACGACGCCGCCGAGCTCGCATCGCATTGTGGGATCACCCATCGGCGCATAGATCTGACTGTGGACGAGCTCCTGGGTGCTATCCGCCCGAGCATCCGGCAGCTCGGTCACGCCAACCCAGAGGCGGTCGACAGCATTCTCAACGTGGTCGCCGCTCTCAGAAGCGGCCAGATCGAGGAGAGCACGGTCCTCACCGGATGGGGGAGCGATCTCCTGAACGCGGGTCTGCTCGACCGCCAAAGCTCCGCGGTCGCCATGATTCGATCGCTGCTGACGACACTACGGCGGACACAGTTCAGCTCCGAGTTCAGCGGCCTGACAGCCGGAAGCCACGGATATCGACTCCGTCATCCCTACTGGCACAGATTTGTGGTCGAGGCATCGCTGGCCATCGACCCGCGCTGTAAGTACGGGCCACGCGAGAAGCAGCACATCCGCTCTGCGATGGCGCTTCACGTCCCCGCGTCGGTGGCCTGGCGCAAGAAGGTTGCTCTTCACCACGGAACAGGGGTTGAGATGGGACTATCTGTCCACTTCGGCGGCGCGCGCGAGAAGGCTCTTGTCTATACCGAAATCTTTGCAGACCTGGCTTCACGCCCAGTCCCCGAGCTTCTCGATGAACTCGAGAGCCCCGGGCAACTCGTCAAGGCTCCGAGGGGCGCGGAACCCGCGATCACCCTTACCGAGGACGGCTGACTGCGATGGCCGTGTCCGCTTCTGTATTGGTCGTGGCGAAGGGCTCGATTGGAAGCCGCCCGCGCCGTGGCGAAAGGGATGACAGATGAAGTTTGACTTGTTCGTAACGACGGCGCACTATCCGAAGTGGACACAAGAGGAAGTCTTCGACAACACGACGCACTACGCGGTTGAGGCTGAGAGGCTCGGCTATCACGGCGCCTGGGTGCTTGAGCACCATTTTACGCGCTTTGGCCTCTGCGCTCATCCGGTCACCCTCGCGGCCTACATCCTCGGCAAGACCACCACGCTGCGTGTTGGGACCGCCGTATGTGTACTCCCGCTGTATCACCCACTACAGATTGCAGAGCAGGTGGCAATGGTGGACCAGTTGAGCAACGGACGCTTCGACTTCGGAGTAGGGCGAGGCCTATTCCAGAAGGACTTTGACGCATTCGGCGTCGATCCATCCAAGTCACACCTCATCATGCGCGAATGGCTCGACATCATCAAGCGCGCGTGGACAGAGGACGTCGTCGAGGCCCACAGCGAGCTGATCGACTTCGCGGCCGTTCCGCTTTATCCAACGCCGCGTGTTAAGCCTCATCCACCCATCTACGTCGTATGTGAATCGCCAAGCAGCACCGAATGGGTGGCATCACAGGGCTACCCGATGCTGCTCTCGTGGTGGCTTGAGCGCGAGGCGCTCCGATCACAGGTCGAGCTGTACAACGAGGTCGCTAGGTCCCACGGGCATGACCCCTCTAAGGCCGAGCATGTGCTCTCAGCCATCGCATGCGTGGCCGATACTCAGGAGGAGGCCAAGGACCAGATACGCGACAACATCGGCTGGTGGCGCAAGGTGGGACAGGAGGCACTCCTGAAGTTCGAGGAGCTGCGAAAGCTCGACAACTACGAGCTACTCCTCCGCCGGTGGGAGGACCAGATACTTGCCGGAAGCGGTGATCCGGATGCTGGCGAACGCGCCGCGCTCGAGCGACTACTCGACCTGAACCTAGTTGGAACGCCCGAGCACTGCATTGATCGGATCGTTGAGCTTGTGGAGACGACGGGGGTGCGACACTTCATCGTCGGATTCGAGGGCGTGGGCGACCGAGAGCGGATACTCCAGTCGATGCGGCGGTTCGCGGAGGAGGTCGTTCCACAAGTTCGAGCGCAAGTGGAAATTGCCGCACCTCGGCTCTGATCTGAAGGGTGTACACAGTGACGGAAGCCACATTGGCCGCTACGAACCCGGGTTCGAGTATCCGAGCGATCCCCTTCGTGATCGGTGGCCGCCGAGTTGAATCGGCGCGAGACCGAGAGGTCGTCGTGCAGGCGCCAAGCGGCGCGCATGTCTCGTTTCCGGAGTTCGGGGAGGACGCACTGGCACGGGTCGAATCAAGCGACCGGGAACTGCTGGTGGATGTCCCTCTCCAGGAGATTCTGTCATTCCTTAACCGGGTCGGAAAGAACTGGAAGAGCGACGAATACACCCGGCGGCGTCTCTACATAGGACAACTCCGGGATCTCCTCGGGTACTCGGAGGAGGCCGCGAACGCCGAGGCCGATCGGATCGGCATACTTCTTAGCGCGCACGCCCGCATGTATGACGTCGTGGCAGCCGAGCTTGGGAGCCGCTTCATCCTTGACGACTGGGTGGCGCGCGAGGAGGCTTGCGTGCGTGCGTACCCACGCGGACTGTCGGTACACATCCTGCCAGGAAATGTGCCGCTCTCGTGCGTGATCTCGATCATGCGCGCCTTGGTTACGAAGAATCTGTGCGTGGCGAAGGCAGCGTCGGCCGATCCCGTTACGCCTGTCGCGCTGGCCCTGAGCTTCCTAGACGTTGATCCAGAGCACCCGGTATCGCGCGCTACCAGCGCTGTCTACTGGCGCCGGAGCGACCAAGCAGCCGCGCAACTCGTATCGCAAGCAGACGCGGTTTGCGCATGGGGCGGTCAAGAAGCGATTCGCTGGGCGCGCCGCCATGCGGGCGACGAGACCTCAGTCGTATTGTTTGGCCCGAAGCGAAGCCTCGCGCTCGTCGGAAGGACAGCGGACATGCGGGCGGCCGCGCGCGGGATCGCCCACGACGTGGTGCTCTATGACCAGCGCGCCTGCTTCTCCACGCAGCGTGTCTTCGTGGAGGGGAACCCCGAGCCGCTCGTAGGCGCGCTCCGAGACGAGCTGGACGAGCACTGCCAGCTGATGCCGCCGGCGGCCCAGAGCGAAGACGAAGCCGCTCGGGTCCAGCTTGCGCGTCTGGAGGACATGTTCTGCGGCGGAACACTGGAAATCGGTGAACAGTGGACGATCGCCGTACAAACTCTCCCACCGCATGCATCCGAACACCCGCTCGGGCGCGTGCTCTACCTCCATCCAGTCGACTCGCTCGAGGAGTCATACCCATTTATAGGGCCGGACGTGCAAACGGTCTCAACCGCGCCGTGGTCGCTGCTGGAACAGCACCGCGACGCTCTAGCGCGGCGTGGAGTGTCGCGCTTCGTCGAGCCGGGACTTAGCAACCTGTTCAGGATCGGTGGTACGCACGATTCCCAGAACCCGCTCCAAGGACTTGTTCGTATGGTGTCTGTGGAGGCGCCAGCGCGCGTGCACGGTAAGGGAATGGTTGTAGCCGTGAATCAGACGGAGCTCCTGAAGGCCGGGAAGCTAAAGGATCTGGTGCTGTGACCACGGTTCGCAGCCCTGCTGAACGCAAAGTGCTGTCGGTGGTCGCCGAGCTCGATCGGCTGGTCTTCACGGAGTACGGCCAGCAAGCGATCGTTCAAGACGACGAGGTACTCAGGCTTAGGCTAATTCGCGAGAGCCTTGCGCACCATCTCGAGCGGTGCCCGGCATACGCGATGTTTGCTCAACATCTCGGCTTCTCCCTCGACTCGCTTGACCAGCCCGAGGATCTCGAGCACGTGCCGCAGTTTCCGGCGAGCGTCTTCAAGCGCACTTCCATCCTGAGTACCCCAATCGAGCAGACGGCTAAGCGCTGTACGAGCAGTGGCACGCAGGGGAGGATCAGCGTGGTGCACCGCGACCGTCGCACGATCGAGCGCCTGCTCGGCAGCACCCGTCGCGGGCTTGAGCTCCTTGGCGATTGGTATGAAGATGAGGTCCGCGTCCTCAACCTGGGGCCAGACCAAGTTGAGGCGGGTGACCTCTGGTTCGCTTACGTGATGAGCCTCATCGAGTTGGACTATCCCACAAGGCATGCGGTCGTAGGCGGCGTTTTCGACCCGCATCGGGCGCTCGCCGAACTTGAGAAGCTCGCGGAGGCTGCAACCCTCCCGGTATTGGCCGGTCCGCCCACACTGGTACTTTCAGTGGCGCGTGCTGCCCTTGAGCGCGACTCGATCTCGATGCCGCAGCTAGCCATCGTCACTGCTGGTGGCTGGAAGCGAGAAGACGCACAACGGCTGGACCGAAAAGAGTTCACCGAACTCGTGACGCGCGCTTTTGGGCTCGATGACAACCACCGGGTACGCGATGTCTTCAACCAGGTTGAGCTCAACACTGTGATGGTCGAGTGTGGCCATCATCGAAAGCACGTGCCACCGTGGTTGCACATCACGATTCGCTCGCTGACCACCCTCGAGCCGCTGCCCTACGGCGAGCAAGGTCTTTTGTCGTATCTCGACCCTTCGGCCTCGAGCTATCCGTGTTTCATCATTGCCGACGACGTGGGGACGGTACGGAAGGGGCCATGCGACTGTGGCTGGCCTGGACGGACGCTTGAGCTCGACCGACGCTTGGATCGCGCGGAGAGTTGGGGCTGTGCGCTGAAGATGGACCGGGCATGGGGCGACGCTAGCCGATGAGAGCGCCGCCACCGCAGGAGGTCGAGCAGCTAGGAGGGGTCGTCGGCGGTGACCGTCACGTTGCCGTGTGGCGTATCGGCAGCGGTGACCCTAGCGCACCTGTCGTGCTCGTGGCGCCGGGCTTTGCCCGTCGCATGCGGCACATGGCGCCCGTTGCCCTCTATCTTGCCGCCAATGGCTTCAGGGTTTACCGCTGCGACTATCTTGACCACGTCGGCCTTAGTGACGGCGACATTTACGACTTCACGATGACCTCTATGTACGAATCGCAGCGCGCGGCACTCGAGGTGATCGAACAGCGTGAGGAGCGCTCCCCCGTTGTTGTGGCCGCCAGCCTCGCGAATCGCACTGCGATCAGGCTGCTAGCCCACAACGATGGCCTAGCGGGGTTGATCGGAATTGTGGGCGTCGTCGACACCCGCAAGACTCTTAGCAAGGTATTCGGTGAAGACTGGGTCTCCATGCCGGTTGACCAGCACCCTGAGCACGCAGAATTCGAGCGTAAGCAGATTCGCCGCGAGACATGGTGGAATGACTGGAATGCGGGCGACTGGATCACGCTAGAGTCCGCCATCGCGGAGCTTCGCACGATTAGGCAGTCGGTTGTCAACTTTTGCGGCTCGGCCGACGACTGGGTCGCACTAGCAGACGTAGAGCATGCATTTGAGATGGGCGATGGTGGGCATCGACTAATTATCGAGCTGCCCTACGTCGAGCATGAACTCTCAACCAACCCGATTGCGGGTCAGGCGGTGTTGCGTGAAGTCGCACGCGTTGCCGTAGATCTAGCGGTGATAGGTGACAAGCATGATTCCGTAGAACCCGGTTTCGAGCAGATCGCGGAGCAGGTAGTGTATGAGCGGGCGCTTGAAAACGAGGTTGCTGCGAAGCAACCCCAGCCTGCTACTTCGATACAACGCCCTGACCTAGCTTGAGGGAGACACCACGTGAGCAGACTGGCAGCCCCAACGGTTTCTGAAGTTACCCACAGTAGTCGAACTAGCCGCAGGCGATGGTGGACGTTGGCTGCCGCCTCTGTTGCCACCTTCCTCATTCTTTTGGATTTCTCGGTCGTCAACCTGGCTCTTCCAGCCATTCAGCGTGATATTGGCGGGAGCTTTACCGATCTCCGATGGATCGTTGACGCATATGCGGTCAGCATGGCGGCGTTGATTCTCGTCGCCGGCTCGACGGCTGATCGCGTCGGTCATCGACGAGTCTTCGTCTTTGGGGTCAGCGTCTTCGCCATCGCATCGCTCATGTGCGGCCTCGCCCATCGGCCGGTCGTCCTCAACATTGCACGGGCGGTGCAGGGGCTCGGCGGCGCCGCGATGCTTGCAAGCGCGGTGGCGTTGCTTGGAGTTACGTTCGAGGGTCGCGAGCGAGAGATTTCCCTGGCCGTATGGAGCGCGGTCAGTGGCACTGCTATCGCCCTTGGACCGCTCGTGGGCGGTATCATCGTCGAATACCTCGGTTGGCACTGGATCTTTTTCGTCAACGTTCCGATTAGTATCGCGCTAGTGATTTTCGCGTTTATGTCGATCGGAGGGTCTCGTCCGAAGCAGCGCGGTTCATTCGACTGGCCAGGCGCACTAGTCCTGCCACTGGGTCTCGGTGCGCTCGTCTTCGCTCTCCTACGTGGAAATTCGGAGGGATGGGGGAGCGTCACTATCATCGCTCTCCTTGGGGCGGCTATGGCTTTGCTAGCAACATTTGCGGTCATAGAGCGAAGCGCTGTACAGCCGATCCTCGACCCGAAGCTATTTCGCACGCCGGCGATGGCGGGAGCGTCTTTGGCGGCCTTTGCAATCGGAATCACTGTGTTCGCATCCCTCTTGTTCCTGTCTTTGTATCTCCAAGACGTGCTGCAATATGCTCCGCTGGCGGCGGGCCTACGCCTGCTTCCCGTGACGCTCGGGGCATTTGTGGCATCTTTTGGTACGCTCCGGCTCAGCCGAAGCATGTCGTCGCGCTTGATCGTTGGAGTTGGCTTTGGGCTTTGCGGTACTGCGTTCCTCGTCGTTCACGGGCTTACGGTGCGGTCGACGTGGACTGCTCTCCCCCTCGGGTTTGCCTTGGCGGGCGCCGGGGCAGGACTAGTGAATACCACTGTGGCCGGGATGGCTCTCAGGGCCGGCGAGGTCACAAGGGCGGGGATGGCCTCCGCGCTTAACAGCGGGTCCCGCTTGATCGGTCTCGCGACGGGCGTCGCTGTGCTTGGTGCGATATTTCAACATAGGGTCGAAATGAAGCTGCACGTTCTGGCTCCAGAGTTGCCGGGCAGAGCAACGGAAGCGGTCAGCGCGGGGGTGATCCGCCCCGTTGTGGCAGCATTTCCTCCGCTGCTACAAGGGGCAATCCGGCATGCGGCGAACGACGCATTCATATCGGGCCTTAATGAGCTTTTCCTAGTTTGCGCCGCGATTTCGGCCGTTGCTGGCGTCGTTACGGTCCTGATCGTGCGGCGGGAGACCGAGACTTCTGCGGTGACCGAGGCTGAAGCTTCTACGGCTGCCGCATAGCCATCGGTCACGCCGGAGCGGGGACTCTAGACAGGATCGAGTTATGCGCGGCTGGGCGGGTCGGGGTGAGAAGAGTGGTCGCCCCGCCTGTAGGACACCGCGCATGGCCTGCACGAGTCGGCTAGGTCGAGTACTCGGCGTTGATCTTCACGTAGTCGCGGCTCAAATCACATCCCCAGACCGTTGCCAACGCGGCTCCGATGCCCAGGTTGATCACGATGCTGATCTCTTCTCCCCCCAGCATTTCGGCAAGCTCAGGAAGCCGGTCTTCGACATCTGCCGGGAACACCTCAAGGCCGTTGATCACGATTGTTGTGTGCTCAGGCTCGATGTCAGTGTCGGCGTCGCACTTGCCGATCGCGACAGCAATGCGGCCCCAGTTCGGGTCTTCACCGTGTATTGCCGTCTTCACGACTGGCGAGTTCACAACACTCTTCGCGACACGCTTGGCCTGCTCGTAATCCCGGCCACCATGAACCGTGACTTCGATCAACTTAGTTGCCCCCTCACCGTCTCGGGCTAGCATTCGCACGAGCTTCTCAGCGATTTCGTCGACCGCTCGTCCGAACTCGATGCTGTCAACCGGTCCTGCCGACCCATTCGCGAAGATAATCGCGGTGTCGCTTGTTGAGGTATCAGTATCGACGCTCAGGCAGTTGAACGTCCGGTCTACCGCACGACGAAAGACCGTCTTGAGTTCTTCAACCGGCACATCTGCATCCGTGAAGAAGTACACGAGTACGGTAGCCATATTAGGCTCAACCATGCCGACGCCCTTGGCTACTCCGACGATCGCGGCATCTCCAACTCGCGCTGACGCTATCTTGGGAACGAGGTCGGTTGTCATGATGCCTTCGGCCAGCGCCTCGAAATCGGCTGGCCCCATGCCGCTCCCAACCTCGCCGAGGCGCTGTCGCACCTCAGGCATCGGCCACCGACGGCCTGTGGTTCCCGTCGCAGCCACGAGTATGTTTTGCGGCGGTATACCGAGCTGGGCCGCTACGCCGCCCACAACCTCTCGCGCGTTGGCAAGGCCCTCTTCTCCGGTGGCGACATTGGAGTTCTTAACAACCGTGACAACGGCCTGCGCGTTGCCGGCCGCTGCCATCTCTCGACTCAGGATGACGCATGGTCCCGCAAAACGACTCTGGGTGAAGAGAGCATGGGCTCGGCAGGGATGCCGCGACGCAACGCACACAAAGCCGACGGCGTTGCCGTTGCCGCCAGCTTTGACGACAAAGCTCTCGAACCCCTGAGGGGTACAATGGTCGCCTACGGTTCGGATGCTCATGTCTCGCTCCTTATGTTGCACACAGAGGATGTCCAGGACGGCGTGAGGTCGGTGGCGTGCCGGGTTGGCGGCGGCGACGATATCGCCTTCTCGGCCTGAACGACGTCTGGCAGGGTGCGGTTGACGTTGCACGGTCCGTGCCGATGCAGGTTGGAGGGTGGTCCCGGAACATGGGGTTGTTCTTTTATCTGGGCGCTGTCTAGCGGTGTTCAAGCGTCCAGTGTGGACGGTCAGACCGACCGCTGTGGGCCTAGCGCGAACCAGCATCCGCCTGATAGAAAATCTATGCCCCATAGCCTTGACAATGCCTACCCATTGCTGCAGGTCGATACTCGCAAGCGTTCGCCGATGCGCCCATCAGTCACCCAGCTACTCGCACCCTCTCGTGATGCTGTACTGCGTCGGGCACTGCGACGCCCAAAGGTCACATGGATGCCCATGTCAGGTATGGTTCATACGACACGAGTAAGAACTAGCTGTCACCTTGGGCGTGGAGAATCGGCGTGTGCACAGTAGCCTTGCGCATCGCCACAGTCGGATCGTGGCAGGTCCGCTTGGTCGCTGTGCGAGACGAGCTTTACTCGAGAGGGACGAGCGCTCCGGCAGCTCATTGGCCCGAGCGTTATCCCGCGCTTCTCGGCGTGTTGGATCTGCAGGCCGGAGGAACACCGTTGGCCGTGAATTGTGAGCGCCGGGCGGTCGCGGTTCTCGTGAACGCTCATCCACACGCGCCCGACACTCGAATAGAGTGGCCGGTGCGGACTCGAGGGACGTTGCCGCTGTTGGCTGCTGCCGGCGAGGACATCACGTCCTCGACTATGCGTGATCTGCCTGGGTTTCACCTCCTGATAGCGGTCGCCGATAGCGGCCCCACGCGCGACACAGCACGCTTCAGCGCGACCGGTGGTGAGACGGACGACTCGCAACGGACCGTCGATCCAGCCGTGGAGATGCTCAGCTGGGACGGCGTAGAGCTAACGCGCCGCTGGGTCGCGCCGGGAGATCACGTCCTCACCCCGGCTGGTCTAGACGCGCCCGGACACGAGCGGAGCGAGCGTGTGCGTACTGCTCTCGCTCGAGTCCCTCAGGAAGCTCCTGTCGACTCGTCGCTGTGGCGAGCGGTCGCGTCTGCAGGAGTGGTTGAGGATCAAGACGTGCCTGCCGGGCGTTATGGGACAGTCGGTGCTGCCGCGATCGCTCTGTCATCCCAGAATGTGCGCTATGCGGTGTGCGCACGGCCGGGCCAGACAGCATGGGTCTCTGTGCTGCCTCGCGAGCGTCGCCGTGGGGCATCAATAGCAGCGAGGAGCTTGCGGCGACACGCGCTGGCTGAAGCGCGATCCGAGTATCTAGGCGACCAAAGAAGATGAACACGCAAACCATTTTTAGTCAAGCGAGCATTGGGCCGAGCGATATCGTGCGCCGTACTGGCGACGGCACGGTGCTGGTGCCGGCCGTGCTTGCTGGGCGCTGCCTCGCGTCCCGAAGCCGTCCTTTGAGGACTCTTGCCGAGCACCCCATTCGGGTCGCCGTGGCAAGCGAGCTTGTTCAGCAGCAGATGCTCGAACGGGCTCGCCAGGCGTCAGCGATGCTTCGCCAGTTCGCCGACGGAGAGTGGTGGAGAATCTTCGAGTCGGCTGCCGACGCGTTGGAGCGATGGGTCGATGAGGGCATCCTCGCCTCGGCTTTCGCCACAGCATCGGCGTGCGGTGGCTTGCCGCCACGGCGGGTCGAGCGGGGTGTCCTCGGGGTGATCGGCCACCTGCGGCGCTTGCCTGAGATCCTCGCTGCACAGGCGCCAGAGGGCCGGCTCACGGCCTTCCGCGACGGCGTTTCCGGTGCGAACTGGTCCTGGCGTCCAGCGGGCCGGATGTGCGCCGTTCGCGTCCCGGGAAACTCCCCGACTATGGCGGTCGAGTGGTTGCAGGTCCTCGCCGCTCGACGCCCTGTCGTCGTCCTAACCAGCGATGGCGACCCGGTCGTGTCATGCTTGATTGCGGCTGCTTTGTACGGCGCTGGTTTGCCTGCCGATGCCTTGTCTGTCTGCCACGGATCGGCTCCGACCGTGTGGCGAGGAGCCGACCAGCTTGTGTGGCCCGGCGAGGACGTGCCCAGTGGTGTGGCGACTGATCGTGTGAAGACCTACCACTTCGGTCGCAGCAAGGCGATACTGCTGCCCGGCGGTGCAGGGCCGAAATCCTGGCAGCGGCTCACCCGGCTGGCGTTCGAAGGCAGCGGTCGGTTGTGCACGAATCTCAGCTCTCTCGCGGTTATCGGCGACCAGCACGACGCCGCAGCGGCAGCGCGGGAGCTTGCTCGCGGTTTCGCGGATATCCCACTGCTCGATCTCGACGACCGCGCTGCGCGGGTGCCGGCCTGGCCCGACACTGACAGCGCTGAGACGGTAGCGGCAGCCATCAAGCGGGAAATCGCGGGCCAGGCCGTGGATGTCACCGAGCAGGTCGGGGGTGGACCTCTCTTGGTCAAGCGCGCCGGACAGACGCTCTTGCGTCCCACCGTCCTCTTGACTCAGGCTGAGTCGCCTCTCTTTGGAACGGAGCTTCCCTTCCCGTTCGTTGCGGTGGCACCAGTCGCTCGAGACGAGGTGCTCGATGCCGTGCGCAACTCTCTCATCGTCTCCGTGCTTGATGTGAGTGGTTCCGACACAGAGTCTGCTGGAGGACCTTGCCGCCGAGCCAACCATAAGCAAGGTCTTCGCGGGCGAGCACTTCGACCGAGGCTATGAGCCCACCGACCCTCAAGAGGGTTACCTATCTGACTTCCTGTTCCAAAAGAAGCGACTGTTGGTTGGCATCGGCCACGCGGACCCGCCGCCCGCATGATAAGTACCACGCTGCTTCGGCCGGTCACGGACGACGATGTCGTCCGCTGCGTCCGTGCGCACTTCCACCCCGAGACGGGAGCCGCTTATTGGTTGGAGCGTGATCGGGCGCTTGGCATCAAGGCTTACGATGCGGTCACAGGATTGGAGGACGTGCGCCGCCTCGTCGGGTTGCGCGACGAGGCGGATCAAGCTAGTTACGAGGAGGCGACGAGGCGGCGACCGATCGAGGATTTTCTGCCCGAGTCCATCCGGCTCGGTCGCGACCGGCTGTGGGTCTCGGAGACGGGCGGCACGACCGGCCTACCCAAGCACGGCACATGGACCGGGCGCTACTGGGACGACACCCTGTCATTCAGTGACCACATGCTCGACCTCCATGGTATTCCGCGCGAAGAGAACTGGCTCTACGTCGGCCCGATGGGACCTCACACTACTGGCAAGCTGGTCGTGTCGATCGCGGAGCGCCGCGGCGGGTCGTGCTTCACGATCGACCTCGACCCCCGGATTGTGAAGATCTTTGGCGAGGAGGGGATGCAGCATGCCTACGATCGTTATGTCCAGCACATATGGGACCAAGTCACTGCGGTTCTTGGATCACAACGTATTAGTGTTCTCTTCTGCACCTCTCGACTTTTGGAGATGCTGCCATCGCAGACCGACCTCGCTAGGTTGCGGGGAACGCTGAGCGGCATCGTGCACGCTGGCACGACGATGACACCCGAGAGTAATGAGCTGCTACGCGAGTCGATCTTCCCAGGTATTCCAGTGGTTGGTATGTATGGGACTTCGACCACGGCGATCAGCTACCAGAAGCCCTTCGAGCCAGATGATAGATACCGGGTTATCTATATCCCGAGCAGCCCTCACGTGTTACTTGAAGTCATTGACGAGCATGGCAACGAAGTTAGGTTTGGCACCGAGGGGCAGGTAAGGGTCTGGAGATTTACCGCGGATCAGCTCATTCCCGGTTTTGTCGAGCGTGATCGAGCGGTACGTATAGCTCCCCACGGCGCCGTCGCAGCGGATTATCCGTGGCCGTGGATCGGAGACCCGTATAGCCCTGAGTTCACGGCGCTCGGCAGAGTTGAGGGCGTCTATTAACTAGCTAAGGGGCGCGGTGCCAATCTGAACCCACGGTTTCCACGGCGACGGTGGAAGTCGGTGACCGCTGGTTCCGCGATCCGGGAGGAGGCCTGTAGTGCGAGTCCTATTGATCTGGTCGCGCAATGAGCGCGCATCGCTAAACGACGACATGAGCTGCTGTGAGCCGCTGGGGCTGGAGTACGTCGCTGGCGCTTTGCGCGACCATCACGATGTCCAGATTCTCGATGAACGGCTCGATCCGCCACTCCAAGAGTGGGCGGTGGACCAGGAACCGCCGGATGTGGTGGGTATCGCGATCCCGTTCACAGCGAGCATCCGGCCTTCGCGCCGAGTTAGCCGGCTCGCACGCTCGCTATGGCCCTCGACGCCGATCGTCCTCGGCGGGCATCATCCGACCGTCTCGAGCGAGTGGATGGATGGCTTTGACGCCGACTGGGTGGTGGCTGGTGAAGGAGGCCCGCTGTTCCGCTCTCTGCTCGAGGCGATTGACCTCGGTGTCCAGCCGCCTGACTTGGCGGGACTGGCGTCATACGGTGCGAGGGACAGCATTAGTCGGGGTGGGAAGCCGGACCCCGGCGCCTTGCAAGACTTGCCCATGCCGGATCGCACGCTCACTGCCCGCCACCGGGATTCGTACTTTCACTCCATCTATCGGCCCGTGTCGTTGGTCCGCTTCAGCACCGGCTGTCCATACCACTGCAACTTCTGCTCACTGTGGCGCATCACTGAAAGACGATACTTGGTGAAGGAGTCCGACCGTATCATCCAGGAACTCCAAGATATTGACGGCGAAAATATCTATGTCGTTGACGACGAGGCGTTTATCCAACCGGCGCGGATGCTCGCTCTCGCCGATGAAATCGAGGACGCTGGTCTGCGCAAGCGCTACCACATGTACATTCGTACTGACACCGCGCTGCGTCGGCAGGACATCATGGAACGGTGGGCCGCGATAGGCTTGGACTCAGTGCTCGTCGGCGCTGAGTCCATGACGGATAGCGAGCTCGTCGGCTACCAAAAGGGCACGAGTGCCCAGCAGACCCAGGACGCGATCGAGCTTTTCCACCGGCACGGGGTAAAGGTCAGGGCGAACTTCATCGTCGATCCGTCATGGGGCGAAGATGGGTTCGACCGCCTCGAACAGACCATCACTGAGCTAGGAGTCGACTTGCCGAGCTTTTCGGTGCTCACTCCCTTGCCCGGGACCAATCTTTACGACGATAGCCGCAGTCAAATCATCACGCAAGACCCGGACATGTTTGATCTTTGGCACTCGGTGGTGGCCACCAAGCTGCCGCCAGAGCGCTTTCACGACCGACTAGCCAGTCTGTTCGTACTGGCCTCCGGCCGCAACGATGACGCCTCCTCGGCCGTCTTCTACTACGGCAACGATGATGCCTTCGATCGTATGGTTCGCTCCATTCGCGACGGGTGGGACCGCTCGCTCAGCGCCAGCGATCCCGCTCACGGTCCTCGGCGTCTTGAGGCAGGGTCTAGCCCGGACACCAACGACCATACGGGTCCATCGCGGCGAGGATGAGCCTGCTGGCGCTAGGGCTGGTGCTATCCCGCAGCTGAGGGATACAAGGCTCTTGCTGGCCTCGTTATCGCGGGCGCTGGCTCGACTGGCTCTGCGTCGAGGCGCGATGAGCCGCTATCCCGTGATCATCTTCGACCTCGACGGTACTCTCCTGCGTGGCACGATGAGGTCCGCCGCTGCTGGTATTCGTGTCGGTCTTGACTAGCTGGACGATTCGCAGCGCCACTGAGCAGGACATCGGATCGGTGCTGCGCCTATGGGAAGCGGCCGGTAGCCCGCCGGGTGTCACTGACACGCACGACGACGTGCTGCGTCTGCTGGCAACCGACCGGGATGCGCTGCTACTCGCGGAGACGGACAGTGTGGTGGTGGGGTCGCTGATCGCTGCTTGGGACGGGTGGCGAGCCAGCTTCTACCGGCTGGCGGTTCACCCCGATCGGCGTAGGCGGGGACTCGCCACGGCATTGCTGCGGGAGGGCGAGCGTCGCCTGCGGGAACGAGGCGCTGTCAGGTTGACGGCGATCGTCGCCGAGGACGCTCCTGCGGCGATGCGCTTCTGGGAGGCCGCGGGATACAAGCGGCAGGGACGTCGGGCACGATTTACCCAACACGCGGACGAGTGGTCATTGGGGTCCGACGTATAGCCTCCAGGGCGCGATGTGGGATCAGCTGGCGAGTCGATCGCGGCCGACTCGACGGGCAACCCATCACACCGCGCGGAGCAGGTACTTGGCGAAGATGCCGTCTTCGGAGTGTTCGCCTCGCGCGATCTCGAAACCACTGCGCTCGATCATAGGTGCGGCTCCACTCTGCCTCAACGGTGTCGCCTCCAGTCGCGCACCAAGCCTCGATGCGGGCCTCCGCCTCCGCGGGAGCGAAGTCGTAGACGACGTCCCACAGTCGCAGCACGCCGCCCGCTGGGAGCGTCCGGCGAAGCCGGCTCAGCGCGAGTGCCTTCCAGAAGTCTGGTAGGTGATGCAAGGCGTAGCGGGAATAGATGAGGTCAGCCGGACGCGCGACGTGCTCGTAGGTCAGAAAGCCGGCCCTGACGACCTGGACGTTGCTTAGGCCGAGGTCGGCGATCTTCGAGCGAAGCCGGGTCAACATCGGCTCAGAGACGTCCACCGCGATCACCTGCGCGCATGCACGCGCAACCTCGACCGTGAACTGCCCGGTGCCGGCGCCGAACTCCACCACAAGCGAATCTCGCGCTAGACCGACGTCCTTGAGTAGTGCGACCTCGCTGGCCGCACTCGCGTCCTCCTTGGCGTCATACCTGTCGACGTGGGCTCTGTCCAGGTTCTCTTGACCGGCGTATCGCTGCTCGTCAAGGAACCAGTCCGGTGCGTCGGGCGTCATGGCTGAGCCTCAACGGCAGCGAGCCGCGCGCGCACCTGGCTCGCGTAGGGGACCAAGGCAGGGTCCTGAACCTCGTTGCGGTCGTGATAGGCGAAGTAGCGAGGTGCAAGGCGTGAGCTGCCGTGTCGAGCCGTCTTCTGCTCGAACTCCTGCCGTGAGCGCACGGCGTAGTGGTTGAGCCGCAATCGCCCGACCGAGACGCGCTTGATCGAGGAGTGGCGAGCCGCGTAGGGGTCAGTCTCGACCAACGGCAGCCGTGAGAGACCGCTTCGTATCCGCCGCGTCCATGCTCGACGCTTGATGACGCGCACCGGCTCGTGGTTCTCTGTCACTGCGAGCGCGCCGTCGGCGTACTCGAAGAAGTGCGGCCCCATCGGTCGTAGCGCACGCGCCGGGTCCACGATGCTCTTGACGCGCCGATTGCGGACCCACTGCGTCCTCGCGCGATTCACGAAGCTCTCGATCACGAACCCGTCCGGCCTCGTCGTGATACCCGACGAGCCGTACACCTGCCAGTTGACGACGACACCGGGATGTTCCTCGTACTCCCTGAGCACGGGGGGCAGCGGCGTCGCGCCTGGCGAGAACTGGAACTCATCGAGGTCGATGAACGCAAGCCAGCGCGTGTGCCCTCGGGCTCGCTTCAGAGCGTCGGTATAGGCCCAGTCCTGGCCGCCCTCTCCCAGCGGGATCGAACAGGCTGAGACCGTGACGATGCCCGTGCGAGCCCACGGCTTAAGGATCTCCCTGCCGTTGTCCGTGCTGAGGTTGTCGTAGAGAAAGAAGTGCTCAACGCCGACCAGCCGATGAAACTCGATCCACTCCGCCAGATACGGCGCCTCGTCCTTGAAGATCGCGCAGATCGAGAGGTAGACCGGCGTCATCTTGGAGACGATACTTCGGTCAACAGTTCGACCGTCAGAGCACGTCTACGCGGGGCGCCTCGGTCAATCCACGGACTGAGCGATCAGGCGAACCGCGCGCTCGATCGCCGGCTCGGCGAGGTTGCCGTAGCCGAGGACGACGCCCGGTGGATCTCGGAAGGGGTCGCGGTGCAGCGCCAGGCCCTCCAACCCGACGCCGTGGACGGCGGCGTCAACGAGTTTGCGCTCGTCATCTCGGGACGCAGCAGCACAGCTCGAAAAGTCCCGTGGGTTCGCCGCTGGGCTGGTGGCCGACATCCCACCTCCTCGCGCTCGGCACGCGATAGCAAAGCCAGCAGCGACTCCAGCTCTCGGCGTCCGCGATCGACGCTCCGTTCACGCCCTGGCCACGCCTACTGCGTCGGCTGCTCGTCGAGCCACTCGTCGAGCATGGGCCGCGTAAAGCGGATGTGCCTGCCCACACGACGGCAAGGCAGGCGGCCACTCCGCACGGCCTCGTAGACCCAGCTCGTCTTGACGTTCAGATACCAAGCGGCCTGCTCAGGGCGAAGAAGCCGATCCTCCGAGAGCGTCGCCGGCGACCCTGCTGCTGTTGTTGGTCCTTGCATACCCCGTACAGACCCCCAAGCGCACAGACCGGCCAACGGATTTGGCGCCACTTCGTCGTGCCCCGCTCGGAGCCCGTCCGTGGCTCCCAGAAGGCTCGCCGGAACTCCCCGTCGGCCCCTCCGCGCCCCCAAGGCGGCCCTCCAGAGAAATCGGTAGAGAAATCTCGTAGGCCCCATCCGCACCCGCTGTTATGCTGCAAAGCGCTGTGTTTGCAGGGCTTTTCTCTATGCCGGAGGAGGGACTCGAACCCCCGACACGCGGATTATGATCTTCACCTAGACGGTGAGGTTTGGCTTTGTAGAGCCAAATTGAGTGTGAGTGATTCAGATAAGCAGGGGTCATATTTGCTGAGTCTGGGACCATGCCTGGGACCGAAGCGATGTGACAGTTGTCTGAGATTATCATCCCACGAGCGTGTATCTGCAAGTGACTGCTGCCTCAGTCGTGATACGGCACCTTGTGGTTTTAAACAGCCTTCCGAGCTCCTTACTGACCGTCGGAGGACTGGGGCAGCTCATCCTTGGACGGGTCCGGCGGGCTCACGAGGGCCACCAACGCCGTGAGAGCAAATATTCCGGCGAGGATCCACGCGATGAGAGCTAGCCACCACTCGACGGCGTTTGCCCGGTACGCCCCGTAGCCGCAGAGAGTTCCAAGCAAGGCGGCGAATACGATTGTGGACCATTCGCGTTTTCGCCATTCGGTGCGGCCACCGGTATAGGCACGAACTTCCGCTTCGATGTGCGCTTGCAGCTCTTGGTGCGGCTGCGAACCAGCGCCAAACTCTGAGGCCTGTCGGAGGCGGTCGAGCAGACTCGAGGTCGCTTGTTATCGCGCTCCGACGCCTACTCTGACCAACGACTCCGATCCGTCGGAGCACCGAGGCGAGCAGCTCAGACACCGCATTGACTAGTCCATCCACTCAACCATCATCTCTCGGGCACTGGTCGGATGTTTGGGGAGGGAGGTACGTCGTGCGGAACACGTACCATCGCGACGCGATGAGGCGATCCCGCAGACACGATGGCTGAGCACCCGCTAGATGGCGCGCGGAGCAAGATCGAGCGTGCTTGGGCTCATCGCAAGCAGCTACGCGCCGAGATTAAGGCTTTCGAGGAGAGCCGCCCGTACAGCATCATCGCGAGGCCTGGCGAGAGGTCCGGGGAGTATCTTGCTTGCCTTCTCGCGGCCGCAGAACCGCCGATCCGTCTCAGCGTAATAGCTGGAGAGATGGCTTATGAGTACATCTCAGCGCTCAACCACGTCGCGTGGGTGCTGGCTGCCAGGAAGCTTGGGAAGAAGAAGGCTTGGGAGAAGCGATTGAGCATCCAGTTCCCGATCACGCGCGAACCCGCAGACTTTTGCAAACAAGGCATCATCAAGAAGCGCCTCGTCAGCCGACAGGCAGTGAGGGTCATGGGCGAACTGCAGCCCTACTCCGGCCGCGACGGCGAGAAGGGCGCGCGCATGCACTCACTGTGGCTCATGAAAGAACTGGCCGATTCGGACAAGCACCGCGTGCTGGTTCCGCGCGTCTCGTCCCTCACGCTCCGCGAGTGGGAGTATCGCTGGGACAACCTGCACAGGGGCGAGAAGTTCACGATCAAGAAAGTCCTCAAGCCTGGTCAGCGGCTTCAGGACGGGATGGTGCTCGGTCGGCTTGAATTCCCAGACGGGGCAGAGCGGGAGAACGTCGAAGTCCGGCACGCCGATATTCCGACGGACGTCTATTTCGAGACCGAGGAGTACATGCTGAATCTCAGCGACTTCGGCAATGCGCACGCTTTCATGCACCGGGCGGTGGAGGAACTATCGCCCCTATTCCCCGCAAGCACCTAGCTCGCCCAAATCATTCAGTCGTCCCGGATCTTCGTCTTTCGCGGGACGCTGGTCGGGTGTGGGTCGAGCCCGTGACCGTTAGTCGCTTGCGAGCACAGAGTCGCTAGCGGATCGCTGTGTCCTTGACGCCCAGGGACGCTGTCAGAGCGCGTAGATGCTTGTCATACTGAGGTGCGCCCCCAGTCAAAACGAGGCGTGTTTCGTACGCGTTCTCGGCAACATCCCTATAGGTCAAGACGATTGTCTCACCAAAGGCGTGCGTGCGGGCTTTGTTGCGCTCTTGTGGTGCGGATCCCCACAGCTCTAGGTCACATTCTTCATCTACCGCCAACATGGGTCTAAATGAGTCTTGGAAGTCACACTTATAAGCGCTCGCACTACTCTCGACATGAACGACACAGTTCAGGGCGGGGCCTCGCCCTCTGTTTGCGATCTTCATTTCGATACGGGCGCTTTCGTCCTCACCGCTCCGCTCTACAAGGACAGCCCTGATCGCTTTCTCGGCACCTAGGAGCAAGATCGGCCTCGACTGAGATCTAATGTCTTGTGCAGTCTCTTGCGCCAAATCGCGTGTCGACTTGGCCAACCACCAGGTCACACCGGCGAGCAACGCGGTAGCGATCCCGGCTATTGCGGTCCAACCAAAGGCCCAGGGACTCTCAGCAAGAACTCTCATTGGCCCCAAGTGAGTCGGCACAGCGCACAGACGATGGCATGAGCTCATAGTGTTGCAGCAGCAAGCAAGACACTACCATCGGACGCGCGGGCGCCAGAAATCGAACAGGCCCGAGCGCAAACGGCGAGGTGCGTTGATGGCCCCTTCGGGATTCAGTGGCGTATTGATCTCCCAACTCTTCCCGAAGCCATCGGCGTATCTCACTAACACTCGCCATGGCTGGTCGAGCCCACCGGTAAGCGGATATTCGTAGACGTCGTCGTCTCGAACCATCGGCTGTCCCTGGGAGTCTGGATCGCGAAGTGGCGGTACGTGCTCACCGGTCCTCATCGCGCGGATTGGTGCGATCGCGTATTCGCCGAAATCCCGGTGATCGTTTGCGACAGTAAACCGGACGTTGAATGCGACGCCTGGGCCATCGTTGTGCAGCCGCACTGCAACGCTATGTAGTCCGAGAACGGGACCCCTAACCGCGAGCGACGGCCAGACGAACGGAGCATGCGCTTGACTCACTGCTTGGCGACTCGACCGTGCAGAAGTCGCGGCGGCGATAGCGGAGACAGCAGCCAGACCCGTCGCGATATTCGCTGCGTCCATTGCGCCCATTATTGCTCGTCACCCAGGATCCGCGAGTTACAGCAAGCCCCAAAGGGCAGTTCTGTGAGTAATTTCGCGCCAGCTTTACGCAGTTTGTTGGAGTTTGCGCGCGTGACCCTGTAGCGTCGGGTGCTCCATACATGTTGGCCCCGGCGCAGTTGGAGCTGCCCGGGGCCGTGGCACGGAAAGGAAGGTCCCTTCCCATGCAGGATGAGCCTATTGGGCCGGACGTGTCCAGGCTCGCTAATGAGATGGAGTTCGTGGTGCTCTCGCTGCTGCTCGACGCGAGCAGCCCGGGTCCGTGGTCGGTTGCGGAGATCGGACGTGAGGTCGGCTGCGAATTGCGGGCGGCGGATGCGGTCGTGCGGCTAGACGCGGCGGGGCTTGTGCATCTGAGCGGCGAGTTGGTTTTCGCCTCGCGTCCGGCTGTGCGGTTTGGGCAGTTGATCCGCAACTAGACGAGTAATCAAGATAAGAGAGTGCCCCCGCGCCGCGGTGAACGGCCGGGGGCGTGGCACCGAGAGTTCCAGCTCCCGGCGCATGAGCAGCCTAGCCCGATAGGGCTTGGGGCTGCTGCTGTCGCCTGGCTGTCTCCCGGCGCCTCCATCCCTGGATTGGAGGATCCGATGAGTAACACCCTGAGCATTCCCGCCGAGGCTGTAGCGGCGGTTCAAGAAGCGCTGTTTGTGCTGATGAGCGAGGCGGCGGAGGGTCTTTCGCAGGCGCTCTCCTCGCCTGATCGGGAGCGCAACCCGGACTGGTTTGTCGATGACCGCAGAGGACTCGAACACGCCTGCACGCTGCTCGATGCGCTTGGCTGGGATGTGGACGTGATCGCGTCGGAGCCAGTTGAAGTCGACCTTGACCGTTATGGCGAGGATCTTCGTGAGGCGATCGAGTCCTATCTGCCGCTGCTTGCGACGCAGGAGCAGGAGGCCGAGGCAAGCGACCGCTGGCGAGCCGACCGCGGCAAGCCAGCAAGGAAAGAGCAGATCGCCCGGGAAGTAGAGTCTGCTCCGAGAGTTCGCGGCAACCCTTGAGCAAGGACTGGGTGGCGCAAGCGACGAGTAATTGGGGGCCCAGCGTTTCGGGCGGAGGCGTGCGCGTGTGCCTCCGCCGGGTCGGCAAGTCAACCCCCGTTGGGGGTCGCGGCCGTTGGCCGCTTGACTGGCCGTCCCGGCTCCGGCATGGAGCAGTGAGGTCGGCAGGGCCGACTAAGCCTCAGACGAGAGGCCAGACCCGTTGAGGGCTGGCAGTCTCGGCGTAGCCGAAACCTGATTGCCAGATCAGCCGCAGGCGGGTCGCAGTCAAGACTGGCCCCGACAGGGGCGCCCGCAGGGCGGGCCGAAGGCCCCACCTTGACGGCGAGACGCCGGACGCTACGCCGTCATCGGATAGGCGCGAACCCTCAGACACCCTGGCGTCGATGGAGGTAGCTTGTGGGCGCACGTGTACCATAAGTGTTACGGTCGCGAGGCGAGGATTCCATGGTTAAGACACCCGACAAGCGGCCGGCGAAGCAGGACGGTGGATTTCACGACCGACGTCTTGCTCGGCGGCTCCAAGAGGATCCGGTGTTCCGTGCGGATTTCGCCCGCCAGCAGCGCGAGATCACCGCGATAGACGTGATTGTCGGTCAGCTCGATGCTCTTCGTGAGCGAAAGGGCATGTCAAAGGCCGAGCTCGCACGGGCCATCGACAAGAACCCCGCTGCAATTCGACGGCTGCTGACTGCCTCCGGCAATCCTGAGTCTGCGGACGGTCGTCGCGATGGCCCATGCTCTCGGGGCGGAGGTCAAGCTTGTTCCGAAGCCGAGCAAAGCGACTCGCCGGGTCCGACGAGCCGCCTGACTTCGCGAGGCCGTGGCTACCGCGGACGAAGCGGCGACCACGGTACATACGGGCTCATGTGACCTACGGATTCGGCTGCGGACTTCACCACGGAACCCGAGTCCGGTCTAGAGGCCCGTCCCACCGGGGCTGGTGGCCTGGTTTGGTTCCCGACCTCGCACCCCCAACGTCAGGTGCACGAGGTCGGGAACCAAACCAGGAAGGAAGGGTGGGAGGGCAGGGGGTTTGAAGGCGGGTGGGAAGAGAAGAAGAGGGACAGAAATCGTGAGGAAGAGGAAGAGAAAAACGGCAATCAGGCGGTAGCCAGGCAAGTAGGCGCGAGTGGAAGATGCGAGCTAAGAGGGTTGGGGGCGGGGGGCGTCAGGGCGTGCCGGCGCTGAGCTCGATCCGTGAGGCAGCAACGGTTGACCGGCTGCCGTGTGCCTTCGGGGGCAACCTCGGGTGACCCGTGCGACTCGCGCTATCGAGTCAGCGGGCCGAGAAAACCGCGAGTCTCCGGATGACCCAGCCCCGCTGGTGCTGGGCCTGGATGGGGCGGTGGTGTGGGTGCAGGGCGTGGCCGCCGGCTGGCCTCGGCGTAGAGCGGCTCCGGTGCCATGTCGAGGCCGTCGTCGGGCCAGACGATCGTGCCGGCTTCGACCTGGACCTTTGCGAAGCGCGCCGGATCGCGCAGCGGCTCGAACACGCCTGTCCACTCGTGCTCGCCAAAGCTCACGTCACCAACCGTCCCGTCCTCGAAGGTCAGGCGCAGCTCGTGCTCGCCGATCACCTCGACGCCTGTGACGTGTACGAGTGGGGGAACTACGGTCACGGTTCCGATTTTAGGGGAGAGGGTCGATCGGCGAGAGGGGCTCATGCAGGCGAGCGCGCTCCCAGTTCGCGAGCAGCTCGGCGGAGTGCAACTGCGCCCAACTGCGGACCAAGCGGAGGGCTCGCGGCGGAAGGCTCCCGGCCAGCACGGAGCCGTCGATTGCCACCGATGCGTATCGCCCTTCGTATTCAGCATGGAAGTGGGCTACCGGATGATCGCGCTCGTTCCAGTACATGCGGATCACGATGCCGTAGAAGGTGCTGATCCTGGGCATCAGGAGCCACCAGTCAACGTCGCCGCATCGAGCGACGGCTGTGGCTGTGCGAAGGCGTCCGCGATGAGGTCCGCCTCGCCGTGGCGGGGCGCGTAGTGCAGGTACTTCATCGTCGTGTCGATGTCTGCGTGGCCCATCCACGCCTTCAGCTGCAGGATCGACACAGCCGGGTTTGAGATGACCTGCGTCCCGAACGTGTGGCGCAGGTCGTGGAAGCGCAGCGGCCGCAGGCCCGCCCGTTCCAGCGCGAGCTTGTAGCGGCGGTAGAGCGCCGAGGCGTCGAGGTACTCGCCGAAGGTGCCCGGGAACACGAGATCGTCCTCCTGGTCGTCGTGGCCGCGGCTCGCCAGGCGTGCGAGTGCCTCGGCTACCGGTGGCGCCATCGGCACCGAGCGCGCCTTACCCGACTTCGGTGTGCTCAGAGCGCGTTCGCTGTAGGAGGCGACGACGCGGATCGTGCGGTGCGTGAAGTTGACCGAGCGCCAGCGCAGCGCAACCAGCTCGCCGCGGCGCAGGCCAGTGAAGGCCGCGGTCAGGAAGATCGCCGCGTCCTGCTCTGACTCGGCGGCACGCACCAGCGCGTGGATCTCCTCGGGCGAGAACACCTCAAGCTCGATCGCGTTGTGGCGCTGCGTCGGCTTCTCGACATCGCTGATCGGGTTGCGCGGCAGCTTCCAGACGCGCTTGGCGCGCTTCATCACGCCGTGCAGGCACGTGAGGATGCGAAGCCGCGTCGCGTTCGCCATCCCGCTCGCCGCGAGCGTCGCCGACCACGCTTCGACCTCATCGGCCGTCATGTCCTCAAGCCGGCGCTCGCCGAACGCCGGCAGCAGGTGCGCACGCATGATCGACCGATAGCCGCGAAGCGTCGTGGGCTTTCGAGCGCGATCCTGCTCAAGCCAGCGCATGTACTCCGCGACCGCATCGGCGAACGTCGCACCGGTGCGGACCATCCCCGGCAGCTCGCCGCGGCGTGCTTCGGCCAGCACCTGATCGAGCCATGCCTGCGCGGTGCGGCGCGTGTGGAAGCCCTCGGCCGGTCGCCCGCGCATTGTCCATGCCAATCCGATGCGCGCTTTGACCTGGCGGCCGTCGGGCAGCCGGTACTTCGCGTACCAAACCGCGCCGCGCTTGCCCTCACGGCGAAAGACGTGCCCGGAGATCGGCTGCGAGAAACGGTGCTGCATCTCCGCCTACTCCGACTTGGTCCCAGCTTCGGGACCAAGTCGGGACCAATTTCGCCCTACGCGCCCTCGGAGCGGTGCCACAAACCCGCATTCCAGAGCCAAACTTGCAGTGCCGGAGGAGGGACTCGAACCCCCGACACGCGGATTATGATTCCGCTGCTCTAACCAGCTGAGCTACTCCGGCCCGGATGATCGGGGAGTGTAGCCGCCGGACCGGTCCCGAGGAGGGAAGCGGTGGGGTGCGCGGCCGGTTAGCCTCGCTTCGATGACCAGCCCGATCCTGCTCGCCGTTCCCAACGTCTCCGAGGGACGTTCAGCTGAGTCGATAGCCGCGATCGGCGACGCATTCCTTGGTGCGAGCGCGAGTCGGGACTCCACAGATCCCGTCCGCCTGCTCGACGTCCACTCCGATCCTGCTCATCACCGCTCGGTCTTCACGATGGCTGCTCGTCCAGGCATGCTCGCCGGTGCACTGCTCCGAGGCGCTGCCGCGGCGGCCGAGCGCATCGACATCATCAACCGTCCCGACAACCACGAGGCTCGCGGGCAGCACCCCCACGTGGGTGCAATCGACGTAGCGCCGGTCGTCTACCTAGACCCAGCCGCAAAGGGGGCTGCGTGCGCTGAGGCGCTCGTTATCGCCGATCGTCTCGGCTCGGAGCTTGAGGTGCCCGTCTTCCTATACGGCGAGCTCACCGCAGAGGGCTCTGACTCAGGACGCACGCGCGCCGAGCTGCGCCGCGGCGGCGTTGCTGCTCTGGCCTTGCGCATGAGCCGGGGTGAGCTCGGCAGGGACGGTGAGCCACCGCTGCGCCCCGACTTCGGCCCTCCGCGCCTGCACCCCAGCGCCGGCGCGACGCTCGTGGCCGCCCGTGAGCCACTTGTCGCTTTCAACCTGCAGCTGGCACCTCCCGCGACCGTGCGGGATGCCCGCACGATTGCTGCCGCGATCCGTGAAGGCGGCGAGCACGGCATGCCTGGACTGCGCGCGATCGGCGTGGCGCTCAGCGACGGCCTCGCGCAGGTCTCGATGAACGTCGAGCGCCCGCTTGAGGTGCCCCTCGCGGAGGTCGTCGAGCACGTGCGCGCCTTCGCGCCGCTCTCGAGCGCCGAGCTCGTCGGTCTCGCACCGCTCGCCGCCCTGGAGGGATTCCCCGAGGATCTGCCGATGCCCGGCTTCGATCCCACCCGCCATGTGATCGAGAACGCATTAGGCTGCTAGGCATGGCTCAGACCAGACGCAAGCGCCAGACCAAGCACCGCGGCAACGCCGCCGGTGTTGTCGAGTCGCGCGGGCGCACCGGACGCAAGCCAACCGCCGCGGAGAAGAGCGGCAAGCCTCGCGATCTCGCCAAAGAGCGCGAAGCCCAGCTCGACCGCCGCGACCGCCCGCCCACATGGCGCGGCGCCTTCACGCGGGCGATGTTCGCCGCGATCTTGATGCTGCTCGTCGTGATCATCGTCTTCAACCAGGGCAACCAGGCGATTGCGCTCTTCCCGATCGTGCTGATCATGTACGTGCCGATCAGCTACTACACCGACAAATGGATCTATGACCGTCGCCAGCGCAAGAAGGCCCAGCTGGGCGGTGCCAAGAAGGGGACGCGATGAGCGCCCCTGACGTGCGCGCCTTCACCGTGGGGCCTGTGCGGGAGAACTGTTACATCGTGCGCGCCGATCCGAGCAGCAGGAGCGCGGTGATCGTCGACCCGGGGGATGAGGGCGAGCGGCTGCTGGCTGCAGCAACGAGCTCTCGGTGTCGAGATCGAGGCGATCCTCGTCACGCACTGTCACTTCGACCACATCGGCGCTGTCGCGCCCGTCGCGGCTGCCACCGGAGCGCCGGTCTACTGCCCGCAGATCGAGCGGCCCGTGCTCGCCGACGTGATGAGCTGGGTGCCGCCTGGATTTGGGCCTTTCGAGAGCTACGAGGCCGATCACACCGTCGCCGGTGGCGAGCACTTGACGCTTGCGGGAATCGACTTCGAGGTGCATTTCACTCCTGGTCACAGTCCCGGCCACGTCAGCTACTCGACGTCAGGCGCACTGCTCTCAGGCGATGTTCTCTTCCAGGGCTCGGTCGGCCGCGTCGATCTTCCTGGTGGCGACTGGGCCACGCTCGAGCGCTCGATTGAGTGGCTGATCACTGCCCACCCAGAGGAGACGGTCGTCTATCCGGGCCACATGGGCGTGACCACGCTCGCACGCGAGCTCGCCACGAACCCCTTTCTGAGCGAGCTGCGCGCCTGCCTCCCGCGCGCGGCCGCGCCGGCGCAGACGCCGGTCCGCGGACGTTGAGCGACTCCAAGCTCAAAGCACCGCGCGGCACCTTCGACGTACTCGGCGAGGAAGCCTCCGCGCGCAGCGCGATCGAGTCCCGTGCCCGCGCGATCCTCGAGGGCGCCGGCTATGAGCGCATCGAGACGCCCACCTTCGAGGCGACCGAGCTGTTTGCCCGTGGCGTCGGCGAGTCCACCGACATTGTGCGCAAGGAGATGTTCACCTTTGACGATGCCGCCGGGCGCTCCCTGACGCTGCGTCCCGAGGGCACCGCTCCCGTCGCTCGCGCCTATGTCGAGCACGGCATGCACAAGCGCCGCCAGCCCGTGAAGCTCTGGTACCTCTCGAGCTTCTTTCGCCACGAGCGCGCCCAGGCTGGCCGCTTCCGCCAGTTTTGGCAGGTTGGGGCCGAGGCGCTCGGCTCCGAGGACCCCGCCGTCGATGCGGAGTCGATCCTGCTGCTCGCCACGCTGCTCGCCGAGCTGCAGGTGCGCGAGGTGCGACTGCGCCTTGCCAGCCTCGGCAGCGCAGAGAGCCGCAGCGAATACCGCGAGCACCTGCAGGAGCACTTGCGCGCCAACACTGAGCGCCTCTCCGATGATGTGCGCGAGCGCATCGAGCTGAACCCGCTGCGCGCCTTTGACTCCGAACACCCAGGCACAAAAGCCGTGATGGAAAGCGCGCCCAGGCTACTCGACCATCTGAGCGTGGCCGACCGCGAGCACTTCGCCGAGGTTTGTGCGCTGCTCGACGTTGCGAGCGTTCCCTATGAGCTGGACACAACGCTCGTGCGTGGCCTGGACTACTACACGCGTACCGTCTTCGAGTTCACCTCCGATGCGCTTGGTGCCCAAAGCGGCGTGGGGGGCGGCGGGCGCTACGACGGCCTCGTCAAGCAGCTCGGCGGACCGCCCACACCCGGAATGGGCTGGGCCGCCGGCCTCGAGCGAATTATGCTCGCCGGCGAGCACCGCCCCACAGCGCCCGCCCCGCTCGAGCTGTTCCTCGCGCTCGAAGAGCTCACGCCCGAGCTATGTCGTACCGCCTTCGCACTACTCGGGGAGGCACGCGCCGCGGGACTCTCGGCCCAGATGGATCTCGGTGAACGCTCCCTGAAAGGCCAGCTTGGCTACGCCGCCACCCTAGGTGCCCGCTATGTCGCCGTGATCGGAGCAGAGCAGGCAACTCTCAAGGACACCCAAGACGGCGGCCAACAGAGGCTCGCCGCTGACGCGGTCGTCCACGCGGTACTGCGCGCTCACAGCAGCCTCTAAAACACGGGTTCGGCGGGGCGCAGCCGTCCACAGCAAATCTCGCCGTTCAACTTCTTGCGCCGAGATGCCGAAGTAGGGGGCGATGGCGCAGATTTCCCGTCCTTTCCAGATCGCTCTTGCAGCCGTAGCCCTGCTTGGGCTCGTGTGGGCTTTCGCCCTGCACCGCCCATCAAGCAACAGCTCGACAGCAGGCAAAGTTGCTGCCGAACGCGAAGTCGCTGCCTCGACTCCGAAGGCCAGCGCGAGCAAGGGCTCAGCTGCCGCCGGCGGAAAGTCCAGCGGCTCGGGTACCTACCACGGCTCCGCCCCCGGGGTCGCAGGTCTCACCGGCGCTGTCGCCAAAGCTCACGGTGCGGTGACGACCTCACAGAAGAACGCCAAACAGCTTGAAGAAAAATCGGCTCAGGCCTCTGGAAGCGCCACGCCTTCCTCGTCGAGCTCGAGCGCGACCTCGACGCCAGCCAAAACCAGCGCCCCCGTCAAAACGAGCGCCCCAACCCGCACAGCCACCCCTGCTCCCGTGCACAGCAAGGCGCCCTCCTTGGCGCGCCAGCACCTCGTCGAAGACGAGCTCGCACAAGGCCGCATCGTGGCGCTGCTCTTCTGGAGCCCCAAAGGCGCCGACGATGTCGCGGTCAAGAACGCGATCCAGCACCTCGCCAAGATCGATCACGGGCTCGCCGTCCAGCTCGCCGATGCAAAGCAGGTCGCCTCCTTCGGAACGATCACGCGCGGCATCCAGGTTTACGGTACGCCGACACTGCTGATCGTCGGTCCCCATGGTGAGACGCACACCCTGACTGGACTGCAGGACGCCTACGCGATCCAGCAGGCTGTCAGCGAAGCTCGACACCCGTAGCTAGTCGAAGCCAGGCCACGCTGGCCTTAGACTCGCTTATGTGAGTACGAGCGCCGAGTATCTCCAGAGTCATCTCGAACGCCCCCTTGGCCGGGGCCATTCACCCTCGGACGCCGTTATAGGCGCTGCCGGCGGCGCTGCCTGCGGCGACTTGATCAGGATCTCGCTCGCGCTTGACGCGCACGACGCAGAGGGTCGAATCGCCGATGCTGGCTTTGACGCAAGCGGCTGTGGCGCGACGATCGCCGCCGGGAGCGCGGTCGTCGCCTTGGTGCGTCACACGCCGCTGCTCGATGCGGCACGCATCGGCGCTGCGGAGATCGCCGCTGAGCTCGGCGGACTCAGCCCGAGCAAGCGTCACGCCGCAGAGCTCGCAGCCGACGCTTTGCACCGCGCACTCGGCGCAGCCGCACGCGAGCAGGCCCAGTTGCTAGCGAGCCCAGGACGAGCGCTCGTAGCGATGAGCGGCGGCGTCGACAGCGCCGTGGCCGCGTTGCTCGTCGCCGAGGGAGGCTCTCAGCCCGTTGGGGTGACCCTTGAGCTGTGGTCTGATCCCGAGAACGACGGCGATCTCAGCTGCTGCTCCGCACAGGCCGTGCGCGGCGCGCGCGATCTCGCCCACGGCCTCGGGATGCCCCACCTGTCGATCGACCTGCGCGCCGAGTTCCGCGCCGGCGTGGTCACCGGCTGGCTCGAGGATCAAGCCGCCGGGCTGACGCCCAACCCCTGTGTGCGCTGCAACGGCAGCGTGCGCCTCGACGCGATGCTCGAGCTAGCCGACCGCCTGGGATCGGAGACACTCGCGACGGGCCACTACGCGCGCGTCGCAGAGGGGCCACAGACGCCGCTCTTGCGCACTGCAGCCGACATCGCCAAGGACCAGAGCTACGTGCTCTGTGGGCTCACCGCAAGCTCGCTGGCGCGCCTGCGTTTCCCGCTCGGCGATCTTCACAAGCCACAGGTGCGCGAGCTCGCTGAGCGCGCGGGGCTGGCCGTCGCCTCCAAGCGCGACTCCCAGGATCTCTGCTTCCTTGCGGGAACCCGCCAAAGTGCCTTCCTGGAGCGTCACGCCGGCCTCGGCAGACGCCCTGGTGCGATCGTCGATGAGTCCGGCAGCACGCTTGGGGAGCACGCGGGTGCGCACGTCTACACCGTTGGGCAGCGCCACGGCTTGGGGATCTCCGCAGCGGAGCCCCTCTACGTGCTGGCAACCGACGCCGTCACCAACACCGTCACCGTTGGCCCGCGGAGGCGGCTGCTTGCCCGCGAGCTGGTCGTGGACGGGGCGATTCTGCACCGTGGCGGCGACTGCATCGACGGGGTGCGCGTACGCGCGCATGGCAGGCGCTTCCCCTGCCGCGTGCCCGATGAGCCACCCGCGGGACACCATCCGCGCCTCGTGCTCGAGCTCGAGGAGCCCGCGGAGCGCACCGCTCCCGGCCAGGTCGCCTGCCTCTATCGCGGCGAGGTCGTCGTCGGTTACGGCACGATCGCTGCCTAGGTCGTGCGGGTACTGGCGCTGGATTATGGAAGCGCGCGCTGCGGCTGCGCCGTGAGCGATCCCACCGGAACGATCGTCACGCCCCTTGAGACTGTCGAGCGACCGGCCAGCAAGCGCGGCATTGCACGGCTGCGCGAGCTCGTCGAGGAGCGCGAGGTCGCACGCGTGATCGTGGGGCTACCGCTTTCGCTCAGCGGCGGTGATAGTGAGCAGACGCGCGAGACGCGCGCATTTGCCGAGCGGCTCGCACAGCGTCTGGGGGAGGGGATTCCCGTTGAGATGCACGACGAGCGTTTCACCACGCGGATGGCCCAGCGGATGGAGGGGGTAGATGGATCTTTCAAGACGAGCGAGGACTCTCGCGCCGCCGCCCACCTGCTCGAGAGTTGGCTCGCGACCCAATCGCGTTAAGGTCCCGGTTCTTGTCTCGCGGCGATCGATCACGGCCAGCGCGCGAACGCACCCCTGAGGAGCGGGAGCGCGATCGCGAAGAGCGCGAACAGCGCCGCGCGCAGCGTGGAGGCGGCACGGTCGAGTCGCCCTCGGCTGGGGAGCCTGGCCCCGCGCAGGAACAAGAAGAGGAGCGGGAGCGGGCACCGGATTTTCTGGAGGAGCCCCCGCCTGAGCTGCCCCCTGAAGCGGAACCATCCGTGTCGGCGCCGCCGAACCCGGTCGACTCAACAGCGCCAGTCGTGCCCGACCTGCCCGAGCCAGCACCCGAGGTGAGCATCGAGGCGCCGATCGTGCGGGAGGCACTGCCCGTTGTGTCCTCGCAGCCAGCTCCGGAGCAGATCATCCAACCGGAGCCTCAGCCTTTGCCCCCGGAGCCAGCGCCCCCAGCCCCACCAGCGGCCCCCCGCAGCAGGGTTGCACCGGGCGCTCCCAAGCCAAACACGAGGCGCTCGCTACCGGCGCGTATCGCGGCTCTGATCGCGCTCCTGGCCGCAATCGCTGCGGTGATCCTCGTCGTGCGAGCTCTGCTCGACACGGGTCACAGCAAGAGTGTCGCCGCCCCAAAGGTGATCAAGCTGCTGATCCCCGAGGGCAGAACACGCGCGCAGATCGCCGAGCTGGCAGCCAAAGCGGGCCTGAAGGGCAGCTACCGGGTTGCCTCGCGTCGCTCGCCGCTCTTGGACCCCGCACACTACGGCGCGCCGCGCGGCACTTCGAGCCTCGAAGGCTTCCTGTTCCCGGCGACCTACGACCTCAATCCCGGTCAGCCGGTGAGTAGGCTCGTGCAGGAGCAGCTGATCGCCTTCCGTGAAAACTTCGGCGACAGCGAGATCAAGAGCGCTCGCGCGCTACACATTACCCCCTACCAACTGCTCACGGTGGCCTCGATGATCGAGCGCGAGGCCCAGGTGCCAGGCGACCGGGCGAAGATCGCGGCCGTGATCTACAACCGCCTCAAAGACGGGATGCCGCTGGGGATCGATGCCGCGATCTACTACGCCGTCGAGCAACAGCTGGGGATCGCGACCTATACCCACGAACTGACCGAAGCGCAGCTGCACATCAACTCGCGCTACAACACCCGCACCCACACGGGGCTGCCGCCGACGCCGATCTCAAACCCTGGGACCGCCTCGATCCGTGCAGCGGCTCACCCCGCGCAAGTCTCCTACCTCTACTACGTCGCTGGCGCCGATGGCTGCGGCGAGCAGGTCTTCTCGACCACGCTCGCGGCCTTTGAAGCCAACGCCGCGGCCTATAAGGCCGCGGTCGCGAAAAATGGCGGGCATCCGCCGCGTTGCAAGCACGGGTGATGACCCGCCTCGGCGTGCTCGGCTGGCCCGTTGCTCACAGCCGCTCGCCGGCGATGCACAACGCGGCCTTGGTTGCACTTGGCATGAGCGGCTGGCGCTACCAGCGCCTACCGGTGCCGCCGCATCTGTTCGCGCAGACCACGCGCGCGCTCGGAGGAGCAGGCTTCTTCGGGGCGAACGTCACGATCCCGCATAAGCATGCGGCGCTCGAGCTTGCCGATGAGGCCAGCGCCGCTGCCCGCGCGATCGGCGCGGCCAACACGCTCACCTTCCATAGCGACGGAACGATCGCGGCCGAGAACACCGATGCTCCCGGCCTAATCGAGGCACTCGGTAGCTCCCCTCGTGGCATGCGTGCGCTCGTGCTTGGTGCCGGTGGCAGCGCGCGCGCGGTGGTCTGGGCGCTGCTCACGGAGGGCGCCAGCGAGGTGTCGATCTGGAACCGCACCCCGGCCCGCGCAGAGGCGCTCGCCAATGATTTGGGGGCACGTGCGGTCGCGCGTCCCGTGCCAGCCGAATTGCTCGTCAACTGCACCTCTGTGGGCCTTGAGGGGCGTTCTAGGGCCTCTGGGGTCGAACGCTCGGCCACTGAGGATTGTGTGCTCAACCAACTCGGTTTGACGGGCGATCAACTTGGCGAGTACTCGAATGTCATCGATCTGGTCTACCACTCACAGTCCACCGCGCTCCTTGCCGCCGCCGCCGCCCGGGGTGCGCGGACGATCGACGGACTCCAGGTGCTCGTCGCGCAGGGCGCTCTCAGCTTCGAGCTGTGGACCGGTCGCGACGCACCACGGGAGCTCATGGCTCGCGCCGCGCGTGCTGAGGAGCCGGCGCCCGACTGACGCCCCCCGAGGGGGTGCGCGATGAGCGAGGCCCCGCAGCAGAGCCCCCCGGACCTGCACGAGATCTTCGACCTCGACGGTGAGCCCGGCGTCGAAGTCGAGCCGATCATCGCGATCGAGCTCGAGGACAGCACGCCGCAGATTGAGCTCGAGCCCGAAGAGGGCGCGTCTGAAACGTCGGCCGCGGATCAGATCGTCGCGGCGCCGACGCCGGGAACGATGAACGGGATCACAAAGCCCACCCGCAAGGGCTCCTCCGGTGGCTTCCTGACGGATGTGATCGTCGAGATGGGGCTGGCCACGCGCCGCCAGGTGGATGATGCGCTTGAGAGCTCGCGCAGCCTCGGCACGACACCCGAGCGGGTGCTGATCGACACCGGCGCACTCTCACACGACGCGCTCGCCCGCGCACTCGCGGAGCGCTACGGGCTCGACCACCTCGACCTCGGCGTCTTCTCGGTCGACATGTCGGCCGCGAACCTCGTCAGCACGGCCGTCGCCAAGCGCTACCAGGCCGTGCCCGTCGCCTTCGCGGACAAACGCACGCTGCTCGTCGCGATGGCCGATCCCTCCAACGTGCTCGCGGTCGACGACATCGCGATCATGACCGGCTATGAGATCCGGGTGGCGGTCGCGCCGCCCGAGGACATCGCCTCGCTCGTCTCGCGACTGGATCGCCTCGAAGACGTCGTCGGCGAGTCGGTCACGAGCTTTGACGAGGCCGAGGAAGAAGATGGCGAGGTCGTCGCGCTGCACGAGACCTCCGATGACGCACCCGTCATCAAGCTCGTCAACCAGCTCGTCGGCCAAGCCGTCGAGCGCGGCGCCTCAGATCTGCACATGGCTCCCGACGGCAAGGAGATGCGCGTCCGCTTCCGCATCGACGGCGTCCTGCAGGACGTCACGAGCGTGCCGCGCAAAATGGCCGCGGGGGTTATCTCGCGCATCAAGATCATGGCCGAGCTGAACATCGCCGAGAAGCGCCTCCCGCAAGACGGGCGCGTCGGTCTCGTCGTGGATGGGCGCCACGTCGATCTGCGTGTGGTGACGCTGCCGAGCGTGCACGGCGAGGGCGTCGTGATGCGCGTCCTGGACAAGCAGTCGGTGGTCGTCGAGCTCGACAAGCTGGGGATGGCCGACCCTGAGCGCGAGCGTCTTGAAGCCGCCTGCCGCGAGACCCACGGCGCGGTGCTCGTGACCGGCCCCACCGGCTCGGGTAAGTCGACGACGCTCTATGCGGCGCTACAGCTGCTGAACACGCCTGAGAAGAACATCATCACCGTCGAGGACCCCGTCGAGTATGAAATGGCCGGGCTCACGCAGGTGCAGGTCTCCTCCAAGGTCGGTCTGACCTTCGCGGCCGGTCTGCGCGCGATGGTGCGTGCCGACCCCGACGTGATCATGGTCGGGGAGATCCGCGACCGCGAGACCGCGCAGATCGCGATCGAGTCGGCCCTCACCGGGCACCTCGTGCTCTCGACGCTGCACACCAACGATGCGCCCTCGGCGATCACGCGTCTGATCGAGATGGGTGTGGAGCCGTTCCTAGTTGCCTCCGCGATCGACTGTGTCGTCGCTCAGCGCCTAGCGCGGATGCTCTGCCCGAACTGCAAGCGGCGCACGATCATTCCTGCCAAGGTCCTGCGCGAGAGCGGCTACAAGGCGCGCATGGAGCTTGAGGCCTATGAGCCCGTCGGTTGCCGTCGTTGTGGCGGCAGCGGCTACCGTGGACGTGTTGGGCTCTATGAGGTGATGCAGGTCACGCCTGAGATTCAAACGATGGCGCTCGAACGTCGCCCCTCGGAGGCGATCCGCGATGTGGCGGTGCAGCAGGGAATGACACGTCTGCGCGACGACGGCCTGCAGAAGGTCCGCCAGGGTCGCACCTCGATCGCGGAGATCGCGCGTGTCGTCGGCAGCGGCTGAGCTCGTATCTTCGTCCAGCGGCCCAGGCGCATCGATGTCGGGACTAATGGTTACCGCGCGAGCTGTCGATGTGCACACCCATGGACATTGATTTTGCAGATCTGCTTATGGAGGTCGTCAAGCGTCGGGCGTCCGACCTGCACCTGACCTCCGGCGCGCACCCGACGGTCCGCGTCCGCGGCAAACTCTCACCGCTGGATGAATACCCCAAGCTCTCGACCTCTGACACGCGCGAGATCATCTACTCGATCCTCACCGGCGACCAGCGTCAGCGGCTCGAGACCGACTGGCAACTGGACTTCGCCTACTCGATCCCCGGCCACGCTCGCTTCCGTGTCAACGCCTACTACCAGCGTGGCGCGATCGGTGCCGCTTTTCGTCTGATCCCCTTCGGCCTGACCTCGATCGACGAGCTCGGCCTGCCGCCGGCGGTACATGAGTTCACGCGCAAGCCGCGCGGCTTCGTGCTCGTCACCGGACCGACCGGTTCCGGCAAGTCCACCTCGCTCGCGGCGATGATCGATGAGATCAACAGCACCCGCGACGAGCACATCATGACGATCGAGGACCCGATCGAGTTCCTTCACGCTCACAAGAAGTGCATCGTCAACCAGCGCGAGCTCGGCTCAGACGCGCAGAGCTTCGGCGCTGCACTGAAGGGCGCGCTGCGCCAGGACCCCGACGTGATCCTCGTCGGAGAGATGCGCGACCTCGACACGATCTCCACCGCGCTGACCGCGGCTGAGACCGGTCACCTTGTCTTCGCCACCCTGCACACGCAGGACGCGGCCCAGACGATCGACCGCATCATCGACGTCTTCCCCGCCCATCAGCAGGGTCAGGTGCGCGTACAGCTGTCGGTCTGCCTGCAGGGCATCATGACCCAGCAGCTGCTGCCCAACACCGATGGCTCCGGACGCGTTGTGGCGTGCGAGGTGCTGGTGCCCAACCCCGCGATCCGCAATCTCATCCGTGAGGGCAAGACCCACCAGATCTACTCCGTGCTGCAGACGAGCTCCGCGGCTGGGATGCAGACGATGGATACCTCGCTGGCGACGCTCGTGCGTCAGGGCAAGATCACCCAGAAGCTCGCCGAAGCGCGCTCCGGGACCCCGGAGGAGCTGCGGCGTCTGCTCGGTGCGACCTCGCTGGCCGCGGCCTAGGCGCCAGGCATGAGCACCTACGTCTTCCAGGCGATCGACCTCACGGGCGGCAAGGCCCGCGGCGAGGTTGAGGCGGAGTCCAAGCAGGCGGTCTCAGACCAGCTCAAGCAGCGTGGCCTGATCGTCCTGGACATCGCCGACAAGCACACCTCGCGCGAGATCGAGCTGGCCTTTCTGAAGACGGTCAAGGCCTCCGAACTGGCAGTCTTCTCGCGTCAGCTGGCCACGATGATCACCTCAGGGATGAGCATCCTGCGCGCGCTCTACGTGCTCGAGGAGCAGACCGAGGGCAAGTTCCTCAAGGAAACGATCGTCGCCGTACGCAAGGACGTCGAGGCGGGCCTCTCGCTCAGCGACTCGATGGCGCGTCACCCCAAGGTCTTCAATCCGCTGTTCGTCGCGATGACCGAAGCCGGGGAGATGGGCGGTGTGCTCGAGGACGCCTTGATGCGTGTCGCCGACCAACTGCAGAAGGACGCGGGCCTGCGCCGCCAGATCAAAGCGGCGATGATCTACCCGGCGCTCGTGATCTTCTTCGCCGTCGGCGTGATGATGGCGCTTGTTGCCTTCCTCGTCCCGGTCTTCATTGGTGTCTTCAAGCAGTTCGGCGGCGAACTGCCCGCGCTGACGAAGGTGTCCGTGGCACTTTCACACATGGTCACCGGCTACTGGTGGCTGATGTTCCTCTCGACGGGCGTGATCGTCGTGAGCTTCATCAAGTGGAAGAAAACGACCTGGGGTCGCAAGCAGTGGGATCACTTCCGTTTGCACGTGCCGATGAAGATCGGCGCGATCGTCCAACAGATCGCCGTGGCGCGCTGGTCGCGCACACTCGCCTCGCTGACCGGCGCCGGCGTGCCGCTGCTGCAGGCGCTGGAGATCACCGGACGCACGGGCGGCAACATTGCCGTGGAGGAGGCGATGGAAGGCGTGATCGCCTCGGTCAAGCGTGGTGGCACGATTGCCGCGCCGCTTGCGCAGGCGCCGCTATTCCCTTCGATGGTGACACACATGGTCGGCGTCGGTGAGGAAACCGGTGCTCTGGACCAGATGCTCGACCGCGTGGCCGAGTTCTACGAGGAACAGGTCGAAGCTTCCGTGAAGGCACTGACCTCGATCCTTGAGCCGATCATGATCATCGTCATCGGCGCAATTGTGGGTTTCATCGTGATCTCGATGTACCTACCGCTGTTCGACGTTTACAACCACATTCAGTAGCGAGCGCGCGAAGCGGCAGCGAGCCCCGCGCGGCTGAGCTCAGGACACACTGGGCGCGCGCGGCGTGACGTGCACCCGGCGCATGTGGGGCTCCCCGTCGACGTGGAGTGCGATCTCGCCGGTGAGCAGCGCGAGTAGCTCTGCCCCGGCGAGCTCGCGGCGCCAGCCACGCAGCGTGCGCACGTCTGCCTCCTCGACGCCGGAGCGGTAGGCCGCGACGATCGCCTGTAGGTCGGCGCGCGAGGCAAGCAGCTCGTAGGCGAGCCCGGCTTGGCGCGCGCGTGCCCGCAGCAGCGCCTCACCGAGCGCCACGAGCGGTGCGTCATCGGGCTTAGCAGCCGGCGGACGCGCGGTCTGCGGGGGCGGGTCCGGTGGGCTCCCTGCGCCGCGCGCGATCGCGGCCAGCAGTTCCTCGCCTCGCCGCCCGCCAGCGCCGCCGCCGACGCCGCGAATCCGCTCGAGCTCGGCAGTGGAGGATGGCCTGCGCCGGGCTATCTCGATCAGCGTCGCATCGCTCAGCACCCCCTGCACCGGCCGGTTCTGGCGCTCGGCAGTCTGCTCGCGCCAGATCACGAGCTCGCGTGCGATCGGCCGAGCGGCGGCGCTCAGGCCGTTGACCCGGGGCAGTCGCGCAAAGATCGTCTCGATGTTGCGCTCATCACTTGAGGAGGCGAGCGGCTCGCACTCTTCGCGCGCCCACTCCAGGCGACCGAGCGCCTGCAAACGCTGCTCGAGCTCGGCGGCCAGCTCGAGCAGATGCACGACGTCCTCGCGCGCATAGGCAAGCTGCTCGGCCGAGAGTGGGCGCGCGTCCCAGCGGGTGAAGCTCGCGGTCTTGGCGACCCGTAGGTCGAGCACCTCGCCCAGCAGCGAGTCGTAGGAGCTCTGTGCGCCAAGACCGGCGAAGCCTGCCGCGACCTGAGTGTCAAAGAGGTTCTGCACCTCCGTCTGAAAGGCGCGGCGCACGAGCGCGATGTCCTGGCGTCCGGCGTGCACCACCACCTGGACTGCCGGGTCGGCCAAGATGCTGGCAAGCGGAGCCCCATCGAGGTCTGCCTCGAGCGGGTCGATCACGAGGATCGGCTCCGCGAGGTCCTCGCGCTCCGGGATCGCGAGTTGGATGAGGCACAGCTGGGTGCGGTAGCGCCCCTCACCCATGAACTCGGTATCGAGCGCGAACTTGCCCGCGGCGCGGGCGCCCTCGGACAGCCGCGCGAGGCGCTCTGACTGCTGCTCAAAGCTCATGGGGCGGCCCCGGGGAGCAGGTAGAGGATCTTGCTGTGCGGCAGGCCGGCGGCGCGCGAGACGTCGGTTGCGTGTGCGCGGATCCACTTAGCAGGAGCTGAGCAGGCGGGGTTCACTGCGGAGGCATGGCTCGTGCAGAAGGTGTTCAGGAAGGCGTAGCGGACCTGACCTTCAGCAGTCAAGCGCTGTAGCTTGGCAACCGAGGTGAAGACACGCCCGTTATAGGTAGTTAGGACCAGGATCGGCAACGCATCCTGGACGATCAGCGAGCCGATCTGGGTCGCGGACTCTGCCGCCACCTCGTAGCGCGCACCCCGCTGGTGGGCACGCAGATAGGAGCTGATCAGCTGCTGCTCTTCGCTCGGCAGTGCACCCACATAGCCGGCGTCGGTTACGTGGTTGTCAATCGCGCTCACGTCGGCTTTGAGCGGGACCGCGAGCACCGCCACGAGCGTCGCCACGATCGCAGCGGCTGCGAGTACTGCCTCGCGTCGCGGCGCGCCCATCGCCGGGAGGCGCGCGACCCCGGCGAAGGCAATCGCAGCGAGCGCTCCAAGCAGCGCGATCCACCAGGTCGACGGGGTCGCCGTAGAGCAGGCGCTCGGAGTAGTAGACCGCGATCAGCACCGACCCGGCGAGGATCCCCAAGCGCAGACGCCCGTCGCGTCCGCCGACCAGGCCACGCCGATGCCGAGCATCGCGGCCACGACCGGCGTGAAGCCCTCGACATAGCGTGGGTGCAAGCGCGCCATGTGGCTGAAGAGCACGATCCCGGTGAGCATCCACAGACCAAGACCTGCGGCGGCCCCACGGCGCACGCGTATGCGGCTCTGTGCCGCCGTGGGCTCGCGGGCGGGATCGGCGTCGTTGGCGGCGCGTAGCCCCCAGACGAGCGCTGGGATGCCGAGCAGCAGCGCGATCAGCATCTCCAGACCGAGGCGCTGTCCAGACAGTGGCCCGATGCGCGCGAGCAGACGTGTCGCGGAGGGCGGCAGGATCGGGATGTGGTCGCGCTCGGACTGGGTGCTCGTGGGGTAACGGTGGCCGGCTTCATAGACGGTTCCCTGCGGTTCGGGTGATTTGCCGCCCAAGCGTTCTGTGCCGTTAAAGACGAAGGCGGCGTTCCAGGCGCTGCCGTTGCTTGAACCGATCGCCCACGGGCGATCGTGCGCCGGGGAAAGCTGCGTCGCTGTCAGCCACGAAAGCGCGACCGCGACGTAGACGGCGCTTGCCAACGCGCCTTGCGTCAGGCGTCGCTTGTGGCTACCGGGAAGGCCGAAGTAGGCGAGCACCGCGATCCCCGGTAGCGCGACGAGCGACTCGAGCAGCTTGACGTTAAAAGCCAGTCCGAGCACCGCCGCCCCGGCGAGCAGCCAGCGGCTGCGGCCGCTTTCGGCGGCGCGCACCACGAGCAGCAGGGCTACGACGATCATGACCATCATCACCGCATCCATCGTGTCGCTGCGCGCGGTGATCACCTCGACTGGCAGCACAGCCATCGCCACGGCTGCCGCCAGGCCCGCTGGGACGCTCCAGATCCGGCGCACGGCCGCGTAGAGCAGTGGCACCGAGGCGATACCCGCGAAGACCTCGGGCAGCTTCAGCGTGGTCGAGCTGAAGCCGAGCAGCTTGACGCTTATGACCTGCAGCCAGAGGTCCACGGGCGGCTTGTCGATCGAAACGCTCCCGGACGGCTCGAAAGCCCCGAAGAAGAAGTTGTGCCAGGAGAGCGACATGCTGCGGACCGCCGCGTCGTAGAAGGGGTCGGGGGAGACCTTGTTGATCGCAAGCAGGCGCAGCAGCGCTGCGCCGAGCGTGATCGCGGCCACGGCCGCCCACTCCGCGCCTCGTCCAGGTCTTCTCATCGGGGGAACGCTAGTCTCATCACCTGATGGCCAGCGAGGACAGCGACAACGGGGATCGACTCGACGCGGCGCATGAGCCGCGGGAGTGTATGCCCTGCCGAGGTACCGGCCAGGTGATCTCCAACCTCGGCGGCGAGCCGAGCACGGTCACGTGCCCATGGTGCGCGGGCGGGGGCATCCGCCTGCCTGACACCGACGCGCAGGCAGCCTGGCCGCGTGAGGAGCCAGCGGCGGCGGTGTCCGCGCAGGTTCCCGAGGACGCCTCACAGACAAGCGCCTAGCCCTCGTCGGGGCCGTGGGTGCTCATGTGTCCAGGGATTCTCATTCAGAGCTAAAGATCACTCGCGCGAGGGTCGATGCAGTGGCGAAAGCCAGCAATAAAGTGCCAGGGCAGAGCGCTGTAGAAGGCGCGTAGCAAAGCCGGCGGCCTTAGGTGAATCATCACTTGGGGGCGTATCGCCTATTCAGACGGCGGTGGAACAGAGGGCTGGCGTCCTTGTAATCGGATCCTAGGAGGATTCATGCTTTACCGACTGCGCCAGCGCTCGAAGGACGAGGGTGGTTTTACCCTCATCGAGCTTCTGGTCGTTATCCTGATCATCGGCATTCTGGCCGCGATCGCCATTCCGTCCTTCCTGAACCAGAAGAGCAAGGCCAACGACGCTTCGGCTAAGGTCCAGGCGCGTACCGCCCAGACGGCCGTCGAGACCTACTCGACTGACCACAACGGCGAATACACCGGTGTGAACCTCGCCGAAGTGCAGAAAATCGAGCCGACCCTCAAAGAAACTGGCTCGGCCGTGCTGACCGTCGGTGCCACGCCGACCGCCACCACGTACGAAGTCACCTCAGAATCGGTTGCGACCAAAAACAAGTTCACGATCAAGCGCATCGCAAGCGGCGAAATCGAACGCACCTGTACTGCGGTTGGCGTGGGCGCCTGCCCGGCCAGCGGCAAATGGTAGGAGCTGCCGACAGCCGGCTCGGTTGAGCGGCGAGCGCAGTAGAGGAGGCGGCCTACGGGTCGCCTCCTTGCGTTCTCGCGCCGTCGAGCGGGAAGTGTCTTGCAGCAATCATCTCTTCCCCGGACCGCGTCGAAAGGCAGATAAATATGTCCATAATCTTTTACAAACTTAGACGCGACCAGGCTGGTTTTACCCTTATAGAGCTTCTGGTCGTTATCCTGATCATCGGCATTCTGGCCGCGATAGCGATTCCCGCTTTCCTGAACCAGAAGAGCAAGGCCAACGACTCTGCGGCCAAGGTGCAGGCTCGCACCGCCGAGACGGCCGCGGAGACCTTCGCGGTTGACCACAACGGCAAATACGAAGGTATGACTCCCAAAGCGCTTGGGGAACTTGAGTCGACCCTGAACGAAACGACGTCCGCAAAGCTGTTGAAAGCCGAAGAAAAAGAAACCGGCTACTTGGTGGAATCGGAAGCGGTTTCATCGAAAAACAAGTTCTCGATTGAACGCACCAAAACCGGGGCGATCGTGCGTAAATGCACGACTGCCGGTAAAGGTGCCTGTCCGCCCAGTGGTGAATGGTAGTTAGAGAGATTCGCGGCTCGGAAGGCCGAGCCGGCGCCTGAAGAGAGAGCGGCCTTGGCCGCTCTCTCTGTGTCTGCGGCCCGCTAGCTGCGCAAACATGCTCAAGTCTGCAGCGCCTTGCGCCGATCAACTCGGCATGGAGGCGGCAACATTCGCAGGCGTTCTCGGCGCCATCGTGGGTTCCTTCCTCAACGTCGTCGCCTACCGCCTGCCGCGGCACGAGTCGCTGATTACGCCGGCCTCGCACTGTCCCACCTGCGGCACGCCGGTCAAGCCCTACGACAACATTCCGATCCTCTCCTGGCTGTTGTTGCGGGGTCATTGCCGCAGCTGCGCCGAGCCGATCTCGCCGCGTTATCCGCTCGTGGAGGCGCTGACGGCAGCGCTTTGTGTTGGGGCAGTGCTTGTGCATCACTCGCCCTCTGGAATCGCGCTGAGCGTGATCCTGATCCTGTTGGTGGTCCCGGCAGCCCTGATTGATCTTGAGCATCGGATCATCCCCAACCGCATCACCGCGCTCGGCGCCGTGCTCGCGCTCGCGGTGGGCCTCGCGCTCGATCCGAGTGGTGAGCCCGAGCGTCTGATTGCAGCTGTCGCTGCCGGTGGATTTCTGCTGGTGGCCGCGCTCGCCTATCCCGGCGGGATGGGTATGGGCGACGTGAAGCTCGCCGGCATGATGGGGCTATTCCTCGGCTCTGCGGTTGCTCCTGCTGTCCTCGCGGCGCTGCTCTCAGGTGTGTTGGCTGGTGCGCTCATCATCGCTCGCAAGGGCGCACGCGAGGGGCGCAAGACGGCGGTGCCCTTCGGGCCGTTCCTGGCGCTAGGGGCGCTGCTGGGCGTGTACGCCGGGCAGCCGCTCGTGGATGTCTACGTCAATCACTTCCTCCGCTAAAGGCTCACGACACTGGCGCCGATACCCCCCCTGCAGGCGTTGCGCCCAACGCTCTGAAGCTCACACAAACATGCAACTTCCCTCCCGACTACCCAACATCAAGATGAACATGAACATGAACCTCGGGCGTCGCGGGGGAGCCGACGTGGTCGGCCTGGACGTACAGCCGGGCTTCGTCGCCGCGGTCAAGGCGCGTGTGAACGGTTCGATCCTCGCCGAGGAGGCTGCATCGATGCCACTGCCGGCGGACGCCGTCCGTGACGGTGAAGTGATGGACCAGGACGCGCTCGGTGACGTGCTGCGTGAGCTGTTCGCCACTAGCGGGCTGAGCAAGCGTGTCCGCGTGGGCGTGGCCAACCAGCGCACGGTCTTGCGTACGCTCGAGCTGCCTCCGATAACCGACCGCAAGGAACTCGCGGCGGCGGTCAACTTCCAGGCTCAGGAGCAGGTGCCGATGCCGCTGAGCAACGCCGTTCTTGACTTTCATCCGCTCGGTATTGTCGATACCCCTGCCGGCCCGCGCCAGCGCGTGGTGCTGGTGGCCGCTCAGCGCGACATGGTCGAAAAGCTGCTTGCCGCAGTGCGCCGCGCCGGCCTGACGCCTGAGGGCGTTGATCTTTCCGCGTTCGCGCTGATCCGCTCGCTGTACCACGCCGACCCCGAGCAGACGGGTCGCGTGCTGTATCTGAACGTCGACGGGCTCACGAACCTGGCGATCGCTGAGGGACCGATCTGCCGCTTCACGCGCGTGGTTGGCAGTGGTCTTGAGGGCATGGCGATCGAGCTCGCCGAGCGCCGCGGCATCGCGCTCGTGGACGCTCGCGCGCTGCTGAGCGCAGTCGATTTGACGGCTGAGCCCCCGCCCGCCCAACAGCCCGCCGCTGAGGCTGACGAGACGCCGGTTGAGGAGGCCCTCACGGAGGGTGAGCCCCACGAGGGGAGCGAAGGTGAGGGACCCACAGCCGAGGCAACTGAGGAGCCCGTCGCCGAAGATTCGATGAGCTACGAGGAACTAGTCACTGTCGGCGAGGTCGCAAACGGCGAGGTCGACACTGAGGTCCTCAGCGTGCTCGAGAACGGCATCCGCGACATCTCCGGCGAGGTCCGCAACTCGCTCGACTTCCACCGCTCTCAGGAGGGCGGCGGCGAGGTCTCGCACATTCTGCTTAGCGGCAGCGCCCAGGACATCCCTGGCTTCGCGGCGGCCCTGCAGGGGGCGCTCGGTGTCAAGGTTCAGAGCGCTCAGGTTGGGCTCGTGGATGGACATCTATCCGACGCGGTCTCGCCGCATCGGCTGGCCGTCGCCACGGGTCTGGCAGCACTGGAGGCCCCCGAATGAGGGCCGTAAACCTGATTCCGGCCGAGCAGCGCGGTGGCGCGCCCGTCGGCGCAGGTCAGTCAGAGGGCGGCGCGTATGCGCTGCTCGGGCTGCTCGCTGGTCTGGCCGTGCTCGCGCTGCTTTACGGCATGGCACACCACCAGATCGCCTCGCGCAAAGCAGAGGCTGCGGCCGTGAGCGCCCAGGCACAGCAGGCACAGACCGCCGCCCAGGCACTTGCTCCTTACACAAGCTTCATCGCGATGCGCGAAGCGCGGCTGCAGGCCGTCTCGACGCTCATTAATTCACGGTTTGACTGGGCCCACGTGTTCCACGAGTTTGGCCGCGTGCTCCCTGCGGGGATCTCGATCAGCTCGCTCGACGGTACCGTCGGCACGGGCACAGCGACACCGGTGGCGGCGGCGCCTGCCGCGCCCACGTCGGGGACAGCGAGCGCGAGCGCCTCAGCGGTGGCCTCGGCGACCCCTCCGGGAAGCGTTCCGACCTTCACCCTCAGCGGTTGCGCGACCAGCCAACGCGAAGTTGCCTTGATGCTTGCACGACTGCGCTTGATGGATGGTGCGAGCAACGTCACGCTCCAGAGCTCCACCAAGGGCGCCTCGTCGGGCTCAAGCAGCGGCTCATGTCCCGAAAACGCACCGGTATTCACCGCTCAGATCGCGTTTGACCCGCTTCCGGCCTCCACGGCGAAGATCACCTCGACGTCGACCGTCGCGCAGACCACGACGCCGGGCGCGAGCGCCAGCACACCCTCGACATCTGGAGCTACAGCGAGATGACCGGCCGCGATCGCATCGTTCTCATCGTTGTCGTCATGCTCGCCGTGCTTGGCGGTGCGTGGATGCTCGTCGTCTCGCCCGAGCGTAAGGAAGCGAGCAAACTGAACGCTCAGGTCGCATCGGCGAAGGCGGAGCTCGCAAGCGCTGAAAGCCAGCTGTCGGGCGCTCGCGCAGCGCAGACGCAGTATGCATCGGCATACTCATCGATCGTCAGCCTCGGCAAATCCGTGCCCGCAGAACCGGAAGTTCCGTCGCTGATCTATCAGCTTGCGCAGGCGAGCAACCAGCAGCAGGTCGACTTCAACTCGATCTCGAGTGGCGCCGGGGCCACGACCTCGACCAGTTCGGCCGGCAGTGCCGTTGCCGCCGCGACGGCTGCCGCGGGTTTCTCACAGATGCCCTTCACCTTTGTTTTCAATGGTGGCTTCTTCGACCTTGAACACCTCTTCAATCAGCTCACCGCCTTCACCACTCGGACGAGCTCTGGTGCACTCAAGGTCAGCGGTCGCCTGCTGACGATCCAGAGCGTGAAGCTGGCGCCGATCGTCACCAACAACAGCTCCGGCAAATCGGCCAAGCGCACGCTGTCGGGGACGATCACCGCGACCGCCTACCAGCTGCCGTCCGGCCAGGGCGTGACAGGCGGAGCCACCGCAACTTCTCCGACCGGCACGAGCACGCCGGCGAGCACCACAACCGGAGCAGCAAGCTCCCCGACTGCGCCGGCGATCGCCAGGGTGACCCCATGAACGACTTTCTCAAGGCTCTGAAGGCCGACCTCCAGAACAGGCAGATGCTGCCGTTCGTCGTGCTCGTGGCAGTGGGGTTGCTTGCCGCCGTGGGTTATGCCGTGCTTGGCGGTGGCTCCACGGCCGCGCCCGAGTCGGCCTCCGCGCCGATCGCCGCGCCCTCGAGCGCTGGCATCGCGGTCAGCCCCGCGAGTCGCGAAACGGCTGTTGCGGAGACGACGAACGGTGCCGGTGAACAGCGCAAGGGCGTCGCCCACGACCCTTTCAAGCCGCTGCCCGGATCTGAAAAGAAGGAACCGAGCACGAGCACAAGCACCTCAAGCTCAAGTAGCCCAAGTTCATCGAGCACATCGGAAAAACCAAGCTCGAGCCCGAGCGAAGAAACAAAAACGCCCGCGAAACCGAGCAAACCAGCGAAGCCCAAGACGGTCTACCGAGTGGCTGCCCTGTTCGGGATCGTCCCGGCCGGCACCCCACCGCTGACCGCTCAGCTGACCCCATATGAGAACCTCAAGCTGATGACGGCGCTGCCGTCCGCACAGCAGCCGCTGATCGTATTCCGCGGCGTCACCGCCGGCGGCAAGAGCGCATCCTTCACGCTTGTCGGCGAAGCGATCCTGCACGGCAACGGGAGTCTGCCTACCCAACGCCTCACAGTGTCAGGCGATCGACCTGCAGAAGGATCACTACGAGCAGCTTGAATATCTGACGCCGACCGGCGAAACGATCATCTACGAACTGCGCATCGTGAGCATCGACTCCAAGAAGGCATCCACGGCTTCGCTGAAGAGCGAGCTGCGCGGCGAGAAGGTCGGGCGCGAACTGCTGCGCAAGGCAGGCCTCCTGGAGATGCCCTTCCTACGCGAGTCGACCCAGACCGGCGTGCTCGTGTTCGCCGGGCACAGCGGCTTTGCCGCCCGCGCGCACGGCGCCGCTCACCGCGGCCACTAAGCCAAAGCCCATAAGCTGGGGCCGTGGCGCTCCGTCTCATAACCGCCGGCGAGTCGCATGGCCCCGGCCTGACATGCATCGTCGAGGGTCTGCCCGCGGGGCTTGAGCTCTCGCCCGAAGATGTCACTGTCGACATGGCGCGCCGTCAGCTCGGCCACGGCCGCGGTGGGCGCATGAAGATCGAGCGCGACAGCGCTGAGGTCACCGCCGGCGTGCGCCACGGACGCACCCTCGGCGGTCCGATCGCGCTGCAGGTAGCCAACCGCGACTACGCCAACTGGGAGGAGCGGATGAACCCCTGGCCGGTCGCCGAGGAGGTCGCTGAGGTCCATCTCCCGCGCCCCGGCCACGCCGATCTGGTTGGGACCCAGAAGTACAAGCAGAGTGATGTGCGCAACATCCTCGAGCGTGCCTCCGCGCGCGAGACCGCTGCGCGTGTTGCCGGCGGGGCGCTGTGCAAGGCCTTTCTGCGTGCGCTCGGCGTGAGCGTCTACTCGCACGTGATCCAGATCGCCTCCGTGCACGCGCCCGAGCCTACGAGGGCGCTCACGGCCGAGGACTTCGCTGCGGTCGATGAGTCGCCCGTGCGCTGTCTCGACGCGGATGCCTCGCGGGCGATGGTGCGCGAGATCGACAAGCTGCGCAAGGCCAACGAGTCGCTCGGCGGGGTCTTTGAGGTGCAGGCCTTTGGACTCGTGCCAGGACTGGGCTCGCACGTCTCCTGGGAGGAGCGCCTCGACGGGCGCTTGGCAATGGCGATCTGCTCGATCCAGGCGCTCAAGGGCGTCTCGCTCGGCGATGGCTTTGCGGTCGCGGGCCTACCGGGGTCAGAGGCGCACGATGAGATCTTCTACTCCGAGGAGCGAGGTTATTTCCGCGAAACCAACCGCGCAGGCGGGCTGGAGGGCGGGATGACAAACGGCTCGCCGCTGCTCGTGCGCGGAGCGATGAAGCCGCTGCCGACGCTGACGAAGCCGTTGCGCTCGGTCGACACCGCCACCCACGAGCCTGCTGCGGCGCTACGCGAGCGCACCGACTCCTGCACGGTGCCAGCAGCCGGTGTGGTCGGTGAGGCGATGGTCGCCTACGTCCTCGCCGAGGCCTACAGGCAGAAGTTCGGTGGCGATCACATCGACGACGTGATCGAGGCAGTGCGCGCCTATGAACAGCGCATCGGATGGCACTCGTCCTGATCGGCTTCATGGGGGCGGGCAAGTCGACCGTCGCAGCGGCACTCGCCGAGGAGCTCGGCGTGAAGGCGCTGGACAGCGACGCGCTACTCGAGCAGCAGTTCGGCCACTCGCTCGCGCGCGAGTTTGAGCTCGTCGGCGAGCAAGCCTTCCGTGTCAGCGAGGAGGAGCTCGTATGCCGGCTGCTGGAGGGCGGGTCGGCCGATGAGGTGATCGCGCTCGGTGGCGGCAGCGTCCTCTCCGAGCGCGTGCGTGAGGCGCTCACGAACCATGTAACGGTGCTGCTGGACATCGACCCCGACACCGCATGGGAGCGGGTGCAGCCAAACCCCGATACGCCCAGCCCCGATACGCCCACTGCGCCTGAGCGTCCGCTGGCGGCGGACCGGGCTAGCTTTGCGGCGCTACACGCCGAGCGACGCGGGCTCTATGAGGGGCTCGCCGACGCGATCCTGCCAGAGGGGACCTCGCTCGCCAGCGCACGGCGTGCACTTGACGCACTGCGCGCGCTCGAGGGCGCGCCCATCGGTACGCGCATGGTCTGGGCCAGCTCCTCCTCGGGCGAGTACCCGGTGGTGATCGGCCGCGGCTTGCTCAGCGGCGAGGACGATGCGGCGATCGCGGCGCTATGGCCGCTTGAGCGCGCGAGCTCGCGCGCTTTCTGCATCAGCGACGAGACCGTCGCTCCCCTCTATGGAACACGCTTGGGCGAGCTTCTAGGCACGGTCGCGATTGCACCCGGCGAGCAGCACAAGACGCTCGCTAGCGCTGAAGGCGTGTGGCAGGCGATGCTCGCCGCGGGCATTACGCGCGCCGATCACATCGTCGCGCTCGGCGGCGGCGTCGTCGGTGACCTGGCGGGCTTCTGTGCGGCCACCTATCAGCGCGGGATCCCGGTCGTGCAGGTACCAACGACGCTCGTGGCGCAGGTCGACTCAGCCTTCGGTGGCAAGACCGGGGTGGATCTGCCGCAGGCAAAGAACTACATCGGCGTCTATCACCAGCCGGCGGGCGTGATCGTCGACCCCGAGGTGCTCGGCACGCTCCCGCCTGAGGAGTACGCGGCCGGTTGGGTCGAGGTGCTGAAGACCGCGCTGATCGCCGGCGGTGAGCTGTGGGAGCACGTGGTCGCTGGGGGAGAGGTCGACGAGCAGACGATCTTTGCCTGCATCCGCACCAAGCTCGCGGTCGTCGCTGCCGATGAGCGCGACGGCGGGCGCCGCCAGGTGCTCAACCTCGGCCACACGATCGGGCATGCAATTGAGACGGTCAGCGGCTATGCGCGCTACCGCCACGGCGAGGCCGTCGGGCTGGGCCTGCTTGCGGCGCTGCGCCTATCCGGTCAGGATGAGCTGCGTGAGCGCGTCCGTGAGCTGCTGGCCGAGCGCGGCCTGCCCATCCAAGTGGATGGGCTCTCCCTCGATGAGATCCTCGCGGCGCTCGCGCACGACAAGAAGCGCGTCGGGGCCACGGTCCCGTTCGTGCTCGTCAAGGCGCCGGGAGAAGTGCTCCATGGCTGTGATGTGGCCGAGGCAGAGGTGCGTGGGGCGATCGCGGAGTCGAGCAAATGAGCGAGATGATCTATCGCATCGAGGTCATGCACGGCGTCAACCTCGACCAGCTCGGGCGTCGTGACCCGCTCTTCTACGGCACGCTGACGTTCCCCGAGCTCGAGGCGCAGGTGGCAGAGCAGGCCGGCGCGCTCGGCCTGCAGACGCGCTTCTTTCAAACCAACTTTGAGGGCGCCTTCGTCGAGCATCTGCACTCGCTGCGTGGCGAGGCGGACGCGATCCTGCTGAACCCGGGCTCCTGGACGCACTATGCCTGGGCGATCCGTGACGCGCTTGAGATCACAGGGCTGCCGGCGCTTGAGATGCATCTTTCAGACATCGAGAACCGCGAGCCCTGGCGGCGCTTCTCGGTGATCAGAGAGCTCTGCTTCGCGACGATCTCGGGCCGCGGGCCGGCCGGCTACGGCGATGCGCTCGTGCAGCTGCGCGCGCATCTCGAGCAGCAGGCGAGCTCATGAGTAGTACCGGGGTCAACCCAGCTGAGCGCAGTCGCGCCGAGCGTCTGGCCGGCGAGCTCGCCGAGCTCGGGGTGCAGGCACTGCTGATCGACTCGCTGATCGACATCCGCTACCTGGCTGGCTTCACGGGCAGCAACGCGCAGGTAGTGCTGATCGGGGAGGAGCTGGCCGGCGAGCTGGGACCGCACCGCTTCATGACGGACTTCCGCTACACGACGCAGTCCGACGAACAGGTCCCACCGGAGTTTGAGCGCGAGATCGTCAGCGGCGAGCTGTTCGAGGCGCTGCCCGCCCTGTTGGGTGGTGCAAGTAGCGGTCGCCTGGGCTTCGATGAGGGCAAGCTCACCGTGCGCGCCCATCGGCGGCTGGCGGAGCTGCTCCCGCAGGGATGGGAGCTCGTGCCGTGTAATGGCGCGGTTGAGCGGCTGCGAGCGATCAAGGATCCCGCTGAGATCGCGCTGATCCGTGCCTCTGCGGAGCTCGCTGACGAGGCGCTGGAGGGGCTGCTCGAAGGCGGTCTCGTGGGCCGCAGCGAGCGTGAGATCGCGGTTGAGCTCGTGCATCGGATGCGCCAGCTCGGTGCCGAAGGGCCGAGCTTTGAGCCGATCGTCGCTGCCGGCGCGCACGGTGCGCTACCGCATGCCGAGCCGCGCGATCAGGCGATCACGCGCGACGTGCTTGTCACGATTGACTGGGGCGCGCTGCATCAGGGCTACTGCTCAGACTGCACCCGAACCTTCGCGACCGGGGAGGGGATCTCCGAGCGCGCCCGCGAGATCTACGCGCTTGTGCTCGAGGCCCAGGAACAGGCGCTGAGCGCGCTCGCAGCTGGGCTGGGCGGCCGTGAGATCGACGCGGTCGCACGCACGATCATCACCGAGGGGGGACAAGGTGAGAACTTCGGCCACGGCCTCGGGCACGGCGTTGGCATGGAGATTCACGAGGCGCCGCGACTCTCGCACACGGCCTCAGATGATCCGCTGCAGGTTGGCAACGTCGTAACCGTCGAGCCGGGGATCTACCTGCCGGGCGAGCTCGGGGTGCGCATCGAGGACCTGGTGGCCCTGGGCGCAGGGGGCAACGAGGTCCTCACGGGGCTCGCCAAGACGCTCACCGTGATCTCATGAAGAGAGGCGTAGAAGGTGAGCGAGTGCGCCGATGAGCGCGCGGGCAGGGCAATCTCGACAGGCGGCAGCCTGCGCGGTCTGCGCTGGCGCTGGTGGGCTGCTCGCAGCGAAGGCGCTCCTAGCGCGGGTCCTGCTGCTCAAGCTGAGGCGCGATGTTCGCGCACTCAACTCGGGTGAATATCGCCCGCTGCTGGCCGGTTACGCAGCCGATGCGACGATTCGCTTCAACGACGCCGAGCATCGCTGGGCGGGTGAGCATCAGGGACGAGAGGCGATCGAGCGCTTCCTGCGCAACTTCGTCGGCGCCGGACTTCAGGGGGAGATCCGCGAGCTCTTCATCAGCGGGATGCCCTGGCGCCTGACGCTGATCGCGCGCTTCGACGACCATGCACACGACCAGGAGGGGCGCGAGATCTACCGTAACCGCACCGTGCTGCTCGCCCGCGCGCGCTGGGGGCGGATCGTCTGGCAGGAAGACTTCTACGAGGACACCGAGCGCATCACTGCGCTCGAGCGGCGCCTGACCGAGCTTGGAGTGGATCCGGCGAGCTGAGAGGCGTTAGCTGCTGATGCATTCGTAGAGTTCGCTTGTCGCAGCGCCTCGGCTGCTTTCGGGTGATTCTGGTTTGCAGTGTGTGTGTATCCATGCGATGCGGGGGTCGTCGCTGACGGTTGGGACGAGAAAGGCTCGGACTTCTTCGGCCGCTATCCGCCGCTGCAGCTCAGCCAGTGAGGGAGCGGGAATGCCGCCCTGAAAGCCACCTATTGGCAGGACCTCCTTACCCGTAGCCAGGATGAAGGGGGCTGCCACAATTGAGGAATCTGTGACGAGCGTGATCGGTGTGGCGTAGGTCGAGTCGAGTTCTTCCATCACCTGCGCATGCAGCAGTCGCGAGCGCCGTTCTGAGTCGCGTGAGACGGTCGCCGAGGCGGGCTCATATGGGGCCGCGAAGGGGCCGAGGCCGCGGGTGACCATCAGCACAGAAGCGACCGCGGGGAGCACGAGCACGCAAGCCATCGTCACGAGGACGCCGCTCATCGAGGATCTGAAGATTCGTCTGCCCTGCGCCGTCAGCAGCGCCAGCGCCCCGAGCGCGGCGGTAAGGCTGGCGACTGGTACTAGCCATCCTGGAACCGCTGTGCCTCCATCAAGCAGGTAAATCCCATAACCCACAGAGCACCCCATCGCGGCGGCAAGCCCGGCGCTCGCTGCCATGCGTCTGTGCGCTCGCTGCGCCAGGGCGACTCCGGCGCCACATAGTGCGCCGGTCGCCGGCGAAAGTGCCGCCACGTAGTAGGAGTTGGGGTAGCCGCCGGCGCTGAAGAAGGCCGCCATCACAAGCAGCCAACTCCCCCACAGGACCACTGAGGCTCTAAGCGGGTCGCGACGGCCCGCGTGACGACGCGCGACCATCACCCAGATCGCGGCGACCAGCACAGCAGGCAACAACCAGCCATCGTCACGTCCAAACAGTCCACTCAACAGCCGGTGCCAGCTGGGCTGCACCTTGTGCGTGGGAGCCGAGTTCGCTTCGGAAGCGTGTACAAGAAATGCAGCTGGATGACCGGCGCCTGCGAAGACGTTTTGTCGTTCGAGGCGCGCGGTTCCGTTGTACTCAAAGGTCTGGCTGAAGATCGAGTTGTTCTGGGTGCCGTCCAAGTATGGACGCGCGTGGGCGGGCACAAAGGACACCACGGTCATCCAGCTCACAGAGACCACGGCTGTGAGGACTCCAGCGAGCGCGACATGAGCTATGCGGACGCGAAGTCGCGGGGTCGCTGCCAACAGGTATGCGACGGCCAAGGCGGGCAAAACCAGCCATGCCACCGTCATCTTTGCCTGAAATGCCAGTCCGACCCAGATTCCTGCCAACAACAGTTTGCGGAGACTGCCGCTGAGTAGCGCCGCCGAGGTGGCATCCGCCGCCAGCACGAGCAGCAGAATCAGGAGTGAGTCGGCGACGTTGCCACGGTTCAACGCGACGGTAATCGGACTGGTCGCGAGGACCATTGCGGCGGTGATGCCCGCGAGCGGCCCGGCCAAGCGCCGCACCGCGCGATACAAGACGAGGATCGTGAGTACACCCTCGATGACCTGTGGCAGCACGATCGCCCATACGTGAAAGCCGACGATCCGCAATAGCAGGGCCTGTGGCCAGAGCGAGCCGGGTAGCTTGTCGATTGTGACCGTACCCGCGGGATCGAAAGCCCCGAAAAAGAAGTTGTGCCAGCTCATTGACATGCTCCGCGCCGCGGCTCCATAGAAGTTCTCCAGAGCCGCGCCATTCATTCCCCAGGCGTACATGAAGCCGGCGATTGTCGCGATCGCAGTCAGCGTTGGGCGCGCCCAGGGAGGCTGATCAGGAGGTGAACGCCACGTGCTGCGCGCAATCGCCTTCATTTGACTCCGCAGCAATGAGGCCACTCGCGCGGGCGACGTGGGCATGCGCCCATCCTATGCGCCCTGGAACCCAGACCGGATTCGGAAGCTCAGATGAAGTCGATTAGATCGACTCAGGCATCTGTGGCGACGGCGACAGCGGTACGGCTGGGTGTCAACAAGCGCCGCTGTAGTGCGACCGGCACGCCGTGCTTGGGTGCAAGGGTAATCCCGCGCAGCACAACCGGGTCGGGTCGCTCACGCAGTGGCCGCAGCTCAACCGCGGGCACGGCGACGCGCAGTACCTCGATTATCTCAGCTTGCGCGAGCGCGGCACCGATGCAGCGCCGGATACCGCCGCCGAAGGGCAGCCAGGAGTAGGACTCGGCGCCATCCTCAATAAAGCGCTCCGGGCGGAACTCCTGCGCCCGCGGATAGAGATCCTCACGCATGTGAACCAGGGCGATCCCGGGATAGACCTTCACCCCGGCGGGCAGCTCCCAACCGGCCACCTTGCGGGGCACGGTGAGCGTGCGCTCGGCGGCGTCGATCACGGGTCGCAGCCGCAAGGTCTCCTTGACCACCGCCTCGAGGTAGGCGTCGTCATCTGCGCCCTGCAACTGCTCGCGCAAGCGAGCGAGGATCGCGGGATTTCGGAGTAGCAGACTCAAAGGCGAAGGCAAGCGCAGTGGCTGTGGTCTCGTGTCCTGCACCCAGCATCGTGAAGAGCTCGTCGCGCAGCTCTGCATCCGTCATCGCCTGATCCTGCTCGTCGCGCGCACAGAGCAGCAGCGAGAGCACATCGGTGCGCTCCTCGAGGTCAGGTGCGTGTCGGCGACGCTCGATTTCCTCATACAAGACCGCGTCCGCGGCGCGCAGGCGCCGCGCGAAGCGCCTGCCAGGGCTCAGTGGCCCAAGATCAGCGCGCGCAGCAGCGGAGAGCATGAAGATCGGGCTGCTGTCGATGACCGCGCCGAGTGCCTGACGCAGGCGCTCCACCCGCTCAGGCAGCGTTACGCCGAAGACCGCACGGCAGATCACCTCGAAGGTCAGCGCGCGCATACGCTCGCGCAGCACGATCTCCTCACCTACGCGCCAGGTGGCGATCTCGCGCTCGGCGACCTCGCGGATGATCTCGCGGAAGGCAGCGACCCGTGAACCCTGAAAGGGCGGCAGCAGGAGCTTGCGCTGGCGCAGATGCTCGGCACCGTCGAGCACGAGCACCGAATGCGGTCCGAGGACCGGCTCCATAAATGAGTTGGCCTCGCCCGCGCGAAGGTCGGACTGATCGCCCGTGAACAGCTCGCGGATCGCGTCGGGGTCGGCGACATACACACCTGTGCCGAAGGCGGTCATCTTCACTGTGAACAGGTCGCCGTAATGCGCTTGCCAGCTGCGCAGTACCTCAAGTGGCCTGCGAGCAAAGCGCACGATATTTACAGCCCCCGGTGCGCGAGGGCCGGGCGGGAGTGCCATGGATGCAGTCTAAAGCGCGGTGGGCCTCTCAGAGCGTGTCGAGCGGGACCCCGATGATCTTCAGCCTGCGGCTCATCCCATCGAGGGCGAAGGTCCGCAACTCATCAGCCGAGGCGCCCAGGGCCGATGCGTCGGCTCCTGTTGGCGGTGTCAAGCACTCTGCGACGGCTGGCAGCAGCTCGCGCAGCGTGTTTCGTACCACATCGCCCATAAGGGCATGCTCGGCGACGGCTTGGCGCAGGAACCAGACGCCGTAGCCGATATGGCGGTGCTCGTCGTGGTGAATTTTTGTGTAACCCGCCATGAAGCCCGGCAGCAAACCCTCGCGTTCGAGGAAGCGCGTCGAGAACTCAAAGGTCGTCAGGCCGAGCGTGGACTCGAGGATCAGGTGGTAGATCGTCACGAACGCAACCTTCGCGGCGACATCGCTGGGGTTGGCCACCAGGCGTTCGTGGGCCGCAACGAGCTTCTCGTCAAAGATCGTCTGGAATGCGGGAGAGACCTGCTCGCGAGCGCGCTCGACATGTGCAGCGATCGCCGCAGGCTCGGCGACGACCTCGTCCTGGAAGCGTGCGTAGAACTGCATGTGTCGGGCCTCATCGACCTGCTGCGTCGCCAGGAACGTCACTTCCTCCTCGCTGCCGTCGGCGCCGACGAGCCCGGAGAACTTCGTTGTGATGCGCTCCTCGGCGACCATCAACGAACCGAGCACGAAGGACAGCAGCGAGCGGTCCTCCATCGCCTCCCATTGCGCCCGATCCGTGGACAGGTCGATCTCCCAGGGATTCCACTGGCTCTCCTCCCAGTGGCGGTAGAGCGCCTGTGGATCGTGCAGATGCAGCTCGTGGGACGGGGCGCTCAAAGTGGACTGGCTCCAGGATCGACAGCGGGTGTGCACAGAACGTAGTCGTCCTGGACGCCTCTAGTGCGGACATGTGATTAGCATGTTACAATACGATCAGCATGTCTTCGATGATCCAAATTCGCAACGTGCCTGACACGCTGCATCGCGAGCTGAAGGTCAGGGCCGCTCAGACGGGCATGACGCTCTCTGACTATCTGCTCGCGGAGCTTCAGGCCTTGGCTGTGCGCCCTACGATGCGGGAGTGGCTCGCGCGCAGCGAAGCTTGGGCGCCGGTTGAGACGAGCGAACCGCCTGCAGCCGTGATTGCTGCGGAGCGCGAGCGCACCGCTAAGTGATCGTTGCCGACGCGAGCGCGATGGTGGAGGTGCTCCTCGCGATGCCACGCGTCGGCGCAGTGCGCGCGGCACTCGCGGAGCACTCCGAGCTGCACGTGCCCGAGCACTTCAACGTCGAGGCGCTCTCGGCGCTGAGGCGCTACGCGATCCGAGGCGAACTCACAGAGCTGCGGGCCACGGAGGCGCTGGCTGCTCTACGTGATCTGCGAACGCTCGCCTATCCCGTGATCGAGCTCGCCACTGAGATATGGGATCTGCGCGACACGCTGACTGCATATGACGCCGCGTACCTGGCCCTCGCTCGTCGGCTGGATGTCGGGTTGGTCACGCTCGACGGAGGGCTGGCAGCGGCTGCGGCTCAAGAGGGACGTCTGGCGCTATCGTGATCCGGCCGCGACAAAGGCTCACGCGTCGCCAAGCACATCAATATTTGGCTCCATAAGAAGGACTGATTCGCCCTGATAAGCACGAACCAATTCAAAAACGGCAACCACATCGAGGTCGACGGGACGGTCTTCAAGATCCTCGACTTCCAGCACGTCAAGCCCGGCAAGGGTGGCGCGTTCGTGCGCACGAAGCTGCGTCGTGCCTCCGATGGGAACGTGATCGACCGGACCTTCCGGGCGGGGGAGAAGTTCCGCTCTGTGCACACCGAGGCCCGCAAGATGCAGTTCCTCTACGCAGACGGGACGGATGCGCATTTCATGGACACCGAGTCCTTCGAGCAGATCGCGGTCGCCGAAGCGGCATTCGCAGACGCGCTGCGCTGGATCGCACCGAGCAGCGAGGTCGATGTTCTGTTTATCGACGGTGAGCCCTCCGATCTGCAGGTGCCGAGCTCTGTTGACCTCACGGTTACCGAGGCCGATCCTGGGCTGCGCGGCGACTCGGTCTCGGGTGGCGGTACCAAGCCGGCCACGCTTGAGACCGGCGCGGTGATTCAGGTGCCACTGTTCGTCGAGCCCGGGCAGCGCATCCGCGTGGACACGCGCTCGGGCGAATACATGGCGCGCGTCTGAATGCGCCGCTCCGATCAGCGCCGGGCTGCGGTGATCGCGCTCTACCAGCACGATCTCACCGGTCGTGCGCTGGCCGAGACGCTCGGCCCGAACGCATCGCTCTTCTCGCGCGCTTTGGCCCACGCCGCGGCGGATCGAGCTGAGGAGCTCGACGCGATCATCGATCGGCACGCCCACGGTTGGGCCGTGGAGCGCATCCAGCCGCTCGAGCGCAGCATCATGCGGGTCGCGCTGATCGAGATGCTGCACCCCGACGCAGCGCCCGCGGAGGAGCCGATCCCGCCCGAGGGCGCGATCGAGGAGGCCGTGGAGAGCGCGAAGACCTTCTGTGGATCTGACGCCCCGGGCTTCGTCAACGGGGTCCTGGGCGCAGTTCTGCGCGAGGTGCGCGAGAATGCGCCGATCCCATGAGCAGCGTTGAGCAGCTAGACGATCTGATCACCCGCCTCGAGCGCGCCGCTGAGCAGCTGCGCTCGGGCGAGCTCTCAGCCGATGCGGCGGCGACGATGGTCGAGGACTGCGCCGCTCTGGCCACCCAGGCGGCGGCCGAGCTCGAGCAGCTCACGCGCGCCGAGGTCTCGGCCCCGGCCCCCGGCCAGGACAGTCTGCTGTAGGCGTCTGCCGCCGCTCTGTGAACGCCAGCTACCCGGATCATCTGCGCGAGGAGGTCGAGCGCTATCTGGAGGGTATGCGCTTCTCCGAGGAGGCCTCACCGCGGGGCTGGAGGAGGCGATGCGCTACTCGCTGCTCGCGGGCGGCAAGCGCATCCGTCCGGTGCTCGCGCTCGCCACGGCCCGCGCGGTTGGTCTCGAGCAGCGCGAGGTGCTGCCGCTCGCGGGCGCGATCGAGCTGATCCACACCTACTCGCTGATCCACGACGACCTGCCGGCGATGGACGACGATGCGCTGCGCCGCGGGCAGCCCACCTGCCACGTGAAGTTCGGCGAGGGCGTCGCGATTCTCGCGGGCGACGGTCTCTATGCGGAGGCCTTCCGGCACCTGCTCACCCACCAGCGCTCCGCGCCCGAGCGGGTGCTCGCGGCGGCGGCCGAGCTCGCTGCGGCGACGGGCGTCAACGGCATGGTGGGCGGGCAGTACGCCGACGTCAGCCCACTGACACCCGCCGGGCGCGGCAGTGCTGCGCCGCCTGCACGAGCTGAAGACCGGACGTCTGATCGGGGCCTCGGTGCTCTGCGTACTACTGTTGTCGGGGATCGAAGATGCATCCGAGACAGCCGCCTTCCGCCGCTTCGCCGCCGAGCTGGGCGTCCTGTTCCAGATCGTCGACGACATACTCGACGTGACCGGCACCGATGATGCACTGGGAAAGCCACGAGGTAGCGATGAGCGTCACGGAAAGCGCACATACGTGAGCGAGTTTGGAATCGAGCGCGCCCGGGAGCTGGCAGCTGAGTCACATCAGGTGGCCCGGGAGGCCCTGGCCGAAGCGTCTGGACGCTCCGCGCTGAGCAACTGCCACGAGCCCTTCGCACGACACGGCAGAGCTCGAGGGAATCACCGACTTCATCTACACCCGCACCTCATGAGCTCTGCTCGAGAACATCGACGGTCCCGAGGACCTCACAAGGCCTCTCCGAGCAGGAGCTCACGCAGCTCGCGCAGGAGGTGCGCGAGCACATCATCGACACCGTCGGGGAGATCGGCGGGCACTTCGGCGCGAACCTCGGCACCTGCGAGCTGGCGGTGGCGCTTGCACTCGCGTGCTCGAGTCCCCCCGCGACAAGATCCTCTGGGACGTCGGCCACCAGGCCTACCCCCACAAGATCCTCACCGGCCGCCGCGATCAGCTGCCGCACGATCCGCCAATACGGAGGCCTCGCGCCCTTCTGCTCGATGGCGGAGTCCGCCGCACGACATCATGGGTGCTGGGCACGCCTCGACCTCGATCGGCTATGCGGTGGGCATCAAGGAGGGGATGCGCCAGATCGGCCCTGGAGGGCACACGGCCAGGACGGCCGGGTCGGCAAGGTCGTGGCGGTGATCGGCGACGGCGCGATGACGGGCGGCGTCGCCTTCGAGGCGATCGGCCAGGCCGGCGGTCTGGGCACGCCGATGGTCGTCGTGCTCAACGACAACGGCATGTCGATCGCGCCCAACGTCGGCGCGCTGTCGCGCTACTTCAACCGCGTGCGCCTGAACCCCAAGCTGTGGCATGCGCGCGCTGGAGTGGAGGGGGGGCTGACACGGCTGCCGGGCGGCATCGGCTGCGGCATTCGAGCGGCTGGGGCCGCATCTGAAGGAGTCGATCAAGGCCTTCTGGGCCCCAGGCCTGTGGTGGGAGGAGCTCGACTGGGCCTACATGGGCGTCGTCGACGGGCACGACGTGCGCGCGCTGCGCGAGGCGCTGCGCGAGGCGCTCGCCGCTGAACGGCCCGTGGTCGTGCACATCGCCACGGTCAAGGGCAAGGGCTTCGCCCCCGCCGAGGACGGCGGGCCTGGAGGGCATGGAGAAGTGGCACGCGGCCAAGCCGAAGTCGATCCTCAACGGCTCGCCCACGCGCACCGTCGCGCCGGCGGTTGCCGCTGGCGACGAGCCGCCGAAGCCGACGCCGCCGCAGTACACGCAGGTGTTCGGCGAAGCGCTCGTGCGCGAATGCGAACGCGACGAGCGCGTCGTCGGGATCACCGCCGCGATGAACTCCGGTACGGGGTTGAGCATCCTGCAGAAGGCGATGCCTGATCGCTACTTCGACGTGGGCATCGCCGAGCAGCAGGCGATCCTGTTCGCCTCGGGCCTTGCGCTCGAGGGCGTCAAGCCAGTCGCGGCGATCTACTCCACATTCCTGCAGCGCGCCTATGACCAGATCGTCCACGACGTCTGTCTGCAGAACCTCAACGTTGTCTTCGCGATGGATCGTGCGGGGCTCGTCGGTGATGACGGGCCGACGCATCACGGGGTCTTCGATATCGCCTACCTGCGCTGTCTGCCGAACATGGTGCTGATGGCACCGCGCGACGAGGCGATGCTCGTGCACATGCTGCGCACGGCGCTGGAGTACGACGACGGGCCGATCGCGCTGCGCTACCCCCGCGGCGAGGGCACGGGGGTCGAGCTGCCGGCGGTCGCTAAGCCGATCGCGATCGGCACCGGCGAGATCCTCTGCGAGGCCGAGGATGGCGGCGCCGCGACAGACGGGACGGCGGGTTGCGCTGATCGGCTATGGATCGGGCGTGGGCAAGGCGCTGGAAGCGGCTGCGGAGCTACGTGGCCAGGAGATCGCTGTGACGGTCGCCGACGCTCGCTTTGCAAAGCCGATCGATGCCGGCCTGATGGCGCAGCTTGCAGCGGAGCACGATCTGCTTGTGACCGTCGAGGAGGGTGTTCTCGCGGGCGGCTTCGGCTCAGCCGTGTGGGAGACCCTCAACGAGGCTGGGGCGACGCCCCGGATCCTCCGCGTGGGGCTGCCCGATCGCTACGTCACGCACGGCAAGCCCGCGCTGCTGCACGAGGAGGTCGGCTTCACCGGTGCGCGGATCGCCGAGCGAGTCCGCGCAGCGATCTCCGATCGCGGCGCGCCCGCCAAGCATGGCGGCTCGGCGATCGTCGGCGCCTGAGCTCCAGCGCTGAGTCCTTAAATGAAACGACCCGCCGGGGAAAGCGGGCCGTCTCGGGGAGGAGGGATTCAGGAGAGATGATGCTGCACTCTCGATCGAGAAACATGATGCTCGCTACCAGGCAACATCGTGTGTGATATCGAGCACAGCGATCGGGCCCAGAGCACCATTGCGGCGCGTGTGCAACTGTTTGTGGAGCATGTCCAAGCGCCGTCTTGACACCTTGCTGGCGGAGCGCGGACTGTTCGCCTCGCGCACACGGGCGGCGGCGTCGGTGATGGCGGGCGAGGTGCGCCTCGGCACGGGGCAGCGGCGCGCCGAGAAGCCCGGCGAAATGGTCGACGAGGAGGAGCTGGTGACGCTCGCGAGCGCCCGGGCTATCGTCTCCCGCGGCGGCATCAAGCTCGCCAATGCGCTGAACGCGAGCGGCCTGGAGGTGAGCGGCCGGCGGGCGCTCGACGTGGGCGCCTCCACGGGTGGCTTCACCGACTGCCTGCTGCAGCGCGGCGCACGCGAGGTGATCGCGGTCGACGTGGGCTACGGCACGCTCGACTACAGCCTGCGCGTCGATCCGCGCGTGCTCGTGATGGAGCGCACCAACGCACGTGCGCTGACGCCCGACGCTGCTCGCGCAGGCCGCATCCACGACGCGCCGACCCTCCGGATCTGGCCACGATCGATGTCGTCCTTCATCTCGCTCAGCAAGGTGCTGGGTGCGGTGCTCGGCTGCCTTGGCGCTGGCTATGACGTGCTGGCGCTCGTCAAGCCACAGTTCGAGCTGGGCCGCGGACGGGTCGGCAAGGGTGGGGTCGTGCGCGACAGCGCCGAGCGACGTGAGGCGCTGCTTGGCGTGGGTCGAGGCCGCGCTCGGGCTGGGTGCCGCGGTGCTCGGCTACCACTCCTCGGGGCTGCCGGGACCGAAGGGCAACCGCGAGACCTTCATCTGGCTGGCCGACCCGGGCCTGGAGCACGGGGTCGGCGCCAGCGATGAGACGAGCTCGAGGCGCATGGCGCGCGAGGTCGAGCCATGAGGGAGATCACCGTCTTCACGCACCGTCGCCCTGAGGATACGGCTGGCGGCACTGGCGAGACTGCTGCGAGCGCGCCGCCGAGGGCGGGGTCGTGCTGCGCTTGGACGCGGAGGAGACGACCAAGCACGGCGCTCAGTGCCGAGCGAGAGCGTGCTCGACGAACGCCGATTTCAAGCGCGACGTGGAGCTGTGCATCGTGCTCGGTGGCGACGGCACGATCCTGCGCGCGCTGCAGCGCTATGCCGGTACCGAGGTGCCCGTGTTCGCGATCAACTTCGGCGAGATCGGCTTCCTCGCCACGGTTGAGCCACAGGACATCGAGGAAGGCATCCGGCGTGCCTTCGCGGGTGAGTTCGAGCTACTGCGCCTGCCTGGCATCGGGCTCGAGCTCGGTGAGCAGCGCTTCACAGCGATCAACGACGTCGCGATTCACCGCAAGGTCGGCGAGCGGGTCGCGGAGCTCGCCTACTCGCTTGACGGCGAGGAGGCCGGCAGGGTTCGCTGCGACGGTCTCGTGGTCGTCGACCCCCGCCGGCTCGACGGGCTACAACCTCGCCAACGGTGGGCCCGTGATGGCCTGGGGGGTCGAGGGCTTCGTGGTTTCCTTCATCGCACCTCACTCGATGAGCGCCCGCGCGCTCGTGGTCGCCCCCGAAGACCGTCTGACGATCTACAACCGTTCGCGCGAGCCGCTCGACGTGGCGGTCGACGGGCGGCCGGTCGGCGAGATTGAGGCCGGGGGCGACGATCTCGGCGAGCTTCGTCAAAGACGTCGGCACGCTCGCCCAGCTTCCGGGCTCGTCCTTCTACCGCCGCCTGCGCGAGAAGTTCGGCCGCCTCGCAAGCTGAGCTCGGCCGCGCGCAGCCGCAGCGCGCTCAGGCGACGCGGTGGCGGTGATCGTCGGCTGAGCCTGTCCGTCGTCCTGCATCGAGGAGATGAACTCGTCGAGCTGGGCGCGTGAGAAGCGCCGCTGACCGCCGGGCGTGCGGTAGCAGCTGATGTGGCCGGCGTCAGTCCAGCGCCGGATCGTCGCCAGCGACACACCCAGGTATAGAGCCGCCTGGGAGCTTGTGAACACGAGACGTCGGTCGTTGCGAGCGATGGGAGGGGATGCGGTCGGGGACATGTGATTTGGCCTCGGTCAGTTGCGGGTCGCTGCATATTTCGTCCGAACGGACGCAGAACTTGAGCGGCGCTGAGCTTTGTGGACGTTTGGTAGGGCTGAGCAGACGAGCCGTCGAGGCCTCTGGCGCCAATCCTTCCCGGGTCAAACGGTCGGATGGGCGGGACCGCTCCAAATGCGCGGGAAATCTGAGGCTCCAGGCCTGGGATTACGCGGATCTGAACGGGGATGACCCATCTATTCAGATGCAAGCATTCATGCACAAACCGACGCAAACTGGACATTCCGTACAAGCCTGAGCTATCCTCAGCAAACCTACTCAAAGGTAACGGCTGTCCTGGGATGGAGACTCGGGGGCCGTTTCGCAGACAACGGCCTCACCGGCCCTGGCGAATGGAGAACCTCATGGGTTGGCACAGCTAGGATTATCGAAGTAGGCCCAACGTGGCCTGGCATTGGAGTCGCCCCTCGTGAGGGGAGTGGCTCTTCGATGTGCGCTCGGCCGATCTCTGAAGCTGGGGAGCGTGTCGTGGCGCGCATCGACAGACTCCGGTTCGGCGCGGGGAGCGTGGAGACTTATCTGACTGCGGCTGCGCAATTTGGCGTGCTCGCCGCTCGAAGGCGAGCTCGGCCTCGAAGTCGGCGTCGTCGCCATGTGCGAACGTCACCGGACCCTCGCGTTCGACCATCGCGATGAACCCCTCCACGAGCTCGGCGTCGAGCTGGCGTCCCGGCGACGCGGCGCAGCTCGGCGATCGCGTCCTGCGGCGGTCATCGGCGGGCGGTAGGTTTCGCGCGCCGTCATCGTGTCGATAGGTGGAGCAGATCGCGATCGATGCGCGAGGCCAGCGGGATCTCGTTGCCGATCAGTCCGGCGGGATAGCCGCTGCCGTCGACGTGCTCGTGGTGGTAGAGGATCGCGTCGGCGACCGGTCCGTAGCCGTCGAGCGTGCCGACCAGCGTCGCGCCGTCCTGGGGGTGGCGCTTGATCACCGCCCAGTCCTCGTCTGAGAGGACGTCCGCTTTGAGGATGCGGTCGGGCAGCGCGAACTTGCCGATGTCGTGCAGCAGGCCGGCGGTGTGGACGAGCTCCTGCTCTTCCTCGGATTGCGCCGAGCTCGGCCGCAGGGCTGCGCGCGTAGCGGGCGACCGCGGCTGCGTGGCGGCTGGTCGTGCGATCGCGCAGGGCCAGGGCCTCGACCAGCATGCGCGAGCACGCCGAGCTGCAGCGATGCGAGGTGGATCGAGCGCGCTTCGAGCTGGTCGGCGCGATCCTCCGAGCGCAGCAGCGCGACCATCAGGTAGTGGAAGATCACCAGCACCAGCACCGAGCCGAGCAGCGCCGGCATGCCGAGGTTCGTGTAGGCGACCGCCAGGACCGCCGCGAGCGCTCCTGCGGCAAGCTGCCCCGGGAGCATCGGCACGAACAACTCGCGCACCTGCCGCAGGAGCGAGGGGCCGCCATAGACGTCGAGCGTCGAGCGCGACCGGCAGGAAGTTGAGCGCGTTCGTGATGATGGAGACGCGCGAACACGACCAGCCCGAAGGTGAAGCCTTGAGTCGATGCCGTGGGTCGCGGGGCGTGGACGTTGCCGATCGCGGCGTGCACCATCAGGCCCCCGGCGAAGGGAAAGGCAGCGTAGGTGCGAGGTTGTTGAGCCACAGTGCAGGCGGCAGACGCCGCGGAGGCCGAAGTGAGGATCACGCGCCGAGGCCGAAGACGACCGCCGGCGCGGGGCCCAGCAGGCACATCGCCAGCACCATCGCGATGAACGCCGCGGAGAGCGCTTGCCGCGAACCTCGAATGTGAACCACTGGCCGGTGAGTGTCAGCGCCAGCAGCAGCCCGACCAGCAGCAGGGGTTCCCATTCTTCGACGCGCGAGATCCACATCGTGACGGCGAGCGACCCGACGAGCAACACGGCCTCGGCCGCCCAGAAGACACGGCGTATATAGATGCGGAGTTCGACATCGCGCTTTGTCCTGTCGTCCTTATCGGCCGGCGGCGGTGTCGTCCTAAAGGTGTCCGACAAGCGGACCTCTCAGCCGAGGGGCGTGGGATCGCGTAGGCGCCGAATCACCCAGAAGCTCTGCCGATGCGCTCACCCAAGGACGGCGCACCGACACCCGCACTGGGTCGACATCTGCGCTCGACCTGCAGAGCGAAGGCGCAGGAATCCCAGCGGTCGTGGCCGCGGCCCCGATGCCGGCCACCAGGAAGGCCGTACGGGGCGAGCTGAGCGCCACGAGCGCGCCGCCGAGCGCCAGCCCGAGCGCCGGGCAGGCGGCCGAGAGCGATTCGACCGCGCCCATCATGCGGCCCTGCAGGGGCTGTGGGGAGAGGCGCTGCACGGCGCTGATCAGCGAGGCCCACTGAACGCCGTTGCCGAGCCCGCCGACAGGCGCCGCCAATGCAGGCGAGGAGCGAGCGAGGGCGCGACCGCGAAGCCGAGGTAGGCGCAGCCCCACCGCCAAGCGTGCCCGCGCTCAGCAGCACCTTCAGCGAGCGCTCGGGCTGCGCGCGAAGACGAGGCTGCCGAGCGACCACGCCGACGCCCCAGGCGCCGAGCAGCAGGCCGTAGCCGCGGTCGCCCGCGTGGAGCGTCATCTTCGCGTAGGCGACCTCGATCGGCGCGGCGGACTCGAAGAACACGAGCGCGACCGCCTCTGGCGAGCAGCAGCGTCGCGCAGAGCGGGCGCCGAGCGGATGTACTGCCAGGCGGCCCGCAGCCGCGCGCGCACCGAGTCGCCTCCGGCTTCCTCGACGTGGGGGTGCAGATCGAGCAGCATCAGCCCGCAGATCAGGAACGAGGCGGCGTCGATGAACAGCGCGGCCGATGCACCGGCGCCGGCGACGAGCGCGCCCGCGATCGCCGGGCCGAGCACGAAGGTCGCCGAGAACGCGATGTTCAGAGCCGCGTTGGCCTTTCGCTCGGCTCCTCGCTCGATGGGGCAAGCTCCCCGCGCTCGCGAGCTCGCCCACCCCGCTCTCGACATGCTCACGCCCGCCCGCGCCGCCTCGGCGCGCAGCAGGGCGCTGGCCGCGAGCGCGGCGGTGCCGTCGAGCAGCGACCAGCAGCAGCACCGCCGGCAGCCAGAAGTTCCAGAGGAGCACGGCGAGGCGCAGCGTCGCGACCGCCTCGATGTAGTAGAGCGCGCTCAGCTCGCCGCGGCGCGCGGAGGCCTCGACCCGCGCGATCACGGCCGGGACGAGCAAACGCCGGCAGCACCTGGCCGGCGATCAGCAGCGCGGCGACGGCGAGCGCGCTGTGGGTGTGGTCGAAGACCGCGAGCGACAGCGCCACATAGCCGAACCACGTCCCGAGGCGGTTGATCGTGTAGGCGGCGACGATGCGCGCAGCCGCGGTGCCTAGCTGACGGGGACGCGACCGTAACGACGCGAGCATTCCGGCTGCCCACGCTGACCGTCCGTCGGTTGGCGACGGCCCGAGCGATCGCATGCGCCCTGCCGAGATCAGCTCACCGCTCACAGCTCGGCTACGGTCGCTGCCGATACGATCGGAGGCATGGCAGCCCCGCAGCCCGGTATCCCGACCCGATCCGTGTGATCATCGCCGACGACCACACCGTCGTGCGCGACGGCATCCGCGCCGTGCTCGAGCGCGAGGCCGGCGAGTTCGAAGTCGTCGCCGAAGCGGCCGACATCCCCTCGATGGTCCGCGAGGTGCGCGAGCACAAGCCCGACCTGCTGACGCTCGATCTGACGATGCCGGGCGGCTCGAGCCTGGGCGCGCTGCCATCCTGCTTCATCGCGCACCCGACCCTGGCGGTGGCGATCCTGACGATGCGCGAGGACCCCGAGTACGCGCGCCAGGCGCTGCGGGCGGGGGCACGCAGCTACGTGCTCAAGGAGGCCGAGCCGGCCGAGCTGCTGCAGGCCTTCCGCCTGGCCGTCGCCGGCGGCAACTACCTGCACCCGCGCCTCGGCGCGCTGATGGCCACCGGCGAGGACGGGCGACCGACAGCGTCGCGCTCTCAGAGCGCGAGCGCGAGGTCGTGCGGCTGATCGCCAACGGCTACACGAACCCCGAGATCGCCGAGCAGCTGAACGTCGCGGAGCGCACCGTCAAGACCTACCGCGCGCGCGCGATCGAGAAGCTCGGCTTCTCCTCGCGGGCGGAGATCACCGCATACGTGCGCCGCGTCGGCCTGGCCGATTAGCAGCAGCCCGAGCCGGTTAGGCTGAACCCATGGAGACGTCGGGATCGCAGTCGGGATCGCAGATCCCGATCGAAGGGCCACCAGCTGACGGGCATCTCCGCGCGCGCCTTCCAGCACCCGGCCGACCGCGCCGCCACCGCCGCGCTCGGCTCGATCCCCTACCTCGACACGGTCGTCCGCAAGCTGATCGAGCTCGGCTACGAGCGCGCCCTGCGCCAGAGCTATCTCGGCTCCTCGGTGCGGCTCTCCGAGGACCAGCTCGGCGACGTCTGGCGCGAGCACGCGATCGCCTACGCGACGCTCGACATGGCCGAGGTGCCCGACCTCTACCTGACCCAGTTCCCGCGCCCAACGCGATGGCGATCGGCGCCAAGCGCCCGATCGTGGTGGTGCAGTCCGAGCTCGATGCAGCCTGCTCGACGCGCCGCAGCGCCGCGCCGTCTTCGCGCACGAGGCCGCCCACATCCTCTCCGACCACCAGCTCTACCGCACGGCGCTCGCGATCCTCGTGCTGCTCACGCGCAGCGCGCGCCTGCCGCTGCCGCTGATGCCCGGTGCGCACCGCGCTGATGGAGTGGGGGAGGGCGACCGAGCTGAGCGCCGACCGCGCCGCGGCGCTCGTCACCCGCGATCCGCTCGTCGTCTGCCGCACGCTGATGTCGCTCGCTGGCGGCGCGATGGTCGACGAGCTCGACCTCGACGTGTTCATGCGCCAGGGCCTCGACTACACCGAGGCAGGCTGGGGGCCTCGAGCGCCTCACCCGGCTGACGCTCGAGCTCGGCGTCACCCATCCGCTGCCCGTCAAGCGCACCCACGAGCTGATGGCCTGGGTGCGCTCGGGCGAGTTCGACCGCATCGTCGGCTCCGGCGAGTACCCCCGCCGCGAGCGACCCCGTCGACCCGCGCGCCGAGGGCGGCGAGGCGGTGTCCTTCTACGCCGAGCGCATCCGCGACGCCTTCCGCGACGCCGGCGAGTCGATCAACTCCGTCGGGCAGCAGCTGGCCGACTGGCTGCGGGAGCCCCGAGCGGCGAGGACGACGCGGCGACGGAGGAGTCGACTAGCCAGTAGCTCGGCGTGCTAGCTGGGACGGCTGGCTCGCTCGACAGCTGGGGCGCCCCGGCGAGCGGCACGGTGAGCCGCACGATCGTGCCCCTGCCGGGCGCTGGGCACGAACTCGAGCTCGCCGCCGACCAGCTCCGCGCGCTCGCGCATCCCGCCCATCCCGAAGCCGCCCTGAGGCCGTCCCGCGCGGGCCGAGCCGCTCCGCGTCGGGCAGGCCCTTGCCGTCGTCGGTCACCGACGCGCGCAGCACACCGGCGCGGGCCGCTCACGCTGATCACCGCGCTGGTGGCCTCCGCGTGGCGGCTCACGTTCGTCAGCGCCTCCTGAACGATCCGGTAGACCGTGCTCTCGAGCTCCGCGTCGAGGCGGCCGGCTGCCGCTCGGGTGCGTCGCCGTTGGGCATCCTCGTCGCGCCGAACTCGATCTCGGTGCGTCACTTCCAGGCCGTCGATCGCCTGGGCGCGGCGCGCCAGCGCCTCCAGCGCCGCGGCGAGGCCGAGGTCATCGAGCGCGGCGGGGCGAAGCTCGGTGATCAGGTGGCGCAGGCCGTCGATCTCGGTGCCCGAGCCCCTCGAGCACCGCGTCGACGGCGGCGCTGAGCGCCTCCTTGTCGTCGAGGTCGCGCGCGTTGGCCAGCTGCATGCGCAGCGCCCCGATGCCCTGGATGCACTCGTCGTGGATCTCCCGTGCCCAGCGCGTGCGCTCGCGCTCGCGCGCCTCCATGCCGTAACGCAGGCGTTCGATCTCGACCGAGCGCTCCGCCGCCAGACGGTGGGCGACGCTGGCGGCGAACGCCTTCAGCGCCTCCGGTCGGGCTGCGGAAGCCGCCGTCGCTGCGCAGCGCGATCGACAGGCCGCCGCCCTGTCCCTCCATCGAGACGGCTCGATCAGCACCGCGCGCGCTTCAAGGCCGAGTTCGTGCAGCCATGCCGCCTCCTGCCCGCGCGGGCGCTCGAGCGCGATCGGCTTGCCCTGCGAGGTAGAGGGCGCCCAGCGCGCTGCCCCGGACAGGCGTGATCCGCAGCCGCGCGGGCCGCCGCTGGCGGCCGCGACGCGCAGCTCGCCGCTCTCCTCGATCACCAGCAGCAGTTGCTGGCGTCGAGCAGCGCGAGGCCGCGGTCGGCCATCAGGCGCAAGCAGCCACAGCTCTGATCCGGAGAGCACCCGAGAGGATTATGACGGCGGCGAGGTCGGCTACCTGGACGAGCGTGGCTGCGCTGCAGGCCCTCGGGGGCCGTCGCGCCGGCCCCGTTGCTGCGCCGTTCAGTGAGCGCTCCGCAGCCGCTCTGCGACGCAGGGTCTCAGCAGCATCGCCGGGGTCGCATTCGCGCTCCAGGCCGCCAGGCCGACCGAGATCCGCAGCGGCCGGCGCGCGCCCCGGGCTTCGACCTTGATCGTGCGCAGGCGGTCGAGCACGCGCCGCGCGACGATCTCGCCGCGGGGGCCGTCTGCGCCGGGCAGCACGATCAGCAGCTCGCGCTCGCTGGGACGTCCGACGCGGTCGAAGCGCGCGCAGCTCGCGCCGCAGCGCACCAGCGATGTAGGCCATCGTCTGCTCGCGCAGCTCGCTCGCCGTGCTCGCTGGGCCATCTCATCGAGATTGTCGATCACGACCAGCAGGCAGCTCGAGCTGGGTGCCGTGGCGTTCGGCGCGCTTGATCTCCTCCGCGAGGCGATCGCCTGCAGCGCGGGCGCGGCCAGCCACTCGACTCCGCCCGGTGGCGGCTCCTTGGAGCGCGAGAGTGGGGTCGCTGGCAGCCATGCCTTGAGACTGACGGAGTCTACGGGCGGGCGGTGTCCGTTCCCGGACCCCTTAGCCGAATTATGACGCCCAGCCGAATGTCCACCAAGGCTCAGTCCTGCGGCCAGCGTGCGCCACCAGCCCGCAAGGCCGTTTCGCGATCCGTCCCCGGCGCTGCTACACCTGCTTGCGTGCTGCAAGAGCTGCGCGTCGAGAACCTGCTGCTGATCGAGCGTGCTCAGCTGCGCCTCGCTCCGGGGTTGAACGTCCTCACCGGCGAGACCGGGGCCGGCAAGACGGTGCTCGCCCACGCGCTCGATCTGCTGCTGGGCGGCCGCGCGACGGGCGGGATCGTGCGGCCGGGCGCGAGCGAGGCATACGTCGAGGGTGTCTTCGACACTACCTACGAGGGCTTGCGCGATGCGCTCGCGGAGCTGCTCAGCCCCGACGCCGAGGAGCTCGTGCTCGCCCGGCGTGTGGGCGCCGACGGGCGCACCCGCGCCTACCTCAACGGCCGCTCGGCCACCGTCGCCGACCTGCGCGAGATCGCGGGCGTGCTGCTGGCCTTCTACGGCCAGCACGAGCACCGCAAGCTGACGCTCTCGGCGGCCCAGCTGCAGATCCTCGACGGGCTCTGTGCGCCGAGGCAGCGCGAGCGCCTCGCGCGCGTGCGCGCAGGCCTTCGCGCGCATGCGCGAGCTCGAGCGGCGCCTGGAGGAGCTGCGCGAGCTGGCCTCTCAGCGCGAGCGCGAGCTGGACCTGCTGGAGTTCGAGCTCGGCGAGATCGACGCGCTCGCGCCCGACGCCGACGAGCACGAGCGGCTGCTGCGGTACGCGAGCGCCTGCGCCGCGCTCGATGCGCTGCAGGCGGCGGCCGGAGCCGCGGCCGAGGCGCTCGCACCGAGCGGAGGCGAGGGCTCGATGGGCGCGCAGCTGCTGGCCGCGGCCGTCGCGGGGCTCGACAGCGGTCGCGGGCGTGGATCCCGCGCTCGATGCGCTCAGCGAGCGCGCTGCGCGGCGCTGATCATCGAGTCCGAGGAGCTCGCCGGCGGAGCTGCGCGACTACGCCGAGCGGTCGCGGCAGGGCGCCGAGGGGCTGGACGTCCGGCGAGGAGCTCGACGCTCGAGGGCGTCGAAGAGCGCCTGGCGGCGCTCGAGCGGCTGCAGCGCAAGCACGGCGGCAGCATCGCGGCGGTGCTCGACTTCGCCGAGGAGGCGCGCGCGCGGCGCGACGGAGCTGGCGGGCGCCGAGGGCGCGATGAGCAGGCCGAGCGCGCAGCTCGAGCAGGCGCGCGCGGCGCTCGAGAGCGCGTCAGGTGCTCGCGCTACGGGCCGCGCGCGAGGCGGCGGCGCTCGTGCTCGCAGAGGCGGTACGCGAGCAGCTCGCCTCGCTGGCGATGGCCGATGCGACTTCGAGGTGTCGTTGAGCGAGCGCGAGGCCGGGCCCAGCGGCGCGGACGCGGTCGAGTTCCTGATCGCCCCCAACCCCGGCGTGCCGGCCGGGCCGCTGCGCGAGATCGCCTCCGGCGGTGAGCTCTCGCGCGTGATGCTCGCGATCATGAGCGTCGCGGGCGCCTCGGCCACGGAGGCAACGCTCGTCTTCGACGAGGTCGACGCCGGCATCGGCGGTCACACCGCCCGCGCCGTCGGCGCGCGGCTGCGCGAGCTGGCCGAGCGCGCCAGGTGCTCTGCATCACCCATCTACCCCAGATCGCCTCGCTCGGGGCGCGTCACTTCTCGATCGTCAAGGACACCAGCGCCGACCCCACGCTGACGACGGTCGTTGAGCTCGGCGAGCGGCGAGGTCGTCAGCGAGCTTGTGCGGATGCTCGGTGCCGAGGAGGACGACAGCGCCGCTCGTCGCCACGCGCGCGAGCTCAGACGCGCGGCCTAGCTGTAGTTCCTGGGCACGTTGGTCAGTTCGTGTAGACGGGTGCCGGGCGGCTTGTGGCTGAGTGAGCCGTGGGGTCGAGTGCAGTTGTAGTGGGTTAGCCAGCCTGGGAGTGCTGCGGTGCGCTCGGCCGATGTGCCGTAGATCGCGCCGTAGGCCCACTTGTGGGTAAGCGTCTGAATGAATCGCTCGGCCTTCCCATTTGTGCGGGGCCGGTATGGGCGCGTGAAGAGATGACGGATCCCGAGCTCGCGCACTGTTAGTGCGTGCAAATCGGAGCGGTAGCAGGCACCGTTGTCGGAGAGCACGCGCTCGACCCTTGATGCCCAGCGAAGCGAACCAGGCCACGGCACGCGATAGGAAGCCGGCTGCAGTCACACCACGCTCGTCGGTGAGGACCTCGACATAGGCCAGGCGTGTGGCGTCATCGACAGCGACGTGAACGAACTCCCAGCCAAGGCTGCCGTTTCTGCGCTTCATGCGCTGCTGTGCGTAGCGAGTCTTGCGTGTGCCGGTGACCCTGTGCCCAGTACCGGCGATCCGCCCTAGCTTCTTGATGTCTTGGTGCACCAGCTCGCCGGGATGCTTGCGCTCGTAACGGTTCGCAGGCTCGGGCGGTGAGAGTCTTGAGCGCTTGCCCAGCCCGATCCGTTTCAGGACAGCAGAGACCGTCGAGAGCGCCATCACCAAGACTTCTGCGATCTCCGCCGCGGTCATATGCAAGCGCCTGAGCGCCTCGATCGCCTGCACACGATCCGGCGGTGTGCGGTGTGGTATCCGCTTCGGTGCCGATGAACGATCGACCAAGCCCCCAGCGCCCTCCTCACGCCAACGCCTGAGTCAGCGGTAAGCGGTGCGCTCGCTCACACCAGCCGCCTGCGCCGCATCGGCCAGCGAGTACTCGCGGCTCTCGATGCGCTCCACGAGCAACTGCCTGCTCTTCGGACAGGTGCGGGCATTACCGTGCAACTTCATCCGGTGTCCTCCTTGGTCTCTGGGGGCTTCAGCACCGCCCAGCCTCCAAGGAGGCCCGGATATCTACTGACCAACCTACTTAGGAACTACAGCTAGACGCCTGTTTCAAACTGATCGGCACGTCCGGATGCGCCCTCCGGACACGGCGCTGGATCGCCACGTGACGTCTTGCCCGTGCCACCAGCACGGGCTTCACCGGCCCGCGTCGCCCAGCTTGGTCGGAGAACGCCCCGACCGCACCCCTCAGTTTGAAACAGGCTCTAAGCCCTCGCACAGGCTGCGCCCAGTGTCTGCGGGCGTTACTCTCGCAAAGTGGCCGCAACGCGATCGAGCCTGCCCGCCTTGGGCGCGCACCCACAGGGCGCCGGAAGCGTCGCGGGGCCGGTGCGACCCGGGCGGCGCACGAAGCTGCTCGTCAAGCACCTCGTGCGCGGCGACATCGCGCTGATCGACCACCTCGACATCGACCGCGTCTCCGCCGAGGAGCTGATCGCCGCAGGCACCGTGGCGGTGCTCAACTGCAGAGCCTCCTCGAGCGGCACCTATCCGAACCTCGGCCCCCAGCTGCTCGTCGAGGCGGGCATCGTGCTCGTGGACCTGCCCGACGACTCCCTGTTCGAGATCGTCTCCGACGGCGACCCGCTGACGGTTCGCTTCGATCGCGCTGAGGGTCTGCCGATCGTGGCCGAGGTCGCGCGCAAGGGCACGGTGCTCGCACGTGGCGAGCTGCTCGACCTCGAGCGGGTGCTGGCGGAGACCGAGGCCCGACGCAAGGAGGTCGGCGAGGCGCTCGAGCGCTTCGCCCACAACACGATCGAGCACATGCGCGAGGAGCGCGAGCTGCTCGCCGGGCGGATCGCGCTGCCGCGCTTTCCAACCGACTTCCGCGACCGCTCGACGCTGCGTCGTCGTCCGCGGCGTCGGCCACCAGCGCGACCTGCGCGCGCTGCGACCCTTCATCCGCGACATGCGCCCGGTGATCGTCGCCGTCGACGGCGGCGCCGACGCGCTGCTCGAGGAGGGTCTGACGCCCGAACATGATCGTCGGCGACATGGACTCCGCCGGCGAGCAGGCGCTGCGCTGCGGCGCCGAGCTCGTGGTGCACTCCTATCCCGACGGCCGCGCGCCGGGGCGCCACCGCCTCGAGGAGCTGGGCCTGGCCTTCAAGCTCGTCCCCGCGCCCGGCACCAGCCAGGACGTGGCGATGCTGATCGCCGCGGAGAAGGGCGCGCGGCTGATCGTCTCGGTCGGCTCGCAGTTCAACCTCGTGGAGTTCCTCGACCGCAACCGCAAAGGCATGTCCTCGACCTTCCTCACGCGGCTGCGGATCGGCGAGATCCTCGTCGACGCCAAGGGCGTGAGCCGCCTCTACCAGCCGCGGCCGGGACTCACGCCGCTGCTGGTGGTGATCGCCGCCGGCCTGATCGCGATGGTCGCGGTGATCTGGGCTGACACCCGCGCTGCGCGACGTGGCCGAACTGCTCTGGCTGAAGCTGCAGGCGCTGTTCGGCCCGCGCTGAGCCGCTGCGAGCATAGATCCCGATGTTCGACTATCGCTACCACGCGCTGTCCCTCGCCGCCGTCCTGTTCGCGCTGGCGCTCGGCGTCCTGATCGGCGTGGCGATCGGCGACTCCAACCTCGTCTCCTCGGCCAAGAGCGGGATCGTCCACAACCTCAACTCGGAAGTGAGCGAAGCGCGTCGCAGACGCCGACCAGCTGCAGGACCGCCTCACGAACGAGGAAGCGTTCGCCAACGGCCTCTACCCGCTGGCCGTCGCACGAACTGCTCAACGGGCGCAGCGTCGGCCTCGTGTTCCTCGGCGGCTCCTCCGACCAGGTCAACTCGCTCGTACGCGCCGCGGTCACCCAGGCCGGCGGCGAGCTCGCGACCGTGGTGGCGGTGCGCGAGCCGCTCGACCTCGCGGGCATCGCCCGCGAGGCCGCCGGGCACCCACTACGCCGCCCTTGCCGAACTCGCCGGCGCTGATCGAACAGTTCGGCGAGCTGATCGGGCGCCAGCTCGTCAGCGGCGGCCAGCTGGTCGACCAGCGAGCTGCTCAGCCGCGTGCGCGGCAGCCTGCTGAGCGCCTTCGACGGGCAGCTGACGCACCTCGAAGGGCTCGTCGTGATGCGCGCCGAGCCGGCCGGCATGAGCGCCGAGGACAGGCGAAGCCGACAGCGCCGCTTCGAGACCGGCCTGCTCGCGGGCGTGGCGGCCGTCGGGCGTGCCCGCGGTCGGGGTCGAGCTGACGAGCACCGAAGCCCTCGCAGATCCCCTGGTACAAGGGCAAAGGGCATCTCAAGCGTCGACGATCTCGACGCCCTGGCCGGCCAGACCGCGCTGGTCTACGCGCTCGCCGGCGACACGGGCACCTTCGGCGTCAAGGCGACCGCCGACTCGCTGCTGCCGACGCGTCAGCACGAGCACCAGCCCGAGCGCCCTGAACGCGCGTCCGCCTCCCGGCGGTAGCTTCCCGGCCATGCACGCCCTGCCCTTCCTGCTCGCGCTGCTCGATCGCGGCGATCGCTTGCGCCGGCGCTGCTGACGGATGCTCGAGCGAGGGCGGGCACCGGCGCGCCAACTACCGCGACCGCCAGCTGCCGTTCCCGTTCGGCGTGCTCGTGCCGGCCGCGGCCCTGATCGCGCTGATCCCGCTGATGCTGCTCGCAGCGGCTCGCGCTCCGCCGACGCTCTTTCACCCCGAGATCGCTGCCGGTCGCGCTCTATGCGCTCGGGGTGCTCGTGCTGGGGCTGATCGACGACGCGCTCGCGCCAGCAGCGAGACCTCGGACTCCCGCGGGTCGGCGCCGGCGCCGCGCGGCTGGCGCGGCCACGGCGCGGCGCTGCTGCGGGGCGAGCTCTCCACTGGCGCGCTGAAGGCCGCCGGCTCGCTCGGCTGGCGCTGCTGGCGATGAGCTACCTGGGCCTCTCCGACGGGCGCTGGCTGCTGGCGGCGGGGGTGCTGGTGCTGGCGACGAACGTCTTCAACCTGCTCGACCTGCGGCCCGGGCCGCTCGATCAAGGCGTTCGTGCTGCTCGGCGCCGGGCTGACGATCGGCTCGGGCGAGCTGCGTCCGCTGTGGGCGCTCGGCCTGTTCGCCGCGCCGGCGCTCGTGGCCGGGGCTCTACGACCTGCGCGAGCGGGCGATGCTCGGCGACACCGGCGCGAACCTGCTCGGCGCGCTCGGCGGGCCTGTGGCTCGTGCTGACGCTGTCGGGAACCGGGCAGCTGGTCGCGCTCGCGCTGCTCGCTCGCGATCACCGCTCTACGGAGAGCTGCGCTCAATTTCCGCGTTTGTCGAACGGACTCCGGGGCTGCGGGAACTAGACTCCTGGGGCAGGCCCTCATGACCTCGCATCACTCCGACCGCCACGCGCAGGCTCCCAGCAAGACCCGGTTCATCTTCGTGACCGGCGGCGTCGTGTCCTCGCTCGGCAAGGGCATCGCCGCGGCCTCGATCGGGCGCCTGCTCGTCTCGCGCGGGCCTGACGGTGGGGCTGCAGAAGTTCGACCCCTACATCAACGTCGACCCGGGCACGATGTCGCCCTACCAGCACGGCGAGGTGTTCGTCACCGAGGACGGCGCCGAGACCGACCTCGACCTCGGGCCACTACGAGCGCTTCACCGACGCCAACACGAGCCGCGCCTCGAACGTGACCGCCGGCGGCATCTACGACACGGTGATCCGCCGCGAGCGCCGCGGCGACTACCTCGGCGGCACCGTGCAGGTCGTGCCCGCACATCACCGACGAGATCAAGCAGCGCATCTCGCTGATCGCCGAGTCCAGCGACGTCGACTTCGTGATCACCGAGATCGGCGGCACGGTCGGCGACATCGAGTCGCTGCCGTTCCTCGAGGCGATCCGCCAGTTCCCCGTCGACGTGGGCCGGCGGCGCTGCATGTTCATCCACCTCACGCTCGTCCCCTACATCGGCCACGCGGGCGAGCTGAAGACGAAGCCGACCCAGCACTCGGTCAACGAGCTGCGCCGCATCGGGATCGCGCCCGGACATGCTGATGTGCCGCTCGGAGGGCTCGCTCTCTCGACGACATCCGCAAGAAGATCGCGCTGTTCGCGAGCCTGCCCGTCGAGGCGATCGTCTCGGCCTGCGACGTCGACAACATCTACAAGGTGCCGCTCACCTTCCACGAGCAGGGCGTGGACGACTTCATCCTCGAGCACTTCGGCGTCGAGGCGCCGGCGCCGGAGCTCGAGCGCTGGAAGGAGCCGATCGAACGCTCCGCCCGCGCCACACGCACCGTGCAAGATCGCGCTCGTCGGCAAGTACGTGCAGCTCGAGGACGCCTACCTGTCGGTCTCCGAAGCGCTGCGCCACGCGGCCTCGCTGCAGGACAGCCGCGTGGAGATCGACTGGATCGACTCCGAGAGCTCTCGAGAGCCGCGAGCACAGCGCGGCCCGAGCGGCTCGAGGGCGCTCGACGGCATCCTGATCCCCGGCGGCTTCGGCGGCCGCGGCATCGAGGGCAAGATCGCCGCCGCGCGGGCATCGCGCGCGAGCAGGCAGATCCCCTACCTGGGGATCTGCCTCGGCATGCAGGTGGCGGTCGCCGAGTTCGCGCGCAACGTGGCCGGCATGGAGGGCGCCAACTCGACCGAGTTCGACATCGAGACGCCCTACCCGGTGATCGACCTGCTGCCCGAGCAGAAGGAGGTCGCGGACCTCGGCGGCACGATGCGCCTCGGCGCCGACCCGATCAAGCTGCACGACGGACACGCGCGCGCGGGAGATGTACGGCGAGGCCGTCATCTACGAGCGCCACCGCCACCGCTACGAGGTCAACAACCTGCTGCGCAAGCGCCTGCACGAACGCCGCCGGGCCTGCGCGATCTCCGGCACCTCGCCCGACGAGCGCCTGGTCGAGGTGATCGAGCTCGAGCGAGCACCCGTTCTTCGTCGCCTCGCAGTTCCACCCCGAGTTCAAGTCGCGCCCCGAGCGCCCGGCGCCGCTGTTCCGCGGGTTCATCGCCGCCGCGCTCGAGCGTGCGGGCGAGCGACGCGAGGACGAGCGTGCGGGTGCAGGACGCGCGCGCCGCCGCCGGCAGCGCGCCGGCGCGAGCGCCGGCCGGCCGTGAGCGCCGGCCACGGCGGCGTCCCGAGTCGGCACGCTCGAGCACCGCTACCTGAGCGGCACCTTCGCCGAGCTGTGCCGCGATCGAGAGCCCCTCGCGGCAGCGAGCGGCGCTGCGCCGAGCGCGTGATCGCCGAGCTGCGCGCGCTCGGGGCTGACGGTCCGCGAGGACGACGCGGGCGCAGCGCGACGGGCTCCGACTGCGGCAACCTGCTCGCGCGCATCGCCGGCGCCGGCCCGAGCTCGGCGAGGAGGGCCCGCGCGCGCTCGGTGCTGCTGTGCGCCCACCTCGACACGGTGCCGCTGCAGGCCCCGGTCGAGCCGGTGCTGCGCGACGGCTTCTGGGAGAACGCCAACGAGGGCATCCTCGGCGCCGACAACAAGGCGGCGGTCGCGGTGCTGCTCGCGCTCGCCCGCCACGTCTGCCAGCGAGGGCGCGCCGGTCGACGTCGAGCTGCTGTTCACGGTCGGCGAGGAGATCGCGCTGGCCGGCGCGCGCGCGTTCGACGCCGCGCGCTTGCGCAGCGACTTCGGCTACGTCTTCGACCACGCCTCGCCGATCGGCGAGGTGATCGATGCGACTCGCCCACGCCACTTCCGCCTCGAGGCCGACTTCCGCGGCGCGGCCGCGCACGCGGGCATCCGCCCCGAGGACGGCCGCAGCGCGATCCTCGCGGCAGCGCGCGCGATCGCCTCGATGCGCCACGGGCGGCTGGACGAGGAGACGACGGTCAACGTCGGCACGATCGCGGGCGGCACGCGCGATCAACGTGGTGCCCGAACGCTGCACGCTGCGTGGCCGAGGTGCGCGGCGCTCGACGAGCGAGCGCGCCGAGACGCTCGTCGCGGAGATCGTCGACCGCATCCACGAGGCGGCGAACCTGCCCGGACTGCGACTGCGACGTGGACGTGAGCGTGCGAGCGCACGCTTCGCCGGCTACCGCCTGTCGCCCGCGGCGCCCGCGGTGCGGGTCGGCGCGAGGCGGCGCTGCGCGCGTGCGGGCACGAGCCCGTGCGGATCTCAAGCGGCGGCGGCTCGGACGCGAACGCGCTGATCGCAAGCGGCTTTCAGACGGTGAACCTCGCCAACGGCACCGAGCGCAACCACGAGCCCGGCGAGCGGGTCAGCGTGGCTGCGCTCGAGGAGATGCTCGACGTCGCGCTCGCCCTGCTCGACGAGGCCGCGGCGCTCGCGCCCGCCGCGGGCGCGGTAGCTTGCCGCGCCGATGCTGAAGCTGCGCCGCGCGACGGTCGTCGAGAGTCGAGCGCTCCTGCCGCCGCAACGGCGGGCGGGTCGCTCGCGGCGCGAGCAGCGGCTGCGTGGTCGAGCTCGCTGAGGGCGCACAGGCGAGCATCGCCGCGGCGCCGAGCGATCGCCGACATCGGCGCTTGTCGGCGCTCGCGAGGTCGGGGACGAGGTGATCGTCAACGTCGAGGCGCTCGACCTCGGGCTCGGCTCGGGCGGCTTCGACATCGTGCACGTCAACCTCACGCGCGGCCTCGAGAGCGCCGGTGCGCCGGGCGCGCAACGTGATGAAGCTCAACTACACGAGCCTGCAGCACGCGGTCGACGCCGGTCGAGGACGAGCAGCCTGGAGCTGCCCGCTCGAGCGGCCCGTGGCGGTGCTCGCGCTGCACGGCCAGCTCGCGGCGGTGGCCTGGGCCTTCGCCAGGCGCGCCCGGGCGCGCGGCTCGGCTACGTGCAGACCGAGGGCGGCGCGCTGCCCGGGCGGGCACTCGCGCACGGTGCGCGACGCTGCGCGAGCGCGGGCTGCTCGCCGGGCCACCTCACCGCCGGCGCGGCCTTCGGCGGCGAGGGCGAGGCGATCACGACCGCGGGCGCCCTCCACCACGGCCTGCGCGACGCTCGGCTGGGACGCGGCCGTGTGCGGGCCCGGGCCCGGGGATCGTCGGCTCGAGCTCGGCGCTCGGGCACGGCGGCATGGCGGCGCTCGACTCCGCCCACGTGGCGCTCGCGCTCGGCTGCCCGACGCTGCTCGTCGCGCGCATGTCCTCGAGCGACAGCGCGAGCGCCACCGCGGCATCTCCCACCACACGCTGACCGTGCTCGACCTGCTGCTCGAGCCGGTCACGGTGGCGCTGCCGGCGGGCATGCGCTCGCCGGTCGGCGCCGACCTGCGCGCGGGCCTGGGGGCGGTCTTCGGCGGCGCGAGCCGCGCGCCGTCCCGCGCTCGCGCTCGACGTCGAGCGCCCGGTGCGGATCACCCGCCACGACTGGCGCCGCGCGGCGGTCGACCTGCCCGCCTACGCGGCCAGCGGGCTGCCGAGCGAGACGATGGGGCGCGCGCCTCGCCGAGGACCCGCTGTTCTTCGGCGCGGCGCTCGCCGGGTGGCACGGCGCTCGCCGAGCTTGCAGCGGCAGAGCGAGTCGGGCGGACTCCGGCGGAGAGGCGACAGCGTGAGCGAGCGGCTCGAGGCTCGCCGCGTGCGCGTTCGAGCGCGCTCGGCGGCGAGACCGTCTACGACGGGCCGCCTGGTCGACGTGCGCATCGAGCGCTTCCGCCACGCCGACGGCGAGGAGGTCACGCGCGAGATCGTCCGCCACCACGGGCGCGGTGGCATCCTGGCCTACGACGAGCGAGCGACGTGTGGCTCGTGCGCCAGCCGCGCGAGGCGGTCGGCGAGCCCGACCTGCTGGAGATCCCGGCGGGGCGGCTCGACGTGGAGGGCGAGGAGCCGCTGCAGGCCGCCCAGCGCGAGCTCGCCGAGGAGATCGGGCGCGGCGCGCGACCGCTGGGAGCCGATCCTCAGCTACTACACGGGCGCCGGCTTCACCGACGAGCGCGTGCACCTGTTCGCGCGCCACCGAGCTGTCACGAGGCGAGCGCCGACAGCGAGCGAGAACGAGCGCATCGAGATCGTGCGCTGGCCGCTCGCCGAGCTCGACGACGCGATCGCCGAGTGCCGCGACGCGAAGACGCTGATCGCGCCTGATGTGGCTGCGCGCGGCGCCTGAACGCCTGATTGCACCCCAAGGAGGCGGCGGCCGCCGAGGCGAAGCTCGTGAGCGATGACGCCGCCGCCGAGATCGCACGCCGACCGTCCGCGCGAGCGCGGGCGCGGTCGTCGAGCGGCTGATCGCTCGACTTCCTCGCCTACCTCGAGCTCGAGCGCGGGCTGTCGCGCAACACGCTCGAGGCCTACCGCTCGGACCTGCTGCAGTTCGCGCGCGTTCCTCGACCGGCACGGGCTCGACGCGCGGAGGCAGCGCGTCACGGCGACCTGGCGGCGTTCCTCGCCGAGCTCGCCGAGGGCGACGAGGAGCGCCCGCCGGTGGCGGCCACGACGCTCGCGCGCAAGGTGGCCTGCCTGCGCTCCTTCTACCGCCACCTGCGCCGCGAGGGGCTGATCGAGCACGACCCGACGGCCGACCTGCGCGGGCCGCGCAAGCCCCAGCGGCTGCCGCGCGTGCTCTCGCGCGAGGAGGTCGGCCGGCTGCTCGCGCAGCCCCGCGGGGCCGAGCCCGCTCGCGCTGCGCGACCGCGCGCTGCTCGAGGTGATGTACGCCTGCGGCCTGCGCGCCTCGGAGGCGGTGGGCCTCGAGCTGGGCGACGTCGACCTCGAGGAGGGGCTGCTGCGCGCGCGCGGCAAGGGCTCGAAGGAGCGCATCGTGCCGGTCGGCCGCGAGGCGCTGGCGGCGCTCGCGCGTCTACTGCCGCAGCGGGCCGCCCGGAGCTGCTCGGCGACAGCGCCCAGCCGCGCGCTGTTCGTCAACCGCCGCGGCGGCGGCGCTGACCCGCCAGGGGCTCTACAAGATCGTCCAGGGCCACGCGCGCCGGGCGGGCCTCGAGGAGCGGATGAGCCCGCACACGCTGCGCCACACCTTCGCCACGCACCTGCTGGCCGGCGGCTGCGACCTGCGCTCGCTGCAGGAGATGCTCGGCCACGCCGACCTCGCGACGACCCAGGTCTACACGCACCTGTCGGCCGAGCGCCTGAAGGACGCCTACTTCAGCGCGCACCCGCGGGCCGCGCACTGCCGGGTAGACACTCCGGCATGAGCGCCGAGCGGAGCCCGGCGAGCGGTCGTGCTCGTGGTCGACGCCTGCGGCGTGGGCGCGCTGCCGGACGCGGCCGCCTACGGCGATGAGGGCACGAACACGCTCGCGCACCTCGCCGAGGCGGTCGGCGGCCTCGAGCTGCCCGCGCTCGGCAGCGCTCGGGCTCGGCTCGATCACTGCCCGCTCGCGGGCGTCGCGCCGGCCGCGGACCCGGCGATCCACGGCCGCCTGCACCCGCTCGGGCCGGGCAAGGACTCGATCAGCGGCCACTGGGAGCTGATGGGCGTGACGCTCGCAGCAGCCGCTGCCCACCTACCCGCGGGCTTCCCGCCGGAGCTGATCGCGCGGCTCGTGGCGGCGATGGGCCACGAGGTGATCTGCAACCGCCCCGACAACGGCCTCGCCGCGATCGAGGAGTTCGGCGCCGAGCACCTGCGCACGGGCGCGCTGATCCTCTACACCTCGCAGGACTCGGTGCTGCAGCTGGCCGCGCACGTCGAGCGGCGTGCCCGCCGGCGGAGCTCTACCGCGCCTGCGAGGCGGCGCGCGCGAGTGATGGCGGGCGAGCACGCGGTGGGGCGGGTGATCGCGCGGCCGTTCACCGGTGCGAGCCGGGCGCCTTCGAGCGCACGCCGGGCCGGCGCGACTTCGCGCTTGCGCCGCCGGGGCGCAGCTACCTGCAGGAGCTACAGAGCGCCGGCGTGCCGGTGCACGGCGTGGGCAAGATCAGCGACCTGTTCGCGGGCGTCGGCGTGACTCGCACAGCCACCCGGGCGCGACCAACGCGCAGGCGCTCGCGAGCGTCGCGGCGCTGCTCGACCGAGCTGGACGCGCGGGCTCGTGTTCGTCGAACCTGATCGAGACCGACCAGGTCTACGGCCACCGCAAGGACGTGGCCGGCTTCGCGCGGGCGCTGCGACGAGATCGACGCGCGCGTGGCGGGCATGCTCGGCGCGCCTGCGCGAGGACGATCTGCTGATCGTGACCGCCGATCACGGCGTCGACCCCGCCGCACCCGGGCACCGACCACACGCGCGAGTACGCGCCGCTGCTGGCGCTCACCGGGCGCGATGCTCGACGCGTCAGCGCGGGCGCGCAGCCACGGGGCAGGCCGCCACGACGGGCCGCTCGCCGACGTCGGCGCGAGCGTGCTCGGCTGGCTGACGGGCGAGCAGCCGGGCGGGCTTCCGGGCGAGCTCGTTCATAAGCTGAGGCGATGCCCGAGCTGCCCGAGGTCGAGACGATCAGGCGCCAGCTCGCGCCGCTGGTGGAGGGCCGGCGGCTGCGAGCGGATCGAGATCCTCGACCCGCGCTGGTCGCGCCCGCTCGCGCCCGCAGGAGCTCGAGCGACGCGCTCGAGGGCCGGCGCGTCGAGCGCTCGGGCGGCGCGGCAAGTACCTGCTGTGGAGCTTCGAGGGCGACGTGCACCTCGCCCAGCACCTGCGCATGACCGGCGCGGTGCTGGCCGATCCCGACCCCGAGCCGGCGCACACGCGGGTGCGGATCGAGCTCGGGCCGCCGCGCGGGGCGAGCGCAAGCGGCAGGCGCCTGGCGATCGTCGACCCGCGCCGCTTCGGCACCGGCGAGCTGCTGCTCGGCTCAGCAGGCGCTCGAGGCGTTCTTCGCCGCGCGGCTCGGCCTGGAGCCGTTCGACGAGGGCTTCACCGCCGAGCACCTGCGCGAGCTCGTGCGAGGGCCGCACGGCGCCGATCAAGGCGCTGCTGCTCGACCAGCGCAGGATCGCGGGCGTGGGCAACATCTACGCCGACGAGGCGCTGTTCCGGGCCGGCATCCATCCGCTGCGCCCGGCCGGGACGCTGACGCTCGCGCAGTACGAGCGGCTGCGCGAGACGGTGATCGAGGCGCTGCAGCGCCGGGATCGACGCGCGCGGGGCGACGATCGACGACTTCCGCCACGTCGACGGGGTGCGGGGCTCCTTCCAGGACCAGTTCCTCGTGCACCTGCGCGAGGGCGAGCCGTGCGGGCGCTGCGGGAGCACGATCGTGAAGATGGTCGTGGCGGGGCGCGGGACCTACGTGTGCGAGAGCTGCCAGCCGCGGCCGCGCCGCGCGGCGTCAGGCGGCGAGCGAGCTCGTCCAGGCGGCCGTCTCTCGTCGGCGGCCTGCACCTCGGTGAAGCCGCCGAGCAGCTCGCCGTCGACGAGCACCTGGGGGAAGGTCATCATGCCCGTCCGCTGGGCCAGCTCGAGCGCGCCCGGCGGGGTCCTTGGAGAGGTTGATCTCCTCGAACTCCACGCCGCGGGAGCTCAGCAGCCCTTCACGCGTGCGCAGAAGGAGCACGGATCGGTGGTATAAACGCTTGACCTCGCTCATTACTTCATAAAGTATAGCAAGGAGGGTCGCGTTGCTGAGGGCCCGCGCGATGCCCGGCACGCCGCCTCCGAGGTGCGGCCCTAGACTCGATCTGAATGGCCGGGCCGGTCAAGACCGAGGCGGTGGTGCTGCGCTCGATGCGCTACGGCGAGGCCGACCGCATCCTGCACCTGTACACGCCGGCACGGGGGCGGGTGAGCGCGATCGCGAAGGGCGTGCGCCGCGCGCGCAGCCGCTTCGGCGGGCGCCTGGAGCCGTTCTTCCGCCTGCACATCGAGCTGCACGAGGGCCGCAGCGAGCTGCTGACGGTGACGGGCGCGCAGACGGTCGACGGCTATGCGCGCCTGCGCGGCGACGCGCGCGCGCTCGACGCGGCGGCGCGCGCGTGCGACGCGGTGGGCCGGCTGTTCGAGACCTCCGAGCCGCATCCGGGGGTGTTCAACCTGCTGTGCCGCCAGCTCGCGCTGCTCGACGAGCAGGCAGGCGGCGCCGGGCGCCGCCGCAGCGGGCTGGGCGGGGGCGCTGGCGTTCCGCCTGAAGCTGCTGCTCGCGGCGGGCCTCGCGCCGCAGCTCGGCGCGTGTGCGAGCTGCGGCGAGCGCGAGCACCTGGTGGGCTTCTCGGGGGCGGCGGGCGGGGTGGTGTGCGCGGCCTGCGAGGCGGGCTCGTTCCCGCTGGGCGAGGAGGCCTACGAGCTTCATGACCGAGGCGCTGGCGCAGCCGCTGACGCGAGGCGCCGCGAGGCGGGCGAGCGGCGCTGCGGGCAGGTCGAGCGGGCGATCGCGGCGACGCTCGAGCACCATGCGCACCTGCGGCTGATGCCGGCGGCGGCGCGCGCGGCGCTGAGCCGCGCGCGCGGTATCGTGGCGGCCGATGGACGAGGGACTGCCGATCGCCTACAGGGTGCTCGAGAGGGCGTGCCGGTGCTCTGCGCAGCGACGGCGAGCAGGTCGGCACCGTCCACCACGTGGTCGCCGCGCCCGAGAAGGACATCTTCCACGGCCTCGTGATCACCACGGCCGGCGGCCGTCGCTTCGTCGAGGCGGCGGACGTCGCGTCGCTGCACGAGCACGGGGTCGATCTGCGGATCGACGCCGCGGCGGTGGCTGAGCTGCCCGCGCCGGGCGGGCGGCGCGCCGGTGTACGACGAGGATCCGGGCGCAGATCGAAGTGGAGTCACTGGGTCGCAACGGCTGACGCTGCCGCAACGACTGGCATCGCGAGCGACTGAGCCGCGGCCGCAGGCCGCGGCCGGTGCGCAGAATCGAGGGGTGAGCATCGCCGAGCGAGCAGGATCGGTGGCGGCGGCGTTCGCGCGCGCGCGTGCGCGAGCAGGAGGAGCAGCTGCTCTCGCCGCTGGCGGCGCGCTCCTACCCGGCGCTGCGGGCGCACGCGGAGGAGGACTGCTCGCTGCGCACGCCGTTCCAGCGCGACCGCGACCGGATCGTGCACAGCAAGGCGTTTCGCCGCCTGACGCACAAGACGCAGGTGTTCGTGGCGCCGCGCGGCGACCACTACCGCACGCGGCTACGCACACGCTGGAGGTGACGACGATCTCGCGCACGGTGGCGCGGGCGCTGCGGCTGAACGAGGACCTGGTGGAGGCGATCGGGCTGGGCCACGACCTCGGCCACCCGCCGTTCGGGCACATCGGCGAGGAGGTGCTCGACGCGTGCCTGAAAGAGCGCTTCGGGCGCGGACTTCCGCCACTACGAGCACTCGCTGCGGATCGTCGAGCATCTCGAGCGCGACGGGCGCGGGCCTGAACCTGACCGAGCAGGTGCGCGACGGGATCGCGCGCCACTCCAGCCGCGCGCCGCCTGCCGCAGACGCTCGAGGGGCGGATCGTGCGGGTGATCGACCGCGTGGCCTACATCAACCACGACATCGACGACGCGGTGCGGGCGGGGCTGCTGCGCGAGGAGGAGCTGCCCGCGCGAGCCGATCGCGGTGCTGGGGCACAGCGGCTCGGCGCGGATCGACGCGCTCGTGCACGACATGGTCGAGCACTCCGAGCGGGCGGGGGACATCGTGCAGGGGCCGCGAGGCGGGGCCGGCGATGGGCGAGCTGCGCGAGTTCATGTTCGAGCGGGTCTACCTCGGCCCGGCGGTGCGCGCCGAGCACGCGAAGATCGCGGCGGTGCTGCGGCGGCTGTTCGAGCACTACGTGCGAGCACCCCGAGCTGCTGCCGCGAGCGCGGCGGGGCGACGGCGTGCGCTCGGCGAGGAGGAGCTCGCGCAGCGCGGTCACCGACTACCTGGCGGGGATGACCGACCGGTACTGCATCCGGGCGTACACCGAGCTCCAGGTGCCGCAGGCGTTCGCCCGCTAGCGTTGCCGCCGTGGCGCTCTACACGAGCGAGTCCAAGGACCGCGTGCGCGACGCGGTCGACTTCCTCGAGCTGGTCTCGGCGCGCACCGAGCTGCGCCGCGCGGGCCCGGCGCGCTACGAGGGCCTGTGCCCGTTCCACGACGAGCGCACGCCGTCGTTCGGGATCGACCCGGCGCAGAAGGTCTACTACTGCTTCGGCTGCCAGGCCTCGGGCGACGTGTTCACGTTCGTGCAGGAGACCGAGGGGCGTGGACTTCAAGGGGGCGCTCGAGCTGCTGGCGGAACGCTACGGGGTGGAGCTGCAGCGCGAGGAGGAGGACCCGCGCGAGGCCGAGCGGCGCAAGCGCCGCGAGCGGCTGCTCGAGCTGCTGACGCGCACGGCGCCTACTACGAGCGCTACCTGTGGGAGTCCGAGGAGGCCGAGCGCGCGCGGGAGTACCTGCAGGAGCGGGGCCTGGGGGAGGAGATCCTGCGGGAGTTCCGCGTCGGCTACGCGCCGAGCGCGTGGGACCGGGTGCTGCTGGCCTCGCGCCGCGGCGGCTTCTCAGAGCAGGAGCTGTACGACGACGGGCCTGGCGCAGCGCTCGCAAGCAGAACGGGCAGCTCTACGACCGCTTCCGCTCGCGGATCATGTTCCCGCTTGCCGACATCCGCGGGCGGGTGCTCGGCTTCGGCGCGCGGGCGATGCGCGAGGACCAGCGGCCGAAGTACCTGAACACCTCCGACAACGAGTCTACCACAAGGGCCTGCACCTGTATGGCGCGGACCTCGCGCGCGCGCACGCGGCGCGGGCGGGCGAGGTGATCCTGTGCGAGGGCTACACGGACGTGATCGCGCTGCACCAGGCGGGGATGCGCAACGCGGTGGGGCTGATGGGCACGGCGCTGACCGGCGAGCAGGTGGGCGAGCTGGCGCGGATGGCGCAGACGGTGCTGCTCGCGCTCGACGCGGACAGCGCGGGGCAGGAGGCGATGCTGCGGGCGTCGACGCTGGCGGCGAAGCGCAAGCTCGAGCTGCGCGTGGTGCCGCTGCCGGCGGGCGCCGACCCGGCGGAGCTGATCCAGCGCGAGGGGCCGGAGGCGATGCAGCGAGCGCGTCGGGCAGGTCGGTGCCGTTCGTGCGCTTCCGCGTCGAGCGGGTGCTGGCAGGCGGCGATGACTCGAGCCCGGAGGGGCGCGACCGCATGCATCGAGGAGCTGCGGCCGGTGTTCGCGACGCTGCCGCCGAGCGCGATGCGGATGGAGCTGACGCGGATGGTCTCGGGCCGCCTGGCGCTGCCCGAGAGCCTGGCCGAGACGCTGCTCGCCGCAGGCGGTAGCGGGGGCGCGCGCGGCGTCCGGCTCGACGCCAGGGTGCGGCCCGGGGCACCGGGAGCTCGCAGGGCGATGAGCGGTCAGGCGTCGCCAGCGGGTGGCGCGCCCGACGGAGCTGACGCGCCGCGAGGACACCGAGCGGGCGTTCCTGGCGCTGTGCATCGCCTCGCCCGAGGAGGGCGCGCGAGGCGCTGGCGAGCCTCGAGCTGGACGAGCACTTCTCGAGCGAGCTGCTGCGTCGCGCGGCCAAGCAGCTGCGCGAGGGAGACCTGCGCGAGCCGATGGCCGACGCGCCCGGGCGATGACGCCGCGCTCGAGGAGGACCCGCAGCTCAAGGGCCTGCTGGCGGAGCTGGTCGTGGAGGCGGGCGGGAGAGCCGACCGGCGATGCTCGAGGTGCAGCGCCTGCAGCTCGAGCTCGCCCGCCTCGAACGCGAGATCCAGCGGGCGCGGGGCGCGAGGGCGGCGACGTCAGCGCGCTGGCCACCGCGCAGGCGGAGGTCAAGCGCGAGTTCGACCGGGCCTACGGCGGGTGCTGGAGGAGACGGGGAGCGGGGTAGGGCTGGAGCGCCGGTGAGCGACGGACGCCGTCGCGATCCGTTCGAGCGTTTCGTCCCAAGCGCTGACGGACAATCAGGGTGCATGGATCGCGGCATCGCTTGGAGCAGTATCTGGCCGAGGGCCTGTCGCTGGCCGACGATCGGGCGGCGGTTCGGCCGCCACGAAGTCGACGGTGGCGTACTGGGTCGCAGAAGCACGGTCTGACGGCCGCGCACCGCGACGAGCATGCAGCGCAAGGGGCGGCCTGAGCGAGGAGCAGCTTGAGACAGCTGGTGGACGCGGGCGCTCTCGATCGCGGAGATCGCGCTGAGCGGTGGATCGCAGCAAGACGACCGTCCGGCATTGGCTGGCGAGGTACGGCCTGAAGACGAGGAACGCGCGGGGCCGACGGGCAATCGCGACGGCTCGTGCAGCTAGGTACGCTGGCTTGGCTGTGCTCACGATGTCCTGTCGCCATCACGGCGAGACCGACGTTCGGCTCGACGGGCGTGGCTGCTATCGCTGCAGCGGTGCCGCGCAGAGGCGGTCACGCGGCGCCGGCGCAAGGTCAAGGCGATCCTCGTGCAGGAGGCCGGAGGTGCCTGCGCGTGTGCGGCTACGACCGCAACATGCGGCGCTGCAGTTCCACCACGTGGACCCGACGCAGAAGCGTTTGGGATTGAGCGCAAGCGGCGTCGCGCTCTCGCTCGAAACGCTCCGTGCCGAGGCGCAGAAGTGCGTGCTTCTGTGCTCTAATTGCCATGCTGAGGTCGAGGACGGCACGGCGTCCGTGCCGGCTGGCGCGGAGGCTCCCCGGTCACCGACCTGAGCGATTGCCACGGTCCGGGGTAGCTCAATTGGCAGAGTAATCGGCTGTTAACCGAGAGGTTGTGGGTTCGAGTCCCACCCCCGGAGCTCGTTCGACTAGATCTGGCCTCGCCGGGCACACAGCCAACCCTGCAGCTCCGCTGCGACAAGACGAGGCGCGATGCCGACCGTGATTGTGCTGCACGACGTTGACGACGTCGACCATTGGCTCGATCTCACCGAAGCGCGAGGAACTGTTTGGGCACCCGCGGGATCACGGCGCGCACGTTCCGCGGCGAGGAGTGGCTCGAACCATGTTGGCTTGGTCGCGGAGATCCCAGACATGCGCGGTCTGGCAGGCGATGCCTCGAGTCCGAGGCAGGCGCCGACGGCCATGAAGTTCGACGGCGTTCGTCCGGAGACGATCAGAATCCTGATGGAGGGGTAGCGCTCCGCCGCTAGGGATTCTGCTCGTCCGCAGCCCGAACGGTCTGCTCAAGCAGCAGCGCGATCGTCATCGGCCCCGACGACCACCGGGCACAGGCGTGATCAGGGCGGCATGCGTGCACCGCCTCCTCAAAGGCGACGTCGCCAACATTCCCGTCGTTGTAACCGGCGTCGAGGACGACCGCGCCGGGCTGCAGCCGACTCCCGCACGCACGAACTCGGGTTTTCCGACGGCGGCAATCACGATGTCGCCGCTGCGAACGATTCGCGGGCAAGCTCGGTCGTGCGCGAGTGGCAGTAAGCTGCCGGTCGCATCGCGCGCGAGCAGAAGCATCCCGATCGGCTTGCCGAGGATCGGGCTGCGCCCCAGGACGACAGCGTGCTTCCCACGCGGGTCGAAGTCGTAGGCGTCGAGCAGGCGCATCGATCCCGCCGGGCGTGCAGGAGAGCAAGCCGGGCTCGTCAAAGGCCATCGCGGCAAAGGAGTGCATGGTGACGCCATCGACGTCCTTCGCGGGCGCGATCGCCTCGAAGGCTGCGCGCTCGTCGATGTGCGCGGGCACGGCGATGCTGGAGCAGATGCCGTGCACGCCGGGATCGGCCGAAAGCGCCGCGATGATCTCGACCAGCTCGGCAGGTGGTGGTCTCCTCGGGCAGCGGCGTGTGGCGCGAGGCGATGCCGGCCTGCTCGCAGCGACCCCGCTTCATTTTCACGTACGCGGTGCACCGAGCCGCGGGTCCTCGCCCACGAGCACAGTCGCGAGGCAGGGCTTATCGCCGGTCCGCTCCGCGAAGGCCGCGGCCTGCTCGGCGCTGCGCGCGACGATCGCGCGCGCCGACTCGCGTGCCGCTCCATCAGTCTGAGCGGCGGACATGTCGCGCTCATTCGCTGCTGGCGCAGGCGTCACGCTCTGGCGCGGACCATAGCGCCTGTCGCTAACCGAGCCCCTCAATGAGCTCAGCAGCCCGAGCGCCCGCGTCATGCCCCTCAGCCCACGCACCGAGCTCGCGCGCCCGCGCCCGGATCGACGGCTCGCCCGAGCGCGCGTTCAACGGCCAGCCGCAACGGTCGCGGCGAGACGAAGCGCCGCGGCAGGCGCACGCCGGCGCCGGCCCAGTCGAGGCGCGCGGCGTTCTCGTTCATGTCGCCGACGGCGGGGCAGGCAACGACGGCGCAGCCGCAGGCGAGCGCGCGCACGAGCGTGCCGTGGCCGGCGTGGCAGACGACGACGTCGCAGCAGCGGCATGGTCCGCGAGTAGGAGACCCAGTCGACGACGCGCGCGTTCGTCGGGCACCGGCAGCGGCCGCGGCGGCAGCCGCCGGTTCCAGGTGGCGAGCACGCGCACCGGCGCGTCGCGCCGAGCCCGCGCAGCGCGGCGCGCAGCAGCCGGTGCTCGGCGTCCTGCGCGGTGGAGGGAGCGACGAGCACGAGCGGCTGCATCGCCCGAGAGCGGCTGAGCTCGACGTCGCTCGGCGGGCGGCTCCCACATGAGCGGGCCGACGACGTGCACGTGCTCGGGCCAGGCGCGGGGGTACTCGAGCTGCGGGAAGGTGGCGACGAGCGCGAGCTCGCGGCTGATGCCGCCGTGGACGTGCTCGAGCGCGCGGCAGGCCGAGCGCGCGCGCGGGTGTCGTTGAGCTCGACGGCGGCCGCGCTCGAGGCCGCGGTCGACCGGGCGCTGCGCGCGCGCGCCAGAACAGCGCGCCCGGCGCGCCGTGCGCGGCAGGCGCGCGCCGAGCGAGTAGATCGGGAAGTCGGGCTCGCCGTGCGGGTAGACGTGGGGGATCAGCGTGGCGCCAGGGCGCACGCTCGATCTCGGCGGCGAGCGCGGGGGCGAGCGTGAGGATGTCGGCGACGACGACGTCGGGCTGCAGCTCGCGCACGAGCGGCAGCGTGTCGCGCGTGGCGTGGACGACGGCCTCGTAGAAGTCGAGCGGCTCGGGCCCGGAGGGGAACACCTGGTACTCGGGCGCCGGCGCAAAGGCCATGCCCTCGGCCTCGACGTGCTGCTGCCAGCGCGCCAGGTCTGCAGCGTCACGTCGTGCCCGCGCGCGGCGAGCGCGCGGCCGAGGGCGATCATCGGGAACGCGTGGCCGGGGTCGCCGAAGGCGCCCAGCAGCAGCCGCAGCGGCGGCCGCGCTGCGGCGCTCACGCCGCGCGCTCAGGCGGCGAGCTCGGCGAGCAGCCGCAGCTGCTCGAGGCGCTCGGGCGGCGGTGAACGCGGTGGGCGTCACGCCGAGCGTGCCGACGCCGGCGTCGCGGTAGACGGCGAGCCGCTCGCGCACGACGTCGCTTGGGCCCGCACAGCGAGACGGTGTCGATCAGCTCGTCGGGGATCGCGGCCATGGCCTCCTCGCGCTTGCCTTCGAGGTACAGGTCCTGGATCGTCTTGGCCTCGTCCTCGTAGCCGTAGCGGCTGACGAGCTGGTTGTAGAAGTTCTGCTTGCGCGAGCCCATGCCGCCGACGTAGAGGGCGATGAAGGGCCGCATCGTGTTGCGCGCCGGCCTCGAGGTCGTCGGTGATGCACAGGCTGACGGTCGGGGCGATGTCGAAGTCGTCGAGCGATTTGCCGGAGCGCTCGGCGCCTTCCTGCGAGCAGCGGCCGCAGCTCGGAGACGTGCTCGGGGGAGAACAGCGTGGGGATCCAGCCGTCGGCGATCTCGCCGGCGAGCGCGGTGTTCTTGGGGCCGATCGCCGCGAGGTAGATGGGGATGCGCTCCTGGACGGGGGAGATCGTGAGCTTCAGCGCCTTGCCGGGGCCGTCGGGCAGCGGCAGCTCGAGCGTCTCGCCGTGGAACTCGACGCGCTCGCGCGCGAGCGCCATGCGCACCACCGCGACGTACTCGCGCGTGCGCTGCAGCTGCTTGGCGAAGCGCTGCCCGTGCCAGCCCTCGGCGACCTGCGGGCCCGGAGGAGCCGATGCCGAAGATCATGCGCCCGTCCGAGAGCTGGTCGATCGTGGCGGCGGTCATCGCGGTCATCGCGGCGGAGCGGGCGGGCATCTGGAAGATGCCCGAGCCGAGCCGGATCTTGCGAGGTCTGCCCGGCGAGCCAGCCGAGCACGGTGGCGGTGTCGGAGCCGTAGGCCTCGGCGGCCCAGACGGAGTCGTAGCCGAGCCGCTCGGCCTCCTGGACGATCGTGCAGCTGGTCCTCGGAGGTGAGGCCGAGGCCCCAGTAGCCGATGTGGACGCCGAGCTTCATGTGCAAGTTTCCTTTCAGCTGGAGGGAATTCGTTGCCGGCGAGAGAAGCGCGTGACCTAGGCTTGGCAGCGTACCGCCGCGACGCCGCAGACCGCCTCGGCGGCGGGGCACAGCCTATGCGAAAGCACGCCCGCCACCCCAGCAGCCCGATCGAGCGCCTGCGCCTGGCGATCGACTGCCTGCCGGTGGCCACGCGCGAGGCGATGCTCGAGGGAGTCACGCGAGAACGAGCGGATCATCGTCGGCGCCTACGTCGACGAGCTGGGCGGCGTGTGCCCGATGCTCGCCGCGCACCGCCGCGGCGGGCGCACCGACTTCCTCGTCGTTCGCGAAGTCCTGGGACCGCTTCACGCGCGCGCAGGGCAAGTCGCGCGCGGCGAGCACCCGCGAGCGTTCGATCCTCATCGCCCAGCTCGAAGACAGCCTGCTGCGGAGCACGGGCTCGGAGCTGGACGCGGCGATCGGCGAGCACCGCGAGCTGATCGGCCGCCGCCGGCGCGCCCAAGGCACGCTGCGTCGCGAGGCAGACCCGCGCGGCGAGATCGTGGCACGGCGCCTGCGTCGTCCCTCACTGGTGAGGTTTAGGGGAGACAATGAGGCCCCGCAGGCCGAGCCAAGGCGTGCCTCGCCGGTCGCAACGCTGGCCTGAGCCGAGTCCGAGGGTTGGACGGTTGTTCGGATCCAGGATCTGAGGGGTGTATCTTTCCCGGGCGGTGGGGGTCAAGCTGAAGATTCTGCTCGGCGTGCTGCTGCTACTGGCACTGGCTGGGGCTGAGTCCGCGAGCGCGGCGGAAACGACGGTGAACTTCGACGGCCTGGCGGCGGAAACGCTCGTCAAGGGCCAGTACGAAGGGGTGGGGCTGAAGCTGGGCTCGAGCAAAGAACTCGGGGCGCCCTCACCTGGACAGGGCGATTGTGGCCCGCCAACTGTCAAGGAAGATGCGGCGTTGCAGCCACCATCCCCGCCGAAGTACGCGCTGCTCCCGGCCTGTGTGGCCCCCGGCTCGATGTTCCACGGGACCTTCGGCCAGTTGCTGAAGCACCCCGCGGGCCAGCTCTCGCTCTACGTGCGCGACCTCTCGATCGGGGTGCCGCCGATATCGATGGAACTGATCGCATATGAACCGTCTGGCAAACAGATCGGGGTAGGGAAAGGATCAGCAAGCAGCGAAGGCTGGACGCAGATCAAGTTGAGCACTGGCGCGGCGCAGGCGGGCTTCTTCCTGGTGAGGACGAAGGAAGCGATCGCAGCCGGGGAAATCGCGATCGACAACCTCGCCTTCCCGATCCCGCCCGAAGAAGAAGTCCCGACGACGAGCACGTCCTCGACGACACAGGCCCCGCCGCCGGTCCCGCCAGTGCCTCCCGTGGCGGTGCTCTCGCAGGTGACGCCCAGCCCGCACTCAGGCCAGCCGGTAACGCTCAGCGGCGCGGGCTCCTCGCCGGGCAGCGGGCAGATCATCTCCTACGAGTGGGACTTCAACGGCGATGGCAAGACGGACACGAGCACGGGCTCGAACCCGACGGCGCGCACGATCCTCACGAACGGCACGCACATGATCGGGCTGACGGTCACGAACTCTAATGGCGAAAGCTCGAGCTCACGACTGGGCGTGGTGATCTCAGGGCTGACGTTGCCGCCGGCGGCAGACGGGGGCGAAGGGCCCTGCGAAAGCGTCTTCGAAGTGCTGAACGTGCAGCTCTCGGCGGAATGCATCCAGAAAGCGCCGGGCGGGGGCTATGTGATCCAGAGCCGCCAGCTGGGTCTGAACGGCATGGTGATGGTGCCGAAGGGCGGTGGCTATGGGCTCTGGCGGATCGACAGCAAGCGCCATCTCGGGGTGGGGACGGAATACAAGCTCTCGGGTAGTCCGGTGAGCTTCGAACTGCCGAACACGCCGATCGGCGACATGGTGCTGGGGGGGTATGACCTGCAGAGCCAGCCGCTGACGCTGGCGACCGCCTACGAACACCAGCCGAAGCTGAATGTGAAAGTGACGAGCAAGCTGCGCGCGCACGCGGCGGATGAAGAACGCGTGAAAAATCTCAAAGGGGTGCCGCTCTTGAGCTTCGGGGTCGGCCACGCGTGTAAGCCGGGGAGCAAGGATGTGGGCTGCTGCCCACCGCCGGGGCCGACGAAAGCGTGCGCGACGCTGCCGGGGAACTTCCCGCTGACAGGCCAGGTGGTGGTGTACCTGACGGGCAAAGGACAGGCGGTCTTCGACCTGCAGGTGGGGCTGGATCTGAAGTCGGTGAACTTCCAGGCGACGGGCGAACTGGAGCTGTTGACGAGCACGTCAACGGGGATCGAACTGAGCTCGCTGCGCTTCACGATTCCCGAAGCGAGCCTCGCGCCGATCTTCAAGGTCAAGGAAGCCTCGTTCGTCTACTACTTCCCAGGCAACCCCGATCCGGAACGGCGCGACACGTGGCAGGCGAAGGCGACGATCACGTTTGGGCTGCTTGAAGAACCGGGCCTGGAAGGGGAACTGTCTTTTCAACACGGGCAGTTCCACTCGGCGGGCCTCGCGCTAACGCTGCCGCCGCCGGGTGTGCCGATCTACCCGGGGATCTCGCTGAACAAGATGGGCGCCTCGGTGGGGGTCGAACCGATCACGTTCGGGGGTGTGCTGGGGGCGAAGATCGCGAGCGTGCTGGAGCTCGAACTGGCCTTCAAATACGCGGAAGCGACGGAAGCGGCGCTCGGGTTCTTCGGCGGCAAGGGGACGCTGAAGTACGAAGACAACGAAATCGCGACGCTCGAGGCAGATGTCTACTCGGACGGCTACTCAGACGCGCAGCTGCAGCTGAAAATCGGCGTGCCTTTCGGCTCGAAAGAGCCCGTGGTGAGCGCTGAAGGGGAACTCGGCTACTGGGACGAAGCGAAAACGGGGCTGTGGGAAGCCTACGGCCGCATACACGCGAAGATCTGGGTGATCGAAGGCGAAGTGGCGGGGCTCGTGAACAACCACTTCATCGCGGGCTGCGGTTACCTGGGCCCCTTCGGGGCGCTCGGCTACTGGGACTTCGACACCTCAAGCCCGGGCGGGGAAGGCTTCTTCGGCGGCAACTGCCACGACGATCTAAAGCCCTACAGGCAGGTCCCGATGACGCAGCACACGGGCGGCTTCGTGAACGAAAGCGAAACGGAATCGCTGCGCGCAGCGCCTGTGGCGGCAGGCCTGGCGAGCGCGGGCAGGCGCGGTCCCGATGCGACGGTCGCGGTGGCAGCAAACCCGCTGGGGCGCGACCTGCGGATCAGCTCGAGCTCGGGCACGCCGGTGGTGACGCTCAGCGGCCCGGGTGGGCAGAGCTTCACGACGCCGGCGAGCCCGGGGCAGGTGGTGACGTCGGGGTCGCAGTTCATCGCGGCGCTGGGGAGCGACCCGCACCAGGTGATCGTCTATGTGAAGACGCCTGCGGGCGGGACCTGGCACTTGCACCGAGCGCCTGGGTCGGCGCCGATCAGCAAGGTCGAGGTCGCAGAAGTGGCGCCGCCACCGTCGCTGCAGGCGAGCGTGCACAAGCTCAGGAGCGGACGCTGGAAGCTGAGCTACCGCGCGAAGAACCTCACGCCGGGGAGCAAGGTCCGCTTCTATGAACGCGGCAAGGACAGCATCCACGGCCTCGGCACGGTGACGGCCTCGCACGGCAGCATCAGCTTCACGCCGGCGCAGGCGCTTGGGCGCAGTCGCGCGATCTACGCGACTGTGATCGCGAGCGCGGGCAACCCGCTGCAGACGCTGACGGTCGGACACTACACCGCGCCGCGCGCCTTCCGGCCCGGCCGTGTGGATCATGTGCGGTTCGCGCGCCGCGGCAACAGCGCGCTGCTCAGCTGGGGGGCGGTGTCGGGGGCGCGGCTCTACAGGGTCAGGATCAAGGGCAGCGACGGGCGCCTGGTGACGCTGTTCGCGAAGGCGGGGCGGCGCAGGGCAAGCCTGGCGAACGTGCTCGGAAGCGAGAGCTTCACGGCGACGGTTACGGCGGTGGGCGGCGTGGACCTGCTCGCGGGGCGCCCGGCGAGCGCCAAGCTCCCCGCGGTCAGATCAAAGCGCCGCCGCGGCTAGAGGGCCTCGCCGGGGCGCACGAACATCAGCTCGGGGACGACGCAGGCGGGGGAGACGCGCAGAAGGAAGCGCACGGACTCGGCGATGTCCTCGGGGCGGATCATCTCATCGGCGGGGACCTGGCCCTTGACGAAGTCGGTCATGGGCGTGTCGACGAAGGCGGGGCAGAGGGCGGTGGACTTGATGCCCTCCTTGCCGAGCTCCTTGTTCATGGCTTCGGTCCAGCCGACGACGCCGTGCTTGGCGGCGGAGTAGACGGAAAGCCAGGCCTCGCCGTGCTTGCCGGAGATCGAGGAGGTGTTGACGACGAGCACGTTTTTGGTCTCGGCGGCAGCCTCGCGGAGCATGGCCATGGACTCGCGGTAGAAGAGGATGATCGAGCGCAGGTTGATGTCGAGCTGCATGTCGAGGCGCTTGGTCTCGATCTCAGCGACGGCAGCACCAACGCCGACGCCGGCGTTGTTGACGAGCACATCGAGGCGCCCGTAGCGCTCGCGGTGCGCGTCGACGACGCGTTTGATCTCCTGCTCATCGGAGACATTGGCGGCGATGGAGTGCACCTCGAAGCCCTCAGCGATGAGTCCCTGGGCGGCGGTGTCGAGCTTCTCGGGTCGCCGCGCGGCGACGGTCAGGGCGTAGCCCTCTTGGCCGAGGACCCTGGCGATGGCCAGGCCGATGCCGCTGGATGCTCCCGTGACGATCGCTGCGCGCGCTGCTGACATGAGGTCCCCTCCCTTGATGAACGAAATCCTGTTGGCCACCCGGATGGGGGCCGGCGCGCGTGAGCATTCCACATCCGCCTGGGGTAGCGTCTGCGAGGCGTCCCACGGCCTAGGCCGCGAAGGCGTGGAGGGCCCGTAGCTCAGCTGGTTAGAGCTGCCGACTCATAATCGGTAGGTCGCAGGTTCGAGTCCTGCCGGGCCCACCATTACGTCGCTAATCGACCCAACGTCAAAAGGCTCCCGTTCCTCCCATAGGACGGGAGCCTTGGCGTTTTCGGGGGTCGCGCTGGCGACCGCGTCGACAGTCGGCACAGTGTCCGTGGTGCTGGGGATGCCACGAATGGCGTTGTAGAGGGCGCGTAGCTGGGCGAACGGCTCGGCAAGCTCGGCCTGGGTGATGGTTTCGTCGCAGACGAACAGGCCGTTGAAGATGGCCTGGTTGATGAGCCTGCGGATGGTGTTATCGCCTTGGAGGTAGAGATCGTGGAGGTCTTCGCTGAGGATGTCCAGGGCGAGAGCGAGGGTGCCGGCAACATCGTCGTAGCCGAGATTCAGGCGGTCGATGAGAGCTTCGGCGTCTTGGCGTTGCATCCGCAAACGGGCTTGCTCGTCGTCAAAGAGATCGCCGCTGATGCGGTCTTCGTAGTGCATGTGCAGCAGTTTTCGTTCTTGCTCAGTGACCTCTTTCAGGACGCCCTGGCAGCGGTCGATCTCCTGCTTGGCGGTTGTGACTCGCTCCCCGAGGTCAGTGGCAATCACCTTGCGGGTTTCCTCGCGTTCGGCGTCGCTGAACGGGACGGTGGCGTAGTGATCCTCAACGGCTGCCTCCACGAGGTCGACGGGCTGGTAGCCCTGTGGGCATTCGCCGCGCTGGTTGCGGGGGCAGAGAAAATCCTCGTAGGTGCCGCCGTTGCCTTTGTTACGCCGGCGACAGCGACGACGAAGCTGAGATCGCCTCGAGCTCGCTCGCGTTGTGACTCCCAATGGCCCTTGTGCGACCGTCACGAACGTTCGTCGGCTTTACGACGACACTTATCGGCACTTATGCGAGCGCAAGCCTCGCTGAGTCCCATCTGGTACGGTCCCGCCCAGCTGAACACGCGACGGAAAGGGCGCCCGACTACTATGCACGCTCGTTGCAGATACGCCATCGTGGTAGTAAGGATCGCCGTCCTAACGGTGCCATGACTAGCAATCAACGTGGCATCGACACCGGCAGGTTGCTCGTAATCCTGACACTTCTTTTGCTGCTCGTAGCCATCGTGACGCTTGCGGCCACTCAACATTGGTGGCCGTTTGAAGACTCAAAGTCCCGCGTAACTGTCGCGCATCGGGGTAGTTCACAAGAAGAACACGAAACACAACAGCGCGAAGAACAGGCCCGTAAAGAACAGGAAGAACGCGAACGAAAAGAACAAAACGAACGGAAAGAACACGCCCACCAGACGCCGAAAGAAGTATGGAACGGTACGGTATCGCTTGAAGTGAACCGTCCCTACACGCTAGATCAGAGGCACCTTACACCACTATATTCGTGCACCGGCTGCTTGATGGTTGGTGATTACCCTAACGTCGGGCTTTCGCTGCAAGCCGAAAACGGCGTTGCCGAATGGACCACGGAAGGTCGCCCCAACTATCACGGATGCGTAGAACTGCTCGAAACTCACTCGAAGCAAGCTGTCCAGCTTGAAGACTCTCTCCACGAACACGGCCTACCGCCGAAAGGGTGGCTATGCGCCAAGAGTAAGTCCGAAGAGATGCTCATGCTGCAATACCTTGGCGAAGAACAGAATGGTGACTATTGGGGGTTCAAGGTCGAAGCCTGGAGTAAACCCTCGTCGTGACGCGCCTCTCGCTCAACAGGGAGCGCCGCTTGAGTGATCGACCCAGACTCACCGACAGTTGTACGACGTGTAGACCCGACGAAGATTGTCACGCTGGTGTAGCTGTACTACTCAGCCTGCCAGCCTGCATCCAACAACTTGACAGCACACGATGCGCTGATGCATGGTAGCTGTATGACAAAGCCCAAGCCCAGCCAGAAACCTGGATCAGACAGCGAGATTCCCTCGGAGCAGGATGTCGACGCTGCGATCGCAAAGATGATCGCCCTCGCCGCCCGTAACGGCGTCGAGGATCTACACGCAGGTGGCGCGTTCTCCGACAGACAGGCGCCATCCCTCAACCGAGGGATTCGTGGTCGAGTCTACGAGTTGCTCATCGCCAGACGCCAAGGCGATCCGAGCCGAGACGATGATCCGTTGACGAAATACGTTGATGACCTTGCTCAGGGCCACAGTGGAGGACGCTCGATCGCAGCACTCCAGGGTGCAGTGGCCCGAGCCATCGATGACTTTGCTTCAGATCAGGCAATCGACTCGGCCACGGCAGCCAAACTACGCAAAGCAGCGGTCAAAGGAGCGGTAGAAGCGCACAAGACGGTCACTCGTTTCAGCCTCGGTAGATCAAAGGATGAGGAGCACGATCGCTTTGCCGTCGAGTTCTGGATCAGGAGCATCCCGTCGTATTGGGAGGAGCCAACCGTCAGTCCGGAGTTTCAGAAGATGATCGACAGCATCGATTCGCACCGGGTCTAGCTGTCCTACCCACGGACTTGCTGAACGCGGGTGATGGGTGCTCGGCCGTTGGCGGCTGAGTGTGGTCTTCTGCGGTTGTAGAAGCGGATGAACGATGACAGGGCGCGGTCGCGTTGAGTGCTGTTGCTCCAGACGCGGCCGTGTGCTCACTCGCTGTCGAGGGTCCCGAAGAATCTCTCGATCTTGCCGTTCCAGCGTGGCGTGTAGGGCGGTATCAGGATGTGGCGGGCACCGAACTGGGTGAGTGTCTGACGGAATGCGAGGCTCGTGGAGTAGCACCGAGCGTTATCGGACATCACGGCTTGCACCGGCCCACAGCCTTGCTCGAGGAACCAGCGAGAAGCTCGCAAAAGGGTCGCTGAGACGGTGGTCGCGTTCTCCGCGGAATGCAGCTCGCAGTAGACCAGGCGAGTGTGGTCATCGATCACACCGATCACGACAGTCTTGCCGACCATGCGGCTTCGCTCTTTGCGCCGGCCGGTAGCCCAGTGCCCGGGAGCCTGGAACTTCGGGACCTGGAACGCATCGATATGCAGCAGCGCCCCAGCCTCGCTCCACTCATAGCGACGGCTGGTCTGCCGCGTGCTTGGCCGTCGCCGACGCGATTGACCATGACGAGCGAGCACCTTCCAGATCGTCGAGCGATGCCTGCCCGTCAGATACGTCAGCCGCATAGGCCCCCAGTTCGTCTTCTCCCGCGCCCTCAGGATTGCTTGCTCCTGCTCCACCGAGAGCGCCCAAGGACAGCTCCCAGGCACAGGCCTACGCGTGGCCAGGCACACCCGCGAGGCCCTCTCCTGCTCGGAGGCGCCCTGCCAGCGATGCCACCAGCGATGCGCTGTCGCCGGCGCGACCCCCAGCGCAGCCGCAGCAGCCCTCATCGACGCGCCCTGCTCAATCAGCCTCACCAGCTCCAAACGCCCAGCCAGTCCGAGCTTGCACCTACGGTCTTCCATGTCCGGCCTCCTTCGGAGATGCAGTTGTGGTGACCGCACCATCCGTCGGGGGCCGGACAACCCCTCAACCGTTCACAAAGTCCGCAAGCAGGACAGCTAGGCCAAGACGTATCGTCCCCGCGCAACCCGCACGAGACGATGTGAGGAACCCGAAGCGCCAGAAGCGAGGGCACTTCGTATCGAGGACCATGCCACGGGCTCGCCTAGGGATGCCTCAACGGCTCTATGGATGTCCTTGGCCCGCATTGGCTCCTCCCGATCCGCAAGCACATGGACGACAGCCGTCAGCACCCATCCCGGCCGACGCGCTCGAAGTCGCTGAGGTGCAGCCAGTCGAGGCCCGGAGTTCCCACGTCGCAACCAAGCCAGCTCGTAGACAGACGACCCAATGCTCCCTGGATCTCCTGGTTCGATAGACCACCGACTACTGCCACTCGGCAAATCTGAGCATTCAATGCCGTTTGCGTCCGTTTTCAGCCTGGAGCCTAAGCGCCGTCCTGGCGGCGTTGGCTCCGAGCGCACGATAGGCCTCAAAGCGCTGATCGGTGTAGAGCTGATCAGTGGTGGGGTCGTGCGGAAAGTGTGGGTCATGGTTGCGGTAGGCGAGAACGTCGGCCGGCGCGTTGCTGGTAAGGGCCAAGCGAGCGAAATAGAGCGCTGCGGGAGGCGCATCGCGGTCCGGGTAGTGGACTGTGCCCGCCACGCATTCGGTCTTGGCCAGGCCTGTCTTGGCGTTCGCTTCGAGGTCGGCCCATTTCAATGCGACCTTCACGTCTAGCTCGCTCCGCGCCAGCGAGACCGCGTCGCCGATCGCGTCGAAGTTGTCGTTGCTGGCGTCGAAGCAGTAGATCTCAGTGCATCCGCGACGCAACAGCTCGACCAGGCCGAGGTTCTCGTAATGGCCGCCGTCCGTTACGTAGAGGAACTTGCCATTGAGAGGGTTCATGCCCAACAGCTCCCGCAGCAGGTAGGAGGGGCGAGGGGTTGGATAGTGCTTGTTGCGCCGCGTCTGGATCAAGCCCCGCAACCACAGCCTGAGCGAGCTTTCCCCAGCCTGGCGCTCCGGCGGATCGTCTGGTTTGAACGTGTTGAGGCGGCGCGGGTTCGGCACCCAGACGCCCAGACGCACATTCGCGAGTGCCATCAGGAAGCGCAGCGGGCCCCGCGTCATCTTGCCCATCGAGGGTGACAGTGCTGCGCCCGACATGGCGACTGCGGCGGGCAGCGAGAAGTACCTTCGGCGTGCCTTGTCGCAAGCTCTCTCGAGGGCTCGTGTCTCTACCGATCCGACCAGTGGCCCACCCATCGCGGTGGGGCTGAACGTGAAGCTCGTGACGGCACGCCCGGGCGGTGTTGCAGCGGTGTCCGAGATGTTGGCGGCCGCGCAGACCAGCAGTGTTGGCCACTGCTGACGCCCGTCCTCGCCGCGGTCGATTGCCGTGTCCGACATGGGCACCAGGCGTCGGTAGTTGCGAGTCTCGGCGATACCTGCCTCAATCCGTGCGATCGGCGGCTCCGGACTGTTGGTCTTATCTCCCTGATGGCTTCTTAGGGCGAGCAGAAAGCGTGCAACTCGTGCTGTCAGACCTCCGGTCGAGCTCCCTGACGCCGGCTCGTTTCGTGGCCGGCGTTTGAGGGCGAACGCGGAGCAGAGCCGCCTCCGATAGAAAGAATGCAGAGACCAGGTCGTCATGTCGGCGAAGTAGTAGGAGATGGCGAACAGCAGCAGCGCACCCCCTGTCAGCTCCCATCTGGACTCCAGATGGGGAAAACCAATCGCGAGAGACATCGCCTCAAGTGCGAGGGCCAGCGCCAGGGCCGGTCCGATTAGCCCCGCGATCGTGTAGGCCAGGGAGCGCCTCAGTGCGGGCGAGAGTTTCGCGACCCACTTCTTGGCCGCTCCGGCATCGTCGATCAGCTGCTTCGCCTCGGTCCACTCAGCCCGGAGCTGGAGCAGGACCGCGCTGCCGAGTGTCAGGAGCCCGCCCACGCCGGCGCCGATCTTTGTCGCCGTCGAGGCTCCCCCGAGCGCTTCGGGTTCCTTGGGCCTCGTTACACCGCCCGCCAGATGACGGATGGCATGCGGTGACGGGATCGCCGTTCCCCAGGCCCGGTACAGCGAGAGCAGCACGGGCACCCCAATCAGGACTGCGCCTGCGAGCACGGCGAAAAGGAACAGTCGCAGTGACCACACCTCGGTCACCTCTGTGACGAACGGACGCCAGCGGTAGGCGAGGATCGACGCGGCTCCGATCAACAGTGCCACGCCGGCGACCCCGGCGATCGGGATCCACAGTCCCATCGGCACATGCAACGGAAGCAGATGGCACAGGGTGTCGCGAGGTACGGTGTGACCGTCTGGTTCGGGGAACGACCTCCGACACAGGCCGCCGTGCACGATGTGCACTGTCAGCTTCGGATAGATCGCGCCGTAGAGCTGTGCCAACAGCGCCGCGGCGGCGACGATCGCGACGGCGATAAACAGCAGATTTAGCGTCATACCTAGCAGCAGCCTGTACCCGAACTTGATCTTCCCGAACGCTCCCGGTGCGAGGTAGGAGCTGCGGTTTCGTAGGTACTGCTCCTCAGGTGAGCCGGGAAAAAAGGGCGGGTGGTCGGCGATCAGCACTGGGTCGGAGTCATCCCATCCTTTGTACTTGGGATCGGATTCTTCGGCTTTGCGCTGAGGCTTTTCGGGTCGTTTGTCGCCACGCCAGGTCTTTCGCACCATGCAGAAAGCCGCGGCGATGTAGGAGCCGCCAGAGACGCCGGCGAGGTATCTCGCTCGGTGCAGGACTTGCTCCTCCTGGAGCACCTGCAGCGCCCCGAGGTTGAAGGCGGCTGACCGGATCCCGCCGCCGGAGCACGCGATCCCAATCTTGCCCTCTTCCGCGGACTCGACCAGCCCTGTGTAGGAGGGTATTGGGTCGGGACGTTCGCCACACCAGAGTGCGCGCCGCAGTCGCGTGGCGGTCCATCTCGAGGCGTCATATCGAGCGACGGCTTCGATCTGCAGAAGGCCTCGGTCCGATGCATCTGAGCTTTCCTGAGGCTGGGATCGATGACCCAGGAGCTTCTCCAGGAGTCTGCCGAGCGCTCATTTCGCACCACCGATTCTTGGGTCCTTCATTACAGCTGAGTCTCTCCGCTCACGACGAAAAAGTCAACGGACGGGAGCCGGCTATCGGAATATCGTGCCGCCCAGGCATCGTCCGCTAGAAGCGGTTTCGTCGTGTCTCGTCTCCGTGTTTCCAGCGTCGCCGTTATTCCACATGCCGAAAAGCGTGTGCAATCGGCGAAATTTGTGCGAAAAGAAGATCTTGCACTTAGGTATCGCTCGGAGTACTTGACCGCGAGCATCATTTCTGGATATATGACAGCGCGGTGAATTGCACAATCTGTGCACGGGCTGTGTGCATGCCGAGTGGGGCTTCGGCGGACTCGAAGGCGTGACGGACACCGTGGAGTTGTCGTCAGAAGCGAACGCAGATGTCTACTGTCGGTCGAGTGATGGAACGGTGCTGAACCGAACTTGGAGAATCTAATGACCAAAGCAAGACTAATTGTGCTGAGCCTCCTTGGCGTGTTTGCAGCTTCGGCTATCGCAGCTGCTTCTGCGGCAGCCGTCGGGTGCGAAGAAGCCGGGGGCGAAAAATGCGAATGGCGGGTTGAAAAAGTAGTGCTGGCAGCCAAAGCGACAAAGGCGTATACCGCAAAAGCGGGAAACACCTTTGTAATGACTGGTGAAGTCGCCGGAATCAAATTCGAACTAACCTCAAAAGAACTCGAAGCGAAAAACGGGAGCATCGAAGGTGGCGCTCCCGGGAAAGGTAAAGTGTCGCTCGACTGGAAAAACGTCACGGTGGTGAAACCGGCTGGCTGTCAGATCGAAAAAGGGGAACTGATAAGCAAGGAACTGCAGCCGGACCTGGCGGAAGATGAAGCAACTAAAAAAGATCTGCTGGAATTTACTCCAACAAATGGAGAAGAAGTCTTCTTTGAAACCAGATTCGAAAACAAAGGGGCGGAAACCTGCGTTTTGAACAAACAGGTCCCGAAAGTAAAAGGGCGGCTGCTCGCAACGCCAAACCCGAGAAACGCCGAAGTCAAAGTCATGAAATGGGAATTCGGTAACGGCGCAAAAATCAAGAAATGGCGGTCAGCTGTTGGCGAAAAACCAAAACTGGTGATCGGCGCTGCAGAAGTGACATTCAAAGGCACGGCTGAAGTCTCGCTCAATCCGGTTGAAGAATTTAGTACCCTCTAGCGGGCGCCTTCGAGGCACCGCGGAGAGAGAGTGTCGAGTCTGGATCCTGGGCTACCGCCACCTGATTGAGTGGGGGTAGCCCAGGTGTCCTCGCTGAGTCATCTTCGAATGCAGGCAGAGTGTGACGTCGATCGTGTTGGGAGCTGCAGGCCGACCGCCAGATGCCGCACGGCTCAACCAGAAGGAATGCTCATCCCCCAAAATGTGCACGAAGAGCCATAGCTGCCATGAACATCGATTCGCGCGAACTTGCCAGCCGAGATGTCGCGCGCGAGCACGTCGAAGTCCACGTATGTCGGGCCGCTGATCGTGCTCCCGGCGCTTCCCGCGACGTCTGCGGCGCCCAGAGCGCCTTCGGAGAAGTCAGTGCCCGAAAGCTGCAGGTTGGTGAGCCCGCTCGTGGTCAGCAACGAGAGGCTTACCGTGTTCGCCTGACAGCTGCCCTTGATCGTGACGCCGTTGCTCAGGATCGCGAGCGTGGTTTCCCCTGGCTGTGCCAGCGTCGCGCTGAACGTCGTCGCCCCGGGCCCCGTGGGACCCTGTTCGCCTTTCAGTCCCGTGAGGCCTTTCAGGCCCGTGGTGCCTTTCGCGCCCTGGGAGCCACGCGAACCTTTCGGGCCTGGCGGCCCCATCTCCATGAAGGCAATCGCCCGCTCGCTGTGCGCGCACCGGGCGGCCGGTGGGCACAAGGCGCAGATTTCCGCGTCGCTTCGCATAGCAGCCGTGGATGACTCCGTCCGGGCCCGGGATCGAGCTGACCGCGGCGTAGGCGCCGCCGCCTAGAGCAATGAAGACCGCGACCGTCGCCATCACGTTCGCGTAGGTCAGGCGAGTGCGAATCCGTTGCATGTTGCCTCCTCCATCCAGATCAGTGGCACTGAAGTCGAGATCCTAACCGCGCCATGAGGTCGGTGGCGAAGGTCCAGACCACAACCCGAGTATCGTGCCTCTGCGATGCGGATCTTTCACCGGGAGCACGCAGGGCGACCGATCCGTGTCGCCTGGATGCTCGAGGAGCTCGGCGAGCCCTATGAGCTCGACCACGATGACCTGGGAGGAAGGCAAAGGCCCCGAGCATCTGGCCCGTCACCCGCTCGGACGCGTCCCCGTGCTGGAGGAGAGCGAGGGCCCGCTGTTTGAGTCCGCAGCGATCTGCCTGCACCTCGCCGACATGCACCCCGAGGCGGAGCTGATCCCGCCGCTGGGCACCCACGAGCGCGCGCTGGTCTATCAGTGGAGCTGCTTTGCCCCAGCTGAGCTCGAGCCGCCGCTGATTGAAGCGGCGATCCAGGCCCAACGCGATCCGGAGCGTTCGGCCAAGGCGCGGGCGCGCTTTGAAGCCGGTGCAGGCGCTGTCGCCGCAGCGCTCGAGGGCAAGGACTATCTCGTCGGCGAACGCTTCACCGTCGCCGACGTGCTCATCGGCACGACCATCGGCTTCACGAAGCGCACCGGAGACGAGCTGCCAGCCGATTTGGAGCAGTATCTCGAGCGGCTCACCGCACGGCCCGCTTACCAGCGCGCCTCCGATCGCACCTCTGTCGCCTCTGGATGAGCAACCCGAAAGGGTTGACATTTCCAAGAGATTCCGGATACTGTCATCAAACCGGGGGACGTGGTGACTAGCTGCCGCGTGCAGGACTGCGTGGCGAGTAGAGGGGCCATCCGGCACCGTGTAAAACTCGTTAGGGAGGATGAGGCATGAGACGGATGATTCGTTTGTCGATGCTGGGCGGCGTGCTCGCCGCTTGTATGGCCGTAGCTGCTCCTGCGTGGGGCATGCCAAAGACGGTCTGTAGTTCGGGATGCCCATATACGAGCATCCAGGCGGCGATCAACGCGGCAGCGCCCGGTGCCACGATCACGATCGCTGCGGGTAGCTACGCCGAGAACGTCGTCGTCAACAAGCCGGTGACCCTGAAAGGGGCCGGTAACGCGACGGTGATCTACCCGGCCGCCTCGAACCCGATCTGCTCGCCCGGCTCGCTCTGCGGCGGAGCCGCTAGCAACATCATCCTCGTCGAAGCCGACAACGTGACGATCACCAACCTGCGTCTGCAGGGCGATAACCCCAGCCTGACGAGCGGTGTCGTGGTGGGCGGCGAAGATATAGACGCGCGCAACGGGATCATCACCAACCACGCGGCCGGTGTCTACAACAACCTGATCGTCTCGAAAGTGAAGATCACGGGCATCTACCTGCGCGGGATCTACGCCTCCTCGGGCGGCAGCTTCAACTTCAACCACGACACGATCGACAACGTCCAGGGTGAAGCGAACTCGATCGCGATGTTCAACTTCGGCGGCAGCGGTGTGATGGCCAATAACAAGGTCGCAAACGCCAACGACGCGATCTCAGCCAACCATTCGACCGGTACGCAGTTCCTGCACAACCTGATCACCAAATCGGGCAGCGGTGTGCACACCGACAACAACGGCGACTCCGGTGGCAGCGCTGACTTGATCCAGGGCAACAAAGTGCGCGAATGCAACACCGACGGCTACGGGATCTTCGTCTTCGTGCCCTATCTATCACCGACCGTGGAAGGCAACAAGATCAAGGGTTGCTACGTCGGTATCGCCGGCTTCGGCGGTGCTGTCGCAGGGCAGGGCGCAACCTTCGCGAGCAACTCTGTCAACGGAATCGGCGCCACCACGACCGACCCGAACGGCACCTACGGTGCCTACCTGACGACCGACCAGCTCGGCTTCGGCTCGGGCGAGGTGACCGCAACGCTGACGGGTAACACCTTCGTGCACTCGGGCACAGGCATGTTCGTCACGCAGGAAGCGGGCAGCCAGGCGACGGTCAGCGCCTCGGGCAGCTCGTTCGTGGCCGATGGGGTGGGTGCGAACGGTGACAGCGGCACGGTGGTCAACGCCGCGAACAACTGGTGGGGTTGCGCTCAGGGGCCGAACATGGGCGGTCACTGCACCACTGCAACAGGCACGGTGCAGTTCACGCCGTGGCTGACCGCCAAGCCCTAGTCGCTGGGACTGTGAGCTGTCTGCGCCTGTTGGGCGCGGCGCAGACGGCTCGCGGCGCCCAAGGCCATCCGCTCGAGTTCACGTAGGCGCGAGTCACTCGTGGGGCGCGGGCCATAGGTCTTGGCTCTGTAGAGCTCGAGGCGCTCGCGGTGGTAGCGAGCTTCGGCTTCGAGCTCATCGAGATGTGAGCGGCTGATCGGTTTGACGACCACCGGCGGCTCATCGCGGTGGCTCTGGAGGTCGGCGCCTGCTTTGCTGCTCATGAGCCGCGCGGCTTGCGGGTGCGCCAGCGGAAGAGCTGCGTGATTCCTATCCCCAGCAGCCACCCAAGGATCGCTGCGAACACGACCAGCCAAACCAGTGCCACAGATGCCTGGCCGAAGACCCAATCGACCTTCACATGGCGCGTGTTCGAGGCGCCAAGCGCCACTACATAGACGAGTACCGCGACGGTGAGGACCGCATAAGCCTGCAGCCGAAACCTGTGTCCCTTGCGTGCAAAGCGCTCACGGGAGGACTCTCCACCGGCGCTGTTCGCATTGGCAGTGTCGGTGTCAAATGCACCCGTTGGGACGGTAGAAGATGCGGCTGGGTGTCGTTCTGAAGTCATGTAACTGTTGATATAAGCCTACCAGGGGCCCTGTCTCAGCCACGAGCGATCCTGATCGGCGTGCCGGGAAGGATGTGTGCGCCGAGCCATTCGATGCTTGCCGTGGCCAGGCGCACGCAGCCGTGTGATTCGGCTGCGCCGAGCGTGCCGCCGAGGCCGTCGCGGCCGTGCAGCGCGATCTGGCCGGGACCGCCTTCAAATTCCTGCAGGGTGTCCGAGCGAGCGCTGAGCGCCAGCGCGATCGGCCCGCCGGGCTCGCTTGCGACCATACGGAAGGTCTCCTCGACGAAGAAGCGCCCCGCTGGCGTGGGTGTCGATGGCTTGCCGACAACGGCTCGGAAGCTTCTGGCGAGCCTTCCGTGGCGGTAGACCTGCACCTGTCTGCGGGCGAGGTTCACGAGCACGCTCCAGCCGGTCACCCGGGGGCGTGTGCCCTGCGCGGCGATCCAGCCTGCCGATCCGTTGGGGCGCCCCGGGAGCATCACCCGTAGCCAGCGGATGCCGTGCGAATCGCGTGAGCGCGCGAGCACGGGCACGGTCGTGGCCTCGCCGCTGATCGGCCGCTTTGCGGCGAGCAGGCCGATCGCGGGGGCGCCGCCTCGCGGGGAGCTATGCACCTGATGGTTATTCAACAGCACGGCCAACTGCTGGCTCGTCGCTGGGTGGGCGAGCGGGCGCGCAGCTCGCGCAGAGCTCGTGCCGAGCCCGTAAAGGCAGGCACAGGTAAGCGCGACGAGTACGGAGCGAGTGGGGAGGGTGTGCATGGCGTTGACGGCTGGGCAGCGGCGCGCGCCACCCAGCCCTCGCCGGTTGCTCAGCCGGTGAACGCACCGCGTACACGCGGCAGCGTTTTGTTGTGGCGTTTCGCCGCTTCACGTGCTCGACGGCGTCGCACCGCGGCACGGTGCGCTGCGCGACGGGCAGCCGCACGGCGGCTCTGCTGGGTAGTGGTACGCGAGCCGACCGGAGGCAGGGGACTTTTCGCCTGAGCTTCGGCGAGTGCCGCGGCTTCTGCCGGCGTGGTCGTTTCGCTGCTGCCACCGGTGGTTGGCGTGCCGACTTCGCCGCCACCCGCGGCGCAGTTGGAGGTCGTGATCGTGTTCGTGTCGAGGTTGACCGCACCCGTTTGCGCGAGCAGGCGGCCATGGATCGTGGCTGCCGTCCTTGCAGTGATCGTCGCCGCGGCCATGACCGTGCCGACGAACCGTGTGCCGGTGCCGAGCGTGGCCGAGGAGCCGATCTGCCAGAAGACGTTGCAGGCCTGTGCGCCGTTGATCAGCGACACGCTCGTGTTGGAGCCCGTGATCAGCGTGGTGCCGACCTGGAAGATGAAGACCGCGTTAGGGTCGCCCTGGGCGTCGAGCGTGACCGCGCCCGAGGAGAGCAACAGCGAGCTGCTCGCCGTGCGCACACCCGGCAGGAAGGTCTGTCCGGCGAGGTCGGTGCCGGCAGAGCCGCTTGTGGGCCGCGAGGCGGCATCGTTGTAGGCAGTCGTAAGGGCGTTCTTGGCGCCGATCGCGACCGCGTCGTCGACATGGGTCTGACCGAGCACGTGCGGTGCGCCAGTGACCGAGGAGCCGGGCATGAGCCCGAGGTCGCCGAACATCGTCGTTGGGCCCGTGTTGGTGACGGTCGAGCCCGCGAGCACCGAGAAGCTTGCAGCCGTGCCGAGCCCGACGGTCGCGCTCGCGCCGAGGGCGCTGCTCGCGAAGAGGAGCGTGGCTAGCACGCCGAGCAGGCCGAGGGCCACACGACGCGTACTACGCAGGCCGGAGAGCCGGACTGCCGAATGACTTCCCTGGGGAAGGACCTCATCGTTCTGCGGGACGCCGACGTTCATGGGGCGTCTCCTCACTGCGGTGTCTCGCACCGCGATATTGGGGGATCGCTCCCCGGTCGTTTCGACCTACCTATTAGCCCGACGGTTTCCGGTCTCTACTTGAGCCGGCTGGTGTCTCCCTCGTGCATTCGTCCCCTTTTGTCAGAGCTCGGCAGGCGGCGAGCTCTGACGGATCACGCCGCGCACACATACGACGGACAGAAGGGCCAAGGGAGTAGGGTTGTTCAAGTTATGCGAATTGTCGTCGATAGAAGGGGATGGCGTTGACGACTTAATGGGACATGCCCGGCTTGCGCAGCATCTCCGCGCCGGGCGGCCTGCGACAGGCGCGTCGGCGGAGCCTCCTTACGCCAAGCTCTCGGTAGGTATCAGGGCGAGCGTGATCGCCGTGCTGATCGTAGCGGTGGGCCTTTCCGCATCAGCGTTCCTGGCCTATGAATGGCGGGCCGGAGCGCTCGATGCGAACCGCAAGTCCTTTGCTTCGACGGCCGCCGATCTCGGCAGCTCGCTGGGCTCGAGGTTGAAAGCAAACCTCTCTCTAACGCGTGCGATGCGCTCGATCGCGACGCTTGAGCCGCAGGCGAGCGAGACGCGCTTCACGCAGTGGTATCACCAGCTGCAGCGAGGTTCCACCACCTCGACAGAGGTCGTTGCGGCCTTGATCCAGCCGATACCGGCCTCACAGCTGGCCACGTTCAAGAGCCAGGTCGAAGGTGATCCTAAGTTCCGTGCGGTCCTCGGCGGTCGTTTCCAGATCCTGCCGCCGGGCCGGCGCAAGGTCTACTGTCTGACACGCGCGATCGTCGGCGATCCGCGCGCGATCAGCCTGTACCCGGGGCTGTTCGACTACTGCGCCCCGGCGCTCTCGCCGGTCGGTCACTCGCCGGTCGCGGCGCTGTCGGCGCTCGCTACCGACACGGGCGCTTTCGTCGCGACGCCCCTGCCTGGGTATGGGACGCGCTCGATGGTTGCGGTTGGCGCAGCCGTCTACCGACTCGGCGCCCAGCTGCGGACGGTCGGGGAGCGTCGCCGCGCGTTCACCGGCTCGGTCGGCACGACCTTCGACGGCGGCGCTCTGGTGAAGGGCGTGCTCGGCACTCGCGCGACGCTCATGATCGGCTTGGATCACCAGAATCCGGGCGGTCCGATCGAAGCCATGAGTCGCGCAGGCGCGAGCCAGCACGGGCGCTCTGGGGTCAGCACAGAACGGATCCCGCTGTCGCAGGGATGGTCGGCGATCGTGAGCGGAACGGCGGAGCACTCGATCGCAGCCAACTCGCGCGCCGCGCTCGCGCTCGCGCTGGGTGCCCTGATCACGGCCCTGGCCTACCTCCTCTTCCGGGTTCTAACCCGCTCACGTGAGCGTGCTTGGGGCCTTGTAGGCGAACGCACCGGCGAACTGGAATACAGCGCCCTGCACGATCCGCTGACGGATCTCCCCAACCGTGGGCTCGTGCTCGACCGCGCCGAACAGATCCTCGCCCGGGCGCGCCGTCTCGGCGTGCCTGCGACCGCGCTGTTCATGGACATCGATGATTTCAAGCAGATCAACGACCGCTACGGCCATCAGGTCGGCGACGAGGTACTGCGACACGTTGGTCAGCGTCTGCGCTCGGTGTTGCGTGACAACGACACGGTCGGGCGTCTCGGCGGGGATGAGTTTGTGATGCTGATCGACTCCGTGGGGCTTCGATGCGACGCCGGATCTGCTCGCCGAGCGGATCCTCGAGGTGCTGCGCCAGCCGATCGAGATGCCGGCACGCGCCCCCATCACGGTGACCGCAAGCATTGGAATCGCGACGGGGATGCCCGGGACGGCAGAGCAGCTGATGCAGGACGCAGACCTCGCCCTCTACAAGGCCAAGGCGCTCGGTAAGGATGGCTACGCGCTGTTTGAGTCAGCGATGCACGTCGCAGCCCAGGACCGCATCCACCTGGAGATGGATCTCGGCGAGGCGCTGGCTAATGACGAGCTCTTCCTCGTCTACCAGCCGATGCTGAATCTGGATACAGAGCGGGTCGTCGGTGTGGAGGCGCTGTTGCGCTGGGAGCATCCCCGCAATGGCGTGATTGCGCCGGAAAACTTCATTCCGATCGCCGAGGAGAGCGGATTGATCGTGCCGATCGGTCGCTGGGTACTCGAGCAGGCCTGCACGCAGGGGGCCGCGTGGCATGCAGCAGGACACTCGATGGGCATCTCGGTGAACGTCTCCACGCGTCAGCTCGAGCGCCCGGCTTTCGCCACGGAGGTGCGCGAGGCGCTGCTTGTGAGCGGGCTTGCGCCCGAGAAGCTGACCCTCGAGATCACCGAGACCGTGCTGATGCGACGCCCCGATATCACTGCCGGCCTGCTCAGGGATCTGAAGACGCTCGGTGTGCGGATCGCCGTCGATGATTTCGGCACCGGCTACAGCTCGCTGGCCTATTTGCGCAAGTTCCCCGTCGACTCGCTCAAGATCGACCGGACCTTCATCACGAGCCTCGCGCGCTCAGGGGAGGCGCAGGCGCTCGCGCACACGCTGATCCAGCTCGGCAAGGCGCTCGGGCTGCAGACGCTCGCGGAGGGTGTTGAGGATCGCGACCAGGTGCGTGCGCTGCAACGCGAGGGATGCGACCTCGCGCAGGGCTACCTGTTTGCACGGCCGCTGACGGCGCCGGTGCTCGAGCGTTTTCTCGAGGAGCAGTTTCACACCGTGCATCTCCGGCGCAGCTAGCGTTTAGCCGCTGTGGCTTGCGGGCAGTCCTAAACTCATGAGCACGACGTCAACCAAGCAGATCCCCCAAATCTCGCTGCGCGGCGGCGCGCAGATCCCGCAGCTCGGTTTCGGCGTCTTCCAGATCCCGCCGCAGGAGACCGCCGAGGCGGTTTCACGTGCGCTCGAGGTCGGCTATCGCCACATCGACACCGCGGCCGCCTACCGCAACGAGGCAGCCGTCGGGCAGGCGATCCGCGCCGCCGGTCTGGACCGTGGCGAGGTCTTCATCACGACCAAGTGCTTCAACGACGATCAGGGCCACGAGCAGGCCCGGCGCGCCTTCCACGCGAGCCTCGAGCGGCTGGAGGTCGACTACGTCGATCTCTACCTGATCCACTGGCCCGTACCGGCCCACGACCGCTATGTGGAGACTTGGAAGGCGTTCATCGAGCTGCGCGACGAGGGCCTGATCCGCGCGATCGGGGTCTCGAACTTCCAGCCCTCCCACCTTGAGCGGGTGATCGCTGAGACTGGCGAGACACCGGCCATCAACCAGATCGAGCTGCACCCCTACTTCCAGCAGCATGGTCTGCGCCACGAGCACGAGCAGCTGGGGATCGTCACCGAGGCCTGGAGCCCGCTCGCGCAGGGGCTCGTGCTCGATGATCCCGTGATCGTGCCGATCGCCGAGCGCACATTCCCGCACGGCTGCACAGGTCGTGATCCGCTGGCACCTGCAGCTCGGCAACGTCGTGATCCCGAAGTCGGTCACGCCCGCGCGCATCGAGCAGAACTTCGACGTCTTCGACTTCGAGCTCTCAGAGGCCGAGATGGATGCGATCGGCGAGCTTGACGCGGGGCGGCGCACCGGCCCCGATCCGGACGTTTTCGTTCATCCATAGGCGAGCGAAGAGCGAGACCGCGGAAGCTGTCAATCCCTGCGGCTCGAAATCGCACGAGTCGTCAAGTCCTCAGCTGTTGCGGCCGATAATGAGGCGTGGTGCCCGAGCAGCCCTTCATTCCCGATGAGAGTTTCGCCAGCGCGGACTACGCCGCTGTGGCGGCGCTGCGCGAGCTGCCCGAGGCGCTGATCCTCGTCTTCGACCGCGACCTGCGCTTCGTCGCTGACCGCGGGCCAGGCGCTCGAGCGCCTCGGCGACCCGAGCGCCTGCCAGCGAGGGCCAGCTCCGTCGCGGGCGCCTTTCCCGCGGAGGTCTGGCGAGGCTCGAGCCGCTGTTCCGCTCGGCGCTCGACGGCGAGACGCGCTCGCGCGAGATCTGGACGGCCGAGCAGCGCCACTGCCTGATGGTCGACGTCGGGCCGCTGCGCGCTGAACGGCGGCCGAGCGACCGACGACCGTGCTACGAGCATCGCCGGCGGCGTCGCCGTGGTGCTCGACATCACCGCGCGCCGGCAGGCCGACCTGCTCGGCGCGCCCGCCGCACCGAGGGCTTCGAGGAGGTCTTCGAGCAGCGCGCCCGATCGGCACCGGGCTGCTCGACCGCGACGGGCGCTGGCTGCTCGTCAACCGCGCGCTCTGCGAGATCACGGGCTACACCTCCGAGGAGCTGATCGGCAAGCGCTTCGACGGGATCATCCACCCCGACGACGCCTACAACGACCGCGAGCAGCGCGAGCAGCTGCTCGCCGGCGAGATCCCCGCCTACCAGGTCGAGAAGCGCTACTTCGACGCCGCCGGCGAGACGGTCTCGGCGATCCTCTCGATGTCGCTCGTGCGCGACCGCGACGGCGCGCCGCTGCACTACATCGCCCAGCTCCAGGACATCTCCGAGCGCAAGGAGCTCGAGGACGCAGCTGCGCCACCTCGCCGACCACGACCCGCTCACCGGCCTGCGCAACCGCCGGCTGTTCGAGCACGACCTGCAGCTGCAGGTCGCCCGCTCCCAGCGCTACGGCGAGGTGGCGGGGCTGATGGTGATCGACCTCGACGACTTCAAGCGCGCTCAACGACGCAGCACGGCCACGAGATCGGCGACGAGACGCTCAGGGCGGTCGCGCGCGCGCTCACGCGCCGCCTGCGCGAAACGGACCTGGTGGCGCGCGCTCGGCGGCGACGAGTTCGCGGTGCTGCTGCCGCACATCGACGAGGAGGGCCTCGCGGTCGTCGCCGAGGGCCTCGCGCGCGTGATCCCGGCCTGCAGCGATCGACGTCGGCGAGCGACGTCGTGCACCCGAGCGCGAGCATCGGCTTCGCGCTGATCGACGAGCACACCGCAGCGCCGAGCAGGCGCTGGTCGAGGCTGACCGCGCGATGTACGCGGCCAAGCGCGCACGGCCCTCCAGCCGCTGAGCATCGCAGCGGGCCCCGCGCCCGCCTGCCGTGGCGCTCCGGCGAGCCCTCCGGCGCGGCCAATACGCTCAATCGATGCAGCCAGACGAGCGGCTTCGCGGTGATCGATCTCGGCTCGAACTCCTTCCGCCTGGTCGTGTTCATGGCGGGCGAGGGCTGGTGGAAGCGCACCGATGAGATCTACGAGCCGGTGCGGATCGGCGAGGGGCTGCTCGGCCAGCGGCGTGCTGGGCGAGGAGCCGATGCGAGCGCGCGCTGGCGACGCTCGACGTGTTCGCCCACTTCTGCCGCGCGAGCGGCCTCGACGCGAGCGCGGTCGACGCCGTCGCCACGAGCGCGATCCGCGACGCCGAGAACGCCGCGGAGTTCCTCGAGCGCGCGCGCGAGCGCTTCGGGCTGCCGATCCGCGTGCTCAGCCGCGAGGAGGAGGCCCGCTACGGCTACCTCGCGGCCGTCAACTCGACGACGCTCGCCGACGGCTGCGTGCTCGACCTCGGCGGCGGCTCGATGCAGCTCGTGCGCGTCGCCGGGCGCGGCTGCGCGCGCGAATCGGGCTCCTGGCGGCTCGGCACGGTGCGGATGAGCGAGCGCTTCCTGCCGCCCAACGGGCCCGCCAAGCGCAAGCAGCTGGAGGAGCTGCGCGAGCACGTCGCCGCCGAGCTCGCGCGGCGCCGCCTGGCTCGCGCGGCGCGCGGAGCGCGCGCCGGGGCGGCGCCTCGTCGGGCATCGGCGGCACGGTGCGCAACCTCGCCGCGGCCGCCCAGCGCGCCGCCGGGCTGCCGTCGAACGGCGTGCAGGGGATGGTGATCGAGCGCGAGGCGCTCGACGAGCTGGTCGAGCGCCTGGCGGCGCTGCCCGCCGCCGAGCGGGCGAGCGTGCCCGGCATCAAGCCCGCGCGCGCCGACCTGATCCTGGCGGGCGCGGTGGTCGTGCAGGGGGTGCTGCGGGCCGGCGGCTTCGAGCGCGCTCGAGACGACCGAGGCGGGCCTGCGCGAGGGCGTCTTCTTCGAGCGCCTGCTCGCGGCCGCAGGCGCCGGACGGCCGCCGCTGTTCGAGGACGTGCGGCGCGCGAGCGTGCTGAACATGGCCGCCCAGTACCACGTCGACGTCGAGCACACCCGCCACGTCGGCGCGCTCGCGCTCGGCATGTTCGACGAGCTCGCGCGCGCTCGGCCTGCACGACGGCGACCCGCGCGAGCGCGAGCTGCTGTGGGCGGCCTGCATGCTGCACGACATCGGCATGTCGATCGACTACGACGACCACCACAAGCACTCGCGCTACCTGATCCTCAACGGCGGCCTGCCGGGCTTCGCGCCGGTCGAGACCGCGATCATCGCCCAGGCCGCCCGCTACCACCGCAAGGGCATGCCCGCGCCGGGGCCGATGGCGCGCGCTGTTCGGCGAGGGCGACGCCGAGCGGCTGGACCGCTGCGCGGTGCTGCTGCGCCTGGCCGAGGACCTCGAGCGCTCGCGCGACCAGCTCGTGCGCGGCACCGCGCATCGAGCTCGAGCGACGGCGAGGTCGAGCTGCGGCTGATCGCCGAGGGCGAGTCCGGCGGTGCCGCGCTGGGCGGCCGGGCGCGAGCGCGAGCTGTTCGCGCGCGCCTTCCACCGCGAGCTGTCGGTCGCCGCCTGAGCGGCGCCTGGCGAGCGCCCGGCCGGCCGCGAGCTGCGCGTTCGCGCCCGGCGCAGTCGAACAGCGACGAGGCCGAAGGGGTAGGGCACGGGGCTGTGCCACTCGCGAGGGCGCGAGCTCCGTGCAGGCGCGCAGCACGGCCTGGGTCGCGCGGTTGCCGCCGCGCGTGGAGTACTCGCCGCCGAGCAGCACGTAGCGCGCTTCGCCGCGTTCGACCAGGCGCGCCAGCCCGGCGCCGTCGAGCGCCGGGTCGGTGCCGCTGTAGCCGCCGAGCGCGCCCGCGTCCAGGCCGAGCAGGATCAACGGCGCGGCCGTGTCGGAGGCGACCGTGAGCAGCGCCCAGCGCGAGCCGGGGTGGTGCGTGCGCGACGTAGGCGACCAGCGCGCGGTCGATCGCGAGGTCGCGTGCGTTGACGCCGTAGCCGCCGGCGGCCCGGCGTCTGCTTTGGGCCCGGCGGCCGGGAACGTGCCCTCGACCGGCGCAAGCCAGGTCGTGGCGGCGTAGGCGGTCGGCGCGACCAGCAGCAGCGCGAACAGCGAGCGCCGAGCGCCGGGCGGCGCGAGCGCGGCGCAGCGCCGACGAAGCGCGAGCAGCCGCGATGCAGCGCCGCGCCGAGCAGCACCGGGACGAACCAGAGCATGTAGTGCTCGCGGTGCATCAGCACGATCTGCGCCGCGACGCGTCGCCGCGACCGCGCAGGCCGCCAGCAGCCGAGCGCCCACAGCGCGGCGCCGCCCCGCGCGCAGCGCGCACGAGCGCGACCGCGCCCGCGCCCGCCATCGCGCCGGTGCCGGGCGCGAGCGCGGAGACGTAGTAGGGATGGACGATGCCCTTGGAGAGGCTGAGCACGGCGGCCTCGACCAGGAACCAGCCGCCGAGCACGATCGCGCTCGCCAGGCGCGGGTCGCGCCGTCCGGGCGTGGCCGCGCCTGAGCGCGGGGTGCCCGGCTCGGCCCTGCCTCGGCTCGGCCTCGCTGCGGTCCGCCGGCGTTCACGCAGCGCGAGCAGCGCGACCGCGAGCAGCCCGAACAGCGCGAACGGGCAGAATCCAGCCGGCCTGGTCGCCGAGGCCCGACGCCGAACAGCCGCAAGGGGCCGGGCGGGCCGCCGAAGGGGATCGGGTTGCGTGTCGCGCCCGTGCGTCACGGATGGGTCCGAGCGTCTGGGGTGCGGGCGGTGCGCCGGCGGAGGCGCAGCGGATGGGCCGCGCGTCGGTGCCTTGCTGTGGTGCTTGGTGTTGATCGCGTCCTTGGCGGGCACGCGCGCGCCGGGGCGCTGACGACGGACGTGTCGCGGGCCGCCCGACTGGCCTTCGACGCGCCCGAAGCCGTTGTATTCGAACGTCAGGCCGAGCTCGGTGTTGTTGGTCGAGCTGCCGACGTAGGGGCGCTTGGAGGCGGGCGTCAGCTTCGACGACGGCGATCCAGGCGAAGGAGACCGCGGCCATCGCGAGGCCCGCGGCGACCAGCTGCAGGACGCGCCGGCGGCAGCGAGCCGGGCGCGCAGACGAGGTAGGCGAGCGGCGATCCCGGGGACGACGAGGTAGGCGGCGAGCGTCTTGGTGTTGAAGGCCAGCCCGACGAGCACGCCGCACCAGATCAGCGTGCGCCAGCGTCCCGTTTCGCACGCCCGCAGCCCCGCGCCGCAGGCGAGCACCAGCAGCAGGATCAGCAGCGGGTCGACGCCGTTCGTCGCGCGAGACCGCCACGAACGAGGGGAACACGGCCAGCGCGAGCGCGCCGGCGAGCGGCGGCGAGCGCGCCGAGGCGCCGCGCGAGGATCACGTAGAGCAGCGCCGACCGCGAGCACGCCGGCGATCGCCTCCGGCAGCAGCAGGCTGAGCGGCGAGAAGCCGAACACCTTCGCGCTCGCCGCCTGCACCCACAGCGCCGAGCGGCGGCTTGTCGACGATGACCAGCCCGCCGGGGTCGAAGGAGACGAAGAGGAAGTTGTGCAGCGAGCGCAGCATCGACTGCACGCCGGCCGAGTAGAAGATGTTGGCGTAGCCGTTCTGGGCGAGGCGGTGGGTGTTGAGCACGGCCGAGAGCGCCGAGCACACGCGAGCCAGGCGCGACGAGGCGCGCAGGCCGAGCCGTCGCGCGCAGGCCGGCTCGCGCCGGCGGCGCTCGCGCGGGACTCGGAGCGCGGCTGGGCGATGCGGCGCGCCGTCTGCGAGGCAGCGCGCTCACGGCGAGCGCGTCAGCAGGCGCTCGAGGTCGCTCCTCGTCGTTCCAGGCCCCGACCGACGCCCGCAGCCAGGGACGATCGGGGATGTTGCGCAGGATCACCCCGGCCTCGGCCAGCAGCGCGCGCTCGGCCTCGGGGTCGGCGCTCGGGAAGGAGACGAGCGTGCTCGGCCCGCGCGGCGCCGGCTCGCGGCCGCTGCTCGGCGAGCAGCTCGGCGAGGCGCTGCGGCGAGCGTGCGCGCGCGCTCGTGCACGGCGGCCCAGCCGGCTGTCGGCGAGCACGCGCGATCGCGGCGAGCGCGCACGGCCACGCGTCTCGGCGCTCAGCGCCAGGCGTGTCGAAGCGCCGCGCGTCCTCGTGCAGGCTGGCGCGTCGAGGCCCGCGCCCGGGTCGGCGAGGTTGCCGTAGCCGCGCCGCGAGACGCCGAGGCGCTCGCGCAGGCTCGGGTGCGACGTAGAGCATGCCCGGTGCCGTCGGGGCCGCACAGCCACTTCTGCCCGGCGCCCGCGTAGGCGTCGCAGCCGAGCGCGCGCACGTCGACGGCGACGGCGCCGACGCCCTGCGCGCCGTCGAGCAGCACGGGCACGTCGAGCTCGGCGAGCTCGGCGGGCGCGAGCGAGCCGCTCACCCAGCCGACGTGCGAGCAGGCGACGAGGCGCGGTCTCGCGGGCCGACCGCTTCGGCGATCTCGCGCGAGCGGCACTTCGCGGATCTGCGACGCCGCGCAGCTCGCGTGCGGCGCCGAGCGCGCCGAGCAGGCCGGGGTGCTCCTCGTCGCTGGTGAGGATCTCGTCGCCCGGCTCCGAGCTCCAGGCCGCCGACGACCTGCGCCATGCCCTCGGTCGTGCAGGTCGTCAGCGCGACGTCGGCGGCGTCGCAGCCGAGCGCGCCGCGCGTAGGCGGCGCGCAGCGCGTCGGTCGAGCTCGGTGCGGCGTTCGAAGTGGGCCTTCGTGCGGCCCTCCTGCGAGCTCGCGCTCGAGCTCGTCGCGCGGCGGCCTGCACGGCGCGCGCGGGCAGCGGCCCGTCGGTGCCCGCGTTCAGGTAGGCGAGCCGCGCGAGCGACGGGGAACTCGGCGCGCAGACCGGAGGGCTCCACGAACGGCGAGAATACCCCGCATGCGCCGGTCGCTGAGGAGCAACCGATGTAGGACGCGCATGTGGCAACGCCTCCGAGCAGCCGGGACTCGCTCCGAGAGCGCCGAGAGTGAGCGCGCTTCATGCGCTGGGCGGGGAGCGCCACGGGCGCGCGTTCGCCGACTACGACGAGCTGTGGCGCTGGTCGGTGGACGAGCTCGAGGAGTTCTGGGCCGACATCTGGGAGTTCTGCGGCGTGCGCGCCTCGAAGCCCTACGAGCGGGTGCTCGGCTCGCACGCGATGCCGGGCGCGCAGCTGGTTCGAGGGCGCCGAGCTGAACTACGCCGAGAACCTGCTCGCGGCCGACCGCGATCCGGCGGCGGTGGCGGTGCTGCACACCTCCGAGCTGCGCGACGCTCGAGCGAGCTCACCTGGGGCGAGCTGAGCGCACTGCGTGGCCGCGGCGGCGGCCGGCCTGCGCGCGCTCGGCGTCGGGCGCGGCGACCGCGTGGTCGCCTACATGCCGAACATCCCCGAGACGCTGATCGCCTTCCTCGCGACGCGCGAGCATCGGCGCGATCTGGTCGAGCGCCGCGCCCGAGTTCGGCGCGCGCAGCGTGATCGACCGCTTCGCCCAGATCGAGCCGAAGGTCTTCCTGGCGGTCGACGGCTACCGCCACGGCGGCAAGGACTTCGACCGCGCGACCGACGCCGCAGGCGATCCTCGCCGAGCTGCCCACGGTCGAGCACGTCGGTCGTGCTGCCCTACCTCGACCGCGGCGAGCGCCGATGCGAGCACGGCTGTCGGCGCGCGGCTGCGATCTCACCTGGGATGAGCTGCTCGCCGAGCGCGGCGCGGGCGCCGAGCCGCAGCTTCGAGCAGGTGCCCTTCGATCACCCGCTGTGGGTGCTCTACTCCTCGGGCACGACCGGCCTGCCGAAGGCGATCGTGCAGGGCCAGGGCGGGATCCTGCTCGAGCAGCTGAAGAAGCGCCTGCACCTCGACCTGCGCGCGGGCGACCGCATGTTCTGGTTCACCACGACGGGCTGGATGATGTGGAACTTCCTCGTCGGCTGCCTGCACAGCGAGGCCGCGATCGTGCTCTACGACGGCAGCCCCGCCCACCCCGACCTGGGCGCGCTGTGGGAGCTGGCGGAGCAGCGCCGGGATCACCTGCATGGGCGTGAGCGCGGGCCTGCTTGGCGAGCACGCGAGAAGGCGGGCGTCGAGCCCGGCGCGCGACTACGACCTGAGCGCGCTGCGCGCGATCGGCTCGACCGGCTCGCCGCTGTGCGCCGGAGAGCTTCCGCTGGGTCTACGAGCACGTCGGCTCGGACATCTGGCTGTTCTCGACGAGCGGCGGCACCGACGTGTGCACGGCCTTCGTCGGCGGCTGCCCGCTGCTGCCGGTCTACGAGGGCGAACTGCAGTGCCGCGCGCTCGGCTGCGCGGTGGAGGCCTGGGACGAGCAGGGCCGCAGCCTCGTCGACGAGGTCGGCGAGCTGGTGATCACCGAGCCGATGCCCTCGATGCCGCTGTTCTTCTGGAACGATCCCGACGGCGAGCGCCTGCGCGAGAGCTACTTCTCGATGTACCCCGGCATCTGGCGCCACGGCGACTGGATCCGCATCACGCCGCGCGGCGGCGCCGTGATCTACGGGCGCTCGGACTCGACGATCAACCGCCAGGGCGTGCGCATGGGCACGAGCGAGATCTACCGCGCGGCCGGCGCGGTGCGAGGAGGTGCTCGACGCGCTGGTGGTCGACGTGCCCAAGCCGGGAGCGGCGACGGGCGAGCTGTGGATGGTGCTGTTCGTGGTGCTGCGCGAGGGCGTCGACGCTCGACGAGGAGCTCGCCGCGCAGATCAAGCGGCGCATCCGCGAGGACTGCTCGCCGCGCCACGTCCCCAACGAGATCCGCCAGATCGAGCGAGGTGCCGCGCACGCTCTCGGGCAAGGTGCTCGAGGTGCCGGTCAAGCGGATCCTGATGGGCGACGCCCGCCGAGCAGGCGGCGAGCGTCGAGTCGCTGGCCAACCCCGCTTCGCTCGACTACTTCGTGGAGCTGGCCAAGACGCTCTGAGACGAGGCCGCGATCCTACAGCCCCATACGAGCGGCCCGACGATCTCCTTCATGATCTCGTTGGCGCCGCCGTAGATGCGGGTCACGCGGGCGTCGGCGAAGGCGCGCGCGATCGGGTACTCGAGCATGTAGCCGTAGCCGCCGAACAGCTGCAGGCAGCGGTCGACGACGCGGCCCTGCAGGTCGGTGCACCACCACTTCGCCATCGCGGCGTCCTCGGGGGTCAGCTCGCCCGCGTTCAGCGCCTGCGCGCAGCGGTCGATGTAGACGCGCGCGCGATCTCGACTTCGCTGCGCAGCTCGGCGAGCGTGAAGCGCGAGTTCTGGAAGGAGCCGATCGGCTGGCCGAAGGCCTTGCGCTCGCGCACGTAGTCGAGCGTCCAGCCGAGCGCCGCCTCGGCGGCGGCGACGGCGGAGGCGGCGATCGAGAGGCGCTCCTGGGGGAGGTTGGAGACGAGGTAGAGGAAGCCCTGGCCCTCCTCGCCGAGCAGGTTCTCGACGGGCACGTGCACGTCGGCGAAGGACAGCTCGGCGGTGTCCTGGGAGTGCTGGCCGATCTTCTCGAGGTTGCGCCCGCGCTCGAAGCCCTCCATGCCGCGCTCGAGACCAGCAGGCTGATGCCGCGGTGGCGCTCGGACGGGTCGGTCTTCACGGCGGTGATCACGAGGTCGGCGTTGATGCCGTTGGTGATGAAGGTCTTGGCGCCGTTGACCACGTAGTGATCGCCGTCGCGCCTGGCGCGTGGTGGACATCGCGGCGAGGTCCGAGCCGATGCCGGGCTCGGTCATCGCCAGCGCCGTGATCAGCTCGCCGCGAGGCGATCCCCGGCAGCCAGCGCTCGCGCTGCTCGCTCGTTGCAGTAGGTCAGGAAGTAGGGCAGGCAGATGTCGTTGTGCAGCGTGATGCCCAAGGCCGAAGCCGCCGACGCCCGCGCGCTGGGTCTCCTCGCCGATCACGAGGTTGAGGCGGAAGTCCTCGGCGCCCGCGCCGCCGTAGGCGCTCGGGCACGGCCATGCCGAGGAAGCCGCCGCGCCCGGCGCGCGCGAACACCTCGCGCGGCACGATGCCCTCGCGCTCCCACTCGCCCGTAGCGGCCCTCATCGCCGAGCACCTCGCGCTCCAGGAAGGTGCGAAAGCTCGCGCGGAAGTCTTCGTGCAGGTCCTCGTAGAGGGTGCGCCTCATGCGGCGCGGGACCCTACCGCGCGTGCCGAGTGGCTCGGCGCGGTATGCCGGGCTTGGCGAGCAGCAGCTGCACGTCCTGGATGCGCCGCTCGCGAAAGCCGCCCTCGCAGTAGCTGAGGTAGAGCTCCCACAGCCGCCGGAAGCGCTCGTCGTAGCCGAGCTCGGCCACGCGCTCGGCGCGCGTCCAGGAAGCGCTCGCGCCAGCGCTGCGAGGGTGGTGGCGTAGTGGGCGGTGATGTCCTCGAGGTGCACCTGGCGCAAGTCGGTGACGCGCGCCACTGAGCGCGAGATGACCTCCAGCGAGGGCAGGCAGCCGCCGGGGAAGATGTAGGTGTTGATGAAGCTGCGCCCGGCCTTCTCGACCTCGTAGGCGCGGTCGTCGATCACGATCGCCTGCAGCAGCATCGCCCCGTCGTCGCGCAGCAGCTCGCGAGCAGCGGCGGAAGAAGGTCGGGAAGTACTGCCAGCCGACGGCCTCGATCATCTCGATCGAGACGAGCTTGTCGTAGCTGCCGCTCAGGTCGCGGTAGTCCTCGAGCAGCACCGTCACGCGATCCTCGAGGCCCGCCTCGCGCACGCGCTCGGTCGCGTAGGCGTGCTGTTCGCGGGAGATCGTCGTGGTCGTCACGCGGCAGCCGTAGTGCTCGGCGGCGTAGACGGCGAAGCCGCCCCAGCCGGTGCCGATCTCGAGCACGTGGTCCTCGGGCCCGAGGTCGAGCTTGGCGCAGACCCGCTCGAGCTTCGCCAGCGAGGCCTCTTCGAGGCGTCGCCTCGGGCGACTCGAAGACCGCGCAGGAGTACATCATCGTCGGGTCGAGGAACAGCGCGAACAGCTCGTTGCCGAGGTCGTAGTGGGCGGCGATCTGCCTGCGCGAGCGCCCGGGCGTGTTGCGCGCGAGCCAGCCGCAGCCAGCGCTGCACGGGGACCAGCACCGGCGCGAGCGCGCGGCGCAGGCGTGTCGAGCGCAGCCGACGTTGAGCGCCGCGATGCGGGTCAGCGCGACGAGGTCGTCGCAGTCCCACAGCGCCGTCCATGTAGGACTCGCACAGCCCGACGCTGCCGCGCAGCAGCTGGCGGTAGAAGCGCGGCGAGCGCACCTCGCAGCACGGCGCGCAGCGGGCGCTCGGCGAGCTGCTCGCCGAACACGATGCGCGCGCCGCCCTCGACGCAGCTCGAGCTCGCCGCCGCGCATGCCGCGCAGCAGGCGCAGCACGAGCCGCCGTGCGAGCCGATCGCTCGGCCGCTGAAACCAGCTGCGCCTCCGAGCGCAGCAGCGACGTCGCGGCCGGCGCGAGCGGCGCTGATGGTCTCTCGGGTGCTCATCGCGCGTCGCCGCTCCGCGCTGGGGTGGGGGAAGTAGCTCGCGCCGCGCAGCCGCAGGCGCAGCGCGTGGCGCGTAGATGCGCGCGAGGATGCGCAGCGTCAGCAGCGGGTAGCGCGCGAGCGCGCGGCGCAGCGCGCGGCCGTCGAGCTCGCGGCGGCGCAGCGACAGCGTCGCGTCGAACACGCGCTCGCCGCTGGCGGCGCTGCGAGTCGATGTGCACCGACAGGCGCTCAGCGGGCTCGGTCAGCCGCCAGTCGTAGATGTGGTCCATGCCCATCAGCGGCGAGACGTGCAGCTCGCTTGGCGAAGCTGCCCTCGCATCAGCGCGGCGCGTGCCGTGGTCGGCGGCGCTCGGCGACGGCCATCACGTAGGCGTGGCGCTCGCCCCAGGGCGTGTTGGTGACGTGCGGCGACGACCGCCTCGCACGCGCTCGCCGGCGGCGTCGAAGCAGTAGTAGAAGCTGACCGGGTTGAAGCAGTGGCCGAAGTAGCGCAGGTGCGTGAGCAGCCGGATCGGCCCGTCCGGGCGCACGCCGGTGCGCTCGCGCACGAGCTCGCGGACCGCCTCGGCGAGCGGCACGCTCGGGTCGCCGAGGTGGTCGGCGCGGCGAAACCAGGCGAGCGCGGGGCGGCGCGCCGACCACAGCCAGGCGCCCGTCGAACAGCTCGGGCAGCTCGTCGAGGTCGAGGTAGGCCATGAACAGCGGGTAGCGGAACTCGTCGTCGGGCTCGCCGCGGCGGCGGTGGCGCACCGAGCCCTCGTACAGGCAGCTCCTCACAGCGCTCACCCCGAACGGCTCGCAGGCGCGCAGCGCGCTGCGCACGCCGTCCTCGTGAAAGCCCCAGCCCCAGTAGGCGCCGCAGTAGTGCGTGCGCGCGTCCAGGCCGCTGATCTCGCGTGGCGGGCCTGCGCGGCGACGCCGGCGGGCGTGAAGACCGGGTGGGAGTAGGAGATCGTGCGGATGACCTTCGCCGGGTCGATCGCCTCGGTGCGGTTGAGCGTCACGCAGAAGTCGCGGTCGGCCTGCAGGCGCTGCAGGTGGTTCATGTAGTAGGTGACGGTGCTGAGCGGCTTGGGCTCGCGCAGCAGGTGGAAGTTCCAGGCCGCCCGCGCCGCCGCGCCGGCGCGGCAGCAGCGTGCTGTCGGTGTGCAGCACCGCCTCGTTGCGCTGGTAGGGGATCGCGCCGAGCAGCTCGTCGCTCGCGCTCGGAGGGGTCGGCGAGCATCGCCAGCGCCTGGTCGGAGTGGGTGGCGATCACGACCTGGTCGAAGCGCTCGGGCTCGGCTCCGGCGGCTGTCGACCGCGACGTGTTCGCGGGCCGCGGCTGATCGAGCGCACGGGCGTGTTCAGGCGGATGCGCTCGCGGAAGGGCGCGGTGAGCGCCTCCACATAGCGCGCCGAGCCGCCGGCGATCGGTCGACCAGCGCGGGCGGTCGCGGAAGCCGAGCATGCCGTGGTTGGCGAAGAACTCGGCGAGGAAGCGCACCGGGAAGCTGTGCATCTGGCGCGGGTCGGCCGACCACACGGCCGAGACCTGGGGCACGATCAGGCGCTCGACGAAGCTGCCGCGAGAAGCGCGTGGCGCGCGAGGAAGTCGCCAAGCGACTCGCTCGCCCTCACCCTGTGCCGCGTTCGAGCAGGATTCGGCGCAGCTCGCGGTTGAAGCGCAGCAGGTCGACGATCATCCGCTGGAAGCGCGGGCTGAGGAGGTTGCGCGGCTGGCAGAAGAGCCCGCGCGGCGTGCCGCAGTACTCGAAGTCCTCCTCCTCGCCCTTGACCGAGAAGCTCATGTGCGTCGGCTGGCGGGCCACGCCGAGGCTGGTCGAGCAGGCGCGTGAAGTTGGGGTAGTTGCGGTCGTTCATGACGATGAAGCCGGTGTCGACGTGGTGGGTGCTCGTGCTGCGGTGTCGACCCGGATCGTGTTCGTGTGCCCGCCTGCGTAGGCGCCGGCCTCGTAGACGACGATCTCGTGCTCGCGGTGCAGCAGGTGGGCGGCGACGAGCCCGGAGACGCCGCGCGCCGACGATCGCGATCCTCACGTTGCCGCCGCGCGCTCTGTGGGTGGGCTGTGGGAGCCGTGCCGAGCATCGTCATCGAGCTTAGATACGTGATCGAGCACGGTGACGGATCATCGACATCTGAGTCATTTCGGGGAGGAGTGCGAGGCGCACACGTCGAACAGAAGCGCCGACGATGAAGCGTGCAGCGACCAAGACCCCCGAGGCACCGCCGATGCCAGCCAACGGCACGAGCGAGCACCAGAGCCTCTCCAAGTACATCCAGGCCCGCTTCGACGAGTGCTCGCGCTCGCAGAAGGACGTGGCGCAGTACATCGTCGACCACCTCGACGAGGCGGCCTTCCAGACCGCCGAGGAGCTGGCCCGCCGCGCCAACACCTCGAGCTCGACGGTCGTGCGCTTCTCCCAGGCGCTCGGCTTCGAGGGCTTTCCCGAGCTGCAGGCGGCCGCGCGCGAGGAATACCGCCGCGTCAACGCCAAGGCCGCCAAGGAGGGTGCTGCCGCGGGCGGCTCTCGACGCCGCTGTTCTCGCTCGACCAGAACGAGTTCGAGGCGGCGCTCGCGGCCGACCACCTGAACGTCGAGGAGACCGCGCGCAAGGTCTCGCGCAGCTCCGTCGAAGCGCTGATCGAGGCGATCGTGAGCGCCGACAAGGTGCTCGTCGCGGGCACCGACCAGATGGCCTTCTTCGCCAGCTACCTGCGCCACCTGCTGATGCTGCTCGACCTGCGCGTCGACGTCGTCGCGAGCCCCTCGCAGGAGGCGCTCAGCCGGCTCGGGCGGATCGACACGAGCACGCTCGTGATCGGTCTCTCGGCCGGGCGCCCGCACCCGCTGGTCGTGCGCGCGATGAAGCTCGCCCGCCACCGCCAGGCGCAGACCGCGGCGATCACCGACGCGACGCTCTCCGAGGTCGCGAAGCTCGCGCAGATCAAGCTCTACTACTCCTCCAACAGCCCCGCCTACGTGCGCTCGCACACGGCGCTGCTGAGCATCATCCAGGCGCTCGCCTACGGCGTCTACGCGCAGGACACCGCGCAGTACGACGACCGCATCAAGGCGTTTCGGCTGAAGTAAAGAGCCTGATCCACCTCGCCCCGGCCTCCCTGTCAAACTAAGGGCATGCGCGACGAGGCGACATTCCGGGTCAAGAGCGGCCTGGCCGAGATGCTCAAGGGCGGCGTGATCATGGACGTGGTCACGCCGGAGCAGGCCACCGTCGCCGAGGAAGCCGGTGCGGCTGCGGTGATGGCACTCGAGCGCGTTCCCGCAGACATCCGCCGCGACGGCGGGGTGGCGCGGATGTGCGACCCGGAGATGATCGCTGGCATCCAGGAGGCCGTCTCGATCCCGGTGATGGCCAAGGCGCGGATCGGGCACTTCATGGAGGCACGCGTGCTCGCGGCGCTCGAGGTCGACTACATCGACGAGTCCGAGGTGCTCACCCCTGCGGACGAGCGCAACCACATCGACAAGTGGGACTTCAAGGTGCCCTTCGTCTGCGGTGCCACGAACCTCGGCGAGGCCCTGCGCCGGATCGGCGAGGGCGCAGCGATGATCCGCTCCAAGGGCGAGGCCGGCACCGGGGACATCGTCGAGGCCGTCCGCCATATGCGCCAGATCACCGGCGAAATCCGCCGCCTGAGCACGCTCGGCCCTGAGGAGCTTGCGACGACCGCCAAGGAGCTCGGCGCGCCGCTGGACATTGTGCGCGAGGTCGCGCGCGAGGGGCGTTTGCCGGTCGTGCTCTTCTGCGCGGGCGGCATCGCTACGCCGGCCGACGCCGCGCTGATGATGGCACTCGGCGCCGAAGGGGTGTTCGTTGGCTCAGGGATCTTCAAGTCCGAGGACCCGCCGAGCCGCGCACGCGCGATCGTTGAGGCCACGACCCACTGGCAGGATCCCGAGCGGGTTGCCGAGGCATCACGCGGGCTTGGCCCGGCGATGGAGAGCCTCGAGAGCTCAAAGCTCGAGGGGGAGCAGCTCTTGGCGCAAAGAGGTTGGTAGAGCGCCGCAGCGCCGCTGATCGGCGTGCTCGCGCTTCAAGGCGGCTTTGAGGCGCACGAGCGGATGCTGCGTAGGATCGGGGCTGAGACGCGCCAGGTGCGGGTGCCGGCCGATCTCGAGGGCCTCGATGGGCTCGTGATCCCCGGTGGGGAGTCAACGACGATGACGCTCGGGATCGAGCGCGAGGGACTCGCGGAGCCGTTGTGGGAGCTGGCGGCAGCTGGCACCCCGATGCTCGGCTCCTGTGCAGGCATGATCATGCTCGACTCAGAGCACCTGGGCTTGATGGACATGCGCGCGGAGCGCAACGCCTTCGGTCGTCAGGTTCGTAGCTTCGAGGCTGACTTGGAGATCCGGGGCATCGATGGCCGCACCACTACGCGGGATCTTCATCCGCGCTCCCTGGGTCGCCGAGCACGGTCCCGGAGTGGAGATCTTGGGCGAGGTCGATGGGCACCCGGTGGCTGCGCGCGAGGGCGAGCTGCTGGCTGTCGCCTTCCACTGCGAGCTGAGCGAGGATGAGCGGCTGCACCGCATGTTCATCGAGCGTGTCAAGGCCCACGCCTCGGCGAGTAAGGCAGGGTAGGTGCGCTGATGCGCGTCTCGGTCTGCGCGGATGAGCGTGTCGGGATCGCCGCGACCCTGCTCGATGAGCTGCGAGCGCGTGGCCACGAGACGGTGGCGCATGGTGCGCTTGCGCAGGGGGAGCGCGAGGATTGGGCCTGGGCCGCGGAGGGGGTCGCGCGCGATGTTGCGGCGGGGCGTGCCGAGCAGGGGATCGTCTGCTGCTGGACAGGCACCGGAGTCTCGATCACCGCCAACAAGGTCACCGGGATCCGCGCGGCGCTCTGCCTCGATGCGGCGAGTGCCGCCGGTGCCCGCCGCTGGAACGACGCGAACGTCCTCGCGCTCTCCCTGCGCGCGACCTCCGATGCTGAGCTCCGCGAGATCCTCGACGCCTGGTTCGCAACTGAGGCGAGCATCGAGACCGAGGATCGCGCGAACGTCGCGCACCTCGCCGAGATCGAGCGTGGCTAGGCCGCCTCGAAGCGCACGACGTCGTCGACCTCACGCTCGACGACGAGGCCATCGCGCAACAGCAGATCGACGTGGCCGAGCACCTCGGAGAGCGTGAGATATGCCTGGGTGACGGCGACGTTACCCCACAGCTCCTGGGCGATCTCATGGGCGGTACGGGGCTGGGTGGCGATCAGGCGGTTGATCTTCTCCGCGCGGCGGGCGTGCAGGCGAAAGCGCTCGTCGATCAGCGCCGCGTGTTCGGTGATCGGGCGCCCGTGGCCGGGGAGGACTAGGGGGAGATCCATCGCCCTGGTCTGTTCCAGCGAGGCCATGTAGGTGATGAGCGCCTGCGGGCGCTCGCCGGCCTTTGCCTTATCGAGGTACTCCTCGCCGGCGTCGAGCGGACGGGCGAACAGGGGGTTGGAGGAGATATGGGCGATCAGGTGGTCGGCCGCGAGCAGGATGCCCCGCTCGGCGTCGTGGAAGACCGTGTCCGAGGGGCTGTGCCCGGGGCGGTGCAGGACCCGCAGGGTGCGGTCGCGCAGCTTCAGCTCTGACGTCGGCCAGCAGTGGCCGCGTGACCTCCACAGCCGAGCCCCAGGCGCGAAAACCGGCCGAGACGGCCCGTAGCGCGGTCACGATTTCCGGGGGGATGCCGTGGCGCAGCATCAGGATCTCGGCGAGGCTGTCGTCGAGATCAGTCTGGGCGCCGTAGCTGGCGAGGAAGGGAGCGAGCGGCGCTAGCGCAGCTACCTCGGCGCCGGAGCGCCGCGCGAGGATCGAGGCGAGCCCGAAGTGGTCCATGTGCTGGTGGCTGATGACGAGCAGCTCGATGTCCTCGATGCGGTGCCCGTGTGTCGCTAGCGCCTGCTCGAGCTCATCCAGTGCCTTGGCCGAGTTTGGTCCCGAGTCGACGAGCGTCAGCGGGCGTCCTCGATCAGATAGGCGTTGACGCGCCCGACCATGAAGGGCGTTGGGATCGCCAGGCGATGGATCCCCGCCGCGGCGGCCACCGCCAGCGCCTCGCGCTCGGCCTCCTGCTCCAGCTCGCTCACGACCTCGCTACGACCCGGTCGGGCCGCGCCGACCGGGTCGCGCGGCCGAGCGGATCAGCGCGAGCACCTCGTCACGGCGGCGTTCCATGTCCTCGCTCGAGACGAGCGACTCCAGGCACAGGCGCAACAGCGGCTCGGTGTTGGACGGGCGCACGTTGAAGTGCCAGTCCTCGTAGTCGATCGAGATGCCGTCGAGCTCGCTCTGACGGGCGTCGGCGTAAGCGCGCGGCGATCTCCTGCATCTTGGTGGTCTGGATCGGTGACCTCGGAGTTGATCTCGCCGGAGATGAAGTAGTGCTCGCGGTAGGGGGCAAGCAGCTCAGACAGGCACTTGCCCTTCTGCGAGAGCAGCTCGAGCACGAGCAACGCCGGGATCGTGCCCGAGTCCGCGCAGTAGAAGTCGCGGAAGTAGTAGTGCCCGGAGACCTCGCCCCCGAACAGCGATCCCTCCTTGCGCATACGCGTCTTGAAAAAGGCGTGCCCGACACGATTTACATAAGGGGTGCCGCCGGCTTTGGTGACCGTGTCGGCGACCGCCCGCGAGGCGCGCACGTCGTAGAGGATCGCCTCGCCGGGGCTCTTGCCCAGCAGCGACTCGGCGAGCAGCGCTGTGAGGAAGTCACCGTCGACGAAGGCGCCGGTGTCGTCGATGAAGAAGCAGCGATCCGCGTCGCCGTCCCAGGCGATGCCGAGGTCGGCGCCGCTCGCGAGTACCTTGTCGATGATGAACTGGCGGTTCTCGGGCAGCAGCGGGTTCGGCTCGTGATCGGGGAAGTTGCCGTCGGGAGTCCAGTAGGTCTCGATCAGCTCGAGATCGAGGCGCTCGAGCAGCGGGCCGACCATCGGGCCGGCCATGCCGTTGCCGCCGTCGAGCACGACCTTCAGGGGCTTACCGCCCGCGGGCGCGCGAATCACGTCCGGGTCGATGAAGCGCAGCGCTGCCTCCTGGAACTCGTGGAACAGGTCCACCTCGCTGACCGTGCCCTCCACCGTCCGATCGCCGCTGGTAGCCGGCCTTGGCCAGGCGAGCTCTGCTTCGACCTCGCGACGGATGTCTTGGATGCCCGAGTCGCCCGAGAGCGCGATCGCGCCGTCGCGCACGAGCTTTGCGCCCGTGTAGGCCTTGGGGTTGTGCGAGGCCGTGCACATCAGGCCGCCGTCGAGCTCGCGCGAGCCGACGAGGAAATAGAGCATCTCGCTGCCGACCTGTCCGGCGTCGATGACGTGGGCGCCCTCGGCGAGCATCCCGTCGGCGATAGCGCGCGGCGAGCTCGGGGGCGCTCAGGCGCATGTCGCGGCCCAGACCGATGCGCAGCGTCGGTGACGTCCTTCTCGCGCAGCCGCGCCAGTACGCGTGCGAAGGCGCCGCCGATCAGCTCGGCGATATCGCCATCGATCTGCTCGCCGTAGAGGCCACGGATGTCGTAGGCCTTGAAGATCTCGGGGGTTAGCTCTGCGCCCATACGCAGCGCATCCTATGCGCCGCTGTCCGTCCGCCGCGAGTCGCGGGACCTCGCCCGCAGGCGGATTCGTAAACTTGGCGGTATGTCTGGGCATTCCAAGTGGGCGAGCATCAAGCACAAGAAGGCGATCGTCGACTCTCGTCGCGGCGCAGCCTTCTCGAAGCTCACCCGTGCGATCACGGTCGCAGCACGCGATGGTGGCGGCGACCCGGTCGGTAACCCGGCGCTGGATCTCGCGATTCGCAAGGCCAAGGAAGCTTCGATGCCGAAGGACAACATCGAGCGTGCGATCGCCAAGGGCACGGGCGAGGGCGGCGACGCCGACGCGATCGAGGCCGTTCTTTACGAGGGCTACGGCGCCGGGTGGCGTGGCGGTGCTCGTCGAGGCGCTGACCGAGAACCGCAACCGTACGAGCGCAGATGTTCGTCACGTCTTCTCCAAGAACGGCGGCAGCCTCGGCGAGCCCGGCTCGGTCGCCTACCTGTTCGACAAGAAGGGCACGATCGTCGATTGATGCGGAGCGCTACTCCGAAGATGACCTGATGGTCGCCGTAGAGGCGGGCGCCGAGGACATCGTCACCGACGAAGGCGTCTTTGAGGTGATCACGGAGCCGGCCGATTTCGTCGCGGTGCGCCAAGCGCTCGAGGAGGCGGGTGTGGAGATGCAGAGCGCCGAGATGTCATTCCGCGCTTCGAGCCTCGTGCCCGTCGATGAGGCCCAGGCGGGACGTCTGATGAGGCTGATCGAGCTGCTCGAGGACAATGACGACGTCAGCGCCGTGCACGCCAACTTCGACATCTCCGCTGACGTGCTTGAACGTGTCGCCGGCTAGCAGCCCGCACCGCCCGCCCGTCGTGATCCTCTGTGGCGGACGCGGCACCCGCCTGCAGGAGCACACCGTCGAGATGCCCAAGCCGCTCGTGGAGATCGGCGGGCGCCCGATCCTGGGGCACGTGATCCGCCTCTACGCCGCCTATGGCTTCGAGCGCTTTCTGCTCGCCAGTGGCTATCGCGGCGAGATGATCGAGCAGTTCGTCACCGGCGAGGATTGGCCGGCGGGAGTCGCTGTCGAGTGCGTTGACACGGGCCTAGATACGCAGACGGGTGGGCGCATCAAGCGCCTCGAGCCGCAGCTCGCGGGGGAGGGGCGTTTTTGTGTCACCTACGCCGATGGCGTTGCCGATATCGACCTCGACGCGCTGCTCGCCTTCCACGCCGAGCACGGAGCGCTCGCGACGATGAGCGTGGTGCGACCGTGGCTGCAGTTCGGCGTGACCGAGCTCGACGGCGAGCGCGTCCGCGGCTTTCGCGAGAAGCCGCGCTCCGAGCACTGGATCAATGGCGGCTTCTTCTGCTTCGAGGCCGGCGTGCTCGACTATCTGGATGAGGACAGCGTCCTCGAGCGCGCACCGCTCGAGCGGCTCGCGAGCAGCGGTGAGCTGCGCGGATATCGCCATGAGGGCTTCTGGGAGTGCATGGACACCTACAAGGACGCGGTTGCCCTGAATGACCTGTGGAGCTCCGGCGAGGCGCCCTGGCGGATCTGGGAGGAGCTCAAAGCGCCCGCCCTCGTGTCGAATTAGGCGCCCTTCGCTAAGCCGCGGCGGGCCGGCGCACACGGTACAGCGCCACCGGTTCGCGGATACCGCGCAGGCGGCGCTCGCCGGCGTATGACCAGCTGTAGGAGCCGCGCGCCGACTCGCGCAGCTCGCGCTCGGCGAGCAGGCTGCCGGGCCTGGCGATCGCGGTGATGCGGCTGGCGAGGTTGACCGGGCGTCCGAACCAGTCGCCTGCACGGGGTAGTGCCAGACCGTGCGCGACGCCGGCCTTCAGCTGGGGGAAGTCGCTGCCCTCGGCGTCGGCCGCCTCGATCAGCTCCAGGGCCGCCTCGATCAGTGGCTCGGGCTCGAGCGAGGCGAGCATCGCGGCGTCGCCGATCGTCTTGACCAGGCGCACGGGCTGGGTAGCAACCTCAGTGGCAAGCGCTTCCAAGCGCACCGCCAAGCGCCCAAGCTCATCGGGTGGGACTTCCTCGCCGAGGCGGGTGAAGCCGACCAGGTCAGCGAAGCAGACCGCGACCTGTCGCGAGCCAGGAGGGTGCCCGCCGCTGCGCTCGATCGCGCTGATCACCTCGCTCTGCGTGGTGTGGCGCACGTGCAGGGCGAGCAGGCTCGATATCAGCGGGTCGAGTAGCGGGTAGAGCGCCGCGGCGGCCTCGGCGTAGCTATGTGCCAATTCGTGCTCGGTGATGCCCGGTTTGAGGACCAGTTTTAGTGGCAGTGCGCGCAGGCTCTCGGCTGCCTGTGAGAGCCCGCGGCCGAGCACGCGCAGTAGATCGAGCACTTCTTCGTCGGTGATGCCCGCGTCGCGGGCGACGTGGATCATGCGCGAGGCCTTCAGATCGGAATCGGTATAGACGGCCTCATCTGGGTCGGGGATCGGCAGCCCCATCGCACGGCGCGCGCGCACTAGAAACTCGACGTCGACTTCGCTCAGCTCGGCGACTTCGGCGGAGGTGTAGCGGTCCGAGCCGACGATTACCCGGTCGGCAGGCAGGAACATCAACGTGCCGCTGGCCGTGGCACGGCGCAGTTCAGCCAGCGGTACGCCGTCGGCGGCGAGTTGCTCGAGCAGCGCGGTGCGCTCGGCACGCTCGGCTCCCTCGAGGCCGTCGAGCAAGCCCTCGGCGGCGAAGTCGATGTTCCCCTGGGCCATCCCGGCCAGCGTATGACACCCCGACGGTCGCACGCAGGCAGGCGTCCGGTGTGCAGCGCAGAATCACTCAGCATGATCGTCCTCGGCATCGACCCGGGCTTGGCAAACACGGGCTATGGCGTCGTCGCGCGTCGCGACGGGCGCCTTGTGGCGCTCGACGGCGGCGTCATCCAGACCTCTGCCGACGCTCCTCAGGAGCGGCGCCTAGCGGATATCCACGCTGCTGTCGAGGCACTGATCGGCGAGCATGAGCCCGATGCAATGGCGCTCGAGCAGCTCTATTTCGGGCAGAACGTACGCACCGCCTTCGCCGTCGGACAGGCGCGCGGGGCGGTCATGCTCGCTGCCGGCCAGCGCGGCCTTGCGTGCGCGAGCTACACCCCCCAGCAGGTCAAGGGGGCGGTCTGTGGCAGCGGTCGTGCAGAGAAGGACCAGGTCGCGCGGATGGTCAAGACGCTGCTCGGCCTGCTCGAGGAACCGCGTCCAGATCACGCCTCCGATGCGCTTGCGGTCGCGATCTGCCACGCCAACTCGGCACCGCTTGCGAGCGCGCTTGCACGGGTTGGCGCATGATCGCGCTGCTCGCAGGCGAGGTCGCGGTGCGCCGCCCAGACCACGTGGTGGTGCTGTGCGGGAACGTTGGCTACCGCGCATCCGTCTCGGCTGAGACGTTGCGCCACGTGGGGGCCGCGGGCGAGCAAGTGAGACTGCATACCCACCTGATCGTGCGCGACGACGCGCTCGCGCTGTATGGCTTTCACAGCGAGCAGGAGCGCGATCTCTTCCTGCTGCTGCTCTCCGTGCAGGCAGTCGGTCCAAAGGTCGCGCTGGCGGTGCTCTCCGCGGGCACTCCCGCCGAGTTGATCGGTGCGCTGGCGGCAGGCGACGCGGCACGCTTTCAGGCAGTCCCAGGCATCGGCAAGCGCACAGCCGAACGGATCATCGTCGAGCTACGCGAGAAGGTGGGCGTGCCGGCGGGCGAGGAGGTGCCCACACGGATGGGGATCATCGCGCGAAGGGGCGAGCCAGTGACGCCGCGAGCGCTCGCGCGCGAAGGGCTGCTCGAGCTTGGCTACGGCGCCGAGGAGGCCGAGGAGCTGCTCGCCGGGGCAGAGGGAGACAGCGCCGAGGATCTGCTTGGCGCGGCGTTGCGCCTGGCGCGGGCGCCATCATGAGCCGATGAGCGAGATCGCCGCCCGCATTCAGACCCCCTATCTCGTGCCCGAGGATGAGCTCGACCGTTCGCTGCGTCCGCGGCGCCTGGATGAGTTCGTTGGGCAGCAATCGCTGCGCGGACAGGCTCTCGGTCGCGATCGAGGCGTGTAGCGCCCGCGGTGAGGCGCTCGACCACGTTCTGCTCGCGGGACCGCCGGGCCTCGGCAAGACCTCGCTCGCGCAGATCGTCGCAGCTGAGCTGGAAGTCCCATTCGTGCAGACCGCCGGCCCGGCACTCGAGCGTAAGGGCGACATCGCGGCCTTTCTGACAGCGCTCGAGCCACGTAGCGTGTTCTTTGTCGATGAGATCCATCGCCTCGCGCGTACGCTCGAGGAGACCTTCTATCCAGCGATGGAGGACCATCGCCTGCCGATCACCGTCGGCGCCGGCGCTGGGGCCCGTGTGGTGACGCTCGAGCTCCCGCCCTTCACGCTCATCGGTGCGACCACGAGGACGGGTCTGTTGACGACACCGCTGCGTGACCGTTTTGGTATCCAAGCGCGCCTTGAGCCCTACTCGGTGACCGACCTCGCGGTGATCGTGCGGCGCTCGGCCGGGATCCTGGAGATCGGCCTCGAGGAGGACGGTGCGCTGGCGATCGCCGCCCGCAGCCGCGGCACACCGCGCGTCGCGAACCGTCTGCTCAAGCGCGTGCGCGACTACGCCGAGGTGCGTATGGAGGGCGTCGTCACTGCGGCTGCCGCGCACGAGGCGCTGGAGCTGTTGGAGGTCGACGAGCGCGGACTCGATCGGCTCGACCGCCGGATCCTCGAGACGATCTGTGAGAAGTTCGCAGGAGGTCCCGTCGGGCTTTCGACGCTGGCGGTCGCGGTCGGCGAGGAGCAGGACACGATCGAGGACGTCTATGAGCCTTACCTGCTGCAGGAGGGCCTGATCAAGCGCACGCCGCGCGGGCGCGCGGCGACGGCGGCCGCCTTCGAGCACCTCGGCCTCGAACCGCTGCTCGAGGCCGGGCAGTCGCTGTTTTGAGAGACATCGCGTCGCATTTCGGCACCGCAGCTTCTGCTTGCGGGCCCTGAGTAGTCTGTAGAGAGACATATGGCGCATCCCTTCATCTGCCCCAACTGCGGCCACCGCACCAGCGAGCTCGATCGCAACCTTGGCTTCACCCGTCAGCCCAAGGGCTGCACGAAGTGCGGCTTTGCCTTCCTCTTTGAACTGCTCGACGACTACTACCCGGCCCCGGACGCGGCGTTTTTTGTCTGCGATGGCGAGGGACGCGTGGTGGGTTGCGGCAAGAACTCCTTCGCCTTTACGGGCCTCGAGGAGGAAGACGTGATCGGCCAGCGTGTCGATCAGGTGCTCGGCCTGCGCTTCTCAAACGGCGAGGACCCGGTAGCAACCGTGCTGGAGTGGGGGGTCAGGAAACTCGAGGTCCCAGTTGAGGTCTCGGGGGAACGCGATGTTGCCGCCAACGCCAAAGCGGACATGTTCCCCGCCTACGACGACGACGGCGGGCTGTTGCTCGTGTTGACTCCCGACAAGTAGTCTGCTCTAGAGCATGACCGACCGCCGCCGCAACCTTTTCATCCTCCTGATCGTCGCCGGGCTGATCGCCGGCTCGCTCGCGGCGATCGCAACCAAAAAGACGCGCCTCGGGTTGGACCTGAAGGGCGGGGTCGAGCTCGTCTACAAGGGCAAGGCCACCGCACAGTCGAAGGTCGACCCTGAATCGCTCGAACGCGCGATCGACATCATGCGCAAGCGCGTCGACCAGCTCGGTGTCGCCCAGCCGGAAATCCAGCGCTCAGGCGCAGACGAAATCGACGTGGCGCTCCCCGACGTGAGTAACGCCGCGCGCGCTGAACAGGAGGTCGGAAAGACCGCCCAGCTGTACTTCTACGACTGGGAGCCGAACGTGATCGGTGCCGACGGCAACCCCGCGCCCACCGAAGCTACGGCCACCGGCGGCGCGAACGCTGGCGCCGCGCAGTTCGGCCTGCTCGAGTATCAGGCGGTGCTGCGTGCGGCGAAACGGCCGGCAATCCTGCGCAAAAACGACACCACCTGGGCGCCGGGCTGCACGCCGCAGCAGATCGGCGGCTGCATCTACGGAGACTGGTATCTGCTCGACACGAAGAACGAAAAGGTGCTGCGCGGGCCTGAGGAAACTGAAAAGAACCTTTACAGCGAAACGAAGATCCCCGCCGGCGTGAAGACCAAAGCGGTGCGCGTCAACCCTGGGACCGTGCTCGCACAAGCACGCCCAGTCGAAAGTCGCGCCGGCAAGGTCACCCAGAGGAGCCCGAATAGCTACTTCGTCCTCAACGACAACCCGGTGCTGACCGGTGCGGACATCAAGAATCCTCAGCAGGGCTTTGACGAAGGTGGTGGCGGTACAGGTGCGCCGAACGTTACGTTCGGGTTCACCAACCACGGCAAGAGCGTCTTCCAAGGTGTGACCAAGAAAATCGCCGAACGTGGCCAGGAAGCGCAGCTGCCCGGTGTTGGCAAGGAAGCGGCGCAGCAGCACTTCGGTGTCGTGCTCGACGGTCAGCTGATCACCGCGCCCTCGATCGACTACACGAAGTACCCCGAAGGAATCGACGCGACGTCCGGCTCGCAGATCTCCGGCGGCTTCACGATCACCTCTGCCCAGGAACTCGCCAACGAGCTTCAGTCCGGGGCGCTGCCGATCAGGCTGGAACTGATCTCCAACTCGCAGGTCTCGGCGACGCTCGGGAAAACCGCCCTCAACCAGGGCCTCCTCGCCGGTCTCGTGGGCTTTGCGGTCGTGTGCCTCTTCCTGATGCTCTTCTACCGCGTACTGGGGGCGATCGCTGTCGGCGGTCTGATCATCTACGGCGCCTACTTCTTCGCGCTGATCAAGCTGATCCCGATCACGCTGACGCTGCCGGGCATCGCCGGGCTGATCCTCACGATCGGAGTCTGCGCGGACGCGAACATCGTGATCTTCGAGCGCGTCAAGGAGGAGATCCGTGGTGGAAGATCGGTGATATCGGGCATCGCCACGGGCTATAGGCGTGGCTTCGCGGCGATCGTGGACGCCAACGTCGTGACCTTCATGACGGCCTTTATTCTGTTCGCGCTGGCGACCGCCGAAGTCAAGGGCTTCGCCTTCACGCTCGGTATTGGCACGCTCGTCTCGCTGTTTACCGCCGTGCTCGCCACCCAGGCCGCGCTCGGCGCGATGGGACGCTCGCGCCTGGTCACGCACCCGGCGGCGCTCGGCACCGAGCGCCGCGGCAAAGGCTGGACCTTCGACTTCATGGGCGCATCGAAGTGGTTCTTCTCGCTGTCGGGCACGATCCTGCTGATCGGCTCGCTCGCGATCGGCGGTAGCGGGCTTAACCTCGGGATTGACTTCAAGTCCGGGACACGCATCCAGACCGCCTTCGCCAAGCCCGTCAAAGAGAGCGAAGTGGCCTCGGCGATGGCCGCGGCCGGCTATGGCAACGCCGAGGTCCAGAAGTTCGTCAACAAGAGCATCGGTGGTACGGGCTTCCAGATCTCGACGAAGACGCTTGGGCCGGACTCGGTCAAGAAGGTGCACGCGGCGCTTGATGCCAAGTTCGCCAAGGGGCAGACACCGGGGACGAAGAACTTCTCCTCGACCTCTATCGGGCCGACCTTCGGCAAGACGATCGCCAAGAGCGCGATCATCGCGATCATCGCCTCGCTGTTGGTGATCTCGGCCTATATCGCGCTGCGTTTCGAGTGGAAGTACGCCGTGCCCGTGCTGATCGCTTTGATGCACGACCTGCTGATCACGGCAGGGGTCTACTCACTCACGGGGAGGGAAGTCACGACGGCCACGGTCGCCGCTCTGCTGACGATCCTCGGCTACTCGCTCTACGACACGATCATCGTGTTCGATCGTGTGCGCGAGAACGTCCCGAGGATGCCGCGTGCGGCCTTCTCGCAGATCGTCAACCGCTCGATGTCCGAGGTGCTGACCAGGTCGCTGGCGACAAGCTTCTGCACGCTGCTGCCCGTCACGGCGCTGCTGTTCTTCGGCGGGGAAACGTTGAAGGACTTCGCCTTCGCGCTGATGATCGGCATCGCCTCGGGGGCGTACTCCTCGATCTTCATCGCCTCACCGGTGCTGACCCACTGGAAGGAGCGCGAGGGTGCCTACCGCTCCAGGCGCGCGCGGATCGTGCGTGAGCTCGGCGCGGTGCCTGCTTATGCGACGACCGCTGCTGGCACACCCGAGGATGTCGAGCCGGTGCCGAGCCGCAAAAAAAACCGCCGCGGGCGGATCACCGCACCAGAGGAGCCGGGAGAGCAGCTCTCACGCGACGAGTTCCAGGAGCTCGTGCGCGATCTCGGGGTCGAGGAGGAGAACGGGCGTGCAGCGAGCGCGGCGCGTGCCGGGGTGGCGGGCACAAAGCCGAAGCCGAAGGGAAAGCCCGAGCAACGTGATCCTGCGGCTGACCTCGCGCCTGAGGATCTCGTGCTCAAGGAAGAGCCCAAGCAGCGCCAGAAGAACCGGCGTCCACGCAACAAACGACACGGGAGGGCGCGCTGATGGGGATGCTCGGCTGGGTGATGATGGGCCTTGCGATCTGGCATTTCACGATCTTTCTCCCCGACCGTTTTTGGGGCGGGATCGTCGGCGCCTTCGTCGGCTCGCTGATCGGCGCGATCGTTGTCGGGATGATCATCTATGCGGTCAAGGTCTCAGCGCTGCAGGTTCCCGGAGAAAAGGCAACCGATATCGCGGTGATCCTCTATGCCGTGCCGGGTGCAGTGATCGGCATGGCGGTGGTCTATTTCGAGGGCATGCGCCGCGAACGGGCCGCAGAGCTTGCCCACTCGCTCGAGTAGCTACAACCGCGTCGCTCGCACGGCGGTGCCGTAGGCGCAGATCTCCGTCCAGGTCGTGCCGAGCTCGGAGGTGTCGAACCGGAACGCGATGACGGCGTCGGCGCCGCGCACGCTGGCCTCCTCTTCGAGACGCTGCTGGGCGTGCATGCGCCCTTCGGCGAGCATCTTGGTCATACCCTTCGAGCTCGCCGCCGACGAGCGACTTCAGCGAGGCGCCGATCTGTGACCCGAGGTTGCGCGAGCGCACTGTCAGGCCGAACACCTCGCCGAACACCTCCTCGATGCGATACCCCGGGAGATCGTTCATGGTTGTGATGATCATCGGCTTTCCTTTCGGTGGGGGCCTGGATTCTGACGCCTCGGTGCGCCACGGACAGCGCTGCGCGGTTCCGTCCCGCCCCGGTCGTACTCTCGGTCGGTGAACAGCTGCCGCTTCGAGATCGCCCCGTGCCCACCCGAGCAAGTTGCACTGCTGTGCCGTGAGCTCGGCATTAGCGATGCACTCGCCCAGGTCTTGGTACGCCGCGGCCTAGGCGAGCCTGCAGCGGCGCGTGCTTTCCTCGCAGCCGAGGAAGAGCATCCGCCGAGCGCCTTCACGGGCATCGAGGAGGCGGTCGAGGTGATTCTGCGCCACGTACGCGGCGGCATGCGGATCACGGTCCACGGTGACTACGACGTCGATGGGATCTGCTCGACGGCGGTGCTCGTACGCGCCCTGCGATCGCTCGGCGCGGATGTCGACTCCTACCTCCCCGACCGCGCGAGCGATGGCTACGGCCTCGCCGAGGGCACGGTCAGACGTCTTGCCGAGCGTGGCAGCAAGCTGCTGATCACGGCCGACTGCGCGATCACGGCCGTCGCTGAGGTTGCGCTCGCCCAGGAACTGGGCATGGAGGTGCTCGTCACCGACCACCACGCTGCGCGCGCTGATGGGGCGCTACCGCAGGCCCCGATCGTGCATCCCGCGCTGTGCGGCTATCCCTGCACCGAGCTCTGCGCCACAGCGGTCGCCCATAAGCTTGCGCAGGCGCTCTTTGCGTCGGCCGGGCGCGACCCGGGTGAGCTGCGCGAGGATCTCGACCTCGTAGCGCTGGCGACGATCGCTGACGTGGTGACGCTGCGCGGTGAGAACCGCACGCTCGTGCGTCGCGGCCTGCGCGCGCTTGCTGGGACCGCGAAGCCGGGGCTGCGCGCGCTGATGAGCGTCGCACGGATCGAGCCGGCGAAGGTCAACGAGCGTGCTGTTGGCTTCGCGCTCGCCCCGCGGCTGAACGCGGCCGGACGGCTGTATCGTGCAGACGCGGGGCTCGAGTTGATCCTTACCGAGGACCCGCTGAGAGCCGCTCAGATCGCCCAGGAGCTCGATGCGGCCAACAGTGAGCGCCGCCAGGTCGAGCTACGGATCCGCTACGAGGCCGAAGCGCAGCTCGCCGAACAGGGCGAGCGTGCTGCCTATGTGCTCGCAGGTGAGGGCTGGCATCCGGGCGTGATTGGGATCGTCGCCTCGCGTCTGGTCGAGCAGAGCGGACGTCCGGTCGTGATGATCGCCCTCGAGGGCGAGCGCGGAAAGGGTTCAGGGCGCAGCATCGAGGCCTTCGACCTGCTCGCCGGGCTGAGCGCTTGTGCACCGCTGCTCACGCGTTACGGTGGCCACCGTGTGGCTGCGGGGCTCGAGCTCGAGCGCGCGAATCTGGCTGAGTTCGCGGCGGCGTTCGATGCGTATGGGGCCGGTGTGCTGGCCGCGGGCGATCTCGTGGAAGTCGAGCGCGTCGATGCGATCGTCGCCGGTGAGGATCTCGGCATGGCGCTCGCCGAGGAGATGCAGAGCCTCGCGCCGTTCGGGCGCGGCAACCCGACCGTTTCACTGATGGCCGCAGATGCGGTCTTCGCCGATGCGCGCCCGATGGGCGAAGGCAAGCACGTGCGCTTCACAGTGCAGTCGCGCGGGGCGAGGGCACGCGCAGTGGCGTTTGGAAACGGAGGGCGCCTGGACGTCGCGGAAGGGGTTCCCGTCAAGGCGACCTTCACGCTCGAGGTCAACGAGTGGAACGGGGTCAGCGAGCCGCGCCTGGTGTTGCGCCGTGCCCAGCCGGCGGCTGTCGCGGCGGCGGTCTTCGAGGAGCCTCTGGATCCGCAGATCGAGGCGGGCGATGAGCCATCCGAGCTGGTTCTGTTCGCGCTGCCGTGAGCAGCTCTTCAATCCGGGCGGACGGTCCCCTACCCTTTGGTAATGGAGATCGCTGAAGATCCCAAGAGCCCACAGCCCACAGAGGTCCCCGCCGGGACTCCGCCCTCGTCGAGCAAGACGCCGGCGCCGGCGCCGGCGCCTAAAAAGCTGCCGCCGTCGTTGACGCTGAACGCGTCAGAGCGGCGGCTACTGAGCGATCTGTTCGCGATCGTCTCTGAGCACGCGGCGGACTCCTCGGTGCAGATCGACCGCGAGCGCGTGCAGGACGCGTTCGTGTTTGCCTGTGAGCACCACGCTGCACAGCGGCGCAAGTCGGGCGAGGATTTCATCGTGCACCCCGTCGGCGTGGCGCGCATCTGCGCGGGCATGCGCCTCGATACGGAGACGCTCTGTGCAGCGCTGCTGCACGACACGGTCGAGGACACCTCGGCCTCGATCGAGGAGGTGCGCGAGCGCTTCGGCGACGAGATCGCCGCGATCGTTGACGGTGTCACGAAGCTGACCGGGATCACCTTCCAGTCGCGCGATGAGGCGCAGGCAAACAACTACCGCAAGATGATGGTCGCGATGGCCACCGACGTGCGGGTGATTCTGATCAAGCTCGCCGACCGGCTGCACAACATGCGCACGATCGAGGCGATGCCCAAGCAGAAGCAGATCGACAAGGCACGCGAGACGATCGAGATCTATGCGCCCTTGGCGCACCGTCTCGGTATCCACGCGATCAAGTGGGAGCTCGAGGACCTCGCCTTCGCGACGCTGCACCCGCGCAAGTACCAGGAGATCAAGGGTCTAGTCGCGCAACAGCGCGATGAACGCGAGCACTACGTCAGTGAGGCGGGCGACTATCTGCGCAGCGAGCTTGCAGAGGTCGGCATCGAGGCTGAGATCGCGGGGCGCGCGAAGCACTTCTACTCGATCTACTCAAAGATGACCAAGAAGGGCCGCGAGTTTAACGAGATCTACGACCTCACCGCGATGCGCGTGATCGTCGACTCGGTGAAGGACTGCTACGGCACCGTCGGCGTGATCCACTCGCTGTGGAAGCCGCTGCCGGGGCGTTTCAAGGACTTCATCGCGATGCCGAAGTTCAACATGTACCAGTCGCTGCACACGACCGTGATCGGACCCGAGGGGCGCCCCCTGGAGATCCAGATCCGCACCCACGAGATGCATGAGATGGCCGAGTTCGGCGTCGCCGCGCACTGGGTCTACAAGCATCAGGCTGGCGCAGCCGACGGCGAGAAGGCGGGCTCTGGCTGGCCCGCAGCGGGCGAGGACGCAAAGCTCAAGTGGCTGCGCTCGATGCTCGACTGGGGCAAGGAGCTCTCAGACCCGCGCGAGTTCATGGAGACACTGCGCACGGACCTCTTCGAGGAAGAGGTCTACGTATTCACGCCCAAGGGCGAAGTGAAGTCGCTCGCGGCCGGCGCGACGCCGCTCGACTTCGCCTACGAGGTGCACACCGAGATCGGCCACCGTTGTGTGGGCGCGCGCGTGAACGGAAAAATCGTGCCCTTGCACTACGAGCTGCGCTCGGGCGACATCGTCGAGATCCTCACGGCCAAGCGCGAGCGAGGTCCCTCGCGCGACTGGCTAGCGATGGTCAAGACAACCCGTGCGCGCAACAAGATTAAGGCCTGGTTCAAGGCCGAGTCGCGCCAGGACACCGAGCACACCGGACGTGAGCTCCTGCAGGAGCACCTGCGCAAACAGGGGCTGCCAGCGCAGAAGATCACGGGCTCGGCGCTGCTGGCCGATGTGATCCGCGAGGTCGGCTACCGCAAGGCCGATGACTTCTACATCGCGCTCGGCGCCGCCAAGGTCTCACCGAAGCTCGTCGTCAGCAAGGTCCTTCAGCGCCTCAAGCAAGGTGAGTCCGCTGACGGTGAGGACACGGCCTCAGACCTGTTGCGCGTCGGGCGAGCACGGCGACGCCCAACGAAGTCCTCGGGGCAGTACGGGATCCGCGTGGATGGCGTCGATGACGTGATGCTGCGTCTGGCGAAGTGCTGCCGTCCGGTCCCGGGCGATGACATCCTCGGCTACATCTCGCTCGGGCGTGGGATCACGATTCACCGCGAGGACTGCCCGAACGCGACACTGCTGCGCAAGAACCCCGAACGCTTCGCGAACGTCGCCTGGGAAGGGGACCAGTCGACGGCCTTCATCGTCGAAATCCAGATCGACGCCTGGGATCGTCACCGTCTGCTCGAGGATCTCTCGCGGGCCTTCTCGGAGTCCGGCGCGAACATCATGGAAGCGCGCTGCCTGTCGATGCCGCCGATGGTCAAGAACCGCTTCGTGGTCGAGGTCGCCGACACGCACACCCTGAAGGGAGCGATCACGCGACTGCGCAACATCGACTCGGTCTTCGACGCCTACCGCGTCACGCCCGGCGGCGCGGCCGCCTGATCGGCGCCGGTCTCTACTAAGAGATCACGCTGAGCGCATCGGGCAGGATCGAGTAGCGCGCCTCGCTCACCTCGCCGAGATAGTCACCGTCGACCTGCAGCGGCAAGGGCCGCTCATCGACACTACGCACGGTCATCTCGTGCAGGTCTGAAAGGCCGCTGACTTTGCGGTGCCCGACCACGCGTGCCCGGGGCGAGAAGGCGCGCCAGGCGATCGAGGGCATCGAGAGCAGCGTGGCGCTGTGCAGCACGCCACCCGTGAGCGAGCCGGAGTCCAAGGCGGCGCCTTCGGTGATCTCGATCGGGCGGTTCTGGAAGTAGGTGAAGGGCGAGCCGTTCTGCACGATCGCGGTGACGCCGTCGAGGCGTTGTCCCGCGGCGTGCACTTCGAGGCGGGGTGGGCTCACGAGGTAGCGGCGCATGAAGGTTGTAACGGCGACCCAGGTGAAGTAGTAGGCGCCGAGGCGAGCCTTCAGATGCGGGTTGGAGTCGACGCGCTGCACGACGCTCGCGTCGAGGCCGAGGCCTGAGGCGAAAGTGAAGTAGCGCCCGTTGACGATGCCAAGGTCGACGCGGCGCGGATGCCAGTTATCGGCCATCGCCAGCAGGTGCTCGGTTGCGTCGACGACGTCGCCGGGGATGCCGAGCATCTTGCCGAAAACGTTCGCCGATCCGCCCGGCAGACAGCACAGCGGCGTGGGGGAGCCAATCAGCCCATTGGCGGCTTCATTGACGGTACCGTCGCCTCCGAAGGCGACGACAACGTCATAGCCCTCGTGCGCGGCCTCGCGACAGAGCTCGGTGGCGTGCCCGCGCGCCTCGGTATCAACTGCATCGACCTCAAAGCGACCCTGCAGGGCATAGACGACCAGATGGCGCAGCCGGTCAGAGACAGTCGTCGCATAGGGATTGACGATGATCAGCATCCGTCTGCGGGTGGCGGGGGAGGCAAAGCGGAAGGGCCCGAGGCCCTCGTCGGTGCGCTCGTCGAGCTCATGAGTGGGGGTACTCATCGCAAGGGCCTACACCGCGCCGCGCGCAGCGTTACCCTGCATCTGCAGGAGCTCGTCCAAGCGTCCGCTCAGCTCAAGGCGGAGCTTGCGTTCGCCGATACGCTTGCTAAGCTGCTGAACTACATCGAAGTACACATCCAGAGGGGTGGAGGGCCTGGCCCTACGAAACCCCGGCAACCACCGCCAAGTCACAGGCGGGAAGGTGCCAATTCCAGGTGATGTGTGGCTGGGCTCACGCTCTTCGCCACACGTGACAAGGCGAAGGTTATAGCGAAGGAGCCCATCAAATGGCTGTCAGTCATCTTCAGTGCAAGGAGTGCAAGGCGGAGTATCCGCTCGAGGCGCTCTACGTTTGTGACCAGTGCTTCGGGCCGCTCGAGGTCGTTTACGATCACAGCGCTACCACTGGTGATGTCGCCGAGTTGCGTCGCCGCATCCAGGGCGGCCCGCAGAACATCTGGCGCTATGCCGACTTCCTGCCGCTCGCCGGTGGGCCTCCCGGACCCTCCGGGCGCCTGGCTTCACGCGTCGGGCTGCCGGCCGGCTGCACGCCGCTGATCCGCGCCGACCGCCTCGCCGAGCGCCTTGGCCTGCGTGAGGTGTGGGTCAAGAACGACGCGGCCAACCCCACGCACTCCTTCAAGGACCGGGTCGTCTCGGTCGCGGTCACACGCGCCCGCGAGCTCGGCTTCGAGACGATCGCCTGCGCCTCGACGGGCAATCTCGCCAACTCCGTGGCCGCCCACGGGGCCGCACTCGGCATGGACTCCTATGTCTTCATCCCGGCCGATCTCGAGGAGCAGAAGATCCTCGCCACGGGCATCTACGGCACGAACCTGGTCGGCGTTGAAGGCAGCTACGACGACGTCAACCGACTCTGCACCGAGCTATGCGCCGAACGCGAGTGGGCCTTCGTGAACATCAACCTGCGCCCCTACTACGCCGAGGGCTCCAAGACGCTCGCCTTCGAGATCGCCGAGCAGCTCGGATGGGAGCTGCCGGACCGCTGCATCGTCCCGATCGCCTCGGGCTCGCTGTTCACGAAGATCGCCCGCGGCTTTGAGGAATGGACCGAGCTCGGGTTGCTCGATGGCAAGCTACCGCGCATGAACGGCGCCCAGGCTGAGGGCTGCTCGCCCGTCGCCAGCGCCTTCGCGGCGGGCCATGACGTCTGCCGCCCGGTCAAGCCGAGCACGATCGCCAAGTCGCTTGCGATCGGCAACCCTGCGGATGGCCCCTATGCGCTCGACCTCGCGCGCCGCACCGGCGGTGGCGTCGACGCGGTCAGCGACGATGAGATCCGCGCTGGGATCAAGCTGCTAGCCGAGACGACCGGCGTGTTCACCGAGACCGCCGGTGGTGTCACGACGGCGGTGCTCGCGAAGCTCGCGGCGCGCGGCGAGATCGACCCCGACGAGCGCGTCGTGCTGGTCATCACCGGCGAGGGCCTGAAGACGCTGGATGCGGTTCGCGGCTCGTTTGAGACCACCACGATCGCCCCGAGCATCGAGGCCTTCGAGGCTGGCGTGGGCGAGGCGGTAAGCGTCTAATGGCGGTCACCGTGAAGATCCCCACGCAGCTGCGCGCGGCGGCCGGGGGAGAGGCCGAGACCTCGCTCGAGGGCGCCACCGTGCAGGAGGTCCTCGACGGCCTCTTCGATCGCTTCGAGGAGCTGCGCGCGCGCATCTCCGACGACGACGGCTCGCTACGGCGCTTCGTCAACGTGTACCTCGCCGGCGAGGACATCCGCTTCCTCGATGGTCTCGCCACGCCGGTCAAGGACGGCGCCGAGCTAACGATTCTCCCCGCCGTCGCCGGCGGCTAGGACACCGTGGAGCGGCGCGAGGCTTTGTCCTCGGTCGCTTGTGCCCTAGTGGGTCGTCTGATAAACGGCGGTAACGGTGCTCGGCGGCGTTGAGCCGCTGACGCCGACGCTCGAGACGATGCCGGCGGCGCACATCGCGGCAAGCGTCAGGGAACGCATGCGCCGCGGCGTCAACCAGCCGAAATCGTGGTTCTGCAGCCAGGTCCTAAAGCCCGTCGCGGCTGAAGCCGCGGCCATCGCGCAACCGGCACACATCGGCCCAGCCTAGCGGCTGCTTCTAAATCCGCTCGGGGGTAGGCTCGCTACTGGGCTCGCCCGTCTCAATGCGCCCTTCCAGGCGGCGGCGCAGCTCGGGGCCGCGCCCGGCGGCGACCGCGCGCGCGGCGCGGGCCTCAGTCAGCTCGAGCCCCTGTGTGTGGGCGAAGTCGAGCAGGTTCTGGCGCTCCTCGCCCTCGCGCGCGGTGCGCAGGAACAGCCAGCAGAACAGTCCAAGCGTGAGCAGCGACTCCTCAACCATCATGATCGCCCCTGCGAGGTTCTGATCGGCGATCGGCGAGATGTGAAAGACGGCATCGCCGTGCAGGTAGAAGGGGTAGAAGAGGCTGCCCGACCACAAAAAGATGTTGCCGAGCACGGTGGCGGTGAGGCGCACCGCGACGATGTAGATCAGCCGGCCGAGGTTCCCAAACCACTGCGGCATCGGTAGCGGACCGAAAAGGCACATCCACATGTTGATCCCGAAGCCGAGGAACATCGCGTGCTCGAGCGCGTGGATTGTCGAATGGCGCAGTGCTGCCTGATAGAGCGTGGGCAGGTGCCAGACATACAGGTCGACGGCCCACAGCGGGAAGGCGAGCGCCGGATGCGAAAGCGCGCGCAGGCGATCGAAGAAGCTGATGCGCAGGATCGGGGCGAGCAGCGGGCCGGTGAGGCCGAGCACGATCAAAAGCGCGGCGATGTCGCCGAGCAGCAGATGCTCGATCATGTGCGCGTAGAGCAGTTCCTCGCTCGGCGTGCCGAGCCCCGTGAGAGCGGCCGCGATCACGACAAAGCCGCCGTAAAAGCTTGCCTGGCGCCAGCTGGAGACCGGGCGGCCCGAGCTCGCAAGCGTGTGGGCACGACGTGCGTAGAGCAGCGCGAGCAGCGCCAGCGGCCCCAGCTGGATCGTGTCGGAAAGGACCTCGGAAACGGCCAGGAGAGGGGGCGCCATGACCCCCCAGATTACGCGAGCACGGGGCGATCTGAAAGGTCTAGCAAAAGTCCATTCTTCGGACATTTCGGAAGTTCTTCAGAGGCGTTGAGGTCTCCGTGACTAGCATGCGTTTTGCTAGCTCCTATGACCCCACAGACACTGATCCGCCCCGTTATCGATGGGCTGACCGAGAGGTTTGACCCCACCGCCTGTCTGGATGAGCGAGTCCGCCATGAGGCGGCTCAAGCTGCTCCGGTCGCGCCCGGACGCTACCTGCAGATCCAGGGGCCTGAGCGCACGCTGCTGATCGCGCTCGGAGCTGAGCCGCTGCACATTGGTCGCGGCATGTCGGCCGGGTTGCATCTCGATGAGAGCTCGGTTTCGCGACGCCACGCGATCCTCGTGCCGCGCGCGGGCGGGGCCAGGATCCTCGACGATCGCAGCTCCAACGGGACCTTCGTCAACGGCCGCCGCGTACAACAGGCGGACCTCACCGACGGTGATGTGATCGTGCTCGGTCGCATCGTGCTGCGCTACCTCGAGCTGTAAAGAGCTCCTCCTGTAAACAGCCGGACGCCGTTTGCGGGCCGGTGCTAGGATCGCGCCCAAGGGTAGGCATCTGGAGACCATCATGGTCTCTTATCGGCTAATGAGGGAGGGGTTATGCCGGCATCCCGGGGAGCTTTGCGAGGAGCACGTCGAGCCGTGCTCGGTGGACTGGCTTGTTGTCTGTTGCTTGCGCTCAGTGCGGCGCCGGCCAATGCATTGATCGACCTGTCGGGCCCCGCCTTTCAGATTCTCGCCCCGGGCGAGGACGGCGGCCTGCCGCCGACGCAGTTCTCGACCGACCAAGGGATGCTCTACGACGCCCTCACGCCGCACCGCGGCAACGTCACCGCGAAAATCATCGAAGAAGACTATTTGTCGGAGAAGTTCGGAGTCCAGGGCCCGGTGCTGCGCACCGAGAACACCGGTCGGCCCGGCCTGGAAATCCAGCGCGACAGCCACGACATCCCACATGTCTTCGGCGAAACCCGCGCCGATGTGATGTTCGGCTCCGGCTGGATCGCCGCTGAGGACCGTGGCTTCCTGCTACGCCTCGGCCTTGGCCCCGCCTACACCGCAGCCCTGGAAATCCCCGGGATCAACCCCTTTGGGCTGCTGCTGACCGGACGCTCCTTCACGCCGAGCGCACAGGCGCTCAGCTATGTGTCCGAACAGAAAAACACGCTGCTCGAACAGGGTGCCAAGGGCGAACAGGTGCTCGCGGACCTCGAAAGCTGGGTCGAAGGAGTCAACGCCTACGAGCAGACGCTGCCCCCGGCAGCGCGTTTGCGCACGGTTACGCTCAGCGACGCGATCGCTGGCTTTGCCTTCATCGGCTCGATCTTCGGCAACGGCGGCGGCGGCGAAGTCGCGAACTCCGACCTGCTGTCCGGACTCGAGGCCAACTACGGCGCCACCGAAGGCCTCAAGATCTTCCGCGATCTGCGCCAGGTCAACGACGCTGAAGCGCCGACCACGACCACCAAACCCTTCCCCTACGACACGGTCCCCACGGGCCCGACGCCGGGCTCGCTGCTGATCGACCACGGCTCGATGAGCGCCTCGGCGGTGCAGGCAGCGAGCGTCGCGAAGGCAGCGCGGCGCAAGGCCTCGAACTTCCTCGTCGTCGGCGCGAGCCACACGAAATCGGGGCATCCGCTCGCTGTGATGGGGCCGCAGCTCGGCTACTTCTATCCAGAGATCGTGATGCAGGCGGATCTGCACGGCGGCGGCATCGACGCGCAGGGGATCATCGCGCCGATCTCGCCCTATGTGTTCATCGGGCGGGGTCGTGACTTCGCCTGGAGCCTCACGAGCGCGGGCTCGCAGAACACGATGCAGTTCCTGGAGAAGCTCTGCAACACCGATGAAAGCCCGGCGACGCGCTCCTCCGATCACTACCTCTACAACGGCGAATGCATCCCGTTGAAGACCGTCGATGCGGGCCTGTTGGGCGCCGCCCCAGGTGAACCCGAACACGAGGTCTTCTTCAAAGAAAGCGTGCACGGGCCGATCAGCGGCACGGTCACGGTCAAAGGTGAACCCTATGCGGTGGCCCGTGAGCGCTCGACCCGCGGGCGTGAGCCCGTCGGTGAGATTGCCTTCAGTGATCTGGACTCCAACGTGGTGCATTCGCCGCAGAACTTCTTCGACACGGCAAATGAGCTCGAGACGACCTTCAACATGTCCTACCTCGACAGCAAACACATCGCTTACTTCTCGACCGGGCGCCTGCCGATCCTCGCACTGGGCACCGACCCGAGCCTGCCGACGCTGGGCACAGGCGAATACGACTGGCAGGGCTTCCTCTCTGAGGCGCAGCACCCGCACGAGGTCTCACCGGCGAGTGAAATATTCACGAACTGGAACAACAAGCCGGCACCCGAATGGGGCGCTGCTTCGGACCAGTACAACTACGGGCCGGTGCACCGTGTGCAGCTCTACATGGGCTTCGGCGAAAAAATGACCGAGGCGAAGGACGTCTCGATCATGAACAAGGCCGCCACAACCGACCTCGGCGGAGTCCAAGACTGGCCGCTGATCAAGCAGGTACTCGAAGGCGGCCCGGCGCCCAGCGCACTGGCAGAACAGGCGGTCGCGCTCATCGACACCTGGGTCCACGAAAAAGGCGCCTCGCGCTTCGGCAACCAGCGTCCGAAAGGACCGGGTCCGGCGATCTTCGACGCGGCCTGGGCGCCGCTCGCGGAAGCCGTGCTCGGACCGGTGCTCGGGGAACTGCTGCCCGAGTTCAAGTCGATCGACTCGCCCGCTGACATTCCCTCCTTCGATGGCGGCTGGTACAGCTACGTCAACAAGGACCTACGCAGCGAGCTCGGCCTGTCGGTGTCGGCGCCCTACAGCCGCAACTACTGTGGTAACGGCAGTCTTGAAGCCTGCCGCAGCTCGCTGTGGGCGGCGATCCAGGGGGCTGTCGAAAAACTCTCAGCCGCGCAAGGCTCGAACCCGAACCACTGGAAAGCAGCCCAGCAGCGGATCACCTTCGCACCGGGCCTGTTGCCCTACTCGATGCGCTGGACGAACCGTTCGACCTTCCAGCAGGTCATCGAATTCACCGGCCACGAAGAATAGGCCGGCGTTTGGGCGTAGCATCGGCGCGGTAAGCAACACATAGGGGGTAGGACGATGGCTCGCAAGTACATGGACTGTCGGGAGATGCCGAGCGATAACAACTGCGACCTGGCGATGTCAGGCAGCGAGGAGCACCTGCTCGATGCGGCAGTCGGTCACGCGGTCTCCGCTCATGGCCACGAGGACACGCCGGAGGCTGCGAGAGCAGATCAGGCAGTCGCTTAAGGATGAGGTCCCCGGCGCCCTGGCCTAACGACCGTTAGCGGCGTATCCCGGCGGGGCGCGCGCTGTGCGCTCCGCCGGGCATCGCTGGCTTTGAGCAAGCGATGGCGGGTGACTGGCGGGCTGCTTGCGTGCGTTGACGCTCGTGCAGGGATGCCCTACCGTTATTTGGGCGTGGCCGGGGTGAATTGGGGAGCCGCGCACCTGAGTTCAAGGAGGAACCAAAATGGGGGAGTCAGGCAGGAATATGCGGCGACTGGTGAGCCGCGTCGTGGCGGCCGTGGCCGTTAGCGACGTCGCCTACCGCCTGTTTATGCGCGCTGCGCTGCGACGCGCGCTCGGCATCGAGGTGGGACACGCCTGAAAACGTCGCTCAGCGGTTGCGCGCCTCCCGGCCGGGATCGCCGGCCGGGTGCTCGCGCGCCGGGGTGATCGTGTAGCTCAGCCGAAGCGGACGTTGGTCGAGACCCAGTCGACCGCGATCGCGCGTTGCGCCTGAGCGAGAGACATCGTGCCGGCACAGACACGGCGGTTCAACGTCCGCTCGAGGCGATCCTTGGGGTTCAGATAGAAGCCCGAATGCACCGGGTAGTCCGGCTCGGGCCAGAGGTTGCGCGCGTCGTTGACCGCCCCGCCCAGCTCCAGCGGCACGAGATGGTCGTACTCGAACGAGGAGGTCTTTTTCCCGTCGCCGTAGGCGGCCATGTTCGCGAGCTTCTCCTTGTTGGTGATCGAGACGGGCGGGCGTACCGTCGCGGTCCAGCCGGCCTTGCAAATCGTGGTGTGCAGCGTCGCCGGCGTCACCGCCGGGTTGATCGCGCCTGGCGTGCAGCGCGTATCCGGCAGTGCATTGAGCCCCGATCCACGCGCTTGGCAGCTTCCGGCGGCCGGCTGTGACTGTACGACGTGGGCGCTTGCGGTGCTCACGGCAAGGCGCTTGGCTGAGCTGCCGGTGGCCGCTGTTGCGAGCGCCGCGGCGAGCGAGCCAACGAGGCCCGCCGCCGCGAGTCTGCTGAGCAATGCGCGATATCGAAGAGGCATCTGCAGCAGGCTAGAGGAGGGTGCGGTTGATTCTCAGCTCGCCGCCGAGAGCAGCCATAGGCCGAGGCTCGTGAAGCCGACCATCACGACCAGCATCCAGTACTGCGAGCGCACCGCATCGCGCGTCTGCCGGTAGAGCACGAGCGCTCGATCGTGGGCGAGCGTGAGTCCCGCAGCGTGACCGAGCAAGAGTGCGCCGACCTGCACGTACCAGATCGAGTTCGGGCTGAGCACGCTGAAATCGATTTCGCCGCCCGCGGTCCCAAAGATGTTCGAGCCGTTGCCGAGCGGATCTGAGATCAGATAGGAGAGCGCCTGGCTCTGGTAGACGAGCAGCGACCAGTAGTGCGCGACCACATAGGCGAGCGCGATCGGCACGAGCGTGTGCACGAAGCGGCTCGCGAGCACGCCGTCGCTGGTGCGTGGGTCGATCGAGTGCATGCCGCGGATGCCGAGGCGGTAGAAGCCGCCGATCAACCCCACCATCACGATCAGGCCGACCGTGCCGCTGAGCTCTGAGGCGGCAGTCGGCCCGAGACCCCAGCCCGAAAAGCGGCCCTGTAGTTCTGGGAAGAGCGTGTTGATCCACAGCGTGCCCTGCCCGAGACCATCGAAGCTCGTCGAGCCAATCATCGCGGCCAACAGCGGCACGGTGCCCGGCAGTTGCTCAAGGCTCGTGACCCCCGACAGCGGCAGGCGCCGCTCCAGGCGGTCGCGATACCAGTGCAGTGGCGAGAGTCGCGAGAAGAGGTTGAAGTAGACGGCAAAAGCGTCTGCTCGCGAGGTCCAGGTCTCGATGCCATAGCGAGCCATGCCGAGCAGCTGCACGGCCGCGTAGGCGAGGCTGAGCCAGGCAAGGATGTTCGGGTTGTCGTGTTCGAGGTAGATCAGCTCGAGCCAGGCGAAACCGAGGATCCCCGCCACCGCCGGCCAGCGCCCCAGCCAGCGCGGGTAGGGGGACGGCGTGTATGAGACACGCGCGCCGAATGCCCGCGCCGTGAGCCAACCGACTGCGCGGGCAATCGCGCGCCAAGGGTTGAAGGCGCGAAAGACGTCGCCGAAAAGCAGGCTCAAGAAGGGCAGCCCCACCCAAAAGATCACGTAGATGAAGGTCGGCTCGAGGTTCGCGGTCGGCAGTTCCTGCTCGCCAGCGAAGCCCGCGTAGAGGACGACGGCGAAGATCGCCACGCCGAACGCTCCACAGAGCGGATCGAGTACGCGCGGCAGGTGCAAGACGACGCGGCTGCGAGCGCGCTCCAGGCGTGGCCTTGGCCACAGGGTCGCCAACGCCACAAAAGAGACGACGAGGACGACGGCCGCGGCCCAGGCGAATAGCCAGCGAGGTACGGGCAGGTCGGTCTTGCCGCCGATCCCGTGTGCGAGCGCGGTGCTCGGCAGCACGAGCGCTGTCGTGGGCGAGAGAGCGAGCCCGGCCAGCAGGAGACGATGGCGCGAGCGGAGCCCCGCGCGTGCGCTTGAGCCGCCCATCATCGGACTTCCAGGTTTGCGATCTGCTCGCCACGGTGCTCGAGCTCGATCACGTGACCGCCCTGGTCGTTGGCTGGAAAGCTGAAGGTCACGCTGCCGTTCTTGGGCACGTCCTTCTTGAGGTTGAAGCCGTGCACATGGATCTCATCCGCCGCGTCTGAGACGACGGTGAATTCAACCTGCTGGCCCCTGTTGTAGGTGATCGTCTTGACGCCGCCCTTGGGCTTGCCGTCGACAACATAGATGTAGGCGTGGCCACTGGTGTGGCTGGCCTTCTCGGAGTTGCCACCGCTGACCAGGACAAAGGCTGCGATCACCACGAGGACAGCACCGAGGAGCACTGCAATACGCGCGTTACGAGACATCGGTTGACCTCCTGTTCGGCATCGACCGGCGATTGCTCACCGGCAAGGGCAGGCCGGCGCTCAGAGCGCGCCGGGTCCTTAGCGTGCGTCGATGCGTAGCGGCGGTGGGCGCACTGCGAGCGAGGCGGCGATCAGCATGCCGCCGCGCGGAGGAACGACGCCCCACATCCATGGTTTACGTGCGGGTGCCGGGGCGGGGCGGTGAGGTAGGCGGGTTCGCACGATGCGACTCAATCGCTCGGCGCCGAGATAGCGTCCGGCGATCAGCGGCAACGCCAATAGGACGGCGGGGGCGAGGAACAGGCATCCCGAGCCCAAGCCCATGATGCTTACCGCCAGAAGTCCGGCCGCGGACAGGACGCACAGGGCAAGCAGCAGATGCAAAGCGCGGCGAGGCATCGGCCCAGAGACTACGCGCTGCGCTTGTGTGGCGAGTGTCCCCTCGCTCACCGGGGCGGAATGATCGTCTAGCCTCGCTGGGGTGGGAATGCCCGCGGGCTTCATCAGCTACACGCCTATCTTCGCGCACCTCGGCCATTGGTACGTCTCCCTGCCGGTCTTTGGGGCACCGGTGGTGATCATCGCGGTGGCCGTGAAGGTCTCGGAGCGTCGCGAGCGCCGCCGTGCCCGCGCTGGGGACACGAGTCATTTGCGTGTCATGGTCAAGGAGGAGGCCGACGAAACGATCCTGGCGGTACGCGGGACATTGGACTACCCGACCCTGCTCGACATCGAGCACGAGCTCGACAAGGTTGCCCCGCACGCGTCCCGGATCTTGCTCGATCTGAGCAAGCTCACGAAGGTTGAGGAGGGAGACTTCGCCTGGAACCTCGCCGAGATCGTCAAGCACGTGGAGGGCGTCGAGGTGAGCGTCCTGATTGGAGAGGCGCCCGCGCTGCACGAGCTGAGCAAGGTCAGCGCCCTGGAAGGGCTCAAGTTCGCGACGACGCCTCAGCGATAACGGTGATACGGTGCACCTCGGAGGGGTCCGTGAGTTCGGGGGAAGTACTAACTCAATCGGGGGGGGCACAATGTCTGGACGTTTTGCGCTTGGCCTATCAGCCTTGGCGCTTTTGCTCGGCACGGTCGGATTGGGGTCTGCGTCGGCCGCTCGCACATTGACTTGGGGCTACGGAGCTGGCTCCGAACAGCTGGGCGTCGGCAATGGTGGCGGCTCGACGGCCTGGCCGGTGCCGGTCTGCCCCCTCAATGGACCAAGCCCGTGCTCTCCCGGGCCCTACCTGAAAGCCGCACAGAGCATCTCCGCCGGAGACGGCCATGATCTGGCCAATTTCAAAGGCGGGGTCGAGGCCTGGGGCGCCAACCAGTATGGACAGCTCGGCAACGGCACTGTCACCAACTTTCTCGGGAGCGCCTTCCCCGTGCAGGTCTGCGCGCCGGCGCTTAGTCCATGCACGGCTGGTCCACTGATCGGCGTCAAAGAACTCGCCGCCGGCAACGGATTCAGCTTGGCCCTACTCACAAACGGCACAGTCTTGGCGTGGGGCCAGAACAACCAGGGTCAGCTTGGCAACGGCACCACCGTCGACAGTTCGGTCCCGGTTCCGGTCTGCGCGATCAACAACGCAAACAACAACCCCGGCGCGTGCCCGGGAGGCCCCTATCTGGAAGGCGTAACAGTCATCTCTGCGGGCGACTTCCACAGCGTCGCGCGTTTGTCGAGCGGCAGGGCGGTGGCCTGGGGTGATTTGACCCCTCCCGGCAACGCGTACAGCAACGTGCTGCTTGGGAACAGCACCAGCGCCGGCAGCACGGTCCCGATGACGGTCTGCGCCGTGAATGCCCTCAGCGGCTGCTCATCTTCGGGGCCTTATCTGGAAAAAGTGAAAACCATCTCCGCAGGTGACTACAACAGCCTGGCCGTCCTGGCCAAAGGCCGGGTCGCCGCCTGGGGAAGAGGCTCAGAAGGCGAGCTGGGCAACGGCACGACCCTGAGCAGCTCCGTACCTGTGCTGGTCTGTGCGATCAACAACATCAACAGCAACCCCGGCGTGTGTCCAGAAGGGCCTTATCTGGAACATGTCAAAGCCGTCGCCGCCGGTGAGTTTCAAGACGTCGCCCTCCTGCTCAAACCTGGCAGGGTGGTTGCCTGGGGGGACATCACCACTGGCTTCTATGCCAAATACAACGAAATGCTGGGTAACAACACGACTGCCGGCAGCACTGTGCCGATGACAGTCTGCGCGGTAGGCGCCCCCGTCGGTTGCGCTTCCTCAGGGCCCTATCTGGAAGGCGTAAAGGCCATCGCGGTGGGCGATACCAACAGCCTCGCGATATTGCCGGATCTCACGGTAGCTGCTTGGGGCTGGGGGCAGGAGGGCGAGTTGGGCAACGACACTATCGCGAACAGCTCCCGTACCCGTGCGAGTCTGTGAAACCGAATATACCCTCGGTTGTCCCACTGGCCCGTACATGAAAAACGTAAAAAAGGTCTCGACTGACCTTTACTCGAGCCTCGCCGTAGGGGGGCCATAGTTGGTCACACCGGCCGCCGCCGGGACCGTACACAGTCAAGCTCAGCTCGAGGCGAAGTCACGATCGAGGACGGCGGCGAGGTCGACCCAACTGGCGGGCTTTGAGTACAGCGCCAACCAGCGCTTGATCCCGCGGACGATCAGCTCGAACTCGCTGTGGTCGATGCCGTAGACGAGGATCACACCGGCATGTGAACGCTGCGCCTCCGCCCACTCGCGCAGGATGCTGGGGAAGTCACGGATGTTGTGGGTCACGAGGATGCGCCCCTCCTCGGACGCGAGCACCAGCACCTCATCGTCGTCGAGTCCCTCGAGCGCCGGCTCCTGGTCAAGCGCGCGTACATCGTGCCCTGCCTCTCCCAGCCGCCGCCCGACGCTGGGTCCGGATACGTGCGCGTCGAGCAGGAGCCGCACTGGCGCCGGCTAGCGCGAATCGGGGGCGCTGTGCAGGAAGGGATAAAGCTCGGAAAGCTCCTCCAGCGGGCGGCGGTTCTCTGCAAGCAGTGGCTCGATTTCATCGGGGAAGCGCTCTGCGTAGGCGCGCGCCACGCGCAGGTGACGGTCTGAGAGAAGCGGGTGGCTCGTCCGCAGCAGCTGATCATCGCCACCGTAGGAGCGCAGCACCTCAATGATCTCCCACACGTCGAGGCCGCTGCCGATCACCCAAGCGCGGCGGGGTCTGCCGCGGAACGCGATGCCGGGATGCAACCGCGTCTTCGCGGCCTCCTCGGCGAGCTCCTCGACGACGATGCTGCGCGGGCGTCCGGAACGACGGACCTCATCGCTGACGAGCAGGTTCGCCTGCGCGCCGAGCCGGATCGAGAAGGGCTGTGTCCTCGCGGGGTGAGCAGCCATTGGACTACAGTGTAGAGGATGTAGTGGCCGTGTACCCCGGCGTTGATCCCTCCGACACGCGCCCGGCAAGATTCGAACTTGCGACCTCCCGCTCCGGAGGCGGGCGCTCTATCCACTGAGCTACGGGCGCAGATGACGCCGTATTGAGCGACACCTAGCGTTCGGAGCTTAGCGCCGGGGCAAGCCGCCAGGGGGTCCCGGCCGGCGCTGCCTCGCTACCGTTGCCAGCATGGACCTGTCGATGTTCTTCGTCGGCACGGCCGGCTCGGTGCCGAGCGCGCGCCGCGGCCTGCCCGGCGATGCTGATCCGCCGCGGGGGCGACCGGCTGCTGTTCGACTGCGGCGAAGGCACCCAGCGCCAGCTGCTGCGCTCGGTCGGCCTGCCCGATCTCGACACGGTCTTCATCACCCATTTCCACGCCGACCACTGGCTGGGCCTGCCGGGGATGCTGAAGTCCTTCGCGCTGCGCGAGCGCAGCGAGCCGCTGACGCGTCTACGGGCCCCGAGGGCCTGGATGAGCTGATGGGCGTGATGCGCATCGTCTACGGGCGCCTGCCCTACGAGCTGAAGCATCGTCGAGCTCGAGCCGGCCGAGACGGTGAGCCTGCGACGGCTACCTGATCGCGGCGATCCCCGTGCGCCACAAGGCCCAGAGCCGCCTTCGGCTACGCGCTCGTGGAGGACGCCTCGCCCGGGACACCTCGACGCGGCGCTCGCCGAGCGGCTCGGTGTGACGCCCGGGCCCGGACTTCGGTCGCCTGCAGCGCGGCGAGACGGTCGCGGGCGTGAGACCCGAGCAGGTGATGGGGCGCGACGCAGGGAGGGGCGCAAGGTCGTGATCTCCGGCGACACCGCGCCGTGCGAGGCGCTCGCGCTCGCCGCGCACCAGGCCGACGTGCTCGTCCACGAGGCGACCTTCGCCGAGGAGGAGGCCGAGCGCGCGCGCGAGACGCAGCACAGCACCGCGCGCCAGGCCGCGGAGCTCGCGCGCGACGCCGAGGTGCGGCTGCTGGCGCTGACCCACGTCTCGAGCCGCTACGCCGGCGGCGAGCTGCGCGACGCAGGCCCGCGCGGTGTTCGCCGCCACCGAGGCGCCGCGCGACTTCGACACGATCGAGGTGCCGTTTCCCGAGCGCGGCGGCGGCCACGCTCGTGCGCTGGTCCGAGCGCCAGGCGCGCGAACGCGCCAGCAGGCGGGAGCACGGCGCCGAGCCAGCACCGCCGAGCCCGTCGCATCCCCCTGATACATTCCGCCGGCTCCTTTAACCCGGTCCCGCGAGGCCAGGAAGGAAACGATGGCAGCGCAACGAGAAGGTCGTCCTCCGCGAGGAGGAAGTCGGTCGGGCGCTGACGCGCATCGCGCACGAGATCCTCGAGCGCAACCCTCGCGATCCCGCCCCGGCCCTGGTCGGCATCCACCGCCGCGGCGCCTTCCTCGCCAGGCGCCTGCACGCGCTGCTCGAGGAGCTGCTCGACGCTGAGGTGCCGCTCGGGCGACCTCGACATCGGCTTCTACCGCGACGACGTCGAGCACGCGCCCCGACGCGCCGGTCCTGCACGCCTCGCACATCGACTTCGACATCACCGGGCTGCACGGTCGTGATCGTCGACGACGTGCTCTTCACCGGGCGCACGGCGCGCGCGGCGATCGAGGCGCTGTTCGCCTACGGCCGCCCCGAGCGGGTGCAGCTGGCGGTGCTCGCCGACCGCGGCCACCGCGAGCTGCCGATCCGCCCCGACTACGTCGGCAAGAACCTGCCGACCTCGCGCGCCGAGCACGTGCACGTGCGCCTGCGCGAGCTCGACGGCGTCGACGAGGTGGCGATCTCGCTGGCGCGGGCCACTCGCCCCGGCGGTGATGGAGGCGTCGGCATGAACCACCTGCTCTCGATCGAGGAACTCGACCGCGCCGGCGATCGAACGGATCGTCGCCCAGGCGGAACGCTTCGCGGAGGTCTCCGACCGCGAGATCAAGAAGGTCCCGGCGCTGCGCGGGCGGATGGTGCTGAACCTCTTCTACGAGGCCTCCACGCGCACCCGCAGCTCCTTCGAGCTGGCCGCCAAGCGCCTGTCCGCCGACGTCGTCAACTTCGCCGCCAGCGGCTCGAGCGTGGAGAAGGGCGAGTCGCTGAAGGACACCGTGCTGACGCTCAGCGCGCACAAGCCCGACGCGATCGTGCTGCGCACGCCGTGGGCGGGCGCCTCGGAGCTCGTCTCGCAATGGTGCAGCGCGGCGATCGTCAACGCCGGCGACGGCAAGCACGAGCACCCCACGCAGGCGCTGCTCGACGTCTACACGCTGCGCCGCCGCCTCGGCGCGATCGACGGCGCCTCGATCTGGATCGTGGGCGACGTCGCGCACTCGCGCGTGGCGCGCTCGAACGTGCTCGCCTTCCAGCGCATGGGCGCGAAGGTCACGATCGCGGGTCCGCCGACGCTGATCCCGCGCGGCATCGAGCAGCTCGGCTGCGAGGTCCGCTACACGCTCGACGAGCTCGCCCAGCGCGGACGTCGTCTACGCGCTGCGCATGCAGAACGAGCGCATGAGCGAGACCTGGGTGCCCTCGATGCGCGAGTACGCCGCCTGGTATCAGATCAACGGCCGGCGCCTGCGCCCGCAGCCAGGTGCTGATGCACCCCGGGCCGGTCAACCGCGGCGTCGAGCTCTCGGGCGAGGTCGTGGACTCGCCCCAGGCGGTGATCACCGCGCAGGTCGAGGCCGGCGTGGTCGTGCGCATGGCGGTGCTCTACGAGCTGCTCGCCGGCAGCCGCGAGGCCGCGCGCCCGCGAGCCTCAGGCCGCGCGCTGGCGTCGCCGAGCCGGCGCTCGGCGAGCGGAGCAGCCGCGCGTGAGCGCCCGTCGAGCCGCTCGTCGGCGGGGCCTGCGCCCGCACGCGAGCTGCTGCTGCGCGACGTGCACGTGCTCGACCCGCGCGCCGGGATCGACGCGCGCCTGCGACGTGCGCGTGCGCGACGGGCGCGATCGCCGAGCTCGCCGAGCCCGGCAGCGCTCGAGCGCCGAGGAGGGCGAGGAGACGATCGACGGCGCCGGGCGCGCTCGCGCTGCTGCCGGCCTTCTTCGACCCGCACGTGCACCTGCGCACGCCCGGACAGGAGCACAAGGAGGACCTCGAGAGCGGCACCCGCGCCGCCGCCGCCGGCGGCTTCGCGGGGGTGATCGCGATGCCGAACACCGACCCGGTGCTCGACTCCGCGCCGCTGCTGCGCTCGCTGCGCGACGCGGCCGCGCGCGAGGCGCGCGTCCCGGTTGGCTTCCTGCCGGCGATCACGCGCGGCCTGCAGGGCGAGCAGCTGACCGAGATGGCCGAGCTGCGCGCCGAGGGTGCGCTCGGCTTCAGCGACGACGGCAAGCCCGTGCGCAGCGCCGGCATGCTGCGCAAGGCGCTGCAGTACCAGCGCCTGTGCGGCGGCGTGCTCGCGCTGCACGAGGAGGACCCGACGCTCTCGCGCGGCGGCGCGATGAACGAGGGCGCGGTCAGCGCCGCGCTCGGGATCGCGGGCATCCCCACGGTCGCCGAGTCCACGATGGTCGCGCGCGACGCGACGCTCGCCGGCTACGAGGACGCGCGCGTGCACTTCCAGCACCTCAGCTGCGCCGCCTCGGTCGAGGCCGTGGCCGCACGCCAAGGCCGCGCGGCTGGCGCGTCAGCGCCGAGGTCTCGCCCGCATCACCTGCTGCTCACCGAGGAGGACGTGCGCGGGCTGGACACGCGCATGAAGATGCACCCGCCGCTCAGCACCGAGGCAGACCGCGCAGGCGCTGATCGAGGGGCTGCGCGAGGGCACGCATCGACTGCGTGGCGACCGATCACGCGCCGCACGCGCGCGATGAGAAGGAGGTGCCCTTCGAGCAGGCGCCGATGGGCACGACCGGCCTGGAGACCGCCTTCGCGGCGCTCCACACCGAGCTCGTGCTCCCGGGCGTGATCGAGCTCGGGCATGCTGCGTCGAGCGGATGACGCGCAGGCGCGGCGCTGTTCGGGCTGCCCGACGCCGCTGCTCGCCGCCGGTGAGCCGGCGAACGTCGCGCTGCTGGACCTCGAGGCAGAGTGGGTGGCCGGCGAGCACGGCTGGGAGAGCCGCTCGGAGAACTGCTGCTTCGCGGGCCGGCGTCTGCAGGGCCGGGTGCTCGCGACGATCGCCGCCGGGGGCGCTCGCCCACCGCGATCGCGCGCTGCGCTGGCGGCTGTGCTGATGGGCCTGCTCGCTCGCGAGCGCGCAGCGCTCGTGGTGATCGACGTGCAGGAGGGCTTCCGTCCCTACGACTCCTTCGCAGGCGTCGCCGAGGCATGCGGCAAAGCTGCTCGAGGCCGCGCGCATCCTCGAGCATCCCGGCGCTCGTCAGCGAGCAGTACCCGAAAGGGCTCGGGCGCGAGCGCGCCCGAGATCGGCCTGCGACGAGGAGCCCGTGATCGAGAAGACGCGTCTTCTCAGCTGCGCGCGCGGACGGCTTCGGGCTGAACGGGCGCACACAGGCGATCGTCTGCGGCATTGAGACCCATGTCTGCGTGAGCCAGACGGTGCACGACCTGCTGCGGACAGGGCGTCGAAGTGCACGTCCCCGCCGACGCGGTCGGCTCGCGCCACACGGTCGACTACGAGCGCGGTCTCGAGCGCATGGAGCGCGCGGGCGCGGTCGTCAGCACCGTCGAGTCGGCGCTGTTCGAGCTGCTCGAGCGCGCCGGCACGCCAGAGTTCAAGGCCGTCCAGAAGCTTATCCTCTGATGTCCGTCGCCACGGGCTACGTACTGCTGGAGGACGGCACGCGCTTCGACGGCGAGGTCTGCGCTGCCGAGGGCCACGCGGTCGGCGAGGTCGTCTTCACGACGGGCATGTCGGGCTATCAGGAGTCGATGACCGACCCTTCCTTCGCGGGCCAGCTGATCACGTTCACCTATCCCCACATCGGCAACTACGGCGTCAGCGCGCAGGCGATGGAGTCAGAGCGGGTGTGGGCGCGCGCGGCGATCATGCGCGAGGCCTGCAACCGCGAGGACGCGCCCACGCGCCGAGCGCGGCTGGCTCGACTGGCTGGCCGACTGCGGCGTGCGCGCGATCAGCGGCGTGGACACGCGCTCGCTCGTGCTGCACATCCGTGAGGCCGGGGCGATGCGCGGCGGCGTGTTCCCGGCCACGATCAGCGAGGATCAGGCGCGCGAGCTGATCGCCGCGGAGCCGCCGATGGCCGGTCAGGACCTAGCGCGCCTCGTGACCCCTGAGCAGGTCAGCCAGCACGGCAGCGGCGACGGTCCGCGCATCGCCGTGCTCGACACGGGCATCAAGGCCTCGATGGTGCGCGAGCTCGTCGAACGTGGCGCGCGCGTGGCGCTGCATCCCTGCACGAGCTCCGCCGAGGAACTGCTCGCGGAAGATCCCGATGCGGTCTTCCTGTCCAACGGCCCGGGCGATCCCGCCGCGCTCGACTACGTCGTGGAGACCGTGCGCGAGATCGTCGGCGTGAAGCCCGTGTGGGGGATCTGTCTCGGCCACCAGCTGCTCTGTCGCGCGGTCGGTCTTGAGACCTTCAAGCTGCCCTTCGGTCACCGCGGCGCGAACCATCCCGTGCGCGACCTGCAGAGCGGGCGCGTGGAGATCACCTCCCAAAACCACGGCTTCGCGGCGCTCGGGCCAGGCGGCGGGCGCACGATCGACAACGATGAGCCGGTGCGCTGGGAAACGGACTTCGGAGCGGCGGCGCTCTCGCACGTGAACCTCTACGACCGCACGGTCGAGGGCCTGGAGCTGCTCGACGTGCCCGGCGGCACGGTGCAGTACCACCCCGAGGCGGGCCCCGGGCCGCACGACAGCCTCTATCTCTTCGACCGTTTTCTCCGATCGGAGCGCATGATGCCACGGCGTAACGACATCGAGAAGATCCTGATCCTCGGCTCCGGGCCGATCGTGATCGGCCAGGCGGCCGAGTTCGACTACTCCGGCGTGCAGGCCTGCAAGGTGCTGCGCGAGGAGGGCTATGAGGTCGTGCTCGTGAACTCCAACCCGGCGACGATCATGACCGACCCGGAGTTCGCCGACGCGACCTACATCGAGCCGCTGCTGCCGGGTCCTGTGGCGAAGGTGATCGAGCGCGAGCGCCCCGATGCGCTGCTCGGCACGCTCGGCGGCCAGACGGCTTTGAACCTCGCCAAGGCGCTGCACGACGACGGCACGCTCGAGCGTTTCGGTGTGGAGCTGATCGGCGCGAACTACGACGCGATCGCCTGCGCTGAGGACCGCGACCTGTTTCGTGAGGCGATGGCCAAGGCGGGCCTGCGGATGCCGCGCAGCGTGATCGCGACGTCGATGCAGGAGGCGGCGGGCACGGTCGCGGAGCTCGGCCTGCCCTGCATCGTGCGCCCGGCCTTCACGCTCGGCGGTCGCGGCGGCGGGATCGCGCATACGCAGGAGGACTTCGAGCGGATCGTTGCGCAGGGGATCGAGGCCTCGCCGATCGGGCAGGTGCTGATCGATGAGTCGGTGATCGGCTGGGGCGAGTTCGAGCTCGAGGTGATGCGCGACGGCGCTGACAACGTGGTGATCGTCTGCTCGATCGAGAACGTCGACCCGATGGGCGTGCACACGGGCGACTCGGTCACGGTCGCTCCGCAGCAGACGCTCACGGATCACCTCTACCAGCAGCTGCGCGATCAGGCGCTCGCGGTGATCCGCGCGGTCGGCGTGGAGACGGGCGGCTCAAACGTGCAGTTCGCGGTCAACGCGGAGACCGAAGAGATCCTCGTAATCGAGATGAACCCGCGCGTCTCGCGCTCCTCGGCGCTGGCCTCGAAGGCGACGGGATTCCCGATCGCGAAGATCGCGGCGCGCCTGGCGGTGGGCTATCGCCTCGATGAGATCGACAACGACATTACGGGTGTGACGCCGGCTTGCTTTGAGCCGACGATCGACTATGTGGTCGTGAAGTGGCCCCGCTTCGCCTTCGAGAAGTTCCCCGGCTCAGACCCAACGCTCTCAACGCACATGAAGTCCGTGGGGGAGGCGATGGCGATCGGGCGTACCTTCGGGCAGGCCTTCGCGAAGGCGCTGCGCTCGCGCGAGCTCGACAAGCCACCCTGTCTTGAGGACAGCAGCGAGCAGGTGCTGCTGGAGAGCCTCGAGCGTCCCGGTCCCGATCGCTACGAGACGGTGCTCGAGCTGCTCGGTCGCAACCCGGTTGGCGCGGCCGGTATCGAGATCGAGCAGATCCACGAGCGCACGCACATCGACCTCTGGTTTCTACGCGAGCTGCGCACGCTGGCGCTCGACCCGCAGGCACCGTTTGCGGGCGAGCGGGTGTTCCGCTCGGTCGACACCTGCGCAGCGGAGTTCCCGGCGCGCACGCCCTACTACTACTCCGGCTGGGAGCGGCATGGCCGCGGCGAGGTCCGCCGTGGCGAGCGCGACCGGGCCGGCGCGACCGGGCCGTCGCCGACCGCCGAGTCGGTTGTGATCCTCGGCTCGGGTCCCAACCGCATCGGGCAGGGCATCGAGTTCGACTACTGCTGCGTGCACGCCGCGATGACCGTGCGCGAGTCCGGGCGTGACGCGGTAATGGTCAACTGCAACCCCGAGACCGTCTCGACCGACTACGACACCTCTGATCGGCTCTACTTCGAGCCGCTGACGTTCGAGGATGTGCTCGCGGTTGTCGAGGTCGAGCAGCCGCTGGGCGTGATCGTCCAGTTCGGCGGCCAGACGCCGCTACGGCTCGCCGCCGAGCTCGAGCGTGCGGGTGTGCCGCTGCTCGGCACGAGCGTCGATGCGATCGATCTCGCCGAGGACCGCGGGCGCTTCGGCGCGCTGCTCGAGCGTCTCGGCTACAAGGCGCCGCCCTACGCGACCGCGAGCTCGGTCGCCGAGGCGCTCAACTGCGCCGACCAGGTGGGCTTTCCGCTGCTCGTGCGCCCCTCCTACGTGCTCGGCGGGCGGGCGATGGAGATCGTCTACTCGCCCGAGGGTCTTGCGGACTATCTGCGTCGCGAGGCGGGCGAGGGTGGCGAGATTTATTTGGATCGCTTCCTGGAGAACGCGGCTGAGGTCGATGTTGACGCGCTCTGCGATGGCAGCGAGGTCTGGATCGGCGGGATCATGCAGCACGTCGAGGAGGCCGGGGTGCATTCGGGCGACAGCGCGTGCGTGCTGCCGCCGCACTCGCTCGGCGAGGAGATGCTCGATCAGATTCGCGCTGCCACGCGCGAGATTGCGCTCGCGATCGGCGTCGTCGGCCTGATCAACGTGCAGTACGCGGTGCACGGGGGTGAGCTGTATGTGATCGAGGCCAACCCGCGCGCCTCGCGCACGGTGCCCTTCGTCTCCAAGGCGATCGGCCTGCCGCTGGCAAAGCTCGCCTGCCGGATCATGCTCGGCGAGAAGCTCGCCGCGCTCGAGCTGCCCCAGGAGCGCCAGGGGATGGGCTACGGCGATCACGTCTCGGTCAAGGAGGCGGTGCTGCCCTTCGACCGCTTCGAGGGCTCCGATGCGCTGCTTGGCCCAGAGATGCGCTCCACAGGCGAGGTGATGGGCATCGCGCGCGACTTCCCGACGGCGTTCGCAAAGGCGCAGGCCGCCGCCGGTGTGCCACTGCCGAAAAGCGGGACCGTGTTCATCACGGTCACCGATTCCGATAAGGCCGGTGCCTTCTTCGTCGCCTCGAGCCTGCACGAATGCGGCTTTCGGATCGTCGCTACGCACGGCACCGCGGAGGCGATCTCGCGCATGGGTGTACCAGTGCAGGGGCTCAACAAGATCGCGGAGGGCTCGCCACACGTGCTCGACTGGATCGAGCGCGGCGATGTCGACCTAGTGGTGAACACACCCACGGGCGTGGGCGCGCGCACCGACGGCTATGAGATTCGCCGCGCCGCGGTCGGCCACGGCATCCCCTGCCTGACGACGCTCGCCGCTGGGATCTCCGCTGCACGCGCGATTGCCCGCGCGCAGCGCGATGGCGAGCCGGAGGTGCTCTGCCTGCAGGAGCTGCACGGCGCCCGTGTGCGCGCTTTGCAGCCTGCGCCCAGCCCTGACGGGGCCGGCGTGGCGTGAGCGCGGCGCCCTTCGCTCGCCGCCTGGCGAAGGTCGTAGGGATCGATCGGCTCGGCGTCTACCGCGTGCTACGCGTCGCTGAGGATGGCCCCCGGGCCGAGCCTGGGCAGTTCGCGATGCTGGCTGCGGCTGAGGGCTGGGGGGAGGAGCGGAGCAGCGCCCGTTCTTGCCGCGGGCCTTCTCGATCGCTCGGCACCGCGATGATGAGACGCACTTCCTGCTCGAGGACGTCGGTCCGGGCACGAAGCGGCTGTGTGAGCTCGAGCGCGGCGATGGGCTGTGGCTGGCGGGCCCGCTCGGTTGTGGCTTTCGCGAGCCCGGCGAAGGGCGTCGGGCGCTGCTCGTCGGTGGTGGCGTGGGAATCGCGCCGCTCGCGATTCTCCAGGACACGCTGGGCGCCGAGAACACGACCGTCCTGCTTGGCTTCCGCGACGCTCCACGAACCGAGGGGGCCGCATTGATGGAGGGCGCGCGCGTGGCAAGCGACGATGGCTCCGCGGGGCATCACGGCCTGGTCACAGAACTGCTGCTTGAGGAGCTCGAGCGTGACGCGCATGTGGTCGTCTACGCCTGCGGACCGGCGGGGATGCTCGAGGGTGTGCGCGCGATCTGCGCCGAGCGCCAGGTCCCAGCACAGCTCGCGCTCGAGGCGGGGATGGCCTGCGGCTTCGGCGCCTGCTTCGGCTGTGTGGTGCCACGCCGCGGCGGCGGCTACCTGCGTGTCTGCGTCGATGGCCCTGTGATCGAGGCGGCTGAGCTCGACCATGTCGACGCGCACGCGGGTGCGCCCGCATGAGCATGAGCATCAGCTTCTGTGGCCTCGAGCTCGCGCACCCGATCATCAACGGCTCCGGAACCTTCGATCTGATCGCCGCGCGCCGCGCTTTCGGCGATCAGCTCGTGCGCGGCTTCCCCTTCGCGGCCTACGTCTCAAAGACGATCACGCTGGAGCCGCGGGAGGGCAACCCGCCGCCGCGGCTGTGGGAGTCGGCGGCGGGCATGATCAACTCGATCGGTTTGCCCAACAAGGGACTCGAGGGTTATCTACGTGATGATCTGCCCGAGCTCGCTGAGATCGGAGCGGAGGTCGGCAGGGCGCTCGGGCACACGCCGCCGTTGATCACGAACGTGATGGGGGCGAGCGCGGATGAGATCGCGCGGCTGCTCGAACAATGTGATATGCACGCGGAGATCGCGGCGTTTGAGCTGAATGTGTCTTGCCCAAACGTCAAGACGGGCCTTGACATCGGTGCCGACCCGCGCCAGCTCGAGCAGGTCGTGAGCGCGGTGCGCTCCAGCACGCGCAAGCCCTTGATCGTGAAGTTGACCCCGAACACCGCCGACGTTTCCCTCTGCGCGCAGGCGGCCCAGGACGGCGGGGCGGATGCGGTTTCGCTGATCAACACGCTGCGCGCCACGGCGCTTGCGCCGACGAGCACAAAGCCCCGCCATTCCTGGCTCGGAGGCGGCACAGGAGGCCTCTCTGGACCAGCGATTCGAGTGGTCGCGCTGGCTCAAGTCGCGGCTGTGGCGCAGCGCGTAGAAATCCCTGTGATCGGCATGGGCGGCGTGTGTAGCGCAAGCGACGCACGCGATCTGATGGACGTCGGCGCGAGCCTCGTGGCCGTCGGAACCGAGAACTTTCGCGACCCATCAATCGCCGCTCGGATCGCCCGCGAGCTCGTTCTTTGAAGCGAGTTGAAAACCCCTGCAAACGCGCTCGCAGACTATCCACTAACCTCGACATATCTAAAGCTCAAGTTGAGGTACAGGTGAATTGGGGACATTTTCTTGATCGCCCGCCGCTGGTGTGTAGACTCGCCGCCCATGGCGACGGCGACCGGCACGACGTCCTCGAGCAGCTCGACGGCCCCTGAGCGGTCGCTGAATCAGCGCATGGATGCGCTTGCGAGGGCAAACCAAATTCGCATCCAGCGTGCGCAACTCAAGCGCGACCTGAAGTCGGGTCGACGCTCGATCCACTCGCTGCTGCTCGAACCGCCCGAGTACGTCGAGACAGCCAAGGTCTTCGACATGCTGCTGGCCGTTCCCAAGTACGGCCGCGTGAAGGTCAACAAGATCCTGGCCCACTGCCGGATCGCGCCGAGCAAGACGATCGGCGGCCTCTCCGAGCGCCAAAGATCCGAGCTCGTCTCGCTGCTCCACCACTAGACGAACGCTGGCCGGCGCGATGCTGCGTTCTCAGTCGCTCGCGTACGCAGTACGCCACGCTCCTTGCGTCCTTGCCTCGCTTGACCAGCGTCCGTCTAGAGAGCCTGTGCGGAAAAAATCCCACCGAACCCGTCACTAGGGTGCCGGCAGTGGCGCGCGTATTTGTGATCACTGGACCTTCGGGGGTCGGCAAGGGCACGTTGATCCGCGGGCTGATGGAGCGCGTGCCGCAGCTCGAGCTGTCGGTCTCCGCGACCACACGGGCGCCGCGCCCCGGTGAGCGCGACGGCGTCGACTACCACTTCCTCACGCGCACCGAGTTCAACACGAAGGTCAACGCGGGCGAGTTCGTCGAGCACGCGGACTACGCGGGGCGCAGCTACGGCACGCTGCGCTCAGAGCTCGAGCGCCGCGTCCAAGAGGGCGTGCCGGTCGTGCTCGAGATCGAGGTCCAAGGTGCACGCCAGGTCCGCGCCGCGATGCCCGAGGCGGTCCAGGTATTCATCGCGCCGCCCTCGCTACAGGCGCTGCGCACGCGCCTGGTGGGACGCGGCACCGACGATCACGAGGAGGTCGAGCGACGACTGACGGTCGCCGAGCACGAGCTCAAAGCGCAGCCCGAGTTCGCGCACGTGGTCATCAACGACCGCCTCGAAGAGGCGCTCGAGCGGCTCGTCGCGATCGTCACCGGCAAGCTCGACTGAGCGCTCTGGCCGGGCTTTCGGAGTCGGCGGGCACCGGCCGACTACACTGCATGGTCCACAAGGAAAGGCAAAGCACCCGTGATCTCTCCCCGCATCGACCGCCTGCTCGAGCAGGTTGACTCAAACTACGCCGGCGTGATCGTCGCCGCCAAGCGCGCCCGACAGATCAACAGCTACTACCACAACCTTGGCGAGGGCACCTTCGATGAGTTTCCGCCGCCGATGATCGAAACGGCGTCGAAAAACTACCTCACGATTGCCTTGGAGGAGGTCGCAGGAGGGAAGATGAAGTACCACTACCGCTAGCCAGGACGACTGCTGAGCGGCGCGAGGCGGCGTCCTCGGTCGCTCGCGTGCACAGCACGCCACGCTCCCTGCGTCCTTGCCTCGCTTGCCCATCAGCCGCCCTGGCGGGCAAGCTGGGCACGACGAACGCGACGATCTTCACCGCCTGCCACACCTCGCAATCCCCGCGCCAGCGCTTGCTAGTGCGCTGCGGTCGCTCTACAACCTGAGTTATGTCCCGCATCCTGCTCGGCGTCAGCGGCGGCATCGCCGCCTACAAGGCGCTTGAGTTCGTGCGTCTGGTGACAGGAGCCGGGCATGCGGTGCGGGTCGTGCAGACGCCGACTAGCCGCCGTTTCGTGGGGCAGGCCTCCTTTGCTGCGTTGAGCGGCGCGCCGGTGCTGATCAGCGAGTTCCAACGCGATCCGGCACGCGGGGCATTTCCCGATCAGGAGCTGCCGAGCCACGATCCGCTCAGCCACCTCGAGCTCGTGGCCAACGCCGATGTCTTCCTGATCGCTCCGGCCTCGGCCAACACGATCGCCAAGCTCGCGGCGGGGCTGGCCGACAACCTGCTCTGCAGTTGCGCGCTTGCGGCCACGTGCCCGGTGGTGCTGGCGCCGGCGATGAACAACCAGATGTACGAGCACCTCGCGACCGTTGCCAACCTGCGCACGCTCGCCGATCGAGGCGTGCAGATCGTCGCGCCCGGCGTCGGGCGCCTGGCCTCCAAAGGCGAGCAGGGGATAGGGCGACTGGCTGAGCCACAGCAGTTGCTCGAAGCGTGCGAGAGCGTGCTCGCCGGTGGTGCGAACTTGGCGGCGCGCGCGGGCGAGATGGCGGGGCTGCGCGTGCTTGTCACTGCGGGCGGTACGCGCGAGCCGATCGACAGCGTGCGCTACATCGGCAACTCATCCTCGGGCCGCATGGGCTTCGCGCTCGCGCAAGGCGCGCAGCGGCGCGGCGCCGAGGTCACGCTCGTGGCGGCCAACGTGGCGCTCCAGACCCCCGTAGGCGTGCAGCGCCGCGACGTCTCGAGCGCGGCGGAGCTGAAGGAGGCCTGCGAGGCGGCCTTCCCCACATGCGATGTGCTGCTGATGGCAGCCGCGGTCGCCGACTTCACGCCGGCGGAGCCCGCCAACGGCAAGATCAAGAAGGGCGGGCGCGAGCGGCTCGAGCTCGAGCTGAAGCCGACCGCGGATGTCCTGCGCGGGCTCGGGGCGCAGCGACGGGAGGGACAGACGCTCGTGGGCTTCGCCGCGGAGCACGGCGGGGATGCGGTCGAGACCGCGCGCGGCAAGCTCACCGGCAAGGGTCTCGACGCGCTCGTGGTCAACGACATCTCGCGCAGCGACATCGGCTTCGAGGTCGGGGCCAACGAGGTGACGATCCTCTCCGTCGATGGGGAAGGGGAGATCAAGCGCCGCGAGGTGCCCCGTGCGGCCAAGGCAGCGGTCGCCGAGGCGATCCTCGACGTCGTTCAGGGGCTGCGCGCGAGAGGATAAAATGGCCGTCCATGGAGAGCGTTTACGACCTGTACCAACGGGGTTGTGAGCTGCTCGATCATGGCGATCACGAGGCCGCGATCGTGCCTTTGAGCAAAGCGCGCGATCTCGAGCCGGACAAGGCCTCGATTCGCGAGGCGCTCGGACGCGCGCTGTTTCATGCACAGCACTACGAGGGCGCCGCGGCAGAGTTCGGAGCGGTTGCCTCGGGCGCTCCTACAAACGACTACGCGCTTTTCTGCCTGGGGCGCTCGATGCAACTGCTGGGACGCCACCGCGAGGCCTGCAAGCCGCTTGCGTTGGCCTGCTCGCTGCGCCCCGAGCGCGCCGATTACAGGCGCTATCGCGATCGTGCCAGACGCGACGCCGAACGCGGCTGAGGCCTATATGGGCAGACGCGCCGATGCTATGCTCGATTGACAGCTTTCGACCGGTGAGTTGGGCCGGTAGCAGTACCGAGAGTGGGCGCCCGCCCGCTTTTTTTGCGTAAGGAGTCAGTTTTGAGCCCGCTACAGACCGAAATCGAGAAGCGTCTAGCCGACACCCAGCCCGATATCGAGGTGCTCCTCGCGGAGGTCCTCGGTGGCCGTTGCCTGCGTGTCTTCATCGACCATCCCGATGGCGTCACGCTCGAGATGTGCGAACGCGTAACCGCCGAACTGAACGATCTGCGCGAGCGCTACTCGCTTGAGGTCTCCTCGCCGGGCAGCGAGCGCCCGCTGACCAAGCCGGCTCACTTTCGCCGCTTCGTGGGGCGCCGCGCGCGAGTGCGCGCACGCCGTCCCCTGGCGATCGGCGAGCCCGCGAGCGAGCGCCAATCGGCGAGCAGCTTCACTGGAGAGCTTGTGGGAGCCTCCGAGCAGGAGGTCACTTTGGCCGCCGACGGGGGAATCATCGCGATTCCCTATTCGGAGATCCGTCGTTCGAACCTGATCGAGGAGTAGAGCTATGTCACGCGAAATCCTTGAGGCCATGCACGCGCTTGCGCGCGAGAAGGGGATCGAGCCCGAGAAGCTGATGATCGCGCTCGAGGACGCGCTCCTCTCCGCCTACAAGAAGCAGCCCGGCTCGGCCAAGTACGCACGCGTCGAGATGGACCGCGAGACGGCCGACTTCAGGGTCATCGAACTGATCATCCCGGAGCGCCTGGAGGCGCATCTGATCGTCGAGACGATCGATGAGGAAACGACCGTCGATCCCGAGACGGGCGAGATGCGCGAACCCGAAGAACCGGAAATCGACCCGAAAAAGTTCGCCGAATATCGCGACCAGATCGACGAGCGTGACGTCACGCCTGATGACTTCGGCCGGATCGCCGCACAGACGGCCAAGCAGGTCATCCTGCAGCGCATCCGCGAGGCCGAGCGCGACATGATGTATGAGGAGTACCGCGACCGTGTCGGTGAGCTGATCACGGGCATCGTGCAGCAGTCGGACTCCCGCTACACGCTTGTGCAGCTGCGCGAACGCGTCGAGGCGCTTCTGCCGAAGTCCGAGCAGGTCGAGGGCGAGCGCTACGACCACTCGCAGCGCATCAAGGCCGTCATCAAGGAGGTCTCGCCCTCCACCAAGGGCCCCGCGATCATCGTCTCACGGCGCGACCCCGAGCTGATCAAGAAGCTCTTCGAGCTGGAGGTTCCCGAGATCGCCGACGGTCTCGTGGAGATTGCCAACGTTGCGCGTGAGCCCGGCTACCGCTCAAAGATCGCCGTGATCTCACACACCGACGGTGTGGACCCGGTGGGTGCCTGTGTCGGTCCGCGTGGTTCGCGTGTGCGCATGGTCGTCTCCGAGCTCCGTGGCGAGAAGATCGACATCATCCCCTTCAACGACGAGCCCGCGCGCTTCGTCGCCAAGGCGCTCTCGCCGGCCCGAGTGCGCGAGGTGCTCGTCGACGATGAGGCCAAGCAGGCGACCGTGATCGTGCCCGACGACCAGCTCTCGCTGGCGATCGGACGCGAGGGGCAGAACGCCCGTCTCGCGGCGCGCCTCACCGGCTGGCGTGTGGACATCCGCTCGGAGACCGAGTTTGCCGCCGAGGAGGCCGAGCACGGCTACGAGGAGGAGGAGGTGCAGGGACGCTGCGCCGCGGTCCTCTCAAACGGTCGTCGTTGCCCCAACGCATCGCTGCCCAACTCGCGCTACTGCGGCCTGGACTCACACCAGGCGCTCGCGAACATCGCCACCGACAACGTTGCCGACCTCGCCTCAGAGGGCGGCGAAGAGCCCGTCGCAGAAGAGGGTGGCGAGCTTCCCGGAGAAGTAGTCGCGCCCGCGGTCGAGCGGCCGGCACCCGCCGAGGAGCAGACGACATAGGCGCGCACGTGCCCCGGCGCCGCTGCGTCGGATGCGGGCGGATCGCCCCCAAGTCCGAGTTGTTGCGCATCGCGGTCCTCCGCGAAGGTCAGATAACGCGCGGGCGAGCCGTATGCGATCACGCTGCGAGGATGCCTGGGCGCGGCGCCTATCTGTGCCGCGGCGAGTCGCCTGAGCTGCCGGCGGCTGAGTGCCTCGAGCGTGCAATCCAGCGCGGTGCGATCGCGCGTGCGCTGCGCTCGGCGGTCTCGCTCGACCCCAAGCTCGTAGAATCGGTGAGTCCATGAGCAAGAAGCGCGTACACGAAATCGCAAAGGAGCACGGTCTCTCGAGCAAGGAACTGCTCGAGAAGCTCAAGGCTGCCGGCGTCGAGGCCAAGGCGGCGGCATCCTCGGTCGAGGAGTCCGCAGCGCTGAAGGCGCTGGGTGGGGCTGTGTCTCCGAGCTCCAACGGCGCGCCGTCTGCCGCCGTCGCGGCTCCGGCCGCGCCACCCGCGCCTGCGCCCGCCAAGGGCTCGGCGCCAAGTGTCGCTGCAGCCCCAGCTGCGCCAGCGAGCGCTCCCGTGTCTGCTCCTAGTGCCGCTGCACCGGCGGTTGCGACGCCCGCTTCCCCTTCGCCTCCGGCTACAGCCGCCGAGGCAGCTGCGGCTGCTGCAGCCGCCGAGCGCGTGCGTCCGACCCGCGATTCGCGCACCGGCGAGCGCACACCTGGAGACATCGGCCCCGGTGGTCGGCGCCGCGTCGTGATCGACTCTCAAGCTTCGCGCCGCCAGCAGGGTGGTCCCTCAAACCAGCCCCAGCGCCGTCCCCGGCGCGGTCGCCGCCGCCGCGGCACCTACGACGAGACGATCGCGCCGATCGACAACTCGGCGATGGAGGCCACCGACCTAACGCGTGTCAACTCCGGCTCAACGGTCAAGGATGTAGCCGAGTACCTCGGCGTCGCGGTGCCTGAGGTGATCAAGAAGCTGATGTCGCTGGGGGAGATGGCAACGCTCACCCAGACGCTCTCCGACGACGCGATCCAGGTGCTGGCGGACGAGTTCGACAAGCAGATCGAGATCGTGCACGCGGCCGATGACGTCGAAGTCGAGCCGGTCTTCGAGGATGCCGAGGAGGACATGATCGAGCGCCCACCGGTCGTCACGATTATGGGCCACGTCGATCACGGCAAGACCTCACTGCTGGACGCGATCCGCGAGACCGAGGTCGTCGCCGGCGAGGCTGGGGGCATCACGCAGCACATCGGTGCCTACCAGGTCCGCCACGCGGGCAAGGAGATCACCTTCCTCGACACACCTGGCCACGAGGCCTTCACCGCGATGCGTGCCCGTGGCGCGCGCGTCACCGACCTCGCCGTGATCGTGGTCGCCGCCGACGACGGCGTCAAGCCGCAGACGGAGGAGGCGATCGACCACGCCAAGGCCGCGGAAGTGCCGATCATCGTGGCGGTCAACAAGATCGACAAGGAGGGCGCCCAGCCCGAGCGCGTGCGCACCGAGATGACCCAGCACGGGTTGCAGCCGTCGGAGTGGGGGGGCGAAACCGAGTTCGTCGATGTCAGCGCGAAGACGCACGATGGGCTCGACACGCTGCTGGAGACGATTCAGGTCGTCACCGACCTCGAGGAGCTGAAGGCCAACGCGGGCGCCGAGGCTTCGGGGACCGTGATCGAGTCCAAGCTCGATCCCGGCCGTGGACCGGTGGTAACCGTTTTGATTCAGCGCGGCACGCTGCGCGTCGGCGATGCGCTCGTCGCTGGGGCGCACTTCGGGCGCGTGCGCGCAATGCACGACTTCACGGGCAACAAGATGAAGCGCGCGATGCCCGGCCAGCCGGTCGAGGTGCTCGGTTTCGACGGGGTGCCCGAGGCCGGTGAGCTCGTGCGCGTGGTTGAGAATGAGCGCCGTGCCCGTCGAGCTCGCGGGCGAGCGCGCGAACCGCCTGAAGACAGAGATGCTCGCGCGTCGCTCCGGTCGCAAGGTCTCGCTCGAGGACGTCTTCAAGCTTGCCCAGGAGGGCACCGTCAAGGAGCTCGGCCTCGTCGTCAAGGCCGATGTAGCCGGTTCGCTTGAGGCGATCGAGGACGAGATCGCGAAGCTGCCTCAGCAGGAGGTCAAGGTCAACATCATCCACCGCGGCGTGGGTGGCATCAACGAGTCCGACGTGATGCTCGCCTCGGCCTCCGAGGGCGTGATCCTTGCCTTCAACGTGCGTCCTGTCGGCGACGCCCGCCAGATCGCTGACCGCGAGGGTGTTGAGATCCGCTCCTACGCGGTCATCTACCGCGCGATCGAGGAGCTGCGCGCGGCGATGCAGGGAATGCTCGAGCCGGCCGAGGTCGAGACGCCGCTCGGGCAGGCCGAGGTACGCCAGCTCTTCAAGGCCTCGAAGATCGGCACGATCGCCGGCTCGTTCGTGACCGAGGGCAAGGTCACACGCGGCGCACGCGTGCGCGTGGTGCGCGAGGGCACGGTCATCTACGACACCACGATCGACAGCCTGCGTCGCTTCAATGAGGACGTACGCGAGGTCGCAAGCGGCTTTGAGTGCGGGATCGTGATCACGAACTTCCAGGATCTCCACGAGGGCGATGTGCTCGAGACCTACGAGACAAGACAGGTGGAGCGCGAGCTTTCCTCCTAAGCATCTCCTCACGTGGCAGGGACGCAGGGCTCGGCAGGGAATTGGAGGAATAGGATGAGCACAGGACGCATGCGCCGGGTCGACGAGGCGGTTCGTCAGGTGGTCGGTGATGCCGTGGCAGGTGACCTGAAGGACCCACGGGTGGGATTTGTGACAGTGACCGACGTCAGAACAAGCGCAGATCTACGCCAGGCACGCGTGTACGTGAGCGTTCTTGGCCGCTCAGGTCGACCCTCCAACCAGGCTGAACGTGAGACCACGCTCGAGGGCCTGCGCAGCGCACACGGCTTTCTACAGGGGCGCCTGGCGGGCGAGCTGCGCCTGAAGCGCACACCGACGCTCGAGTTCATCTACGACGAGACGACCGACCGCGCGTTGCGCGTCGATGAGCTGATCGCCCAGGAGGAGCCCTCATGAACGGAGCGGGACCCGCACCGAGTACCCGCGAGCTCGTGCTTGAGCGTCTGCGCGAGGACGAGCGCTTCGTGCTCGCGACCCACGAGAACCCCGACGGCGACGCGCTCGGCTCACTCGTAGCGATGCAAGGGCTGCTCAGCGCACTCGGCAAGGACACCGTTATGTTCATCTCACCCCACGACTTGCCGCTGCCGCACGAGTACAGCCGCTTCGCGCTCGACGGCCTGATCTCCGAGCCCCCTGCAGACATCGGCGAGCGTACGGTCGTGTTCCTGGACTGCGGCAACATCGACCGCAACTCCGCGAGCGTGCTGCGCGATGGGGCGCATCTGCTGAATATCGACCATCACCACGACAACACGCTGTTCGGCACGCTCAACCACGTCGTACCCGACGCCTCCTGCACAGCCGAGATCGTCTGGGATCTGATGCACGGGCTCGGGCTCAGCGTCTCGCCGGGCGTCGCCGAGGCGCTTTACATTGGGCTGATCACCGACACCGGGCGCTTCATGTATGAGAACACCGGTCCGCGCGCGCATCTGATGGCAGCCGAGCTGCTCGAAGTGGGCGTCGATGTGGCGCAGATCAACCGCCGCCTCTACGAGGACATGCCGACCGAGAAGCTCGCGCTGCTCGGGCTCGCGCTAGGGCAGATGCAGCGCTATGACGCAGGCGAGCTGACGATGGTCGCGCTCAGTGCCGAGGACTTCGAGCGCACCGCTGCGGAGGAGAGCCATTCCGAGGGCATCATCGATCAGCTGCGCGCTCTGCAAGGGACGAAGGTCGCGGTGCTCGTACGCGAGCTTTCAAGCGGAGAGCGCAAGGGTCAGCACAAAGTGTCGCTGCGCGCGACAGGCGACGACGTCGATGTCTCGATCATCGCGCGTGCCCAGGGCGGCGGTGGACACCGCCGCGCGGCTGGCTTCTCGACCACGCTCGCGCCAGAGGAGCTCGTCGAGTTTCTGCGCGGGGCGATCGCCGCGCAACTGCACGGGGCCTCGGACGGGCACGCCGCGACGGTTGCCTGAGTGGGCGCCCCTGCCTCCGGGTCCGCCGCGGCGGGTATTGATGGCGTGCTGTTGATCGACAAGCCCGCCGGCATGAGCTCCCACGACGTCGTCGCTGCTGTGCGTCGCTCGCTTGGCGGGATCAAGACCGGGCATGCGGGCACGCTTGACCCCTTCGCGACGGGTCTCTTGCTGATCCTGCTCGGGCGTGCGACCAAAGCACAGCAAGCGCTGATGGCGCTGCCCAAGCGCTACGAGACGGTCGCTCGTCTCGGTGCGCGTTCGAGCACCGGTGATACCGAGGGCGAGATAACCGAGACCGGCCGCTTGCCGCCCGATCCGCCGCCGTTGCCCACGGGCGAGATCCGCCAGCGCCCGCCGATGCACTCGGCTGTGAAGATCGGTGGCGAGCGCGCCTACAAGCGCGCGCGTCGTGGCGAGAGCTTTGAGATGCCCGAGCGGATCGTGACCGTGACTCGCTTCGAGCAGTCCTGGCGCGAGTCCGGCGTCGAGGGGGACCCCGAGCACCCGCCGCGCGCCGCCTTCGTGATCGAGTGTGGCTCGGGCACCTACGTGCGCTCGCTGATTGCTGACCTTGAGGACGCCTACTGTCTGACGCTCAGGCGCACCGCGATCGGTCCCTTCGAGGTCGAGGATGCCGCGACCCTGCCGCCACGCGGCAAGCCCTGGCTCGATCCACCCGTGATTGCACTCGAGCGGGCGCTTGAGCTGGCGCAGCACTAGGCTCTAAGTCCGTGAACGTGACGCGCCTGCCCGATGTCGAGCCCCGCGTGCGCAGCGTCGCCGTCGGTACCTTCGACGGCGTGCACCTCGGCCATCGCGAGGTCATCGCGGGCGCTGACAGCGTGCTCACCTTCGATCCGCACCCCGTCTCGGTGGTCGCCCCCCAGCACACGCCCAAGCTCTTGACCACGCTCGAGCGCAAGGCAGAGCTGCTCGCGGAGCTGGGCGTGCAAGAGCTGATCGTGATCCCCTTCGACGGGGATTTCGCCCAGCGCTCCGCGGCTGAGTTCATCGACGATGTGCTCGTCGGCGCGCTCGGCGCGCGCCAGGTAGCGATCGGCGAGAACTTCCGCTTCGGCCACAAGGCCCAAGGCGACCCCGGTCTGCTGCTCGCCGATTCCCGCTTCACGACGGTTGTGCACCCGCTGCTCGAGGTCGACGGCGAGATCGTCTCCTCAAGCCACATTCGCGGGCTCGTGCTGGCGGGCGAGGTGGGGGAGGCCAACCGTCTGCTGGGATCGGTCTTTCAGCTCGCAGGCAGGGTCGCCCATGGCGACAAGCGCGGGCGTGAGCTCGGCTTCCCGACTGCAAACCTGATCCCCGAGGAGGCGCTTGTCTGTCCCGGCCATGGTGTCTACGCTTGCCTCGCCTATCAGGACTACCCTGCCCACCCACGGCCGGCGGCCGTCTCGATCGGCGTGCGCCCGACCTTCGAGACGGGCCGCGGCGAGCTGATCGAGGCCTACATCCTCGATTTCGAGGGCGATCTCTACGGCCAGACGCTGCGTCTGGAGTTCCTCGCGCGGCTGCGCGGCGAGCGCCGCTTTGAGGATCCCGCGGCGCTGATCGAGCAGATGCACCGCGATGTTCAGCGCACGCGTGAACTTGCTGCAGCGCATTGACAGGCGCATATGTCTGCTACCGTGCCCGTTCGATGTCGGCCATAACCACTGAGCGCAAGCGCGAGATCGCCTCGAAGTTTGGGTCGGGCGAGCAGGACATGGGCTCCACGAAGGTGCAGATCGCGCTGCTGACAGAGCGCATCAACCACCTCACCGAGCACCTGCGCGAGCAGAGCAAAGATCACCACTCGCGTCGCGGTCTGTTGATGATGGTCGGCAAGCGCCGCCGCTTCCTCGACTACCTGCAGCGGCGCGACCTCGAGGGCTACCGCGCTCTCATCAAGGAGCTCGGCCTCAGAAAGTAGGCTGAGACGGCCGTGGGCGCTTCGCGGATGCTTCGTCCTCAGTCTCTCGCGTACGCAGTACGCCACGCTCCTTGCGTCCTCGCCCCGCTCGACCCACGACCGCCTCAGCGCGCATGGTTCTGAGTGCAGGGACGCCCGCGCCGAGCTTCAAGCTCGCTCGCGCCGACGGCGAGAGCTTCAGCGAGCAGGATTTGCAGGGCAAGACGACGGTGCTCGTCTTCTACCCCTTCGCCTTCAGCCCCGTCTGCACCGACCAGCTGCAGCTCTATGAGCCGCTGCTCGCCGAGCTGCGCGAGCAGGGAAACGAGCTTTACGGCGTCTCCTGCGACTCGAGCTGGGCGCAGTCGGCCTTCAAGGAGAAGCTCGGCATCTCCAGCGAGCAGCTCTCGGACTTCGAGCCCAAGGGGGCCGCCTGTGCGGCCTTCGGCGTGCTGCACCCCGGCGGCTTTCCCCAGCGAGCGCTCGTGATCACGGGCCCCGATGGGGTGATTCGCTGGAGCTATGAGGCTGCTTCGCCGGGCGAGCTGCCCGGGGTCGAGCTGTTGCGCGAGGGTCTTGCGGCCGCGCTTCGCTAAGCTCCGTTTGTTCGGAATAAAGAGAAAAAAGAAACGGACCGCCGACCGACGGGCGGAACAGGAAGGCAGTGAATATGAGTAGTGATGCTGTTACGCGGGTCTCCGTGGAGATTGCTGGTAGTGAGATCTCGTTTGAGACCGGCAGGATGGCCAAGCAGGCCTCCGGTGCAGTTGTCGTCCGTCAGGGCGACACGATGGTTCTGGCGACAGCGGTCGCCGGCAGCTTGCGCGACGTGGACTTCCTCCCGCTGACGGTGGACGTCGAGGAGCGCATGTATGCCGCCGGGAAAATCCCCGGCTCGTTCTTCAAGCGCGAGGGACGCCCAGGCGAGAAGGGCACGCTCACTGCGCGAATGATTGACCGGCCGATTCGCCCGCTGTTCCCCAAGGAATGGCGCTACGACACCCAGCTCGTGGCGATCCCGCTCTCGATCGACCAGGTCCACCCCTACGACATCCTTGCGATGAACGGCGCCTCCGCGGCGCTGATGATCTCCGACATTCCGCTGCCGACGCCTGTCGGCGCGGTGCGCATCGGCAAGATCGACGGCAACTTCGTCGTGAACCCCAACGAGGCAGACATGCTGCCTGACGCAGAGACGCCTTCGGACCTCGACCTGATCGTCGCGGGTACCGAGGAGGCGATCCTGATGGTTGAGGCCGGCGCCAACGAGATCCCCGAGGCGGAGATCCTTGATGCGCTCGACATCGCCCACGCGGAGATCAAGAAGCTGTGTGCGCTGCAGCACGACCTGGCCGTGAAAGTCGGCAAGGAGAAGAAAGTCTTCGAGGCGATCAAGGTCGACGAGGGCGTGCTTGCAGCGGTTCGCGCCTCGCACGGCGCAGAGCTCGACGCGGCCACGCAGGTCGAGGACAAGCTCGAGCGCCAGGACGCCACCAAGGCCGTCGAGGCAGCGATCCTCGAGGCACACGCCCCGGCAGCGGGCGAGGGTGCTTCTGAGGAGCAACTCGTGGCGGCCAAGCAGCAGCGGGCCGCGGTGCAGATGGCCTTCGACAAGCTCGAGAAGTCGATCATTCGCGAGCGCATCGCCGTGCACAAGAAGCGTCCCGACGGTCGCGCCGAGAACGAGATCCGCGATATCTCGATCGAGGTCGGTGTGACGCCGAGGACGCATGGCTCGGCGCTGTTCACGCGCGGGCAGACGCAGGCGCTGAGCGTCGTGGCGATGGGCACTCTGAAGGAGGAGATGCGCATCGACACGCTCGGCCTGGAAACCAAAAAGTACTACTGGCACCACTACAACTTCCCGCCCTTCTCGGTCGGGGAGGCGGGTCGCATGGGTGGCGTCAAGCGCCGCGACATCGGCCACGGCGCGCTCGCTGAGCGGGCGCTGGCGCCGATGGTGCCTTCGATCGAGGAGTTCCCCTACTCGATCCGCGTGGTCTCAGACATCCTCGAGTCCAACGGCTCATCCTCGATGGCCTCGGTCTGTGGCTCATCGCTGTCGCTGATGGACGCGGGTGTGCCGATCAAGCGGCCCGTCGCCGGTATCGCGATGGGGCTGATCAAGGAGGGCGATGACTACATCGTCCTGACCGACATCGCCGGCGTCGAGGACCACCTCGGCGACATGGACTTCAAGGTCGCCGGCACCGAGCGCGGGATCACCGCGCTACAGATGGACATCAAGATCACGGGCGTGACCTTCGACATCCTGCGCGACGCGCTCGCCCAGGCCAAAGAGGCGCGCACGTTTATCCTCGGCAAGATGGCCGACGTGATCGGCACGCCGCGCGAGCAGCTCTCACAGTTCGCGCCGCGCATCCAGACGATCCAGATCGACCCCTCGCAGATCGGCCTTCTGATCGGCAAGGGCGGCGAAACGATTCGCGGCCTCTCCGAGGAGTTCGAATCGCAGATCGACGTCAATGACGACGGCCAGGTGCTGATCTACTCCGCCAACGGCGAGCTCGGCGACGCGCTCGTGGAGCGCGTGCGGATGATGATGAAGGAGGTTGAGGTCGGCGATGAGTACGTCGGCAAGGTCGTAAAGACCACGACCTTCGGCGCCTTCATCGAGCTCGCAAAGGGCACCGACGGGCTGCTGCACATCTCAAACGTCTCTCCAGGACAGCGTGTGGAGGCCGTCGAGGATGTGCTCAACAAGGGCGATGAGATCAACGTGCGCGTGGTCGAGGTCGACCGTGAGCGTGGCCGCATCGGCCTACGTCTCTCCGCGGATCCGGACATCGCGGGCAAGTCCGTTGAGGAGCTCGCCGGCGTCGGGACCGGTGGCGGCGGTGGTGGCGGTGGCAGCCGCGGCCCGCGTGACGGCGGACGCAACGGACGCTCTGACCGCGGACCGCGCCGCAGCGATGAGCGTGGCTCAGGTCGTCCGCGCCACGGGCGTGACCGCGATTGAGCCTGAACGCCCGGTCGTCTTGACGGCCGAGCACCGCATCACAAGCCTGGACTCTGGGGTCCGAGTCGTCACCGAGCGCGTGCCTAGCGTGCGCTCGGCGGCGCTCGGCTTCTGGATCGCCACGGGCTCGACCTCTGAGCTTGTGAGCCAGGCCGGCATCTCGCACCTGCTCGAGCACATGCTCTTCCGCGGCACGGAGCGCTTCGGCTCTGAAGAGATCGACCAGATCTTCGACGCGATGGGCGCCGAGATCAACGCCGGCACCGACAAGGAAGCGACCTCGCTCTACACGCGCGTGCTTGATCGCCATCTCGATCACGCCTTCGACGTGATGAGCGACATGGTCTGGCACCCGCGCTTCGGCGAGCTCGAGGCTGAGCGCGAGGTCGTGCTCGAGGAGATCGCGATGTACGAAGACGATCCCCAGGACCGCGTTTTCGATGTGCTCGGCAAGGCGATCTTTGGCTCGCATCCGCTCGGGCGCGCAGTGATCGGCACGGCCGATGTGATCGCTGCGGTCGATCGCGAGCAGCTCGCGGCCTTTCATGCAGCCCGCTACCAACCCGCGAGCGTCGTGATCGCAGCCGCCGGTTCGGTCGACCACGATGCGCTCGTCGAGCTCGCTCGCGGCATCGAGGCTGCGCGTGAGGTCACGCTCGCCAGTGCCCCTACTCCTGTGCCGCTTGCCACCGGGCCCGCCCACGACACACCAGACTTCAGCCCGCGCGTGCGTTTCCTTGAGAAAGACACCGAGCAGTTCCACGTCTGTGTGGGGGGTAGGGGGCTAGCGCGCGATGACGAGCGCCGCTTCGCGCTGCGCGTGCTCGAAGGGGTGCTTGGCGGGACCTCCTCATCGCGGCTCTTTCAGGAGGTCCGTGAGCGCCGTGGCCTGGCCTACTCGGTCTTCTCCTACTCGAACCTCTACGCCAAGACCGGCGAGATCGGGCTGTACGTGGGCACGCGCCCCGAGAACCTTGCCGAGGCGCTCACGGTCGTGACTGCTGAGCTCGAACGCTGTGTCGAGGACCCGGCCAGTGAGGCCGAGCTGACGCGCTCACGCGAGAACCTCAAGGGTCGGGTCGTGCTCGGCCTGGAGTCAACCGGTGCGCGCATGAGCCGACTCGGCGGATCGCTCTTGAACGAGATGCCGATCCTCTCAGTGGATGAGATGATCGAACGCGTGGATGCGGTCGACATCGAGCAGGTGCGCGAGCTCGCTGCCGAGCTGTTCCGGCCCGAGCAGCTCTCGGTCGCCGGCGTCGGGCCCGATGAGGCGCACTTCCGTGCGGCGATCGAGCCGCTCGGAACCGTCGCCGAGCCTGAGCCTGTCGGGGAGCCCGCCTGATGATCCGCGTGGCTGTCGCCGGCGCCTCCGGGCGCATGGGGCAAACCGTCTGTGAAGCCGTCACCGGCGCTGAGGACATGGAGCTCGTCGGGTGCGCCGACCCGCTGCTTGAGACGACGCTCGAGCAGGTGCTCGAGGAGGCCGAGGCCCAGGTCGTGGTCGACTTCACGCGCCCCGACACCGCGCTCGCAAACGCGCTGGCCTGCGTGCGCGCCGGCGTGCACGTGGTGATCGGCACCACGGGCTTTGACCCAGCGCCGCTTGCGCAGGCCCACCCAGCCGCGGGACGTCCGCGCGCGAACGTGCTGATCGCCCCGAACTTCGCGATCGGCGCGGTGCTGATGATGCGCTTTGCGGCCGAGGCCGCCCGCTATATGGAGAAGGCCGAGATCATCGAGCTGCACCACGACGGGAAGCTCGACGCTCCCAGCGGCACCGCCGCGCGCACCGCAGAGCTGATGGCCGCCGCCAGCGGTGGACCGCCGCCACCGATCCACTCTGTGCGCCTGCCCGGGCTTGTCGCCAACCAGGAAGTGATCCTTGGCGATCTCGGTCAGACGCTCAGCATCCGCCACGAGACGATCGGCCGCGACTCCTTCATGCCCGGCGTGCTGCTTGCGATTCGGCGCGTCGCAACGCTTGAGAGCTCGCCCGTGATCGGCCTTGAGAACGTGCTCTTCTGAATCCTGATGTGCGTGAGATACTGCACCCGATGAGCGAGCTCGGCACGATCCTGACGGCAATTGTCACGCCCTTTGACGAGCAAGGACGCGTCAACGAGGAGTCCTTCGTCGCGCTCATGCACCACCTCGCCGAGAACGGCTCGGATGGCTTCGTGGTCGCCGGCACGACCGGCGAGGCCTCGACCTTGACCGACGAGGAACAGCTCGATCTGATCGCGCTTGCCGTGGCCGAGCGCCCGCCCGGCACTACGATCGTCGCGGGCACCGGCACGAACGACACGCGCGAGGTGATCCACCTGACAGAGCGCGCCGGTGAGAGTGGCGTAGATGCGGTGCTGGTCGTCACGCCCTACTACAACAAGCCGAGTCGCCTCGGGCTCAAGCGCCACTACGAAGCGGTCGCGGCGGCCAGCTCAGTGCCGGTGCTGCTCTACAACATCCCCGGGCGCACCGCCACGAACATGGGTCCGGACCTGCTCGCTGAGCTCGCCCAGATCGACAAGATCACGGGCGTCAAGCAGGCAAATCGCGAGGAGCTGCAGCTGATCGACGGGCTCGATCTCTATGCCGGCGATGACGCGACCTTCGCGCGCACGCTCGATCTCGGTGGCGCGGGTGGCATCCTTGTGGCGAGCCACGTAGTCGGAAACGAGATGCGTCGCATGGTCGATGAGCCCGAGCACCGCGCCGAGATCGACGCCTCGCTGCGCGATGTTTACGAGACGCTGTTCATGACCTCGAGCCCGACCTGCACGAAGGCGGCGCTCAACCTGCTCGGCCTGGGCGTCGGCGGTCTGCGCCTGCCGCTGGTTGAGGCCACCGCCGAGGAGACCGCGGCGGTACGCGCGATGCTTGAACGTCACGGCCTGTTGACTGGCACCCCCGCGTGAGCTCCGACCTGCGCGTCCTACCCCTCGGGGGTCTCGGCGAGATCGGCAAGAACATGACGGTCGTCGAGCACGACGGGCGCATCGTCGTCGTCGATGTCGGCCTGCGCTTCCCGACCCCGGAGATGGTCGGCATCGACCTCGTGCTCCCCGACTTCGCCTACCTGCGCGAGCGCGCCGAGGACATCGAGGCGATCGTGATCACGCACGGGCACGAGGACCATCTCGGTGCGCTGCCATGGGTTCTGCGCGACCTCGGCGATCGCATGCAAGCGCCCGTCTACGCCGGCGCACTGACGATCGCGATGGCGCGCTCCAAGCTCGATGAGCACAAGCTGCGCGATGTCGAGCTCAACGAGGTCGAACCCGGCGAAAGCCTCGAGCTCGGGCCCTTCTCGCTGGAGATGGTGCACATGACGCACTCGATCCCCGACTGCAGCGCGGTCGCGCTCGGCACCGAGCTCGGCACGGTGCTGATCACGGGCGACTACAAGTTCGACCAGACGCCCGTCGATGGGCCGCCCGCAGACGTCTCGCGTCTGGCTGAACTCGGCCGCGAGGGTGTGCTGTTGCTGTGTGGAGACTCGACCAACGTCGACCGTCCCGGCTTCTCCCCGTCGGAGTCAGTCGTGGGCCCGCACCTCGAGGAGGTCTTCGCGCGCTGTGAGGGTCGGATCGTGGTGACGAGCTTCGCCTCGAACATCCACCGCGTCCAGCAGGTCGTCGACGCGGCACACGCGCTAGACCGCAAGGTCGCGCTGGTGGGACGCTCGATGCGCAAGAACGTCGGCATCGGGCGCAACCTCGGGCACATCGAGATCCCTGAGGGGATGCTCGTGGGCGCGCGTGAGATCAACGACTTCCCCGACGAGCGCGTCGTGATCATCTCGACCGGCTCCCAAGGCGAGCCGCTCTCGGCGCTGCGGCGCATGGCCTACCGCGACCACCGCCAGGTCGAACTGAAGAGCGGCGACACGGTCGTCTTCTCAGCGACGCCGATCCCCGGCAACGAGCGCGCGGTCAACGAGACGATCGACCGTCTCTACCACGTCGGCTGCGATGTGATCACGCCCCGCGACGCGCCCGTGCACGCCTCCGGGCACGGCTACGCGGAGGAGGTCAAGCTGATGCTGAACCTCGTCAAGCCGCGCTACGTGATGCCCTTCCACGGTGACTTCAAGCGCCTGCGCATGCACGCTCAGCTCGCTGAAGCTGTGGGGATCGAGCCGGATGACATCTTCCAGGGCGACAACGGCTTGCCGCTTGACATCAACGAGCGCGGCGCGCGCTTCGGCGAGCGCGAGCACTCGGGCATGATCTTCGTCGACGGCGTCGAGATCGGCGACATGGCCGACGTTGCGCTGCGCGACCGACGCATGCTCTCCGCCGACGGCATCTTCATCGTCGTCGTCACGATCGCCGGCGAGGACGGCAGCTCGGTCGCCGACCCCGAGGTGATCTTCCGTGGCGTTCCCTTCCTCGACCAGGCAGATGAGCTGCTCGAGGAGATCCGCGCGACCGTCGATGACTCGCTACGCCACTCCGCACACGAGGAAATCCGTGAGGTTGACCTGATCCAGCAGGCCCTGCACGACGATCTCGCGAAGCTAGTCTACGACCGCCTCAAGCGCCGCCCGATGGTCTTGCCCGTCGTCGTTGAGGTCTGAGTAGCCCGGCAGACGCACGACGAAGCGCGCCCCCGTGGCGTCCTTGCCATGCGTCGTGGGGTCCTCGAGCGTGACTGAGCCGCCGTGTGAGACCGCGACAGCGCTCACGATCGCAAGACCCAAGCCGAAAGAGCCGCCGGCATCGCCGGCGCCGCGCACGAAACGCTCGAACAGCGTGGGCGCGAGCCCTGGAGGTACGCCCGGGCCGTTGTCCTCGATGATCAGCTCGACCTGGCCGTCGGGGAGGGTTGTGGTCGATAGGTGAATCGCGGTCCCCGGTGGGGTGTGGCGCAGGGCGTTCTCGAGCAGGTTGACGGCGAGGCGGTGCAGACTCATCGCGCGCGCCCTCCACGACCGCGGGGTGCACGTCGAGCGTGATCTCATGCTCATCGCTCACGGGGCTCAGCTCACCGGCAGCCTCGGCGACGATCTGTGCAAGGTCGCACGGCTCGCGCGCGACAACGCGTGGGGCGTCGGTGCGCGCCAGCAGCAAGAGATCGGCGACCAAACGGCGCATCCTTTGCGAGGAGCGCAGCGCCGAGCGCGCAGCGTCGCCCTCCTCGCCGCGCAGCGACTCGGCCAGTAGCTCGAGGTTCGCGAGCACGCTTGTTAGCGGTGTGCGTAGCTCGTGCGAGGCATCGGCCACAAAGCGCCGCTGACGGGCGAGCATCGCCTCGGTTTCGCCACGCGCGGCGTCGAGCTCGCGAAGCATGCCCTCGAGCGTGCGCGCCAGCTCCGAGACCTCATCCTCGGCGGGCGATTGCGGCATCCCGCGCGAGGGATCGCGCGTGCGCGCGATCTCAGCCGCGGTGCTCGTCAGGCGTGCGATCGGCGCCATCGCCCGGCGCGCGATCGCCATCCCCGCCATCAAGGCGAAGCAGGTACCGGCAAGCACGCCGAGCAGCAGGAACAACTCGACGCGGCGCACGGTCGCCTCGGTGTCGGAGACCTTGCGCCCGTATTGGATGATCACCTCGCCGACGCGCTCACCGTTTTGCAGTACGACCCCAGGGCGGCTGAGCACGCGATAGCCGCGCACTGTGCGCGCACTCAGCTGCGGCGGCCCGAGTGGCGGCGCAGACGCGGGGGACTGAGCGAGCACCCTGCCGCCGAGCGAGAGGATGCGGATCACGGAGTGGTTCTCCTTTGAGGCGAAGTCGCTGAGGCGAGGTTCGATGCGGAAGGGCACCGCGTTGATCGTGAGCTCGGAGGGGAGCTGGATCGCGGTGTCTTGCACCTGGCGGTTGAAGTCCGCGCGGATGCGGTGCAGCGTCAGCGAGCCGATCGCGATCGCGAAGGCGCAGAGGATCACGAACGTCAGCAGCGCCGAGACTCCGGCCAGGCGCACGCGTATCGGCAACCTGTCGAAGCTCGCCGAGAGGTTGGCGCTGGTGCGCCTGAGGGCGCCGGGAAGCCTAGGCGCGGAGGACGTAGCCGGCCCCTCGGATGGTGTGCAGAAGCCGCTCCTCGCCCTCGGACTCCAGCTTGCGACGGAGGTTCGAGACGAACACCTCGATCGTGTTGGTCGTCGAGAACGGGTCATAGCCCCACACCTCATCGAGTAGCCGCTGGCGCGAGATCACGATGCGCTCGTTGCGCATCAGGTACTCGAGCAGCTCGAACTCGCGCTGGGTGAGCTCGATCGTGCGCTCGCCGCGCATCACCTCGTGCGTGTCCGCATTGAGCGTGAGATCGCCAACGCGCAAGGGCGCAGAGCCGCGTGGCGGGCGCCGGCGCAAGAGCGCACGCAGGCGTGCCAAGAGCTCCTGGCGCTCAAAGGGCTTGACGAGATAATCATCGGCACCGGCGTCGAGTCCCTCCACGCGCGACTCGAGCGCGTCGCGGGCCGTCAAGATCAGGATCGGTACGTCGTCGTCAGCACGCAGTGAGCGCGCCACATCGATGCCGTCGATCTTCGGTAGGCCGAGATCGAGGATTACGAGATCGGGGGCAAAGGCGCGCCCCTGCTCTAGCGCGTCCTGGCCGTCGGCGGAGGTGCGAACCTCATATCCCTCCATGCGCAGCGAGCGCTGGAGGGCCTGGGCGATGTCCTCGTCATCCTCAACGACTAGGACGCGCGGGGATCGGGAGAAGTCGTTCATGATCTTTATGTAGCTCGGGCGTGTAAAGCGATGGTAAGGCTCGCAGGGAGGTGCCGGGCCGCTGACGTCGAAGTTGCGCCTGATGGCTGCAACTCGTAAACGCGCCCCAGCCGCCCGCAAAGCGGCCACGAAAGCCCCTGCTCGGCGGCGCACCACGAGCGCGGCGGCCAAGCGCCGGCGCAGAAAACGGGGCGGTCGTGGGGGAGTGGCCTCACTATTGAGCGGAGGTTTGCCACAGCTGCCGGTGCTTGAGCAGCGCCAGCGCGACATCCTCGGGCTCGCGGTGATCGCCTTCGGCGTGTTCATGGGCTTCGTTCTTTATGGCTCCGGTGGCGCACCTGCTGGTGGGCGCGCCGGGCACGGTGTGGCGGTCGCCTTCGGTTGGCTGCTCGGGCGTGCGCGCATCTTTGCGCCTATCGCGCTCGTGTTCGGCGGGGGCGTTTTGCTGCTGCGGCCCGTGCTGCCTGCGGTGCGCCCGCTGCGCACCGGCTCGATCCTGCTGTTCGCCGCGGTCACGCTCGCGCTCGCGGCGGGCACGCTTGGCCTCAGCTCGGGCCCTGGCAACCCCACGCACGCCTGGAGCTCGGCGCATCTGCAGAGCCACGGCGGGGTTCTTGGCCAGGCTCTCTATGAGCTCTCCCACCGTCTCGTGCAGGACGTCGGCGTGAGCATCCTCGTTGTCTTCCTGGCACTCGCGGCTGTGATCCTGTTGACGGGGGCTTCGCTTGCGGGGATTCTGCGCGCGACCGGCAACGGTCTGATCGACTCGACGCGGATCGTGCGGCGGATCGGTGAGCGTCGTCCAGCGGAGAGCGACCGCGATGAGCTCGACGAGCATTTCGCCGCCGCCTCCTCGATCCTTCCCCCCGAAGGCCAGGGAGAGCTGATCGTGCGCGCCACCCACGTCGAGGCACCTTCGCGCGATTGGAGTGAGCAGGAGGCGCCCGGGCCCGAGTCGGAAGCCGCCGAGCAGGTCCCTGCCGCTTGGGAAGTTGAGCCCGAGCCCGAAGCGGAGGTGGAGACCCCACCGAAGCCTGCCGCCGAGGACGCTGAAGCAGGTGCGGATGAGGATGAGGAGATCGCCGGCGTCGCGCACGCCGATCCGGCTGAGCTGACGCCGCAGGGCAGGTTGCGCGGTGCCGTCACCGACGACCCCGACTTCGTCTGGGAGCGCCCCGATGCCTCAAAGCTCTTGACGCGCTCGACCAGCGAGCAGTCGCGTCCGGACACCGCCGGGCAGACGCGCACGGCCACGAGCCTGGTTGAGGCGCTCGGCCATTTCGGCGTGCAGGCGAAGGTGATCGGGACCGTCTCGGGCCCCCACATCACGCGCTACGAGCTACGGCTCGCACCGGGGATCAAGGTCGGTAAGGTCGCGCAGCTGAAGGACGACCTCGCCTATGCGTTGGCTGCCACGGATATCCGCATCCTTGCGCCAATTCCCGGCAAGCAGGCGGTTGGGATCGAGGTGCCGAACGCGCACAGGCGCATGGTGCGCCTCGGCGATGTCTTCCAGGAGCCGCCGAAGGATTGGTCGCCGCTGACGGTCTGGCTCGGCAAGGACGTCGCCGGCAAGGCGATCGGCGCGGATCTCGCGAAGATGCCGCACCTGCTCGTCGCCGGCACGACCGGCGCGGGCAAGTCGGGCGCGATCAACGCGATGCTCGCGAGCGTGCTCTTGCGTGCCACGCCGCATGACGTGCGCCTCGTGCTGGTCGACCCCAAGCAGGTCGAGCTCAACCACTACGAGTCGATCCCGCACCTCTTGACGCCCGTGATCACGAGCCCGCGCATGGCCGCGAACGCGCTACAGAACCTCGTCAAGGAGATGGAGACCCGCTACGGAATCATGTCGCTCTCGCGCACGCGTTCGCTGATCGAGCTGAACCGCGCACGGGCCAAGCGCGACGAACCGGCGCTGCCCTACATCCTCTGCGTAATCGACGAGCTCGCGGACCTGATGATGGTCGCGCCGGCCGATGTGGAGGACTCGATCATTCGCCTCGCGCAGAAGGCGCGCGCGGTCGGCATCCACCTAGTGCTCGCCACGCAGAGCCCGCGAGTGGACGTGATCACGGGCATGATCAAGGCCAACGTGCCCTCGCGCATCGCCTTCTCGGTCTCCTCACAGACCGACTCGCGCGTGATCCTCGATCAGAATGGTGCCGAGTCGCTGCTCGGGCAGGGCGACATGCTCTTCAGTCCCGTCGGCAACTCGCGCCTGCAGCGCATTCAGGGCGCCTACATCGATGAGGGCCAGATCGCGAAGCTGACCGACATGTGGCGTCGTCAGGGTGAGCCCGAGCTGCGCGAGGAGCTGCTCGAGGAGGTCGAGCCCGAGGTCTCCGAGAGTGGACCGGACGAGTTCGATCCCGATGAGGATCCGCTGCTGCGCGACGCGATCACGCTCGTCGCCGAGATGCAGACAGCCTCGACCTCGATGCTGCAGCGTCGCCTGCGGCTCGGCTACACGCGTGCGGGCCGGATGATCGACATGCTCGAGCGCCGCGGTGTGATCTCGGGCTATGAGGGCTCAAAGCCACGCCAGGTGCTGATTGCCGAGGCCGACCTCCCGCGGGTGCTCGCGGCGCTCGATCCTTCATCGAGTCCGCCGGCAACGATCGCCAGCGACTAGCCTCTTGGCCTAGATGCCAGAGATCGGATCAACGCTACGCGAGGCCCGTATGCGCGAGCGTATCGACGTCTCCGAGATTGAGGCCACGACCAAGATCCGCGCGAAGTACCTGCGCGCACTCGAGAACGAAGAGTGGGGCCTCTTGCCAGGGCCGACCTTCGTGAAGAGCTTCTTGCGCACCTACGCCGAGGCATTGGGCCTCGATGGCAAGTCGCTGGTGGAGGAGTATCGCCTGCACCACGAGCGTCCGAGCGATGCGATGCTCGAGCCGATCGTCTCCACACCCCAGCGCAACCGCCGCCAGGCGCCGAGCGGCCCCTCACGTGGCTATATGGCTGCGGTGGGTGTGATCGGCGCAGTGATCGTGCTGTTGATCGTGCTGCTCATCTCCGGTGGTGGCTCATCCAAAAAACCGACCGCCACAAAAGCTGCGTCAACGAAACCGGCGCACACGCGTCACCACGCCAAAGGGGTGGTGACGCAGCACTCGGCCGGGGCCAGCGAGGTGGTGGCGCTGTCGCTGAAGCCAACCGGGACGATCTACGTTTGCCTGATCGGCGACAACGGACGCAAGCTGATCCCCGGGCTGAACCTGCAGGCGGGCGAATCGACCGCGACCTATCACGCGCGGCACTTCTACCTCACGCTCGGGAACAATGCGGTGACGATGTATATCGACGGCAAAGCGCGCACCGTCGCGCCCTCCAGCAAGGCGATCGGCTACTCGATCACGAAGGCGCGGGGGCGCCAACCACTCACCGCTTCGCAGCTGCCGACATGCAAATGAGCACGCGATGAGCGCCCGGGCCGGGATCGTCGTGACGGGCACCGAGGTGCTGACGGGGAGGGTCAGCGATCGCAACGGGCCGTGGCTGGCAGAACGCCTGCTCGAGCTGGGCGTCGATCTCGCCTACACCACAATTGTCGGCGATCGCCCCGAGGACATGCACGAGGCGTTGCGCTTCATGGCCGAGAAGGGGCTCGATCTGGTCGTAACTAGCGGCGGCCTTGGCCCGACCGCGGATGACCTCACAGCTGAGGTCGTCGCCGGCTTCCAGGGACGGCCGATGGAGCTTGACGAGGCGCTCTCGGAGCGGATCGCTCAGATTGTGGCGCCGCTGATGAAACGCTGGCCGAACATCGATCCCGAAGCGATCGCTGAGGCGAACCGCAAGCAGGCGATGGTGCCCGCGGGCGCTAGCGTGCTCGAGCCGGTCGGGACAGCGCCCGGACTCGTCGTGCCGCCGTCACAGGGCAGCGGTCCAACCGTCGTCGTGCTGCCTGGCCCGCCGCGCGAGCTGCAGCCGATGTGGGCAAACGCGCTGCAGGCGCCGGCTTTGCAGACGGCGCTGAGTGGTGCGACCGTCTATCGCCAGCACACGCTACGCATGTTCGGGATCCCCGAGTCAGAGATCGCCGAGACGCTGCGCGTCGCTGAACGCAAGGGGGTCGAGCTCGCACGGCTCGAGGTCACGACCTGTCTCAAACGCGGCGAGGTCGAGATCGTCACGCGCTATGAGCCCGACGCCGACGATGCTTATGAGGCGCTTGCCCAGCTGATCGCTGAGCGCCATGCGGACACGCTCTTCTCCACAGACGGTGCCACTGTCGATCAGCAGGTCGCGGCGCTGCTGCGCGGTGAGGGGCCGGGCAGCGCGCGCACGGTAGCCACGGCCGAGTCCTGCACGGGTGGGTTGCTGGCGGCGCGCCTGACCGAGTTGCCTGGCTCCTCGGACTACGTCAAGGGCGCGATCGTGGCTTATTCAAACGAGGTCAAGGTCGCTGCTGCGGGCGTGCCCATAGAGCTGATCGAAGCCCATGGTGCGGTCTCCTGCGAGGTCGCCGAGGCGCTCGCCGCGGGCGCGCTCGAGCGCCTCGGCGCCGACATCGGGGTGGGCATCACCGGCATCGCCGGCCCTGACGGCGGGAGCGAGGAGAAGCCCGTGGGGCTCGTCTGGCTGAGCGTTGCCGCCGCCGCCGCGCCGTTGACGCGTTCGGTCAACCTGCCCGGGGGACGCGCCGACGTGCGCGACCGCGCGACGACAGTGGCGATGCACCTGCTGCGCCGAGCGCTGCAGGACGGCTAAGGTCGGGCGCGATGTCGCGCGGAGCCACAGCCCGGCTGTTCGTGGCGCTCGATTTGCCGGCGGATGCACGCGAGCAGCTGTCGCGGTGGGGGCGCGCGATTGCGGCCACACATGGGCCGTTGCCTGCGCTGCGTGTGCTCGAACCGCAGTTGCTACATCTCACGCTGTGCTTTCTCGGCAGCCGGCCGGTGGCGGAGATCGATGCGCTCGCGGTGGCGCTCGAGCGCTGCGCGCAGCCGCTTGGCGAGCTTGCGGTGGGCGGGCCGCTGTTGCTGCCGCCGCGGCGACCACGCTCGCTGGCCGTCGCGATCGGCGACCCCGCCGGGACGCTCCAATCGCTGCACGCATGCCTGCTGGTTGCGCTCAGCGAGGTGAGCGACTGGGAGCCCGATCGCCGGCGACTGCGCCCGCACATAACGGTCGCGCGGATGCGCTCGGGAGCACGCGGGGGCGTTGGGGCGCCTGTACTCCCAGTGCCGACCCCCAGCTCACGTTCGCGCCGCATGCGCTCGCGCTCTATAGCTCATGGCTCGAGCCCGCAGGGGCGCGCTATGAGGAGCTCGCGCGCTGTGAGCTCGTTCCGGAGCTCGGCTGAGCGGCGCTACGAGTCTTCTTCGAAGGTTTCGGGTCCTTCGGAGTCGAACGTGCAGGCTTCGGCTTCACAGGAGGCTTCGCCATCTTGCTGGCTGGTTTGGGCCGCTGGGCATGTGAGTGTTCCGCTCGCCCCGGCGATGGGTTCGGCCCCATTTTCGCAGGAGGGTTCTGCGCCGTCTGCGCATGTGGCTTCGCCATTGATGAGGAGTGGTGTGCTGTCGTCTTCGCAGCTCGCCACCGCTTCTGTCGTGTGGTGAGGCGCCTGAGCGTGTCCATGCTTGGAAGTGTGCTTGACGTGATGGGCGCCGCCTTTGTGCCGGTTGTGCGGCTTCGTTGCTGTCGGGGTGTGCGCGCAGGCGTGCGTAGCGTGTACAGCGCGGGGCACAGCGTGACTGGCGCACGCGCTGTGGGGGGTGTGCGCAAGTGCGGCGGGTGTCGCCAGCGCCAGCGCGAGGGTGGCGATGAGCGCCGTCAGGCGGGTGAGGGGTTTGCTCAGCATGGCGTCTAAAGATCCATCGTCGTCCTGCGACGGACTGACGAGCAGTCATGAGATGTGTGGACGAACAGCGGGGGGCGAGAGCGCCGGCTCGGCGGGTGGCCCGGCCTCGCCGGGACGCAGGTCCAGCTGCCACCACTGCACGTCATGCCACGCGCCACGCTTCCAGCCGATGCGGCGATAGATCCCAACGGGCTCGAAGCCCATCGCGCTGTGTAGGCCGGTGCTGGCGGCGTTCGGCAGGGTGATGCCGGCACAGAGCGTCCACAGGCCGAGCTCGCGCAGTTGCACAAATAGCTCGCTGTAGAGCGCGCGCCCGAGGCCGCGGCGATGATGCTCTGCGTTGATGTAAACGGCGACATCGCCTGCCGAGCGGTAGGCGGCGCGCTCGCGATGGGAGGAGCCGTAGGCGTAGCCGAGCGTGCCCTGCTGATCCTCGGCGATTACCCAGGCGAAGGCGGTCTCGATCCGCGCCGTCATCTCATCGGTGCTCGGTGCCTGTGTCTCAAAGGAGGCGACCGTGTGCTCTACATAGGGTGCGTAGATTGCTGCGCACGCGCTTGCGTCGCGCTTCGCATTGGCGTTGCGAACGATCATGGTTCGCAGACGATAGAGAGCGTAGGCTTGGGAGATGACCGAGAAGGCGCACTTCACGAGCGAGCAGGCACGTGCCGCAGGCGAGCAGATCGGCATCGATTGGTCTGTGTCGCGCTTTGACGTCGAGCAGTTTCGAGCGGGGATGGACGTTGAGCTCGAGCACGGCACGCAGGATCTCGCGACCAACGTCACCGACGACGACGTGACGGTGACCGCGAAGATCGCGCGGGCGCACCTTAATGAGTTCCCCGACTACTACACGCGCCTCGCCGTGATGGAGGCTGAGGCGGAGGCGTTCTGGGCGGGTCAGGACGAGTAGGCGTCAAGCCTCGAGCCCTCGCCCATGCCAGCGCACGAGGAGCTCCCGCAATGAGCTCAGGTAGTCCGCCGGCAGCGAGCGCTCGACGGCTGCCGTGAGGATGCCTTGCAGATACTCGAGCGAGGGCTCGATCTCAGTCGGCTCCTTGGCGAGGACGACGTAGGCGACGGCATCTACTGCGGTGCCCGTGACTGAGTGGACACGCACGTCCGTGCGCGCGTAGGCAAAGCCGACACCCTCCTTGCGATCGAGCGTCTCGACCTCCTCCTCGGAGAGTTCGTACAGCGCACCCCAGATCTCGGCGCCAGGGTCGGCGACCATGTCAGCGACGCCGCTGCCGGTGCGGATCGAACGTCGCGTAAAGGCGAGCCGGTGATCCTGCAGACGTGCCGCGCCGAGAAAGCGATGACGGGGGGAGAGGGCGTGCATCACCGTCGCCGACATGTTGCTCCCATAGGCGAAATATCTCACCGGGGAGAGGGGCAACGAAGGCGATGCGGCCTAGACCGGCGCAATGACCGGTCGATAGCCCGCGCAGAGCACGCGTAGCCAGCCAATCTGCCCATCCTGCTCGGAGAGATAGGCCTGCTGCTCGACGAGGAATTGACCTTCGGGGTTGCTTACGCTGAAGCGGTAGCCGACGCGCTGGCGATCGGCAAAGGCGTCGCTCTCGAGCTGCTCGATCGCCTCGATCTTGTCGCTCTCTTCAAACCAAGTGCCGAGCAGGATCGCGATCGTCGCCTCGGGGTCGTTGGCCTCCCAGTTGCGCCGCGGGGTGAGGGCTCGAAACTCGACCTCGGGGTGCAGCAGCTCAGCCAGGCGCGCGGAGTCCTTTGCGGCCAACGCGCGTGCGAACTCGACTCCCATTGTGGCCTGCTGCTCCATCACATCAATCCTAAAGCGCTCAGCCGATTTCTGCGAGCGTGCGTCCGCTGAGTACCGAGCATGGTGACTCGGCGGGGATGTCCGAGCCGGGCCGCGCGTGCTCATCGCGGCGCTTGATCAAAAGCCACTGGGCGTGCTCGCCCGGTCGGGTCCGCTGCAGGGCAAAGCCGCCCTGCAGCTTCTCGCCATGGAGCACGAAGACGGCGTGCCCGCGGCTGAGCGCCTCGGGCCAGGCGACGCGTCCACCTTGCTCATAGGGGCCGCGGTCCCAGACGATCACGCGTCCCTCGCCGAGGGCTCCCTCGAAGCTGTTGTGCTCCAGCGAGTGGTCGGGAACCTCAACGGCGAGACGCTTAACCGCGGGATCGAGCGAAGGGCCCTTGGGGATCGCCCATGAGCGCATCACACCGTCGACCTCGAGGCGCAAGTCGAAGTGGTGTGTGCTCGCGTCGTGCTCCTGAACGACGAAGACCCCGGCGCTTATGCCGCGGATCGCGAACTGCTCATGTCCCTCGACCCGCGCCTGCTCGACCGTGACCTCAGCGACATCGGCGAGCGCAGGCCCCTGACGCAGAAAGGCAAGGAGTTCCTCGACACCTGCGCTGGGGCCCTCAGCGTGGACGTGCACGGTCCCATCAGCTTCATTACGTACCCAGCCCGTGAGCTCGAGCGCGCGCGCATTGCGGACTGTGCTCTCGCGAAAACCAACGCCCTGTACGGCGCCGCTGATGACGGCGCGGATCACCGTCGGTCGTTGCTCGCCGGGAGCGACTGCTACTTCCCGGTCGTGCGGTGCATCGCTGCGCGCGAATGGCCGGCGCTGCCATGCCCGCTGCTCGTCGCACCGCCGGTCGCGCCGCGCGCCGGCTGGGGGGTGCGACGGATCAGAAGCTGCAGGGCACGGTCGTCCGGGGACGCCTCGCTGCGCTCGCTTAGGGTGCTCGGGTGGACCGTCCGAAAGACGGGGCCTCGTGCGGGGTCGAGGACTGCAACCACGACCTTGGAGCGACTCGGTGTGTCAAACACGATGCCATCGAGATCCGGGCCGCCACCGGCGACCTTGACGAGTTCTCCAGCGCTGATCGACTCCATCGTCACAGCGTATCGGGGGAGGCGGCCCAAAGCTGACAAGATGGCGGCAGATGTCAGATATCTGGGACAGCGTCGCGCCGGGATGGGAGGCCAGCGCCGAGTTCGTCGACAACCAGTTCGCGCTCGCTACAGAGGCGCTACTGGATGCCGCTGGTGTCGGCGAGGGTAGCGCTGTCCTCGATCTCGCCTGCGGGCCTGGCGGTGCCGGTCTAGCAGCGGCCGCGCGCGTTGGCTCTGAAGGAGCGGTGCTGCTCTCAGACGGGGCGCCTGAGATGGTCGCGGTCGCTGCGCGCCGTGCGCAGCTCCATGCGAACGTGAGCACGGCCGTCTTTGACCAGAGCGCGATCGCGACGCCGGACGAGAGCTTCGACGCTGTGATCGCACGCCACGGGCTGATGTTTGTCGAGGACCACGCCGGCGCGGTGCGCGAGGCCGCGCGCGTGCTGAGGCCAGGCGGGCGCTATGCGGTTATGACTTGGGGGGCGCGCGAGGAGAACCCGTGGCTGGGGTGCGTCTTCGATGCTGTCGGCGAGCAGTTCGGCGTGCCCTTTCCACCAGCGAACGTTCGTGGACCGTTCTCGCTCGACGATCCGGAGCTGCTGGCGGGCGTCCTGGAGCAGGGCGGATTGGAGCAGGTCAAGGTGCAGAGTCACGCGACGCCGACGCCTGCCCCCTCGCTGCTGGGCTGGTGGGAGCGCGTGCTGCAGTTGGCGGGCCCGCTGGCTGCCGCTATGGAAGGCATGGAGTCCGATGTGCGCGAAGAAGTCAAGCAGCGCGCGCTCGCCGCGGGCGAGCGGGTCGCGCGACGCGAGGGAGATCAGGTCGTGTTCTCGGGAGCGGTGCTGATCGGTTCCGGTGTGGCGAGCGTGGGCTAACGATCCGCGTCTTGCTCGAGCTCCGCAAGTCGGCGTAGGGTCGCTACGTCCATCGCTCCCTCGAAGTAGCGCTCAAGCGTCTGTGTAAACAGCGCGTTGCTCGGGTCCGCCTGGGCAAAGAGCGTCATGCACGAGTGGAGCTTGATCGCGTCGATTGCGCCGAGAATTTGCTCTGCGGTCACATCCTTGAGCTCAAGCAAGACTCTGGCGCACTCGATCAGACGCGGCCCGAGGATTGGGTGGCGAAGGTAATTCTCGGCTTCGCGTAGCGAGGCGATCGCGTATCGACGCGACATCGAGCTGTGCCCGAGCCCGGAGATCTGCGGGAACACGAACCACATCCAGTGGCTCGACTTGTGACCCGCGCGCAGCTCGGAGAGCGCCCGCGCGTAGGTGGTGCGCTCGTCTTGGGCCTCCAGGAAGCGCGCGAGCTCGGCGGGTGCCGTTGACACGCGCGCACCGTACACGGCCAGGCCGACTCGCCGCGGGAGCGTTTCTGTAAGCTCGCGTCGTGGCGAGAAGGATCTTGATCCTGGGGGCGGGCTTCGGGGGACTCGAGCTCTCGACGATGCTCGCCGAGGCGCTCGGCGAGGGCGTCGAGGTAACGCTGATCGACAAGAGCGACTCGTTCGTCTTCGGCTACGCGAAGCTGGATGTGTTGTTTGGCCGCGCCACGCCCGAGGCGGTGCGACTTCCTTATCGCGACCTGGCAAAACCGGGCGTGCGCTTCCTGCGGGAGACGATCACTGCGATCGACCCGGAGACGCGGCGCGTCACCACCGACGCTGGAACGCACGAGGGGGATGTGCTCGTGATCGCGCTCGGCGCGGACTATGACTTCGACGCCACGCCTGGCCTACTGGAGGCGGGCAACGAGTTCTACTCCGTGGCGGGTGCAGAACGACTCGCGACGGTGTTGCCCACGTTCTCGAAAGGTCGTGCGCTGATCGGCGTCTGCGGAGCGCCATTCAAGTGCCCGCCGGCGCCGAGCGAGGCCGCGCTGCTCCTGCACGACTATCTCTCCGAGCGGGGGCTCCGCGAGGACTGTGAGATCACGTTCGTGATCCCGCTCTCCACACCGGTACCGCCCTCGCCTGAGACGTCTCGTGCGCTGGTTGAGGCCTTCGCGGAGCGCGCGATTACGTTCGTGCCGGGGCGACGCGTGAGCTCACTCGACGGCGCGCGTGGCGTGGCGGTGCTGGATGACGGCAGCGAGCTGCCCTACGACCTGTTCCTCGGTGTGCCAAAACATCGCGCGCCCGATGTCGTGAAGGCCAGCGGGATGGTCGATGAGGTCTATGTGCCGGTCAACGCGCGCACGCTCGAGACGCGCTTCCCGGGGGTGTACGCGATCGGTGATGTCGCAGACATCGGCGTACCGAAAGCCGGGGTGTTCGCGGAGGGCGCAGCACGGATCGTTGCGGAAACGCTGATCGCCGAAGCCGAGCACGGCGAGCGTCCAGATGGTTATGAGGGGCGAGGCTCCTGCTACATCGAGTTCGGCTCGGGACGTGTCGGGCGGGTAGACGTCGACTTCCTCTCTGGGCCCCAGCCGACAGGGGCCTTCCAGGCTCCATCGGCTGAGCTCGTCGTCGAAAAGCAGCGCTTCGGATCGAGCCGCCGCGCGCGCTGGTTCGAGACCTGAATACGAACAACTGTTCCGTCCGAAGCGCCGGCTAGCTTTTCCGTTCCACTTCGACCGGAGGAGTAAGACCATGGCCGTGACCGATCAGGAGAAGGCAGCCAAGGCGCGTGACGCCGCCCTACAGGGTGCGCTAACCCAGATCGAGCGCGAGTTCGGTAAGGGCTCGGTCATGCGCATGGGCGACGAGGGCGCACAGGTCCGTTGCGATGCGATCCCGACCGGGGCGCTCTCGCTGGATCTCGCACTCGGCATCGGCGGCGTGCCGCGCGGGCGCATCGTCGAGGTCTACGGCCCTGAGTCCTCGGGTAAGACGACGCTGATCTACCACGTGCTCGCAGAGGCGCAGAAGCTCGGCGGGGTGTGCGCGTTCATCGACGCCGAGCACGCGATGGATCCGCTTTACGCGCGAACGATCGGCGTCGACATCGACGAGCTGCTCGTCTCTCAGCCGGACTACGGCGAGCAGGCGCTGGAGATCGCCGACATGCTCGTGCGCTCGGGCGCCGTGGACGTGGTCGCGATTGACTCGGTCGCGGCGCTCACGCCACGGGTCGAGCTCGAGGGCCAGATGGGCGACCAGACGGTCGGCGCGCAGGCGCGGATGATGTCGCAGGCGATGCGCAAGCTCGCGGGCAACCTGAACCGCACGCAGACGCTCTGCATCCTCACCAACCAGATCCGCGAAAAGGTCGGCGTGATGTTCGGCTCGCCTGAGACGCAGCCGGGCGGTCGCGCGCTGAAGTTCTATGCCTCCCAGCGCCTGGACATCAGGCGCATCGAGACGCTCAAGGACGGCACGGAGGCCGTCGGCAACCGCGTGCGCGTCAAGGTCGTCAAGAATAAGGTCGCGGCACCGTTCCGCCAGGCCGAGTTCGACATCGAGTTCGGCAAGGGCATCTCGACCTCGGGCTGCCTGATCGATCTGGGCCTGGAGCACAACATCGTCTCGAAGTCGGGCTCGTTCTTCTCCTACGGCAACGAGCGCCTCGGGCAGGGGCGCGGCAACTCCAAGGCGCACCTGGACGCGCATCCGGAGATGGCCAAGGAGATCGAAGAGAAGATTTACACGGCGCTGGGCATCGGCACGGATCTGGTAACGCCGATCGAGCGCGACAAGGAGGCTGTGCCGCCGCCGATCGTGAGTGAACCAGCTGTGGCTGCTGCCTAGCGTTTGTCGGCGAGGATCATCGCTAGGCCGATGACTAGGAAGAGAACGAGCACCGCGACGGCCGCGATGATCAATCCGCCGGGACCTTCGACGGCCGACAGCACAGCCACGACGACCGCAACGCCAAGCATTGCGGGCAGGCCGAACCATGCAGATCCACGGCGCTCCTCCATGGGCGCAGCGTAGCCGGCAGAGACGGGGGCGGCTACGCGCCCAGGTACCCTGTCGTCGATGAAGCGCTACCACCTGACGACGTTCGGCTGCCAGATGAACGAGCACGACTCTGAGCGGATGAAGGGGATGCTCGAGTCGCTCGGCTATGCGGAGGCGTCGGAGCGCGGTGAGGCGGACCTGATCCTGTTCAACACGTGCTCGATCCGTGAGCGGGCCGACAGCCGCTTTCTTGCCCATCTCGGCGAGGCAAAACGGCTGAAGCTCGAATCGCCTGAGCGGGTTATCGGGGTAGGTGGTTGCTGGGCGCAATCGCTCAAGGATGAGGTGTTCGAGCGCTTCCCATTCGTCGATGTGGCGTTCGGCCCGGGCCAGGTGCACAAGCTCGCAGAGTTCCTGACGAGCGACTCGCTGACAGCACAGGGATTCTTTGAGTTCGAGGGCTTCACGGGCCATCTGCCGGCGCGTCGCGAGCGCGCCTTCCAAGGTTGGCTACAGATCAGCGTGGGCTGCAACTGCGCCTGCTCCTACTGCATCGTTCCCTCGACGCGTGGACGCGAGGTCAGCCGCCCGCCGCAGGAGCTCGTCGCGGAGGTACAGGTGATGGCCGCAGAGGGCGTGCGCGAGGTGACGCTGCTCGGGCAGAACGTCAACTCCTACGGGCGTGATCTGCCGAGCGCGCCGCCGCGCCCGGGTGCGCCTGCCGGGTCACAGCGCGAGCGAGCCAGCTTCGCGGGGCTTTTGAGCATGATCGATGCGATCGAGGGCATCGAGCGCATCCGCTACACGTCCCCGCACCCGAAGGACATGCGCGAGGACGTGATCCGCGCGCACGCGGAGCTGGCGAGCGTCTGCGAGCACATCCACCTGCCGCTGCAGTCGGGCTCGAGCGGGATCCTCAAGGCGATGCGCCGCACCTACGATCGCGCGCGCTACCTCGATCGTGTGGCGATGATCCGCGAGCACGTGCCCGACGTGTCGTTGAGCACGGACATTATCGTGGGCTTTCCCGGTGAGAGCGAGCAGGACTTCACAGAAACGCTCGAAGTCGTCGAGCAGGTCTCCTACGACAGCGCCTTCACCTTCATCTTCTCGCCGCGGCGCGGCACGCTGGCAGCGGAGATCAGCGAGGGCGTGGTGCCCCACGAGGTCAAGGGGGAGCGGATGGAGCGTCTGCTGGAGATCGTGCAGGCGAGCGCGCGCGAGCGCGCACAACGCTTCGTGGGGCGCACGGTCGAGGTGCTCGTGGAGGGCAGCTCGCGCACCGACGCCGATCGCCTACGCGGACGCACGCGCCACAACAAGGTCGTGAACTTCAGCGGTCTCGCTGCCCCAGGGGAGCTCACAGAGGTCGAGATCCTCGCGGCCACGAGCCAGACGCTCACTGGCGAGGAGCGCTTGCTGGCACGGACGGCGGCCTAGGCGATGAGAATTCGCGCGGCCGTCCTCGAGGAGTTCGCAAAGCCACTGGTCGTGCAGGAGGTCGAGCTGGCCGAGCCCGGACCGAAAGAGGTGCTCGTGCGCCTCGTCGCCTGCGGGGTCTGCCACACCGACATGTACACGGCCTCCGGCGTCGATCCTTCAGGCTACGCACCTACGGTCCTCGGGCACGAGGGGGCTGGCGTCGTAGAGCGTTGCGGGGCGGACGTGACGCTGCTGAAGGAGGGCGACCACGTCGTCACGCTGTTCTCACCCCAGTGCGGCGAGTGCATCCACTGTCGCAGCCCGCTCACGAACCTGTGCCTGGCGATCCGCGAGCAGCAGAACCTCGGCTACCTACCCGACGGCACCACACGGCTCTCGCTGCATGGCGAGCCGTTGCGTCACTTCATGGGCACCTCGACCTTCGCGGAGTACACGGTGATGCCCGAGATCGCGCTCGCGCGGATCGATCCGGAGGCGCCGCTCGACGGTGCGTGCCTGTTTGCCTGCGGGCTCTCGACGGGGCTCGGCGCGGCGATGAAGACGGCAGCGGTGCGCGAGGGCTCCACCTGCGTGATCTTCGGCGCCGGGATGGTCGGCCTCGGCGCGGTCGCGGGCGCGCGCCTGCAGGGGGCTGAGCGGATCGTCTGCGTGGACATGTCCACCGAGCGTCTCGAGCTCGCGCGTGGGCAGGGGGCCACCGATGTGATGCTCGGCGGCGAGGAGGCTGTCGCGCAGATCCTCGAGATGACCGATGGCTTTGGCGCGGACTACACCTTCGAGGCGACGGGCAACGTCGCGGTGATGCGCCAGGCGGTCGAGGCGGCGCGCATGGGCTGGGGGCTCTGCACCGTATGCGGCGTAGCTGGCAAGGGGGAGACGCTCGACATCATCCCGCGGCTACTGATCACGGGGCGGCGTGTGTGTGGATCATCGTTCGGTGGCCTCAAGGGACGCGAAGACGTGCCAGCGCTCGTGCGTCGCTATATGGATGGCGACATCGACGTCGAGCCGTTCATCTCGCACCGCATCAAGCTCGATGAAGTCAACCGCGGCTTTGAGCTGATGGAGGCCCAGGACGGCATCCGCAGCGTGATCGAGCTTTGAGATCCTGTTTCAAGCAGCGGCGCGGACGGGCTCGAGCGGGCCGTCGGTGATGCACACGCGGTTGCGCCCGCCACGCTTGGCACGGTAGAGGGCAGCATCGGCCTCGGCGAAGACCGCGGAGTACTCGAAGCGCTCGTCGCGTGCGGAGGCGGACACGCCGAAGCTCATCGTGATCTGCACGCCACCGCTCAAGCGCTCTGCGCAGACACCCTCACGCAGGCGCTCGGCGAGTTCGGCAGCGTGCGCCAGGTCGGAGCCGGGGACAAGGATCAAGAACTCCTCGCCCCCAAGCCGGTATGCGAGATCGAAGGCACGCAGCTGCTTGCGCAGCAGGTAGGCGACCTCCTTCAGCACCACATCGCCGACGGTGTGGCCGCGAGTGTCGTTGATGTTCTTGAAGTGGTCCAAGTCGGCGACGATCACACCTACGGGCTCGCCGGTGATCTCCGACTGCTGGCCGAGCTCGATCACGCGCACGCTCAGCGCCTTACGGTTGAGCATGCCGGTCAGCTGGTCGATGACCGCGTCGCTGCGGTGTTGAATATCTGAGGCCATCAGCGGAGTCGAGAGCACCGCGACACTTAGGATCAAGGCTAGCGGTGCAATCAGGAGCTCGGGAGCGGCGACCACCGCGTGAGCGTCGACGCCGAAGGAGACAGCGATCGCGAGCGTCATCGCGATGCATACGCCGGCGATAACGCCGCGCATCGAAAAACGCGAGCTGAGCGTGATGACCGGTATCGCAAGCCACGAAAGCGTGGCGACGCGTGGGCCGCCGTCGAGCGAGACGGCACCCGCGATCGTGATCTCGCTGCCGATCCAGGCCGCGAACATCAGGTTCTCGGGACGCCCAACCTTTGGCATCAAAGCATCGGCGGCGGCAAAGAACAGGCTCGCAGGAACCAGGAAGAGCAGCGGCCACCAGCCGATCCAGGGCGCGACGATCGCGATCGAAGCTGCGAGGATCGCAAAAGTGCGGCGCCTGACCGGGCGCACGCGCTCCTCCATGTCAAGCATGCGCTCACGATCGAAGTCGTCGCGGCACAGCCACGAGCTCTGTGGTGCTCTCCCCGCTGATGGGCTGAGTTCCGCTCCCATGGGTAGCTTTTCGCTCACCCTCAGGCGATCGATAACCGCCCGATCTCGACATGGACGGACGTTGATAGGTAGTTATCCGCGCGTTTCTCGGGTGCTCGCCGGCTCTGCGAATGGATTCCGCATGCTTGATGTCATCGGGTAAGCAATTCTGGCTCTGCAGAGGCTTTTGCCGAGCCCTCGACCGAATGCAGAGCACGCCGCCCTTGTGAACGAGGCAAAGGCATGCGAACATATGTTCGTGCGGTGGAGTAATCTGCAGATTGATGGCGCAGAGCAGCATTGGCTGCCCGGATATCGGGATCCCGCGGCCGTGCGCCGCTTCCAAGCGCCTGAGGCTCTCGATGTGCGGTTCTACGAGGTCCAGGCCAAATCGGTGCTCAATCGTGTCCCCGAGGCCTCGCGCATGCCGTTTCGCTGGACGGTCAACCCGTACAGGGGTTGCACGCATGCCTGCACCTACTGCTTCGCGCGTCTAACCCACACCTACCTCGACTTCAACGCGGGCCGCGACTTCGAGCGCGAGATCGTCGCGAAGATCAACGCGCCGGAGGTGCTGCGCGCGGAGCTGGTGCGGCGCTCGTGGCGGCACGAGCACGTGGCGCTGGGGACGAACACAGACCCGTATCAATGGGTGGAGGGCCGCTACCGCCTCACGCAGGGAGTGCTGGAAGCGCTGCGCGACGCGGCGAACCCGTGCTCGGTGCTGACGAAGTCACCGCTCTTGCTGCGTGACCTGCCGCTGATGCTCGAGATCGCAGAGCGCGCGAGCTTCAGCGCGTGCCTGTCGATCCCGACGCTCGATGAGAAGGCGTGGCGCGCGACGGAGCCGCACACACCAAACCCCCGGGCGCGCCTGGAGGCTGTCGCTGAGCTGAACCGTGCAGGCATTCCGACGGGGGTGCTGATCGCGCCGCTGATGCCGGGGATCAACGACTCGCCGCGTCAGGTCGAGCGTCTGCTGGAGCTCGCGCAGGAGGCGGGCGCGACGAGCATCGGCGGCGTGGCGCTGCACCTACGCAAAGAGGTTCGTGAGGTGTTCATGGCATGGCTTGAGACGGTACGCCCGGATCTTGTGCCCCGCTACAAGGATCTCTACCGTCGCGGTGCCTATGCGCCGGCCGAGGAACGCAGGCGCCTGGCGCGAATGGTGCGTCGCGGCAGCGGCCCCGGCAGCTTCAGATCGATGGGCGACTGCGACAAGGCTGCGCCGGGCGGGGATGCACTGCAGTTCGGTCACGAGGACATGTCGGTGACCCCTGAGCCCCTGCAGCAGACGCTCTTCTGAGCGCCCCCTAGCGCTTGTTGCGCTGCCCGGCCTCCATCTGGCGGGCGATCTCTTCTGAGCCGAGCTTGCGTGCGACGCTCGCGGCGAGCTCGGGGGCGAGGCCGGCGAAGACGGTGCTCGCGCGCATCGAGATTGGCGCGACGTCGATCTCGCCACGGTTGCGCTCGATCGCGGTGACGACGGCCTTAGCCACGTCCTCAGGGCTCTTCGTGCCGACGCCGGTGGGCAGCTCAACGCCTGCCTCGGCGAACATGCCGGCGTCACGGATGAAGCCGGGGAAGACGGTCGAGACGCCGACGCCGCTCGCACGCAGATCCGCACGCAAAGCGCCGGCGAAGCCACGCAGGCCAAACTTCGAGGCGTTGTAGAGCGCGGTGCCGGGTGTGGAGGCCTTGCCGGAGAGCGAGGAGATGAAGACGAGCTGCCCACGGCCGCGCACGACCATCGCGGGGGCGAGCTCGTGCGCGAGGACGATCGGAGCACGCAGATTGACCTCGATTGCGCGGTCGATCTCCTCAATGGAGAAGGAGTCCAGCGTGCCAGCAGCAGGTAGGGCGGCATTGGCGATGAGGATGTCGACGTCGCCGGCCTCGCCGAGCAGGCGCTGCGAGCTCGGCGCGGGAGCTGAGGTTGACGGATAGCGCACGGGCACCGAGCTCGGCGGCCAGCCCCTCGAGCACCTCGCTGCGGCGGCCAGTCAGGACCAGCTTCGCGCCGCGGGCGCCGAGCGAGCGGGCGATCGCATGGCCGATGCCCCCGGTGGCGCCGGTGAGGAGCACGGTGGAGCCGGAGATCTGCATTAGCTGTGACCCTACCCGGATGCAGATCATCGCGTTGTTCGGACCGACGGGCGTGGGCAAGACGGCCGTGGCGGTCGCCCTGGCCGCTCAGCTGCGCGAGCGGGGGGAGGATCCAGTCGCGGTCTCGGCCGATGCGCTGCAGGTCTATGCGGGCCTTGAGAGGCTCACTGGGGTCGCGACAGCGGCCGAGCAGCGGCTGCTCGAGCATCGTCTTGTCTCCTTCTTGCCGCTCGATGCGAGCTTCAGCGCTGGGCAGTACTCGGAGCTTGCGCACGCCGAGATCGACGGGCTGCTGGCCGCTGGGCGCCGTCCGATCGTCGTCGGCGGAACTGGCCTCTATCTGCGGGCGGCGCTGTGTGAGCTCGATCTGCGCCCGCCGCCGCCGGAGGGCGTGCGCGAGCGCTGGGAGGCGGCGATGCAACTGCAAGGCGCGGCGGCACTGCATGAGCTGCTGCGTGAGCGCGCCCCCTGGGCAGCCGAGGCGCTCAACCCGAACGACCGCCAGCGGATTGTGCGCGCACTCGAGCTCTTTGACCTCGGCGAGCTAGAGCCTCCCGAGGGACCATCGCAGCTGTGGAGTGAGGAGCTGCGCCACCCGACGTTGCTGGCCGGCCTGACGATGGAGCGCGCGGCGCTCTATGAGGCGATCGACCGGCGCGTCGAGGCGATGATCGCCGCGGGGGCGGCGCAGGAGGTGCGCCGCGCGCACGCGGCCGGGGCCTCGGAGACGGCGCGCAAGGCGCTCGGCTTCGAGGAGCTGTTGGCGGGCGAGGATGAGCGCATGAAGCGGCGCACGCGCAACTACGCCAAGCGCCAGCTGACGTGGATGCGCAAGCTCGCGGGGGTGCGGGCGATTGACGTCACGGGCCGCGACCCGGCCGCCGTGGCGCGCGAGATCCTAGACTCCGCCGCCTGATGTGGAGCAGCCGATGAGATTCGAGAAGTGGCAGGCGCTGGGGAACGACTACCTGATCCTCGAGCGCGCAGAGCTCCCCTTCGAGCTGACCCGCGGCGCGCATCCGCCGTCTGTGTGAAGGCCACTTCGGCGTGTTCGCCGACGGCGTGCTGCTGCTGTCAGAGTCAAGCGATTCGGCATATGTGGCGGACCTGCGCATCTTCAACCCCGATGGCTCGGAGGCGGAGCTCTCAGGCAACGGGGCGCGCGAGGCGATCCTGTATCTGCGCCACCGCGGCTGGACCGAGCAGGACAACTTTGCGATCAACACCGCCGCGGGGGAGATCCGTCCGCGGATCACCGGCCCCGACACGTGCAGGGTCGATATGGGCAAGGCGAGCCTGTGCTCCAAGGACTTTCCGGGCGGCCCGCCCGATGGGCGTGGGCGGGTCAGCCTCGGTTGGACGCGAGTGGGAGTTCCGCCACGTCTCGATCGGCAACCCTCAATGCGCGATCCATGTGGAGAGCGAGCGCGAGCTGGAGGCGCTCGATCTGCCCGCGATCGGGCCGGCGATCGAAGGCGATGAGCAGTTCCCGAACCGTACGAACGTGTCCTGGTACACGGAGCTCGAGTCAGGCGATGAGCACTCAGTCACGCGGATCCGCGCGCGGATCTTCGAGCGCGGCGTGGGGGAGACGCTGTCCTCTGGAACAGGAGCGACAGGGGCAGCGGTGGCGCATGCGCTGGAATACGAGCCGCCGCTGCGCCCAAGGCGCGTCGAGGTGCTGCTCGACGGCGGCGAGCTTGAGGTGGAGGTGGGGGAGCAGTTGGAGGTCAACCTGACAGGCTGGGCGCGACCCGTGTTCGCGGGTCGCCTCAGCGAGGAGTTCGAAAAGGAGCTGCATGAGACCGAGTAAGCGCCTGGAGCGCATCCCGCCGTATGCCTTCGCCCAACTGGAGCGCAAGATCGCCGCGAAGCGCGCGGCGGGCGTGGATGTGATCAGCCTGGGGATCGGCGACCCGGACCGCCCGACGCCGGCGCTGATCGTGGAGGCGATGCAGGAGGCGGTGAGCGAGCCGGAGAACGCACCAGTACCCCTCAAACCGCGGCCGGGAGGACTTCCGCGGCGCGGTGCGTGACTTCTACGAGCGGCGCTTCGATGTAAAGCTCGACCCGGAGCGGGAGATCATCCCGGCGATCGGCGCGAAGGAGGCGATCTTCAACCTCAACCTTGCCTTCCTCGACCCGGGCGACTACGCGCTCGCGGCGGACCCTGGCTACCCGGTCTACACAGGCGGCCCGTGGCTTGCGGGGGCGGAGCCGGTACTGATGGCGCTCGAGCCCGAGCGCGGCTTTACACCGGATCTCGAGGCGATCGAGGAGGAGGTGTGCAGGCGCACGAAGCTGATGTACCTCAACTACCCCAACAACCCGACGGGGGCGGTGGCGCCGGAGGGCTTCTTCGAGCGGGTGGTGGAGTTTGCGCAGGAGCACGAGATCCTCGTGGTGCATGACAACGCCTACTCGGAGATCACCTTCGACGGCTACCGCGCGCCCTCGTTCCTGTCGACGCCGGGTGCGAAGGAGGTCGGGATCGAGGTCTTCTCGCTGTCGAAGGGCTACAACATGACGGGCTGGCGCTGCGCGGTGCTAGTCGGAAACGCGGAGGCGCTCGAGACCTATTGGCGCTTGAAGACGAACATTGACTCGGGGCTGTTCGAGGCGGTGCAGCTGGCGGGCGTGGCGGCGCTCTCGCCGGACTCCGATTCGGATGTGGCGGGGATGAACGCGCTCTATAAGCGCCGTCGTGATCTCGTCTGTGAGGCGCTCAAAAAGATCGGCGTCGAGGTGCAGCCGCCGCGCAGCACGATCTACGTGTGGGCGCCCATCCCGCAGGGCTTTGCGAGCTCAGCGGACTACTGCGAGCACGTGCTCGAGCAGGCGGGCGTGGTGCTCTCGCCGGGCGCGATCTACGGCCCGGCGGGAGAGGGTTGGTTTCGGATCTCGCTAACGACGCCCGATGATCGACTGCTGGAGGCCGTGCAGAGGCTGGGAGCGCTCGCCGGTTGACAATTTTGGGAGACACGCTCGCGCGTGGGTTCCAACAACGTTCGCGGCGCCGGTCACTACAGCCGGTGCCGTCGCGGAAGGTCCTAGACTCAGAGATGGATGGATTCAAGCCGTAACGGCACTGAGCCGACACAGCGGGCGCGTCAGCGCGCGTTCTGCATCGCGGCGCTGCCCACAGAGGATGAGAACCTCGAGGAGCTCGGCGAGCTGCTGCGCACAGCGGGCGTGGGGGTCGTCGGGGAGATGATCCAGCGGCGCGAGCTGCCGCACCCGAACACCTATCTCGGGCCGGGCAAGGTGGCCGAGGCGAAGGCCGCGGCAAAGGCCTGTGATGCGAACTTGATTGCCTGTGACGATGAGCTGAGCGCTCGCCAGGAGCGCAACCTCGAGGAGGCGCTGGGCCTGCCTGTGGTCGATCGCACGACGGTGATCCTCGACATCTTCGCGGCGCACGCGGGCAGCGCGGCGGGCAAGCTCCAGGTGGAGCTGGCGCAGCTCGAATACAACCTTGCGCGCATGCGCGGCCTGTGGAGCCACCTCGAGCGACTGGGGGGCGGGATCGGCACGAGGGGCCCGGGCGAGACGCAGATCGAGACCGACCGTCGTCTGGCGCGCGACCGGATCGCGGCACTGAAGCCGTCGCCTGGAGCAGGTCAAGGGCACGCGCGCGGTGCAGCGCGCCGAGCGCGAGCGCGCGGCGCTACCGACGATCGCGCTGGTGGGCTACACAAACGCGGGCAAGTCGACGCTGCTTGAACGCGATGACGGGCGCGGAGGTGGGCGTGCGCGACCGCCTCTTCCACACGCTCGACCCGACGACGCGCACGCTGCGCCTGAAGCGGTAGGCCGCACCTGTTGACGGACACGGTGGGCTTCATCGCAAGCTCCCCCACCAGCTCGTCGACGCGTTCGCGGCGACGCTCGAGGAGACGCGCCGCGCGGAGCTGCTGCTGCACGTGCTCGACGCCTCGGCGCCCGGAGGAGTCAGCGCGAAGTGATGCAGCAGGCGGTCGAGCAGACACTCGAGGAGATCGGCGCGGGCGAGCAGCCGCGGCTGCTGGTGCTCAACAAGATCGACCTGCTCGACGAGGAGGCGCGCGAGGATCTGCGCCTGCGCCACCCCGAGGCGGTGCTCGTCAGCGGCGTGAGCGGCGAGGGCCTGGAGGAGCTGGGGGAGCGGATCGAGCGTGAGCTCGCGCACACGCTGCGCACGCGTCGAGCTGCTCGTGCCCTACGCGGACGGCGGCAGCCTCGCGGAGCTGCACGAGCTGGCGGGCGAGGTCACGCGCGAGGACACGGCCGAGGGCGTGCGCGTGCGCGCGCTGGTGCCCGAGCGCTTGGCCGCAGCGCTTCGCGCGCTTCGCGGTCGCTCCTAGCGCGTCGTCGCCGCTGCCCGACAAGGACACCGCGGCGCTGGCGTGAGAGCAGCTTGTCGAGGTTCGCCTGGGCGATCTCGTCGAGCTCCAACTCGAGCTCGCTGGCGAGCTGCGCGACATACCAGAGCACATCGCCGAGCTCCTTGGCCATCGCGGCGCGGCGCTCCTCGCTGATAAGTCCGCTGTCGTCGCGGATCGCCTTCTTGGCGTGCTCGGCGACCTCACCGGCCTCGCCGGCAAGACCGAGCGCGGGGTAGGCCAACCATGCCTCGCGCGGGTACTCGGCGGTGCGGCGCGAGAGACGCTGGTACTCAGAAAGCTCCACGGAGTGATCGTATGCAGCGCTCGTGCGGACAGCTGCGGGTGAGCGCGCAGTTTGCGGACTCTGCCATACCCCAGCTATACACAGGCTGCGTAACTAGACGCCCGCGGCGCGCCGCGCGCTGAGGTGCGTCTCGTGCTCGAGCGAGTCATCTAGTGCGGCGAGCGCCTGCGGTTCGATTCCGAGCCCACGCGCGATCAGCCAGTCGGCGAACCAGACGTTCTTGGGCAGCAGCGGGCCATGCAGGTAGGTGCCGATCGTGTTGCCCGAGCGCGCGCCCTCGAGCGCCGCTGCGGCCGTCGTTGCCGTGGCCCTTGAGCACGCGCCCCAGCGGGCCTGGCCTGCGCCGAGGTGGGTGCGCCCGCCGTGGTTCTCAAAGCCGGCGAGCACACGCGGCTGGCCGTCGCCATCGAGTGAGACCTCGATCGCGACGTTGCCGATCAGCCGCGGGCCGTCCTCGCGCACGGTGCGCACGTCGAGCAGGCCGACACCCTCGATCTCCTCGCCGCCGAGCGTGTAGGAGTGTCCGAGCAGCTGGTAGCCGCCGCAGACGCCGAGCACGACCGCGTCGCGCTCGGCGCCTGCGTGCAAGGGCGGCGCGCTTGTTCTCGATCAGATCCTCCGCGCAGAGGCGCTGGTCGCGGTCCTGGCCGCCGCCGATGTAGAAGAGGTCGTGGGCGTCGCCGTCGAGCGGCTCACCAAGCCCGCTGGCGGCGAGCTCGAAGCCGATACCGCGCCAGGCGCAGCGGCGCTCGAGCACGAGCAGGTTGCCGCGGTCGGCATAGATGTTCATCAGGTCGGGGTACAGCGCGCAGACGCGCAGGGTGGGGGAGGCGTCGCGGTCTCAGGCACGGAAGCATCACCACCGTGGCTGCCGACGTGCTCGTCGGTTGCGGCGATCGTGCGCGTGCCGGCTCGGCTGCAGCCCGGCGGCGCGCCCCTCGCGGCGCAGGCGCGCGGCGCTGAGGCGGTCGAGCTCGATCAGGTTGCGCTCCCAGCTCGGCTCGAGCGTAGCGCTCGCGCTGCTCGTGCGAGCATGATGCTGCGCTCGCGCTCGATCCGCACATGCTGGCGCGTCGAGCGCACGCGCACGGCGCGGCTCACGTAGAGAACGCCGTCGATGCGCGCGGTCTCAGGCGTGGGACCGGGGCCATCGAGCGGTGCAGTCGAAGGGCTCGAGCTCGGTCACGATCGCGCAGGCGAGCAGGCCACCGGGGCGCAGGTGGGCGCGTGCGCGCAGCGCAGGAACGCGATCCGCCCCTCGGAGCCGCCGAGCAGCTGGAGTCGTCTGCATCGGCGCGAGGCACAGCGCGAAGTCGCGGCGCTCGAGCGCAAAGCCGCGGGCGTCCGCTCGGACGGTCTCGATCGCGCCTCCTCCTGCGCGCACGGAGAGCGCGTCAAGCAGGGCGGGGTCGATGTCGAGCGCCGTCACTCGGTGCCCGCCGCGGGCGAGCTCGAGGCTCACGCGTCCGCTGCCTGCGCCGACATCGAGGATCCTCGCCGGCGGGTGCCGTTCGCGGGCGTCTTCGGCGAGCTCGCGCCAGAGCGCGAGGTCGGCGCGGTAGCCGCCGCACTCGAGGTCATGCCAGATCACGGCTCGCGCGGCGGCGAGCGAGTCGGCAAGCTCTGGCCGGTCGTGGCTCAGGACCATGCGCTGCTTGCCTCCCCGCGCGCGACGAGCAGCTCGCGCAGAGCGAGCATCGCGGTGTAGGTGGGCAGCGCATAGAGCGGTGCGCGGCTGCTCGGGGGTCGCCGCTGCGGCGTCGCGTAGGGCCTCGTCGAGATCCTCGCGCACGCTCGATGCGCGCGGGGTCGACGCCGGCGTACTTCAGCCGCGTGGCGAGATCGGCGGCGCGCGATGCCGCTGCAGGTGAAGCGCCGCACGCGTCCTGCGAGCAGCTCGAAGTCGGCATCCCAGATCCAGGAGACGTCACGGCCGTCGGCGATCTGGTCGTTGAGCACGCCGAGCAGATCGTGCTCGCCGGGCTCGAGCGCGAGCGTGCGCAGCACCTCGTTGGTGCCGGCGGGGTTCTTGATCAAGCAGGATCTGCAGCTCGCGTGTCGCCGGCGGCTTGGCACGGTTGGCGGGAAGCGAGAGCGTGACGGTCTCGGCACGGCCGAAGGCGGCACGGGCGTCGGAGAGGCCGGCGGCGATCGTCTCGAGCGGGACCTCCAGAGCGCTCGCGAGGGCGGCAGCGGCGAGCGCGTTGTAGACGTTGTAGAGGCCGGGCAGGGCGAGCGCGACCTCGCGCTCGCCGGTCGGCGTGCGCAGCAGGAAGCGCGCGGCGCGGACGCCTTCCAGGTACACCTTGCTGGCGGTCACGCTCGGCGTCGGGCGCTGCTGGCCGCAGCCGGGACAGCGGTAATGGCCGAGGTGGCCGAGATAGATCGCCTCGAAGCTGTAAGGGGCGCCGCAGCGGCGGCAGTGCTTCGCATCGGCGGCGTGGGCCATTCCCGGCAGCGCGAGCGTGTCGTCCTCGACGCCGAAGAAGAGCGCGTCCGTGATCGCGTGCGAGGTCGGCGAGCAGCGGGTCATCGGCGTTTAGCGACGACGCGCGCAGCGCCCGCGGCCAGCATCTGTGCCCAGCTGTCGGCGATCGTGTCGAGCTCGCCGTAGCGGTCGAGCTGGTCGCGGAAGAGGTTGCCGAGCAGGATCGCGCGCGGGTGCAACTGCGCAGCAAGCGAGGCGAGCCAGAGCTCATCGACCTCGAACAGGCCGAATTCTCCCGCGATCGCGCCGCGCGCACGGGAGGCGTCGAGCAGCGTGGTGGCGATGCCTCCGGCCATGTTTGCGCCGGCCTGGTTGTGCACGAGCGCGATCCCGGCGCGCTCGAGGATCGAGGCGGCCATCGCGGCGGTCGTGGTCTTGCCGTTGGTGGCGGAAATCAGCACGCTGCCGCGCGACAGGCGCGAGCCGAGCGTCGCGATCGCCTGCGGCTCAAGGCGCAGCAGCACCTTGCCGGGGGCGCTCGTGGCTCCGCCGCCGCGCAGTCGCGAGAGCGCGCCCACTCCCCGCGCGAGCGCGAGCTTGAGGGCGATCGTCTGCGCCATCAGGCTCCCGTCGTCGCGGGCGCGTCGGGCTGGGGCGGGGTGACGGCTGTGGCGGATGGGGGAGGGGCAGCGCCGAATGGTGCCCCGCTGGCGTCGGCGGGCACGATCATGCTGACCGCGCCGCGCTGGGCGCGCACGCGCAGCGGTAGCTCGCCGATCGGGTCGCCATCGGCGTAGAGGACGAAGGGTCGGTCGGCGCTGATCGCGACCTCGGCGGCGCGGAAGACGTGCACGTTCTCCATGCGCACGTGCGTGCCCGCGAAGACCTTCGGGAGGTTCGCGAGGAAGCGCAGCTTGCTGACGCGCTCGACGACCACGATCTCGAGCAGGCCATCGTCGAGCAGGGCATCGGGCGCGAGGTTCATGCCGCCGCCATATGCCTTGGAGTTGGCGGCAGCGACCGAATAGCCGCTGAAGCTGTGGCGCTCGCCGGGCGGGTCGAGCTCGATCTCAAAGTGCGCTGGTCGCCAGGAGAGCAGCGCGCGCAGCGCGCCGTAAGCGTAGACCTGGCCGCCGAGCCACGCGGGGGCTTCATTGGCGATACGGTTCGCGTCGCTGTCAAAGCCGGCCGAGGCGATCCCGACATAAGAGCAGCCGTGCTCGTCTTCGATGGTGTTCAGCACCACGCCGAGGTCGATCGCGCGTGGCACACCGGATGCAAAAGCGGCGCAGGCTGCGATCGCGTCCTCTGGCATTCCGAGCACGCGCGCGAAGTCGTTGCCGCGTCCGCCGGGGAGGATGCCGAGCACCGCGCCAGGGGTGCTGCGCAGGGCGTCGGCGAGCGTGCCCAGCAGGCCGTCGCCGCTGAGGGCGAGCACGATCTCCCCCGCAGCGGCCGCTGCGAGGGCGAGCTCGCGGGCGTGCTGGAGGTCACGTGTGTCCTCGCGGCGCATGCTCAGGCCGTGGCCGCGCAGCGCTTGCTCGACGGCCGGCGCGAGGTACGCCGCCTTACCGCCGCCGGCGGCGGGGTTGACGATCAGACAGACGGGCTGTTCGAGCACCAGGCAAGCCTAGTGGGCTGTGCCTTCAGGCAGACCGCGGCTAAGAGGCTTTGGCGCGGTTGCGCCGTCGTCGCCCGACCGCGGCAAGGATCGCGAGCGCGGCCAGCACGACGAACAGGCCGAGCAGGACTCCTGGCGCGAGGCCGATGCCGCCGAAGGGCAGGGCGACGAGCTCGACGATGCCGAGACCGACGGCAAGGAGCAGCATGATCAGCAGGATAATCAGGAGCACGCCGCGGGTGCGGGCGAGAATGCCGGCCGAAGCGGGGGGGACGAGCAGCCCCATCGCGCGCAGCGCGAACAGCTGGCGGCCGCTAGGCGGTGCCTGTCCAAGACGCTCAACAGCACTCTTGAGGTCGCCGGCGCGGCGTTCGGCGAGGGCGAGCGAAGCGTCGGCCATGCGCCTGATCTGCATCCGCTCCTGGGGCCGTGCGGCAGCGATCGCACGCTGGAAGAAGGCACGGGCCGCCTCGGCATCGAAACGCTCGGAAGCGCGCGCACCGAGGATCGCCATTGCGGCGGCCTTGTATTTGGTCTCGGCTTCGAGCTCCTCGTCGGAGCGGCTCTCAAGCGCCTGGATCGCCTCCAGGCCACCGCGCTGCTCCATCCGAACTTGGCGTTGTTTCGGGGCCATCGCCGGCCATTCTATGGATTGCCGTGCAGGTGCGCGGGAGCCTGCCCCGGGATCGGGCAATCTCGATCGGAGGGCCGCCCAGCAGGTATGCTCGCCGCGTGCTGAGCCGACGTCCAATCCGAGTCTGCGCGCCCAGGCCTGAGGCGGTGTGCACTGTGTCTGATGCTGCTGCTCGCGCTTGCGGGGACGAGCGCCTCGAGTGCATGGGCAGCCGGCTTTGAAGGTAATGGCTCGGGCAGCCAGCTAACCGAAGGTGCGCCAGAAACCGAAACGCAGACGACGGCCACGACGCCGGCAAAAGAAGCGTCGAACTCGAAGGGCACGATCCTGATTGCGGGGATTGCGGCGGTGTTGTTGCTCAGCGGGATCGCGTTCGTGATCGTGCGCGACGCGCGTCGCGTTGCGCCCGGGGTTGTGGATGAGTTCGCCGAGAGTCGCTCCGGACGTGACGCGGCTGTCGCGCTACGCAAGCGCCGTGCGAAAGCCAAGGCTGCACGCAAGCAGCGCAAGCGTACCCGCCGCTAAGCGTTCCCCGTGCTCAGCCTGTGAGCCGTACAGGTGGCCGGGAGCCGATCTTGGTGCGCACGCGCGCGGGCGGCGCGGGTGAGGGTGAGCCATGCGGGCCCCGGCGCGGCGTACGCGGCAGTGGTCCGCGCGGATGAGGGTCCAAAGGGCCACTGGGAAGCGCGCGCGAACCGCCTTCCTCTTCGGAGGAGTCCGAGATGTCGGGCGCGCGCATCGACTCGTCGTAGCGGAAGGGGATCCACAGCATCAACGCGGCGATCGGAAGCTTGATCAGCCCGGCGAAGATCACGATCCACAGCCACGTCGGCATCGTCAGGCGATGGTACTACTGCACTGTGCAATCGCAAAGTAGCAAGGCGCTCGGGCGCTTGGCCGAGGAGATCAGCGCCTGCCGGCGCTGTCCGCGGCTCCTCAGCTGGCGCGAGCAGGTGGCGCGCGAGCGTCGCGCGGCCTTCGCGGAGCAGGAGTACTGGGGCCGCCCGCTCCCGGGCTTCGGCGATCCAGAGGCGCAGGTGCTGCTGTTGGGGCTCGCTCCCGCTGCCCACGGCGCGAACCGCACCGGGCGCGTGTTCACAGGCGATCGTTCCGGCGATTTTCTATACGCGGCGATGTGGCGCTGCGGGATGGCCAACCAGCCGACCTCGACCGCGATCGATGATGGCCTGCGCTTGCGCGGTGCATGGGTATCAGCCGCGGTCCGTTGTGCGCCGCCGGCCAACCGTCCGACGCCAGCCGAGCGCGAGCAATGCCTGCCGTGGAGTGTCGCTGAGCTCGCGCTGCTCGAGTCGCTGCAAGTGGTGATCTGCCTCGGTGCGTTTGCCTGGGATGCGGCCTTGCGGCTGATGACCGCGCGCGGTCAGGCCCGCCCGGTGGGCCCGCGTCCACGCTTTGCACACGGCGCGGAGCTCGCTGGTGAGCCCTACACGCTGCTCGGCTGCTACCACCCGAGCCAGCAGAACACCTTCACGGGGCGCTTGACCGAGCCGATGATCGACACGGTGCTCGAGCGCGCGCTACAGCTTGCCGCGCGCGCTTCGATCTAGCGAGATTTGTTGCATCGCCCTGCGAGCGGCCTTGGCGCTCTAATCTGGCGCACGTGCCTTACACAACCGCCGACGCCCGCAAGCAACTGCTCGACTCCGTGGTCGAGGCGGGAGAGGCGCTCGGCGCTGCGCTCGCGTCTCTGACCGAGGCCTATGAGCTGCTCGACGAGAACGCTGCGGAGCGTCTGGAAGAGCAGCTCTTCCGCCCCCTGCAGCTGGCCTACGCACGTGCGCGGCGGACCCAAGCTGAATTCGCGGCGCGCTATGAGCTACCAGGTCGCAGTTTCGAGCCAGCCGTCCGTGGCGCCCCGTCACACGGCGTAAAGGGTTTTCTTGAGGCTGCGGTGCAGGCCATCGGCGAGGCCGATCAGGCGCTGGCGACCCTGCAGGACTCGATGCTGCCGATCGAGGTCGGCGACCCTGAGCTGCGGGCTGATCTGGAGCAGGTGCGCACGCTGATCGGGCCGCTGTCCCATCGCGCGCACGAGCTCGTGCGTAACTTCGGGCGCTAGTCCATTCGGGCGCTAGTCCACGCTATTCGGCCACGGGCGTGCCGTTGGCGCTCAAGGTGACCTCGATGTTGCCGCGGGTCGCGTTCGAGTAGGGGCAGACGGAGTGGGCGCCGCGAACAAGCTGTACGGCCGTCGCGGAGTCAGAGACACCGGGCAGCGTCACGTCGAGCACGACCGCGAGTAGAAAGCCACCTTTGCCGTCAGGCGAGAGGGCGACCTCGGACTCGATCGCCACATCGCCAGTATCGACCTTGGCGCGTCGCGCAATAACGCCGAGCGCACCCTCGAAACAGGCGGCATAGCCGACCGCGAAAAGCTGCTCGGGGTTCGTGCCGCCGCCTGAGCCGCCCATCTCGGGGGGAAGCCGCAGATCGACCTCGAGCGCGCCGTCGCTTGTGCGGCCGTGGCCCTCGGCGCGACCTCCGGTCACATGCGCCTTGGCTGTGTAGATCGTGTTAGCCATCGTCTGTCCGCCTCTCCTCGGTGGTTCGGTCCAAGCATCGATCCTAGTCGCGGACCAGAGTTGCTCAGTCCGCCCGACTTAGCGATGAGTGTTTGTAGACTAAGTCATATGACTAAGTCTGTTGGCGTACATGAGGCCAAGACACACCTGTCTCGGCTGCTGGAGGATGTGATGGCGGGCGAGGAGGTTGTGATAACTCGACGAGGTGAGGAGATCGCGAGCCTGGTTCCGGCGCGCAGGACGGCCGTACGCCAGCTGGGAGTCGACCGCAGCCGGTTCGTTGTTCCCGAGGACTTCGACGCGCCGCTGCCAGAGTCGCTGCTCGCCGAGTTCGAGTAGTGAGGCTGCTGCTCGACACGCACATTTTTCTCTGGCTCCAGACCGAACCAGAGCGAATCGGCGCTCATTTGGCGACGGTAGAAGAAGCAGGCACGGGAGCTGCTGGTATCAGCCGTGGTCGCGTGGGAGATCGCGATCAAGTCCGGCCTGGGGCGTCTGCCGCTACCCGAAGCGCCCGAGCGCTACGTGCCCGAGCGCATGCGTCTGATTGATGGCCGGGCCGTGCCGATCGAGCACGAGCATGCGCTTGCAGTTGCAAGCCTGCCGCCGCTGCACAGGGACCCGTTTGATCGTCTGCTGGTCGCACAGGCGGGAAGTCTCGGCGTGCCGATCCTCACGGGAGATCCCGAGGTTGCGCAGTACCCAGTCGACTCGATCCTCGTTTCTAGTTGACATAACATGCATTATCGAGCGGTGCTTGAACGCGTCTCAGATGGGTGAGATTGGCCTGTCTCACATCGGTGAGATACCGCACTACCCGAGGACGCTTAGAAGCCGCGGATCTAACATACGACCCGTGGCCGCGCTCACCGTGTACGACGTAAACACGTGCACGAAGTGCCGGAATCTCGTGCAGCTGCTGAGCGAACGCGGAATCGCGTTCGAATCCGTCGAGTACCACGTGGCCGGGCTGAGCGAACTGGAGCTGCGTGGCCTGCTGGCGAAGGCCGGCGCGCAGGCCCACGACTTCCTACGTGTACGTGAGGCAAGCAAGGTTGGGCTTGACGCGGCCGCACTCGACGAGGACGCGCTGATCTCCGCGATGGTGGCGAACCCGGTGCTCCTTGAACGTCCGATTGTGGTTCGCGGCGACCGTGCGCTGCTGGCGCGACCGGTCGAGCGTGTGCTCGAGCTACTCGACGGCTGATGTCGCTGCACCTCTTCGCGGGTCTGCGCGTAAGTGACTTCCAGGCCATCCGCCCCTGGTATGAACGGTTGCTCGGTGAGCCGAGCTTCTTCCCGCACGCGACTGAGGCGGTTTGGACGCTCGCCGAGGAGCGGTCGGTCTACGTCGTGGAGCACGCCGCTGGCGCGGGCAACTCGGTGGTGACGATCTTCCTCGACGATCTCGACGCTCACCTCGCCGCGATCGCTGAGCGCGGGCTTGAGCCCGACGAGCACGAGACGTACGCCAATGGCGTACGCAAGGCGATCTTCCGCGACCCCGACGGCAACGAGCTGGGATTCGGTGGTGCGCCGGCCGACGCCGACTCTTAACGCGCCTCTCGTCGCGCGACCTCTGTAATGGCATCGATGTCATCGAGGTCCCTCGGCCTGCCAGCCGCTTTCTTCATCCGGATCAGGTCGTCCACGCTGACGATGTACATCGTGATCCCGTCGAGATCGATGCTCAGCGCGCGAGCGCGCATATCGTCGTACGCAGGCGCGCCGGTCGGCTCATTGACTATGTGCAACTCCCCATGTCTGGTAGTGAGAGGCGGGACGATCGGTGCAAGGTGCAGCTGTTCTGCGGTCGGGGCGGAGACAGCCGCCCCGAGTTCAAGCGGCCGCGCGTCGAGCGCCTCGAGTGCGGCGGCCAAGCGTCTCGCGTTCTCCGGGTCGGGCGCGGGCAGGACGTCGAGATCCTTTGTTGTTCGACGGCGTCCATGCACCTGCGCGGCGACGCCCCCGATCACGAGATAGTCCACACCATGCTCATCAAGGGCTCGAAACAGCTCCTTCAGGTCCAGCGGCCGCTCGGGCGCAGCACTCACGCCGGCATGTGACGCGTCGCGGGATGCCCGGCCCTACGTGCCTCTGCCCCGATGATCTCCAACTTTGTGGCGGCCAAGTTCCACGAAGCGGCCTCGCGTAGTCGCTCTCGCGCGGTCGGCATGGCACCCCTCCCCCTCTCGGACAGGGGCACAGTGGCGAGCTCGAGGCGCTCGCCGAGAACCATCAGCAGATGATCGAGACGTTCGAGCGTTGGTGACTCCACCCCACGCTCGATCCGGCTGATCGCGTCCTGGCTTGTTTTGGCGCGCAGCGCAAGTTGTCGCTGGCTGATCCCCTGCCGCGCCCGCGCCTCTCGGAGCAGCATCGATGGGCTCTTGCTACACCGCATACGGTGTCAGACTAGCAAGCGCTCGCGTTTCGCGCCATGGTTGACAACTGACGCGATCTTTAAGCGCCTTTGGCAACATGGAATTCGTGAATCGCGCTATCAAACGCAAGATCGCGCTCGCGGTTGCACTCGCCGCACTGCTCGCCGGTGGTGCTGTCGCGGCGATGGCCGCCAGCGGCCCGGGCGGTCATCACAAGCATGCGGTCCGCCATGGCGCCGCCCACCGCGGTGCGATGGGACTTGGACTGCAGGCGGCGGCCGCCTACCTCGGTATTCCGCCCGCTCAGATCAAGCAGGACCTGCAATCGGGCAAGACGCTGGCGCAGGCTCGCCACCACGAGCGGCAAGAGCGAAGCAGGCCTGATCGCGGCGCTCATCGCGGCCAGACGTGCCCAACTGGCAAAGCTCTCGGCCGGCCTCGATCGTCGTGTGGCTGCGGAGGTCAATCGCGTTCACGGACACGGCGTCGCCGTGCGCCACGGTGCCCGCGCGGCGGTTCGAAACTATCTCGGCCTCACTCCGCCACAGCTGCATGGTGAGCTCCGCGCCGGACGCACGCTCGCTCAGATCGCGAACGCAACGGCCCGCAAGTCCGCAGCGGGGCTGGTTGCGGCGATCGTCGCTGCTCGCCAGGCCCGTCTCAGCACCGCAACAGCGGCGGGCAAGCTCAGCAAGGCTGAAGCGGATGCGCGCACCGCGGCGCTCACCAAGCGGGTCACGCGCATGGTGAACAAGCCCCTGCGGGGGCACGCCTTCGGCTGATCGGGCTCCCCTCCCCTCCGCGCTTCGCCCTGTTCAAATCCGAAATCGGAGGTATGATCCAGCGGCCGGTGAAATTTCGATGAGTGGATTTGGGGGAGAAGTGAGCGCGCCGGGACATCAGCCACCGCTGCGCAACCGTCCGCGCCGGGTGACGGTCGGACGCGAGGTGGCCCCACACCGGCCGTGTGAGGCGGATACTCAGAAGGCGATGTCGCAACGGAACATCGACCTGCACCGCTGGGGAGCCGAGGCCGCAAACGGGCGTGAAGTGCCCGCAGATCTGCTCGCTCCCGGGTTCTACATGGAAAACCGCGTCACGGCGGTAACCGACAACACTTATCGCGGCGCTGATGGCTGGCGCGAATGGATGAGCGACCTCTTTGACGTCTTCGCCGACGGTGCGCGCTATGAGATCGAGGAGATCATCGCCGCGGGCGATGACTTCGTCGCCGCGATGCTTTGCGTTGCAGGCCGCGGAGCCCGCTCAGGCCTGCCGATCACCTTTCGCTGGGCGGGCGTCACCTGGTTCCGCGGGGACAAAGCGGTCAGGGCAGTCGGCTACCCGACTCGCGAGGAAGCACTCGAAGCCGTCGGTCTGCTGCACGAGTAGCGGGACGGCACTCTCAAGAAATCGTTGCTGCAGCCCGATGGGGTCTTATCCATGCCTGCCTCGAATCATTTCTTGGCATGCCATACTCTTTTTTCATGAGTGTCAAGGAACTTATCCGCACACCCGCCGTCGAGGACTACGCCAAGGCGATCTTCTCGCTCCAGACGCGCAGCGAGGAGCCGGTATCGACGAACGCCCTTGCCGAGCGTCTCGGCATCACCCCAGGCTCGGTCTCGGCGATGCTCAAGCGCCTTGGTGAGCTCGGCGTGATCACGCATGTCCCCTATCGCGGCGTGCGCCTGACAGAGGATGGACGCCGCATCGCCCTCGAGGTCATCCGTCACCACCGCCTGCTCGAGAGCTATCTCGCCGAGGCGCTGGGGATGCCCTGGGATCGCGTGCACGCTGAGGCTGAGGTGCTCGAGCACGTCCTCTCCGAGGACCTCGAGGCGCTGATCGCCGCCAAGCTCGGCCACCCCACGGTCGACCCCCACGGCGATCCGATCCCGACGGCCGAGCTCGAGCTCGAAGAGCCGCTGACGGACCGCATGGAGAGCCTGCAGCCGGGCGATGAGGGCTTGTTTGTGCGTGTCTCAGACTCGGACCCCGAGATGCTCCGCTACCTCGCCGAGCGCGGGATCGCGCCGGGAGAACGCTTCACCGTGCGCGACCGTCAGCCATTCGGCGGTCCATTGTTTGTTCTCTTCGGCGAGCGCGAGCACGCAATCGGCGGCGATCTGGCGGGCGCGATGCGCGTCGAAGTCGCGTCCTCGCAGGGCATTGGGGTGCCAGCTGTGGAGATCGATTGAGCAGCCCCGAGGTAACCGTCTCGCCCCTCCTCGGCCAGCCGCAGCTGAGCGAGGAGGACCACGCACGCTCGCACGACCGCTCGCGCGTGCACCACGCGCGCTTCCATGGCAAGCATGGGCGCCTTCTTTGGCTGCTAGTCGGGCCGGGCATCCTCGCGATGCTGGGCGAGAACGACGGCCCCAGCATGATCGCCTACGCCTCCGACGGGGCGCAGTACGGCATCGGCTTCTTCGTCCCCCTGATCCCCTGCCTCTTTTTGATGTCCTTTGTCGTGCAGGAGATGTGCATGCGAGTCGGCGCAGTCACGCACCGCGGCTACGGCGAGCTCGTGCTGCAGCGCTACGGCCGGCTGTGGGGCTGGTTCGGGGCGGGCGACCTCTGCCTCACGAACCTGATCACACTGATCGCCGAGTTCGTGGCGATCCGCGTCGGGCTCGCCTACTTCCATCTCGGCGCGGGCGTAGCGGTCGCGCTTGGCCTGGCGCTCGTGCTCTTCACGCTCAGCGGCGGGCGCTACTGGCGCTGGGAGCGTACCGTGCTCGGCATCGCCCTCTTCAACGGCCTCTTCCTGCTCGCCGCGATCCTCGTCAAGCCGGACCTCGGGACGATCGCCAGCTCGCTCTCCTTCACGCCCTTCCCACACGGGAGCCTCAACACGCTGCTGCTTTTGCTCGCCTCGACGATCGGCGCGACGGTTACTCCCTGGATGATCTTCTTCCAGCAGAGCGCCTCGGCGGATAAGGGCATGACGCCCAAGGACGTGCGCCACGGCCGCTACGACACGGGCCTCGGGGCGGTGCTCGCCGCGACCTTCGGCATTGGCGCGCTGATCGCGGGCGCTGCGCTGCTGCATCAAGGCTCGGGGATCCAGGGCTTTGCCGGCGCGGGATTCCCTGCCGCGCTCTCGCACGTCGCCGGTGGCACTGTCGGCACGGTGTTCGCGCTCGGGCTGATCGAGGCTGGAGCCGTTGCGATCCTGACGATCTCCGCGAGCACCGCCTATGCGGCCGGTGAATGCATCGGCGTCTCCCACAGCTTCAACGCCTCGCCGCGTGGCGCGGCCATCTTTTACGGCGCCAACGTTGGCGTTGCGCTGATCGCCGCGGCCGTGATTCTCATCCCCGGGGCGCCGCTGCTTTCGATCGCGCTCAACGCGAATGTGCTCGCGACCGTACTGCTCCCGGTCAGCCTCGTCTTCGTGTTGATGCTCGCCAATGACAGGAAGCTGATGGGTCGCTGGGCCAACAAGCGCACCACTAACGCCTTCGGCATCGTCGTGATCGTCTTCGTCAGCATCTGCGGTGCCGCCTACGGAATCGACTCTTTCCTGCAGACCATCCACGTGATCGGTGGCCCATGAGCAACGAGACCCGTCAAGAGGAGGAGCTGATCATGCACCTCGAGCGCGATCAGCTCGTCGCCGAGACCTCCCGGCCGGTAGCGCTCGCGCAGCTCGGGCGCAGGGCCATCGTGGGCTTGTGGGGCCTGCGCATCTTCGCGATCCTCGTCAGCGCGATGGTCGTCTACACCTTCATCGCACGCCTGCACTGAGCGTGGCGGGGCGCCCCCAAATGCAGGAGGCGCCCCGGCCGTCCTAGAACGGAAAAGCTTCCCAGGCGACGCTCGCGATCAGCGCCTGCCCTTCAATGCTGGGGTGGAAGTAGTCCCTGGTCCCGACGTCGTTCGTGTTGAACACGGTTTTAAAGCCGAGGCCTTTGTCGTATTTGCACTGCGTGTATTTCGCGCACACGCTTTCCAGCGTCGAGTCGAATTCTTCCTCGCGCGTTTTCACCTGCAGGCGCCGTTCTTCGTCGGCTTTCGCCAGCGACGTCGGGTTGGCCAGCAGTGACTGGCAGATTTTCAGACTGTTCCATGTGCTGACCGCGCTCGAGTTCGTGTGGAAGATTTCCCACAGCCGGTAGACGTTCGGCAGCGAGCCGATGTCGATCTGCGCGCTGGGCAGGCCTTTGGTGAGCGTGTTCATCGCGGATTCGAATTGCGATTTGTAATTGGCCACCGTGGTCATCGTCGAGATGCTCGACGTGCAGGCGTCGTTGGCGCCCATCAAGACGCCTACGAGTTCTACTTTCCGTGAGACAGCTGTTTCGGCTTGGCCGCCCAGTTCGCTCATTTTCGCGCCGCTTTTCGCGTCGTTGTTGTTGTGCCCTTTGATGCCCGCGTTTTTCGCGAGTATGCGCTGGTAGACGCTGTTGACGGCGCTGTTTGTGCCCGTCGCCCACGAGTTTTCAGTGCAGTCGGTAAACGGGAACGAACAGGTGTTGAAGGCACGCGTGATCGAGTCGCCGAGCGCGTCCATCGAGTTGGGGGTGGTCGCTTGCGCCGAGGCCGCGTCCAGCGAGACGAGTGCTAGCACCGTCCCGAGTGCGGCGGCGAGTGCGCGGAAGTTCATAGTCATCCTCAGTCCTCCTGCCAACGGTTGGGGAAATTCGAGCGGGCAGGATTAGCAGCCGGGCTCCACTGCGACAACCAGCTCACTCTCCGAGCCCGCCCCGCGCGCGTCGGCGTTGCCGGGGGTGTCTCCCTCTCAATCACGCCTGCACTGAGATATGAGCGCGAGGCGCTCAGTAAAGCAACAGCCGCAAGATCGCGAAGATCCCGACAGCGACGATCACCGCGCGCAGTGCCGTTGGCGGTAGCCGACGCCCGTAGCGGGCGCCGATCTGGGCGCCCGTAATCGAGGAGACCGCAATCAGTGCGGCGGGGCCCCAGTCGATGTGCGCGGCGAAGATGAAGTAGACACCGGCCACACCGTTGGTTAGCCCCGCGAGCACGTTCTTCAAGGCGTTCGTGCGCTGCAGGTCCTGTGTGAGCGCGACTCCGAGGATCGCGAGCAGCAGGATGCCCTGGGCGGCGCCGAAATAACCGCCGTAGACGCCCGTTAGATAGACCGCAACCGGCGTCAACAGCGCCACGTGGCGCTCGAGGTCGATCTCGCGCCGCAGGAGCCAGCGCGTCAGGCGCGGCTGCAAGAGCGTCAAGACGAGCGCGGCGGCGATGAAGACGGGCACGATCGCCTTGAAAGCCGAGGAGGGCAGCACCAGCAGCAATACCGCTCCCGTGATGCCGCCCGCGAGCGACATCGCGCCGAGTCGTAGGATCCGTCGGCGCTGGCCGGTGAGCTCGCGACGGTAGCCGATCGCGCCTGAGACGGAGCCCGGAACGAGGCCGATCGTGTTCGAGACGTTGGCCGTCACCGGCGGGTAGCCGAAGGCCAAAAGCACAGGGAAAGTGATCAGCGTGCCGCTACCCACCACTGTGTTGATCGTCCCCGCCGCGAGCCCGGCGAAGGCGATCGCGAGGATCTCTCCCGCGCTCATCGTGCGATCTCACCCTCTACGGTTGGGGCATGGAAGTCGAGAAGGCTATCCGCACGCGGCGCACCCACAAGGCCTTCGGTGCGCTCGAGCTCAAGCCGGCGGTAATCGAGGAGCTAGTCGAGCTCGCGCGCTGGGCGCCCAATCACCACCTCACGAACCCCTGGCGCTTCCGCGTGATCGGCGCGCAAACTCGTGCGCGGCTGATGGAGCTCGCCGAGGCTGAGAAGCCCGGCGCCGCGGTCAAGCTGCAGCGAGCGCCGACGCTGATCGCCGTCAGCACGCGCATGTCCGGCGATGCGGCGCAGGAGCGCGAGGACCTGCTCGCCACGGCCGTCGCCGCTTATCTCGTGCTGCTCGGCGCACACGCTCGCGGCCTAGCGGGCTACTGGCGCACCGTCGCGTTGCTCGACACCCCGGCCGGACGCGCGCTGCTTGGCCTCGCAGACGAAGAGACCCCCGTCGGGATTCTCTATCTCGGCGCGCCCGTGCAGGAGCAACGGGTGCCGGAGCGCGCGCCCGTCGCGGAGATCCTCAGCCACCTCGACTGAGCGCGCCTCCGCGCTACCGTGGGCGCGTGCCGGCGTCGAGCATCGCGCGTGAAGCGATCCACACGCTGCGTCCGCCCGCTGGCGAACGCCATGGCCCGCTGCCGCCGCTGATGCTCGCGCTCACGCTCGTGACGGGCGTTGTCGACGCAGCGAGCTATCTGAAGCTCGGGCACGTGTTCGTCACGAACATGACTGGCAACATTGTCTTCCTCGGCTTCGCGCTGGCTGGCGCGGGCGGGCTCTCGGTCGCGAGCTCCTTTACCGCGATCGTCGCTTTCCTGCTTGGGGCCTTCGCCGGCGGCCTGCTCGCTGCACGCAGCGCCGAGCACCGTGGCCTTCTGCTGCGTGGCGCGACCCTGGTGCAGGGCGCGCTGGTGGCGGTAGCGCTGCTCGTCGCCGTGCTGATCAGCGAACCGCCCTCCTCCCCCGCTCGCTACGCGCTGATAGTGCCGCTTGCGCTGGCGATGGGTGTGCAAAACGCCGCCGCACAGCGCCTTGCGATACCTGAGCTGACGACTACCGTACTCACGCGCACGCTCACTGGCGTGGCCTCGGAATCGAGCTGGGCGGGCGGACCCGGCTCACAGCTCGGGCGCCGCCTGCTGGCCGTTGCGGCGATGCTGCTCGGAGCTCTCATCGGCGGGCTACTCGTGCTGCACGCCTCGATCGCGGCGGCACTGGCCGTTGCCGGCGTCGTGGTGCTGGCGGTCGCGCTTACGGCGCACCGGCTTTCACACCCCGACGCCGTCTGGGCTCGTGCTTGAGCCCAGACGACGTGGTGCTGGAACCGGCTTTTAGGAGGGATCGATCTTGTTGCCGCTCGGCGCGAGCACATACCAGGAGGCCCCGAAGGCCTTCACGCCCTGCCCGTAGGCATCGCCTGCGTCCTTGTCCTTGACGAAGTAGTAGAGCGGGTGGCCCTTGTAGGTGACCTGCTTGGTCCCGTCCGAGCGGGTGATCGTGCCGAGATCTCCAGCCACAGCGCTCGCGGAGCTTTGCGGTGCACCGCTCGTCGTAACCGGTGGCCACGCCCCCGCGCAGGCACCTGAGCAACTCGAGGCCGAGCCCTTGTCGCCCTCGAAGAGGTAGACGGTCAGCTTCTTCGGGCCGGCGGCAAGGACCGTGCCGAGCTTGTCGTGCTTGCTCGTGATCAGCATCCCTCCCCCGGCCGCGGTGCTGGTCGTGGCCGTCGTGGTCGAGCTCGCATGGCTGTAGGGCGAGGCGCCGCTTGAGGCCGCGGTGGAGCTCGTCGCGGCGGCGCTCGTCGAAGCGGTCGTTTTGCTGCTGCTACCGCAGCCCGCGAGCAGCGCGAGCGCCGCCACAGCCGTACCGAGCATGAGCGAGTTCTTCACCTGGGACCTCCTGATCGCTGGAATTGGCACCTCGCTGTGGTAGATGCCGCGGAACGCCAATCCTTCCCAGGCGGCCCTTGCTCAGGGCTCGGTGTGCACGACCACGTCGGCGATATCAGCGATGCGCAGGCGCAGCTCCTCCTCGAGCTCCCCCGCGAGCGCGTGGGCGTCGATCAGCGACTTGCCCGTGCCGACATCGAGCGTGAGGAACAGCACGCGCCCGGCGTCGGTCGAGAGCAGCTTCACCACTCGCGGCTCGCGTCCGGTGCGCTCGCGCACGAGCCGCTCGATCTCGCGCGCTGCAAGGCCGTCGGCGTGCTGCGTCGGCGCGGCTGCGCGCTGAGCGGCTGCTCGAGCGGCTCGAGGTGGGTCTGCACGTCTCACCTCCGGGCGCGCGCGGATCTCCCGCTCGACGCGCTCGGCGACCTCGTGGGCGCTGCCGAGGTCGAGATCGGCGGGGAACTTCAGGTGCAGCGACACGCTCGCGGAGCCGTCCTGCTCGAAGATCGTGATGTCGTGCGCCTCCTTCACGAGCGGCTCGGCGAGCGCGATCGCGAGCACGCGCTCGCGCAGGTCGAGGCCCCGCCGGCGCGGCTCGACGTGCACGACCACGTCGCTGCCCGGTAGCGCGCTCCTCGACGGCGCCTCGATCAGGTCGGCCGCCCCGTGGCTCTCGACCACCGCCTGTCCCGGGGGCACGCTGACCACGACGTCGGCGAAGTAGCGCCCGGCCGACTCGCGCAGTCGCAGCCGGCTCAGCTCGATGTCGGCGCCGAGCTGCGGCGATCGCCCGCTCGGCGCGCCGCGCGCGCCTCCGCGGGCGAGCGGTCCATCAGCACGTTGGCGTTCTCCGCGATCAGCCGCACGCGGCCACGAGGATGATCGCCGGCCACGACCAGCGCCGCCACCGCATCGCCCTGGCGAAAGCCCGCATCCACGGCCAGCAGGCCCGCGAGCACGGCGAGCGAGCCGGCCATGTCGGCGGCGAAGTGGAAGGCGTTGGAGCGCAGCGCGGGGCTGTCATAGCGACGGGCGGCAGCGAGCGAGACGTCGTGCGGCTCAGGTCGAGGCACCAGCGCGAGACGCGATCACCGCGAACTGATACCAGCGGATGTCGCGGCGGCCCGGCGCTCGGCGCTGAGGTGGCTGCACGGCTTCGATCGCCGACCAGCAGGCCACCGGCGAGCAGGATCGCGGACTCGCCCAGCGCGCCGAGGTTCTCGGCGCGGCGGTGGCCGTAGGGGTGGCCGCGGTCGGCGGGGCGCCCACCGAGCCGCACCGCGAAGAAGGTGAGCATGGCCGCGATCACATCGCCGCTGGACTCGATCCCCGCCGAGATCAGCCCGAGGCTGCCGTGTGCCAGGCCGACGCCGAGCTTGATCGCCACGAGCAGCGCCGCGACGGCGATCGAAACGAGCGTCGTGCGCCGCTGGACGAGTGCCTGCTCGTCGCTCGGAGGCCAGCTGTCATCGCTTGAGACTAGAGCGGACGTCAGCCCGCCGTAAAGGACGGCCAGATCGCATCCACGGCTGGGCGCGTATCGTGCGCAGCATGACCCACGACCACGCGGCGCACAGCCACACGGTCGACGCTGGCGCCGACCGCGGCCGTCTGGCGCTCGCGCTCGCGCTGATCGTGGCCTTCATGGCGTGGAGGTGGCAGTCGGCGTCGATCGCGCACTCACTGGCGCTGCTCTCAGACGCCGGCCACATGCTCACCGACGCGGGCGCGATCGGCTTCTCGCTGCTGGCCCTGCGCCTGGCCGCGCGACCGGCGCGCGGCGCGATGACGTTCGGCTTCAAGCGCGTGGAGATCCTCTCCGCGCAGGCCAATGGCGTGACGCTGCTGGTGCTGGCCGCCTTCATCCTCTACGAGGCGATGCGCCGCCTGTTCGACCCGCCCCACGTCCACGGCTGGCTGATGCTGGCCGTGGCGCTGCTCGGCGTGGCGGTGAACCTGGCGGCGGCCTCGGACGCTCGCGCGCGCCAACCGCGACAGCCTCAACATCGAGGGCAGCTTCCAGCACATCCTCACCGACCTGTACGGCTTCATCGGCACCGCGATCGCCGCTGTGGTGATCCTGGTGACGGCTTCCAGCGCGCCGACCCGATCGTCTCGCTGCTGATCGCCGCACTGATGATCCGCTCCGGCGTTGCGCTCGTGAAGGCCTCGGGGCGGATGTTCCTGGAGGCCGCACCCGAGGGCCTCGACCCGCAGGCGATCGGCAGGCGCTGGTTGGCGCAGGAGGGCGTGGTCGAGGTGCACGACCTGCACGTCTGGGAGGTGACGCAGCGGCTTTCCCGCGCTCTCCGCGCACGTGCTGGTCGGCGGCCGAGTGCGACTGTCATGCGGCCCGTCGCGCGATGGAGGCCTGCTGCACGAGCGCTTCGGCCTCGATCACACGACCCTGCAGGTCGATCACGCGCGCGCAATCGAAGACTGCTCGAGATCGCACCCGCGCCGGGCGCCGTCGCAGCGCCGGCAGCGTACGCCTAGGCGCCCTGGCCGCTCGGGCGCACCAGGATCTCGTTGACGCTCACGTTGGGTGGCTGGGCGATCGCGTAGAGGATCGCGCCGGCGATGTCCTCGGCGCTCAGCGGCGTCGACGCCGGCGAAGCGCTTGGCCATCTGTTCGAGCACCTCGCGGGCGGTTGTGGCCGGGTAGCTCGGTGGCGACCGCGCCGGGCTCGATCAGTGGTGACGCGCACGCCGATGCGCCACGCCCTCCTGGCGCAGCGACTCTGAGAAGGCGCCGACGCCGAACTTCGTGAGGTTGTAGACGCCCGAGCCCGCCCGGGCGACGCGCCCGGCGACGGAGCTGACGTTGACGATGTGCCCCGAGCCCTGCGGCGCGCATCAGCGGCAGGGCCGCGTGTGTGCAGTAGAGGACACCGAAGATGTTGGCGTGGATCATCCGCCGCCACTCCTCGGTGTGGGCGTTCTCGATCGGTCCGAGCAGCATCACGCCGGCGTTGTTGACGAGCACGTCCAGGCGGCCCGAGCTCGGCGTGCGTGCGCTGCGACGAAGGCCGCGCCTGGGCCTCCTCGCCAACGTCGGTGGGCACGGCGATCGCGCGTCCGCCTCGGCTCGACGATCTGCTGGACGAGCGCCTCGATGCGCTCGGCGCGGCGGGCGCCCAGCGCGACGGCCGCCCCGGCGTGCGCGCAGGCGAGCGCGGTGGCCTCGCCGATGCCCGAGGAGGCGCCGGTGACCGCTACGACCTGGCCAGAGAGGTCGATCGTCCATTCGCCGAGCTTAGCATTGCTCGACCTCAGCGACATGCGGAGACGCCTGTCGATAGGACTTGAGCGCCTCGGATCGCTCTTTTGGCCTGTGTTGCGGGTTTTAGCCCCTGACTGGGCGGGCATTCCCAATCTGCACCCCAAGGCAGGTGAGGGCCCGTCAGGCGTCGAACGAGCACACAGAAACGCCCCGAACACAAGATAATTGACAACGCAACTATCGAGGCGTATAATTCCGACTCCAAGCATCGGATTAAGAAGGACGCCCATGTCAGACTCCCCCGTAGACACCACACTAACGCTCGAGCCGAATCCTGCCCCACAGGATGAGGAGACGCAGGCCGAGACCGAGACGGTCGCTGCTCCCGAGCGGCTCGACAACCCCATCGAGCGCATCGAGGTCGGCGCTGCCGACACGTTCATCCCTGAGGCGGTCGACCAGCTGCTGGCCCACTCGCGCCGCTACCCCCTACTCACCCCGGCTCAGGAGATCGACCTGGCCAAGCGGATCGAGCGCGGCGATCTGCACGCCAAGGAACTGCTCGTCAACTCCAACCTGCGGCTGGTGGCCTCAAACGCCCGCCGCTACCAGAACCAGGGCCTGCCGCTGGGCGATCTCGTCCAGGAGGGCATGCTCGGCCTGATCCGCGCCAGCGAGAAGTTCGACTGGCGCAAGGGCTTCCGCTTCTCAACCTACGCCACCCTGTGGATCCGTCAGGCGATTCAGCGCGGCCTAGAGAACTCCGGCCGCACGATCCGCCTGCCCGTCCACGTGGCTCAGCGTTCGCGCAAGGTCGGACGGGTCGAGCGCGAGCTGTCCGTACGACTCGGGCGCGAGCCCACACTCGAGGAGCTCGCCGAGGAGACCGGTCTGCCGATCGAGCAGGTCGAAGAGGTGCGCCACCAGCGTGCGGCGCTCGTCAGCCTCGACCAGCAGATCGGCGAAGACGGCGACACCGCTCTCGGTGACCTGCTGCCCTCCGACGCTGAGGTGCCGGAGGAGACGGCCTGGGACAACGAGCGCGAGCGGATCGTGCACGACGCGATCTCGCAGCTGCCCGAAACTGAGCGCAAGGTGCTGACGCTGCGCTTCGGCACCGGCCGCGAGGAGCCCCAGACGCTCACCGCGATCGGCAAGCGTCTCGGCTTCTCCGCCGAGCGTGCCTCACAGCTCGAGCAGCGCGCGCTGAAGAAGCTCGCCGAGTCGCCTGAGCTGGCCGCACTGCGCGAGGCTGCTTAGCCTCAACCTCTGATTCGCTCGACCCCCGGCACGCGAGACGCGCCGGGGGTCGATGCGTTCTTGTCTCTGAATATCGCGTAGCGATTCTCTGGGATCGGCTGTCCCGGTCGCCCGGGAGCTGTCGGAGAAAGGGGCGTGACCTGCCCTCGACCGACTCCTTGACCAACCTTGGCCAAGCTTGCTACCGTGACCGGCATGAGGGTCAACGTCGGTCAGGCCAAGACAGATCTCTCGCGTTTGCTCGCGCGTGTGGAGGCGGGTGAAGAGGTCGAGATCGCTCGAAACGGGATCCCGGTCGCGCGACTTGTGCGCGTGGAGCCGCAGATTGAACCGGGTGAGAAGTTCCTGTCGATGGCCGGCTCCATGGCCGGGCAGATCTGGATCTCGGAGGACTTCGAGTTCAGCGAGCAGGAGCTGGACGAGATGTATGCCGAATGGGACAAGGAGGACGAGGAATTCCTATGAGGCTGCTGCTCGACACGCATGTCCTGCTCTGGCATCAGGAAGGACGCTTGGATCGCATTGGTCTTGCAACCGAGGCGATCACAGCCGCAGAAGAGTTGCTGGTCAGCGTGGTCTCATTCCTCGAGGTCGGCATCAAGGCGGCGACCGGCAAGCTGCGGATGCCCGCTGGCCTCCGTGAGCATGTGCTCGAAAGCGGCGCGCGAATCCTCAGCCTCGCGCCCGAGCATGGCCGGGGACTGGCCGAGTTGCCTCTCCACCACCGGGATCCCTTCGACCGGATGCTGATCGTGCAGGCTCGCGCCGAAGGCCTCACGATCGTGACCGCGGACCGCGTTTTCACCGCCTACGACGTGCCGCTGGCCCTCGCCAGGCCCTGAAGCACTCCCGAGCCGGCTTTGCCGCAAAAGTCGAGCCTACGGACGGGCTAAGCTGCCCAGGAATCACCAGCCGAGCCAGTCAGCAGAGGGAGGCGGAGCAATGACGCAGAAGAGCGCGTGGGAGCGGACGGTCGAGCTGACGATCGTCCTCGGCGAACGCATCCTCGCCCCGATCGAGCGGTTCATCGGGCGGCGCTCGCTGCGTCGGCGACGCGACCTTCTTCCCCGTCGAGCGCTTCCCCTGGGTCGCGCACGTCGAGGAGAACTGGAAGGTGATTCGCGAGGAGCTCGAGCGCGTGCTCGAGGACCGCGACGGCGCTCCCAACTTCCAGGACATCTCCAAGGACCAGATCGAGATCACCGACGACGACCGCTGGAAGACCTTCTTCCTCTACGGCTACGGCTTCGAGGCCAAGCTCGGCGTGGAGATGTGCCCGCGCACGGCCGCGCTGATGCGCGAGATCCCCGGGATGACGACCGCGATGTTCTCGATCCTCTCGCCGCGCAAGCACATCCTCGACCACCGTGGCCCCTACAAGGGCGTGCTGCGCTACCACCTCGGGCTGATCGTCCCCGAGCGACGCCGAGAACTGCCGGATCCGTGTCGGCGAGGACATCCGCCACTGGCAGGAGGGCAAGAGCATGATCTTCGATGACACCTTCAACCACGAGGTCTGGAACGACACCGACGAGACGCGCGTGGTGCTGTTCGTCGACGTGCTGCGCCCTCTCCCCTCCCCCGAGTCGCTGATCAACCGGCTGATCGTCAAGGCGATCGGCTACTCGCCCTTCGTGCTCGACGCCAAGCGCAACCAGGAGGCGTGGGAAGAGCGCTACCGCGAACGCGCAGGCGGCTCAGATGCTGAGACTTCCTGGCCAGTTGCCTGAGCGGCAGGTTCGTTTGAGGCCCAGCTGTTCAGGATCGTGAACTCGCCCGTGAGGATCAGCAGGCCGAGCACGATCATCACCGCCCCGCCGACGCCGATGATCACGGGGAAATGGCGCTTGACGACGGCCAGCGCCGCGGTCATCCGCTCGAAGGCGAGCGCGATCAGCAGGAACGGGATCGCGAGCCCCAGCGGAGTAGAAGGCGAGCAGCAGCGCGCCGTGCGCGGCCGAGTTGGAGACCGCCGCCTGCGTGAGGATCGCCCCGAGCGTGATGCTCGTGCAGGGCGTCCAGGCGATCGCGAAGGCCGCGCCCGCGATCAGCGGCCCGCCGCGGCCGGCGAGGCGCAGAAGCGCCTCGGAGTGCCACTCGCGGTTGAAGCAGGCCGACGAAAGGCGTCGCCAGGAAGATGACGCCCATCGCGATGATCAGCCACGCCGCCGGCCTCTCGAGCGTGTGTTTGTGCGCGTTGAGCGCTCGAGCCGATCACCGTGGCGCTCATGCCCAGCAGGATGAAGATCAGCGAGAAGCTCGCGATGAACAGCAGGCTCGGCACGAGCACCCGGCGCGCGCCCGCGCTGCCTTGAGGTCCGCCGGCGTGACCCCGATCACGGTCGAGAGGTAGCCGGGCACGAGCGGCAGCACGCAGGGCGAGAGGAACGAGACGAGCCCCGCGGCGATCGCCAGCGGGATGCCGACGCCGGTGGCGGTGTCCGAGGACGGCGAGCGTCGCAGCATCGAGGCTTCGCCGCGTAGCTCATGCGTAGCCTGCGCAGCTCGCAGCTCGCGCTCTACGCGCTCGCGCAGCTCGGCCAGGTCGCTCGGCGGCGATGGCGAGCGCAGCGCAGCCGTCCTGAGGAGCCTGTCGCGGCGCCGAGCGTTGCCCGTCCTCGGCCGCCCTCCTCGTCATCCTGCCGAGCAGCTGCGTCGTAGCGCTCCTCCTTCTGCCCCGGCCGGCGCTCCAGGCGGGCGACGAGCTCGCGCTCGATCAGTCGCTCCAGGGTCTCGTGCACCGCGGCCAGGTCGGCGAACGGCGTGCATGCGCTCGGTGCGCTGCTTGAGCTCGCCCGGCGTCTGCGGGCCGCGCAGCATCAGCACGCAGATCGATCGCCTGCTCGCCGGGCTGCATCGGCAGCGCTTCGGCGAGCAGATGCCGGTACTTGGCGGCCGGCTGCCCGCACCGCTGGCCAGGCGCGTGAGCCCGCGGCGCTCCAGCCGGTGCAGAGCGTCGCGGATCAGCGCCTCGTCGTAGTCCACGACCGGCTCGCGGTTGGTCGACTGGTTGCAGGCCAGGCGCAGCGCGTTCAGCGACAGCGGATAGGCGTCGGGGGTGGTGCGCTGCTTTTCGAGCAGGCAGCCGAGCACGCGCGTCTCCACGGCGCTCAGGCGGAAGCTTCCTGTGATTGTGGCGGTGTGCATGGCCTCTTGAGGGTATCTCCAGCCGGCGATAGGCCAGCGGTAGAGTCAGCCAGGTGAGCAGCCAACCCTTTGCCCAGGGACGGACGGGTGACGGGCACCACGCCCCGCCGCCTGCGCTGCGTCCCGAGGAGATTCCCGTCAACGCCGGTTTCGCTGCGGCGCATCGGGCGGCTGTTCGGTCCTTATCGGGTGCGCCTGGGCGTGTTGCTCGCGCTGATCTTCCTCGCGGCCGGACTCGGCGTGATCAGCCCGTTCCTGCTGCGTGGAGTGCTCGACAAGGCGATCCCCGACACAGGACACGACGCTGCTCGCTGAGCTCGTGGGCGGGATGATCGCGCTGTCGATCATCGACGAGCGTGATCGGCGTCGCGCAGACCTGGATCTCAAACCAGGTCGGCCAGCGCGTGATGCACGACCTGCGCGCCGCCGTCTACGCGCACCTGCAGCGGATGTCGCTGGCCTTCTTCACGCACACGCGCACGGGCGAGGTGCAGTCGCGGATCGCGAACGACATCGGCGGCATCGACAGCGTCGTCACCTCGACCGCGACCTCGATCGTCCAGAACGTCACGACGGTGGTAGCGGTGGTCGTCGCGATGTTCCTGCTCGATTGGCGCCTTGCGGCCTTCTCGCTCTTTCTGCTGCCGTTCTTCGTGTGGCTGACGCGGCGTGTCGGCGAGGAGCGCAGGCGCATCCAGTCGGTGCGCCAGAGCCGCCTGGCGGACATGTCGACGCTCGTCGAGGAGTCGCTCTCGGTGTCGGGGATCCTGCTCGGCAAGACGATGGGGCGCTCGCCCGAGCTCGTGCGGCGCTTCAGCGGCGAGTCCGGCGAACTGGCCGATCTCGAGGTCCGCGCACGGATGGCAGGGCGCTGGCGGATGGCCTCGGTGCAGATGAGCTTCGCGATCATGCCCGCGGCGGTCTACTGGTTCGCGGGCGAGAACATCGCGCACGGCGGCCACTCGATCTCGATCGGCACGCGTCGTGGCATTCACGACGCTGCAGACACGCGTGTTCTTCCCGATTCAGTCGCTGCTCTCGGTGGGGCTTGAAGTGCAGACCTCGCTCGCGCTCTTCGGGCGCATCTTCGAGTACCTCGACCTGCCCGTGGACATCGTCGAGCGCCCGAACGCGCGCGTTGTCGAGCGAAGTGCGCGGCGACGTGCGTCTCAAGGACGTGTGGTTCCGCTACGGCCCCGATGCGCCGTGGACGCTGCGCGATGTCAGCGCCGAGATCCCCGCCGGCACGACGCACCGCACTCGTCGGCGAGACGGGCTCAGGCAAGACCACGATCGCATATCTCGTCGCGCGGCTGTATGAGCCCCAGCGCGGCTCGGTCAGCATCGACGGGGTCGACATCCGCGACATCACGCTCTGCTCGCTCGCAGCGACGGTCGGGCTGGTCTCCCAGGAGACCTATCTCTTTCATGCCTCGATCCGCGAGAACCTGCGCTTCGCCTGCCCGGAGGCGAGCGATGAGGAGATCGAAGATGCGGCGCGCGCGGCTCAGATCCACGAGCTGATCTCCTCGCTGCCCGGAGGGCTATGACACGCCGGTGGGCGAGCGCGGTTATCGCTTCTCCGGCGGTGAGAAGCAGCGCATGGCGATCGCGCGCACGGTGCTGCGCAACCCGCCGGTGCTGATCCTCGACGAGGCGACCTCGGCACTCGACAACGAGACCGAGCGCGCCGTACAACAGGCACTCGACGATCTCTCGCGCGGCCGCACGACGATCGCGATCGCGCACCGCCTCTCGACGATCCGCGACGCCGATCAGATTCTCGTGCTCGACTTCGGGCGTGATCGTCGAGCGAGGCACCCACGAGGAGCTTGGTGGAGCTCGGCGGTCGCTACGCGATGCTTCTCAGCGGCGCTGCGCTCGCCGAGGACGGCCCCGCGGCCGGCGCGCCGGCAGCATTCGCCTGACCTGCGCCGACGCTGTCGGTGCGCACCACGCGCGAGCTTGCCGCGACACCGTGGATCGCCAGGAAGGCCGATACGACGCGCGGGTCGAACTGGCTTCCCGCCCCCTGGCGAATCTCAGAGATGGCCGTGTCAACAGGCCAGGCGTTCTTATAGGGGCGCTCGTGGGTGAGGGCGTCGAAGACGTCGGCGACGGCCACGATGCGCCCGACGAGCGGGATCTCCTCGCGCGCGAGGCCGGCAGGGTAGCCGTTGCCGTCCCAGCGCTCGTGGTGGCTTGCGGCGATCACCGCTGCCATCTGCAGCACGGGTGAGCGGCTGCCGCCGAGCAAACGCTCGCCGGCGGTTGTGTGGCCTTGCATGATCATGCGCTCCTGGTCGCTCAGGGGCCCGGGCTTGAGCAAGATCCCGTCGGGGATCGAGAGCTTGCCGATGTCGTGTAGCGGAGCGGCCTCGCACAGCAGCGTGGTCTGCTCGAGTGCGAGTCCCAGGCCGAAGGCAATGTCGCTGGCCGCTCTGCCGACGCGCTCGGTGTGCTGGAAGGTCTCATCGTCGCGATACTCGCCCGCGAGGGCAAGTCGCTTGAGGGTGTCCTTGCGCGCGTCCTCGATCTCTTGGATGCGTGCGGCGATGTTGGCTTCGAGGTCTGTCCCATGGGTGGCGATTAGCCCCTCGGCCTGCACTTGCGCTGTGATCTCACGAGCGACGGCATGTGTCAAGCCGCTGCGCGCTCGCGCTGCGCTCCACTCAAGCCAACGATAGCTGCCGTCTGCCGCGCGATAGCGGTTGCGAAATTTGACGGTATCCCGGTCGTCTTGAAGTAGCCCGGACTCAGCACGTGTCGCCTCACGATCATCGGGGTGCACGAGCTCGAGGAATGGCATCGCGAGCAACTGCTCGGATGAGTAGCCGAGCAGGTGCTCCCAGGCAGGGTTCACGCGTGTGAAGCGACCTGCGCCGTCCGTGGTCGCGAGCAGGTCGAGCGAGGTGTCGAAGTAGCGCATCAGCTCGTCTTCGAGTCGGCGGCGCTTGTCGACGAAGGCGCCCAAGAACAGGCCCAGCAAGATGAAGGCGGCGGTGCGGCTCGCGTAGCCGAGCACGGTCACTGCGGCGTCGGCATGGCCCAGCTCCCAGACGCCTGTCAGGGCAAGCGCAATGAGCGCTCCGATTAGGCCCCCACGTCGTCCGAAACGCAGCGCGAGCAGCGCTACTGGGACGACTTCGTCAGCGTCGACGGCGTTTGAGAGGCTGCTTCGCATCGCATAGGTGCCGAGGAAGATCGACACCGCGAGCGCCACCGTGCACAGTGGCAGAAAGTGCCTTCCGACGAAGCGAACTTGACTTAGAGGCACAGTCTTGTGTCGTCTATTCAAGTGATGGGCTTCAGACACGGCATTTCAGTTTAGACTAATAGTCGAATAATGAAGACGATTCGCACTTTCTACGTAGCATGTGACCTGCTGGCAGCTCGCCGCCGGCAGCTGTCAGTAGAGGCCTCGCTCGTTATGCGATGCCGCTCAGCGGGGCTGCGCTCGCTGTGGATGGCGTAGCGATTGCGTCCGCAGCCGGCGTGAGCCTTGGCGTCGGGCACGCTCGCAGGAGCTCCGTGAGCGGCCAGAAATGCCGCAACAACACGTGGATCGAACTGGCTGCCAGCGCCGCGCCTGATCTCAGCGATCGCGGCGTCGATCGCCCAGGCGTTCTTGTAGGGCCGCTCGTGGGTGAGGGCGTCGAAGACGTCGGCGACGGCCACGATGCGCCCGACGAGCGGGATCTCCTCGCCCACCAGACCGGCGGGGTAGCCACTGCCGTCCCAGCGCTCGTGGTGGCTCCCCGCGATCACGGCTGCCATCTGCAGGACGGGCGAGCGACTGCCGCCGAGCAGACGTTCACCGGCGCGGGTATGACCCTGCATGATCGCGCGCTCCTGTTCGCTCAGCGGTCCGTTCTTCAGGAGGACCCCGTCGGGGATCGAGAGCTTGCCGATGTCGTGTAGAGGAGCAGCCTCCCCGAGCATGGTGATCTGCTCGAGATCGAGCCCGATGCCGAAGGCAATGTCGGTCGCCTCCTTGCCGACGCGCTGGGTGTGCTGGAAGGTCTCATCGTCGCGATACTCGCCGGCGAGGGCGAGGCGCTGCAGGGTGTCGGTGCGCGCATCTTCGAGCTCCTGGGTGCGTTCCTGGACCATCGATTCGAGTGTCGTCTCGTGAATTTTCAGCAGTTGCTCGGCCTCGATCTGTGCCGTGATGTCCCGTGCTACAGCATGAATCAGGTCATCGTGAGCTCGCGCTGCACTCCACTCGAGCCAGCGATACTCCCCATCAGAGGCTCGATAGCGGTTACGGAACCTGACCGTGTTGTGAGTGTCCGCGAGCAGCTGAGCCTCGGCAAGCGTCGCTTCGCGGTCGTCGGGGTGGACGAACTCGACATATGGAGCCGAGCACAGCGTCTTGGCGGAGTACCCAAGGGTCTCTTCCCAGGCAGGGTTTACGCGCGTGAAGCGACCCTCATCATTCGCGGTCGCGAGCAGGTCGAGTGAGGTGTCGAAGTAGCGCAGGAGTTCACCTTCAAGGCGGCGGCGCTTGTCGACGAAGGCGCCCAGCAGTGCTCCGAGCAGGACGAACGCGATCGTGCGACTCAAATAGCCGAGCACGGTCACCATCGCATCAGCGTGGTCGAGCTCCCAGAGGCCCGTCAAGGAGACGGCCAAGATCGCGCCGATCACACCCCCGCGGCGCCCGAAGCGCAGCGCGAGCAGCGCTACGGGGACCATTTCGTCGGCATCGACCGCATTCGAGAGATTGCGACGCGCGAGATAAGTGGCGAGGAAGATCGCGCCAGCAAGCGTCGCTGCGGACAGGTCCAGCACCCATGGCCGAGGGAGAAAACGGCTTGCAAGAACGCGCACGCGATTCGAGGGCACATCTATTCCTCGTCCTAGCAATCCGTGCAAACGAGTTATGTCGCCCGCCCTCGACCAATAGTCGAACGGAAGGGACGATTCGTATTCTCTACGGAAATCTACTGATCGTCGACGTGGGCATCGATGTTCAGCCGCACGTAGTCGACGACCACCGGCTCACCTAGCGCTGCGAGCACGTCATCCATGTAGCGCTCGCGCAGTTCCTCGGGAAGCTGCTGCACATGTGGGCCGAGCACGATCGTTGCGAGGAACTCGCGCGGCTCGGCCGGCTCGCGTGGGGCCGGCGTCAGCCAGCACTCCGCGCGGGCAAAGCCCGCCGCAAGCAGCCGCTCGCGCGTGAGCTCGGGCCCCGCATAGTTCCAGGGTGGCTTCCAGTCGCGGAAGAGCTCGGCGTAGGGCGGCCGGGCGCGTACCTCATTGGCGCTCGCGCGCAGGATCGAGATGTTGCCCTCTCCCCCACACTGCGCCACGAGTCGCCCGCCCGGGCCGAGCGCAGAGCGCAGCCGGCGAAAGAGGCGATCGTGGTCTGCGATCCAGTGGAAGGTGGCCGTCGAGAGGATCGCGTCGAGCGGTCGCTCGAGGCCGAGATCCAGCTCGAGCAGGTCCATCTCGCGAATGTCGGCCTGCGCCCCGAGTCGCTGCCTGGCGGCCGCGACCATCGAAGGGGACTCATCGACAGCGATCACGTGTCCGTGGGGCAGGCGCGCGATCAGCTCTTCGGTGATGCGTCCCGATCCACAGCCTGCGTCGAGCACGTGCTCATTGCCTTCGAGCTGCAGACGCTCGAGCACCTCGCGGCCGAGCGCCTCCATGACCCCCGAGATGCGGTCATAGCCGGCTCCATCCCATTCGCGCTCTGACATCGCGATCCAGGCTAGGCGACCTCGACGCGGGCGGCTAGCTCGAGCAGCACCTTCGACAGCTGCCCACCCTGCCAGGCGATCGGCGAGCGCGGCGGCGGGCCCGCATCCTCGACCACTAGCTCCGCTCCTGGGATCGTGCGTGCATAGCGTTCGCCGACCGCCAGCGGATGGCTCGGGTCGGCCTCGTCACGGCTGGCGATCACGACCGTGGGGACGCTGATTGACGCGAGCTCCGCGAAGTCCTCAAAGGGCCGCGAACGGGGTACGACTTCGAGCGCGTCGGCGACGGCGGCTGGGTGCTCGTGGGCGAGCATGCGCTGGCGCAAGACGGTTTCGACCGTGCCCCGCCAAACCTCTGGTAGCGCCTGAAGGTCATAGGCTGCCACGAAGCCCTCGACACCGCCCTCGCGTAGGCCCGCGGCGAGCGCGTCCCAGCGGCTGAGCTCCTGAGGTGTACTCGGGCGGTCGGGCTCGAAAGCCGGCGTGATCAGCGCCAGAGCGGCGACCTGCTCGGGGTGGGCAAGCGCAAAGCGCAGAGCTGTGTGCGCGCCCATCGAGGCGCCTGCCAGCAGCGCCCGCTGCACACCCGCCTCGTCGAGTAGAGCAGCGACGTCGGCTGCAAGATGCTCGTAGCCGTAGGCGCGCCCCGGGGCCGGTGTCGAGCGCCCGTGCCCGCGGGCGTCGTAGGCGATCACGCGCTGCCCCGAGCGCTCCAGCGCGCGCGAGCCCATCACGACATAGCGCCGCGTGGCGCTGAGACCATGCAGCAGCACAACCGCCGGACCCTCCCCGTGCTGCTCGCCCGACAGCAGCACCTCGTCGGAGCGGACGCTCAGTTCCAAGCTCAGACGTGAACGGCCGCGAGGTCGCGGATCAGCTCGGCCGACTCGACGGGACGCTCCCAGAAGAAGAGATGCCCGACGCCGTCAAATATCTCAAGGCGCGCCTGCGGTATGCGCCCGGCGATCATCTGGCCGTTGCCGACGGGCAGCATCTGGTCCTCGGTGCCGTGAATCACCAGCGTCGGCATAGCAAGCTGTGAGAGCCGCGCGCTTGTGTCGTGGCCGAGGATCGCCTGGGCCTGGGCCATCACGACCGGCACGGCGACCGCGCGGCGCTCTGCGATCTGCAGGAAGGTCGCGTAGGCGTCTACATCGGCCGCCTTTGCCGGGGAGACGTTGATCTCCCAGCCCGCGCGGATCGCGCGCTCACGGTCGCCGGAGCTCATCGCCTCGAACAGACGCTGGATCACCTCAGGTGAGGCCTGTGAGCTGCCCTCGCCGCCGCAGTAAGTGCAGCCGAGCGTGAGCGTGCGCACCAGCTCGGGATGGCCGAGCGCAAGCTCCTGAGCAACCATGCCGCCCATCGAGATACCCAGCACGTGGGTCGACTCGAGCTCGAGTGCCTCGAGCAGCCCGGCAGCGTCCTCAGCCATCTGGGCGATTGAGAGCTGCCCATCCAGGCGCGAGCTTGAGCCGACACCGCGGTGGTCGTAGGCGATGACTTCAAAGCTCTCTCTGAGCGCTGCTAGGAAGGGCTCGCCCCAGTGCAGAGCTGTGCCGCTCATGCCCATGATCGCCAGCAGCGGCGGGCCTGAGCCGCTGCGTTCGCAGTCGAGCTCGATCTCCCCCACGCGCACGATCGCCATTGCGTAGATGCTATCGGCTGGCGCTATCAGCGGAGCGCAAACGCGAACCGGATTCTCTGTATCGCATCGCGATACAGAAAGCCTAGACCGGGAGCGCAAGCTGCGAAGTCTCTTCAGCGTCAACTTGAACTTGAGGCTTCTGCCCATTACGCGCCGCTGCGAGCCCTGCGACGCGCACGCCGAGCAGGCGCACGGGCCGGGGCGGGGAATACGCCTCGAGCAGGCGCAGAGCGTGCGCGGTGATCAGCTGCGCATCGCAGGTCGCGGCCGGGACCGTATGCGCACGGGTCACGGTCGTGAAGTCATCGAGGCGCACCTTGATGCCGATCGTGCGGCCGCTGCGCCCGTTGGCGGCGAGGCTCGCACCGAGATCCGCGGCCATCTTGCTCAGCGCGGCGCGCAGCTGAGCGGGGTCCTTGAGGTCCTGATCGAAGGTGCGCTCGCGTGACTCCGAGACGACCTTGCGCGCAGCACCGACCTCGCCGTCGTGTTCGAACCGCGCACGCCTACCGAGCTCGCGCCCGAGGTTGGGGCCAAAGCGCTCGATCAAGAGCTGCTCGGGGGCCGTGGCAACCGCGGCGAGCGTGCGCAGGCCGAGCTCGGCCAGACGGGCCTCGGTCTTGGGTCCGATGCCCGGCACGAGCCCGGGTGGAGAATTGGCGAAGCGGGCGCATGCCTGCTCGCGCGTTAGCGCGAGAAAGCCGGCGGGCTTCTCTGCGTCAGATGCGACCTTCGCGACGAGCTTGTTGGGGCCGATACCGACCGAGCAGGTGAGCTCGGTCGTCGCCTTGATCTCTGCCACGAGCCGGCGCATCGCGGCGCGCGGGGAGAAGAGGCCCTCGAGGTCGAGATAGGCCTCATCGAGGCCCACGACCTCCACGCGCTCGACATGTGCGCGCACGATCTCCATCACCTGCGCGGAGGCTGCGCGGTAGGTGGGGAAATCGGGCGGCAGGAAGACCGCCTGCGGACAGAGTCGCCGCGCGCGCGAGGCGGGCATCGCCGAGCCAACCCCAAAGCGCCGCGCCTCATAGCTCGCGGTCGTCACGACAGCCCGCGGACCGCTGCCCGAGACGACCACGGGCAGCCCGCGCAGCTCGGGATGGCGGCGCAGCTCAATCGAGACGTAGAAGGCGTCAGCGTCGAGATGGGCTACGCACGATGCCATTCCTTCCAAGGTAGAGCGCGCGACGGACGCCGGGAGGCTCAGCCCTCGCCCTGAGTCAGGGTCGCGACCATGATCTTCACCCAGGTGTCGACAAGCGTCTCGTCCTCGACCTGGGATGGGATGTTGAGGACGTCGCGCAGAAGGTGGGTCGATAGCAGTGAGCCGAGCCCGACGGCGGCGATCGCTTTCGCCTCGCTGTCTGGGATCGACCGCTCAGCGCGCTCGCTGATCCATGTGGCAAAGCCTGTGAAGGTGGAGTTGACGAGTTGATCAACGGCGGTGGTGAGCAGTTGTGGGCGGTTGCGCGCTTCGGCGGCGAGGATGCGTAGTAGCTCTGACTCGCTGTCGAGCTCGGCCAGGACGTAGCGGGCGGTGAGCGTGAGTTCGGCTTTGATGTCTCCCAGGGACCCGAGCACGTTGCGAATCTCGCGCAGGGCGCCGAGTCGCGCCAGCTGACGCTCGATGCCGGCGGCGAGGAGCGCTTCCTTGCTCGGGAAGTGGTGGTAGATGCCGCCCGCGCCGGGAGTGAGTCCGGCGGCGGCCTCGATCTTGGTGATGCTCGTGGCCGCGTAGCCGTGCTCGCTGAACAAGCGCATCGCCTCATCGACGATGCGCTCACGGGTTGTAGTTGTGCTTGACATAGGCTTTCCTAAGTATATACTTTGCTAGAGTCAGTGAGTATAGAGGAGAGGTGTTTATGTCTGACCCTGACCTTCCCGCAGATGCAGAAGAAGCCATGCAGCCCGGCGACCCTGTTGACCACGGGCGCTTGCAGCGCACCGTCCCGCTGGTCGCCCTGAGTGCCCGCATCGCGGGTGAAGCGCTCGTGGCTGGGTTGCGCAGCAAGTTGACGGGGGTGGACAGCAGCGAGTTCCATGTGCGTACAGCGGAGCGTTACACCGAGCTGCTTGGCCACTCCAAGGGTGCCTTGATGAAGGCCGGGCAGATCTTCTCCTATGCGCCGGTCAATCCCGTGGTGCCTGCAGAGTTTCAAGCCGTCTATCAGGTGGCGTTGGCGCGCTTGTGCAGTGAAGCGCCGCCGATGGCGCCGGAGCTCGCACGGGCGGTGCTGGAGCGGGAGCTCGACCGCCCAGCTCGCGAGGCTTTCGCGGAGTTCGATTGGGAGCCGCTCGCAGCGGCCTCGATCGGCCAGGTCCATAGCGCCCGTCTGCACGACGGTCGCGAAGTCGCGGTCAAGGTCCAATATCCAGGTGTAGCGCAGGCAATCCACGCGGACCTGAAGAACGCCGAGCTGCTGACGACGGGCATGCACTTGCTGCTGGGTGGACTGGTCTCCTGGCGACCGAGCTTCGACATGAACGGTGCTGCACAGGAGCTGAGCGTCCGTATCACGGAGGAGCTCGACTATCGCCTCGAGGCGGCCAACCAGACCGAGTTCGCCGCGCACTACCGCGGGCACCCCTTCATTCACGTCCCAGAGGTCATCAGCGAGCTGTGCACGGCGCGTGTGTTGACCCAGGAGCTAGCGCGCGGCCTGTCCTGGAGTGAAGGGGTCAACGCCGGGCAGGAGTTGCGCGACCAGTGGGCAGAGGCGATCTGGCGCTTCACCTACGGCTCCTACGGACGCCTGAAGATGTTCAACGCCGATCCGCACCCGGGCAACTACCTGCTCCACGAAGACGGGAGCGTGAGCTTCCTGGACTTCGGCTGTGTCAAGCGCTTCAGCCGCGAGCAGATCGAGGTGATGGATGCGATCGTGCGTGAATGTTTTCGCGGTGACGTGCTCGGCACCTGGCGGGTCTGCGTGGAGGCGGGGTGGTTCAACTCCTCGGACCCTGTCACTCCCGAGGAAGTATTCGCCTATCTGCGTGGAGACTGGGAGATGTTCGCAGAGGAGCAGTTCACCCTTACTCCGGAGTATGTGGCGGGGTGGCTGGAGCACAGGTTCTCACCAAGAGGCCCCTCGGCCAACGCCCTCCGCCACTTCAAACTGGCCCCTGAGTACACCTTCGCGGGCAGGATGGAGTTCGGGGTGGTGTCGGTGATCGCGCAGCTGTGTGCGCGCAATTGTTGGGGCGCGATGGCCGCAGAGCGCCTGGAGGGCGCCGCGCCGCGCACGGCGATGGGTAAGCGCGAGCAGGAGTTTCTCGCGGAGCGCCAGGCGGTGGGCGGTGCCTGAGAAACTGATCCGGCGCGCTGTCCTCGCGGCGCTGATCGTCTTGGCAGCACTGGCGGCGAGCGCACAAGCGGCGACCGTCGCGACGATCACGCCGGTCCTCTCCCCCGACCGCCTCGCTGCCAAAGGCGCGCTGACGCTCACGGTCCGCTACGCGGAGGATCAGCTTGGTATCCCAGCTCCTGTGCGCAGGATGGTCCTGCGCCTCCCGGTTGGGCTGACCCTAGAAATCCCCCACCTGAGCAGCTGCAACGTGGCGCTCCTGGAAGCTCGCGGCGTGTCCGGCTGTCCGAGGCAATCCGAGATCGGCAGCGGCGAGGCGCTCGTGGAGGCAGACCTGGGAGCTGAAAAGCCTACGGAGAGCGTCACGTTGCGGGCGTTCCTCGGTCCGCCGCAGAACCTCCAGCCGACGTTCTCGATCCTGGCCCAGGGCAGCAGCCCGTTCAGCACGAACCTTGTGCTCGCCGCCACCGCACTACCCGATCGTGCGCCCTATGGCGAAAAGCTCGTGATGTGGGTCCCGCCGATCCCGACGCTGCCACCGCAACCCGATGTATCGGTCGTCAGCTTCTCGTTGAGGATCGGCACGAGCTCCCACCACCGGACGCACGGTGCCAACACAGTGCTGATGCCTTCCCGCTGCCCGGCGGGCGGATTTCCATTCGTCGCCGAATCGACCTACGACGACGGCTCGGTCGGCAGCGCCCGGGCCGCAGAGAGGTGTCCACGATGAGTGCATCAATCAAGTTCGCCGCAGCGATCGCTGTGGGAGCGTTCGGCGTCGGTACGTTGCCGGCCGCGGCGCGTCCCACCGCGACTGCACATGTCGCGCGGAGCTTCTCGCTTAACGAGAGTGGCCGCTTGCTGAAGACCAGCAAACACAACTTCACCTTGAACGAGCGCGGCTCTGCCTCGGGGACGATCACGGGCGCGATCTACGTGCACCTGACGGTCGTCTCGACGAGCCGCGTGAGCGCAGAAGTGAACATCTATCCGCGCGGGGGCTCGATCACGGGCTATGGCACCGCGAGCTACCACCGGGGTAGCCAGGTGGCCGCGTTCTCTGGTTCGGCGTCGATCAGTCGTGGGACCGGCAGCTATACCCATGCGCACGGGTCCGGTCTGAGCTTCAGCGGCACGATTGCGCGCTCCAACGACGCGATCACCGTGCACCTGAGCGGCACGGTCTCCTATTGAGGGGATCGGGTCAATGCTGGAGCTACGTGAGCTGGTCAAGCACTACCCCGCCGTTGGCGGCGAGCCGGTGCGCGCCGTCGACGGCGTCTCGCTGAACGTCGCAGCGGGCGAGCTGGTCGCCCTGTATGGGCCGAGCGGGTCGGGCAAGACGACGCTCTTGCTGATGATCGCGACGCTGCTCGAGCCAACCGCGGGAGCGGTTCTGATCGGCGGGCGCGATGTCGCCTCGCTGTCTGAGCGCGAGGCATCGCACTTCAGGCTCGCTGAGCTTGGCTTCATCCGCCAGGGCTTTGACCTGCTCCCCGGTGTGTCTGTGCTCGACAACGCTGTCTTGAAGCTGCTCAGCACGATGCGCTGGCGCGAGGCGCGGCGCGCGATCACCCCACTGCTCGAGCAGCTGGGCTTGGGCGAGCGTCTGGGCCACCGCGCCGAGACGCTCTCGATGGGCGAGCGCCAGCGCGTGATGATCGCGCGGGCGCTCTCCACACAGCCGCAACTGCTGCTTGCGGATGAGCCCACCGGGAGCCTCGACAGCCAGCGCGGAGCAGAAGTGCTCGAGCTACTTCGGGACGTGTGCCGCCAACACCAGGTCGCGACCGTGCTCGTCAGCCACGACCCGATGGCAGCCGATTACGCCGATCGTGTCTTCACGCTGCGCGACGGCCAACTCGGTGAGCACGCGAGCGAGCAGGCGTACGCGACCCCGATCCTCGGCAGGCCCGCGATCACCGTGGAATGAAACCCGCGAACGCTCTGTACCTGTACCGCGTGCGCCTGCGCTCACGGTTCATACAGGAGCTGTTCGCGGTCGCAGGGATCGCCGCGGGGGTCGCGCTGCTGTTCGCTTCGCAGGTCTCGAGCTCGAGCTTGCAGAGCTCAGTGAGCGGTCTCTCGCGCGGGATCGCGGGCGAGGCGACGCTGCAATTAACCGCGCGCGACCCGCATGGCTTTCCCCAGGCGCTGCTTGCCCAGGTACGCCAACTCTCCGGGGTGCGTGTCGCGGCACCGCTGCTCGAAGGGGCTGCGAACCTGAGCGGTCCGCGCGGCAGTGAGTCGGTCGAGCTCATCGGTGCCGACCCGAGCCTGTCCGCGCTTGGCGGAAAGTTAGTGCGCCATCTCGCGCTTGAACCGTTCGGCGATTTCGGCGCGGTCGTGTTGCCCGCCCCGCTCGCGCGCACGATCGGCGTGAACAAGTTCGGTCAGGAAATGACCTTTCAGATCGCCGGCCACACGACTGGCGCGCCGCTCTATGAGCGGCTGTCTGCGCGGCAGCTCGGCGGCTTGTCCTGGAGTCCCATCGCGCTGGTGCCGCTGTTCTATGCGCAGCAGCTGACCAGCTTTGAGGGTCGCCTCAGCCGCATCTTCGTCGCGCCCAAGGCAGGCAAGGAAGCTGAAGTACGCGCTGGGCTTGAGCGACTCGCCGCCGGCAGGTTGAACGTCGAGCCGGTCAGCTATGACGAGACGTTGTTCGCCAAGGCAGCGACGGCGAGCAACCAGTCGACCTTGCTCTTCTCGGTTGTGAGCGCGCTCGTGGGGTTTCTGTTCGCGTTCAACGCAATGCTGCTCACGGTCCCGCAACGCCGACGGCTGGTCGCCGACCTGCGTCGCGACGGATATCGGCCGCGGACGGTGATCGGGGTGCTGCTGTTGGATGCGTTCGCGTTGGGTCTGCTCGCATCTGTGCTGGGCCTTGCCTTGGGCGAGGAGCTTTCGATCCATGTGCTGCATTCCGATCCGGCCTTCCTCTCACTGGCGTTCGCGATCGGCTCTGAGCGGATCGTGACCTGGCAGAGCGTCGCGATCGCCGTCAGTGGCGGCATGCTCGCCGCGATCGTCGCAGTGCTGAGCCCATTGCGTGACATCCTCGCGCGTGATCCACTCGCCGCGATCAACCTGTCACGAGACCGTGACGGCACGACAGCCAAGAGTTCGGGGGGACGCGCAGCGCTCGCGGGCCTGGTCTGCCTCGGTGCCGCCACCGCGATCCTGCGCGCGGCACCCGACGCGGCGATACCCGGCATGATCCTGCTACTCGCGGCGCTGCTGCTGGTACTGCCGTCGATGCTCAGCGTGGCGCTCAAGATCGCCGACTATCTCGCGCGCACGATCACGAGCGTCGTCCCCCATGTCGCGGTGATGGAGCTGCGCAGCGCACGTGCACGCGCCGTGGCGATCACCGCTACCGGCGCGATTGCAGTGTTCGGCAGCGTCGCGATCCAGGGAGCACACGGCGACCTGCTCGCGGGCCTCGAAGGCGCAACGCACGAACTGAACGCCTCCACCGACGTCTGGGTCGCTCCCGCCGGCAGCTATGACCTGCTGGATACGACGCCCTTCCCGGCGAGCAAGCAGGCCCAGCTCGAACGATTGCCGGGTACGCGCGCGGTGCGCCCCTACCGCAGTGCTCTGCTCGACTACGGCCAGCGCCGCGTGCTCGTGGTCGCCCCACCGCGCCAGGCCGTCCCGCTGCTGCCTGCGGGTCAGATCGTGCAAGGCAATCCGAGCCGGGCATCGGAACGGGTACGCGCCGGGGGCTGGCTCGTGCTCTCCCGTGCGCTCGCCGCCGAACAGCACCTACACGTGGGGCACGCTTTCAGGCTGCCCTCGCCGGAGCCGATGAGCTTCCGGGTCGCGGCGCTGTCGACGAACCTGGGCTGGGCGCCCGGTGCGATCGTCATGAACGCCAGCGACTACGCGCGCGCCTGGGGCAGCACGGATATCAGTGCCTACAACGTCCTGCTCGCGCCCGGCGTAGCGCCAGCGCGCGCAGCCCATGCGATCGCGCAAGCGCTCGGACCGAGCTCGGGACTGAGTGTGCAGAGCAGTGCACAACATGCGGGCCGAGCGGTCGCGCTCAGCCGTCAAGCACTCGCGCGTCTCGGTCAGATCGCGACGCTGATCCTGATCGTCGCGATCCTGGCGACGGCGGCTGCGATCGGGGCGATGGTGTGGCAGCGCCGTCCACGCCTGGCGAAGCTCAAGCTCGAGGGGATCCCCCACGCCCAGCTGTGGCACACGATCCTGGTTGAGAGCTTGATCCTGCTCGTCACGGGCTGCCTCAGCGGCGCGATATTTGGTGTCTACGGCCAGCAACTCGCCGATCGCGCACTCGCCGAGACGATCAACTTTCCCGTCGTCTACTCGCTCACGCCGCTGATCGCACTCTGGAGCGTGACCAGCGTGATCGCGGTTGCACTCGCGATTCTTGCGATCCCCGGCTACCTCGCAGCCTCCGTGCCTGCTGCATTGGCGCTTAAGGATTGAGCTCGATCACCGCTGCGCTCGGACAGTGGCGCCCAGCTCTGGCTGTTAGAGACAATCTGTGCGAAGATTTGGCCTGCAATTCCTGGAGAGACGGCCAAATGGGGGCCGTCTGAGAAACGGATAGCTCGCGTTGGCGGGCGCTCAAGGATGGGAGAGACAGGCAATGCCGATTCGCCATGACGGGGGGACGCGGGCTAGACGCTCCGCGCGCACCCGCGCGGCTGTGCGGCGAGGAGCCCGGCGCCGGCGCCTGCTCGCGCTGCTGACGGTGCTGCTCCCCTGTGCGTTCCTGCTTGCCTCAACAGTGCAGGCGAGCGCCTCAAGCGAACTCTCCGCCAGCGAACGCGAAGCGATCGCAACGAGCAAGCAGACCGAACGCGAACAGCGCGCCGCTGAAAAACACGCCGCGCGTGAAGCGGAAAAGGCCGCCCGTAAAGCGCGCCGCGAAGCCGCGCTGCGAGCCAGTCACGAACGGCTCGAAGAAAAACACCCCTTCGGCATCGCGACCTTCTCCTGCAAACAGGTCACCTGGACCTACCGGAACTTCCCGGATCTGCCCGACAACACGATCAACCAGCAGGTCACGATCGAACACGACCACAACACGCGGCTGCACTCGGTCTTCATCTTCGAAGGCTCAAGCGCCACGACGACCACGCCGCTCGACGGCCATGCAGGCCACTATCAGGTCGATGCGTGGGCGATCTGGAACACGAATGGCGTCAAAGGGCACTTCGATCTCCGCGGCAAGGTGACATGTCCGCCGGAACCGGCGATGACGATCGAAAAGCTGCAGCGCATCGGGTCCACGACGACCTACGGCTCGGCAACGCTCAAAGGCGAAGTCGGCCAGACAGTGGAATACGAGATCATCGTCAAGAACACAGGCAACATCCCGCTCACGCTGGGCCCGCTCAGCGACCCCCACTGCGACGCGGGCACGATCGCAGGCGGACCGAGCGGGCCGCTCGCGCTGGGCGGCTCGGCAACGTTCACCTGCACGCACCTGCTCAACACCGCCGATCAGACCGCCGGCACATATGCGAACACAGCCAGCGACACGGGCACCCCCGTCGGTGAAGGGGCGCCGGTGAGCAAGGAAACGAACACGGTCGTGGTCGAAGTCGATCCGCCGCCGCCGCCACCGGCGAAAGAAGAACCCAAAACGCCTCCTGGCACCGAAACCCCGGGCTCGGGCGTGCTCGCGTTCAGTCTCCACGCCTGCCGGCTCTTCTGGCACAAGCAGCACGACCACATCGAAATCGGGGGTGCTCGCGTTCAAAGCGAGCTCGGTCCCCTCGCTGAGCGTTCCTCACGGCTGCGTGCGCGCGAGCTTCCGCGTGAGCATCAAGGCAGTCGGTGTGCGTAGCGTCACCTTCTATATCGACGGCCACAAGCTGAGGACGCTGAGTGCCAAGAACGCGCGCAAAGGGCGCCTCTCGATCCAGATCGATCCGTCGCAGCTGAGCGTTGGGGCGCACCGGGTGACGGCGAAGATCACGATGACGCCCGCGGCGCGAACGGCTAAGGCCACCCGCGCCACGCGCGCGGCGACTGTGCTGCGCTGCCGCTCGGCGGTGCTGACGCCCCGCTTCACGGGCTGAGGCATGCGCTCGCAGGAGCGAGTTCTGCGGCACCGCTGCAGGTGGCGCCTGTTGCTGGTGCTGGCAACGAGTGCTCTGGTGCTTGCCTTACTCCCCCCTCTCGCCGCTGCGCGGACGGCGGCGCCGGTCGTCCTCAAGCGCCTATCCGACCTCCATAGACTCTCGCGCTGGGCCTATCCAACCGCAGAGGTGACGGCCCGCGCTGCCCCTTCGGCGCATGCGCGGGCGGTCGGGCGGCTGCGCTTCTTCACGATCGATGAACAGGCCGAGCTCTACATCGTGCTCGCCTCGGCGCGGCGCGCCTCCGGTGGCACCTGGCTACGCGTGGAGTTGCCGGGACGCCCCAACGGTCTCACCGGTTGGGTGCCGCGCGCAGCGCTCGGGCCGCTGAACGTGGTCAAGGGCTATCTGCACGTCGACCGTGCGCATCTGGTCGCGATGCTCTTCCGGGAAGGGCAAGCGGTCTTCAGTGCTCCCGTTGGCGTGGGCAAGGCGAGCACGGTCACCCCGGCGGGGCACTTCTATGTGCTGGAGAAGCTGCGCACGCTCAACGCCCCGATCTACGGCCCCTACGCGCTCGGCACAAGCGCCTACGCGCCGACGCTTAGCGAATGGCCGGGTGGCGGCGTGGTCGGTATCCATGGCACCGACGAACCCTCGCTGATCCCAGGGCGGCCCTCACACGGGTGTATTCGAATGCGTAATGGCGACATCAGTCGCCTATGGGGGATAATTGCGATCGGCACGCCGATTGAAATCACCTGAGATAGGCTTGGACTCAAGCAGCCATGGACCTCACTTTTAGTCAACAGGAGATCGCCTTCCGCGACGAGCTGCGCGCGTGGCTTGAGGCGAACCCGCCGGCGCCCGAGCCGAGCGAGGGTGGCGAGGACGCGCATTACGCATGGCGGCGCGACTGGCAGCGGCGGCTCTACGACGGCGGCTGGGCGGCCCCGGCCTGGCCGGCAGAGTACGGCGGGCGCGGCGCGACGCTGACCGAGTCGGCGATCTACTTCGAAGAGATCGGCCGTGCACGGGTGCCCTTCGCGGCGAACACGCTCGGCCTGCTGCTGGGTGGCCCGACGCTGATGGTGTGGGGCACGCCGGAGCAGAAGGAGCGCTATCTGCCGCCGATTCTCTCGGCGGAGGAGATCTGGTGCCAGGGCTTCTCCGAGCCCGACGCCGGATCGGATCTCGCTTCGCTGAAGACGCGGGCGGTCAAAGACGGCGATGAGTGGGTGGTCACGGGCCAGAAGGTGTGGACGAGCGGCGCGCAGTACTCGAAGTGGTGCATGCTCGTCGCGCGCACCGACGGCGAGGCGGCGAAGCACAAGGGCCTCACCTACTTCCTGATGGATATGGAGCAGGAGGCGGTGCAGGTGCGCCCGCTGCGTCAGATCACGGGCGAGGCGGAGTTCAACGAGCTGTTCATCGAGGAGGCGCGGATCCCCGACGCGAACGTTGTCGGCGGCGTGGGCAACGGTTGGAAGGTCGCGCTCACAACGCTCATGAACGAGCGCGCTGGGCTCGGCTTCGCGCTGCAGATCCGCCTGCGCCAACTGCTCGACGATCTGATCGCCAAGGCGGCCGAGCGCAACCTGCTCGAGGCCTACGGCGACGCGCTTGCGGAGTTGCACATGCGCTGCGAGTCGATCCGCCTACTCGCCTGGAAGGGGCTGACCGACGTGGAGCGCTACGGCCAGCCGGGCCCTGAGGGCTCGCTCGTGAAGTGGCTGTGGTCGGACACGAACCAGCGCCTCACGCAACTCGCGGTCGAGATCGTCGGCTCCGAGGCGCTCACGGCCGGCAAGAGCTGGAGCTATGAGTTGCTGCGTGCGCGCGGCAACACGATCGAGGGTGGCACGACCGAGGTGCTGAAGAACATCATTGCTGAGCGCGTGCTCGGGCTGCCGCGGTTGAAGGTCGCGGCCTAAAGATCATGGACTTCGGTTTCACAGACGACCAGCGCGACATCCAGCGCACGGCCCGTGACCTGCTCGGCGAGCGCGCGAAGCCCGAGCGCGTGCGTGAGCACGCCGAGGCTGGACGCACAGACACCGAGCTCTGGCGCGAGCTCTGCGAGCTCGGCTGGCCGGGGATCGCGATCGCAGAGGAGCACGGCGGGCAAGGCCTCGGCCCGATCGAGCTTTCGATTCTCTGCGAGGAGCTCGGCCGCTGTGTTGCGCCTGTCCCCTTTCTGCCGAGCGTGATGGCCGCGACGCTGATCGAGCACGGTGGTTCGCCCGAGCAGCGTGAACGTTGGCTGCCTGCTCTTGCCTCGGGTGAGACGATCGGCGCGCTCGGCGCTGCGGCCGATGGCACGGCGGAGTTCGTGATCGGCGGAGCTCGAAGCAGAGATGTTGGTGCTGATCGAAGACGACGGCTCAGCGCGGGTGCTGAGTGCTCAGGACGCTGAGGTCAGCCCGTTGCCGTCGATTGACCCGACGCGCTCGGCGGCGCAGATCGTCGCGGGCGACTCCGGCGAGGCGCTCCCCAACGGCTGTGCGGGGCTCGGCCGCGCGCTCGTGGCGGTTAGCTCCGAGCTCGTGGGTGTCTGTGACCGTGCGCTTGAGATGACGGTGGCCTACGTCAAGGAGCGCAAGCAGTTTGGCGTGCCCGTGGGCGCCTACCAGGCGGTCTCGCATCGCTGCGCACAGATGTTGCTCGACACGGAGAAGGCGCGCTCGACGGCGGCCTTCGCGGCATGGACGGCGGACGCCAACCCAGAGGGCCTCGCTGAGGCAGCTGCGATGGCCAAGGCTTCCGCGTCCGATGCGGCGCGCGAGGTGACCGCGAGCGCGATCCAGGCACACGGCGGCATCGGCTTCACCTGGGAGGCGGACGTGCACTGGCTCTTCAAGCGCGCGCAGGTAGACGCGGTGCTGCTGGGCGGCGCGGGACGCCACCGCGCGCGGCTGGCGAGCATCCTCGTTGACAGGGTCCGCGCCTCCGCCCCAGCCTGAGCGGGGCATGTCGCGCTACGCCGCATTCCTGCGGGGCATGAACGTCGGTGGGCACCGCCTCACAAACGAGCTGCTGCGCAGCCATTTCGAGGAACTTGGCTTCCGCGAGGTGGCGAGCTTCCGCGCCAGCGGCAACGTTGTGTTCGCGGGCGAATCAGCTCCAGTGGCGAAGGTTCGCGCGAAGATCGAAGCGGGCTTGCAAGAGGCCCTCAGCTACGCAGTGCCGACCTTCATCCGCACCGCCGAGGAAGTCGAGGAGATCGCCAAGCAGAAGCCCTTCTCCGCCCGCCAGCTGGAGAGCTCAGCGGGCAAGCTCCAGGTCGCGCTGCTTACCGAGCCGGCTTCGCCCGCCGCACAGCAGCAGATCCTCGAGCTCGCCGGCAAGCGCGACAAGCTCGCCTTCGGCCCCTGCGAGCTCTACTGGCTGCCGAGCGGCGGCGTGCTTGAGTCAGAGCTTGATATGAAGACGATCGAGCGCGTGCTGGGTGCGATGACGATGCGCACCAAAGGCACGGTCGAGCAGCTCGCCGGCAAGCATTTCGCTGCCTGACGGCTGCCCGATCGTGATCTCCAGCCGGAGGGTTCTCAGCCGGCTGTCACATAGGGTTTTCCTGCGGGACCTGTGAGTTTGTCGTGGCCCAAGACCGCGTATTGGGTGCCGAAGGGATCTTCGAGGAAGCCCGATCCGGCATCGAATTCGAGGGTGCCGTTGTTCATCTTGGGTGCGAGGACGCCCCCAACCATGTTCAGCAGCGTGTTGTCGCAGTAGAGGCTGAGCGTGATCACGCCGATCAGATCCCTGATCGTGAGGTCGGGTTCTGCTCCCAGCAGCGTCTGCCAGGGCAGATTGCCGGCGATGACGGAGAAGATTGAATGGCGTGGACAGAGCGTTGGGTACGCCTTGCAGGGCGACAGCGTGAAGGTGGTCATTTCATCGACCCCGGCTCCTCCGCCCACGGGGTTTTCGAGGGTCTCTTGATCTTTGAGCGCGCACTTGATGAGGCTCCCGTTGATGGTCGAGTACAGCCCGCCGAATGTCGATACGGCGACGTGTTCGCCTTCTTTCAGCGGGACGTTGCCCTTGCCGAGCCAGTGTGGGATGCAATCGGTCCCCTTGGCCACGACGGCCTTGAAGTCCAGGCCGGTGAAGAGCCCTTCGTTGCGGACGACGAACTGCAGCACGTTCAGGCCGGTCTTGAACCTCGTCGCGCCGGCTCCGAACCCGGTCGCGGGTCCGGCCCAGTTGATCGATGCCCCGGGGAACTGGTGGCCGATCGGTTGGCCGTTGAGAAATGCGCCGGCCTGGTCGTCGGAGAGCATTGTGCCCGCGATTGTGGTGCTGGTCCTTTGGCTGTCGCACAGCTGGAAGGTGGCGTTGTAGATGTAGTAGGTGGCGCCAAGGTCGTGATCTTCACCGTAGGCGTCGAGGCCGACCCAGCTGGCGCCAGGAATCGTCCCGGTCCAGGGCGGCGAGGTGATCAGCTCCCGGGTGGATCACAGTCGGTTTGCCGCAGGCGTTCCCGGTCTCGGGAAAGGGATTGGCCGAGGTCCCTTTCGTGATCGGAGCGGTGTTCACTTCGTGTTTCGCGTTTTCAGCTTTGAAGGCGCTGCTTGTCGGGTGAACGCAAAACGAGTTCGTCGTGTTGCTGACAAGCGTTTCGGTGCTGGCCTGCGCGGCCGTTGCTGTGAGCGCGAGCGTCGTGATCGCAACCACAAAGCCGAGCTTGAGCACGGTTCCCAGGCGTGCCTTGACTACGCTCATGTGCCTCATGTCCCCCATCCCCCCTGTTGTCTGTGGATCGCCTCGATGGCATCCGATGTGCCGACCCTAACCGGCCAAAGGCTCATCAGTTGACATTTTGTTCACGCAGGTATCTAGCTGCCATTAGGTCGCACAGGGAGTCGCGGGGGCGAGCGTCCTAGTACGCCGGCGCGCGGAGATGGCGGTGACGGATAGGCTGAGCGCCGCAAGCAAGTGAGGAGCTGTGTGGGGTGATTGAGCCGTTGCCGCGGGGGCGTAACCCGTTCGATGAGACAGGCGTCGTGCGCGACGACGCCGGGATAGCCTGCTATACGGGTCGCCCGGACTCGCTCGTACAGATGCTGAAGACGAGCGTCGAGCGCGATCCTGCGGCCACGGCGCTGGTCGAGGTCGGTGGCCCCTCACTCAGCTACGGCGAGCTGTGGGAGCGGGCAGCGCGTGTGGCAGGGGGACTGCGCAAGGGCGGCATCGGGCGCGGCGATCGTGTGGCGCTGCGCCTCGGAAACGGGATCGATTGGGTGCTGGCCTTTTTCGGCATACAGGCTCGCGGGTGCGATCGTGGTGCCGGTCAACACGCGCTTCACGGAGGAGGAGGTCTTCTATGTCGTGGAGGACTCGGGCTCGAACTTCACCTTCGCCCCTGGCCAGCCGCTACCCGACGGGCGACCTACGGCGATTGAGAATCTGCGTCCGCATGAGCTGGCGGCGATCTTTTACACGAGCGGCACGACGGGCTTTCCCAAGGGTGCGATGACCACGCACGCGAACTTCCTGGCGAACAGCGAGAACGCTTTTCGCTGCCTGTCGGTGGATCGCTCGGAGGGCCCGGATATCTCGACGCTCGTTTCGGTGCCGCTGTTTCACGTCACGGGCTGCAATAGCCAGCTGATTCCTGTGCTTGAGCACGGCGGGCGTGTGGAGATTCTCTCGGGCCCTTTGGACCTCGATGGCTTCTTCGAGGCGGTCGGCTCCAACGGCGTCAACCAACTGGTGTCGGTGCCGGCGATCTACCACGCGGTGCTGCGCCACCGTAGCTTTCCCAAGCTCGATGTGAGCCGCGTGCGCTGGATCTCCTACGGCGGCGCGCCGATCGCGGTGAGCCTCGTGGAGGCGATCATAAAGGCCTTCCCCGAGGCGCGTGTGGGTAACGGCTTCGGGCTGACGGAGACCTCCTCGCTGACGTCTTTCCTGCCCCACGAGGAGGCCTCAGCGCACGCGGACTCGGTCGGCTTCGCGATGCCGGTGGTCGACCTCGCGCTGGATGAGCCCGACGCTGAGAGTGGCGTGGGCGAGTTGCTCGTGCGAGGGCCAAACGTGGTGCAGGGCTATTGGAACAAGCCCGAAGCGAGCGCGGAGACGTTCGTGGAAGGCTGGTTGCGCACGGGCGATCTCGCGCGGATCGACAGTGATGGGCTGCTCTACATCGTGGATCGCAAGAAGGACATGATCAACCGCGGCGGCGAGAACATCTACTCGATCGAGGTCGAAAACGCGCTCGCGGGCGCGCCCGGCGTGGGCGAGGCCGCGGTGGTGGCGGTGCCCGATGAGATGATGGGCGAGAAGGTCGGCGCGGTGATCGTCAAGGCGCCCGGCACGCCCTTCGATGTGGAGGCGGTGCTGGCGCACTGCCGCGCACACCTCGCGGACTTCAAGATCCCGCAATACATCGCCACGCGCGATGATCCGCTGCCGCGCAACCCCGGCGGCAAGCTGCTCAAGCAGCAGATCCGAGAGGACACCCAATGGGGCAAGCCGCTTCGCTGATAGGAAACGCAAGGAGAGAGGGATGTCGAAGGTAGAGACGGTGCAGGGTGCAGTGCAGGCAGCTGAGCTGGGGCTGACGCTTGTGCACGAGCACGTGCGCTTCCGCGACGAGGCGGTCGCAGCGGAGTGGCCAAACCGCTATGACGAGCAGCTCGAGCTCGACGCGGCACTAGTCGCAGTGGGCGCGGCGAAGGAGCGAGGTGTGCAGTGCATCGTCGATCCGACGGCGATGTTCGGCGGGCGCGATGTGAACTTCATGAAGCGGGTGGCGGATGCGACGGGCGTGAAGATCGTGGCCTGCACGGGCATCTACAGCTATGACTATCTCCCCCACTACTTCGAGAACCGCGACATCGACGTGATGGCAGACCACTTCGTGGAGGACATCGAAGTGGGCGTGCAAGGCACGGAGATCAAGGCGGCCTTTCTGAAGTGCGCGGCGGATGCAGCGGGGGTGACCGATCACGTGGAGAAGATCCATCGCGCGGTGGCGCGCGCGAGCATCAAGACGGGCGCCTCGATCATGGCCCACTCGATGCCGGCGGTGGGCACGGGGCCGAGGCAGCTCGAGATCTTCGAGGAGGAGGGTGTCGACCCGGCGAAGATCCAGATCGCGCACTGCGGGGACACGGACGACATCGAGTACATCGAGGGGCTGCTCGCCAGGGGCGTCTACGTGGGCCTTGACCGCTATGGCCTTGAGATGTACCTGCCGATGGAGAAGCGCAACGCGACGGCCGCGGAGCTCTTGCGCCGTGGTCACGCGGAGCGGCTGATGATCTCCCAGGACTTCTGCGCGACGATCGACTGGTTTCCGCCCGAGGCGGCGGAGGTCTTCGAAACAGCGGGCGCGATTCGCAACTGGTCGATGACGCTGGTCTTCGATGAGGTTGTGCCCGCTTTGCGGGAGCTCGGCGCGATGGACGACGAGAGCTTCAAGACGATTTTTATAGAGAACCCGAGTCGCTGGTTGACGGCCTGAGACTCAGCGACTCTCGCTTGGCTCGGCTGGCGCTACAGGCTCCGTTTCAACATGGTGTCGACCGCGCACGAGCGCACCAAGATGCCTCAATGAACCAAGCGAGAGCCCCGCAAGCGCTGAGACTTGCGGCACCGACGATGGCGCCGGAAGCGGTGGTGCTGGCTGATCGGGCATGGATACATAGTATCGCCAAGGTCGGGCATGCTCGAGACCTCTACCCGAGCAGCCGCACAAGACCGAACCAAATGGCGCTGGCCCCAGCCCAAGAGATCGCGCTGAGGAACAGCGCTTCCCGATCTTCGATGCCCAGGCGATTGAGGGAGATCGTTCTGCCCAGGTCGGCGAGCATGTGCGCCATGAAATCAGTGAGCGAATCTTTTCGATAGCGGTTATAGAAAGTGGTCGCGTTCGGTCCGGACTTAAGCTCTCTGACCAACAGCAGGCCGATGAGTATCGCCGCGAGCGCACCGGCGGCGCCTATCAGCAGAATCCACCTGCTATCCCCCAGGCCTCCGCTGACTGTGAGCAGAGCGCCCGCAGTAACGGCCAGGAACCCGAGTAGCCCCACCAACCGTGCCTCCCAGACCGAGGCGGTTATGAGTTGAGCTGCGACCTCCTGCTGAGCGGCGGTTACGGAGATGCTCAGCTTGTCCTCTACTTCGTTCATCGCCGTAGGCTCGCTGACAATGCGGACATCGCGCGTTGCTAGCTGCGCGGCGCCACGAGCAACTCAGGCCCCTCCGCGTCAAGATTGCCGGCCTTGTTGACGGCGGGGTTGGCGGCTTGCGCAGAGAGCCGCTCGCTCGCCAGCGGGCTGCAGAGCGCGAGTGCTTCCTCGGCGCCGAGCGCGGGATCAAGCCAGGCGCGTTGGGCGTCCTCGTCGGCGAGGATCACGGGCATACGATCATGGATCGGCGCGGCGACGTCGTTGGATTTGGAATCGCATGTGAGCAACGTGACGCTCTCGACCCACTCGCCCTCGATCTTGGCGGGCGTCCATAGCGCAGCGAAGGCGAAGGGCACGCCCCCGTCGAGCTGGAAGTAGAAGGGCTGGCGCGGCTGCGATCTGTGCTCGGGCTTCAGCCACTCGAAGTAGCCGTCGGCGAGCTGTAGCGCACGTCGCGAGGCCTTGGGGATCAGGTTGCGGAAGGCGGGCTTTGAGTCGACGGTCTCCATGCGCGCGTTGATCATCCGCGCCCCATCTTTGAGGTCCTTGGCCCAGTGCGGAATGAGGCCCCAACGCAAGAGGCGTGCTTCGGGCTCGCCCTTGGGTGCGACGATCGCGAGCACCTCTTCGGTGGGTGCAATGTTGTAGCGGCGTGTGCCCTCGCTGAAGGGAATCGGCACGCGGAAGCGGTCATTGAGTTCTTCCGGACCAGAGGTGTTTGTGTAGCGGCCACACATGCACCCGAGGATATGCAGCGGGCAGGTCGCGCTCCCTTGCAGGTCAACTCACCTTGTCAGCACCATCTAGAAAGCTGTGGCGCACACACGGAGCATGCACGAACATATGTTCGTATGGGTAGGCCCTATCGACCCGTGCGCGAGCTCGAAGCGCATCTCGCCCGCGGTGAGCTTGAGTTTGCGCTGGCGCTGGCGCGGGCGATCGCGGTCGAACGTGAGCGTCCGCTCGAGCTGGCGGTGACGGTTCGCTTCCTGCCCTTGATCGCCAGCGAGCGGCCGGAGGACTACGACCTGTGGGCGCTGCGCTGGCTTGAGCGCTGGTGCGGGGAGCTCGGCCGGCGGGCGAGCGTCGACGACGCGCTCGAGATCGTCCAGGGCCTGGCCGAGATCCCCGTCGACCCGGAACGAGGGCTTGAGACGATCAAGGGGGTCTCAGCGCGCCTCGGCGCTGTGCGAAGCGGGTAGCCACTGGAGATCGCTTGGGCTAAGGCGGTAGAGCACGTGTGGCGCGAGCGGATGATCCGGGAACAGCTTCGGGTGCAAAAAGTCCTCGGCCGGGTCGTGGCGCATGCCAAGACGCTCCATCACGCGCTGCGAACGTAGGTTGCGTGCGGCTGTGTAGGCGACGAGCTCGCGCAGGCCCAGCGTCTGGAAGGCATATTCGCTTACAACCCTTGCGCCCTCGGTTGCGATCCCGCGACCCCAGAACTCATGCCCGAGGCGCCAGCCGAGCTCGACGGCAGGATAGAAGGGCAGATCGTCCTCGACCGCGAGCGCACCGACGAAGCCAATAAGGGCGGCCTCACCACAGAGCTCCACTGCCCACAGGCCGTAGCCGTGAGCATCAAAGGAGGCCTCGTTGCGCTCGATCAGCGCGGCGCTCTGCTCGGTGGTGAGCGTTGACGGGAAGTACTCCATTACCTTGGGATCGGCGCTGATCGCGCTGAAGGGCTCGAGGTCCTGCTCCTGCCAGCGGCGCAGCAGCAGGCGTCTGGTCCTCAGCTCTGGTGCTCTCCCCCGCTCTACCTGCTGTTGCATGAGGCCGAGTGCTCGCCTACTTATCCGGTCGTGCGAGCGCGGTAGCGACGCACGGCCAGCGGCGCCACGACGAGCAGCGTCAGCAAGCACCAGCCGAGTGCGGTGATCACCGGATGCTGCAGCGGCCAGGCGGCGCCCGAAGGCAACGCTGTGGGGTTGCCAAAGAGTGTGCGTGTGGCGGCTGCGGCAGCGCTCATCGGGTTGTATTCAGCGACCTCGCGCAGACCCGCGGGCAGACCTCCGACGGGCACGAAGGTGTTGGCGATGAAGGTCAGCGGGAAGATCACGATGAAGGCCACACCCGGTGACCGCGTCGGGGGTGCGCGCGATCAGGCCGAGCAGCATCCCCAGCCAGAGCATCGTGAAGGCGAAGAGCGTGAGCAGCGCAAAACCGCCCACAGCATGGGGAAAGTCCGAGTGGATGCGCCAGCCGACGATTAGTCCGCTGATGATCATGATCATCAGAGCGAGCATCGCCGCGGTCAGATCGGAGATCAGATGGCCGAGCAGGAAGGCCGAGCGCGACATCGGCAGCGAGCGGAAGCGGTCGACGATTCCCTCAGTGAGGTCGGTCGCGATCGAGGTCGCGGGTCCGATGATCCCGAAGGTCAGCGTCTGCACGAGGATCCCGCCGAGCAGGTATTCGCGGTAGCCGCCGCCGGCGACGTGGATCGCGCCACCGAAGACGTAGGCGAAGAGCAGCACGAACATCAGCGGCTGCACGGTCGCGTCGAGCAGCTTCTCGGGGATCTGGCGTACGTGCGCGAGGTTGCGCCGCGCGAGCACAAGGCTGTCGGAGAGCCCCCAGCGCAACCGCGTAGCGAGGCCTGTAGTCGTCGGGCTCACGGTTGCGCTGCTCATCGCGCGAGCACCTCGGCCGGCTCGCTCTCCGCATGGCCCTGCGCGCCAGTGACGGTCAAAAAGACGTCATCGAGTGTCGCCTCGCGGCGGTGCACGTCGATCGCATCGACCCCGGCTGTGTCGAGCGCACGCACGATCTCAACGAGGCGACTGCCGGCGCGCACGGGCACGGTCACGCGCAGATCCTCCTTCTCGACCAGGGAGGGGCCGTCGGCGAAGTCGCGCATCGCCTCCTCTGCGCTGCCGAGGCTCTCGGCGTTTGCGAGCGTGACCGCGATGCGCTCGCCGCCGACGCGTGCCTTCAGCGCGGCGGGCGCGCCACTCGCGACGATGCGGCCGCGATCGAGCACCACGATCTTGTCGGCCAGGCGGTCGGCCTCCTCGAGATATTGGGTCGTGAGCACGAGCGTGGTGCCGTCGTCGACAAGTTCTCGCAGCAGCGCCCAGAGGTCGTTGCGTCCTTGCGGGTCGAGTCCGGTCGTGGGCTCATCGAGGAACAACACGGGCGGTTCGCCGACAAGGCTCGCGGCGAGGTCGAGGCGGCGACGCATGCCACCCGAGAAGGTCTTCACGAGACCGCCGGCGACGTCGCTGAGACCGAGGCGCTCGAGCAGTTCGCTCGCCCTTGCGCGCGCCACCCCACGCGGCAGGTGATAAAGGCGGCCGACCATCTCGAGGTTGGTGCGCGCTGAGAGCAGCCCGTCGACGGTTGCGTATTGACCAGCGAGGCCGATCCTCTCACGCACGCGCGCGGCATCAGCGACCACGTCGAGGCCGGCGACGCTCGCGCGCCCGGCGCTCGGCAACGCGAGCGTTGTAAGGATGCGGATCGCGGTGGTCTTGCCCGCGCCGTTGTGGCCAAGCAGCCCGAGCACCGAGCCGCGAGGAACCTCCAAGTCGACATTGCGCAGCGCCCACAACTCGCCGTAGCGCTTGCCGAGGCCTTCGGCCAGCACACCGCCTGCAGGTACCGCTCCGTCGCCCGGATGGGTTGAATGGCTCACCGCAGCAACTTAGCGTCCACCCCGACGGGCGCCGGGATGGCGTGTGGTGCGGCGTGCGGGCTCAGGGGCGCAGTTTGACGGGCAGCGCCTTGAGCTGATTGATAAATGGCGATTCGACGTAGGCGGGTGTGCCCGCGAGCTCGATCCGCGGATAGCGCTTGAGGGTCTCTTCGAGCATGATCTTTAGCTCCAGGCGCGCCAAGGCGGTGCCGAGGCAGAAGTGCCGGCCGCCGGCGCCGAAGGCCTGGTGGTCTTCCTCGCGCTTGATGTCAAAACGCTCAGGGTCCTTGAAACGCGTCTCATCACGATTCGAGGAGACGTACCACATCACAACCTTCTCGCCCTCTTTGATCTTCTGACCATGCAGTTCCGTGTCACAGGTCGCGGTACGGCGGAAATGCGCGAAGGCGGGGAACATCCGCAGCGACTCCTCAACCGCCCCCGGGATCAGGGAAGGATCCTCGATCAGCATCTGCATCTGCTCGGGGTCTTCCATCAAGGCACGCATGCCACTGCAATAAGTCGCCTTCGTGCTGTCGTTACCAGCCGCCATCAACAGGAAGAAACCCATCACGATCTCGTGTTCCTCAAGCTTCTGCCCATCGACTTCGGCGTGCACCAGCACGCTCGTGAGGTCGTCGGTCGGATTTGCGCGGCGCTCGGCGATGAGCTTGCCGCAGCGCTCGAAAATCTCGGGGATGTCCTTGTTGATGACGCCCTCGACGCCGTCGGGGTTGAGGTCGGGGTCGCCGGCGCCGAGCGAGGAGTTCATGAGGCGCGCCCAGATCGCGTCGTCCTCCTCGGGGATCCCCATGAAGCTGCCGATCACGCGCGCCACCACAGGCTGGGCGAGTTCCTCGACGAGATCGCAGTGCGTGCGGCCCTCGAGGCGATCGAGCACCTTCACGGCGATTGCACGGATCGCGTCCTCGTGCGCGGCGATCCGCTTCGGTGTGAAGCCAGCCTGAAAGAGCGCCTTGACACGATCGTGCTTGGGCGGATCCATACCGATGAACATCGCGCGCGTCAGCTCCATCGGGAAGACGGCTGAGACGGCGGTGATGCCGCCCAGTTCGGAGGAGTAGGTACGGAAGTCGCGGCTAACCACGTGTACGTCCTCGGCCGTCGTCACGGACCAGTAGCCCCCCTCGCTCGGGTACTCCGTGATCTGCGAGGTCCAGTGCACGGGGCACTTGCCGCGCAGCTCTTTGAAGAGCTCGTGCGGAGGGCCGTCCTGCCAGAGCTCGCGCTCGCCGACGAGGACACTCTCGAGATCGCTGCCGACCGTCGCCATCTGGACCTCCCTGCTCGTTCCCACCGGACGCTCCGATGATACTGGCTGGCTGGCCAGGATCGCGCAGCTCCTAGGTGCGGCTGTGAACCTCGAGCTCCTCAACCACAAGACGCCCGACTTTCAGCTCACCGACCTCCAGAGATCCGAACGCTGCACGGCGGATCGCGAGACGACCGATCGCAATGCGCCCGATGGCGACCGCCCCGAGTGCCACGGAGCCACCGGCCACCGCGCCGATGGCGAGCGCTCCGAATGAGCCGGCGCCGAGACCGCCGATAAGCCTGAAGAAGCCCTTAGGCCGCGCCATGGGACTGGCCTTTGGCGAGCGCGTGTCCGGCGAAGCGCAACATGCTCGTGAGGTGTGCCTGGAGCGTTCCGACGCTGTGGTCGCCGGGATAGACCGCGCTCGTTGCGTGGGCGCCGGCGGCGCGTAGGGCGGCGGCGAAAGGAGCGTTCTCGGTGGGGTCGGCGATCTTGTCGGATTCACCGCCATAGATGAAGGCGCGCAAGCCGAGCTTGGAAATGATCGGACGGTCGGCGCGGAGCTCATCGTCGAGGCCGTTGAAGAAACCGAGCCAGCTCTCGACGACGCCGAAGCGGAAGGGGTTGCCGAGCGCGACGTTCATCGCGCCGTAGCCGCCCATCGAGTCACCGGCGATCGCGCGCGCGTCGCGGGCGGCAATCGTGGGGAGCATACGGTCGATCAGTTCCTGGACTTCGAGCACGTAGCTCTCGTAGTGCATGGGACCGATGTTGCGCCAGTTGTTCGCACCCGGCCCGCCCTGGATCATCACGGCAATCAGCGGCGGGATCGTGTGGGCGGCGATCAGGCGGTCGAGTTCTTCTTGCAGGCCGATCTGCAGGAAGGCGGTAGCGGGCTGGCTGTTGCCGTGCAGCAGGTAGAGCACGGGGTAGTGCTGGTTGGTGGCGGCGTAGCCGGCGGGCAGGTAGACGAAGAAAGAGCCGGTGTGGCGCAGCGCGACGGAGGGGTATTGGGCCGTGTCGATCGCGCTACCGGCTGCGTCGCTGCTGACGGGGGTCAGCGTGGGCAGTGGTGTGGGCGCAGGACCGTGTGCGACTCTAGCTGTGCGTGCGACTTCGCTTGGTGAGCTCAGCCCGACGAGCTGCTCGAGGTTCAGCTTGCCCTGCGCGGCGAGCGCGAGGCAGACGGCGGCCAGACAGCTGAGCAGGGCGCCGATGAGCAGCGAACGGGTACGTCCCGCTGCGGGCGCGCTGGGCGCAGCGACGGGCTCACGCCTGGGCGGAAAGGCCGGCACCCAGGGCGGCGGCAGCACCTCGGCAGCCGCTCCACCCTGGCCAGGCCAGGTCCAATCGCCCATTGTGTCCATCCACACTTGGGTGCGCGAGATCTTCGTTGCCGTGGGCATCCAGGAGATTCAACGAACAGAGGGCGAGAAACCCAAGCCCTGCACGAAGATGCCCACGGCAGAAGTGCTCAGCCGGTGCTCCACACCTGGCCCGTGTCGCCGAAGCCAAGAGCTCGCTTCGTGGCTTCGGTGAGGTCGAATTCGCGACCCGCGACGTAGGGTCCGCGGTCGATTACAGGCACACGCACAGTGTGACCTTGGTAGCGCAGCGTGACGAGCGTGCCACAGGGCAGCGTCTTGTTGGCGACGCCGAGTGTGGAGCTCGTGAGCGAGCCGCCGCAAGCGAGTCCGCCACCGCCGCCGTACCAGGAGGCGCCGGCGAGGCGATAGACATTCAGACGTCCGAGCGGGCGGTGCGCAGGGCGACCGAAGTTGTCGCCGGCGAAGCGCAGGCGCACGCGCTCGCTAACAAGGCGGTGTGCGAAGTACTTGAGGCGAAATTTGCCGAGCGCGCCCGTGTGGGTGGTGGCGAGGGTACTCCAGCCGTGGCGAGAAAGACCCTGCAAGAAGACCTTGCGTCCGGGGCGGCCGCTGCGGTGGCCTTCGCCGAGGGTGCCTGTGACGATGGCGGTGCGCGCCATCAGCACGTTCAGCTGTGAGCGGCGCACGCGCAGGGTTGTGTGCTGCGGTGTGGCGAGCATTGCGGGCGCAGCTGCGAGCACGCCAGGTGGAGCCAGTGTCTGCGCAGGCGCAGGCGTGGCGGGGACGTAAACCAATTGAACCTCCTTGCTTACGCCTACGGGGTTAGCTGTCGGGCTCACGGCCGGCAGCGCACGCGCAACGGGCGCGTGTGAGCCGGGCGTTACGGCCGCAGCAGCGGCCGATTCGCCCCATCCGTGCCGCCTTCTTGCGGCCCGGCAGTGGGTCCCCCGTTCGCCCCCAACAACGGGGACGACTCGGCGAGTCGAACAATTGTTCGTACGCTAGAGGGCCTCAGAGGGGTTCTTGTGTGACTGTGCGCACAGAGGGCTCTAGACCCCAGTATCTACGGGCCCTGCGACAGAAACACGAGCGTATTAGATCTGGGCTTCCACGAACTTCTGCGCGAACTGCAGCATCCCAAGGCTGATCCAGGGCTGTTGATTGCTGCGCACTCGCAGCCCGACGTTTCCGTCCGGTTGGATGACTTCGACGATCGTGACCACGTGGCCGATCTGGTAGCCGTCTCCGAAATCGGTTTCGATCGCGTCCATCTGGTCGGCGACTTCCTGCATGAGTCGTGTTCGCGGATCACCCGGGACTTCGGGTTCGTTGCCTGGATCGCCGGCTTCTGGGCCTGCCATCGTGTTCCTCCGATCGAATAGTGCTGAACAACGGCCATCATGGCACCCAGGACTACTCCGCGAGTGCGATCGGGCGCTTCGAGCCCGATCCCCTCCTGACTGGCCGACAAGAGGATCCCGCGTATCTATAAACTGGCCAGGCGGTCAAAGTGACCAAGCGGGGAACGGCGACCCGGGGGCCAGGTTTCTCATTCTCCCTGCCTCCGGGCCGCCCTATTACGCGAGTCCTGGCTCGGCGCAGATCTTTCTTTGCGTAGGTCGTTGACTTCGCAGTGCCACAACAGCGAGAATCGAGCGCGATGGCCAACCCGGACCGCTTGACAGCACTGGACTCGACGTTTCTCCACCTCGAGGACCACTCGACCGCGCACATGCACGTCGCCTCGGTGATGGTCTTCGAGGGCAGCGCACCGACGCTGCAAGAGCTCGTCGACCATGTACTCGGGCGCTTGCACCTCGTGCCGCGCTACCGCCAGCGGCTCGCCTACGTGCCGCTCGGCCAGGGCCGCCCGGTCTGGACCGACGACCCGCACTTCAACCCCTACTACCACATCCGCCACACTGCGCTGCCGAAGCCCGCCGATGAGACCGCGCTGAAGCAGCTCGCGGGACGGCTCTTCTCACAACGCCTCGATCGCTCAAAGCCGCTGTGGGAGATCTGGCTCGTGCAGGCGATGGCCGGGAACCGCTTCGCGCTCGTCGCAAAGACCCACCACGCGCTCGTGGACGGGATCTCGGGTGTGGACATCACGACCGTTCTGTTCGACACCGCCCGCGAGCCGGTCGCGACGCCGGCGCCGCCCTCACCCTGGAGCGCCAAGCCGCTGCCCGGTCCCGCCAAGCTCCTCGGCGAGGCGCTTCTCGAGCGCTCCACCGTGCCGGCCGAGATGCTGCGCGGCGGACGCGCGCTTTTGCGCCGCCCGCTCAAAGCGGTGGGGCAGATCAAAGAGGGACTCACGAACATCGGCGCGACCACGCTTGCGGGGATCAACGCGCCCGCGCCGCCGAGTCCATTCAACGTCGAGATCGGCCCGCACCGTCGTTACACCTTCCTTGATGCGGACTTGGCGAGCCTGAAGGCGATCAAGGACTCCCTCGGTGGCACCCTCAACGACGCCGTGCTCACCTCGGTCAGCCTCGCGCTCGGGCGCTATTTGCGCAAACACGGCCATGACACCGAGGGCCTCGTGCTGAAGGCGATGGTCCCGGTCTCGGTGCGCACTAAATCTCAGCGCGGCGCACTGGGCAACCAGGTGGCTGCGATGTGGGCGCCACTGCCCGTGGGCGTCGAGAACCCGGCCGAGTGCCTGCGCACAATCGCGGCCGCGATGGAGGACCTGAAGAAGTCCGGTCAGGCCGTGGGCGCACAGGTGCTGACGAACCTTGCTGGCTTCGCCCCGCCGACGATCCTCAGCCAGGCCGCACGACTGCAGGCGCGCCAGCCGTTCTTCAACCTCGTCGTGACCAACGTTCCCGGCCCGCAGTTCCCGCTCTACCTGCTCGGCCGCCGACTCGAGGTGCTCTACCCCGTCGTACCGCTCGCTCAGCGCCAGGCGCTAGGAATCGCGGTGATGAGCTACGACGGCCACCTCGGCTTCGGCCTGCTCGCGGACTACGACGCGCTGCCAGATCTTGAGGAGATCGCGCTCGATCTCAAATGGGCTATCTCCGCGCTTTCGCGGGCGGCTGGGGTGACGGCCGCGCCGAAACGAGCGGCCCGCAAAACGAAAGCGAAAGCCAAGGCCAAGGCGCACTAACTAACATCGTCGCTTCCTGAGAAGGAGCCCGACGATGCGCCTCGCCCTCTGTCAGATCAACACCACGGTCGGCGACATCGCCGGCAATGCCGAGCGCGTGCGCGATGGCGTCCGCACGGCTCGCCAGGAGGGCGCCGAGCTTGTGCTGTTCCCGGAGCTCGCCCTGACGGGCTACCCGCCTGAGGATCTGCTGCTCAAGGAGCACTTCCTCGCCGATGCCTCGACGGCCTTGCACGAGCTCGCAGGCGAGGCGATGGGCATCGTTGCGATCGTCGGCTTCCCCGAGCGGGCAGAGGACGTCTTCAACTCCGCGGCCGTGCTCGCCGGGGGCGCGGTTCACGCGGTCTACCGCAAGGTCTATCTGCCCAACTACGGCGTCTTTGACGAGCAGCGCTACTTCCAGGCCGGACCGGGAGGTGTGGTCCTGGACATCGGCGCGCAGCGGGTTGGGCTCACGGTCTGTGAGGACATGTGGGAGCCCGGTCCGCCTGCCAGCGAGGAGTGCCTCGCCGGGGCCACGCTAATCCTCAACATCTCAGCCTCCCCCTACCACGCTGGCAAGGGCGCCGAGCGTGAGCGGATGTTTGCCCAGCGTGCACGCGACAACCTCGCCTGCGTCGCCTTCTGTGCGCTCGTTGGCGGCCAGGATGAGCTCGTCTTCGACGGGCACTCCTGTGTGATCGACCACACGGGTCGCACGCTCGCCCGCGCCGCTCAGTTTGAGGAGGAGATGCTCCTGTGCGAGGTCGACCTCGAGGGAGCCGCCGCTGCGCGTCTACGTGATGCCGGGCATCGTCCGGCCGCGCGCCGCGCCGAGCGCCGAGCGCTGGTACTTCCTCCGCTCGAGGCACCCGTCGTTCCTGCTGCCCCCTCCCCCGCGCCGATCCTGCGCGAGCTGCTCGCGCCGGCCGAGGCGGAAATCTATGCGGCGCTCACGCTCGGCCTGCGCGACTACGTGCTCAAGAACGGCTTCAAGCACGTGCTGCTCGGCCTCTCCGGTGGCATCGACTCGGCGCTTGTGGCCTGCCTTGCAGTCGATGCGCTCGGTGCTGAGCGGGTGAGCACGACGATCATGCCTTCCCCCTACTCCTCGCCTGCCACCCAGGGTGATGCCCGCACGCTGAGTGCGGCGCTCGGGGTCAGCGCCCAGGAGCTATCGATCGAGATGGTGATGCAGGCCTACCGCGAAACCCTAGCTGTGCAGTTCGCCGGTCTCGAGCCGGATCTGACCGAGGAGAACCTGCAGGCGCGCATCCGCGGCAACCTCCTGATGGCGCTCTCCAACAAGTTCGGCTGGCTGGTGCTCACGACCGGCAACAAGTCAGAGATGTCGGTCGGCTACACGACCCTTTACGGCGATCTCGCGGGCGGCTTCGCGGTCATCAAGGATGTCCCCAAGACGCTCGTCTACCGACTCTGCGAGTGGCGCAACTCGCCTGCGGCGCTCGGCGGCGGACGCATGGCTGAGCATCCGATTCCCGACTCGATCATCACGCGCGCGCCCTCCGCCGAGCTGCGCCCCGACCAGCGCGACGAGGACTCGCTGCCGCCCTATGAGCTGCTCGACCGCATCCTCGAAGGCTATGTCGAGCTCGATCAGAGCCGCGAGCAGCTGATCGCCCAGGGCCTGGCAGCGGATGCGGTGGATCGTGCGATTCGCCTCGTGGATCGCGCTGAGTACAAGCGCCGCCAGGCCCCGCCCGGCATCAAGATCTCCACGCGTGCCTTCGGCCGCGACCGGCGCATGCCGATCACCAACCGCTACCGCGGCTAGACCGCACGCGCTGCCCGGTTAACCTGCGCCCGTGCGTCTCGCCGCGATCCTGCTTGGGAGCCTCTGTGTGCTGGCGCTGAGCGCCTGTGCCGACACCGTCCAGCAGCGACCGATTGCGCACAACGTGCTCGAGGGACTCGTGGTCGCTCCTTTCCCGGTCTACTGGCTCGGCAGCTCGTTCCACGGTATGCCCGTGACCGAAGCGACCCACGACCCCGGCGGCGCCTACAGCGTGCTCTACGGCGACTGCCTGGAGGGCGGGCAGGGCACCTGCGTCGCACCGCTACGGATCGTCAGCTCACCCGACAACGGTTTTCTGCCTGGCGGTGACGCGGCGACGCGCAAAGCAACGATTCGCGGCTTGCCTGCGACCCTCGCTCAAGGCGGGCGCACGATCATTCTCGCGACGAGCAGGATCGTCGTCAGCATCTACGCAACCGATCAGGCAGTCGCGAGTGGGGCGGCGCGCACAATCGTCCCTATCAATGAAGTCGCGGGCCCTGGAGAGCCGCTCCCGGCGCGCCTGCCAGACAGCGGCTTCGGTTCACAGCCGCTGCCCTCGCAGGTGCCATCCTCACTGCGTCCTGCTTCGTGAGCCTCGCCCCCGCTGGAGCATCTCGTTAGCGCGCCAGCGGATGCGGGCCAGGTGGAACAGGGCGCACTGCGATCGTCATCCGTGTGACGGCGCAGGTGCGCTCGGCGTCGTCGCTGAAGCGCACGTCCCAGACCCAGGTGGTGCGACCCCTATGCACCCGCGTGGCGCGCGCGTGCACAACCCCCTCGGTCACCGGCCGCAAAAAGCTCGTGTTGTTGGAGAGTCCCATCGCCATCTCGCCCTGCTCGAGCACCGCCAGGGCCGTCGCCGTCGAGGTGATCGACTCGGCGATCGAGGCGTAGACGCCGCCGTGGACGAGCCCGGCGGGTTGCTTGAGATCCTCGCGAACCCGCACCTGCGCGCGCACCTCGGTCTCTGAGTAGGAGAGCAGTTCGAGGCCGTAAAGGCGGTCGAAGCCCTGCATCACTCCGTTGATCTGCTCGACGCTCACGGTAGCCATCCCGCGGCCACGATAGCCTACGCTCCTCCGCCCAGGCCCTCGCGGGCGACCCGAGGAAGCGGAGTTCCCACGATGAGCAGATTGGACGAGCTCCCTCCCGACCAGCGCGCGGCGCTGTCGCTGCTGCTGCGCCAACGCAAGAGCTACGGCGAGGTGGCCTTGCTCTTGGGTATCGCCGAGCGTGCCGTGCACGATCGCGCTCATGCGGCGCTCGCCCTGCTCGCGCCACGCCAGGCGCGTGAGGTACCGACGGAGCGCCGCGAGGAAGTCGGCAACTATCTGCTCGGCCAGCAGCGCAACGTCGCTGAGCGGCTGCGCACCCGCACATATCTCTCGAGCTTTGCACCCGCCCATGCGTGGGCACAGTCAATCGCCGGGGAACTGATGCGCCTCAGCGGCGCTCCGCTACCCGAGATCCCGCCACTCGCGCCGGCTGGCGCCCCGCCCGCGCCGACGACTGCTGCCCCCAGCCCTCCTGCGGGTGGTCCTGGCAGCCGGGTCAGCTCTCTCGCTGGAAGCTCTCCAGCTGGCAGCTCTGCGCCCACTGCTCCGCCGAGCTCGCGCCTGGGCGGAGCGCTGTTGCTCGCGGCGATCCTGGTAGCGGTGATTGTCGCTGTAGTGCTGCTCGTTGGGGGCGGCGGCTCTAAAAACCACGCCAAACAGAAAACGACGAGCACGGCGAGCAAAACCGGGCCGACCGTGAGCGCGCAGTTGCCGCTGCACTCGCCCAACCCGAAAAGCCGCAGCGTCGGGGTCGTGGCCGTGCTCAGCGAAAAAAGCAAGCGTGCCTTCTACATCGAAGCCCAGCATCTGCCCGCGACGCGCAACTTCTTCTACGCGATCTGGCTCTACAACTCGCCCACGAGCGCCTTGGCACTCAGCCGCAGCCCGGCGGTCGGCAAGAGCCACAAGCTTGCGGGTGGCTCGACGCTGCCCGCGAACGCAGGCCAGTTCCGCGAAATCCTGCTCACGCGCGAGACCAGCAGCCACCCGACGCACCCCGGCCGCGTGGTGCTGCGCGGCGCCTTCGGCCTCGGTAGCTAACGCGCAAGCAGCTTCCCCGGGTTCATGATTCCCGTTGGGTCGAGCTCGTGCTTGACCGCGCGCAGCGCCTGCAAGCTCGCGGCGCCGAGCTCGCGCTCGATCCAGGGCAAATGGTCGCGACCGACCGCGTGATGGTGGGTGATCGTCGCGCCCGACTCGACGATCGCGTTTGAGGCGGCCTGCTTGACCTGTGCCCACTGCCCGAGCGGATCATCTTCGCGCTGGCGCGCGATGAAGGTGAAGTAGAGCGAGGCACCCGTCTCATAGACGTGAGAGATATGGCACATCACCAGTCCCGGCGTGCCACAGGACTCAAGCGCTGCGCCGATCGCTGTGGCCACTCGCTCGTGTGTGGGCAGCAGCTGCGACCACTGCGCGGCGGTCTCGAGCGTCTCCACCATCACCTCCTGGGTGAGCAGCTCATCGCGCAGGTAGGGCGCAGCAAAACGCCCCTTCAACCATGCCCGCCCGGGCGAGCGGCCAATCCGTACCGCCCCACAGCCGCGCGCCAGCTCGAGCGCACGGGAACGCCGCTGCGCGACATCCTGCTCGGAGCCCTCAAAGCCGAAGATCGCAAGGCAGCCCCCGCCGAGCCGGCGCGCGCTGAGATAGGCGCGCCCGACGCGCCCCTTGAGCCCGCCGCTACCTGCGAGCGCGAGCGACATGCGTGTCTCGGCTTCGTCGGAGAGGCGCGCCACGTCGGGGAGTACGTGCTCCTGTGAGAGCGTCCGCAGCGCCTGCTCTCCGGCGGCGAGATTCTCGAAGAAGAGACCTTCGTAGATGCGCTCCTGCGGCGCTGCGCGCACGCGTAGGGAGAGCTCGCTGATCACGCCGAGGGTGCCCTCCGAGCCGACCAGCAGCCCGCGCATGTCTGGGCCGGCGGCGCTCGCCGGCACTGCCGGGAGGTTGATCTCGGCAGCGGGCGCCGCCAGGCGCAGTCCGCCGATCATCTTCGCGATCGCTCCATAGCCGCTCGAGGCCTGTCCGGCCGAGCGCGTTGCGGCACAGCCGCCGAGCGAGACGAACTCAAAGGACTGCGGGAAGTGTCCGAGCGTGAGCCCCTCCCCTGCGAGTTGGCGCTCGAGCGCGGGCGCGCGCATGCCGCCCTGCACGCTCACGGTACGTGACTCGCGGTCGAGCTCCAGCAGAGCGCCCATGCGCGCCATGTCAAGCGCGAGCACGCCGCTGTGCGCGCCGCGCATCGGCGCCACGCCACCGACGACGCTCGTGCCGCCGCCGAAGGGCACGACCGCTAGTGAGCGACGTGCGCACAGTTCGAGCAGTGCGCGCAGCTGCTCGTGGCTTTGCGGGTAGATGATCGCGTCGGGCGCGCCCTCGGGTTCGCCCGCGCGCAGGCGCACGAGGTCGGGATAGCCCTTGCCAGCGGCGTGCAGAACGCGCTGCTCGTGGCTCGCGGCGAGCCCGTCGCTACCGACGATCTGCTGCAGCTCGGCGAGCTGCGCCTCGGAGAGAGTCGAGGGTTCGAGCTTGACCTGTCCGAGCGCCACCGGCGGGCGCGGCTGCGCTGCCAGGCCGACGGTCTCGCGCAGGAACTCAAGCGCGTGCGGGGGCAGCGAGTTTGGATGGTTGGGGTCGCCCCAGCCCCACCAGCGCATCGCTGGCGGGAGCGCTCCTTCAGCTGCTGATTCGCTCGAGCCCATCCAGCGCCTCCTCGAGTGTTGCGGCTGCGGCGCGGCGCACCATGAACCCGCCAAAGCGCGGGAAGAAGCCCGTCAGCGTCTGGCGCAGCTCAATCGTGACCTCGGTCACGGCTGCTAGTGCCCCGGGTGTCTCGGGCTGGGCGCGCAGGCTCACCTCGGTCTCTGCGGAGCTGAGCACGCGCGCGAATGGGGTTCCCTCGACGCGCTGGGACCAGCTCAGCGTCTGCGCCTGCTCATCGCGGCGGCCAAGCTCGAAGTCTGCGCGCACGACCCTGCCCTTGCGGGTGCGCATCACCTCGGTGAAGGTTCCCGCGATCACATCCTCGACGCGCTCGACGCGCGGCCACCAGCGTGGCAGATGGTGCGGGTCGCCGACGATCGCCCACAGCTCGTGGGCGGGGGCGGCGATCGGGCGGCTGCGACGTGCGGTCGGCAAGAGCACTGAGCCTAGGACTCGTAGCTGAGCAGCGCGTGGACATCGCGCCCCGCGAGTCGCTCGCGCCCCGCGAGGAAGGCGAGCTCGACGAGGAAGTTGCAGCCCACAACCTCGCCGCCGAGCTGCGCAACGAGGTCGCAGAGCGCAGCCGCGGTGCCGCCCGTAGCGAGCAGATCGTCGTGTACCAGCACGCGCCCGCCGCTCGCGAAGGCGTCGCTGTGCAACTCGAGCTGGTCGCTGCCGTACTCGAGCAGGTACTCGGCGCTGACGGTCTCATAGGGGAGCTTGCCGGGCTTGCGCGCGAGCACGAAGCCCGCGCCGAGCTCGAGCGCGAGCGCGGGTCCGAGCAGAAAGCCGCGGGCCTCGGCCGCGAGCACGTACTCAACATCGAGCGGACGGGCGTGCTCGGCCAGTAGGCGTACCGCCTCGGCAAGCGCCGCTGCGTTGGCCAAGAGCGGCGTGATGTCCTTGAAGAGGATGCCCGCGCTGGGGAAGTCGGGGATGTCGCGGATCAGCGAGCGCAGCTCAGGCGGCGCGGCGGTCATCGACTCAGCGAACGATCTTGCGCAGGTCGCGAATGAGCAGGAGGTGCTTCAGGTGGGTGGCGACGGCCGCGAGGTTCTCGAGCGCCTCGACGGCCTCCTTGCGGCGCTCGGGGTTGCGCGAACGCAACGCCGGGGCAAGAATCTGCTGCAGCAGGTTGGCCTCACGGTCGGCCGAGGAGCGAAAGACGCGCAGGTTGCGCCCGCCGACGCCATAGCGCGCGAGCTCGGCGACCGCGGCGATGATCTCGCGCTCGGTCTCGTCGAAGTAGCGCACGCCGCTACGCAGCTCACCCTTAACGACGCCGTACTCTTCGAGCTCGCGCACGAGCTTGGCCTCGGCCTTGGTCTCCTCGAGCACATCCTCGAGTGAGTAGAGCGCACCGGTCGCCTCGCGCACGCTGACGCTCGCGCGCCAGGGCCGCGCTCCATCACGCGCAACGCGTCCCGGCGCGGGCGCGGTGGCCTCCCCGGACCGTCCCGCCGCAAGCTCTTGGCGGATCACGCGCAGTGGCAGAAACTCATCGCGCTGCATGCGCAAGATCGTGCGCAGGCGCGCCACGTCGCCTTGGGTGTAGAGGCGGTAGCCGCCGGGGGTGCGTCGGGGTGTGAGCAGCTTTTGATCCTCGAGGTAGCGGATCTTCGAGATCGAGATGTCCGGGAACTCCTGGGCGAGCGCCTTGCAGACCGCGCCGATCGTCAGCGACTTCTGACGCTTGGTCAGCTGGCCATGCGCGCCCGGCTCATGGCCGGTGATCTCGAGCTCCAGGCCATCACTGTCCGCGGGGGTGGCCTGGGTTGCCATCAGCGCGCGTGGAAGGTGAGCTTGTACTTGCCGATCTGCACCTCATCGCCCTCCTGGAGGCGATGGGACTCGATCCGTGCACGATTGACGTAGGTGCCGTTGAGCGAACCGCAGTCATCGAGATACCAGTCCCCGCCACGAGCGATCAGCAGAGCGTGGTCGCGTGAGACGGTCACATCGTCGAGGAACACCTCGGAGTCCGGACGCCGCCCGATGCTCATGCGCTCACCCGCGAGCAGGAAGCTCTCCCCCACACGTCCGCCGCCCGCACGGATCACGAGCGCCGGCCCGCGCGCGGTGACCTCGCTCATCTCGACCGGGACCAGCTCGCCGGCCTCATCGATGCGGTAGGTCGCGGTGATCGGATCGCTTGAGATCCCGCCGGGTACCTCGGCGCGTTCGATCAGGGCGCCACAGCGCTGGCAGTAGTTGGCGCCCTCGCCGTTGACGAAGCCGCACTCGGTGCAGTGCAGGGCCATGCGGGTGAAGCGCCTTTCCCTAAACCCCGGCCGCGCGGCGCGGGGATCTCACTCCGCGTCCTCCGGCTGACGGTGCGCGAGGATGTCGGTGAGCTTCTGCACATCCTCGCCGGTGATCATGATCTCGCCGTCGTCGTGCTTGTGGCGCAGGCGGTTGACGAGCTCCGCGCGCAGGATGTCGATCTTGCCGTGCAGGATCCTGCGCCTGTAGGAGATCTCGGTCTCCTCCTCGGTGAGCTGGCGAATCACGTCTTTCAGTTCGAGATCCGTCAGTGAGCCGAGATCCGGAAACGTCTCGTCCATGTGGCCTCTCCTCTCGCGGACTTGTGCCAGGGCGCTTGCGGGTGCCCGCGCTGCCGGCCAGAGCGGCCAGTATAGACCAAACTGTCAGGTTGAGCTTGAGGCTAGGGGGCTGCGCCCGGGCGTAGCTGCTGAAGGCTCGAGCGCACATAGAGCACGGTCGCACACAAAGCCATCGTGAGGCCGATGTAGAGGAGCACTTCGCCGAAGCCCTGTAGCGCGCACATCGCAAAGAAGAAGGAGCCCATCACCGGCGCTACCGCGAGCCGACCGGGCCAGTTGATGCGCAGCTCCACGCCGTGGTTCAACGCGTAGCGGCCGAGCACCAGCATCGCGAGCTCACGCACCGCGAGCACCGCTAGCGCCCAGCGCGGCAGCAGCCGGAAGTCCCAGCTGACCACGACGCCGGAGACAATCAGCAGGCGATCGGTGACCGGGTCCATCAGCGCTCCCAGGCGGCTGTACTGGCGGGTTACCCGGGCCGCGATCCCGTCGGCATAGTCGCCCCAGCCGATCACCGCGAAGAGTGTTGCCGGGAGCGCCCCCGTGCCGTCCTGGCTTGAGAGGGCGACGATCAGGAAGACGGGGATCAGCGCCAGACGAAAGAAGCCGATCGTGTTGGGGATCGTCCAGGGACGCAGCGGTTCCCCGGCCTGCGTCTGCGGTGGCGGTGGACCGGAGCGATCCAGGCCGAACAGGCGCCTGACGGTCAGGCGCGGGACTCCGGGAGTGCTCGCGCTCCGCTCCTTCATGGGCGTCGAGCGTATACGCATTACAACCTCGAAGGCGCCCTCTGATAGAACAGCGAGCAGGTAAAGATCTTCGAATCAGACCAGACAAGGAGCCTCCATATGGCCTATTCCGTACCACCGCTTCCCTACGCCTACGACGCACTTGAGCCGCACATCGACCAGGCGACGATGGAAGTCCACCACGATAAGCACCACCAGGCTTACGTGGACAAGGCCAACGCCGCGCTCGAGGGCACCGAGTGGGCCGACAAGCCCGTTGAGGAGGTTCTGAAGAACCTCGACAGCCTTGGCGAGAAGAAAGGCCCCGTCAAAAACAACGGCGGCGGCCATTACAACCACACGCTCTTCTGGGAGAGCATGAGGGCGGGCGGGGATCAATCCGGCGGCGAGCCCAGCGGAGCGCTGGCTGACGCGATCAGCTCTGCCTTCGGCTCCTTCGCTGACTTCCAGGCCAAGCTCAAGGAAACGGGCATCAACCAGTTCGGCTCGGGTTGGTCCTGGCTCGTGCACGACGGCTCGGGTCTCGCGGTTGTCGGCTCGGCCAACCAGGACAACCCGATCTCCGACGGCAAGACGCCACTGCTCGGCGTCGACGTTTGGGAGCACGCCTACTACCTGAAGTACCAGAACCGTCGCCCCGACTACCTCGATGCGTGGTGGAACGTCGTCGACTGGGGCAAGGTCGCAGAGCGCTTCAGCGCGGCTTCCTGAATCGACTTACCCTTTCGCTGCTCTCGCTGCCCTCTCGCACAATGCGAGGGGGCAGATGAGCGCCTCGTCACGTCAGCTGATCTCCCGGGGCGCTTCAGGTACGTGAGAAGCGCCGGCCGGCGACGGGCGAAACCGCCTCGTCCATCTCAACCGCCGCCTCGGCAGCGGGCGCGACCGGGCCGTCGCCGATGAGCATCGACTCGAGCACCGCGCCAGCCATTTCATCGTTCTCAGCCGCAGCAGCCTCGAGCGCGGCGATCCGCTCGGGCGTCATTGCCGTCTCATCCTCGTTCTCAGCCAGCCAGGCGCGCGCCTCGGCGGCGGCGGTCTCGTCGCGCTCTACTTTCTTGCCGGCCGCGTAGTAGCGGTCGATCTCCTTGAAGAGCTCATCGACGAGCTGCTCGGTGGGCACCTTCTTCAGCGGCTCGCCCTTGGAGTAGATCATGCCCATGTCCTTGGCCCCGGTGATGCCGAAATCCGCGTGGCGCGCCTCGCCGATGCCGTTCACCGCGCAGCCGAGCACCGAGACCTCAACGGGGTCCTCGTAGGCTTCCAGGCGCTGCTCGACTTCGACCACGACGCGGTCCATATCGAACTGCAGCCGCCCGCACGTCGGGCAGGCGATCAGCACCGGGCCGCGCTCGCGCAGCTTCAGCGCCTTGAGGATCTCCCAGGCGACCTTGACCTCTTCCTCGGCGTGGAAGGTCGAGAGCGAGATGCGAATCGTGTCGCCGATGCCGTCTGCCAGCAGCGTCCCCAGGCCAACCGCGGACTTCAGCGAGCCCGACCACTTCGTGCCGGCCTCGGTGACGCCTAGATGCAGCGGATAGGGGATGCGCTCCGCGAGCATGCGGTTGGAGGCGATCGTGTTGGGCACCGAGGTCGACTTCATCGAGACCTTGAAGTTCTCAAAATCGAGGCTCTCCATCAGCTCGACCGTCTCGATCGCGGCCGTCACGAGCGCCTCGACGGGGTTGTCGTACTCGAGCTGGCGCAGGTGCTTCGGCAGCGAGCCAGAGTTTACGCCCACCCGCAGTGGCGTGCCGTGCTGCTTGGCGAGCGCGATCACCTCGGCGACCTTCTCAGGGCCGCCGATATTGCCGGGGTTCAGCCTTACGCAGTGCGCCCCCGCTTCGATCGCCTTCAGCGCGAGCGTGTGGTTGAAGTGGATGTCCGCGATGATCGGGATCGGTGATCGCTCGACGATCGTCTTCAGCGCCTCCACATCCTGCTCGCGCGGCACCGCCACGCGCACGATGTCAGCGCCCGCCTCGGCGACCGTGAGGATCTGATCCATCGTCGCCGCCAGGTTCGCGGTCTCGGTCTTCGTCATCGTCTGCACCGCCACGGGCGCGCCGCCGCCGACGGGCACAGGGCCCACGTGGATCTGCCGCTCAGAGGACATAGGCTGATTCTAGATGCACGAGGTATACACCACCGCCCGCGGCCCCTTGGGGCGTCTGGCTGCGCCTCTGGCCGCTCGTGCCCGTGCCCGTCGCCACGAGCGACTCTTTGCTCTCACAGCGCTCAGACCGGGCGCGAGAGTCCTCGATGTCGGCTGCGGCGCCCTCGGTCTGCGCGGCCTTGAGCCGGAGCTCGACATCACCGGCGTCGATCTGCGCGAGCGCCCCGACTACCCCGGTCCGTTTGTGCGTGCCGACGCCGCTGGGGTCTGCCCTTCGCCGATCAAGAGTTCGATCTCGTCTACTGCTCGAGCGTGATCGAGCACGTACCGCGAGAGCGTCGTCGTGCCTTCGCCAAGGAGGTGCGCCGTGTGGGGCGCGGCTGGTACGTACAGACCCCCGCCTATTCGTTCCCGATCGAGCCACATGCGCTGCTGCCCTTCGCGCACTGGCTTCCGGTCGCGCTGCGCCGGCGCTACTGGCGCCTGGGGGCGGCTGGCGCCTGGGAAGAGATCGCGCTGCTGCGGCGCGCTGAGATCGAAGCGCTGTTCGGCCCCGTCCGCGCCGAGCGCTTCGCAGGGCTCGTGAAGAGCTGGGTCTGCGTGCAGCCGGCGTCAAGGCGGCTGATGTCGTTGCTGACGCCGTTGATCACGAGGAACAGCAAGAGCACGATCCCGACCGAGCTAAAGCGATACATCGCCAGCAGCGAGATGCGCTTGCCGCGCAGCTTCTCGGCCAGCGACCACAGCACGTGCCCGCCGTCGAGCGGCAGGAACGGGAAGAGGTTGATGACCGCGAGGATCAGCGAGAGAAAGCCGAGGAACACGAACGCGTAGCCGCCGCCCGCCACGACGGTTTCGTGAGCGTCTTGAGTGATGCCGACGATGCTCGAGACTTCGCCCCGCGCCTTGGACTGGGTCAGCGCGCGCCCGAAACCCGTGATCGTGCCGGTAGTCGTGTGCCACATCTCACTCAGCGCAGCCCCCGCCGCGGAGAACACGCCGAAGCTCTTTGGCGAGCCGAAGCCGAAGCCGATCAGCATGCGCTTGGCTTCCGGGTTGTAGCGCGGGTAGACCTGGAGGCTCACCCGGTGTCCATCGCGCAGCACCGTGACCTGCACGGGACTTGCTGCACGGCAGCCCTTGGTCGGGGTGCCAGAGCAACTGTGTGCCGCGATGCGTTCCCTGGCCGAGGCGATCGTTGCTGGCTTGCCGTCGACCGCGACGATCTTGTCACCCACACGCAGCACACCGTCCGCGGGAGCACCCTTTTCAATAGCCAGCACCGAGTTGGTCGTCTTCACTGCGGGAACCGCGGGGTCGAGGTTCGTGAGCGTGATGTGCCCGTTGACGTTGCCCGAGAGCAGGATCGCCCAGAAGATCAGAAAGGCGATCAGGATGTTGACGCCGGGGCCCGCGAGGATCACCGCGATCCGCTTCCAGGGTGCCTGGCTGTAGTAGGCGCGGCGATGTACCTCCGGCTCGAGGTCGTTCAGCTCCTCGGGGTTCATGCCCGTGATCTTCACGTAGCCGCCCGCGGGGATCGCGCCGATCGCATACTCCGTCTCGCCGCGTTTGATGCGGAAGAGCGTTGGCGGGAAGAACAGCGAGAAGCGCTCTACGCGCATGCCCACAGCCTTCGCCACCGCGAAGTGCCCGAGCTCGTGCAGCACGATCAGCGCCACGATGCCGAGGAGTGTCAGGACCCAGCTCACGCCTTCAGTCTGGCAGGCTGCTCGTGAGCTCCCGACAGTTGCCTTTCAACACTCCGCCTCAGCTGAGTGCGGCGACGGTCTCCCCCGCGAGCTCGCGCGCCTGCCTGTCGGCCTCATATAGCGACTCGAAGGAGTTGACCGGCTCGCTGCCGAGCTCTTCAAGGGCCTGCTCGATCACCGCCGGGATCTCGAGGAAGCGCAGGCGTCCCTCGAGGAAGGCGTGAACTGCGATCTCGTTGGCTGCGTTCAACACGCACGGTGCGGTCCCTCCCGCCCGTGCGGCCTCGCGGGCGATGCGCAGGCAGGGAAATGCTTCGAGATCGACCGGCTCGAACGTCAGCGCGCCGAGCGTAGGCAGATCGAGCGGCACGACCGGCTGTGTCACAGGGCCGCGGAGAGCCCCACCCGAGCCGGCCGTCAGCGCGGTGCTTTCGCCGCCGTGCAGCGCGTAGGCGATCGCGATGCGCATGTCGTGCGGTCCGAGATGCGCGAGCATCGCGCCGTCGGCCAGTTGCACGATCCCGTGGATCAGCGACTGCGGGTGCACGACCACATCGATCCGCTCATAGGGCGTGCCGAACAGGTGATGGGCCTCCATCACCTCCAAGCCCTTATTCATCAGCGTCGCCGAGTCGATCGTGATCTTGCCGCCCATCGCCCAGGTTGGATGCGCAAGCGCCTCGCTGACGCTCACATCCTGTAGCTCCTCGCGGCTGCGGCCGCGGAAGGGGCCGCCGCTGGCGGTGATCGTCATCCGCTCCACGGCGCCAGCCGGCTGATGCGCGAGCAGTTGATGCAGGGCCGCGTGCTCGGAGTCCACGGGGATGATCCGCGCTCCGGTCGCCTCCGCCAGAGCGGTCACGAGCTCGCCACCCACGACCAAGGACTCCTTGTTGGCGAGCGCCAGGTCAATGCCCTCGCCGAGCGTCGCCACCGTCGGGCCGAGACCGGCCGAGCCGACGAGCGCGTTGAGGACCAGTTCGGCGCCGGACTCGACGACCAGCCGCACGAGCCCCTCGGCGCCGCCCAGTACGCGTCCGTCGGTCCAGGCCTCTGAGGCTCGCGCGGCCGCGTCCTCGTCGGCGAGCGCGATCTGCATGACACCGTGGGCGCCGGCCTGCTCGATCAGTCCCTCCCATGAGCGCTCGGCTGAAAGCCCGACCAGCTCGAACTCCGAGCTGCGACTGCACACGTCGAGTGCCTGTCTCCCGATCGAGCCGGTCGAACCGAGGATCAGCAGCCGCTTCATGCGCCGATCATAGGCGGCGCGCGCTCAGCCCACGGGCTTCAGGAGCTCGGCCTAGAAATAGGTGAACTGGTCCGCGGGGATGCTTTTCGGGCTGCTGTAGCCGTTGGCCGTGGCTTTGACGTCAAGCACGCCCGTTTTCGGGCGTGAGGGCGAGAGCGCCGTGCATTTGCGCGTCGAGGTGCAGTTGACGCCCGTCGCCAGGCCGGAGGAGAATTTGATCGTGGTCGCCGCGCCGAGCGCGAAGCCGCTACCGCTGATCGTCACGCTCGTGCCGCCCGCTTTGGTGCCGCTGTTGGGGCTCACGCCGCTGATCGTGGGCGGTTTGTATTTGAACAGGTCAGCGCTCGAGGTTGCGCTCGTGCCGCCGGGCACGGTGACCGTGACGTCCGCATAGCCCGAGGTCCCCGCAGGCGAGACTGCCGTGATCGAGGTCGACGAGTTGACTTTGAAGCTTGCGGCCGCGGTCGATCCGAAGCTGACCGCCGAGGCGCCGGTGAAGCCCGTGCCCGTGATCGTGACCGACGTGCCACCGACCGCGAGGCCGGCTTTGGGTGAGAGTTTCGTGACCGTCGGCGTGACCAGCGAGGTGCCTGTGCGCTGCTTGCAGGTAGAGCCTTCGTTGCTCCACTCCTGCTGATACCAGTACTCGGCACCGTTGATCAGCTGGTTGTAGCGCGAGCCGTCGGGTGCGGTGCCGAGCGGGGCGCCGTATTCGCTCGAATCGAGGAACGTGCGGCATTTGTCGCCGTTCTCGGCGCCTTCGGACCCATACCAGGCGTTTAGTTCGGGGTCGGTGATCGACTCGTTGTGCTCGTGGCTGAGCCCGCCCAGGAGCGCCGCGTCGGAGGGGCTGTTGTTGGGGTGTTCGCTGGAGTCACAGCCAGAGATACCGACCACATAGGGGTCGTTGGCGTAGACGATCGGCCCGCCTGTGGCCGCGATCGCGCCGTGGTAGGCGCAGAAGGCGGCATTCGTGGTACCCGCTGAGCATTCGGTGCCGGCTGAGTTGAAGCACGATTCGACGCCGGGCGGCGTCAGCAGGAAGTACTCGTGCGTGAGGTCCTGGGGCAGGCCGTGCGCTTTTACATAGCTTGCGATCTCGGCTTGGATCTGCGTGTCGGTGAGGCAGATCGGCGCTGCTTTGCAGCCGCTTTTCGGGTAGGGCGTGGTGTCGATGATCTGGCCGGCGAAGTGCGAGTTGTAGGCGGCCGGTTCGCCGCCCGAGTTCGTGAACTGAACGGCGACTGAGTCGACGTTCTGGTTGCCGCCGCTGTCATGCGCGAGGTCTTCGAGGTACTTGTTCACGCCTGCCTGGTAGCCGGCGGCATATTCAGGCGAGCCACTCGGCGCCCAGTAGAAGGTGTAGTTCGTGTTTGAGGTCATCACCGGCCCGCCGTGATAGATGAGGTTGCCTCCGGCGAACGGCTGCACGAGGCTCTGGGCGCTGGTGCTTGCTGCGCGGACGCCGCGCAGCGGCTGGTAGCTGATGCTCTTGCCGCTGGCGAGCTTGACGATCAGCGCGGAGGCGCTGGTAGCTGAGATCGCCAGGACCGATGTGCTCAGCAGTGCGAGCAGCAGCGCGCGTCGCGTGAGGCCTTTGAGATGCGCACAGGTGCCCGCGCGGTCATGCACTCGCTCCATGATCCCTCCCACTCATCGTCTTGGATTCCCTCGACTCCTGTGAGAACGCTACACGCCGAGTGTGCGTGTTGTCTAGGCCGGTGGACGGACGGACCGCTGAAAGCCTCTTGTCGGGCTCTCAGACCTCGATGGCGACTCGCAGCTGCGCGAGCTCCTCGTCGCGGCGCGTGAAGTTCGATGGGTCCGTCGAGCTACCTGCGGCCGCTGTCCTATGCGCGTTGTTGCGAGCCTGGACCTCGTTCATCGCGATGCCTGCATGTGCGCTCGACCATCGTCCGACCATCTTGATCGCGCGCGCGAGCGCACCTTCGTCTAGAACACGCTCGAGGTCGTCGGCGCGCTGATCGTCATCTGCGTTCACTGCAGTTCCCCCTCTCTGAATGTTGAGCGACAGTACTCCGAATACCCCTACGCGAGCGTCACTCAGTGCACGTAGGCCGCCCACACGTAGTAGCCAACGACGCAGCTGAAGAGCACCGCGTCGAGGCGGTCCAGCGCGCCACCGTGTGGGCCGAAGAGTCCCCCTGAGTCCTTCGTGTGGGCCTCACGCTTGACGAAGGACTCAAACAGATCGCCGATCGGCGCCGCCAGCGCTACGCCGAGCCCCAGCACGAGCGCGTGGGTGCCCGGCAGCCATTCCTGGTAGCGCCCCGCTATCCACACGCCGAGAATCGCGCAGAGCATCCCGATCGCAAGACCCTCGACGGTCTTGTTTGGCGAGATCGTGGGTGCGAGCGGGCGGCGCCCGAACATGCGCCCGCCGAGGTAGGCGCCGGTGTCGCCGAGGAAGGTCCCCACGAGCACATCGATCACGATCCCGAGGCCGTGCGGCAGGCCGCGTAGCAGCACCGCGTGCGCGAGCGCGAAACCGATCCAGTAGACGCCGAGCAGCGTTATCGCGATCGCACCGACCGAGGGGCGCGGCTGCAGCAGGGTCAGTCCGAAGCACAGCGGCAGCGCCGCCACAGCGACGAGCAGGACCTGGAACTGGTCACCGTAAAGGGCCGCTAGTAGCAGCCCCACGAGCGCGAGCAGCCCCGCCAGGCGCACCGGACGCGCGCGCTCATACATGCCATAGAGCTCGTGCATGCAGACAGCGCCGAGCGCGAGCACGCCGAGCGTGAAGATCAGCCCGCCTTCGATCACGAGGAACAGCGCGACCGCGATCGCCGGGATCGCGGTAATCGCGCGTGCACTCAGATCCGAGCGCTGTTTGGGCGCTGCGGAGCGCCGGCCAGCCCGGGCGCTAGCCCGGCGGCTGCGATCCTCGCTCTCGCGCACCGGACGCCGACGGCGGGCACCGGGCGGGCGCTGCGCTCCGCTGGCCATCAGGTCCCGATCACCTCCCGCCGAAGCGGCGCCGGCGCTCTGCATACTCCGCGAGCGACTCTTCGAGCGCGGTGCGGCTGAAGTCGGGCCACAGCTCCTCGCGGAATATCAGCTCGGAGTAGGCCGACTGCCAGAGCAAGTAGTTCGACAGGCGTCGCTCGCCGCTCGTGCGGATGATCAGATCCGGGTCGTGCATCTCGGGCGCGTAGAGGCAGGCACGAAACTCCTCCTCGGTCGTGCCCGTAAAGCGCCTGGCCGCGTCGAGGATCTCGGCGCGGCCGCCGTAGTTGAAGGCCACGAACATCGTGATCCGGGAGTTGGCGGCGGTCATCTCTTCGGCCCAGCGCATCTGCTCGCTGAGCTGCTCGCCGATGCCCTCGCGGCGGCCGATGAAGCGCATACGCACGCCCTCCGCGTGGAGCTCGGGGGTCTCGCTGGCGATCCTGTGCGAGAACATCTCCATCAGACCCTGCACCTCGGTCGGTGGACGAGCCCAGTTCTCGGTCGAGAAGGAGTAGACCGTGAACTCCTCGATGCCGAGCTCAGCTGCATCGCGTAGTCGCGCCTTAACCGTGTCCGCGCCGGCACTATGACCGTCGTTCACGGGCAGCTCACGTTTGCGGGCCCAGCGTCCGTTGCCATCGGTGATGACCGCAACGTACCTGGCCTGAGAACCAGCCGACTGCAGACCGGCCGCCGAGGCCCGTTCCTCGGCACCTGTCATCAGACTTCGAGGATCTCCTCTTCCTTGGTCTTGAGCACACTGTCGAGTTCGCCGACGCGCCCATCGGTCAGCTTCTGCAGCTCGATCTCCGCGCGGTGCTCATCATCAGATGAGGCTTCTCCCTCGGCCTTCAGCTCACGTAGGTGTTGCATCGTGTCGCGACGCACGTTGCGGATCGCCACGCGCCCCTCCTCGGCGAGGTTGCGCACGATCTTGACCAGGTCGCGGCGGCGCTCTTCGGTCAGCTCGGGCACGACCAGGCGCACGACGTTGCCATCGTTGGAGGGCGAGAGGCCGATATCGGACTCGTTGATCGCCTTCTCGATCGCCTTGATCGAGGACTTGTCATAGGGCTGCACCGTCAGCAGCCGCGCTTCGGGAACGGAGATCGTGGCGAGCTGGTTCAGCGGTGTCATCGCGCCGTAGTAGTCGACCACTACGCGGTCAAGCAACTGCGGGCTCGCACGCCCGGTGCGGACCGTCGAGAACTCATGCTGCGCGGTCTCGACCGATTTGCCCATGCGCTCGCCCGCGTCCTGCAGAAGTTCGTCGATCAGATTCTCAGCGGCCATCGCCATCTCCTCCGGCTGTCGTTACAAGCGTGCCCACGCGCTTGCCTGAGATTATCTGCGCCAGGCTGCTCTCGTCATCCATGTTGAAGACGTTCAGTGGCATGCCGTTGTCCATGCACAGCGCCAGCGCCGTTGAGTCCATCACGCGCAAACGTCGCTCGATCGCCTCCATGTGTGTGATCTCGGGAATGAACTCCGCCGTGGGATCGAGCGCGGGATCGGCCGTGTAGACACCCTCAACGCCGTTCTTGGCCATCAGGATGATCTCCGCGTGGATCTCCGCCGCGCGCAGCGCAGCAGCTGTGTCGGTTGTGAAGAACGGGTTGCCGGTCCCCGCCGCGAAAATCACCACGCGACCCTTCTCTAGATGTCGCATCGCGCGCCGGCGGATGTAAGGCTCGGCGATCTCAGAGACGCCAAGCGCCGATTGCACGCGTGTGTTCGTGCCCGTCTTCTCCAGCGCGTCCTGCAGCGGCAGCGCGTTGAGCACCGTCGCGAGCATCCCCATGTAGTCCGCCGTCGCACGGTCCATACCCGCCGCGGCGCCCTTCATGCCGCGGTAGATATTGCCCGCGCCGACCACGATCGCGACCTCAACCCCTTGGTCGCGCACTGCGGCGACCTGACGCGCCACCGCGGCGACCCGCTCGGGGTCGGTGCCGTAGTCGAGCTCCCCCATCAGGGCCTCGCCGGAGAGCTTTAGCAGTATGCGTTTGAAGGCGGCGGCCATCGCCCGCAGCCTATCCCGTCCTGATTAGAGGGTCGTGGACAGCGTCCACGGGCTACTGGCCGATCGCGAAGCGCACGAAGCGGCGTATGACGACGTTCTCGCCGGTCGTCGCCGTGAGCTCGTCGCGCAGCTGTTGAACCGTCTTGCCCTCGAACTTGGGGTTGTGCATCTCCTGCTCGAGCAGCACGATCGTCTCAAGCCATGAGTCGAGCTTGCCCGCCACGATTTTCTCGCGCACGTTCTCGGGCTTCTCAGCTGCCTCCTGCTCATAGATCCGCGCCTCGGCTTCGCGCTGCTCGGCGGGCACATCCTCGCGGCTGACGTATTTGACCGTCGGGCTGGCTGCGATCTGCATCGCCACCTCCCGCGCAAAGCCCGTGAAGTCCTCATTCTTCGCCACGAAGTCCGTGTTGCAGTCGACCTCGATCAGCACACCCACCTTTGAGCCCGCGTGCACATATGCCTGAATCGTCCCCTCCGTGGCCGCGCGCTCGCCGAGATCCTGGATCTTCTTGCCCTGCTTAACGCGCAGGATCTCGATCGCCTTCTCGATGTCGCCCTCAGCCTCGGTCAGGGCTTTCTTGCAGTCCATCATCCCCGCGCCCGTGCGCTCGCGTAGCGCCTTGACGTCTTTTGCTCCGATCTCAACTGTGCTCATGCTGCACCAGTCTCCGTGTTCGCTTGCTCGGTCGTTGCTGCGGGTGCCGACTGCACCTCGGCTGGTGGCGCCGCCTCGGTCTCCTCTGCGGCAGGCTCTGCGGTGGCCGGCTCTGCTGTGGCCGGCGGGTCTACCACCGGCGCGGGTGTCTCAACCACTGGCGCAGGGGCCTCAACCACCGGCGCGGGTGTCTCAACTACCGGCGCAGGAGCCTCCGGGGCGCTCGGCGCTGGGGTCTCGGGAGCCTGAGCCGCTGGGGTTGCCGGGGCCTCTGCGGCCGCGGCTGCTGCAGCCCGTGCGGCGGCCTCGCTTGCGGCCTTCTCCTCGGCTTCTTTCTTGGCCTGCTCCTCAGCCTCGCGCTTGGCCTGTTCCTCGGCTTCGCGCTTGGCGCGGGCTTCGGCCTCGATGCGGGCTTTCTCTTCAGCCTCCTTGCGTGCGCGTTCCTCCTCGGCGCGGAAGATCGAGTGACCTTCGGAGACGACCTGACCGATCGCCTGCGTGATCAGCGCGCAGGAGCGGATCGCGTCGTCGTTGCCTGGCACCACGAAGTCGATGCCGTCGGGGTCGCAGTTGGTGTCAACCAGGCCGATGATCGGGATGCGCAGGCGCCGGGCCTCTTTGACCGCGATCTCCTCGGTCTTGAGGTCGATCACGAACATCGCGTCCGGCACGCGCTGCATGTTCTTGACGCCGCCAAGGTTTGCGCGCAGCTTCTCCAGATCGGCCTGTGCGGCCATCCGCTCACGCGTCGGCAAGAGCGCCAGCTGGCCCTCGGCCTCATAGCGTTCGAGGTCGTGCAGGCGGCGAATGCGCTGGTTGATCGTCTGGAAGTTTGTCAGCAGCCCACCGAGCCAGCGGTGATTGACGAAGGGCATGTCGGCCGCTTCGGCGACGTCCCTGATCGTGTCGCGCGCCTGCTTCTTGGTGCCCACGAACAGCACCGTGCCGCCACGGTGCGCGAGCGCGCTTGCAAACTCCTGAGCCTGCACGAGCGCTGAAGAGGTCTTCAGCAGATCGATGATGTAGATGCCACCGCGCTCGCCATGAATAAAGCGGCGCATCTTGGGGTTCCAGCGGCGCGTCTGATGGCCGAAATGAACGCCGGCCTCCAGCAGCTCCGCGATGCCAACGTCAGCCACGGGCTACTCCCTTGATATGTATGCGTTGTAAGTCCGCGCGGATGGTGCGGACCCGGGGCCGGCGACCGATGGTCGCCCTCTCCGGGCAGGGCCGCGATCCACTACCGCGCGGGTAGAAGTTCGAATTGAGGCATCAGGATAGCTGTTCGGCCTTGGCCAGCGCCGCTTGCAGGTCGCTGGGCAGCGGCGAGATCACCTCGATCGGCTCGCCCGTGATCGGGTGAACGAAGGCCAGACGTGTGGCGTGCAGGAACTGGCGCTCGAGCCCCAGGCGTCCTGGGATCCCATACTCGGGGTCGCCGGTGACGGGATGCCCGATCGCCTGCAGGTGCACGCGGATCTGGTGCGTGCGACCGGTGTCCAGGCGCAGGCGCAGGAGCGTCATCTCCGGCAGCGCGCGCTCGAGCGTGAAGTGCGTGCGCGCCTCGCGCGGCGAGGTGCCCCCCACGGCCATCCTCGTGCGCACCCGCGGATCGCGTCCGATCGGCGCCTCGATTGTTCCTGACCGCGCCGGCGGGCGCCCGTCGACGAGCGCCAGGTACTCGCGCTCGACCTTGCGCTCGGAGATCGCTTTCTGCAGCAGCCCGTGCGTCTCCTCTGAGCGCGAGACCACGAGCAGCCCCGAGGTGTCGCGGTCAAGCCGGTGCACGATGCCCGCGCGCTCTGCCTCGCCGCCCGCGAGCATTGGTGCGAGCAGCTGCGCGAGCGTGTTCTCGCGATGCCCGCGAGCCGGATGTACGACCACGCCGGAGCCCTTGTCGACGACGAGCAGGTGCTCGTCCTGGTAGGCGATCGTGAAGGGCTCCCCCATCAGGACGGTGCGCGGCGTGAGCTGTCGATCAGCAGGAAGAGAAGCAGGATGCCGAGCGTGATCGAGGCGTCAGCGAGGTTGAAGGGCGGCCAGCCAAGCGGCAGCTTGATGAAGTCCGTGACCGAGCCATCACGGATCCGATCGAGGATGTTGCCGAGCGCACCGCCGATCAGCATGCCTGTTGGTAGCCACATCATTGGCCTCGTGGTGTGGCGTGCGAAGTAGGCGAGCAGGACCAGGAGCGCCAGCACGATCAAGATCGTCACGAGCGTCTGGCTCCCCGGCAGGAAGCCGAAGGCGACGCCGTGGTTGCGTGTGTTGACGAGCTGCACGCCCGGTAGGAAGCGCTGCTCTTCGCCGGGCACGATCGAGGAGCGCACCGCGTGCTTGGCTAGTTGATCGAGCGCGAGCACGGCCGCCGTCATGAGCCCCGCCAGCGTCCACGCGCCCTCCGGGCGCTCTACAAAACGCCGCATCGGGCGCTCAGCCGTGGATGATGCGTTCGACCACGACGTTGTTGATGATCGAGAGCGTGAGGATCGCGAGGATCGGGCTGAAGTCAAAGCCGCCGAAGGAGGGCAGCACGCGCCGGAAGAGGCGCAGGAAGGGTTCGCAGACGTCGCGCAGGAAGCCGAGGATCGCATCGGTCGTGCGCGAGTAAGGCGGGCGCACGCCCGCGGAGAGCAGCAGCTGCACAACGATGTGCAGGATGATCAGCAGCGTATAGACGTAGATCGCTGCGGAGATGAAGTCCGCGATCTGCGTGCGAGCGGTGGCGAGCAGCAGCATCTAATCCTCCCCGAGCACCGCATCGAGCGCGTCGCTGAAGGCCGCGCGCAGCCCGCCACGCTCGAGCGCATCCAGGCCCCGGGCGGTGAGGCCGCCGGGCGAGGTCACCTCGCGGCGGATCGCCATCGTGTCGTTGCCGCGCTGGCGCAATAGCTCGGCGGTACCGCTCAGCGTCTGCACGACCAGCTCGGCACCCTGTGCTGCGGGGATCCCCTTACGCACACCAGCGTCGATCTGCGCCTCGGCCACGAGCGCCACGTAGGCGGGCGCGCAGGACATCAGCCCCATCGCCACGTCCACGAGCGAGTCATCGAGCACCACAAGCGTGCCAAGGCTCGCGAACAGCTCGCCCACTTCCTTGTCGAGCGCGGCGTCTTGCGGGGGCGATGCGGCCTGCACTACCGCGCCCTCGCGCACCTCGACAGGCAGCGAAGGGATGAAGCGGTAGACCACTTTGCCGGGGTATGCCTCATGCAGGGCCGCGAGCGGCGTGGCCGCCAGGATCGAGGCGACCGCCGTGGCCTGTAGCGCGACTTCGGCCGCGACCGCCTGCAGCTGCGCGGGCTTATGGCAGAGCACGAGCAGATCGGCGCGCTCGGCGACCTCGGCGTTGCTCGCCAGCGCCTCCCCCCCGACCTCCGCAGCAAGGCTGCGCGCACGCTCGGCCACCGGGTCTGAGCACACCACCGGGCTGCCCCATCCGCGCGCAAGCGCTCGAGCCATGTTCCCGCAACCGATAAGTCCTATCTGCATGAGAGCCTCAGGCTAGCGGTCGGCATGTATCGGTCTGCGCGCGCCTGAGGTGCGAGAGTCAAGTCTGTCCAGGACGCAGGGAGCGAAGTGTGCTCTGCACACGAGCGACCGAGGACGCCGACAGACGCCGGCTATCGCGCCTCAGGACTGATTGAAAAAGCCCTTCTCGATTAGCCTTGCTCGCTCCTCGGCGGAGATCTCGACGTTGCGAGGGGTGAGCATGAAGACCTTGTCCGCGATCCGCTGCATGCCGCCGTCGAGCGCGTAGGTGAGCCCGGAGGCGAAGTCGATCAGACGCTTGGAGAGATCCGTTTCGGAGTTCTGCAGGTTGAGGATCACGGGAATCGAGTCCTTGAACTTGTCCGCGATCTGCTGCGCGTCGTTGAAGGACTTGGGCACGACCAGATGCACCTGGACGTCACCGTTGCGCCCGCCGACGGGCTTCAACACGGTGGTCGCGCGTCCGCGCGCCGAGCGCGGCTCAGGCGAGTCATCGTCCGCGAAGATGTCCTCGTACTCATCGCGGCGACGGCGCAGGCGGCGCACGTTGGGGCGCTCGCGGTAGCGGTCCTCTATCTCAGACTCGGGTCCCGCCCGCCCCGCTGCCGGGACCTCCTCCTCATAGTCGTCGTGATACTCCTCGGCAAGGCCGAAGTAGACGAGCGCGCTGTGCCAGGAGTCACGGAAGGCCATAGGTATAGGTGCGTGTTCGCCCGCTGGACGGGTTTCCCTGCAGAATCAATGATAGAGATTCGTGCCGATTCGCACGATAGTGGCGCCCTCTTCGGCGGCAATCAGGTAGTCCTGAGAGGTCCCCATCGAGAGCTCGCTGAGGCCGTGAGCCCCAGCCAACTCGCGCAGGGCGGCAAACCAGCGGCGGCTGTCCTCGGGCTCTGAGGAGAGCGGCGGCATCGTCATCAGCCCCGCAACCGCCACGCTCGACTGCGCGATGAACGCCTCCAGCTGCTCGGGAGCGATCCCCGCCTTGCCCTCCTCCCCGGCGATGTTGACCTCGATCAGAATGCGCAGCCCTGGACGCGCGAGCTCACGGTGGCGCTCGAGCTCGCGCAGCGCCGACTCCGAGGCGACCGAGTGGATCAGGCGCACGTGGGGCACGATCAGGCGCACGCGCCGGCTCTGCAGCTGGCCGATGAAATCCCACTCGAACAGCTCGCCATGGGCGGTGACCTTCTCCTGCAGGTCCTGGGCGCGGTTCTCACCCACGAGGCGCACACCCCCTTCGGCCAGCTTCGGCAGGTCCTCGCAGGCGATGTACTTGGTGGCTGCCAAGACCTCGACCCCCTCGCGCGGGCGACCCGCGCGCTCGCAGGCCAGCGCCAGCTCATCGTTGATGCGCAACAGGTTCTCCCGCACCCGCTCAGCAGTGACCCCGCGGATCAGCTCAACCATGCCACTCCCCCCTGGCGTCCCGCGCGCTCGCCTTCGCGGCGATACGAGAAGTAGCGCTCGTCGCAGATCGTGCAAGCCTCCACATCGCGGACCTCCGTGACGCCCGCGGCGAGCAGGCGCTCGCGGGCTATCGCGCGTAGGTCGATGTTCTGACCGTGACGGTGGCTGTCGTTGAAGGCAGCGTGGACCTCCTCGCCGACCTCGTAGCAGCAGGGCCCGGCCCCGGGCCCAATCGCGGCCGTGATCTCCCCTGCATCCCCACTCAGCTCGCGCAGCGCGATCACCCCCTGCTCCACTACGCCAGCAGCGAGACCACGCCAACCCGCGTGGAGAGATGCGACGGCGCCCTCGCCGCCGAGCGCAACGGGTAGACAGTCGGCGCTCAGCACGAGCGGCGCGATCCCCGTCAGGTTCGTCGCCTGCCCATCGGCGCGGTCGGGCATGTCCTGATCAGCTAGGGGGCTGTTCGTGACACGTCGCACCTCGCTGCCGTGGACCTGATAGCCGCGCAACAGCTGGCGCGCTCCGATCAGCATGCGCAATCGCTCGCGGGCCTGCGCGCCCTGCTCAGATCCTTCGCCGCCCACACTCGAGAGGTTGCCGTGCGCACAGCTCCGTGAACAGCACTCGTCCGCCACCGGCGAGCTCAAAGACTTCCTCCAAAGCACTCACGCCAGCTCTCCCAAAGCGATCGCCAGCTCCTCCTCGCGGCCACCTGTGCCCCCGCCGTCGAGCTTTGCAGCAAGCGCCAAGGCAAGCCGACGCCCGATCTCCGGGCCGGCGGGGATGCCGGCGGCAAGCAGATCATCGCCGCCGATCGAGAGACGCACCTGGCGCAGCGAGTCGAACCAGCGTTGCGTCCCCGCCTCGACTGTTGAGCCGCTTCCTGCCAGGGCGCCGGCGAGAGCGATCGCCTCGGCAGGCTCGGTGGCGAGCGCGGCGTGAAGCTGCGAGGGCCGCTCTGCGTTCTCGATCGCTGTTGTCAGAGGCGATGCTTGGAGTGCGCTAAGCACGATGCGCTCGCGTTCGCCGGCCGTGAACTCCAGGGTGTCTAGCAGCATGCGGATCGCGGTCTTCCGGGACGCCCGATCGTCTCCGGTGTCGGACCTCAAAAGGCTCGCCATCAAGAGCATTCCCGGATCACCGTCTGCCGGGAGCAGCGCAAGCGCACGCTGAGCGAGCTCACGGTCGAGACGCAGATCAGCGTGCAACGCGCTCAGCACCCCGAGCTGCTCAAACGCGACGAGCGCCGCCAACGGATCTGCTTCGCCGAGGGCGAGACGCAGCTCCGCGCCTACACGCGAGCGCGAGACCGTGCCCAGCGCGCCACCATCCAGCGCCATGCGCGCGAGATGCGCAGTGTGGGGCTCGATCTCAAAGCCAAGGCGTGCCTGGTAGCGGGCGAGACGCAGCAGCCTGGTGGGATCGTCGAGGAAGCTCGCATCGTGGAGCACGCGCAGGCACTTGGCCTCGAGATCCTCAAGCGCATGGGCAGCGCCTTGCAACTTGCCGGGCTGGGGTCCGCCGAGGGCGAGGGCGATCGCGTTGACGGTGAAGTCCCGGCGCCCCAGATCCTGCTCGAGGCTGCCCGCGCGCACCTCCGGCAGCGCGCCCGGTGCGGGGTAGCTCTCGGTGCGACGCGTCGCGATGTCGATTCTTCCCCCCGCCCAGGACACGAGCGCGGTGCCGAAGCGCTCGTGGAAGGTCGGCTCGGAGCGTGCGTCTGGGCCTGCTCCCGAGGGCAGCCCCAAATGCGAGGCGAGCGCCGCTGCGAGCTCAATCGCTCCATCTGCGACGACAACGTCGAGCTCGCGCGGCGTGCGACCCACCAGCAGGTCACGCACGGCCCCGCCGACGAGCATCAGATCGTCGCGCTCACGGGCGAGCTCGAGCAGCTCCGCTCCACCCGGCTGGCGCGCGAGCTCCTCGAGGATCATGCGATCGGACGCACCGGGATTCCGCTTGCGGCCAGATGCGCCTTGGCTTCGGCGATCGTGAAGCGTCCGTAGTGGAAGATCGAGGCGCAGAGCACCGCGTCCGCGCCAGCACGCAGCGCAGCGGCGAGGTGCTCGAGCTCGCCTGCGCCGCCCGAGGCGATCACGGGCACGCTGACGGCCTCGCTCACGGCCGTTGTCAGCGGGAGGTCGTAGCCGTCGCTGGTGCCATCGCGGTCCATGCTCGTGAGCAGGATCTCCCCCGCCCCGCGCTCAACGGCCTCCTGCGCCCACGCGACAACGTCGCGGTCTGTCGAGGTGCGCCCACCAGCAACGTAGGCCTCCCATCTCGCCGGCTCAGAGCCATTGCCGTCCCCCACGCCCTTGGCATCAATCGCGAGCACCACGCACTGCGCGCCGAAGACACCGGCTAGCTCGTCGAGCAACTCGGGGCGGGCGAGCGCGGCGGAGTTGACCGAGACCTTGTCGGCGCCCGCGTCGAGCACGGCCTGAGCGTCGGCGATCGAGCGGATGCCGCCGCCGATCGTGAAGGGCACGAAGACCTCATCGGCGGTGTGTCGCGCGAGCTTGGCGATCGTGTCGCGCTTCTCGTGGGTGGCTGTGATGTCGAGGAAGACAAGCTCATCGGCGCCCTCACGGTCGTAGTGGGCGGCCAGCTCGACGGGATCGCCCGCGTCGCGGATGTCGACGAATTCGACGCCCTTCACGACACGGCCAGCGTCGACGTCCAGGCAGGGGATTACGCGCTTGAAGTGCATTGCGATCACCGTAGCCAGAAATCAATAGGTGTGGATTTTTCAGCCGGCGGGCGCCACGCCCAGCCCAATAACCAGCGACCGAAACGAGGTACACCGGTGGTACACTTGTGTGATGGCAACGTCCCATCCCCGTATTCAGGTCACCGAGGATCCCGAGCCTGGCTCGTGCCTTGCGCACGGCTGCGCCGCATTTGCCTCCCGGCCTGCCGCGCTCGCAGCAGGTACGCGGAGCTGGCCATCGCAGGTGCGCGCTCCCTGGCCGATAGCTCCCCCACCGACGAGAGGCGACGGGCTCTCCTCGAGTCTCTCGCGGAGGGCTTCAGGGACCCGGCGAATGCCGGCATCGACTGGGATCTCCTGCGCGACGGCAAGCTGCGTGCCTGGCCGATCCCCTAAAGCGCCTTTGTGGGGAGATCTGCCGCTCGTGCTCGACACATCGGCATGGTCGCGTGCTCACCATCCCTCAACTCGCGAGCAATGGATCGAGGCCCTGATCTCCGATCGCCTGTGCCTCTCTCCCGTGGCACAGCTTGAGATCCTGCTGAGCGCCCGCACGGGAGGCGACTTCGACCGCCTCTCAGAGCAGCTTGCAGCCTTGCGAGCTGCACCGCTCACACCCACCGTCGCCCGCGCTGCCGAAGACGCGATGCGCACTCTCGCCCATCGCTCCGCTGGTGCTCATCGGATCCCTGTCGTTGACTATCTCATCGCAGCCGCCGCGCAGGAGATTGGTGCCGCGGTGATCCACTACGACCACGACTACGACCTACTGGCTGAGACGATGGCGTTCGAGTCGGTTTGGCTTGCGCCCCCGGGCTCGATTCCTTAACCAGCGAGCGCCGCGTTGCCCTCCGCGACCGTGAAGCGCTCCTCATAGAGCGCCGTACCCACGATCACGCCCTCGAGTCGCTCGAGACCCTCCTCGCGGCGCAGCCTCGCGAGGCCCTCCAGGTCGGAGAGCGCGCCGATGCCGCCCGAGAAGATCAGGCTGCCCTCCCCCGTCGCGCGCGCGACCCAGATGACCTCCTCGCGGTTGGCGCCGTCGAGCATGCCGTCGTGGTCGATGTTCGTGAAGACGAAGTGGCGCACACCCTGCTCGCGCAGCTGCGCGAAGGCGTCACGCGCGGGCGCGTCGCTGGTGTTCAGCCAGCCGTGCGTAGCCACGTAGCCGCCTCGCACGTCGACGCCGACGACGATCCGCTCGGGGTCCTGGCTGGCGAGCACCGCTTCGAGCATCGCAGGGTCGGCGAAGGCGGCGGTACCGACGATCACGCGCGCGGCGCCGGCTGCGAGCGCCTCAGCAACGGCCTCGGCGGTGCGCAGGCCACCGCCATATTGCACGGGCACCTCGAGCTCTGCAGCGATCGTGCGCAGCGTCTCGATGTTCGCGGGCTCACCGTGGCGGGCGCCATCGAGGTCGACGACGTGCAGCTGCCCAGCGCCGGCGTCAACCCAGGCGCGAGCCGCGGACAAAGGGTCCTCGTCGTAGACCTTCTTGGCGTCGAAGTTGCCCTTCACGAGCCGCACGGCGTTGCCGCCGAGGATGTCGATCGCGGGGTAGAGCTTCACCCTGGGACCGGTGCGGCGGCGAGGCAGAGCTGCGCGAAGTTGGCGAGCAGGCGCAGCCCCGCGGCGGAGGACTTCTCGGGGTGGAACTGCACGCCGTAGAAGGAGCCGCGCTGCACCGCGGTGACGAACTGCTGCCCATATTCGGCAGTCGCGAGGATGTCCTGCTGCTCAGCTGGGACGGGCGCGAAGGAGTGCACGTGGTAGAAGGAGCAGCGGTCGGGTAGCGAGGCGAGCAGCGGCGAGTCAGGCTGCGTGAAGCGGACCGCGTTCCAGCCGATGTGCGGGAGCTTCAGCGTGCCGGTCTGGAGGGCGTGCACCTCGCCGGGGACGATGCCGAGACCAGCGGCGCCACCGCGCTCGACGGAGGAGTCGAAGGCGAGCTGCAGGCCGAGGCAGATCCCCAAGAGCGGTGTGCCCTCGGCGACGCGCTCGCGCAGGAGCTGATCAAGACCCAAATCGCGGAGGTTCTCCATCGCGCGGGGGAAGGAGCCGACGCCGGGCAGCACGAGGCCGGCGGCGGCGCGCAGCGCGTCGTGATCGCGGGTGATGCTCGCGCGCACGCCGACGTGCTCGAGCGCCTTCTCGACGGAGCGGCGGTTGCCCATGCCGTAGTCGACGATCGCGATCTCCACGGGCGCTTCCACGAGCGGGCTCATCCGGTCAGCGTCCCCTTCGTGCTCGGCACGCCGCTCTCGCTGGGGTCGATCGCGACCGCGGCGCGCAGCGCGCGCGCGAAGGCCTTGAAGGCAGCCTCGATCATGTGGTGCGCGTTGCTGCCCGCTTCGATGCGCAGGTGCAGCGTGAGCTTTGCGCTGTTGGCGAGCGCGCGGAAGAACTCCTCGGTCAGCTCGTGCTCAAAGCCGCCCGTCGATCCGGCGGGCAGGTCGCCCTCAAAGAGCGTGAAGGGACGCCCGGAGATGTCGATCGCACAGCTCGCGCGGGCCTCATCCATCGGCACGGTGGCCGCGCCGTAGCGCACGATGCCGGCGCGGTCGCCGAGCGCGCGGTCGAGCGCTTGGCCGAGCACGATCGCGGTGTCCTCGGCGGTGTGGTGCGCGCCGGTCTGCAGGTCGCCGCTGACCTTGACTTTGAGATCGAGGCGCCCGTGGCGGGCGAGCAGGTCGAGCATGTGGTCGAGGAAGCCCACGCCCGTCTCACGCGTGCCGGAGCCGCTGCCTTCAAGGCCGAGGGTGAGGCTGAACGTCGGTCTCGCCGGTGCGGCGCTCGATCGTGGCTGTGCGTGTCATTGCGATGGATTCTCCACTACTCGGGCGCGCATCGATTCGGCGTGCACCACAAAGCCCTCAGCCTCGGCGATTGGCGCGCCTGCGGCGGCGAGCTTGGTGGCCCCGTCTCCGACGCGAACCTCGGCCATCGTGCGGCGGAAATGGCGCGGGGAGAGCATCGAGGCAAAGCGCGAGGCGCCGCCGGTGGGCAGCACGTGGTTGGAGCCGACGAGGTAGTCGCCGAAGGCGGTGGCGCTGGCGGCGCCGACGAAAAGACAGCCGGCACAGCGGATCATCGGGGCGAGTACCTCGAGCTCAACGCCGATCAGCTGCAGGTGCTCGGCGGCGAAGGCATTGGCGAAGGCCACAGCAGTGCGCGCGTCCTCAACTTCGACGATCGCAAAGTGCGCTTCGCCGACGGTGGGGCGCTCGAGCACCATCCGCTTGAGAGCGTCCGCCAGCGCGTCGCAGACGGCGTTACTAGGCGAGACGGCGACAACAAGGCTGCCCTCCCCATGCTCACCCTGAGCGAGCATGTCGAGCGCGGCGAGCTCGAGCTCAGGCTCACCACATTCAGCGCCCAACGCGACGAGCAGGTCGCTGGGGCCGGCGAAGCCGTCGATGCCGACCTGCGCGGAGAGCTGGTGCTTGGCCTCCTGCACGTAGAGGTTGCCGGGCCCGACGATCACATCGACGCGCTCGACGCTCTCGGTGCCGTAGGCGAGCGCGGCGATGGCCTGCGCGCCACCCATGCGGTAGACACGCTCGACGCCACAGAGTCGGCAGGTGCCGAGGATCACGGGGTCGATCTGGCCGTCGCGGCCGGGCGGCGAGCAGACGGCGACGTTGATCACGCCGGCGGCGCGCGCGGTGACGACGCCCATCACGACGGTGCTCGGGTAGGGCGCGCGTCCGCCGGGGACATAGACGGCGGCTGAGGAGACGGGCAGCTCGCGCAGCGTGATCTGCTGACCCTGGGCGAGCGCGACGGGACGGTCGTGCCCGACGCTCGCCTCAGCGACGTGAGCGACGTTGGCGATCGCGACCTGCAGACCAGCGACGAGCTCGAGGGGAAGCTGCTTGATCGCCTCGTCAAGCTCCTCGGCGGTGACGCGCAAGGGTGCGGGCTCGAGGCCGCCGGTGTCGAAACGGCGGATGTAGTCGAGCAGCGCCTGATCGCCGCCGCTGCGTACGCCCTCGACGATCGCACGCACGTCCTCGGCGACGGAGGCGCCGCCGGCGACGAGCGCACGGACCTCAGCGGCAGCGCCGGCGGGCCCGCCGAGATCGCGCACACGCTCGCGGTCGAGACGCTTGAGGCGCATCTCAGCTGCGGGTGGCGGCGGGGACGGCGCGCAGGCGTCCCAGCAGGTCGTCGATCTGTGCGGCCTTGAGCTTGTGCGAGACGGGGTTGGCGATCAGGCGGGCGGTGCAGACGAGGATCTCCTCGCGGACGATCAGGTTGTTTTCGCGCAGCGTGGTGCCGGTGGCGGTGAGATCGACGATCGCCTCGACCATGCCCGTGAGCGGCGCGAGCTCGACCGAGCCCTTGACCTCGACGATCTCCGCCTGGCGTCCGGTTTCCTCGAGGTAGCGGGCGGCGATCTTGGGGTACTTGGTGGCGACGCGCATCACGCCTAGGCGGCGCAGCGCCTCCACAGAGGGATCGGGCCCGTCCTTGGAGGCGAGCACCATCGTGCAGCGCCCGAAGCCGAGGTCGAGCAGCTCATAGACCTCGCGCCCACCCTCGCCGGGTCGCTGCGCGGCCTGCTCGAGCAGCACGTCCTTGCCCGTGACGCCGAGATCGGCAGCGCCGGCCTCGACATAGGTGGGCACGTCGGAGGGACGCATGGTGATCACGCCGACGTCCTCGAAGAGCAGCTTGCGGTCGTTGGAGCGCAGCTCCTCGGTGTCGAGTCCGAGGGAGGCGAGCAGGTCGAGCGTGCCGCTGAAGAGCGAGCCGCGCGGCACTGCGATCGTGAGGCCGTTTAGAGGAGGCATGATCGCTTTAGCGTCCACCATCGGAATTGGTCTGGCTTCCAACGCTGCCGGCGAGCAGGGCACCCGTACCGCGCTCCTCACCGGCGAGCGCGATGTGCAGGCGATCGACCTTCAGCGCAAAGCCGACGGCGGGCAGCGATCGCCCGAAACGCCCGAGCAGCTCGTCGTAGCGCCCGCCACCGCCGATGGGCGCGCCGAGGGCGGGGTCGTAGACGTCGAAGACAGCGCCGGTGTAGTAGCCGATGTTGCGCACCAGCCCGAGGTCAAAGATCACGCGCGCGGCAACAGCAGGCTCGAGCAACTCGTGCACGTCGCGCAGGCCCATGGCGGGGGCGTGTGCGGCGGTGGGGATGTCGGTGAGCACCTCGGGGCCGCCGCGACGTTGCGGGACCTCGAGCAGGAGCGCGGCGGCCTCACCGCTCAGGCCAGAGTCGGCGAGGGACTGCTCGAGACCGACGAAGTCGCGTGAGACGAGGCGCTCGAGCAGCAAGGGACGAGCCTCCAGGGGCACGTTAAGACTGGCCATCAGTGCCGGGAAGAGCGAGGCATCTCCGAGACCGATCCGATAATCCTTCAACTCAACGGCGTCGAGGGCGTGACAAAGCAAGGTGATCGCCTCAGCGGTGCCCTGTGGAGCGGGCGCGCCGATCAGCTCGATGCCGGCCTGCAGCAGCTCGCGCGGGTGCCCGCGCTGGGGTCGCACGCCGCGATAGCAGTGCGCGAAGTAGCAGAAGCGCAGGGGCGGCTCGCTTGAGGGGTAGCGGGTGGCGACGACGCGCGCGATCGGCACGGTCATGTCGGAGCGCAGCACGAGCACCGCGCCGGTCTCATCGAAGACGCGGTAGGCGGGCTGCGCTTCGGCCATGTCCGCGCGGGCGAGCACGGACTCGTACTCGAGCGCAGGCGTGTAGACCTCGCCGTAGTCGTTTTGCTCGAAGACGCGGCGCAGGGTGTCGGTGATCGCGCGCACCTCGCGCGTCTCGTCGGGCAGCACATCGCGGGTGCCGCTGGGGATCGGGTGGATCATCGCGTAGTCGAGATTACGCGTGTACGGGCTCCGTGGCCACCCGCTCGATGCGTGCGCCCAGCTCGCGCAGGCGCTCATCGATGCGCTCATAGCCACGGTCGATCTGACGGATGTTGCCGATCTCCGAGCGTCCCTCAGCGCAGAGCGCGGCCAGCAGCATGGCCATGCCCGCGCGGATATCGGGCGACTCGACGCGCTCGCCACGCAAGCGGCGGGGGCCGGTGATGATCGCGCGGTGGGGGTCGCACATGACGATGTCCGCGCCCATCAGGATCAGCTTGTCGGTGAAGATCAGGCGGTTCTCGAACATCCACTCGTGCACGAGGATCGAGCCCTCGGCCTGCGTGGCAAGAGCCACGGCGATCGAGGTCAGATCAGCGGGGAAGGCAGGCCAGGGGCCGTCCTGGATCTTGCTCTTGTACTCGCCCACGTCAGCCTGGGCGACGAGGCGCTGGCCGCCGGGGACGATCAGGTCGTTGCCCTCGAGCTCGGAGTGCAGGCCAACGCGCTCGAAGACGAGGCGGATCATGCGCAGGTCGCCGGGCACGGTGTCCTTGATGCGCAGCTCACCGCCGGTGACGCCCGCGAGGGCCATGAAGCTGCCGATCTCGATGTGGTCGGGTGCGACCTCGTGTTCGCAACCGTGCAGGCGGTCAGAGCCGGTGACGGTGAGCAGGTTGGAGGCGATGCCCTGGATGTCGGCGCCCATCTTCACGAGCATGCGCGCGAGGTCTTGCACGTGGGGCTCGCAGGCGGCGTTGCCGATCACGGTCGTGCCCGGTGTGAGCGCGGCAGCCATCAACGCGTTCTCGGTGGCCATCACGGAGGGCTCGTCCATGAAGACGTGCGTCGGGCGCAGTCCCTGGGGCGCGGTGAGGATGATGTCGCGGCCGCACTCGGCGACGGCGCCCATCGCGCGGAAGGCGTCAAGGTGCGGGTCAAGCCGCCGGCGGCCGATCACATCGCCGCCGGGCGGGGGCATCACGGCGCGGTGGAAGCGTGCGAGTAGTGGGCCCGCGAGCAAAAAGGAAGCGCGGATCAACTCGGCGAGCTCGGGCTCGAGGGTGACCTCGTCGACGTCCGCGGCGCAGAGCGAGAGCTCGTTGGGCCCATTCCAGCTGACGCGCACGCCGATCGCGCGCAGGATCTCGAGCATCGCCTCGACATCGCGAATGCGGGGAACATTGCGCACGATGACCTCATCCTCGGTGAGGATGCTGGCGGCGAGGATGGGCAGCGCCGCGTTCTTGTTCCCGGCGGGGACCATCGTGCCGGAGAGCGGAATGCCGCCTTCGATGACGAACTTCTCCATGAGCGGGGGGCGCCCCCTACGGCCCAGAATAGGCCCGCCGGAATGGCGCTTGGCTAGCGTAACAGCCATCTCCCCATTCAAGTTCGAGCCCGCGCGCAATCACCCTGCATGAAGGCACAGCCAGATCGCGGGAGCACGAGCTTGGGCGCGCACTGGATGCAAGTCTCCTTGCAGGCAAATCCCGCAAGCTTGGCTCTACAGAGCCAATTTTGCACCCGACTGGTCGCACGCACAGGTGTTCGCCCGGCTTCCGTCCGCTGGCAGGCCTAGCTTACGAACACATGTTCTCTTCTCCAAGAACATCCACGTTGGGGCAGCGAGCGCTCGGTGCGCTTGGCCTCGTCCGCTCATTCCTGTTGCTCGAGGACGACTATGACGTCGACTGGGAGGTCGACCAGGAAGAGCGGGCCGGGGTGGATCATCCGCATCGAGCGCCGCTGCAGGGGCGGGGCGCGGCGAGCCGGCGCTCCCGACGTCGCGCCGGCCAACCGGCCCCGGCTGTGCAGGTGTGCCTTTCGCCGCTTGAGCCGTTGGAGCACGTTTCTGGGCGCCCGCGGCCTCCTCGGCCGGCGCTCGATCGCCCCGGCCGGCTGAGCGAGCTCTAGCCTCTGTATTGCGCGCCGCTGGCGCGGTATCGCGCCAACCAGGACAGGAGGACGTATGGAACAGCGACTTAGCCTCGTGACGCTGGGGGTGTCGGATCTCAGCCGGGCACGGGGCTTCTATGAAGCGCTCGGCTGGAAAAGCAACACGCCTGCGGATCTCGAGGTCGTGTTCTTCCAGCTCGGGGAGATGGTGCTTTCGCTTTGGAGCCGCGAGAGTCTTGCTGAGGACAGCGGCGTGCCGAACGGCAGCGGCTTTGGCGGGGTCACGCTGGCCTACATCGTCCGCTCTGACGAGGAGGTCGACGTGGTGGTGGCCGAGGCCGAGGCGGCGGGTGCGAGGATCACGCGCTCGCCGGCTGCGACGTTTTGGGGCGGTTACTCGGGCGTGTTCCTGGACCCGGACGGCCACCCTTGGGAGGTCGCGCACAACCCACGCTGGACGGTTGCGGCGGATGGCAGCGTAACCCTGCCTGACTGAGCTTCTACGCGGCGTGTGGCGCCGAGCACAACGACGACGGGCCGCCCTGATGGCGGCCCGTGTCATTCAAATAAACCGGCGGCGTCCTACTCTCCCAGGCCCTTGCGGGCCAAGTACCATCGGCGCTGAGGGGCTTAACTGCTCTGTTCGGAATGGGAAGAGGTGTTTCCCCCTCGCTAAAGCCACCGGAAAAGGATGAGAGACCACGCGTCTCCCGGTCCTTCAAAACTGCACAGCCGCCACAGCGAGTATCAATAAATCCGTCAAGCCCTCGACCCATTAGTACCAGTCTCCTACAGACGTTGCCGTCCTTCCAGATCTGGCCTATCAACCTGGTGGTCTACCAGGGGTCTTACTCCCTCTAGGGGATGGGAGAGTTCATCTTGAGGCCGGCTTCCCGCTTAGATGCTTTCAGCGGTTATCCGATCCACACGTAGCTAGCCTGCTATGCCCTTGGCAGGACAACAGATACACCAGAGGTGCGTTCATCCCGGTCCTCTCGTACTAGGGACAAATCCTCTCAACTCTCCAACGCCCACGGCAGATAGGGACCGAACTGTCTCACGACGTTCTGAACCCAGCTCGCGTACCGCTTTAATGGGCGAACAGCCCAACCCTTGGGAGCAACTCCACCCCCAGGATGCGACGAGCCGACATCGAGGTGCCAAACCGGGCCGTCGATGTGGACTCTTGGGCCCGATAAGCCTGTTATCCCCGGAGTACCTTTTATCCGTTGAGCGACGGCACTTCCACTTGCTACCGCCGGATCACTAAGACCTGCTTTCGCACCTGCTCGACTTGTCAGTCTCGCAGTCAAGCTCCCTTAATACCTTTACGCTCTACACACGATTTCCAACCGTGATGAGGGAACCTTTGTGCGCCTCCGTTACATTTTGGGAGGCGACCGCCCCAGTCAAACTACCCGCCTGGAACTGTCCAGCGCCCGGATTCACGGCGCGCTGTTAGAAATCCAATACACCAAGGGTGGTATCTCAAGGTTGGCTCCACACCGGCCGCAACCGATGCTTCAAAGCCTCCCACCTATCCTGAGCGAAATGCACCGAACTCCAATACCAAGTTGTAGTAAAGGTTCACGGGGTCTTTCCGTCTAGCCGCGGGTACTCGGCATCTTCACCGAGACTGCAATTTCACCGAGCTCCTCGTTGAGACAGCGCTGAAGTCGTTACGCCATTCGTGCAGGTCGGAACTTACCCGACAAGGAATTTCGCTACCTTAGGACCGTTCCTGACTGTTACTACTCGAGTCAACTGCACTCGAGCGGTCCGCTCATTTCTGACGGACTCTCATGGTCGCCCATGAGAGCGGACTATCTCATCCCACAACCGCTCTAGGTCACTGGGCTCGGCGTATAGTCTCTGAGGATTCCGTCCATTCGATGGCGTCTCTTTCCGCCGCGGTTCATCCGTTCCCGGAGAGCTAGAACCTGACGGTAGTCCTGGTCGCTCAAGCTGCCAGCAGCGAGAAGTCGAACTGCGCTTCTCCACAACTGATAGTCCTGCGCCTTCTGCCCCACGATCGGAAATCGATCGAAGAACGGCACGATGCGGTCGTTGATATCGGAGAGTCTGTTGACCTCCCAATACCAGCCACCGTTTCCTGCCTGCCGCATCGCTCCGCAGCCGACGGTCTCCCGAAAGAGATCCAGCGGCACACGATCACGCTGCGACACGTTGAAGGCGGCTGAGATGCGAAAGCGACCTGTCGGAGAGTCGCGTCTGCGACACACCAACATGAAGCTTCCCTCTCCCAGCGCGAATCCGGACGAGAAGCTACCGAGCGAGGCCGGTATGGCCTCTATGCACGGTCTTTCCTGCTGATTGTCCGCACCCGACACATTTTCACGGTACCGCCCACTTGGGACGGAACTCGTAGTGCGGGATACTCGGATGTTCCAGCATATAGCCGAGTTTTACAACTACCTCGGTCAACTGATAGTTACGGCCGCCGTTTACCGGGGCTTAGCTTCGCTGCTTCGAACCGAAGTCCTGACAACTCCACGTAACCTTCCGGCACCGGGCAGGCGTCAGCCCCTATACGTCGTCTTTCGACTTAGCAGAGACCTGTGTTTTTGGTAAACAGTCGCTTCAGCCAATTCACTGCGGCCCTCTCGGGCTCCACTCGCGAAGAGCTTCACCCTACTGGGGCGCCCCTTATCCCGAAGTTACGGGGCGATTTTGCCGAGTTCCTTAACGAGGGTTATCTCGATCACCTTAGTATTCTCTACTTGCCTACCTGTGTCGGTTTTGGTACGGGCACGCGCTTCCTCCCTAGAGGATTTTCTTGGAGGTATGGCGTCAGGGACTCGCCGGCTTAACGCCAGCTGGCATCGCACCTCAGGTTATGCAGCCCCGCATTTAACATGGGCCACCCCTACATGCTTACCCCAGGACAACCATCGCCTGGGTTCCCCTAGCCTTCCTCGTCCCCCCATCGGTCAAACGGAAGCGACGTGGTACAGGAATATCAACCTGTTGGCCATCGACTACGCCTTTCGGCCTCGCCTTAGGTCCCGACTAACCCTGAGCAGACGAACTTTACTCAGGAATCCTTGGGCAATCGGTGGAGGGGATTCTCACCCCTCTTTCGTTACTTATGCCGGCATTCTCACTTCCCATGCCTCCACGGCTGGCTTACGCCGCCGCTTTACTGGCATGGGAACGCTCTCCTACCGCGCGATCGACCCGAAGGTCTCACGCACCCGCAGCTTCGGTGACTAGCTTGAGCCCCGTTACATTGTCCGCGCTCGAACACTTGACCAGTGAGCTGTTACGCACTCTTTCAAGGATGGCTGCCTCTAAGCCAACCTCCTGGTTGTCTATGCACTCGAACATCGTTTCCCACTTAGCTAGTACTTAGGGACCTTAGCTGGCGGTCTGGGCTGTTTCCCTTTTGACGCTGAAGTTTATCCCCCAGCAACTGACTCCCGGAGTAAACGTGATTGGTCTTCGGAGTTTGCCTGAAGTCGGTAACCTGGTAGGGCCCCTAATCCAAACAGTGCTCTACGGCCAACACGCAATTTATCCGAGGCTATACCTAAATATATTTCGGAGAGAACCAGATATCACTGAGCTTGATTAGCCTTTCACTCCGACCCACAGGTCATCCGCCCAGTTTTCAACCTAGGTCGGTTCGGCCCTCCACGAGGTCTTACCCCCGCTTCAGCCTGCCCATGGGTAGCTCGCTCAGTTTCGGGTATACCGCCTACGACTATGTCGCCCTATTAGGACTCGCTTTCGCTACGGCTCCGCTCATCGCTTAACCTTGCCGCAGACGAGTAACTCGCCGGCTCGTTATGCAAAAAGCACGCGGTCACAGATCTAAGTCTGCTCCCACCGCTTGTAGGCACGCGGTTTCAGGTACTATTTCACTCCCCTTCCGGGGTACTTTTCACCTTTCCCTCACGGTACTAGTCCGCTATCGGTCACCAAGGAGTACTTAGCCTTGGAGGGTGGTCCCCCCAGGTTCAGTCCGCGTTTCACGGGTGCGGACTTACTCAGGAACGCCTGACAGGAGATCGTGCAGTTTCGTCTACGGGACGATTGCCCTCTGTGGTGCGCGGTTCCACGCGCTTCGACTACCACACGATTTTGTAACTCCTGCCGAACCAGACACGGCTCGGAACAGGCGCCCTACAACCCCCGACAGACAACGCGTGTCTGCTTACATCTGCCGGGTTTGGGCTGATCCCCTTTCGCTCGCCACTACTCAGGGAGTCTCTGTTGATTTTCTTTCCTCGGGGTACTGAGATGTTTCACTTCCCCCGCTTGTCTTCGCCCGGTCTATGTGTTCAACCGGGGATAACGCCGCATTACCAGCGCTGGGTTTCCCCATTCGGGAATCCACGGGTCAAAGGCTATTCAGCGCCTAACCGTGGCTTATCGCAGCCGTTCACGCCCTTCATCGACTCTTGGTGCCAAGGCATCCACCATGCGCCCTTACTATCTTGACGGTGATCTGGCCCAACGAGACCCGATACCCATTTCTGGGCACGCGAGGTCTTGTAGGGCCCGGTGATACCCGTTTTTCAGCCGCCGCTTATCGATGGCGGCTGATGTGGCATCTGTGCAGTTTTCAAGGACCGTGGAGAGGCGTATAACACCGGTCGGTCTCCGCGCATTGATGGTCGCACCGCATTGGCGCGTCCTCGCGGCTACCGGCGGGCGCCGGTCTCTCAAAACTCAACAGCATGCTGGGATCGTTTGCGGCCGATTCGCGTCCTCTGCCCCAAGTAGGGGGCTTCAGTCGCTCGGCGGCCATCCAGCCAGGTTCGGTCGACATGCTAGGCCCGATCCGCTTAGTCATCGCCTGACCTCGTACCCATTGCTGGGCACTTAGGGTCTGGCGACCGCGCGGGACCCTCTTGCGAGGGACCCTGGATCGGGGCACCGCTAGGTGCTCCCTAGAAAGGAGGTGATCCAGCCGCAGCTTCCGCTACGGCTACCTTGTTACGACTTCACCCCAGTCACGAGCCCCACCTTCGACGGCTCCCTCCCTTGCGGGTTAGGCCACCGGCTTCGGGTGTTGCTCACTCCCGTGGTGTGACGGGCGGTGTGTACAAGGCCCGGGAACGTATTCACCGCGGCAATGCTGATCCGCGATTACTAGCAACTCCGCCTTCATGCAGGCGAATTTCAGCCTGCAATCCGAACCGAGACGCACTTTAAGGGATTCGCTCCACCTCGCGGTATCGCAGCCCTCTGTATGCGCCAATGTAGCACGTGTGTAGCCCTGAACATAAGGGGCATGAGGACTTGACGTCATCCCCACCTTCCTCCGGTTTGTCACCGGCAGTCTCGCATGAGTCCCCAACTAAATGCTGGCAACATGCGACGGGGGTTGCGCTCGTTGCGGGACTTAACCCAACATCTCACGACACGAGCTGACGACAGCCATGCACCACCTGTGAAAGTGCCCCGAAGGGAAGACGTGTTTCCACGCCGGTCACTCACATGTCAAGCCCAGGTAAGGTTCTTCGCGTCGCGTCGAATTAAACCACATGCTCCGCTGCTTGTGCGGGCCCCCGTCAATTCCTTTGAGTTTTAGCCTTGCGGCCGTACTCCCCAGGCGGGCAACTTAATGCGTTAGCTTCGACACGGGGGGAGTCGACACCCCCCACATCTAGTTGCCATCGTTTACAGCGTGGACTACCAGGGTATCTAATCCTGTTTGCTCCCCACGCTTTCGCGTCTCAGCGTCAGTCACGTCCCAGCGAGCTGCCTTCGCCATTGGTGTTCCTCCTGATATCTGCGCATTTCACCGCTACACCAGGAATTCCACTCGCCCCTTCCGGACTCTAGCCCGACAGTATCCACCGGCATTCCAGGGTTGAGCCCTGGACTTTCACAGCGGACTAATCGGGCCGCCTACACGCTCTTTACGCCCAATAATTCCGGACAACGCTTGCACCCTACGTATTACCGCGGCTGCTGGCACGTAGTTAGCCGGTGCTTCTTGTGAAGGTACCGTCACTCCGTCCGGCTATTTACCGGAGAAGCTTCGTCCCAACTGAAAGGGGTTTACAACCCGAAAGCCTTCTTCCCCCACGCGGCGTTGCTGCGTCACGCTTTCGCGCATTGCGCAAGATTCCCCACTGCTGCCTCCCGTAGGAGTCTGGGCCGTGTCTCAGTCCCAGTGTGGCTGATCGTCCTCTCAGACCAGCTACCCATCGAAGCCTTGGTGAGCCGTTACCTCACCAACAAGCTAATGGGCCGCGGGCCCATCTTGATGCGGAGGCCAAAGCTTCCTTTCCCCTTGCGGGCACATCCGGTATTAGCCCGAGTTTCCTCGGGTTGTCCCGGTCATCAAGGCAGGTAACCCACGTGTTACTCACCCGTTCGCGGCTCTGCCCCAGGGCAAGCCCTGGTTCGTCGCTCCACTTGCATGTGTTAAGCACGCCGCCAGCGTTCGTCCTGAGCCAGGATCAAACTCTCCGTGAAGAACTTCACGAAAAGCTGTCATTGGTTTGCGCTCGCCTGCCGTGCCGAAGCACGACGAGCTCACGACTGCCGGGACCCATACACCGTGGTCCCGACCCATGACGGGGTACTTCTCTACTTGACTCTTGTACCGCCACACGGATGCACCGAAGCGCTCCCGCTGGCGGGTCGAACCTGGACGCACACCACGATCACAAAGATCGTAGATGCGCATGCTGTTGAGTTTTCAAAGACCGCCTAGCCTCACCGAAAGGGCTTCCTTCAGAGGAGACCAATCCGACCCAGCGCCCAGGGGCACCCGCGGGCCGACCGGGGAGTATAGCGCTCGGCGTCGGAGGCCGTCAACTCGGCCCTCAAGACAACCCGCTCGCCAGCGCAGAACCCAGACTTTAGCCTGTGCCTCACTGGGGAAGCGGCGATCCCGCGATGAAGAAGAACCAGATCAGCAGAGTGATCGCAGCGGCGTAGACACTCGCCACGACGATCTGCTCGATCCTGCTGAACGCCGCCCAGCGCCCCACGTCCTGCCTGTGCTCTTCCCCGAGGTGGCTCAGCCACTGCGGCTGGCGCGCGGCGCGTCGTGCCTGGGTGAGGTCGAGGTAGGCCTGGTTGAGCCAGGTGAGCAGCACCGTCAAGGCGAAGACCAAGGCCGCAAGCACCGCCACGACGATCATCACGCCCCGCATGCTGAGCGCCGTCTGGCCCACGAGCCGCGAGCCGACCCAGAGCGCGAGCAAGGGCGCGCCCGTCCAGATGTTGACCGCCACAAAGGCGCTCACGCCCGCCAGGATCGCTCGCTTGACCGTCAGCGATCGAGGTTCCCGCCGGCGCCCGAGCTGTTCAGTGCGGCTGCGCGGCGCGGAGCCCACCTCAGCCCCCGATCGGCACACGCGCATTGCCGCCCCAGAAGACCGCTGTGCCGAGCATGCCGATCATGTGCACGAGCACGAGGTTGAGCACCATCGACTTAGCTGTCGCCTGCCCCACCCCGACGGGACCGCCGCTGGCGTTGTAGCCGTAGTAGGTCGCAACGATCACGATCGCGGTCGCCATGCACATCGCCTTGACCACGCTGAAGACGCAGTCCGTGGGGTTCTGAAAGGTCCAGAACAACAATAGGTAGCCACCCGGCGAGACATAGCCGATCTGCTTGACGACCGCGACGTAGGAAGCGAGAAAGGCCGCGCCGATGCCGACCATGTACATAAACGGCAGCACGATCCAGGCCGCCAGCAGCCGCGTTGCGCAAAGGAAGCTGAAGGAGCTGATGCCCATCACCTCGAGCGCATCGATCTCCTCGGAGATGCGCATCGCGCCAAGCTCCGCCACGATCCCCGTCCCAACCTTTGCCGAGAGCATGTAGCCAAACGCGAGCGGTGTAACCTCGCGCAAGTCACACAGGGCCGTGAACAGCCCCGCGACCGAAGGCGCGCCCTGCGCGGCCGTGAAGTAGGCGCCCTCGATCCCGCACTGCAGGCCGAGGATGAACATCAAGGTCCAGATGATCGCCGTCGAGCCAACGATCAGGATGCCAGCCTGCCTGAGCGTCTCACCGAAGAACCTGAATACGCGCAGGCTCCACACTTCGCCGAAGAGCCGGCCCGCGAAGCTCGCGATCTCGCCACTCGCCGCCAACCATTCGCGGGGCATTGCGAGCAGTTCCTGCATCACTTGATCACCAGGATCTGCGGATGCGTCGCCAGCAGCGTCTGCGTGAAGACGTAGTCGAAGGAGAAGACCGCCGTGAAGGCGAGCACCACCGCCTCGTTGACCGCGCGACCCACGCCCTCGGGGCCACCGGAGGCACTCATGCCCTTGTAGCAGCACACGATCGCGATGATCGCTCCGTAGAGCGTGCACTTCAGCACCGATCCCCACAGGTCCGTGGTCGTGGCGTTAGCGAAGAGCGTCGTCCAGAACGGGCCCAGCGGCTGGCCGTTCTGAGCCGCGGCGATGATCCCACCGAAGATCCCGAAGAGCAGCGCGTAGATGTCGAATAGGCCCGTGACGAGCATCAACGCCAAGAAGCGCGGCACAACGAGGTTCTTGACCGGGTCCACACCGAGCACCTGCAGCGCGTCGAGCTCCTCGCGGATCTTGCGTGCGCCCAGATCGGCTGTGATTGCCGTCCCCGCCACGCCCGCCACCACGATCGCTGTGACCGTCGGGCCGATCTCGCGGATCGCGCCGAGCACGAAGATCCCGCCGAGGCGGTCAAGCGCGCCGAAGATTGTGAGGAAGTCCGCCGCCTGCAGGCCCACCGAGCCGTAGCAGAAGCAGACCGTCGAGATCAGCAGCGGCAGCCAGCAGAGGCGCAGCGAGAAGAGGAACTGCGACACGAACTCGCCGCCATATGGGTATGGAGGCCGTAGTGCCGAGGCGATCGTCCTGCCCGTGAGCAGAACCATCTCTCCGGCCATCTCGAACAAGCTTCTGCTCGCCGCGACCACGTCGGGCATAGCTCCGCTCAAATCCCGGCGTCGCCGGCATGGCCGGCCAGCCCGCGCTGCTCGAAGAACTCATGTTCGAGCTTGCCCATCGTGGTGTGAGGTGCGGCGTTCAGCAGATGCTCCGCGTTGATCGCGCCCCAGTGAGCGCCGCCCTCCAACTGCGCGATCAGCGACGTCGTCCCGATCTCAATCCGGGCCATGACCGTGTACTCGGGCGACATCGTGATGTGCCGCAGCGCGTTGGCCGAGGGGCCGTTCGGTGAGCATCGACGTTCGAGTCGTTTGGCTGCGTGCTCAGGCGTGATGACGAACCACTCCTGCGCCCACAGCATCTGCCAGTCCTCCCTCCAGAAGGCGAATACTTCCTCCGGAGTGACGGGGTCAGAGCTTCGGCAGAAGCCCGCCTCCACGCACGCCCGCCATGTGCCGAGTACATCGCTTCGCAGACACGCACCCACGATCGCGTCCATCACCTCGACCTGGTCGCGGCGAAAGCGCTTGACGCAGCCAAAGTCCAGAAAGCTAACGCTCCCGTTCTCGTGAAACACATAGTTCCCAGGGTGTGGGTCGGCATGAAAAAGATGCAGACGCTTGAAGGAGCCATAGACGAAGCGGTAAATGGCCTCCGCCCACTGGTCACGCAGCTCTTGCCGAGCCGTCACGGCCTCACCCCAAGACCAGCCCTGCACACGCTCCTGGGTCAGCACACGCTCGGTGCACAGCTCCTCGATCACTGCCGGGACGTGAATGAACGGATGTCCGCGGTAGTGCTCCGCGAACTCAGCCTGATTGGCCACCTCGAGTCGATAGTCGAGCTCCTCCGCGATCCGCGCGCTCATCTCCTGGGCGGCGCCGCGAAGGTCGAACTGCAGCTTGCGCGAGGACAGGCTGTTCATCATCAAGCTCACGAACGTCGCCAGTAGATCGGCGTTCTTGAGATCGGCGTGGATCGCCGCGCTCGCTCCGGGATGTTGGATCTTGACCGCGACCTCACGGCCATCGCGCAGCCTGGCGGCGTGAACCTGCCCGATCGAGGCGGCCGCCAGTGGCTCCCACTCGAACTCGGCAAAGACACTCGCCAGCGGGCGCACGAGCTCGCGCTCGAGCACCGCGCGCGCGAGCCCAGGCGCCATCGGCGGCACATCGCTACATAGTCGAGCCAACGCCGCCTGGTAGATCGGCTGGAACTCCGTCGCGACCGCGGGAGCGATCGCTGCAAGGGAGAGCATCTGTCCGGCCTTCATCAGCACACCCTTGGAGCCGCCGAGCAACTCCGCGTAGCGCTCCGCCGCGCGGGCGTGAAACTCACTGGGGTCAGCCCCCGTCAGCCTGCTCCGCAGCCTCGCCACGACCGCCTCGCCCGCGGTGCGAGCGCTCAGTGCTGCCAGCGGTCCGCTACGCCGCAAGCGTTCCCAGCCGACCCACCTACCTGCAGGTGTCGGCTCATGTGTCTCTGAGGGGAACTCGAAACCAGACACCTGACGGGCTCCTTCCGACTGCTGACTTCAGCTAAGTGTACACTTAGGTCGAGAAGCATGTCAAGTAATGACGAGAGTCATGACCGCAGTGCCCAGCGACGGAGCGCCGAGCGCTCAGCCTCAAGTAGGTCGGTTCTTCCGCGTGACCGTTAGTTCGCGCGCAGGCGGCGAAAGCGACGTCTGCCGACCTTCAGAACTCGCCCGTCGGCGCGCTCGCTCGAGACATCGTGCTCGTTAGCACCCAACACGTCGTCTCCGAGCGTCACCCCGCCCTGGTCGATCAGACGCCGCGCCTCTGAGCGCGAAAGGCCAAACTCCTCGGCGATCAGCCCCGGCAGGTGCAGCATGCCTTCATCGCTCTCGAAGCTCGCCTCCTCGATTTCCTCAGGCGCCTCGCGCTGCACGAAGACACGTTCAAAGTGCGCCTCGGCCGCCGCGGCCTGCTCCTCCGAGTAGAGCCACGCGACGATGCCACGTGCGAGCGCCCGCTTCGCATCTCTGGCCGACGACTCCTCGGCACCAGCCCGATCCTCGCCGAGCAGCAGCCTGTAGTACTCCCCCATCGCCTCATCGGGGATCGCCATCGTCTTGCCGAACATCTCCTCAGGGGGGTCCGTGATGCCGATCTGGTTGCCCAGCGACTTCGACATCTTGCGCTGCCCTTCCGTGCCCACGAGGATCGGCATCGTCAGGATCGCCTGCTCCGACTGTCCATAAGCGCGCTGAATGTCGCGCCCAAGCAGCAGGTTGAACTTCTGATCGGTCCCCCCGACTCCACATCGGCCTTGACCGCGACGGAGTCATAGCCCTGTAGCAATGGGTAGAGCAGCTCGAGCATCGAGATCGGCTCGCCTGCGGCGAAGCGTTTGGCGAAGTCGTCGCGCTCGAGCATTTGCGCGGCCGTGGTCGTGCGCATCAGTCCCAGCAGCTCGATCATGCTCATCGCGAGCCACTCGCTGTTGCGCCGCACCTCAAGCAACTCGGGGTCGGGGTCGAGGATCTTCAGCGCCTGCTCCTGGAAGGTGGCCGCGTTGGTCTCGATCTCCTCGCCTGAGAGGATCGGGCGCAGGCTCGAGCGCCCCGAGGGGTCGCCCACACGAGCGGTGTAGTCGCCGATGATCAAGACCACGCGATGCCCCGCGTCCTGGAACTCGCGCAGCTTGCGCAGCACCACCGCGTGCCCCAGATGAATATCGGGCGCGGTCGGATCGATCCCGAGCTTGACCCGCAGTTGCCGCCCCTGCTCGCCCGCCTGCTTCAGCCGCGCGGCGAGCGCGCCCTCGGGGAGGCTCTCGACGGCGTTTGCGGCCAACCTTGCGGCTAGCCTGGCAGCGTCCTGCGCGGCCGCATCGGTGGCGTTCGGCATGAGATGCCAATGCTAGACTCTCGCGATCCGGAGAGTCCCATCGAGCCCGCCGCCGGCGAGGCCGGATCACCCGGATCGGACCTCCATGCAGCTCGGAGGTCCCGCTCGCACAGCCGCCGATGCGCGATGACGATCGCCCCGACATAACCCCCGCTGAGCAGCCCGTGGCCGTGAAGCCCCGCGTCAAGCGCCTGCGGCTGCTGGCGATCCTTTCAGCCGTCCTGCTGCTGGGGCTCGTCTCCTTCGTCTTCGGCGTCTTCGTCTCGATCGCCTCCGATCTGCCCTCGCTGACGCGCTTCTCCCAGCTCAAGGACGCCAAGAGCTCGGTGCTGCTCGACGACCTCGGACACCCGATCGGAGTGCTCAGCCAGCAGAACCGCGTGATCGTCACCCCCGGACAGATCCCGCAGATCGTCAAGGAGGCGGTGATCTCGATCGAGGACAAGCGCTTCGAGTCAAACAGCGGCATCGACATCCGCGGCATCGCACGCGCCTTCATCGCCGATATCCGCCACAAAGGTAACGTCCAGGGCGCCTCCACGATCGAGCAACAGTTCATCAAGAACGCGCTCCAGGCTCAGTCGCACCGCACGATCTTCGAGAAGCTCCGCGAGGCTGCGCTCGCCTACCAGCTGTCGCACAAGTGGTCCAAGGAGAAGATCATCACGGCCTACCTCAACACGATCTACTACGGCAACGGCGCCTATGGCATCGAGGCCGCCGCCGAGACCTACTTCGGCCACGACGTCAATCACCTCGACTGCGGCACCCCTGCACACCAGCTCTGCGTTGAACAACTCCAGCCCTGGGAGGCCGCACTGCTCGCCGGGATCATCCAATCGCCGACCGCCTATGACCCGGCCAACCATCCGATGGCCGCGCGTACGCGGCGCGACATCGTCCTGCGCCAGATGCTCGAGCAGGGCTATCTCACGCGGCCTGTATATGAAGAAAGCCTCAAGCAGGCGATCCCCGCACCGAAAGAGGTCCAGGCGCCGCACCAACAGACCGTGGAAGGCGTTGATGCCGGCTACTTCACGAGCTGGGTCCAGCAACAGATCATCGAACGCTATGGCGCGCCGCGCGCCTTCGACGGCGGACTAAAGATCAAGACGACGCTTGACCTCGCCTTGCAGCGCTCCGCCGAACAGGCTGTGGACAATTACCTCGCCTATCGCGGCGGGCCAACAGCGTCGCTCGTGGCGATCGAAAACGCGACCGGCGAGGTGCGCGCGATGGTGGGCGGACGCGACTACAACGAAAGCCCCTTCAACCTCGCCACCGAGGGCGAGCGCCAGCCAGGCTCCTCTTTCAAGGCCTTCGATCTTGCGGCCGCGCTTGAGGCGGGCATCTCCCCAGGCTCGGTATGGACTTCCAAGCAGAAGGAATTCATCGTCCCGGGCACGCACGGCAAGGAACGCTTCATCGTCCACAACGACGAAGGTGCCTACTCAGGCTCAAACACCCTGACGGGCGCCACCGCATTCTCCGACAATTCGATCTATGCCGAAGTTGGCCTCAAAGTCGGCACGCGCAATATCGCGCTGCTCGCACACAGGATGGGGATCACAACGCCGCTCTCGACGAACCCCGCGATGACGATCGGCGGGCTCACCGTGGGCGTCACCCCCCTCGACATGGCCCACGCCTACGAGACGATCGCCCACGGCGGGCGGCGCGTCAGCGGCAGCATGGCGCATGTCGGTGATCCCGTTGGAATCCAAGAAGTGGAATCCTCGGGACAGCCGCTGCCCGATGGCGCCCATCGCGACACCAACCGCGTCCAGACGAAGGCCGTACTACCAGCAAGCGTGGCTCAGACAGAGACAACGATGCTCGAAACCGTCTTGCAGTACGGCACCGGACGCGCCGCCGCGATCGGGCAATTCGCGGCCGGAAAGACAGGCACGACCTCCAACTACGGCGATGCCTGGTTCGTCGGTTGGGACTCCAAGTACACAGTGGCCGTGTGGGTTGGCTACCCCGACAAGCTCATCCCGATGACGAGCGACTTCAACGGTCAGCCTGTGCTCGGCGGCACCTTCCCGGCTCTGATCTGGCATGACTTCATGACGCAGGCACTGCTGATCGACAAAGCGCGCGCCGAACATGCTAAGGCGCCAACCGGCTCTGAAAGCGGGGCGGGCTCCGAAAGCCCAGAAGGGGTCTCGACTCCATCATCTTCCAGGGGCGGAGAAATTCAGGGGGGCGCTCCGAGCGCCGGCACAAAGAGCAGCGGCAATACATCCGCCCCGACCGGCAACCGCGGCGAATCAGGAGCCGGCGTGGCCGGCCCTGAAGGGACACCCGCGCCCTCGGCTTCGGCCCCAACTCACGAAGCGCCGAGCACTCCGGCAAGTCCCGCTGAGCCGTCGGCTCCAGCCTCTCCTTCGCCCACGGGTGGCGTCAGCCCCGGCGGCTGACGCACCGTCAGTTCTGAAACCTCAGTAGTAGTCGGGAGATAGTGGCCTGCCAGCACGCGCAGTTCTATCTCGGTGCTCGTGTGCGGCAGGATCGCGACTCCACCGGACCGCCCTAGCGGTCCGCACATACGATAGATTCCATATCGTGATATCGGGGGCGGGATCATCGCAGGATGGGATGAACACAGCGAAGCTGCCAAGAGGTCCGCACTCGCTTACCCGCGAGCAGGTGGCCGATCACCAGCGCCAGCGGATCATCGGGGCGATGATCACGGCTGTTGGTGAACAGGGCTACGTCGCGACCACGGTCGCGGATGTGATCGCCGCTGCCGGCGTCTCACGCAAGGCGTTCTACGAACACTTTCCCAACAAGCAAGTCTGCTTTCTGACGGCCTTCGACATGGTGATCACGACGGACCTCGCACCGACTACGCGGAGCCACCGCGACGCCGCCAGCCCGCAGCAGGCCGTTGAGGCGGCGGTCACGGCCCTGTTTGACCACGCAGCCATGAATCCTCTCGCCGTCAGACTCGTGCTGGTCGAGGTCGGCGCGGTCGGACCCGAAGGCATCGCGCGGCGCGAACAACACATGAACGCATATGAAGAGATCCTCGGCAGGCCTCTCGGCGTGCGGCCGAGCAAGCGAGGTGCCCCCACACCGATGCTTCGCACACTCGTCGGCGGCTTGAACGAGGTGCTCTACGGCCTTGCGCAGAGCAAAAGGCGCGCACAGCAGAAGAACATGGTGACCGAACTGACGGGCTGGATCATGTCCTACCACCCCGTTCCGCCAGCAATCGCTGCCCTGGCGCCCAACAGCGACTCACCGGCTATCCGGACCGGTGGCCGGGCCCCCGGGACGCTCTCGCCTCCGCCCACCGCCAGCGGTCGCCGCGGCCTGCGCGGCGAGCGCACGAGCTCGCACAGCTACGTTATCCACAACCAGCGCGAGCGCATCCTCGACGCAGTGGCCAACCTAAGCGCCGCAAAGGGCTTCGCCGCCATCACAGTGAGGGAGATCGCCGACCAGGCAGCCGTTTCCTTGGACGCCTTCTATGCCCACTTCATAGACAAGGAGGACGCCTTCCTCGTTGCCTACGAGGTCGGTCATCAAAAGAGCCTCGCGGTCGTCGAACGCGCTTTTAACGAGGCGCCAGATTGGCAGCACGGTGTATGTGCAGGACTCGACGCACTGTTTGACTTCCTGGCCTGCGAGCCGACGTTCGCACACCTTGCCCTTGTCGATGCTCTACTCGCGACGCCACGCACTGCCGAGCGTGCGCGCAAGGGCGTGGGCGCCTACGAACGCATGATTACTGATGGTCTCGCGGAGATGCCGATCTCAAAGCGTCCTCCGGCCCTAGCCGCAGCGGCGATCGCAGGCGGCATCTTCGAGCTCTGCTCGACCCACGTGATGCAGCAGCGTATTGCGGCACTTCCCGACCTAACCCCGGCGGCTATGTACTTTGCGCTGGCGCCGTTTACCGGGGCAGTCGAGGCGGCGCGCCTCGCCACAAAACGAGGCACCACCGTCTCCTAGCCGAGCCGCGGACGTGACACGTGGCGGTTGCCGGCAACACAGAAGCGCCATGGCAGCTCGACGGCGCGCGAGATGCCGATTCTCCTCCCCGCGAGCACCGTCGGCTTCCGCCACCCCTTCGGGGCAGGTGCGATGCGCACCGCGCCCGTAAGGAGGTCTCCATCATTCTCGCTCAACGAGACACCCAGAGCCTGCGTCAACTTGCCGGGTCCTGAACAGAGGGCCTCGTCTCCCTCCCGGCGGACCCTCCCCGTGACGTCGAGCCCTCGGCGTGCGCGCATCTCCTCTAGCCCAGTGGTCGGCTCGAGCGCTCTAATCAGCACCGCCGCACCTACGCCCTCAGGCTCGCAGACTGCGTTGAGCAGCGCGTGAATCCCATATGAGCGATACACGTAAGCGCAGCCGGGTACCCCGAAGAGCGTGCGCGTGCGCGGCGTCAGCCCGATGAAGGCGTGACAGGCGGGCTCACTCTCGTGGTAGGCCTCGGTCTCGACGATCACGCCGGCGGTCGAGCCGTGAACGACAACGCATCCGATCAACTCACGCGCGACCTGAAGTACCGGCCGCGCATAGAAGTCAACTCCGAGAGGCTGCATCGAGCACGGCTCGTGCCAAGGTGAGTTGCTCGCGCACCCGCACGAGCGAGGTACCTCCCTCGGAGATCTTGGACTCAAGCCAGGAATTCTCAGCCAAAACGGCATCGAACTCCTCGCGATGCTCGGCCAGGAGCCGGCTGACGGCGGCGACCTCGGCATCGGTAAGCGCCGATAGGCCCTTGCCGGCATCGACTGCCGTGCGCACCAAACCCGCCACCACGCCGTGAGCCTCGCGGAAGGGCATCCCGAGGCGCACGAGCAAGTCGGCTACGTCGGTCGCCGCGATCAGCTCATCGGCGGCTGCCGCGCGCATTCGCTCACGCTGGAAGTGCACACCCTCGATCATCCCGGTGGCGGCGGCTAGCTCAAGCTCGATCGTGTCGACCGCGTCGAACAGATGCTCCTTGTCCTCCTGCAAATCCTTGTTGTAGGTCAAGGGCAGCGCGTGCATCACCCCGTGGAAGGCCGCCAGGTGCCCGACAACCCGCGGTGCCTTCGCCCGCAGCAGCTCGGCCGCGTCCGGGTTCTTCTTCTGCGGCATGATCGAGGAGCCCGAGCTCCATGCATCGGAGAGCTCACAGAAGCCGAACTCGCTGCTGGACCACAGCACGAGCTCGGCACCGAGGCGTGAGAGGTGCGTGGCGCAGATGGCCGCCGCGCCCAGGTAGTCGAACACGAAGTCACGGCCAGAGACGGCATCGATCGAGTTGGGCACGAGCTCCTCAAAACCGAGCTCATCCGCGAGCAGCCGCCGATCGGTGTCGAAGTTGACACCCGCGAGTGCACCGGAGCCGAGCGGCAGGCGTCGGCACTCTCGCTCGGCATAAGCAAAGCGCGAGCGATCGCGCTCGAGCATCCAGAAGTAGCTCAGCAGGTGGTGTCCGAGATAGACCGGCTGGGCGCGTTGCAGGTGCGTGTAGCCGGGCATCGCCCATTCGACATGCTCCTCGAGCTCGATCCAAGAGCATCGCCATCAGGAGCAGGACCGCCTGCTGCGCGGCGCGGGCGCGCTCGCGCGTATACATCACGAGGTCGGTGATGACCTGGTCGTTGCGCGAGCGGGCTGTGTGCAGCTTGCCGCCCACCGGGCCGGCGAGCTCCGTCACCCGCCGCTCAATCGCCATGTGGATGTCCTCGTCGTCCTCCTCGTAAGGGAAGCGCTCCGTGCGCAGCTCTTCCTCTACCTGAGAGAGGCTCGCGAGCAGCTCATCACGGTCGCCGTCGGCGATGATCTCCCGTGCGGCGAGCATGCGGGCGTGCGCACGCGATTGCGCGATGTCTTGCGACCAGAGGCGACGATCGAAGGCGATCGAGGCATTAAGTCGCTTGAAGTCCTGATGCTGTGGCTCGTGGAAGCGCGACACGCAGCGGCAGTCTATTGGCGCGGGCGAAGATACGACCCGCTCAGCCGACGCCTCTTGCCCGCGCGAGGAGCGCGGGAGACACGACAGAGAGACAGCAAAGCGGAGCCATAGCCCAGTTTCACCTCCATGTCTCTGGGTGGCTTTCCCTCATCTACAGGGATTTACAGGCCTTATGGCGACTAGGGAGGGGGTTCCCCTGACGCGCTCTTGCCATTCCCCTAGACAGAATCTAGGATCGCCGAGACCCGGAGAACGAGTCCGCGTTGACTGGCTGCGCCCGGCCCGCGACGAGAAAAACGAGACTGGGGACCAAGCCTGCACGCACCAGTACCTTAATCGGTGAAAGGACCGGTCTTAAGACCGGTGATCCGGGTTCGAGCCCCGGCTGGTGCATTGGATTTAGTGTGTTTATTAAGTGAAAGTGAACAGTGAACACAAACCTTTTTGATTATTTCGAGGAACTCGGCCAGGACGGTGGCGGCGCACCGTGGGCAGCGCGCGCGCCGCGGCGTCCGCAAGCCAGCTATGACCTCAAGCTCGTACCCCGTTCGCCTAACTGGCAGGAGGACCCCGAATCCCTCGAGGCGCTCGCGGACATCGAACGTCAGCCCTGGGCAAGCGCGCTCACTCGTAACGGGCATGAGGTGCGCCTGCGCCTGGACGACGGTTGGATCGAGACGACGGGCGCGGCGCTTGAGGCCGGCGGCAGCGCCGAGGCACAACTGGCAGACCTCGCAGCCAACCGCCGCTTTTCGGTGCAGTTCTGGGATGCGAACGCAACCAAGGCGCTGCACGTCGGACACCTGCGCAACCTCGCCATCGGCAACGCGCTCGCGGGGGCGCTCGCACAAGCTGGCGGTCGCGTCGAGCGTCGCAGCCTCATCTCCGACGCCGGCAGAAGCATGGGCGAGGCGATGGCGGGCGTGGTCGAGAGTGGTCGTCACGCAGATGCCTGGCCGGATGGCGGGCAAAAGAGCGACCACTTCGTAGGCGTCTGCTACGCGGACTATGTGGCCGGAACCGGCCTGCTCGCAGGTCAGGAGGAGGATGAGCGTGAGGACTCCTTGACACGCGAGCTTGAGCTCCAGGGCGACGCAGCCGACACCCTGCTCAAGCGGGTGCTCGAAGGCGACAGCCAGACACTCGAGCTTTGGTTCAAGACCCGCGCCTGGGTGATCGCAGGGCAGCGCAAGACGCTCGCCCGCCTCGGCGTCGCTTTCGACAGGGTCTTCTTCGAGTCCGACTTTCTCGCCAATGCGGCCAACTTGACCAGGGACGGGCTGCAAAGCGGCAGTCTGCGTCGGCGTGATGACGGGGTTGTGATCTACGCCACCGGCCTGCAGGACCTCGAGGAGCTTCCGCTGGTTCGCGCTGACGGGCTGCCCACCCAGCACATGCGCGCTGTGGCCTATTGGATGTCGGCTCCTGATCAAGCGGGCGTCACCACGATGCAGATCTGCGGCACCGAGTGGGTCTCCCACGCAGCCTGTATCCGACAACTGATGATCGAGCTCTCCGAGCCTGGCAACGGCGGGGTCCACCCCACGCGCGACATCTTCCACGGTATGGTCGCGGGCCAGAAGCGGGCTGTCATCTCCAGCGCTGATGGAGCGTTGCTGATCGATGATTTGATCGAGTGGCTGGACGAGCAAATCGACGCCGACGATGCGATGCGTGCGGTGCGCCGCGGACACCCTACCCCCGAACGGATTGCAGCGCAGATCGTGCTGGGCTACTTCCTTCCCCATCCGATCACACCGCCCGTCGCGTTCGCACCCGAGCGCCTGCTCAGTCAGGGAGAGAGCGTCGGCTGGGACGCTGTACGCGCCCGCGCGACCCGCGGCACAGGTATTGGCAGTCATACACCGGCGCGGGATCAGGACTATCGCTTTGCCGTTGTGCAGTCAGAGCTCTATCGACGCTATCTGCGCATTGCCGTCGAGCGGTTCGATGTGAGGCCGATGGCGCATTACCTCAAGCACCTCGCACAGTGGTACCTGGAGCGAGAGCGCAGTAACCACGTTGAGCGCGTCGTGCACACCTTGATCGATCGCGGCGCCCGCGGTCTGGGACTGGAGATGAGCCGATGAGCACCCTGTTGATCGATAACTACGACTCCTACACATACAACGTCTTTCACCTGCTGGCATCGGTGTCGGGCGAGGAACCGATCGTTGTGCACAATGACGCCGTCTCCTGGCGGGCGCTCGCCCGCTGGGATTTCGACGCGATCGTGCTCTCACCGGGACCCGGACGTCCAGATCGCTGGCATGACTTTGGTGTCTGTGCCGATGTGTTGCGCATGAGCGAAGCTCCTGTGCTCGGCATCTGCCTCGGCCACCAAGGACTCGGGCATGCGCTCGAGGCTGAGGTCACAAGCGCGCCGTTGGTGATGCACGGTCGTCTCAGCAAGGTCCACCACAACGCGTCCGGACTCTTCCGTGGCCTGCCGCAAGAACTCTCTGTCGTTCGCTATCACTCGCTGGCGGTGACCGGCTTACTCGGCTCCGCCAGTCACGTGACGGCCTGGACCGATGACGGCGTGGTGATGGGCATCGAACACGGAAGCCGGCCGATGTGGGGAGTGCAGTTTCACCCCGAGTCGATCGCCACAGAGCATGGCCATCAGCTGATCGAGAACTTCTACGCGATGGCGGCTGAGCGCAAGCCACGCAGGCGCAGGCGCATGAATACACCGCTGGTGCCGCCCCGGCGCTGCCGTAAGCGAACAACCCAGTCGAACACGCGTCTGCTGATGCGCCGTTTGGAGGGCGAGCCGAACTGCGAGCTGGTGTTCGAGCGTCTCTTTGGGGGGCATGAGCATGCCTTCTGGCTCGACAGTGCGCTTGCTCCGACTGCACTCGGACAGCAATCCTTCATGGGCACATCCGAGGGGACCGACAAGGCAATCATCGAATATGACGTGGAGCGCGGGGTGCTCACAGAGCACCGAGCGCACGAGTCTAAGATCGAACGTTGCTCGATCTTCGACTGGCTGCAGCGCGAACTTCACCGGCACGCCATCGAGCCGAGTCCAGAGCTACCTGCGGGTCTGCTCGGCGGCTACGTCGGTTACCTGGGCTACGAGTGCAAGGCCGACTGCGGGGCTCACAACACGCACCGCTCTGACATGCCCGATGCGCTGATGATGTATGCCAACCGCGTCGTGGCAGTCGACCACACGCAAGGCCATACTCACATCTTCGCAATCTGCGAGGAGGATCAGACGGGGGCAGAGCGCTGGTTGCAAGACGCCGCCACGATCGTCGCTGCGGCGATTGCGGCTCCCGTTGAGGAGATGCCTGCGCCGTTACCCGCGCACGGGCCGGCGCCCACCTTCAGCTGCGGTCGCGGTCGCGAGCGCTACCTCGCCGACATTGCGCGCTGTCAGACCGCGCTGGCGGCCGGCGAGTCTTATGAGGTCTGCCTGACCGATCAGATTCACACGGATGCAAGCCCCGAGCCCTGGTCCCTTTATCGGCTGTTGCGACGGCGCAACCCGGCGCCGTTTGGCGCTTTCCTGAAGCTCGGCCGGCACAGTGTCCTCGAGCTCCTCACCGGAGCGTTTCCTGTCAGTCGGGCGTGACCGGCGCGTGCAGGCGCGCCCGATCAAGGGCACCGCACCGCGTTCGCAGGAGCCCGCCCGCGACGAGGCGCTGCGCGCCGGCCTGCTGGGCGACGAAAAGACCTTTGCAGAGCATCTGATGATCGTCGATTTGCTGCGCAACGACCTTGGGCGTGTCTGCGAGGTCGACAGCGTGCGCGTGCCGGAGCTCATGGTCGTCGAGCAGTACGCCACAGTGCACCAGCTGATCTCCAACATCACCGGCGTGCTCGACGCGGCCTTCTCGCCCGTGGAGCTGTGTGCGCGCCTGCTTTCCGGGCGGCTCGATGACGGGCGCGCCGAAGCTGCGCACGATGGAGATCATCGATGAGATCGAGCGTGAGGCTCGAGGGGTCTACTCGGGTGCGATCGGCTACTTCGGGCTCGACGGTGGCGTTGACCTCTCGATCGTGATCCGCACGATCGTGATGCGTCCCGGCGCGACCACGATCGGCGCGGGCGGAGCGATCGTCATGCAGTCCGACGCAGAAGACGAGTTCGACGAGTTGCTGTTGAAGGCACGTGCCCCGATGGCGGCCATCGCAGAGATGGTCACGGGCAGGCGCGACGATCAGGCCTGGACAGTCGAGCTCGAGCACCCGCCGGCAGCGCGTCTGGCTGAGGCCTCGTGAGCGCCGGCGCGCCTTCAGCGACCTCGACTCACTGGCGCGTACGCGAGGCCGTGGCGAGCGACGTTGCGCAGATCTCGGCTGCGGTACGCGACCTGCTCGCCGAGCTTGGGGCGGCGCCCGCACTCGCAGGGGCAACCCATAGGGCCGTCGAGAACCTGCTTGCACGGCCGGCCGATGCCGCCTTCCTGCTCGCCGAGGCGGACTCCCGGACGGTCGGCGTGCTCGGGGCAAGTTGGCAGAGCGCCGCTCGGATTCCCGGCGCCTACGGGCTGATCCAGGAGCTGTGGGTCGCCCCGGATTGGCGCAGCCGCGCGATCGGACGTGGGCTGCTCGAGGGCTTCTGCAAGCTAGCGCGCGCTCGTGGGGTCGCCCGCATCGAGGTGGTACTACCCGGCGAAGGCTTCTCCCATCTGGCCGCAACGGAGGCCTTCTATCTCAGCAATCACTTCAAGCGCAGCGGGATGCGGCTGCGCAGAGCGCTGTGAGCAGCGAGCTGCTCATGCTCGAGCAGGAGCCGGGTGCCGCCGACGCGGCGCCGTGGATCCTCGACCGCCACGGACAGCAGCTGCCCGGACGGGACGATAGCCGTCGTACGCTCGAGCTTCGCGGCGGGCTGGCTAGGCACACGCGCGTGCGCACCGGGGAGGTCCACGCCACACAGGAGGAGGCCGATCGGATCGTGCAGCGCCTGCACGACCGCGACTACATTACGGCTCTCAGGGAGCTCGAGTGCACTGCACCGACTTTGCTGCCGCAGTGGGCGCCGCCGGGGCTGCCGGCGGACAGCCCAGTATGGCCCGAGGTCGTGAGCAGCGCCTTTGCGGGAGTGCGCACCGCGGTTGCCGCGGCACGGACCGTGGCAATGGGAGCCCGCTTTAGCTACGCGCTGTGCCGCCCACCCGGCCACCATGCGGGTCCCGGCTGGATGGGCGGCTACTGCTACCTGAACACAGCCGCCGCTGCTGCCCAGGCGCTGCGCGATGCAGGCGTGGAATCGGTCGCGATCCTGGACCTGGACTTTCACTTTCCGACCGGCACCTCAGCCGTCGTCGCGCGCATGCCTGGCGTGAGCCTGCACTCGCTGCACGCCTCAACGCTCGAGAACGTACCGTGGCGGGAGGTACCCGAGCGCAAGGACGAGCGCTTCTGGAGCTTCAACGGAATCCCCGAGCCCGAGGAGTATCTCGCGGCGCTTGAAAGCTCGTTGCAGGAGTTGCGCAACACCGTAGGGGCACTCGTGCTCTCACTGGGTTATGACACGGTCGGTGGTGACCCGCACGGCAGCTGGAGTTTTCCGCCAGAGATCTTTGCGCACATCGGCTCATGCGTCGCAGCTTCGGGACTGGCGGTGTGCGTCGTACAGGAGGGCGGCTATGCGCTCGAGCTGCTGGCGGCCTGTAGTAATGCATTCGCACGCGGGCTCTTGGCGAGCGAGATCATGAGCAACGGTCTGCAGCCGTTTCGCGAGCGGCTGGACGTGATCGACGCGGACATCGCGCGCCTCTTTGGCGAGCGCTTTGAGATCTGCCGCGAAGTCGCCCAGTACAAGCGCGAGCATGACATCCCGATGATGCAGCCCGAGCGGGTTGCGGAGGTGCGTGCGCGTTATCTAAGTCGTGGTGAGCGGGCGCACCTGCCCGCAGACTTCACCGCGCCCCTGTTCGAGCTCCTGATCGGCGCGACCTGCAAGCTCGAGGACGAATTGATGGCCGTCGCGACCGATACCGGGGAGGGCTAGGTGCTACCGCCGGGCCCACGCATGCCGAGCTCACTGCAGGCGGTCGGCTGGGCGCGACGGGCGCTGCCGTTCCTCGAGCGCTGCCAGCGCCGCTATGGGGACGTCTTCACCCTACGGATTCGTAACGCCGGCACCTGGGTGATCCTTGCCGACCCTGACGACGTGCGCGCCGTGTTTACCGCCGATCACGAGACGCTCGGCGTGGGCGTGGCCAACTCGATTCTCGGGCCACTGCTCGGGCCGCGCTCGGTGATGTTGCTCGAGGAGCCCGACCACGTCCGGCGCAGACGCCTGATGCTGCCGCCCTTTCACGGTGAGCGCCTACAGGGCTACCGCGCTACGATCGGCGAGCTGACCCGCCAAGAGCTACAAGGCTGGCCGCGCGCTGAGCCGTTTGAGCCTGTGGCCGCGGATGCAGCAGATCACGCTCGAGTCGATCATGCACGTCGTCTTCGGAGACGGCCAAAGTGAGCGCATGGCCCGGCTGCGGGGCGGCTGCGCACGCTTACCGACTGGATGAACGATCCGCGCCGGCTGACGCTCTTGGCCGCCGCGGGACCGCGCTGGCTCGCCGCCAACCGCGCCTACCGCGAGGTGATCGGCCCGGTCGAGCGGACCGTGCTCGAGGAGGTCAGGGCGCGCCAGACAACGCCAGTCGAGGGCAGCGACATCGCCTCGCTGCTCGCGCTTGCGCGCTACGACGATGGCACACCGATGAGCGAGCAGGACCTGCGCGACGAACTGGTGACGCTGCTGACCGACGGGCCGACTTCGGCGCTTCTGTGCTGGAGCTTCGAGCGTCTGCTGCGCCACCCGCAGAAGCTCACACGCCTGCGCGCGGAGATCCGCGAGGGAGCAAGCGAGGATTACCTCGATGCGGTCATAAAAGAGACCCTACGCCTTTGCCCCGCCGCGCCGTTGTTGATGCGAAGGCTGCTCGAGCCAATGCGCCTCGGCACGTACGAGGTGCCCGCAGGCACGACGGTCGCGCCCTGCGTACACCTGATCCACCGCCGCGAGGAGCTCTACCCACGGCCGCTGAGCTTCGAGCCTGAGCGCTTCTTTGAGCGTCCCGCGGGCACCTACACCTGGATCCCCTTCGGCGGCGGCGTGCGCCGCTGCTTGGCGGCGAGCTACGCACAACTGTTGATGCGCGAGGTGATCGCAACCGTGCTGAGAGAGCTTGAGCTGCGCCCGGTGCATGCCCGCTCCGAGCGGGCCCAACGGAGCGCGATCACCTTCGTACCGCACCGTCACGGGCTGGTAAGCGCCCGCTCCGACAAGCTAGACGACCGGACAGAGCCCGCCGTCGACGTTGACCGCCGCGCCCGAGACGTAGCTGGCGCGCGGGGATAGGAGAAACGCCGCGAGGCTCGCGAACTCGTGTGGCTCACCGACGCGTCCGAGCGGGATCTTGCAGTCACTGACCATGCGCTCGTAGTAGGCCTCGGGAGTGATGCCTGCGGCGGCGGCGTAGCGGCGTAGCTGTTCGCTTTCAATCACCCCGACGAGGATCGCGTTGACGCGAATTCCCTCGCATGCAAGCTCACGCGATAGTGCCTTGGTGAGCGCGAGCCCCGCGGCGCGCGAGACAGAGGTCGGCGTTGAAGCCGCTTCAGGTGCCTTGCCAGAGATCGACAACGTATTCAAGACCGCACCGCGGCTCGCCCGTAGCGCTGGCAGCGCCAGACGTGTCAAGCGCACAGCCGCCATCAGCTTCAGCGTGAGGTCATCCTCCCAGAGCCTGTCATCGTGCTCAGCGAACGCACCCGCAGCGTGGCGGCCGGCATTGTTCACCACGCCGTCGATCCGCCCCCAGCGCTCCTGCACACGCCCAACAAAGCCCTTCAGATCCTCAACCTGGCACACATCCCCGGCATGCACAAGCACCTCAGCGGAGCGCTCGCGCAGCGACCGCTCCGCAGCCGCCAGCCGCTCGAGGTCGCGCGAGAGCAGCGCCACGCGCGCGCCCTCCCCGAGCAGCTCATGCGACAGCGCAAGGCCCAGCCCAGACGAGCCGCCCGTGACCAGGAAGACGCGCTCCTGAAGATCCAGATCCATCGAGGCGGCTAGAGGTCCGTCGGAGTGCGCCCGTCGTGGCCCACGTAGCCGTCCTTGCCTCCGGCGCAGATATAGATTGTATCCCCCGGCCCAAGGATCCGGATTCGTCTGCGCGTTGCTGCATCGACACGCGCGAAGCTTCCCTCATCTAGTCGCTGTACCGTGCCGTCCCCGAATTTCATCTCGATCGCACCGCGGTAGACGAAGTACAGCTCCTCCTGAATATCGTGGTAGTGCCATTTGGTTTCATAGCCCGGTGGCCGTACTAGCACGTTTACACCGAATGCGCTCACGCCTAGCCATCGGCGCACCTTACGAAACCCATGCTCGCTGCCGAAGTCGTCGATGTGACCGACCGCATAGCCCTCGCCGCTACGCACCCCGCTATCAGCCGCTGACACGGTCGAGCCCCTCGGTGAAGAACTCAGGGATCCGGTGCCCGATTAGCTCCCCTCTGTAGCGTTTGCGCGGACCGTAGACGACCCATGTTGTGTCGACCTCCCCAAAGCGCTCACGTACCGTCAGACTCAGCGCGACGAGCGTCGCCGAAGGCGACGAAGCTAACACCCGCGTCATAGCGCCCCGCGAGCAGATTCTGCGCTACGACCGGATTGGCTGACTCGAGCACCACCTCATCCCACTGTGACTCATCAATATAGCCGCGCGCCGCCGGCACGACTCCGATCCTGCGTGGCTGTGGCACATCGTTACGAACGAGCAACCCCATTTCCTTCGCCGGAAAGATGAAGGTGTCCACAACAAACAGCTTCCCGCGAAAGCGCTCCGTGACGACATGGACATCGGGATGTGCGCTGCACTGCACTAGATATGCGCTCCGGTTGCCGCACGCAAGCTTTGCCCCATCGAGTAGATCACCCACAAGCTCGACGCGCGCACCGTCAAGACCCTGGAAATCGAGATAGGCCAGCACTGCATTCTCGTGACATGTTCCAGCCGGCCCCAGTGTCACGAAGACCGTGTTCTCCATCGAACTCACGCCTAGGCGCCCGGACACGAATTGACCCTGCTCGCCAGCAACATGGCGATACCGTACAACCTCCTCACCCCGCAGCGCGACGGTGGCCAACGCCCTCCCATAACACGCAGCCTCCCACCGCCCCGTGACGACCCATGCTGTCTCCAACTAACCGAATCGCCCGCCTCACTGGACTCATCACGACGAGGCAACTAGCCCACTTCAGAGCAGGCAAGGAGCCCAGCGCGCCCACCCGCTGCCTGGAGCGCCTTGTGGGCTTTGACTTTCGAGGCCGTCAAAGCCTTTGTCGCGCCCACGTCACGCGACTTCGCCGCGGCTAGATACGGCCTCAGTTGCGAGAGCAGCGCGCGGCGTTCGCGCATCACGCGACGCCCGTAGCGCGCGATCGCGCGGGGCCGACAAGCGCGCCGGCTCTTTCAGGCCTGCCTGCTCGATGTCGATGTGGCCGGGCACAACGCGAGCCACTTCACTAGCGCTCAAGCACAGATCGCATCCGCCTTGGCAATACTTACGCGCATGGGGCACGCGCATTCTGGCTGCTGGCTGACCGGCAGTCGCTGGATCCCCAGCGGGAACTCGCGAAAGCCATCTCCATACCATCTGTGATTGCCAGCATCTAGTCGAGCGATTCCCTCAACTGTCTCCAGGTACGCCGCTGGCCTGTGTCTGGAATGCGTTTGCTGAAGCTCTGCGTGAGGGTCGCTACAGAGATCGCACCCGACACCAGCAGTGCTTCACTGCTGCCGACTATATGAATTGTGCCGGCCGCGCGTCATAACAGGCGGGTCCTGTGGCGCCATGGTTTGCCCTAGTGTTTCCCTTTGCTTGACTCGCTACCAAGCCTTGTGTCAAGGTCTCGCAATCCACTTCGAGAGCGATCACCCGCTCTCACGATGTAACGACACAAATGCGCTACTACCATCACCCCCAACTGCCACCCGTGTTTCAGACTGGCCACAGCGGCGCCCGTCAACGGTATGTCACCGTTCTCGTGCTTGTTGCGGCCTGCGTGCTACCCGGATGCGGTGGCTCAACGACCACGAACACGGTTCCCCCGGCTCAGACTGGGTCCCAGGGAGCCACGGAGATGCAGGCCGCTACGACGCAAGCAGCTAGCGCCTCTAAATCACAGTCGTCAACACCAACCCCGAGAATGAAGGCTAAGGCTGAATCAATCTGCAGCAGGCTTCATGCCAAACTCGCAGCTACAACTATTGACTTTGAGACGCCGGCGAGCACGAAAGCCTTCTTCACCAAGCGAGCAGCATTGGAGCACCACACGCTCACTGAGCTATCGGCACTGACGCCGCCGCCCGCAATCGCGCCAGCCTGGCAGCAGCTACTTGTCTCCCGAGGAAAGATCTTGCAAATCTTTGAAGCACTCGGCCCGGCCGCCGCCAACCGTGAACAACTGGCGGCGCGCGAGCTCGAACTATCCAAGCTCCAAAGGCAAATCGACACGCTTGCTAAGGCCACGGGCATCAAGGCCTGCACAGGCTAGCGTGGCCATTGTGCGCGCGCGCCTCGAAATGCATAAGCGGCTGATCGGCGTCAGGCGTTCATTACCGCGCACGCCCCGCAGACTCTTGCGAGGATGCGTTAGCGCGGGGCTCGTGATCTGGCTTTGCGGGTGCAGCCACAGTGCGAGCCGCTTTGCGCTCGTTGGGGTGTTTGGCGATGCGCGCGCAAATGGCGGGCATCAGCGCGCTATCTATGGCAACCCGCGAGGGACCGCGGTTAACCAACGCTCACATGACATCTACTTGCTCGACAGTGGCGACCGGGTTCTGCGCTTTGACCAAAATGGGCACTTCCTCGCGGCCTGGGGATGGGGTGTGGGCGACGGCGCAATGCGCTACGAGCGCTGTGGTCCCCGCGGTGAATCCGATCAGCCAGCATGTAAGGGGCGAGGGGACGGCCTCGCATGGCGAGGCGAAGGCGTGGCAGAGATCTTCTTCGGCGAAGGTCTAGCTATCAATCAGAGCAACGGCGACGTATACGTACAGAGCGGCCAACGGCGTAGCGGGGTGATCCAGGTCTTCACAGCCGATGGGGAATATCTCAGTGCATTCGGTGACCGCGGTCCGCAGCGCTCCCAACTGGAAAGACCTTATGGTCATGATTCGATGACCGTAACGCGCTCGGGCCGTGTATATCTGCTCGAACGCGACGGAAAGTTGGGCCCACGCGTGGCCGTCTTTAGTATGAGAGAAGCCGGCGAGCCGACCAGCTATCGATACGCGGGCGAACTGTTTGGCCCGCAAGCCGGATCATACGCTGTCGAAGCGACCCAGCTCTTTAGCGACGATGCGGGCAACATCTACATCGGCGGCGAAAGCGTGCTGTATAAGTTTGAACCGCGAAGCTTCACTCACCCCGCGTGTGAAAAGCCACAGCAGATTCCACTCGAAACCGCCGCTGTAAACCCTCTCAGCCAGATTGTCTTCTACTACACAAGTGTCCTCAACCAGTACGTCGAGCTGGGTGGCCGTTGCGCCGGTGTCTCCTGGCCCGTGCTGCGGCGCTTCAAAGGCGCGCCGGGCCAAATCAAAACACAAGGCATGGCGGTCGACGCAGGCCCTCGCCTCCGCGAGCACCCCGACGGCACGGTGGTGGCCGCGACCAATCTGAGCCGTAGCTTGCGAATACCCGACAGGGCGCTGATCTTCGCTCGTCGATGAGGGCGAAGCCGCGTGGCCCGGAGCCCGATCATGGGGTCCGGCTGTTGTAAGAGCCCGTAGGTGTTGTTGTGTTGCAAGTTAGGGGTGTCTCCGTCTCGTGGAGTGAGTCCGTTGGGCGAACGCAGCGAGGCGGCGAGCGCTTCGCTGTGGTGGACCCTCCAGGCACGGGCGAACCTGGCGGGTGAGGTCATGCCGAGGGGCTGAGTGTGGTCCGTGCTGGTTGTAGTCCTCGCGCCAGTCCTCGATCATCAGCTGCGCCCGGCGAGGCAGGTGAACATCTCGACGGCGAGCAGGCTCGTCGCGGATGCGTGAGCCGAAGGACTCTCACACCAGGCAGACCGCACTAAGGTGTGCAGAGGCTGACTGCGGGCGCTGCTGCCCTGGCGGGAGTCAACTTCGGCTAGAGCTTCAGCGTGCTGGACCCGCGACGGCTTCCACCGTTCACAGAGGTCATGCGTAGAGTTAGACGTGCGCGCTGCCCCTTGCGATATGCCCTTTTGCCGCGGGAGCTGTAGCTAAGGTGTATCGCTGTTGTACCGGCTGTCACTGGCTTACGTACTTGCCTAAACGCCGGCCCAGATGCGGTGATGGTTCCAGGCTCGCTAACGCTGAGTATCAGCGTCACGCCGCCAGCGCGTGGATGGCTCGCGCGAACGTGCACGGCAGGACGTGGACATCCGTTGACTCGGATGTGGTCGCTCTGCTTACTACCAACCCCGTTTTGTCCGACAGCCGACACGTTCAGTGACAACAACTTGCTGCATAGGTTGCCGAACGCCGAGAGCACGGAGTGCGGCCCCTGGGGGAAAACAGCTTCGAATGAGCTTACCGGTGCGTCTGGCACCGTTTCCAGCCGCGAGTACGTGATCCCATTTTTAATATCAGTTTGCGCCACCACATCAATCACGATACCTTCAGCTTGCAGCACAAAGACCACGTCCGGGAATTTCGCGCTGCCGTGCGAGACGAGATATGCGGGACCAGTAAACGGTACATTCAATAGCGGGGTCACAGCCTTAGCGCTACCGATGTTCGACGCAGCAGGACAGCCCGCTGGGTTTTCATCGAACTGGGCGGCGAGACAAGCTTTTTGAAGGGTAGTCAGACGCGCCGGCAGCGCACCTGGGAGCTGCAGCGTGACCTTGTGAATGTTAGCTTCTCCTGGCCTCTGCGAGACCTTCACCCGCAGTGATGCGCCCGCGAGTTTACTCGTCGTGCCGTTCGTGCTGGCAGCAAAGCTTGGCTTGAATGGAAGCGTCGCGCAGCCACCGACCTGAAAACGCTCGGATAGTGCTGCTGCCTGACCTGCGGTGGAGGTCTCTTGCCCCGTCACTGCCATCACGTCGCACGATGTTGGGTTCAGCGCGAAGCCAGGCCTATCCAGGCTCACCGCAACGCTGCGCACGTCCGTCTGGAACCCGTCAATAATCGTGGGCAGTGCATCAGTCCGCGCCGTCACCTGTGCGGTTGCGGGATCGATAAAGAGCGCGCTTCTGACTACCACGACCCCAAGATCAAACGGCCCCGCAATCGCGGGCACAATCACGGTCAGCGATAGTGGTGCGCCCTCATATGGTCCAGACAGATAGGCTGGAGCACTGACAGAAAATGGCGTTGCGCCCGCGCCAAGGCCGGTGATCGCTGTCCCAACACGCGAGGCTGACGGGCAACTCGGTGCCGCGTTCTCTTCGGCGCCAGTACGACCTGGCGCTTGTGCTGCCCCGATCTCCGTGTCTGTGCATCGAGCCACGCCTGCGAGCTTGCCTATCAGTCCCGGGGGGAGTGTGACGCTCAGGCGACCAAAGCGCTGCCCGCTGTCACCCCTAGCGAGTCTCAGCATGAAGGGGCTGAACGTGCCTGCGTTGGGTGCAACCGTCCCTGCTTCGAAGGTCGGCTGATTCGGTAGTTCCAACGGACTGTATGCGCACGGGGCTCCGCCCGCACCACTCGATATTTGAAATGGCGAATCCTGTTCGAGGGGCGGCTGTCCTTCCGTGAAGCTCCAAGCCGTGAACGTTGCGTGGGTGGTCGTGGTCGAGCAGGTTTCTCCGGTCATCAGAGCCGCTCGCTGACCGCCAAAGAAGTCGACCTTGACGTCTTCAAACGGCACTTGTGGTAGATCGCTGAACGTCGCCGTGACCTGTCCCGTCACCGGATCTGGTTCAACGTGCCCGGCAAGCTTCACGACAATCCCGGTAGCCGGATCGTTGACGACGACGTAGATCGCTACCAGACTGTTAAAGGGGTTAGCCCCTTGCGCTGCAAGGTAAACCTGTCCAGCAAGGGGATGATCAAGGACGGGCGTGTCTACCGAGACCGTTCCTATCTGTGACGCTCGAGGACAGTGTGGCGCCGTAGAGCTTTCGAGTTCAATCTGTGTCGTGGAGCAGCTTTCGAGCCCCCCAGCCGACGCCGGATTGACCGTTAGTCCCGTCGGCAAGCGTACCTGCAGGTTCCGTATGGGTGCCTCGCCAAGCCCCGAAATGCTTTCTCTTTGGGGCAAATGCACATCGGTATGGAGGCCCGTCGGGGACGCTGCAGCGCTCGTTTCAGCCTGCACCGTCAGCTTCGGCGCGAAGTCCAGCGCATCACACCCGCTCAGCCCTGCGGCAACACCATTCGGATCGGTCAACGACACGCTTTCCGAGAACACAGTGTCTGGCTGTTCTACTGAATCGACCCGCAAAGCCATCGCCGGCGCTTCGCCGCATGTCGCAGGAAGCGTCAAGAACGGCCGCGGCGGTGTCGTGCTCGGACAGCCTTCTATTTGCCCTTTCCCGTGCGGTACCTGGCATATCCTTTCTGGATCATGCCCGAGATCTTGCGGGACGCCCCAAACCGTTACGCTCAATTCAACAATAAAATGCAGAGGGATGTTGTTTTGCCGCACCTCAACCTGCTCTACGCCGTTGCGCTTCACTACTGACACATCCTGCAACGCGTTAAACCCTGCTGCTGAAAAGCCAAGAGTCGCTGCCACCCCGGCGCGCGGAACAATGTTGTAGACCGCGCCGTTAGCTGCAACACCGACTTCACCATAAGGATTCCGCGATACCACCTTGAAGCTCCCCACCTGCGTCTCGCCTGGACATGAAGCGACAACGCCGGCAAGGTCTTCGCGGGGACAGCGCGGTAGTGCAATTGGATTACCCGCAAAGCCCGGCGGGAGATCGACGACTACGTCGCGCACGCTACCTTCAGCATTCCCATTGGCATCGCGATTGAACTTAAGCCCCACTGTCAACGCATACGGATGCGATCCGGCTTGCAAGTCAGCGCTGCCATCACGATTCACAGCTTCGACGTGCACGCTGCCCGGGAGAATGCCAAACGCCGCATGGGCACACTCCGCACAATGCGCAACGATGATGCTCGCGAGAGCAAGCACTACCGCGATTCGCGGCTGCAGCCTTACAGCCGATATCGCGGCCGCTTTCATTTCTTGCCCTTCGAATTGCGCTTGGTCTTGTGCGGGGAGTGCCGCGTACACCGCACACGCCGCTTCACTTTGCGACACACAACCTTGCGCTTAGCTTTGTGGGGCTTGGGGGATGCCTTCAAGGCAGGCGGCGGGTTGTTGGTCGGTCCGACGAATGTGGCGCTTCCCGGAATGCCGAGCAATGGTGTCACCGGACTCGGCAACTTGCATCCTTCGCCGCTACAGGAGCCGGTGCTGCTCACTTCCGGGAATCCGCCTGCTTCACGCGCGTCATATAGATCATAGGCTTCATCGGTGTCTTGCGGCAGCAGCTGTGCGCGGGTAGCGAAAAACACGTCGCTGCCGCTGGCACTCGCATCTACGAAGCTCGCATCGTAGGGACCCCGCCCCGATGATAGGAGATACCGACAACCGGTCGCAGTCGTACATGTTCCCAAGCCAGCCGGCTCATACTCGTACACATTCTCCACGCCCGGGCTGTGATCTCCGCCCGCGAGGACGTCAAAACTATTAAAGAACAAGCGGCCGTTGCTGAGCAGGCCCTGCGGCGGTGGGAAGCGTCCACCAACCGCCGGATACAGAGGGAGTCGGGAGTCGCCTACAGGGGCCGTCCCTGTCGGATTACAGGATGCGCATGTTAGCGATTCGGTTTCAGCGTCGTACTCAAAGATCTCAAAGCACACCGTCGTCGCTTCGCAAGCGGTGGTCGACTTCGGACGATTGTTAAACCCGGTAATCGCCGCACGCGACATGAAGGTAAGGAATCGCCCATCACTGGATATCTCTGCAGCGCGGTGAACAGCCTCAGGATGCCATGTCCCTTCTTCTTCCTCAACGCCAAACGCGGCATCTCCCGGCGAAAGGGTGGCAATATAGCGAGGTGCGCTACCGAGCGTGTATAGATACAGGTTCTCGGCACCGGCTTGCGCTTTGGCCCCAGAGCCATTAGGAGTATTGCTCAATACCGCAGAGTCGACGAAGTAGACGTGCGACATGTCGTCGCTGGCACCGACTAGACCCGCGAATCCGCCTGCCCCTCCTGACAAGTCGGTGAGTGCGTGGCTGGCGAGATCATAAATGTGCCCGTCGTTGAGCAACACCCGACCACCGTCGGCGCTCGCCATTAGAAACCTTCCGCCATCGGGGATTTCGAAAGTCACCGACCCGCTGATTCTTACATAGACTTGCCCACTGGCTTCGTCGCTCCAGAAAACCCGTTCGCCATCGTCTGACACAGCGTGGGTGCTTGCGGTCGCGTCTTCGAGCGGCCTGTATGCTCGCCCGGCACCGAGGCCCGCTCCCGTGACGGTCGTTTTGTTTCCCGGCAGCACGTTAACGAGACGCAGCGTGCCCGCTTCCCATTCATACAGGTTCCGGCCTAGCGGCCCACCATCGCTTGCTGCCGGCGCATCTTCGGTCGCACCTGTCAAGGCATCATTCGCGACAAACACCAGATGTGAAAGATCACGGGTTTGGCCCGCAAGCTGTAGGTCGAACGCATCGGTGCCTTCCGTTCTGTGCAGGGCCCGTGAGGTGACAAGCGGTTCTAGCGCACCGCTCACCGTGTGCTGTAGATATAGGTCGGGATACGGTTCGGGAAGCGCGTCTGACGTAAGCGCTGGGCTCGGCTGGCCCACTACCGCGAGCTTCAGATCGGGCGATAGCGCTTGGTAACCTCGCGACCCTCGCACAAACAGCCCAGGGGTAATATTGTCTGTTTCCCATCCACTAGCAGTGCGCGATGCGACGTACTCGTTTTCAGAGACACCGCCGCCCGTTTCAGCAAATGGAAACCCCTCGTAAGCGATCGAGCCGCCATCGTCGCTAGCTTGCCGCAGCATCTCAATATTGTTTTCACCGGGTGCACAGCTCGTGCAACTGCCGATGAGTGGATCGAGCGGGAATACTTCGCCGCCACGCTTGTCGCTTGGCGATACCAACTCCCACGCCCGCCCATCACCCGACGCAAATTCCCTAGCGAACGTCCGGAAGTTCCCCTCCGTCGAAAGTGCAGTGCCAAAGTGATTGGTCGCTACAAGCCTGAAGTAGTAAACCGTATCCGGAAGCAAGCCATTCAACGATGCGCTGACATTCACTGCAGTGTTTTCGGGACTTAGTGTTCCGATAGCGGTTTCGCTACATTCATGACTACTGCACGGGCCTTCATGTCCATAGAGGACGCGGTATTCGGTGAGCGCCCCGTTGGGGTTGACGCTGCCATGAATTGTCGCGGTTTCGGTACTCACGGAGTCTGCGTACACTTCTCCGCTCACGGGCTTTTCTTCCGCGACAGACCCAAAGATCACGATCTTCGGAGGCTGCCCTCCTGGGCCCGCGCCGGTCACTACGTAAAGCGTGCCTTTCCCAAGGCCCGGTGCTGCATACGTATCGTTGTAGGCCATTCCGAAGGTGAACTGCTGTCCAGCGGCGCCATTGAATTCGGTCTTTACCGGCCAGCTTTCGCCGTTGCATTCCGCAGTCAGCACGATGAAGTGGTTGCTCAGCCCCGTGTAATAGATCAGCAGCTTGCCATCGTGGTCAGCTGTCATACCCGATACAAATGGCTTGCGTACTTTGCAGTGGGGTTCTGACGTGGTTCCTTCCGGGAACTTCAGAAGTGTCTGTTCTTGCCCGAGGAACAGGTCTTCGTTACCATTAGATGCCATTTGAACGACGTTATGCGCCCAACCGCCATCGAGGGGCCCAAACTTTTCTTCGGCATAAGCGTAGGTATGCACATCACCGGGCACGCTCATCCTATACACCACAATGCGAGGGCCAAAGGCGAGCCCGGTATCAAGCAAATATACGGCTCCTGAAGCACCCCTAATCGTGAAGCCAAGCGGCCCACCGACCCGCTGGACTTGAGATGGCTGAGCAGTACCTCGTTCGCCGAAGCTCGCAAGATATTCACCGTTTGCCGTGAATACCTCAACCAGCCGTGTTTCGCTGGTCCCGTTCTCTACAAATACGTCACCTGAGCTCGGATCTACATTGACTGCTTCGGGTCTTGAGAGCTGCCCTTCTCCTTGTCCGCCGAGCCCGTTGCCTTCACCGCGTCCCGGACACGCTGGGAAGGCAACTTCGCCTTGCGGTCCGCACCGCTCAAATTTTTCTTCCCCGTCGCCTACTCCCCACCCCCACGCCTCAAGGAAGTGGCCTTCAGCGTCATAGCGCAGGATGCGTTCACCCCCATCAGCCACGTAAACATCTCCCGTAGCTTCGCTGACCGCCACGCCTTGCGGACTCCCAAAGAACATGCCGTCGCCATTCGGCGGTTGAGGTGTGTCGCCGAACGTCGAGGACAGCTTGAAACTAGCGCTCGCAGAGGCCGGCGCGATTATCGCGCTTGCGGCGACGAGCATTGCAAGCAACGCGAGCCGAAATGCGGCCGTGATGTTAAAGCGGCGGGCAGGGCGGATCGCTCCCTGTTTTCTTGTGGTAGTCATCCCCATTGCCCGCCGCTCGCTCAATCAATCCTTTGTGGACTAGCGCCTATTTTCCGGTTACGGCCCACGTGCCGCGCGTTTCCACAGTACCCGGAGTTTCTTTGGAGCCTTCCACATGGAAGAACACGAATGCTCCCGGTTCTCCGAACCCTATTTCGCCTCCGAAAGAAGGTATCACGACCGTTACGTGTTCGTTTTCTTCTGTTTGCACATATATGCAGAGCGTGCCAGAGGGAGCCGTTGGCGATAGTGCTGTGCCTTCACAGCCTTCCTTTGGTATCCCAGCTTCCGAAGCCTTGATGTAAACGACCTTACCCAGTTCTCCCGGTTCGAGCTTCACTGGGATCGGAAACGAGACTTGCCCAACCACATTCACTTCGCTGATCACATTGAGTGCCTGGGCGAGAAATGTACCTACCTCTGTCTTGCCGCTCGGTAGGGTCCCTCCGGCGGTCCAGGGTGAGCCTTCTTGCCCGGGCGCACCCGCTTTTCCAGGCGCACCTTCTTTTCCGGGCGCACCTTCTTTTCCAGCTGCACCCTGCGAGCCTTCTTTGCCCTGAGCCCCTTGAGGTCCGGTCGGCCCGGCAGGTCCTGGCTGACCTTTCTCGCCTTCCGGCCCGGTGGCGCCTTTGAGGCTCCTTAGCACGGCCGGACTGATCTGCTTCTTGGATGTGATCACATACCGCTTGGCGGCCCACGCCCCGCCCGTCATCGCAAAGACGAGCGCTACGATCGCAATCGCGGTTGAACCTCTCGGCCTACGCCGCTTCGCCCGCAGCCCCACAAGTACTTTACGCACCCTAGATCTCCTCTCCTCTGATCAGTGAACTTAGTCAAGCATCATGACATTGCTCGAGCGATAGGCTCAAGTGGCGTTTCTGACTCAACTATTTAGAGACGGGCGCGTACTTCAAACTTGGCACCAATTTGCTAGGGGCACCTGTGTCTTTCATCGTGAGATCTCGAGTCAAACAGTACATACGCCGGTCCGCTGCCGACTCGTTCAAGCACTCGGGTGGACCGGGTTATCCCCGGCCCACCCGACTTCTCAACAACTAGGCGATTGTCAGCTCAGCTGGTGGCCCATTCTGCGCCACTTTCAAGCTGCACGTCAACACCTTTGACTTCGAAGCTGGAAGCTGCGCCAGCAAATAAGAGTGAGGTGTCACCGGCCTCGAGGCATTCGATTTCGTGTAATACAGCTTTTGTCGTAGCTCCAGGAAGTTTGCATTCGACTTTACCGCCTGCGTCGAGTTCAACTTTCTGGTTACCTTCGAGGATGCATTTCGACACGACGATCGTCGCGAACAGTGTGCCTGTTTTCGGCGCGAAGGACATAGTGGTCGTCGTCAGCAGCGTCCCAACGGTGCTTTCTAGTTTCACGTTTTCTACCGTGCAACCAGCGCCGCCTTTTGCGAAGACGCAAGTTAAGAACACGATCACGAGATTCGCTGTTTTCGATTCTGCTCCATTGCTGACGAGTTGAGTACCTTTTTCAGTGTCAACGACTTCGCATAAGATTTCTACGGCGGTACCGACGAGCGTACCTAACAGAACGGCGTCTAGACCAGTCTGGCTCTGGACTAAGATGTTGGTGTTTGCTTTCACTGCGGCGCCTGCGATTAAGAATTCTGGTGTTGCAGCAGATGCAACAGCACTAAGCGCGCTACCCGCCACGACGGCGACAAAGACAGCAAGCACGATTGCCTGCCATTTGGACTTCAACATGGAAACCTCCGATTTATATTTCAGACACCATGCCGACGGCATAGCATCCCGAGGTGTAATCCGAGAACTGGGCGGATCACGCGACGACCATCCCCGATGCGAGGCGCCACCGTCAAGCACCCCCATTGGCAGTCAGTTCACTTGTGGTTTCTTACGTGGTAAAAGCCCTGCAAATGGGCCTAAAGGCCGCTGGCCTCACTTGGAAACAATCTTGTCCGTTGTGCCGTAGGCATGGTGGCTATGACGACGCTTCGTACGCTACAGTCTCGCGGCGGCTCGAGCTGAGGTCAGAGATGAGCAAGAGCGCGTGAGCCCAGCTACTTGCCCCGGACTGCGCCACGACACGTTCGGCCAACTCCGATGCCCGCTCCAGCCGCGTGATCGCTGCGAGCTTTCGCTGGGCGCCACGGCCACGCGCCCGTCGACGTGCCGTGAGGGCCAAACGTCTGGCTTCGCCGAGAGACTTCGCGAGCAGTTGGCCGGCCTGGCTGGTCAAGTCGAGTACCTGCGCTTTGCGTTTTCCGGTGCGGCCCCATCGTGCGCAAGATGGCCCTGAGGCGACGCCCCAGTGCTCTGCTGCGATCCTGCACCTGCCCAGCGTTCTGGCTGATGAGCCCGGTCAGTTTGCGGGCCTCGCGCGCCAAGACCCGCGCCCCATCCAAGCTCAGCGCCGCGTCGCTTGGCTAGCACACATCGCCTTCCACGACCGTCGAGTCGATACGAACCGCCCGCGCCTGAAAACGCGTCTCGCGCTGTGCCTTGGCGATCACACACCGCGTCAGATCCTCCACGACCTCGCCACCAAGCCGGCGGGTGAGCTTGCGAGTCGTCGACTCGTGCGGCACCCGCTCCCCCAACGCGACCAGGCAGAAGCGGCGCAGATGCAGCGAGTCCGAGACCTCCCGGACCAGCGTCTCGTATCCCCACCCCGTGCGCTGTTTGACGATCATCAAGCGCACATACACCTCCATTGGGATCGTCGGACAACCGTGGGAGATGGCCGCGCCCCGCCAACACGCCGCGATCTGCTTGATCAAGCCGGACGGACCAGCAACTATTTCCGGGGCAAGTAGCTAGGGCCAGATAGTCTCGGGCCGCCCACAGGTGGTTGTACGACGAGTTCGGAGCGCACGCGGCGGCTCCCGGAGCGTGTTAGGAGCGGCGCCCAGCACGGAGCTAGTCTTCGAGCGCAACCTCGGCGGATACCCCAGTCGCGAGATACCCTGGGATTGAGATCGCTACTGCGGCGCCGAGCACCACGAGGACCAAGCTCACAAGCGCCGGGACGGCGGCAAATGAAGGCACGACCGGGAAGTTGATCACGTGAGAGAGCGCCCGATCGAGCAACTGCTGGCCATAGAGAGCAAGGAGTGCGCCGCTCGCGCAGCCAGCCACTAGGACCACGCCGCTCTCAATCAGGACTGTACCCCACAACTCCTCGCGCGAGAAACCCTCAAGTCTTAGCCGCGCGAGCGCCGGACGACGCTGCCAAACCATGCTGCCGAGTGCAGCGGCCATGGCAAGCACGGCTCCGACCAGGATCAAACTCGCAATTTGCGACAAGCGCGTTAGCCCCTGGCGACTCAGCGCGCGCTGGCGTGCTCCGTGACTGTCGGCGCTTTCGACCGTGAGCCCACCGAACCCGCCAAGTGCACCTCGCAACTCGCGAAGCGCGAGAGCCTGCGAGAAGCCAGGGTTGAGCAGGACGTTGAAGGCGCTTGCTGCAGAACTGCCCCACGCGCGCGCGTAGTCCTCGGCGTTCATGATCATCGCCCCAGGTGGCCAGCCGACGTTCGTCGATAGGGCCGCGACACGCATCCGCGTGGGCACCGGCGAGGGCAGCGTCAGGGTGGCGCCGATCTTCAGATGGCGCTCTTCTGCCAGCGCACGCGAAAGCACCACCCAGCCGCCCGCCTTGACATGCTGTTCTGCACGGTCCACTTCACCTGCGAGGATCTGCGAGCTTGGCAACAGGGGTTGCGCCTGCACCGGCGGCGCGATCACCCATACACGTCGTTCACCGACGTCGAGCAGGCCGCCACGGTAGACGCGCACCGCACGGACCCCCGGCAGCCGCGCAAGCGCGCCTACTCGCTCAGGCGAGAAGGGCGCAGTGTTCAAGAGATTGAAGGAGCCGCTTGGCGCGATCCAAACGTCGGTGAAGGCGTTCTCATCATGCACCGCTCCGTCGAGGCCGGCGAGCAGATCGCTGTGCGCACCCTGCAGCGAGACGCTGCCGAACACGGCGATCGCCCCCGTCGCCGCGACCGCCAGTGAGCGGGTGCGCGTGGCGCTCAGCTCCATTGCTGCGACGTGCGGCCCGGCGCTGATGAGCATCGGTGCGAGGCGTTTCACCACCCACACGCTCGCTGCGAGGACCACCGGCAACGCGAGCAGCAGCGCGAGCACGAGCAGCACCATGCCGAAAACTGCCGCTGCGGGCGCGGCGATGAGGATCTCCGTGGCACCGCCGAGGCACACCGCTGAGGCTAGCGCCATGCGCGCCCCCGCTCGAGCGGCGCCACCGGGCGAGCGCTCGCGCGTTGCGGCCAGCGGGTCGCGCGAGAGAATGTCACGCAGCGGGCTCAGCACCGCGACGAGCGACGCCAGCAACCCACCAGCGATTGCAATGAGCACGCTTTTCGCGTCCACGACCCGCTCCGAGCCGAGCGCGAACGCCGAGGACAGATACCCGGGATCGCTGTGAAAGAGGCGTAGCGAGAGCTCATCGCCGAGTACCAGCCCGAGCGCACAGGCAATCAGCCCCAGCACGAGCGCGTCGAGCAGTAGCACCATAATCACCGCTCGCGGGCTATAGCCGTCACGGCGTAGATCGGAGATCAGACGCCGGCGCTGGGGAACCGCGAGCAGCATCGCGTTGAAGGCGAACAGGAACCCGACGAGGGCGCTGATAATTGCGAACAGATCCATCGATTGCCCGCTCGCCTGTGCGGCCTTCCTGAACAGCCGTTCGTCATAGCCCGTGTCCTCGACGTTCAGTCGTCCCCCAGCGATGCGCTTCAGCGCGGCGCGCACACCTACCTCAGCGCCCGGCGCGCTCTGTATGAGAATGCGGCTGAGATGCCCCTGCATCCCGGCCAGTTCCTGGGCGCCTTCAAGGGAGCTGATCGCGATCGGGCTCGCGCTGAGCGGCCCGAGCTCGCGCGAGCTGAGCCTGCGCATACAGCGGCACGCTCAAGTTGCGTCCCGCGATCTGCAGCGTTAGTTCCTCCCCGAAATGTTTGACGCCCGTGGCGCGAGCGACGCCAACGGGCAACACGATCGCGGTTATGCCGGCAAAGGGTTGCAGCTTGGTGTGCGTGGCGATCCTGCCCCCCAGGCGCGCAAGGCGCGTATCGACACCGACGAGCTCAACTGACTCGCCACCGGCCGGACCGCGCGCGTTTGCGCTCGCTTCCACCAGCGGCGCAGCAACCTTCACACCCTGCAAGCGCTCGACCTGCGCGAGCAGCTGCTCGGGGAAGCCATGCTGGTCGCGCGCGAGCAGCTGCAGTGACGCATGGCCGACGACTCCGCGCGAAAGTCCTGCGGCGGAGCTCAGCAGGTTTGTGCTCGCCAGCTGCGAGGCGAACAGCAGCGCGACGCCCGCCGCAATCCCCGCGATCGCAAAGCACTCCTGCAACCAGCGGGCGTGTAGACGCACCCGGTAGAGATGCCATACGTTCGAGAGCTTCACGAGCCGGGCGCGACTAGCTCACATGCACAGCCGGGAGCTCAAGGAGCTGATCGCGAAGGCGTCCGTCACACAGCGAATAGACGCGATCCGCATAGCGTGCAGCCACCGGGTCATGGCTGACGAGCACGACCGCCACACCCTGCTCGCGACAGAGCCCCTGCAGAAGCTCGAGCACTTCACGTCCGCGCTGAGTGTCGAGGCTCCCCGTGGGCTCGTCGGCGAGCAGCAAGCTGGGGCCCGTGGAAAGCGCGCGCGCGATCATCACCCGCTGGCGCTCTCCCATCGAGAGCGTCTCCGCGCGATGGTCCAGCCGCTCGGCCAAGCCAAGACGTTCGAGCAACGGTACGACCTGGCGTTGGGCATCGCGCCAACGTGTGGTCTTCAGCAGCTTCAGGACCGCATTGTCAAGCACGCTCACGCCCGGCAGCAGATCGAAATTCTGGCGGATGAAACCGAGTTCGCTCATGCGAAAACGCGATGCATCGCGCTCTGAGAGTGAACAGATGTCGCGACCGCCTACGTGGATTTCGCCCGCAGTCGGGGCGAGCAGCATCGCGACCATCAGCAGTAGCGTCGTCTTGCCCGAGCCGCTCGGCCCGTAAAGTGCCACTAGCTCCCCGGGTTCGACCTGCAGCGAGACACCGTCCACGGCGCACACCGAATGACCGCCGGGCGCCACGTAGTGCTTTATAACATCACGGAGCATCAGCATTTTCCTAGCCTCCTTCCTGAGCTAGCGGCGTAAGCGTGCGTGCGACCCGCAGAAGCCCGCGCGCCATCTGCGCCGGCGGCGAAAGCGCAGCGAGCACGGCGTGCGCCACGGCGGGCGCTTGCGCGCGCGTGGCCTCAGGAGCCGAAAGATAGAAAGCTGCCATCGCTGTCAGGTAGGCCTCGTGCCGGCGCGCTCGGTGCAGCCCTCCCACCTCGCTCAGGCAGCGCGCTGCGAGCCAGGCCATACGCGTAGCGGCTACCTGCTCGGAGGTGTAGTAGTCGAGCAGGTTACGCTGGCCGTCGCGCCGATCCTCGGCGCGGTCGATCGTGCTGTCGAGCAGTGAGTGCAGCGCCCCGATCCAGGGGCAGTAGGCCGTCTCGATCGCGGCGATCTGAGAGCTCTCGTGATCGTCCTCAGCGGCGAGGCCGATCATCACATGCACCCCGAGCGAGGAGCCATATGCGGCCGCAAGCTCCCACGGTCGCAGCGAGCCATCTGCTAGAGGAAGCTCACTGGCCCAATCTTCGAGCTCTGAGTCACTGCCCTGGCGCACACCGAGATTGTGTGCCTGAAATTCAACGATCCGCGCAGCTGCACGTCGCGCCGCCGGTGCCACCAACTCAAAGGACGGCAAGCGTGCGAGCGCGGCCCGGGTCCTGTCGATCAGCCCAGTGAGGTAGCCGCCGTCCGTCTCGCAAGCGAAGTACTCGTAATAACGGGGATGCTCTGCTGTGGGATCGAGCGCCACTAGCAGCGCCTCGTGCAGCCGGGCGCTGTTGGCAGCGGGCTCGACGCAGTCCTGCTCGGCGAGCACATCCAGGTAGTTGTAAATCGCCTGAAAGCTCACAAGCGCACGCACAATCTCTGCTCGGTACGGACGCGGTGCGCACGTGGCAAACAGCGCTGCGCCTTCCATGTTGGCGCTCTTGGCGAGCGCCGCCTCGGCGAGCGCGCGCAGCTTTGGGTCGGGGATCGCGTCCGCGCGATCCCCGTGACGCGCGAGCTCCGTGCGAGCCAGCGGCCATATCTGCGTGCAGTAGCCAGCGCCAACGCGACCGAGCTCGCGCACGCCGGCAAACTCAACGTTGCTGCGCCACCTCGCCCGCGGCAAGGGCCTGCCGGCGGAAAAGCGAATGCGACTGGCCGAGATCGCCACCACACTCACCTAGTGATGCGGCACTCGCGCAGGGCATCGCACCTTTGTGGCCGCGCTCGTACGACTGCCGTCCTGGAAGCTGAATTCGGCGAGGAACGGGAAGCCTCCGCGCGGGCAGTGTTCGGGCACGCTCACCCCCTTGGGATGAAAGGCGATGCGATGGCCGTGGCGGGATCGGTAGTAGGTCAGGTGGCTAGGCCCGATCGTCGTTTGCACGCGCACGATCGAGACATCCGGCCCGCCGGGCACGCTTGAGATCAGGGGCACATCGCTCGCGAGCCGCGAGCCGAAGGGCGCAGTGTCCGGGACAACTTCGCCGGTGAACACGAGTTGCGCTGATACGGGAGTCCGGCCGTTGGCGTAAAAAAGGATCGTGAGATTGTCGTTGTGCGGCGGGCCCATCACGGCTTGGATTTCGGGAAGCTCGTGTCCGACGCCAACGCCAAAGGGAACTTCGACGAAGGCACTGCCGTAGCCAAGACGAGAATTCGGCGAGCAGCCCGCGAGACCTTGCGCCTGCAACGATGCCGGTTGGCAGATTGCCAGGCCAAGGGTCGTGGTGCTGTAGTTGATCCCAGCAGGCAGTCGCAGCGCTACGGCTGTCATCGGCGGCGGGGCGAGCCCTTCGCTCGTTTCGAGGTGAAACCCGAATGAGATCGTCGTTTGCGCACCGAGCCGATCGGGCCTGAAGGCGGCCTGCAGCTGTGCGCGCTCTTCGGTGGCGCTCGCCGTCGCAGTGAAGCTCATTGCAACAAGAGCCAGCGCCCCTCCGATCCTCGCGAGCGCGCGCCGATGCCCTGACATCGTCATGCCGAAATGCGCCCACTGAGTTGGACGGTCACGGCATCCGACACTCGCTTGATCGTCCCCGTGAAGCGCAGACCCATCCCGTGTGCGTGGGCGTAGCTGCCGCTGCCGCGCACGAGCGTCATCGACCCGGAGAAACTCGCCGTGGGGCCCGTGACGCGGTACGCAGCGCTCGCTTGGCCGGTGAGCGAGCCGCCGTGCGGATAGATGTTGATTTCGGCGCTGACTCGGTTTGTCGAGGAGATCTTCAGGTGGATGTAGATCGGTGCACTAATCGTGCCTGTCGCATTGCCCACCTCGTTCAGCGTGAAGCCGTGATGGCTCGTGAGATGCAGATGCGCGCTCTCGTTCAGTGAAATAGTTCGGGCAGCCGCTGCGGCAGGAATCAGCAGAGCGATCATGGCCGGCAATGCAAGCACGCGCAACGTCCGCATGGAGCATCGCCGCTCGCTGGATACACGTCCCCTGGAGTCCATATCCCGTCCTTTCCTCGCCTTTTCGTGTTCAGGCGACTCGCCCCGAACGAATTGCCGAGCACACCCTCCCCGAGCACACCCTCGACCAGCTTCCGCAAGCCGACCTACACCCTACCGCGTTCCGCTTGACGGGATGAGCCCGCAGAGTAGATCCATAATAGCCGCGGCCACGGCGGCAGGGTGCACTCGTCTCCTACTGCAGTCGCTCTGACAGCGCGGCCCGACATACTGGAGACACCGACTTACGTGATCGGTCGCACGCACCTAAACACTTCAGGGCTGGGCCAGCTTGAGCTCAGTTCACCGCTCTTGGGTCGTGACCGCAGGACTGTCTCAAACACCGATCGCCGACTGCAGGGCGGTCGCAACACGCTCGATCTGTCCATCGTGGAGCCCGGGGAAGAAGGGCAGTGCGAGCGATCGTGCCGCCACGGACTCGCAGACTGGGAATTCCCCCGGCTCGTGCCCGAGCGTGCGATAGAAGGCACTGAGATGGATCGCGGGCAGATACGGCTTGCAGTCGATCGCACAAGCGCGCATCGCGCGGATCGTCTCGTCGCGATCGACCTCGCTGGGCAGTTGTACAACGAACACAAACCAACCGCGTCGCGAACCTCCCGTGTCAGGGCACGGCAGCGCCACTCCCGGCAGGCTTGCGAGCGCTTCACGATAGAGCGCCGCTACGCGAGCGCGCTCCTGCAGGAGCGCCTCGAGCCTGGTGAGCTGAGCAATGCCGAGCGCGCAGGCGAGCTCTGAGAGACGGTAGTTGAAACCGAGGCGGTCGTGATCTAGCCAGCCCATGTCGGATGCACGGCCCTGATTGCGCTCGGAGTCGATTCGCTGCTTCAGAGCGGGATCGGCCAGCGTGATCATCCCCCCCTCGCCCGTGGTCATCTGCTTGTTCGCGTAGAAGCCGAACACGGCCGGGTTGCCGCGGGCGCCGACCGGCGTACCGTCGCTGTGAAGCGCACCCAGCGCCTCACAGGCATCCTCGACGATCGCAAGATGGTGCTCGCGCGCGATGCGCTCAAAGGCCTGCATGTCTGCGGGGTAGCCGAAGATGTGCACTGGCAAGATTGCCTTCGTGCGCTCAGTGAGCGCGGCCGTAGCCGCGCGCGGGTCAAGGTTCAGCGTGACCGGATCGATGTCGGCAAAAACCGGCCTTGCTCGCTCGTACAGAATGGCGTTTGCCGAGGCCACGAAGGAGAACGGACTCGTGATGACCTCATCGCCGTCCCTCACGCCAACAGCGCGGAGCGCAAGGTGCAGACCTGCGGTCCCGCTGCTGACGGCGCTCGCCAGCGGCGCACCTAGCCGCGCGGCGAAGAGCCGCTCAAATTCACCCAGCCTCGGCCCAAGCGAGAGTTGCCCCGAGCGCAGCACCTCGAGCACGGCCCGCTCCTCGGCCTCACCCAGAACTGGGCAAGCGAGCGGGATCGCTTCCTCGACCACTAGCGCTTGCCGGGCAGGCCCGCCGAGCTCCGATCGGCGCCTGTGTCGGGTGCGCGGCGTCGTCCGGGTTGCATTCCGAACTCCAGCGAGTCAACGAGTGCCTCCCAGGAGGCTGCGATCACATTCTCTGAAACACCGATCGAGCCCCACGTCTCGTGCCCATCGAAAGCGTCGATCAACACGCGTGTGACCGCGCCCGTGCCCTTAGCCTCATCCAGAATACGTACCTTGAAGTTGACCAAATCGATGTCGTGCAGGTGTGGGTGGATCTCACCAATCGCCTCACGTAGCGCCTTATCGAGCGCATTGACGGGACCATTGCCCTCAGCTGTCCTGATGTAGCGCTCCCCACCGAGCCAGATCTTGATCGTCGCCTCGGTCTCGACCTTACCGTCGGTTCGCTTCTCAACGCTCACCCTCCAGGACTCGAGGCGAAACAGCGGCTCGTACTCACCCGCCTCCTTGCGCAGCAGAAGCTCAAAAGATCCGTCTGCTGCCTCGAACTGAAAGCCTTCGTGCTCGAGCGCCTTGACCCGCTCGAGCACCCTACCCGCGAAGGCCTCATCGACGTGGAGCCCGGCCTGACTGGCCTTCTCCATGATCGTACCCTTGCCCGAGAGCTCTGAGATCAGCACGTCACGAACGTTGCCAACAGCCGCCGGATCAACGTGCTCGAAGGTCTGTGCGTCCTTGCGCACACCCGCGGCATGCAGACCGGCCTTGTGCGCGAACGCGTTCTTGCCGACGTAAGGCTGCGCTGAATTCGGCGTACGGTTCAGCAGCTCATCCAGGAAGTGCGCGGTCTCGGTCAGCCGCGCAAGGCGCGCCGGGGCGAGTACGCGCGCGCCCATCTTGAGCTGCAGATCGGCGATCATCGTGATCAGGTTCGCGTTGCCCGTGCGCTCGCCAATACCGTTGACCGTTCCCTGGACCTGCGTCGCGCCAGCTTCGACGGCTGTCAAGGCGTTGGCAACCGCACAGCCCGAGTCATCGTGGGTGTGGATGCCGAGCGCCGCGTCCGGAAGCGCTTCGCGGACGACGGCGAAGGCGGTCCTGATCTGTGGCGGGAGCGAACCGCCGTTGGTGTCACACAGCACGAGGCGCTCCGCGCCTGCATCAGCCGCGGCACGCAGACAATCGAGCGAGTAGCCCGGGTCGAGCGCAAAGCCATCAAAAAAGTGCTCTGCGTCAAGCAGCACACGCTTGCCGGCCCCCACGAGAAAGGCGACGGAGTCGGCGATCATCGCGAGGTTCTCTTCGCGAGACACCCGCACGACCTTCTCAACATGCACGATCGATGCCTTGCCGACGAGCGTGCACGCCGGCGCAAAGCACGCCGCGAGCACGCGCAGCCCCTCGTCCTGCTCGGCGTGTGTATCACGACGGCGAGTCATGCCAAAGGCGACGATCTCAGAGAGCGCGAGGCGCTCGTTGGCCAGCAGCGAGAATAGCTCCTGCTCCTTTGGGTTAGAGGAGGGAAAGCCGGCCTCGATCATGTGCACGCCGAGATCGTCGAGCGCATGCACAACACGCAGCTTCTCCTGCGCTGTGAGGCTCAGCCCGCCCCCTCCCATGCCATCACGCAGGGTCGCGTCATATAGCTGTATGTCAGGCATGACTCTTAGCCCGCAGCGGGACTAGCGCTCGTCGGAGCGGGCGCCTCGCCCGCGGGCGTCTCAAGGGCGTTGGGGTGCACTACATCCAGCCACTCGCGGTAGCGCTCCGTGCGTCCATGGATGGCCTGATCGAAGGCAGACTGGATCACGCGCGTGATCTCACCGGGCCTACCCGTACCCACCGCGTGGTCGTCGACTTCACGCACTGGCACGATCTCGGCGGCGGTACCCGACATAAAGACCTCATCGGCGAGGTACATCTCCGCGCGAGCGATATCGCGCTCGATGACCGTGTAGCCGAGATCGCGCGCAATCTGGATGATTGAGCGGCGGGTGATGCCGTCGAGGATTGAGTTGCTCTGACCCGGCGTGGCGATCACGCCGTCGCGCACCACGTAGATGTTCTCGCCTGTGCCCTCACAGACGTAGCCGTTGTCGTCGAGCAGGATCGCCTCGTCGTAATCTGACTTCACGGCCTCGACCTTGGCGAGCACGCTGTTGAGGTACTGCCCCGAGGCCTTGGCATGCGGGATCAGCGAGTCGGAGCCGATCCGCCGCCACGAGGACACCTTCGCGCGTACGCCCTTGCTGGCGCCCTCCTCGCCCAAGTAGACGCCCCACTCCCAACAGGCGATCGTCACGTCGATCGGCGCCTCGAGCGGGTTCAGGCCCATCGTGCCGTAGCCGCGATAGACGATCGGGCGTATGTAGCACGCGCGCAGGCCGTTGCGCGCCACGAGCTCGAGCGTCGCTGCGCGCAGTTGCTCCTGCGTATAAGGGATGTCCATGTAGTAGAGCCCAGCAGAGCGGAACAGGCGATCGACGTGCTCTGCGTTGCGAAAGACGGCGGGGCCGAGCTCGGTGTCGTAGCAGCGCACGCCCTCGAAAACGCCCGTGCCGTAGTGCAGGCCGTGCGTCAGGACGTGGACCTTTGCGTCCCCCCATGCGACGAACTCTCCATTCATCCATATGAGGTCGGTGGGGTCCACGTTCACTAAAGCTCCTATTCGATGTTCGCGAGCACTGCCTCGGTCGCCTGCCTTGTGCCCGCCGAGCCTCCCAGATCGGCGGTGCGCAGTCCCGCCTGCAGCGCCCCTTCAACGGCCGATTCTACAGCCGCAGCCTCGCTTGCCAAGCCGAGGCCGTGCCTGAGCATCATCGCGGCCGAGAGGAACATCGCGAGCGGATTGGCCACCCCGTGGCCGGCGATGTCGGGGGCCGAGCCGTGCACCGGCTCGAACATCCCCGGGCCGTCGCCGCCCAGCGAGGCGCTGGGAAGCATCCCGATCGAGCCCGTCAGCATTGCGGCCTCATCAGAGAGGATGTCTCCGAACATGTTCTCGGCGAGGATTACGTCGAAGTGCCGCGGCGCCGAGACCAGTTGCATCGCCGCGTTGTCCACGAGCACGTGCTCGAGCTCGATGTGCGGAAACTCGCGTGCGTGCAGCGCGCTCACGACCTCCCGCCACAACCGCGAGGTCTCGAGCACGTTGGCCTTATCGACGCTCGAAACACGCGAGTGTGCAGCCTCGAAGGCCGTACGAGCGATCCGCTCAATCTCCTCGCTGCTGTAGGAGCAGACGTCTGAAGCGAACGTCGCGGTGCGCGTCTTCTCGCCGAAATAGATCCCCCCGGTGAGCTCGCGCACGACCAATAGGTCAGTGCCCTCGATCCGCTCGCGACGCAGCGGCGAGGCGTCATAGAGAGCTGGCAGCGGCTTGACCGGGCGCAGGTTGGCGTAGAGCCCAAGGCCCTTGCGCAGGCCAAGCAGCCCCTGCTCGGGGCGCGGCTTGCCAGGGTCTGTCGTGTCCCACTTAGGCCCACCGACTGCGGCGAGCAGCACCGCATCGGCACGACGGCAGGCCGCGAGCACCTCGTCGGTGAGAGCCACGCCGTGAGCGTCAATCGAGGCGCCCCCGAAAAGCTGCTCCTCGAAGGTGAAGTCCCCGAACCTCTGCAGCAGCTCAAGCGTTGGGGCCATGATCTCCGGGCCGATTCCGTCGCCGGGAAGCGTGACGATCTGGAAGTGTCGTGTGTCCACCGAGCTCACTCCCTGTACGCTATCACGGACGTATGTCAGGCCTGCGACGGCGCCACCGCGAGCCCAGCACCGCACGCTGGGCCACGTCGTTAGCCGACCTTCCACATAGCGGACCAACGTGTCCCGCCAATGCGAATACGTCGGTGCGCGGCTGATCGCGACGAGCCTCAGACTAGAGACGGAAACAAACTCTTCTGTAGCAGGCAAGGCCAGTGGCTTGGTATCTGCGGGCATCCTTGCGGAGGTATGACAGCAATTTCAGGGCATTAGCCGGGCATTGCCCTAGACTATGCCCGCAGTAGGGAACATATCTATCAGTTGGACTCGCCAATGTCGGATACCGACTCGACAATCCAAAAGCCAACGGGACACCGAGTACGTCCTGCTCCCCGTGCGCGATCGCCAAGAGGCATCAAGCACTTGCAGCCGCGGGAGCGGATGCTCTCGGCCATGGTGCAGTTGGTCGGCGAACAGGGCTATTGCACTACGACCGTTGCCGATGTCATTGCTCGTGCAGGAGCCTCGAGGCGAACTTTCTATCAGCACTTCGCCAACCGACAGGCGTGTTTCCTCGCCGCCGGCGATGATGTAGCCGACACGCTCTCTCGACGACTGACCGCGGTGTTGGAGGACGCCAAGATCGAAGGTGAAGATCCGATCGAAGCGCTCGTCGGAGAAATCTTCCAGGTCGCCATCACGAGCCCGGCGACCGTGAGACTCTTGACCGCGGAGCTAATCGCGGCGGGACCGTCTGGGATCGAAACCCGAGAGCGTCTGATGCGAGAGCTGGGAGGCGCCCTTAGTCAGGCGCTCGTCCATGACCAGGCTGCAGAGACCGGGGCGCCCGGGACGTTTGACGAGACGTTGGCGGGAGCACTACTCCGCATCCCCTATGCGCTTGCTCTGCGCACAGGGCGGCGGCGCTCTCTGCAGCGCGGCAATCTGAGCGCCCTGATACCCGATGTAGCGCGCTGGGTTAGCGCCATCCGCTCTGGACACCTACCGCCGCTCCTGGACACCGACCCGCCGCCCATCGGGGGTCGTGCACCTGGGACGCTGTTGCAAAGCGTTGGCGTGCCCCGCGGTGCTGTGCGAAGCGAGAATGTCTCGAGCAGCTTGATGGTCCATAGCCAGCGCGAGCGACTCCTAGATGCGCTTGCGAACCTGTCAGCCGCCAAAGGCTATGGAGCGGTAACGATCCCCGAGATCGTGAGTGAGGCAGGTGTATCGGTCGAGGCGTTCTATGGACATTTCGCGAGTCGCGATGACGCGCTGCTCGTTGCCTACGAGCTAGGGCACCGAAAGGCCCTCGCACAGATAGTGAGAGGCTCCTCGACCCACGATGCAGTCGACGCCGTCCGAGTGGGCCTGGAGACGCTGCTCGGCTTCCTGGCGTCCGAGCCGGCATACGCACACCTCGCGCTGCTCGACGTCCCTGCCGCCGGATCGAAGATCGCCGCGCTCGCCCAGGCCGGCATGAGCGCATATGTTGAATTGATTGGCTCGGCAGCCCGCTCAATCCACCCCGCCCCGATACCGGATGTCTTCGCCGAGGCTAGCGTCAGCGCGGTACAGGAGCTCTGCTGTATGTACGTGGTCAGATCAGAGACCGCATCACTGCCGAGACTCCTAGAGCAGGCCGAACACCTCATCCTGGCGCCGATTCGCGACGCCCCGCATTAGCGGGCCTGGAGCCCGAAGTACCTCTACAGTCGCGTGGTGACGGGGCCACGCCGCTCGAGCTCGCGCTCAAAGGTGCTTATCGCCTGCTCCTGCTGGAGCGTCAGCGCGATGTCGTCGAGCCCGCCAAGGAGACGATGGCGGATCTCGTGATCGATCGCGAACGGTACCTGCTCTCCGGCGAAGCGAACCTCCTGCTCAGTGAGATCGATCTCACCTTCGCCAGCCCGCGCAAGCGCCTGGCAGTCCTCGGAGCTCAGCACGACCGGCAGCAGCCCGATCTTTGTGCAGTTGGAGTAGAAGATGTCGGCAAAACTTGGGGCGACGATCGCCTGGAAGCCATAGTCCTGGAGCCCCCACGGAGCATGCTCGCGAGAGGAGCCACAGCCGAAGTTCTCGCCGGCGACGAGAATCGGGTTGGCGGGCAGGCTCCAGCCGGGCTCTTTGGCCCAGTCGTAGAAAAGGAACTCGCCGAAACCAGTCCGCTCGACCCGCTTGAGGAACTGCTTGGGCATGATCTGGTCTGTGTCGACGTCGGCGCGGTCGAGGTGGCTGATCCTGCCTTTGATGACGCTTATCGGCTGCATGTGCGCTCCTAGCTCCACTGACGGATATCGACGAAATGTCCCTCGATCGCCGCCGCTGCGGCCATCTGAGGGGAGACGAGGTGCGTGCGCCCGCCACGGCCTTGGCGACCCTCGAAGTTGCGGTTAGACGTCGACGCGCAGCGCTCGCCGGGAGCGAGGATGTCGGGGTTCATCCCCAGGCACATCGAGCAGCCCGCGACGCGCCAGTCAAAGCCGGCGTCGCGGAAGACCTGGTCGAGCCCCTCAGCCTCGGCCTCGGCCTTGACCTGCTGGGAACCAGGCACGACCATCGCATTGACGCTCGCCGCAACCCGTCGCCCCGCGATCACCTCCGCGGCAGCGCGCAGATCACCGATACGGGAGTTGGTACAGGAGCCGATGAAGACACGATCGACTGCGATCTGCTCGATCGGGGTGCCGGGCTCCAGGGCCATGTAGTGCAACGCGCGCTCAGTCGCCTCGCGGTCTGCGGGACTGTCGAAGTCATCGGGCGAAGGCACGCTGTCGGTGACCCCGCGGACCATGCCAGGGTTGGTGCCCCAGGTCACCTGCGGGGAGATCGCAGCAGCATCGATCACGACCTCACGATCAAAGCTCGCCCCGTCGTCGCTGCGCAGCTCGCGCCACGTCTCAATCGCCGCATCGAGCTCTGCTCCATGCGGCGCTCCCGGTCGCTCACGCTCGGTGAACCAAGCAAAGGTGGTCTCATCGGGGGCAATCATCCCGGCGCGGCCGCCGCCCTCGATCGTCATGTTGCAGACGGTCATGCGTCCCTCCATCGAGAGCGACTCGATCGCGGGCCCGGCGTACTCGACAACGTGGCCGGTCATCCCGCCGACGCCGAGCCTGCCCGAGCGTCGCGAGAATCAAGTCCTTGGCGGTGACCCCAAAGCCGAGCTCGCCCGCATAGCGCACACGCATTGAGTGCGGCTTGTTCTGCACCATGCACTGCGTTGCGAGCACGTGCTCGACCTCGCTTGTACCGATGCCGAAGGCGAGCGCACCAAAGGCGCCGTGAGTCGAAGTGTGGGAGTCGCCGCAGACGATCGTCATGCCCGGCTGGGTGACCCCGAGCTCCGGTCCGATCACGTGCACGATCCCCTGCCGGGGGGAGCCGAGCGAGTAGACCGGAACGCCGAACTCCGCGCAGTTGCGCTCAAGTGTTTCGACCTGCACGCGTGAGAGCTCATCCTTGATGCGGGCGGCCACAGGCGTGCCGTCGGTCGGAGTGTTGTGGTCGGCTGTCGCAAGCGTACGGTCGGGGCGGCGCACCTTACGTTCGGCCAGGCGCAGCCCGTCGAAGGCCTGCGGGCTCGTTACCTCGTGGACGAGGTGCAGGTCGATGTAGAGGAGCCCCGAGGCGCCAGAAGCGACCTCGTGGGCCGTCCAGATCTTGTCGAACAGCGTGCTTGGCATCGTCATCGTTCTCTCTGATCGTGGGTGTGCGTGGGCATCTAGCTGCGCCGTAGCCCGGCCGAGACGACCGCCAAAAAGACGGTCTCATCCACGCCGGGGTTCTCGAAGTGATGTGGCAGATCGGCGTCGAAGGTGACGCAGTCGCCTGCCTGCAAGCCGTGCCGCTCCCCGTCGCAGACCAACACGAGCTCGCCTGACTCCACGAGGGCTGTCTCGCGGCTGCCGGGCTCGTGCATCGGTGGATCGTCGGGCGCGCCCGTTGATCGGCCGGGGGCGAGTGTGTGCCGGGAGAGCTCGGCGCGCTGGCCCGGCTGAGATGACGTGAGCACCTCGAAGCGGTGCCCGCGGCGCGCATTACCGCCGCGCTGACGCTGGGCGGTCCGCACGATCGTCACGGCGCCGTCCTCGTCGAGGCGCAACAGCTGCGACAGCCGTAGCTCGAGCCCGGCGGCGATCCGCGCGGCGACGGTCAGCGTCGGGCTGGTCTCGCCGCGCTCGACCTGAGAGAGCATTGGTGCGCTCACACCGCTGCGCTCGGCCAGATCACGCAGCGAGAGGTCAGATGCCTCCCGGAGTGCCTTCACACGCGCGCCTATCACCGATGGGCTCAGAGCATCGCTGAAGGAGTGACCGGCCTCGAGTTGGTTCCTGGCGCTGCTCATTGCTTGTACGCTATCACATACGTCCGTATCGTTGCAAGCCGGCTGCTCTGCACGCGCCCCGACCCCCCGTGGAAGCTCAGGACGCGCGCCCTTGGCGACTCTCGGCTCTCTGGCTAGGGGGTTGGCTCGGGCAGCCCTATTGCCTCGCCAGCGTGCGAGCGCGCCATCGCCACCGACAGCGCACGTACATATGCGCGCGCCGCAGCGTCAATGATGTCGGTCGAGATGCCCTGGCCCGCACCGGTCGAGCCGCCCGCCTCGACCACGATCGAGACCTCGCCGAGCGCGTCCTGGCCCTCGGTGACAGCGCCGATCGTGAACTCGCTGAGCTTCGCTGGCACGCCGCTGGCCGCATTGATCGCCTGGAAGACCGCGTCAATCGGCCCGTCGCCCGTGAAGCTCCCTGTCGCCGAGCCACCCTCGGGTAGCGTGATCGAGACCTTGGCATGCGGCGGGCGCAGCGAAGAGGCGTCCACCTCAAACCACTCAAGCGCATAGCCGGGGATCTCCTCACGCAGCTCGTCGGTGACGAGCGCCTCGAGGTCCATCGCGGTCACCTGCTTCTTGCGGTCTGCTAGTTCCTTGAAACGCTTGAAGGCCGTGTTCAATGCCTGGCCGTCGAGCTCGAAGCCCATCTCCTGCAGCGCCTCGCTCAGCGCATGGCGGCCGGAATGCTTGCCGAGCACAATCGAGTTGCTGCGCAGGCCAACAGTGGTGGCATCCATGATCTCGTAGGTCGTGCGCTCCTTGAGCACGCCGTCCTGGTGAATGCCAGCCTCATGCGCGAAGGCGTTGCGCCCTACGATCGCCTTGTTCGGCTGCACTTGGTAGCCCGTCAGACGCGAGACAAGGCGACTCGTGCGAGCGATCTCGGTCGTCTCGATCCCCGTCCACAGCCCCAGGCTTGGCTCGCGCGTGTGCAGCAGCATCGCTATCTCCTCAAGCGACGCGTTGCCCGCGCGCTCGCCAATGCCGTTGATCGCACACTCCACCTGACGGCAGCCGGCTTCCACGCCGGCCAGCGAGTTCGCGACGGCCAGACCCAGATCGTCGTGGCAGTGAACCGATACGACGACATCGTGCAAGCCAGGCACCAAGCGGTAGAGCTCCTCGAACATCGCCATGTACTCGCGCGGCATCGTGTAGCCGACCGTGTCGGGCACGTTGATCGTCGTCGCCCCCTCATCGAGCGCGATCTGAATGACTTCTGCCATGTAGGGGATGTCTGAGCGCGAGCCGTCCTCGGGTGAGAACTCCACGTCCTCGCAGTACTCGCGCGCCTGCGCCACCGCTGCGCGTACCTGGCCCTTGACGTCCTCCCGCGTCGTCTGCAGCTTGCGTTCGATATGGATATCGCTGGTCGCAATGAACGTGTGGATACGTGGGCGCTCGGAGTCCCTGACCGCGTTCCAAGCAGCCTCGATGTCCTGCTTGGAAGTGCGCGCCAGTCCGCAGATCACGGGTCCTTCGACCTCGCGTGCGATCGCCTGTACCGACTCGAAGTCTCCAGGTGAGGTGATCGGAAAGCCGGCCTCAATCACATCGACGCCGAGGCGCGCCAGCTGATGGGCGATCTCGAGCTTTTCCTGCTTGTTCAGGGAGATGCCCGGCGACTGCTCGCCGTCGCGCAGTGTCGTGTCGAAGATCAGCACCCGGCTTGCCGGGTTGCGTTCGCTGCGATGTGTCTCGCTAGTGCTCATGCCGTTCGTGCTCCTTCTATGTCTCGCTTGACGTTCCTCTCTGCTGGGTATGCGGCTACGCGGCCGCCACGCGCTATTCCCCCCGAGGGGGGAGCACCCTGGCGGGCACAGGCAGGAGAAGAAAGAGAAGCGAGTTCCGGAACGACATCTGAAGCACTGAGAATATCACCAAGCAAAGCGTGCGTCTCAAGGCGTGAGCACAACCTTGCCGACGTTACGCCGCTCCACGATCATCGTCTGCGCCGCGCCGGCTTCCTCGAAGGGGAACGTGCCGGCGACGACCGGTTTGACGGTGCCGTCGGCCATCAGCTCTTGCATCGGCTCGATCCAGGGCTCGAGCGTGCCGCGATCCTTCCAGAGGCTGAGCATGTTCAGCCCGATCACAGCCTTCGATTCAGACATCTGCTTGATCATGTTGAAGCGCGGCATTCGAACCACCGCGCGCAGCGCGGTGACGACGTTTTTGCGCTCCCCTGAAACGACCGAGGAGGCACCGAAGGCAACGAGCCGGCCTCCCGGGCGCAACAGCGAATAGCTGAGACGAAAGCTCTTGCCGCCGACGGCGTCGAGGATCACGTCGAACTTGGGCAGGCCCCGCTCCCAGCCAGACTTGGTGTAGTCAAGCGCATGATCGACACCCAGCTCGGTGATGCGAGCGTGCTTGCCCGGCGAGGCCGTGCCGTAGACCTCCGCACCTGAGCGCTTGGCAATCTGGGTCGCGGCGATGCCAACGCCGCCGCCGGCAGAGTGCACGAGCACCCGCTCGCCTGGCAGTAGGCTGCCGAAGCCGATCAGCCCCGCCCAGGCGGTGCCGTAGTTGACGGGAATCGCCGCCCCCTGCTCAAAGCTGAGCCCATCAGGCAGCGCGACCACATCGCTGGCCTTCGCCGCGACCTGCGATGCATAGCCGCCAAACTGGGTGCCTGCAAAGACGCGTTGTCCGGGCCTGAAGCTCTCGACCCCCTCGCCCAGCTCGAGAATTGTCCCCGCGACCTCATAGCCGACCACGCAAGGCGTCTTCGGTGCGTCGGCGTAAAGTCCCATGCGCGCCATCACGTCGGCGAAGTTGATTCCTGCCGCCGCGACCTGAATGCGCACCTCGCCGGCCCGCAACACCGGGTCGGGCTGCTCTTGCACCTGTAGCACCCCAGGTCCACCATGTTTTGTGATCACCACCGCCCGCATTGGGCGCAGCCTATTCGTTCGCGTTCCGTGACTGCAGCTGGTCGACTGGAGCGTAGTCGTCCGTCAGTGGCCTGGCGCCGGCGATGAGGCTGACGATGGCGTCCCGTTCGAACACTCTGGCGCCTGCTGCGGGGGCACCCCGCTGGGCGGGCAACGGGACGTTCGAGGCAACCAGCACGGTGTTGTCCCCTGCCGGACGTCCATCACTAGCTGCCGTTGTGATCATGCGCAGGTACTTGAAGACGCCGAGCAGCGTCGCAGACTCGGCTCTTAGCAGCGAGAGCGGGCGCAAGTCGATCATGTTGAGCGCGTAGATGCCATCCGGCTTGAGGACGCGTCGAACTTCGCGGAGCCATTCGGTCGTCATCAGCTGCCATGGCACGGTGAGCCCGCTGAAAGCGTCGCCCACCACGAGATCGGCCGAACCGCTCTGTTCACGGCGCATCGTCAAGCGCGCGTCTCCACCAGTCGCGCGCAGACCCCGCGAAGTGCGCAACCCGAGATGTCGCTCATCGAATTCGATCAGCTGATTGTCCACCTCGAGTACGTTCGAGCGTGAGCCGGGCCGTGTCACGGTCAGCCAGCGCGGGAGTGTGAAGCCACCGCCCCCGACGAACACCGCGTCCAGCGGAGCATGCGGCTTGCGCATGACTTCGACGACGCTCGCGATCCAGCGCGTATAGCGGAAGTAGCCGAGATCCGCCGGATTTTCCAAGTTGACATACGAGTTTGTCTCCCGATCCAAAAACAGCAAACGGCCCGAAGGATCTTCATCCACACTGGTCACATTGACGCAGTGATAGCTCGTTTCCTGCTGACACGGCGAATGCAGCAATGGGCCGAGCACCCCCAGCCCGCCGACCCCCAGAATGGTCACAATCACCGCGCCCGCCCGGAGCAGCCGCGTGTATACGCCCAGCAGGATGCCCGCGAGGACGAGCAAGAGCCCAACTGCCAGCACCGAGCTGCTCACCGGTAGCAGCGGCACGAGCACGAAGCCGGTACCAAACGTCCCGACGAGGGCGCCACCGGTAGCCCACGCCGACAGGCTGCCGACGATTGTCCCGCTCGCATGCAGATCACGGAGCTGCCAGTGCGCGACCGTGGGTGAGATGGCGCTCAAGACAGCCGCAACCGGGACAAGGGCTGCGAATGTCACCTTCAGCGCCCCTACAGTGCCCTCTTCAAGCGCGGACGGCCCGAGCCAGCGCACGATCGGCACCGTCAGCAGGGCCATCAGCCCTCCCCCGATCAAGAGTCCGACGACCATCCGCCGCGGGCTCGTGCGATCAGCAATCCGCCCGCCGACGCCCGCACCGACCGCTATGCCGAGAAGCACCGCACCAATGATCGACGTCGTCGTTTCAAGTGTGAGTCCGACATATGGGGCAAGCAAGCGGACAGCGAGGATCTCCAAGACAAGAACCGATCCGGCCGCAACGAACACGATCGCTGCCGCCAGAGCGCCCGGCAGCGGGGTCACGACGGGTGCCTTCTCGGCTGCGGGTCTCGCCCTTGCGCGTGGTCGTGATCGCGATGTCCTCGTGCTCATATCGATATGTCCAATCGCTGAGCATCTGGGATTCGATGCCGACGACGCGCGGGCAAATATCGACGATCAGCCTCGCGGGCGTCAAATGAAGATCACGCCTATCCGGCGCAGAGCTATACGAAAAGGCGAAATCACCTGCAAAACGACGGGTCCGTCTCCGTGGGTAGTTGGAGACGCAATCCCCCGGCTTAGCCGAGCTCCACCGACCAGCCGTTCACGAAACCGTCGGAGGCGACAATCTCCTGTACGACAGCATCGGGCACCTGTGCGTCGGTCGTGACGACCATCGCCGCCAAGCGCCGATCCTCGCCACCGGCGTTTCCGTCCGGGGTGTGGCCGACCGCGGCCGAGGAAATGTTGATGCCGTGGACACCGAAGATCGTGCCGACGCGGCCGATCATGCCGGGCAGGTCCTCGTAGCGGAAGACCGTTACGTGGGGCTCGAGCTCGATCGTAAGTCGCCGCCCCTGGACCTCAACGAGATGGGGCACCTGGTTGGGGCCGATACCAGTGCCCGCGACCGCGACGCGCTCCCCGCCTGCGACAACGGTCACGCGGATCAGCTCGTTGAAGTCCTGCGCCTCGGAGACCGCCTTCTCCTCGAAGACGATCCCACGCTGCTGGGCCATCGTCGGCGCGTTAACCAGGTTCACTTGCTCCTCGGTGCGTCCTTCGAGCGCCCCGACAATCACTGCGAGACCGAGTAGGCGCGTGTCGAAGTCGGCGATTCGGCCTAGAAAGGCCGCCTCAATACGCTCGACCGAGCTGCTCTCGGCCAGCTCCATCGCCAAGCGTCCGAGCTGTGTGGCGAGCGGCAGGAAGGGGCCAAGTGTCTCCATGTCCTCGGCGCCAATCGCCGGGATGTTCACGGCCGTCGAGACGACCCCACCTGTCAACGCAGCTACAACCTGCTCAGCCGACTGGTAGCCCGCGCGGTCGGTTGCCTCAGCTGTAGAGGCACCCAGGTGCGGAGTCACGACTACGTTGGGATAGCCGAACAGCGGGTGCTCGGTCATCGGCTCGCTCGGGAACACATCGAGCGCAGCTCCGCCGAGCTTGCCCGAGTCGAGTGCATCCTTCAGCGCCGCTTCGTCGATCAGCCCGCCGCGGGCGACATTCAGGACACGGGCACCGTCGCGCATCGCCGCGAATGCCTTGGCATCGAGGAAGCCTTCCGTCTCAGGCGTCTTCGGAAGATGGATCGTGATGAAGTCCGCTTGCGCGTAGATGTCCTCGGGGCTGTCGGCCTTATCTACCCCCAGGTCGCGGTAGCGCTCGGCGCTGACGAAGGGATCGAAGCCGAGCACACGCATGCCAAAGCCACGTGCGCGCTGGGCCACGAGCTGGCCGATGCGCCCAAAGCCGATGATTCCGAGCGTCTTCTCATAGAGCTCCACGCCCGAGTACTTCGAGCGGTCCCATTTGCCCGCGATCAGCGATTCATAGGCCTGCGGAATATTGCGCGCGAGCGCAAGCAGCAATGCCATCGTGTGCTCTGCCGCGGTCACGACGTTCGACTCGGGGGCATTGGCCACGACGATCCCGCGCTTGGTGGCAGCAGGCACATCGACGTTGTCGACGCCCACGCCGGCCCGCCCGATCGCGCGGAGGCGCGTACCCCGATCGATCAGCTCGGCGGTCATCTTCGTCGCCGAGCGGATCAGGATGCCGTCGAACTCGCCAATCCTTTCCGCGAGTTCCTGATCGCTCCAGTCCGTGCCGATCTCGACATCGAAGTGTTCTTTGAGCAGCTCGATCCCGGAGTCCCCGATCTTCTCCTTGACGAGCACCTTCGCACGCTCGCTCATGCTGCACTCCTCTCGAGCACCCAGTCGACACAGGCGGTCAACGCCTGCACGTCATCGGTCTCGATCGCCGGAAACATGCCGACGCGCAGCTGATTGCGTCCGAGCTTGCGGTAGGGCTCGACGTCGACGATACCGTTCGCGCGCAGCGTTGCCGCCAACGCGGCCGCGTCAACCGCGTCGTCGAAGTCGATCGTGCCGACGACCAACGAGCGCTTGGCGGGGTCGGTCACAAACGGTGTCGTGTGCGCGCCCTGCTCGGCCCAGGCGTAGAGATGCTCAGATGAGGCCCGCGTGCGCGAGACGCACCACTCCAGGCCACCTTCGTCAAGCATCCAGCGGATCTGATCGGCGAGCAGGAACAGCGTGGCCACCGCGGGCGTGTTGTAGGTCTGGTCCTTACGTGAGTTCTCAAGCGCCGTCTGCAGCGAGAGGAACTCGGGAATCCAGCGCTCGGAGGCATGCAGCGCCTCGATCCGCTCCTGCGCCGCGGGGCTGAGCAGCGCGATCCAGAGCCCGCCGTCAGCGCCAAAGCTCTTCTGCGGAGCGAAATAGTAGGCATCGGTCTGCGAGACGTCGACGGGCAGCCCGCCGGCTCCCGAGGTTGCGTCGATCGCGACCAGTGCATCGCCCCCAGCGCGTGGACGCAGGACCGGTGCCATCACGCCCGTCGAGGTCTCGTTGTGGGCCCAGCCGATCAGGTCCACCCCATCCCCGTCGATCGCGGCGGGATCAGGCGCATCGCCGGGATCGGTGGAGATCACAGCCGGGTCGCCGAGGAACGGCGCCCCGGCTGTGACGGCGGCGAACTTCTGGGAGAACTCGCCAAAGGCGAGATGCAGCGATCGGCACTCGACGAGACCGAATGCGGCCGCGTCCCAGAAGGCCGTCGCGCCGCCATTGCCAAGCACGACCTCGTAACCGTCGGGCAGCGAGAACAGCTCACCAAGACCTGTGCGAATCTCGCCGACCAGCGCCTTGACAGGCTTCTGACGGTGGGAGGTCCCCATCAGTGCAGCACCTTCGCCGGCGAGGTGCGCAAGGGCCGAAGGTCGAACCTTCGAGGGCCCGCAGCCGAAGCGTCCGTCGACGGGACGCAGCTCAGCCGGAATCAGAAGTTGTTGGGACTCTGTGCTCGTCGTCATTGGGCTCCTCGCTCCGTCGGACCGCAGGTATGGTCGATGATCTGAGGGTGCCCAGGCGCGCGGCGGTGCTCTGTCGTCACTTCCCGGTGGTGAACTCCACCCGAACGCCAGTCGCGACGACGAGTTGCGAGTCTAGCGGACGTCGCTCAACCACTCCAGAGGACGTCTCGCTCGAGCGCCTTCGCGACCCAACCGGCCGGCAGACGTTCGTCTCCCACCCCGCCTGGTGACTCGCGGGCAAGCAGACAGAACTCAGGCGCTGGGCCGAGGTTCATCTGCCTGCGCCAGAGGCTCGCGTGCGCTGGGTCCATGCCGTCGCCGAGCAGGCTCGCCGAGCCCACGCTGCGTCGAGCCCGCCGGACGCGCGATCCAAATCGCGAGAGAGGCCTCGCCGAGCGCTTGCGCGCAGGGTTCCCCCTCGATCAGCGCGTATATACCTGCTGTCCCAGGGCCAGCACGCCGAGCAGCCTCGTCGTGAGCGCTCACATGTCCGCGTCCCACGGCGGCCTCGTTGAGCACGCCCAGTGCGGCAAAGTCCTCGACCAGATACCAGTCCTCGTAGGCGACAGCCGACTCTTCCGACGGCGAGGGCCACGGCAGCTCAGCGACGCGGAAGCTGGCTGAGGCGAGCGTGCCAACCGGCAGGGAGCGAGCGAGCGAGCGGTGAAAGGTGCTCAGGGCCTGCTCGTATGCCGTGACCGCGTCAGGATCGCGGGGCCGGTGCCAAAAGAGATAGGCGAGCACCCGGGGGCCGCGCTCAGAACGCCGGCTTGATCCAGTCCATGTGGCCGCGCAGCTCGCTGCCGACATGCTCGACCTGGGTGTCTGCCTGCTCGGCCCGCATGCGCTTGAAGTTCTCCTGCCCGGCGCGGTTCTCCGCGATCCACTCGCGTGCGAAGTCGCCGTTCTGGATCTCCGTGAGGATCTGCTTCATGTTCGCGCGGGTTTCCTCGGTGATCACGCGTTTGCCGCGCGTGTAGTCGCCGTACTCGGCCGTATTCGAGATCGAGTAGCGCATCCCCGCGAGACCCTTCTCATGCATCAGGTCGACGATCAGCTTGAGCTCGTGCAGGCACTCGAAGTAGGCCATCTCGGGGTCATAGCCCGCTTCGACCAGCGTCTCGAAACCGGCCTGGACAAGCTCTGAGGCGCCGCCGCAAAGGACCGCCTGCTCACCGAACAGATCTGTCTCTGTCTCGTCCTTGAAGCTCGTCTCGATCACGCCGCCGCGTGTGCAGCCGATGCCCTTGGCATAGGCGAGCGCGAGCGCGCGCGCGTTGCCGGTTGCGTCCTGCTCGATAGCGATCAAGCCTGGTACGCCGCTGCCTTCGGTGAACTGGCGGCGCACCAGGTGACCGGGCCCCTTCGGGGCCACCATCCCCACATCGACCCCTGCCGGCGGGATGACCTCGCCGTAATGGATCGAGAAACCGTGACCAAAGAGCAGCATATTCCCCTCTGCGATCCCATCACGGATCTCCGACTCCCACACGTCGTGGTGGAGCTCGTCTGGCAGCAGGATCATCACTAGATTGCCGCGACTCGCAGCGTCGACGACGGAGAGCACCTCGAGGCCCTGCTCGCGCGCCTTGGCCACTGAGGCGGAGTCCTCGCGTAGGCCGACGACGACTTTGACGCCGGAGTCCTTGAGATTGAGAGCGTGGGCGTGGCCCTGCGAGCCGTAGCCGATGATGGCGACGGTCTTGCCGTCGAGGAGCGTGAGGTCTGCGTCGTCGTCGTAGATCATTGCGCGCAGGCTATCCAACCTCAGGCCTCGGCCGCCGCGACAAGCGTTCGGGCGGGGATCGCGAGCTCTCCGGTGGAGGAGCTGAACGGCGCAAAGCGTCGCTCGAGCGAGGCACGGATCTCAGCGATCTCCGGTTCAGGGCGATCGAGCACCGCGTCGTGAAAGCTGCGGGAGAGATCAAGCGTGATCTCCCAAAAGTCAGCGAAGCTTGGGTGGCGTCGCACGAGCTCAAGCGTCTCGATCCTGATCTCTGCGAACCCCGCCTCCTGGAGCAGGCTCGGATACCCGTGCCGCACTCCCGAGCGCGAATGGTCCAGGCGTCGTTACTGCGCCCTCGCTCTGCGTGATCAAGCCACGATCGATCAGCTCCTGCGCGGGAAGCAGCGCCCAGGGATTGCTCTCGAGCGCGTCCCAAACCGCCAGCGCGAGACGCCCGCCGGGACGCAGCACGCGCCGCGTCTCGCTCAGCGCAGTTGCGGGGTCGGCCATCAGCATGTAGCCCCAGCGACACAGCACCCCGTCGACGCTCGCCAGCGGCAGGTCGATCCATTCGGCGTTCAGGACCTGGAACTCGACGTTGCTGATGCCGAGCGCGAGCGCGCGCTCGCGGGCGCCCGCAAGCATCGCCTCGGCCTGATCTGAGATGACCACGCCCCCGACCGGCGCCACCAGCTCCGCCGCGAGCATCGCCGTCTCGCCGAGGCCGGCCGCCAGCTCAAGCACACGCTGTCCCGGCTGCGGGTTGATCGCCTCGAGCATCCAGTGCGAGACCGGCGCCGCGAACGCGCGGAGCGTCTCCTGACGACGAACCCAGCCAGAGGCGGCCTCTTCCCAGCTCTCGAGGCTCGCCTCGCGGTGGGCGTTGGCATCGAAGCTCATCTGAGCTCCCGTCGCAGGAGCTTGCCCGAGCGTGTGCGCGGCAGCGGCTCGGTGCAGAGTACGAACTGCTTCGGCACCTTGTAGGGGGCAAGCCTCGCGACGCAGTGGCGATGCAGCTCCGCCTCGTCGAGCTTCGCCCCGCCTCGGGGCACGACGATCGCCGTCACGGCCTCTCCCCACTGCGCGTCGACGCGCCCGAGGACCGCCGCCTCGAGCACCCCCTCATGATCCTCGAGCACAGCCTCGACCTCGGCGGGCGCGACGTTCTCTCCGCCGCTGACGATCGTGTCCGCCTTGCGTCCCGTCACGTGAAGCCAGCCGCGCTCGTCGATGCTGCCGAGGTCACCCGTGTGCAGCCACCCATCTGCGGAGAGCGAGCCCTGTGCAACTGTCGGGCCGCCCACGAGAATCTCCCGGTCAGAGGCGATCTGCACGCGCGTACAGAACAGTGGCGGTCCCGCCGTGGTGGAGCTGACGCCGTTGGGCTCCGCGAGCGCGGCCGCGGGTGTCGTGCTCACCTGCGAGCAGGCCTCGGTCAGGCCGTAGGTCAGCGAAACGGGCACCCCTGCATCATGAGCACGATCCACGAGCGCTGCGGGCACGGGCCCACCTCCGGTCAATGCGCAACGCAATGTCGGGGGACGCTCAAGGCCAGCGTCGAGCAGGCGGGACAACGTCGTCGCGACGAGGCTCACGAGCGTGACCTGCTCCCGGTGTAGGGCCTCCAGCATGCGGTCGAGCTCGAAGCGCTCGTGGACGATCGCGGTGCTCGCGAAGATCGCCGAGCGCAGCAGGATCGAAAGTCCGCCTACGTGAGAAAGCGGAAGCGCACACAGCCAACGCTCGGCTGAGCCGCCGCCGAGTGCGACATTCGATCCCAGGGCGCTCCACAGGATGTTGGCGTAGGTCAGCGCGATAGGCCGCTGTGCTGCCGTCGTACCCGAAGTGTGGATGACGACCGCCGTTGCGCCGAGCTCGTGCTTGCTTACGAGCTCAAGCGGCGGCGTTGCGTTGGCGCTCATGGCAAGCGGCTCCTCAATCAGGACCTCACAGCTCGCGATGATCTGCGCCCGCTCTGTACCCGACAGCCGCAAGTCAACCGGCACCGCGATCGCGCCGATCATCAGACATGCGTGTAGCGCTTGCGCGAAAGCAAGGCCGCTCGGCAGCGCAATCGCCACACGCGTTTCAGATCCAGCGCCGTGCGCGGCCAGTTGCGCGGCACCGGACAGCGCAGCATCGCGCAGCTGCGCGTAGGACCAGCTGCCCGTTGGCGTCTGCAGGGCGACGTGCATGGGCCGCGCCTGCGCGGCGCGAGTGAGCCATCCCTCGACCAACATGGCCCACAGGCTAGCTCCACAGGTCTTGCAGATAGCCTTGGCTGCCATGAGCACCTTTTGGACCCCCGTCGCCGCACCCGCAGGCGGCACATACACCGATATCCACTACGAGAAGTCCGCCGGCGAGGACAAGGGCATCGCGAAGATCACGATCGCCCGCCCCGAGGTCCGCAACGCCTTCCGCCCGCGCACGATCATCGAGATTTCCCAGGCTCTCGAGGACGCCCGTGAGGACACCGAGATCGGCGTGATCGTCCTCACAGGCAAGGGCCCCGACGCGTTCTGTTCGGGCGGCGATCAGCGCGTGCGCGGCGACTCCGGCTACCTGAACGACGACGAGGCCGGTCGCGCCGGCGTCGGGCGCTTCCACGTGACCGATCTGCACATCCAGATCCGCCGCATGCCAAAGCCCGTCGTGGCGATGGTTGCGGGTTATGCGATCGGCGGCGGCCACGTCCTGCATCTCGTCTGTGACCTCACGATCGCAGCCGATAACGCCCGCTTCGGCCAGGTCGGACCGAAGGTCGGCTCCTTCGACGGGGGTTTTGGTGCAGGCCTGCTTGCGAATCTCGTGGGGCCGAAGAAGGCCAAGGAGATCTGGTTCCTCTGTCGGCAGTACTCCGCCGAGGAGGCACGCGAGATGGGCATGGTCAATACCGTCGTGCCGCTCGAGCGCCTTGAAGACGAGACGGTCGCCTGGTGCAAGGAGATGCTCGCCCTCTCCCCTTTCTCGCTGCGCCTCCTGAAGGCGAGCTTCAACGCCGCCGAGGACGGCCTCTCGGGCATCCAGCAGCTCGCGCACGACGCGAACCTGCTCTTCTACGGCAGCGAGGAGGCCCAGGAGGGCCGCGACGCCTACAAGCAGAAGCGCCCGCCCGATTTCTCACGCTTCCCAAAGCGGGCCTGAGCGATGGGAGGCTGTGCGCATCTGGGTGATGGCCGCCCGCCTGCGCACGCTGCCCGCCGCGATCGCCCCCGTGCTTGTCGGCACATCGCTGGCGCTCGGCGCCGGACACTTCCGTGCGCTCGCCTTCGTGGCCGCACTCCTAGGTGCCGTTTTGATCCAGGTCGGCACGAACCTTTCAAACGACTACTCAGATGCGCGCCGCGGTGCCGACACCGAGGACCGACTGGGCCCCGTGCGCGTCACCGCCGGCGGCCTCGTGCCCCCCAGTCAGGTGCTGATCGCAACCTATGTCAGCTTCGCCCTCGCGGTCGCCTGCGGCATTTATCTCGTCGTGGTTGCCGGACCGGAGCTGATCGCAGTCGGGGCGGCCTCGATCCTCGCCGGCGTGCTCTATACCGGCGGCCCTCGCCCATACGGCTACGAGGGCCTCGGCGAGGTCTTTGTGTTCCTCTTCTTCGGGATCGTGGCCGTCGCAGGCTCCTACTTCGTGCAGGTTCAGCGCCTGCCCTGGGAGGCCTTTATTTGCGCCGTGCCCGTGGGGTTGCTCGCGAGCGCGATTCTCGTTGTCAACAACGTGCGCGACCTCGAGACCGACCGCCGTGCGGGCAAGCGCACCCTGGCGGTGCGCCTTGGACGGGAGCGCACGCGGGCGCTATATGGGGCAATGCTCGCGGGCGCATTCATCGCCGCGCCGCTGCCCTGGGCCTTTGGGTCGCTCGATGCCTGGCTGCTCGCACCGTGGGCAGCGGCGCCGCTCGCCCTGCGGCTCCTGCGCGTCGTACGCTCGCGCACTGACGGCCCGGCCTTGAACGGCGCGCTCGCCGGCACGGGGGCGTTGCAGCTGCTTTTCTGCCTGCTCTTCGCCGGTGGCATTCTCGCCGCCGGCGGCATTGGTCCATGAGGCTCGAGAGCGAGCGGCACACCCTCGGGCTCGTACAGCCCCTGGAGAGCTCCTATGGCAGCGTCACGGAGCGCGAGCTGATCATCGTCACGCTGAGTGATGGGGACGGCCCGCCTGGCTATGGTGAGGCCGCCCCGCTTGAGCCCTACGACGGCATTCCAATCGAGCGTGCCCAAGCCGCACTTGATGCCTATGCGCCGGTACTGGCGGACGCTGAAGGATTGAACGGGGCACAGATCATGGAAGCCTGTCGCCGGGTCGACCCGCTGCCGGTCGCGCTCGCCGCGATCGACATGGCGCTGTGGGATCGAGCCGGGCGCCGCGCAGGCAAATCGGTAGCGCAGTTGCTCAGCGACAATCCCAGCGCGACCGTACCCGTCAATGCAACCCTGACCGCGCTCGACCGCGCCGGCTGTGCGGAGCAGGCCGCGCACGCTGTCGCGCAAGGCTACGGATGCCTGAAGCTCAAGGTCGGCATCGCAGATGACGCTGGCCGCGTCGCCGCTGTCCGCGCTGCCGCCGGGCCGCGGGTCGCGCTGCGCCTAGATGCCAACGGCGCTTGGGACGTCGAGCAGGCCGTTCGCACGATCGATGTGCTCTCTTCTGCCGGGCTCGAGTTCGTCGAGGAGCCCACCCATGGGATGCAGGCGATGCGTGAGGTACGCGAGCGCGTCGCGGTGCGCGTGTCGATCGATGAGACCGCCGGCGAAAGTGGCGCACTCGCCGCGGGCGTCGCCGATGCGGTCTGTCTGAAGGTGGCTCGATGCGGGGGCATCGCCGCGCTGATCGCCGCCGCAACTCTCGTGCGCCTCGCCGGTGCCGAGGTCTATCTCGCCTCGACGCTCGACGGACCGCTGGGCACCGCAGCCGCCCTGCAGGCCGCCGCAGCACTGGCATCGCGGGGACCGATGCCGCATTGTGGGCTGGCGACGCTCGAGCTGTTTGAGGATCTCGAGAATCCTCTTCCCGCACATGCGGGCGCGATCGTGCTGCCCTCAGCACCGGGCCTCGGGGTTGAGGCTCTTTAGCCTCGTGCCCGCCGCGCCACGGGTTGCTGATAGCAAACGTGGCGTAACTACGAACGCCATCCCATATAAATTGACTGCGTGAACAAGCGTCTGGGCTCCTGTCTCGCCTTCGTTCTCCTGCTCGTGGCCTGTGGTGCTACTCCCGCTGCCGGCGGCGATCTCGGCGCTGAACACTTCGCGCAGACCCGGCCGATCATCGGTACCAGCGATGCGGTCGGCTGGGGCAACCTCGCGGCCCAGACGATCAAGCAGGGCCACATCACCTGGAACAGGGTCGATCCCGCGAGCGCGACCAACACGATGTCGAGCTCACTGAGCAACGGTTTCAAAGTGCTGCTTATCGTCGGCAACAGCAGCGACAGTCAGCCGCTCAGCCAGATCGTGCCCTCGCAGTGGGGCGCGAAAGTCACAAGCGAACTGCGAGCGAGCCCTAACGCCGCCCTCGCCGAAGCGGGCAACGAGCCCTATCTGAAGGGTGGCATCACCGAACCGGCGCAGTACGCGCACATGTACATGGCAGCGATCGAAGACCTCAAAGCCGCCGGGATACACACCCCACTGCTCTTTAACATGTACGGCGACTACCTGCGCGGCACGAGCTGGTCTCTGGATGCAGGCGGCGGTGGCTGGCTACACGATGCGCTTGCCGCTGCGCCCGGGCTCGCCAAGGCGATCCTCGCCAACGGCGTCGCGATCCACCCCTATGGCGAAGTCGGCGAGAACCGTCATGACGACTACGGCCTGGGGGCGATTGCCGCCGAGGAGAGCGTGACGCGCACCCTGCTCGGCGCGATTCCCGCCTTCTATGTGACCGAGTTCGGCTACAGCCTCAGCGACTGTGGGCGTGACCTCGGCGCGTGCTCCAAGCGTGAACAGGCAGCGAGACTCGAAGCGGCCTACGGCGTGATGCTCGCCGACCCGCATGTCGCCGGGATCTGGTGGTATCAGTCACACGACGACCGCACCGGGCGTTTCGGCTACATGAACAGGAATAACATCACCCGCCCGGCCTTCAAGGCGCTCGCGGCGATCGCGGCTGGCGTCGGTCAGTAGTCGATCGCGCTGGCAAGCGCCAAAGGGTTCTCTAACGGGAGTCGGTGACCGCCTGGCAGCGTGATGAGCTCGGCCGTATTGAGCTGATCAGCCATTCGCCTGCCGAGCGCGACGAACTTCGCGTCGCGATCACCAACGACCACGGCAGTCGGCATCCTCAGCTCGCCGAGGCGATCCCAGAGCGGCTCCATCTCCCCCGTGCCGAGCCCACGCAACACGGCCGCGAGGGCGTCGGGGCGGTTGCGTCGCTGGTCCTCGCGAGCCATGTATCCGACCTCCGGAGGGTCTGCAGCGAACAGTGGCTGGGCCTGCCAGCGCGCGATGAACTCCTCAAACGGGTCGTGTTCGAGCTCGCGTGCGAGCTGCTCGTCGACTGCACGCCGCCGCTCCCGCTCCCCTGCATCCTCGATCCCCGCACTGCAGGAGACCAGCGCCAGACGACTGACACGCGCGGAGGCAGCGAGCGCGACATGCAGCGCGATCCGTCCACCGAGCGAGTAGCCGCACAGGATGAAGCGCTGGGGTGCGAGCGCGAGCACGTGAGCGACGCAGCCCGCGAAGCTGATTGGGCCGTCATCATCGGCTGCAGCGCCATGCCCCGGGAGGTCCAGGGCCAGGGGTAGGTAGCGTTCAGGGTCAAGCGCCGCGACTACCCCATCCCAAGCGCGGCGGGTGCCGCCGAAGCCGTGCAGCATCACGATCGTCTCCGGCACTCCCCCATCCTATGAGCCAGACAACCGACACCTACACTCAGCTCAGGGCCTTCGTCGATGAGCTCGTGCGCTGTGGCATGCGTGCCGCCTGCACCTCCCCCGGCTCGCGCTCCGCACCACTGGCCCTGACGCTCGCAAACGAGCCGCGTCTGCGCAGCTACTCCCACATCGACGAGCGCTGCGCGGGTTTCTTTGCGCTCGGGCTCGCAAAGGCCTCACAGCTCCCGGTGGCCGTCACCTGCACCTCGGGCACAGCCGTCGCAGAGCTCCTGCCAGCCGCAATCGAGGCACGCGAGGCACGCGTCCCGCTGCTGCTGCTGAGCGCCGACCGCCCGGCCGAGCTGCGCGAGAACGGCGCCGGGCAGGCGATCGACCAACTGAAGATCTTCGGCGACGCCGCCAAGTGGTTCTTCGAGGTCGAGCTGCTCAAGGCAGATCCTGGGCAGCTGCGCTGGATCCGCACGCTTGCCTGCCGCGCCTACTGGACCGCGCTGGAAGGACGACCTGGCGTCGTACACCTGAACTTCCCCCTGCGCGAGCCACTGATTGATGAGACACCACTGCCGCCCGACGGGAGCGCACGCGCTGACGGGCGCCCGTTTGTCAGGCGCGCGCCAGCCACGCCCGCTGGCCCACAGGCACTCACAGAGGCGAGCACCTTGATCACGGGAGCTCGCCGCGGAATTGTGGTCGCCGGTCGCCACGAGCGCGAAACGCCGCTCGGCCAGTGTGCCGCCGACTTTGCCGCCGCCGTGGGTTGGCCGCTGCTCGCCGACCCCCTCTCCGGCGCACGCCGGGGGCCAGCAGCGATCGCCCACTACGACGCGCTCCTACGCGATCAGCGCTTTACGGACGGGCACGCGCCCGACCTGATTCTCCGCATGGGCGATCTGCCCGTCTCCAAGCCGCTGCGAATATGGCTCGCGGATCTCTGGGGGGTACGCCAGATCGCGCTCGATCCGGAGGGCGCATGGCAAGACCCCGCCTCCGTGCTCAGCGACAACCTCGCGCTCGAGCCGGCCGCCACGCTGGCCGAGTTGGCTGATGCTGCGATTGCGCCGCCGCCTGATGAGTGGCTCGAGCGCTGGCTCCGTGCAGACCGCCTGGCGTCCGAGACGATCCGCGGCGTGCTCAGCGAGCAAGCCATCTCAGAGCCAGCGGCCGCGAGTGAGCTGGGCGTTCTGCTCGCCAAGGAGACCACCCTCTTCGTTGCCTCCTCGATGCCTGTACGCGATATCGAGACTTTCTGGCCCGTGCGCGAGGACCCGCCACGGGTACTATGCAATCGCGGCGCTAACGGCATCGACGGCACCGTCTCCGCGGCCTTCGGCGCCGCCGCAGCCGACCGCGATCCGGTAGTGCTGCTAATCGGCGATGTCGCGCTTGCGCACGACATCGGCGGCCTGCTCGCCGCCGGCAGGCTCGATCTGAAGCTGACGATCGTGCTGCTTGAGAACGGCGGCGGCGGGATCTTCGACTTCCTGCCCGTCGCTGGAGCAAGGATCGCGCTCACGCCGGAGGCGCGCCGCCCGGAGCAGGACATCTACACCCACCACGTGGCAACCCCAACCGGCCTTGATTTCGCCAAGGCCGCAGCCCTCTACGGCCTTGCGCATGAACGTGTGCATGACCTTCCTGGCTTCCGCGCTGCGCTTGAGCGCTCTCTGGCGGGGACCGCTTCGAGCATCATCGAGATCCCTTGCGAGCGCGCCAAGAACGTTGCGCTCCACCGCCGGGTATGGACTGCTGTCGCAGAGACGCTCAGCCGCTGAGCAAGGGCAAAAGCGCCTGCAGCTTGACCTCGGTCTCGGCCAGCTCGCGGGCAGGCTCTGAGGCGCGCACGATGCCGTTGCCGGCAAAGCAGCGGGCAACAGAGCCACTGAGCAGTGCACAGCGCAGCGCCACACAGAACTCGCCGTCGCCGGCCCCATCGGTCCAACCCACCGGGCCCGCATACCAGCCGCGATCCAGACCCTCAAGCGCGGGGATCAGCGGCGCCGCATGGCTGAGCGGCTCACCCCCCACGGCCGGCGTCGGGTGCATCGCTCCGACGAGCTCGAGCGCGTCCATCGGCGCCGCCAGCTGGGCGCGGATCGGCGTCGCCAGGTGCTGGATGTTGGCGATCCGTACAAGCTCGGGCTCAGGCGCGGCGGCAACCCACACGGAGTGTGCGCGCAGCGTGCGCTCGATCCGTCGCGCAACGATCGCGTGCTCCTCGCGGTAACCGGGGTCGCGTAGAGCTGCTCACCGAGGTGATCATCAACGGCAGGGTCGGCGCTGCGGCGGGTGGATCCCGCGAGCGCGAGCGTGCTTACCCGCTGGCCCTCACGACGCACGAGCAGCTCGGGGCTTGCCGCGATCAGGCTCGAATCGGCGCGTCCGACGCAGAACACGAAGCAGGAGGGGAACTCACGGCGCAGCACCCCGAAGAGTGCTGTCGGGTCATAAACGTTTGGCGCGTGCACCTGCACTTCACGCGCGAGCACAACCTTCTCCAGCTGGCCTGCAGCGATCAACTCCACAGCACGCGCTACCGCCTGCTCGTAGTGCTCTGGCGGCATCGTGCTCGCCACCTGGAAGCGACCAGTGGGAGCGGGGTCCAGCAGCGGCAGAGGCGCACTCCGAAGCTCAGCCAGCCGTCTATCCAGACGCTCGATCAGCTCCTCGACCGTGTCGTCCGGTGCGGTGAGCACCGCCAACGTGAGGTGCACACTCGGTTGACCTTTGCGCTCGCGACGGACGATCGCGACCTCGGGGACACTCAACGAGGCCGGCGCAAAGCCCCGCCAGTGTGGTGCTCGTCCGCCCTCGTCCGCAAATGCGAAGCCCCCGACGGCCACCGGTCCGACGCCGTCAGGCTCAGATGTCGGATCGCTGACCGCGTGCGCCGCGAGCACTCGCCAGCGCTCGGCGACCATGGCGAAGCGCGCTGTCCCCGAAGCCTGCAGAGAAACGACCTCGCCGAGTGTCGCCAGGGCAACGCGACCGCGATCGGGCTGCTCATACAGGAACCACGGCTCCCCCGGGCGACGCGAGGCGCAGATCACCTCGGATGGGTCGACGTCAGGGGCGAGAGCGACCGAGATCGTGGCGAGCGTCTCCCGCCCCGATGAGCGCGCACGCGCCAGCGCCCGTACGAGTCGCGCCTGCAGCCGCTCGCGCTCGGCAGCGGTGAGCTCGAACGGAGAGCGGGAGTCGGTTCCCAGCAACTCAGGTCTCGCTGCGCCCCCGTGAGATCGCGATCTCACCGGTACGCATCATCTCGATCAGGCCGAAGGGACGCACCATCGTCTCAAACGCCTCGATCTTGTCCGTCGTCCCGGTGACCTCAATGATGATCGCGCGCTTGGTCACGTCGACGACCTTGCCGCGGAAAATCTCGGCGATCTGCACGAGCTCCCCGCGTTGCACGCCATCTGCTGAGACCTTGAAAAGCGCGAGCTCGCGCGCGACCGTGTCGGCCGGCTCGAGGTCGCGGATCTTCAGGACATTGACGAGCTTGTGCAGCTGCTTGGTGACCTGGTCGATCGGGTGCAGTGCCCCGTCGACAGTCAGCGTCACGCGTGAGATCTGCACGTCCTCGGTCGGCCCGACCGTGAGCGTTGAGATGTTGAAGCCGCGTCTCGCGAACAGCCCCGCGATACGCGTGAGCACACCCGACTTGTTTTCCACAAGGATCGAGAGCACGTGCTTGCGGCCCGTGCGCATGTTCGTCGCGGCCTGTAGCTCCTCGAGGCTGAGCGGTGTCTTGGTTCCCGGTTCACCCATGATCGCGCTCACCCCACCATCTCGCGTGCGGCGCTGCCAGCCGGGATCATCGGATAGGTGTTCTCCTCGCGCGTGACCCTTACGTCCACGAGCACCGGACCCTCGATCGCGATCGCGTCCTTCATGTCCTGCACGAGCGTGTTCTTGTCCGTGAGGCGCATCGCGGTGACGCCGTAGGCCTCGGCGAGCTTGACGAAGTCGGGGAACTCACCCATGTCCACGTGCGAGTATTTGCCATCCCAGAACAGCTCCTGCCACTGGCGGACCATCCCGAGATAGCCGTTGTTCATGATGAAGACCTTGATCGGGATCTTGTTCTGCGCGCAGGTCGCAAGCTCCTGCGCGTTCATCTGCACCGAGCCGTCCCCCGCGATGCAGCAGACCAGACGTTCAGGCTCACCGACAGCCGCACCCATCGCGGCCGGCAGGCCGAAGCCCATCGTGCCCAGGCCGCCCGAGTTGATCCAGCGTCGCGGCGCGGGGAAGTCGTAGTACTGCGCCGCCCACATCTGATGCTGGCCGACGTCTGAGGTGATGATCGCCTCGCCGCCTGTGGCCTCATAGAGCGCGCGCACCATGAACTGTGGCTTGATCTCGCTGTCTGTGCTGTCCTCGTAAGCGAGCGGATACTTGGTTTTCCAGCCGTCGATCCGGCTCCACCATGCATCCAGGCGCGCGGGGTCCGCCTCGAGCGCGCGGTACTCCTCGACGAGCTTGGCGAGCACGTGCTTGGCATCGCCCACTATCGGGATGTGCGCCGGCACGTTCTTTGAGATCTCAGCGGGGTCGACGTCGATGTGGATGAACTTCGCGCGCGGCGCGAACTCCGAGAGCTTGCCCGTAATGCGGTCATCGAAGCGAGCGCCGACCGCACAGATCAGATCGGCCTCGTCCATCGCATAGTTCGCCGCACGCGTACCGTGCATGCCGAGCATTCCCAGCCACTGCTCGTGCGGCGCCGGGAACGCCCCGAGGCCCATCAGCGTGCAGGTCACCGGGAAGCGGTCGCTTGTGGCGAAAGCGGTGAGCTCGGCTGAGGCGTTGGCGTTGACGACGCCCCCGCCGGCGTAGATCACGGGACGTTGGGCCGAGGCGAGCGCCTTGGCGGCCTGGCGAATCTGCTTCTGGTTGCCCTCGACCCGTGGCTGGTAGCCCGGCAGGCGCACGTCGCCGACCGGCTCGTAGTCGATCTCCGCGCGCGAGAGGTCCTGGGGAATGTCCACGAGCACTGGGCCCGGGCGTCCGGAGCTTGCGATGTGGAAGGCCTCGTGGATCGCCCGCGGGATTTCCTGCGGGTCGATGATCATGAAGGAGTGCTTGACAACGGGCATCGTGATGCCAATCGTGTCGGCCTCCTGGAAGCCATCGGTGCCGAGCAGCTCGGTGCGCACCTGGCCGGTTATGAAGACGACTGGCACGGAGTCCATCATCGCGTCGCAGATCGGCGTGATCAGGTTCGTCGCGCCGGGTCCACTTGTGGCGAAGGCCACGCCGACTTTGCCCGTGGCCTTGGCGTAGCCCTCCGCAGCGTGCCCGCCACCGGCCTCGTGACGCACGAGGATGTGGCGAATGCCGCCGTTCACGAAGGCATCGTAGGTCGGCAGGTTGGCGCCACCGGGGAGGCCGAAGACGACGTCCACGCCCTCCGCCTTCAAACACTCCATCAAGGCATCGACTGCCCGCATCTTGCCGACCTCCCTTCCATCATTTCGAGGAAAAAAGCCAGTGTACCAGCGGTTTTGCGCCGGTCTTTAGGAAGATCCGATCCCGATCCCGATGGCCAGCACGATCGCCCCTCCGACCGTCACCACAAGCAACGAAGAGCGCATCGAGACTTCTAGAAAGCGATTGCGGATCCAGGCGATCGTGAACAACTCCACCGCGACCACGATCCCCGCCACGAGCAGCGCTTTGTGGACGTTGGAGATCAGGAACGGCAGGGTGTGAAACAGCCCGCCGATCGTGGTCATACCGCCTGTGATCGCTCCGCGCACGACCGCCGAGCCACGGCCGGTCTGCTCCCCCGTGTCCGAGAGCGCCTCCGACCACCCCATGCTCACCCCCGCGCCGAGCGCGGTCGAGAGTCCCACGAGTAGCGCCGTGCGTGAGCTCGAGGCCAGAGCCGCCGCGAAGATCGGCGCCAGCGAGGAGACTGTCCCGTCGATCATCCCCACGAGCGCGGGCTGCACCACGCGCAGCACGAAATCACGCTCGTTCTTGAAGCCCGCACGATGGATCCAGCGGGCGAGCAAGGACTCGTCGTGTGGGGTCGCAGTATCTAGCTGTGTGCTCATCTCTGCTCACAGCGTATGGCAAGCATCGGATTAGGGCGGCCGAAATCTGGCTTAGGCAAGCCGAAGTCGCGGCGCCTTAGCGCTGTGAGAGGGCCGCGCCGGGCCCTGGATCCGGGCTCCGTGGACGCTCGGCCGAGATCGCCGTCTCGGGAAACTCGAGCTCGGCACCACAGCGGGTGCAAAGCGCGTCGTAGAGCTTCGTCACACGCCCACAGTTGGGGCACTGCCGGCGCAGCTCGTCATGCTCGAAGCGGTAGGCGATCGCGGCCAAGAGGCCGAAGAACGGCACGAGCCCCGAGATCAGAAACCACAGCAGAAAGGAGCTGCCCTTGATCCGGCCGATCACCCCGCCGGCGAGACCAAAGCTCACCGCGATCACGATGTAGGCCATGCGTGCTCGCCGTCTCTAGAGCAGCACGCGCAGTGCCCAGATCACGGCCACGACTGCCACGATCAAGATCAGCGTGCTGAAGAGGAAGGAGATCACGTGAACGATCACGCCCAACAGCAGCCAGGCGGCCACCAGGAACACGAGCGCCGCGACGACCGTGCGACCGAATGATCTTTTCGATGTCTCGTTCATCTGCGTCCAGCTTAACGACAATGCGGCCGAGCAGGAAGATGCAACCCCTGCCCGGCCGCACATGCCGGGAGCACCGGCCGAGGGAAGCCGGTACGACTATGGAGGGGTACTCGCTACACGCACCCCAGCCGACCGAGCTCGCGGGCCATCCCTGCCGTGGAGACATCGGCATTGTTAAGGCCGGCGCGCTGAGGGTTAGCGCCCGACCCAACACTGGTGAGCTTGTAACGGCGGATACGGGGGCCGTGGGGTTCCCCGCCCGCAGACTCCTCGGGCAGCAGGATGAACCGCCGAGGAGGTGAGACGCTCGAGTTGGCTGCTGACCGGTTCACGAGCACCATATTGGCGTCTCATCGGCCCGCTGCCTTTGGCCGAAAGTCCAAAATGTGCGCCGCAGGCGTCTGCGAAGTGTGAGCCGCCGCGGCTCAGATCCCGAGCTGCTCATGAATCAGCCGCGAGACCTCGGTCCCATCAGCACGGCCCTTGGTCTCGCGCATGACCGCCCCGACGATCGGACCGATCGCCTTGGCGTTGCCCTGGCGCACGCGCTCGGCCGCATCTACGTTGGCGGCAAGCGCCGCGGCGACGATCTGCGCGAGCTCATCGCCGCCCTCCATCGCCGCGAGCCCCTCAGCGGCCACGATCGTCTGGGGATCGCCGCCCTCGGCGATCAGCCGGTCGAGCACCTGGCGCGCAGCGCCGACGCTCACCTGCTTGGCTGCGACCATGCCGACGAGCGCCGCGAGCGCGGGCGGGCTGAGCTGCGAGTCTGCCGGCTCCTGGCCGTCCTCGAGACGAGCGAGCACCTCGCCGGTTAGCCAGTTGGCAAGCGTCTGCGGCGGCGGGGCCGCCTCAGGGGCGCCGGCCAGGGATGCCTCGAAGAAGTCGCCGAGCTCGCCGCGGAAGGCCAGGAGCTCCGCGCTTTCCTCGCTCAGCTCATGCTCGGCCTGAAGGCGTGCGGCGCGCGCGGCAGGCAGCTCGGACATTGCATCTGCGGCAGCACGGCGCATCTGATCGTCGATCGCGACCGGAAGAAGGTCGGGCTCAGGGAAGTAGCGATAGTCGTGCGCCTCCTCCTTCGAGCGCAGCGAGGTGATCGCGCCCGAGGCGGGATCGAAGTGCAGTGTCTCCTGCACGACCTGCCCGCCCTCGGCGAGGAGCTTCTGCTGGCGGGCGATCTCCGCGCGGATGCCGCGCTCGATGAAGCGGAAGGAGTTCATGTTCTTGAGCTCAGTCTTGACGCCTAGCTCACTCGTGCCAGCCGGGCGCAGCGAAATGTTCGCGTCACAGCGCAGCGAACCCTCCTCCATGTTCACATCGCTGACACCAAGTGCGCGCAGCGTGCTGCGCAGCAGCTTCAGCCATTCACTCGCCTGCTCAGCTGAGCGCACGTCGGGCTCGGTGACGATCTCCGCGAGCGGCGTACCACCACGGTTGAAGTCGACGATCGAGGCATCTGAGCCATGAATGCGCCCGCTCGCGCCGACGTGGATCAGCTTGGCGGCGTCCTCCTCGAGATGCACGCGGTGGATGCGCACCTCGCCGAGCTGACCGCCGCGGCATAGCGGCTCGTCGTACTGGGAGATCTGGTAGCCCTTGGGCAGGTCGGGATAGAAGTAATTCTTGCGATGGAAGATTGAACGCGGCGCGAGCTCCGAGCCGAGCGCGAGGCCGATCATCAGCCCGAAATGGATCGCGCGCGCGTTGGCCACCGGCAGGCTCCCCGGCAAACCGAGGCAGACGGGGCAGGTGCGCGTGTTGGGCGGCTCACCGAAGGACAGCTCACAGCCACAGAACATCTTCGTCGCAGTCGCCAGCTGGACGTGGATCTCCAGGCCGATGACCGGCTCGAGCGCTGTCGCTGTTTCAGGCACGGGCGGCGCTCCCGTCGAAGGCGAGCGCGAGCTCAAAGGCGTGCGCGGCGTCCAGCAGGCGGTTCTCGCTGAAGGCTGGGCCGGCGATCTGCAGGCCGACGGGCAGGCCCTGGCTAAGCCCGCAGGGGATCGAGATTGCGGGGATGCCCGCGAGCGACATCGGCACGGTGCAGTAGTCGTTGAGGTACATCGCGAGCGGATCACCGGTCTTCTCGCCGAGCTTGAAGGCGACCGTGGGTGAGGTCGGGGTGAGGATGAAGTCGACCTCCGCGAAGGCGCTACGGAAATCCTCTGAGATCTTTGTGCGTACGCGCTGGGCGCGGCCGTAGTAGGCGTCGTAGTAGCCCGAGGAGAGCGCGTAGGTGCCGAGCATGATGCGCCGCTTGACCTCCGCGCCGAAGCCGTCGTGGCGGGTGCGGGTGTACATCTCCACGAGCTCCTCGGCCTCGGCGCGCATTCCGTAGCGCACGCCGTCGAAGCGTGCGAGGTTCGAGGAGGCCTCTGCGGGTGCAATCACGTAGTAGGCCGAGAGCGCGTGCGGCGCGTGGGCGAGGTGGACGGGATGAATCTCAGCGCCAAGCTCCTCGGCGCGCGCGAGCGCCGCCTGAAAGGCCTCCTTCACGCCCGCTTCGATGCCCTCGCCGGTCAGCTCCTCGGGAACGCCGAGGCGAACCCCGTCCAGGCGCTCCGCTGTCGGCATCTCGACCGCGTGCGGGAACTCGAGCGAGGTCGCATCGCAGGGATCGCGTCCTGTCATCTGTGCAAGCGCGAGGGCGGCGTCAGCGACGGTGCGTGTCAGCGGCCCGGCCTGGTCGAGTGAGGAGGCGAAGGCGATCATGCCGTAGCGCGAGATCGCGCCGTAGGTGGGCTTTAGTCCCACGATCCCGCAGAGCGCTGCTGGCTGGCGGATTGAGCCTCCCGTGTCGGTGCCGAGCGCCCACGGCGCTAGCCCCGCCGCGACGGCGGCGGCGCTGCCACCCGATGAGCCGCCGGGCACGCGCGTGCGGTCCCAGGGGTTGCGCACGGGACCGTAGCCAGAGTTCTCGTTAGACGAGCCCATCGCGAACTCGTCCTGGTTGGTCTTCGCAAGCAGGCTCGCTCCAGCGCTCGTCATGCGCGCAACGGCCGTGGCCGTGTAAGGCGGTAAGTAGCCATCGAGGATCCGCGAGCCCGACTGGCTCGGCACACCCTCGGTGCAGAAGAGGTCCTTGACCGCGAGCGGCAGCCCCGCCAGCGGCCCGTCGCCCGGAGCGTCTGCGGGTGCCTCCTCGGCGACCCAGGTGAAGCAGTTGAGCCCCTCCTCCCCCGCTGCGCGATCGGCTGCCGCGCGCGCCCGGTAGGCCTCGAACAGCTCCGTGCCCGACAGCGAGCCGTCAGCAACCGCGGCGGCTGCAGCGACAGCCGTCAGCTCTCGTACGTCGTCGCTCATGCCTGCGGGCTGGGAACTAGAAAACCATCGTCGCTGACGGCGGGGGCCTGGGCGAGGGCGATCTCGCGGGGCAACGAGGGCCGCGGCTCGTCGGGGCGCAGCGCGCCGGTGACCTCCACGACGTGCGACGTCGGGGCAACCTCATTGAGATCGAGCTCGCCGATCCGTGCAACATGCTCGAGCACGGCCGAGAGCTCGCGCGCCATCGGCTCGATCTCATCCTCGCTCAGGGCCAGGCGGGCCAGGCGGGCGACGTGCAGGACCTCATCGTTCGTGATCACGCGCGGCATTCTACGGGGCGCCCGCCGCGCCCCGTAGAGCCAGCGGAAGTGCTAAGCCGTTGGTGGAGCCTCACCCGGGGGAGGCGTGGGTGCCGCTGGCGGCGGTAGCGGTGGTTCTGCTGGGGGCGGCGTGGCGGCTGTGCTGCCGCCGCTCGGTCCGGATGCGCTGCCGCTGAGCCCGCCGATCGCACCGCTGGCCTGCTCGCGAACCTCGGCCAGCGAGGTGCCTTCATCGCCCATCGCCAGATAGCCGCCGTATGTGACCCCCGCGGCAGCGATCAACCCGAGCCAGATTCCGATCTTGATGCCGGCTGAGGCATGAAAGTTGCCCACGCTAGCGCTCGCGGTCGGGTGGTGAATGATGCGATAGAGAATCAAAATCGTCGAGAGCGCGCCAAGGCCGGCTATCAGCACACTCGGTTTGACCGGGGTCTCCAGTTTCAGCTGCCCTGCAACCACGACCACAGCACCGATCGCGACGATGATCGTGATCAGCCAGATCCAGCGGCTGTTGGTAAAGACGCTCCAGCCGCTCTTGCTGACGTTCACGTTTACCCCAGCAAAGGAGCTCACGTTCGAGCTGACCCCATACCACTTGAAGAAGAACAGGAAGATGAAGAACGCGATCGCACTGACCCCGATGATCTGGTCAGAGCGCCGTAGATGGCTGATGTCGAAGTTCATTGGACTGGTTTCCCCCGTTGGGTGGGTGGTGAATGCGGCACGGTCAGCCCAGCCTTCCAGGCCGGAGATTGCATCCGTTATTACAAGGTTCCGCACCCAGGACGGCAATCCTGCACGGATGTTCGGCTGCGGCTCAGCCGTCTAAGGACGCGGGCGCGGCTCAGGGTGAGCCGGCTGATAGAGCGAAGGGCGTTCGTCACGGAGTGCAAGCCAAGCGCCGAGCAGAACCGCGGCGGTACCCGCGAGACCGAACCATGCGCCGACACAGAGCGAGCTGGCATGAGCGGGGAGGTCGAGCACGCGCACGATCGCTGTGATCAGGCCGGCGACTCCGAGGAACACGCACCACACAGCGCTCGAGACCGGTAGCGCCGCGCTGCGCTCACTCAACGCGCTGATGACCATTGCCAGCGCGGCACAGAGACAGGCCAAGACGAGGGCCATCCCGGGCCCGAAGGTGTCCCAGGCGTCGAGCTTGCCGAGCACACCTTCATACCAGGGCTCGACGAGCGAGATCCCGATGCAGATTGCGCCCGCCAGCGCGAGCAGCTCGCCGAGGCGCAGCTGTTTGAAGTTCATCTCTCTCCCTCGTGACTCATTGTTGCTCGTGGTCCATCTCAGCAAAAAGCGTCGCAAGCTCAGCGTGATAGCGCGCCGCCTGCAGCGTGTTGCGCAAGAGGAAGGCGATCGTCATCGGACCGACCCCGCCGGGCACCGGGGTGATCGCCGCGGCACGCTCGGCGGCGGGGACATAGTCGACGTCACCGACGAGACCGCTCTTGTTGTGAGCCTCCTCAGGCGTCAGCCGATTCATGCCGACGTCGATCACAACCGCCCCCGGCTTGATGAAGTCGCCACCGATCAATCGCGCCTGCCCGATGGCCGCGATGAGCACGTCCGCACGCGCACAGCTCCCCTGCAGATCGCGCGTGCGCGAGTGACAGACCGTGACGGTCGCGTTGCGCTCCAGGAGCAGTTGAGCCATCGGCTTGCCGAACAGGTTCGAGCGCCCCACGACCACCGCCTCGGCGCCTTCCAAGCTCACGCCGCTGCGGTCGAGCAGCTCGAGCACGCCCGAGGGAGTGCAGGGTCGCAGGCCGGGACGCCCGAGCGAGAGCAGTCCCGCATTAACGGGGGTAAGGCCATCGACGTCCTTGTCTGGAGAGATCATCGCGGTCAGCTCGGGCCCGTCAAGCTGGTCGGGCACCGGCAGTTGCAAGAGGATGCCGCTGACCCCTTTGTCGGCGTTGAGGCTCTCGATCTCCTCTGCCACCTCATCGAAGGTTGCCTCGGCGGGGAGCCGACGGTCGAATGGGGTCATACCGACCTCGAGGCAGGCGCGCTGCTTGGCGGCGACGTAGACGGCTGAGGCGGGATCCTCGCCGACGAGCACCGTCGCAAGGCCGGGCGCGTGACCGTACTTGTCGTGGAAGGCAGCGACCTCCTGCGCGACCCCGCCCCGCACCTCGGCGGCGATCGCCTTGCCGTCGATGATCGTCGCGTTCATTTTCGGGATGCTATGCGTTGGCGCCCCAGAAAGAACCTGTCTCAGCGTCGGCTAACGGGCGCATACTCGGCCATCAGCTTGCGCTCAGAGCCATCCTCGGCGAAGCGCACGACGATCACACCGCCCGGCTCGACGCCGGTGATCACGCCGTCACCGAAGGCTGCGTGCACCACGTCCTCGCCGAGACGGAAGCGGTTGGCCTCGACTGCCGCGCCGCGCCCGGCGCCTGCAGAAGACGGCGCGCCCCAGCGCGCCTGTGTGGCGGAACCGCGAGCGGCCACGCCGCGCGGTGCGCCGAGGAGGCTTGAAGCGGAGCCGAGCTCGCTTGAGCGGAAGATCATCTCGCGCGGTTCCTCAAGCAGATCAGCGGGGATCTCATCGAGGAAACGGCTTGGCATTCCGAAGGTCTGCGCACCGAAGACCGCCCGCCGGCGCGCATAGCTGAGATACAGCTGGCGCATCGCTCGTGTGATGCCCACGTAGAAGAGCCGGCGCTCCTCCTCGAGGCCGCCCTCATCGATCGCACGCGAATGTGGGAAGACGCCCTCCTCGCAGCCCGCGATGAACACGATCGGGTACTCGAGGCCCTTCGCGTTGTGCAGCGTCATCAACGTTACGAGCCCCGCCTCGTCGCTGCGCGTGTCGGCGTCGGCGACGAGCGCGATCTGCTGCAGGAACACATCGAGCGTGTCCTCCCCAGGCGCCGCAGCGAGGTCAAACTCGCGTCCCACCTCGACCAGCTGCTCGAGGTTCTCAATGCGTCCCTGCGCCTCAATCGTGCGGTCGGCCTCGAGCGCCTCGATGTAGCCGCTCTGCGCGAGCATCTCCTCGAGTAGCTCTGAGATCGCCACCGGGCTGCTCGGCGTCTCCTCGGCCTCCTCCCCTCCGACCGGGAGGCCGGTCATCGCGCGCAGCTCGCCCATCGTGCCCATGAAACGATCGAGCGCCTTGACCGCCGCCGCGCCGAGCCCGGGGATCTCGGCAGGCCTGGCGGCTGCGTCCCAGACGGAGATGTCGAGGCTGTTGGCATATCCCACAACGCGGGCCAGCGATGTCTGCCCGATGCCACGCCTGGGCGAGTTGACCACGCGCGTAAAGCTGACCACGTCGAAGGGGTTCGCGAGCAAGGAAAGGTAGGCGACCGCGTCCTTGATCTCGGCGCGTTCGTAGAACTTCGTGCCACCGATCACCTGGTAGGCGATCTCGCGACGCACGAGCGAATCCTCGATCACCCGCGACATCGCGTTCGTGCGATAGAGCACCGCTATCTCAGATCTTGAAGCGCCCTCATCGACGAGCCGCTCAATCTCACCGACGACGAAACGCGCCTCGGCGTGCTCGTCCTCCAATGCTCGTAGCTGGATCTGGTCGCCTTGTCCGAGCTCACTCCATAGGCGCTTGGCGATGCCGCCACGGTTGTTCGCGATCACCGCGTTTGCCGCTGAGAGGATCGTCTCGGTCGAGCGGTAGTTCTGCTCGAGCTTGACCACGCGCGCGTCGGGGAAGTCCTGCTGGAAGTCCAGGATATTCCTCACATCAGCGCCCCGAAAACTGTAGATCGACTGCGAGTCATCACCGACAACCGCCAGGTTGCGGTGCCCGACGGGGCCCGTGTAGGACGGCCGGTCGCCTGGCGCGTCCCCACCACGCTTGGGCGCGGGCCCACCGCCGACGAGCAGTTGCAACAGCCGGTACTGCGCGTGGTTCGTGTCCTGATACTCGTCAACGAGCACGTGACGGAAGGCGTTCGTGTAGCGCTCGCGCACATCGCTGAAGAGCTCCAGCAGGTTGACCGTGCGGAAGAGCAGATCGTCGAAGTCCATCGCGTTCATCCGCAGCAGATCGCGCTCATAGATGTCATAGACGTCGGCGAGCATCTCCTCATAAGGCGAGCCCGCCGCCTGGCGGAAGCTCTCCGCGTCACAGAGGCGGTTCTTTGCGGCTGAGATCTGGTTGTGGATCGCAGCGGGCGTGTAGCGCTTGGGATCAACCCCGACCGTGTCGGCTGAGCGCTTCGCGAGCCGCCGCGCATCGGCCTGGTCATAGATCGTGAACTGGCGCGTGTAGCCGAGTCGATCGGCCTCCGCACGCAGCACACGCGCACAGGCCGCGTGGAAGGTCATCAGCCACATCCCACGCGTGCCCCGGCCGAGCAACTGCTCGACGCGCTCGCGCATCTCCTTGGCCGCCTTGTTCGTGAAGGTGATCGCGAGGATCTCCCCCGCCTGCGCCTGATCGGTGTAGATCAGGAAGGCGATCCGGTGCGCCAGCACACGCGTCTTGCCACTGCCCGCGCCGGCGAGGATCAGCAGCGGCCCCTCGCCGTGCGTGACGGCCTCGCGCTGAGGCTCGTTTAGGCCTTCCAGTAGCTCACGAAGGTGCTCTGCGTGGGGGTTTTCAGGCATGCCTACTCAGCATAGATGCGGACTCGGAGGCCCTGTTCGGTCGCCCAAGCCAGCGAGACACCCTTTGCAGCACTGGATGGACGTGTGCCGATCATGCAACCATTCGGGGGGCATGATCAAGATCACGATCGAGGACCTCCGTACTCGCAGCGCTGAACTCGTTGATCGTGCCACTCGAGGTGAGCAGATCACAATCATGCGTGACGGAGAGGAAGTCGCTCAGCTACGAGCGCTGCCACGTGCTCCGATGCCTGCGGAGGAGTTGCTCGCGCGCTACCGACGGCTACCCCCTGTTGACGCCGGCAAGCTGCGCGCCGATCTCGATCGCATCATCGATCCGCGCATCTGATCCGCCCCCGACCGAGCTAACCCCCCGCCGGATTAGGCCCCTTCACCGGCCGCAGCGGCCTGACCTCAGCAAGCGGTTGGGGCTCGCCCTCGGAGAGCTCGCCGATCATGCGTTCGAGCGTGGCGATGCGTGCGGAGAGCGCCTGGATTGCCTCGGCGATGGGATCGGGCAGGTGGATCCAGTCTGCGTCGGGGCCCTCCACACGACGCCCGTCGACGCGCACGGGGTGGCCGGGGTTGCCGACCACGGTGGAGTTCGGTGGCACATCGGTGATCACAACGCTGTTGGCGCCGATCTTGGCGCCGTGGCCGATCGTGATCGGACCGAGCAGCTTCGCGCCCGAGCCGATCGTGACGTTGTCCTGCACCGTGGGGTGGCGCTTGCCCGCGGCGAAGCCCGTACCGCCGAGCGTGACGCCCTGGTAGATCGTGACGTTGTCGCCGATCTTTGCTGTCTCGCCGATCACGACGCCCGCGCCGTGATCGATGAAGAGCCCCTGCCCGATCTCCGCCGCGGGGTGGATCTCGATGCCCGTGAAAGCCCGTGTGAACATCGAGATCAGCCGCGGCAAGAGCCTCACGCGGGACTGCTGCAGCGCATGCGCAACGCGGTAGGCCAGCAGCGCGTGGATCCCCGGCCAGGTCGCGAGGATCTCGATGCGGCCGACCTCGCGCGCGGCCGGATCACGCGTGCGTGCGGCGAGCACGTCGCAGCGCAGCTCCTTAACCACCCGCGCAAACGTCTCGGGACCGCCCATGCGAACAGCGTAGCGCTCAAACTGGCGAAAGTTGAGCGCGCAACGGTTAATCACGGTGCAAAAAACGCTTGCGAGACGTAGCGCTCGCCGGAGTCGGGCATCATCACGACTATCCGCTGCCCCGCGGACTCGGGACGCTGCGCGACCTCGAGCGCGGCCCACATCGCTGCGCCGCAGGAGATCCCCGCGAGCAGCCCCGCGCGTTTGGCGCAGCTCCAAGCCGTCTGGATCGCGTCATCATCAGAGACTGGAATCACCTCATCGATCAGCTCGCGGTTGAGCACCGGTGGCACGAAGCCCGCGCCGATGCCCTGGATGCGGTGCGGCCCCGGCGCCTTACCCGAGAGCACCGCCGAGTTCTGTGGCTCGACCGCGACCACGCGCAGCTTGGGATTGAGATGCTCGCGCAGGTACTCCCCCACGCCCGTGATCGTGCCGCCCGTGCCCACACCCGCCACGAGCACATCGACCTGCTCGAGTGCCTTCGCGATCTCCGGCCCTGTGCCGCGACGGTGCGCTTCGGGGTTGGCCGGGTTTGAGAACTGATCGGGGAGAAAGACATCCGCGCTGCGCGCCATCGCGCGCGCCGCCTCGACCGCCTCGCCCATTCCACCCATCGACTCCGTGATGTCCACGCGCGCGCCGTAAAGACGAAGGAGACTCTCGCGCTCGCGGCTCATGCCCTGGGGCAGCGTCAGCACGAGCTCATAGCCCTTGGCGGCGCATACGAAGGCGAGCGCGATTCCCGTGTTGCCGCTCGTCGCCTCCACGATCGTCGTGCGCCCCGGCTCGATCCGCCCTTCCGCCTCAGCCGCCTCGATCATCGCGATGCCGATGCGGTCCTTGACGCTGCCGCCCGGGTTGAAGGCCTCGAGCTTCGCGAACAGCTCCACCCCCCGCTCAGCTGCCGCGGTGCCCTCAAGCAGGCGGGGAAGCGCCACGATCGGCGTATTTCCTACGAACTCCGCAATGCTGATCGGGATTCGGGACATAACGGCCACGACAATAGTGCAGCCACCACGCTTCGGCGAGCCGCGAGCGGCCGCTTGCGGCCTACCCGTGCGCGGTCTTGCGCTTACCCGCCCGCGTGAGACGCACCCGCGCACTCTGTGCGAGGACCGGCGTGGGTGACTGCTTGACAAGTAGAAGGGTCGCGCTCAGCCTGCCGCGGTGGGTGGAGAGCATCCGACGCCCAGCCCTGTTCAGCTTCACCTTTACGAGTGCCGTCCTGCCGGCCGTGACTGAGAAGACCGCCGTGCCGATCGTCTTGATCTGGAAGGAGTGCGCGTGGATGCGGCGCGTCACGCGCAGGCGCAGCTTGCCCATGCAGCGTCCACTGCCGCTCGCTCGCAGGCGCACGGACGCACGTGCGGGGGGCTGGACCGCGATGCGCTTAGAGAGCAAGCTGACACCGCAGCCACTTGAGCTGAAGCCGAGCACGCCGCCGAGCGAGGTCGTGATCGTGCCCGTCGGGGTCACGATCGGCGTGGCTGGTGTGGTCACTTCTTCAGGCGCACCCTGCCCGCTTTTGCCGCGCACGTAGTTGAAGAGCGGCCCGGAGGCGCTCGTGCCATATGGTGTCGTGACGCTCAGCGCGACAGACCCTTCGCCGGGTGGCGTGACCGCGGTGATCGTGTGCTTGGAGAGCACCGTGAAGCTCGCCGCTTCACTCGCGCCGAAGCGCACTGCGGTGGCCCCCGCGACGTTGTTGCCTGAGATCGTGACCGAGGTGCCGCCCGCCAGCGGGCCACGGTTGGGCGTGACAGATGCGAGCGAGGGGCCCGGCCCGAAGACCCAGGCCGCGCCGACCTGCGTGTCGCGGCGGCCTCCCACAAGGATCGTCTGCGCGTCTTCTGTGAGCGCCACGCTCGAGCCGAAGCGAGCGCTCGCGGTTGCGTTCGCGCCACCTTCGAACTGCTCCTGGGCCGCGCCCCAGCTGCCCCCCGAGCGTTCATAGAGCCAGGCCGCTCCGCGATCGCCTTCGTGACCCGAGGCGCCCACAAGCGCGCGAGCGCCCTTCGCGGCGAGGGCCACGCTGTAGCCGAATTCTTCTCCCGCTTCGCCCGGCCCCGCCAGCGGCGCTCCCTGCTCGCTCCATGTGCCTCCCGTCTCACCGAAGGCGAAGGCCACACCCCGGCTTTCATCGCTCGAACGCGCGCCGATTAGCGCCGTGGCGCCGTCGGAGGAGAGCGCAACGCTCCCGCCAAAGCTGGCCCCCGCGCTGAGACCGGTGCCTGTGAGCTTGGGGCCCGCTTCACTCCAGCTGTTGCCTGCGGAGGTGAAGACCCAAGCGGCTCCGGAACCGCCGTCGCTCGGCGCGCCAATGACGGCACCGGCGCCAGCGCCGGAGAGCGCGACTGTCTGCCCAAAGCGACCCTGCCCTTCCTCGCCTGCCCCCGTAAGCGGCCCCGCCGGCAGAGACCAGCCCGAGGCGGAGTGCGTGAAGACCCAGGCGCTACCCCGATAGAAGTGATCCGCGGGCGCTCCGATGATCGCCCTTTGCCCGTCCGCCGAGAGCGCTACGCCCGCCCCGAAGTGGCTCTTGTATTCGGGGTCGGGGTCGCTCAAGACCTGCGCCAAGCGCCAGCTCGCGCCGCTGCGGCTGAAGATCCACACCGCCCCCGTGTGCCCGTGCGCGAGCGGCGCGCCCACGAGCGCTGTGTTGCCGTCGGCCGAGAGCGCCACGCTGCGCCCGAAGCGGCATTCACCTGCTTCTTCGGCGCCTTCTTCTTTTTCGCCAGCGTCTTCTGAGGCCGCACAGGCTGCGACTTCGGCACCCGTCGGGCCAGCAAGCTTCGGACCCTGCTGAACCCAGCTGCCGCCCATGCGCGTGAACACCCATGCAGCGCCCGCCAGGCCGCTCGCGCGAGGAGCGCCGATCAACGCTGTTGAGCCATCTGCCGAGAGCGCCACGCTCAAGCCAAACTTGTCACCAGAGCCAGCTTCTGCGCCACTCGTGAGCTTCGCTTCCGCTTCGTCTTCGAACGTAGGCGCGCTGAGCGCCGGCTGCGGGATCGCTACCGCGCTTGCGAGCAGGCCTGCCAGCAACAGTGCGAGGACGAGCGCACGCGAAGGAATCGCGCTCGTCGCGTCGTTGGCAATCGAGCCGCGTGGGCCTCGCATCTGGCAACCCTCCATAGTCGCGTCAGGACTTCCCGCAGACCTCCCGCTCGCGGCGGGGCTGCGTCACCATTCTCCCCAGCCACCTCTTCAGGGGCTGACACATCACGCGCAAGGCTACCTGTAGAACCCCAAATGTCAATTGTCAAGCCAAATCTTGTCCGGCTGGCCAACCAGGGAATCGCTACTTTGGTCAGCTGTTGATGGGCCTTGGCTGTGGTCGGGAGGCCAGAGGCATCTCCGCCGCAAGCCACTCCTCCACCGCAAGCCACTCCCGTACCAGGAGAGGCGAGGTGCTCTGTTTGCCTCGCCTCTCCCGAGCTATCGCCTACTTCATGCAGCGAAGCTTGACCTTGGTGTCCCTGTGACGGAACACCGTGACGATCGTCTCGCCGCAGAACCCATGGTTTGGCCTGCCCGCTTTGACGTAATACCGTCCCGGCCTCAGACGGAAGCTAAATACCCCACGCTCATGCGTTCGGTGGCGTGTTGAGAGTCTCGCCATAGGCTTAGAGCCGACAAAGACATTCCAACCCGTGACTGGCTTGCCGGAAACAAAGAGCTGCCCGACGAGCATGCCGACGTTCCCGCTCGGAAGGCTCGCGGCCTCCGCAGCGGACACGGCTGGGAATTCGCTCTGCGTCTCTATCCCTAGTTCGCCGAGCCTGGAGGGCGCAGTCGGTTCGAGATTGAGGCTCTCATTTTGCCCTGTGTGGGCATCGATGATTACGCTCATCACCTGACCTGTCGGCGCCTGATGGCCGCGCGGAACGGAAACATTCGGTTTGAATGTTTCGCCAGGGCCAGTTCGCATCACGACGGTGTAGACAGGGCTATTGCGCCATTCAGCGATGTCTGCCGGACCGCCATAGACGGCCGCGCTTGAAGGCTCTCCATCGACGACGGCCTGCGCCTCGGCGAACGTCGAATGAACCGTCGTTACGCTCACGGGCCCGAGCACCCCAGCGTCTTCGCGAGCGAACTCCATAACGACCCGATCCGTCGCCACCGCAGGCGTCAATTCCGGCCCCGTAGGCGTCCGATAACTCGTCATCCGTGTTTCGTCCTGCCCTGCCTTCGCGCCCCCTGTGCTGGCCAGAAGGACGATGACCAATCCGCCCGCGACGGCAATAGCCGGTACGAGCACGAGGCGCTTCTTCCGTAGCGTTCCCATGTCGTGTTCCTCGCTCTCTAGCATTCGTTATGTCCGGGGGTCCATTCGATGTTGCCTTCCGCGCCGTTTTCGCGGTTGGTACCTATACAAACACCGGGATCGTGGTATCGGCCCGCTCCCGACCAGGGATACCAAGCGCCTCCATTAGAGACCGCCACCTCGTGTCGACCGGCGTGGTATGGGTTGATTTCGGTCGCAGCCTCCAAGCCGGCTTCCTCGAATTCGATGTTGACCGGGCGACCGCCCCGAATCGGGCAACTTCAAACCAGTAGGGGTGACCCGTTTCGGAACTCCAATACACATGGTAGGCGCCGTTCGATTCACTGTCGTAGATCAGGGTGTAGTTGTACTTTCCGGATCCACTTTCGACCGGGCCCGGCGCCACAGTTTCGTGGTAGGCGCCCGTCTGGGTTACCGTCGCGTAAAAGGGATACGCAGTACAGCAGTCGATGTGATTGCCCTCAGTAATCCCCGCCTCGACCCACCCAACGTTTTCGGGCGATTTGGCGTTGGGCCATGACACCCACTGCTCCTGGTCGTAGAACGCCCAGTTTTCCCAGTCGTACACGATCGCAGTTTCGTTGTCGTCCGCCGCGATGTCGGCGAGCGTTTTTGTGCTCCGGTAGGCGATCGCATAGCAGTGTTCGTTTTTGGGTCCTGATTTGATCCCACAGTTTTTTGTAGGCCCCCACTTTGCGTATGCGGGGCCAGCCGCTACGCCCACGAAGCACGCCGCGACGGCTACCGCGATGACGAGGCGACGGACCCTATGCACGGATCGCCTCCGAACCCGGACTATCGATCAACACGTACTACCCCCAGTTCTCAGAAGTCAATTAATTGGAACTTTCCCGCGGAACCGTAGCCCGCCCGACGAGTAGCATCGCGAGATCCCAACACTCCGGCTTCGGCTATCTCCACGCGACGGCATTTGCTCACGGCCCGTGCCTGCCCGCGATGAACCCCGACGACGCGCAACCGGCCAGGCATGGCCGACAGCCACGACCGCTTAAATCAAATGTGGTACATGCTCGCGCCCGCCTCGCGCAGCTCGCGCTCGATCACATCCGCGATCGTCGTCTCGCCAAGCACCTTGCGCGCAGCCGCAGCCGCGTCCGCGAACGGGCCCTGCGCGTCGCGTCCGAGCGGGCCGTCGAGCAGCTCAACGATCTCGAGCACCGTCACCGTGGAGGGCTCGCGCGCGAAGCGGTAGCCACCCTTCACGCCTCGCTGTGAGCTGATAATCCCCGCGCGTCTGAGCACAGCGAACAGCTGCTCGAGGAACTGCACGGGCACATCGCGGCGTCTGGCTAGCTCGCCGATCGGCACCGGCTCAGAGCCCGTGCTGCGGCCGAGCTCGGCAAGCGCGAGCACGGCGTAAGGGGACTTGCTGGTGATCGAGATCATGCGCCTGAGCTCGATCGTATTGCGCCGGGCTATCCAGCGCTCAGAGCCAGCCGCGCTCCGTGGCGATCAACACGGCCTGCGCGCGGTCCACAGCGCCGAGCTTGCCGTAGATGTTGTGTAGGTGCGTGCGCACCGTGCTCGTCGAGAGCGTCAGCTCGTGGGCGATCTGCTTGTAGACCTTGCCCTCGGCCAGGCGCTGGAGCACGCCGAGCTCGCGCCCGGAGAGCGGGCAGGGGTCGACGTGGCGCTGGCGCTGGCTTGTCGAGCTCGGCAGCTCATACATCACACGCCGTAGCTCCTGTGGGCCGAGCCCAACACTGCGAGCCGTCCTCAGCATCTCCGTTGGCGAGACGCGCGCGCCCTGCTCATAGTGCGCGAGCATGTCCGCGAGCCGGATAAAAGATGCCTCGCCCTCAACCTCAGGATTATGGTGGCGCTCGATCGGGGTCGCGACGCTCGTGGGCAGTCCCCATCGGCGCACGAGCACCCCGCCGACGAGCGCGTGGTCGACGCCGAGCTCACGACGCTCCTGGTGGATGCGCTCCTCAGGCGTACGCGCGCCGCGGTGCACCTGCGAGGGATATCCGGGGTAGGCGTGGAGCAGTACGAGCTTGCCGATGTCGTGCAAAAGGCTCGTGACCGTCAGACGGTCGCGGTGCTCATAGCCGACCTCCGCTGCGAGACGGTCGGCTGCATGCTGGGTCGCGAGCGCGTGCAGGCGGAAGCGCTCAGGGGCGGCATCCCAAACGCTCGCGCGCTCGAAGAAGTCGAAGGTACGCACGCGGGTCGCGACCGCCTGAACGGTCTGTGGGCTGAGGGCCTCGACGGCGCCAACAACGGTCTCAACGCGGGTGCGCCCATCCTGGATGCGGTTGGCGAGGCGCAGCACAGCGATGATCAGGGCCACATCGGACTCCACGGCGGAGACAACGTCGGCGGTCGCGACGTGGTCCTTGGAGATCACCGCGAGCAGGCGATCGCGCGACTCAGCGAGCGCGGGGAATGCCTCGAGCGCCTCGAAGGCCATCGTCAGACGACGGCCGTGGCCCTCATTCTGGTGGCGCTCCCCGGTCGATGCCGAGGCCGCGCCAGGGCGTGCAGGGGCAGCCCCGGCAACCTTGGCCTTGACCTGCTTGGGTTTCTTTGCTGTCTCCAGCTTCTTCGCTGCGGCAGTTGCCGGCATTCGTAATGGCCCCTTCCTTGGGTCGCCGGCATCCGAGCCGGCCTTCCTTATTTGGGGTCCTTATCGGCAGCTATGGACGAACGGTTGAGCGCAATTTGCACTTAGCCCTGCGCAAGGGCCGCCGCGATGCGGCGCAGCGTCTCCTCACGGCCGAGCAAGACAACACTCTCGAAGATCCCTGGCGAGACGGTGCTGCCCGTCAGCGCGACCCGCAGCGGCTGGTAGACCTCGCGCGGCTTGACCCCGCGCGCGGAGATCACGCCAGCGAGCGCCTCCCCCACGCTCTCCTCGTCAAAGCTCTCGAGCGCGCTCAGCGCCGCGCTCACATCCGCGAGCGCCGCGCGCCCATCCTCGCCGAGCCAGCGCTCACGAGCCTTTGCGTCCTCGGCAGGGCCGTCAAGCAGCGAACCCGTGAGCGGTAGGAAGTCCGCGAGCGTTTGGATCTTCTCCTGGCTGATGCGCACCGCCTGCTCTAGGCCCTCGCGGCCGGTGAACTGCTCGACGCGGCGCGTCAGCTCTGCCACGGGCAGCTCGCGCATGTAGAGACCGTTCATCCAGCGCAGCTTGACCTCATCGAAGCGCGCCGGGTTGCGACTCACGCGCTCGAGTGTGAAGCGCTCGATCAGCTCATCGGTTGCGAGCACGCTCTCGTCATCGCCCGTGCCCCAGCCGAGCAGCGCGAGGTAGTTGCGCACCGCCTCCGGCAGGTAGCCAGCGTCGCGCAGCTCCTGCACCGAGGCCGCGCCGTGGCGCTTTGAGAGCTTCTTCCCGTCGGGGCCGTGCAGCAGCGGCAGGTGCGCGTAGATGGGGATGGGCGCGCCCTCACCGAGCCCAAGCGCCGTGGCGGCCTCGAGCACGAGCAGCTGCTTGGGGGTGTTGGAGAGGTGATCCTCGCCGCGCACCACATGCGTGATGCCCGCGTCGAGATCGTCGATCGCGACCGCGAAGTTGTAGAGCACCGAGCCATCCGCCCGGGCAATTACCGGATCGTCGAGGTGCACGTGCTCGAAGCGCGTGTCGCCGCGGATCACGTCGTGCACGACCGTCACGCCCTCATCGGGCACGCGCAGCCTTACCGCACCCTCACCCTCGTCCTTGCCGCGATAGCCACGATCGGCGCCGTAGAGCTCCTTGAAGGCCTTCACCTCCTCGCCCGTGGCGTGCGTGCGGTAGGCCTGCCCGCCATCGAGCATCGCCTGCAGTGCCGCCTGGTGGCGCGCTGAGCGGTCCGTCTGCATCACAGGACCTTCGTCCCAATCGATCTCCAGCCAGCGCAGCGCGTCGAGGATCTGCTCGACGTTCTCCGGCGTGGAGCGCTCGCGGTCGGTGTCCTCGATGCGCAGCACGAGCGTGCCGCCCCCTTGGCGCGCGAGCAGCCAGTTGAACAGCGCCGTGCGCGCGCCGCCGATGTGGAGCGCCCCGGTGGGCGATGGTGCGAAGCGAACCCTCATAATCCGCGCCCATGCTAATCGGCGCACACGTCTCCCCCGCCGGCGGTCTACCGAAGGCGATCGCCCGCGGCGTCGAGCGCGACTGCCGCTCGATCCAGATCTTCAACCAATCGCCGCGCATGTGGCGGCCCAGCTCCTATCCCGAGGAGGACATTGCGACCTTTCGCGAGGCGATGGCTGACAGCCCGATCGATGCGGTCCTGATCCATGCGGTCTACCTGCTCAACTGCGCCAGTGAGGACCCCGGTATCCGCGCGAAATCGTTGGCCTCGCTGACGCACTCGCTGCGCGTCGGTCATGCGATCGGCGCGAGCGGCGTCGTCCTGCACCCGGGCTCGGCGAAGACCGGCCACGTGGGTGAGGCGATCACGCGCGCGGCCGTGTCGATCCGTGAGGCGCTCGCCGAAAGCGAGGGCTGTGAGCTGCACCTCGAGAACACCGCCGGCACGGGCGGCACGCTGGGGCGCTCCTTTGAGGAGCTCGCTGCGCTGATCGAGCAAGCGGGCGGCTCAGAGCGGCTCGGCGTGTGCCTGGACTCCTGCCACCTGCTTGCCTCCGGCTATGACATCCGTACCGCCAAGGGCATGAGCAAGACGCTGCGCAGCTGTACAGCGGCCCTCGGCAAGGGCCGTGTGCGCTCGCTACACCTGAACGACTCGCAGACGCCGCTTGGCTCCAATCGCGACCGCCACGCAAATCTCGGTAAGGGCGAGCTCAGCGAGGAGGGCTGTAGCGCTTTTCTGTCCGCCCCTGGTCTGCAGCGCTTGCCCTGTGTGCTTGAGACCCCCGGTGAGAATCGTGAAGGGGCAGGGCGTGAGGAAATCGCGCTCGCCAACCGCCTGCGCGCGCAGGGCATCGCCGCGCGTAAACGCTAGCCGACGGAGGCTGAGGCCAGGCGCGGGGAGGGCGCGAGCGCGTGTTCAAGCTCGGCGCATAGCGACGGCGTGTGCGCCACGCGGTACTCCTTGCCGAAGCGCAGCCGCCGCGTCCCCTCCTCGGTGTGAATGTCGAGCAGCACCTCGGCCGGCCCGGGGCAGTCAGCGATCATCTGCCGGAGATCTTCAAGCGCGCTCGCTGTCAGGTCCGCCGCTGACACGCTGAGCTGCACGGGGCGCGCCATCGCCTCAGCCGAGGCTGCCGCGGACTTCGCCTGGGCTCTGGCCTGCTCGATCTCCTCATCGCTCGGTGCGAAAGACTCGACGCTCTGCACGACCAGGCAGGTCTTGCCAGCTTCCTTGTGGTCGACCCTGCCCTTGATCAAGACGACCTCATCCACCGCCAGCGCCGCCTCGTGCTCGGCGAGCGCCTTGCCGAAGACCAGGATCTCGACCGTTCCCGCGAGGTCATCAAGGGTCGCGAACATCATGTGGTCGCCGCTGCGCGTGCGGATTCGCTTGGCCTCGGTGATGATCCCGCCGACCGTCACCCAATCCTTGTCGCGACGCTCCGCGAGCGCCGCCAGCGGGCAATCCACACGTGCACGCAGCACGTCGCGCACGGCCTTCAGCGGGTGCGCCGAGATGAACAGCCCGATCGCTTCCTTCTCGGCCGCGAGCAGCTCGGGCTGCTCGAACTCCTCGCTGGGGATCGGCGGATGCACCGGGCGCGCGAGGCCGAGCCCACCGGCCGGGCTGCTGCTCGTCTGCGTCAGCGATGGCTCCTCAGCCAGGTCGAAGATCGAGCCTTGCCCGATCTGTGCGTCCTGCTGGATCTTCTGCCCGGCCCCCTGCGCCTGCTCGAGCACCTCGAGCATGCCCTTGCGGCTTGCGCCGGTCGAGCCGAAGGCGCCGCACTTGATCAGCGCCTCGATCGCCTTCTTGTTGACCGTGCGGTTATCCACGCGCTCGCAGAAGTCCCAGATCGAGGAGAGCTCCCCGCCCTCCTCACGCGCCCGTTTGATCGCCTCCACCGCCTGGAAGCCGACACCCTTGACCGCGTCGAGACCAAAGCGGATATTGCCGTCGACGACCGTGAACTCGTGGTCTGAGAGGTTCACATCTGGGGGCAGGATCTCGATCCCCATCTCCTCGCAGCGCGCCACGAAGAAGGGGACCTTGTCCTTCGTCGACATCACCGAGGAGATCAGCGCCGCCATGTACTCGGCCGGATAGTTGGCCTTCAGCCACGCCGTGCGATAGGCGATCAGCGCGTAGCAGGCCGCGTGGCTCTTGTTGAAGGAGTAGTCGGCCGACTTTTCGTTCGTGTTCCAGAGGAACTCGATGACCTCATTGCGCGTGTTCGAGGCCCGGCAGCCCTCAACAAACTCGGGCTTTAGCTCGGCCATCGCCGCGCGGTTCTTCTTGCCGATCGCCTTGCGCAGATCGTCAGCCTTGGCGCCCGAGAAGCCGGCGAGCTCCTTGGAGATCTGCATCGCCTGCTCCTGGTAGAGGATCACGCCCTTGGAGGACTCGAGAATCTCACGCAAGCGCTCGTCCTGATAGGTGATCGACTCAGGGTTGCGCTTGCCCTTGGCATAGACCGGGATCTGATCCATCGCCCCGGGCCGGTAGAGCGCGACGAGCGCGACGAGGTCGTTGAATTCGTCGGGGCGCACCTTCTTCAGCGCCTCGCGCATGCCCTCGGACTCGAACTGGAACACGCCCGTGGAGTCACCGCGCGCGAGCATCTCGTACGTGGGTGGATCATCCAGCGGCAGCGTTGTCATCTCTGGGCGCTCGCCACTTGAGCGCTCGATGATGTCGAGTGCGTCCTCGATCACGTCGAGGTTGCGCAGGCCGAGAAAGTCCATCTTGAGGATGCCGATTTCCTCAATCGGTTTCATTGAGAACTGCGTGACCATGCGGTAGGCGCGATCGCCGTTCTCATCCGTTCCCGCATCGGCGAGTTGCAGCGGCACAATGTCCGTCAGCGGCCGGTCCGCGATCACGACCGCCGCGGCATGGATTGAGGAGTTGCGCACGATCCCCTCAAGGCCCTGCGCAACCTCGACGATCTGCTTGGCGGTCGGGTCTTCATCGCAGGCCTTGCGCAGCGGCTGGCCCGCCTTCAGGCATTCCTCAAAGGAGGGCGAGCGTCCCATGATCGGGTCGGGGATCAGCTTCGCGAGGCGATCGCCCGCGCCGTAGTCGTGGCCAAGCACACGCGCCGCGTCACGCGTGGCCGCGCGCGGGAACATCTTGCCGAAGGTCACGATCTGCGCTACCGACTCGCGACCGTACTTCTCGGTCACGTAGCGCATCACTCGCTCGCGGCCGCGCACTGAGAAGTCGATGTCGATATCGGGCATCGACACGCGCTCGGGGTTCAAGAAACGCTCGAACAGCAGGTCGTATTGGAGCGGATCGACATCCGTGATCGCCAGGCAATAGGACACGATCGAGCCGGCCGCCGAGCCACGCCCCGGGCCGACCGCGATGCTGTTCTCCTTCGCGAACTTGACGAAGTCCCAGACGATCAGGAAGTAGGCGTTGAAGCCCATGCGATCGATCACGTCGAGCTCGGTCTCCATGCGCTCGACTGCCGCCGCCGGCGGTGGGTCGCCGTAGCGCAGGCGCAGCCCCTCCATCACACGCGCCCGCAGATACTCGCGCTCGCTGGTGCCATCCTCGGTCTTGAAGCTCGGGATCAGCTGCTTGCCGAGCTCGAGCTCGACCGAGCAGCGCTCCGCGATCTCGAGCGTGCTGGCGATCGCCTCGGGCCACTCGGCGAAGGCCGCGGCCATTTCCGCGCTGTCGCGCAGGTAGAACTCGTTCGTGTCAAACGTCAGCTTCGGCGCTGCCATCGTGCTCTTCGTCTGCACGCACAACAGTGCCGTGTGGTGTTCATAGTCCTCGCGACGCAGGTAGTGCACATCGCCCGTACCCACGAGCGAGCCGCCAACTTCGCGGGCGATCTTCACGATCCCCTCGTTGCACTTGTCCTGTGGTGCGAGGCCGTTCTTCTGAACCTCGTAGTAGACGTTCTCGGGGCCAAAGACACGCATCAGGTCATCGGCGTGCGCGCGCGCATCCTCGGGTCGATCCTGCAAAAGGCGCTGGCAAAAGCGCGAGGCCAGACAGCCCGTGAGCGCGATCACACCCTCGGAGTAGCGCTCGACCTGAGCTAGATCGACGGTCGGCTTGCCGCGCTGTAGTCCCTCGAGGAAGCCCGCCGAGGAGAGCTTGACGAGGTTGCGGTAGCCCGCATCATCGGCCGCGAGCAGCGTCAGGTGATTGCGCTCTGTGCGTACCGAGGAGCCCGCCGTGTGATCGTCGACGAGATAGATCTCACAGCCGAGGATCGGCTTGACGTCGTGCTTCTTGCAGGCCTTGTACATCTCGACCGCGCCGTTCATCACGCCGTGGTCGGTCAGGCCGAGCGCCGGCTGGCCGAACTCCGCTGCGCGCGCCGCGAGCGCCTCGATCTTGCACGCGCCGTCGAGCAGCGAGTACTCGGAGTGCACGTGGAGATGTGCGCAGGAAGAGGTGCTCACGTGAGCTGAATGCTAGGCGTCCGCGCGGCGGATGCTTAGCGGCTCCGCCGCTGTTTGCGTCTAATCCGCAAGCGCCCAATCAGCGACAGGCTGTGCTTGTACTTCGGCAGCGTGGGCGGCTTCGTCGTGGGCTGGGGCTCCACGAGCGGCGCCGTCTCCGCTCGTGCGCGTAGCCGCTCCACAGCAGCCGCGAGCGCCTCGGCCATCTCCGCACCGCGCGCCTCCGCAGCGGGCTCGGTGGCCTTGGGCTCTTGTCCCTGACTTGCGCCTGGGAATGGCGACGGCAGCGCTTGCGAACGCTCAACTGCGACGCGCGCGAGCCGCCCCACGAGCGCCTTCATCTCCCCCACGAGCTGCTCCATCTGACCATGGCCGCGGCGCACCGCCGCGAGCTCGTCCTCGGTGCGCTCGCGCGCGAGCCGCTCCGCCTCAAGACCTTGCTGCATCGCGAGCGCGCGTGTCTCCAGGTCTGCCAGGCGTGCCTGCAGCTCCTGCTCGGCGCGGCGCACCTGTGCGCGGTCGGCCGCGGCGGCTTGTTCAGCTTCGATGAGCTGGCGCTGTAGCTCCTCGAGGCGCTCGGCGAGCTCGCGGGCCTCGTCTTCGCTTGCGCCCAGGCGCCGGGCGATGCGCTCGCTCTCGGCGCGCGTCTCACGGTCGAGACCGCCCAGGCGATCCTCGGCCTCAACGCGCAGCTGCTGCTCGGCGTACTCGCGCTGCTTCACGCGCCGTAGCTCGTGTTCGCGCTCGAGCGCCGCGCCCTTCTCAGCCTCGAGCAGCTCGGCGATGCGCAGCCGCTCCTCCTCTGCCTCGGCGAGGCGTTGCTGCAGGCTCGCGACGTGCCGTTCGAGCGTCTGCACTGTCGCTTCGGCCGCCTCAGCGCGGCGCGTCAGCGCAACCTCGCCGCTCTCCGCGGCGCGTCTAGCGCGACGTTCGGCGAGCAGATCACCCTCGCTGCGAGCGCCAGAGCCGCCCTGGCCGAGACCGCCGGGCCCGGCTCCCCTGCCAGGCTCACCGCCAGTCGTCTCGTTGCCTTCGGCCATCATGCGACCGTCAAAATAGGGGGCCTGCCGGACGAGTCCGATGCGCCCTTGAGCGCCGCTCAGCCGCCAGCGCGGCGGGCGATCACCACGGCCGCGCTGAGCACACCGGCCGCTGCCAATCCCGACAGCGCGATCGTGCGCGTTGAGGGCAGGCGCCGACCCAAATACCACTTGCCACCCTGCCAGACGAGGTAGCCGAGCAACTTGTATCCGGTGCCGTTCATGCTGCGCACCATGCTAGCCGCACGCGCTACTCGTTATGCAGACGCCATGCCATCCGTGACTGCAGCGAGAACAGCTCGATGAAGCCCGGCGAGGCGGTCTGTGAGAAGAGTCCACCCGACTCGGTGAAGGACGCAAGGCTCGCGTCATAGACCGCATTGGGCGAGGAGCGCGTGACGACGCGGGCGTGGCCCTTGTAAAGCTTGAGCCCGATCGTCCCCGTGACGCGGCTGTTGAGGTGATCCATGTAGGCGTCGAGGTCGCCGCGCAGCGGCTCCCACCACAGGCCTGCGTAGACGAGATAGGCCCACTGCCGGTCGAGCTGGGGCTTGAACTGGTTCTGGTGAATCGTGCAAACGAGGTGCTCGAGCTCCTGGTGCGCGGGAAGGATCAAGGCGGCCGCGGGCGCCTCGTAGATGTCACGTACCTTCAGGCCGACGATCCGGTCCTCAATGTGGTCGATGATGCCCACGCCGTGGCGCGCGGCGATCTCAGCGGCCGCTTCGATCAACTCGACGAGCCCCAGCTGTTTGCCGTTCAGCGCTACGGGAATCCCCTGCGCGAAGGAGATCTCCACGACCTCGGCCTCGTCGGGGGCCTCCTCGGGGCGCGTGACGAGCTGGAAGACGTCGTCCTCGGGTGCGTGCGCGAGATCCTCGATCCAGCGTCCCTCCGAGGAGCGTCCCCAGAGGTTGTCGTCGATCGAGTAGGGGGTGACCTCGGTCCCGCCCTTGACGGGGATGCCGTGCTCGCGTGCGTAGGCGATCTCCTCCTCGCGCCCCATCTGCCAGGAGCGCACCGGCGCGATCACCTTCAGCTCCGGCGCGAGCGTCGCGACGGTAGCCTCGATGCGCACCTGGTCATTGCCCTTGCCGGTGCAGCCATGCGCGATCGTGTCGCAGCCTGAGGCGCGCGCCTGCTCGACCGCGAGCTTGGCAATCAGCGGGCGCCCGAGCGCGGTGAAGAGCGGGTAGCCGCCACCGTAAAGCGCGTTGGCCTTGATCGCCGGCGCGAGGTACTCGCGGGCGAACTGCTCGCGCGCGTCGAACACGTGACACTCGATCGCGCCCAGATGCAGGGCCTTGTCCTTGATGATCTCGTAGTCCTCCCCGGGCTGCCCGAGGTTGACCGTTAGGCAGACGACCTCCGCTTTATAGGAGTCCTGGATCCACTTCAGCATCACGCTCGTATCGAGGCCGCCCGAATAGAGCAGCAGCACGCGGTGCACGTGCTCGGGGTCGGCCTCATAGGAGGCCGTTTTCGTCGTGGGGATCTGGCTGGGGACGCTCACGGGCTCGAATCGTAGCCGCGCGGGCGTTCCATCAGCAGATAGCTAAGCGGCCCTGCGCGAAAGCCGAGCCGCGCATAGAGCTCGCTTGCGTCGGCGGTGTGCAGCAGCCAATGCATCTCGCCGAGCTCGCCGCCGTCGATGGTCTCGCGCACGAGCTCCATCCCGAGACCGCGCCCGCGATAGGGCTCGAGCACGTAGACGTCAGCAAGGTAGGCCATTGTCGCCCGGTCGGAGACCGCACGCGCGAAGCCGACCTGATCCTCGCCGAGGTACAGGCCCACGACCCGCAGCGAACCCGCGAGGGCGCGCTCTACGAGCTCACGCGAGCGCCCGCGCCCCCAGTAGGACTCGCCGCTAATGAAGGCGTGCACGGCCTCGATGTCGACGCGCTCGCGGTCGTCGTCGAGCTCAAAGCCGTCAGGCAGCTCGCGGCGCACCGTTCAGCCCTCCAGGGCCGCGCGCAGCCGTCCGAGCGCCTCGGCGAGATCCCCCTCGCTGATCGTCAGCGGCGGTAGGAGCCGCAACGTCGTCGGCCCGGTGGCGTTGAGCACCAGGCGCTGCTCGAGCAGCGCGCGCCGCACGAGCTCGGGCGCAGCGATGTCGAGCTCGCAGGCGAGCATCAGCCCACGCCCACGTACCGCGATGACGTGCGGCAGGCTCGCAAGCGCCTCAGCCAGCGCCGCGCCGCGCTCCTGCACCTGCCCGAGCAGAGCCGGCTCGTCGATCAGCTCCAGCGCCGCGAGCGCCGCTGCCGCGACAACCGGCCCTCCCGCGAAAGTCGAGCCGTGGTCGCCGGGCTCAAAGACATCGGCCAGACGCTCGCCCGTAATCAGTGCCCCGATCGGCAGGCCGCCGCCGAGCGCCTTCGCGACGGTCATCGCGTCCGGCACCACGCCGGTCTGCTCATAGGCCCACAACGTGCCTGTGCGCCCCATGCCGGTCTGGACCTCGTCGAAGATCAGCGCCGCGCCATGCTCATCGCAGGCCGCGCGAGCCGCCTGCAGTAGCTCCTCAGAGAGCACGTGCACGCCTGCCTCGCCCTGGATCGGCTCGAGTATGACCGCCGCCGTCTTGGCGTCGACGGCCGCGCGCAGCGCCTGCGCCTGCGGCGCGACCGCGCGGAAGCCCGGCACGAGCGGGGCGAAAGGCGCCTGCTTGGCCTCCTGCGGCGTCGCCGAGAGCGCACCGTAGGTGCGCCCGTGAAAGGCGCCGTGCACGACCACCACGTCGCCACCATGGCGGGCCTTACGCGCAAGCTTGATCGCCGCCTCGTTGGCCTCCGCACCGGAGTTGCAGAAGAAGACCTTGCCGCCGAGGCTCGAGCTCGCGAGGCGCTCGGCAAGGCGCATCGCGGGCTCTGTGTAGAAAAGGTTGCTCACATGCATCAGCCGACCGAGCTGCTCCTGGGCAGCCGCCACGATGCGCGGGTGGCAGTGGCCAAGGCTCGTGACCGAGATCCCGCAGAGCAGGTCGAGGTACTCGTTGCCCCCGCTGTCCCACAGGCGTACCCCCTCACCGCGCACGAACTCCACCGGCATGCGCGCATAGGAGTTGATCACGCTCGAGCGCTCGAGCGCCTGCAGCTCGGCCAGGCTCACGCAGCCGCCTCGATCTTCGTGCCGATCCCTGCGTCTGTGAACAGCTCGAGCAAAAGCGAATGCGCGATGCGCCCGTCGAGGATGTGCGCGGCGCTCACCCCCTGGTCGATCGCCTCGACACAGGCCTCCAGCTTCGGACGCATCCCGCCCTCCAGCCCCGCGAGCTCATCACGCACGCGTGCGGCGCTGGCCTGCCCGATCAGGCTCGCCGGGTCGGCGGGATCTGCCAGCCAGCCGGCCACGTCCGTCAGAAAGACGACCTTGTAGGCACCGAGCGCACCGGCAACCGCGCCGGCGGCCTCGTCGGCGTTGACGTTGTAGGAGTTGCCGTCGCGGTCCGCCCCGACAGAGGCGATCACGGGTATGTAGTCGCTTGCGATGTGCTCGATCACACCGACGTTGACCCGCTCGATCCGCCCGACGAAGCCGATGTCCTCGCCCTCGGGACCGGCTCGACGCGCGACGCGGAAAAGCGCGCCGTCATCGCCACAGAGGCCGACCGCGGGCTGCCCGTGACGGCCGAGGCGCAGCACGATCTCCTTGTTGACTTTGCCCATCAACACCATCTTCGCCACCTCAACCGTGTCCGCATCGGACACGCGCAGCCCACCCACGAACTCCACGGGCAGGCCGAGGCGTTCCATGTAGCCCGTAATCTCCGGCCCGCCGCCGTGCACCACGATCGGTTTTAGCCCGACGTACTTGAGCAGCACCACATCACGCGCGAACTCCTCGCGCAGGCCCGCGTCCTCCATCGCCGCACCGCCGTACTTGATCACGACCGTCTTGCCATGGAACTCCCTGATGTAGGGAAGCGCCTCGAGCAGGGTGCCTACATCGCGCATACCTGAGTCCTCACGTTGTGTAGTCCGCGATTAATGGTCACGTACTCGTGCGAAAGGTCGGAGAAAAAGACCTCTGTCTCGGCGCCCTCACCGGGCAGCCTGACCTCATACTCGACCTCGTCACGCTGCACTGCCTGCTCGAGCGCGCGTAGCTCGTAGGGAATCGCGGCGCCGCCCGAGCAGACCTGCATCCCCTCGATCGCGATGTCCACCGCCAAGGGCGCGGTTCCCGGCAGCGCAGCACCAACGGCCTGCACGATCCGCCCCCAGTTCGGGTCGCCGCCGTGTAGCGCAGCCTTGACGAGCGGCGAGTTGGCGACAGCGCGCGCGGCCGACTCGACACCCTCGGCATGACCACCATGCACAACCACGCGCGCGATCCGCCTGGCGCCCTCACCGTCAGCGACCATCATGATCGCGAGCGCCCGCAGCAGCGCATCGAGCGCCTCGCCGAAGCGCAGCTCATCCTCGCTCTCCGCCTCCACGCGCACGCCGCTTGCGCCGGAGGCGATCAGGATCGCGGTGTCGTTTGTGGAGAGCTGCCCGTCGACAGAGGCGCGGTCAAAGGAGCGCTTGACGCAGACCCCCAGCAAGAGCTCGGCCGTCTCGGCGCTCGAGCTCAGCGTCGGTCTCGATGAAGCAGAGCATCGTCGCGAAACGCGGCGAGATCATGCCCGCGCCCTTGCACTGCGCGCTCAGCCGCACAGGGCCAGATGGCAACTGCACCTCGAGGTTCGCGCGCTTCTCAAACAGATCCGTCGTCTGAATCGCCTGCTGGAAGCTTGTGTCGCCCTCGCGCGCGAGCTCTGAGCGCGCCTGCAGGATCCCTTTGAGGACCGCCTCGACAGGCAGCAACTGGCTGATCCCGCCCGTGGAGGCGAGCGCGACTACGGCAGGGTCAACGCGCGCTGCGACAGCTGCAGCCCCCTGGGTCTTGGCCGCGTCGTCGAGGCCGCGCCTGCCGGTCGCAGCGTTGGCACAGCCAGAGTTCACGAGGATCACGCGCAGCGCATCCAGGCGACAGCGCTCGCGCGTTACGAGCACGGGCGCCGCCGGCGTGCCACTCGAGGTGAAGCGCGCCGCACTGACCGGCTCGGGCCCATCGCAGATCAAAAGACCCACGTCGGGGTTTCCGCTGGGCTTGATCCCCGCCGCGACTCCTGCGGCACGGAAGCCCGCGGGCAGGCCGGCCTGCAGGCCGAGTTCGCGCACGTGCGCCGGCGCGGGCACCCAACGCGAGCGAAAAAACGGCAGCGCTGCCGAGGGGTGATTTGCGGGGTCGCGGTTCATTGCAAGCCTCGCGTCTCGGGTAGGCCGAACATCACGTTGAGGTTCTGTAGCGCTTGCGAGGAGGTGCCCTTCCAGAGGTTGTCGATCGCAGAGAAGACGAGCACCTTGCCGGTGTGCCCGTCGGCCGCCGCGAAGATCCGGCAGAAGTTCGTCTCGCGCACCTCGCGCACCCCCGGCGGCGCCTGCATTACCTCGACAAAAGGCTCGTTTGCGTAGGCGTCGGTGAACAGCTCCAGCAGCTCGTCGTTGCTCGGCGTGCGCGTCGGCGTCACGTAGCAACTGGCCATCTCGCCCTGGTCGAGTGGCACGAGGTGTGCCTGGAACTGCACGGCGACGTCCGTGCCGAGCTCGGCGAGCTGCTCCTCGATCTCCGGCGTGTGGCGGTGCGCGGCGACCTTGTAGGGGAGGATGTTCTCGCCGGCCATCGAGAGGTGCGTGCTCTCATCGAAGGCGCGTCCGGCCCCAGAGATGCCCTGCTTGGCGTCGATCACCACGTCGGCAATCAGCCCGGCGCGCGCCAACGGGGCGAGGGCGAGCAGCGAGGCCGTCGGATAGCAGCCGGGGTTGGCGACGATCTGCGCGCCCGCGATCTGCTCACGGTGCAGCTCGGTGAGCCCGTAGACGGCCTGCTCGAGCAGGCTCCGGGCGGGGGTGCTCGCCATACCACTGCTCGTAGGTCGCCTGTGAGCGCAGGCGGAAGTCGGCGCTCAGGTCGACGACACGCGCACCGTGCTCGCGCAGCTCGGCGACCGTTGGCGTAGCGGCAGCGTGCGGGTAGGCAACGATCGCCGCGTCAATCCCCTCCAGGCGCTCGGGCTCGAGCGCCTCGATCACGAGCGGCACGCGATAGCGCGGGTAGAGATCTTCAAGGCAGCGGCCCTGCTCGGAGCGTCCCGTGACCGCAACCAGCTCGAAGTCGGGGTGACGCCAGAGCAGGTGCGCCGCGAGCGCCCCCGCAAAGCCTGTCGCGCCGGCGACCACTACCCGCGGCGCACCCGCGGAGTGCTGCTGTGCACTGCTAGCCACGCAGCTCACCGCCAATCTCGGCGAGTGCCGCCACGATCCGCTCGCGCACGGGCGCGATGTCCTCGTCGGTGAGCGTACCCTCGCGCGAGCGGAAGGTCAGCGCCAGCGCCAGCGAGCGCCGCCCCTCACCGACCTGCGCGCCGCCGTAGACATCGAAGATCTCGACCTGCTCGAGGCTCTTGCCGCCCTTTGTCCGCACGCGCTCGAGTACCGCGGCGGCGGCCACTGCGACAGGCAGCGTGACCGCAATGTCCTGACGCAGGGCTGGAAAGGGTCCGAAGGGGGCAAAGGCCACGACTGGCGGGGTGGCTGCCGCGAGCTTGCCGAGATCCACCGCGAAGGCGGCCGTACGCTCGAGGCCCCACTCGTCGGCCACGAGCGGATGCACTCGCCGATGAAGCCGAGTCGCACGGGCTCTGCACCTTCGCCCTTGACGAGTACCGCGGCGCTGCGTCCCGGGTGCAGGAAGGGCCAGCTGTCGGGCTCTACCCACCAGTCGAGGTGGAAGCGCTCGAGCAGCGCGCCGAGCAGCGCCTTGGCCGCGAAGAAATCAGCCTGCACCTGCTCGCCGTGCCAGGCGGGCGGCGTAAGCGACCCGCTCAGCAGCGCCCCGAGCGCGTGGTGCTCATCGGCGAGCGGACCTTCCTGGGGTCGGTATACCGTGCCCGACTCGAAGATCGCCACGTCGGGGCCGTTGCGGGTCACGTTCTGGCGCGCAGCCTCCAGCAGCGAGCCGAGCAACGTCGGGCGCATGATCGACTGGCTGTCAGAGAGCGGGTTCTCCACGACCACGACCTGGCGCATCGCGTGATCGGCAGGCAGACGCAGGCGGTCGAGCAGCGCCGGCTCGGTGAAGCTCCAGCCAACGATCTCGTGCAGCCCGCGCCCCACGAGCGCGTCCTCGGCCGCGCGCCGCACGCGCTGGGGGTGGGTGAGCCTGCCGGCCGCGCCGCGCCGTGCGGGCAGCGTGGCGGGCAGGTGCTCTAGGCCGTCTATGCGGGCGACCTCCTCGATCAGGTCGACCTCGCGCGTCACGTCATCGCGCCTGAGCGCGGGCACACTGACATCGAGGCCATCCGCAGCAGGTGTGCTTGAGAAGTCGAGCGCGGTGAGAATCTCTGCTTGGCGCTGGGTGGGCACCTCGACGCCGAGGATCGCTGCGACGCGCGCCTCGCGTAGGTGGATGACGGCCGCAGGCGAGAGCTCGGGGCCGATGTCGATCGTGCCTGGGGCGACGCTCGCGCCGCAAAGCTCTTGCATTAGGCGCGTGGCGATCGCCTGCGCGTGCAGGCATTGCTCGGGCTGCAGACCCTTCTCAAAGCGCCCAGAGGCCTCGCTGCGTAGTCCCAGCGTCCAGGAGGTGCGGTGGATGTTTGGGCCGCTCCAGCTCGCGACCTCGAGCAGCACGCGCGTGGTGCCAAGTTGAACCTCCGAGCGCGCGCCGCCCATCACCCCGGCGATCGAGGTGGGCCCCTCCCCATCCTCGATCACGACCATCTCCGCGTCGAGCGTCCGTGTCTGGCCGTCGAGCGTCTGCACCTGCTCTCCCTCGGTGGCGCGGCGGACCGTCAGACGCGCGCCGGCGACGCGGTCGAGGTCGAAGGCGTGCAGCGGCTGGCCACTGAGCAGCATCGCGTAGTTGGTGATGTCGACAACGTTGCTGATCGGGCGCTGTCCAGCCGCCATCAGCCGCGCCTTCAGCCACGGCGGCGAGGGGGCGATCGTCACGTTCTCGAATATGCGCGCGGTGAAGCGCGGACACAGATCGGGGCACTCAACCACGATCTCCACGCCCGAGAGCGGGCCGGCGCTTCCGGGGTCATCAGCCCACGGCGCGGGCGCCAGCGCTACTCCTGTGGCGGCGTGCAGCTCGCGCGCGACGCCGTAGACGCCGAGGCAGTCGGGACGGTTCGGGGTGATCTCGAGCTCGATCACCTCGCTCGAGATCGGTAGCATCTCGCCGAGCGGCGCCCCAGGCGCGAGCTCGGCGTCGAGGATCATCTCGTCGAGCACCATGATGCCCTCACCTCCAGGCCCGATCTCAAGCTCGGTCTCGGAGAGGAGCATGCCTTCGGAGGCCACACCGCGGAGCTTTGCCTGCTTGAGCTTCGTGCCATCTGGCATCACCGCGCCCGGCCGCGCCACCGCGACCGTCTGCCCGGCGGCGACGTTGGGCGCGCCGCAGACGATCTGTGCTGGCGTCTCCTCGCCGAGGTCGACCGTGCAGACCTTCAGGCGGTCCGCGTCCGGGTGCTGTTCAGCGGTAAGGACCCGCCCAACGACGAAGCCATCGGTCGAGGCCACGCCGTGATGGTGGATCGCCTCGACCTTCGTGCCGGTCATCGTCAGGCGCTCCTCGATCGCGCGCACCTCCAGCGGCGGGTCGCAGTACTCGCGCAGCCATGGCAGCGGCACCCTCATGAGAACTGCTCCAGGAAGCGCAAGTCGTTCTCGTAATAGAGCCGCAGGTCGGGGATGCCGTGCTTGAGCATCGCGATTCGCTCGACGCCAAGCCCCCAGGCGAAGCCCTGGACCTTCTCGGGGTCATAGCCGGGCGCGTTGGCCTCCGTGGTGGGTACGTAGGAGTAGACGTTGGGATCGACCTCGCCCGCGCCGAGCACCTCGAGCCAGCCCTCGCCCTTGCAGAGGTAGCAGCGTGCACCGTCTCCCAGAAAACCGTTGCCGCCACAGTGAAAGCAGGAGACGTCGACCTCGACGCTCGGCTCGGTGAAGGGGAAGAAGTGCGGGCGCAGGCGCACGTCGCGCTCGTCCGCCGAAGACCGCGCGCGCGAACTCCAGCAGCGTGCCCTTGAGATCGGCGAGCGTGATGTCCTCATCGACCGCAAGCCCCTCGATCTGGTGGAACTGCGGCGTGTGCGTCGCGTCGGAGTCGGGCCGGTAGACGCGCCCGGGGATGACCACGTAGAGCGGTGGCGGGTGCGCCTCCATCGCGCGCACCTGCATCGGCGAGGTGTGCGTGCGCAGCACCGACTCGATCGGAGACGTAGAAGGTGTCCGTGCGTGCCCGCGCAGGGTGTGTCGGGCTGTGGTTGAGCGCGTCGAAGTTGTAGTGGACCGTCTCCACCTCAGGACCTTCCATCACGGTGAAGCCCAGACCCGAGGAAGATGTCTTCGAGCTCGCGCCGCGTCGCGGAGAGCACGTGCAGGCGTCCGATCGGCTGAGCGGGCGCGCCAGGCAGCGTCACATCGACCCGGTCATCTCGTAGCCGTCTGCTCGAGCTCCTCGCCCGCGAGCTGGCCGCCACGCGCCTGCGATCTGCGCCTCGAGCGCCTGGCGGGCTTCGTTTGCTGCCTTGCCGACCGCGCCGCGCTGCTCGGGTGGGAGCGTGGCGACCTCGCGCAGCATCTGTGGCAGCTCGGCCTTGCGCCCGAGGTAGCGCACGCGCAGCTCCTCGAGCTCGGCGCTTGAAGAGCGCCGCAGCGACTGCCGCCTCGGCCTCGCCGCGCAGCTCGTTCGATCCGATCGATCATGACGCGGGGACCCTAGATGGTTCTCGGGTCATCTCGTAGAGCGCCACGGTCGCAGCCATCGCCGCGTTCAGCGACTCGGTCGCGATCGGGATCCGCGCGACGCGGTCGCTCGCCGCGAGCACATCATCGGGCAGGCCGTCGCGCTCGGCGCCGACCAGCAGCGTGATCGCATCGCCCGCCGCCGCCTCGGGGCCGCGCAGGACTTCCTCCGCGCCGCGCGTCGAGCGCGATCTGCTCGCCGGGCAGCTCGCCGATACGTCAGCGCACCCGCGCGAGCGCCATGGCGAAGATCGCGCCCATGCTCGCCCGCACCGCCTTGGGCCCGTGCGGGTCCGCGCAGCCCGGTCCAAAGGCAACACACGAGGCACCGAAGGCCTGTGCTGAGCGCAGCACGGTGCCGACGTTGCCGGGATCGCCCACGCCGTGCAGGTAAACGCAGAGCGGCCCGAGCGCGGGACCCCAGCGCTGCTCATAAACGCCGATCACGCGCGTGCCCGAGCCGAGCGCGGAGACGCGCGCGAGCGCGGAGCGCTCGACATCAACGAATTGTTCGCCACCGATCTCCGAGCCGGCCAGGCGTAGCCCTCCACCACCGGGCGACCCGCGATCTCAGCCGCCGCGATCAGGTCCTCGCCCTCGGCCAGGAAGCGCCCGTGCGGCGCGCGCTCGCGCTTGGTCGTGCAGGCGCCGCAGCGGCCTTCAGCCGGGGGTTCTGTGCGGATGTCGATCTGTGGTCATCGTGGGCTGCTCGTGTCTCGTTGGTGTGCGCTTGTCGGGAAACAAAAAGGGCGCCGTCCTTTTCAGGAGCGACGCCCGGGAGGCTGTCAATGTCGATTGCCGGACTCCCCGGCGGGGCCGGGGTCAGGCAGCCGACGCCTCGCGGGCGACCTCGGCAAAACGTCGGAAGGTCTCGGCGTCGCGCACGGCGATGTCGGCGAGCACCTTGCGGTCGAGCTCGATGCCGGCGAGCTTCAGGCCGTGCATGAACTGCGAGTAGCTCATGCCGTTGATCCGTGCCGCGGCGTTGATGCGCGTGATCCACAGCCGACGGAAGTCACGCTTGCGGTTACGCCGGTCGCGGTAGGCGTAGGCGTCGGCCTTGAGCAGCGCCTCCTTGGCGCGCTTGTAGTTCGAGTGCGCCTCGCCACGAAAGCCCTTGGTCAGCTCAAGCGTCGCGCGGCGCTTCTTGCGCGCATTGACCGAGCGCTTGACGCGGGTCACTTGCCCACCCCCAGCATCCGCTTGATCCGCGGCACGTCGTCCTCGTGCATGATCGCCGGGCGACCGAGGGCGCGCTTCTTTTTCGGCGACTTCTTCTCGAGGATGTGGCTCGTGAAGGGGTGCCGTCCGCGCACCTTGCCTTTGCCGGTGACTTTGAAGCGCTTCTTCGCGCCGGAGTGTGTCTTCATCTTGGGCATGAGCTTCGGCCGGTGATTATGGCACGGCTGTGCCCGCGGCCGCGGCTTCCACCGTTCTCGGCGGGTACCTCGGCCTGCCTGCGCGGGCTCCTCGGCGGCGGCCTCCGCGGGGCTCTCATCGACGCTGCTCGACCGCAGCCGCGGCGCTCGCTGGGCGCAGCTGCCGGCTGCGCTGCCGCGCCATCGGTGGCGCTGCCAGTCGTCTCGGCGGCGGGCGGCCTCACCCTCAACAGTCTCGCTTGGCTGATCGCCGTCGCGGCTCGCCGACCCGACCGGCAAGCACCGCTTTGGAGGGCGCCATCATCATCGTCATGTTGCGCCCTTCCTGCATCGGGCGCTGCTCGACCACGCCCAGCTCGGAGAGCTCTTCGGCGAGGCGGTCGAGGATCATCGTGCCGCGCTCGGGGTGCGTGACCTCACGGCCGCGGAACATGATCGTGACCTTGACCTTGTCCTTGTGCTTGAGGAAGCGCTCGACATGGTGCTTCTTGGTGTCGTAGTCGTGCTCGGCGATCTTCGGGCCGGAACTTGATCTCACGCACCGTGATCTGCTGCTGGTGCTTGCGCGCCTGCTTGACCTTCTGGGCCTGCTCGTACTTGTACTTGGAGTAGTCGAGCACACGGCACACCGGCGGGCGCGCCTCGGGCGCGACCTCTACGAGGTCGAGGTCTCGTTCCTGGGCGAAGACCAGCGCATCAGGCGTCTTTAGCACGCCGATCTGGTTGCCCTCGTCGTCGATCAGACGCACCTCGGGCACACGAATGCGCTCGTTGATCCTCGTCGTGTCCCGCTCGGGCGGGCGCCGGTCGAACCTGCGGGGAACCGGCACTAGCTTGTGTGGCCGCGCGTCAAGTGAATGCTAGACGCGGCGCTCTGAGGATTTTCGGGGCTTCAACGCCGAGGAGTATAGCTCTCCCTCCAGGCGCTCCGCGAATTCCTGGACGGCAGCATGCTGCCCTGATCACCGCCGTGATGCTCGCGCACGCGCGACCGTCCCCTCACCCTGCTCGCGCTCCCCTACGACCAGCATGTAAGGGATTTTGCGTAGCTCCGCCTCGCGGATCTTGCGCCCGATCGACTCGTTGCGCACGTCGAGCTCGATCCGCGTCTCCTCGCCCTGGAGAGTGTCTCTGACCGTCGTGCGCGTACTCGTTGAAGCGGTCTGAGACCGGCAGCACGATCGCCTGCACCGGCGCCAGCCACAGCGGCGAGCTCACCGGCGTAGTGCTCGAGCATCACGCCGATGAATCGCTCATAGGAGCCGAACATCGCGCGGTGGATCATCACCGGCGTGTGCTCCTGGTTATCGGCGCCCGTGTAGCTGAGCTCGAAGCGTGCGGGCATCGAGTAGTCGAGCTGCACCGTCCCGAGCTGCCAGGAGCGCCCGAGCGAGTCGGTCATGTGCATGTCGATCTTCGGCCCATAGAAGGCCCCGTCGCCGGGGTTCAGCTCGTACTCGAGGCCGAGCTCATCGAGCGTGCGCGTGAGCTTCGCCCTCCGCGCGATCCCACATCTCGTCGGTCCCTACACGTTCCTCGGGGCGCGTGGAGAGCTCGATGCTGATCTCAAAGCCGAACAGCTCGTAGGTGTCGAAGGCCAAGCTGCAAACAGCCCTTGACCTCCTCCTCGACCTGCTCCTCGGTGCAGAAGATGTGCCCGTCGTCCTGGGCGAAGTGGCGCACCCGCAAGAGACCGTGCAGCACACCGCGCGGCCTCGTTGCGGTGCAGCAGCCCCGGCTCGAAATAACGAATCGGTAGGTCGCGGTAGGAGTGGCGGCTCAAACTGAAGAGGTGTGCGTGGCCGGGGCAGTTCATGGGCTTCAGCGCCCATCTGGCGCTCCTCGACCTCGACGGTGAACATGTTCTGGCGGTACTTGCCCCAATGGCCCGATGTCTTCCACAGCTCGGAGTCGAAGATCTGTGGCGTCTTGACCTCGCTGTAGCCGCGGCTCTGGCCCATTTGCCGTGAGAGGCGCACGAGCGCATTGAAGATGCCCGCCCCCGCCGGCAGCCAGAAGGCAGCGCCGGGTGAGACCTCGGAGAAGATGAACAGACCCGAGCTCGCGTCCAAGCTTGCGGTGATCGCGCGCCTTGGCCTGCTCGATCCGCTCGAGGTGCTCCGCGAGCTCGGTCTTGGAAAAGAACGCCGTGCCGTAGATGCGCGTGAGCATCGTGCGCGTCGAGTCCCCGCGCCAGTAGGCGCCGGCGACCGAGTTCAGCCGGAAGGCGCCGACGCTCGCGGTGCTCGGCGCGTGCGGGCCGCGACAGAGGTCAGTGAAGGGACCGTTTGTGTAGAGCGAGACCGTCTGCAGCGGATTCGGCGTGTTCTCTGCGGCAGCCACGAGGTCGTCGATCAGCTCGACCTTGTAGTCCTGGTGCTGAGCGAGGAAGCGCTCGCGCGCCTCGGTGACCGAGACGTCCTGGCGCTCGAAGCTCTCCCCGGCCTTGATGTGGGCGCGCATGCGTTCTTCGATCTTGGGGAAATCCTCCTCGGAGATGCCCGTGCCGGCGGGAAACTCGAAGTCGTAGTAGAAGCCCTCAGCGATCGCGGGCCCGATCGAGATCTTAACGCCCTCATAGAGCTCCATCACGGCCGCAGCAAGCACGTGGGCGGCGTCGTGGCGGATCAGCTCGAGCGCCGGCTCGCCACTCTTGGCGGTGATGATCGAAAGCTTCGCGCCGTCGGGGAGCGGTCGTGCGAGGTCCCGGACCTCGCACGCATCATCCGGTGCCTGGCTGATAGCTACTGCCAGCGCGGCGCGCGCGAGCCCTGGGCCGATCGCCGCAGCCGCATCAGCGCCTGTGGCACCGTCGGGCAGCTCAAGCGCCTTTCCGTCGGGGAGTGTGACCGTGACCGCCATCGCAGCGTTGGAGGCTACCGGCGCACGCGCCTGCTTCGCCGATCGCAGCTCGAATTGGGAGATGAAAAACAAGGACTGCAGACAAGTGTATGCATCTGCTTTGATCTAAATATGAGCTTCGAAGAGCCAATCTCCATCTCAATCACCCTTTCCCCCATGCAGGTCGATGAGGTCGTTCGCGCCGCGACGGGCGCTCGGGCGCCGAGCCTCGCCACGATGATCACCGACTCGCTCACAGCAGCGCGGTCGAGCAGATCGAATCCGTCAGCAAGCAGTCAGCCACAGAATGGCGCCCCGCACGAGTTCGGCTATCTACCCAGCGACACACGCGACCCGCGCCTGTCGCGATCGCTGCTGCGCGGCCTCTCGATTCTCACCCGCTTCGGCCCTGACGGCGAAGCACGCGGGATCGTCGAGCTTGCCGAGGATCTCGGGATGAGCCCCAGCACAGCGCACCGCTATGCGCAGACGCTGATCGAGCTGGGCTTGCTCGAGCGCTGCCCTAGGTCGCGCAAGTACAGGCTGCCCGGCCCGCGCTCCTAACTGTGGCCTGACCGGGGCCGCCCGAGCGCCGCATGGCGCACGTGTTTCAAGGCGTTCGCACCCGTCAGGGGAGTCAAGAAAAAGTAACGGCCGACACCCTCACGGCGAGCGTTTGGGTGCCGACCAGCCAGCGCCTTCTGTGGGGATGGCGTGACAGCAGCACGATACCAGCAGTCAGCTGACTGGATCTTGGTACTCGCGAAATGCGATGTTTCTGATTATGTCGGCACCCGTGAAGGCAGACCCCGCGCTCGCGACAACCGTGCGACGCCTGCGCACCCAGCGTGGCGAGACCCAGGAGGACCTCGCGCACCGCGCGGGGATCACCGTCGCGGCCTTCGCGCGCATCGAGCGTGGCCACGCCAACCCGACCTGGACAACCGTGATCCGCATTGCAGCGGCTCTAGAGGTCACGCTCGCGGCGCTCGGTGAGGCCGTCGAACGCGCCCAGACACGCCTTTAGCCTCCCGCCGACAAACGACTGGCTAAAACCGTCCCTTATAGACGGGCGCAGGGATATCGCGGCTTCTCGGCGAACAGCGTAGGGGATGTCGAGCCTCGCCACACCCCTGCTGATGCTCGTGTTCGCCGCCGGCGTGGGCGCTACCTGGGTAGCAGGCATTGCCCTGTCGCGCGCGACCGACACGCTCGATGTCCGTCTCGGCCTCGGCGAGGAGCTGGGCGGCATCCTTCTGCTCGCGATCGCAGGCTCCCTACCCGAGCTCGCAATCACGGTCTCAGCAGCTGCCCACGGCAATCTCGACCTGGCCGCGGGAAACCTGATCGGAGGCATCGCTGTGCAGACGATGGTGCTCGTCGTCTGCGACGTCACGGCCGGCCACAAAAGGCCACTGACGTTTCTGGTCGGTGCCCTCACCCCAGTCCTCGAGGCGCTGCTCGTGGTGCTTGTCGTCTCGGGCGTGCTGATGGGCGCGCTGCTGAAGCCCTCAACCGCGATCGGTGGCGTCGTCAGCCCCGCATCGCTCCTGATCGTCGTCGTGTGGCTTGTCGGGGTCTACGTGATCAACCGCGTGCGCAAGTCCCCGCGCTGGAGCGTGGAGATGCCCGGCAGCAACCCGGGGCGTCGCCACCGCCGTGAGCCCCATCCGCAGGCGCCGCACCCGTTTCCCACTCGCTCGACCCCCTGGGTCGCTGGCCTGTTCGCAGCCGCCTGCCTGGTTACGCTGCTCGCAGGTGTAGGGCTCGAGCTGAGCGGCAACGAGCTCGCCAGCAGAGCCTCGATCAACGGCGTGATCTTCGGCGCGACCGTGCTCGCAGCCGCAACCGCGCTGCCGGAGATCAGTTCTGGGATCGCCGCGGTGCGCCTCGGCGATAACGCGCTCGCGCTCGGCGACATCTTCGGGGGCAACGCCTTTCAGGTCTGCCTCTTTTTGGTGGCTGACCTCGTGGCTGGATCGCCGGTACTGCCGACGGCCGGCCGTTTGAACAGCTGGCTGGCCTCGCTGGGTGTCGGACTGACCGCGATCTACGCGATCGGGGTCGTCGGCCGTCCCTACCGCTGCCTGGCACGCCTGGGACCAGACTCGCTGCTCGCGATCGTTGTGTTCGCGCTCGGCGTTGCAGGCATGTTCGCACTGCCCCACTGATCACCCTTCTTATCGAGTGGCCGGCTCCGTAGTAAACCCTCCCTAACGCTGCGGCCTTCTCCAGTCGACACGCTCCCTCGCGCCGCATATCTTGGCGTTGCATGCTCCTTGTACTTACCTCAGCGATCTGGCTGGTGCTCGTGGCAACTTGCATCGCGTTGTGCCGCGCGGCAGCGAATGCGGAGCAGCGCCACGTCACCCGCCCGATTTCTCAAACGCACGCTCGCCGCAGCGCACCACTGTCACTGCACAGGCACGCGCGTCGCGGCACCAGACCCGTGCTGCTGCGCCACCCGTAAAGGCGCGCTCGGGGACATCAGCCGTCCCTAGGACCCGACAGGTACCTGCTGGGTGATGCAGTGGATGTTGCCGCCGCCGAGCAGGATCTCGCGCCCGGGAACGCCGACGATCTCACGGTCTGGAAAGCAGCTGCCCAGTAGCTCAGCGGCCTGCTCGTCAAAGCGCTCATCGAGCAGCGGAAACACGATCCGGCTGGTGGCGATGTAGAAGTTTGCGTAGGAGGCGGCGAGCCGTTCGCCCGCGCGGCGCGGCTGGCTGGAGGCGACGACGTCGATGCCACTGGCCTCCTCCACCGTGATGCTCAGCGGGCCCGGTGAGGGCAGCCGTATGACCTCGAGCTCCCGTCCACGCGCGTCGCGGGCACGCTGCAGCCGCTCGAGCGCATCGCGTGAGATCGCGTGCTGGGGATCTGACTCATCATCGCTGTAGCTGAGCAGGACCACGCCCGGGCGGGCAAAACAGGCGAGGTTGTCCACATGCCCGTCGGTCTCATCGTTGTAGACGCCCTGACCGAGCCAGATCACCTGCTCCGCGCCTAGATAGTCGAGCAGCACTCTTTCGATTTGCTTGCGGCTCAGATCTGGATTGCGGTTGTGGTTCAGCAGACACTCTTCGGTCGCGAGCACCGTGCCCTCGCCATCGACGTGGATCGAGCCGCCCTCGAGCACAATCGGCGCGCGATAACGCTCACAGCGTTCGATCTCGAGCACCTTGCGCGCCACCCGCTCATCGCGGTCCCAGGGGAAGTACAGCCCGCCCTCAAGACCGCCCCAGGCGTTGAAGTACCAGTCGACGCCGCGCCGCGCGCCCTGCCCATCGACTAGAAAGGTCGGCCCCATGTCGCGCATCCAGGCGTCATCGCTTGAGAGCTCGACGACGCGGATCGACGGCGCGAGCAGCGTGCGGCAGTGCTCGAACTGCGCATCGGAGACGCCCACGGTCACGGGCTCGGATACGTTGATCGCCTCGGCTACCGCGGTGAAGGCCTGCTGTGCGGGCTTGGCGCCCAGGCGCCAGTTGTCCGGGCGCTCGGGCCAGGCCATCCAGCAGCCGGCGTGCGCCTCGAACTCGCCCGGCATGCGAAAGCCGTCGGCGGCCGGGGTCGAGTCGATCGTCGCGCTCACTGGCGCAGGGCGCCCGCTGCGCTCGGCGTCGTGACGGGCGCCCCACCCTGCTTCTCAAGCGGTCCCTTGTGCGGGTGCCCGATGCGCCACAGGATCAGCTCACCCGCTGCGAGCGCCACCGCAACAATCGCCAGCAGCGGGCCCGTGTAGGACCAGTCGGCCGGCTTGTCGGGGATCTCGGGCCACAGGAACAGCACGATCCCGGCAGCGATCACGATGCTGGTGATCGCCGACATCGCGATCACGACGCGGTTGCCGCCGGGGATCCGGAAGGGCCGGTGACGGTCGGGGTCCTTGTAGCGCAGGATCGCAACGGTCGGATACATCAGCAGGTAGGGAAGCAGAAAGATCACCGAGGAGGCAGCGAAGATCGCGAAGAAGAGCGAGTCCTGCGTGTCGATGAACAGCGCGCTGACGATCAACACGACCGTCGAGATCACGCCCGTGATGATCAGCGCGGCGACGGGCGTGTGGCGAAACGGGTGCTCACGTGCCAGCAGCCTCGGCAGCTCCCCGTCGGCGGCGGCCTCGACCGCGGCGCGGTTGGCGCCCATCGTCCAGGTAGTCATGTTCGTGAAGTAGGTGTAGAGCGCCGCGATCCCGAGCAGGTACACGACGACCTCGCCGAGACCCTTGTGCCCGAAGATCGCCTTGAAGGTGTCGACGAGCCCTTCGACGAGGCTCAGTTTGGTCAGCGACAGCGCCAACAGAATGCCGATCGTGGCGAACAGGTAGAGGAAGGCAATCGCCCCACCCGAGACGAGGATTGCGCGCGGGATTCGCTTCTCGGGCTCCTTGACCTCGCCGGCCATGCTCGAGATCAGCTCAAAGCCGAGCAGCAGGAACACAATCACCGGCAGGAAGGTCTTGGCGACGCCGAAGGACGGCACAAAACTTGAGGCGTTGATCGTGTTGGCCGAACCATGCCTGATCGCGAACACGATGCCGCCGATGCCGAGCGAGAAGATGATGATCACCTTCAGGATCGCGCCAACGTTGTTGACCCACTTGCCGATCTCAAGGCGCATCACGCCGACCGCGACGACCAGCCAGGTGAGGACGATGGCCATGATCACCTGCGGCCACTTGCCCGACGGCCATTCGGTCCAGCCGTGCGCGAACAACTGGCAGAAGACACCCGCGAAGAGCAGGAACACCGAGGGCATCCACAGCGCGACGTTGACCCAGTACCAGTAGGTCGTGCGTGCCGCCCAGCGGTTGCCGAGCGCCTGCTTGACCCACACGTAGATCCCGCCCTGCGTGGGGTAGGTGGTGGCGAGCTCAGCCGTAATCAACGCGTAGGGGATCAGGAAGAGCACGATCGCAAGGATCCACCAGGCAATCGTCTTCGTGCCGATCGCGGCCGAGGCGGTGAGCGTTTCGACCACGAGCATCGCCGAAACGGTGAAGAGCGTCACGTCGAGTAGCCCCATCACCCGGCGGCGCTCAGGCCGTGGGGTCGCGCTCACACCCTCTTGCATGCTCGCCATCGCTTTTAGTCCTCCTCGTTATCGGCGGGTCCCGCCAAGGACCTCGCCGGCTGGTATGTGCTCCGCGCTGAGCACGGGTGAAGGTGAAGTTCCATCCCAGCCCCGCTGGCTGAGGTAGTCGCCGATGTGCTCTTCGTGCAAGCGATGACGCTCGGGGCTTGAGTGCTTGATCGTCGGACAGGTCAGCCAGGCGAGAATCCCCTTCTCGGCGTGCAGGCGATTCTCAGCCTGGTCAAAGACGATCGAGCGCGGCCCATCGATCACTTCGTCGGTGACCTCGACGCCGCGCGAGGCGGGCAGGCAGTGCATAAAGCGCGCGTGGGCGGGAGCGTGCGCGAGCAGCGCCGCGTTGACCTGGTAGCGCGGCATGAAGGCTGCACGGCGTGCGGGAATCTCTGCTTCCTGGTCGACCCACCACCAGAGGTCGGTGTAGATGAAGTCCGCTTCTGAGACAGCCTGCTCGACCTCGCTAGTCACTGCCACCGAGCCACCTGAGATCGCCCCGTTGGACCGCGCCTCAGCGAGCCACTCGGGCGGCGCCTGGTAGGCGGCGGGGGCAGCGTGGATGAAGCGCATGCCGAACTGGGTCGCGATGAACATCAGCGAGCTGCAGACGTTCGTGCGGTCACCGACGAACACGACCGTGCAGTCCTCGAGCGTGCGGCCCGCGGGCAGGTGCTCGCGCATCGTCAGCAGGTCGCAGACGGCCTGGGTCGGGTGGTTGAAGTCGGTGAGACCATTGATCACCGGCACCTCAGCGTCGCGTGCGAGCTCGAGCACGGTCTCGTGTTTGAGCGTGCGCGCCTCGATCACATCGCACATCCGCGAGAGCACCTTGGCGGTGTCGAATAGCGACTCACGCTGGCCGAGATGGATCTCGCCGGGCTTCAAGTACAGTGCGTGGCCACCGAGCTTTGACATCGCAACCTCGAACGAGACCCGCGTGCGCGTCGAGGGCTCCTCGAAGATCATCCCCAGCGAGCGGTTGTGCAGCAGAGGGGGCACCGCATCCTCATAGTCCGCCTCCTTCAGCAGCGCGATCAAGCCGAGCAAGTCCTCGAGCTCTTCGCGCGAGAAGTCCTGGGTGTCGACGAAATGCTTCATATGCGGGAGATTCTGTGCGCTATCAGGACTGGCCACATCCGTCGCCGCCCGCACATCCACCTCCGCTGAAACTACGCACTCGCCGGCGGCGGTTTGCTCGCCCAAGCACGAGCGTCTAGACGGTTGATTCCACGAGGGTGTGCCGTTGTTCCGGGGGTGCGGATGGTCGAGTCTGCCTAGGACGCAGGCCGACGGCAGGCGAAGGCCAGGCGTGCCTCCGGCGGTGCAACGTCGTGGAATCAACCATCTAAAGTCAGTCGCGATGGCAGAGATCCGCCTAATCCGCGCCCCGCACGTGCACCCCTCCCCCGCGCGCAAGCGTCCCCCGCGCCGCGCATCGCTGCGGATCGCGGCGGTTCAGCAACGCTGGCACTCGGACCCCGATGAGCACCTCGAAGCGCTCGCGACAGGCATCGCGCTCGCGGCAAGCGAGGGCGCAGATCTCGTCTGTCTGCAGGAGCTCACGCTCAGCCCCTACTTCGCCACCGACCCCCGAGGACCGGCCGCGACCGGTGTCGAGCCCGAGGACTTGCCGGGTGGCGCCACCTACAACTTCGCCGCGCAGATGGCCGCGCGAGCACGCCCTGCACGTGCACGCCTCATTGTATGAGCGCGCCGTCGCCGCGGATGGCCTGGGCTACAACACCGCGATCATCGTTTCCCCTGACGGAAGCCTCGTGGGACGCACGCGCAAGCTGCACATCCCGCTCACCGCCGGCTACCACGAGGATCGCTATTTCCGCCCCGGCCCCGGTGAGCTCGACCCGTTCCCCGTCGTAGCGCTCGGCGAGGCCCACCTGGGTCTGCCGACCTGCTGGGATCAGTGGTTCCCCGAGCTCGCCCGCGCCTACAGCCTCGAGGGCGCTGACGTGCTGATCTATCCCACTGCGATCGGCTCAGAGCCCGACCATCCCGAGTTCGACACCCAGCCTCTGTGGGAGCGCGTGATCATCGGCAACGCGATCGCCAACGGCGTCTTCATGGTCGCGGTCAACCGCTTTGGCACCGAGGGACCGCTGCACTTCTACGGCTCCTCCTTCATCTGCGACCCCTACGGGCGCAAGCTCGTCGAGGCGCCCCGCGATGAGGCGGCCGTGCTCGTCGCCGAGCTCGACCTCGACCAGCGTCATGACTGGCTCGAGCTGTTCCCCTTCCTCGCCACGCGCCGCCCCGACGCCTACGCCCGCCTGGCCGAGGAGGCCGCCGAGCTGCTGAACGAGGGCTGAGCGCGATGCGTGTTGTCGCGGCGCTGGGAGGAAACGCGCTGCTGCGACGTGGGGAGCCACCGGACGCGACCAACCAACGTGCAAACGTCGCGCGCGCGGTTACTGCGCTCGCGGAGATCGCGCGCGAGCACGAGCTGATCATCACCCACGGCAACGGCCCGCAGGTGGGGCTGCTCGCGCTGCAGGGCGACGCCTACCGCGGCGCGCATCCCTACCCGCTCGACGTGCTCGGCGCCGAGAGCGAGGGGATGATCGGCTACATGCTCGAGCAGGGTCTCATCAACGAGCTACCCGAGCGCCGCGTCGCCACGCTGCTGACACAGGTCGTCGTGGACCCTGAAGAGCCAGCCTTCAAACACCCGAGCAAGCCGATCGGCCCGATCTATACGCGTGCCGAGGCTGAGCGTTTGGCGGCCGAGCACGGCTTTGCGATCGCCGCCGACGGAGATGCTTTTCGCCGCGTCGTGCCCTCACCCGAGCCGCAGCGGATCGTCGAGATCGCGTCGATCCGGATCCTCGTAGAGGCCGGGGTGATCGTTGTCTGTGTCGGTGGCGGCGGTGTGCCCGTCGCCACCGACCCTGCGGGCGCGCTGAGGGGGGTCGAGGCCGTGATCGACAAGGACCTCGCTGCGGCGCTGCTCGCGCGCGAGCTCGCTGCGAATGTGCTGCTGTTGCTCACCGACGTCCCCAACATCGAGCTCGCCTGGAACACGCCCGACGCGCGCCCGCTGCGCGCTGCAAGTCCCGCAGAGCTACGTGGCCTTGGGCTCGCTACAGGCTCGATGGGTCCGAAGGCAGAGGGGGCTGCGCGCTTTGCCGAAAGCGGGGGGCGCGCTGTTATCGCTTCGCTCGAGGCCGCCGCAGCCGCGCTACACGGCGAGGCCGGCACGGTCGTCGAATCGCCGCGCTGAGCGCCGCCACCGGCTGCCAAGCCCCTGCGCCTCACCAGCTGCAACACGAACAGTGAGCAGCGCGATGTCATCGGCAACCCGCCGCTCGAGATCGATCAGGCCGAGCAGCGCGTCGATCGCACCCTGCGCAGCCGTGGGGGGAGCCTCACGCAAGCGCTCGATCAGCTCCGCGACCGCCAGGATCCGGCGCGGAGCGTGGGCCTCGGTAAGCCCGTCGGTGTAGAGCGTCAGCGAGTCGCCTGGCGCGAGCACGGTCGTGACCTCTTCGATCCGCGGCTCGGGAAAGATGCCGAGCAGCGTGCCCCCCGCGCCGAGCTCGCCCGCGTGGCCCTCAGCACGCGTGATCAGCGCCGGCGGATGTCCGGCGGCCGCCAAGCGCAACTCGACGCTCCCCGCATCATCAAAACGCAGGTGCGCGATGATCGCGGTCGCAAAGCGTCCGTCGAAGTCCTGCTCGAGCATCGCTCGGTTGACCTGGGCGAGCACTCGCGCTGGGCTGCGCTCCTCGCGTGCGTAGGCAGCGGTCGTGTGGCGCAGAAAGCCCGTCAGCGCGGCTGCCTCGGCGCCCTTGCCGCAGACGTCGCCGACGACCAGCCAGCAGCCATCGCGATCCCCGAAGACGTCGTAAAAGTCGCCACCGACCTCCTCGCCAGCGCCAATTGGACGGAAGTAGCTGGCCAGCTCGAGCCCGGGGATCACAGGCAGCACTGCCGGCATCAGGCTGCGCCTGAGGATTCGTGCAACCTGAGCACGCTCCCCATACAGACGCGCGTTGTCGAGCGCCATCGCGGCACGGCCCGTCAGGTCCTCTAGCACTGCACGCAGACCGCCATCGTAGTGGGCCTCACCGCCACGATGCCAGAAGCTGATCACCGCCTGGGTGCGTCCGCGGGCAACCATCGGCAGCGCCAGCGAGGCCCGTTTGCGCGCGAGCACCTCGGCCAGCTCCGAGTTCGTCGACGCAGCGACCGTGCTCGCGATCGCGCCGCCCTCATCGAGCAAATCGATCACGCACAGGTCCGCGAGCCCGGGCACCGCCATCTGCGCGATCGTCCCAAGCGTCTCCGCAGGATCGAGCGATTTGTCGAGCTCGGCGCTCGCCGCAATCAGAATCTCCAGACGACGACGCTGCTCGCGCATGCGATTCAAGGACGTGTGCACGACCAGTGAGGTCAGCAGCGCAAGCACCACGCCGACGCAGACGACCGCACCGAAGACCGACGCGATGTGTGCTTCATAGAGCAGCGGCAGCAGAAAGGCGATCAAGCCCACGAGGTGTGCCGCCAGGAAACGCCCGCGCGGCTGAAAGGCCGCGGCGTGACCGATCGCGAAGAAATAGATCAGCGCGAAGGGGCTCTCCGCGCCGCCACCCGCAGCGCAGAGCACCGCAATCAGCACGATTCCCCACAGGTCGGCGATGAATGCCAGACGCAGCCCACCCCATCTGCGCTCGGCGGCGTAGAAGAGCAGCGCAGCCGTCAGCAGCGCATCGAGCGCCACAGCGGCGATGGCGGCGGGCGAGTCAACGCGCGGGAGTAGCAGTGCTGTGGCGCAGAGCAGCGCACCGACGAAGTAGAGCCCGCCTGCGATCGCGATCGCTGCGGCCGCTTCACGCTCACCCGGCGCCTGGCCCGGCTCACTGACCTCGATGCTCTCGACGAGCGTCATATCCCCTTGCATCATCCTCTCCCCCAGGCAAGTCGTGGCCCCATGTCTCCGACGTCTAGACATCTACGAACAAGCTTGTGTCTGGGATCATCCCAGGCGCAAACGCGCTCGTAAAGGGGCAACTGCGCGGGTTCTACGCAGAGTATTCCGCGTACTTCGCGCAGAGCGCTTGCTTCGAGGTGAAAAGAATTGTTTATAGAGCCCTGACTTCGGGTATAAGGGCCCTGCATCCCCCTCTACGCAGTAACTGGCGCCCCCGGCACGGCTGATCGCGGATGACTCGATTGTGGCGGGGGCGCCGCGTGTTTTTGGGTGCTGCGCGGTTATTGTCCGGAGCGATGCAGCGCGTAACACAGTGGCAGTGGCCAGCGAGATTTCCGCTCGTGCAGTTCCCAAACCCACCGCTGATCGTGGCCCTGCTCGCCGATCTCAGCGCGCGGGTCACCGCGGGCACGGCACACCGCTGGCTACTCGCGCTCTTCTACGCATCGCTCAGCGTGTGGGCCTACGAAGAGGCGCGCCATGGCGATAACTGGTTCCGTCGCGCCCTGGGGGTCGGCTTCGCCTTCTACATCCTGCTCAGGCTCTCGCGCTCCTTGCGCTCCTGAGCGGGTCCCGCAGCCGCTCAGCCGAGCGTAAGGATGATCTTGCCGCGGGTGTGCCCCGACTCGCTGAGCGCGTGCGCTTCACGCACATCGGCGAGCGGCAGGACCTTGGCGATCTCGACTTTGACTTCATCCGCCGCTACCAGCTCCGCGATACGGGCGAGCTGATCCCCCTGGGGGCTCATCACGAGCAGCTGAGCACGCACACCAAGCTCGGCGGCCCGCTGCTCAGGAGGCGCGCCGGCGATCGTCACGAGGATGCCGCCCGGACGCAAGCAGGGAAGCAGCGTCGCGGTCGTCGACCCACCGACGGTGTCGAAAGCAACGTCGAGGACTCCCGCAATCTCGGCGAGCTCCGTGCCTGCGTAGTCGATGAAGCGCGTAGCGCCGAGACCGAGTACGAAGTCGCGGTTGCGCGCTGAGGCGGTGCCGATCGCGTGCACTCCCGCGACTCGCGCGAACTGCACCGCGAGGTGCCCGACGCCGCCGGCGGCGCCGGCGATCAGGACGCTCTCACCGGCCGTGAGCCCACCCACATCGAACAGCGCCTGCCAGGCGGTCATCCCGGCGACGGGCAGCGCGGCCGCCTGCTCGTGGCTGAGACCGGCCGGCTTTGGCGCGAGCGCCCGCTCGGGTGCGACCGCGAACTCCGCATAGCCGCCGCTGCTCGCGAGCCCGAAGACCTCCTCGCCTGCGTGGAAGCGCTCGCTGCGGCTGCTCTCGACCACCCCCGAGATGTCGCTGCCGAGCACCGCTGGCAGCTGCTTGGGGATCAGGCCGCGCCGGTACTTCCACTCGATCGGGTTGATCGCCACCGCGTGCACCCTGATGAGCACCTCGCCCTCGCCCGGCTCAGGACGCTCCGCCTCCACGAGCTTGAGCACCTCGGGGCCACCGGTCTGATCGATCCGCACAACCCGCATCGGCTCAGGAGGCGTGCGAGTGCTGCGGACCCAACGTGAAGGAGCCCAGACCAAAGTCCTGATTGCAGGTCATCCTGACCTTCGTATCGTGGCAGGAGAGACTCTGAGGAAAGGCGAGTTGCTGGCTGGGCGGGAGCGTCAGCCCGCGCCGAGCAGGCCTGAAGGTGATTTTCCGCGCATGGCCCGTGGGTCGCAGACGGTAGGCGCGCCCTGAGGAGAGCAGCTCGCAAGCGACGTTCTCGGGCACTGGCGTCCACACGCAGCGGATATTGCCACTGGGCGTCGCAAAGCGGCAGGGGACTTTTGCGCTCGCGGGGCCGCCGCAGATGAAATGCGGAGCCGCCTCAGCAGGGGCGGCAGTCAGGCCGGCGCTCGCGACAAGCAGCGCCAGGAAACCAAGTGAGCGCATGTTGCGAGGGCTCATGCGGGCAGTTCCAATCAGTGACATGTAGACAGCCTAGTGGGACGCTGCAAGCTAGGGCGCCGTCACCGTGTAGCTGCCCACATCGCCCGCGTTTTCAGCTGTGACCAGCCATTCGAGCGTGAAGCCCATCAGCCCTGTGCCTGGTGTGGAGAGGCCATCTTCGGGCTCGAACACGACCGGTGCTCCGACTCCTGTGGCGCCACCGCTGTAGAGACACAGAAAGCCCCGTTCGGCGTGGCCGGGTCCGGTGCAGTTTTTGGTCGGGGTCGCACTCGGGGTGTATTCAATGTTCGCCGGCGGGATCGCAGCGGCCAGGACCAACCCGAAGGTGATCGACTGCTTCAGCGTGCCAGTCGTGGCAGGTTTGGGGTTGGGAGTGGCGATCCCGTAGACGCCGCTCTCGCTGCGCCCCGAGGGAAGCTTCGAAAGCGCAGAGAGCCCTTCCGGACCTTCGCGTCCAGGTTCACCTCGTTGCCCTTTGATGCTCACACCGCTGGGACCCTGGATCGAGATGCCGGGGATGCCGGCCGGGCCGCGCGAGCCGCGGTTGCCCTTCAAGCGCCTGAGCACCTTGGGGTTGATCTGGCGGGTCGAGTTGATTAGATAGTGGCTCGCGGCGAGCGCGCCGCCGCTCATCGCAAACAGGAGCGCGAGCGTCGCCGCGACGTTGGCGTAGGTGAGATGTCTGCGCAGGAGGTTCATGTTTAGGACCCTACGTGCTCGGGACGCTCCACGTCTCAGCAACTCGCCGCGCACACTCGCTCCACCGCGACCTGCAACAACCGCTGCAGGTACGCGCGCCGCTTTGGTTTGTGGGGGATTGCGCCGATGAGCGCTCAGCGATTCGTCCAATTAGATGAACAACAGAGATCGAGCGTGAGCAAACGTTCGATCTCCCGGCCGAGCGAGACGCTCAGCGTTGGGAGCACATAGCGAGCCATGTCAGAGAGCGATATCCCCCAACACCAGCAACCCGAGGGTTCCGGCCAGCCCTCGCCCGCTCCCCAGCCCTCCCCTGCTCCCGCTGCCGTGAGCACCTCCTCGGTAATGCACTTCGGCCCGCCGCCGGCGCCTCCCGCCACAGCGCCAGACCCCGTTGCCGCGCCCGCCACTGCCCAGCCCAGCGCCGGCAACGTCAAGCCACAGAGCGCCAACCACCTACTTGCCAGCGGACGCAACCTCTGGCTGCTCGCCGCGCTTGTGTGTGTGATCGCTGGAGCAATCGCATCAGTACTCGGCGCAGGCTCGCTGGCGAGCTCCGACCACGCCAAGTCAGAACGCTCCGCTCGCCAGAGCGCCACGGGCATCGCGACCGCGGTGCGAGCCACAATCCAGCACGAGGAAGACCTTACGCTCACGGCCAGCGCCTTCCTCGCCGATCACCCGAACGCCTCAGCTGCCGAATTCCACACCTGGGCGAAGTGGGTCAAGGCCTCCCACCGCTACCCCGAGCTCGCAGAACTGAGGCTGATCACGCCCGTCGCCGCCGCGAAGCTTGCCGACTTCGCGTTGCGCGGGGCACCGCACGCGAACAAGGCGCCGCTTACCTCCGTCACAACCTCCAGCCCGAGCACCACATCGAGCTCCAGCGCCACGTCCAGCGCAGCGCTCGCCGCAAGCACCGCCGCGGCGCTTCACAGCCTGCACATCATCCCCCCCGGTGAACGCGCGCTCTACTGCCTCGCGCTCGCTGGCCTCGCGCGCAGCGAGGTCAAGCAACTGCCCGCCGGGACCGACTACTGCGTGCGCACCCCCGGGCTGCTGGCGCTGCGCGACTCCGGCAACAGCCACTACGCCGGCACTTCACTTTCGGGCACGAAGGCACTCCGCATCGAGACGCCCGTCTATCGCGGCGGTGTGCTGCCGCGCAGCGCCGCCGGGCGCAAGGCCGCGTTCGTTGGCTGGTTGCACCAGGTGCTTGAGCCCAGCGTCGTGCTCTCCCGCGTGCTCGCCGGCCACCCCGGCAGCGCCGCGCGTCTGCGCTACCACGCCGGAGGCTCAAACGTGCTCTTTACGAGCGGTGCACCTGCCAAGGACGCTCAGAGCACGACCACCAACCTTCAGAACGGCTGGAGCCTGAAGAGCTCTCTGCTGGTGGCCGCCGCGGGCATCACAGCTGACGGCCGCGCGCTAGCGCTGCTGATCGGCGGATGCCTATTGAGCGCACTGCTCGGGCTGTTGATCGCCCTGCTCGGCCTCGCCCGCGGCGCCAAGCCCGCCGCGCTGCGCTCCGCAGGCACGAGCACGCCAGCCGAAGAGCTCTACGACTCACTGACCGGCCTGCCGAACCGCGCGTTGACACTGGATCTCGCCGAGCGGATGCTCGCTCGCACCGGCCGCCAGTCGGGGATGCTCGGTGGCGCGCTGATCGTCGATGTGGACTGGTTCAAAGACGTCAACGAGAAGCTCGGCGAAGCTGCCGGCGACGGGGTTCTGCGTGCGGTTGCCGAGCGCCTTGAGCACGTCGTGCGCGCCCAGGACACCGTCGGACGCCTGGGCGGCAATAAGTTCGTGATCCTCGTCGAGGCGGCCGCGCGCGGCGTACGTCTGGACTCGCTCGCAAGGCGCGTGATCGAGACGATGCACGAGCCGATCGTGCTCGAGGGCTTCGGCCCCAGCTTCTTCGTCACCGCCTCCGTTGGCGTCGCCTACGGACCCTACGAGGACCCTGCGCAGATGCTGCGCGACTCGCAGCTGGCGCTCGACGCGGCCAAGGCAGCTGGTAAGGACGGCTACACGCTCTTCAACGCCAACATGCGCGCGGTGATCGAGAGCCAGGCGGTGCTCGAGGCCGAGCTGAACACGGCTCTGCAGGAGCGCCAGTTCTTCCTGCTCTACCAGCCGATCTGCGAGCTCGAGACGCGCGCAGTGATCGGCTTTGAGGCTTTGATCCGCTGGCAGCACCCGACTCAGGGCATTCTCACCCCCGCCGATTTCCTGCCGGCCGCCGAGGAGACAGGGCTAATCGTGCCGATCGGCCGCTGGGTACTCGAGGAAGCGTGCGCGCGCACCGCGAGCTGGAACGTCGCCGGCTACCGCGTCGGCATCTCGGTGATGGTCTCCCCCAAGCAGCTGAACCGCGATGGCTTTGCCACCGACGTGCGCCGTGCGCTGCAACAGTCGGGCATCGAGCCGGGTCTATTGACGCTCGAGATCGGCGAGAGCGCCGTGATGGACGATGTCGCCGCGGCGGCCTCGCGGCTGAACGAGATCAAGCACCTCGGCGTGAAGATCGCGATCGATGACTTCGGCAACGCCTACGCGCGCCGCTCCGACCTGCAGCGGCTCCCGCTGGACCTGCTCAAGGTCGACCCCAGCGAGCTGGCGACAACTGAGGATGAGGACTACCGCACCTGGCTGCTCGAGGCGATTCTTAGCCTGGGGCGGGACCTGTCCCTGCGCGTGATCGCGAAGGGCATCGAGACCGAGGAGCAGATGACCCGCCTGAAGGCGATGGGCTGCACGCTGGCGCAGGGCTACTTCATGGGCGAGCCGATCACGACGAGCTACGTCGAAGGCGTCTTGCAAGCACGCTCGGAGCTCGCCAGCAGCGCCGGGTCGAGCCTGCCCTCCTGAGCCTGACTACACGGCTGCTTGCGCGGTTTCAGCCGCCTGGCGCCACTGCCGAAGGAAGAGCAATGGACCTCGATTCCAGGACTCGGACAGCGCATCCCCTGAGCTACGCCCCCTTCGTCGCCGCCTCTCTTTTGGCTTGGACGGCGGTGATCGTGGGCAGCTCGATCGACTGGACCCTCTATACGATTTCAACTGGTCTGCTCGCGCTCGCAGGAGGACTCATGTGCCTGCGCGCACTGCAGCTGTGGCGAGCGCGTTTCGGAGGCACGCTCGCGGCGCTGATCTTCCTGGGCGCGGTCGCGCTGCTGCGCCACTCGGCCGGCGGCATCAACTCCGGCGTGACCGTGATCTGTCTGATCCCCGTCTTCTACACCGCGCTCTACAGCGAGGGTCGCTATCAGCTGTACGTGGTGATCGCCGGCATGGCCGCGGTCTATCTCGCACCGATCATGCTGATCGGTGGCAAGGCATACCCCGAAACGCAATACCGCGCCGCGATGCTGACCGTGGCGGTCAGCGCGATCATCGGCCTCGCCACACGGCGCCTGGTTGCAAGCGTTCGCCATCAGGCCGGCGAGGCGCACGGCCGTGAGCAGATGCTCGCGCAGGTCCATCAGGTCGTGCGCGATCTCTTCGGCAGCTCCCAGGCTCGCCGCGATGTCTGCGAGGCAGCGAGAACCGTCGGCGAGGCGAGCATCGCGATCCTCTATGAGCCCGTGCGCGGGACCAACCTGATGCGCGCGACAGCGATGGTCGGTCTCGAGTCCCACCCGGTCGAGATCTCAAGGCTCGAGCCGAGCGCGGTCAGCGAAGCCTTCGCGTCGGGACACCGCATCCTCGTGACCGAGGATGTCGAAGCGCATGTCGGCAGCATCGAGCTGTGGGTTGCCGGCGGGCGGCCCTCCACGCTCGTGTATGAGCCGCTGATGCGCGGCTCAGAGCCGGTCGGCGTGCTCGTCGTCGGCTGGCCAGAAAGCGTGACCGCCGATGGCACGCGCACTGGCGTCGTTGCGCTGCTCGCGCACGAGGCAGCCGCGGTAATCGAACGCGCTGACAGGATGAGCCGCCTCAGTGACATGGCCAGCACCGATCCGCTCACCGGCCTGCCCAACCGTCGCGCTTGGGACGCGCGTGTCGAGCAGGTGCTCTCCACTGGCCAGCACTTCACGGTCGCGATGATCGACTTTGACTTCTTCAAGGAATACAACGACACCTACGGGCACCCCGCCGGCGACCGGCTGCTAAAGGAGACCGCCGCGATCTGGCGCGAGCAGCTCCGTACCGGTGACTTGCTCGCGCGCCTCGGCGGTGAGGAGTTCGGGCTGCTGCTGCTCGACTGCGATCCCGCGCGTGCGGCCGAGGTGATCGAGCGCTTGCGCAAGTTGATCTACGGCGAGCGCACCTGCTCAGCCGGCTTCGCCGCACGTCGCCCCGGGGAAAGCGCCGAGGCAGTCATGGCGCGTGCTGATGGCGCGCTCTATGCAGCCAAGAGCTCAGGGCGCGATCGCGTCTGCATGAGCGCCTGAGCGGCGCGGCGAGCTACACCAAGCAGGGACGCGAGCGGCGGTCGGTGCCGACTTCGGTGATCCCTACAGAGGTGATCTTGATGCGCGTCGGCACGTTGCCCCGCTCGAGCAGCTTGCCCAGCACCGTCTCCCCCTTGGAGGCGATGCCCGAGCGCAGCGGCTCCTCGAAGGCCTCCGGCTCAAGCGCGCTTGCGATCTGCACATAGACGTGCTTTTCCGCGCGTCCGTGCTGGACCTTCCAGCGGTAGAGGTTGCCCACCCGCGGCGCCTGGATTGGAGTGGGACCGCCAATAATGTGCGGCTCTGCGGTTTGAGATGGGTGGCTCATGGCTGCAGGATGACAAACACCGGGCCTGTCGATTAGGGCCGCTTGGCCAGTATCCAAGCTAGGGCTTTGGACATGTGCAGGGAAGGTGGGTTTCCCCTGAACCCATCAGGTAGAAGCCACCGATGAGGCCGTGCGCGTAGTTGGTGAGTGTGAGGACGCCCACAACGCTGGAGGCCGAGACGAGATGGCGACCGCAACGAAGATCGACTACAAGCGCGAGCTACGCGAGCTCTATGCGCCCGGCGAGAAGCCGGAGATAGTTGAGGTCCCTCGAGCTGAGCTTCCTGATGATCGACGGCCACGGCGACCCGAACAGCGCGCCCGCCTACAGCGAAGCGATCGAAGCTCTCTACACGCTCTCCTACACCGCGAAGTTCGCGCTCAAGCGCTCCCCGGCGGGGCTCGATTTCGCTGTGATGCCTTTGGAGGGGCTGTGGTGGACGCCCGACATGGCGAGCTTCTCGACCGCGAACAAGTCCGCTTGGGAATGGACCGCGATGATCATGCAGCCGGCGCAGGTGACCCACGAGGTCTTCGAGCAGGCGCTCGAGAGCGCCAAGGGCAAGAAGCAGCTGGCGGCATTCGATCGTCTGCGCCTTGAGAGCTTCGCCGAGGGCCTGAGCGCCCAGGTCATGTACCTCGGTCCTTACGCCAAGGAGGGCCCAACGATCGCGCGACTGCACGCCTTCATCGCCGAGCAGGGCTATGAGCTCGCGGGCAAGCACCACGAGATCTACCTCAGCGACCCGCGACGCTGCGCGCCCGAGAAGCTGAAGACGATCATCCGCCAGCCGATGGCCGCGGCGCGTTAGCCGCAGCTACAGGCCGGCGGGGCCCTTGGCTATTGAGCCACAGCGGAGAGCGCTGCGAAGCTTGGCTTGTGTGAGCGGTTGGTGCGCTCGATGCCGTACCACATGTTTGAGCCGTAGTCGACGGCGTTGAAGAAGATCACGACGGTGATATAGGGCTGGGTGTGCGCCCAGGCCGCGAAGCTCGTGATCGCCGCAGCCTGCTGTGACTCGCTCCACTGTTGGGAGTCCCCGGTCCCTGGCTGGCCCACAGCCGTCGGCCATCCGACCTCGGTGACCGCGACAGGCTTACCCGACTCCGTGTGAGCCTCTGCGACGAGTTCGCGAGCTCCTTCCAGGCCTTTGTGCTGGCCGGTGCTGCCGCCGTAGGCGTGCACGACCACCTCATCGACGTAGGGCAGGCCACCGGCAGCGGCCCAGCCCTTGCCGAACCCATAGGTCGGGGCCCAAGAGGCGAGCAGCTCGGGGCGCTGCGCGGCGGGCAGGCTCGCAAGCGCTTCATGGGTCGCCTTCAGCAGCGCCACATAGGCGCTGTAGTTGTGCGAATCGCTGAGCAGCTCGGGCTCATTGAGCACTTCGATCCGCCGCACCTCGGGATGCCGGCGCGCGTAGGCGAGGACTTCGCTTGCGTAGGTGGCGGGGTTGCGGCCGCCGATCGTCCCGCCTGACTGGAAGGTGAGGACCGCGACCGAGCATCCCGCCGCCTCGGCTTCGCTGGCGGCAGCGGAGGAGAGATCGCTGACCCTGAGGTTGTGGATCCCGCCTGCGGCGAGTTCGTTGTAGAGGCTGCCACGCCAGTTGCCCGTGTCGACCCCGATGATCAGGCCCGAGGGCACAGAGGGAGCGGTCGGGGGCGATGAGGACGCGGGCGCTTCCCCCTCGCGCGCGGCACGGATCGAGGCAGCGCGGATCGCCGCAGCGCGACTGCTGGCGGTCGCAGACGGTAGCGGGGCGGCCGCAGCCGCGGACCAGGGGCTACCCGCGACAGCGGTGCGGACGCTGTAGTGAGCGGTCATACCTGCCAGCGCAGGGACGGTCACTGAGGTGGCGGCAATCGCCGAGTAGTGCGGGGCGTGCCCGGCAATCGCGCGCGCGATGATGTAGGTGCTCACGCCGGGAATTGGATTCCAGGAGAGTGTCTGGCCAGAGACGGTCAGCGTCGGCGCTGAGCGCATCGCAGAGGTTGTAGGGGGCGCAGGCTGGGGGTAGGAGAGCGTCGCCTCGGAGGACCAGTACGACCTCCTGGCGGTGGTGCGTACGGCGTAGCTGACGGTCGCGCCGGTCAGCGCCGGCGGGGTCACTGAGGTCCCGCGGACGATCGTGAAGAAGGCGCCCTGGCCGGCCACCCGACGGCGGAGCACATATGTCTTGACGCCCGCGATCTTCGCCCAAGCAAGGGACTCGCCGCTCACGCTGAGCTGCGGCGCTGCGCGGCGGCCAAGGCCGTGAGATGCACCACTCGAGAGCTTGGAAGCACGACCCGCCGAGCTCGCAAGCCGCGCGAGACGGCGTTCGGCCCGCGCCAGACGCCCACCAGCGCGTTGGAGTGCCTTGCGCGAGGCTGCACAGCGAGTGGGCCGTGCGCGGTGCGTGGCAAGACAGTGCGTGTAGCGCTTGGCGTCTGCCACGAACGCGCGGTCGCTATGGACGCGCAGCCGGCTCGCTGCCAGCAAGGGCCCTTGCTTTGCTGCGCTTGCGCCCGCTGCGCTGATCAGAAATAGCGAGCAGACGAGCAGCGCAAGGGAGCGCAGCTCCAGGTGCTGGCGGCGAATGAACATCCTTGCTCCTTCCGGTAGCTGGGCCGTCTCGGAGAGACCCCTGGCTTTGCGAACCCGCCTCGCGGCGGGCGTGCCTTTATCGGGAATCGGCGATCAGAATCAGGCGAAGGCCAAGGCCAAGGCCATCACCACCAATCTCCACCTACGTCAACGCGAATATGCGCGTCTTCGAGGTCACTAGCTCTATCGGCAGCAACCGCGGACGGGTTTAGCCGCTGCAAGATCGCGGGCGCGTTCGACCCTAGATCGGCTGCCTATCGCGGCTGCTGGGCGAGCTCGGCGGCACGACCTGCACAGTCGACTAGGTAGAGCCCTTCGCTGGCATTTGCACGCGCGCCTTCCCAGGCCGCGAACGGCACCTGCGGGCAGACGCGCGCCGCAGCGCGACTGGCTGCGTTGCCGCCGAGATAGGCGTAGGAGCCGCCGAGCAGCAGATAGCGCGCCTGCCCCAAAGAGACGAGCCGAGCAAGGTCGCGCCCGTCGAGCGTCGGGTCCACACCGCCGTAGCCACCGAGAGCCGCGGCACGCAACCCGAGCAGGATCGGGCTGTCTGCGGTTAGCGAGGCCACGGTGAGCAGCTGATAGCGCCCGCCCGCCCCGTGGGAGAGGATGTAGCGCATCAATGCTTCAGCAGTGCTGAGCTGCTCGCGGCTGAGCTCGGCGCCACCGTTGCCACCCACGGCGTGAGGGCCGGCCGCGGGAAACGTACCCTCGACCGGGTGCTTCCAGCTCGTCGCCGCGTAGATCGTCGGCGCGATCAGCAGCACAGTGAGGATCGCGGCAAGACTCGCTACGCGAAAGCGGCTCAGGGTCAGGGCGAGGAGCCCAGCGATTGCCGCCGGGACGAGCAGGATCTGCCAGAAGCCTAGGTAGTGAGCGTGATGCAGCAGCGAGATCTGCACCGCCACGGTGACGAGCACCGCTACGGCGATCAGCGCGTGTGGCCATCGCCACTCCGAACGCCACATCGCGGTGAGCCCCGCGCCGACCATCACCGCCACGCCGGGAGCGAGCGCTGAAAGGTAGTAGGGGTGCACGATCCCTTTCGAGGCGCTCAGGAAAACGACCTCGCAGAGGAAGAAGCCGCCGAAGACGATCAGCGCGGCGAGCTTGCGATCGCGGCGCGCGGGACGGCTCAGCGCGAGTGCGAGCAGACCGAAGAGCGCAAAGGCGAGTAGCCATGCGCCCTGGTCGCCGAAGCCTCTGCGAAACAGTCGCAGCGGCCCTGGTGAGGTACCGAAGGCGGTCGGGCTTCGCGTGATCGTCACGGCGACCTTGGGCGCGACCGCGGGGGCGGCCTTGGGCAGCTGCACGCTCGCAGGGGCGACTTCGTCTACGCCCCGAGGAGCCTGCTCGCCCGGCAGCACTTCGCGGTTGGCGACCGGGCCAGGGCCGCCTTTTTGGTTGCCGACCCGTTCAAAGCCGTTGTAGCCAAAGGTCAGCCCGAGCTCCGAGTTATCGGTTGAGCTGCCCACGAAGGGTCGCTGCGCGCTCGGGGTGAGATCCACGGCGGCGATCCAGCTGAGCGAGATCGCGGCGCAGAGGAGGCCCGCGATCAGCACATGCGCAGTGCGACGCGTCAGTGAATGCGGCGCACAGCAGAGATACCCGGCGGCGATGCCAGGCATGACAAGGACCGCAGCGAGGGTCTTGGTGTTGAAGGCCAGCGCGACGAGCAGCGCGGCTCCAAGCAGCGTCCGCAGGCGCCCGGTCTCGGTTGCTCGCAGCGCCGCCCCACAGGCGAGCGTCATCAAGAGGATCAGCAGCGTGTCGAGGTTGTTGTCGCGTGAGACCGCCACGAAGGAGGGAAAGCTCGCGAGCGTCAGGGCGCTCGCGGTCGCGGCGAACACGCCATAGCGCTTGCGCACGATCAGATAGATCGCGACCACCGCGAGAATGCCGGCAATCGCCTGTGGCAGGAGCAGGCTGAGCGGCGAGAAACCGAAGAGCTTCGCGCTTGCCGCTTGCAGCCATAGCCCCAGGGGCGGCTTGTCGATCGAGACCAGGCCAGCCGGGTCGGCTGAGAGGAAGAAGAAGTCGTGCCAGGACTGCAGCATCGACTTCACGCCCGCCGAGTAGTAGACGTTCGCGTATCCGTTCTGGCCGAGCGCCCAAAGGTTGAGTATCGAGGTGAGCAGGACCGGGCCCACCAGGGGCGCGAAGCTACGCCAATCCGGATGTTTCTCTTGGGGGATCGTCTCGGGCAACGGGCTGTCGGTCCTGGTCGAGGTCGGCATCGCGGCGTTGAAGTGTCGCGGTTCGTGCTCGCACGTGACCGCTCGCCGCGCGCCGGGCGCCTGCGCCGCGTCGACAGCCAGGGCCCTTTAGGACGACACGCATTGCCCGACAAGTGCACCCCATTCGCACCCTCCGCACGACACGTGTGTATGCCGCTTCAACCATTTCCTAAGTCATCCGTCGAAGTGATTTGGAGACAGGCGCGCGAGCGTGCATGTTTGCCATCTCGATCGCGCTCGCGCGACGAGCCTGATTTATCTGTTTCACATTCAGGGACAACATAACTAACAGCCAAGGGGATGATCACATTGGGACCGTTTCGAGCACGCAGATTCTCTCGGCAGCAAGCTGCACCCACTCCGCACGTAATCGCAGCACCACTTGCACTCCTCAGCGATCACGACACGATCAGCCGCCACGAACCGGACAGCTTCGCTGTGCGCGCCATCGCTCGGGACCCATACACGGCCTGGGTCGAGCAGCGCGAAGCGGAACGGGAGTGCCAGCAGCCGGTCCGTTGGATCTACCGCCAGCGTGAGCAGGAGTTGAGCGCGGCGCGGTAGTTTCGGCCATCTGTCCAAACCGGAAGGAAGGTCGTGATCTTTATCTCGGGTGAAGTGTCTTAGGTTCATGTGCGTCGCTGGGCGCGCTGTTCAACCAGATAAGGACGATGCCCTCCATGCAACTGCGTAAGAAGCTGCCCGTCGTCGCGACGCTGCTATCGCTCGGGGGCCTCACAGGCGTGGCGATGAACGCCGGTGGGGGTCGCAAGCGTGACCAAAGCGCCGTGGCGGTCGCTGACACGCGCACCGTCACGATGCAGCAAACGGTCCACCGCTACAAGCATGTGGGCATCGGCGGCCCTGCGAACGGATCTTGGCCAGTCGGTGGCGGGGTAGCCGCGGTCGGACAGCGCATCGCGGTCGCGGTCCACACCCGCGCCAGTGGCGCAAAAGCCACGCCCAAAGCGCTCAGCCTCAGGCGGGCACTCCAACGTGAAATCCGGCCCAAGCGGGACTCATCGCACGGTCGGCAAGCACCAACCCGCCGGCAGCGAGCACAGCGCGACCCCGACGACCCGCTCGAGCGGGTCGTCGAGCGGGTCGAAAAGCCACGGCTCAGGCGGAGGCGGCAGCAACCCGCCAGCTGGGAGCAACCCAACAACCAAGCCGAGCGGCAGTAGCAACGAAGCGCCCGCGTCGACGCCCACGACGCCCGCTCCCCCGACGACCAAACCGAGCGGCGCACCGCCAAGCGGCGAAGGCGGCGGCACCACCACGACGCCGACACCACCGCCCACGACCAAACCCAGCGGCGCACCGGAAGGCGGCGGTAGCAGCGGAGGCAGCGAAGAAGAAGGCAAAAACAAAGGTGGCGGGCATGGCGACGACTGAGCGCGCGGCGGCTCCCACGCGTCGCCGCAAGCCGGGTCCGCGGATCGTGATCCTGACCTCGATCGCGCTGCTTACCCTGATCACGACGTTCCTGGCCCAACGGGTCGCAGCGGGCACCGATCCCGTGCTCGGCGCCGTGCGCAGGGTAGCCCCACCCCAGCCGATCATCGTGCACCGGATCGTGCGCAAGGTGATCGTCGAGACCACGGTCTCCTCCCGCGCCCACGTGGGCACGAGCAGCTACTCGAGCTCGCCGGTAACTACCTCACAATCATCGAGCGGGCCCGCGATCGCGGCGCCGGTGACGCGCAGCTCATGAGCGAGTACGACCTCAGCTTCCCGTGTATGGGCTGCGAGTTCAGGTTGCTAATCGGCGATCCGATCGAGCCTGGGCTCGCCTCAGCGCAGGAGGCGGCCGCACGAGCGCGCGCCCTGCTCGAGACCTGTGATGAGCGGCTATCGCGTTTCAGGGAGTCCAGTGACCTGGTGGCGCTCAACGAGTCGCCCGAGACCGTGGTGAGTGCGCGCCCGCTGCTGATCACAGCCGTTGAGGCGGCCCTGTGGGCGGCCGAGTTCACAGGTGGGATCGTGGACTCGACGCTGGCCGGGGCGATCGAGGCGGTGGGCTATCGACACTCGCTTGCGGGCGCCGTGCCCGTGCCGCTGCGCGAGGCGTTGCCGTTCGCGCCACCGCGGCGCCCCGCTGGAGCAGGCGCACAGGGAGCCTGGCGCAGGGTCCAGGTCGACCGTGGGGCGGGCACGATCGCTCGGCCACCCGGCGTGAGGATCGATAGCGGCGGTGTGGTGAAGGGACTCGCGGCGGATCTCGTCGCGCGCCTGCTCGCGGGCTACTCGCGCTTCGCAGTCGATGCTGCCGGTGACCTTGCGATCGGCGGAGCGCGCGGCACAACTAATCCATATGAGGTCGAGGTCGAACATCCCCTGACCGGGGAGCACGTCCACGCGGTGCCCGTGTCATCGGGTGGCATCGCCACCTCGGGTCTGAACTCGCGGATGTGGCGGCGTGAGGACGGCACGGTCGCGCACCATCTGCTCGACCCATCTACTGGCGAGCCCGCGTGGACGGGGCTGTTGATGGTGACAGCGCTGGGTAGCTCCGCGCTGGAAGCCGAGACGCTCGCGAAGTGGGCGCTGCTCTCGGGCTCCACCGGCGCGCGGCGCATCTTGGACAGGCACGGCGGCCTCGTGGTCCACGACGACGGCGACGTCGAGCTCCATGGCCCGATGCGCTCGCGGAGCTGCATCCACCTCACGACGGTCGCAGCGTGAGCCGGCGGCCGCTTGACTATGTCTGGTGGCTCGCAAGCCGGGCATCGGGCACGGTCGCGCTCGTGCTCGTCACCGCATCGGTCCTGATCGGGCTGTTGATGGCTGCAGGCGTCTTGAAGCGGCCCGGCCTCAAGCGCAACCTGGTCGCGATCCACGAGCACACCGCCTTGGTCGCGTTGGTCCTGATCGCCGTCCATGGCATCACGCTGCTCGGCGATCGCACGCTCAACCCCGGTCCTATCGGGATCCTCGTGCCGCTCGCCACCCCTTACCGGCCCTCCTACACAGCACTGGGCATCCTCAGCGGCTATCTCGTGGCAGCACTCGGCCTCTCCTTCTACGTGCGCAAGTGGATCGGCGGCAAGCGCTGGCGGCAGATGCACCGCGCGACGGTGCTCGCGTACTTGCTCGGTGTCGCTCACGCGATCGGGGCCGGCAGCGACGCGAGCACCCCGGCGGTGCGTTTCGGCGTTGTTGCCAGCACGCTTCCTGCCGCCGCCCTGTACCTGATCCGCAACCGCACCCGCACATCGACCAGCGCCAGACGCGCCGCCGCACAGGCGAAGCCTAGTTCGTCGATGTCCCCAGGGAACGTCGCCGTTTAGAACGCGCACACAGGGGGTACTAAGGGACCGGATCGGGAGTCATGGGTACGCGCGTGTGGGCGCGAGAGGTGGACGAGATGCAGCGGCGAGTACAACGAGCATTCACTTCTACGCTGCTGGCGAGCGTTATATGGCTGGTGATGAGCGCGAGCGCGAGCGCCTTCAATGTGCAGGGAAGCGCGGAACAGGTCGACGTGACCGGCTTGGCGCCAAACGCTCAGGCGTCGCTGCTGAAGAGCGGCGCGACGCTCGCCACACAGAACGCCGACTCGCTCGGAGGGCTGCTGTTTCGGAAGGTGAAAGCGGGCACGGGCTACCGGGTCCGCGTGACCTCCACGGGCGAAACCTCTGAAGCAATCGCGGTCCACTCAGGCGCCGCGGCGCCGTGGGATCCGAGCATCTACGAACAGTCGATCCCCGACAACGGCTACACGTATCTGACCACACGCGACGGCACCCAGCTCTCGATCGACGTGCACCCGCCGACGAGCCCGGCGGGTGAGCCGGGCGTACCGTCGAGCATTCACCTTCCGACGTTCCCGCAGCCGGGAGTGCCGACGCTCGGCTACACGCCTCCCTACCCGACGATCATCGAGTACTCCGGCTACGGCTATGCGAACCCGGCCGGCCCGGAAAACGGCATCGCTGTGCTCGCCAACTTGATGGGCTTTGCGGTCGTCGACGTGAACATGCGCGGGACCGGCTGCTCGGGCGGCGCCTATGACTTCTTCGAGCAGCTGCAGAACCTCGACGGCTATGACGTGATCGAGACGATCGCGCATCAGCCGTGGGTGCTCGGCCACAAAGTGGGCATGCTCGGCATCTCCTACGGCGGGATCAGCCAGCTCTTCACGGCGCAGCTGCAGCCACCGGACCTCGCGGCGATCGCGCCGCTGTCGGTGATCGACGCGACCGCGACGACGCTCTACCCAGGCGGCGTCCTAAACACGGGCTTCGCGGTCGAATGGGCCAAAGAGCGCCAGCAGAACGCCGAACCCGCCGGCCCCACGAACGGCCAGCATTGGGCCTACGAACGGATCCAGGAAGGCGATCAGACGTGCGCAGCCAACCAGGCGCTGCACGGCGAGGCGGCCGACCTGATGGAAAAGATCCAGGCGAACTCGACCTACAACCCGCCAGTGGCCGATCCACTCGACCCGGTCACGTTCGTGCACAAGATCGACGTGCCGACGTTCCTCTCCTGTCAGTGGGAGGACGAGCAGACGGGGGGGCATTGCGCCGATCTGGCCCAACACTTCACGGGCACAGAACATAAGTGGTTCACGTTCACCAACGGCGCGCACATCGACTCGCTCGACCCCTATACCTACAACCGATTGTTCGACTTCCTGGAGCTCTACGTCGCGCACCAGACGCCGATCGTCAACCAGGTAGTCGTGCGCGCGGCGGCGCCGCTGATCTACCAGGAAGCGATGGGGCTCCCCAAAACGGACCTCGTGACGCTCCCGACCGACCCGATCCAGCTCCAGCCCACCTACGAATCGGCGCTCGCGGCCTTCGAAGCTCTGCCTCCGGTGCGGGTGCTGTTCGACAGCGGCGCCGGGACCTCGCCGACGGGCAGCACAACTACCGGTGATCCGTACCCGGGCTTTGAACAGTCCTTCTCCAAGTTCCCGATCCCCGGCACGAAAGCTCAGAGCTGGTACTTCGGGTCGGGTGGAGCGCTGAGTCAGCAGCCGTCGGCAGCAGCAGGATCCGACTCCTACACCTCCGATGTGAGCGCCGTACCGCCGACGGACTTCGGGGCGAACACAGGCGGGGGCGGCCTGTGGGGCAACGCTTCACAGTGGGAATGGAACTGGGTCCAACCCCCGGCAGGGTCCGCCGTCTCCTACGTCTCTGCGCCGCTGAGCGCCAACACGACAGCGATCGGAGGCGGCGCTGTGCATCTCTGGGTCAAGTCCTCCATGCCCGATGTGGATCTGCAGGCGACCGTCAGCGAGGTGCGCCCGGACGGCAATGAGACGTTCGTGCAAAACGGCTGGATCCGCGCAAGCGAGCGCAAACTCGCCACCGACTCGAACAACATCCTCAAGCAGAAACCAACACTGCTGCAGCCGATCCCGACGATGCTCGCCTCTGATGTGGAACCGATGCCCGCAGATCAGTTTGTGCCAGTCGTGATCCCGCTCTACTTCGAGGGCCACGCCTACCGCGCGGGCTCGCGCATCAGAGTCACGATCTCCGCGCCGAACGGCAGCCAGCCGGTGTGGGCCTTCGGTCAGACCCAGCCGGCTGGCACGACAGCGACGGAGTCGATCGCCTTCTCGTCGAGCATGCCCTCGAGCCTGATCCTTCCGATCGTGCCCGGGGTGAGCGTGCCCACGGGGCTGCCGCCCTGCCCGAGTCTGCGCAACGAGCCCTGCCGGCCTTACCAGGCGTTTGTGAACAACGGCTCCTGACGAGAGCCTGGGCGCGTCAGCCTGCGAGCCAAGCGCTGCTCGGCTCGCAGGCCGGCGGATTTCAGCTGCCGCGTTATCGCACAGCCGGTGCAGTCCTTTCAGGAGCTGCCGTCCGGTGCGAGCTTGCCGCTTGGGAGCATGCCTATCCACAGCCCGAAACCGTCTTTGAGGTGGTTTCCAGTTGCCTGGCCCGCTTTCGTGTCGGCCGCGTAGTAGTAGAGCGGGAGACCGTCATAGGTGACCTGTTTGCTGCCGTCATGGCGCGTTGTGAGGCCGATCAAGGAAGCGTTGGCTTTGCCGGCCACCGTCGGCGTGCCGGAGGCGAGCACCGGAGGCCATACCGCCGCGCAGCCGCCATAGCAAGTGCTGAGCTTCTCGTGCGCGGATGTGGACTTTTCATCGGCCTTGAACACATAGAGCGTCCTGTTGTTAGCGCCGCTGATGAGCGTGCCATCTTCGGGCGTCTTGTAGGTCGCGATGACCAGTGACGGCGCCGATTTAGCGGCGGTCTGGGTAACGGTGGCCGAGCTCGGTTTCGCGGTGGCACCCGTCGCAGAGCCGCCACCACAACCCGCGAGCGCTCCGGCGGCAATTGCGAGTGCGCCGATCGCACAGATCGTCGTTATTCGATTCACGTTTGATTCCCTTGGTCGGGTTCGTCAGAGCGCACGATGCTGCTTGAGCCTCCTTACGCTGGCCTAACGTTGTGGTGAGGAATGTCTCACGGCTGATAGCTTGCCCGGATGGTGCTGTGGGGATGCGCCCTGACCAGTTCGTCTGCCGCTCGCCGGCGTCGTGACGGCGTGGCCACGCGTCGCGTAGCGCTCGCGGTAATCCTCCTCGCCCTCGCAGGTGCCAGCCTCACTGCAACGGCTATGGCCTCGGCCTTGCGTCTGCCTCCGGTACAGATCACCTACTCGGGGAAAATGTCCATCGAGGTCTTCCCCACTCCAGGCAAGCCGAGCCACCAGCTACGCACTATCTCCTGGACCGCGACCTCGAACTCGGCGGGCTCCGACGGGGGCTTGGCGCTCGATTTCTCGTCGGTGAGCGGCTCATCCTCGCTCGAAGGCAACAACAATTGCTATGACTCCACGGCAACGCTCTCGCTCGCGGCGGCGAAGAACCCGGTCGCCAACGGCTGGACGCTGAACGAGACCAGCGACTACCCGAGCCGAGGTTGGAAATACATCGCTCTCGGTGTCCCGGAGGTAGTTCCCGTGCTCACTGCCGAGACGGGGCGCTGCAGCTCGGTTCAGTTCGAAGAACTGGTGCAGCCAAACGAGATGCTGCTCAAACAGGAAACCTTCACGCCGGCCCAGATGAAGGAATACGAAGCGATTCTCGAGCCGCTTGAATTCTCGCCCGGGAGGCCTGCGACCAGGACGCGCAGCTTCTCTTTCGACGGCATGAGCCACTGCGCGTGCCTACCAGCAGAAACGCATGTCAAGGAGAGCATGACGCTCACCGTCAGCGCGACCAGTCCCGCGCCGGGGAACAACATCAAAACCAACCCCGCCCCGGGCGGTGGTGGCCAGAACCCAAAAAGCGTACCCCCACAGCGGAAAATCAGCGAAGCGCGACGCAAACAGCTCAAGGAACAGGCGCGGGAAGACCTTGGGCCAGCGCTCGAAGAGGCCTGGAAGGCACATGGTCTGGCAACGGCGATTGGACTGAACTACGGACTCGCATTGTCCACGGTGCTAGACGAACTCGGTCAGGACAGCGCTCTGATTGAGAGCAACGACGCGACGGCAAGGGTGATCAATGACTACCGGATTATCAAAGACCCATCCGATCGCCGGTTTCACCAGCTCGCAAAGCCCCGCGCGTCCAAGCGGCCGGTGCTCCCCTCCTGTGCCGCGATACCGAGCGCTGAACGAGCTCTATGCACGAGCCTTCGCGCAGCCGAGCTGGCGATGCTCATCGACAGTGCAACAGCCACTGCCGTCACCGAAGCACTGCTCGTCACGATGAACCGCGACAGCACGGCCATCCGGGCACGCGATTATTCGGCCGCGCAGCGCCAGTATGTCCATTTCAGAAGCCTTCACAGCCAGTTGCAAACAGCGCTCAGGAGCAAGGGATCCAGCGGCGCCCGCGTCGTCTCACTCCTCGGCAGTAAGAACGTGAACGGCGTACTTTCAAGCGCCCAGGCCGCTGCCGCCATCAGCGCCGTCGAAGCGAGCCTGCAACGCGCCCGGGTCCCCGCCGCAAAGCTCGGCTCGCTCGCCAAAGGCGCGCTTGAAGCCCATGAAACGAACGCCCTGGAAAGCCTCGCCAGCCCAAACGGATAACGGCTTATAGGTTCCTGATGGCTCTTGCCGGGACACCCGCGACGAGCGTCGCAGGTGGCACGTCGTGCGTCACCACAGCGCCGGCGGCGACCACGGCGTTGGCTCCAATATGCACGCCGGGCAATACGGTGGCCGCGGCTCCGATCCAAACGTTCTTATCGATCGTGATTGGCTCCGCGGTGATGTACGCGCGCCGTTGGTCTGGTGCGACGGGATGACCCGCGGTGATCAGGTTGACCTTGTGGGCGATCATGACCTCGTCTGCGATGTCGATCGGCGCGTGGCCTGTAAAGGCGCATTCGTAGCCGATGAAGACAGTCCGACCGACAGTGATGTTGAGGCCGTAGTCCGTGTAGAAGGGAGGGATGAGCGTGAACGAGTCCCCGACGAGCTTGCCGATCAGCTCCTCGAATGCTGCTCGGATCGGCTCTGGTTCGTCCACGCAATGCGCGCTAAGCACTGCGGAGAGCCGAGTCGCCACCTTGACGCGCTCGAAGAGCTCACGGGACTCCGTCGATTTGGTCTTGATCAGATAGCCGTTGGCGCGCTGCCCACGTAGCGGAGGTCTTGCTTCGGGAGGCGAGATGGGGCAGCAGCCTAGATCGGTGCCTGGACGTATCGCAGCTGTCTGGACTGCTTGCAGAGATAGGCTTGTGCCCTGAGCGCAGTGGTAGACGACGCTCGGCGCGATCAAGAAGCCATGAGCAAACATGCGTATTACAACGAGCAGGAATTTGAGGATCTCGTCAGCTCCGCGCTCGACGAACTGCCTATCGAGTTCCAACGTGCGCTCGAGCACGTAGCGATCGTCGTTTCCGACCGCGGCGCGGAGAATCACGCGTACGGCATGTATGTGGGCTCCAAGCTGGGTGGAGTGCCTTTCTTCGGAGGCGGTGGCATGCCAGACGAGATCCTGATCTTTCGCGACACGCTCCTCCGCGACTTCGGCGATGACCCCAAGCGCCTCAGGCTGCATGTCATCAAAACGGTGCGCCACGAGGTTGGTCACCACCTTGGCTTCGACGAGCGAGGCGTTCACAAACTCGGGCTTTGATGGCTTCGCGTTCCAACCTACGGAGAGATAGGCTAGGCGCGCAAGCACGCGCTTGACCGCCTACGAGAGAGGAACAAAGGATGCGCAGATACCTGACCATCGCCACTGTGCTCGCCGTCGGCTCGGCAGGCTCCATCCTCACATCTACCGCGGGCGCGGCCACGCTCAAGGACTGCGGCAAACTCACCATCGTGAGCGGCTTCGGAGGCGGGCTCCCGAAGGGCGTGCCGGCGGGCTCCAAACCGCGGCTCGACGGGTTCAGGGTCAGCGGCAAGGTCAAGTGCTCTGTCGTGGTGCACGTCCTGAACGAATTCGAGGCACACGCGAGCGAAGCCCAACACCTCAGCGATCCGCCCGCGCCGGGCTGGTCGCCATGCAACTTCATCGTCAACTCCGGCTATGTCTGTCGGAAGGCGGGCAACGTGATCCTTGTCGGAATCGTCTGGTTGAAGGGTGGGCACGAGGTCGGCCCGAAACCGCATGCGCCGACCCCCGGTAAGGATCGCCCGTCGACGATCTCGGTCGCGTGCAACTTCATCGTTGCCACGGTTACCGACTCCTGTACCGCGACCGTGCACGACGCAGGCTCCGCAGGGCGCTCGACGCCGAGCGGCTCCGTGGAGCTGGACGAGCGCCGGCGGCGGCAGCTTCACGAACGGAAACTCCTGCTCGCTGGCGCCCAGCCAGGTCAACGGGGTGCCGACGCTGGGCACCGCAAGCTGCGAAGTGCAGTTCAAGCCGCCCGCGACGACCTCCTCGACGGTCACCGCCACCTACATAGGCGGCCCGAAGCACCTCGGCAGCCAGGCCACGTCGAACACGCTCGTTCCGGGCAACGTCGGCTAGTCACAGGCGGCGGGAGGGTTGACGCCGTTAGACATCTCGACATAAGCTCGTCCAGGCCCTGGTGCGGGCCGGTGCAGGGGACGTCGTGAGCGCCGAGTGCTGCACCGGGTCATCTGTGAACTCAACCGAGGGGGAATGCATGCTGGGGGTCAGGAAAGTGCTCGTCGGAGCACTGGTGGCTGTTTTGGTCGCGATCGCGGGACCCGCGACGGCGTCTGCGAGCTACACGGTGCCTTACGGGAGTACGGCGCTAGGGGACGCAATATGGAACGAGACGTGGGAACCGGAAGCACTCACGGGCGGCAACAACGGCTGCAAACCCAGCTCGGCTCATCCGTATCCAGTCGTGCTCGTACACGCGACGCTAGCGGACGAGGGATCGAACTGGGTGACGCTTGCACCGCTGCTGGCAAACAACGGCTACTGCGTATACAGCTTCAACTACGGAGCAACGCTCGCGTCGTTTGAACTGTGGCCGTTCATCGGGCCACGCATCGACGGACTCGGCCACATCGAAAACTCGGCAAAAGAACTCTCGTCGTTTGTCAGCAAAGTGCTGTCGAAAACGGGCGCGTCCAAGGTCGACCTAGTGGGGCACTCGCAGGGCGGCATGATGCCCAACTACTACATCAAGAACCTGGGCGGAGCCTCCAAGGTAAGCGAGCTGATCGGGCTGGTGCCGAGCAACCACGGCACGACGCTCGACGGCGTGACGGAATTCGTCGAAAAATTCCCGTTCGCCACCGAACTGACGACCGCGCTGATCGAATTCCTGGGCGCGCCGTCGCTGACCGAACAGACCGAAAAATCGGCATTCATGACGAAACTGTTCGGTTCAGGTGACCCGGTCGTGGCGGGCGTGCGCTACGTGGTGATCGAGACCACGCACGACGAGGTCGTGACGCCCTACACGCACGCGTTCCTCAGCGGCTCGGGCGTGACTAACATCACGATCCAGAGCCAGTGCCCGAGCGATCCGGTCGCGCATATCGGAATGTTCGACGACTCGCCGTCGCTGCAGAACGTGCTCAACCAGCTCAGCGCGAGCCCCAACCCATCGTTCAAAGCCACGTGCACGAACTACGGGCAGGGGATCTAGCGGCGCAGTAGTTGACGAGGACCCGGGCGCGCGCGATGAGCGGATCGACATCGTCGCGCCCGGTCCCTCGGCTAGCCTGCAGCCCAGACGCGAGGCGATCTCGCGGGCAACCACACGATGCTCACAGGGGGTGGCAGTTGCTGGCCAGGAACGACCGCACCGAGATGATGGGAACCGGGGACGCGACGCCGCCGGACCCGCGTCGCAGGCTCGCCCGCACGGCACTGATCACCCTCCTCGCTGCGGCGCTGCTGACCTCCACGGCAGCGGCTGCGGAGGCGCTGACCTTCTCCAAGCTCCCGGGCGAAATGACGATCGCGCGGTGGTATCCGAGCGCTGACCTACTCCCTACCGGCAAGGTCTTGATCGCCGGCGGCGCGAACGAAGGCGTGCGGCTGAGCAGCGCCGAACTGTTCGACCCTTCAAGCGGAAAATTCGAAGCGCTCGCCGCGCCGATGTCGACCGACAGGGAAGAGGCCGGTTCGGTTCTGCTGCCGAGCGGCAAGGTGCTGATAGTGGGCGGCTACGGGACCAAGGAAGGCAAAGAACATTATCTCGACACCGCCGAACTCTTCGACCCGGCGACTTCGAGCTTCGAAGCGCTGGCGGCGAACATGAGCCACCCGCGTGTCGGGCCGGCGGTGGCGCTGCTGCCGAGCGGCAAGGTGCTGATCGCGGGAGGCGCGGACACCAGCACATGGCCGCCGAGCGCGGAAATCTTCGATCCGGCGAGCGGAAAATTCGAAGCGATCGCCGGGAAAATGGTGGTTGGCGAGTACTCCGGCTCCGCGGCGACGCTGCCGAACGGAAACGTGCTAATCGCCGGCGGCTATAAGGGAACCGGAGAATCGCTCGGGACAGCCGAAGTGTTCGACCCGATCGCCGCGACGTTCTCGGCGCTCGGCCCCGGGCACCTACCCGTCGAACCACGTAATGAAGCGTCCCACGTCACGCTCGCCAACGGCAACGTACTCATCCTGGGCGGCGAAAATGCGCACACAACGAAAGTGACGCTAAGCAGCGTCGAACGCTTCGACTGGGAAACCTCGACGTTCGAAGCGGCCGGCGAACTGACCCAGCCCCGCGACGGGGCAGGAGCTGCCGTGCTGGCAGACGGCCGGGTGCTCCTGGCCGGCGGGTATGACGGCGAACTGAAAGGCCCCAGGTACTTCAAGACCGCCGAAGTGTCGACGGTAACGCCCGCAACGATCGCGACCGGCGCCGCCAGCGCAGCCACGACAAGCAACGCGACCCTCAGCGGAAGCGCGACATCGGAAGCCGCTTTGACCGCGTACTTCCAGTACGGCACAAGCGTCGCCTACGGCGCGGCGACGACGAAGCAGGCCGTTTCCGCCTCGACGCAAGCGGTCACATTCAGCGCCAGCGCGGTCGCGCTTGCACCGGGGACCACCTATCACTTTCGAGCGGTCGGTGAAAATGCGGGCGGAACCGTTTACGGCGCCGATCAGACCTTCACCACCGCACAGGCCGCGCCTGTTGCGCCGACGCTCACCTCCGTCAGCCAGACGCATTCACGCTGGCGCGAGGGCAGCAAGCTCGCGAAGCTCAGCCGGCGGGCTGCGCTGGGAACGACGTTCTCGTTCACGCTCGACCAGGCTGCCAGCGTGTCGCTGTCGTTCACGCAGCCTGCCACGGGACGCCGAGTCAAGGGCAAGTGCGTGGCGCAGACGCACCGCAACCGGCACAAGCCGAGATGTCAGCGGATCGTGACGCGAGGAACGCTGAAGGTGGGCGCTCACGTCGGTGTAAACCACGTCGCTTTCGAGGGTCGCCTGTCAGCCTTGCGACGGCTGCGCCCGGGGTTATACACAGTCGTGATCACGGCGACGAACGCCGCCAAGCAGCAGTCGGCCGCCAAGCGGCTTTCGTTCAAGATCGTGCGCTAGGTAGCTCCATACGCAGACCCGCTCGACTCCCACCCGGCTCGTTCTGCGTGGAGACTATTCCTTTACTGTTAGAGTAAAGGAATGGCGCGAATCTCCACCAAGAACCAGATCACGATCCCCGTCGCGGCGCTCGAGGAGGTCGGGCTGCACGCTGGCGAGCGAGTCACAGTCGAGCCGGCCGGCGAGGGGGAGCTGCGGATCCGCCGCACGACCACGACCTTTGAGGATGCGTTCGGGACGCTGACGGGCACCTACCCTGCCGGCTATCTCGAGCAGCTCGACGCCGAAGATGAATTGCGGTGAAGCTGCTCCTCGATGCGGACGTCCTGATCGGGGCGCTTGACGGCAGCGATCCGCACCATCATCGCGCTCGCGAGCTGTTCACCAAGTGGCGCGATGACCAAGACGCTTGCGCGGTCAGCATCGTGAACCTGACCGAGGTGCTGATCGCTCCTTCGGCAGACGGGTCGAAGCTCGCCGCCGCGAGGGAGGCGATCGCTTCCCTCGGCGTCACGGTGCACCAGCCGAACGAGGCGATCGGGGTCGAGGCGGCGCGCCTGCGACAACGGCACCCGATTAGCCTCCCCGACGCCTACTGTCTCGCAACGGCGAAGCACACGAGCTCGGCGGTCTCGTCATTCGATCAAAAGATCCTGAAGGCCGCTAAGCGCGAGGGCATCAAGGCCGCCTAATGCCAGCAGGCACAACGAGACAGCCCGGCGAGCCGGCCGTTCACGTCAGGGCCTGAGTCATCGCCTGGCGTTCCAAGAGATCGCTCGAAGGGCCGGGGACGCTCCGTTTCGAGCAACTTGTAGTACCACCGAAGTACCAAGAGAAGGAAACCCCCCTGCAAAGCCGGGCTTTCCCACGATGGGCGATACTGGGCTCGAAAATGAACCTGAGGCTCGTTTTGGGTGCTATCCCCCGTGTTTGCTGGGCTTAGCTGCTCTCAGATTCGCTGAGATTTGCTCAAAACGGAACCATGAATGGAACCACGGGAAATCGCCTTTTCAGGCGACTCGTCGCGCATTTTCGACTGGAAGCGATACTGGCCCCGGCCTAGTATCGACTCCTCGAACACCCGAATGATCGCGTTTAGCCGAGAACCCCGCCCAGTTCGTCCTTCCGCACTTGAACCGTGCGAGGCACGGTAATGGTGAGGTAGCCGTCTTGCTCCAGCAGCCGTTTCACACTGATAAGCGTCAGGCCGATCACCTCACCGTCAGGACCAAAGCGCACGCCATGCCCCTCAGAAGTGAGGAGACCGTCAGCCGCGACGCGAGACTCACCTCGGCTTAGATAGAGCACGTCACCGTCAGCGTCGTAATTGCTGGACTGGAATCCAAGCCCGTCGATCGTAACGGCCACGTCGTCAGTCCAGGGCTCTATGCGTGAGCCAGCTCGCGCATCTCACGCACTGGATGACGTCCCAGTGTGCTTGATGTCGCGAACGCAGCGATGTGCCCGTGCGGCCTGAGCGTCACGCGCACACGAACGCACCCCCGCAACCGATCTACGATGCTGCGCGGAAACGGGATCAACATCAGCTCGATCTCCTCGTCGACGATCACTGTGGCGCGGCACTCCTCAGCGAGACTGCGCCACACCACCTCATCGGCCCAGTCCTTATCGCCAGGGACGAACTCAACGTCATCCGGGTAGCCCAGACTCCCATCGCTGTGGTTAGCGGCCATGAACAGCTCGTCTGTCTTCTTGTCGATAGTGCTCATCGCGTTGGCTCCCAGCCAAGAACGATATCGCTCCGGCCCTACTCCCAGCGTCGTTGAGCAGGGTTCCAGTATGAGATGTTCTCGGCCTGCAGGCCATCTACGAACTTCACCACAGCATCGACAACCTCAGAGAAACGCTCGGGCAGGCCGGTCAGCCCCACGCGTGCTCGGAACGCCTCCCACGGCTGCTGCCGGGTCTCGCGCAAAGTCTCGAGCAGTGGCCTGAGCGGGCGCACGTCGTGGTGGCGATGCTTGGCTACCGTGTGCAGCGCTTGGCGCAGCGACTCGGCTTCGACGGGGTGGATCTCGGAGAGCAGGTAGATGTCGCTGTAATCGCGGTCGCGTGTGTTCGCGTCGCCCAAGAACATCATCGTGTCGGCCTTCTCAGCGATGACGCTCTCAAGCGGATAGCTCAACAGCGGGAAGTCCGGGTCGTCCAGGAGCGTGGGGTAGTCGATGCGCTGCGCGGCTTGACCGGGTCTCCGAAGGACAGGTCGAGGCGGGAGCTTGAGCGCTGCACCAGCCAGGCTTGTCGGCAACGCCAAGCGTACGCACTCAGAGTCGGCGTCTTCGCGTATCGAAGTGATCGAGATGTCAGTCGCGTCGAAGCTCACGCCGTCCGCCATCGGGATCGCGGCGATCTCGGCGACCACTGCACGAAGATTCTCCTCATCGTTAGCCAGTCCTCGTGCGAGCATGTCCGCGTCGCGCGTGGGCGTCGAACCTCCAGCACGGCGAGCAGCATCCCGCCCTTGAGCACGAGCATCTCGCTGAACCGCGACTCGGCCAACCGCGCCAGAAAGCGCTCGTGGATGTAGAGCTCAAACAGCTGCTGGGTGTTGCGACCCTGGGCTCGCGCGAGGTTCTGCAGATCCAAGTAGGCCTGCTGTGGCGTGCGCCCGCTCATGCCAGCATGGGCTCCATCATCTCGGCCATCACCGTGCCAACTCGCAGCTGACGCGCCAGCGCCAGCAGCTCGCCCGGCTTGGCATCACGGCCTTGCAGGTAGCGCCGAAGCGCCGACAGCGCCAGATCACGCCCCACACGCGAGCGAAGTCGCAAGAGGTCAACGACCGTCCGCTCTTGGGAGCTGATGGCGATCGTCTCGGCCGATTCGAGCGTCTGCTGGACGCGCCCGAGTGCGAACGTGTCGGCCGCAAAGACGTGCACACGCGTCGGGGGATAGACAATGTTGGGACGATGCCTGCCGCGCGCAACCGCGACATGGACCGAATCGGGCATCTCATCGGTCAGGTCCCAAAAGCTCGCCGCCGAGTTCAGACAGATCATGCCCTCGGGCGCGCGTCTGCACACAGCAACGAGATCTAGATGAGCAGTCGCCGGAGCATCAGCGACGCGGTAGATCCCGCGGGAGAGCTCGATCAGAGCTCCCTCGTCGCGCAGCCGATACAAGTCCTCCCAACGAGCACCGCCCTTGATGAGCTCAGATGCCGAGGCAACGCCCCCCACACGGCGTGCGATCTTGAGTACCTCATCAGACAGCATGTATGAGACTCTACACACTTAGCAGCTAGGTGTAAAGGCTTTCATCCACCGCTCACTTCCGGCGCGCAAGCGCATACAGCTGAATCCGCGGGACGCCCATATTAGAACCACGGTGACTGCTCCTCGCCCCAAACCCCGTGCTTTGCAGGCACTTCTTCAATGGGCGATACTGGTTGGAAGGATGCGAAACTTGGCTTGCCAGAGTCGGTCGCGAGATGAGCTGCGAACGTCGGCGTACGCTGCGCCTACCAGGCCGGCGCAACACCCAACAGTGCCGCAGTCGGGTCCGGGACAGTGCTACCAAGGCGGGACAAGCCGCGGCGGTAGAATGAGAGCATGACGACGCGCGCCCAAGCAGCCGAGAACGCACTCGCGTCCGTTCGCGCCGAGGGTCTTGATCCGGGCGTAGCCGAGGCACTGCTGGGTCGCTGGGGCCGTGGGGAGCTCACCGACGCACAGCTAGACGACGCGGCGCGTCTGATAAGCGCTGGCGAGCCGCTCGGCGAGCTGCTCGCGCCGGCACGCGCGTAGTCTCGACGCCGGAACTCTCGATACGTTCCGGCAGTGGCCGCCGATCCATACGTCTATCCCGGCACCGACGTCCTGTGCAATCTTCTGGATTTGCGCGACGCGGCCGAGCTTGCGGAGCGCGAGGCGGCAATCAGCGCCATCCGCATAGCGCAACTCGAACGACGTTTCATCGCCGGCGATTTCGACCTCACCCACCTACAGGCGACACACCGCTACATCTTCGGCGATGTCTACTCGTGGGCCGGCGAGTTGCGCACGGTACGCATCACCAAGGGCGGCGACCTGTTCGCCCTGCCGGAGCACATCGGCCCCTACCTGACGAGGCTGCTCGCGGACCTCGTACGCGAAAACCGGCTCCACGGCTTGGGCCTCGAGCAGTTTGTAGAACGCCTGACGCATTACTACGCAGAGATCAACGCCGTCCATCCGTTCCGCGAGGGCAACGGCCGCGCCCAACGCGCGTTTCTCGGCCAGATCGCCAAGGCCGCCGGCCATCCGCTCGCATGGGTCCACCTCGATGCTGAGCGCAACGTACTCGCCACCCGCGAGAGTCACCGTGGCAACAACTCACCACTCCGCGAGATGCTCGGCGACCTCTTGGAACAATCCGCGCCGTGACCTGACTTTTCACAAGCAGGGCAGAGCAGACAACTGTCATGGGCGATACTGGGCTCGAACCAGTGACCTCCGCCTTGTCGAGGCGGCGCTCTCCCAGCTGAGCTAATCGCCCTGGGAAGATCCCAAGCCTATCAACGGCCCGATACGCTTGTGGGCCTACCTGGCGACGTGGCGGAGTGGCTACGCAGCGGCCTGCAAAGCCGTCTACACCGGTTCGATTCCGGTCGTCGCCTTTAGTAGGACAGCGCGCTGTCCTAGAACGCCTGCATGTGACGCACAGCCCCTCGGACCTTGGAGAGACAGAGTTCGGTGCCTGCGTCAGGCCCCGGAGCTAGGGGCGCCAGATCGCGATCGCGACCTTGCTACCCAGCCGCCAAGCGATCGCAGCGCCCCGGCCCACAGGCTCAGCGGTCGCGAAGAGGGTTCCAAGCGAAGATTGAGCAAACGGCGACTCGGTTCGAGGCATAGGCGAGGGCTGGGGTGCTCCTCCGGTCGCCGGTTGGACGGCGACCGGACTTGTGAAAGGAGCGCCGGCAAGGGTGTAGCTACCCGAGAATACGTCGGGTTCTCTGAGCAGTAGGTCACCGGCTCCGTCGCGCGCCACCGGCGCCAGGCGGTCAGCCTGCACGCTCGGGGTGGAGAAGCGGCCCGATGCGTCGGCGCTCGCAACCCTCACGCTGTCCGGCGTCGCCGACATGGGTTCGGGCACCCAGCCGACACTCCCCCCGCCGCCGTTAGCCGCGACGGCCGTGACAGCTGCTGTCTCATCCGAGGGCAGTGCGACGGGTGACCCCCAGCTCCCGTGCAGCATCACTCTCGCATAGGGGAAACCGCCGAACTGTCCGGACCCGTGATTGTTCAGCCAGGCGGCAATCGCCTGCCCCGTCCCACTGAACGAGACGACGGGAGCAACCCCTGACGGAGCGATGACCAAGGGTGCGCCAAAGCGGTGGCTGTGCACGGCGGTGCTCAGCATCACGCCGTTGCTTCGCGATGGTCCCAGGGGCGGCGGCGTGCTGGAGACGATGCCGTATACGTGTGCCGCGCCACCGCTGTCGAAGACCGGTGTAGGGTCGCCCATCCCCGCTCCCTTGAGTCGGTACGCAGCCGTCGGGCCGAAACGGCGGCCCGGCCTGCGCCAGGCCTGTGCGAGGCTACCGGGCGATGTGAACACTTCACCCGCGTTCCAGGTGAGCAGCACCTCGCGATCGGGCGCAATCGCCAGCCTCGGGTCAACGTAATCCGTCGGGACGAGCGGGTTCAGCCGGCTGCTGTGTCCGACTGCCTGCACCGCCGACCAGCGCCCTGCCACAGTGCGAAACGCCGTGATCACCGTACGCTGACCATCGCTGTTGGGACGGGCCTCCACCCACGCCACGGTGAGTTCGCCGCGCGGGTCGAGGACCAGCGAGATGCCGTAGGCAGCCGCGTTCCTTTGCCGCCACACGGCGTGTGTCACGAGCGGACCAGTCGAGCGGCCGAGCGCCACCTGCACGGATGCTTCGTAGACACACCGGGAGTGGGTGCAGCGCCTGATCCCACGTTCCCAAGCGAGCGCCACATCGCCACGCCCGTCCGTAGTCAGAGCTGACCGACCTGAACTGTGAACCGTGCGCGGCGCTGACCACACGGCGAGAGAAGGCGTCGCACCCAAGAGCAGCCATCCCGTCGCGATAGCTGCAAATACTCCCGCGCGGCGAACAGAGAGCCGATTGGCGACGCGCCGGCCAATGAGTTCGAACATGTGGGAAGTCTCGCAGTGCGAAGCGCTCGCCAAATCGGGCCGTAGCCGCCATTTCCCTCCGTAGTAGCCCCCTTGACACAGCTGGTTCGCTCGCGCGCTCAACTGTAGCTTTGCCCTTGCGCTGTCGTTACACAGAGCCACCAGCCGCGCCCTGCCACCGCTTGAGGATGCGACAGACAGCTAGGCAGACCCACCAGGGAAGATCCTTATCCCTGCCCCTCACAAGCTTCAGATCGAAGGTCCCATCGCGACGCTGGACCTCCTGCAAACGATTGAGCGCCGCACCGATCGACGGAGTCTCCGGATCGAAGCCCATCAGCGACCGGGAGTCGAGCGCCGAGACGACGTCCGTAAGCCAGAAGGGGAAGGACACTCGCTCCCAGTAGCTGACGGTGCCTCTGTCACCGTAGGCGTCCTTCTTGTAGAGCCTCGCCGAAAGCAGATCTCCGGCTGCTTGAGCCGCGGCTGACCTGCGACGAGCGGGGTGAGCGGCGAAGGCCCTCAGCACCATCCCGGTCATGCGCTCAGCCCGCCACTGGCAAGACAAGCCTGCGCTTCGCCGCGCGCACCGCTTCGGTCAGCGCCTGAATGTCATAGACCCCGTAGTGCCTCCGCCCATTGATGAAGAAGGTCGGCGTCCCCGTGACCCCGCTTTCATCGGCGCTAGCAACGTCCGCGAACACGCGACTCGCGTGATGGTGCGAGCGCAGATCATCGGTGAAGCGCTCGAGGTCGAGCCCGAGTGCCTCGGCGTGCTGCTGAAGCTCGCTCGGCAATAGCTCATCCTGGTGGGCGAGCAGCGCGTCATGCATCTCCCAGAAGCGGCCTTGCGCCGCAGCCGCCTCGGTCGCTTCCGCCGCAAGCTGTGCGTGTGGATGCACGTCGTTGAGGGGGAGGTGGCGCCAGACATAACGGACGTCGCTACCAACCGAGAGCAGCAGATCGCGGATCACATGCTCGGCGCGGCCGCAGTAGGGGCACTCGAAGTCGCCGTACTCGAGCAGCGTCACGCGCGCGTCGTGTGGGCCACGGATGTGGTCGCGCTCGGGGTCGACATCCTCCGCGAGGTCCTGGATGTCAAGCGCAGTGCGTCCGATCTGGCGCGCACGTAGCTCGCTTGGCAGCAGCCTGATCGCCCGGATAACCATGAAGCTGAGCAGCGGCGCGAGCACCACGGTGCTAAGCGCACCGAGCTTCGCCTCGTTCAACTGCTCGCCCTGAAAGGCGAGGCTTGCGATCAGCAGCGAGACCGTGAAGCCGATCCCCGCGCAGGCGCCGCCCGCCGCCAGCACCGGCCCGCTCACCAGCGGCCGTGGCCCCCGCAGCGAGGGACGTGAGGCGAGCCAGGAGCCTGCCACGATCCCGATTGGCTTGCCGAGTACGTAGGCCACCACGATGCCGAGCGTGATCGGCGAGCGGATCGCTGAGTCGAGCAGCGTCCCGGTTACGTGTAGCCCCGCGTTGGAGAGCGCGAAGAGCGGCAGCACCACGTAGCTCACCCAAGGGTGCAGGTCGTACTGCATGCGCTCGTTTGCCGAGATCGCCGAGAGCAGCCCCTGCTGGGCTGAGCGAGCAAGCTCTGGCGTCGGCTGCTCGCGAAAGGAGCGCGTCAGCGCGGTGGCCCGCTCAAGCACTTCGCGCTCCGGCGGGTAGGCGCTCGTCACCAGGCCCACTGCAAGCCCCGAGATCACGGGGTCGACGCCCGACTTGAACATCGCGACCCACAGCCCGAGAGCCACCGCTACGGATACTGCGCTGCGCGCGATCGGGAGGTAGCGCAGCCCGAGCAGCACCAGAAACAGCGCCAGGGCGATCGAGAGCGCAAGCATCGACACGTGGGTCGTGTAGATCGTCGCGATCACCACGAGCGCGCTCAGGTCATCGACGACCGCGAGCGTGAGCAGGAACACCCGTAGGCGCGTTGCCGCACGCGGTGTCAAGAGCGCTAGCGCACCGAGCGCGAACGCCGTATCCGTCGACATCGCCGCGCCCCACCCGTGCGCGCCAGCGCGCCCCGCGTTGAAGGCGAGATAGATCGCGACAGGCACCGCGATCCCACCCGCCGCCGCCAGCACCGGGATCGCGATCCGGCGCCGCTCACGTAGCTCCCCGAGATCGAGCTCGCGCTTTGCCTCGAGGCCGACCACGAGAAAGAACAGCGTCATCAGCCCCTCGTTGACCCAGTGACGCAGATCGGTCGTGATGCCTGCACTTCCGAGGCGGACCCCGAGCTGCGTGCTCCACAGCGACTCGTAGGAATGCGGGCCGATGTTTGCCCACGCGAGCGCAACCACCGTCGCCGCCAGCATCACCACCGCACCGCCGGTCTCGGTGCTCAGGAAGTCGCGGACCGGCGCGGCGATGCTACGCCCCCATGCCGTGCTCTCACCAACCGTCACGGACCCCGAGTCAGCGCTCATCGTTGCACCGGATTATCCCATGCCGGTCGGGCTGCTCCGGTCTTGCTGCTCGCAGCTAGGTGCCTGTTACGCCCGCCGCGTCGATGAACTTCTGGCCTTCGCGCCAGACCACAGCGATCTCAACGCTGCGCAGAAGCTCGGCTAGATCGGATCGTGGCCTCGACGGGAGCAGCACCGCCAGGCGTGGCCGCGGCTCCACGAAGCGGCTGTAGTCGAGCAGCTGCCCGATCGCCATGCGGATCGCCCCGCGCTCAACCGTCCCCTTTGCCTCATACAACGTCCCAGTGGTCCTGTCCATCAGGTCGGAGAACAGCGGCTTGGCCTCATCATCGGGAACGATCTTGGTGCGGCTTACCTCATGACCTTTTGCGCGCAGGTAGTCCCGGAAGGCCAGCACCAGCTTCTGCTCTCGCCGCTCGGCCTCATACGGCACATGACTCGGCGCCACAAACGCCCACTCGCTCCACTGCTCCTCGACCGGCACGTCCTCCACCCCAGGCCGCGCGATGCGGTCGAGCATCGATGAGCTCGGCTTTGGGCCGGTGTTGAGCGGCCGCATGCGAAACACGATCACGCTTCGCACGGGCCCGTTTTTCGTCTCTGGTGCGTCGGTTGTGTACCACGGCCGATCCTCATCCAGCACAAACTCACCCTCGTACACAACACGCCCGCGCGCGCCCAGGAACAGCCTGAGCGCTCGCCCTGCGCGAGCGTGATTGAGAATCGCCGCGTTGCCCGACTTCATCTCTTGATCGCCGCGCTGGCCTTCGCCGGTGTAGTGAAAGCAGCCATCAGCCCGCCAGCCGTCGAAATATCCATGCGGCTCGCCCGCCGCGGGCTCAGAGAAGATCAGCACGTTCGGCGAGCTCCGCGACGGCCCGATGCCGCCCTGTGTGCGCCCGCCGTAGCGGGCCTGGAGCGTCTTACGCTCAACAGCATCGCCGGGCTGTAGCGCCCACACGGCCGGGTCGCCGTAGTTGGTTTGAGTGGCCTCAGGTGCTGCCATCGTGGCGATCATCTCGCCTCCGTCGGACGCAGTCCTTGCGACTGCTAGGCCGCGAGCCGCTCAACATGCCCTGGCCGCTCCAGCCAGCCGCGATCGGACGCGATCAGCACAGCCTGCGCGCGGTCCACAGCCCCGAGCTTGCCGTACATGTTGTGCAGGTGCGTGCGCACGGTGCTCGTCGAGAGACCAAGGTCGTGGGCGATCTGCTTGTAGACCTTGCCCTCGGCCAGGAGCCGCAGGACGCCGAGCTCGCGAGCGGAGAGCGGACACGGGTCGACCTTGCGACGGCGCTGCCCGGCCATATCGGGCAGCTCGTAGATGACCCGCTTGAGCTCGGCCGGGCCCATCCCAAGGGCTTCAGCGCAGTTCAGCATCTCGCGCACCGAGACCCGTTCGGCGCGCTCGTAGTGCGCAAGCATGTCCGCCAGGCGCAGCAGCATCGCCTCGCCTTGGGCCTTGGGGTTGTGGTGACGCTCGATCGGCGTTGCGATTGAAGAGGGCAGACCCCAGCGCCTGATCAGCACGCCGCCGACGAGCGCATGGTCGACGCCGAGCTCGCGACGCTCACTGTGGATGCGCTCCTCAGGCGTACGCGCGCTCATGTGCACGTTCGCGGGATAACCCGGGTAGGCGTGGATCAGGACGAGCCTGCCGATGTCGTGAAGCAGGCTCGTGATCGTCAAGCGCTCACGCTCGCGATAGCCGATCTCGGCGGCGATGCGGTCAGCGGCGCGCTGGGTCGCAAGCGCGTGCAGCCGGAAGCGCCCAGGCACGGCATCCCACACGCGAACGCCCTCGAAGAGATCAAAGGTCTCCATCTCGCTGGCGAAAGCGAGCAGCCGATCCTGGCCGAGAACCTCGAGCGCCGCCGCTACCGTCTCGATCTGACCCCGGCACACCGGGGCCTGGTTGGCGAGACGCATGATCGCAATGACCAACGCGACATCGGACTCGACCGCCGCCACAACATCAGCTGCAGCGACGTGGTCGCCGGCGATCGCCGAGACCAGCCGGGCGCGTGACTCGGCGAGCGCCGGGAAGACCTCGAGCGCCTCGAAGGCCCGCGTCAGGCGCCGGCCATGCCCTTCGTCACGATGGCGTTCACGAGGTGCGGCGGGGGTGGGTGGCGTTTGCCAAGGCCCTGCGGGAAGACCGCCGTGCTCGTCATGGTCATTCCGCGCCCAGGCGGGGACAGTTGTCTGCATGAGGGTTCATAACTCCGTTTTTAGTTCATCGAGGGTGCTGCCTCCTCATCGGCCGATCCGTATGTCAGCGCATCAGCAATTTCCCGCGAATCTGTGCTATTTGCGGCTTTTACCTGCCGCGACTGTCACGTTCTGTCTCGTGGGATGGATGGCGTCGAGCGAGTTATCAGCCGTGATCGTCGCCTGCGCGCGGAGCAGATGTAGGCGCAGGAGTAGCTTCAGCGCACTCGCTGAGAGATGCAGATGGAGCGTCCTCAGTCGTCCCGCGCCGAGCGAGAAGTTCTCCGCTGCGAGCGTGACCGGTTTATGCAAGCGTCCCCGAGCTCCGCTTCCCGCCGCCACGATCTGCGTTCGCAGGATCAGCCTCCCCACACAGCGGCTCTGCGCGCTGATACAGCTCAGCGTGACTGCCACCGTGCCGCTGCGCCCAGCCACGAGCGTATTGCGCAGGAGCTTCAGCCTGGGGACCGCTGCGCTCACGATCGGCGCACTCAGAACTTGCAGCGTTGCGCCGCCGAGCGGGCTTGGTGCCAGCAGCAGCGGCAGCGTCGTGAGCCTTGCCCCGTCGCCGTGAGCTGTGGCTGTGGCGTTGGTCGCACGGACCCGGTAGTAGTAGGTGCTGTTGGGTGCGAGCCCGGTGATCGTGGCGCTGACCGCAACCGGCGTTTCGCCCGGGGATGGTACGGTCGAGCAGGGCGCGCTCGCGCCATAGGCGCTCGTGGGGCCGTATTCGAAGCGGCAGTCGCTGAGAGTCTCCCCGGCTGGATTGACACTGGCGTTGAGAGTCGCAGCGGTCTGTGTGACTCCGCTCGCCGCGCCCGTCGCCGCCATTGGCGACCTCGCTTCGACACCGCGGCCCTGGAAGAGCACCTTGTGAAGGCCGCTGGCGTCATCGCCGTTGATTACCCATTCACCGCTCGCTTCTCCGAGCACCGTTGGGGCGAAGCTGACTTCCTCGTTGAGGCTTTCGCCGGCAGCGATCGTGGTCCCCTCAGGCAGGCTCGTGACCGCCGTGAAAGCGCCGCCGATTGGTGGCTTGGACTTCGTGACAGTAACCGCCGTCGCGCCTGCGTTCTTGATCGTGAATGCACGCGTCACGCTTGTGCCAAGAGGAATCGGACCGTAGCCGGTGCTTTCGCTTTCGATTTCCAGCCGGCCCGGTTCATCGGCGCTGCCGGAGAGGCCGACCGAGCTTGAGCCGCCGGTCGTATCGAGGCCGATTTCATCGCTGAAGACGCCCTTGCTCGTCGGGTCGAAGCTAACCGTGACCGTGACCGAGCCGCCGGGCGCGATCGTCGAACCGACTTTGGGGAGGCCGACGGCGCTGAATGGCGCTACGGGTTCCCGCACCGATTCGATCGTCAGGGGTTGCCCACCGACGTTGCGGAAGGTCGCGCTGCCCGAGAGGTGCCCGCCGATCGTCGTGCCACCGAAGGTGACGGCCGGTGGCGTCGCTTCCAGAAGCGCGGCGACGGCCTGTCCGGTGCCGGAAAGCTCAAATGTCGCGGTCTTGCCGCTTGTGGTTTCGGCCGTAAGCGTGGCCGCGATCGGACCGGTCCCCGTCGGTGCGAAGGTGATCGGCACCGCGATCGTCTGGCCCGCGGCAAGCGTTGCCGGCAGCGCCGGCGAGGCTTTACCGACGGTGAACTGAGAGGAGCTCGAGCTGAGATGCGCGAGCGTGAGCGCTTCGCTTGCCTTGAGCGTGACGGTCTTTTCGACGGATTCCCCGTCGGTGGTCGTCGGGAAGGCAGTCGTGGCCCCAGTGAGCACGGGCGTTACCGGCGAGCCGAAGCCGAGCACATGTCCGTCCCGAGTGCCCACGTAGATACGCCCTTCCCCCACTCCCGGCACGGCGAACTTCGCCGAGGTGCCGACCGGCGCGCTCCAGCGCAACACCGGATGCCCTTCAACTGGGATCGGATCATAGGCGCGCAGCTGCGCGCCGCTCCCGCCCCCGTTTGGCGCCCATACGATCCAGACGAGCGCCGAGCCGGAGGTCGTTTCATCGGAGGTGATGATCGGCGCGCTTGAGGAGAAGCCAAAGGCATCGGTCGAAGTGCCCTGCAGCGACAGCGTCGACGAGCCGCTCCCGGAGTGGCCATATTGATAGACGCGCAGGTTGCCCGAGGAGCCCGATGCGCTCGTGCCGCCGGAGGCCGTCGGGATATAGACCCACCCCCCATCGCCGGGCCATACGCCTGGGCGCGACCATACACCGCCGTAGGGTCCGATCCGCTGCACCACGTTGTCAGACCCCGAAGGTCCCTGTCCGATGCCGCCGAGGTTGTCGCGGTTCAGGAGATAGACATAGCCCTGCTTCCCGACCGAAACCGCGAGATCGGGGATCATGGCGGTACCGAAGTAGGCGCTCGGCAGACCGGTGACGCCACCCGAGGCGAAGTCCGCATCCCAGCCGTCGAGCGAGGAGGCGTCGAAGGGCGCGAAGAAATCATCGGCCTTCAGGCTGCCGTCGCCCTGGACATCGAGGAGCACGACCGACTCGCCGAGACTCGCGGGCGGTGTGCTCCCCGGCGTCGGCGTGGATGGCGCGCCGCCGTTACCGGTGCTCAGCAGAATCCTGCCGCCGCCGTCAGAGGTGAGCCCCGCGCCGGACTGCCAGATCCCGGCGCCGCTACTGCTCGCGACGGAGACCCAGCGCGCCTTGACGATGCCCGCAGTCGAGACCCCGAAAACCCACCCCTGCCAGGGCGGGTGATCGCAATCGGAACCGAAGGCCGCGTAGATGACGCCGTCCATCAGCAACAGGCCCGGGCGCTGCAGCTCGGTCGTGGGGTGAAAGCTCTGGCTTGGTGCGTTCTGGGCGCTGCCTTCGAGTGCCACTGGGAAGCCGGGCTGCTCCGTGCCGCTGCTGAGATCGATCGCGTCCATGTACCAGCGCGCTTCGCCTTCGCTTCCCGAGGTGTACGTCTTGTGCGTCAGATAGGCCGTGTTCGTGGCCGTGTCGATCACCGGTGTGGCGGTAACTCCAATTGTCGGGGCTAGGTCGCCACAACCGATGTCCGCTGCGCGCCAGGGCGTGCCGAGACTCAGCGGACTACCCCACTTCAGTGCGCCCGTGACGGGATTGAGGCCGTAGACGAGGTTGTTCTCGGTCGCGACCAGCAAGGTCCCGTTCGCCAGCAGCGGCTGTGCGTAGACCTGCCCGCTGACAGGCGTTGACCAGAGCTGCCCGAAGGTCCCACCACTAACCAGCTGCGGGGTCAGCGATGGCTCATCTGGATACCAGCCCGTGCGCAGGTCATCGCCGGCATTGGTGACTCCAGCACCGAGCGCCTGGCTTGCGAGCACGGCGAGCGCCAACACCAACGCCGCCATCACTGCACATATCCGGCGCATCAACACCCTCCATGGTGTTCCGGTAATTCGACACCTCAGAACCTCGATCGCGGAAGGATAGACCCCCACCTGCCAATAGGGAAGGGGCCCTACTTGGTGATCTTGATGATCCGCTCCATCCCGAGGCGCGCGTGGTCACGACCATCCTGGGTCTCCATGAAGCAGACCTGGACATACCAGCCGGGCCTCGCCGAGATCGTGAGCTGCTGGTAGGCGCCGCTCGAGACCGGGCCCGTGAAAGAGACCGGCGCTCCGGCGATCAGTTTTTCGGCCTTCTTCTGCTTGCCCGCACGCAGCGCGCTGACGAGCAGCTTTGCGGTCTTCCTGCTCTTCGTCGGGAGCGCGAGATCCATGTGCACGAGAAACCCTTCGTTTTCAAAGCCCACGAGCTCGCCGTTGTGCAGCGTACTCGGACCCTCGAATCCGAACTCGATCGTCCGCTCGATGGCCGCGGGTGCGGGCAACGCCGGCGGGGCTCCAGCTGCGGTGACGGTGAAGCTGGCGTTTGCTTTCGGCGAACCTTCGCCGATTGCAAGCAGGGCAAGGTATTGGCCCGGCGCAAGCGTTGTCTGTGCTTCGCTTGGGTGCCCGGCGGAGACTTCTGTGGCAAAGATAATCGAGCCATATTTGGTCGCGGTGTTGGGATCTGCGCTTGCCTTCGTGGCGAGGAAGGCCACGACTTCCGCGGCGCTCACGCCCGGCTTGAGTGCGAACAGGATCACGGCCCCTTCCTTGATGGCAGTGGCGGAAGAGAGCACGTTGACAGCACCTGACTGCGGCGTGCCGGCGACGCTGATCGAGGTGGCCGTCGCTGTCACCTGCAGGGTGGGCAGCGTCGCTGCCTGCGCGGGGACGGTCGCGGCCATAAGGCTGCCCGTGAGCGCGGCGATCGTCACAGCGCAGCGCGAGGCCAGAGGATTCCGGCGAGAAGACATATAGGTCGGTCCTTTCGATTGAGCAGCCTTGGGCTCTCATTATCTAAGAGGCACCCCGGAAAGGCCGGAGGCCCCGACAGTGCGGGGCCTCCGGATAGATCTTCTTGCTTACAGCGAGAGTGCTGTGAGCTACATCCCCTTGATTGCAATCAGGGGCTGGTAGCCAAGCCAGCAGCCGAGGTCCGGACGCAGTGAACCTGTGCCCGCGAGGCCACCGTCGCAGTAGGCGCCACCCCAGGTCGAGCTGAGGTAGGCGTCTGCCGGGGCAGGGTCGCTGCCGACGGTCGGTGTGGCGGTTTCCGTCGCCGGTTCAGCCACCGCGACGTTCAACGAGTCATAGGGGCAACCCGCGGTCGTCGAGTTACAGGGCTGCGGACGCTGCGGCACGGCGCCGTAGTCACTGGTGTTGTAGGCCACCGTAACGATCACCTGTGCCGGCAAGCTGACCTTGCCGAGTTTGAGCGAGACCTTTGCGAACTTACCGTGGAAGCATTCTTTGGCGTACATGTCCCACCATGCTCCCGCGCTTTCGCCCGTGCACTTTTTGTTGTTCTGCGAAGGGCGGTAGGGGATCTTCACCGTCTGCGTCACGCTCTTGATCAGCGAGCCGATCGTGTTCGCGGGACCGACGTTGTAGATGTTGACCGTCAGCGGCCATTCGAACTTCGCGCCTTTGGCGGTGATGCATTCTGAGGGACCCGTCCAGGTGCCCGTTTCGCAGGCCCAGCTGCTCATGCCGATCTGAACGCTCTGTGCGATGTGCGGGCCGCCGGCGAGTTCAACCTCGCCACCGAACTCGGACGTCGATGTGGCCTCGAAGGCCTGTGATACGAGGTTCCCCGGTTTCGGTTTCGCTGCCGGTTGATTGCTGTAGAGCGTTTCGCTAGCGCTCGCAGCGCCAGCTGACATCGCGAGCATGGCCGCTGCACCGAAACCGGCAGCAGCCAGCCTCAAGGCCCGCGCTGGAATCCTTCCAGTCATAAGTTGCCTCCATTAGTCGTCAAAGCCCCGACTCGTCGAGCCTGAGGCGCCTGAACTCCCTCTCGGATCCTGCTCAGGCCGACGGGTGCAACGAAGTCGCGACCCTCCGCATCTCCCCCTCACAGCAATCCTCGGCGGCAGGCTAGCCGCAATCCGCACAACTGTCAATAAAAAATATTGACGTCTAGTACTCGCAATTCAGCCGCCTTCGACGGTGCGTAGCGCCGCCGCCAGCGAGCGCTCATCCTGAGGGCCGCGCAAGAGCTTTTGAATACGGCCTTTGCCGTCGAGCACGAAGCTCGTCGGCAGGCCGGTCATGCGGTAGCTGTTGCCGACCGTGCCTTCGGAGTCGCGCAGGTTCGAGAAGCTCCAGGCGAAGCGACGGATGAAGGCTCGTGCGCCGGAGAGCGCATCGCTCCAGTCAACGCCCACGACGCGCCCTCGACCGGCAGCGGTCTCGGCGAAGCGCTCGATCGCCGGAGCCTCGTGCACACAGGGCTCACACCAGCTCGCCCAGAAGATCACGAGCGAGGCGCGTCCTTTGGCGTTCGCGAGCAGGCTCGTCAGAGTCATAGGCGGGCCGGCGAGGCGTTCGCTCGGCAGCGCCGGCGCGGGGCGCCCGCTGCTGGCCGCGTGGTTTGAGGACAGTCCAAAGACCACCAGCAGCACGAGCGCGACGAACGCGAGTGTGCCCCCGAGTCCTCGCCTCCTGCGCACCATTGGGTTCTTCTAGCGCGTGGCCAGCAAGGGCACGTCGTGTGCGATGTCGCTGGGACGAAAGCTCGATGCGTAGATCGTCAGGCGCTTGCCCGAGCCCGTGATCCCGTAGATCAGGCCCGAGTGATTAACGAATTCGGGCTCCTTGGCGTCGCGTTCAGAGCCGACTCCCCAGGCCTTCCAGACCGCCGCCAGTTCATGCGCTGAGCCGACCAGGTACTGCATGCGGCCGGTCATCTCATGCTTTGCAAGAAACGACGTGATCGCCTTCTTGGTGTCCCCGCGTGGGTCGACGGAGACGGCGATGATCTCCGCTTTGGCTGCCTTTGCTGGCCCCATTAGGTTCTGTGCGACGCGCAGGTTCGAGGTGATCAGCGGACAGACGTCGGGGCAGTGCGTGTAGATAAAGGTCACGAGCACTGCCTTGCCCCGATAGGAGGCGATGTTCACGGGCTGGCCGAGGTAGTTGCGCAATACGAGCGGCGGCGCGGCCTTGACCGGGGTGAGCGTCCCCGCGGCGTCAAATTGCGGTTCCCCCGTTTTGGCCTGCGCGGTTGAGCTCGTTTTGCTGTTCGTACCCGAGGATCCGCCGACGGTAAGCAGTGCGACACCACCGGCGACGAGCACCAACACGAGCAGGGCAAGCAGCAGCCGGGGATCGATTTTCTGCTCACGCATCAGCTAGCGAACTTATCAGCGGGCGCACTCGCGCGTCCCCGCTTCCGTCGGCAATAAACCTTGCAGACCTTCCTGTGTGATGCATCTTGCAAGAAAACCTGTTAGCTTGCCGCCCGTTCGTGCCGAGTCCTAGGCCCCAAGGGGTCGAGGAGCGGGGGACCCAATGCGATCGAGAGATTGCGGGGGCGAATCGCCACAGTCGTGTGGCGTAGCGTAGACGTTTACGCGAGCCCGACAGCTAACCCCGTAGGCGCCATGCAATGGAATTGAGAAAGGACGCCCTCGGATGTCGGGATCCCCACGTGATCTTGCAGTTGACGACCACTGGCAGGCTTCGCTTGAACGCTCGCGAGCCCGCCGCAACAAGGCCGCACACGGACGTGCTCGCAGGAGCCCGGCTAGCCCTTCCTCCTCTGTGCTGCTCAACGCCCGCAGCGAGCTGCGCAGCCCCCGCGATCTAGCTGACGAGGAGACCTGGCATCTCTCGCTGGGCCGCTCCCGCGCTCGCCGTCGCGCCGCCAACCTGCAGTTCGTCCCGGCCAGCTCGCGCGCCAAGCGCGTATCGCTCGGCGCGCTCGCGGCCTTCACCGTGGGCCCGACCGCAAGCCTCGCGAGCGGTCAGGAAACGATCAACACCACACCCAACCCTGAACCGGCGACCACGACCGAACACAGCATCGTGCTCTCCAACGGCGCCGAAGGGCGCCAGGTGCAGCTCCTGCAACAGGCGCTCGGCATCCAGGTCGATGGCATCTTCGGCTCAGAAACCGAAGAAGCGGTGAGCAAGTTCCAGGCGAGCAAGGGTCTCAGCGTCGATGGCGTCGCCGGCCCGGCCACGTTCGCCGCGCTGCGCGGTGAAGGCGGACGCAGCTTCGCGACGAGCTTCAAGAGCGCAATCGCCTCCTCGGCATCCACCGGCTCGGAAGCCACGAGCGAAGGCTCAGAAGGCGAAGGGGACGCTGTCTCGCGTCTGCAGAAAGCGTTGAAGCTTTCCGTCGACGGGCAGTTCGGTCCGCAGACGGAGGCCGCCGTGCGGCGCCTGCAGGCCCGTCACGGGCTGAGCGTCGACGGCATCGTCGGCCCGGCGACCTGGAGCGTGCTCGGAATCCATGTCGGCGAAACGCTGACGCCCCCCGCATCGGCGCTCGCAGCGGTCCACCATCACCACGCCCACGCCACGACGGCCGCGGTCAGCGAAGAATCAGAAGGCGGCGAAGCCTCTCCCAGCGCAGTGGAACGCCTGCAGAAAGCGCTCAAGCTGACGCCCGACGGTGAATTCGGCCCAGCGACCGAGGCGGCCGTGCGCCGCCTGCAGGCGCGTCATGGCTTGACGCCCGACGGCGTCGTCGGCCCTGCGACCTGGAGCGTGCTCGGTGTGAAGACCGAGGGCACGCTCACCCCGCCCGCGTCGGCGCGCGAATCGGCCGAAAGTTCCACGGGCGGTGAAGGCTCAAGCGTCGTCGCACGCGTGATCGCTGCTGGTGATGAAATCGCGACCACCCCCTACATCTGGGGCGGCGGCCACGGCTCGTTCCAATCCTCGGGCTATGACTGCTCGGGCTCGGTCTCCTATGCGCTGCACGGCGCTGGCCTGCTCAGCTCACCTGAGGACTCGAGCGCGCTTGAGTCCTACGGCGAAGCCGGACCGGGTCGTGAGATCACGATCTACGCAAACGCCGACCACGCCTTCATGGTCGTGGATGGCAAACGCTTCGACACGGTCGCACTCGCAGAGACGGGCACACGCTGGTCGAGCAGCATGACCTCAACAGCGGGCTACGTCGCGCGCCACCCGGCCGGGCTCTAGCAAGAAGAGCATTCATGGCTGTTCGACTCCGCACATGTGCGGAGTCGTCGGTGGGCGCATGCGCCCACCTGGGCAGGGCCGCATGCGGCCCTGCCTAACATCATCGAGCTCGCTCGCGGTGTAGTCGTCCCGCCCGGTCGAGCGTCCCATCCCAAGCGCGATCTAGCTTGCGGCTTCGCCATGCTTGCGCGAACGCACGCCTTCACGATCGACGGACTCAAGGCCCGCCACGTCTGGGTCGAGGTCGACGTGCGCAGCGGCCTGCCGAGCTTCACGATCGTGGGGCTCGCTGATGTGGCTGTGCGCGAGGCGCGCGAGCGCATCCAGGCAGCGATCCGCAACGCCGGCTTCGAGTTCCCCGGCAAGCGCATCACGGCCAACCTCGCGCCCGGCGATCTGCCCAAGGTCGGGCCCGGCCTCGACCTCGCGCTCGCCTGCGCGGTGCTCGCAGCCAGCCGGCAGATCTCGACCGCGCGCCTCGACAGCGCGGTGCTGCTCGGCGAGCTCGCACTCGACGGGTCGCTCCGACCGTCGCACGGAACGCTCGCGGTCGCCGAGGCCGCACGCCGCGTCGGTCTCTCGATGCTGGTCGTGGCGCCCTCCTGCGCCGGGGAGGCGGCGCTCGTCGATGGGCTCGAGGTCGCCGCGGTCGAGCATCTGAAGAGCGCCGTGCGCGTGCTCGCAGGCGGCAAGGCCGACGTGAGCGTGCCGCCCCCTTCCAGCACCCCGGCGCGCCTCGACGTCAGCGCCCTCGAGCCCGACCTCGCCGACGTACGCGGTCAGGATCGGGCGGTCAAAGCGCTGGTGGTGGCCGCGGCGGGCGGGCATCACTGCCTGCTGAGCGGCTCTCCCGGTACGGGTAAGACGATGCTCGCCCAGCGACTGCCCGGAATCCTCCCGCCACTCGCCCGCGCGGAGGCGATCGAGGTGGCCCGCATTCGCAGCCTCGCCGGGCTGGCGATCGGAGAGCTCGCGCGCACGCGCCCGTTTCGCTCGCCGCACCACTCCGTGACCGTCGCCGGGCTGATCGGCGGCGCGCGAGCGAGCCGGATCGGCGAGATCGCGCTGGCCCACAACGGCGTCCTGTTCCTCGACGAGCTCTCGGAGTTCGCCCGCGCGACGCTCGAGTCCCTGCGCCAGCCGCTCGAGGACGGTCGCGTGCTGATCGCGCGCGCACGGCACTCGAGCACCTATCCCGCGCGCTTCATGCTGATCGCGGCGATGAACCCGTGTCCCTGCGGCCATGCGGGTGAGGAGCGGCGCTGCGTCTGTGGCGTTGCCGACCTCGCGCGTCACCGACGGCGCCTGAGCGGGCCGCTGATCGACCGCATCGATTTGATCGTCGGCCTGCGGCGGCCCAACGGGCAGGAGCGAATGCGGACAGCGTCGATCGACTCGGCTCAGGCCCGCGCTTGCGTCCGATTGGCGCGGGAGCGCCAGCACCGCCGTCTCGCCCGTCACGGGCTGAGCGTGAACGCGGAGATGGATGCCCGTCTGCTGCACGAACATGCCCGCCTCGACAGCGGCGCCGAGGCGCTGATGCAGCGGGCGCGCGAGACTGCGCAGCTCAGCATGCGGGGCGAGCAACGCGTCCTGCGCGTGGCGCGAACGATCGCGGACCTCAACGGGCGCGATCGCGTCGGGGCGCGGGATCTCGGGAGCGCGCTTGCCATGCGCGATCCGCGGAGCTCCTCACCTGTGCTGTGAGAGCCTCAGCCCGGACGCTAGCCGCTCCGGGGCATGGTGTAAGCGAATGAAGGAGTTGGCGCCTTAGCCCGGGTGTTTGCTACCCACGGGACACTCGCGATTCGCCCACCTGGTCTAGAAAGCACCAACCCCCCGGAAATCTGGGGGGTTCGCGTAAAGCGGATGAAGGGATTCGAACCCTCGACCTTCGCCATGGCAAGGCGACGCTCTAGCCAGCTGAGCTACATCCGCAGGTCTCGAGCATTCTAGCCCCCACCAGCCGCGCGCGTCCAGGCGCGGGCCGCGCCGCTCACACTGGCCGCCGTGCGCGCACCTGGTAGACGGCCGTGAGGCCCGTCGCAAAACCGTGCCCCGCGGCCCGTAGATAGAGCCTCCACACACGCAGGCGCTCGAGGCCCACGAGCCGCTCGCCCTCCTCCAAATGCTGGTCGAGGCGCTCGGCCCAGTGGCGCAGCGTGATCGCATAGTCCTCGCGGAAACCCTCAACGTGCTCGCTCTCAAAGCCCGCTCGCTCCAAGGCCAACTGGATGCGCGAGAGCGGCAGAGGCTCGCCGTCGGGAAAGACATAGCGCGTGGAGAAGAGGTCCTCGAGCGGGTCCGCCGCGGGGTCGAGCGCAGCGATCGCGTGGTTCAGGAGCGCCCCACCCGGACGCAGCAGCCCGAAGAGCGTGCGCGCATAGAGGTCGATCTGCTTCTCGCCCACGTGCTCGGCCATGCCGATGCTCGCGATCGCATCGAAAGAGGAGCGCTCGAGGCGACGGTAGTCCGCCACGCGGATCTCAACCTGATCGGCGAGGCCCGCCGCGGCGACGCGCTCGCGCGCAAGCTCGGCCTGTGGCTCTGAGAGCGTGATGCCGAGCACGCTCACGCCGTGCTCCCGGGCCGCATGGATCGCAAAGCTCCCCCAGCCGCAGCCCACGTCGAGCACGCGCATTCCCGGCGACAGCGCGAGCTTGCTCGCGATCATCTCGAGCTTCGTTCGCTGGGCCTCCTCGAGCGTCTGCGCTCCGCGCGAGAAGATCGCGCAGCTGTAGGTCATCGACTCATCCAAAAACAGCGCGAAGAAGTCGTTGCCGACGTCGTAGTGGTAGCGAACCGCCGCCGCATCGCGCTCCGCGCTGTGGCGCTCCCCGCGCAGGATCAGCTCGAGCTCAGGCCGCCGCGGCAGCCCTCCCGGCGCCGCGGCCGCGAGCAGCGTCAGGCCGAGACGCGCGCGCTCGGGCATGCTCAGCGCGCGGCGGCTCCCAGGAGTCGACCACCTGGAAGGCCGCATCGAGGTCATCGACGGCGAGCGAGCCGTCCACGTAGGCACGCCCGAGCCCAAGCGTGCCGGGTGCGGCGAGGAAGTGCGCGAGCGCGCGCGGGTGCTGCAGCATGAAGGTCGGCGCCCCTTCCTCGGTCGCTGGAATGTTCGTGCCATCCCAGAAGCGCACGTTGAAGGGGCGCACTGGAAACGTGCGCCCCAGCTCGCGGCCGAGCGGTGCACTGAGGCGAAGAAGCGCCACGCGCCTCAACCTTGGCAGATCGCGCGCTAACCCTTGAAGCTCGAGCGCCCACGATCGCCGAAGGGCTCATCGCGCTCGCGCACCGCCTCGCGGAAACCCGCCTCAGCCGCACGCTGCTGGAAGGCATAGCCCTCAGGCGTGTGGCGCGTGATCCCGTCGAAGACCGTGCCCAGGACCTGCGTCGCGTGCAGGCCCTGCGCGTAGAGCGTCTGGTTGACGAGCAGCTTCATCAGCACCAGCTGGTTGATCGGCATGCGCGCGATCCGCTCGAGCAGGATCTCCGTGCGCGCCACGAGTTCAGAGGCCGGCGGCGCCTCGATCGCAAGGCCCCACTCCAGCGCCTCGCTGCCCGAGAGCGAGTCGCCCGTGAAAAGCAGCCGCTTCGCGCGCTGCACGCCGATCCGGTGCGCCCACAGCGCCGTCGTCGGCGAGCCCCACACGCGCGCCGGCGGGTAGCCGATCTTCGCCTCCGCCGCGATCACGAGCAAATCTGAGCACAGCGCCATGTCCGTGCCACCCGCCACGCAGAAGCCGTGCACCATGCACACCACCGGCTTGCCGCAGTGAAAGAGGCTCATGAAGCCGCGGACGTTGCGGCTCATCATCGCGTAGTCGATCGTGGGGTCCCAGGTCTTGCGGGGATCGTGGTTGGCCGCGATCACCGCTGGGTCAAGCGGCGAGCCCGCGCCGCCTTCGGGCTCACCCACGCCGCTCTCGCCCCATACCCTCGGCGCTCTCGACGAGGTCATAGCCACCGCAGAAGCCCGGCCCATCGCCTGAGAGCAAGAGCACGTGCACGCTCGGATCGAGATCCGCGCGCTCCACGCAGGCCATGAGCTCCTCGACGAGCTGGCGAGTGATGCCGTTGCCGCGCTCGGGTCGGTCGAGCGTGATCCGTGCGATCCGCTCATCGACCTCGTAGCGGACCACCGCTGCGCTCTGCGTTCCCATCGCGCGGACTCTACATCCGCTCCCGTGCTCACGAGCAGAGCCGCGGTGGCATACTTGCGGCGCATGCCCAGCGACCACGCCTGTCGCGATTGTCCATGTCAATGCCCGCCGGGATGCTGCGCACTCTGGGCAAGCTCAACGTGCCCGTCTACCGCCTCACCCGCGGCCGCCTGCTTGGCAAAGTGGGCAGGGCGCCCGTGCTGTTGCTCACGAGCACGGGCCGGCGCTCCGGACAGCAGCGCACTGCACCCGTCGTCTACCTCGCCGACGGCGCCAACGTGATGGTGATTGGCTCGAACGCCGGCAACGAACGCGCGCCTGCCTGGTCCTACAACCTCAAGGCCAACCCCGACGCCAGCGTCGAGATCTGCGGCGAGCCTCGCGCCGTCCGCGCGCGCATCGCCGAGGGCGAGGAGCGCGCCGATCTGTGGCGCAAGATGAACGAGCAGTACGCGGGCTTCGACGACTACGAGGAGCGCACCTCGCGCGACATCGCCGTGTTCGTGCTCGAGCCGCGCTAGACGCGCTCGCGCGCGCCCTGCTTACGCCGGCGCTCACTGCGCCGCTGCAATAGCCACCGAGACCACGCACACCAGGAGCATGACCCCCGCGAAGATCGCAGCGATCGCCAGGCCCGGTGTCGCCAGTAGCAGCACGAGCCCAGCAGCACCCCGAGCGCCCACATCGAGCCTGCAGCAGCCGGCGGCGGCGGTTCGGCCTCGCGGCGGCGGCTGTGCAGCACGCGAGATGTCCGCGCGGCGCCGGGGCAGCCGACTCCCGACGCTCGGACGCGAGGGCGCGTAGCGCTCATCGCTTGATCCGCCGGAAGAGCGGCCGGGGAAGCATTCTCATCACGAGCATTAGGCGGCGCAAGGGCGCGCGGCGCCCAGACCGTCTGCGCGCGGCCGTCGAGGCCCGCGACCACCGCGCTGCAACCGCCTCGGGCGTGCTCGCCAGCGGCGCCGGATCGAGGCCGCGGGTCATCCGCGTGTGTACGAAGCCCGGCCGCACTACAAGCACGCGCACGCCATCCTCATGCAAATCGTCGCCAAGCGCCTGCGCGAGCGCGTCGAGCCCAGCCTTCGAGGCGCCATAGACCGCGTTTGCCCGCCGCGGTCGCTCAGCCGCCACCGAGGAGAGCACCACGAGCGTGCCCGCCCCCGCCGTCGCGCAGACGGCGCGCCGCGTGCATCAGCAGCGAGCCCGCTCCCACGACGTTCACCTGCAGCAGCTCCACCGCCGCCTGCGATGTCGCTCGGGCATGCCGCCGCGCTCTGGCCGAGCGCGCCCACCGCGAGGATCACGATGTCAGCGCCACCGAGCTCGCGCGAAGGCCTCGCCCGACGACCTCCTCGTGGCGCTCGAAATCCAGCGCATCGAGCTCAGCGTCCAGCACCCGCGTGCAGCCCGTCCGCGCGCAAGCTCCTCGGCAGCCGCGTGCGAGCGCCGCCGCGTCGCGTCCCACGAGCGCCACCTCGCGCGGCGCGTGGCGCTGCAGCTCGCGCACGATCGCAAGCGCGATCTCCGAGCTCCCGCCGAGCACGATCACCCGCCGCCCCGCCGACCCCGCCGCCGTGCGCGCTCACCGCGCTGTCCCCGCACGAGACCCAGTCGCCGCGCCAGATCCGAGCGCAGCACGCCCTCCGGGTCGACCCGCTCACGCACGCTCGCAAAGCGATCCAGCTGCGGGTACATCGCCCGCAACAGTCTCCGCCGAAGACGCGCATCCTTCGTCAGATACACACGCCCGCCACAGCCCGCCACGAGCCCGTCGAGCTCCTCAAGCGCCGTGGCCAGCCCAGGCGCAGCGGCAGGGATATCGAGCGCGAGCGTCCAACCCTCGAGCGGGAAGGACAACGGCACCGCCGAAGGCCGCCCCGAAGCGCTTGAACACCGCCAGATAGACGGGGAGCGCGTCGACGTTGGATCAGCGCGAAGACGGCTTCGAGCGCGCGCTCCTGGCCTGCGGGGATCACGAGCTGGTACTGAATCAGCCCACGCGGCCCATAGAGGCGATTCCATTCACCGAGCGCATCGAGCGGGAAGAAGTATGGAGCCAGCGCCAGCGGACGTCCACGCTCGCGTCGTGGTGCCGCGCGCCAGCGCAGCGCGTTGAAGGCGCGCACGCTCGAGGGGTGCAGCATGTCGGGTAGACCCCGCGGGACCACGACCCTGGCGGGCGGGCCAGCGAAGCGCGGATCACGTCGCCTGCGCGCGCCTCCTCGGCGGGAGCGGGTCTGCGCGACTGATGATCGCGCGCCCCATGCTTCGGCCCAGGTGCGAGCAGGTCGAGCCAGGCGACCGAGTAGCGGTGGCGCTCCTCGCCGCTCAGCAGCGCAAGCGTCTGCCGCAAGCCCGGCTGTGCGGTCCGTGTCCGAGCTCACCCAAAGCGAAGGCAGCGCGCTCGACCTTGAGCGTCGCCTCGAGGATCATCCCCGTGAGCCCCATCCCGCCGAGCGTCGCGTAGAAGAGCTCGGGATCGGACTCTGGCGTAGACCTCGACGATGCCCGCGCTCGGGGTGCACAGCTTCAACGAGACCACATGCCGCGCGAAGGCGCCGTCGCGGTGGTGGTTCTTGCCATGGATGTCGCTCGCGATCGCCCCCGCAAGCGTCACATGCCGCGTCCCCGGTACAACCGGCAGTGCCGAGACTCTGCGCCGCCAGTCGCGCCATCAGCTGCGCGATCGTCGCGCCCGCCTCGGCCCTGAGGAGCATCCGCTCGGCATCGATCGAGATGATCTGCGCGAGCTCGGTCATGTCGAGCACGTCCCCGCCTCCGTTCTGGGCCGCGTCGCCGTAGCTGCATCCCGCCCCGCGCGCGATCACGCCTGCCCCCGGCAGGCGCTCGCCGGCCAGCACCTCGAGCACATCCTCGGCGCGCTGCACCTCGAAGACGCGGCAGCTGCTGCGCGCCGTGCGGCCCCACCCGCAGAGCAGGCGTTGCGAGCGCAGCGGTGAGCTCCGCGTGCTCAGCTCAGTGACCGACATAGACACCGCCGAGGAAGAGCACAGCCCAGGCGAGGCAGAGCGCGAGCAGCGTTCGATCGCGCAGGATCAGCTCCTCGGGCGCCTGTCCAGCGCCCGCACCGATTAGCTTCGCGTAGCGGCCAGCCAGAGCACGAGCGGGGCGATCGAGAGCCCGTACCAGAGCAGGTGCGCGGGCCGCGTGAAGGCCCAGCCCGTGTAGGCAGCGCAGCCGCTTGCAGCCGAGGCGAGCAACACCAGATGCAGGCCCCGCAGCGAGTAGCGCTCTAGCGTAGCTCGCGTCGGCGCCGGGCCCACATGCTCGCGCAGCTCCGCGTAGCGCTTGGCCGTGACGAGGAAGATCGCAAAGCACGCCGTCACGATGACAAACCAGCGCGACAGGTAGATGTCCGTCGCGACACCCCCCGCGACCGCGCGCAACACGAAGCCCGCCCCAATAGCGAGCACGTCGGCCACTACCACCCGACGCAGCCACAGCGAGTAGCTCGCCGTCAGCAGCAGGTAACACAGTGCGACCACCCCCAGCTCGAGGCGAATCGCGCTAGCCGAGCGCGATACCGAGTAGCGCGAGCACCAGCGCCCAGCCGAGCGCTGCACGCGGCGTGAGCTCCCCGGCCGCGATCGGGCGCAAGCGCTTGCGCGGGTGCAGGCGATCTTGCTCTCGGTCGCGCAGATCGTTGACTAGATAGGTCGCGCTTGAAAGCAGGCAGAGCACCACGAACGCTCCCACGCACCTGCGCGGCCACGAGCGGACGGTCGATCACGCCGGCCGCGCTTGGCGCCGCGAGCACGAGCAGGTTCTTGCTCCACTGGCGCGGCCTGCAGGCACGCAGGAGCGCACGCGCCGAGAATCGCGCCGGGCGCAGCTCCTGAAGCGTTTGCTCCTGGCGCGCGGCAAGCGACACGATGCGGGTGGAGGGTGAGCCCGCAGGCGCACGATCCGCGAGCTCTTGCTCCTCGCTTGCTACTGCCTCGAGTGGGTGAATCGGTCAAACCTCCGGTAAGGGGTCACGTGAGGAAGTCCGACCCCCCACGGACCGCTAACCACGTGAGGCAGGATTCCACACGGACGGCCACTTTCGGCGCGCTTAAGCGCTCATTGTGGTGAGACTTCTCTTAGTGAGAATCCGCTCAGAAAGCGCTCTTAGCTGGCGTGTGCGCAGGCGACGCACACCTACAGTTCACCTATGGAGAACAGTGCCGCCACCCACGGGCGGCTCCTCGCAAATACGACCCGTCCACGACCCAGTCGCACCCCCAGTGGGATCGTGCGGCTGCGGCGGATCTTCCTCGTTGCCGCCCTGCTCGTGCTGATCCCGGCCGCCTTCTCCTACCTCGGCGCGATCAGCCGCCCGTCGAACTCGAGTCTCGGGATTCGCACCGTCGAGTGGCTGCGCGACAACGGCGGCGCCCCGCTCGTCGCCAAGGTCGAGTCGATCTACTACAGCCTCACCGCGCCAAGCAAGGGCGGGCCGACCTTGCGCGCGCTACCCAGGGTCGGCGTCGGCGGAGCGGCCGCCGGCGCACTCAAAGTCGCCAAGGAATATCGACCCTCCCGCATCGCGCCGCTGCTGCACCCAGCGCTGCCCGGCGAGGGTGTTTGGCATGCAACGCGACCCAGTCTCGAAGCCAACCCACCGGTGCTGCTGAGCACGTTGCGCAACCAGCCCGAATACCCGCGCGTGGTCGCCGGACTGGCCTGGATCAACACCAAGCGCACCACCGTCCTCTTGCACCCCGGCCGCCTCGAGCCATCGGTGTCGCTGCCGCGTGGCGCCATGGATGTCCCGCGGTCTGCGCGCCCGCGCCTGCTGGCGAGCTTCAACAGTGGCTTCAAGCTGAGCGACTCGCGCGGCGGCTTCGCGGTCAGCGGCCACACATACGCCAAGCTGCAAAACGGACAGGCCACGCTCGTCGGCTACAGCGACGGCCACCTCGACGTGATCGACTGGCGCTACGGCGCGAGCATTCCCGCAGGCGTGCGCTTCGCCCGCCAGAACCTGCCGCTGATCGTCAACGAAGGGCACCTCAACCCGAGCCTCGCCAACGGCGCCGAATGGGGGGCGACCGTTGGCAACGCCGTGCTCGTCTGGCGCTCGGGGATCGGCGTGGACAGGCACGGCAACCTGATCTACGCCGCGGGTGAAGACCAGACCGTTGCGAGCCTCGCAAAGACGCTGCAGCACGCGGGCGCGGTGCGCGCGATGGAGCTCGACATCAACTCCTACTGGGTCAGCTTCATCAGCTACGGCGCTCCCGGCGCAGAAGACCCCAAGAACCTGCTCCCCGGCATGAGCCGCTCAGCCACGCGCTACCTCGAACCGGACGACCGCGACTTCTTTACGGTCTACTCGCGCTAGCCTGGATCTGTGCGTTTCTTCGGAACTGAGAAGACCGCGATGGTCGATCCGGATGCGGCTCTCCCCGGTCGCGAGCAGGAGCTGTCCGTGCCCGAGCGCCACGAGGTCCTTCGACACGCCCCTGAAGGGCCCCTTCCCGCCCGGCGTCGAGACCGCGATCTTCGGGATGGGCTGCTTTTGGGGCGCTGAGCGCATCTTCTGGGAAGCAGAGGGCGTTTACACGACCGCCGTCGGCTATGCCGGCGGCCCGACGCCGAACCCGACCTATGAGGAGACCTGCAGCGGGCGCACCGGACACGCCGAGGTTGTGCTCGTCGCCTTCGACACCGCGCGCACGAGCTACCAGGACATGCTCAAGCTCTTCTGGGAGGGCCACGACCCGACGCAGGGCATGCGCCAGGGCAACGACGTCGGAACCCAGTATCGCTCGCTGATCATGTACAGCGACGAGCAGCAACGAGCCGCTGCCGAGGCCTCATTGGAGACCTACCAGCAGATGCTCACCGCGGCCGGACACGGCACGATCAGCACCGAACTTCTCCAAAGCGGGCCCGAGCGGCCCTTCTACTACGCCGAGGACTACCACCAGCAGTACCTCGCCAAGAACCCCGGCGGCTACTGCGGGCTCGGCGGCACCAGCGTGGCCTGCCCGATCGGCTTGAACGTCGCTCCTTTGACGCCTTAGCAGCGCAGCCTTAGCAGCAGCCAGTAGCGGCCCTCGAGCACCCAAACGGAGGAGATCCCGAATGCGTCGCATCCTGTTCTCTCTGCTGCCATCACCGGCGATGGCAGTGGCCCTTGCAGTCCTCGTGGCCGTCTCGGGCGGCATGGCAATCGCCGCAGACTCTCCAAATGGCCCCGTGATCAAGGCATGCGCCGACAAGAAGACCGGCGCGCTGCGCCTCGCCAGCAAGTGTCGCCGCAGCGAGCGCTCCATCCGCTGGAACCAGATCGGCCCGCAGGGACCGGCTGGCCTTGCCGGCCCTACAGGTGCCGGCGGCGCGAGCGGCGCAGCGGGTCAGACCGGACCGCAAGGGCCAGGGGCGATATCGATCGTGAGCAGCGTCACGGGACCCAGGACGCGCTTCCCGATCGCCACGGTGGGCCCATGGACGGTCTACACCGAATGCACGAGCAGCGTCTCCGTGAACATCCTCGGCCCCGGGCACTACTACGACACCACCATCACCGGTGAACCCGGCATCTCGACCTCTACCACGACCCACATCAACAATGGCGCCATGGGCGAAGCGGGTGTCACGGTCAACACCATCGGCGCGAACCAGCAGCTGTCCGCTGACTTTCAGCTCACCTCCGGTGCCACGATCTACGAGGTGCGTCTGCAGATGACCGAGGCAGGTTCTGGTTTCAGCAATCCCTGCACCGTGACCGGCTCAGCCATCCCGGTCGGCTAAACCGGCGCTGGGACACGGAACGGCAACGACCCCACCGAAGCGGGGCCGCTGACGATTCGTTCTTCCCTTCCAGGCCCGGACGCGTCCGTGGGGAGGCCGCGCCCGGGCTGGAAGTCCTTCAGCGGAACGCTTAGGCGCCCGCCCCCGCCGGTACTGCGCCACCGCTGGGCTGCCACGCCGGGGCGTGGGGCCCGCCGAGTGTCGGCACGTCCGAGGGGTAGACCTCGCTGCCGTGAATCGCGTGATCGCCGATCTCCAGCTCCTCGTCGGAGAGACGAAGCGGCATGAAGATGCCCACGATCTTCAGCAGGATGAAGGTCATGACCCCGCTGAACACGATCACCCACAGGCCAGCCTCAGCCTGCCAGCGCAGCAGCGTCCAGCTGCCGTGCAGCACGCCCGCTTTGCCAGGCAGATCGCTCGCTCCGCCGATACCGTGATAGAGGACAACCGCCGGGTCCGCGAAGACCCCGACCATCAGACCACCGCACAAGCCCGCGATCCCGTGGGTATAGATCACCCCCAACGTGTCGTCCACGTTGCGGAAGATCGGAGCTCGGCTCAGGAAGCGAATCGACATCCACACGATCGTGGATGCGATCGCGCCCACTGCGATCGCCGCCCAGCCGGTGAAGAAACCCGCACCTGGGGTGATCGCAACCAGCCCCGTGATCATCCCGTTGACCGAGCCGATCAGTGACGGCTTGTCGCGGAAGATGTAGTCCCAAGCGATCCACACGAGCATCGCCACCGCGGTGCAGATGTTCGTGTTGAGCACTGCTGCCGATGCGTTTGCACCTGCGTAGTAGGAGTCCCCACCGTTGAAGCCGTTCCAACCGAGCCACAGCAGCCCCGCACCGGCGGCCACCATCAGCAGGTTGTTCGGAGCGTCGACCTCTCGATCGCGCTGGAGTCGTGGCCCGATCACAGCCGCCGCCACGAAGCCGGAGATACCGGCCGCGAGGTGGATGACGTAACCACCCGAGTAGTCCAGCGCGCCGTGGAAGGCAAAGTAGCCACCGCCCCAGATCAGGAACGCGTTGACCGTGTACACAAACGTGATCCACAGCAGCACGAACGGCATCCACGCCTTGAAGCTGATGCGGCCGAGAACAGAGCCGAGCATCAGGATCGGTGTGATTCCAGCAAACACAAACTGGAAGTACACAAGCGAGGACTGCGGGAAGTGGAACGGCGGGCCTTCCGTGATCGACGGAATGATCGCTTGTCCCTGCTCGGCGCCTTGCGATAGCACCGTCCCCGACTTACCCCACATGCTTGCAAAGAACCCGTGGCCTGAGCCGATCGGGGTCCCGAAGCCCATCTTGAACGCCCACAGCACCCAGGCGACCAAGACGATTGAGAATGCAACAAAAGTGAGCATCATGCTGTTGACCGACCAACGCTTCTGCATGACGCCGCCATACAGGACCGCTAGGCCCGGCAGGCTCATCAGCCCGACGAAGGTCGCCGCCGTCATTTGCCACGCGTTATCCCCCGCGTTCAGCCAACTTGGATATGCCAGCCAGGACATGGGCCTCCAATTTCCTACTTAGGTTTGTGATGCCGGCTCCCCCCACACGAGCGGGCTCCGCGCACCAATGACAGTCCGCGTATGAAATCCGTCATGCGGGATCGCCGGTAGGGCCATCCTGGCCAAGAGTTGGCCGAGCCCTTTCGACATTTGTCTAGACGGCTCTAGCTGGGTGCGCGGTAGGCAAAGCCCGCGTGTTTGCAGGCCTGCTGCAGCTCGGTCCTGATGCTGCGAAAGTCGCCTGAAGCGCAGATCTGGCGCGCCTTGGCGCCGCAGCTGTGCAGATCGCCGCCGCCGAGCGTGCTGGCAAATGTCACCCTGATGCAGTCGCTACGAGCCTTGCCTCCTGTGGTCAGGCCATAGGCCACGAGCGCAATCAACGCGGCCGCGAGCACCGCGAGCAGGCTCGCCATCGCGGTCTTCTCGCGTTTACCCCAGCGCAGCGGTTCGCTGAGGCGACGCGCCTGTTCTTGCATGACCATCGCTTGTGAAGGCTACCCAGAACTCATCGCGAGCAGCGCTCGCAGGCTGTTATTCTCATCCTTACGTTCACGTCAGTTTCATCTTCAGAACGCTTCGGCGTCGCTGCTGGGCACGAGCACTACAAGTGGTGGGCGCTCTCCTGCACGAGCCTCGGCATGCTGCTCGCCGCGACCAACTCCGGCACGCTAATCATCGCCCTGCCCGACCTCGAGCGTTCGCTACACACAAGCCTCCTGGCGCTCGTCTGGGTGATCCTCGCCTACCTGATCGCGGCCACCGTGCTGGTCCTGATGGCAGGGCGCCTGAGCGATCTCTTCGGTCGTAAGCGCGCCTACGTCGGCGGCTTCTTGCTCTTCGCCTTGGCCTCGCTCGGCGCGGGCTTCTCCTCTGACGCAACCGTCCTGATCCTCTGGCGGATCCTGCAGGGCATCGGCTCGGCCTTCCTGTTCGCCAACGCCGCCGCGCTCGTCACCGATGCCTTCCCACGCGAGCAGCTCGGGCTGGCGATGGGCGCCAACACGATGGTCGCCGCGATCGGCCTCGTGCTCGGCCCGGTGCTGGGCGGAGCGCTCGTGGCGATCTCGTGGCACTGGGTCTTCTGGTTCAACGTGCCTTTCGCGCTCGGCGGTGCGGCCTGGGGCGCCTTGATCCTGCGCGAGCTGAGCAAACCGGACTCCGTCCGCGGCTATGACGTGCTCGGCACGAGCACCTTCGTGCTTGGCCTGACGGGCCTCGTGCTCGGCGTCTCGCGCGGCGGTCTCAGCGGCTGGAACGATTCGATCGTGCTCGGCGGCCTTGCGACCGCAGCGGTACTACTGCCGATCTGGGTACTGATCGAGCGCCGCTCGCGCGCACCAATGCTGGATCTGGATATCTTCCGCAATCGTCTATTTGCTGCTGCCAGCGCCGCCGCCTTCATCAATGGGCTCGCGCGCTTCGCGCTGATGTTCCTGTTCGTCTTCTACTACCAGGGAGCGCAGGGCAATTCCCCGATCACAGCGGGGATCAAGCTGATTCCGCTCGCCGTGGGCATGCTGATCGCCTCCCCCCTGGCCGGCATCTACGCCGACCGTCATGGTTCGCGCGCGCTGGCAGCGATCGGGATGCTGCTGAGTGCAGTTGGGCTCGCCGCGATGACAACGCTCGAGGTACACACCGCCTACTGGCAGAGCGCGCTCTGGCTGCTCTTCGTCGGCGTCGGCTCGGGGATGTTCAACAGCCCCAACACCGCCGCGATGATGGGCGTCGTCCCCGCCCACCGCCGCGGCATCGCCGCGGGCGCACGCACGCTGCTGCAGAACACCGGCGCCGTGCTCTCGATCGCGTTCGTGATGGCCGTCGTCACCTCAGCAGTGCCAAAAGCGACGCTCTTCGCGGTCTTCTCAGGGCTGGCTAAGGGCCTTTCGCCGGAGAAGCTCGCGCCGTTCATCGCCAACATGCACGTCGCGTTGTGGGTGCTCGCGGCAGTCTCGCTGCTAGGTACATTCGTATGTCTGCTGCGTCCCGCCCATGTCCAGGCGCCCACGATCCCCGCGTCGGCCTCGGCGGGCGTACGGTGAGCGTCACGCACGCAAACATGGTCGGCTCTCCTTCCGGGGAGAGCCTGCGCATCGGCGACGTTGCACGCCTGGTCGGCACCACGCCGCGCACGATCCGCTACTACGAGGAGATCGGCCTGCTGCCAGACGTGCCCGAGCGCCCCTCAGGGCGCCACCGGCTCTACACGCCGGCCGAGGTCGAACGACTGCGCGAGGTCATGCGCCTCAAGCATCTGCTGGGTGTCTCACTCGAGGAGCTGAAGACCTTGCTAACCGCCGAGGAGGCCCGAGCAGAGGTGCGCGCGCAGCTGCGCCGCGCGGACGTCAACCCCACGCGCCAGCGCGAGCTCCTGCAGGAGGCCCTCGGCCATATCGATCGCCAGCTCGAGCTCGTCCGCCATCGTGCCGGTGAGCTTGCCAAACTCGAGCACGAGCTGTGTGAGACGCGCAAGCGCGTGAAGCGCAAACTTCGCGAGCCGACGAGATGACAGCCCTGCAGGTCAAAGCGAGCCCCGACGGCGTACCCGGGGCGGTCACCGATCCGAGCCGTATCCACGCCGAGGAGCTCACCTACCCGGGCGCCGGCGGCGATCAGGTCAACGGCTATCTCGCAACTCCGGTGGGCGCCGGCCCCCACCCCGCGATCATCGTGATCCACGAGGCCGGCGGCCTCGGCGACCACATCCGCGACGTGGTCAACCGCTTCGCCAACCTTGGCTACACGACGCTCGGCGTCGATCTCTACACGCGCGAAGGTGGCCCACCGTCGCTCGATGACATGCAGTCGGTGATGGAGCGCCTCTTTGCAATGTCAGATACGACCGCGCTCGGGGACCTCGAGGGCGCCGCCGATCTGCTGCGCGCCCGCACAGACACAACTGGCAAGGTCGGCTGCATCGGCTTCTGCATGGGCGGGCGCTACGCGCTGCTGTTCGCCTGCGCCAGCGACCGCCTCGATGCGGTCGTGGACTGCTGGGGCGGCTTCATCGACCGCGCGACCTTCGAGGAGCGCTCCACCCCCAAGCGGCCAATGCCACCCTTGGAACTCGCCGAGCAGCTTTGTTGCCCCCTGCTCGGCGCCGCCGGCGCCGAAGATCACAACCCTTCGCCCGCGCTTGCCTCCCAGCTCGGAGAGCGCGCACAGAAGAGCGGCCAGGAGGTACAGGTCGATGTTTATGAGGGTGCCGGCCATGCCTTCTTCGCCGACTACCGTCCCTCCTACCGACCGGGCCCGGCGGCCGAACTGTGGGAGCGGATCGTGCCCTTCTTCGCTCGCCACCTGGGCGAGGGCTGAGGCGTATGGAGCGTAAGTGGTGGACGTTGATCGCGGTCTCGATCGCGATCTTCATGTTGCTGCTCGACATCACTGTGGTGAACGTCGCGCTGCCCGACATCCAGCGCTCGCTGCACTCGAGCTTCCAAGATCTGCAGTGGGTTGTGGACGCCTACTCGTTGATGCTCGCCGCGCTGCTGCTGACGGCCGGCGCGCTCGCCGATCAGCTCGGACGCAAGCGTGTCTTCACGGCGGGCCTCGTGGTCTTCACCGCATCCTCGGCGCTCTGCGGGCTCTCATCGAGCGCGCTGATGCTCAACCTCGCTCGCGGCCTGCAAGGGACCGGCGGCGCGATGATGTTCGCGACCTCGCTGGCGCTGCTCGCACAGGCCTTCCAGGGCCGCGATCGCGGCACCGCCTTCGGCGTCTTCGGGGCCGTCACCGGCGCGGCCGTGGCAGTCGGCCCGCTCATCGGCGGGGTCATCACCTCGGGGATCGGCTGGGAGTGGATCTTCTTCGTCAACGTGCCGATCGGCGTCGCCGCGGTTGCGCTCACGCTCGCGCGCGTCGAGGAGTCGCGCGACCCCGACGCGACGGGCATCGACTGGTTGGGTCTCGTGACCTTCTCCGGTTCGCTGTTCTTGCTCGTGTTCGCGCTCGTGCGCGGCAACGACGCGGGCTGGGGCTCCACGCAGATCCTCGCGATGCTGATCGCATCGGCGGTGCTGATCGTGTTGTTCGTAATCGTCGAGCGCGTCCAGCAACGCCCGATGCTCGATTTCGCCCTGTTTCGCCGACCGGCCTTCGCGGGAGCGAACATCGTCGCCTTCGCCCTCTCAGGGTCGATCTTCGCGATGTTCCTCTACCTGACGCTCTACATCCAAAACCTGCTCGGCTTCAGCCCTCTGCAGGCGGGGCTGCGCTTCCTGCCGACGACGCTCTTGTCGTTTGCGGTGGCCCCGATCGCGGGGCGACTGACGGTGCGCGTGCCCGTGCGTCTGCTGCTCGGCACGGGCCTTGCGCTCGTCTCGGCCGGGCTCTTCTGCATGACTGCCGTCGATGCGAGCTCGGGCTGGACGACCTTGATCCCGGGCTTCGTGCTCACCGGGATCGGCGTCGGCCTCGTCAACCCGCCCTTGGCCTCAGCCGCGATTGGCGTCGTCCCACCCGCGCGCAGCGGCATGGCCTCCGGTATCAACAGCACCTCACGCCAGGTTGGCATCGCCACCGGCATCGCCGGCCTCGGCGCGATCTTCCAGCACAACGTCACGAGCGGCACGACGGCGGCGCTCGCACGAACCACGCATGCTCACGAGATCCTCACGGCTGCCCATGGTCAGCTCGGCACGATCCTCGAGTCAGGCGAAATCGGCCGCGTCGCGGGCTCGCTCTCGCGCGGAGCACATAGCGCGCTGATCGCCTCCTACCGGGTCGGCTTCACGGGCGCCTTTACCGACATCCTGATCGTCGCGGGCACGCTCGCCCTGATCGGCTCGGCACTCGCCTTCGCGCTCGTGCGCAGTCGCGACTTCGTGGGCTCCGGTCACGGACCACCATCCACGCCGCCGCCGGAGGAGCAGGTGCAGGCCACCCCTGTCGCGGCGGGCTGATGCGCCGCGCTTCAGGAAGCGGTAATCGGCGGCTGCGTCTTGGGCTCGTGGCCCGGGCAGGCGAGCACGGGCAAGCGCGGATAGCGTGGGTAGGCGGGGTCCTCACGCGAGCGCTTGCACAGCGAGAAGCTCGAGCCGCGGGTCGTGTGGACCAGCTGCTGATGAGCGCAGCTGTCGCACAGCCCCGCGCGGCCGCCGAGGTCGGGAGCGTTCGCAGGCACGGACACGCGCTGAAGCGTATGCAGTGCGATAATCGTTGACCGCACAACTATGAGCACCTTCTACCGACTACTCGGATTTCTGCGCCCCTACAAGCGGGGGCTGACCGTGTCGTGGCTATTGGCGAGCGCCGCGATGGTGATGACCGTGCTGCTGCCGCACCTGACGGGCCTCGCGGTAGAAGCGATCCGCAAAGGCGGCGCGCACTCCGAACACCACCAGCTCGCCCAACGCGCACACGACCGTCACACGCTGCTCGTGCTCGCGCTCGTGATCGTCGCCGCGGTGCTCGTGCGCTGGGTGCTCACCTACATGCGCCGGATGATCGCCGGGCGCATGTCGCTCGCGATCGAAGTCGACCTGCGCAACCTGCTCTATGGCCACTTCCAGCGTCTGGAGCTGAGCTTCTTCGACCGCCAGCAGACGGGACAGCTGATGTCGCGTGGGACCGTCGATCTACAGGCGGTGCGCTTCTTCCTTGGCTACGGGCTCGTGTTCATCCTGCAGTCGATCCTCACGCTGCTGCTCGCGGGCGCGGCGATGATCTATCTCAACCCCGGGCTCGGGCTGATCGCGATGGCGCCGGTGCCCTTCGTGGTCTTCATCTCCCAGCGCTATGGACGCAGCGCCCGCCCCGCGGTGCAGGAGGTCCAGCAGCGGATCGCGGAGCTGACCGCGGATGTCGAGGAGAACATCTCCGGCGTGCGCGTGGTGAAGTCCTTCGCGCGCGAGCCGCGCCAGCTCGAGCGCTTCCGCCACAGCGTCTCGCGCGTGTTCGACCAGGCGATGGTCGCGACGCGCCTGGAGGCGAAGTACAACCCGATGATCGGCTTCCTGCCGCAGCTGGGGCTCGCGGCAGTACTGCTGATCGGCGGGCGCAGCGTGATCCACGCGCACCTCACGCTCGGCGAGTTCAGCCAGTTCTACCTCTACCTGAACATGCTGATCGGCCCGATGCGCTCGCTCGGCATGCTGCTCGGCCTGGCCCAGCGCGCGACTGCCTCCGGCGCGCGCATCTTCGAGGTGCTCGACCGCGAGCCGCGCATCCTCGAGGCGCCCGACGCGCCGCCGCTGCCACCCGGCGCCGGCCATGTGGAGCTGCGCGGTGTGACGCTGCGCTACGACGAGCAGGACGAGTTCGGCGCGACCTACGTCGCCCCCGGCGAGCGCACCCTGTCGCTCGAACACGGAAACGGCAACGGGGCGGTGCGACCCGCACGCGCTGTGCTCAGCGACATCGACCTCGACATCGCCGCGGGCAGCACCGTGGCGCTCGTGGGCGCGACCGGCTCGGGCAAGACGAGCCTCGTGTCGCTGATCTCGCGGCTCTACGAAGCAAACAAGGGGCAGGTGCTGCTCGACGGCGCGGATGTCCGCACGGTCAGCCTCAGCTCGCTGCGCGAAGCGGTGGCGATCGTCAGCGACGATCCGTTCTTGTTCTCCGCCTCGGTCGCCGAGAACATCGCCTACGGCCGCCCCAGCGCGAGCTTCGATGAGATCGAGCAGGCCGCGCGCCGTGCGCAGGCCTACGACTTTGTGATGGCACTCCCGCAGGGCTTCGACACGCGCGTGGGCGAGCGCGGCCTCTCGCTATCCGGCGGGCAGCGTCAGCGGATCGCGATCGCGCGCGCGCTGCTGGCCGACCCGCGCGTTCTGGTCCTCGACGACGCGACATCCGCGGTGGACGCCTCGACCGAGCAAAGCATCAAGCTAGCGCTCGATGAGGCGATGGCGGGGCGCACGACCTTCGTGATCGCCCACCGCCTCTCGACGATCTCGCTGGCGGATGAGATCGTGGTGCTCGACCACGGGCGGATCGTCGCGCACGGCGACCACCACGAACTGCTCGAGGCCTCCGAGCTCTACCGAGAAATCGTCGAAAAGGGCCTGCCCGACCAGGTGTTCATGACGCGCGCGCCGCTCGAACGCGAGGTGAGCGGCCTGTGAGCGCGCACGGCGGCAGAGCTGCAGGCGGGCGTTTTGGCCCGGAATGGACCGGAGAGCGTGCGAGCAAAGGCACGCGCGGGCGCAATCTTCGCGGTCTTTTGCGCCTGATCGGCCCCTATCGTGGGCGCGCAACGCTGACGCTCATGGCGTTGATCCTCGGCACGGGCGCCTCACTCGCGCCGCCGCTGTTGGCAAAGGCGGCGATCGACAACGGCATCAACAAGCACGACACGAACACGCTCGCGATCGTGGTGGTCGCCTTCCTCGTCGCGGCCGCGCTCGTTTGGGCGATGACCTACGTGCAGACCTACCTCGTCGGCTGGGTCGGCCAGCGCGTGCTCGCAGACCTGCGGATCCGCATCTTTACGCACCTGCAGACGCTGCCGATCGGCTTCTACGACACCCGGCCCGCGGGCGTGCTGATCTCGCGCATGACCAACGACGTGGAGGCACTCGACAGCCTCGTCACGGACTCGGTGGTAACGCTCTTCCAATCTGGTCTCACGTTGCTCGGCACCGTGGGTATCCTGCTCGTGCTCGACGTCAAGCTCGCGCTGCTGACGTTCATCGTGCTGCCGCTCGTCCTTGCCGGCTCGCTGTGGTTTCGGATCGTCTCCGCAGGCGCCTTCCGTCGCACGCGTGAGACGATCGGCGCGATCACCTCCTACCTGCAGGAGACGCTCTCGGGAATCCGCGTGGTGCGCAGCTTTGCGCAGGAGCGCCGGCACGTGGCGCGCTTCACGGAGCTCAACGAGGACAACTCCGACGCGAACATGACGACCGTGCGGCTGAACGCCGCCTACTTCCCCAGCGTGGAAATGCTCTCCGGTGTGGCGGTCGCGATGATCGTCCTCTACGGCGGGTTGCAGGCGATCGAAGGCCACATCACGGTCGGCACGGTGGTCGCCTTCGTGGCGGCGCTCTCGAACCTGTTCGACCCGATCCAGCAGCTCTCCCAGCTCTATGCCACTTACCAGTCGGGGATGGCGGCGCTGGAGAAGATCTTCCAACTGCTCGACGTGCGCCCCGACCTCGAGGATCGCCACGGCGCGCTCGAGCTCGGGCGGATCCGCGGCGAGGTCGAGTTCGAGGACGTGTCCTTCGCCTACGCGCGCAGGCCAGTCAAACGCGACGCTGCCGAGCCGGGCTCGGCGCCGAGCGCTGATGACGAGCAGGTGCTCGCGCTCGATCACGTCAGCCTGCTGATCCCGTCCGGGCAGACGGTGGCGCTGGTAGGCGCCACGGGCGCGGGCAAGTCAACGATGGCGAAGCTCGTGGCGCGCTTCTATGACCCCACGCAGGGGCGTGTGCTCGTGGACGGGCACGACCTGCGCGAGGTGGCGAGCAGCTCGCTGCGCTCGCAGATGGGAATCGTGCCGCAGGAGGCGTTCCTGTTCTCGGGCACCGTCGCCGAGAACATCGCCTTTGGGCGACCGGATGCGGACGAGAGCCAGATCCGCGCTGCGGCGGCGGCCGTGGGCGCCGAGGAGTTTATTTCCGAACTCGCGCACGGCTATGACACCGAAGTTGGCGAGCGCGGCTCGCAGCTCTCGGCTGGACAGCGCCAGCTGATCGCCTTCGCCCGCGCGCTGATCGCGGACCCGCGCATTCTCGTGCTCGATGAGGCGACCTCAAACGTCGATCTGCACTCGGAGGCACGTATCGAGCAGGGCCTGCGCAGGCTGCTCGCGGGTCGCACCTCGATCGTGATCGCGCACCGCCTCTCGACGATCCGCCAGGCCGGACGGATCGTCGTGCTCGAGCACGGCCGCATCGCCGAGCAGGGCACCCACGATGAGCTGATCGAGCTCGAAGGCCGTTACTACGAGCTCTACCGAGACTGGGCCGCGCAGGCTGCCGCCTAGGATGCTTCGCTCGGCGGAAGCTGCTCGTAGACGTGCCAGTGCCAGCGTTCGCGCAGCGCGAGCATCGCCGTCGGCTCCTGCTGATCCCAGCGGCGATGGAGCACGACGGCCGCGAACAGCGCCTCGACGACGAGGTTCGGCTGTTCTCGCACGGCGAGGTTGATCGCGGCGAGCAGCTCCACGGGGTCGGGCACGTCGTGGAGGCGGTCGAGCCCGCTCTGGCCAGCGTCAAGGGCCTCGAGCAGATCCGTCCCGGCGGTTGCCGCGCGGGCCTCCGCGAGCGCCACGAGCGCGGCGCGCGCCTCGGGCGCGAGCGCGGCGATCGCCGCATCGCGTTCCGCCTCCGGCATCGAGGCGAACTCCTCCAGAAACCCCAGCAGCCAGTCCTCGTTCTCCGCGCTGCGCACCTGTCCGGGGTCGTCAGCTTGGGAGGCGGCCATCGAGCGGGAGCATAGCTGCCCTGCCCGAGGGCTCGAACTGGATCACTTCTCGGTGTAGTCCTGAGGCTTGTAAATTTGCCGCACCAATGAATAGCGGCCATACGACTGTACCTTAGCGGCCACACGAGCTTGAATTATCGGCCATACGACGCTACAGTTGATCGCGCTATGGCGTCGTTGAGCAGAGCTGCGTCGGAACTGGCGATCCCAGAGCGGACGCTGCGCCGGGCCGCATCCGAGGGCCTAGTGCATGGGGAGCGCATTAGCCCACGCCGCTTTCAGATTACGTTTCGAGAGGAGGCGTACCTACGCAGCCATTGGGAGCTGTTGCGCGCGCTGCGCGCAACGCTGCGTACGGAGCCCAATGTCAGGCTGGCTGTCCTGTTCGGCTCGACAGCCACCGGAAACGACGAGGAGCGCTCAGACGTGGATGTGCTCGTCGTCTTGCACGATCCGAACGTGGGCCGACTGGCTGAGCTATCGGAGCGGCTCTCCCGGCGTATCGGCCGCGAGATGCAACTTGTGCGGCTCTCCGAGGCACAGACATCGCCTGCGCTTATGGTCGACGTCATCGATCACGGACGTGTACTGATCGATCGCGATGATCTTTGGTCAGGCTTGGGAAATGCCGCTCCGAGGTGGCGACGTCTTGCCCATGGTGCCGAACGATCCTCGGCCGCGTCGATTGATGAGGACGACCTTGACCATCACGCCGCATGACGGCAGCCGACCCGGCCCCTGCCCCGCTCGAGGCTAGCGATGCTCAGCGTGCGAGAGCGTTAAAGGCCAAGATCCGCGACCGGGTGAGCGATGTGCGCCGGCATCTGCTCGCGCTGCGCACGGCGATGGCCGAGTTCGGCGATGACTTCGACCTGAATGCCTTTCGTGCGGCCTACGCATCGGAGGATCCGGTCGAGCTCAACCGCGTAAAGGCCCTCGAGCGAGGCGTCGACCAGCTCTACAACTACATCGCCGAGCTCTCCGCCTTCGGATTAGAGCTTGCTGAGCTTCGTGGACGTCGAGACGAGACCAACGCGCGGCGAGACCTCGACGCGTTGCTGGATGCAGGTGTGATCTCGCGCGAGCTGACTCGCCGCCTGCAACGGCTGCGCGAACTACGGCGCATGCTGGTCCATGAATACGCAATAGCCACAGCCGAGCAGGTCCACGAGTCGGCCCTCATCGTGACGGACAACTTCCCGGCTTTCTACGACGCGTACCGGGCCTGGATCAAGCACAGCTTCGCGCCCCAGCCCTGAGGTTACTACTGCCCTTGAACGCCAAAGGCCCCACAAACGCGGGGCCTAAGGTACTCCGGGACAGGGACTCGAACCCCAATCTCCCGGACCAGAACCGGGCGTCACTGCCAATTGGACTATCCCGGACAGTGTGCGGCGAAGGATATCCAATCATTCGGCCACATCCCCGCTGTGGCGGAGCCCTGCAAGCGCTGGCTCAGAGCGCGCTGTGGTGCCCGCTGGGGGCAAAGAACTCGGTGATCGCCTCCTCGAGGCCCGAGTCGAGCACGAGCAGCACCTCATCGCCAGCTTCGATCACGGTGTCCGGTTTGGGCACAAATCCCGAGCCCCCGCGCAGCACCGAGATCACGAGGCTGCCCTCGGGCAGCGCGATATCCACGACCCGTTCGCCGACCGTGGGCGCGTCGGGGGTGACCTCGAGCTCGATGATCTCCAGGCGCTCCTCTTCGAGCGCGAGCAGGTGCACGAGCCCATAGCGCGGGACCTCGTGCTCGATCAGGCGCAGGATCAGGTCTGTCGCGGAGACCGCGGGCTGGATCCCCAGCAGCCTGAAGGTGTCATGGTTGCCCGGGTTGTTGACGCGCGCAATGATGCGGTCGCAGAGGTACTTCTCCTTGGCGACCTGGCAGACGAGGATGTTGTCCTCGTCGTCACCCGTGACCGCGATCACGAGGTCCGCACGCTGGATGCCCGCGCGCTCGAGCACCCACAGCTCGGTCGCGTCGCCGTACTGGACGGCGTGCTCGTACTCTTCCTCAATCGTCAGGTAGCGCGGCCGTGAGGACTCGATCAGCGTGACCTCGTGGCCCTTGCCGATCAGCTCCCGTGCGAGGTTGCGTCCGACCTTGCCGGCGCCGGCGATGATCGCGTACATGCGCTAGGCCGCCTCGGGCTCGAGCGCCGCTTCGAACATCTCGATCGCGTGCTTGGTCGGGGAGATCGTCTGCAACCCCTGCGCCGCATACCACTCGGCTCGGGCCGGGTCCATGACGCGCACGATCGACTTCTCAACGCCGAAGCGCTTCTGTGCGATCTGCGCGATCACGAGGTTCGTGTTATCCCCCGCGGTCGAGGCGATGAACACATCGGCGCGCTCGATCCCGGCCTGGATCAGGGCCTCTGTCTCGAGCGCCGTGCCGACCGTGAACTGGCCGCCCGACTCCTCCCAGCTCATGCTCTGCCCCGCATCGAGGCGCTCGTGGGAGAGCGGATCGACGTCGAGTACGGAGACTCCGTGGCCGCCCGCGAGAGCGGACTTGGCGAGCGCCGAGCCAACGCGACCGGCGCCGACGATCAGTACGAACATGTTGCAGAGTCGAAGGTCATAGCCCGCAGATTAGACCATGGGCGCATTGTCTCGGTTGGCGCGGCGCGCCTGCTCGACCGGCGAATCGCTGGCCGCCGGGGCGGTCACGATCACACGACAGGTGGCCTTGCGGATCACGTACTTGGTGACGTCTCCGACGTAACCCTCCAGCGGCCCACCGCGGCCCCCGAGACGTGAGCCGCCGCGGATCAACGATGGCTCCTCAGCGCCGAGCACGATCGCCTCGACGCCGCGACGGCGTGCCTCATCGACGATCGCGTAGCCCGCGCGGCGCGTGCGCACCGTGGCTGTGGCGACGTGCACGCCGGTGTACTCCTCTCCCACCGCCTTGGCGCGCGCAAGCACCTGTCGAGCATGTTTGATCTGCGCGTCCGGGAGGCTCGCATCGAGTGGTAGCGACATCGGGATCACGAACACCCACAGCGCCTCGATCGTGGCCGTGTCAATTGCGGCCTCGTCTGTCGGTTCGCCGGAGACGAGCAGCGCGGCCGTTTGCACGATGTCATCGTCGAGGTCGGTGCCGAACAGCGGCACGAGCACCGAGCCGTAGTCACGTTCGGGGGTCTGCTCGGCACGGAGCACCTGCGGCGAGACGGTCACTCGTCGCAAGAGCGATGTTTCATCGGCACGGCGGTAGATCACATATGCCGCCACTCCGATCGCCATCCAGGCGAAGCCCACGTAGCGAGCCGAGGGGTGCACGATCACAACCGCGATCCAGCCCGCGATCGAGGCGAGCGCTCCGAACACGGCCGGCAGCGGCAGGCTGGCGCCGCGAAACTTGACCGACAGCGGCACCTTGTAGGGGCGATCGCGGTCGGGCTCTGAGTAGCGCAGCCTGCAGATCGAGAGGTGCGCGATCGTGAAGGCGATCGTCGCGCCGAAGGCGTAGATGCCAATCAGGAAGTCGAGGTCCTCGGGCACGACCAGCCCGGCCGCGATCACGCCAGCGATGATGATCAACACGTACGGCGTCGAGCGCACCGGGTGCAGGCGCCCGAGACCGCTCGGGATCTGGCGGTTGGTCGACAGCGAGTAGGCCAGCCGCGAGAGGCCGAGCATCGCCGAGTTGGCCGCCGCCACGAGCGTGACCGTCGCGAGGGCCGCCACGAGGTAGCGCAGCCCCTGCCCGAGCCAATGCGGGTGCACGTGCTTGACCACGCCGATCATCGGCGCGTTCAGATAGCGCGTAGCCAGTTCGGTGTGTCCACCGCGCACGGGCAGCGCCGTGACCGCCACGAGCGCGATGCCGACATAAAGAAAGACAACGGTTGCCGTGCCACTGGCGATCATCTGCTTGAGCCCGCGCCGGCTGATCCTGACCTCCCCGGCCAGGCCCGAGGCGGACTCGAGGCTCGTGAAGGAGATCACCGCGACCGTCAATGCGAAGATCAGATCCGACCACTTCGGGGCGCTGCCGAGGTGGATCGGATCAGTCAGCGTGTGCGGATTGAAGAACAGCACGAGGCCAAGCACCACGATGAAGCCTTGTAGCGCCAGATCGCCGGCGACGAGGATCCCCACGCGGCGCGCACGGCGCCCGCCGAAGCCGCGGATGTTCGAGAGCACGACCAGCGCGATGAACGCGAGCGCGAGGCCGAGCGCCTCGTCGCGATTCCCGAGCGGGCTCCAGAACGTGCGCAGGTACTGCGTCGCCGAGAAGGCGGTGACGGCGATCAGGATGATGTAGTCGAGCAGGATCGCCCAGCCGGCGATGAAGCTGACGAGCTCGTTGAAGGCGTAGCGGGCGAACACCGTCGAGCCTCCGCGGTCCTGGTGTAGCGAGGCTCCCTCGACGTATGTCATCGCGGTCAGCGTGAACAGCAGCGCGGCCACGAGGAACACGACCGGCGTGAGCCCGAGCGCGTGCCCTGAGATCACGCCGAGTGAGAAGTAGATCGCGCTCGCCAGCGAGGAGTAGACGATCGTGAAGAGGATCGGCGAGCCGATCGAGCGACGGATGACTATGCGCGAGCGTGCCGCGAGCTCGGCCGATGCCCGCTCGGCGGCTACCAGCCCCCCCTCAGCTGCGACCTTCTCGCCGGCGCCAGCCGCTCCATCTCCGCCCGCATCGGTGGGCGTGCTCATGCCCCCCGGCCTCGCCGGATCTCCACATAGGCGCGCCCGACGCCAGCCGCGAGGAACAGCACGCCGAGCAATAGCCGCGCGGAGAGCACGCCGCCGTCGCCGGCGGCAACCTGAACGATCAGCGCGGTGCCGATCGCGATCATCGCCAGCGAGAGCACGAACGTGCCCATCCGGTGCGCCTGTTGGCCGTTCATCTCATCTGAGCTTAGGTCCTCATGGGGCCGCACGGAGACAGCGCGTCCGCCCACTGCCTGTGCGAGGCGGGCGGACGCGAGACTCCTCATCTGCGCCTCAGGTGATCAGCGGGATGATCAGGATCGCGACGATGTTCGCGACCTTGATCATCGGGTTGATGGCCGGTCCGGCCGTGTCCTTGAAGGGGTCACCGACGGTGTCTCCGGTCACCGACGCGGCATGCGCGTCAGAGCCCTTGCCGCCAAAGGCGCCATCCTCGATGAGCTTCTTCGCATTGTCCCAGGCGCCACCGCCCGCGGTCATCATCACCGCGAAGAAGAAGCCCACGACGATCACGCCGATCAACAGGCCACCAAGTGCTTGCTGATCGATCAGGCCCACGATCAAGGTCAGGCCGATCGGCAGCAGCGAGGGCAGGATCATCTCGCGCTGAGCGGTCTTCGTGACGATGTCCACGCAGGCTGCATAGTCGGGCTCTTCGGTGTAGTCCATGATCCCCGGGTGCTCGCGGAACTGGCGACGCACCTCCTCGACGACCGCGCCGCCGGCGCGGCCGACCGCCTCAATCGAGAGCGAGGCGAACAGGCAGACCATCAGACCGCCGATCAGCAGCCCGATCAGGACGGGCGGTTCATTGATCCCGAAGGAGATCACGTGGCCGACCTTCGTCTCGAGTTCTTTCTGGAAGCCTGCGAACAGCACCACCGCGGCGAGCACAGCCGAGCCGATCGCGTAACCCTTGGTCACGGCCTTCGTCGTGTTGCCAACCGCGTCGAGGCGATCGGTGACTTTGCGCACCTCCTCGGGGAGGTCTGCCATCTCGGCGATCCCGCCCGCGTTGTCGGTGATCGGACCGAACGCGTCGAGCGCGACGATCAGCCCCGTGAGCGACAAGAGGCCCATGACAGCGACGCCGATGCCGTAGATGCCCTGCACGCCGCCGCCTGCGAGCTTCCAGGAGCCGAGCACACCGAGCACGATCACAAGCGCCGGCAGCGCGGTCGCCTGCAGGCCTGAGGAGAAGCCCTGGATGATGTTCGTGGCGTGTCCGGTAATCGAGGCTTTGGCGGTCTTCTTCACCGGCGAGAAACGGGTCGAGGTGTAGTATTCGGTTAGTCCGAATAGCAGCGCCGTGACCGCGATCCCGATCAGCGAGCACAGGTACAGGTGCCACCATTTCGGAGTGTTGACCGCGCTACCCACCTGGGTAAAGGTGAGGCTGCGCATCAGCCAGTAGGTGATCGGCGCAAACGCCGCCGCGGCGATGATGCCCGAGACGACAAGCCCCTGCAGCAGCGCGCGCTCGACGTTGTCGGTTTTCGTACGCACCGCGTAGGTGCCGATGATCGAGGCGATGATCGCCGCGCCACCGATCACGAGCGGGTAGAGCGCCACGCGCGTGGACTCGTGGAAGGTGAGGATGCCGAGCAGGATCACCGCGACGGCCGTGACCGCGTAGGTCTCGAACAGGTCGGCCGCCATGCCGGCACAGTCGCCGACGTTGTCGCCCACGTTGTCGGCGATCGTCGCCGGGTTGCGAGGGTCATCCTCGGGGATGCCCGCCTCGACCTTGCCGACGAGGTCCGCGCCGACGTCGGCGGCCTTCGTGAAGATCCCGCCGCCGAGTCGCGCGAAGACCGAAATCAGCGAGCCACCGAAGCCGAGCCCGACGAGCGCGTCGACCGCGGTCTTGGGGCTGTCGTTGAAGATCGAGGTCAGCGCGCCGTAGTAGCCAGCCACGCCGAACAGCGCGAGCCCGACGACGAGCATGCCCGTGATCGCACCGCCGCGGAAGGCGACCTTCAGCGCCGGTGAAACGCCGCTCTTGGCAGCCTCGGCGACGCGCGCGTTCGAGCGGACCGAGACGTTCATGCCGATGTAGCCCGTCGCGCCCGAGAGCACCGCGCCGATCAAAAAGCCGCCGGCGACGGCGATGTCCTGAATGAAAATGAGCGCGACGAACACCACCACGCCGACGCCCGCGATCGTCGCGTACTGGCGGTTCAGATAGGCGCGCGCGCCCTGCTGGACGGCGAGCGAAATGCTCTGCATCTTGTCGTTGCCCGGCGGCAGCGCCAAAAGTGAGCGGGTGGTCGCGAGGCCATACACGACCGCACAGGCGGCGCATACGAGGGCGACGACGACCCCATGGTTCGTCAGAAAGCTACTCAACAGAAATCCTCCGCGGTCTGATTTGCGTGCCGCGCGAGGATCGCGCGCGCACGTTTGCCGTCCGGTTCGCTCGGCACGAGCGTCTACCCGGTGCAAACGCGGGCGGAGTCTATCGTGCCGAGCAGCGCAATGCCCGCCAGCGCGGCTGCGCCGAGGCCAGGCTCAGCGGCCCGGCACCCACAGCCGACCGCTGGACTCGGCCGGACCGGGACCCGGCGGCCCCTCTTTCGGGGCTCCCGGCTGCTGCTCGGCAGCGGGTGGAGCGCCTGCGGGCGCTGCTCCGCTCTGTGCTCCGGCGGCCCCCCGAGGCGCCTCGGCCCCCTGCATTTCTCGTGCGTAGGCCATCTGCAGGCGCGAGAGCGCATCGCGTAGCGGCCCGAGCTCCTGCGGGATGCGGCGCGCGAGGATCTCCAGCAGCGCGCGCGCCCCGTCGATCGCGTCGCGCACCTGCTCAAGGTCACGCTGCGGGGCACCAGCGCTTGCGGGCACACCCGACTGGGCTTCCTCGGGACTACCCAGTCGCCGGGCGCCGATGTTCAGCAGCGATACGGCCGACTGGGCCATCATGTCGGTGGCCGTGATGCGGCTCAATTCGGCCTCATAGGCAGCCCGCAGTTCGTCCTCGCTTGGCTGCCCGGCACCTGTAGCTCCAGGGCCCTCTGCCGGCCCACCCTGCGCTGTCGGATCTGCGCTCAAACCGTCACCTCCTCGGAATAGCTCGCCCTCGTCTCGTGCACCGACGCAGCGTAGATCTCCTCGCGCGTGGCGCCTTCATCAATCATCCGGCGCTGGCGCTGCGCGCCGTTGCGCTCGGGGAAAGTCAGGTCGATCGCAAGCTCCTCGCGCACCGGCGCCGTCCAGACCCCGAGGCGCTCAATCGCTGCGCGCGCCGGATACTCCTCGGCTGCGTCAAGATCGATCAGGCGCCCATCGAGCCCGAAGCGGATCGCGCGCCACATGTTCTCCTCGATCAGGCGTGGCGCAGGGTCGACGAAGGGCACGCCCTCATCTACATCACGCAGCGCTTGCGCAACACAGGCGACCATCAGCCCTGCGAGCGCGTCTGACTCCTGTGCGGTCGCCTGGGCGTCGCAGATCCGCACCTCGACCGTGCCGAAGCTGAAGTGCGGGCGCACCGACCACCAGACCTGCGTGAACTCGACGATCGAGTTGGTGCGCTGCAGGAACTCGATATAGGCGCGGTATGCCGCCCAGCTGCCGAAGGCATCGGGGATGCCGCAGCGCGGAAAGCTCTTCGTGAAGCTCTGGCTACGCGCCGAGTGCAGGCCGCTGTCGCGCCCGTCGAGGAAGGGCGAGTTGGCAGAGATCGCCAGCAGCAGCGGCAGCACCGGACGCAGCCGGTCGCAGACTTTGATCGCGCGGTCGAGGTCGCGCACGCCGAGGTGGACGTGCAGGCTGAAGGTGTTGTTGCGCCAGGCCACATACCTGAGGCCATCCTCGACGCGGCGGTAGTGCTCGGTGTCGATGATCGGCTGCTCGCGGTAGTCCGCCCAGGGGTGGGTTCCCGTCGCGCCAAGCGCCGCGCCCTGCGCCGCGGCGAGCGCGAACAGCCGCCGGCGGCGCTCGCGCTGGCGGCCGAGCGCGTGCTGCAAATCGTCGCCGACGCCGGAAATGATCTCTATCTCCGAGGAGATCAGCTCGCCGGTGATGCTGTCGTGCAGCACCTCGTCCTGCCTGCTCAGATCGCGCAGCTCCTCAAAGCGCGGCGCGAGTTCGAGCGTGTTGGGGTCGAGGATCGCGAACTCCTCCTCCACGCCCACCGTCATATCGCTCGCCGCGGCAAAGGTCTCGGCCGCTCGGTCTAGATCAATGCTGGTCATCTCGTGCTCATCTGGGGTCGCGTGAGTGCTGTCGTCGTGTGGCACGCCCCGCACGCAGGTCGGGGCCCCTCAGGTCAGATAAAAGTACAGCGCGTAAAGCAGATCGACCGCCGGGCTCGAGGTATGCACCGTCACCTCCGGCGGCACATCGAGCAGCGACTCGGAGTAGTTGAAGATGATCTTCACGCCGGCCTCCACGAGCTCATCGGCGAGCCCTTGGGCGGCCTGGGTGGGTACTGCCAGCACGCCGACGACGATGTCCTCGTCCTCCACGACCTGGCGCAGCTCGCTGATGTGACGGACCGCCTGGTTGCCGAGGAGCGTCCCGACCTTCTCGTGGTCGGAGTCGAAGATCGCCACCACGCGAAAACCGTGGTCGGCGAAGATTTCCGAGGAGGCGATCGCCTTGCCGAGATGCCCGGCGCCGATCAGCGCAATGTTGTGCTGGCCGGCGGTGCGCAGAATCTTGCGAATCTGCGAGACGAGCGCCTCGACGTTGTAGCCGACGCCGCGCTTGCCGAACTTGCCAAAACCCGACAGGTCGCGGCGGATCTGGGTCGAGTTGACGTGCGTGTAGTCGGAAAGCTCCTGCGAGGAGATCGTCTCCTTGCCCATCTTCTTCGCCTGAGTCAAGACCTGCAGATAGCGCGAAAGGCGAGCGGCGACGCCCAGCGAAAGGCGCTCGACCGAGGCGCCGGCTCCGTCCCGGTCGGCCTCCACGGCGCTCGTCGGCGGTTCTCCGTAGCTCATCGCCGTGACTCTAGACGCTCGCGCACGAGCGCCTCTGCCACGAAGAACTCACAGAGCTCCTCGCCGTCCAGAGCAACCACCGGAATTCGCTCAAAATAGGCCCGCAGCAACGCATCGTCACTTGAGATGTCGAGCTCCTCGATATCGAAGACGAACTCTTGCTGAAGTCGCTGCAGCACCTCGATCGCATCCTCACAGAGGTGACAGTCCGGTTTGGAGTAGACCCTCAGCACAGTCATCGCGGCGCTTCTCCCGATGCGTAGGCGTCGAGGCCGAGATAGCTCGGATAGGACAGACGCTCACCGAAGCGCGCGGCGCTGGCGATCATCGCGGCGTTATCCGTGCAGAGCAGCCGATCGGGGATGTGAACGTCGAGCGGTAGCTCGCGCAGACGCCGGCGCAGCTCGCCGTTGGCCGCCACCCCGCCGCCGACCGCCAGGCGATCGAGGCCGCTACGCTCGAGCGCGCGCTCGGTGCGCATCACCAGGTTCTCGACGATCGCCGCTTGATAAGAGGCCGCGAGATCAGCTGCGCGGGCGCTCAATGTTCCCTCAGGCAGATCGCGCAGGGTGTAGAGCAGCGCGGTCTTCAGACCCGCAAAGGAGAAGTCCAGGCCTTCCGCAAAGGCCCTGTGGGGCGCGCCGCGTCCACCGCGGGCGCGCTCAGCCGCAGAGCCCGGGAAGGAAAAGGCCGTCGGATCGCCCTCCGCTGCGAGACGCTCGAGCGCAGCGCCACCCGGGTAGCCGAGCCCGAGCATCCGCGCGCCCTTGTCGAATGCCTCCCCGGCAGCATCGTCGAGCGTGCGCCCAAGCACCTCGTAGCCGTGATGCTCGGTGACGCGCGCCAGCAGCGTGTGTCCGCCACTGGCGATCAGACAGAGGAAGGGCGGTTCAAAGGGACCCTGCTCGTTTCCTGAGGGAGGCCCAGTCAGAAAGTTTGCGGCGACGTGCCCCTGCAGGTGATCGACGGGCGCGAAGGGGAGCTCCCGCGCCGCGGCGAGTGCCTTGGCGCTTGAGAGACCCACGAGCAGCGCGCCGATCAGGCCGGGACCCTGGGTGGCCGCTACGAGCTCAATCTGCTCGAGCGTCACGCCCCCCTGCGTGAGCGCCTGCTCGATGACCAGGTTGATCAGCTCGAGATGCTGGCGCGAGGCGATCTCGGGAACGACCCCTCCAAAGCGCCCGTGCGACTCCTGCGAAGAGATTACGTTCGAGCGGATCTGACCGGACTCGTCGATGACCGCGGCGCAGGTGTCGTCGCAGCTGGTCTCGATCGCCAGGATCGTCATACCGGACCAGGGTTCGGCACGTCGTCGAGCGAGCCCTCGAGCGTCGCCGGCGTGCGCCACATCACGAGCGCGTCCTCCCCGTTGTCCTGGTAGTAGCGCCGGCGCAGGCCTGCCGCACGAAAGCCCTCACGCTCATAAAGATGGATCGCGACACTGTTGGAGGGGCGCACCTCGAGCGTAAAGCGCGCCCGCGGGTCGCCGACCTGCTCGTAGAGCTCCGTCAGCATCGCCGAGGCAAGCCCCTTGCGCTGATGCCCCGTATCAACCGCGACGTTCATCACGTGCCAAACCGTGTCATAGCGCGAGCAGATCAGATAGCCGACGAGCTGCCCGTCGATCACAGCCGCAAGGCAAATGCCGGACTGCTTGGAGAGCTCGAGCACGAACATCGCAAGTGACCAGGGCGTCGGGAAGACGCGCCGCTCGATCGCTGTCACCTGCGGCAGATCCGGGTAGCTGAGCCGCCGAATCTCGACTTGAGATGAGGATCGATCGAGATCGTGCTGCGGAGCTGAGCGCTCGCTCATGCGCCCGCCCCAGTCGCCTCGAGCGTCAGTTCAGCATCGGGACGACGACGATAGTCGGGCAGGAGCTGCGCGCCCAAGGTTGGCGTGGCAGCGGCGGCGAGCGCACAGATCGAACCGGCGCTGACGCCGTGCAGAGGGCTCTCATCGTCCGGGACCGCGACCCCCGCCTGCTCGAGCTCGGCGCGGAAGCGCACGGCCCCGTCACCGACCGCGAGCCAGCCTGCGGGCGCCGCCTGTTCTGTGTCGACGCGCGCGATCGCTGCAGCGAGATCCGCCGGCGCGAGCGCCCGCGGCTCGAGCAGCGCATGCGGCGCGATCCCCTCACTGCGCTCGTATGCGGCGATGAAGGCCTCACCACGACGAGCGTCGATTACAGCCACCACGCGATCGTGCGCCGCGCCCTCGTCCTCCAGCGCACTGTGTGCGATCGCCTGCAGGCTCGAGACGCCGAGCAGCTCGATCGAGAGCGATTGGGCCAGACCACGCGCGGTGGCAACGCCAACGCGCAGTCCGGTGAAGGTGCCCGGTCCGACGCCTGCGGCGATCCGGTTGAGATCGCGCCAGCCGAGACCCGCCTGTCCGAGCAGGACATGAGCCATATCCAACAAACTCGTCGCGTGGCCAGGATGCGCGCCCGGCGGCGGATCGTCGCGAGCCTCACTCGTGCGTCCATCGGCGAGGCGCAAGGCCACGGCGCTCGATGCGGTGGCGGTGTCGAAGCCGAGGACGATCAAGCGCGCTCCGCCTCGTTCCCCACGAGATCGTCGATCTCGATCGCTCGACGATCGCCCCCGAGGTGGCTGAGCGTCACGCTCACGCGCGCGCCCGCGAGCTCAGGCGTCCCGTCCTTGGGCCACTCCACAAAGGCGATCCTGCCCGGCCCGAGATAGTCATCGAGCAGAGCCGGATCCTCCTGCTCGAGGCTCTCGAGGCGATAGAGGTCAAGGTGCGAAACCGTACCCCGATCGGCGCGATAGCGGTTGCCGATCGCAAAAGTGGGACTTGTCACGGGGTCGCTGACCCCCAGCGCCCGAGCCGCTCCACGCACGAGCGTGGTCTTGCCGGCGCCGAGCTCGCCACGCACGAGCACCACGTCACCATCCTGCAGCAAGGCAGCAAGCTCACCACCGAGCGATTCGGTCTCGAGCGGACCGAGGGTCTCAACGCTGCGTGGGGCCACCCCGAGACTCTAAAGCCTGTCCGCCGGCTCCCCGGTAGGAAAGTGAGCCATTAAAGAGACCGGCCCGCGGGAGAATGGGGCGCGGGCCGGTCGGTTACTCCTGGAGGGATGGAGACAGGAACTTCATCGGTACTACTACCCACCGACTTTAGAACCTGCGGAATTCTATTCGACAAGCTCCTAGAAACCCTTCCTTTGCAGGCATTTAAGGGCTTGCTGATGACTAGAACAAACGTCCAGAGCGCCTAAAACAGGCCCAGCTGGTCGGCTGTGGGCTGATCATCCTCGGCAGCGGCGGGGGTCGGTGCAGACTCGATCAGCTCAGGCATCTGTGCGGGGCTCGGCGGCGGCTGCTCAGGGGCGCCGAGCGCGAGCAGCTCGGGCAGCCGCGCGAAGTCCTCGCGCAGCGTCTCGAGCATCCGCGGCGTGTAGAGCGCGGCCGCTGGGTGGTAGATCGGATAGAGCCGCACGGCGCGCTCGCCGAGCACGAGCACCTCGGGTTGGCCGTGCAGGCGACTGATCCCGGTCGGGTCGCCGCGCAAGAGCTTCGTGGAGAAGTTGCCGAGCGTGCAGATCACCGTCGGCTGGATCAGCGCGACCTGCCGGTGCAGATAGTCCTGGCAGTTCTCGATCTCGACCGGCAGCGGATCGCGGTTGCCGGGAGGCCTGCACTTAAGTGTGTTTGCAATAAACACTTCTGTACGCAAAAGTCCAATCTCTTCGAGCAGCTTCTCGAGCAGTTTGCCCGCGCGCCCAACGAAGGGAATGCCCTGCTCATCCTCGCTCGCCCCAGGTGCCTCGCCGACGAACATCAACTCCGCGTCTGCATTGCCGGCACCGAAGACCACCGTTTTGCGCGTGGCGGCAAGCTCCGGGCAGCGCATACAGCTGCGCGCCTCCGCGAACACCTGCTTGAGCGCCTCGCGGCGGGCTTCGGGCGATCCGTCGCTCTGCTCTGCGGACACGGGCGGCATGCTAGTTCCTCTGCGTGGAATACCAACGCCCGACCGCATAAGTCGGTGAGCGCCGCAGCTCCCGGTCAGCGATGATCTGGCCATGTCCGCCTCAGCCGACGTCGCAGTGCTCGCCCCTTTCGCCGGGGTGGTCGTGGCGCTCCCGCTCGCCGGCGAGCAGGCTGTCGGCGCGGGCAGCGCGCTGGTGGTGCTCGAGGCAATGAAGATGGAGCACGAGGTGCTGGCCGAGATCGACGGGGTCGTGGGTGAGCTGGCGGTCGGTATCGGCGATGCGGTCGAGGAGGGCCAACTGCTGCTCACGCTCACCCCCGGCGCAGCGGGCCAGACGAGCGAGCCTGAGCAGACGGATACGACCGCGCGGGGCGAGGAGCGCGCGGATCTGCGGCTCGTACGTGAGCGCCACGAGATCGGCCTGGACGCGGCACGCGCGGAGGCGGTCGCGCGCCGCCACGAGCACGGCCGGTGCACCGCGCGCGAGAACCTCGCCGAACTGCTCGATGAGGGCAGCTTCGTCGAGTACGGGCCGCTGCTGTTCGCCGCCCAGGAGCAGCGCCGCTCGCGCGAGGAGCTGATCGCGCGCACCCCCGCCGACGGCCTCGTGGCCGGGCTCGGCCAGGTGGCGGGCCGCGAGTGCGTGGCGATGTCCTACGACTACACCGTGCTCGCGGGCACGCAGGGGATGCGCAACCACCTCAAGAAGGACCGCCTGTTCGAGATCGCCGAGCGCCGCCGGCTGCCGGTGGTGCTCTTCGCCGAGGGCGGCGGCGGGCGTCCGGGCGACGTCGATATGCCGATCGTCGCGGGCCTCGACTGCCGCGCGTTTGCGCTGTTTGCCTCGCTTAGCGGGCTCGTGCCGCTCGTGGGTATCGCGGCGGGCTACTGCTTCGCAGGCAACGCCGCGCTGCTCGGATGCTGCGACGTGGTGATCGCAACGGAGGACTCGAGCATCGGCATGGGCGGCCCAGCGATGATCGAGGGCGGCGGCCTCGGCGTCCACCACCCCAGCGAGGTCGGCCCGATCGATGTCCAGCACGCAAACGGTGTCGTCGACCTGCGCGCCGCTGACGAACGCGAGGCGGTCTCGCTCGCCAAGCGCTATCTCTCCTACTTCGCCGGGCCGAGCGCCCCGGGCACGCTTCCCGAGCAGAGGGGGCTGCGCGAGCTGATCCCCGAGCAGCGCAAGCGCGTCTACGACGTGCGACGGATCGTGCAGACGTTGTTCGACGAGGACTCGGCGCTTGAGCTGCGCGACGGCTTCGGCGCAGGCATGCTGACCGCGCTGGTGCGCCACAAAGGCCGCCCGCTCGGCGTGCTCGCCAACGACCCCACGCACCTCGGCGGCGCGATCGACGCGGACAGCGCCGATAAGGCGGCGCGCTTTTTGCAGCTCTGCGACTCCTTCGACCTGCCGATCCTGTTCCTCTGCGACACGCCCGGCTTCATGGTCGGGCCGGCCGCCGAGAAGACCGCGACCGTGCGCCACTTTGCGCGCCTTTTCCTCGCGGGCGCGAACCTCTCGGTGCCGACTGGCACGATCGTGTTGCGCAAGGGCTACGGCCTCGGCGCGCAGGCAATGGCCGGCGGTGGCTTCAAGGTGCCCCAGTTCACGGTCGCCTGGCCGACCTCAGAGTTCGGCGCGATGGGCCTCGAGGGGGCCGTGCGCCTGGGCATGCGCCGCGAGCTCGAGGCGATCGAGGACCTCGAGGAGCGCGAGCGCGTCTTTCAGGCGACCGTAGCCGCCGCCTACGAGCGCGGTCGCGGCGTCAACATGGCCGCCTATGGCGAGATCGACGACGTGATCGACCCGGCCGACTCGCACCGCTGGATCTCAACGCTGTTCGAGCAGGGCAGCGGCGAGTGGTGGCTACGTCCAGGCAAGCGCCGCCCATACGTCGACGCCTGGTGAGCAGGCCAAGTTCTGAGCCGCTCAGGGAGCGGCGTGCGTCCGGACCGCGTCGATCTGCTCCTTGGCGATCTTGCCGTCGCTGGGCACCTGCGGATGATGCACGTGGCAGAGTTTGTAGTGCCCGTGTACGAAGCGCCCCACGCGGTGGCAGCCGGAGACGTGGCATTCGAAGTGTTTGTAGGCGCTGACGAGCAGCGTGATCAGGGTGATCGTGCCGACCAATTCGACCCAGCTGCCACTGAAGGTCTCAGGCTGGGTGAAGAACAGCGCCAGTGTCATCTGCCACTCCCTTTTCTGCGTGCATCGCTGACGGACGCGCTGGACTTCGACGGCCGGCGCGCCGAACCTTCTATGTCCATCGCTGAAGCCCTTCCCATCAGCGCTCAGCGGCGGTATCATCGGATCAAGGCCGTCATCGATATCCGATCGGGATGGACCTGCTGAAGCGCCCCGTTGACCTGAAATCGCGCCGGTATCCAAAGGGAACTGGACCGAGACCAATGAGCCCGACAACCCTCACCCCGCGCCGCGCATGAGGACCGTGCGTACCGTGCAGGGACTGCGCGCCGTGTTGAGCGCCGCCCGCCGCGATGACCGCGCGATTGGGCTGGTGCCGACGATGGGCGCCCTACACGAGGGCCATCTCTCGCTGATCCGCCACGCGCGCCGCCAGTGCGATGTGGTCGTGGTCTCGCTGTTCGTGAACCCGGCCCAGTTCAACGAGAGCAGCGACCTCGATCGCTACCCCCGCGACGAGCGCCGTGACACCGAGCTGGCCGAAGAGGCCGGCGCAGACGTGTTGTTCGCACCCACCGTCGAGGAGGTCTACCCGGCGGGCTTCGCCACGAGCGTTGAAGTCCTGGGTCTCAGCGAGCGTCTCGAGGGCGCGGCACGCGGCGCTGAGCACTTCCGCGGTGTCGCCACTGTCGTGACAAAGCTCTTGTGCATGGCCCTCCCCGATGTTGCCTTCTTTGGTCAAAAGGACGCCCAGCAGGTGCTGCTGATCAAGCGTCTGGCGACCGATCTAAACCTGCCGGTGCGGATCGAGGCACTGCCAACCGTGCGCGAGCCCGATGGCCTGGCGATGTCCTCGCGCAACGCACTGCTCGGAGCCGAGGAGCGCGAGCGCGCGCTGGCGCTGCCCCGTGCGCTGCAGGCTGCCGAAGATCTCGTCCGCGATGGCGAGCGCTGTGCGGCAGCGCTGCTCGCAGCGGCGCGCGAAGCGATGGAGCCCTACGCGGTGAACCCCGAGTATCTGGCGCTCGTCGATCCCGAGACGCTCGAGCCGCTCCAGGAACTCGCAGGCAAAGCGCTGCTCGCAGTGGCCGCGCGTGTCGGCGAGGTGCGCCTGATCGACAACGTGATCTTGACCCCCGCGCACGAGGGGCCCACCGACCCCCAGCCCCCAGGAAAGGCGTTCAGCACATGCAGCGTGTGATGCTCAAGTCCAAGATCCACCGCGCGACGGTCACCGACTGCGACCTGCACTATGTCGGCTCGATCACGATCGATCCGGATCTGCTCGAGGCCGCAGACATCCTCGAGTACGAGCAGGTCCACGTTGTCGACGTGGACAACGGGGCGCGCTTTGAGACCTACACGATCCCCGGCGAGCGCGGCTCGGGGGCGATGTGCGTCAACGGCGCCGCCGCGCGTCTTGTGCACCGCGGCGACACGATCATCGTCATCTCCTACGGCTCATATGAAACCGCCGAGATGGAGCACTACGAGCCTCGCGTCGTGCACGTCGAGGCCGACACCAACCGCATCATCACGATCGACGACGAGGTGGCGACCCTGCTCTCCTGAGCGGGCGTCAACCGTAATCAGAGAGGAAGCTCAAATGTCCAGCCGACCCAGCGTCCAGACCCCCGCAGATCCCGGCGCGCTGCCGATGACCCTGCCGCTGCTGATCGAGAAGAAGCGCCTCGGCGACCCGATCGTGATGGTCACCGCCTACGATTACCCCAGCGCGCGTGCAGCGCAGGCCGCCGGGGTCGATCTGGTGCTCGTCGGCGACTCGGCCGCGACCACGGTGCTCGGCCACAACGCCACCACGCCGGTCGATCTCGACGAAATGTTGGTGCTGGCACGCGCGGTGCGCCGCGGCCTGAGCACGCCGCTCTTGATCGGCGATCTGCCCTTTGGCTCTTATGAGGTCTCCGACGAGCAGGCGATCACGACCGCGATGCGGATGGTCAAGGAGGCCGGCTGTGAGGCCGTCAAGCTCGAGGGCGGCGGTGAGGCCTCGGTGCGTCGCGCACGCGCGATCATCGGTGCGGGCATCCCCGTAATGGGCCATGTCGGGCTGACGCCGCAGACGGCGACCGCGCTCGGCGGTTGGAAGGCGCAGGGTCGCTCAGCAGCAGCGGCAACACGAATCGCCGCCGAGGCGCTCGCACTGCAGGAAGCGGGCTGCTTCGCGCTGGTCTTCGAGGCGATCCCAAGCGCGGTCACCACGGAGCTGATGCCACTCCTGGAGATCCCCGTGATCGGCATCGGCGCCGGCCCGGCCACCGATGGGCAGGTGCTCGTCTTCCATGATCTGCTCGGTATCCGCGACGGCCTCGGGGCGCGCTTTGTGAAGCGCTACGCCAACCTCCAGCAGGAGATGAACGACGGCGTCAGCGCCTACGCCGCGGACGTGCGCGCGCGGCGCTATCCCGGGCCGGAGCATGGCTACTCGATCGATCCGGCTGAGCTCGCCCAGCTCAGGCAGGAGCTCACCTCAAGCGTCTAGGAGAGCGGCTCGCCGAAGCGCTCGGAGAAGGCGAACTCCTCAACCGGCCGGCGCGAGAGCTGCTTGGGCCAGGCATCGGCGCGATAGCCCACGCCGATGTGCGCAGCGAGCGCGATCTCCTCGGGGATCTCGAGCAGCCGCTTGACCTCGGGCTCGGCGGGCACGAGCAGCGTCGTCATCGCCGCGGCGAGCCCCTCGGCGCGCAGCGCGAGCAGCAGGTTCTGCACGAACGGATAGATCGAGGCGCCACCGACGATGCTTTGACGCGGCAGCTCGGCGTCGGTCACGGCAAGATCCTCGAGCCTCACACCGATCACGAGGTGCATCGGCACCTCCTCCAGGTGCGCGGCGTACTCGTCAGCGCGGCGAATCATGCGCACGCGCCGCTCGTCGAAGCGCTCGGGATCGGCGAGCATCTGCGCAGCGCCGGTCTGCTCCATGTAGGCGCGCCAGCGCGGCAGATACAGCTCGCGCAGCGCCGTGCGGCGCTCGCGGTCCTCGACCACGACGACGCGCCAACCCTGGCGGTTGCCTCCACTGGGAGCGAAACGCGCGGCATCGAGGGCGCGTATCAGCAGCTCGTGCGGCACAGGGTCCGCCTTGAAGTTGCGGCTCGTGGGCGCGCAGCGCATTGCCTCGTAGAGATCCATGGCAGAGAAGCTATCCCTTTTGCGAGGCATACTCGATGCGCCGCAAGACACGCGCAGGTGCGCCCGCCGCGATCGAGAAGGGCTCGATGTCCTTGGTCACGACGCTGCCCGCGCCGATCACACAGCGCTTGCCGACCGTCACGCCGCTCGTGACCACCACGTTGGCGCCGAGCCAGCAGTTGTCGCCGATCCGGGTCGGGCCCTTGCTCTCAAAGCCCTGCCAGGTCACGGGCCGATCGGGATCGTCGTAGCGATGACTCGCATCGGAGACGAAGCACCCGTTGGCGAGCATGCAGTGCTCGCCAATCTCGACTAGCTCGTGCGAGGCGACCATCACGCCGCGGTTCAGGAAGGTGCCGGCGCCGATTCGGACCCGTGCCTGCCCGGGGGCCGTGATCCAGACGCCGGGCTCGAACAGCACGCCCGCGCCAACCTCCAGACGCCGCTCGCGCAGGGCCTCGAGCACGTTGCCCTCGAGCGGCCAGCGCGCAAAGGCCTCGCGGCGGGCCAGCTCCCAGTGGATGCGCGCGCGGTTCCAGGGCAGGCTATTGCGCTCATACCAGCGCCACTTCTGCGCCCACAGGCGCGCCAGGCGAGCGGTCTCGGTCACGGCTGCAGCTTCGCAGGTGACCCGCGCTAGGCGGCGGCCGCCACCTTCGCGCGCTGTTTGCGCGGTTTGCCCGGCTTCTTGGCACTCTGCGGCGAGCTGGCGGGCGTGAGCAGCTCGACCAGAAAGCGACCCGTATGCGAGGAGGGCTCGGCCGCGACCTCCTCGGGGGTGCCGACGGCGATCGCCATGCCCCCCTCCTCCCCACCCTCAGGTCCCATGTCGATCAGGCGGTCGGCGGACTTGATGATGTCGAGGTTGTGCTCGATCACGACCACGCTGTTGCCCGCATCAACGAGCCGCTGCAGCACCTCGAGCAGGCGCTGCACGTCGGCGAAGTGCAGCCCCGTAGTCGGCTCATCGAGGATGTAGAGCGTGCGCCCGGTGGCGATCTTCGAGAGCTCCGTGGCGAGCTTCACGCGCTGGGCCTCGCCGCCTGAGAGCGTCGTCGCGGGCTGGCCGAGGCGCACGTAGCCGAGACCGACCGCGTCGAGCGTCTCCAGCCGGCGGCGCACCTTGGGAATGTGCTCGAAGAAGCCGAGCGCCTCCTCCACGGGCATGTCGAGCACGTCAGCGATCGACTTGCCCTTGAAACGGATTTCCAGCGTCTCGCGGTTGTAGCGCTTGCCGTGACACTGTTCGCAGGGCACGTAGACGTCGGGCAGGAAGTGCATCTCGATCTTGATCTGCCCGTCGCCGCGGCAGACCTCGCAGCGCCCACCCTTGACGTTGAAGCTGAAGCGCCCTGGCTTGTAACCGCGCGCCCGCGCCTCCTGAGTCTTCGAGAAGAGGTCGCGGATCACGTCGAACAAACCCGTGTACGTGGCCGGGTTCGAGCGCGGCGTGCGCCCGATCGGTGACTGGTCGACCGCGATGATCTTGTCGAGCTGCTCGAGACCATGGATCGCGCGGTGAGCACCCGGACGCTTCCGCGCGCGATGCAGGCGGTTGGCGACGGCCTTGAAGAGCACGTCGTTGACGAGCGTCGACTTGCCCGAGCCGGAAACCCCCGTGACGCAGGTCAGCACGCCGAGCGGCACATGCACATCGATATCGCGCAGGTTGTGCTGGCTGGCGCCGAGGATCTCGACGTAGCCGCTGGGCGTACGGCGGCGCTCGGGCGCCTCGATCGTGCGCGCACCGGAGAGGAACTGACCGGTGAGTGAATCCTTGACCTTCTGCACCTGCGCGGCAGTGCCCTGCGCGACGACCCGGCCGCCGTGTTCGCCCGCGCCGGGCCCCATATCGACGAGGTGGTCAGCCGCGCGCATCGTCTGCTCGTCGTGCTCGACCACGATCACGGTGTTGCCGAGGTCGCGCAGGCGCTCGAGCGTCGTGATCAGCTTGGAGTTGTCGCGCTGGTGCAGCCCGATCGAGGGCTCATCGAGGATGTAGAGCACGCCGACGAGCGACGAGCCGATCTGCGTCGCCAGACGGATGCGCTGCGCCTCGCCACCGGAGAGCGTCGCTGCGGCGCGCTCCATCGAGAGGTAGCCGATCCCGACGTTCTCCAGAAAGTGCAGCCGCTCAGAGATCTCGCGCACGATCAAGCGCGCGACGTGGCGGTCGGTCTCTGAGAGCTCGACCTGCTCGAGCCACTCGAGCGCCCGCCTTGCCGAGAGCGCGCAGAAGTCCTCGATCCGCGTCCCGCCCACGAGCACCGCGCGCGACTCGGGACGCAGGCGCGCGCCACCGCAGGCTGGGCAGGCGCGCAGCGACATGAACTCCTCAATCTTCTCGCGCGTCCACTCGGAGTCCGTCTCGCGATAGCGGCGCTGCAGGTTCGTGACGATCCCCTCAAAGCGTGTCGCGTAGGAACGGCGGCGCCCATAGCGGTTGCGGTAGGTGACCTGCACCGGCTCGCCGTTCGTGCCGTTGAGGAACACGTCGCGTTGCTCCTGGCTGAGATCTTCCCAAGGCGCCTCGAGGTCGATCTCATAGAGCTCAGCGATCGCCTCGGTCACCTGCTCGTAGTAGTTCGAGGCGCTGTTGGCCCACGGCGCGATCGCTCCCTCGCTGATCGACAGCGACGGGTCGGGTACGACCAGCTCGGGGTCAATTTCCATCTGCGAGCCGAGCCCCGTGCAGCGGTCACAGGCACCGTGGGGGGAGTTGAAGGAGAAGATCCGCGGCTCGAGCTCGACTAGCGAAGGGCCGTGCTCGGGGCAGGCGAAACGCTCAGAGAAGGTGAAGATCGTCCCCGGCTCAGGCGCCTCGCCAGGAATGATCTGAGCCGAGGGTGCACGTGTGCCCTTGGCGCCCTTGGTGTGCTCGACCTCATCCTGGGCCTGCGTCTTACCGACGATCTCGACTTCGAGCAGCCCGTCGGCGAGCCCGACCGCCGTCTCGATCGAGTCCGCGAGGCGCTTGCGCACGTCGTGGCGCATCACCAGGCGGTCGACCACGACCGCGATGTCGTGCTTGTAGCGCTTGTCGAGCACGATCGATTCTTCGAGCATGCGCACGCGGTCATCGATCTTCACGCGCGTGAAGCCATCTGCGCGCAGCTCGTCGAGCAGCTTTCCGTACTCGCCCTTGCGCCCGCGCACGACCGGTGCCAGCACCATAAAACGCGTGCCCTCTGCGAGCTCCATCACCTGGTCAATGATCTGCTCGGCCGACTGCCCTACGATCGGGCGCCCGCAGATCGGGCAGTGGGGCTTACCCACGCGTGACCACAGCAGGCGCAAGTAGTCATAGATCTCGGTGACCGTGCCGACCGTCGAGCGCGGGTTGCGCGAGGTCGTCTTCTGATCGATCGAGATCGCCGGTGAGAGGCCCTCGATCGCGTCCACGTCGGGCTTGTCCATCTGGCCCAGGAACTGGCGCGCGTAGGCCGACAGCGACTCGACATAGCGGCGCTGCCCCTCAGCGTAGATCGTGTCGAAGGCAAGGCTCGACTTGCCCGATCCGGACAGGCCCGTGATCACGACCAGGGCATCACGGGGAAGCTCCAGCGAGATGTCCTTGAGGTTGTGCTCACGCGCCCCGGAAACGACTATCTGGTTGCCCGCGGCCATCTCACTTCACTATATGACTACGAACAGACGTTCGCCTGCACGAAGTCTCGCTAACTGCGCCTTTTCTGGCCGTGCCCGCGGCCCGGGCTGCGGCGCTCAGCCCTCGACGGCGGCGTAAACCTCGTCGACCAGCGCGAGCCGATCGGGGAGCTCGAAGTTCTCGGCCAGATAACGCTCGGTGTCGGCGCGGGATTCGCCGTTGAGCGCCATGTTCAGCGCGATCAGGCGCGCTCCATCGAGATCGGTCCCCCCCGCGGGTGCCGGCGGCGGCGCTTCGGCCTGGGCAGGCTGCGCCACTGGTCGAGGGGGCGGTACGGCGGCCGGTGGCGGCGGCGTAGCGGCAAGCGCTGCATCGAGCTCTGTCTCAAAGACACCGCCACGTTCTGGCTCGGGAAGATCGCGTCCCGCGGCGGCATCGTAGAGCTCGCTCATGTTCGTCTCGACCGTCTGCAAATCGGCTGCCAGACGGCTCGCACCCGCGCGCAGGCTCTCGATCAGGCCGCTTACCTCGCCATCCATCGAACCGACCCGTTCGAGCAGGCTCGCCGCCACCTGTGCGACGGCCGCGACATGCGCACGGGCCTTCTCGATCGCCTCACCGCGGGTCCGCTCGGCATCGCGGTCGGCCGCCTCGCGGACCTGCCGAGCGGCCTCCAGGGCGTGGCGCTCGATCTCCGCAGCCGCCGTCTCTGCAGCAGCGAGAATGCTCTGCACCTGGTTGCCCGCCGTCGAGGCGAGCGAGATATCCGCGCCCCCCGTGATCGCGGCGCGCTGAAGTTCGTCGAACTCCGCCGCGAGCGCGCGCAGGTGGGCATCGACGGCGCCCGCGTCATAACCACGGCGGGCGATCGGGAAGTCTCTGCGTTCGATTGCCTGGCGGTCGAACTCCACGGCGGCCATCCTAGGGGATGTCCCGGCGGTTAGTAGCGCTAGGTCGCACTCGGTTCCTCGGAACGGATCTCCTGGAGGTCGCGGCGCAGCTCGCGCAGCTCGTCACGTAGCTGCGCGGCGTACTCAAAGCGCAGGTCATCAGCCGCCGCGATCATCTCCTCCTCGAGCTCCACGACCATCCGCTCGAGCTCAGAGGGACCGAGCCCACCCACCCCCTCCTTGGCCGCCCCGCGCTTGGCCGTACGCGACCGGGCCGTCGCCGACCGTTTGCGCCCGCGCGGAACCTTCGACTCCGCCTGTAGAAACTCGGCGATGTCGGAGATGCCCTTGACGATCGTTGCGGCGGTAATGCCGTGCTTCTCGTTGTAGGCGAGTTGGATTTCGCGGCGGCGGTCGGTCTCAGAGATCGCCGCACGCATCGCCTTGGTCTCCTTGTCGGCATACATCAGCACCGTGCCGTCGACGTTGCGTGCCGCCCGTCCGATCGTTTGGATCAGCGAGGTCTCCCCGCGCAGGAAGCCCTCCTTGTCCGCGTCGAGGATCGCGACCAGCGAGACCTCGGGCAGGTCGAGACCCTCGCGCAGGAGGTTCACGCCAACGAGCACATCGTACTCGCCAAGGCGTAGATCGCGGATGATCTGGATGCGTTCGAGCGTGTCGATCTCGGAGTGCAGATAGCGCGTCTTGAAGCCCATCTCGAGCAGGTATTGCGAGAGGTCCTCGCTCATCTTCTTGGTCAGTGTCGTGACCAGCACGCGCTCGTTGCGATCGACGCGTTTGCGTACCTCGTTCATCAGGTCGTCGATCTGGTTCTTGGTCTCGCGCACCTCGACCGTGGGGTCGACGATCCCCGTGGGTCGCACGATCTGCTCGACGATGCGCGTCGAGTTGGTGCGCTCGTATTCGCCTGGCGTGGCCGAGACGAACAGCAGCTGGGGGGTGATCGAGAGGAACTCAGCGAAGGTCTGCGGGCGGTTGTCCATCGCGCTTGGCAGCCTGAAGCCGTAGTCGACGAGCGTCTGCTTGCGCGAGCGGTCGCCCTCGTACATGCCGCCGATCTGCGGCACGGTCTGGTGGGACTCGTCGCAGAAGCAGATGAAGTCCTTGGGGAAGTAGTCGATCAGGCAGTAGGGGCGGCTGCCGGGTGGGCGCCCGTCGAGGATCCGCGAATAGTTCTCGATGCCCGAGCAGAAGCCGACCTCGCGCAGCATCTCCATGTCGTACTGCGTGCGCTGGCGCAGACGGTGGGACTCGAGCTGCTTGCCTTCGGACTCGAGCTGCGCGCAGCGCTCGTTTAGCTCGCGGCCGATCTCGGCCACGCCGTCCTCGATCGTGCCCTCCTTGACGTTGTAGTGCGTAGCCGGCCAGATCGCCACGTGCTCGAGCTCGTCCTCGAGCAGCTCGCCCGTGAGCGGGTCGAACTGCTGCAGGCGTTCGACCTCCTCGCCGAACAGCGTCGCGCGAAAGGCCGTCTCGGCGTAGGCGGGGAACACCTCGAGCGTGTCGCCACGCACGCGGAAGGTCCCGCGCGAGAGCACGCTGTCGTTGCGCGTGTACTGGATCGAGACGAGTTTGCGCAGCAGCTGATCGCGGTCGAGCACCTCACCGCGCTTGAGGATCTGCATGTTCATCGCGTATGTCTCCGGCGAGCCGAGGCCATAGATGCAGGAGACCGAGGCGACCACGATCACGTCGCGGCGCGCGAACACCGCCGCGGTCGCCGCGTGGCGCAGCCGGTCGACCTCTTGGTTGATCGCCGAGTCCTTCTCGATGTAGAGGTCGCGGCTCGGGACGTAGGCCTCGGGCTGGTAGTAGTCGTAGTAGGACACGAAATACTCGACCGCGTTATCCGGGAAGAAGGTGCGGAACTCGTTGCAGAGCTGCGCCGCGAGCGTCTTGTTGTGCGCGATCACGAGCGTCGGACGCTGAACCGCCTCGATCACCCCGGCCATCGCCATCGTCTTGCCGGTGCCCGTCGCGCCGAGCAGTGTCTGGAAGCGTTCACCGCGCTCCACCCCTTCCGCTAGCGAGGCAATCGCCTGCGGCTGGTCGGCGGTCGGCGTGAAGACCGAGTCGAGCTTGAAGTCGGGCATCCCCCCTACCGTAGCGAGCTATAGACCCAGCTCGCGGGGATACGTCGCGCGGTATTCGCGCTGAGCGCTGAGCACGCGCTGGACGTATTCGCGGGTCTCCGGGAAAGGAATCCCGGCGGTCGTCAGGTGCCCACCCTTCTCGATCGCGCGCGCAACCCAGCGATCGACGTTCGCGAGCCCGCCGTTGTAGGCGGCGACCGCGAGCATCTCGTTGCCGTGGTAATGGTCGAGCAGGTAGCGCAGGTAGTAGCTGCCGTAGGCCACGTTGATGCGCGGCATGGCCAGGTCGCTGGCCTTGAAGCGACTACCGCCCGAAAGGTGCGCCAGATACAGCGCCGTTTCGGGCAGGATCTGCATCAGCCCCTGGGCTCCGGCTGAGGAGGGGCGGGGTTCGAATTTGGACTCCGCGTAGATCACCGCCGCGATCAGCGCTGGATCGAGATGCTTGGCGGCAGCCTGTTCGCGGATGATCGCGGTCTCGCTCAGCGGCAGCCCACGAATGTCCGTGGCCCTTTGCAGGCCAGACAGGACAACTGCCGCGCAGACAAGCAGCGCCGCAACCACGACGCCTGTACCGATCGTGCGCTGGCTCATCCTCCTAGCTTGTCAAGGATCGCCGACAGCTCCTGCTCGAGCTGCTCCTCGCTGCCGTCGTTGTGCACCACGAAGGTCGCACGGCTCGCCTTCTCCTCCTGGGAGAGCTGGCGCGAAGTGCGCTCCTCGACGACCGCGTGACCGCGCGACGCGGCACGTTCGCGGCGCACGCCCTCCTCGGCGATCACCGCAATCGTGGCGTCGTAGACGCCCTCCATGCCGGCCTCGAACAGCAGCGGCGTCTCGACGACCGCCGCGCGCGGCGGTGGCTGCTGGGCACGCACAGACTCGAGCCAGCTAGCCACGCGTGCACCGACCAGCGGCCAGATCAGCCCCTCCAACCAGGCGCGATCCTGCTCATCAGCGAACACATGCCGCGCGATCGCAGCGCGATCGACTACACCTGCAGGCGCGACCTCAGGGCCGAAGCGCGCGATGACCGCATCGCGCAGCTGGTCTCCCTCATATAGCGCGTGGACGACCGCATCGGTCGAGAGCACCGCTGCGCCAAGCCGCTCGAGCGCTGCCAACGCGGTCGACTTGCCCGCGCCCAGCCCACCAGTCAGCCCAACGAAAGGCGGCACAACCCCCGCCTGCTCGCTGCTGCTCAGCTCGCGTCAGTCCTGCTGAGTGGTCTCGGCGCTGAGCTCGGGCTCAGCCGCCTCGTCCTGTGCAACCGGCTGCTCAGCAACCGGCGTCTCAGGTGCCTCGGCTGCCTCTGCGGCGCCGTTGCTCTCCGCGTCAGTCTGCTCGGCCACCTCGACAGGCGCCTCCGCGACGGGCGCATCAGCTTCGGCGGCGGGCGTCTCGGCGTCCGCCACCTCAACTGCCGCGGCCATCTCTGGGGTAGCATCGGGCGCCTCGGCGAGCTCCGTCGCGCCCTCCTCCGTTTCGCCCTCGGCTGGCTCGGATGCGACCACGCCCGCCGGTTGACCGTCGCGAGCTACAGGCAGCAGCTGGTCCTCTACGCGCTTGGCCGACAGCGACAGGCGACGGCGCTCGGAGTCGATCTCAAGAATCTTGACGCGGATCTCATCGCCCGGGTGGACGATCTCGCGCGGGCTCTCGACATGGTGCGGAGCGAGCTCGGAGATGTGCACGAGCCCCTCGACCCCGTCGAGAATCTCGACGAAGGCGCCGAAGGTGACGACCTTCGTGACCTTGCCAGCGAGCTCATCGCCGACGTTGTAGGTGTCCACGATCCGCTGCCAGGGGTCTTCCTGAGTCTGCTTCAGGCCGAGGGATATGCGCTGGCGGTCGCGGTCGATGTCGAGCACCTTGACCTTCACGGTGTCGCCGATGTTGAGAATCTCGCTCGGGTGGTTGACGTGCGACCAGGACAGCTCTGAGATGTGGATCAGGCCATCGATGCCGTCGAGGTCGACGAAAGCACCGAAGTCGACGATGTTGGAGATCTGCCCCTCCACGACGAGGCCGGGCTGCAGGCGGTCGAGGATTTGCTGGCGAACCTCCTTGCGCTCCTCCTCGAGCACCGCGCGGCGCGAGAGCACGACGTTGTTGCGCGAGCGGTTGAGCTCGATCACCTTCGTCTCGATCTTCGTGCCCATGTACTCGTCGAGGTTCGGTACGCGGCGGATGTCCACGAGTGAGGCGGGCAGGAAGCCGCGCACGCCGAGGTCGATGATCAGGCCGCCCTTGACGACCTCGATGACCGTGCCCTCGACCGGCTCGCCGGACTCGGCTGCGGTTTCGATGCGGCGCCAGGCCTTCTCGAAGCGGGCGCGCTTCTTCGACATGATCAGGCGACCGTCCTGGTCCTCCTTGGTCATGACGATCGCGTCGACCTCCTCGCCGAGGTGGACCTCCTCGTTCGGGTCGACGGCCTTGCGGATCGAAAGCTCGTTGGCGGGGATGACGCCCTCGGACTTGTAGCCAATGTCGACGAGGACCTCGTCCTTGTCGATCCGGACGACGTGGCCCGTGACGACCTCGCCCTCCTCTATCGGGCGGAAGGTGGCGTCGTAGTTGGGGACGATCTGGCCGTCGACTTCTAGCAGCAGGCCGTTTGACCCGTCGACAACGCGAGCCCCTGGGTTCTCCATCAAGGTTTGCACCGGCCGAAGCGTAGCGCAGCCGTATCATTGCCGGGTAGATGCCTGTTCGAGCGACGAAGCGCGGACAGTTGCGCACCCCCTTGGAGCGTGACTGTGACGTGCTGATCTGCGGCGCGAGCTTCGCGGGTCTGGCGGTCGCGCGCGAGCTCTCCGGCGCGGGTGCGCGGGTGCTGATGATCGACCGCTACGAGATCGGCGAGCGCCAGACCTCGGCCTGCGGCATCCCCACGAGCTGGCTGGAAGCGCTCGACCTGATGGGCTCGCTGCGCCAGACCTTCGACGAGCTGACCGTGCACACCCCCTACCGCACCTCGCGCTGGCCTTTGCCCTGGACCTTCTCGACCTTCGACTACCGCGAGCTCTGCGCCGCGATGTGGGGCCAGGCAGACGATGGCGAGCTCGAGTTCGAGACCGCGACCGTGACCGGGCGCAGCGGACACGTCGTGCAGACCGATCGCGGCGAGCTGCATGCGCCGTTGATCGTCGACGGCCTTGGCTGGCGGCGCGTGCTCTCCAACGCCACCCCGATTCAGCCTCCGAACGCACGCCTCTCGCGCGGCCTTGAGGTGCACCCGCCCGGACACGGCGAGAAGATGGAACTGTGGCTCGACTCCAGCTACATCCGCGCAGGCTACGGCTGGAACTTCCCCGCCGGCGATGAGCTGCGCGTCGGCATCGGCTCCTTCTGGCCCGCGCACCACGTCAAGGAGCCAACGGTCCGCCTCGCAGCCGAGCTCGGGCTGCCGCCGGAGGGCTACCAGGGCAACTGGATCCCCCACCAGCTCCGCCGAGCGGTCGAGGACGGCGTGTTCTTCACCGGCGACTCGGCCGGGCACTGTCTCCCACTGACCGCCGAGGGCATTCGCACCGCGATCTACTTCGGTTTGGCCTGCGGACGCGAGCTGCGCGCAGTCCTCGCCGGACAGACCACGCGCAAGCAGGCGCTGACCCGCTACGGCGACTTCTCTGACGCGCACGAGCGCAAATTTCGCTGGCTGCTCGCGGTGCAGCGCATGATCGGCCAGATCACGCCAAGCCGCGCCACGACCGCCGTCACCCGCTCCTTCGAGAGCCGACGGCTCTCCCGCTGGGCCTTCAACCACTACCTCGCGATCGCGCCGCCCTCCTTTGTCGGCCCGCGGCGGGCGGCGGTCCGGCCAGAGCCGATCAGCGCTCCGGCCTAAGCGACTCCCGCTCCCCACGCGCCGGGCTCGAAGCGCAGGTAACACATCTCGATGTGCAAGATGTCCATCGTGCGCTCGAAGCACTCGCGCCCGAGCCCGTAGCGCTCGGCGAGCGCACGCTCAGCGCTCAACTCATCCTCGTGCGCGACGAGGTAGCCGCGTGCCTCCAGCGGTGCCCCCAAAGGCTTGCCGCGCACCGTGCATGGCGCCAGCAGCACGCGCGCGTCGTTGCGCAGGCGCTTGAGCTTGCCTGCGCAACGCTCGGAGCGGACATAGAAGGCGCCGCCTGCGTGGGCGGCCCATACAGGTGTCGGCACCGGCGTACCGTCGCGGCGAAAGGTGACCACGAGCGTGCGCTTGGCCTCGCGGATCTCTGCCACCGAGCCGACCCGCGGAGCGAGCGCGATGCGGCGTGCTCCCGAGGGCGCTGTGCGCGCCGCCAATCGCGCCAAGGGAACCGCGCCCGGGAGGCGGCGCCCTGGCACGGGACGGGCCCCCGGACGAGCCCGAGATGGCGTGGATGCTGGCTCGTGTGCAGTCATCGGGACATCCTCCTATAGCTCTGCGAGAACAGCCGCGAGCCGGCGCACACCCTCCTCGATCGCAGGCTCAGAGAGGTTGGCGTAGCCCATCACCAGCGCGTCTGCCTGCTCCGGCAGCGCGATAATGTGCAGCGGTAGCGGATAGACGCCGACGGAGCGCTCCGCGGCGCGCGCCATCAGCTCACCCACTGACACCGGCCGCTCGAGGCGCACGAGCGCGTGCAGACCGGCGGAGACGCCGCTCACACGCGCCCCCGGCAGATGCCTCGCCACCGCTGCGATCAGAGCATCGCGGCGCGCGCGGTTGCGTCGCCGCGCCTTGCGCAGGCTCGCGGTCGTAGGCGGAAGTCTCGAGCAGGCGCGCAAGCACGAGCTGGTCGATCGTCGAGGACCCGAGATCGTCCATCGCCTTGGCTTCGGCGACGGAACCACGCAGCGACTCGGGCAGCACCAGCCAGCCGAGGCGCAGCCCCGGTGCGAGCGTCTTTGAGGCCGTGCCAAGGTAGACGACGTGTTCGGGCGCCAAGCCCTGCAGCGCCCCGAGCGGGGCGCGGTCGTAGCGAAACTCCGCGTCGTAGTCGTCCTCAATGACGAGACCACCAGCGCGCGCCCACTCGATCAGCGCGAGGCGCCGCGCTGGCGAGAGCACAACTCCGGTCGGGCACTGGTGCGCGGGCGTTGCCACGACCACCGGCGCGCGAATGTCTGAAACCTCGATTCCCGCCTCGTCGACCGCCACGCCCTGCACCTCGATGCCTGCATAGGTGAGCAGCGCGCGGTGCGGGGGCAGCCCGGGGTCCTCGACGCCGATCGTGTCGATGCCCTGCCGCAGCAGCGCGCGGGCGACTAGCGCAAGGCCCTGGCTGGCGCCGGCGCAGACCACAATCGCCTCGGGCTCGACGACCACGCCACGTACCCGGCGCAGATAGGTTGCGAGCGCCCAGCGCAGCTCGCGCGCGCCGCGCGGATCGGGATAGGCGAAGGCTTGCGGCGGCGCCGCAGCGAGCACCTCGCGCAGCGTGCGCAACCACAGTGTGCGCGGAAACGAGGCGAGGTCGGGGGCGCCTGGAAAGAAGTCGAACTGCAGCGCGCCAGCGGCTGCCGGCGCAGGCGCCTCACGCGTGTGAGGGCTGGCAGCCGCCACGAACGTCCCCGCGCCGGGGCGCGTGACGAGATACCCCTCGGCCGAAAGCTGCGCGTAGGCGTCGACGACCAGCCGCCGCGAAACGCCGAGGTCGGCTGCGAGCGCGCGTGATGAGGGCATCGGGCCGTCGGCGGGAAGCGTGCCATTGCGCACCAGCTCGCGCAGCCGATCCTCGAGCTGCGCGCGACGACGTCCCCCACGCAGCTTGATCAGCAGCTCAGGACCCTGACTGGTACCCGATTCTTGAACGGAACTGGTCACTTTTTGGGTTCCACCTTGGGGTAGAGTAGCGACCATGTCAACACTGCGCATCGGCCTGATCGTGTTTGCCGCCTACCACTTCGCGATCGCCGCGCTAATGGTCTTTGCACCGCACACCTTCTTCTCGGACATCGGCCCGTTCGGTGTCCAAAACGACCACTATCTGCGCGACACCGCGACCTTCAACCTCGCCTTTGGCGCGGCGCTCGCGATCTCCGTCAAACGGGCGAGCTGGCGCACGCCCGTGCTCTGCTGCGTGGCGCTGCAGTTCGGACTGCACGCGATCAATCACCTAGCCGACATAGGTGCGGCCCATCCCGGCTGGCTCGGACCGGCCGACTTCATCTCACTCGCGCTCTCGACGCTGCTCTTGATGTGGCTCGCGCGCGAGTCCATGCGAACCCCGGAGGTACAGCGATGACCAGAATCGAGGGAGCTCCCATTCGTGGCGCAGCGCCGCTGCTGCGCGTCCTTTACCGACTCTCCAAGCGCAAGGTCGGCCGTGACGTCGACCCTGTCGGTGTCTACGGCCACGCACCCGGACTACTAGTCGGCTACGGAGCCTTCGAGCAGGCGACGGCCAAACAGGGCCACGTCGAGGAGCGGCTGAAGGCGCTCGCCGAGCTGAAGGCGGCTGCGCTCGTCAACTGCGAGTTCTGCTGCGACATCGGCTCAGCGCTCGCCCAGCAGGCGGGTGTCTCAGAGGCGCAGCTACTCGCCCTCCCCAGCTATCGCGAGAGCGCCGAGTTTGGCGAGCTCGAGCGGCTCGTGCTCGACTATGCGAGCGCGATGAGCCGCACGCCGGCACGCGTCAGCGACGAGCTGTTCGCACAACTGCGCGAGCACTTCAACGAGCGCCAGCTGGTCGAGCTCACGAACGTGATCGCACTGGAGAACATGCGCGCACGCTTCAACAGCGCCTTCGACATGACCCCGGCGGGCTTCAGCGAGGACACGGTCTGCATCGTGCCCGAGTCTGTGTCTGCCGAGCCAGCCCTCGCCGCATCCTGAGAGGAGCACCCATATGAGGATCTTCCTGGCTGGAGCCACAGGCGTGATCGGCCGCCCGCTCGTCCCGTTGCTCGTGGCCGCGGGACACGAGGTCACGGGCATGACACGCTCGCCGGCGCGCGCCGCAACCCTGCACGCGGCGGGCGCTGAGGCAGCGATCGTCGACGCGCTCGACGCCGAGGGCGTCGAGCGCGCAATCACCGAAGCGCAGCCCGAGACGGTTATGCACCAGCTGACCTCGATCCCCGCGCGCATCAACCCGCGCACGCAGACGCGCGATTTCGAGCTCAACGACCGCCTGCGCACGGAGGGAACGCGCATTCTCGTCAGCGCAGCGCAACGCGCCGGTGCGAGCAAGATCGTCGCGCAGAGCATCGCCTTCGTCTACGAGCCGGGGCCGCCCGGCACGCTGCACGGCGAGCAGGACCCGCTTGTGAGCGAGCCGCCCGCGTCGTTCAAGCGCTCCGCCGAGGCCGTGCGTTCGTTGGAGCGCACTGTGCTCGATGCTGGCGGCGTGGTGCTGCGCTACGGCTACTTCTACGGCCCCGGCAGCGCGATCTCGCGTGAGGGCTCGATGGGGACGGACATCCGCCGGCGGCGCTTGCCGATCGTGGGCAGCGGCGCAGGGGTGTGGTCCTTTGTTCACATCGAGGACGCCGCGCAGGCGACGCTCGCCGCGCTCGCCGCCGATGGCCCGGCGGCCTACAACATCGTCGATGATGAGCCTGCGCCCGCCGCAGAGTGGCTCCCTACGCTCGCGCAGGCACTCGGCGCGCGGCCCCCGCGCAAAGTGCCCGCGTGGCTCGCGCGGCTCGCGGCCGGCAGCTACGGCGTCGGGGTGATGACCGCCGGCCAGGGCGCAAGCAACGCGCTGGCCAAGCGCGAGCTCGCCTGGACTCTGGCGCACACGAGCTGGCGCGAGGGCTTTCGCACAGCGCTCGGCTGAGCTACCTACGGACTACGAGCAGCGCACCGGCGAGGAGCAACACGACGCCCAGCACGCGCGGCAGGCCAACCGGCTGGCGCGTAACGCCGAGCAACCCGAAGCGGTCGATCGCAACCGAGATCGCGAGCTGGCCAGTAATCGTGACAGCGGTCAGGCCACTCACACCGAGTGTCCGCACGGCGACAAGCGCGACGGTCACATAGATGGCGCCGAGCAAGCCGCCGACGAGCGCCCACCAGGGCACCTGGCCGACCTGGCCGAGGCTGCCGAGCCCACCGCGCACAAACGCCGCGATCACGAGCAGCACGGCGGTGCCAACGAGGAAGGAGAAGCTCGCCGCTTGCAGGCTGCCGACGGTTTTTCCCAGGCGCGAGTTGATCGGCGCCTGCATCCCGACCAGGCAGCCGGCGCCAACGCCGATGAGCACCGCGAGCCCGCGGCTCACTTGGCCTCCAGCCAGGTGCGCCCGACACCCGCATCGACGGCGAGCGGCGGGTCGCGATCCCAGACCGCGCACATTTCCCGCTCGACGAGCTCCTTCGCCGCGTCGGCCTCGCTGGGCGGCCCTTCGAACAGCAGCTCATCGTGGATCGTCAAGAGCAGTCGCGTCTGTAGTCCCAACGCAGCGAGCGCGTGGTGCGTGCGAATCATCGCGAGCTTGATGATGTCGGCGGCGGTGCCCTGGATCACGGTGTTGACCGCTAGCCGCTCGCCGAGCGTGCGTACCTGGTAGTTGCGTGCCTGCAGCTCGGGGATCTGCCGCCGCCGGCCCCACAGCGTCGTGACGTAGCCCTGCTGCTTGGCCTGCTCGATCGTCTCGGCCATGAAGGCAGCGACCCGCGTGAAGCGCCCGAGGTAGGCGTCGATGAACTCCTTGGCCTCCTCGCGCGGGATATTTAGTCGGTCGGCGAGGCCGAAATCAGAGAGCCCGTAGACGATCCCGTAGTTGATCATCTTCGCCTTCGAGCGCATTCCCGGGTCGATCGCGTCCGGTGCGACCTCGAAGACCTGTGAGGCGGTTGCCGTGTGCACATCTTCACCGCGCACGAAGATCTCCTTCAGCACCGGCTCATCGGCGGCGTTGGCGAGCACGCGCAGCTCGATCTGCGAGTAGTCCGCGGAGATCAGCACCCTCCCCTCCTCGGCCTCAAAGCAGCCGCGGATCTCGCGCCCAAGCGGCGTGCGGATCGGGACGTTCTGCATGTTCGGGTTCGTGCTCGCGAGGCGCCCTGTCTGCGCACCGGCCTGCAGGAACGTGGTGTGGATGCGCGAGTTCGTATCGACCTCGTGCGGCAGCACATCGAGATAGGTCTTCGCCAGGGTCGAGAGCTCGCGCCAGCGCTCGATCTTCGGGATGATCGCGTGCTCGGAGCGGATCGCCTGCAGCACGCGCGCGTCCGTTGAGAAGCCGGTCTTGCCGCGACGCTTGCGCGAGAGCCCGAGCTTCTCGAAGAGGATCTCGCCGAGCTGCTGAGGCGAGGAGATCAAGAACTCCTCATCGGCGAGCGCGAATATCTCCTTTTCGAGCGTGGTCAACTCATCGCGCACGCGTCCGCTGATCTCAGCCAGGCGCTCGAGGTTCAGACGCACGCCAAGCAGCTCCATCTCGCGCAGCACGGCCACGAGCGGCAGCTCGATGTCGCTCATCACCCCCTCAAGGCCACGCTCGGAGATCTGCTCACGCTGCCAGGCGGCAAGCGCACGCAGCGCCAGCGCATCCGCAGCGAGCGGATCTGCAACGTCGCTTGCGAGACCACGCTCTTCACAGAGCTCGGCGAGCGGGAAACGACGGCGGGCGGGCTCGAGCAGGAAGGCGCCCAGTAGCGTGTCGTGCGTAAGACCGGGCGGCACGAGCCCAAGTGTCTTGGCGTCGTGCGCGATCACGGAGCGCTCGCCGAGTGCCGCCACCACCTGCTCCGGCCCATCGCAGTCGCCTGCCAGCACCTCGGCCCCCTTGCCGGCGGCGACGGCCGCGGCGAAGCGCCACGGCGGCCCTTCGGCGAACAGCTCGCCCTCGGGTGTCTCGGTCTCGTGCACGATCAGCGCGAGCTCATCCGCACCCGCTCCGAGTCCCGCGAGATCGGCGGGCGTACCGGCGCGCACTCGTCCGCTGAGCTTGACCTCGGCAGCCGAAGTCGGCGCGGCAACCTCCGGGTCGCCGAGCGCTTCCTCCAGGCGTCTGAGCGGGTCACGCAGCTCGTATTGCCGGAAGACCTCCCGCACCCGCGAGCGATCTGGCTCGCGGATCGACTCGGCAGCGATGTCGAAGTCGACCGCGACGTCGCGCTGCACGGTCGCGAGCTGCTTTGAGATGCGCGCGTCCTCGGCGTACTCGAGCAGGTTCTGTTTGCGCTTGGCGCCTTTGATCTCATCGATATGCGCGAGCACGTCCTCGAGCGTCCCATAGGTCTGGATCAGCTCGCTGGCGGTCTTGTCGCCGATCCCCGGGATGCCGGGGATGTTGTCGGAGGTATCGCCCTTTAGGCCGTAGAAATCGGGGATCAGCTCCGGCGGGATGCCGTAGCGGTCGATTACCGCCTGGCGGTCGTAGACCTTCGTATCGGTGATCCCGCGCGCGGTCGCCATCACCTTCACGAGACCCCGCTCATCAATCAGCTGGAATACGTCGCGGTCGCCGGTGACGATCATGATCGGCACGGGCGGATCGGCCGCGAGCGCGCGCTGCGCGAGCGAGGCGATCACGTCGTCTGCCTCATAGCCCTCAACGCGCACGTTGCTGTAGCCGAAGGCCTCGACCAGTGGTTCCATCGCCGGCCACTGCTGCTTGAGCAGGTCCGGGCGCGAGCGGCGCTGGGCCTTGTAGTCGGCGAACAGCTCGTTACGCCCCGAAGTGCCGGCATCCCAGGCGACGACCGTCGGGCAAACACCATGCTCGGTGACGATCTTCACGAGCATCGAGGCGAAGCCGAAGATCGCGTTCGTGGGAATTCCGGTCGAGGTCGCGATCGACTCAGGCAGCGCGAAGAAGGCCCGATATACAAGGCTCGGCCCGTCGATCAGGAACAATCGCCGCTCGTCGGCTGTGGTCTTGGAAGCCATCTTTCGAGCACTCTATGAGCAGCGACACGCGGTCGCCGCCAGGACGTCCGCAAACTCGGAACATGTACTGCAGGCCCATACCTCCTAAGATCCCGGCCGCCAAACTACCTAGGAGTCCCGACCCGTGAGCGCCACCCCAAGCGCGCAGTATCGCCTCACCATCCGCGTCAAGCTCGAGGATTCCCAAGGCATTCTCGGGCTCGTTACGACCGCGATCGGAGAGGCGGGTGGCATGGTCGGCGCGGTCGACCTGGTCGAGGTCGAAGGCAGCCACAGCCTGCGCGACATCGTCGTCGACGCCTCCGGGCGCAAGCACTGGGATGCAGATCCTCGCTGCGATCAACGCTGTCGCCAGGCGCCGAGGTGATCGACACCACCGACCGCACTTTCCTGCTGCACGTCGGCGGCAAGATCGAGCAGCACAACAAGCACCCGCTGAAGACCCGCGACGATCTCTCGATGGCCTACACGCCGGGCGTCGCCCGCGTCAGCCTGGCGATCGCCGATGACCCGGACAAGGCCTTTCAGTACACGATCAAGCGCAACACGGTCGCGGTCGTCTCCGACGGCACGGCGGTGCTCGGCCTCGGCGACATCGGCCCGCGCGCAGCGATGCCCGTGATGGAGGGCAAGTGCTGCCTGTTCAAGGAGTTCGCGGGCGTCGACGCCTTCCCGATCTGCCTCGATACGACCGACGCCGATGAGATCGTCGAGACGGTCAAGCGAATCGCGCCGGGCTTTGGCGGCATCAACCTCGAGGACATCTCAGCGCCGCGCTGCTTTGAGATCGAGGATCGCCTGAAGGCGGAGCTCGACATCCCGATCTTCCACGACGATCAGCACGGCACCGCTGTGGTGGTACTGGCGGCCTTGCTGAACGCGGTCAAGCTGACCGGCCGCAACCTGCAGGACCTCAACGTGCTCGTGATCGGGCTCGGCGCCGCGGGCATCGCCGTCACGAAGATCCTGCTCGCGGCCGGCGTGCACAAGATCATCGGCGCCGACTCGCGCGGGGCGCTGCACATCCACCGCGAGGACTACCTCGACGGCTCGATGAACACCATCAAGCGCTGGTTCGCGGAGTCGACCAACCCCGAATGCCGCGCCGGCAGGCCCGCAGACGTGATCGACGGCGCGGACCTGTTGATCGGTGTCTCCGGCGCACGCGTGATGCCGGCCGAGGCGCTCGCGCGCATGAACAGCGACGCGATGGTCTTCGCGATGGCCAACCCAAACCCCGAGGTCAACCCAGAGGAGGCGGCGCCCTACGTGCGGATCATGGCCACAGGACGCTCGGATTACCCCAACCAGATCAACAACGTGCTCTGCTTCCCGGGCATCTTCCGCGGCGCGCTCGATGTGCGTGCGCCGACGATCACCGAGGAGATGAAGATGGCCGCCGCCAGCGCAATTGCGGCGATCGTCGATGAGCGCGAGCTGCGCGAGGACTACATCATCCCCTCGGTCTTCAATCGCGACGTAGCGCCGGCGGTCGCGGCCGCGGTGGCCGACCAGGCGCGCGCTGCAGGCGTCGCGCTCGCTGGCAACGAGGTCGGCTTCGCGCACGGCGACACGCTGACCCCGAGCACGGCGTCGGGCGACGGGCACGGTGTGAGCGCCGCGACGCATCACGATTACCGGCGCCACCGGGCTGATCGGCCCGCAGCTCGTAGGTGCGCTGCGGGCACACGATTACGAGGTAACAGTGCTCACGCGCGATCCGGCGCGCGCCCGCGAGAAGCTCGGCGAGGTCGAGGCGCTCGGCTGGGATCTAATGAGTGAAGCGGCACCGCCAGAGGCACTGGTCGGCCACGACAGCGGTCATCCACCTCGCGGGCGAGCCCGTGGCACAGCGCTGGAGCGAGCGCGTCAAGCGCGCGATCCGCGAAAGCCGCATAGAGGGCACTCGCAACCTAATCGAGGGCCTGCGACTAGCCGGGCAATCCGAGCTCGGCGAGCGCCCCGGCGTTTTGATCAGCTCCTCGGCGACCGGCTTCTACGGTCCCCACGGCGAGGAGCCGCTCGACGAGGACGCACCCCCAGGCCGCGACTTCCTCGCACAGGTGTGCGTCGAGTGGGAGGCCGAGGCAGCACGCGCGCGCGAGCACGGCCTACGTGTCGTGGCGGTGCGCACGGGCGTCGTGCTCGACTCCTCCGGCGGCGCGCTGTCGAAGATGCTGCCCCCTTTCCGACTTGGCGTCGGCGGGCCGGTCGCAGGTGGACGTCAGTACATGCCCTGGATCCACAGCGAGGACCTAGTCGGGATCATGCTCGCCGCGCTTGAGGACGAGCGCTGGAGCGGCCCGATCAACGCGACCGCACCGGAACCGCTGCCCAACCGCGACTTCTCGCGTGTGCTCGGCCAGGTCTTGCAACGCCCGGCGCTCGCTCCTGTACCGGGCCTGGCGCTGCGAGTGCTCTACGGCGAGATGGCCGAGATCGTCACCACCGGCGCGCGCGTCGTGCCCGCCAAGGCGCTCGTGCTCGGTTATGAGTTCCGCCACCCTCATCTCGAGGAGGCGCTGCGCTCCGCGCTCGGGGCCTGAGCTCAGCCGATCTCTTCGGCCAGCTCGACGATGATCCCCTCCGGGCCGCGGATGTAGCAGAGCCGATAGCTGTCCTTGTAGCGCTCCACCTCGCCGACTAGCTCCGCACCGCGGGCTCGCAACCTGGCGACGACGGCGTCGAGGTCATCTACTGCGAATGTGACATGGCGGATACCCGGGGTGTTCGCGGGTGCGTGAGGGTCGCCGTCGGGGCCTGGTGGCGCGTGGAACTTCGCGAGCTCGATCCGTCCGTGACCGTCGGGGGTCTCCATCATCGCGATCTCTGCCTGGACGCCCTCGAGCCCTACCACACGGTCCACCCAAGCGCCCTCGACCGGCCCTCGCCCTGCAGCCTCAGTCCGAGCTCGACGAAGAAGGCCGTCGCGGCCGCGAGGTCCTCGACCACGATGCCCACGTGATCCATGCGTTGGATCGTCACGCGCTCGACTGTAGCGGGCACAACGGCTTGACGATCACCTACGACTCAGACAGGCGCGAGCGAGCGCTCGGAGCGCACCGGCGCGCGGTTCTCGGTCTCGATGATCACACGGCAGGGTCGCTTGCTGAGCAGGTAGGCGGCGGTCGGACCGATGCGCTGCTCGCCCGCGGGTGCGTGGATCGCCGACCAGTAGATGACCTCGCAGCCGACGCGTTCGGCTTCCTCGACGAGCGCCGCCCCGGGATTGCGCGTGCGAATCAGGCCCGTGTGGATCTTGATCCCCGCCCGGCGCGCCTGGATCCGCGCGCTCTCGAGCACCGAGCGCCCATGCGCCTCCTCCTCCTCAAGGCCGGCCTCGAGCGAGAGCTGGCTAGGCACAGGCAACACGTAGATCGCGTAGACACGCCTTCAGCGCCGATCAGCTTGGCGGCGCTCTTTAGCGCCAGCGCGGAGACGTCGTCGCCGAAGATCGGCACGAGCGCGGTCCTGTACTCAAGCTCCTCGAAGTCCGCCGGGCGCTCCGGCCGCGCGATCTTGTGGCGGCTACTCGCGTCGAGTCCCTGACTGCGCCGATACAGACGTAGCCCCCCATACCGATGACCATCCAGGGAATGCCGATCGTCCGCGCCTCGGGATGCAGCGCCACCACAGCGCACCAGGCCGCGAAGGTACCAATCGCCCCGAGCACCGCGGTCATCGGGATCTGGTTGCCGCGGAAGCGGACGTTCCAGGGCATCCGATAGGGGCGCTCGCGGTCGGGCTCGCGGATGCGTAGCGCGACGACCGCGACGTGCGCCGTCGTGAAGGAGAGCATCGCGCCGAAGGAGTAGAGGTTGCCGAGCAGGCTCGTTTCGCCCGGCAGGATCAGTACGCCCGCGAGGATTGAGAAGAACACGATCGTGAACCAGGGCGTGCGGAAGCTCGGGTGCAGCCGCGAGAAGATGCTCGGTAGCTGACGGTGCTCTGAGAGCGACCAGGACAGGCGCGAGATGCCGATCAGCCCGGCGTTTGTGGCGATGAAGAGGATCGTCGCGGCGAGCACCCCGACGTAGTCGCGAGCGATCTGCAGCACGGTCCCGTGCAGGCCGAGGCGCGAGATGATGCCGAGCACGGGGTCGTTCTCGAAGGTCGTCCCCAGCGCCGTGGAGAAATCGGCCGGCATAGCCGTCCGTTGACCACGGGCAGCGCCGAGAGCGCGACGACCGAGATGCCGGCGTAGACGCCGAGCACCGCGATCAGCACGAGGTTCACGGCCTTGGGCACGTCGTGCCCGGGGTCCTTCGCCTCCTCAGCCATGTTCGAGACGGTCTCGATCCCGGTGTAGGCGACCATCGCGACCGACAGCGCGAAGATCACCTCCTTCCAGCTCGGGACCGTCCCGAGGTGGACCTGGTTGACGAGCAGCGAGGGATTCAACACGAGCACCGCCCCGACGAGCACGAGCAGCACCTGGGTGCAGAGGTCGGCGATCGCGAGGAACAGGTTTAGTTTGGCCGACTCGCCGAGGCCGCGAATGTTGAGCGCGGCGAGCAACGCGATCGTGATGAGACCGCCGATGATGTCGCCGGGGTTGTGCGTGAGGGCGGGGAAAAAGGCGCCGAGGTAGTGCGGTACGAAGAAGGCCGAGATCGCGATCGTGATGATGTAGTCGAGCGTCAGCGCCCAGCCGGCGAAGAATGAGACCCACTCGTTGAAGGCGTGGCGCGCGAAGGAGGAGGAGCCGCCGGCTTCTGGGAACATCGCAGCGCCCTCGGCATACGTCTTCGCGGTCAACACGAACAGGCCGCCGGCAAACATGAAGACGAGCGGCGTCAGGCCGAGCGCGTGCGCAGCCACCAGACCGAGCGCGTAGTAGATCGAGGAGCCGACGTTGCCGTAAGCCGTGGCGAACAGTCCTGAGACGCCGACCGAGCGGCGCAGACCATGCTCGCTTAGGCGTGCCATTCACAGCAGGCTAGGCGCGGCCCCGTCAAGCCCACATCAAGATCGGGCGATCAGACATGAAGATTCCGCAAAGACCGCTAGCCGCTGAAGCGGTAGCCAATACCCGACTCGGTGCGGATCGCGACCGGGTCCGCGCCGGCGGCCGCCAGCTTGCTGCGCAGGTTCGCGACGTGCGTGCGCAGCAGCGGCGTCGCGTCCAGGTGCTCGGGGCCCCAGACCTCGCTCAGCAACTGGCGGTGAGTCAGCAGCATGCCGCGGTTGAGTACAAGCACGCGCAAGAGCGCGAACTCGATCGGGGTCAGATGCACCTCGTTCTCACCGGCCCACACCGAGCGGGCGGCGAGATCCACGGTCAGGGCACCTACGACCACACGGGGCTCGGCGGGATCACGCCCGGCGCGCCTTAGCGCGGCCTTTACGCGCGCCACCAGCTCACCCGACCCGAAGGGCTTCGTGACGTAGTCATCGGCGCCGTTGTCGAGCGCTTCGATCTTGGTCTGCTCATCGCCGATCGCAGAGAGGATCAGGATCGGGATCTCGCTCCACTCGCGCAGTCGGCGGCAGATCTCGATGCCGTGTTGGTCGGGCAGCATTAGATCGACGATCGCCAGGTGCGGCCCGGCGAGCGCGGCGGTGTCGAGGGCCTCCTCGCCGGTGGCGGCCAGCAGCACCTCATAGCCCGCGTCACGCAGGATCAAGTTGAGCGCGCGACGGATCTGCGGCTCGTCGTCGCAGACGAGAATCCGCTCGCCGGCCATCGCCTAGGCCGGCACGGCTACGCGCTCGCGCGGCGCCTCGGGGCGCGTCTCGGTCTCGATGATCACCCGGCAGGGCCGCTTGCTGAGCAAATAGACGGCGGTCGGGCCGACGCGCTGCTCACCTGCCGGCGCGTGGATCGTCGACCAGTAGATGACATCGCAGCCGACGCGTTCGGCCTCCTCGACGAGCGCGGCCCCCGGGTTACGCGTGCGGATCAGGCCCGTGTGGATCTTGGTCCCCGCCCGACGCGCCTGGATCCGCGCGCTCTCAAGCACCGAGCGCCCGTGTGCTTCCTCCTCCTCAAGGCCCGCCTCCAGCGAGAGCTGGCTCGGCACGGGCAAAACGTAGATCGCATAGACGACGCCGGTCTCGCCGATCAGCTTGGCCGCACCCTTGAATGCGGCAGCGCTCACGTCATCGCCGAAGATCGGCACAAGCGCGGTCTTGTACTCGAGCTCCTCGAAGTCGGCAGGGCGCTCGTGGCGCGGGGTGCGGGTCGTCGTGCGCAGATCCAGGCCGTGCTGCTTGCGATAGGCGATGTAAAGGCCCATGCCGAGCGCCAGCCAGAAGACCCCGGCAGCCGCAACGTCGAAGTGCAGGATCGTGACGGTCACAAAGGCCAGGCCCGTGCCCGCGATCCCAAGCAGCGCGAACACCGGTAGCGGGCGACCCGCGACGTTGAGCGTGCCGGGACCACGATAGGGGCGCGGCACGTCGGGTTGCTTGATGCGCAGGCGGATCACCGAGAGGTGGGCGATCGTGAACGAGAGCATCGCCCCGAAGGCGTACATGTTGCCAAGGAATTCGGCCTTGCCGGGGATGATCGTCAGGCAGGCCACGCCGCCAAACAGCAGGATCCCGATCCAGGGCGTGGAGAAGCGCGGGTGCAGCCGGCTGAGGCGGTCGGGTACCTGGCGGTGCAGGCCCATCGAGTAGACCAGCCGCGAGGCGCCGATGATGCCCGCGTTGGCTGCGATGAAGAGGATCGTGGCGGCGAGAATCCCCACGTAGATCTCACCCGCGGACTGCAATGCGCCGAGATGCAGGTGCTTGACGATCCCGAGCACAGGATCGCCGGCAAAGCCGCCGTGGGCCTCGTCGGTACCGAGCAGCGAGGTATAGCTGCCGTTGGCCTGTTTGTGCACGGGCAGCGCCGAGAGCGCGACCATCGGTAGCGCCGCATAGATCGCGAACACGGCCGCCACGACCGCCTTGATCGCCTTCGGGATCGTCTTCGTCTCATCGCGCGCCTCCTCGGCCATGTTCGAGATCGTCTCGATGCCCGTGTAGGCGATCATCCCCACGGGGATCGCCACGAGGAAGTTCTTCCAGCTCGGCGCGATGCCGAGGTGGACGTTGTCCGATCAGCACGTGCGGTGAGAGCACGAGCGCCATGCCGACCACCACCAGCAGGAGCTGCGTGGCGAGGTCAGTGACCGCGAGCAGGATGTTCAGCCCCGCCGCCTCTTTGACCCCGACGACGTTGATCACCGACAGGATCGCGACCACGCCGATGCCGAAGAGCACATCGCCCGGCCCGTGCTGCAGTGCCGGCCAGAACAGGCCGCCGAGGTAGTGCGGCACGAAGAACGCCGAGATCGCGATCGTGATCGTGTAGTTGAGCATCTGCGCCCAGGCCGCGAAGAAGGACCACAGCTCGTTGAAGGCGTGACGCGCGAAGCTCGAGGAGCCGCCCGCCTCCGGGATACATCGCGGTCGCCTCGGCGTAGGTGGCGGCGGTCAGGTAGAAGATCACGCCCGTGATCAGGAAGACGATCGGCGTGAGGCCCAGCGCGTAGGAGGCGACAAGGCCGAGCGCGTAGTAGATCGAGGAGCCGACGTTGCCGTAGGCCGTCGAGAAGAGGGCACTCGTACCGAGAACCCGCTTCAGCCCGTGTTGGCTCAGCCGTGCCACTGCTCGCAGCGTATATAGGCCCCGCTGGGAACGCCGCTCCAGCGATCAAGTCCCCCGACGCCGGGCCGATGCAAAATCCCATGCATCGCAACAGCGAATGCAGGAACCACGCTATGATCCCGACGAGCCGGGGTCAGGACGACCCGGATATTGGCTATGGAAACAGCGCGACGCGAAAACTACGACTCCGGCGAGCACTTCGTCCTCGAATACGGCGAGCTGCGCTTCACCTTCAACGAGACGGACTTCTCCGAGCGCTGCGAGCAGGCCGCGCTGAAGCTCGGCTTCGTCGGCGGCCGCCTCGGCGAGGAGGAGCTCGAAGACCTCGTCAACCTCGCGGTCAACGGCGAGATCCTCGAGCCCGCCTCGGCGCTCGGCGAGCACGTCAACGACTGCTGGCCCGAGCTCGTCGGCCCGGCCGAGCGCTCGCTCGTGCACTGGCTGCGCCGCCTCGTCTTCCGCGGCGCCTGGCTCGACCAGCGCGTCAAGGAGGGCGAGCTCAGCGTCGCCTTCGACGAGCAGACCGGCAGCTTCGCCTACGTGCAGCCCGCCGACCCGGCGCTGCCTGGCAGCGGCGAGCCGATCGAGCTGGCGCCCGAGCCCTCCTGGGGCCGGGTCGCCTACCAAGCGCTAGCCGCGCCGCCTCTACCGCTGCGGCGCGCGGCCTTGGTGATCGCCTCGGCGCCGTCCTCGCCGACGAGCAGCTCGAGCTTCAGCGTGCCGCTGTGCGACGAGGTCGAGGATCGGCTGACGGCCGGTGGAGGTGAGCGCGGGGTCGAGCGCGATCACGGTCGTCTCGCCGCCGAACGGGACGTGAAGCGGTGGCGATCACGGTCAGCGAGCCGCCCTCGCGCAGGTTGCGCGCGGCTGCGAGCGCCTTGCGCGCGGCGTGCGGGTTGAGGCCGTCGAGGCTGTCGATCAGCACGACCGCGTGCCCGCCGCGAGCCGCAACGCGCTTGGCGGCGTCGATCGCGCGCTCGACCGCCTGGCCCTGCGAGTCGGCTGAGGCGGCGAAGCTGAGCGCGGCGCTCGGGCGCCACGGGCCCCTCCTGCCACTGCTGCGATCTCCTCCGGGCCGCACGCCCGCCAGCACGACGCTGAGCTCGAGCTCCTCGCGCCCGCTGAGCGCGTCGAGCAGGCGCCGCAGCGTCTCGGTCTTGCCGGCGTGCGCGACCGCCGACGATCACCGCACGCGAGCCGAGGCCGAGCGGCGTCAGCCACTCGATCGCCTCGAGCGTCGGGTCCTTGGAGTCGAGCGCGAGGCGCTCGCTCGGCCAGGCGACCGGGCAGATCCTCGTAGCGCGCGCCGTCGGAGACCGCGTCGGCGGAGGCGCCGTTGATCGTGTCGATGCGGACCAGCGACGGGTAGCGCTCGGAGCGCCGCGGCGTGCGCACGGGACCGGTGACGCGGTCGCCGGAGACGAGCTCGCAGCGGCGCACCTGGGCGGCGGAGATGTAGACGTCATCGTCGGAGGGCTCGGGCGGGTCGACGCGCAGGAAGGCCGAGCCGTTGCCGAGCACCTCGACCACGCCCGCGGCGATCCGTGCGGCCGCATCGCTGGGAGCGTCGCGCTTCAGCGTCTCCGCCCACGGTCTGCGTCTCTGCTCGCGCCAGTGCTCGGAGCGAGCCGCTACGCGAGCTCGCTACTCGTCCGCCTGCTGCGGGTGCCGTTCGAGCGGGCGCTCGGAGTCTCGCTCCTCGCTTTCGGTCTCCGCGTCGGTGTCCTCTGTCCGCCGAGTCCTCGCTGTCGTTCGCTGCCGCGCTGGGGCGACGCGAGCGGGTCGAGCGGCGTCGCCGCGAACGGGCAGGACGCTCCTCCTCGTCATCGGTCGGAGGCGGCGTCGGCGGACTTCGCCGGTTCGCCGAGGATCGCGTCGATCAGGTCGGCCTTGCGCAGCCGCCTGAAACCGTCGAGACCGATCTGGTCGGCGATCGCGTGCAGGTCGGCGAGAGGGCTTGCCTCCAGCTCGGAGCGCTCGAGTACGGCCATGTTGTGTTCCTTCTTTCGTCGTGGAGGGGCGGTTGGCGTCCGGCCGCGTTGGACAGCGGCCGGCACCCGTTGATGACCTGCAGCCTAGCGCTTGGCTGACGCTCGGCAGGCAGCCTGTCGTAGCGGATTTCCTCGCCCAGAGCCAGATCCCTGCGCGGCTCGAGCTCGCCGGCGAGCGCGGCGCGCACGGTCAGGAAGTCGGCGGCGGCGGCCACGTCGTGCACGCGGAAGATGTGCGCGCCGCGCTCGACGCCGTGGGCGAGCGCGGCGAGCGTGCCCGCCAGGCGCTCGCGCGGCGAGCGCGCCGGTGAGCGCGCCGATGAAGTCCTTGCGCGAGATCGCCATCAGCAGCGGGCGCCCGAGCTCGTGCAGGCGCTCGAGCTCGCACAGCAGGCGGATCGTCTGGGCGGGCGTCTTGGCGAAGTCCGGGCCCGGGATCGAGCGATCAGCTGCTCGGCGCGCATCGCCGCGCTGCGAGCGCGAGCTCGATGCGCTCGCGCAGGAAGGCGAGCACCTCGTCGACGATCGTCGCCGTAGAGGTCGGGGTCCTGCAGGCGTTCGCGCGGTGCGGCGCGCGTGTGCATCAGCACGAGCGCGGCGCCGCTCTCGGCGCAGACGCTCGGCCAGCGCGGGATCGCGCAGGCCGCTGACGTCGTTGACGATCCTCGCGCCCGGCGGCGATCGCGGCGCGCGGCAACGGCCGGCTTGTAGGTGTCGACCGAGACGAGCGCCCCGAGCTCGCCGGCGACGCGCTCGATCAGCGGCACGACGCGCTCGATCTCCTCCTGCACCGCGACAGGCGGGCGGCCCGTGGAGGCGGACTCGCCGCCGATGTCGAGGATGTCGGCGCCTGCCGCGAGCAGCTCGCGCGGCGAGCGCCAGCTGTGCATCGAGACCGACGTGCAGCCCGCCGTCGCTGAAGGAGTCCGGCGAGGCGTTGACGATGCCCATCAGCAGCGGCCGCTGGCCCGAGCTCGAGCTGCGAGATCGCCGGCCCGGAGGCTGCGCACGGGCGCGCTCATGGCATCGCTGGCGGCAGGTGCTCACTGCCGTCGGGCAGCGCGCGGGCGGTCTCGGCGACGATGCCCTCGGCGGCGGCCTCGCGCGGCGAAGCGCTCGAGCTCCTGCGCAAGACGCGCGGCGCGTCCCAGCCGAGCTCACGCGCGAGCACGTCCCCCACGCGCTGGACCGGGTCCGCGCCCCGGCGGCGGCGCCGTCGGTGCGAGGTCAGCTCGCGCGCCGCCAGCAGCCCGAGGCGGGTGCGCCGCAGCAGCACGTCGCCGATCGCTGCGCGCCTGCTCGTGGCGGGCGGCGAGCGCGACCTCGGCGAGCAGGTCGGGGAGGCCGGGCACGATCGGCTGGGCGAGCTCGCCGCGCTCGGCCGCGAGCGCGAGCACCTCGTGGGCGGCGTGGCCGTAGCGCGCGGCGAGCGCCTCGTAGGAGATCGCTCGGGCACGCCCTCCACGCGCGGCAGCTCCTCGGCGGCGATCGCCTGGCCGAGCGGGATCTCGTGGGTGCGGCAGGGCGCGTCGCGCGCGTCGCGCTCGACGAGCCGGTCGACGGTCATCTTCGCCATCCGCCGCCAGGTGGTGAGCTTGCCGCCGGTGATCGTGATCATCCCCGAGGAGGTCTCATACAGCTCGGCCTTGCGCGAGATGTCGACCGACTTCTTCGGGTCGCCCGGTGGAGATCAGCGGCCGCACGCCCGCGAAGGCGCCGGTCAGATCGCCCGGGCCGAGGCTCGTTGCCGAAGAACTCGTTGACCGCGTCGAGCAGGTAGTCGACGTCATCGGCGGAGGGCTGGATGTGATCGAGCGGCCCCTCGTAGTCGTTGTCGGTCGTGCCGACGAGCGTGTGCCCGAGCCAGGGCAGCGCGAAGATCGAGCGCCCTGCGCCGGCGGGGACGATCGCGCCGCCGACCAGCGGCAGGTCCTCGTGGCGGATCGTGATGTGCGTGCCGCGGCTCGGGCGGATGCGCGGCAGCTCGGCCTCCTCGTGGAGCTCCTGCGGGCGCAGCTCGATCGGCCCACACGCCGGTCGCGTTGACCACGTTGGCGGCGCGCACCTCGAAGCGCGCCGCCGCTCTCGCACGTCGAGCGCCTCGCACGCCCTGCGGCGTGGCCGTCGTGCTCGAGCAGGCCGGTGACGTCGAGGCGGTTGGCGCAGACCGCGCCGAAGCGCTCGGCCTCGCCGAGCACGGTCAGCACGAGGCGCACGTCGTCGGTCTGGCAGTCGTAGAAGAGATAGCCGCTGGTCGGCTCGCGCGCGGCCAGCGCGGGCAGCAGCTCGAGCACCTCCTCGCCGGAGATCACGCGGTGGCGCTCGGGGCTCCAGGACTCGCTCTCCTCGCCTGCCGCCGGCGCCGCGGCTGTGCAGCGCTCCCCCCTGCCCGCGCCGGCCGCGGCGCGCGCGCAGCCGCGTCGACGCGACATCACGTCGTAGAGGTTCAGCCCGACGCCGACCAGGCGGTCGGGGTGCGCGCCGTCGAAGGCGGGCACCACGAGCGGCAGCGGGCGCACGAGGTGCGGCGCCAGCGCGACCATCAGCTGGCGCTCGAGCAGCGCCTCGCGCACGAGCCCGAGGTCGAAGTTCTGCAGGTAGCGCAGGCCGCCGTGGACGAGCTTGCTCGAGCGGCTGGAGGTGCCCGAGGCGATAGTCGGCGCGCTCGAGCAGCGCGACGCTGTAGCCGCGCGTGGCGGCGTCGAGCGCCACGCCGGCGCCGGTGATGCCGCCGCCGACGACGACCACGTCGAACTCGTCCTCGCTCAGGGCCGCCAGGGCCTGGCTGCGCTCGATCACGCAGCGCAGTCTCGCAGAGCGGTCGGGTTAGATCTGCGCGAGCTCGGCGGTGATCTCGCTGACCGCCGACTTGGCGTCGCCGAACAGCATCGAGGTCTTGGGGTCGTAGTAGAGCTCGTTTTCGATGCCCGCGAAGCCGGGGTTCATCGAGCGCTTGATCACGATCACCGAGTGGCTGTCGGCGACCTCGAGGATCGGCATGCCGTAGATCGGCGAGGAGGGCGTGTTCTTGGCGGCCGGGTTGGTGACGTCGTTGGCGCCGATCACCAGCGAGACGTCGGTGCGGCTAGAACTCGGGGTTGGCGTCGTCCATCTCCTTGAGCTGGTCGTAGGGCACGTCGGCCTCGGCGAGCAGCACGTTCATGTGCCCGGGCATGCGCCCCGCGACCGGGTGGATCGCGTAGCTGACCTCGACCTGGCGTTTCTCGAGCTCCTTGGTCAGCTCGCGCACCGCGTGCTGGGCCTGCGCGACGGCCATGCCGTAGCCGGGCACGATCACCACGCGGTTGGCGTAGGCGAGCTGGATCGCGGCGTCGGCGGCGCTCGTCGAGCGCACCGTGCCCGCGTGCTCGCCCGCACCGCTGGCGCCCTCGACGGCGCCGCCGCCGCCGAAGCCGCCGGCGACGATCGCGGGGATCGAGCGGTTCATCGCGACCGCCATCAGGTTCGTGAGGATCGAGCCGGAGGCGCCGACGATCATGCCCGCGACGATCAGCGCGGGGTTGTTCAGCGCGATCCCGGTCGCGGCCGCGGACAGGCCGGTGAAGGCGTTCAGCAGCGAGATCACGACCGGCATGTCGGCGCCGCCGATCGGCAGCACGACGGCGTTGCCGAGCAGCGCCGCAGCCACGAGCATGCCGATGAAGAGCGCTTCGGAGTGTTCGCCCGGAGGCGATCGCCACACCGCAGGCCAGCGCGAGCAACAGCAGCAGCCAGGTTGACGATCTGCTGGGCGGCGCCGAGCGTGATCGGGCGCCCGGGGATGATTTCCTGGAGCTTGCCGAAGGCGATGTTCGAGCCCCAGAAGGAGACCGAGCCGACGATCGCCGCGAACAGCGAGAAGATCGCGATGTAGGTCGGGGTGTGCGGTGAAGCCGTCTGATGAGGCGGAACTCAGACCAGGAGATCAGGAACACCGCGCCGCCGCCGACGCCGTTGAACAGCGCCACCATCTGCGGCATCGCGGTCATCTTCACCTGGCGCGCCGCGGGCACGCCGACGGCGGTGCCGAGCGCGACGCCGATCACGATCAGCGCCCAGTTGCCCTCGCTCGGGTTGAGCAGCGTCGCGATCACCGCGATCGCCATGCCGACCGCCGCGATGCGGTTGCCGCGCACCGCGGTCGTCGGCCCCGACAGGCCGCGCAGGCCCTGGATGAACAGGGCGAAGGCGACGATGTAGAGGACGTCGAGGAAGCTCTGGTCCTGCAGGAAGGAGGTGGCGAGCGGCACGCTGCTCACGAGCTTCTTCTCCTCGTCCTCGCCCGTGCGGCTTCGGCTTGGACTTGAACATCTCGAGCATGCGGTCGGTGACGAGGAAGCCGCCGACGACGTTGATCGTGCCGAAGGCGATCGCGATCACGAGGATGACCTTGTTGAAGGTGCCGTTGCCGGACAGGCCGACGACCAGCAGGCCGCCGAGCAGCACGATCCCGTGGATCGCGTTGGTGCCGGACATCAGCGGCGTGTGCAGCGTGTTCGGCACCTTCGAGATCACGACGAAGCCGATGAAGCCCGCGAGCACGAGGATCGCGAGGTTGGTCGTGAGCGTGCTGGCGAGGATCATTGCGCTGCCTCCACGGCTGCCTTGGCTCCAGGGTTGACGATCTCGCCGTCGCGCACCACGCAGGCGCCCTTGACGATCTCATCGTCGAAGTCGAGCTGCAGCGCGCCGTCCTCGCCGACGAACAGCTCGAGCAGCGCGAGCACGTTGCGCGCGAACAGCTGCGAGGAGTGCTCGGCCATCGTCGCGGGCAGGTTCAGCGGCGAGACGATCTTGACGTCGTGGCGGACGACCGTCTGCCCCGGCTCGGTCAGCTCGCAGTTGCCGCCCGCCTCGCCGGCGAGGTCGACGATCACCGAGCCCGGCTTCATGCCTTCGACCGCCTCGGCCGTCACGAGCCGCGGCGCCGGGCGGCCCGGCACGAGCGCGGTCGTGATGACGACGTCGAAGCCCTTGATCGCGTCGGTCAGCGCCTGCTGCTGCTGCGCGCGCTCCTCCTCGGTCAGCTCGCGCGCGTAGCCGCCCTCGCCGCTGGCCTCGAGGCCGAGGTCGAGCCACTGGGCGCCGAGCGATTCGACCTGCTCGGCGACCTCGGGACGCACGTCATAGCCGGTCGTGCGCGCGCCCAGGCGCTTGGCGGTGGCGAGCGCCTGCAGGCCCGGCGACGCCGACGCCCAGCACCAGCACCTTGGCGGGCGGGATCGTGCCCGGCGGCGGTCATCAGCATCGGGTAGAAGCGGCCCATCTCCTCGGCGCCCGAGCAGCGCGGCGCGGTAGCCGGCGACGTTGCTCTGCGAGGACAGGGCGTCCATCGCCTGGGCGCGGGAGATGCGCGGGATCGCCTCCATCGCGAAGGCCGTGGCTTTGGCGTCGGCCAGCGCGCGCGTGGTCTGCGGGCTGGTGAGCGGCGCGAGGAAGCCGATCAGGATCGAGCCCGAGCCGAGCCCGCGGATCGCCTGCGGGTCGGGCGGGGCGATCGTGAGCACGACATCGCAGCCCCACACCTCGGCCGCGTCGGCGGTGATCTGCGCGCCGGCCTCGGCGAAGGCGGCGTCGGTCAGCAGGGCGTCCGCGCCCGCGCCGCTCTGCACGACGACGTCGAGGCCCTTGGCCTTCAGCTTGCTGACGACCTCGGGCACGAGCGCCACCCGGTGCTCGCCCGCCGCGGTCTCCTTCGGAACGCCGATCCGCATCGAGGTGCGAGAACGTATCCGATCCCACGGATGAGCGGCGGCCCGGTGTGCGAAACTCGAAGCTGCGATGACCGTCAACCTGACCCGCATCTACACCAAGCTCGGCGACGGCGGCGAGACCCACCTCGGCGACATGAGCCGGGTCTCCAAGCTGCATCCGCGCGTCGAGGCCTACGGCACGGTGGACGAGCTGAACGCTGCGATCGGCGTGGCGCTGCTGCAGCCCGGGCATGCCCGAGCGATTCGCCGCGTGGCTGCGGCGCGTGCAGAACGACCTGCTCGACCTCGGCGCCGACCTGTCGGTGCCCCGCCGCGCGAGCCTCCGACGGCGCATCCGAGCGCGACGCGCCTGCGCGTCGGCCCGACTACACCGCCTGGCTCGAGCAGGCCTGCGACGAGGTCAACGCCACGCTCGAGCCGCTGCGCTCGTTCGTGATTCCCGGCGGCACCCCGGCGGCTGCCCACCTGCACGTCTGCCGCACCGTCTGCCGCCGCGCCGAGCGGCGCACGATCGCGGTCGGCGAGGAGGTCAACCCCGAGGTCGTGCGCTACCTGAACCGGCTCTCGGACCTGCTGTTCATCCTCAGCCGCGCCGCCAACGTCGCACCCGGCGAGGCGGGGGCTCAGAGCCGCTGTGGAGCCCGGGCGCACACGGCAGCGGCGCCGCGGCACCCTCCTCCTAGACGCCTGTCCTCAGCTCCACGGGCGCGCGAGTGCTTCGTCGGCCAGCGGCGCTCCGCAGCCCGCAGGCCAGCGACCGCGAGCGCCGTCCAGAAGGTCGCAACGAGATAGCCGCCGAGCACATCGCTGGGCATGTGCCAGGCGAGGATCAGCAGCGAGATGCCGACCGCGGCCGAGAACACGAGCGCCAGCAGCCAACCAACGGACGCAGCCGTGCGGGCGCGACAAGCACGGCGCACAGCGCGAGCGCGACCGCAGCGGTGGCGTGCCCGCTCGGCCAGGAGGCGGCCCGATGAAGACCGAGCCGACACTGTCGTGGGGGTGGGCGAGCAGCGGCTTGAGCGTCTCTGATGCTGAACGGCGCGAGCGCCATCACCGCTGCGATCGCGAGGGCCGTGCGCGGGCGCTCGCGCGGCGAGCGCGAAGGCCACGAGCGCGATCGCCCAGAGGATGAACAGCGCCGGGTCGAGCAGGTGCAGGAGGTGACCCGCGAACCAGTCGACCGAGCCTTTGTCCAAGCGCGTGAGGTCGTCAAGCAGCACCGCATCCTTGAGCTGCACGGCTGGGATCAGCTCGGCCACGAACCACAGCAGCGTCAGCGCCGCCAGACACAGGCCGCAGATCACCAGCGCGCCCTGTGTGGAGGACCAGCGTGAGCTGCCCGACGCGGCTGCGGGCGCACGGCTGCGGCGCTGTAGGCGTGTCCCTGCATGCTCTCAAGGGTAGGGCGGTTGCTAAAGGGCGGCTGAAAGCCTCAGCCCCAGCGCCGATGAGTGCAACGCGCCGATCAGTGCGGATACGGCGCGGAGCGCAGCCGCGTGTGTGGCCTTGTGCGCGTGAATGGGATCGATCGGGAATGAGCGGCGAGCGAGCGCGGTGAGCGCCTGGGCGGTCACCCAGACGGGCGTCTGTGCGCCGGTGCGCGAGTAGCGCACGCTCCCGTCAGGGGCGATCAGGCTCTCCAGGTAGGCGACCGGGGAGCGGCTGCCCTTGCGTTTCACGCCATCCGGGTTGCGTCCGGCAGCGCTAAGCGCCTGCACCGCCCAGGCCGTGGATTGGGCGTTCGAGAGCCCCCCGGCTTCTGCGGGTAGCCCCCGTCGAGGTTCTGCGCGCGCGCAGGATAGCCCACGGCACGCTTGGGGAGGGCTCCGTGCGATGCCGGCGTCGAGCAGCAGCCTGCAGCACCGCGGCCGTGTCGTCGATGTCGCTGCCGGCGCCCTGCGTTGCGAAGCCGAAGCCACCGTCGCGTTCCTGCTGGCGCGCGAGCCAGCGCGCCGGCCGCGCGCACGGGCGTGCTGACGGGGCTGTAGCCTGCGGCGCGCAGCGCGAACACGGCGAAGGCGGTGAGGTTGGCGAGGTGCCCAAAGGAGCCGTCGCGGCCGTGTGTGCGCAGCAGCCGCGCGACGGGATCGCCGCCCGGAAAGGAGCGCACGGAGACCCCGCAGGCGCGCAGCGCGAGGATCGTGCGCTCGAGGTCGCCCGCCCCGTGCAGGCTCGCCGCTTCGCCGCGCAGCGCATCGAGCACCGTGTGCCCGCCGCGGCTCAGGCTCAGCGGGTCGCGCCCTGCGGCGGCGAGGCCCATCGCCGACCCACGCCGTGTAGAGCTCGCTGCTGGTCTGCCCCGGCGCAGCGCCGAAGCCGCCGTCGGTGTTCTGGGCGCGTGCGAGAAAGGCGAGCTCGCGGGCGATGTCCAGCGCGCGCGATGTCCGCGACGGCCGCGCTCTGACTTGCACTCTGCGCGGCGTGGGCACTGCCGCTAATGAACGCGAGTGCCGGCAACGCGAGCAGACAGCGCCAACGCAGCGAAAGCCCGACCAGATGCGGCGGCACATCGGGACGCTGGCGGCCGGCGACGCGGGGCTCCAGCTGACCTCAAGCCGGTCGCGCACGCGCAGGAGCATGCGCAGCAGGACCGGTCCGAAGGCGAGCCCGAAGGCGAAGCTCGCGACCACGTGGGTGATGTCGAAGGCGAGCGCCGTGCCGAGCACAACTCCGAAGCCGGCGAGCGATGTGGCTGCCGGTGCCGGTCCAGGTGTAGAGGTCCAGGATCAGGTTGAAGAGCTCCGCCGCGGCTGCGCATGCGAGCGCGAGCACGATTGGCGGCAGGCGACGGGGAGCGACGGCGCCGAGTGCGGCGCCGAGCAGGCCGACGATCCCCCAGCCGAGCATCTGCCAGGGCGTCCAGGGACCCTCGCCGAGCAGGATGTTGGAGGCGAGCGCGGAGATCGCGCCAACGGCGAAGCCGGGACCTGCGCCGAAGGCTAGGCCGCTGACCAGCACGATCGCGGTGATCGGCTTGACGTCGGGCACGGCCGCGAAGGCGTCTCGTCCGAGCGCGGCGAGCGCGGCGAGCGTCGCCACGACCGCCAGCAGCTTGGCCGGCGGGCGTGAGCGCTCATACCACCAGAAGGCAGCCGCCAGCGCGAGGAGCACGAGCACAAAGGATGCGAGCTGCCAGCTCACGACGGTGCCTCCCCCGCCACCAGGCGCCACGGGCTGGACTCGTCTGCAGCGGCTTTCGCACGCAGCAGCGCTGCCCCCTGTTCGGGTCGCAGTACACCCTGAGCACCGTCGAGAATGCGTGCTGTTTCGGTCGCGAAGTACCAGCCTCCGGAGAGAATCTCGGCAATCGCCCCGTCGGCGATCACACGACCATCGGCGAGCAGCACGGCGCGGCCGGCGAACTCGGCGGCGAACTCGGCGTCGTGCGTAGCCACGAGCACCGCGCAGCCCTGCTCGGCGCGCTCGCGCAGCCAGCCGGCGAGCTGGAGCTTGGCCGCGCGGTCCATCCCGCGGGTGGGCTCGTCGAGCGCGAGCACAGCCGGCAGCTCCTCGCCGCCGAGCACGATCGCTAGTGCCAGGCGCTGGCGTTGGCCCCCGGAGAGATCGCGCGGATGGCGCGCGCCGAGCGCGGCGAGACCGACGAGCCCAAGCGCCGCCGCCGGCGCCTCCTCGTCGACGCGCTCATGCAGGAAGTAGTCGCCGGGGTTCTGCAGCAGCAGTGCCACCCGGCCGGCACTACGGACGCTGCCGCGGGTCGGCTCCAGCAGCCGCGCGGCGTGGCGCAGGAGGGTCGACTTGCCGGCGCCGTTGCGTCCCATCAGGACCGTGCTCTCGCCAGCCTCGAGGCGTATGTCGAGACCGCGCAGGATCGCGGGCCCGTCGCGTAGCTCATGCCAGACGCCGCGTAGCTCGAGCGCGGGTTCTGGTCTGCCGCTCCCCCGCTTCAACCAGCCTGCGACGCGCCGCTTATGCCGCTCCGGACGCCGCGGGCTCCGGCGAGGAGCCAGCGAGCGGCAGCAGCCCCTCGCGGCGCAGCGTCGCGCGCGCCTGCTTGACACCAGTTGGCGGCGGAGCAAGACCGAGTCGCCGAACAGCCGCGCGCCCGGCGTCTGCAGGGCGGGTTCGTTGCACGGCCGCCCATTCGAGGAATCCGCCTGGGTCGCGGTCGCAAACGATCGCGCCGTCGGCGAGCGCGATCACCCGGTCAGCCGCAGCGAGGCAGCGCTCGAGGCGGTGCTCGATCAGCAGCACGGCCGTGTCGGACTCCTGGTTGAGGCGCCGCAGCTGCCAGATCAGCTCATCGCCGGCGACCGGGTCGAGCTGGGAGGTCGGCTCATCGAGCAGCACCAGCGGCGGCCTCGCGGCGAGCGCGGCGGCGAGCGCGACGCGCTGCAGCTCGCCGCCGGAGAGCTCAGCGGTGGCGCGATCCAGCAGGTGGCCGATGCCCAAGGCGAGGGCGGTCTCCTCGATCGCACGCGCGACGGCGGCACCGCCCTGTCCGAGGTTCTCCAGCGCGAGCGCCAGCTCGGCGCGCACGGTGTTCATGATCACCTGCGTCTCGGGGTCCTGCAGCAGCGTTCCGGCGAGCGCGCCCGATCTCGGCCGGAGAGTGCTCGCGAGTGTCGAGCTCGCCGACGTGAACCGTGCCGGCGAAGCTCCCGCCGTGGAAGTGAGGCACGAGGCCGGCGGCGGCGCGCAGCAGGGTTGACTTGCCCGAGCCGGAGAGGCCGGCGAGCACGCAGAACTCGCCCGGCTGGATCTCGAGGCTGACCTCGCGCAGTGCCTCTCTCTGCGCCTGCGGGTAGCTGTAGCTGACACGATCGAAGCTGAGCACGCTCACGGCTCGATCCCCCGGCGGTCGAGGAAGGGTAGGCCGGCCACAATGAGCGCCAGCAACGAGATCGCAATCGCACCCGCCGTCGAGCGGCAGGCTGACCAGCGGGTAGACGTGAAATGGCGGCAGGGGGCCAAGGGCTGCGACGAGCGCCAGCGCAAGGATCGCGGCCAGCCGATGCGACGAAGGCGAGGTCGTGGCGCGAGAACGCTCGCGCTCGCTGCCGGGGCCCGTCCACGAGCACCGTAGCCGCGCATCTCAAGCACCGCGGCGACGTCGAGAGAGCGATCGAGCGCGCCGCCGACGGTCGCGCGCAGATCGCGAGCCGCCCACGCAGGCCACGCGCGCCGCCGTCGGGACGGCAGCGCTGCGCCTCTGCCAGGCGCCGCGCGTCTGCGCCGAGTACCGGCAGCAAACGCGTTGCCAGCGCTGCGGTAAGCGCCGAGCGTGGCGAGATCCGTCGTGCGAGGAACAGCAGCTCGTCTGGGTCGGCCGCACAGACCACGAGCAGACAGGCAAGCGTTACGACGAGCAGGCGCAGAGCGAAGACGAGCCCGTAGACAACAGCCTCGAGCGTGAGATTCACCTGGCCGAGCACCCCCCAGTCGCCGAGACGCGCAAAGACTGTCAGCCCGCCGCGACTCACGAGCACGTTGACGAGCACGCTCATCAGCGCGAGCGGTAGCGCCGCTGTCAGTGCGGCATGTCCGAGCTCACGGCCGACCCCGGCGGCGAGGCCGGCTAGAAGCACCACGCCGAGCAGCGCCCCAAGCAGTAGCGGATGCTCGGATATCAGGGCGGCGCTCGCGATTGCAGCGCCGTAGGCAGCGGCGATGGAGGCGCGCGCCGCGTGCAGCGGGCTGGCGAGGCGACGGTAGGCGATCGGGCGGCGCGGGCCGATGACGCTCACGGTGAGACCTCCGGCAGGGCGAGGGTCCCGGCGGCGGTGACGAGCACCGCGAAACGATCGCGCAGAGCGCTTTCGTTGAAGGACTTCGCAGCGAGCGCAACGCCCGCCGCGTCGGTTCCGGTGACGACCCAGATCGGCGCGTCTTCGCCTTGGCGCGTAGCCGCGATCAGGCCCGTGCCCGCGGTAAGCGGAGCCAGGTGCTTGCCGTCCTGGTCGAGCGGGGTGAAGGTGCGCCCGTCGGGCGAGAAGACTCCGTAGACGCCGCTGGCGCGAGGACCGCGCTCGATGCTCTGCGCGCCGAGCGCATAGCCGATCTGCGACCAGGCACCTACGATCACGCGCAGTGACTTCGGCTCGCTGCCGGCACCGAGACCCGCAGCGGCGGAGCCCACGCCGAGCATGCGCAGCTGCGCGCCGGACGGTCGCACAGGCAACGCCTGAGACCTGCGCACACTCGACCCGCACCGGAAAGCGCTTGCCTTCGATGCCGTTGAGGAACGGCTCGGGGAATGAGCCGACCACCGCCGGCACGTCGTCGGTCTGGCTCCAGTCGTGGCGATCCCACCAGATGTGATCGCCCCGGCTGCACGTTCGTTGCGGCGGCGCCCTTCGTGGCCTGAACGCCGTTCTCGTAATAGAACCAGTCGGCGGGTTTGCTCCCTTCCTGGCCACCGGCCAGGCCATCGATGCTCTCCACGAAGCCACCGCCGTAGCGGGTGGTGATCGAGTAGTTGCGGGTCAAGAGGCTCATCACGGTCTCCTGGCCGCGCAGCTTCAGCGCACCGCTGTGATGTAGGACGCGGGCGCCGAAGTCGCGCGTCACGCTCAGCTTCACAGCGCTCGGCGCGGGCCCCGCACCGAGGCCACAGCCCCCCAGAATCGCCGCGCAGAGCACCAACGCGAGCAGCTTTGTAGGCAGCGTGCTCACCGCACCACGATCGTCTCCGGGAAGGACGGCACGAGCGCGCGGCGAGTCGCTGTGAGCTGGTAGCGACCAGGCGTGCTCGGCGCCGCCAGGGTCGCGCGACCGGAGCCGTTCGTCGAGACGAAGTCGCTTCCGAGCGTCACGATTGCCCCCGCGACGGGACTCGCACGGCCGTTGTTGTCGCGTGCACGCACCGAGACCGCCAGCTGGCGGCCGCGCGCAAGGCTCGTGCTCGAGGCGCTCAGCTCGAGTGAGCGCTGGCAGCCGCCCGCGATCGCGGCACACCAGAACCACAGCACCTGAGCGCCCGAGCTAAGCCGTCGCCCGTCGCCCTGTGGCCCACTGGGGTCAGCCGCACCGGTCGAGCCAGAGAGACCGTTGACCTTGTACTCCCAACCGCTCTGCGCGCGGTTGGTCTCGCCGCCGAGGGAATAGACGAATAGCTGTCCCGAGTTCGCTGACGAGGAGTTACAGCGACCGTAGTCGCGCAGGCCATAGCCGGGCCCGCCCGCCCGCCGCGTCGCGGCTAGCACCGCCAGCGGGGTAGCTGCCGCTACGGCACAGCTGCGCCCGGCCACGCTCACGCTCGTCGCGCTCGCGCTGACGAAGCGCGCCGGCGAAAGAATCCTCCCGCCGGCGCCGACGATCATGCTCTCCACGACCGGCGCCGCGCTAGAGCGAGTCGCCCCTACCCCAAGGGCAGCAGTCGCCAGCGGCGCGGACGCTGCAAACGCAAGCACCACAACCGCGCTCATGACGGTCCGCTTAGCGGACATAGAACACGATCCTAGAGGTACCTCTCGCCAGCCTCGTCGTGTTACCCGCGCTGTCGCCCGCATGGATGTCGAGCACGTAGCGCCCGGCGGGCAATGCTGAGGGCAACAGGTAAGAGAAGGCCGCGCTGCTGGCTACACGAAAGCTGCGTCCGCTTCCACAATGCGCGGCAAGGAAGCGCTCGGTCGTTGCGTCGTAGGTCGAACAACGGCCGCGGTGGGAGCGACGCAACTCGAGCGTGACGCTCGCAACCGAACCGTGCGCGAGCACTGTGCCCGCGAGTACGCGCGGGCCCTGGTGCGCACCGTAGACGTGACCATCGAGGATGCCCGTCGTTTTGGCGACGACCGCAAAGGGGCCGTAGTAAGGCGCAGTGGAGCCGGCAGCGGACGTGGTGCTCCCGCCCGCGCCAGGGGCAGTGGTGCCGCAGTTGCCGTCATTGCCAGCGTGGACACAGACGGTCGCCTCGGTCCGCACGGTCGCGGGGGCACTCGCACGCAGGGTGTAGATGCCGGGGGCGCTGAAGCGCACGGAGGCGCTGCCGCCGGCGTCCGTGCTGACCGTGCTCTGCGCGCCTTCGATGCTCGCGCCGGAGACGGCTGTCGCTTCTCCGCCAGAGCCGTAGCTCTTGATCTTGACGGTGATCGTTTCTCCAACGCTGGCACTCGTCGGCGCTTCGATCCCGAGGGGCGCGGGCGCGGGCGGACAGGCAACACCGAAGCATCCCGGGAAGAAGAGCACGCGATCGCCGGGCTGAAGCTGGGCTTCGCAGGCGCCTTCGGTCGCTTCGTGCTCGTCCAGCCAGAAGGACCAGTAGTAGTTGGCGGCAGCTTCAGGTTCAAACAGATGACTCTCGCCGTCAATCGAATAGATTTCGTACTGGTGGAATTTGCTGTTCCACGGGCCACTCCAGTTGCCGGTGGTGGCGAGCTCGAGGGCCGCGAGCGCGCTCGTCCCCGGACAGGAGTGTTCGGAGTTGCCGTCCTTGACAATTGGCGTGGCGCTCGTGGTGAGCAGCGTGGGCGCGAGCAGCGTCCCTGAGAGACCCTCGACGCGCACGCTTACGCTCGCGGGTTCCGCCCCATTGGCCAGCGGCGCAAGTAGGCATAGAGCGAGTGCAAAAGCACCAAACAGGAGTGAGACGTAACGAGAATTGAGCATGGAGCCGACCCCTTTCCACGAGGGCTTGTGGGCTTGGGTCGGAGGCAGGTCTCCTGGCTTCCGGGCCTACCCCTCCGAGCCTTCCCAACGCGCCGGAGGCGGATCGGTGGCTGCGCGCCAATGGCACGCGACGGTGGGCATCCCCGGTAACAGTGGCGGGTCCGCGTCGGATTCGCACCGACTTCCCTTCACCACCGACCGTATGAAGCAGCGATCCTACCCGACGGCGCGGGAGCGCGTGTGAGCGGTGTCAGGGAGCGATGCCCGCGAGATCTGACTCGGGGTCGCGCAGCGCTCCGCGCTGCGCCTCGTTTAGGCTCGTGCTCGCCACGAGCAGGCGCCTTGCGTGATCGAGATCCCCCGAGCGCCCGAAGCTGAGCGCACCCTTGAGCACCCCTTCCTGCAAGTACCAGTTCGTGAAGGAGCCGCCGTGGATCGAGCCGCGCACGATCTCCTCGTCCCACTCATATGCCGGCCCGACGTACTCGAGTTCACCCCAGTCGCCGAGCACCGAGAAGAAGTAGGGCACCTCCTCGTGAGAAAGATCGCGACCGAGCATGTTCAGGGCGGCGGTCTTACCGTGGTTGAAGGCCACGTCCCAGTGCTCGATCCGCATCGGGGCGCCGTGCACGACGGACTCGTACTCGCAGATATCGCCGGCGGCGTAAACGCCGGGAACCGATGTCTCCAGGCGCGAAGAGCAGCGCACGCCGCCGCGCTCGCCGATCTCAAGCCCCGCACGCTGGGCAAGGCCGATGTCGGGCGTCACCCCGGCACCGATCACGACCGCCTCAGCCGCGAGCTCCAGGCCGCCGCGGGTCACGACCTTGGCGACCCGCTCCTGTCCCTCGAAGCGCTCGAGCTCATCGTTGCCGTGGACCTTTACGCCGTGGGCTTCGAGCAGCTCCTGGAAGAAGCCTCCGACGCGAGCGCCGAAGCCGCGTTCGAGCGTCCGCTGCTCCTGCATCACGAGCGTGCAGCGCTTGCCGAGCATCCTCAGCGAGGCGGCGACCTCGCAGGCGATATAGGAGCCACCGATCAGCACGATCTCCTCGGCGTCCTTGACGCCCTCGCGGATCGCATCGGCGTTGGCGAGCGTGCGCAGGTAGTGGATCTGCTCGAGCTCGCAGCCATCGACGTTCAGACGGCGCACGTTCGCGCCGGTCGCGATCAGCGCCTTGTCGAACTCGACCTCGACCTTTGTGGAGAGCTTCGCGGTGCGCGCCTGCGTATTCAGGGACGTGACGCTCGTGCGCGTGAGCAGCTCGATCTTCTGCTCCTGCCACCACTCGGCGGGGCGAAACAGCGGCTCCTCGCGGCTCTCCTCGCCGCGCAGGTAGCCCTTCGAGCAGTCGGGGCGGTTGTAGGGCGCGTCGAGCTCGCGCCCGACGAGCATGATCTCGCCCTCGGCGCCTTCCTCGCGCAGCCAGCGCGCGCAGTTGGCCGAGGCCAGGCCTCCGCCGATCAGCAGGTAGTCGACCTTGCGATCGCTCATGCCTGCCACATTACAGTCCCGGCGGATGGCGGACGGACCAGTGCGCCCAGGCTGGGATGTGGTCGAGGATGCGCCAGCGTGGGCCGTCTTCGTCGCGGTTCGGACCGACGTCGGTGCCGTTGTGGCTTGTGTCCAGTCTCAGACCTGCGACCACGATGAAGACGTGGTCCGTTGGTACGGTGGTCGCGAAGATTGTGACCCAGCGCCCGGGTCCGGGCACACCCCAGCGAACGTAATCCTGCGCTAGCGGATTCTGCCTCAGGATTTCATCGATCGGCCTAACCGCGGCTCGATAGAGGACATAGTTGACGGTGCTCGAGCAGTCCTCTTCAAGCGCTCCGCGCGGATCGGGATGACCACCCGGGCCATAGGGCAACGCTTGCAACTCGTTTCCGGCAATCACCAATGCCTGCACCGTAGGCGGCGCGGCCATCGGGACGAGCGCCAGGTGGCCATCTCCTGGAGCGAGCAGCGCGCGTGCGCCGGGGACAAACCGAACTGGCGTTGGGCTCTCCCCCGCGAAGCCGCCTTCGACTCCGAGCGCTTCGGCTTGGTCCCCCGGCGCTGTCACGAGCCGGCTGCCTCGATAGCGAGCGGCCCACCGCTCGACCTCGGCGACGTACCAGTCGGCGGCGTTGTAAGCGAGCAGGGCGCGTCGATAGGCACCGGGCGCGCCGGAGGCGTGCAGATAATTCGCAGCGGAGGTAATCGCGTCAGCTCCATTCCAGCGATCTGCAACTCCATCGCCGTTACCGTCAAGCCCATAACGAGCCCAGGTGGCAGCGATGAACTGCATTGGGCCACCGGCGCCCGCAGAGTTGACAGCGCCCTCTTTAAAGCAGGACGGATCGGGGTCGCGCCCGTGGTCACACTCCACCTTGCCGATACCGGCGAGGACTGCCCAATCAAGGCCGTAGCGCTGCGCAGCACGTTCGTATAGACGAAGCGTCGCTGCGGGTATGTCACGCCTCGCAAGGGCTGAGGGGGAAGCGCCGGCGGCGCCCGATGCTTCCCCACGTCCGAGCTCGAGCGTGGTGCCTGCGAGCGCGCCGATCATCGCAATCACTAGCAACAGCGCGAGCGTGACCATGCCTCCAACACCCGCGATCACTCCCGGAACGGCCGCGCTGCGTCTGGGCGCGCCGGTGCCTGCGATCAGCCAAGAGCTCACGGCCGATCTCTGCCCAGCTGACGTTTGCGGCCCGCCTCAACTTCCCGTGCGTCTCTCATCACGATCGATTCGGATGCCCGCGCCTCAGCTGAGGCCGCGACTCGACCACTGCGATCACGCTGCACATGCGAAGGGTGCTGCCCGCGTCCGCTCGGGTGGCGCCGCGAGGCAACCGCGGTGTCCGCCCGCGCCTGTGTCAACTCCTCGCGTAGCGCGAGGGCACGGTCGATCTCCAGCCGTGCCACACGACGAGCCTTCGGGTCAAGCTGCAAGTACTCCTCACGTCGGTATCCCGCGAGGACCGCAAGCGCTGCGTAGTCGCGCCTCTCATGACTGCTCGCGTCTCGCTCGTGAGGCATGCGCCAGTTCTGCTGGCGGGCGCTAGTCCGATCCATGGCAGCCGGGATCTGCGTCGAGGCCCTATCTGCAGATTGCGCACCGAAGTCGGATGCATCGCGCAGTTCCTCAATTTCTTGCGAGACCCGCGCGCCACGCGTCGACAGCTCAGATGCACGGCGGTGTTGACCGCTGGCTTGAGCTTCCTCACGTGCGCCGCCGATACGCTCGAGCTGCGCCCCTTCTCGGCGATCAGTTCTCCAATGCTGCCACCCGGGTCGGGCTTGCTGTCTTCCGCGGGTGTCCCGTCCTCCTGCGGCATCGTTCGCCCAGCGTCGGCTGCCGGGTTGGCGCTTGTTGATCCCCTGGCATCCACATCGGGGCGTCGCTCAACGGGCGGAGCGGGCTTGTCCTGCTTGCGCTTCTCCCGATGCCTGGCAGCAAGCTTTATCGGCTTCTCCAGCATGCCGCCGAGACGCCGCGTAATTGACTGACTCCGGCCATCCCCTCCGCTCGCGCCTCTTGCGACCCCCAGGGCGTGATGTCGATGTATGAAGGCACCCCACCAGAGCGCTGACATCAACAGCCACTGTGTCCACCAGCCGATCGCGGAGAGACTCGCGATCACGGCGAGCACCGCCATCACGATTCCCAGCAGGAACGAGTAGATGAGCTTCGCGGTGATCGTTCCGAGGAGCTGGGAGATCCATCTGCGAAACAACGCTCGACCGCCGTCACCAAACGCCGGAGCGAGCACTATCGCGGGCGCCAGCAGCAGGTAGAGCAAGCTGAAGATCGCTGCCACGAGCAAGCGCAGCGCCAGAAACCCGAGCAGGAGCAGCATGCCGAGCAGCCCCGCAGCGATCAGCATCAAGCCGCCGACGCGCGACCACGTCGAGCTCGTCCGTGCGGAACTCTGCTTGTGCCGCGCCCTGACCTTTGCAGTCCGTAGCGCTGGAGTCTGTTGCAGAGCGTCCGAAGCAGCGAACCGTCATCGTTGATCGAGTTGCGTGCTGGCCCATTGGCGGCGAGGGCGAGGAAGATCGCCCCATTGCTGCGAGCGTCGCGGAGCAGCTCAGCGCTGTGCTCAAGGACCTTCGCTCGGGCACTGCCTGCCGCCGCGCAGGGCACAAGCGGACTTACCTTGCACCCCACCAGACTCTGCTCCTCAGCAGCGATCCTCAGCCCCGCGCTATAGAGACGACGATCCAGCTGCCCCTGTCTTCGACACCAGTCGACATCTCCGAACTCGAGGTAGCACCACGGTGCTTGCACTGCGGCCGTGAAGATTCCCTCGAGGTTCTCTCCCAGCGCACGCTCGGGCTGGCTCGGGGATCCCTGTGCGGCCACAGCGAGCGTTCCGATCGCGGCTTGATCGGCCCATTGGCCGAGAGCTCCAATTGTTCCTGTGGGATCCAAGATCACCCACAGCCCACCCGCCATCATCGCTGCCATCAGGGCGACCTGTCCGGCCGTCTCGGCGACACGGCGACGAATCAGGCCGTGGTAGAGAGCAAGTACCGCCGCCACACACAACGCAAGCGGTAGCCACGGCTCGGTGAAAGCGCGCTCCATCTGACGCAGTCCACTGCCGAAGCCACCGGCGGCGGCGCTCCCGAGCAAATCAATCGTAAAACACCACTCGAGCATCACCACAAGCGCGTGCACAGCCCACACCAATGCCATCCATAGCGGTGTCACGAACAGATCCTGCAGGAGACTGCCGCGGCTGAGCCCGAGTACTCCAGTGTCGATGTGTACATCGATGCCGTAGTTCCCTGTTGGCGCGGCGGAGGCAATGAAGCCCGACGTTTCGCAGTACTTGCGGTTCGCTGCCGCCAATTCGCCACGATCAGATCGAGTGCAAGTTGGGCTCCCGAGGCCATTGCTCACAAGTGGGTCGAGTTCGCCCTGCGCAGCGCCGGTCGCGCTTTCTTCACTCATCTCGTTCGCCGCAGGCAGACCCGTCAGAGGCGGGCTGGTGGGTGCCTTCGGGGCGCCGGGACTAGGTGCGTGCACCGGAGCGGGCGCATTTGCTCGCGCGGCCTTTGCCGCCGTCAGAGCCCCTGTCTGTGCTCGCGCAGCAACGGGCACAGCCCCCAGCAAGGACGCCGCAACAACGAGCCCCAGTCGGCAAAGCCGACGCGCGCCCACTCAGCTTGTGGGCGTCGTCGAGAAAGCCCCCAGCAGCGCCGGCACGACCAGATCGACCTGAATCGCCTCAACCCTGCCTGTGTGATCGCGAAAAAGGCAACGTCCGGCGTCAAGCTCGAGCAGATATCTACGCTTGCGGACATCATCCGGGTCGAGGTCGAGCAGCGCGAGTGCCCGTGCCGCCTCGGACTCTGAGCGCATCCCGAACACAAACGTTGCACCCACCAGGTTCTCGAGCGACTCCCGCTCTCCGATCATCCCGTCGGCGACCAACTGGGTGCTGATGATCGGTACCGCGAGCTCCGAGCGCCCCATCCGCTGCAATGAGGCGAGCAGAGCGCGACCGATGGGGTCGCCGAGCAAACGCCAGCCCTCGTCGAAGGAGAACAGCTTCAGACGATCACGCTCAGCGCTCATCAGGTGCATCGCGAACATTGCGATCAGGCGCACGATCTGCTCGCCGACCCGCTCTGACTGCGAATATTCAGAGCGCCGCGCTCCTGGCTGTGGCCCCGGCAGATCACGAATCGGCAGGTAGGTCACCGCGTGCTGCCCGACGGGTGCCAGCTTCACAGCCGGATCGGCAAACCCCAGCTGTGTGAGGCCTGAGCGCGCATAGACCTCCAAGGCCTTGCCCACCTGAACGTCTGTCTCATCCCCCTCCTTGAGTGCCCTGACCACCTCCAAGCAGGTGGGCTCTGACGCTCGACGCATCACCCGGTCAACGGCCCCCACCACGGCCGTCTCCCACGCCGGCGCTGCACGCCCTGGGAGCAGATCGCGCAAGAACGAGACCGTGGCATCCTGGGCCAGATGCGGTGGTGCGACGCGCAACGGGTCGAGCATCCCGCGCAATGCCGGGTCGGGGCGCAGCGCGACACACTCCACGTGTGGCGCCACCTCCTCGAGCAGGTGAAAGCGGTGGTCTCCCTTCGGGTCGCAGTCGATCACCCGTGCGCCCTGCAGGAAGCCCTCGTACTGCAGCTTTTGGGCCAGCGTTGTCTTGCCCGATCCGAGCGCGCCGACGCTGAGTATCGCCGCGTTGCGGTCGCGATCGGAGCCCTCACGTAGATTGAATCTCACCGGCTGGCGTGATCCGGAGAGCGTGTAGCCGAGATAGAACCCCCTGCGTGACCCCACCGCGTGTGCTGCCGTTGGCATCATCGCCGCGACCTGCTCGCTCGTCAGCGTGTCGTCGTAGCCGGCGACCCGCGTGCGCTGAGCCGGTAGATGCTGAACGAACAGCTGCAGCTGATCGCCGAGCGGCCGATGCAGATGCACCTCGCCATAGGCACGTCTGCACCTCTCGACGCGCGCCTCCAGCTCGTCCTCGCTGCTCGCGCCGATCGCGATCGCAATCGTGCTCCGTAGTAGCGGTGGCCTACTCGACGCCTGCAGGTAGGCGAGCAGGTCTCGCGCCTCTTGGGTTCGCTCATAGCCGAGGTCGCTCACTCCTTGCTCGCCGTCGGACTCCGCGCGCACGATCTGGTCCGCATCCTGAATCCGGCGACGCGCGATCCGCAGGGCAAGCTCGTTGGGCAGGTAGCGCGCGTTGAGCGAGAGGTCGATCCCGAAGGACAGCCCCTCGGGTGCCGCGAACATCAGCTCCGCGCGTGCCCCGGGAAACTGCAGGCGCTCGGGAAGTGCGCCCATCACGAGCTGTGCCTGCCAGCTGACGCCGCACTCAGACTCGATCCGCAGCGATCGCCCCCTGTGCTCCACCTGGCAGTCCGTCCAGCGCATCACATCACCCTCCAGGGGAGCGAGCACTGCCTCGCCGTTGCGCTCGAAGGCGAGTGCTCGGGGCTCGTGCAGGCCGTCGACGAGCGGCTCCCCACGCCCGCGGCAGAAACCGCGGCGGATCAGCCACTGGAGCTCGACGCCGCGCGCGGGGCGCGCCGGAAGGTAATCCTCCAGGCGCGCGTGCACCTGATCGGCCGCAACCCTCGCGCGCTCGAGCTCAGCCGCGCTCAGCAGGCGCCGATCGCGCAGTGTGAGGGCCCCTCGGATCTCCTTCCACCACTCCCGCGGACCTCGCGCGATAGCCTGCGACACGTAAGAGGCGACGTCACGCTCAGGTTCACGTAGGCTGACCAGCAAGAAAACAACGGGGCTGACCGCGTCGAGTTTCTCAAGCCGCTGTCGGTGCGCACCAAGATAGCTGCGCCGGATGCTGGCTCGAGCCTGTGCCTCAGGCGGGAGCATCTGCGCATCGCCCATCTCATCCATATATCCCTGCGCCGGCCAGTGTCGACTCACGCGCAGTATCTGCACGTCCGCTTCGAGCGTCTCAAGCGCTCCCATCAGTGCCAGCAGGCGAGAGCGCTTGGACTCATCGCTGAGCCATGTGTATGTGGCGCTTTCCACGACAAACGCCGCCCAGCAATCCTGTGCGCCCGCCGCGAACACGCAGTTGCCATAGACGAAGTCGATCGGTGCTCTCACCCGCCGGACCTCTCGACTGACGTGCCCTGCACGCGAAGCCATCCCTGCGACGCGAGCACGATCACCTTGCCCTCTTGGAGCGGCTTGCCCTGACCGCTCGCGCGCAGCAACAGGCCACCGTGCGCCCAACGACCGATCCCGATCGCTGGGGTGCACACATGCTCGTGCTCGCATGCAACGAGCACCGCACCCGGACCTCGGTAGCGCAGACAGCGCATGTGGCCGTCTGATCCGTCGGGCAGCAGGATGATCTGCTCCGGCCGCCAGACGCGACCGGCCGGAGCGGAGCGCTGCAACCGTGTCAACCGGCGAGGACCGGACCAATAGAGAACCAACGAACGAGCAGTGAGGTGAAACGTACGGCCGTCGACGCGTAGCAGGCTCAATACGCTGGCTAGCGCTATCGGCAGAGCGAGGTCGCGTAGATACCAAGGCAGGGTCCGCGCCACCGGCCCGATCAGTGGCAGCCGCGCGACCACCAGCACGCACACGAGGATCGCCAGCAGATACACGATCCCCCGCACGGGCACACCGCCCGGGTTCAAGCGCAGCGAGTCGATGCTGTAGACGCGGCGCTCGAGGTCAAACACCCGCCGATATGAGCGGATCTCGGTCATCGTGATCCGAACAGCGAGTTGACCGTGTCGCGCAGCAGGCTCAAGCCGGCCGGTGTCGCCAACAGCACCGAGATGATGCCAACCGCAAAGACGCCCGCGGCCTCCTTGAAGTCCCTGCGAAAGGCGAGCACGATCGACGCGACCGCGAACGCCAACCCGATCAGGCTCATGGCCACTGCGCGTCCGGTGTTGCCTGCCTTGTTCGCAGCTGCTTCGAGCGAGCTCGCTCCGTGTTCACCCGACGGAGCTGCCGCCGCGGGTCGTGCCCCCGACTGAACGACGACGGCGAGCGCTGCCGGCGTTGAGATGGACACAAGACAGACCAGCAGGGCGACTACCGCCGCGCAACGACGTGGACATCTCATCGGCTCTCCTCTCGGTCGAGTTCACTAGGCACCAGGGTCCATCTCCACGGCTGAGATCTCCCAGCGCCCCTGCGCGCGTAGGACTTCCACTTCGTAGGCGAGCGTGTAGCGAACGCCCCGCCTGTCCTGTGCTCGCACCACTGCAAGCACCGAGCTTCGGTCCGCTGACCAGTCGAGCCGCTCGATCGACTCGAGGCTAAGCGCTAGCGACGGCAGTGAGACGCGCGCACCGCTCGCGAGATCAGCCGCGAGGTCTCCGGGCACGTCTCCGAGGTAGTTGCGTAGGCCCCGTTCGACTACCGTCGTGAGGTCCTTATCCCCGACTTCTTCAAGACGCGCAGGGGAACGCGCGGGTCCCGCGCTTGGAGGGCCAACGAGCGCGGGATATCCGACCAGCTGCAGCTCGCCGCTCGCCGCTCGGGCCACGTTTACCGTCAGATAGAGCAGCCCCGCCGTATCGGTCTGGGCAGCGACCGTAAATACGTGTTGACCGCCTCCCTCGTTGCGTTCTTGGACGACTTCCGCCCATTCCACATGCTCCTCGCCCGCCGCCGGTGGCGTGATCCCACCGCCGGTTTCGACTCCGGGACCTGCGAACGCTTCGAGCGCTCCTCCACTGCTCTCAGGATTCGAAGCGTTCCAGCTCAGGTAGCGGCGCGTGAACAGGGTCGCAAAGCCTTCTGCCCCCGGGTCACGAGGGGGCGTCTCGTGCTGTGCGGGTAGCACCTGCGGGGCACGCGGCGGAGCAATCGCGAAGCGGGCACTCGCGGCAAGACCCATGACTGCCACCGCCGCGAGCAGGAAACGAGGCAGTTCGCGCACGAGTCGTATCCGCCACAGCGCATGGCTCGTGACGGTCACGGCCGGTTTCGTCGAGATGCCCTGGGCGCTACGCGACATCAACGCTCAAATCCAAACTCGAAGCGTCGCACCTCAGACGCTGTCTCTTGAGTGCGCGACCTTTCACGGATGACTGCGGCCACGACCTGCCTGGGAGCAGGCAGATGTGATCTACCGTTGCCTGGAGACTTCCTACGCTGCACGCTCTGCAACCCTTCGATCCGTCGTTTGCCTGCGCGATCGCGTCGCATGTGAGCTCCCGCTGTTGGCGCTCGATGTCTGGCTAGGGCCGAAGCCTGCAGACGACGAGCAGGAGCCACTTGCTTGGCCCCCGAGACGCGCATCTTCTGGATGGCGAGCAACGCGACCAGCCCCCCGGCCACGACGAGCGCCGCCGCCGCCACCGCCGCCACACCGCCCCGCCGACGGCTGGCCTCACTCGCTGCCTGTGTCGGCACCAGGCACTCAACGCCTGGTGCTCCCGACATGTACTCAAGCTCGTCGTAAACGCGATAGAGCTCTTGTGGTCGACGCACCAGCAGGTTCATCGCGGTTCTCCAGTCCGCACTACGCGGGCGGCCGGAAACCGGAGTGGGGAGAACTCCGGCTCCCGACCGCTTGCGCACGGATGGGCATCACCGCGCCGTCGTCGGTCAAATCGACGGGCGGCGTCCCAGGGGACATACCTGTGAGTGGGGGGGATGGTGGATTTCACAGGTCGGTCCCTGCTCTCATCTCCGACCGTTCCCTCTGCACCGGGACAACCTCCTCCTCAAGAACCATCAGTTGCTTGAGCCGGGCACGTCCGCGCTGTGCCACCTTGCGGTACTTCTCCGAAGACCAATCATGGAGCCGACAAAACTCTTCACAGCTCATATTCAGGCCGACTTGGGTAGCGAGCACGATTCGCTGCTCTGGCGTCAAATGGCCCGCGAGAGCTTGGATTCGGTCGAGTTCCTGACGCAGGATCACGAGCCTCTCTGGCTCTGCGCGCCCGTCAATCACGATCGCCCCGCCACGCTCCTCAGAGCCCAGCTCCTCAGCCTCCTCCAGTGCCGCCTGCATCGGGCTGCGACCCGATATCGCCCTGCGGCGATCCTGGACACGCGAGAGGAAACGCTGCTCGATCGTGCGGGCGAGATGCAGGCGGCTCACAAAGGCGCGCCCCCCTCGCACGGCCACAACCATCTCCAGAATCGCTTGGCTGTAGCAGTCCTCGAGGTCCTCCCGGCGCAGCCGGTGACCGTGCACCCGCAGCAAGAGCTCGCGCTTCGCTGCCGCCACGATCGCCACCTCCTGCGCGGGATCGGGGCGACCGGCGAGCCGCTTGCCGTCGCGCTGCTGATCGGCCAGCCCTCGTCTTTTCGGCTCCCATCGGGTAGACACACACCGATGTCGCTCCGAGCTGCCCCCAGACCCCCCCTCCAATTTGCTCGTACATGCGGCGGGCCTGCGAGCCTGGTGTGCCGATGAACATCAACGAGTGCCTCCATGCCCTCGATCGCCGCCAGCAGCAGAGCCCGCGGATCAGCTTCCTCGCGGCTGTCATCAAGAAGTTCGGCGACGATCAGGCAGGCCAGCTCGCCGCACTGATCGCCTATTACGGCTTCGTCTCGCTCTTCCCCCTGCTGCTCGTGCTCGTGACGATCCTCGGCTTCATCCTCCAGGGCAACCCCGGCGAGCAGAAGCAGATCCTCGACGGCGCTCTCGGACAGTTCCCGATCGTCAGCGACCAGCTCAAGCTGCACTCACTCACAGGCAGCGGTATCGGCCTGACGATTGGCGTCCTCGGCTCGCTGCTCGCAGGGATGGGCATCACCGGCGCCACCCAGAACGCCTTCAACCGCATCTGGAGCGTGCCCTTCAAGGACCGCCCCAACTTCATCTCCGCCCACCTCCGCGGGCTCGGCATGCTTGCCGTGCTCGGCACCCTCTCGATCATCTCCACAACCGTCGCCGGCTTTGTCGGCTCGAGCTCTCATGCCGCACCCGATGTGATCGCCGGCATCCTGCTCGCCTTTGCCCTCAACCTCGCCCTCTTCATGACCGCCTTCAAGCTGCTCACCGCCGTCGACGTCGGTTGGCGCGAGCTGCTCCCCGGCGTGATAGTCGCCTCGCTCTTCTGGCAGCTCCTACAGCACCTTGGCGGCTACTACATCGACCACGAGCTCAAGCACACCGGCCCCCTCTACGGCACCTTCGCCCTCGTCCTCGGCCTGCTCGCCTGGCTCTACCTCGGCGCGCAGCTCACGATCTTCGCCGCCGAGATCAACGTCGTGCGCACGCGCAAACTCTGGCCGCGCAGCTTCTTCTCCGATCCGCTGCTCGAGGCCGACCGGCGAGCGCTGACCTCCTCGGCCGAGGTTGAGGAGCGCGTCGAGGAGGAGAACGTCGAGGTCAGCTTTGATCAGCCGGATAGGCCCGTCTGCGGGGACCAGACCTAGGCCTTCAGCTGACGGTACGACTGGCGCCACGCCTGCGCCTACGGCCCACAGTCATCTCCCACGCACGCGCCACACCTGTAGCGCGTGCCAACCGTTCCGCTGCGACCACGATGAAGCTGCGTCCTTCCCTTATGAGAAAGCCAGGCGGCGGCGTGGATGAAAAGCCTCTTGCCGGCCTGGGGCGTGGTCCACTCTTCGGCTCATCGATCAACATGTCCGAATCCTAACCGACGAGGCTGAGCGTCCAACAGAGCACCTCGATCGCCAGGAATACGCAGCTCGTCGTCAACCAGTCTGTGAGGCGGTCGATCGTGCGGCGATTCGTGCCCAGAGCCGGCTCAACCCAGCTCGCCAGCGCACGGTATGCCTCGGCCATATCTCGAGTCGCCAGCCGGTCGCCATCAGCCAGTAGCCCATAGCCACCCGCTGCTACAGCAAGCTCGTGCGGCGCGAGCACCCAGATCGAGCGCTGACCGACGACAGAGCAAACGCCGACAGCGCGATTGTGCTCCAGACATCCAGCGCTCCGCTGTTTACACGCGAGCCGAGGAACGAGCCGGCGATCGAGGCCGCTCCCAACATCGCGCCCGCACACGTCCGCAGGCGCGCCAAGGCCCGCTCCTGCTCCGCCAGCGCGCTGGCGGTCAACTCAAAGCTCAGTTGCTCGATCGATTGGGCCATCCCGCCGTTCTATGCACTGCTTGGGATGGAACTCGCGAGCCGGCAATAGGCTGTGAGCCCGCGTCTCGACCAGCCCGCGCCGCGGCCGGTGACGCTCGCCGAACTTCGGGCGCCGCCGCGTCATTGTCTCCCAAAATGAGACAACAGGCTCGACTTTTGGCTCTGGAATGCGCCAATCAGCCATTGGCAGAAAGTACTTGCGCATGCAACTACCGCGCGCTATACTAACTACACTTTCGTAAGCTCATATGGAGCGATTACTTATGCCATCTCCCTCAGAGAAGCCCACCCTCCAGCCCACTCCGCCCCAAGCGCCTCCTGCGGCTGATCCCCCTCGACGACACCGTCGTGTTCCCCAACATGGGCATCACGCTGACGATCGACGTCGGCGAGGACGAGCGCGTCGTGCTCGTTCCCCGCCACGAGAACGAGTTCCTCGAGGTCGGCACGATCGCCGAGGTCTCCGAGCAGATCCGCCTCCCCGGCGGCGGCCGCGCCGTCGCCCTCTCCGGCGAGCACCGCGCGCTGATCGGCGCCGCCCAGACCGGCCCCGACGGCGAGCTGCGCGTCGAGGTCGACGAGCGTCCCGACGAGGTCCCCGTCGACGGGCGCACCCGCGAGCTCGAGCGCGAGTACCGCGCCACCGTCGAGGAGATCCTCGAGCTGCGCGGCGACGACGGGCGCATCTCCGCCTTCCTGCGCGCGATCGCCGAGCCCGGCGCGCTGGCCGACTCCGCCGGCTACTCCCCCAACCTCTCCTACGAGCAGAAGGTCGAGCTGCTGCGCACCCTCGACGTCACCGAGCGCCTCGAGCTGGCCGTCAAGCTGCAGCGCGAGAGCCTCGCCGAGCTGCAGGTGCGCAAGCGCATCCGCGAGGACGTCCAGGAGGGCGCCGAGAAGCAGCAGCGCGAGTACTTCCTGCGCAAGCAGATGGACTCGATCCGCAAGGAGCTCGGCGAGGACGACGCCTCCGTCGCCGAGGAGTACCGCACCAAGATCGAGGACGCCGCGATGCCCGAGGACGTCAAGGAGCAGGCTCTCAAGGAGCTCGCCCGCCTCGAGCGCATGGGCGAGCAGACGGGCGAGTCGAGCATGATCCGCACCTACCTCGACTGGCTGATCGCCGTGCCGTGGGGCAAGCGCTCCGAGGAGCACCTCGACCCCGTCGCCGCGCGCGCCGTGCTGGACGCCGACCACGCGGGCCTGGAGGACGTCAAGGACCGCATCACCGAGTACCTCGCCGTGCGCAAGCTGCGCCAGGAGCGCGGCATCGAGGCCGACCCCAAGTCCGGCGCGATCCTGACCCTGATCGGGCCCCCCGGCACCGGCAAGACCTCGATCGGCGAGTCGATCGCCCGTGCCACCGGACGCGAGTTCGTGCGCATGTCGCTCGGCGGCGTCCGCGACGAGGCCGAGATCCGCGGCCACCGGCGCACCTACATCGGCGCGCTCCCGGGCCGCCTGGTGCGGGCGCTGCGCGACGCCGGCACGATGAACCCCGTGATCCTGCTCGACGAGGTCGACAAGGTCGGCGCCGACTGGCGCGGAGACCCCTCCGCGGCGCTGCTCGAGGTCCTCGACCCCGCGCAGAACCACTCGTTCCGCGACCACTACCTCGACGTCGAGCTGGACCTCAGCCAGGTGATGTTCCTGGCCACCGCCAACGTCGCCGACACGATCCCCGGCCCGCTGCTCGACCGCATGGAGGTGATCCGCTTCGACGGCTACACCTCCGAGGAGAAGCTCGCCATCGCCAAGGGCTACCTGTGGCCGCGCCAGCGCGACCGCAACGGCCTGCGCGAGGACGAGGTCGAGATCTCCGACGAGGTGCTGCGCACGATCATCTCCGAGTACACCCGCGAGGCCGGCGTGCGAACCTCGAGCGCAACCTCGGCACCGTGCTGCGCAAGACCGCCACCAAGATCGCCTCCGCCCAGTCCGGCGAAGAGCAGGCCGCGAGTTGATTCAGCACAGGACAGCGAGACCGAGAAGAAGCCCAAGCCAAAGCGTGCCAAGCGCAAGCCCGTGAAGATCGACCTGGAGGCCGTGCGCGACGCGCTCGGCCGCCAGAAGTTCTTCCAGGAGTCCGCTGCCCGTACCGCCACGCCCGGCGTCGCGACCGGCCTGGCCGTGACCGGCACCGGCGGCGACGTGCTGTTCGTCGAGGCCACCGCCATGAAGGGCGGCGGCTCCGGCGGCAACAGCCTCGTGCTGACCGGCCAGCTGGGCGACGTGATGAAGGAGTCCGCGAAGATCGCGCTCTCCTACGTGCGCGGCCACGCCGAGGAGCTCGGCATCGACGAGCGCGCCTTCGAGAACCGCGAGTTCCACGTCCACGTCCCCGCCGGCGCGATCCCCAAGGACGGCCCCAGCGCGGGCGTGACGATGGTCACCGCCCTGGCCTCGCTGCTGTCCGGGCGCCCGGTCAAGCACACCGTCGGCATGACCGGCGAGGTCACCCTGCAGGGTCGCGTGCTGCCGATCGGCGGCCTCAAGCAGAAGGTGCTCGCCGCCCACGCTGCCGGCCTGACCGACGTGATCCTGCCCGAGCGCAACCGCGGCGACCTCGACGACATCCCCGAGGAGGTCCGCGAGCAGATGACCTTCCACCCGGTGATGACCGTCCAGGAGGTCCTCGACCGCGCCCTGGAGCCGGCACGCGATGTCGCGCGCGTCTCGTAGATGTGAGCCCGTTCCCGTGGAGGTCCGCGAGACTGCGGACCTCCTCGAGCGGCGCTGGCAGCTCTCGATCATCTACGCCGCCCTCACCGGCGCGCTGCGCTTCAACGAGTTCGCCGAGGCCGTCGCCGGCATCTCCCCGCGGATGCTCTCCGAGCGCCTGCGCGACCTCGAGGGCGCCGGCCTCGTGCAGCGCACCGTGATCCCCTCGAGCCCGCCCACCGTCGAGTACCGCCTCACCGAACGCGGACGCAGGCTCGGGCCGATGATCGAAGCGATGCGCGACTACTCGCGCGAGCCGCTCTGAAGCTCCTTCAGGCCACGGGCTCCGGGATGACTGACTCCGACCAGCTGTCCCCCCGCACAGTCCGCCGCATGTACACCCGCCCTGGGATTGCGGATCCCCGCCACACCGATCATGCCGCCGAGCGCCACCAGCACCGCCGCGATCGCCAGCCCAAGGTGGAAGCTGTGCAGCGAGGCCGCTTCCGCCGCCCTGCTCAGCGCGTGCGCCTGAGCGGGCGGGAGCCCGTGCACGTCTGGGCGCCCGAGCGGCAGTCGCTTGGCCGCCTTCACCGCCGCCCGCGCCGCCGCCCCGAGCGTGCTGCCCGCCAGGCTGCTGTCCAGCGTCGACCCGAACGAGGACGCGACCGCCGCGCCTACCGCCGCCGTGCCCAGCAGGCCCGCGACGCGCGCGATCGCGTTGTTGACCCCCGAGGCGATCCCCGCCTGGCGCTCGGCCCCCGCGAGCACCGCCGCCGTCAGCGGAGCCACCGTCATCGACAGGCCGAGCGAGAACACCAGCAGGCCCGGCAGCACATCCGCGAGGTAGTCCACATGCGTGCCCACGCGCTGGAACAGCAGCAGACCCGCCGCCGCCACCAGCGGCCCGACGCCCATGAACAGGCGCGGCCCGAAGCGGTCCGCGAGCGCGCCGAAGCGCCGCGAGAGCACGAACATCACGACCGTCACCGGCAGCGTCGCCAGGCCGCTCTTCAGCGGCGAGTAGCCGCCGATCTGCTGCAGGAACAGCACCAGGAAGAAGAACAGGATCGACAGCCCCGCATACATCGCGAACGTCTCGACGTTGCCCGCCGAGAAGTTGCGCCGGCCGAACAGCCTCAGCGGCAGCATCGGCTCAGCCGTGCGCGACTCATAGGCCGTGAACGCGACCAGCAGCACCACGCCCGCGATCAGCGGCCCGATCACCGCCGCGCTGCCCCACCCCAGCCGCGGCTGCTCGATCAGCGCGAACACCGGGCCCGCCAGCCCCGCCGCGCACAGCACCGCTCCGGGAACGTCGATCCGTCGCGCCTCACGCGTGCGCGTCGGCGCCCGCGGGATCGCGAACAGGATCAGCGCCACGCACGCCGCCGCGAGCGGCACGTTGACGAGGAACACCCACCGCCACGAGGCGATCGCCAGCAGCTCGCCCCCCGCCAGCGGGCCGAGCACACCCGCGATCGCCCCCCACGCCGTCCAGCTGCCGATCGCCGGCCCCCGCTCAGCCTCGGGGAACGTGTTGACGATCACCGCCAGCGAGCTCGGCACGAGCAGCGCCCCCGCGATCCCCTGGAGCGCGCGTGCCGCCACCAGCACGCCGATGCTCGGCGCGAGCGCACAGATCAACGAGGCCACCCCGAAGCCCGCCACGCCGAGCGCGAACACCCGCCGCTCGCCGAACAGGTCCCCCAGCGAGCCCCCGATCAGGATCAGCGAGCCGAGCGTCAGCAGGTAGCCGTTGACGATCCACTGCTGCGCCGCCAGCCCCCCGCCCAGCGCTCGCTGGATCGTCGGCAGCGCCACGTTCACGACCGTGCCGTCCAGCAGCACGATGCCCGAGCCGAGGATGCACGCCACCAGCGTCAGGCGCTTGACCGACGCGTCGCTGCGCGCGCCCATCTCAGGCGCGATCAAGCCGCGGAGCGCAGCACCGAGCGATCGACCTGCGGCGATCCTCGTGTAGCCGCTGAGCGCGAGCGTCAGATCGAAGTCCGCAAGCACGCAACGCAGGACCTGTTCGACCCCCGCTTGCCCGTCGAGCGCCAGACCCCACATGTAGGGGCGCCCGAGGCACACCGCATCCGCCCCGAGCGCCAGCGCCTTCAGCACATCCGCGCCCGTGCGAATGCCGCTATCGAACAGCACCGGGAAGCTCTCACCCACCGCCTCGCGCACCGCCGGCAGCGCATCGAGCGCGCCGATCGCCCCGTCGACCTGGCGCCCGCCGTGGTTGGACACGATCAGCCCGTCGACCCCCGCATCGAGCGCCCGTCGCGCATCGTCCTCGTGCAGGATGCCCTTCAGCACGATCGGTAGCTCCGTCTGCTCGCGCAGCCATGCCAGGTCCGTCCAGCTGATCGTCGGGTTTGAGAACTGCATCGCCCAGTGGCCGATCGCCGCCCCCGGGTCCTCCTCCGGGCGTGCGCTCCAGCGCCGCGCAGAAGACCGGGTCGCTGAAGTAGTTCGCCACCCCCTCGCCTTTCAGGAACGGCAGGTAGGCACTCTGGAGGTCGCGCGGGCGCCAACCGAGCATCCATGTGTCGAGCGTCACCACGATCGCCGCGTAGCCCGCACGCGCGGCGCGCTCGATGAAGCTCGCAGCAATCTCGCGATCCTTCGGCCAGTAGAGCTGATACCAGCGGCTCCCCTCCCCCATCACCTCCGCGACCTGCTCGATCGAGTGCGACGCAGCTGTGCTGAGGATCGAGGTCAGCCCGAGCGCCGCCGCCGCCCGTCCGGTCGCGAGCTCCGCCTCGGGATGCACGATCGACTGCACGCCCACCGGCGCCGAGCAACACCGGCGCGGGCATGCCGTGCCGAGGATCGAGGTGCTTAGATCGCGCACCGCCACGTCGCGCAGCATCCGCGGCACGATCTGCCAGCGTCGAATGCCTCGCGGTTGGCGCGCACCGTCGCCTCCGAGCCCGCGCCGCCCGCCACGTAGCCGAAGGCCTCCTCGCTCAGTCGTTCGCGCGCAGCTGCTTCCGAGCTCGCCGATCGCAACCGGCAGCTTTGGCCGTTCACCGCCGAGTCCGCGCCCGTAGATCTCGTATTGGAAGTTTGCGAACAGCTGCTCGCAGGGATCGTCTCGCTATCGCTCATCGCTAGACCCTAGCGCCGGCGGGCGAGACTTTCGGCACTAGCGAACAGTGACCTCGTGTGTACCCGCGAGTGCAACCACGGGGCCACCGCGGACCGCGTCACGCCCTGCACGCTTGGCCTCATACAGCGCCTCGTCAGCCTCCGCACAGATCGTCTTGTAGTCGAAAGCGCTGTCGCGCTTGGAAGCGCTCACGCCAAAGCTCATCGTTACGCGCAGGCCGCCCCCAACCGTGTCTGCCGCGACCCCGCGACGCAACCGCTCGGCCATCGCCGCGGTCTGCTCCAGACCGGCCCCGGGTAGCAGCACCAGGAACTCCTCTCCGCCGATCCGGTAGGCGAGGTCAAAGGCGCGCAGCTGCTTGCGTAGCACATAGGCCACGTCCTGCAGCACCGCGTCGCCCGTCGCGTGCCCGTGAGTGTCGTTGACCTGCTTGAAGTGGTCCAGGTCCCCCACGATTAGCCCCACCGGGTGCCCCGTGCGCTCGGACTGGTGCGCCAGCTCGACAGTGCGGTCGGCCAGCGAGTTGCGGTTGAGCATGCCCGTGAGCTGGTCGATCACCGCCTCACTGCGGTGCCTGACGTCGGATTTCATCAGCGCCGTCGAGAGGATCGCCACCGCGGCCGTCAGCGCCAGCGGCATGATCAGAAGCGGCGGGCGCGCAAGCACCGCATGCGCATCCACGCCGAAGCAGACCGCCACCATCAACACGACCGTGACCGCCAGGCCGAGAATCACCCCGCGCGTCGGAAAGCGCGCGCTCAGCGTCACGATCGGGATCGCGAACCAGGCCATCGCTGGGGAGCTCGGACCGCCGCTGAGCGCCACGCTCATCACGATCATCAGCTGCGAGGACGTCCAGGCTGCGAACAACAGGTACTCGGGGTGGCTGACTCGCTCGACCGCCTCATCCGCGAGCTTGAAGAGCACCCCTGCGATCGCCAACGGGATCAGCGTCCACCACCCCAGCCACGGCCCGCAGATCAACAGCGCCGCCGCCATCACCAAGAAGGATTTCTGCCTTACCGGCGCCACCAGCCGATCCATGTCGAGCATCCGCTCGCGGTCCATCCCGCCGTCGATCAGCCACGAGCGCGAGCCATCCTCGACCGCGACCGCAGCGACGCTCGTGGAACGTGCGCGCTCGCTCTCCGAATGCCACAGCGGACCGACGAGGTTAGAAACAGCAGTGTCTGCCATGGGTTGCCCTATCGGGCGTCGCTAGCAGACCCAGCAATCCCGCGAGGGACGACTGGACGAAAAGGCTAGCCCAGGACGAGCTCGGCGGCGGCGCGCTAAGCGTGGGCGCATCGCCGGAGATCAGCAGCGTCGTGACGATCGACTCGCGCCACTTCGCCAGATCGTCGCGGATCTTCTCCTTCGGGCCGATCAGCGAGAGCTCCTCGATCAGCGCTGTCGGGATCTTCGCCCCGGCCTCGTCCTTCTTGCCGCTGAGATACAGCTCCTGGATCTCGTCGACCTCCGCGCTCATAGCCCATGCGGATCGGCACGTTGGCGTGGAAGTTCGCGCCTTTCGCTCCCATGCCGCCGAAGTAGAGCGCGTAGAAGGGGCGCAGCGCGTCCGCCGCGCGCCTCGATGTCCTCGGTGACGATCAGCGGCACCGTCGCTGCGACCTCGAAGTCCGCCGCGCTGCGCCTGGCGCCCTCGCGGCCCGCAGCCCTCCTCGAGCGAGGGGCGGTAGAGCTCGTCATAGACCGCCGGCGAGAACAGCATCGCCAGCCAGCCGTCGCACAGCTCCGCGCACAGCGCGATGTTCTTCGGGCCCCTCGGCGCCGAGGTAGATCGGGATGTCCTCGCGCAGCGGGTGGATCGAGGACTTCAGCGGCTTCGCCAGACCCGTGCCCTCGGGGAGCGGCAGCGGATAGTGCGGCCCCGGCGCCGTCAGCGGGCCCTTGCGCGCCCAGATGTCGCGCAGGATCGCGATGTACTCGCGCGTGCGCGCCAGCGGCTTGGCGAACGGCATCCCGTACCAACCCTCCACGACCTGCGGGCCGGAGACGCCGAGCCCGAGGATGAAGCGCCCGCCGGAGAGCAGGTCCATCGTCATCGCCGCCATCGCCGTCGCCGCCGGCTGGCGCGCCGACATCTGCACGATCGCCGTGCCCAGCTTCAACCGCTCGGTCGACGCGCCCCACCAGGCCAGCGGCGTGAGGCAGTCCGAGCCGTAGGCCTCGGCCGTCCAGATCGAGTCGAAGCCGAGCCGCTCCGCCTCGGCGACGGACTCGGTCACCCCCGGCGGCGGGCCGCCCGCCCAGTAGCCCGTGTTCAGACCCAGCTTCAGCTCGCCAGCCATCGCGCAGGACTATAGTTGTCAATCCCGATCGAGGAGGGATCATGGCTATAACAGTTGGGGTTCTCAGCGAGACCCGCAGGCGCACGCTGGAGGCGCTCTGCGACACGTTCGCACCGGCGCTCGAGGTCGAGGGACGAGGGCGAGACGCTGCGCGCCTTCTACGCCCGCTCGGCCTCCGACATGTCGATCGCCGCACAGATCGAGGGACTGCTCGCGCAGACCGCGCTGCCCGAGGAGATCGAGGCCCTCGGCCAGCTGCTCGACGCGTTCGCCGCGCTACGAGCTTCGCCGAGCTGCCCGCTCGAAGCCCGCACCGAGCTCGTGCACGGGCATCGCCGCCTCCGGCCCCGAGGCCAAGCTCGGCGTGCGCCAGCTGCGCGCGCTGACCTTCCTCTTCTTCTACGGCCTGCCCGACGAGCAAGGCCAGAACCCCAACTGGGACGCGATCGGCTACCCCGGCCCGCTGTCTCCCGCTCCCACTCCCGAGCAGGCGCCGAAGACGATCTCAGTGGAGCACATCACGGGCACGAGCGCCACGCTACAGGCCGACGTCTGCGTCGTCGGCTCCGGCGCGGGCGGCGGCGTGATCGCCGCCGAGCTCGCGCGCGCCGGCAAGTCCGTTGTCGTGCTCGAGATGGGCGGCTATCGCAACGAGTCCGACTTCCACCAGCTCGAGCTGCCGGGCATGTTCGAGCTTTATCTCGGCGGTGGCCTCGCCGCCTCCGAGGACGGCTCGATCGCGATCCTCGCCGGCTCGACCCTCGGCGGCGGCACCGTCGTCAACTACATGAACTGCATCCGCACCCCCGAGCACATCCGCCGCGAGTGGGCCGCGATGGGCATCGAGGGAATCGACGAGCCCGGTTACGAGGCCCACATCGACGCCGTCTGGCAGCGGCTCGGCGTCAACGACACCGCGACCTCCCAGAACCGCACCCACAAAAAGCTGATCGGAGCCTGTGAGGAGCTCGGCTACCCGCCACCGCGCGCTCACGCGCAACGCGGACGTCACGCTGCGAGGACCCGGGCACATGCGGCTACTGCTACACCGGCTGTCAGAAGGGCTGCAAGCAGTCCACGCATGAAGACCTTCCTGCAGGATGCCGCCGACGCCGGCGCGCGCTTCGTCGTCGGCGCGCGCGCCGAGCGCATCCTCGTCGAGGACGGCCGCGCGGTCGGCGTGCTGGCCACCGTCAGCCACGCGGACGGCACGACGCACCTCGCTGACGTGTCGACGCGCCGACCGTCGTCGTCGCCGCCGGCGCGATCGAGTCCCCTGCGCTGTTGCTGCGCTCGGGCATCGGCGGCCCCGCCGCCGGCAAGCACCTGCGCCTGCACCCCGCCGCGCTCGTCGGCGGCGTCTACGAGCAGCCGATCGAGGGCTGGATCGGCCAGATCCAGTCAGCGCTCTCGGACGAGTTCAAGCAGTGCGAGGGCGAGCACGGCTTCCTGATCGAGGCCACGACCGTCGCGCCCGCGATCGTCGCGATGTCGCTGCCGTGGCAGGACGGCCTCGCGCACAAGCAGCTGCTCGCGCAGAAGCTCAAGCACATCGCGCCCTTCATCTCGGTCGCACGCGACCACGGCGAGGGACAGGTCGTGATCGACGAGCACGGCCGCGCGGTCACGCGCTGGGGCTTCGACGACGAGCTCGACGCGCGCATGTTCCACCGCGCGATGGTCGAGCTCGCCAAGCTACAGCGCGCCGCCGGCGCCAAGGAGATCATCACCTTCTACCAGCGCCCGTGCTCCACTGGCGCGAGGGCGAGGACTTCGACGCCTTCCTCGCCGCGATCGAGCAGGGCTCGCTGGCGGCCAACGACATCGCCGCCTTCACCGCTCACCAGATGGGCTCCTGCCGGATGGGCTCAGACCCCGCCGAGTCGGTCGCCGACGGGCGCGGCGAGCTGCACGACACCGCGCGGTGTCTGGATCGGCGACGCCTCGGCCTTCCCCACCGCTCCGGGCGTGAACCCGATGATCTCGATCATGGCGCTCGCGCACCGCACCGCCGCGAACATCATTGGACAAGCGCAAGCGTGAAACCGTCGTAGCCCTTGCTGCCGACCGTCTGAATCGTCGTCGCCATTACTCGTGGCTCTTGCGCGAGCAGATCGTGGAAGCGCTGCATACCCTGCGCGCGTGGATCCTCGGTATCCGGGTCCGCAATCGCGCCATCGCGCACCACGTTGTCGACGATGATCACCCCACCGGGGCGCGTTAGCTCGAGCGCGGCAGCGAAGTACTCAGGCGTGCCCTGCTTGTCCGCATCGATGAACACCAGGTCGAAGGGCTCGGGCTGCTCGGCGCTTAGCGACGTCAGCGAGTCGAGCGCCGGATCGACCCGGATCTCCACTTGATTTGCGAGTCCCGCCCGCGCAATGTTCACGCGCGCAACCTCGGCATAGTCGGGATTTAGCTCGAGCGTGATCAGCTGCCCATCGGCGGGCAGCGTGCGCGCGAGCAGGATCGTGCTGTAGCCGCCGAGCGTGCCGAGCTCGAGGATCCGCCTTGCGCTGTGGATGCGCGCGATCAGGGCCAGCAACCTGCCCTGTGCGGGCGAGACCGCGATCGCTGGGAGGCGCGCCTCGCGGCTGCCCTTCAGCGCCGCCGCGAGCACCTCATCCGCAGCGATCAGCCGCTCCTCGATGTAGGCGTCGACCGCGCTCCAGCGCTCCTGGCTCATGCGGCCACCTCTGCACGTTCATCGCGGCTCATCAACGCCAGCGGCACGCTCAGTCCGGCCGAGCGGCGCACCGTTGCGATCCGTCGCCCCGGCTGCACCGCTGCGCGCGGCTCGCCCGCGTGGGGGGCAATCTGCGCGCACGTCGCATCAAGGTCCTCCACCAGCAGCGCCATGCCCCAGAAGTGCGCCGGACCGTCGGGGCTGCCCGCGCGCGCGACGATCTCCTCAGGTTCCTGGACGACCTCGAGAATCTCCGCCCCGAGCCGGAAGAACGCCTGGCGGGGTGCGCCCGCGGGCGTTGGCTCCTCGCGGATGCGGCGCAGATCGAGGCCTGCCTCCTGTAGCGCCTGGACACTGCGATTGAGGTCCGGTGACATCACCACCACATGGTCGATCGCGATCACGCCGTTGGGATGCGCGCCTGCGGGCATTCGCGACTCACCGTCGGCAAGGGTCGTGGGTAGGCCGTCGAGGGCTGTGCTTGCGAGGTCGCGCAGCGACCAGCCGACGATCCCGCTTCCCGCTTCACGACCCATGAAGCGCAGCGGCACATCGCCGATCACACAGGCGTCGTCTGTGACCGTGAAACCGAGCGTCGACCAGTTGGCCGCATCGGCGGCGATCCGCAGCTCCTCGATCGTGGGGCCCGCCATCGTCGAAACCGTAGCGCTTCGACAGCTGCGCACCGTGAGGCGCTGGCCTTTGTCCATCCGTCGATGGTGAGCAGTGATGCGGGGCGGGAATATCTGTGAGTGTCCTCCCAGGTCCCGACCACCGCTGCCCAAGAGAGCACCGGCGTGCCTGCGAGCGGGGAATATCGCCCGCAGGCGCCGTTTCTCGACGAGCTGTTCGAGCTCGACGGCACGCCACGTGCGACCGCGGCCCCACTCGTCGAGCGAGCTGCGAGCGGCTCGGCCCCGACGGGCTGGTCGAGGCCGGACGCCGGCGCGACGCGATCTTCATGCAGCAGGGCATCACCTTCGAGACCGGGCGACGTCGGCGAGCGCATCGCACGAACGGCCGTTCCCGCTCGACCTCGTGCCGCGCGTGCTCAGCGGCGAGGAATGGCGCGACATCAAGCGCGGCCTGGCGCAGCGCATCCGCGCGCTGAACCACTTCGTCGACGACGTCTACCACGCTCGCGAGATCGTCCGCGAGGGGCTCGTGCCGTGGCGGCTGGTCGTCTCCTGCTCGCACTTCGCCCGCGCCGTGCACGGCATCCGCCCGCCGGGCGGCGTCTACACGCACGTCGCCGGCTGCGACCTCGTGCGCCACAGCGACGGCACCTGGAAGGTGATCGAGGACAACGTGCGCATCCCCTCGGGCATCTCCTACGTGCTCGAGAACCGCGCCGCGATGGCGCGCCTGGTGCCCGAGCTGTTCGCCTCCTACCGCGTGCGTCCCGTCGACCACTACCCGCAGCTGCTGCTGCGCGCGCTGCGCTCGGTCGCGCCCGTCGGCCGAGAGCGAGGCGACGGTCGTCGTGTGGACGCCCGGGCCCGGCCAACCCCGCCTACTTCGAGCACGCCTTCCTCGCGCGCCAGATGGGCGTCGAGCTGGTCGAGGCCTCCGATCTGGTCGTGCGCGACGACGTGCTCTACATGCGCACCACCCGCGGCCTGGAGCGCGCGCACGCCGTCTACCGGCGCCTCGACGACGACTTCGTCGACCCGCTCGAGTTCCGCCCCGACTCGCTGCTCGGCGTGCCCGGGCCTGGTGCGCGCCTACCGCGCCGGCAGCGTCGCGATCGCCAACGCGTTCGGCACCGGCGTCGCCGACGACAAGGCGATCTACTGCTTCGTCCCGGACATGATCCGCTTCTACCTCGGCGAGGAGCCGATCCTCGAGAACGTCAGGACCTACCTGCTCTCCGAGCCCGAAGTGCTCGAGCACGTGCTCGGGCGCCTCGATCAGCTGGTCGTCAAGCCGACCGGCGAGTCGGGCGGGCGCGGGCGTGATGATCGGCCCGCACGCCGACGAGGAGGAGATCGCGCGGATGCGCGAGGTGATCAGCGCCCACCCCGAACGCTGGATCGCCCAGGACGTCGTGCGCCTCTCGACCGTGCCGACCGTCGGCGAGGACGGCGTGCTGCGCGCCGCGCCACGTCGACCTGCGCCCGTTCGCGGTGTTCGGCGAGCGCATCGACATCGTCCCCGGCGGGCTGACGCGGGTGGCGCTCGAGGACGGCTCGATGATCGTCAACTCCTCGCGCGGCGGCGGCTCCAAGGACACCTGGGTGCTCGAGGACGGCGACGACCGCCGACCGCGCTGGTCCGCCGATCGCCGACACCCAGCCGCCCGCGCTGCCCGACCTGCGCTACGGCGCCTGGACCGGCCAGCAGCAGCAGCAACAGCAGCAGCACCGACGGACGGTCACCGCTGATGCTCGCGCGGATCGCGCACGAGCTGTACTGGCTCGGCCGCAACCTCGCCCGCGCCGAGTTCACCGCGCGCGCTGTCGAGGCCGTCTTCCAGGCCGAGCTGCAGGGCACCTCCGACGCGCGCCTGGCGTGAGCTTCGGCTCGGGCGGGCTGCTGGCGATGCTCGGCGACGTCGACGCGAGTCCGCGCGTCGGCGCCAGGCGCTCGGACAGCTGACGCTCGACGCCGAGCGACCCGGGCTCGATGCTCGCCATCGATCGAGCGCGCGCGCGAGGGCGCGCGCACCGTCCGCGACGTGATCAGCGCCGAGATGTGGGAGGCGATCAACACGACCAGCCTCGGCCTGCGCGGCGGCGGGCAGCCGGGCTGGACGGCGCCCGCCGGGCCCTATCTCGCCTCGCAGTACGTCAAGGAGCGCACCGCGCTGATCTGGGGCGTGGCCAACCGCTCGATGCTGCGCGACGAGGCCAAGTGCTTCCTCGACGCGGGCGGGCTGATCGAGATCTCCGACATGGTGCTGCGGATGCTGCGCGTGGCGCTGCCGCCCGGCGAAGCGTCCTCGGCCGACGGGCAGGCGCTGATCCTGCTGCAGGCCGTGGGCGGCTTCCACGCCTACCTGCGCGCGGTCACCGCGCCGCCCAACGCCCACCCGGTCGCGCGCTTCCTGCTGTTCGAGCGCGCCTACCCCGACAGCGTCGCGGCGTGCGTCGACTCGCTGCACGAGGTCTTCACGATGGCCGACGCCGGCCCGCGCAACTCCAAGCCCGTGCTGCGCGTCAGCCGCCTGGCGGCCGACCTCGACTTCCAGCGCCGCGCGCTGCCCGACGGCGCCGAGCTGACCGGGATCTGCGAACAGACCCAGCAGGAGCTGGCGCGCATCGACCAGGACGTGGCCGAGCGCTACTTCGCGGGCGCGGCCGCCGCCGGGCTGAGGAGGTGAGCAGATGCACTTCGCGATCCGCTACCTGACCGAGTACCACTACGACGCGCCCGTCACCGACAACCTCAACGCGCTGCGCGTGCGCCCCGCGACGACCTCCACGCAGCGCTGCGACGAGTTCCACACGCGCATCGAGCCCGAGGCGCGCGTCAGCCGCCACCTCGACTACTTCGGCACCGAGGTGATCGAGTTCGGCATCCCCACCAGCCACGAGCAGCTGACGATCGACGTGCGCGCGCGCGTCGTCACCTCCGCTCCCGCCCGACCCGCCCGAGGGCTCCTGGGAGAGCCTGCGCAGCGCCGCCTACATCGACGCCGCCGGCGAGTTCGCGCTGCCCTGGCAGGACCAGCCAGCGATCGCGGGCCTCGAGAGCCTGCACGAGGCGCTCGAGGCCGAAAGCCCGCTGGAGACGCTCGAACTGCTCTGCGAGCTGATCCCCGACCGCTTCGAATACCGCCCGGGCGCCACCTACGTCGGCTCGACCGTCGAGCGACCTGCTCGACGCTCGGCGCCGGCGTCTGCCAGGACTTCGTGCACCTCTCGCTGGTGCTGCTGCGCCGCCGCGGGATCGCCGCGCGCTACGTCTCGGGCTACCTGTGGGCCGCACCCGAGGACGACGGCACGCGACTCGGTCGAGGTCGACACCCACGCCTGGCTCGAGGCGCTGCTGCCCGGCACCGACGGTCACGGCGAGCCGGTGTGGGTCGAGCGCCGATCCCACCAACCGCCGCCTCGCCGGCGAGACCCACGTCAAGATCGGCCACGGGCGCTTCTACTCCGACGTGCCCCCGGTCAAGGGCCTCTACATGGGCGGCGCCACCTCCGAGCTGAACGCCGCCGTGACGATGTCGCGGCTCGACCCGCAGACGAGCGCGCGCGCCTGAGCGCGGCTCAGCCGTGGTACTGCGCGATCACATCGCTGAACGCGTAGGGCGCCTGGCTGATTCCGCTGCAGGAGTCTGAGCTCGTGTTCGCACCGCCGCAGGGCCGGTCGCGGTTGACCGACCAAAAGGTGAAGCGTGCGAGGTGTTTCTGCTGGGCGAAGGCGAGCATCGTGTTGAGGTCTTCAAGCGTGACCGTCTCGGCGGCTTCGTCGGTCTGTCCATTCATCGAGGAGATGCCCACGTGTGTGTAGGCCGCGGCGGCTGAAAGACCGTAGTCACTGGAGAGTGCCTGGGCGAGGCCTTCGGCGGCGCGGATCGAGGCGTGACCCATATCCGTCAGGGGATGCCCGAAATCGAACGGCATGCCGGTCCAGACGGTGGGCTGAAAGCCGATCGCAGCCGCATCGGCAATCAGGCTCAACCCAGCGCCCTCCGGACCGCCTTCGCTAACGCCGACGGTCACTGAGATCTCGAGGCCGGGGTTGGCGCTCTGCACGAGCGCGAGCGCCGCGACGACGCGTTTGCGCACGGTCTTACTCTGAAACTCGCCGTGCTCGATGTCGATATCGATCGCCTTCAGCGAGTAGGCGTCGATGACCTTCTGGTAGGCAGCCGCGAGTGTGGCAGGCGTCTTGCAGGAGTTGCCGAGCTTCTTGCCGCTCCAGCCACCAAAGGACACATCGACATCGCCGCCGGCTGCGCGGATGCTCTGGATTGCAGCCTGATCGCTTCCGCCGCTAAGCGGGCGCTTGCCGTCCCATGCGGGGCTGCAGGCTCCGTGGGAGAGCACGAAGGCGAGCGTCAGGTCATTGACGTGTGTGGCCGCCAGCACGGCGCTCGGCGCCTGTGGGTTACCCCAGCCGAGGTACTCGTAAGGGGCCGCCAGCTCGACCGGCTGAGCCGCACCCGCGATCGCCGGCACGAGAGCCGCCATCAGGCACGCGCTCGCCAGCGCCCAGATGACAGCGAGCCTTCGACGATGCCTCCTCCCTCTCACCGTCACGAGGATACATGCGAGGAGTCAGCTGTCAGGTGGACAGCGTGTAGATGAGCCACGGCTCGCGCACACCGCCGACGCTCTCATACACCGCCTGTGCACGATCGTTATCCGGTGCGGTCATCCATTCCAGGCGCACCGCCCCGCGCGCAGTACAACGCTCGCGGCAGGCCGTGATCAGCTCATCGGCGAGCCCGCTCCCGCGCGCAGCTGGAGCGAGATAGAGGTCGTTCATGATCCCGATGCGCGCCCCCTCGGTCGTGTCCCAACTCCAGAAGATCGTGGCGAAGCCGACCGCCTGCCTGCCTGCGTCGCGGGCGATCAGCTGCACGCCCTCACGGGCGGGATCACCGAGCAGCGTGCGTGAGAGCCTGAGCAGCGACTCGTCGCTTGGATGCGTGGCGTAGAAGTCGCAGTAGGCGCGCATCAGCGCGAGCAGCTCGGCAAGGTCAGGCTCGGTGACCACGGTGATCGCGTGCCGCCCGTGTCCTGCAGGTGTATTTACAGACGGCGCGCTCAAAGCTGTGAGGTGTCGCTTGCAAGCCCAAGCAGCAGCCGTCCGGTGAGCTCCCAACTCGGCGGCGCGACCATCATGTGCTGCGTGGCCACGTGGACATCGCGAAGCCGGCGCTGCAGCGGGCTTACGTCATAGATCGAGCTGCCGCCACCGGCGTGATACATGGCTGTCACGACCGCCGCGGAGACCTCGGTCGCGTGGCTCGCCGCCAGGCGCAACCCCATCCGCTGCTCAACTGAGATCTGCTCGCCGCCGGCGGCGCTGGCCCAGGCGGAGCGGGCCTGATCGAGCAGCAGCGCGCGGGCGGCGCGCTGACTCGCCTCGGCGTGGGCGAGCTCGGATTGCAGCACCGAACGTTGGGCCAGAGATTTGGAGCTTCCCGCCGGCGTCTTGGCGGCGGCGAGCGCGACGAGATCCTCGATTGCCGCGCGGGCGATCCCGAGCGCAACCGAAGCGATGCCACCTGCGAGCAATCCGAACAGCGGAAACAAATACAGCGCGCCCCTCGCGCGCGGAGGATCGCTGAACAGCGAGACCGCGCGACTCGCCGGCACGAACAACTCGGAGACGGCCATGTCGTGGCTGCCGGTGCCCCGCAGTCCGGAGACCGACCAGGTGTCGATCACCTCCACGCTGTCGATCGGCATCAGCATCAGCCGCACGTCAGGGCCGCCGCCGTCGAGCAGCTCAGGGCCCTCGGCTCCGTACACGATGCAGCCCCCCATGACCCAGTCGCAGTGCTGCACTCCGCTGAGGAACGACCAGCGGCCGCTGACCAGGAAGCCATCCTCGCCCCGCTCGGCGCGCCCGCGTGGGGCGAACACACCGCCCGTGATCGCGCTGCCGCCAGCGTAGATCAGCTGCGCCTCCTCCTCAGGCAGGTAGGCCCCGAGCAGGCTGCTCGTGGAGGCGATCATCGCGCACCAGGCCGTGGCCCCATCGCCGCGGGCGAGCTCCTCGAGCGCTTCGATCATCACCGCCGGCTCGACCTCGCCCCCACCGAGCTCGCGCGGCAGGCACATGCGCATCAGCCCGGCGCTGCGCAGCTCGGCGAGCAGCTCCGCCGGGAGCGCCCGCTCCTGCTCGATCTGCTCGGCACACGCACCCGCCAGCGGCGCGATGCGCTTGGCGGCCTGACGCGGCGTCTCAGCCAGGGACACGCGCGCAGACGATCCAGGTCAACGCCGGCGCCACAACCCCAGCCTCGCATTGCCAATCGCCCAGCCCCTCGTGCAGCGCGGCCGCGACGTCTCCGTGCAGATGCGCAGCGCGCTCGCCCGCGAGACGCAGGATCTCACCGGCCGGTCCGATGCTCATCACGAAGTCCACCGCCTCCTCGAGATCTCCGCCGATCGTGATCGGCAGATCGCAGCGCGTCAGCGATACCTCCTCAAAGCCCGCGCTGAGCAGAATGCCACTGGTCGTATCAGCGTTGCCCATCGAGAAGGGCCCTGGACCACAGGTAGGCTCGTCGTACTCCTCGGGCTTCGTCACGAAGCGCTCGGTGATCTCCTGGGCGCGGTAGACCCAATCGTTCTCGATCTTCGAGCGCCATACGACCATCACGAGCCTGCCACCTGGGTGCAGCGCCCGCCGCACGTTGCGCAGAGCATTGACCGGGTTTGCGAAGAACATCGTGCCCATCCGCGAGAAGGCGAGATCGAAACCCTCCTCACCGAGTCCCTGCTCCACGTCGGCGACAGCGAAGCGGGTGTTGGGGAGCGGACCTACGCTCGCCTCGCGTTGAGCGGTCTCGATGAAACGCGGTGAGGCATCGACGCCGAGCACCTCACCATCGGAGCCGACCAGCGTCGCGAGCTGCTGGGTGGTGTCGCCAAAGCCACAACCGATGTCGAGCGCGCGCTCACCCGGCTGCGGCGCTGCCAAGCGCAGAGCTCGGTCGCCGTGCGCGCCGAGGCCGTCCGTCAGCAAGTGGCGAAACTCGACGAAACGGTCAAAGAGCGGCCCATCCCACGCGCGAATTGCCTCCTCGTTGGCTGACACGACTCGCCTCCAATGGCTTGCAATGATCAGATTTCGCGCGTTCCCCAGCGCTGAGCGTACGGTAGCGAAGCGTTAGGCTCTGGCGATGTCACAGACACTCAAACACGTTGATGTGCTGATCGTCGGGGCCGGGCTTTCGGGCATCGGCGCGGCGCACCACCTGCAGGAGAAGTGCCCCGGCAAGACCTATGCGCTGCTCGAGGCACGCGCGGAGATCGGCGGCACCTGGGACCTGTTTCGCTATCCGGGTATCCGCTCGGACTCGGACATGTTCACGCTCGGCTACTGCTTCAAGCCCTGGCGAGAGGCAAAGTCGATCGCCGACGGACCATCGATCCTCGAGTACGTGCGTAGCACCGCCACCGAGGGCGGCATCGATCGACACATCCGCTTTAACCACCGTGTCGTGCGCGCCGAGTTCTCCACCGCTGAGGCACGCTGGACGGTCGAGGCCGAACGCACAGACACGCAGGAGACCGTGCAGTTGACTGCGGCTACCTGATGATCTGCAGCGGCTACTACCGCTACGACGAGGGCTTCACCCCAGACTTCCCGGGCACCGAGCGCTTCAGCGGGAAGATCGTGCACCCGCAGCACTGGCCCGAGGACCTCGACTACGCAGGCAAGCAGGTGATCGTGATCGGCAGCGGCGCGACTGCCGTGACGCTACTTCCTGCAATGGCCGAGACCGCCGGCCACGTCACGATGCTGCAGCGCTCGCCCAGCTACATCCTCTCGCTGCCGGCCGTCGATCCAATCGCCCGTTTCGTGCGCCGGATCTTGCCTGCGCGCATCGCCTATCCGCTGCTGCGCTGGAAGAACGTGATGTTGACGATGCTCAGCTTCCAGCTCAGCCGCAGACGCCCCGCGCTCGCCAAGCGGCTGATCCGCCAGGGCGTCAAGCGCCAGCTGCCTGAGGGCTATGACGTCGACACGCACTTCAAACCGAGCTACGGCCCGTGGGATCAGCGTCTCTGTCTCGTCCCCGACGGAGACATGTTCAAAGCGATCAGCGACGGGCGTGCCTCGATCGTGACCGACCAGATCGAGACCTTCACCGAGCGCGGAATCCGCCTCGCCTCGGGTCGCGAACTCGAGGCTGACATAATCGTCACCGCGACCGGGCTCAACCTAAGCGCGCTCGGCGGCATGAGCCTCGCGGTCGACGGGCGCGAGATCGAGTTGTCGGAGACGATGAGCTACAAGGGCATGATGCTTAGCGGCATCCCGAACCTGACCTTCACGCTCGGCTACACAAACGCCTCGTGGACGCTCAAGTGCGACCTCGTCTGTGAATACGTATGCCGTCTGCTCAACTACATGGACGAGCGCGGCTATCAGCAGTGCACGCCGCGGGACAACGATCCCACGGTGACCCGCCAGCCGATGATCGACTTCTCCTCGAGTTACGTGCTGCGCGCGATCGAGAACTTCCCGAAGCAGGGCTCAAAGGCTCCCTGGCGCCTGCACCAGAACTACGCACTCGACGTCGTCGGCATGCGCTTTGGCGCACTGGAGGACACGGCGATGGAGTTCGCCAAAGCCTCTCAGCAGTCAGCCGCGGGCCAGCCGGTCGCGGTCTAGTCAGAGGAGCCGCGCTTGCACGCCTAGTCCGATTGTGGCGCTCCGGCGAGCGCGAACGGACTGCCCTCGGAGTCCTTGCAGATCGCCCAGCGCTTGCCCGGGTGCACGATGCTCCCGCCGAGCGCAGTGACCTGCTCAAGCGCCACGGCAATGTCCGTGACGGTGAAGTAGGGCAGCGAGAAGGAATCGCCGGGGCCGCGCCCACGTGCGTGCACCCCGACGGCGGTGGCACCCGAGCGCGTCTGCCAGCCTTCCCCCTCCTGTTCTGCACGCTCCTCGAGCTCCTCCCCGAGCAGCCCCGCCCAAAACCGTCGGGCCCGCTCTGGGTCATCGGCGGGAAACTCAATCAAGGAGGGCTTGGGGCATCCCACCTCCGACACGATAACGTCGCGCTGCCGAAGCTAGCTGCGCCCGTAGCCGAGCAGCGCGAAGCTTTCAAGCGCCGTATCGACTCCCGCCTCGGCGCGTTCGACCCTCCTCAGATCGGGCGCGTAGGAGCCGGCGCGTTCTTCGTGGGCGCTCAGGCCGAGGGCCTCATAGGCGCTCTGCGCGGTGAGGAACGCGCTCCCGAGCGCCGCTTGAGCCCCACCGGCGGCGATCGGCGGTTCCAGCGGCGAGAGGCCAGCGGCCGCTGCAGCGAGCTTTGCGGCCAGCGTCTTGGCGAGCGCCCCGAGCGCCGTGGGGCTCTTGCTGGCGCGCATGCGCAGGCGCAACTGAAGTCTTTCGCTATCCAGCGTGCGGATCAACGTGCCGAGCTGTCGGGCGTATTTGGGATCTGGCGTCAGATCGAACTGCGACTGACCCACAAGCGTCACCTTCGCGATGATTTGCTCGCACTCGGAGAGGACCGCCGCGTAAGCCTGCGCGGCATAACAGCCGATTGCGGTCGGGCCGTTGCCGGGGTTCGGAATCACATACAGGTTCAGCGTCTGCGTCGAGGGATAGCCAGCGATCTTGAGGCGGCTGTACTTGTAGGCCTGCCCGCCGAGGAAATCGAGTAGTTCGGTCGTCGGTACCGCGCGCAGACCCTGTCGGAAGGCTGCGGGCAACGGACTCGGTTCACCCGCGGGAAGCTGTCCGCTGATCAGGCCCGCCTGCGTATGCGTGCCATCGGCAGCAAGCGCAAGCTCACGGGTCAGCGCCAGCCCCGGGATCGCGGGCGCCGAGCTTATGTGCTGCCAACTGGAGGGGTATTCGATCAGCACGTCTGCACCGGAGGCAATCCGCGAGGTCGTTTGCGGCCCAGCTGCGGGAGACGCGGGAGCGTGCCGGTAGCCAACTAGGTAGCCAGCTATCGCTACTACGAGCAGCAGCGGTATGGCGAGCAGCGGCACTCTGCGACGGCGGTAATGCACCCTCAACCTGAGCTGTCAAAGGAAATGCTGCCACCGCCACCGTGCTTTGGTGTCGAGCTACCACCGGCTGGCCGGGTGCCCGCGGGTGTCTTGACGGGCGCCGGTGTGACCACAACAGGCGTCGTGCTCACGGGCGCGGAGGAAGGCGGCGGTGCTTGCGGTCTCAGCACGGGCAAGGGGCTCGGCGTCGGGGCCTGCGGTGTCAGCGTGACGGCAGGCACGCTCGGTGGCCGACGACGCTTCGCGTGGACGACGGCCGCGACCGGTGATCCGAGCTTCAGCGAGGGGGCCGCGCTGAGGCTGACCGGAATCGCCGCGCTGGCCTGCGTGGTCGCAAATTCGGGCAGCGTCGCGCTGCTTGCGTGGCTCGCCGGGCTCAAGGCTCGTCCGATCGCGAAGGAGAGCGCGAACAGCCCCACACAAGCCACCCCCACGATCGCTAGCGCACGCAGATCAACGCGGATCAGCGGCGTGCGCGCTTGCGCCAAGCGACGCTCAGTACGGACGCTACTCATCAGGAGGGACAACTCATTGGGGTGACCCCACTCGGGCTAAGACAGGTATCCAGACGAGCGGGCAGCTTGCCGCGACGGATTGTGAAGCGGGTGTACTTCCCGATCTGGCCTTTGCGGGTAACCCTGATTTCGAGCACCGCACCCGCACGCAACGAGCGCTCAAAACGAGTGAACGAGATCAGCACCGTCGCAGCCCGGCGGTGGTTGCGCCCGGCCCGCGCGATGATGCTCTGCGGCGCCGAAGGGCAGCCGTGGCCGTGGCAGTTGACTGTGACCGTAGCTCCCGTCGGGGCCAGCACGGTGAACAGGCTGATCTTGATGCTGCGCGCGCTACCGGAGCCGGCGATGCGAACGACCGGGAACGGCTGCATCAAGACCGCTGCCGCCCTGGCAACGGCGATCGTCTCGGCGGTGGCCCCGGAAAGGCCGTTTGCATCGGTGACCTGCAGACGCACGAGATGCGGCCCCGGGGTCGAGAACGTTGTGGCGAGCACAGATGGGCCGGCAGTTAGCCCAGTCCCTCCGTTCACGTTCCAGGCGAAGCCGCTGATCGGACTACTGCCAGGAGTGGACGTCGACACGAGCGACACCGGTTCGCCCACACGGGGCGCGGTTGGAAACCAGCTGAAGGATGCCGTCGGCGCGGTCGGCGCAGTGGTTACCGGCGGTGGCACGCTGATCACGAACGTGGAGACGCTACGACCGTCGTTACCCGCTTCATCGGTCTGGTCAACGACGGCTGTGTAGAACCCATTCGGGAGCGAAGAGATGCTTGCACCGCTCGACCATTCCCCATGATTGACCGCAATCTTGAGTGTTTGGAGGGGGCTCCCGCTAGCGGCAGCGCCGGCGTAGACGCTCAGCGACACAGAGGCCTGGTCGCCCGTTTCTACACCCGCGAGACCACTGAACGTCGGTTGAGCGGTTACCAAGATCTCTTCATTGGAAGGGTGTGCAAGCGTGACATGCGGTGCGGTGGCGTCGACGGTGAAAACGATCGCGCTCGTGCCCCGTTCGTTGGCTTTGTCCTGCTGTTCGACCTGTGCGGTGTAGGTGCCGTCAGCGAGGGTGGGTGCTGTGTAAGACCATGCACCCGAGCTGACCGGGACTTCCGCTGATTCGGCCACCGGCGTCCCCACGATCGTGGTGCCTTTGTAGATCGCAAGGCGGACCGTGTTGTCGTCGAGCACCCGCGTACCAGCCGTGCCGGTAAATCTCGGCGTGGAATCGTTAGTGACGGAGGCGAGAGGGTCGATCGTGGGTTTCGGTGCGTTTGTGTCGACTACGAACGCAACCGGGCCGACCAAGCCAACGTTACCGGCCGCATCGCTCTGGCTCACCTGCACCGTGTATGCACCGTCGGCCAGCGACGCCCCTGAAGGCACCGTGTAGCTCCATTTGCCGCCGCTCACGCTCACCGATTTCGCTTCGTTGACGACCGAGCCCCCCTGCTTGATCACCACGGCCACCACCGGGTGATCGCCTGTGAGCGCGCCGGCTGACCCGGTGAAGGTCGGTGTCCCATCTTTTGTCGGCGTCGCCACAGGATCGATCGAGACCGTCGGAGCGTGGGTATCCACGACAAACGTCACCGCCGAGCTTTCACCCCGCGCGCCGGCTTCGTCTTCCTGAAGCGCCTGAGCTACATATGTGCCGTCAGCAAGCGTTGTGGTTGTGTGCGACCAGCTTGAGCCGCTGCGCGCCACGCTCACCGATTCGATGACTTTTCCACCGATTGAGCCTTCATGGACCACGACGAGGACGCTTGCATCGTCACCCGGGAGTGCACCCGCCGCGCCCGCTAGCGTCGGCGTTGGGTTATTCGTTGGCGTGGACAGTGCTTCGATCGAGACGGTGGGAGTGTGCGTGTCGATCGTGAAGGCCACAGATTCGGCTGTGCCCAAATTGCCGGCCGCGTCAGATTGGCTCACCTGCACGCTGTAGATACCGTCAGGCAGCGAGGACGGCGTGTAGGACCATTTTTCACTGCTCACGCTCACCGATTGCGATTCGCGCACAACCGCGCCTTCTTTGCGGATCACGACCGTCACCGTCGAGTGATCGCCAGCAGCTGCTCCTGCACCGCCAGTGAAGGTCGGCGTCGAATCTTTCGTCAGCGTCACCACTTTGTCGATCGAGACGAGCGGCGCGTGCGTGTCGACCGTGAAGGTCATCGCCGGGCTTTCGCCTTTGGTCCCGGCTTCGTCTTTCTGAAGGGCCTGGGCGGTGTAGGTACCGTCGGGAAGTGCGCCCGTCGTGTGCGACCAGATGGAGCCGCTGCGCACGACGCTCGTCGATTCCACCACTTCTCCGCTGATCGAGCCCTTGTGAACCACGACTTGGACTTCTTCCCCATCGCCCGGCTGCGCGCCCGCAGACCCGCTCAGCGTGGGCGTCGGATCTTTGAGTGCGGAGGGGAGCGATTCGATCGTGACGGCTGGGGTGTGCGTGTCGATCGTGAATGCCACTGGGCCGGCACTACCTTCATTACCCGCCGCATCTTCCTGGAGCACTTCGACCGTGTAGGCACCGTCGGGCAGTGAGGATGGCGTATAGGACCATTTGCCACCAATCACGGCCACCGATGGCGATCCCCTCACGATCGAACCTTCGTGGCGAATCGCCACAGCCACGCTCGAATGATCGCCGGTGAGCGTTCCCGCACTCCCCGTGATCGTCGGCGTGGAATCGCTCGTGGGCGAAGCCACGGGATCGATCGAGACGCTCGGCTTCTGCGTGTCGATCGTGAACGTCACCGCCCCGCTTTTACCGACGTTGCCCGCGCTGTCTTCCTGAGCTGCCTGCGCGGTGTAGGTGCCGTCGGGCAATGCGCCGATGGGCTGCGACCAGCTCGAGCCACTTCGGGGTACGACCAGTGTTTCGGCAACCGGTCCCCCGACGGAGCTGCCTTCATAGACCTTCAGCGTGACGTTGCCTGCGTCGCCACTGGCCGATCCGGCGCCTCCTGAGAACGTTGGCGTCGCATCGTTCGTCGGCGATGAGATCGAGTTGAGCGAGACCGAAGGTGCGATCGTGTCGACCACGAACGTGACGGGTTCGCTCGCCCCGTCTTCTCCACTCGCGGTTTCGGGCTGCGTGGCCACGGCTGTGTACTGACCGGACTGCAGGGGTTCTGCGAGCGTTATCGCCCACTGCCCCAGCAGCGTGGGGAGCACTTCAGCGGAGGTTTGGACCGGCGAACCGCTGGCGCTCGACCCTTCATAGAGCGCGACCGTGATCGGATCGAGGATGTCGCTCGTCGTGCCTTCGAAGGGCGGCGTGGCGTCGTTGGTCTCCGTAGCACCGGCCGGACTTTCGAGCGTCAGCACCGGCGCAGCCAAGGCGCTGGCGGTCGACCCCATAAAGAGGAGTGTCAGCGCGGCCAGGGTGCCAGCGAACGCTCGCCCCAAACCTCTTGCAACCGTCATAGAAACGTCGCTCCAAACCTAGTTCGTCTTGCACAAGCCCCGCGCAGTAGGAGCAGGCGGCTCAAAAACTCTTGCCCAATACTTCCGCCGCTCCGCATGATAGGGAGACTTGGCTGTGTTTTGGTATGTCTGCAAGACCCGGGCAACGGGCCTCTGATCAAGCCCGTTCGGTCCGTTCACCGCGCCCGTGATACTGACGCGAGCGCATGAGCCCCTCCGCAAGCCTGTTTCCGATCAGCCATATCTACGATCTGATCGTCGCCGACGACGGCCGTCAGCACGCTTTCGTCTGTCTGACCGCGCTGTTGATCGCCTTCTTGGCGATTCGCACGAGCGCGCGCATGACACGGGCCTTTAGCTGGTGGCCCGGCGGGGTCGAATTGGGGGGGCGTCCACCTCCACCACTTCGTGTGGGGCATCTTCCTGATGCTGGGCAGCGGTTTCGTGGGTATCAGGCTGCACCTGCACGAGCCTGGGGCGGGATCGACGCGGCGGTATTCGGCGTCGGCGGCGGCCTAACGCTCGACGAGTTCGCGCTTTGGACACGCCTCGAAGACGCCTACTGGAGCGAGGAGGGCCGCTCCTCGCTGGAGGCCGTCGCGATCGTGGCCGTGGTCGGGATGCTCGTGGTGATCGGCGTACGGCCTTTCGATCTCGACGCACCCGCTTCGGCGGTGACGGTCAGCTGCGCGATCGCGCTCTCGCTGCTCGTTTCGATCGTGGCCTTCCTGAAGGGCCGCATCCTGCTCGGCACCGTCGGCCTCTTCATCCTGCCGGTCGGCCTGCTCGGGGCGATCCGCCTCGCCCACCCGCGCTCGCCCTGGGCACGTCGGCGCTACCCGCCGGCGAGCCTATTGCGAGAGCGCGCCGAGCGCCGCTTCGAGGACCCCATGCGGTTCGGACCTCGCGCCCGCCGGCGGCTAGCCGATCTGATCGGTGGGCGCCCGAGCGAGCCCGACCTAGATGATGCTTCCGATGCCGTGAATCGCAGCGGTCCCCAGCACGATCTCTAGGACCACGCCGGCCGTGCCAACGATTAGCGCCACGAGCACCACGAGGACGTCCTCGAGCAGCACTCCCAGCGCCAGCAGCACGACCCCCAGCGCTGGCAGCGTGTCCAGCCCGGTGAACGGTGGCGCGAAGAAGGCGCCCGCAGAGCCGGCGATCACCAACGCTCCGAACACGATGTTGCTGAGGCGCCGCTCGAACAGAAACCGCATGCGGGGCCGCGAGAGACACTCGAGGCGGCGGATCATGCGCATCAGCCCGTGGATGAAGCGCTGCTGCCTGGCACCCGCGAGCTCGAGTGCGCACCAGCGTTCGGGCAGCCAGATCTGCGTGCGTCCGAGGATCAGCTGCAACGCCAGCAGAACCGCGATGATCTCGAAGACGTGTGTCGCGCCCCCCGTTGGCAGGGGCAGCGCCGGCACCCCCAGCAGCAGCACGAACAGCAGCGCGAAGCTCTTCTCTTTGAACAGCTCAACCAGGCTGCCGAGCGTGCGCTCACCTTCGCCCGCGAGCCAGCGCTCGAGCTCATCGCTGACCTTGACGGGCCCCACAAGGCGCTCCTCGCTCAGCTAGCTCGCAACATCGTCGAGGCGGAACTCGCCGTCGCGGTAGATGACCCGCTCGCCGCCGCCGCGCAGCTGCGCGGTGACCGTCGATCGGTCGTCGAGACGATGTCGGTGTGCACGCTCGAGTTGTTGAAGCCGAGCTCCGCCCAGCTGCTCGTGCTGAGACCTCGCTCGGATCGCCGTCGTAGGCGTCCTGGTAGGAGCGGCCGACCGCGATGTGGGTGTTGCCGAAGGCGCCGCCGACGTTCTCGTCGTAGAGCGTATGGGCCATGAAGCGCGTGATACGCGAGAAGCGCCGGTCGGTGAGCGAGAACTCGCCGATCCGGTCGGCTCCCTCGGTGGCGATCATCTCGGTGAGCACGCGCTCGTTCTGCTCGGCGCTGGCCTCTGTGACCCGGCCGTCGTTGAACGTCAGCCGGATGCCCTTGACGAGGTTGCCGTAGCGGTAGAGCGGCTGGTTGCAGTAGATCCAGCCCTCGGTCCCGCGCCAGTCGGGGCTGGTGAAGATCTCGAAGCTCGGGATGTTGCGCCCGCGCCCACCGAGCCAGCGGCGCTGCTCGCCGAGCGAGACCCACAGATCGACGTCCTCGCCCTCGACGTGCAGGCGCTCGATGTCGAGCGCGTTCGAGACGCTCGCGCGTGCTCATCGAGCCGCTCGCCGACCTCGCGCCAGCGCGCGAGCGGGTCCTCGGAGTCCAGGAAGCAGGCGTGGATGATCTGCTCCCAGTACTCCTCCTCGCACCATGCCCGCCTCGGCGGCCATCGCCGGCGTGCCGTAGAGGCCGAGCGTCCAGCTGAAGCGTCCCGCGTTCTCCTTCTCACCGCGCCAGTCGAGCAGCGGCCGCATCGACTCGCCGCGGCGCATGATCCGCGCGGGGTCGACCGAGTCGAGCGCGTGCGGATCGCTCTCGGCGATGACCGAGACCTGGTGGTCCATCTCGTCGACCAGCCCGCGCATGTAGCGCGCTGGGAAGTGGTCGAGCTGGGCCGTCGCTGGCGAGCTCGTAGAAGTCGCGCGAGAGGTTGTAGCTCTGATCGTCGTCGGGCTGGTAGCCGCCGATCACATGGCCGCCGGCTCGCCACACGGCGCGGTTGCAGCTCGACGTAGAGCGGCTTGGCGCTCTCGGGCGCGACGATGCGCACGACCTCGCCGGGCTGCACACCCTGCGCCGCCGCCGAGCGCGAAGTCGACGAGCACCGAGGCGTAGCGCTCGAGGATCTTCTGCGGTGGCACGAAGCTCATACCAAAACCCTATTGAGCCGAGGAGACGATCACGGCATTAGAAGAGCGCATCCAGCGAGACCTCTATCTTCCGCGGCGCCCCCTGCAGCGAGCGAGCGTGGATCGCGGGCTCATCTCCAGCGGGACGCTCGATCGCGAACAGCTCCTGTACAGCCTGGGTGAGGAAGCGCGAGGCCTTGCCGTAACCATGCGCGTCGTCACTGCCATGCGGGCGGTGGTAGTAGCGCTCGGGCACATAAACGTGCAGTCGACGCCGAGCGCGCGTCAGCGCGACGTAGAAGAGGCGTCGCTCCTCGTCGATCCCCTCCTGGCTGGAGGTGCTCATGTCCGCCGGGAAGTTGCCGTCATAGGCGGCGATCACGTGCACCGCATCCCACTCGAGTCCCTTCGCCGAGTGCGCGGTGCTCAGCACCAAATAGTCCTCATCCAGGTGCGGCGGCCCGGCGATATCGGCGCTCGAGGCCGGTGGGTCGAGCACCAGCTCGGAGACGAAGTGGCGAATGTCCTCGCTCGCTCGCGCAGCGAGGGCTAGCTGCTCGAGATCTCCCACGCGCACCCCGCCATCGGCATAGCGCAGCCGAATCAGCGGCTCGATCGCAGCACACAGCCGCTCGACCTGCTCCCCTGTGCTCGCCTGCGCGCCCGCACCGGCTGCCGTGAGCGCCGCGATCAGAGCCGATCCCTGCTCGCGTGAACTCTCAGGCATGTGCGCGGCCGCATCTCGCCAGCGCGCCAGCTCAGGTGCCTGCTCAGGTGCGGGGCGCAGCGCCTCGAGGATTCGCCGCGCGCGGATTGGCCCGACACCGTCGAGCAGCTGCAGCAGGCGGAACCAGCTCACCTCATCGGAGGGGTTGTCGGCCAGGCGCAGCAACGCGATCAGATCCTTGACATGCGCCGCGTCGAGGTAGCGCAGGCCGCCGTACTTGACGAAGGGAATACCGCGCCGTGTCAGCTCGAGCTCGAGCAGGTCGGAGTCGTGGCCGGCGCGGAACAGGACCGCCTGCGTGCGCAGCTCCATGCCTTCCTCACGCGCCGCGCTCACCCGCTCGCAGACCTCGCCCGCCTGCGCGCTTTCATCGCGCGGGAACACGAGCTCTGGGAGCACCCCGCCCGCGCGCTCGGTCCATAGCTGCCTGGGGAACCCGCGCCGGTCCTGCGCGGAGACCGCGTTGGCGACCGCGAGGATCGGGCTCGTGGAGCGATAGTTGCGCTCAAGCGTGACCGTGTGCGTGCCCGGGAACCGCTCGGGGAAGTCGAGGATGTGACGGGCGCTCGCGGCGCGGAAGCCGTAGATCGCCTGAAGGTCGTCGCCGACGACCGTCAGACCGGGGCGGTTGGCGCGCAGGCCGCGCACGATCTCCACCTGCAGGCCGTTGACGTCTTGGTACTCGTCCACGAGCACATGCTCGAAGACGTCTCCAATGTGTGGCCCGAGCACCGCATCAGTTGCGAGTGCGCGCCAGTAGAGCAGCAGATCGTCGAGGTCGAGCACGCCGAGCGCGCGCTTGCGCACACCGTAGGCGCGGAAGATCTCAGCGAGCGCCTCGAGATGCTCCGCACACCACGGGAACGACTCGGCCAAGATCTCGACGAGCGGCAGCTGCGCATTGACCGTGCGCGAGTAGATGTCGAGCATCGTCTGTGCCCGCGGAAAGCGCCGACGGCTGGCGGCACGACCGTGCTCCTCGCGTACGAAGTCGAACAGGTCCGCAGCATCGCCCGCGTCGAGTACCCCGAAGCCGGGATCGAGCCCAAGCGAGGATGCGTGGCTGCGCACCATTCGATGTGCGAGCGAATGGAAGGTGCCGCCGTGGACCGCACCCGCGTGCGGGGCCGCGCGTGCGCTCAGCACCCTTGCGCGCTCGACCATCTCGCGCGCGGCACGGCGCGTGAAGGTCAACAGCAGGATCCGATCGGCTGGGGCGCCCTCGCTCAGGAGCCACGCCACACGAGCGCAGAGCGTTGTGGTCTTGCCCGTGCCCGCACCCGCGAGGATCAGCAGCGTCTCTCCCTCGTGAGTTGCCGCAGCGCGCTGCTCGGGATTGAGGTCGTCGAGCCAGGCGTGGGTGGAGCCGCTATCGAACATCTGTTCGGCCACGCTAGGGCAGCTACCGGATGGCGTGCACGAGCCCACCCAGCTCTCGGCTCTCGCGCGATGCTCACACGGCGATCGGAGCCGCAGCAGCGCTGCGCGCAGCACCGAGCGAGGCCGCGATCACGAGCACGATGCCGAGCAGCACGCGCAGGCTGAGACCCTGACCAAGCACGAGCAACCCGGCGAGCGCCGCGACGGCCGGCTCGAGGCTCATCAAGACCCCAAAGGTCGCCGGGGCGATCCGGCGCAGCGCCTCGACCTCGAAGGTGTAGGGGATCGCCGAGGAGAGCAGCCCGACCGCGCAGCCGAGCGCCAAGGAGCCTGGCTCGAGCAGATGGGAGCCGCCCGCAGCGATTCCCGTCGGTAGTGCCACGAGCGCCGCCACGCACATCGCGAGGCTCAGGCCGCTCGAACCCGCAAAGTGCCGCCCAAGGCGGGCGTTAAGCAGGATGTAGCTGCCCCACAGCACCCCGGCCAGTAGCGCGAGCGCGACACCAGCGCTGTCAAGTCCGTGGACGCCCCCGCGCGTCAGCGCGAGGATCCCCAGCGCCGCAAGCGCCACCCACACCAGATCGGAGCGACGGCGTGAGCCCGCGATCGCCACGGCGAGCGGCCCGACGAACTCGATCGCAACCGCGATCCCCAGCGGAATGCGGTCGAGCGCCTCGTAGAAACTCAGGTTCATACCGGCCAGCACGAGCCCAAAGGCACAGGCAAGACCGAGCTCGCCGCGGCTGCGCCCGCGCAGTCGTGGTCGCCCGAGCGCGAGCAGCACGACGGCCGCCGAGGCCAGGCGCAGCAACACGGTCCCCCCGGGCCCAAGCTGGGCGAACAGCGTCGCGGCGAGCGATGAGCCGAACTGCACCGAGGCAATTGCTCCAACCACGAGCGCGGCCGAGGGTGCGCGGGCGAGCACCCCATCCTCGCCCACGGTCGTGGTGGCTTCGACCATCGCGGCCGATCGTAGCCGGGCTGTGGATAGTGCCTACAGCAGCGCTGGCTGCGATGGGGGCGCATCCTGCGCTACACCCAACCCGCGGTGGACCGTGGCTGTCGCTGCGCGGCCGGGCAAACGTTCGACGCGCAGCAGGGCCGTACCTGAGGTCTCAGCGAGTCTGCTTTGCGCCAGTAATGGCCACCGTGATCCTCTCTTCGGGAACGCCGCACGCGAGCAGGAAGGGCCCGACGCGTGCCTCATGGACTGACTCAGCGTCAACTTCGAGCTCCTCGATGTGAGCGCGCGGCCTAACGGGTGTCAATGCAGCAGCGGGAGCGATGATGCAGGCGAGCATGTCGTCGGGGGTGGCCAACGCGCCAGCTCGTACCCGATCGAGCAAGGCCGCAGCATCGGCGGGCGTCTCGAGCTCGGTGATCATCTCCTCGAGGCCCTCGCGGCCGAGCAACCCGTCTGCTGTGCGCGCCTCAATCAGCCCGTCGCTGAAGAAGCACATGCCCGTGCCGGGTGTCAGCGCGATCGTGGTCTGACGGCGCCCGGTGGGAACGTCCCAGCCAACGGGGGGTGAGCAGCAGACGGTCAGCGGCTCGGGTTGGCGAAAGCCGAGCGCGATCGGCGCTGGATGCGCCGCGCTCGCATACTTCAAGGTGGCGCTTGAGCTGTCGTACAGCCCGACCACGACCGTGGCGAAGCGTGCGGCGCTCGCGTCGGCGAGCACCGATCCCGCGAGCGCGAGCGCGGCGCGCGGCTCGAGCCCTGTCTGGATGTAGGCGCGCAAGGTGTAGCGCATCAGCGCAGCGCGCTCGAGCGCCTCGCGCCCATGGCCGGCAACGTCACCGAGGATGACCGCGACGTTGCCCTGCTCGAGCTCGATGATGTCGTAGAAGTCCCCGCCCGCCGCGGGGCCGTCCGCAGGACGGTAGGCGACCGATACTCGTAGCGCCCCCACCCGCTCGGGGATCGCGGGAACGAGCGTGGCCTGCATCACATCAACATCCTCCAGCAGCCCAGTGCGCTGAGATTCCAAGCGCCGCGCACGGACGCCGGCCCGGCGCGAGCGCAGCGCAAACCCGATCGCCACGAGCGCCAGCAGCAGGATGATCGGCTTGCTCCAGTCGGGGACCGGTAGCGGAACGGGGATGTTGCGACCGATCACGTCGAGCGGATTCGAGCTCGAAGGGTCGCCCGTCTTTTTTGAATAGGTAGGAGTGGCCGCTTGTTTGCCCCCCACGCGCGAGGAGGCGACCGAGCCGAGGGCAACAGTTGGGTGACTGGTGGCTGGCGAGCTTGGCCCCGCGCGATGCTTGCGAGTCGAACCGCCGACTGAGCCTTGCTGAAGGTGAGGGACGGATCCGTGGGTGACGGTCGCCCCCGTGCTGAGGTGTGCGCCGCTTGGCGTCGTGGCCGAGCCCGATGAAGTTGAAGCCGCTTGAGTCTGTCGTCCCCGTCGCGGCGGAAGGCGGCGATCCGGCCGGGTTGCTCGGCGTGGGCGTGGTTGACGTGGAACCAGTCGGAGCGCTCGGAGCTTCAACCGGCGCTGGAGCTTCGGGAGATTTCGTGCCCGAGGGCGTTTCGGCACTGGGCAGCGAGGGCATTTCGACCTTCGGCAGCGAGGGCACTTCAACGGTCACAAGTGGCGGTACTTCGACCTTCTTTGGAAGCCCCACTTCGACCTTTCCCACGAGCGGCACTTCGGCGCTCACGAGCGAGGAGCCTCCGAGCGTTATCAGCGCAGAGGCGCTGGCTGGGAGCAACACGGCCAGCGCGAGCACGAGCGCAAGTGCCGATCCTGAAAGTCGAACGCGTTGCTGGGAGAGTCCTCTGCGCATTGCTGAATCCCACCCGGTCGGAGGCCCGCTCGTAAAATGATCACACACCCGCGTCGCGGAGCCAACAAACGATCGATTGACCTGAATTGCCCGGTCGTTTGCGATCAGCGTCCAGCGAGCGGCGCCACGTAACGCAAGAAGGGCTCAATGTCGAGGCCGCGTCCCGTCGCCTGTTCGACCAGCGGAATCGTGTCCAGCCGCCGCCCGTGACGGTGCACGCGCGCGGCAAGCCACTCCTGCACGGAGCTGAGCTCGCCACGAGCGAGGTCCTGCTCGAGCGTCTCGATATCCACTGCGATTGCCTCCCACAGCTGCGCAGCGATCAAACAGCCGAGCGCGTAGCTCGGGAAGTAGCCGAAGGAGCCTGCGCTCCAGTGCACGTCCTGCAGGCAGCCGAGCTGGTCAGAGGGAACCTCCACCCCGAGCAGCCGCCTCATGCCCTCGCGCCAGGCGTCGGGCAGATCGGCCACGGCGAGATCGCCTTCGATCATGGCCAGCTCGAGCTCAAAGCGCAGGATGATGTGCAGCGGATAGGTGAGCGGGTCGGCCGAAACGCGCACCAGGCTCGGCTCGACGCCGACCAGCGCGGCGTTCAACTCGGCCGCAGTCACCACGAAGCCGCCCGCGCCAAGCTCGGCCGCGAGCACCTCGGCAAAGGCCGGGCTGCGCGCCACATGGTTCTCCCACAGCTTGCTCTGCGACTCGTGGATCGACATCGAGGTGCCACAGCCGAGGTTTGTGCGCTCGAGCGCCGGATCGATCTGGCGCTCATAGAGAGCGTGGCCGTACTCGTGCAGCGAGCTGAGCAGCGACTCGACCTCGCCGTCGCTGTAGCGCGTTGTCACGCGCGAGTCGCGCGTGCCCACCCAGGCAGTGAAGGGATGGGCCGAGACGTCAACGCGCCAGCTCGAGTCCTCAACGCCGAGACGCCGGAGCGTCCCTGTGACCGCCGCCTGTTGGGCTTGGACTGGAACCTCAAGCGAGCGGCGCGGCGAACGCACGTTGGCCTCGGCGACGAGCGGCGTGAGCTCCTGCGCGAGCTCCCCGAACACGCGGCGCAGCTCCTCGGTGCGCAGACCGAAGTCGTAGTCGCCGAGCATCGCGTCGTAGTGGCTCTCGCCGTCCTCGGCGAGGCAGCTCGCGTACTCACGCGCCAGCTGCACGTTGCGCTCCAGTGCGGGCGCGAAGCCCGCGAAGTCATCCTCAGCACGCGCAAGCTGCCAGCGCCCCTGACCATCGGTTCCCGCGCGAGCGAGCTCCATGGCGAGCTCGTCGGGGATCCTGCGCGCTCGCTCCCAGTCGCGTCGCGCGAGACGCACGATGTCGCGGTCAAGCTCATCCAACTCGGCCGACTCGAGCTCGTTAAGCCACTCGCCGATGTCGGCCGAGGTCGCCCGCTCGTGGCTGAGACGCGCAATCGTTCCAAGCTGTTGCGCCCGCGCCGCTGCGCCCTGGCTCGGCATCATCACGAGCTGATCCCACTCGACGAGCATCGCGACCGCGCCAAGATCTGAGAGCTCGGCGAGACGCCCGCGCAGCGATTTGAGCACTTCCATATACGCGAAGACTATGACGAGCGGCCGCGGCGAGGAATGCAGGGCCCGTTGGCTACGCTCCAGCGCACGCCCCTGCGCGCGCCATTCTTGCTTGCTCAGCTGGGCAACGGCTAGTTGAAAGGAACCAAGCATGTCAAAGCTCCTATTCCTGCCCGTCAGCATCGTAAGCGGCATCCTCGCGGGCCTGCTGAGCCGCAAGACGTTCGACCTGATCTGGGGCGTCGTCGATAACGAGGAGCCACCGAAGGCCGAGCACCGCCGGGTGGGTCTTCCGAAGCTGGCGCTCGCGCTCGCGCTGGAGGGCGCTCTGTTTCGCCTCGTCAAAGGGCTCGTCGATCACACCTCCCGCAAAGGCTTCGCGGACTTCACCGGGGTCTGGCCCGGCGAGGAAGGCCCCGAGCCTTCGTGAGTCAGCTGAACGACTGGGTTGTGGACTTCGCCGCAGGCTCGCGCGAGATGCGCGACCTGCTCGGCGGCAAGGGCGCCAACGTCGCCGAGATGACACGCGTGCTCGGCGCGCGAGCTGGTGCCTGGCGGCTTCACGATCACAACCGCAGGCCTGCGTCGCCTACATGCGCGAGCGGAGCATCTCCCCGACGGCCTCGAAGAGCAGGTCGCCGAGGCCTTGGAGCGGCTCGAGGCGCACGCAGGCAGGCGCCTGGGCGACGCCGCTGACCCGCTGCTCGTCTCGGTCCGCTCGGGTGCTCGCGAGTCGATGCCGGGGATGCTCGACACGGTCCTCAACCTCGGGACTGAACGACGAGACCGTCGCTCGGCCTCGCGCGAGCGGTCGGGCAACGAGCGCTTCGCCTGGGACTCCTACAGGCGCTTCGTGCAGATGTTCGGCAACGTCGTGCTCGGCGTTCCGGGCGAGCGCTTCGAGCAGGCGATCGCCGCGAGCCAAGGAGGCCCGCGGCGTGACGCTCGACACCGAGCTCGACGCCAAGGCGCTGCGCGAGCTGACGCGCGAGTTCCAGGGTCTCTACGACTTCCCCGCCGACCCGCGCGAGCAGCTCGTCGCGCGCGATCCGCGCGGTGTTCGACTCCTGGCAGGGCGAGCGCGCGGTCACCTACCGGCGCATCAACCGCATCCCCGACGACTGGGGCACCGCGGTCAACGTCCAGCAGATGGTCTTCGGCAACCTCGGCGAGCGCAGCGGCAGCGGCGTTGCCTTCTCGCGCGACGAGCTCACCGGCGCACCCGAGCCCTCCGGCGACTTCCTCCCCAACGCCCAGGGCGAGGACGTCGTCTCGGGAGTGCGCACGCCGCGCGACATCCGCGAGCTGCGCGCCTGGATCCCGGAGGTCCACGAGCAGCTGATGGAGATCCTGCGCACGCTCGAGCGCCACTACGGAGACATGCAGGACACCGAGTTCACCGTCCAGGAGGGTCGCCTCTACATGCTGCAGACGCGCAACGCCAAGCGCCCTGCGCAGGCGGCGGTGCGCTTCGCGGTCGACGCGGTCGCCGAGGGGCTGCTCGATCGCGAGGCGGCGATCGCTGACGATCGACCCGCCACGCTCGACGCGCTGCTGCACCCCACCTTCGACCCGCACGCCGACTACGAGGTCGTTGCAACCGGCGTCGCGCGCCTCACCGGGCGCGGCCAAGGGTGAGATCGTGCTGAGCGCGGCCGAGGCGGTAACGCGCGGCCGAGGAGGGGCGCGAGGTGATCCTCGTGCGCTCCTTCACCGAGGCCGACGACGTCGCCGGCTTCCACGCCGCCCGCGGCATCCTCACGAGCGAGGGCGGCAAGGCCAGCCACGCGGCGCTCGTCGCGCGCGGCATGGGCCGCCCGGCGGTCACCGGCGCCGCCGCGGTCGAGGTCGACCTGGCGGCGGGCGAGGTGCGCATCGGCCGAGCACGTGCTGCGTGCCGGGCGATCGCATCGCGATCGACGGCAGCCTCGGCAGGATCACGCTCGAGGACGTGCCGCTCGTCGAGCCCGAGGTCTCCGAGGAGTTCCAGACGGTGCTCGGCTGGTGCGACGAGCTGCGCACGCTCGGCGTGCGCGCGAACGCCGACACCCCCGCGGACGCGACCAAGGCGATCGAGCTCGGCGCCGAAGGCATCGGCCTGTGCCGCACCGAGCACATGTTCCTCGGCGAGCGCCAGCCGCTGATGGCGGCGGTGATCATGGCCGAGGACGAGCAGGACGCGCGCCGCGGCGATCGAGCAGCTGCGCCCGCTGCAGGAGGCGGACTTCGAGCAGATCCTCGCGCACGCTCGACGGCCGGCCGGTGACCGTGCGCCTGCTCGACCCGCCGCTGCACGAGTTCCTGCCCCACCCTGCGACGCTGCCCGAGGGCTCTGCCGCGCGCACGACGGGTCGAGCAGCTGCAGGAGGCCAACCCGATGCTCGGCACGCGCGGCGTGCGCCTCGGCATCCTCTTCCCCGAGCTCTATGAGATGCAGGTGCGGGCGCTGTTCGCGGCCGCCGCACGCGTGGCCGGCGCGCACAGATCGAGGTGATGGTGCCGCTGGTCGCCTACGAGCGCGAGCTCGAGCTCGATGCGCGAGCTGATCGAGCGCGTCGCCGCAGAGCACGCGCACGCGCGACTACCTGATCGGCACGATGATCGAGCTTCCGCGCGCCTGCTTCCAGGCCGACCAGATCGCGCGCGATGCGGACTTCTTCTCCTTCGGCACCAACGACCTCACCCAGACGGCGCCTGGGCTTCAGCCGCGACGACATCGAGGGGCGCGTGCTCGGCCGCTACATCGACGTCAAGATCCTCGACCGCTCGCCGTTCGAGACGCTCGACACGCCCGGTGTGGGGCAGATGGTGCGCATGGGCGCCTGGCTCGGGCGCACGACGCAAGCCCGACCTGAAGCTCGGCGTCTGCGGCGAGCACGGCGGCGACCCGGACTCGATCGACTTCCTGCACCACTCCGGCATCGACTACGTCTCCTGCTCGCCCTACCGCGTGCCGATCGCTCGCGTCGCCGCTGCGCAGGCCGCGATCCGCGCCGGCCGCACGGTCGCTTAGCCGAGCGCAGACATGTTCTGCAGCGCCTGCTTGGTCATGTCGAAGACTTCGAAGTCCGCCGGCGCCCTGATGCTCGGCGTGGGGCCAAAGTCATAAAATTCTGACTGGATCGAGGTTTTGATCTGCTGACCCATACTCAGCGCGACCGAGAGCTTCCTCACCAAGCCGTGTGCGTCGACCCAGACGTCCACCGGCATGCTTTGCAGCCCCGTCTCGGAGGTCAGCTTCTGGAAGGCTTCGTGGAGCTGCGAGCGGTTGGCGCCCCCCTGCGCTTCGGCGACCTTGAGCAGATCGACCTTGGCGGCGTAGTGGGTGCTGGCCACGCCGCGCAGGACCTCGTGGCCGACGATCTGAGACTTGGCGCCGGCCGACTTGAGGAACTGCAGGTACTGGGTGGGGTTCGCGCCGCCGCTCGTCAGTGAGCTGGGGTCGAGCCCAAGTCCCTGCTGAACACGAGCAAGGTTCAGCTTCATCCAGCGCGCACCGCCCGGGAGCTTGTCGCTCAAGAGCGGTGAGCTCATGTAGATCGAGGAGGACTTGAAGAGCTCGGTCATCTGCAGTGAGGCACCGCCCAGCTGTGAGGTCACGCTCTGCGGGAGCCCGGCCATCGTCAGCGTGAGGCTGCCTTCATGGGCCTTGAAGTTGAAGGAGCCCTGGCCTGAGAAGGTCAGCTGATCCGCGACGCCGGGCACCGTGACGCTGCCCTGCAGCGACATCTGCACACCGCCCACATGCGTGGTGGTCTCCGCCGCCTGGGCGACAGGGTCAAGCGCGCCGCCGCCGCCACCGCCACCGTTCGTGGCGATCAGAACCGCTGCGATTGCCGCGATCGCGGCGAGCAGGAGAAGTGAGAAGCGAGCCTTCATCGCAAGCTTTCAATCGGCCCCGTCAGGGGCCCGCTTGAACTTGAGTCTAGGGATTGGCCTCCTCTTGGAGGGAAGCACCCGCCCCTTCATGGGAAGATCTGCGCCTAACGAAGCCCGCGCGCCGGGCACCCCCTGAAATCCCGAAAGGCCTCGATGACCACAGTCCGCGAAGCGACCTTCGAACTGTTCCGCCGACACGGGATGACCACGATCTTCGGCAACCCCGGCTCGACCGAGCTGCCGATGCTCGGCGCGCTCCCCGAGGACTTCCGCTACGTGCTCGGCCTGCAGGAGGCGGTCGCCGTTGGCATGGCGGATGGTTTCGCTCAGGCAAGCGGCAAAGTCACGCACGTCAACCTGCACACCGCGCCGGGGCTCGGCAACGGCGTCGGCGCGATCTTCAACGCGCGGGCCAACAAGGCGCCGCTGCTCGTAACCGCCGGGCAGCAGGCGCGCTCGCTGATGACGCATGCAGGCGAACCTCACCAACCGCGACGCGATCGAGGTGCCCAAGCCGTTCGTGAAGTGGAGCCACGAGCCCTCCCGAGCCGCGGACGTGCCGTTCGCGCTCGCCCAGGCGATCCACCACGCGAGCCTGCCCCCGGCCGGCCCGGCGTTCGTATCGATCCCGATGGACGACTGGCGGCGTGGAGCTCGAGCCGGTCGACTACGCCACGCCAGATCGCGCGCACCGTCAGCGGACGCGCGCAGCCCCGCGCAGGAGCAGATCGCGGCGCTCGCCGCAGCGGCTGCGCGAGGCGCAGCACCCCGTGTTCGTGGCCGGCCCCGACATCGACGCATCGGGAGGCTGGGAGGCCGCGGTCGAGCTCGTCAGAGACTCAGCGCCTGGCCGTGTGGGCCTCGCCCGCCGACCGGAGGCAACCGCATCGGCTTCCCCGAGGACCACCCCGCCTTTCAGGGCATGCTGCCGCCGGCGGTCGGCGCCGCTCGGCGAAGTCGCTCGCCGGCCACGACCTCGTGCTCGTCGCGGGCTCGTCGGTCTTCCCCTACTACCCGAACATCCCCGGCGACTTCCTCGCCGCGGGCACCGAGCTGGTCGCGATCACGAGCGACCCCGACGAGGCCGCGCGTGCGCCGATGGGCGATGCGATCGTCGCCGATGTCGCGCTCACACTGCGCGCGCTCGTCGATGCGCTCGCCGAGCCCCCTCCGAGCGCGCAGCGCCCGCTCTACGCGATGCACCTCGCCGCCCCGGCGGAGGGCGAGCCGCTGCCGCCGGGCGAGGTGCACGCGACGCTCGCCGAGCTGTTCCCCAACGACGGGATCGTCGTGCTCGAGTCCCCGTCGAGTACGCGCCGCGCTGCGCAACAAGCTGCGCCTCTCGCGCCCCGGCTCCTACTACTTCAGCGCCGGCGGCGGGCTCGGCTTCGGCCTCGTCGGCTTCGCTCGGGGTGCAGCTCGCCGCAGCCCGAGCGCCAGGTCGTCTGCATCCTTGGCGAGGGCTCGGCGCAGTATGCGATCACCGCCTTCTGGACCGCGAGCCGCCTATTCGATCCCCGTCAAGTTCCTGGTGCTGCGCAACAACGAGTACTCGATCCTCAAGTGGTTCGCGACGCTCGAGAACGTGACCGGCGCACCGGGGCTCGACCTGCCGCAGCTCGACGTGGCCGCGACCGCGCGCAGCTACGGCGTGCCCTCCGAGACGGTCAACACGCGCGAGCACCTGCACACGGCGCTGAGCGAAGCCTTGGCCCAGGATGGCCCACGCCTCGTGCAGGTCGACGTGGCGCCCGGAATGGCGCTCGTCTAAGTGTCGCGCTCGCCGCTTTTGACACCTGAGACGCGCCGCATCGGGCACCCGCGGGGAGGCCCCTCAAGCGACCGTGCGCCCGACAGCGTCGCCACGGGTACGCCTGAGCCGCTGCGCAGCGAGCTGATCGCGCTGCTCGGCGAGGAGCGCGTGCTCGCGCGCGCGATCGACCTGATCCGCTACGCCTCCGACGCGAGCCCCTACCGGCGCCTGCCCGCGGTCGTGGTGATGGCTCACGATGCCGGCGACGTCGCGGCCGTGCTCGACTACGCGCGGCGCAACGACTATCCAGTCAACTTCCGCGGCGGCGGCACGAGCCTCAACGGCCAGGCCCAGACCGAGGGGATCATGATCGATGTCCGTCAGCTGGTTCTCGGGCGTCAAGATCGAAGATGAGGGACGCCGTGTGCGGTCAAGGCGGGGACGCTGCTCGGCCTCGCCAACCGCCTGCTCGAGCGCCGCGGCTACCGGCTCGGGCCTGATCCCGCGAGCAAAGACATCGCGACGCTCGGCGGCGTGATCGCGAACAACTCCGGCGGCATGCGCTGCGGCGTGCAGTGGGACTCCTACTCCACGGTCGAGTCGATGACGCTTCGTGCTCGCCTCGGGCGCGCTGATCGACACGGCTGCGCCCGATGCGGAGGAGCGCTTCGCGCAGGCCGAGCCCGCGCTCGCCGCCGGCCTGCTCGAGCTGCGCGACGAGCTGCTCGCCGACGAGGCGCTGGCTGCAGCGCGTGCGGCGCAAGTACGAGATCAAGAACGTCACCGGCTACCGCCTGTGCGCGCTGCTCGACGGCGAGACACCGCTTGAGATCTTCCGCCGCCTGATCGTTGGCTCGGAGGGAACGCTCGCCTTCATCGCCGAGGCCGTCATGCGCACGCGCCCCGAGCCCGCGCGCACGACGCTCGCCTGGGCGCACTTCACCGACATCGATAGCGCCGCGGAGGCCGTGCCCGCGCTCGTCGCTGCGGGCGCACGCGCCACCGAGCTGATGGTCGCCCCGGCGTTGATCGCGGCCGCCTGGAGCCTGCCGGGCACACCTGAGTACTGGCGCGAGCTGCCCGTCGAGTCGGCCGCGCTGATCATCGAGCTCGGCGCCGACGAGGAGCACGAGCTCGGACGCGCTTGAGCGGCGCGGCAACGGAGGCGCTCGCCGGCCATCAGCTGATCTCAGCCGGCGTCGCTTCACGCCGCGACGAGCGATGAGATCGAGCTCGCTTGGAGCGTGCGCGAGGGCCTGTTCGGGCTTGTCGGGCGGCTGCGGCTCGCCCGGCAGCGCGCTGATCATCGAGGACGTCTGCGTCCGCCCCGAGCCGCATCGCCGAGTGCGCGCGCGACCTACAGGCGCTGCTCGGTAAGCACGAGTTCCTCGTGGGCGTCGCCGGGCACGCATCCGCCGGCAACCTCCACTTCCAGCTCACGCCCGACTTCTCAAAGCCCGAGGACATCGAGCGCTACGAGGCCTTCATGGAGGAGCTGGTCGAGCTCTGATCGTCGGAAGTACGACGGCTCCTTGAAGGCCGAGCACGGCACCGGCGTGAACATGGCGCCGTTCGTGGAACGCGAGTGGGGCGCAAAGGCGACAGCGATGATGTGGCGGGTCAAGGAGCTGGCCGATCCGGAAGGAGTGCTCAACCCCGGCGTGGTGCTCAACCACGACCCCGGCATGCATCTCAAGCCACCTCAAGACCCAACCCGAGATCGAGGAGCTCGCCTCTCACTGCGTCGAGTGCGGCTTCTGCGAGCCGGTCTGCCCGAGCCGCAACGCGACCACGACGCCGCGCCAGCGGATCGTGATCCGCCGGGAGATGGCACGCCAGAACGAGGGCTCGCCGGTCTATGAGGCGCTGCTGGCCGACTTCGAGCACGACGCGATCCAGACCTGCGCGGCGGACGGGAGCTGCCGAGAGCGTCTGCCCGGTCGCGATCGACACGGGCAAGCTGATGAAGGAGTTCCGCCGTCGCGAGCGCAGCCCGCGCGAAGAATCGGTGGCGCTGGCGCTCGCCAAGCACTACGCCGCGCTCGAGCGATGCCACGCGACTGGGTCTGACCGCCGCCGCAGCGGCCGCTGCGGTGGTGGGCGAGCGAGCGCCTTGCGAAGATCCCCGCGGCGCTGCGGCGGCGCATCAGCAGCGACCTGGTGCCAACACTGCCATCGCGCATGCCCGCCCGCGGCTTCAGCGGCAGCTGCCGCAGACGGCGCGCAGCGGCGCGGCAGCGGTCTACTTGCCGGCGTGCATCAATCGGATCTTTGGCAACCCGCACGGCCTCCCTCCAGGGCCCTCGCTGCCTGAGGCGTTGATCGCGCTCTCGGCGCGCGCGGGACTGCCGCTGTGGATTCCGCCCGATGTGCAGGGGCACTGCTGTGCGACGCCCTGGAGCTCGAAGGGCTACCGCCGCGGCTCAGGACTACATGGCGGCGAAGACCGCGCGGCGCGATATGGCGCTGGAGCGAGGGCGGGACGCTGCCGATCGTGATCGATGCGAGCTCCTGCGCACACGGGCTGCTCGAGGACGTCGCCCCGCGCCTGCCCGAGAGCGAGCGCGAGCGCTTCGAGCAGATCGAGGTGCTCGACTCGATCAGCTGGGTGCACGATCGCCTGCTGGAAAACCTCCAGGTCAGGCACAAGCTCGCAACCGCTGCGGTCCACCCCACCTGCTCGGCCGCGCGCATGGGCTTGAGCGCAAAGCTCGAGGCGATCGCAGGGGAGCTGGCAGATGAGGTGGTAATCCCCGCGGCGAGCTGCATGCTGTGGCATGGCCGGCGACCGCGGCATGCTGCATCCCGAGCTACCCGCCTCAGCCCTGCGCGACGTCGCCGACGGCGCTGGGCGAACACGAGATCGATGTGCATCTCTGCAGCAACCGCACCTGCGAGATCGGCCTGCAGGAGGTCACAGGCGCGCCTTATGCCTCGTTTGTGTTGGCGCTTGAGCGCGCGACGCGCGCCTGAGATCAGCAGAGTCCGCCGTCGTTGACCACGATCGTGTCGGTGGCCGTGCGGCTGAAGCTGTCGGTGATCGTGACCGTGACGTGGTGTTCGAGGATCACGCATTCTCCGCCGGAGAGCGTGTGCGTGATCGTCTTGCCGGTGCCCAGCGCACCGTCTTTGTCATCGCTCCACACGTAGCCCGATTCGGGCACGGTCGCGCCACCGAGTGCTTCCGCCACGGCGGTGAACTTGATCGGTTCGTTGAAGCCAAAGAAGGCGCCGTTCAGGGGTTCGGTGATCTGCACGCTCGGTTTACCGGTAGCGGGGCCGATGTTGACCGTGATCGAGGCGCTCGCGCTCGCGCCCATCGAGTTAGCCACGAAAAGAGTGACTTTGTGGGTGCCTTCGGTGGGGATCCTGTATCTGAACAGCGCCGCGCCCGTGCCGATCTGCGTACCGTCGAGATACCAGGCTGCCCTGCTTGAGAGGTCGCCTTCGGCGCCATCGAAGGCGGTGCCACGGAAGTTGATGAGCTGGTCGGAACCGAAGCTCGAGCCGCTGGCGGGGCCGCTGATCGCGACGGTGGGCGGCTGCACGACGATCTGCACGGTGACCGGGTCGGTGACTCGGGTGCCGCCCTGGGAGTCCGTGATGACCGCATAGATGTGGTGCAGTCCGGGGCTCAGTTTGTGCGTGGTGAAGACGAAGCCGTGCCCGATTTCTTTGCCGTCTTTGTCGTCGTTCCAGCTGATTCTCTGTTCCGGCACAAGGCCGTCGAAGACATCGTCGGTGCGGACGATGAAGGTCGCTTCCGCGCCCCAGGAATAGGTGTTGGATGCACCTGTGGGAAAGACGATCTGGCCGGTTGGTCGCGCGTCGGGTACGCAGGCGTTGTCGGCGTTTGACCAATAGGGGTCGACTGCGGTGTCACCCTTGGCGACGCGGGTCGCGCGACCCCAGGGGTAGCTGTTTTCCTCGCAGATGTCGGCGACCTCGCCGTGCGACCAGATCGGCTCCTTGAGCGGGTCGGCCCAGCTCAGGAAGGGATAAGGGTCGGTGGCTGCCTCGGCGAACTCGTGCGAGGCGCGCTCGCTCGTCGTATCGAGTGCTTCCTGGTAGGGGGCGCTGCCGCGTTCGTGGGTGAGCGAGTCGAGCCCGGGTACCTTGACGATGAACCATGGGATCGCGGGATGCACAAGGAACGAGAAGAGGATGCCCTCGGATGGGGTGAAGAAGTGATAGCCCCCCCAGCCGCTGGAGTTGACTTCACTCTCATCCACGAAGATCGCAAAGATCGGCGATTCATCTGAATCCCGCCACCAGTAGTTCGGAGCATCGGAGCCGAAGCGGTGCGTGAAGGTGTAGGCCTCAACATCGAAGAAGTTCCATGAGCCGACGCTCGGCGCGGGTTTGCCCGTGTCGATTTCATAGCCGAGGAAACGCCCCTGCCCAACCCCGTATTGGCTGAGCGGACCCCAGAAGATCTTCGCGGCGGGGTCGGCGAACTGATCGCCGACGAAGTTCTCAATGCTTTTGTTGACCGAGCTCACGAAGTCGGTGTGTTCGGCGAAATGCGGCCCCCAGTAGAAAGCCCAGATGGCGGGGTTTTCACTGATCGGACCATCGGTGACGCCGCTTGTGCAGCCCTCGATCGTGACGACCGCGATGCCGCAGCGAATCGGGTCCGCGGGCACGTCCGCAGCGCGCGCCTTACCGCTGGAGGAGGCGGGCAGCAGGGAATGCTTGCTGTATCCATGCGGCACCTGCAGCACGCGTGCGCCGAGCGCACTGCGCCTAATCCGCGTGGTGCGCAGCACCGTCCGCCAGTGCCGCCCCTTGGCTTCATCGATGCGCAGCGGAATCTGTGCCGCGTGGGCGCGCAGCGCGCGACCCAGCGCGCCCGAGGCCGATCCGCCGAGCGTCTGTGCGAGCAGCGCCCGGATCTGCGCGGGCGGTCCCGGCAGCCCCGCCGCATACCAGAGCCGCTCGCGCAGGTGACCTTGTGTGAGCAGATAGGCCCGCGCGCTGAGCGAACCGATCTTCATCGTCAGCCCCAGCTGCCGCAGGCGTGCCTTCGGCTGGGCCAGCGAGACCTGTCCCGTGGTCGGCTTGGTGCCGGGTGGCGGGGGCAGTTTTTCCGAGGGCTGCGCTTTGGCGAGCGCCTTGACTTCTTTCTCATAGCTGGCGATCGCACTGCGCAGCGCGATCAGGTCGTACTGCTTCTTCGGCGGGTCGAGCAGGATCACCTGTCCGTCGCTGTAGCGGAGGATCACGCCGAGCACGGCCTTAGCGTGCTTGCTGCGAATCAGCCCGCCGGCACGTTCGGGCGCGAGCGTTTCATAGCGCAGCCCGGCGGCGGCAAGCGTGAGCACCGAGCGATTGCTGCCCTGCCGTTGTTCGACGACATAGGCGCTAGCTGCGTGGGCGATAGCGGTGGTGATGGCACCGTAGCCGAGGATCAGCGCCAGGGCCAAAGTCGCCGCACCCGCGATCCTGCTCACCCGCTCAGAGGGCATCCCCGCCATGCGTCGCGATCATACGCTCAGCTGTCCTTGACCGCCTGCAAGGTGTAGCTGTGCGCCAAACGCCAGGGACGATCACACAGGCGATACTCGCCGAGCTCGAGCTTTTCCATCTGCCCCGGCAGCGCATCCCAGGGCACGCTGTCGTGCTCCTCGAAGGCGGTAAGCCGCAGCCTCCTGGAGAGCAGCGCGCTGATGACCTCGCCGATGCCGTGATTCCAGGAATGGGTCGTGTTCGCCGTGAAGGTGGTTGGCGTCTCGACATAGGTGCCCTCTTCTGTAAAAACATCAGGATCCTCACGCTCGAAGTAGGGATACTCGACGGCGAGCAGCCCGTCCGGGCGGGCATCCTCGAGCGCCCACAACATCGGGTGCCCCTCGCGTATGAAAAGGCGCCCGCCGGGCGCGAGCAGCTCGGCGACGACCGCGGCCCAGCGATCGATGTCTGGCAGCCAGCAGAGCGCGCCGATGCCTGTGTAGACGAGATCGAAGCGACGTCCGCCCAAAGCTTCGACAGCCGCATAGAGATCGGACTCGACAAACTTGACGTCGAGCTCGAGCTCACTCGCGAGGTTGCGCGCCTGCGCAAGCGAGACGGGCGAGAAGTCCAAGCCGCACATGCGCGCGCCGAGCCGCGCGAGCGAAATCGTGTCGGTGCCGATATGGCATTGCAGGTGCACGCCCCGCAGACCGCGCACATCACCCAGTCGCGGCAGGTCGAAGCGCACAACACCGCTGAGAAAGCTTGGGTCCTCCCGGAAGCTCGCCAGCGCGTAGTCGGGCGAGGCCGCATGCGCCGGCGCGCGCTCATCCCAGTTGGCGCGATTCAGCGTGCGGTAGTCCTCGCTCACGTGATCGCGTAGACGAGCGAGACCTGCGCCGAGAGGTTGCAACTCGTCGCGGCCGCCTTCTTCGCGGCCGGATGCTTGCGCTTCATGCGTCGGGGCTTGCCCTGCGCACGGCGGGCGCTGAGGCGGCAGCGGTGGGCGCTGCGCCGGCCAGTTGCGGCCCCGAACCAAAGTCTGGCTGTCCGCCTTCATATTCGGCGTATTCGGCTTCGCCGCCCGTGCAGTTAATGTAGCCGCTGCCCTCGATGACGCTCTGGGCCGCACCGAGCGTCGCGGCAACCTTGCCGGCGAGGAAGCTCGCCTTATTCTGACCGTCGAGCACGGCATTGGCCATCGCCTGGCGGTAGACGACGGTTGCCGCTTCGGCGCTTGAGTGCTGAGGAATCGGCACGGTTGCGACGCCCTGGACGCTGATCGTGCGCAGCGGTGGGCTCGTCGTGGTTTCAGCGATGGCGACCCCGAGCATGTTCGCTGCGAAGAGACCTGCTGTCACCGTCAAGGTGCCTGCGATCACGCTCTTCATCGGACCTCCCCGGGTCGGTATCAAGGCAAATGAACCCTGGTCGAGTCTATCGGCGCTCCTGATGCGCGCCCTCCCCTTGACATGCAGCCGACCGGCTGCCTATACTGGGTCATACAGGCAGCCGTATGGCTGCATAACGATCCAAAGCGAGGAGCAAGACATGGCTGAGATCAGACACCGCATCGGCATCAGCGCCCCGCAAGCCTCGGTTTATGAGGCGCTCGCGACGAAGGATGGGCTTTCCCGGTGGTGGACACATAAGGTCGAGGGCGATACCGCAGTCGGCGGCACGTTGAACTTCTTCTTCAGTCGGCCAGAGCCGGGCGCGGTCATGGATGTCGTCGCCTCGGCGCCGGGCGATCGCATCAGCTGGCGCTGCGTGGGCGGCGGGGCCGATGAGTGGCTTGACACGAGCATCGACTTCGAGCTCAAAGCATCGGAGGATGATGAAACGGTGGTGCTGTTCACGCACCGCGACTGGCGGGAGCCGAGCGAGTTCATGGCCCACTGCGCCACCAAGTGGGGCTACCACCTGCTCGGCCTGAAGGCGATGCTCGAGGACGGCCAGGGTACGCCTTACCCTGAGGACATCAAGGTCAGTAACTGGGGATGAAAGCGTGGACCAGGTCTTCAAGGCGCTGGGCGACCCGAGCCGCCGGCGGCTGCTCGACAGCCTTAACCGGCGCAACGGGCAAAGCTTGAGCGAGCTGTGCACAGAGCTCGATATGGCTCGCCAGTCGGTCAGCAAGCACCTTGCGGTGCTCGAGTCCGCAAACCTCGTCGCGACAGTCCGCCGCGGTCGCGAAAAGCTGCACTACCTCAACCCCGCTCCGATCAACGAGATCGCTGAGCGCTGGATCGACCAATACCACCGCGAGCGGGTCGGCGCCCTCTCCGACCTGAAGCGAGCACTTGAGGAGACGCCCATGAGCAAGCCTGAGTTCCTGTACGTGACCTACATCAAGACCACACCGGAAGCCCTCTACCGAGCCCTCACGGAGCCCGCCTTCCAACGACGCTATTGGGGCATCACGCTCGAGAGCGACTGGCAACGCGGATCGGCGATCACCTGGGAGAAGGGCGGGGTCAGGCAAAGCAACCCCGAGCAGGTGGTCCTCGAAGCCGACCCGTATCGGCGACTCTCCTACAGGTGGCACGCCTTCACGCCCGAATGGGACAAGGTCACCTCGCGGCTCAGCGACGAGAAGCTGGCCGAAGTCACCGCGGAGCCGCTCTCGCGCGTCACCTTCGAGCTCGAGCCGCAGGACGAGCTCGTCAAGCTCACCGTGCTGCACGATGACTTCGAGCCGGGCAGCACCGTGGCGCAGATGGTGAGCGGCGGCTGGCCCAAGGTGCTCTCGAGTCTGAAGACCATGCTCGAGACTGGTACATCAGAGCCGGTCGCGTCAGCATGAGGCCTCAAGCGTCATAGGCTGCGGGGATGGTCGACTCACCGCATCCGCTCGAGGAGCTCGAGTGCTGGATCGAGGAGGCAGGCGCGGCGGGAGCACCGCTGCCGCGGTCGGTCGCGTTCGTGACCGTTGGCGGTGATGGACGGCCCTCGGCGCGCACGGTCTCGCTGAAGCGCATCGAGCAAGACGCGCTCGTCTTCACGAGCGCGCTCTGGACGCGCAAGGCGCGCGAGCTTGAAGCTAACCCGCACGTCGCGCTGCTCTTCCATTGGCCGCTGCTGGGGCGCCAGGTGCACGTAACCGGTGAAGCCGAGCTCGCCGAGCGTGGGCTCGCAGAGGAGCTCTTCGCCGAGCGCGATCTTGCCAACCAGCTCCAGAGCGTGGTCTCCCGCCAAGGTGAAACGATCGCCGACCTACAGCCGCTACGCGACACCCACGCACACCTCACTGCAACCATGGAGACACCCCCGGACTGCCCACAAGACTGGGGAGCGCTGCGGGTCAAACCTGACACGATCGAGCTCTGGCGCGAAGCCCAGGATCGCCTTCATGAGCGTCTGCTCTACACGCGCGACGGTGCTGAGTGGACGGTCGCGCGACTCGCGCCGTAGCGGGCAGCGCATGGCCCGCGCCTCATGTCTCAGGCGGATCTGTGACCGATAGGCTGGTCTGATGCCCCATGTTCTGATCGAGACACGCCGTGAGTACTCGCAGGCAGAAGAGGTGGCACTGATGGATGCGGTTCATGGAGCGCTGCGCCGAGCCTTTCAGATCCCGCCCGATGACCGACATGTTCGGCTTCTAGCTCATGAGCCGCACCGGTTCGCCTGTCCCCCCGGCACCGCTCAGCCCGATCGCTACACGCAGGTGAGCATCGACGCCTTTGAAGGACGCTCGATCGAGGCAAAGCGCGCCCTGTATCGCCAGATCGTTGAAAGCCTCGAGCCGCTTGGCATCCCGGCAGACCACATCTCGATCGTCGTACGCGATGTCCCGCTCACGAATTGGGGCATTCGCGGCGGCGCTGCTGCCTGCGACATCGACCTCGGCTTCGACATCAGCGTCTGACCAAGCTTTGTTCAAAGTTTATTATGTGGATTCATGCCTGCCGTTCGCTCAGCGTGGATGCGTATCGGGGATCTCAGCGCGCGTACGGGGGTCGCGACTTATCAGCTGCGGACTTGGGAGCGTCGCTATGGGCTCCTGCAGCCGCGTCGCTCGACGGGCAACTATCGGCTCTATGCGCCCGCCGATGAGAGCCGGGTGCGCCTCATGCAGCGCTATCTCTCCGAGGGCGTGCCGCCCGCGCAGGCCGCCGAGCTCACGATTGCGGCACGTTTCACCGTCAGCGTCGGCGGTGGTCGGGAGGTGCCCGCCCGCGAAGTGAACGCAGCGCACCGGGAGATCCGCGCTGCGCTCGCTCGCTTCGATGAGACGTCGGCGCAGCGCACGCTCGAGCGCCTGCTTGTGGGGTTCACGCCAGCCACCGTCGCCCGCGACGTATTGCTGCCCTACATGCACGAGCTGGGAGAACAATGGGACGCGGGGCGTCTCACGATCGCCGAAGAGCACTTCGCCACGAACTTTTTCCAGGCACGCCTTTACGCTCTCGCGCGTGGCTGGGATCGCGGCCTCGGACCGCGCGCGCTGCTCGCCTGCGCGCCCCGCGAGCAGCACAACCTCGCGCTCGTCGTATTCGGTATCGCACTGCACGAGCTCGGGTGGCGCATCACCTATCTCGGCTCCGATACGCCGATCGAGGCGCTCACTGAAATTGCGGAGCTCTGCAATCCCGAGCTGACGGTCGTGTCCACCACGATGCGCCAGCGGCTCCCACGCCACGCCCGGGAGCTGAGTAGCTTCAACGAGAGATGGGCGCTGGCCCTCGGTGGGCCGGGCGCGAGCGCGCAGCTAGCCAAGCAGACGGGCGCTCAACACCTCACCCAGGACCCCGTGAGCGCGGCTAGCGCGCTCAGCACCTGACACCTCCAAGCCAACGTTAAACAGAGGCTGTCAGTTTTGTCTATCCGGCGCGGGTAGACGCTAGCCTGGCCTCCGACTGCTTTTGAACGAGTCGAATGAGCCCACCAGGACGAGCGCCATGCCCGTACATGATCCGATCGATGAAGCCCTTGCGCACACCCTCCGCCGACTGCGAGGAGAGCGCGGGCAAAGCCAGGAGGACATCGCTCATAGCGCCGGCATTACCGTCGCCGCACTGGCGCGCATCGAGCGCGGCCAGACGAACCCGCGCTGGACAACCGTCAGACGCATCCTCGGCGCCCTGGAAATCACCCTCACCGAGCTCGGCACCACCCTCGACGATGCGCCCGCCTGAGAGACCATGACGCGTTTCGTCGACGTCCTGCAGATCCGCCTCACACGCGAGGACCTCGCCTTCCTGCAACGTATGGCCAGGGCACACCGCTGCACGATCGAGGAACTCGTGCGCACAGAGCTCTGCCTACCTACACCAGACATACGCGCACAAGACACAAGCCCTCAACAGCACCTACGACTGATCACTAAGGCGGATGAGGAAAAGGAAGCAACTCACTCCTCCACTTCTCACTTTATAGCCGACAGGGGGGCTTGATTCAAGCCCCCCTGTGTGCCGCATAATGCCCCGCCGCAGGCCAGGACCTACGGAAAAGGGAGTGCGTAATGGGTATGAGCGAGCACGCGGTGGTGATCGCCGGAGGCGGTCCGACGGGGATGATGCTGGCGGCCGAGTTGGCCTTGGCGAAGGTCGATGTGGCGGTCATCGAGCGGCGTCCCAATCACGTGCTCGCCGGCTCACGCGCAGGCGGTTTTCACTCACGCACGATCGAGGTGCTCGATCAGCGTGGGGTCGCCGACCGCTTCCTCGCGAAGGGCCAGACAGCCCAGGCCGCAATGATCGGCACGACGGTGTTGGACATGAGCGACTTCCCGACGCGTCATCCCTACTCGCTCGGGATCTGGCAGAACCAGATCGAGCAACTCATAGCCGCCTGGATCGCTGAGCTACCGGTGCGGATCTATTACGGGTGTGAGGTGACGGGCTTCGCGCAGGACGACGCCGGCGTCGAGGTCGAGCTGTCCGAGGGCGAGTCGCTACGCGCGCAGTATCTCGTCGGGTGCGACGGAGGACGCAGCCTGATCCGCAGAGCAGCGGGTATCGAGTTCCCGGGGTGGGATCCCACGAGGAGCAACCTGATCGCCGAGGCCGAGATGGCAGAGGAGCCGGAGCTGGGCACCCGCCGTGATGAGAAGGGCATCCATGGCATCGGCAGGTTGGAGTACGAGATTCGCGACGGCGAGGTGGTCTACGCGGACGGAGGGCCGGTGCGGATCGTCCTGACCGAGCAGCAGATCGGACCGAGCAGCGAGCCCACACTGCGCGATCTGAGCGAGGCGCTGATCGCGGCCTATGGCACCGACTTCGGAGTCCACAGCCCCACCTGGATCTCCAGGTTCACCGACATGACCCGTCAGGCAGCGGCCTACCGCGCAGGACGAGTCCTGCTCGCAGGCGACTCGGCACATGTGCACTACCCGGCGGGTGGGCAGGGCCTCAGCCTCGGCGTGCAGGATGCTGTGAATCTGGGATGGAAGCTGGCGCAGGTGGTCAAGGGGACCTCCCCGGAGAACCTCTTGGACACCTATCAGGACGAGCGCCATCCGGTCGCTGCCCGAGCGCTCCGGCACACGATGGCCCAGACCGCTCTCCAGCGCCAGGATGAGCGAATGCGTGCTTTGGCTGATGTGGTCTCGGAGCTGGCGAGCATGGACGAGCCCCGCAAATGGCTTGCCGGGATCGTCTCCGGCCTGGACATTCACTACGACCTCGGCGAGGGCCATCCGCTGCTCGGACGCCGCATGCCCGATCTGGACCTCGTGAGTGCCGAGGGCCCGCTGCGGGTTTTCGAGTTGTTGCACGAGGCTAAGCCCGTGCTGCTCAATTTCGGGGAGCCCGGCGGCGTTGATATCGCTCCGTGGGCTGACCGGGTCCAGCTGATCGATGCTGAATATGCCGGGGTGTGGGAGCTTCCTGTGCTCGGCCCGGTCGCCGCTCCTGGTGCCGTGCTCATCCGGCCTGACGGGTACGTCGCCTGGGTCGGAGAGCCCTCTGATCCTGGGCTCTTTGACGCGCTGAGCGCCTGGGTCGGATCGCCGTCTGTGACTTAGCGCGGGAGCGAAGCGAAATGCTTTCCAGCCAACCCGCCCCGCTGATGCGCCGCATTTTGCGATGACCCGGTCCATCGCCAGAAGACTCCCTGCTTCGCACGATTAGCCGAGCGCGTTGCATAACGGCGGAGACGCTCGTCGAATAGTGCGAGCTGGTCTCCGCGTTCCGACCTCAACGGCCTCGCACTTTATACGGCAACCACGCAGCTGAGCATCCTGACCTGGGCCAGAAACCGACTGTCAGCCGGCTCCCCATTACCGCGATTCACTTATTCACGCGGGGGCCAGCGCTCCGCTTCTTTGAGGTCCTTCGCGATGACCCATGGTGCTTCAGACGCGAGGCAGCGAGCGGCTTAGACGCGACGGCGCACACAGCCGCGTGAATCAGCAAGCGTTTGGCCTCTTTGGGATCCGCCACGAGCCGTCCTAGGAATCGCGGGTTGTACCGTGCCCTCGAGACCGTGATGAGACGCAGGTCCTCCTTGCGAAGGTAACTGTCCATCGCGGACTCGGAGCCGCACTTTGCGGGAATCGCGTCGCGTAGCCTCGCAAGTCCCGTGGCCACAGTGATTCGATCGTCATCACCCAGACTCAGGAATTCCCGTGACAGATAAATCCAACAATCTGGCAGCGACGGTACCTGCGCGATTTTGCTGCCTGACTGCGCTGCGAGGACCTGGTCAGCTTTCTTGAGCTTCTCTCCGCCATCGAATATACGTACCGAGTCCTGACCCCCTCGCGCTCCTGCGATCTCCCTGCAGACCGCTGACTGGGCTTCCCATCCCGGCTCCCTCCGAGCCGTGTTGTTCTTGGGTCGTGGTAGTGCTCCCTTCGCAGCCTCAGCCTGGCTGGGATAGCCACGGTGTATGTCCATGGAGTCAGACACTCTGTCGACGTTCCAAGGAAGTATCACCGCAACCCTGTCTCTTGCCGCAAAGGCAGCGTCGCGCCGTCCTCTTACACCCCGAATGTATCGAGCGATGCTGATGTCGTCATGGTTAAGCAGCATCGCGTGTTCGTAAACTGCCTCGTCGTCGAGCAGCATCGCAGGGATCTCGTTACGAAGTACCAGCAGCAGCCCGGCACGGCTCGGATCTTCTTGCCGAGCAAGTAGATCGTCAAGGTGTCGCTCGAAGATCGGGGCAGGCAAAGCCCCCTCCTCGCCGATCGCGAGGCGCTCAAGCGTATCAAGCCTCTGCATCCGGTTTGCGTCGTCTTGGTCTTGGCTCGGCGGATATGCGACGAACTGCATATCATCGTTCACCCAGGTGTAAGGACGTTCCTCGACTTGCTTAATCTCAGCGTTACGCCCGAATCGTTGGATCAGGCGGGCGACCTCCGGAAGCCAGAACGCTCGTTGTTCACGCTCCTCGTCATCGCGGGCGCGACCGTCTAGGAAATGCCCGAGCCCGCCAATCGTAAGCATGTTGATGCCCCCTGGCGGCCCGGAGTCGAGCACGCTTTTTGTCTGCACGATCGGGTCGTTCCCACCCACGACAAAAAGCATACGCTGCCTGTAAGCGACGAGTCGGCTTTGGAAGCTCCCGCGATACTCCTGCTGGAACACCTCATAGAAGGTGCGCTTCAGGTAAAGGAACAAGTCCTCTTCCATACCGTCGACGTGACGACTGTCGTGGCCGTGCACTCCGCCCATCATCTCTTCATCGAGCTCGTACCGAAGCGAGTGAAGCACAGTCTGCCACTCCTCTGGGTGCGCAAAGGCAGTCGGCGATAGCTCGCGCAGCGCCCCACCCGACAATAGTGTCGAAGACGACGTGATCAGGAATGGCCACGACATAAAGACCGATTGTGCCGTGAAACCACCGAGGCTATAGCCCACAACATGAACAGAGGGTTCCTCGTCCTCGTCGCGCAACGTTCCGTCGAGCGCCTCGTACGAGTCAAGCTCGAGCTCATTCCTCAATGAGGAGATCGAATGCAGGAACGCGGCGTCGGTGCGAGGGGCTGCCCTGACGCGCGTCGTTCTTGCCTTCTGGGCATCGCGCTTACGGACAAGCTTCTGAGAGGCTTTATTCAAGCTACGCCACTGACGTGACAGGCTCACCCGCGAGCACGTCCGGGCTGACTCTGCTCAGGAAGGGGTCATCGTGCTCGCACAAGAGATTCGCTCCCGAAAGGCTTCGATAGCTAGACCGCCGGACAATTGCGCTGAGCAGCCATTGCGTCTCCACCATGTATCTCAGGAACTGTCGAAACAGATGCGACCCGTCCCACAGGTAGCGGTCGAGCGGCGTTTCTCCGAACGTCGGAAAGGGAAAACGACTGAGGTGGCCAGGAAAGGGCCTGAGGATACATACGGTCGATGGGGCGTCGTGGATGAGATGCGAAGCTAGCTGGTAGTAGAGGCCAATGCTGTTTGTCTCGTTGAGGCCGTTGTGAAGCAGAAAAATCCGCTGAGCCCGCCCCTCGCGTTCCGGATGGGAGAAGACCCGATAGGTGTGAAAACTCTCGGACCAATCGAGGTTGACATGATATTCGTTCAGACGCTGCCAGCCATGAATCGGCGCGGAGGGGAACCGGAGAAGGCTCTCCTTGATCGGACCGGCCATTGACCGCACGTCATCCGACGGAATGATGAGTCGGTGAAGACCGTTGCCGTCGCGCCACCAGCCCTTAATGGGCCCAATGGATTTAGGCCATGAGGCGACGTCGGGCCGAAGAACGTGATCCCGAAACTCAGGCGCAATCTTTCGCGCCTCCTTGAAGTCAACGTGGTACTCCTCCCCCGTCATGGCGGCGTTGTATATCAGCTATTGGATTCGGATGTCGCGAATCGGCTCACGTGCTGCCAAGGATGCGCACCCTAGGGCCAGCCGCCGAGCCGCCGCAACGGGTTCCTTCTGGCTTGTCCTTCATGCTCTCCGCAGACTGAGCCAACCATCATCCGCCAGCGCCACCTTCACCTTGTTCAACTCGGCAAGTTGTTTGCGAAAGACAACCCCAACTCCGATGCCGGCGCTTTCTCGGCCGCAGGTTCAGGACGCACTGCCACGCTTCGGATCGCATCGTGAGGAAAGGTCAGAATTGCGCGTCTCGTCCCGGACTATCAGCGATAAAGAGCCACTTTGCTCTTCACCTCCTTCAGCACCACGCCCGCGGCTCTCAGACTGCTCCCAGCCCCTCGAGCATCGGCCGCATTGCTACCGGGGAGCAAGGTTCAAGTTGGCTTTCTCATGCGGTTTTCGGGACCTCTGCGGTCGTTTGCGGTCCTCAGTCCGCACCTATGCCATCCGGTACGACCGTATCGTGGTCTCGGCTCTCGCGGGTGAACAGATAGCGAGCGAGGATGCCTACGAGCCCACTCGTGCCGGTGACCCCGAGCGCTTGAGACAACGCCGGGTTCAGCACCAAGACGATCAGCGCCAAAAGCCCAGGTGACGACGATCACGACAAAGAGTATCCATCGCATCAGCCAAACCTGATTGTTCTCGCGCGTTATAGCTTCTGAAGCTGTCCGCTGTGGAGTGATCCCGTCGCGACCGTAAGCCGATGGCAGCGCGCCTTCAGCACCCTGCGCCAGGAGATCCTACGGGAGCCGACTTCTGGCGCGGCAAGCAAAGTGCTCTCGCCAGCCTGGGCCGGCCATAGCGCGCTCCGACTGTTGTACCAGGAGCCTCGACATCTTCGACGGACTCGAGTTGAGGTTCTGATCGGGCAGCCAAAGGGACCGCAAGAGCCGCCGCTGCGGTCCCTTTGCGGTCTCGCGTGCCGGGAACAGCCGTCCACGAGCCCCAGTGTTTTCGCGGGATTTCCCGCCTGTTCACGGCTGTTCGCACTTCCAACGAAAATCGGGGAGACAGGATTTGAACCTGCGACCGCCCGGCCCCCAGCCGGGTGCGCTACCAGACTGCGCCACTCCCCGTGGCAAAACAAGCGGGCGACGGGAATCGAACCCGCCCTAGAAGCTTGGAAGGCTTCTGTGCAGCCACAACACTTCGCCCGCACACCCGGCGACCATCTTACTCGCGCGCCACGAAAGGGCCTTCAGCGGCGCTCCTCCACCGGAACCTCCCCCGACTCGTCGAGCAGCCCCTGCGGCGGCCAGGGACCGAACCAGTTGTCGCGCGCCCCGTCGAGCGTCACCGCCGATCCGCTGAAGGCGCGCCCCAGCGGCGAGGCCAGCAACGCCACCAGCCAGGCGTGCTCGGAGACCGTGCCGAGACGCTGCAGCGGCACCGAGCGCGACATGCCCGCGCGTACGCTCGCCGGGTACTTGACCATCACCTCCGTGTCGAAGGTCCCAGCCGCCACCGCCGTCACCGCCACGCCCGCTGCAGCCCAGCGCTGAGCCAGTTCACGCGTGAGCGCCTCCACCGTCGCCCGCGCCGCGCCCGAGTGCGCCATCCCGGGCATCCCGTGGTGGGGAGATAGCGTGACGTTGATCACCTTTCCCCCACCCGCCCCCTCAAACGCCAGCTCGAAGGCCGCCTCGGCCATGTTCAGCATCCCTTCTACGTTCAGACGCCAGACCGCCCTCCAGCCCTTCGCCGCGATCAGCTCCGCGGGGCTGAAGAACTGCCCGCCCGCATTGTTCACGAGCACCTCGAGCCCTCCCTGGCGCTCGAGCACCTCCGCGATCAGTCTTCGTGCCTCCTCGCGCTCGCGGATGTCCCCGCTGACCGTCTCGATCAGGGCGCCCGTCTCCGCGGCGATCTCCGCGGCCGCCTGCTCGAGCACCTCGCCGCGCCGTCCCGCGATCGTCACCCGCGCACCACAGCGCGCCAGCTCAAGCGCCGTAGCCTTGCCCAGGCCCGTGCCGCCCCCCGTCACGAGGATCACGCAGCCCTCCAGCATCCCTGGCGCAAAGATCTCCGAGCTCGCTCCCGCTCCGCTCATCGCGAGCGATCATAGGCGCCTGCCTCCTCTGCCGATCCTCCGAGCCCGCGTCTGTCTTCGGAGATGTTTAGGGTATGCCCGTGTCCCGCAGACCCTTGGTCTTCGTATCCGGACTCACCCTCGGCGACTACCTGCTGTGGAACTGGTCGCTCAACGGCAATCACGACGTGATCGCCCTGATCTCAGGGCTCACCTTGCCCCCACTTGCCGTCGTCTCGCTCTGGCTGCTCGCGCTGAGCACCGCGCGCCTGCTCGCGCACCTCGCGCGTCGGCCGAAGCGGCGCTCCGCACATGGTCCGCGACGGGCCGCTGCGACGAGCGCCACCGCAGAGCCCGCGAGCCCGAACGCAGCGAGCAGCGCGCAGTCCCGCAAGCTCGCCGCTTGACGCCCCAACCCGCGCTCACATGAGCGCTCTGCTCAAGCGCCTGATCCCGCGCTCGAAACGGATCCGCCTCGCCTTGCTCTCGCTCGTGCTCCTGATCGCTGCTGCCGCTCTCGCCGGCTATCTCTACGAGCGCCACCGCACCGGCAGCATCTACCACCCGCACGCGCGTTTTGTGCCCCAGCCGACCCCCACTCTCCCCAAAGCCAGCCCCTCCCAGCCCTTCACCTGGCCGATCTACGGCTACACGAAGAACCACACGCGCTTCTTCCCCGCCCCCGCCAGCGTACGCCCCCCCTTCAGGCACCTCTGGGTTCACAACGAGCACGCTCTGCTCGAGTTCCCGCCCGTGATCTACGGCGAGCGCATCTTCCAGCTCGCCGACGACGCCGTGCTCACCGCGCTCGACCGCCGCACCGGCCAGACCCTCTGGAGCACCCCGCTCGGCCGCCTATCGGCCTCCACGCCCGCCGTCACCTCCAACACCGTCTACGCCACCGTGCTCGCGACCGGCAACCACTCAAGCCCCGGGCGCATCCTCGCGCTCAACTCCTCCAACGGCAAGCTGCGCTGGTCGCGCTCGCTGCCCAGCCCCAGCGAGTCTTCGCCGCTCGTCGACCACGGCCTCGTCATCTTCGGTTCCCAGAACGGCACCGTCTACGCCCTGCACGTGAGCACCGGCAGCCTTGCCTGGGCCTACCACGCCGCCGGCGCCGTCAAGGCCAGCCCGAGCCTCTCCGGTGGCGTCCTCTACTTCGGCGATTACTCCGGGCACGTACAGGCCATCTCCGAGCAGGGCGGCCGGCGCCTCTGGCGCTCCAGCTCCGAAGGCGCCCTACTCGGCAGCGGCACCTTCTACTCGACCGCCGCGGTCGTCTATGGGCGTGTCTACCTCGGCAACACCGACGGGCGCGTCTACGCCTACGACGCGGGCACCGGCCGCCTCGACTGGGCCGTGCAGACCGGCGCTTATGTCTATGCCTCCCCCGCCGTCACCAACGCCCCCGGCCTCGGCCCCACGATCTACGTCGGCTCCTACGACGGCACCTTCTACGCCATCAACGCCCGCTCGGGCCACATCAGTTGGAAATACAACGTGCACGGACGCATCTCCGGATCGGCCACGATCATCGGGCACACCGTCTACTTCGCCAACCTCGCCCAACACAACACCTATGGCCTCGGCATCTCTACCGGCCGCCTGCTCTTCGAAACTGACACCGGCGCCTTCGACCCCGTCATCAGCGACGGCAAGTACATCTATCTCACCGGTCTCACCGGCCTCTACGGCCTCGCCCGCGCTAGCTGCAGGAGCCCCCTGTCGCGAAGACCCTCCCCAGCGAGAAGCGCGCCGCGATGACCGCTCGCCCCGACTCGTCCAGCCTCACCGCAGTCCAGCCCCCTGCGGCCGGCCGCACGCAGCCATGCCCCTCAGTGAGCGTCCAGTACCGCGTGAAGTGCACCCGCACCAGGAAGCGCCCCGCCGCTGTGGCCTCCAGTGCGAAGGCATCGTGCCCGAGCGCCGTCAAACGTCCCGGGCCCACAACCAGCGGTGTCGCGCCAAGCACCCTGTAAACGCGCCAGTGGCTGCTCGTAAAGACCTCCTCCAGATAGGGCAGCCCTGCGCGAATCAGGCGTCCCTCCTGGGCGCTTGAGGGATCGAGCGCCACGTCTGGCAGCGCCACGTAGGCCACCGCCTCGCGCCGCAACCAACGCCGGTAGGAGTCCGCGTTGAGCCCCGGCTTGAGCAGCACCTGATCGAAGCGGCTGTCTAGTTGCTTCTCCCACCCGCGCGCCAGCGAGAAGCGCGGCGCGAGCAGCGCCGCCTCCCAGTGCGAGCGCGTCAACGGCACCTCGATGCGCACGAGCCTGCCGCCGTGCACATCCAAGAAATCTTCGAGTGGCGCGTAGTAAGCCGCGCTCGTCGCCTCGCTGCCTGCCACCGCCCGCGTCTCACGCACCGGCCCCCAAAGCACCCAGACGAGCATCCCGCACAGAGCCAGTACCGTCACCGGCCCGAGCGGTGCGCCCGCTCGCGACCCGTGGTCCTCCCCACCTGCGGCCAAACGCGCACAGAGCAGCAGCGGCGCCGCCAGCAGCACCGCATAGCGCTCGATGTTGCTGCCCATCGGCGAGTGGATCAACAGGCACCCCACGCAGGTGTGCAGATACAGCACAGCGCCGATCCGCAGCGTCCGCTCCCGTGCGGGCAGCGCCACCAGGAAGGCCGCCACAACGAGCAGCGTCGCCGCGAAGGAGAGGATTGGATACGGCTCCCATCCCCCTTCGGGGAAGAGCACCGTCAGCGGCAGCACGACCGCCGCCGCGGGCACCGCGAGCACGAGCAACGCGCGTGGCGAGCGCGTACTCATAGAGATCGTGAGCGCCGCCAGCCCGAGCAGCGCTCCCGCCACTGGGCTCGCCGCCGCGCAGATCGCTGCCAACAGCGCGGCCCACAGCGTGTGCTCGCGGCGCAGCGCAAGTCCTGCGGCGAGCGCGAGCGCGACACCGAGCGCGAACGTCAGCCTTCCCGCCCACACATCCCCCACCGCCGCTACCCCGAACAGCGCTGCGCCCCAACTCGCTCTCTCGCCATAGAACGAGCGCGCCAGGCGCTCGAACAGCAGCGTTGAGGCCAGCACCGACAGCACCCCCACCGCGCGCACGCCGATCAGCGCGCCGAGCGGCCCGAACAGCAGGCTGTAGCCCGGCAGGTGGTGGCCCGCATACCAACGCTCGTCCCAGACCGCGAAGCCGAGCTGACGAAACAGCCCGACCCGATAGACCTGTGCCGCAAGATCCGGCGTGCGCGGATCGACGATCAGCCACGCTGCCAGCAGCACGCCCACGAACGCGAGCACACCCCAAGTAGCTGTGCTTCTGCGCCGCACGCCAAGATAATGACGCCGATGCCCCTCGCAACAGCTACCAGCGCGCCGCTGCGCGCGCTCAGGATCCTGCTCGCGCTGGGCACCCTCGCTGTGGCGCTGCTCGCGAGCGGCTGTGGAACCGGGCACCCGCGCCCGATCGCCACCGGCGAACTAGCCGAAGTGCAGACCTTCCCCTACTTCCGTGTCTACTGGGTCGGACCGAGCTTTGAAGGCCACACGCTCGCCGCGACCGACGGACTGCGCGGCTACATCGAGCGCATCGGCGACAGCGTCTACTACGGCGACTGCGTCCAGAGCAAGGGCATCTTCGGCGGCGGCAGCTGCCTACTGCCGCTGCAGGTCACCACCGTTGTCTATCGCCTGCACTCCAACGCCAGCCTCGGGCCACAGCGCAACACGATCGTGCGCGGCGTGCCCGCGGTCATCTACGACGGTGGGCACACCATCGAGCTCTACACCGGCCGCCTCGCGATCGACGTCTTCTCCGACACCTTCGCCCACGCGCTGCACGCCACGAGCGAGCTGCTGCCCGTCAACGCCCCTGGCACCTCCAGCGGGCCGTTGCCCGCGCCCGTCTACTGCCCCGGCCTCTCCGGGCCGCTCGACCCCGCCCTCAAACGGCTGATGGCCAGCCTCCCTGCCCACGTCTGCCAGCGCGCCGCCGCTGCCTCCGCCTACGAGCGCGAGCTCTACGGCTAACGCACTACCCCGACGCGATTCGTGCTGCCGGCTTGCCGATCTCGCGGCGCAGGCTGAGAAACGCCACTGAGCCGATCAGCGCTGGTACCCACAGCGACAGCGCCCGATAGATCACCACCGCCGCGATCACTAGCGACCCCGGACGCGAGCCGAACAGCAAGAGCATCCCCACGAGGCCTCCTTCGACCGCGAGGAAGCCGCCGGGGACAGGGATCGAGTTGGCGAGCATCCCCACCAGGTAGGCCATCGCCACCACCCAGAATGACGGCGCGTGCCCGAACGCTGCCAGACACGCATAGAGCACGAGGTTGTCGAACAGCCAGTAGCCGACCGCTCCGAGCAGCCGCCAGTCGCCTTTGCGGATTTGACCCATCGCGTCCTCAACGCCGCCGCCGATTGCGCTCAGCACGACCGTCGCCCGCCCCTCCTTGCCCGCGCGCGCCGCCGCCGTGCGCCGCGCCCACGCCGCCAGCGCGAGCGTGCCCGCGATCGTCGCGATCGCCGCCAGCGCCGGCAACAGCGTCAGCAGCGCATCGCGCGAGCCGGGAATGATCCCCAGCCACATCGGAATCCCGATTACCGCCACCGCGCCCACGTTCACCGCGCTCGTCAGCACGAAGATCAGCACTGAGCGCTTCGCGATGCGCTCCACCGAGAAGCCCTTGCTGCGCAGCACCCACGCGCCCAGCGCGATTCCCGCCAGGCCGCTCACCGACACCACCGAGTTGACCGCCAGCTCCGACAACGACAGCCGCGAGCTCGAGGCTACGCCCGAGTCGCCCAAAAACGAGGTCGAAGAGCACCACGTAGCCGATGCAGGAGAGCACCTCCAGCACAAGTGCCACCGCGACCCAGGAGGTGTTCGCGTCGGAGATGCGCTCTCCCGCCGAGCGCAGCCCGGGCACACCCAGCAACAGCGCCGCGACGATCCCGAAGAACACCGCCAGGCTGATCAGGCTGTTGCGCAGCGTGCGCGACTGCAGCGCGAGCATGCCTGCGCTGTCATCGAGCTCGCCCTCCTCCATCACGATGGCTATCTCCTTGGCGATACCCACCAACGCTAGCCTGAAAGTAGTCGTACCCTCACACCATGGCTGAGCAAGCACGCATACTAGTCGTCGACGACGAGCCCGCCGTGCAGAACGCGCTCTCGCGGGCGCTCTCCCTCGAACACTACGAGGTGTCTCAGGCTGTCGATGGGCACGAGGCCCTCGAGCGCCTGGGCACCGTCACCTACGGCGCCGTGATCCTCGACATCGCGATGCCACGGATCGACGGGCTCGAGGTCTGCCGACGCCTACGCGATAGCGGCGACACCACGCCCGTGCTGATGCTCACCGCCCGCGGCGAGGTCGATGACCGCGTCGCCGGCCTCGACGCCGGCGCCGATGACTACCTCGTCAAGCCCTTCGCCCTACGCGAGCTGCTCGCGCGCGTGCGTGCACTGCTGCGTCGCGCCGGCGATGAGGAGGAGGACGGTCCAGCCGAGGTCCTCACCTTCGAGGATCTGCGCCTCGACCTGCGCGCCCATGAGGCCTGGCGCGCACAGCGCCTGCTCGCGCTGACCCGCACCGAGTTCCTGCTGCTCGAGATGTTCATGCGCCATCCCCGCCAGGTCCTCTCGCGCTCGACCATCTTCGAGCAGGTCTGGGGTTATGACTTCGGCTCCGACTCCAACTCCCTCGGCGTTTACATGGGCTATCTACGCCGCAAGACCGAGGTCGGCGATGAGCCGCGCCTCCTGCACACCGTGCGCGGCGTCGGCTACGTCCTGCGAGCCCCGCAATGAGCTTTCGGCGGCGTATCACGATCGTCTCCGCCGCTGCCGTGGCTGTTGCGGTCGTGTTCGCCTCGCTTTTGACCTACTTCCTCACCTCCGATCAGCTGCATCGCCAGGTCGATACCCAACTGCACAACCGCGGCCGCGAGGCCGGGCGTCTCGTGCGCTTTCTGCAAACCACCGGCGGCACCCCTGCCAGTACCGATGGCGCGCTCAGCCTCGGGGACGTGGGCACACTCTCAAGCGGCGGCACGAGCACCACCAGCACGGGCACGACCACGAGCACCACGCCCTCCTCATCCTCAAGCGCCGGCGCCAAAGCCAAACGCAAACGGGCCGGCGCCGCCACGCGGGGCGCGCGCAACCTCTTCGGCCGCCTCCCGCCCAACCCCGATGAGGTGCGCGGATACCAGCAGGTCATCGACGCCCACGGCAAGATCCTCGCCCGCTCCTCCCAGCAGGTCTCGCTGCCCGCTGATGCGCGAACACGCGCGCTGGCCGCCCGCGGCGGCGAGCCCTTTCTGCGCGACACCTTCCTGCACGGCATCCACCTGCGCGTCCTCGCCCAGCCTTTCGGTAACGGCCGCGCCGTGCAGCTTGCCCTGCCTCTAACCGAAGTCGACTCGCTGCTCAGCCGCCTGCGCCTGATCCTCACGCTGCTCGTTGTCGGCGGCATCGCGCTTGCCGCCCTGCTCGGCCGGCTCGTCGCCGACGCTGCCGTGCAGCCCTTGGAGCGACTAACCCGCGCAGCTGAGCATGTCGCCGTCACGCGCGACCTCAGTGGCCGCATCGAACCCGTCGGTGAGGATGAGATCGGACGTCTCGCCGGCAGCTTCAACGCGATGCTCGACGCCCTCGAGCGTTCTGTGAGCGCGCTCGATGCCTCCGTGCACGCGCAACGCCAGCTCGTCGCCGACGCCTCACACGAGCTGCGCACCCCCGTCACGAGCCTGCGCACCAACATCGAGATCCTCCAGCACCAGGGCCCGAGCATGGACCCAGAAGAGCAGCGCGGCCTGCTCAGCGACGTCGTCGAGCAGATCGAGGAGCTCACGCTCGTGATCAATGACCTCATCGACCTCGCCCGCGGCGAGGAGCAGCGCGAGGACAGCGAGGAGCTGCGCCTCGATCTGCTCGTCGAGGAGGTCGTCGAGCGTGCCCGCCGCCACAGTCCCACGAGCCCGCTACGCGCCTCGCTCGAGCCGACCCTCGTGACCGCTGTGCCCGCGCGCCTGGAGCGCGCCGTCAGCAACCTGATCGACAACGCCATCAAGTACAGCCCCGCCGGCGAACCCGTTGACATCGACTTGCACGGAACCGAGCTCGCCGTACGCGACCACGGACCGGGCATCTCCGGCAAAGACCTACCCCACATCTTCGACCGCTTCTACCGCGGCGCCGACGCCCGCGGCAAACCAGGCTCGGGCCTTGGCCTCGCGATCGTCAGACAGGTCGCCGCTCAGCAGGGCGGCACGATCGCCGCCGAGTCCGCTCCTGGGGGCGGCACGCTGATGCGTCTGCGCCTGCCCGGTGCTGAGCCCGCCGAGCTCGCCGAGAGCGATCTCGTGATCGCTGAGCCCCTGAGCGCCGCAGCCACGCGTCCCGATCCGCGATAGCCGCTGCCCGCCGCGACCGCTGGACGTTCGCGAAAGCGCACCGGTGATACGCCGAAGCGCCGGCGGAAAGCACGCGCGAAGTAGGACGGCTGGCGATAGCCCACGAGGCGTGCCACCGACGCGACCGGGATCGAGCGCTGTTCGAGCAGCAGCTCCGCCGCAGCCGCCATCCGTCGCGCCGTCAGATCCTCGCTGAAGCTGTCCCCGAACTGCGCATAGGCGCGCTGCAGTTGGCGCGGGGAGCACGACAGCGCCTCAGCCACGCTCGTGAGCGTCAGCTCGCGCCGATAGTGCCGCGCCACGACCACGCGCCCCAGTAGGTACAGGCGACGGCGGGTGGTGAGCGTCTCGGGGCGCACATCCACTGCTCCGACGCTCCACCTCCTACCGGGACAGCCGCGAGCACTGCTCAGCCGCTGAAGCGTTTCGCGATGCGTTCCACGCTGCCCACGTAGGAGCCGCCGAACAGCAACGCATGCACCAGCAAGGGCGCGAGTTGGTAGAGCTCGACGCGCTCCTGCCAGCCCTCCGCCAGCGGGCTGTGCTCGCTGTAGGCAGCCAGCGTCCGCTCGCCGCCTGGCGTGCCGAACAGCCGCAGCATCGCCAGATCGACCTCGCGGTGTCCCCCATAGGCCGCCGGGTCGATCAGCCACGGACGCCCCTCGCGATCCGCCATCACGTTGCCGCCCCACAGATCGCCGTGCAGCCGCGCCGGCCCCTCCGCCGGACCGACGAGCGCGGGCAGCCGCTCGCAGACCCGCTCGAGCGCAACCACCGCCGCAGCCGAGAGCACGCCCCGCTCAGCCCCGATCCGCGCCATCGGTGCGAGCCGGCGCTCTGCATAGAAGCTCGCCCAGTCCGCGCTCGGCTCGTTCGACAGGCGCAGCCAGCCGAAGCCGCTGGAGCCAGCGAAGCCGAAGCTCGGCGCGCCTGCCGCGTGCGTTTCCGCGAGGCCCCTCCCGAGCTCCTCCGCGCCTGCCGCGCTGAGCGCGCCCGGCTCGATCCACTCGAGCGCGAGATACTCCTCAGCCACCCCGAGCACCCGCGGCGTGCGCAGCGCTCCCGGCTCGGCCAGCCACACAAGACTCTCTGCCTCGGCCGCGTACTCGCCGGGCGGAGCATCCGCGCGGGTCTTCACAAACGCCTCGCGGCCATCCGCGAGGACGGCGCGAAACGCCTCGTTGATGTCACCGCCCCCGACCCGCTCCGCCGCGCGCACGCTCGCGGGCAGGCTCACCGCAGCTCGCCCGCCTGGATCCTCTCCAGCAAACCAGCACAGGCTGCCTGCACCAGATCAAAGACCTCCTCGAAGCCACGCTCGCCGCCGTAGTAGGGGTCCGGCACGTCCAGGTCACCCGCGCCCTCGCTCGCAGGGTCGAACTCGCGCAGTAGATGAATCCGCGCGCGCTGCTCCTCATCGCTCGCGAGGCGGCTGAGCGCGCGCAGGTTTTCGCAGTCCATTGCAAGCACCAGATCGAACTCCTCAAAATCATCCAAAACAACCTGCCGCGCGACGCTTTCAAGTGCCACGCCCCGCGCGCGGGCGGTCGCGCTCGCGCGAGCGTCTGCCGGGCTGCCCACGTGCCAGGCGCCCGTGCCCGCCGAGTCGATCTCGATGTGCTCCTGCATCCCCGCCTGCTCGACCAGCGAACGCATCACGCCCTCCGCGGTCGGCGATCTGCAGATGTTGCCGAGACACACGAACAGCAACCGCAAGCTAGTCCTCGCCGAGCTCGAGCACCGCCAAGAAGGCCTCCTGCGGGACCTCCACGCGGCCCACCTGCTTCATCCGCTTCTTGCCCTCCTTCTGTTTGGCCAGAAGCTTTTTCTTGCGCGTGATGTCACCGCCGTAGCAGCCCGAGATCACGTCCTTGCGAAACGCCTTGACCGTCTCGCGCGCGATCACGTGCGCGCCGATCGCCGCCTGGATCGGCACGTCGTACTGCTGGCGCGGGATCCGCTTGCGCAGCTTTTCCGTCAACGTGCGGCCCACCTCATAAGCCTTGTCGCGATGCACGATCATCGACAGCGCATCGACCGTGTCGCCCGCCAGCAGCACATCGAGCTTGACCATGTCCGAGCTGCGCATCCCTTCGAGCTCGTAGTCCAGCGAGGCGTAGCCGCGCGTGCGCGACTTCAACTGGTCGAAGAAATCCAGCACGATTTCCGCCAGCGGCAGGTCATAGGTCATCTGCACCCGCTCCGGCGAGAGGTAGTGCATGCCCGCGTGCACCCCGCGGCGTTCCTGGCAGAGCTCCATCACCGCGCCCACGAACTCTCTTGGCGCGATCACCGACGCTTTGATGAAGGGCTCGCGCACCTCCTCGATCGTGCCCGGGTCGGGCATGTCCGAGGGGTTGTGCACCTCGCGCTCCTCGCCGTTCGTCAGCGTCACGTCGAACTCCACCGAAGGCATCGTCGCGAGCAGTTCCAGGTCGTACTCGCGCTCCAACCGCTCACGCACGATGTCCATGTGCAAGAGCCCCAGGAAGCCACAGCGAAAGCCGAAGCCGAGCGCATCCGAGGTCTCCGGCTCCCACGAGAGCGCCGCATCGTTGAGCACGAGCTTTTCAAGCGCATCGCGCAGGTCCGGGTAGTCATCCGAGTCGATCGGGAACAGGCCGCAGAAAACCATCGGCTTGACCTCGCGGTAGCCCGGCAGCGCCTCCGTCGCCGCGCCCACGCTCGATCCGGAGTGCGCGCGCGTCGTCAGAGTGTCTCCCACACGCAGCAGCGTCACGTCCTTCAGGCCCGTGATCAGATAGCCCACCTCGCCCGCCGCGAGCTGATCCGTGGGCATCATCTGCGGGCTGAAGAAGCCGATGTCGTCGATGTCCGCCTCCGTCCCCGCCGCCATCGCGCGGATCGGCTGGCCCTTGCGGAAGACCCCGTCCACCACGCGGATGTAGGCGATCACGCCGCGGTACTGGTCGAACTCCGAGTCGAAGATCAGCGCCCGCGCCGGGCCATCCGGGTCACCGCTCGGTGGCGGCACGCGCTTGATCAGCTCCTCGAGCACCTCCCCCACGCCCTCGCCCGTCTTGCCGCTGATCTTCAGGATCGACTCCGCCGGCTCACCGATCAGCTCTGAGACTTCGCCTGCCACGCGCTCCGGCTCCGCGCCCGGCAGATCGATCTTGTTCAAGCACGGGATCAGCTCAAGGCCCGACTCCACCGCGAGGTAGGTGTTCGCCACCGTCTGCGCCTCCACGCCCTGCGCCGCGTCCACAACCAGCAGCGCGCCCTCGCAGGCCTCCAGCGAGCGCGAGACCTCATAGGTGAAGTCCACGTGACCAGGCGTGTCGATCAAGTGCAGCTGGTAGGTCTCGCCGTCACGCGCCGTGAAGAACACGCGCACCGCCTGCGCCTTGATCGTGATGCCGCGCTCGCGCTCGAGGTCCATCGAGTCGAGCAGCTGCGCGCGCATCTCGCGCGGCGCGACCGTGTGCGTCAGCTCGAGGATGCGGTCAGCCAGCGTCGACTTGCCGTGGTCGATGTGCGCGATGATCGAGAAGTTGCGGATATGGGCCTGGTCCATGGGCCGCTACAGGGTAGAGGCAGCTGCCCGCCTCCCCCGACCCGCTAGCCTTAATGCTCCGGCGGATCGCCAACTCGACAAGGGATCATCCAGCCGCGGCAACGCGCCGACCTTCGGGCCGGCGGCCTGTCCAGGTGTCGAGAGTGTTAAGCCGCCCAGGCGAAACACACAGTCCTGGGACGTATGTAGTAAGCGGCGATCTCTGATCGGGCGCATGCCGGGTGGGCTTCGGTCCACCCGGCCTCTGCTCGCGCGAGGCGCTGTTCCCGCCCCGGCCCCGGCGGCGCGCGTCAGGCCCTTCCGAGCCGCACGCGGATCAGGCGGCTGACCTGGTGCGCCTCGGGCACGTGCATCGCGAGCACCGCGCGCGTGTAAAGCAGCACCCCGGCCACGCCCGCCGCACCAACCGAGATGATCTGTGCCGGCAGCGAGCGCCCGATCAGGCTGTCGAGCAGATACCACACGACCCACGAAGCGCCCGCAAGCAGAACCGATGCAACGGCGATTCGCGCCGTGATCATCGTCGTCTGGGCACCCTCCAGCCGCCCGTTGAAGCCCGTGCGCAGCCGCTGCAGCTGCAGGGCCGCCATCACCGCGTTGGCAGCGACCGTGCCGATCACGAGCCCCGCGATGCCGAGTGGCTTGTAGAGCGCGACGCTGACGATGACGTCCACAACCATGTTCATCGCCGCCAGGCGCGTCGGGATCCAGGGGCGCTGCAGCGCGAAGAAGGTGCGCGTCAGCAGCAGGTTGATGCCGCCGAAGGGCAGGCTGAAGGCAAACCAGAACAGCGCGATCGCCACGAGGTGCGTGGAGTGCGTATTGAAGTGCCCGCGCTGGAAGACCAGCCGCGTGATCGGCGTGGGCAGCACGATCATGAAGGCCGCCGCCGGGATCAGCAGCAGGTTGATCTGGCGCATGCCGCTACCCACCGTGCGCCGCATCCCCGCCGGGTCGCGCCGCGAGGCCAGGCGGCTGAGCGTCGGGAAGAGCACCGTCGCCACCGCCACGCTGAAGACGCCCTGCGGCAGCATGTAGATGCGAAAGGCGTTGTCGATCGCGCGCGGCGCTTCATCGGAGACGAGGCTGCCGAAGGCCGAGTTGATCAGCTGGTCGAGGTTCACGATCCCCAAGCCGATCGTCACCGGCAGCATCAGCATGAACACCTGGCGGATGCGCGGGTCGTGCCAGTCGATGCTAAAGCGCAACCGGAAGTCGATCCGCCCGAGCGCGCCGAAGGCCAGCGCCAGCTGCACGCCCGTCGCCGCAAGAATGCCGATCGCGTAGGCGTAGATCTCCTCTTTGCCGTGGAAGTGCGGCGCGAGCACGACCAGCAGCACGATGATCACCGCGTTCCAGATCGCCGGCGAGATCGCGGGGATCGTGAAGTGGTCATAGGACTGCAGGATCCCCACGAGCAGGCCGTTAAGGCCGAGCAGCAGGATCACCGGGAACATGATCTGCGAGAGCCCGATCGTGAGATCATTCAGCCCGCTACTGAAGGTCGGCCCAATGAAGATCGGCATGATCAGCCCCGCCGCGAGGATGAAGATCGCGGTCAGCGCGCCGAGCCCGATCAGCATGATCCAGAACAAGGTCGAGGCGAGGCTCAGCGCCTCGCGCCTACGTCCCTTCTGCAAGAGGTCGGTGAACACCGGCACGAACGCAGCCGAGAGCGCCGACTGCGCGAAGAGCTGCGCGATCAGGTTTGGGACCAGTGAGGCGATCGTGTAGGCAGAGGCCCGCCCGCTCGTGCCAAAGTAGCTCGCGAAGACCACTTCGCGCAAGAGCCCCACGATCCGTGAGATGCCCGTGCCAAGCGAGAAGATCGCGGTATTGCGGGCCACCCTGCCCCCGCTGGGCGGCGCTGGGCCCGCGGACTCTTCGCCGCTGGGGTCTACGGTGGCGGACAAGGCCGCTATAGTACGGCGCTCTGCGGCGCGCCTAGGCCGTTCCTTGCGGCGCCTGTAGCTCAAATCATGGCCAACATCCACTCACAGAAGAAGCGCATCCTCCGCTCCGAGCGCGAGCGCATGGAGAACCGCCTCTACACCTCCACGATCAAGACCCACTTCCGGCGCCTCGAGGCGCTCGTCGAGAGCGGCGACACAACCGCCGCCGAGACCACGCACCGCGAGCTCGTGAGCACGATCGACAAGGCCGTCAAGCGCGGCGCGATGCACAAGAACACCGGCGCACGTAAGAAGTCCCGTGCGGCCCGCACGCTAGTCAGCCGCTGAGCGGCGCGATACTGCGTCCTGCGGCGCCGGCCCGGTCGCGGTCGCTCGCGTACCGAAGCCGGGAGACACTCGCTCCGCTCGCATCCCCGTTTCGGCCAGCACGCCACGCTCCCTGCGTCCTTGTCTCGCTTGCCCAGCGGCTGGCTAGGGCTTAACTGGTTATCGCTTCGATCGCCCGTTGCGCGATCGTGTCCTCTGCCAGCGCCGCACCCGCCGTCCTGCTCGCCAGTAGCGGCGCACCGCCGCGCGAGTTCAGCTCGAGGTCCGCGAGCTCCGCGAGCGCACCGCGCAGACGGTCGGGCTCAGTGCGTGCGACGTCAGCCACGAAGCGCTCAGCCGCACGTGGCGGCATGCGCAGGCCACGCTTGATCTCCGCGACCGACTCTCCCCCTTGCAGGCGCAGCGAGATCGCAAGCGCATCACGTAGGCGCGAAGCCATCAGGTAGAGCAGCCCCGAGAGGCGCTCGCCCTGCCCGCGCAGACGTAGATAGGTGAGCGTCGCCTCGCGCGTGTCCCCTCCCACGAGCGTGTCCGCGAGACCGTATGCGCGCCACTCAGCGGAGTATGCCGCGCGCGCTTCGATCTCCTGAGCGCTCACCACGCGCGCGCGCTCGCCCCCCTGATCGCCTTCGAGCGCGAGCTTCTCGAGCTCTCGCAGCAGGCGCTGCTGACGCTCGCCGACCTGCGCCACGAGCACCTTCGCGGCGGCCGCATCGAGCTCGATCCCAAGTTTCGCTGCTTGCGCGCGCGCCCACTTCGCGAGCTCCCATGGCTTCACCGTCAGCTGCACCACGATCTGTCCCCCAGCACGCTTGACCGCATCGTGCAGAGCTGCCGGGGCCTTCGCGCGCGCCTCCTCGCGCGCGAACATCGCAAGCGTCGTCTCCGGTGGCATCTGTGCGATCGCGGGCACGAGCTGCTTCTCTACGTCCGCCTGGCGCCAGCGCTCTACGCCTTCAACGATGATCACGCGCCGTCCGATCGCGAGCGTCATCGCCGCCAGTGCGTCGGCCACGCCTGCGGGGGAAGCACTCTCGCCCTCAAGCACCTCGACGCTGCCGCTGCCGCCCTCGCCGCTCTCTGCAAGCGTGCGCAGACCCGCGCGGCGCTCGGCCACCGCCCCGTGGTCGTCGCCGTGGATCAGGTAGACGGGCTTCAGCTCGGCCATTGCTGCCCGAGTCTAGGCGTCGCGCATGCGGAGCGACTCAGCGGCACAGGATCTGCTGCTGGAGCTCGCGCAGCTCGGGCCCGGGCGTCGCGCCCAGCTCCTCACGCAGGCGCTCGCGCAGCGCCTCATATACACGCAGCGCCTCGGCGGTGTTGCCGCGCGCGGCGAGGATCTCCATCAGCAGGCCGTGCGCGCGCTCGCGAAAAGGAGCGAGTACCACGAGCTCGCGTGCGACGCGCTCGCCCGGCGCGAGCTCGGTCCCGCCCACGCCGAGAGCCACGGCCGCGTAGCACTCAAGCGCCGAGCAGCGAATCTCCTCCAGGCGCCGGCGGTGCTCCTCCGCCCAGGGCAGATCCTCACCCGCGAGAAAGCCGCGCCTCGCGGTAAAGAGCGCAATCAGCGAGGGGCCCCAGCCGCGCGCCCAGTCACCCTGAGCGACCGCGGACTCCGCGCGGTGGATCGCCTCCTCGGCGGCCTCGAGATCGACCCAGGCACCGGGCGGGAGCACGAGGCGCACCTCGCTGCGTCCGCTCAGCACCTCGCCCCCGAGCACCGCGCGCAGGCGCGAGAGCAGCGCGCTCAGCGAGGTCTCCGCGCCGGCCGGCGCGCGCCATGGCCAGAGCGCCTCGATCAGCTCCTCACGGCGACTCGCCTGCGCGCGGTTGACCGTGAGGTAAACAAACAGCACGCGTGCCTGTCCGCCCGGCAGTTGCTCTGTGAGTGCACGTCCAGCGAGCTCGACCGCGAGCCTTCCGCACAGTTGGATTCGCGTCGGGGTTTGTGCTGAAACCTCGATGCAAGGAGAATCGCAGAAGATTGCAAGGTCGCGAGCGTAGGTTCACCCCAACAAAACGGAGGCGTGGTCATGGCGAAGGTGATTCGGTGTCAGTGTGGTTTCCAGGGACGCGGCGAGAGCGTCGAGCAAGCGGCAAGTGTGATCGAGGAGCACATGCGCTCCGATCACCCCGAGCTCGTCGGCAAGGTGACCCGGGAGGACCTGTTCGCGATGGCCGAGGAGGCATAGCCAAGATGGATCGCGCCGCAACCGCAACAAGCGTGGACAAGGCGTCCTCGCGCTCACTAAAAAGGGGGCAGTAATGGCGAAACTGCAGGCAAAGCGATTTGAGACACCAGATGAGGTCAGGAAGTTCACCGGCGACTCGGGACAGATCCAGCTGGTCGAGCTCGACGGCAATGCGGTCGGGCGCGGCACCTTCCAGCCCGGCTGGCGCTGGTCAGAGAACGTCAAGCCACTCTCTGGAACCGACAGCTGTCAGGTGCCGCACATCGGCTACGTGCTCGAGGGCCGCATGAACGTCGTGATGAATGGCGGTGAGGAGCTCGAAGTCGGTCCCGGCGATGTCTTTCACATGCCGCCCGGCCACGACGCCTGGATCGTCGGCGATGAGCCCTGCGTGCTGCTCGACTTCGGCGGCCTAAGCGGCTACGCGAAGGGAGCGTGAGCTCGCTCGCGGCTAGCGCACCACCAGGTTCACGAGCTTGCCCGGCACGACAATCTCCTTGACGATCTCCTTGCCCTCGACGTGCGCGCGTACGTTGGGGGCCGCGCGACAGAGGTCCTTGAGCGTCTCGGGTGCGGCGTCGGCGCTGGCCTGCACGCGGTCGCGAACCTTGCCGTTGACCTGACAGACGAGCTCATAGACATCGCGCTCGAGCAGCGCCTCCTCGGCTTCAGGCCAGGGCTGCTCCCAGACGCGCTCGCCCGTCAGCAGGTCGTAGATGTCCGCGCAGACGTGCGGGGCGAACGGTGAGAGCAACGATGCGGCCGTGCCGAGCGCGAAGCGCAGCGTCTCGAGCTCGACCGAGTCGCGTAGGCGCGAACAGTCGTTGAGCAACTCCATGACCGCGGCGATCGCGGTGTTGAAGGCGAAGCGCCGCAGATCGCCAGAGACCTTGTCGATCGCCCAGTGGGTCTTGCGCAGCAGCTCGAGGTCATCGCCCTCGGCGGGCGGCGGCCCGGCGTTCAGGGGTGCGGGCGCACCGGCGCGCTCGGCCGTCTCGGCGGCGAGTCGCCACAGGCGCGCGAGGAAGCGATGCACGCCCTCGACCCCCTCATCGGACCAGTCCGCGTCCTGATCGGGGGGGCCGACGAAGAGGATGTAGGCGCGCGCCGTGTCGGCTCCGACGCGCTCGACGATCGCGGCGGGTGAGACGACGTTGCCCTTGGACTTGCTCATCTTCGAGCCGTCCTTGGTGACCATCCCCTGCGTGAAGAGCGACTGGAAGGGCTCCTGGAAGTCGAGGTGACCGAGGTCGGCGAGCGCCTTCGTGAAGAAGCGCGCGTAGAGCAGGTGCAGGATCGCGTGCTCGACGCCGCCGATGTACTGATCGACGGGCATCCATTCGCGCAGCACCGCCGGGTCCCAGGCAGCTTCTTCGTTGCCCGCGTCGCAGTAGCGCAGGAAGTACCAGGAGGAGTCCACGAAGGTGTCCATCGTGTCCGTCTCGCGCCGCGCCGCGCCGCCGCAATCCGGACAGCTGGTGTTGACCCAATCCTCGGCTGCGGCCAGCGGCGAGCGGCCCTTGGGCGTGTAGTCGTCGATATCGGGAAGCTCGACCGGCAGCTGATCGTCGGGCACCGGCACCATCCCGCACTGCTCGCAGTAGATGATCGGGATCGGGCAGCCCCAGTAGCGCTGGCGGGAGACCAGCCAGTCGCGCAGGCGGTAGTTGACCGAGGCGTGACCCTTGCCCTCGCGGTCGAGCCACTCGACGATCGCTGCGAGCGCCTTGCGGTTGTCCATGCCGTCGAACTCGGGACGCGAGTTCACGAGCTTGCCCTTGCCGCTGTAGGGGAGCTCCTCTTCTGTGGAGAGCTGGTTGTCGTCGGGGGTGATCACCCGGCGGATTGGCAGGTCGAAGGCGAGTGCGAAGGCGTGGTCGCGCTCGTCGTGGGCGGGCACCGCCATGATCGCGCCGGTGCCGTACTCCATCAGCACGTAGTCCGCGACATACATTGGGATCTGCTCGCCGTTGACGGGATTCGTGACGGTGCGCCCGAGCGCGACGCCGGTCTTCGGCTTATCAGCGTTGCCGCGCTCCTCGTTGGTCTCGTTGAGCGCGTGGTTGACGTACTCACGCACCTGCTGCTCCTGGGCGGTGCCCTCCGCGAGGCGCATGATGTCGGGGTGCTCGGGGGCCATCACGAAGAAGGTCGCTCCGAAGAGCGTGTCCGGGCGGGTCGTGAAGACGGGATAGTCGACGCCGAGCTCCTCGCAGCGGAAGGTCACCTCGGCACCCTCGCTGCGCCCGATCCAGTTGCGCTGCATGGTCTTGACGTGCTCGGGCCAGGCGATCGTCTCGAGGTCTCCCAGCAGCCGCTCGGCGTAGTCGGTGATGCGCAAGAACCATTGCTCGAGCTGGCGGACTTCGACCAGCGCGCCGCAGCGCTCACAGTGCCCCTCGGCGTCGACCTGCTCGTTGGCAAGCACAGTCTGGTCTTTGGGACACCACTTGACGGCCGCCTCCTTGCGGTAGGCGAGACCTGCGCGGAAGAGCTCGAGGAAGATCCACTGCGTCCAGCGGTAGTAGCTGGGTTCGTGCGTGGCGAGCTCGCGCGACCAGTCGATCGAGATCCCCCAGGAGCGGAACTGGCGCTGGAAGGAGGCGATCGACTCGGCTGTGGAGACGCGCGGGTGCACGCCCGTTTTGATCGCATGGTTCTCAGCGGGGAGACCGAAGGCGTCATAGCCCATCGGGTGCAGCACGCGGCGACCCAGGCGGCGATGAAAATGCGCGATCGCGTCGCCGACGGCGTAGCACTTGAGGTGCCCGATATGCGGCTCGCCACTCGGGTAGGGCAGCATCTCGAGCACGTAGGAGCAGGGCGCTGTGGGGGCACGGCGCTCCCCGGAGGCGCGCTCCTGCGCACGGGCCTGCGCACCGGACTCGTTGCTCACCTCCCAGGTGTGCTCGCGCGCCCACACCGCCTGCCAACGCGGCTCGATCTCGCTCGGGTTGTATCGCTGCTCGGGCATCGGGAGTCGCAGGTTAGCGGTCGCCCTACACCGCAACCCTGCCCGCGCGATCAGCCCGTCACGAGAAAGCGCGAACGCGAACGCAGCGCTTCGACGACCTCCTTAGGCGCCTTCTCGGGCGCGCCCGCGTCGAAGGGGGGCTGCGGGTCGTACTCGATGCCGAGCTGGATCGCCTCGGCGACCTGCCGTCCGGCGATCTTCTCGGCGAGCGAGAGCGCCATGTCGATCCCCGCGGAGACGCCTGCGGCGGTGACGATCTTGCCGTCGTAGACGATCCGCTCGCTGAGCGGCTCGGCGCCGAGCTTGGCGAGCTCCTCGAGCGCGAGCCAGTGACTTGTAGCGCGCTTGCCCTCTAGCAGGCCGGCTGCTCCGAGGATCAGCGAGCCCGTGCAGACCGAAGTCGTCCAGGTACTCGTCTCGTGCGCGCGCCCCAGCCACTCAAGTGTCTCTTTGCCGGCGCGCGCGGCGACCTCGCCGGGTCCGCCAGGCACGAGCAGGATGTCCGGGTGCTCGAGCTCCTCGAGTGTGTGCTCGGCGAGGACCGTGAGCATGCCGTTGTCGGTCTGCACCGCTCCGCGCTCGGCCGCCACGAAGCTGAGGCTCGCGCCGGGTAGGCGGCTGAGCACCTCATAGGGCCCGATCGCGTCGAGCGCTGTGAATCGGTCGTAAAGGAGGACTGCGATCTGCATGACTGTCTCCGTTCGCGTGGCGATGGGTAGTGGATGAAGCGATCAGTCGGTTCAGGCGGCGGCGGGCGCGCCGCGGGTGTTGAAGCGCCGCCGGTACTCGGCCGGCGCCACGCCAAGCCTGCGCAGGAACACGCGCCGCATCGTCTCGGCTGTCCCGAAGCCGCAGGCCTCCGCGACGGTCGCAACCGGCTCGCTGCCTTCCTCGAGTTGCCGTCGCGCGGCCTCTAGCCGTACCTGCTCGACATAGCGAGCCGGCGTCACGCCGGTCTCGGCGCGAAAGGCACGGGCGAAATGGCGTGGGCTCATGTGCGCGCGGGCAGCCATCGCCTCGACGGTGTGCACCGCGGCGATCTCCTCGAGCACGGCGCGCTGTGTCTCACGTAGGGGCTCGCGCCGGGGAGCCTGGGAGACGAGCGTGGCGCTGAACTGCGACTGGTTGCCGGGACGGCGCAGGAACAGCACGAGGTGGCGTGCGATCAACAGCGCGGCCTCGCGGTCGAGGTCCTCCTCGACGAGCGCAAGCGCGAGGTCCATGCCCGCGGTGACCCCAGCGGATGTCCAGATCGCATCGTCCCCGGAGGGGGCGCTGTCGCGTATGTAGATCGGGTCCGGGTCGACCTCGATCTGTGGGTAGGTGGTGCGTAGCCTCTCGGCCTCGGCCCAGTGGGTTGTCGCGCGGCGACCGTCGAGCAGGCCGGCGCGGGCGAGCAGGAAGGCGCCGCTACAGACGGAGGCCGTCCGTCTTGCGCGCGCCGAGGTGCGCGCGATCCAGTCGATCAGGACCGCGTCCTCGACCGCGCGCAGCTCGCCTGCGCCTCCCGCGACGATCAGCGTGTCGATCTCCCCACGGGCGTCCTCGAGCGCTGCGTGGGGCGTGATCGTCAGGCCACTGGATGTGCACAACGGCGCACCCTCGCGGCTGAGGATCTCGATCTCATAGGAGCGCGCGTTGCGAGCGGTCGAGCGGATCAGACGCGACGCGCCCGCGAAGACCTCGAGCGGGCCGGTCACATCGAGACTCTGCACGTCCGGATAGGCAACGATCGCGACCCGACGTGGCGTGCCTGCTGTGCCCATCGGACGATGATGCCCGAGTATGTGTTTGTCCGCAAGGACAAACTTCCCACTATTTCGGCCATAGCTGCCTGTACTTGGTGGTGCCAGGGCTGACGTTCAGGCGCCAGCGGGCGGGGCGGTTTACGATGGCCGCGTGGAGCAGCCAGAGTTTGAGGAGGAGCACTTCGAGTACGAGGCCGATCCGGACGCCCTGAGCTCGACGCCGGGGCGCGTTGCGAGCATCGTTGGGGCGGCCGAACGCGCGGCTTCAGAGCTGCGCGGGCAGGCCGAGTCCAGGGCCCGGGAGCGCATCGCGGAGGCCGACCGTGCCGCCGACATCAGGGTGCAGGCAGCGGATGAGGAGGCCGAGGAGATCCTCGCCTCAGCGCGTGCTCAGGCCGAGACGACCACGAGCGAGGCCAAGGAGGCTGCGGAGGAGCTGAAGGGCGAGGCTGAACGAGCGCGCGATGAGGCCACCGCTGCGCTGTCCCAGGCACACGTCGAAATCGATCACCTTCTGACCGAGGCTCGCGAGGAGGCCGCCCAGTGGCGTGCGGTCGCGCAGGAGGAGACCGAGGCGCTGCGTGCGTCGACCGCGCTGGAGGCGGAGCAGATGCGCGCGGGTGCGCGCAGGGAGTACGAACAGTTGCGTGCCAAAGCGGCGCAGGAGTCCGAGGCACAGCTGACAGGCGCGCGTGCCGAGGCCGAGCGCATCATCCAGGAGGCGCAGGCGCGGAGCGAGCAGCTGCTGCTCGCGCGGCGTGAGGAGCTCACACGCATGCACGAGGAAGCTGTGGCGGAGGGCAAGGAGGTCAAGGCTCAGGCACGCCGCGCAGCGCGCGACATCACGAGCGAGGCGCACATCGTCGCCAAGGACGTGCTCGGCGACGGCACCGAGGTCTCGCGCAACCTTCGCGAGCTTTCCACCTCGCTGCGCAACAATGCCGAGCGCCTACTGCGCGACGTGCGCCTGACGCACGGCGCGATGATCGCCAGACTCGATCAGGTCGCGCCCGGCGAGCGCGGAGAGGGCGGGGTTGCCCGCAGCCGTGGTGGGCAGCGTGATGCGGAGCCAAGCGACGATCTCGATGTGCCGGAGTTCATTCCGCGAGCCTGAGGGCAGCGTGGCCCTCGGGTGCGCCAGCCTGCACGCAGTCGGCACACTGAGGACGCGAAGTTGACACAGAAGTGATCCTCACGCCACATTTCGGCCGGTAACGTCGTAGAGGTGCCGGACCTGAGCAGCTCACACAAGGGGGCAGCCGCCGAGGCCGAGATTGCGGCAGCAGCAATCCAACTCGGCCTCGTCGTCCTGCGCCCGGTGTACGAGGGGGGTCGCTACGACCTCGTAATTGACACGGGCACCTCGCTCCTTCGAGTGCAATGTAAGTGGGCCTCGCAGCATGGAGACGTCATCACCGCTCGGTGCATGACCAGCCGCCACACGCCGAGCGGCTACCGCCGGAGCACCTACTCGGGCGGCGAGGTTGATGCCATCGCCGTCTTTGCACAAGCCACAGACCGCTGCTATCTGATCCCCATCGACGAGGTCGCCGGCCTCAGCATGATCAGCCTGCGTCTGGAGCCTGCCCGCAACAACCAAGTCCGACGTGTGCGCTGGGCCCACGAATACGAGCTACACGCATCCCTGGAGCGCAACTGGCAAGTACTCGCGACGACACAGAGCCTGGCTGATCACCCCGCTGCGGGACGCTAGGATACGGAAGCATCCGGGGCTATAGCTCAGCTGGAAGAGCGCCGCCATGGCATGGCGGAGGTCGAGGGTTCGAGCCCCTCTAGCTCCATAAGATCATCGCTCGCCGGCGGGTGGGACCTCACCGTCGTAGTAGTCGATCGCGTCCTGCATTCGAAAGATCGCTCGCAACCCTCCACCATCCGGCAAGCGCTCGCAGGCGTGGATGGTTCCGGAGTCGGGTCGAATCACGATGTCCGGCTCGCCGTTCGTGCTGAAAGCCAAGAACCGCACAGGGCTTTCCGTGCGGTTGACAATCTGATGCGCACCGCGCTCCCCGCGCAGGAAGGGCACGACCTCGCCCTCCTGCAACTCGCGCCATCCGTCGGGCGTGCGCAGGCTTGGCTGACCCTTGAGGACGACGACAAGCTCCTCCTCGGCGAGGTGGTGGTGGTACGGGTAGGCCGCTTCGCCTGACGGCAGGTCCCAGAGACTCAGCCCCAGCCGGTCACTTCCGGCTTGACGACTGAGGCGGGCACGCGAGCACCGAAAGCCGGGGTGCTCGCGCGGCTCGTCGAACACGGGATTGTCGATGTTCGGCACGTTAGGAGCTTAGGGCCTTCCCTTCGCGCTCGATCTGGCGCATTGTCGCCGGATAGATGATCAGGTGCCGGAATGGCCTGATAGCGGCCATATACACCTCCCCGAGGAGCCCATTTGGCTTGACCAGCACAGCCATCTGGCCGCGGTAACCACCCACCTGATCGGGGACCCAGCTGAGGTGCATCACACCGTGCATGGTGCGGTTGGCGATCTCCGCCGCGAACTCGTCCTCGATCAGGTAAAGCGAAGTGAATGGGAGCGCGTCGAACTCGGGGCCTGGTGCGTCCTGCAGGTCTCCCGGCAGGCGTTTGCGCAGCGTGGGCACCCTCCCTCCGAGCCCCGTCTCCACATCATCCCAGCCGAGCAACTCTCCGAGCTTCCAGCGAATCGCCCAGAGGGCGCGAGCAAGCCGCGAGGAGCCTTGCGCGGGGTCAGCGGCGGCTATCCCCTGCACCAGCGCGAGGAAGTCGCCCTTCTCGCCACGTACGGGCAGCGCCCACACATCCTCGAGCCGAAAATCGGTGGTGATCTCATGGATTCGCCAAGGACGAGAGGTGTGCTCACGGGTGGGAAGTCTCGCTTGCGCTTTATGCATCTGATGATGCTGGGTCTGGATTACTGCACTGGTGTCGCGCCGCGTACCTGGGCGGGCGTAACTTGGCGGCTCGCAGAGCATGCTAGCATACAAACGCACATGCATGTATGTGGAAATATAGAACTTTCGCATAGTCGATGAGCTCTGTGAGTACACCGGCGCCAGCGGTACACGGCCGTCCCACTCAGGCTGAGCGGCGCGCCCGTTCGCGCAGCGCGTTGCTCGAATCTGCCGCACGTGGGCTCTCGCGCTACGGCTACAGCAACCTGCTGCTCGAGGAGGTGGCACGCGAGGCCGGCTATACGCGGGGCGCTCTGTACCACCAGTTCAAAGATAAGGAGGACCTGGCGCTGGCGGTGATCGAGTGGGTCAACGGGAACTGGATGCGCGAGGTCGGCGAGCCGGCCGCGAAACAGACCGACCCGGTCGCCGAGCTGCTGATGCTGGCACGCGGCCACGCCGTCTTCTGCCGGCGCGACATGGCTCGCGTTGTGATGGCGCTGCGGTTGGAATTCGATGGTCAGGATCATCCGGTGGGGCACGAGACCGAGCGGATCTGGGAGACCGGCGTCAAGCGCTGCGTCAGACTCGTCAACGCCGGGCGCAAAGCCGGTTCGATCCCGTCGGGGCCACCGGCCCGGGCGGTGGCGCTGGCATTGCTGGGCGCGCTTGAGGGAGCAGTGATCGCACTCGCCGGGTACACGCCTCACGACGAGCTTCTGGCGGCTCGCGCCGTTTCAGGGGTGCTGGGAATCGACAGCCAGCGAGCCGCCGTCGCGGTGTGAGTGCTACCGGCGCGTGCTAACTCTGCTCGGCCAACTCACCGAGATAACCGTCTCCAACATCAGGCGCTTATTGCGTCCATGCACCGAGATCCACAGCAGCCCCGCATGAGTGCCATGCAGGGCAATCAGGATCGTCCGTGTCCTGCCGGGCATGACGGTCACAAAGAGCGTCAACGCACGCCCAGTTACCGGATAGAAACAATCGCAGCAACCTTGACCCATCTTGGGTGCTGATCGCGAGCTGGTGTGATTCCATTCAGCCGACCATGGCCCCTCACGCGTCTTTCCGGCATATCGCTGGTGCTCCGCGCGCAGCTGCGAAGTACGTGTATAGAGGGCTCGTGGGAGCACGGCCAGACGATCCAGTCCAAGCGTGGCCCGGAACCGAGGTCGATGGCCAGCCAGTACTACGAATCCTGCACGTAGGTGACTGCGGCGTGCGGCGCATGGAGGGTGCGCACGACCTCCTCGCACCGCTCGGGTATCCGCTCACTACGGCGCGGGAGCTGTTTCGCCACGGCGTTGGTGTCGATTTCAGCCATTACTTCTGCGTGAGCTTCGAGGATCTCCCAGACATCGAGAAGCTGCGCGGCCACATACGTCTCGGCGGCGACCCCGACATCGTGCTCGTGCAGATCGGCTCGGCCTACACGCGCAAGGTCATCCTGCCGGACAGGCGGCGTGTGCACCAGCTACGCGATGAGCTCGCGCGTCGCACCGGCCGATTCGTGTTCACCTTCTACCGCGTGCTGCGCCCGTGCCTACGCCTCTTCGGCCGTCACTCGGCCAGCTACCGTGGCACGCACCGGCTCGAGCAGTTCGTGGACGCGCTCCAGCGCGAGTGGCCCTCCGTCAAGGTGGTCCTGGTTGTGCCATTCCGCCGCTCTCCCGGCTATCGATCGGGTGAGCCCGTGGCCACCCGAATCGAGTCAGACCTTCACTCGTTCACCGATATACCCAACGTGTTTGTGTTCGATGCGAACGACGTTCTCGGCCGCGAGCCCATGCTGCGGTGCGTGACCGGCTACAACCTGAACGGTCACGCTTCTCAGCTCGTCGGAGTCAAGCTCGCAAAGTCGATCCGCGAACGCCTGCAGGGAGTGCCCGCAGGAGTCGCACGCGAACCCGCGCACAAGATCATCACTCGCGGTGGTGATGCTGGAACAATCCCCCGCCGCTACGGCCGCGATCCTCGCGCGGAGGCACCAGCAGAACCGAGCACCGCCCCTCGTGGGCGACGTGCCTACTGACACTTCCGAGCGCACGCAGGCCCCGTAGCCTGCGGCTACCCATGACGACCAGCGAGGCGCCCACCTCGGCGGCCGAATCGACGATCGCGGCGCGAGCTCCACCACCACCGTGCACTTTGACATCGATCACGCCCGGCGCGCCTCGCCGCAGCCGCTCGGACTGCCCATCGATGCGCTCTGAGTGCTTGTGAGATTTTCCACCGAGAGCATGGAACAGCGTCAGCCCGGCGCCGTGCGTACGAGCCAACTGCCCCGCGAGGTCGACGATCTGATCTGAGTCCTCAAGCCCATCACTAGCGACCATGATGTGCTCGGCGAAGGCTTTGCCCGAGGCGGGTCGCGCGAGCAGCAGGGGCGTCGTGAAGGCGTCCAGGGCGACCTCGCTCACTCCCTTGATGAAGGTGCCCGTCAGCAGCGAGGCGGCAGGCGCGCCGATCGCCAGCAGGTCGCGCCCGGTCGACCACCCGAGAATCACGTTCGAGGGCGGCGCCTGCGGGTCGACCTCGACCGCGTAGCTCACGCCAGCCTTCTCCAAGATCGTTACTGCCCGGTCCAAGATCTCCTTGGCCCGCTCGGGTCCAATCGCTGCGCCGCGATCGCCCGCCAAGCGGTAGGAGGTAACCACCAAGAGCGTCACCCGACCAGCCGCGCCGGCGAGCTTTGCGGCCTGTTCGACCGCGGTCAGCCCCTCCTCGCGGCCGATCGCGCAGAGGATCTCCGCGAACCCTGGCGCCCGCTCAGCCGAGCTCAGTGTCTGGTCCAGATCGGCGGCTCCGTCGCTCATGGGGGCACGCTACGCGAGCCGGCCCTGCCGGTTCATCCGGGGAGACCACGTGCGCGCCCGTGGAAGCCCGCAGGTCTGCTCATGGCCGCAAGGCGCCTTTCGCTAGATCAGTCCTCGGATCAGCTCGAGGTACTCAAGCAGCGAGCGCGGCCCCAGGAAACGCTCGCGCACGCGCTCACGCGCCGCGCCGCCCATGGCATGGGCTGAGTCCACGTTGTCGAGCAGCTGGCGCACGGCCTCTCCGAATGCCTCCAGAGCACGTGGCTCCGCGAGCAACAGGCCGCTGCGTCCGTGCTCGATCTGATCCTGGATGCCACCGATGCGACTCGCTGCGACAGGACGTGACTTCCACATCGCCTCGGCAACGGTCAACCCGAAGCCCTCCGCCAAACTCTTCTGCACGACCACTGTGGCCGCCTGCTGGAGCGCATTGACCATCGCCCCGTTCTCCTGCGCGTCGTTCATCGGCAGCTCAGCCAGATGGATGCGCTCACGGACCGCCGTCGGCAGCTGCCGCCACTGCTGGCGCACGTTCTCCACGACCCGTGCTCCCTCGGGATCATCGCTCACCCCCTCGACATCCGGCCCCGCATAGACCAGGTGCGCATCGGAGTGCGGCGCCACGAACTCGGCAAAGCCGCGCACCACGCCCCCTGGATCCTTGAGCGCATCCCAGCGTGAGATCTGCACCACGAAGCGCTCCTCTCTTCGCAAGGGGCGCTCCTGCATCAGCCGCGCGCTGCGGCGGACCAGATCAGGCCTGTCATCCATCCGTGTGAAGGCAGCGGGCGCCCGCGGTTTACCCTCACGCAAACCAACCGCAACCAAAATCGCCTCCACCGAGCCCTCGTCGAGCTGTTGATTCTTGGGCGCGAAGGCATCGAGCGAGGGGGCGATAATCGCGATCCGCTCCGGATCGATCACATCCCAGGCAAAGGGGACCCGCGAAAAGACCGCCGCATCTGCTGCTGCCACATAGCGCTCGAGAAACCGCCACACCTCGTGCACTTGCTCGTTCGGCTGATCGACCCCCACGTGACACCGCCACACGACCGGTATCCCGCGTGCCTTCAGCGCAGGAATCAGCCCAGCTGTCTGCGGGTCATGAAGAATGACCACATCACCGCTTCGCACCTTCGCATCCAGCGCTTCGCCGCTGGGCGCGAGCGTGGCCTCGTAGCAGCGCCGCTCAGCCTCGCCCAGCGCACCGCCATCGCCCCCGAAACCGTGCAGGCGATTGTGAATGCGCTTGGTCACCGCGAAGAATTCCGCGCCGCCGGCGATGACCTCCCAGCGGGCGTCCACCTCTGCACCGCGGGCATAGGCCAACAGCGTCGTCAGCATCTCGGCGACCCCACCCCCGTGGGCGGTCGAGCTCACGTTCCACACGCGGCGACCGGCGAGCAGCGGCTTCGCGTCGCCAATACCCACCCGCACCTCTTCCAGGCGCTCGAGCGGCAGCACAGACGCGAAACGCTCGAGCGACATGCTCGCGACCTGCACCGGTTTGAGTGCTGCACCTGACATCTCGAAGCATTATCTGCCGGGGCGCAGTGCCATGCGCAGCCAATGCGTAGATCTCCGCAGCGAAGCACCCGTAGTTTGAGGTTCAGATAGGTGGTAAAGCGCGCTCGCTACCGCAGCCGCCGAAGCATAGTTTCAACACAGGCCGGGACACAAACCCGTCGCCCAGTCCACTACCGACCTAAGGAGCTTCGATGCCAGCCAAAGCAAAGACACCGGCCAAAGCGGATGCGACGCACGCTCACTGCCAGGAGAACGACCGCCTTGTGCGCCGCATCGCCGATTCACTCGACGTCGCGCACGCAGACCTCGAGAAGCTCCGCGGCAGTGTCGGCTCTGGCGTCAACGACATGCGGCGTGATCTTGCCAAGCTCCTGCGCGACGCCCGTCGCGACGCCCGCAAGCTAGCAACGAGGACGCGCAAGGATCTCGAGAAGCTGCAGAAGGACATGGCCACCACCGCAAAACCCACATCGAAAGCTGTAGCTAAAGCAAAAGCACCCGCCAAAGCAAAAGCCTCCGCAGCCAAACCGCGCCGAGCTGGACGCGCCAAGAGCACGGCGCGCTAGGCGCGCACTGCCTGCGTGATCGATCTTCATTGCCACATCCTGCCGGGGGTCGACGATGGCGCGCTCGACCTAGCTGATTCCGTCGCGATGGCCACCGTGGCCGAGCGCGACGGAATCCGCGTCGTATGTGCGACGCCCCATATTCGCGATGACCACGATGTACGCATCGATGAGCTCGGGGACAAAGTGCAGGAGCTCCAGCACGAGCTCGATGATCGCGGCATCGCGGTCAGGATCACCCAAGGGGGCGAGCTCGCGCAGCCAGCGGCGGACGCGCTCAGCGACCCACACCTCCGCGCGGTCTCACTCGACGGCAGCGGCTGGATTCTGCTCGAGCCGGGACCGGGGGCGATGGCCGATGAGCTCTCCGGCGTGGTCGAGCGACTCGTAGCCCGCACCACCGGCGTGATCATCGCCCATCCCGAGCGCCACGCCGGCGCAGACTTCGAGGAGCGTCTACGCAGCCTTTCCGCCCGTGGCTGTTTGATCCAGTGGACCGCCGATTTCATCCTCAACACCGATCTCAGCGATCCGGACGCGATGATGAGGCGCCTCGTGCACGAGGGTCTCGTGCACCTGCTCGCTAGCGATGCGCACTCATCTCATGGCGGGCGCGCGCTGCGCCTGCGCGCCGCATACGAGCATCTCGGCGAGATCTGCCCAGCCGAGCAGCTCCGTTGGATCGCCGAGATCGCCCCCGGCGCAATCTTGCGCGGGGAACCCGTCGACTCTCTTCACTAATTACAGATCAAGCAGCCTGCGCGAGCGGCCAGGGCTCAAGACTGACCGCCTCCGCGAGCTGCTCGCTTACCTCGCGTGAGGCGCGGCCGAGACCACGGCGCAGGAAGTTTGCCGCGCCGGCACCGGCTCCCGTCACGGCCGCCTGCTCGAGGCTGGCCCCACCGGCCCAGGCGGCCGCCAGCGCGCCCATCATCGCATCGCCACAGCCCTCCCGGAAGCCGTGCTCCAAGCGCGGCGGCGTCAGCTGCCAGGCCTCCTCACCGTGCAGCAGCAGCGCGGACAGCTCGCCGCGGGTGACGATCACGCTGCGCGCGCCGCGATCGCGCAGGCGCTTGGCCCCGTCGAGCAGCAGCTCGGGGGTCGAAACGGGGCCGCGCACGAACTCCGCGAGCTCCCAGTCGTTGATCTTGACGAGGTCCGGCTCTCCCGCAAGCGCGCTGTCCAAGCGCGGCGAGGACAGGTCGACCAACGTCCGGCACCCGCCGGCGCGCGCATCGGCCACGAGATCGCCATAGACCTCGACAGGCAGTGCTTCGGCAGGCATCGGGTTGGTGACGACCAGCCAGCCGCAGGCAAGCGCCTCCGCGCATGTCACCGAGAAGAGCTCGTCGAGTTCGTGGCGCGAGGGCGGATCGCTGAGCGTCATCGCGAGCAGCTCACGGGTGCCGCAGCGCCGATCGGTCACATAGCAACCGCTCGGGGAGGCACTCGTCACGAGCCGTGTCGAGCTGCCGACCGCGAGCTTCTCGAGCAGTCCCCGCAGCAGCTCTCCTGTCTCGCCCCCGAGCAGCGAGCAGAGCACTGGGTTGGCACCCATACGCGCGGCCACGTGAGCAACCCAGACACCCTGCCCACCGGCGTGAAAATGAATGCTCTGGCGCTCTGGACCCTCGGCCTCCAAGGTCACTGTCAACAACGGATGCGGGGCGAACACCGCGATCGCGGGGGCGCTCATCTGCCGCGCCCATCCACGGCGGGCTTGAGCCGCGCCATCGCTGCGAGCTCGCCATGCAGCCGCTCCAGGATCGCGTCAGGATCTGGCACGAGGTGCTCATGCACCAGCAGGCCGACGGTGATCTCGCCGTTGTAACTGAAGATGCTCACGCTCATGCCGACGCTTCCCGCGGTCGGTGCCCAGACGAGCACCGTGCGCAGCGGACTTCCCGCGAGATAGACCACCTGCCGCGGTCCCGGCACGTTCGTCATCACCGCGGTGGCCTTCGCGGTGAAGATGTCCACGATGCGGCTCTCGAGTTGCGGCGGCGTGAGACCGACCCCCTCGAGCACCGCATAGGAGACGGGGCCCTCCGGCGAGTCCTTGATCTCATCCATCCGACGCTTGAGCTCGTGCAAGCGCTCGCGACGATTCGGCCTGTCGACCGGCAAGGTCAAAAAGACAAGACCGAAGCGGTTGCCGAGCTCATCCGGCACGGCTGCCTGCGCCGCGCGCAGATTGACCGGGACGAGCGCGCGGATCGCATGCGGCTCCTCCCCGCGAGCACTCAGATAGCCACGCAACGCGCCGCTGACTGCACCGAGCATGACATCGTTGACGGTCGCTCCCTGTGCGTGCGCCACGTCCTTCACGCGCGCCAGCGACAGCGGCCGACTCCATGCAACCGCGCGCGCCACGCCGAGATCTCCTCTCAGCGCGCTGTCTTGATCTGCAGATGTGAACAGCAGCTTCCCGAGCGCGCGTCCATCAGCGTTCAACCCGCCCAGCAGCTCGATTGCGCGCGGCGGACGTGCCAGCACACGCAAACTCTCACGCGCCACGGCGCCACCGACGCGAGCGCCCGTGGACGCGATCCCAAGCGCTGGCGAGAGCGCCGCCGCAACTGCCTCGCCGAGCGCGCCCTTGATTCCCGGCTGCGCCGAGCTGCTGGGTGTGGCGGTGGTTGTGCTGGATACTCCCTCGGGAGCGCTGTCTGTGAGCGAGAGCATCACGCTCGCGAGCGCGATCCCATCGGCAATGCAGTGGTGCATACGCACGATCACCGCGCTGCCCTCCCCCGGACCGTCGATCAGGTACATCTCCCACAGCGGCTTCTCGCGATCCAACGGCATCGCAGCCAGGTCCCCGGCGAGGCTGCGCAGCGCCTCCGTGTCGGCCGGCGTCGGTAGACCACGACGGTGCATGTGGCGCGCCAGCTCGAAGTCGGGGTCATCCTGCCAGTGCGCCGCGCCGAGCAGCGGGCCGCCCTCAATCACGCGCTGACGGAAGCGGGGATAGGGCGCCACGAGACGATCCCGCACGACCTCCATCAGCCGCTCCCAGTCGAGTGGCTCGTCGAACAGCAGGATCGAGTTGATGACCATCAGGTTCGTCGGCCTATCCATGTGCAACCAGGCCGCGTCCGCGCTCGAGAGCCGGCTCTGCTGGGTGCTCATCAGCTGCTCCTCACGTGTTCTCCTCATAAAGGGCCGCAAACAGATCCGCATAGCGCATGTGCACCACGGAGTGCTTGACCTTGAGCGTCGGGGTCAGCTCGCCGGCCGCTTGGCTGAGGTCGTGGTCGAGGATCGCAAAGCGCTTGATCTGCTCAATCCGCGCGAAGCGTTGGTTGGCAGCGTCGATGTCTGCCTGGATCACCGCGCGCACGCGCTCATCGCGGCACATGCTCGCCGCCTCGGCGGGAACCCGAGCTGCACGGCCAGCGCTGGGATCTCATCGGGATCGAGCGTCACAAGACAAACCAGATACGGGCGCCGATCGCCGTAGACGACCGCCTCGGAGATCCAGCGCGTCTCACGCAGCGCGCTCTCGATGTTCACCGGTGTGATGTTCTTGCCGCTCGAGGTGATGATCAGATCCTTCTTGCGCCCAGTCAAAGTCAGATAGCCATCGCTGAGAGCGAGCCGGTATCGCCGGTGCAGAGCCAGCCGTCGCGGAAGGTTTCGGCCGTGGCCTCGGGATCGCGGTGGTAGCCGGCGAAGATGTGCGGGCCACGCAACAGCACCTCACCGTCCTCGGTGACCATCACCTCGCTGTCGGTCAACGCCTGGCCGACCGTGCCGAAGCGCGGTGCTCGCGGCGGATTGAGCGTCGCGGTCGCGCTGCTCTCGGTCATGCCATAGCCCTCGAGCACGGTCACCCCGCAGGCATCGAAGAACTCGAGCAGCTCGTGATCGATCGGCGCAGCGCCGACAAGCGCGAGCTTCAAGCGCGCTCCGAAAAGCGCCTTGACCTTCGCGAGCCCGAAGCGCTCAGCGAGACCGAGTCGCGCGCTCGCCAGCGGGCCGAGCGTCCTGCCAGCGCGTTCGCTCGCGCGTGCACGTCGCCCGACCTCCAAGGCCCAGGCGAACAGCACACGGGCAATCCGCCCACGGCTCTCAACCATGCTGATCACGCCGGTGTGCAGCTTCTCGTAGACCCGCGGCACGGCCACGTAGTGGGTCGGCTGCGCCTCGGCGACGTCCTCGAGCAGGCGCGTCGGATCGCCGTGCCAATAGACGAGCGTGCCGCCGACATCGAGCACCACGGTCTGCGCGATGCGCGCGAGCACGTGGGCGAGTGGCAGAAACATGTAGATCACCGGCTCGATCTCATCCAGTTCGAGCTGGCCGCGATACATCGCCGTCGCCGAGAGGAAGTTGGCGTGCGTGAGCATGCAGCCCTTCGGCGGGCCTGTCGTGCCCGAGGTGTAGACAAGCGTCGCGACATCCCCGGGTTCAACGGCGCGCACCCGCTGCTCGATCTCCTCGGGCTCGACCCCGTCCCCACTCGCACGCAGCTGCGCCATCGAGATCGCGCCGGGCGCCTCTCCTGCGATCAGCACAACGTGCTCGAGTGCCGGGCACTGCGCGCGGACCTGCTCGATCTTGGCCGCCTGCGCAGCGTCCTCACAGAAGACAAGGCGGGCCCCCGAATGTGAGAGCACGTGCTGGCACTCCTCGGGTGAGTTCGTGTGGTAGATCGGCGCGAGCACGAGACCGGCGCAGACAGCACCGGCCTCGCACAGCGTCCACTCCGCACGCGTCGAGCAGAGCAGCGACACGACATCGCCGTTGCCAAGCCCCAGTGCGATCAGGCCGCGAGCGATTGCACGACTGTGCTCACCGAGCTCGCGGTAGGTGATCGAGCGCATCTTCTCCGCGACAGGGTGGCGCAGGGCAACTTTCTCGCCCCGCTCGGACGCTGAAAGGATCATGCGTCCGAGCGTGGTGGCCCCCGTGATGCGCTGGGCGACGGGTGGCAGGGTCATGGTCGTGGCCATCTCCCCGCCTCACTTACTGCACGCCGAGGAGCTCTTCAGAGTCAGCTGCGCGCCGTTCTGGTAAAGGAAGTGCGAGCTGACCGAGAACTTGCCGCTGCTGCACTTGCCGGCCGTCACGAACGCGTTGGTTCCCTTGCCGATCGTCTTGACGGTCAGGTCCAGCGCCGTGATCACAACGTTGAGACCGCCCGCATTGAGCACCGGCACCGGGGTCGTCACTTTGCTCGCAGCCACACTTCCGTGCAACACCAGTACCTGTCCCGCGCTGCCCTGAGGTGTGAGCAGGAAGATGATCTGGTTCTTGCCCGCATAGGCCGTTGCGTTCTCGGGTATCACAGGGATCACAGGAGCACCGTTGGCGACCGCTGTGCCGCTACCGATCTTGCTCTTGGCTGGACAGGCGCTGCCTTTGGTGGCAACTATTTCGACGTCGCTGGCCTTGCACTGCTTGATGGCTTTGCTCTTGAAATTGAACTTTGTTTTCACCGGGAAGGTAATCGTCAGGGTCTTCAGGCCCTGAGGCTGTGGCGCGCCCGGGTCGGCCGAGAGCAAGCTCGCCTTGAACCCAGTCGGCTTACCCGCCTTCTTGGCGGTTAGCGTGATGTTCGAGGTCTGGGTGAACTGGGTGCTCGCGTAAGCAACGGCGCCCCCGCCAATGACTCCTACAGCGAGCGGTACCGCCATGAGCCTGATGATTCTCATCGGATTGTCTCCTTAATCGTCGCCGGCGCGTTCTCATCGCCAGTCGGGTTCGAGTGGTTGGCCGGTTCTTCAGCGACCCTATGGCCGTCCTCACCCGCCGACATCGGGGCGCTTTGCGGCTCTTCACTAAGTAGCTCTCTGCGCCCGACGCGGGTCGGCCACCAGGCCCTCGCGCCCAGCAACTCGACCGCCGCGGGCAGCAGCACCGGACGCACGAGGAACGCGTCAAGCGTCACCGCCAGCGCCACGCCGACACCGAACTCACGAACGGTCAGTAGTCCCGTGCTGGCGAAGGGGATGACGGCGGCGATCATCAAGAGGCCCGCGCCCGTGCTGGCGGCCGCTGTGCGGCGCAGCGCGACATCGAGCGCACCGTCGACTTCGAGCCCCGCCTCGATTTGCTCCTTCGTGTGCGTGAGCAGCACGACCAGGAACACCAAGGAGATCCCGAACACAGCTGCGAAGATGCCAATGATCGACATCGGATCGAGATAGCCGGGCCCGCCGAGCGGCGGGTGGCTGCCGCCGAACAGCAGCCGCATCGCCCCAAAGGTCGCCGCGGCTGTCAGCAGGTTGAAGGCGACGGCCACGATCGGCAGCAGCACGGCCCGCAGTGCGACCGCGAGCATCGCCGCGACGGCGAGCGCGAGCGCCACGATCACCCAGGGCAGCCGTGCGTTTGTCGCGCTTGTGAAGTCGCCGAGGCTGCCGGCAGGACCGCCGAGAGCTACCTGCAGATGGTTGTGTGCGGCGAAGCGCCGCGCCATCCGCTCGAGCCGGTCGCCGAGCGCAGCGGTGCGGGAGGAGCTCGAGCGATAGCGCGAGACGATCACGATCTGAGCCGGCATTGCCGCCGCGCGTAACGTTGACCGCGAAGCCGGCCGCATTGCTGCTCGCGGCCGGCGCGCCGGCGATCGCGGCGAGCAGGAAGTAGCCCGAGTTGAACAGCCCCGGCGACTTGCTCTGCAGTTCTTCGAGCTGCTTCGGCGAGGGCAGGCTGCCACGGAACTTGGCGACGCTGCGCTGCATTACACCGAGGCCGTTGACCAACTGGCCGGTCGGCGTAACGCCTCCGGCGAGGCCGCTTTCGAGCTGGCCGGTGCCGCTCGTCAGCTGCCCGAGCCCGGCTTCCAGCGCCCCGGCTCCATCGCGTAGTTCGGTGAGTCCGCCGGTCAGCTGCCCGCTGCCACCGGAGAGCTTCTTGACGCCGGCCGCGAGCTGCGACGTTGCCACTGCGGAGCTTGGCCAGGCCTGCCTGAAGCTTTGCGGCGCCGCCGCGTAGTTGCCCAAGCGCGGTGGTCAGGAACGAGCCTTGGGTGGCAGCGTTGGCCGCGATCCCAGCTGCGCTCCTGGCGTCCGGAGCAGCAGTGCTCAGCCCTTGCGAGACGCCGCCGAGCGCACCGCCGGCGCGTTCCAGCGCCGCCAGGGCTTCGGCGTAGCGCGGGTCGCTCTTGCCGGTGCTCATCCCGCGCAGTGCTTCGGTGGCGCCGCTCAGATCGCCGGAGAGACCCTGCGCCTGACCTTGGAGGCCCGCGACGGTGGAACTGGTCGAAGCGGTGAGGCTCGCGAGCTGCTTGAGCGAGGGCAGGCCGGCAGCAACGGGCGTCTCGGCGGAGCCGAGGCCGTTCGTCAATTCGATCGAGCCGGCGAGCGCCTGCGTGGCACCGTTCTTGAGGGCGCCAGCGCCGGCGAGGGCCTGTGCAAGACCGGCCGACAGCTTGGCTGAGCCGCTGCGCGCCGAGGCGAGCCCGGCGTGCAACTGGGCGGCGCCCGACTGCGCGCTACCCGATCCGCTGTGCAGTTGACCGGCGCCCGAGCTGGCCGAGCGCAGCCCACTCTGCAGTTCTCGCGCACCTGCGCCGGCCTGGCCAAGACCCTTGACCAGCCGCTGCAGATCGCTCTTGCCGCCCTTCAGCAGCTTGCCCGATTCCTGCAGCGAGCTGGGCAGCGTTCCGAGCGGCTTGGTTTGTGCACTGAGTTCGCCCGGCCCCGCCACCGATGCCACGGCTGGATCGTGCGCGATCTGCTGCTGCAAACGATCGAGCGCGCTCAGGCTCGCCGCGGTCGTGATCGGCCCGTGCGGGCTCGCGACGATCAGGTTGTAGGGGGTCGGCCAACCGCTACCCATCGCGCTTGCAACGTCTTCAAAAGCGCGACGCGCGGGGTCGCCCTTTGGCAGTTGGCTCACGTCCGGTGGCCCGGTGTGCAGCGAGAGCGCGGGCATCGCCAAGGCGAGCATCGCCGCGCTGGCCAGTGCTCCTGCGAGCACCGCGCGCTTGCGCACCCACGCACCGGCGCCGACGAGGCGATCCCAGTCGCGCGTGATCGTCGCGGGCACAGCCGCGGCCGCGTTGATGACCTTGCCGCCGAACAGCGTGAGCATCGCGGGCATCACGACGACAGCCCCTCCGACCGCGAGCGCGGCGCACAACAGCACGCCGATGCCGAGCGAGGTGAGGATCTTCGTCGGTGCGATCGCGGTGGCCAGGATCAGGGCGAGGATCAGGCCGCTGCCGGCCACGAGCACCGCCCGGCCGGTCGTCGCGACCGCGGTGGCAGCGCCCAGCGCGCTGTCGCGCGGATTGCCCCCTGGGGTACGACCTTGCTGATGAAAGCGGTCGAGGATCAGCAGCGCATAGGCCACGCCGAGCCCGAGGCCGGTCATCGAGGCCAGCGCCACGGCGATCGGGTCGGTGTCGATCACCTTGCCGAGCAAGGCCATCAGCCCGTCGGCCGAGAGCACCGTGCCCGCGCCGAGCAGCGTCACGATCGCTGCGGCGAGCGGCGCGCGCAGCGCCAAGGTCAGCAGCAGGAAGAGGAGTCCGAGCGCGATCAGCTCTGAGCGGAGGGTCGTGTCGAGGGCCTGGTTCTTCAGGGCGCGGTCGATCGAAGGCTGGCCGGTCACGCTGGCGTGGACAGGCGCCTTCAGCAGACGAGCGACGAGCCCTTCGATCTGCGGCTGGTCGTGGTTGACGACGTTCTTCTCGGAGCGATCAACTGAGACGACGATCATCGCGGCGGTGGCGCTCGGGCGCAGTCCCTGCGAGGCAGAGCCCGCGTCCCACGCCGAGAGTGCCCGCGTGTGAGGGCGTTTGACGAGCGCGCGCACGAGCTTCGGCCCCTGGACTTCGAGCTGCGCTCGCGGGCCGCGCAGCAGGATCGGCACGAGTTGGGTCGGCCCGAAGCGAGCGGTGGCGAGCTGCTATGCGCGTGAGGACTCGGTGCCGGGAACGACAACGATCGAGGGTGAAAGTGAATGCGCAACGCCGAGCCCGATGACACTCAGCACCGCTGCGAATAGTCCCCACGCCAGCAGCGCTGCCTTTGGGCGTTGGATCGAGATGTGAGCGAGCCGCAACATCGCAGTCCTAACCTCGCCGATCCATGACGGCCAGCGCATCGGTGTGCACCCCGGCCCCTGATCCGTAGTTAACTGCTGCCCCACCGACCAGGATGGGGCGGGGGGCAGCAGTAGCTCAGCGTCAGTGTGTGAAGAAATCAACTCCTACGACTCCTGCCATCACGCCGTAGCCGAGCTTCGTAGGGTGAATGTCAGCGTTAGGGCTGGCTCGGGTTGAACACGCCACCCGGACACATCGCGGTGAAGGAACAGATCGTCGGTAGATCTACGGCTTCCGATCCACCCGTCACGATCGAGGGGTTGAACGGCGGCTCGGGATTGGCGAAGCTCGCGCCCGACACAGAGGCGGCAACGCTCGCGAGCGCGCCGTTCAGCGCCGCGGTCGTCGTGTCGCCGCCTGGCGCGGGCAACACGGTCGGATAGGGGTTGTAGAGCCCGATTAGCACGATCTGCGCTTTCGGTGCGGCTGCGTGCAGCTGCCCAAGGATCGAGGCGACGTTGGCCGCGATGTGCCCAAACTCAGCTTCGACTTCAGCGGGACTGCACGTAAACGTTTTCGGGAAGCCGCATTTGCTCCCGAGGAACTGGAGCACGTCGTTTGCGCCGATGTCGAGCGTGACTGGGCTCACATTAGGGTTTTCTTTGAGGATCGCCAGCGCGTCGGCAAGCTGCGTCGTGTGTGGGCTGTAGGAGTGGTGTAGGAACGCGTAGGGGAACGGGGATCCGGTCGGACCGCCCGCACAGTAATCCGGGGAGGCCCGACCCGTTGATGAATGTTTCTGTCGTCTCCCCCGGGCAGCCGTCGTTGATGATCTGGAGTTTGGGATTGGCGAGCTTCAAGGTGGCGCCGAAGTCATCCACGTAGCCGTCGTTGAACGTCGCCGGTTCCACGAAGCCTTTGCTTTCCAGCTCGCTCTTGAACTGGGCCGCGTGATAGCCGTAGGCGAGCGAGTCACCAAGTGCTAGGTAGGTGTTTCCGACATGGGCCGCATTGGCAGCTGGGGCGAGCGCGAGCACTCCAAGCGCAGCAAGCGCCGCGACACAGCAAGCGCGCAAACGCGCGAGTCGATACTGTAATAGACAAGACACCCTCCTTTGGGTAGCGGTACCTGGGCGGGCTCCTTCTCACTGCCTCCACCCTGGCCTGTGCGCCTAGGGTATTCAGACTCCTGAGTTCCAGCAAACCGAGCTGTTCTGTATACCGGTCATCTAGCTCAACGCTCCATACCTTTGTCGGTCGGTTGAGCCTCATCCAAGGCACTCAACGCCTGTCGAACACGCGCTCGCAAATTTTGGCCCCCTGATCATGCAGCCACAGAACGGCCGCTGCCATAGTCGATCTCGCCCTAGGGTTCCGCTGCCGCCGCTGGCAGGACTGGTCCGAGAGGGCAGGCCGGCACTTACATAGCCGAGCTGACACGGAGGGATAAAAGCCCGGGAGACATCGTGTTCTCTCGGGCATTTTGCGTTGGAAAGGGCGTCTTTTGCAGCTGATCGGCAGGACCGCTCTGATTCTGATCGACGTCCAGAAGGGCGAGGTGCTGCCCGGCGAGCACGGGATTCCGATCATGGCCGGCGGCGAGCGAGCGCCACGCGCGTACCCGCGCGATCCTTGCTGCGGCGCGTGGCGCAGGCGTCCCTCCGATCTTCATTCAAGAGGTTCACAAGCGCTCGCTCGTGGACTTCGGTCGCGAGCTCGACGGGCAGGAGTCGGTCCACTGTCTCGAGGGCGACCTCGAGACGGAGCTTGCCGACGGCTTCGAGCCCAGCCCCGATGAGTACCTGATCCGCAAGCGTCGCTACTCGGCTTTCTTTGCCACCGAGCTCGAGCTGGTCTTGAAGTCATACGAGATCCAGACGCTGGTGCTCGCGGGAGCGCTCACGGACGTCTGTGTTCACTACACCTTCGCCGACGCCCACCAGCACGACTACCGCTGCCATGTCGTGACCGATTGCGTCGGCGGGTCATCGTTCGCGGCCCACGAAGCGGCGCTCGCAGCGATGCGCTACCTCCAGCGCGACTGCCTGGTCAAGAGCGATGAGGTGCTCAAGGTGTTCTCGGGCCTCGCCGGCAAGCGCGAAGCGATGAGCGTGCCGGCATGAGCATCATTGCGCCCAAGCCCGCCTTGCAGGTGGAGGATCTGCACGTCACCTTCCGTGCCCCAGCAGGCAACGTCCACGCGCTGCGAGGGGCAACGCTCGAGGTCGCACGCGGCGAGATCGTGGGTCTCGTCGGCGAGTCCGGCTCGGGCAAGACCGTGCTCGGTCTAACCGCCCTCGGTCTGCTGCCCCGTAGCCCTTACCCCGCCGTCTCGGGAACGGTGCAGCTCGACGGGGAAGACATGGTCGCCGCCAGTGAGGAGCAACGCCGGGCCAGGCGTGGCTCCTACATCACCGCTGTCTTTCAGGACCCGATGGGCTCGCTCAACCCCTCGATGCGCATCGACGCACAGGTCGCCGAGGCGCTGGGCACAGACGAGCCCGACTCGATCCACGAGTTGCTCGCGCAGACCGGCATCCCCGAGCCGAGCGTCAAGGCGCGCTGCTACCCCCATGAACTCTCAGGCGGCCTGCGCCAAAGGGTGATGATCGCGATGGCGCTGGCACGCACGCCGCGCCTGGTCGTTGCCGATGAGCCGACCACGGCGCTCGATGTGACGGTCCAGGCGCGCGTGCTGGATCTGCTCGCGGGCGCAGCGCCGCGATCGCGGCGTAGCCCTGCTGCTGGTGACCCACGATCTCGGCGTGGCCGCCCGTATCTGCGACCGCATCGCGGTGGCTTATGCAGGACGGATCGTGGAGGTCGGAACAGCTGGCGAGATCCTCGGCCGTCCCCGCCACCCCTACACGGTCGGGCTGCTCGCGAGCCGTCCACGCCTCGACGGCTCGATCGCCGGCGGCAACCTTCCGACGCTGCCGGGCCAGCCCCCCGATCCTCGCCACCTTGCCCCGGGTTGCGCCTTCGCGCTGCGCTGCCCGGTCGCCAGCCAGCGGTGCGCCGAGTCGCCGCCGATCGTGGTCGAGGACGGGCAGCGCTGCGAGTGCCACCACGCCGGAGCTCTCGACAGCTGGCCGCGCGACTGCGCCCAGGACGACAGTGGATTCAGAACTCTCACCAGCGCATCACCTGCGCGTGGCTAGCGGTGCGATCCCGATCCCGGCCGTTGTTGTCGAGGGCCTCGAATGCCAGTTTCCGCGCCCGCGCCGGCACCCGTTCGCCGCGGCAAGCGAGCCCTTGCGGGCGGTCGGCCGGGGTCAGCCTCACTGTGCCGGCGGGCGGCTCACTGGCGATCGTCGGTGAGTCCGGTTCGGGCAAGATCGACGCTGCTGCGCGCGGTCGTCGGGCTGCTCGCCCCGACCGCCGGCCGGGTCACGCTCGGCCCCGGCGCTTCGCCCCAGCTGATCTTCCAGGACGCGGGCGCCTCCCTGACGCCGTGGATGCCGATCGGCGCGCAGATCGCCGAGCGCCTGGCCGCGCTGAACGTGCCCCGCAGCGAGCGCCCGCCCGTGTTGCCGGCACACTGGAAGCGGTCGGGCTGCCGGCCGAGGCGGCGGCGGCGCTGCCGCGCCAGCTCTCCGGCGGCCAGCGCCAGCGCGCCGCCATCGCCCGTGCGATCGCAGTCCCGCCCGCGCTGCTCGCCTGCGACGAGCCCGTCTCCGCGCTCGACGTGTCGCTCGCTGCCCAGGTGCTCAACCTCCTATGTGAGCTACGCGCAACGCTCGGGATCGCGCTGCTGTTCGTCACCCACGATCTCGCTGCGGCCCGCGCGGTCGCCGACGAGGTGGCGGTCGTCAAGCGAAGGGCTGGTCGTCGAGCACGGAGCGACCGAGCAGATCTTCACCGCGCCCCAGCATCACTACACGCGTGAGCTGATCGCCGCCGTGCCCGAATCTGGCGGAGGCGGCATGAGCCTGGCAGCCGACAGACGCGTGGCCGGCGCGGCGGCGCTCGCCCCAGGCAAGCCGGAGGCGCTCGAGCTGCCCCAGCCGTTGCGTGTTCGCCTGTGGCATCGGCGCACGTTCGTCTCGGGTGCGAGCGCGCGCGCAGGGGTCCTCGGCGCGCTCGTTCCCGTCGCGGTGATGACCCTGATCGCGTTGGCGGCGCCGCTGCTTGCGACCCACACCGCCCGCGGCGTCACCGCGATCGGACCTTTGCACGGGCCTTCGCTGAGCTACCCGTTCGGCACCGACGACATCGGCCGCGACGTCTTCTCGCGGGTGCTCTACGGCATCCGCGAGTCGTGGCTGGGCGCCTGGGCGTGATCGCTGTCGGGCGCCCTTTTCGGTGGGCTCATCGGTGCGCTGGCGGGAGCCATCGGCGGGTTCGTCGACACGGTGCTGATGCGCCTCACCGACCTGTTCCTGGCTCTGCCCGCGCCAGTGCTCGCGATCGCCGTGATCGCCTCGATCGGCCCCAGCCTGTTCCACACGCTGCTCGCCCTCAGCATCGTGTGGTGGCCGTGGTACGCGCGCATCGTGCGCGGTGAGGTGCGGGCTCTCGCTGCGCGTCCACACGCCGAAGCTGCCCGTCTCGCGGGCGTCGGTCGTGCGCGACTCCTGCTGCGCCACCTGGTGCCCGGAGCGCTCGCTCCCGTGATCGTGACGATGTCGCTGGATGTCGGCAACCTGATCCTTGCCCTCGCCAGTCTCTCCTTCATCGGGCTGGGGGCGCCACCGCCGGCGCCCGAGCTCGGAGCGATGAGCTCACAGGGACTTGAGTACCTGTTCGGGCACTGGTGGGTGCCGATTGCACCCGCCGCAGCCGTGGCGCTGCTCGCGCTCGTGGCCAACCTGCATTGGTGATCACGCCAATCGCAGACTCGATCAAAGGATGACTTGATGAACCACCGACACCGCCTCGCCCTTGCCCTGCTCGTCGTGACCGGCTTGATCTTCGCCGGCTGCGGCGCGGCCTCCACGAGCTCGACCTCGAGCACCACGGCGACCGGTGCGAGCGCCAGCACCAGCGACATCCTGCGGATTCCCTATCTCGCGGACATGTCGGTGCCGGACCCGGACATCTTTTACGACATCGAGGGTAACTCGGTGATCCTCTCGGCCTATGAAGGCCTGCTCACCTACGCTCCCGCCTCGACCAAACTGATCGGTGCGCTCGCGACGAGCTGGACGGTCTCGCCCGATCGTCTCACCTACACCTTCCAGATCCGCGCCGGCGTGCACTTCCACGACGGCAGCGCCCTCACCTCACAGGCGGTCAAGCGCAGCTTCGAGCGCCGTCTCGCGGTTGGTCAGGCGCCCGCCTACATGCTCAAGCCGGTGGCCTCGATGAGCACGCCCACGCCGCTTACCCTGGTGGTCAAGCTCAAGCACCCCGTCAACCCGTTCCTCGACTATCTCGCCTCAAGCTGGGGCCCGAAGATCATCGGTCCCGAAGCGATCGTCAAGCACGCAGGCAGCGACGAGGGACAGAAGTGGCTGCAGACACACGACGACGGCACCGGCCCCTTCAGGCTGACGGCCTTCGAACGCGGCCGTCAATACGTGCTCACCCGCTCGAGCGACTACTGGGGAGCCAAGCCCTTCTTCAAAGAGGTGCTGATCAAGATCACGCCGGACATCGGCACGCAGCAGCTCGAGCTGAAGAACGGCGGTGTCGACGCGATCCTGCACTCCTTCCCCGCCTCCGAACTGAGCTCACTGCCCTCGAACGTGCGCGTTGAGGAGTACACGTCCTTCCTGCGCCTGCTTCTGTACGTGAACACTCAGCAAGCCGCCGTTCAACGACCCCGCCGTGCGCGCTGCGCTGCGCGCCACGATCGACATCCGCCAGCTCGTAAGCGAGGCCTACTCGGGAACCGCCACGCCCTCGACCGGCGCCTATCCGGAAGGGCTGCTGCCGAGCCAGCCGGCGCTGCAACTACGCCGCCGACGCCAGCAAGGCGGCCGGCCGGCGTGAAAGCCGCCTCGACCAAGAACATCACGCTCGGCTACACAGCCGATGAGTCCGGCGTACAGCGACGCGTCGGCGAGCTGCTGCAGGCCGACCTCGAAGCGGCCGGCTGGACGGTGACCGTCAAGGAGGTCCAGCTGCCGCAGGTCTACGGCTACATCAACGACCTGAAGCGGCGCCGGACCTGCTGCTGCAGACGAACACACCGGACGCCGCCAACCCCGACACGTGGGCGCGGATCGTCTTCTACTCGACTGGGGGCCTGAACTTCCTCGGCTTCCACGACGCGACGCGTGGACAAGCACGCTCGACGAAGCCGTCAGCGCCGCCGCCGCGCAAGGCGACCGCCCTCTACCAGCAGGTCGGCCAGGAAGTGATCGACTCCGAACGAGATCTTCTTCCTCGGAGACGTCAAGAACGTGTTCGTGCTCAACAAGAGTCTCTCCGGCGTCGAGCAGATCCCGGCCTACCCCTGGACCATCAGCTACGGCGGACCTGAAGCGGGGAGACGGCTGATGGCCGCCCTATTGGCCCAACGCCTGCTCGCACTGCTCGCGGTGCTGTTCGGGCTGGCGGTGATCGTGTTCATCCTGCAGGCCGTGATCCCGGCCGATCCGGCACGGGCGATGGTCGGGGCAAGCGCGCCGAAGTCGGTCGTCGAAGCCAAGCGCCACGAGCTGGGTTACGACAAGCCGCTGCCGCAGCGCTTCCTGGACTACATCGAGCGGCTCGCCCAGCGGCGACCTGCAGGACATCGCTGCGCACGCGCAACCCCGTAAGCCAGGACCTCGGCGACGTTCGCGCCGGCGACGCTCGAACTTGCGCTGGCCGCCGCGACGATCGCCGCGATCGTCGGGGTCGGGCTCGGGTTGCTGCTTGCTGGTGCCGGACGCGTGGCGCGCGGGCTGCGCCTCCTGTTGATCGGCGGGCGCGTCGGTGCCGACCTTCCTCACAGCCCTGCTGGTGATCCTCGTGTTCTACTCGACGCTGCACCTACTGCCCGCCTCGGGCAGGGTCAGTGACACGCTCGTGCTGCCCTCAGGGCCGACCAAGCTGATCCTGTTCGACTCGCTTGCTGCACGGCGAGCCGAACCTCTTCTGGAGCGCGCTGACGCATCCTGATCATGCCGGCCTTCACGCTCGCGCTGCTGCCGGCGCTGGCGATCGCACGCACGCTCGCCACCTCATGCGAGAAGGTGATGCGCGAAGACTACGTGCGCACCGCCCGCTCCAAGGGGCTGGGTGAGCGGACGGTGCTGCTACGCCACGCGCTGCGCAACGCCAGCGGCCCGGCGCTAACGATGAGCGGGCTGCAGTTCGGGCTGCTGCTCGGCGGGATCGTGGTGATCGAGCAGATCTTTGCCTGGCCCGGCCTCGGCCTCTACCTCGATCAGTCAATTGCCTATGCCGACTTCCCAGCTATCACCGGCACCACGCTGCTGCTGGGTACCGCCTACGTGCTCGTCAACTTCCTCGTCGATCTCGCCCAGGCCTGGGCCGACCCGCGCATCCGGACAGTCTGAGCGGCGGCCATGCACGAGCCGATCCTCGAAGACGAGCTGCCCTCGGCCGGCAGCCGTTCATTGGTCTGCCGGCGCAGCAACACGCTCACGCTCGACCGACCTCGCAGGGCGGCGCGAACGTCTCGGCGCTGCTCTACAGCGCCGCGGACCCGCTCGAGCGCTATTGCATGCCCGACACGCTCAAGGCACAGCACATCAGTCGCCTGACCGAGCGGCGTTGCGCTGTACTCCGATATGGGCCGCGTGCTCGCCGCGATCGTCGTACGACAGCTGCGGCTGGCACGACACGATCGCCGGCCACAGCACCGCCGAGATCGTCGCCGAGCGCTGGGGCGCGCAACAGCTATCAGCAGGTCGCGCAACGGCTGGCGGCGCAGCGCCCGCGAGGCTTTTCTCGTCGAGCTCGCCAAGCACGGGTTGGGCATGCGCGACCTCGTCGCCAACATCAACTTCTTCTCGAAGGTCGCCGTGGGCGAGCGAGGGCGAGCTCAGCTTCGTCCCCGGCAACTCGCCGCCCGGCTCACAGGTGAAGCTGCGCTTCGAGCTGGACACGCTCGTGGTGCTCTGCGAACGGGCCCCATCCGCTTGACGAGCACTGGCGCTCACAGCCCGTACGACTGCTCCTCGAGCGTGCTTCGGCGGACGATTCTTCTGAGGCGGTGCGCACGGCCTGTCCGGAGAACGAGCGCGGCTTCGCGGTCACCGAGGCGGCGCTCGGATGAGCCTGTCGGTCGAGCACGCGGGCCGCTCAAAGCTCGCGGCGAGGCTCGTGACGGATGTCCCCGCCGGCGAGGGCTTTACCGGAGAGCTACTGGCCGGAGAGCGTCCTGCGGATCGTCGACCTGTGCGGAAACCAGGCCGTCGACACGCTCTTCTTCGACGCCCACGACTACGCCAATCGCTACAGCGCCGTCGACACCCTGCGCGAGCAGGGCAGCGTATACCTCGGCCGCGGCTCGCGGCTCTTGGCGCTCGACGGCAAGCCCTTGGTGAGCATCGTCGCTGACACCTGCGGCCGTCACGACACGCTCGGCGGCGCCTGCTCGCAGGAGTCCAACGTGATCCGCTACGGCGAGCACACACGCCACATGCATGCTTGCCGCAATACCTTCATTGCGCAGGCGCAGCGCCTGGGGGCACGGGCTCGACAAGCGCGATCTGAGCGCAAACGTGAACTTCTTCATGAACGTGCCGCTCACGCCCGACGGGCGGCCTCGAGTTCGTCGACGGACTCTCAGGCGCCGGCAAGTACGTCGAGCTGCAGCGCCGAGCGCGACACGCTCGTGTTGATCTCCAACTGTCCCGCAGCTCAACAACCCCTGCAACGCCTTCGAACCTACGCCGGTGCGGTTGCTGGTCTGGCCCACCATGAGCGCGATCGAAGTACTCGCCCCCGGCACGCTCACGACGATCCAGGACTGGCCGGGACGGACCGGCTACTGGGAGGTCGGCGTGCCGCCCTCGGGGCCGATGGACGACTCGCTCGCACAGGATCGGGAATCGCCTGCTCGGCAACCCGCCCGACGCGGCTGGGCTGGAGGTCACGCTGACGGGCCCCAAGCTGCGCTTCAGCTGCGACGCGACCGTCGCCGTCACCGGTGCGCCGCTCGCGGTCTTGCTCGACGGCGTGGCCATCCCGCAGTGGACCGCAGTGCAGGTACCCGCCGGCAGCGTGCTCTCCCTGGGCACCATCAGGGGCGCCGGCATGCGCGCCTACGTGACGATCGCAGGCGGCATCGCTGGCACGCCAGAGATGGGCAGCCGCGCCGTCTTCGCCCCAGCCCGTCTCGGCGGCGGCCTACTGCAGCGTGGCGACATGCTCGCACTGGCCGAGCAGGCGAGCGCGGGCACGACGGGGGCGGCGATGGATCCGCCGCCATTCTCCAACGAGGTGCGCCTGCGCGTGGTGCTCGGCCCACACGGGGCGCCGGACTTCCTCACGGCCGATGGCCTGGCAGAGCTGATGGAGGCCGTCTGGGTCGTGGATCCGCACTCCAACCGCGCGGGCGTGCGACTCGTCGGGCCGCGCCCGGAATGGGCGCGCACGGATGGTGGCGAAGCGGGACTGCACCCGTCCAACATCCTCGACAGCGCCTACGGCGTGGGCACCGTGATGCTGGCTGGCGACATGGCCGTGATCGTCGGCCCCGACGGTCCCAGCCTCGGTGGATTCGCGGCGATCGCACAGGTGATCCGCGCCGACCTGTGGCGCCTGGGCCAGCTGCGCGCTGGTGATGTGGTGTCGCTGCAGCCCGTCGAGCTCGAGCGAGGCTGACGCCCTGCACAAGGCCGCTGAGGCGGAGATCGAGGGCCGCGCGCCAAAGCCTCCGCTGCATCCGCTGCGTCGAGCGAACTCCACGGTGCCCGGCTTTGCCTTTGATCGCCAAGAGGAGGGGACACACGGACCCACCACATACCGTCGTGCCGGCGAGCGAGCGGTGCTCCTGGAGTTCGGCGAGCCGGTGCTTGATCTACGCTCACGCGTCCGCGCCCAGGCGCTCAGGGTGGCGCTGGAGCAGGCTCGACTGCGACGGGATCCTCGACATCACGCCGGGGGTGCGCTCGCTGCACGTCCAGCACGATCCCGACGTGCTCTCCTCGACACGCTCTGGTCGCGGAGCTGAAAGCGCTCGAGGCATCGCTGCCGGCGCCCGAGCACTGTGTGATCCCAGGACGCACAGTGCACATGCCATTGAGCTGGGGCCACAGTGAGGTGGTGCGCGCCGTGCGCCGCTATGAAACCTCGGTTCGTCGGGATGCCCCCTGGTGTCCGGACAACATGGACTTCATCCGCCGCATCAACGGGCTGGCAGACGAGCAGGCAGTTCGCGAGATCGTGACCAGCGCTGCATATCTGGTGCTCGGGCTGGGAGACGTCTACATGGGAGCGCCGGTCGCCGTGCCACTCGATCCGCGCCATCGCCTCGTCACGACCAAGTACAACCCGCCGCGCACCTGGACTCCCGCCAACGCAGTCGGCATCGGGGGCGCGTTTCTGTGTGTGTATGGCGTCGAGGGCCCGGGCGGCTACCAGCTCGTCGGTCGCACGGTGCCGGTCTGGCATGCTCGCGATGACCCGCCCTGGCGGCTGCGTCACTTCGACCAGCTGCGCTTCGAGCTCGTCGAGGAAGCCGAGCTCGAGGCGCTTCGTGCGCGCAGCGCGCGTGGGACATGGGTGCCGCACACCGAGCCAACGCACTTCTCGCTGGTCGAGCATGAGCGCTTCCTACAGGCCAACGCCGTGAGCATCGCGTCCTTCACCGCACGGCGCGATGCCGCATTCGCCGCTGAGCGCCACGCCTGGGTCTCCGCCGAAACGGCCGCGACGGCCGGGGTCGGGAGATGAAGCTGGCGATCGCGGAGTTGCTCGCTCGCCACCGCCGCGGTGTGAGTCCCACGCACTCGCTGATCAGCTGCTCGAGCGACTCGCGCAGCCGCAGGAGCAACCCGTGTGGATCACGCGAGTGGCCGATGAGCTGATCCTGGCGGCCGCTGCCGAGCTGGCCGACAGGGATCCCGACCTGCCCCTATATGGAGTCCCGTTCGCGGTCAAGGACAACATCGACGTCATCGGCATGGAGACGAGCGCCGCATGCCCAGGTTTTGCCTATACGGCGAGCCGCACGGCGTCGGTCGTGCAGCGGCTGCTCGACGCCGGGGCGATCCTGATCGGCAAGACCAACATGGACCAGTTCGCCACCGGTCTAGTCGGCACGCGCAGCCCCTACGGTGCCTGCTCGTCGGTTGCCGACCCCAATCGCATCAGCGGGGGCTCGAGCTCCGGCTCGGCGTTGGCGGTGGCGCTCGGCTACGTCGCCTTCTCGCTCGGGACCGACACGGCCGGCTCCGGGCGGGTGCCGGCCGCGTTCAACGGCCTTATCGGGATCAAGTCGACACGCGGCCTGATCAGCACACGCGGTGTTGTGCCCGCATGCGCGAGCCTCGACTGCGTGTCGGTGTTCGCAAACAACGTCGGCGACACGGCACATGTGCTGGAGGTGGCGGCGGCGTTCGACCCCGAGGACCCCTGGAGCCGCCCAGAGCTCGCCCTCGCCTCACCCCGCCGCCAGCGCATCGGTGTGCCGCTGGCAGGTCAGGTCGAGCAGGAGGAGACCGCCGCCACGCTTGCCTGGGCACAGGCGCTCGAGCGGGCCGGCGCGCACTGGCAGCTCGTGGAGGTGGACGTCGAGCCGCTGCTGCAGGCCGCACCGCTGCTGTATGACGCGTGGGTGGCCGAGCGATCGGTCGACCTCGCTGACCTCATCGCAGCGGAGCCCGAGGGTCTTGATCCGACGGTCGCTGCGATCGTGCTGTCGGGGCGTGCACTGAAGGCCACCGATGTCTTTCAAGCACAGCACCGTTTGGCGCAGCTGCAGCGCGCCGCAGCATCGATCTGGCAGCGGGTCGATGCGCTGCTGCTGCCCACGACTGTCCTTCACCCGACGCACGCCGACGTTCAGCTGCAGCCCGTCGAGGCGAACAGCCGGCTCGGGCGCCTCACCAACTTCGTCAACCTGATGGACCTCTGCGCGCTTGCGCTCCCCGGCCCGACACGCCCCGACGGGCTGCCGTTTGGGGTCACCCTGCATGCACCCGCGCACAATGACCGCCGGCTGCTCGAGCTCGGCTGCGAATGGGCACAGGAGCCCATCCATGTCGAGCTGCCGGGGCTGCTCCGGCTGGCGGTGGCAGGCGCTCACATGCGCGGGATGCCCCTCAACGAGCGTCTCACCAGACGTGGTGCGCGCCTCGTCGAAGTCGCCTCCACCGCGCCCGAGTACCGTCTCTATGCGCTCGCCGACGGCGCTCCGATCGCACGCCCAGGTCTTGTGCGTGTGGCGCAGGACGGCGCGGGCATCGAGATTGAGATCTGGGAGCTGACCCCAACCGCGCTCGGCGAGATTGCCGAGGAGGTACCGGGGCCGCTCGCGATCGGACACCTCGCGCTCGCCGACGGCACCCAGGTCCTGGGCTTCGTATGTGAGGAGCAGGGCACCCGCGGCGCCGCCGACATCACGGCTCATAGCGGTTGGCGCGCATACCTGCAGGCGTCAGCCGTAGTGGCGTGACGGTGCAGATCCACCGCTTGGCGGCGACGCCGGAGACGGTGCACTGGGGCTACTTCGATCGTTCACTCGAGCCCGTGCTGAGCGTGGCATCGGGCGACCTGGTCGAAGTCGAGACGCTCACCCACCACGCCGGCGACGCGCCCGACCTGTTGATGGATGCAGGGATCGAGCGCGTCTTCGAGCAGGTCCAGCAGCGCGGCCCCGGCCCACATCTGCTGACAGGCCCAATCGCGCTCGCCGGTGCGCGTCCTGGCGATGTGCTCGAGGTCGCGATCCTCAGCGCCGAGGCGCGCTTGCCGCACGGCTCGAACCTCGCCGGGCATTGGGGCGCGCTGTATGAGGACTTCGCCAAGGAGCGCGTGACGATCTTTGAGCTCGACCTCGTGGCGATGCTCGGGCGGGCGCTGTTCGCCTTCGACTGGCAGACTACGCCACTGGTCGATGCACCAGGGACGATCGTGGCGCCCGGCAGCGTCCCGCGCGAGCCGGCGCTTGAGGGAGTCACGATCCCACTGCGCCCGCATCTGGGGACGATGGGTGTGGCCCCGGCTGCGGCCGGGCGGCACTCCTCGGTTCCGCCCGGTGAGCATGGGGGAAACATCGACAATTGGCGCATCGGTGCGGGCGCGCGAATGTTCTATCCGGTGCAGGTGGCCGGCGCGCTGCTCTCACTCGGCGACCCCCACGTCTCCCAGGGCGACGGGGAGATCAGCGGCACGGCGCTCGAGGCTTCGCTCAACACGACCCTTTGCCTGACCCTGCGCACCGACATCAGCATCAGCGCCCCCGTTCTGGAGACGCCGACCGAGCTGATGGTGCACGGCTTCGGCGACGACCTCGACGAGGCGATGCTCGCGGCCGCCCGACGCACACTGGATCTGCTCGGCTCGCGCTTCGGTCTAAGCCGTGACGACGCCTACGCCTTCTCCAGCCTTGCGGTGGACTTCACGGTCACCCAGGTCGTCGACGGGCGCCAGGGAGTGCACGCGCGCATCGACAAGCGCTGCTTCCCCTTCATCGGCACATGATCGGCTCCTGGACATTCACTCCCGCCGACGGCGTGCCACCAGCCGGTGGGACCGTTCGCGCACGCCACCTGCGCGGGCGAGTCGCTGTACCTGACCGGCCAGATGCCCACGGGCACGGACGGCGAGCTCATCGCGGGTGGGATCGTGGAGCAGACACACCAAGTCATGCGCAATCTCGCCCGCGTGCTCGAGCTCATCGGCGGCGAGCTCGCCGAGGTCGTGCAGGCGCGCGCCTATCTTCTGCGCTGGGAGGACTACGAGGACTTCAACGCCGCCTACAGCAGCTGGTTTGCAGAGCGCCTGCCCAGCCGCACCTGCGTGGGCGTCGATGGGCTGGCGGCCGGGGCGCTGGTGGAGGTGGATCTGATCGCCTGGCGAGCGGACGGCTGGATCTAGTCCGTGTCCGGTGGGCGCGCTAGCGGTGCCACGCCGGGTGTCAGCGTCCTCAACAGCTCCGGCCAGACCTCGGGATCATGACCTGGGATGAGCCTGTAGCCGCGCTCAGCGGCGATCGCCTTGAGCCTGCGGACCGGCCCGATCGTGTCCTCGGCCTGGCAGTGGACGAAGCCGCCGACCGCCGCCTCCCGCTCAAAGTTCTCGATCAAGTCGCCCGCGTCGAACGCGAACACGTAGCCGTCTCCTTCGGGCATGTCGATCACGAAGCTCTGATGACCTGGCGTGTGGCCCGGGGTGAGCAGCGCCGTGATCCCGGGCGCCAGCTCGGTGTCGCCGTCGAGCAGGCGCCAGTCGATATCCGGATCGTCGTAGTCGATGCGGAACATGCCATGGCGCTCCGGAAACGGGTGCTCGGCAAGGCCATAGTCGAGCTCGGCCCGCTGTACCCAGACCGGCACACTGCGGTCGAATAGGCGCAGCCCACCCGCGTGATCGTTGTGCAGGTGGGAGAGATAGATGCGGCTGACATCGGCGAGCTCGAGACCATGAGCGGCGAGCGCGTGCTGGAGGGGCTCGCCCTCGACGTCAGGAAGGATCGGCACGATCTCATGGTTGCGCCCATGCAGGCGCTCATACAGCGGACGGTCGCGGATCAAAGCCGTGTTGATACCCGTGTCGAGCAGCGTCCAGCCCTCCTCGGTGTCCAGGAGAACCGCCGGCACCGGCTCGATCAGCGTCAGGCCAGAGGGATCTTTGTGGATCGAATAGGACTTCGGCAGCCGCTCCCAACCGACGATCAAGGGAATCACGCGCCGCACGCTGGTCGTGCTCATCGCGCGCCACCCTACCGCGAGTTCGGCACTGACTCGCGATCGGGGTCCGCGAGCAGCTCGCGCACCTCGGCGCTCGACTCGACGCCACGGATCAGCATCGACAGCACGGCTCCGAGCAGTGCCTTCGGCACACCGTCGGGATCGATCAGCCTCAGCAACGGCAGCCCGAGCCCCAGACCGAGCACCACGTTGGCGAACTGCTCGGTCGCGTGCGGCGGAGGCTCAAGACCTGCATCGGCGGCGCTCGCTGCCGCGAAACGAGCAAAGGTCGCCCGCAGCGTCTGCAGGCCCTCGGCGAGCCGCCCACGCAGCCGCTCGTCGCGCTGTGCATAACTCCACAGCTCGATGAACAGGCGAAAAGGGTCGGGGTCCTGCTCGAGGCGCTCCATCCAGCGTGCACTACCCGCGAGTGGCCGTTCCCAGCTGTTGCGTTCGCGGTCGAAGAGCGTGACCTGTTCGACCACCTGCCGTGCGAGGTGCTCCTCCATCAGCGCGAGCAATAGGTTCTCCTTGCTGCCGAAGTGAGCGTAGACGGCCCCCTTGGTGAAGCCCGCCTCGGCGGCCACCTCTTCGAGCGTCGCGCCGTTGAAGCCGCGCCGCGCATAGACCCGGGCCGCAGCCTCCAGCAGGCGTGTACGCGTGGCTGCCTTACGGCTGCTGCGATCGAACTCCCCGCGCGGCATTAGCCAGCCTCATCCTGTGCGCAGCAGCTTGACAGATACTTTCGAGTAGATATACTCATAGGTATGACTATAGCGATATTGAGCAGGGTCTCGTGACAGATCAACTCCCCCCGGGTCCACGCATGCCCGCGCTACTGCAGACGCTCGGCACTTGGAGTCGCCCGACCGCTTTCCTCGATCGCTGTCGCGCTCGCTACGGCTCGCGCTTCACGATCCGCCTGCTCGGCCAGCCGCCGATCGTGATGATCTCTGACCCCGATGAGATCAAGGAGCTGTTCCTCGCGGCGCCAGAGGTCCTACACCCCGGCGAGGGCGCTCGGATTCTCGAACCGATCGTGGGCAGCAACTCGGTGATCCTGCTCGACGAGGCGCCACACCTGGAGCAGCGCAAGCTGATGCTGCCGGCCTTCCACGGCGAGCGCATGCAGCGCCTCTCCGGACTAATGGGTGAGCTGGCCGCCAGCGAGGTTGAGTCCTGGCCTCTGGATACGCCCCTCGAGCTGCACCCACGTCTGCAACGGCTCACGCTCGAGATCATCCTACGCGCGGTCTTCGGGCTCGAGCGCGGATCCAAGCTCGACTCGCTGCGCGACCTTTTGACGAGGATCCTGGCCTTCAGCGAGAGCCCCCTCTCGCTGCTGCCGCCTCCCCCACAGCTGATCAGCCGCTTCACGCCGATGGCCGGCTTTGAGCGCATGAAGGGGGAAGTGGACGAGCTGATCTATGCGGTTATCGAGGAGCGTCGTGACGAGAGCAGCGAGAGCGAGGACGTGCTCGCGATGCTGCTCGCGGCCACTCACGAGGACGGTTCACCGATGAGCGCTGAGGAGCTGCGCGATGAGCTCATGACCGCGCTCGTCGCGGGGCATGAGACGACCGCCTCCCAGCTCAGCTGGGCCTTTGAGCGCATCGCGCGCGAGCCGCAGATCCAGGCACGCCTGCGCGCAGAGATTGAGGCGGAGGCGGGCAATGACTACATGACCGCGACGATCAACGAGATCCTGCGTCACCGCCCCGTACTTCCCAACGCCGAGCCGCGCCTCGTCAAGCAGCCGATCGAGATCGGCGGCGTGCGCTACCCGCGTGGCGTGGCCCTGCTTGCCAACGCTTACCTGCTCCACCACGACCCCGCGATCTACCCGGACCCGTATGCCTTCCGCCCAGAGCGCTTCCTGGAGAGCCCTCCCGGCACCTACACCTGGATCCCCTTCGGTGGCGGTCGCCGCCGCTGCCTGGGTGCAAGCTTCGCGCTGCTGGAGATGAAGATCGCACTGCGCACTGTGCTCGAGCGCTACAACCTCACGCCCGTAGGGGCAAAGCCTGAGCGCACCAGACGGCGGAGCATCACGATCAGCCCTGCCGGCGGCGGGCGCGTGGTCCTGCACGCGCATCGCGCGGCCGCCGCGCCGGCGAGCGCTGAGGCCGCGCCGCTGGTCTCGCTCGTATAGCGCTACCCCCCACAGGGGGCTGCGGCTGCGTAATCATCTGTTCATGGGTCTGCTTGCGATCAAGCTGTTCTTGGCGCCGAGCTTCGTCGTCGGCGCCTCGCTTGCTGCGCGCCGCTTCGGTGCGAGGGTCGGCGGGCTGATCGCCGGGCTGCCGGTCGTGGCAGGGCCAATCCTGCTCGTCTACGCCCTCGCGCATGGGCACGCTTTCGCGGCCAACGCCGCCGCCGGCACGCTGCTCGGGTTGGTTTCGCTGATCGCCTTCGTCGTCGCCTACGCGCGCCTCGCCGGGCGCGTCTTCTGGGGCACGAGCATGCTCACCGGCTGGCTCGTCTTCGCGCTGGCGACGGCCGCCTTCAGCGCGCTCTCGGTCTCTGCCGGCGTTGCCTTGGGGATCGCCGCCCTTGGCCTGCTGCTCGGTCTCGCGGCACTGCCGCGGCCCGGCAGCGAGCAGCGCCTGCACCCTGCCCCGCCGGCTTGGGATCTTCCTGTCCGTGCCGCCTGTGCGCTCGTGCTGGTGCTGACGCTGACGGCGGTGGCTGGCTGGCTTGGGCCACAGCTGAGCGGGCTGCTCGCGCCTTTTCCGATCATCGCGACGGTGCTCGCGACCTTCACCCACGCCCAGCGCGGCACCGACGAGCTGCTGCGCCTGCTGCGCGGCCTGATCAGCGGCTTCGGCGCCTTTGCGCTGTTCTGCTTCACGCTCGCCGTCACCCTGAACCCACTAGGCACTGCCGCGGCCTTTGCGCTGGCGAGTGCGGTTGCGCTGCTCACGCAGGCGGCGACTTTCGTGCTGGTGCGTGGCGAGCCGGCCTCAGCTGCGATCCCTGAGATCTAGCGTGCTCAGCTGCCTAGGGTCACTACCCGCTGGCCGGCCGCACCTTCTGGCGCCCCTGGGAAATCCTCTGGTGTGACACATGGCGAGAGCCTACGTGGGCGACCGATAAAGAAACCCTGCGCCCGGTCGACGCCGTACTGGCGCAGCGCCTGCAGCGTCGCGGAGTCCTCAACGCCCTCCGCGATGGTCAGCTTGCCGAGACTGTGCGCAACCTTGGTGATCGAGTCGACGACCTCGCGGTCGGTGGCGTTGAAAACCATCTCGCGCACAAACTCCATGTCGATCTTCAGATAGCGCGCCGGCAGGTGCTTCAGGTAGGTGAACGAGCCGAAGCCGGTGCCGAAGTCGTCGAGCGCCACCTCGCAGCCGAGGTCGACGATCTCCTGGGTGAAGGCGCGGGCTTCCTCCATGTTCCGCATGGCCGCTGTCTCGGTGATCTCGAACATCACGTCCGCAGGCGAGACGCCATCGGCAATTGCACGGCTCAACGCTTCAAGGATGTTCTGATCGCCGATGGACTGCGCGGAGAGGTTAATGCTGACACGCTGGCCCGCGGCCGCGTAGCTTAAACCCTCGCTCGTGACCCAGCGGTCGATCTCGTTGATCAGCCCGTAGCGCTCCGCCGTCGGCAAAAACGCGCCCGGCTCAACTACCTCACCGCTTTCGGAGATCATCCTGATCAGGAGCTCGCTGTGACACATTTCGCCGCTCTTCAGGTCGAGGATCGGCTGAGCGAAGAGCACGAAGCGTCCCTCATCCAAGGCTGTACGGATGCGCTCGACCCAGAGCATCGCGGAGGTCGCGCCACCGTGGTAGAGCTGCACCCGGTCCTTGCCCGCTTCCTTGGCCTCATACAGCGCGATATCGGCCGCGATCAAGGCGTTGACCGCGCTCAGCTCACTACGTCCGTCGAACGCCACGAGACCCCCCGTGACATGGATCGCCGCCTCGGTATCACGCGCTGCGACGCTCGCGCGGATGTCCTCGACCACCACCAGAGCGTCTTGCTCCTGCGCCTCAGGCAGGATCACCGCGAACTCGTCACCTCCGATCCTGGCCACCACGTCACCTGCGCGCACGCGGTCGCGGATCGCCTGCGCGAGCGCCTGCAGCGCGTGATCACCGGCCGCATGACCGCGAGTGTCGTTGATCATCTTGAAGTCGTCGAGGTCGAGCATCAGCAACGCACCGGGGCGCCCGTAGCGCGCAGAGCGTTGGAGCACGCCCTCGAGCTCCTCGTTGAATCGGCGCCTATTGAACAGACCGGTTAGAGGGTCATGGTCAGCCTGATACTGAAGTCGTGTCTCCATCTGCTTGCGCTCGGTCGTGTCCTGGTGGGTACCACGAATCAGCGCCGTGCGGCCGCCCCGCGACTGCACCTCGCCGCGCGTCAGCAGCGTACGGATCTCGCCGTCCGGGCGCACGATTCGAAACTCGCAAGTGAACGGATCGCCGTTGCGCAAGCCTTCGGCCACAATGGCCTCGACCCGCTCCCGATCGTCGGGGTGGATCAGCGCCAGAGCCTCTGTGCGCGTCGTCGGCGGCGTATCCGGATCGAGACCATAGAGCTTGAGGTCAATCTGAGAGCGGACACACAGGTCGCGTTCGACATCCCACTCCCACGAACCGACCTGTGCGATCTCCTGTGCCTGGGCGAGGCGTGTGTGACTCTCGCGAATGCTGGTCTGGGCTAGAACTTGGCGGGCCATCACTAGTACGGCGACCATTGCAGCAATGATCGCGATGCTCATATTGGGAAAGAACGGCTGGCTCCACTCCTTCGCAACGATGATCGTGACCGCGGCAGCGATCCCGAGGGAAGGCAGCCAGTTTTCCCGTACGCGACCGGCCGTGGGGCTGGGCGTCGATTCAATCGGCGTTGAATCTGGGTGACCCTGGCGCGAGGCCGCTACCACGAAGGCAGCGAAGGCCAGCACGTAGAGCGTGTCGATCGGGTCACCGCCGTGATAGACGCCGTGGAGAGCGATGTACCCAAACGCCAGGTCCGCGATCGCGAAAAGGGCGATCGCCACAGCGATGGCCCGGAGTGCTGGAGCGACCTCGGAGCCTCGCCCGCGCAGCACGACGCTGCCGAGCGCGACTAGCAGGATCATGTCGCCGAGGGGATATGCCACCGAAACAACTGTTTCCAAGGGGGTTCGTGACGCGACGACCTGAGGCCCGAGGATTAGATACACAAACACGGCACCAACGCCGAGCGTCGCGATCGCGCAGTCGAGTGCTAGCTCAACCGCCTCGCGCCTCGGCAGCCGAACCGATGGAAAGCGCAGGACGCCAACCAGCAGCAGTGGATAGAAGCTGAGGTAAAGCGGGTCAGCCCAGGTCGGATAAGCCGAAGATTTCGACAGCTCATACACGATCTGTGCAATCTCGCCGGACGCCTGCGCGAACAGCGCGACAGCGACCCACATCCAAGCACCCCTAAGGCGCGACGAGCTCGACGCCCGTCGCGCCGCGGCCGCGGCCGCGGCCGCGGCACCAAGGCAGATACCCAGCAGCAGGAGGTCGCCTGCGAGTTCGCGGTCCAGAGGTATCCAGTCGACAAGCTGCCAGCTCGCGTAGAGCGCCACGAAGCTGGCCAGGGCCCGTGGGCGAGGCAGGCGAGTGAGCTGCAGGTGATGGGCGTCTCGCCGCGGCGTCGTGAAGCAGACGCGAGCGAGTTCGAGGGCGCGATGCATAAGGTCCCATCGGCCAGCCTGTAGCGTCCTCGTCAGTCCAAACTACGAACTTTGATCAGTAAATGACACACGCAGCAGCGGGCTTGGCGCCGGCCGGCGAACCGGCCGACGCCGTGAGTTGCCCGATCAGTGCAGCGACATGTTCGGCTCGCCCGCTGAGTTCAGGCCTGTCCCAGAGATCGTGCACGTCCCGCCCTTGGGCGTGCCGCCGTTGTATGCCTGGGTCAGGCAGTTGCGCAGGGCCAGCTGCGCCCAGTAGTTCGGGTGCAGGTCTTCCTGGATTTCATACGGTGGGAACAGCGCCGAGACGGTGCGGATCTGGTTGATCCACTCTGTTTTGTCGACCGCGCCGGAGCTCGTCCAGGAGGAGAGCCCCTCCTCTTCGAGTAGCCCGACACCGCTCTCGCACAGGCGCCGTCCGTTGAATGCTGCGGCGAGGTCCATCGTCTTGACATTCGACAGGCCCGTCGCCGTTGCCGCACCGAGGACCGCGCCGTCGATCGTCGGCAACATCGTCGAGTTGGCGTAGTTGGCGTCGTTGTTCCAGAAGCCGCAGCCACCGGTCGACTGCCGCGTGTAGCCGCTCTGCGAGTAACGGAAGCCCGATCCGTTGGGGATCGGCGAGGGGTAGTCCTGCACGACGATCGAGTACTGCGAGCTGGAGTAGCCCGCGTTCGTCATCGCCTGGGCGACGTTCAGGATCGCGTTCTTGATCGCGGTCTTCTGGTTGCTCACGTTGGTAGTCGTGAAGTTGCTCGTCACGGAGCTGTCGTCGTTGCAGTAGTTCGGCCACCACGACGGCGAGAGCAAGAAGTCTTCAACGCACGTCTGCACGATGCTCGCGAAGTTGAAGTTGTTACCGCCGATCGAGACGGCTACGAGCTTGACGTTGTGGGTCGCAGCGAAGTGCTGCAGCATCAGCGCCTGGCCTTCTTTGCCGCCGGAGTTGTAGAAGTCGAGACCCGGCTTGAACGTCGATCCTTCGGTGAAGGTCGAGGTCTTGGCCCCAGAGCACGCCAGGTTCACGCCGTTGACGCCATTACCGATGTAGACCTCAGCCGCCTTCGAGCGGTGACAGCCCGAGATCGATTCGCCGTTGCCGGCCGCATTGTCGTAGTAGGCGCTCGATCCCAGCGCGTCGGTTTTGGAGGAGCTGCCGTTGGTGTTGCCTGCCCAGCGTCCGGCCTCGCCGGAGATGTAGGAATCCCCGAGGCTTGCCGTCCAGGGCGCGCCCGATCCGGGACCGTCGGCGCGGGCAACCGGCGCGAGCGCAGCGAGGCTGTAAAGAAGCGCTGCGGCCATCAGCGCTGCAGCTATGCACACCAGTGGCGTCCGACGTTCTGCGAACGAGCGATGCATGAGTTCCCCTCATCTCCCACGCGCCACTCCCTCGGCGGCGCTATCGGGGCGACACTAACCGGTGTCGATGGGAATGGTCAACAGAACTTGCATAATCGCCATACCGCGGCAGCAGCTCGGCCCTCGGCGACGTCTCCGACTACGAAGGTGTGACTACGAGGCGCTGGCGCTGGCCGCGCGTGCCGGTACCTCGCCCCACAGCTGCTCGAGGCGGTAGAACTCGCGCGTCTCGGGCGTGAAGATGTGAACGACCACGTCGAGGTAGTCCATCAGGATCCAGCCCGCCTGCGCCGATCCCTCGACACGCCGCGGCAATAGTCCGTGGTCGTGCTTGAGTCCCTCGAGGATCCCGTCGTGGATCGCCTTTGCCTGGCGCCCGGTGTTGCCCGAGCAGACGAGAAAGTAGTCGGTGTAGCCGAGCATCCCGCGCAAATCGAGCTCGACCACATCGATCGCCTTCTTGTCGGCCGCGTAGCGTGCGATCTCGTTGAGGAGCTCCTCGCCGTGCATCAGCGCGCCGCCTCGATCGGCGTGCGGTAGAGCTCCTGAGCGGCGATGTATCCCGCGACGGCAGGCCCCACGAGCTGCTCGATCGACTCGCCACGGGCAACGCGCTCGCGCACGAGCGAAGAGGAGACCTCGATCGGTCCCATCTCCAGGCAGCGCACGCCCGCGCCCGCGCCACGTGGCGGATCAGCCACCGCTGCAACCGTCGCGAGCACCGCCTCGCGTGAGGCGCCGCTGCGCGTCGCCACAGCGAGCTCGGCCAGCTCGAGCAGCTGCGCCGGCTCATGCCAGGAGCCGAGCGTGCAGGCCGTATCGGCTCCCATGATGAAGGTCAGGCTGGCCTCGGGGTACATGACATGAAGAGCTTTCAAGGTATCCACCGTATAGGACGCCCCGCCGCGCTCGATCTCGAGCGGGCTCGCGGAGACTCCCTGTGCATCCGCAACGAGCAGCTCGCACATGCGCAGCCGCTGCTCAGGGCCAGGCAGCTCGCTGCTCAGCTTGTGCGGCGGGCGGTGCGCGGGCATCAGCAGCACGTGCTCCAGTCCAAGCTCGACGCGCGCGCTGCGCGCGAGCGCGAGATGCCCGAGATGCGGAGGGTTGAAGGTGCCCCCGAGGATGCCGAGCGAGCGAGCACCTGCCGACGGCCCCAGCTGCTCAGGCGCGGACGTGTCCGTCGCCTTCGATCAGGTACTTGAAGGTGCATAGCTCGCGCAATCCGATCGGCCCGCGCACGTGCAACTTCTGCGTCGAGTTGCCGATCTCCGCGCCCATCCCGAACTCGCCACCATCGGTGAAGCGCGTCGAAGCGTTGACGTAGACGCAGGCCGCATCGACGCCGAGTTGAAACTGGCGTGCGGCCGCCGTGTCGCTGGTCACGATCGCCTCGGAGTGCCCGCTGCCGCGACGCGCGATGTGCTCGATCGCCTCCTGCACGGAGTCCACGACGCCGACAGCGATGATCGGCGCGAGATACTCGCTCTCCCAATCCTCCTCGCCCGCCGGCTCCAAGCGCGCGGAGACCAATTCGAGCTCGGCTGCCAGCCTCAGGACCTGCTCGTCGGCGCGTACGAGCACTTGGGCCGCGCCGAGCGCACGCAGGATGCGGGGCACGAACTGGCCAGCCACAGCGGCGTGGATCAGGAGCGTCTCGGCGGCGTTGCAGACGCCAGGCCGCTGGGTCTTCGCGTTCAGCACGATCGCCTCGGCCTGCTCAAGCTCGGCAGAGGCGTCGACGTACACGTGGCAGTTCCCCGAGGCGGCGTAGATCACGGGTACCGTGGCGACTGCCTGCAGCGCCTCCTTCAGGCTCTCCCCGCCGCGCGGAATGATCAGGTCGAGGTTCTCGCGCTGGGTGGCGAGCTCGGCGAGCTCCTCGCGCCCGCCACCGGCGACGAGGCTCACGCAACCCTCCGGCAAGCCCGCGCCGACGGCCGCCTCGGCCGCGATCTGGGCGAGCACCGCGTTGGAGTGCGCGGCAGTCGAAGAGCCGCGCAGCACGATCGCATTGCCCGACTTCAGACACAGCGCAGCCGCGTCGATCGTCACGTTGGGGCGCGCCTCATAGACGACCGCAACCACGCCCAACGGCACCCGCACCTTGCGGATATCGAGACCGTTGGGGAGTCGGTGCCCGTCGATTACCTCACCGACCGGGTCGGCGAGCGCAGCGATCTGGCGCACCGCCCCGGCGATCGCCGCGACACGGGCCTCATCGAGGCGCAAGCGATCGAGCAGCGCCGCGCCGATCTCTGCCTCGCGTGCGAGCCTGCATGTCGCGCTCGTTGGCCTCGAGGATCTCATCGAGACGCGTGAGCAGCGCAGCAGCGATTGCCTCGAGCGCCGCGTCCTTGACGGCCGAGTCGGCCTGCGCGAGCGCACGGGCAGCCTGCTTGGCGCGGTGGGTGATGTCTGCGATCTGCGAGACGGCGGTGGCCATGGCCTTACAGGGTAGAGGGCTCAGTCGAGCACGAGGTAGTCGCGGTGCACGGCCTCCTCGGTCGCCCGCGGCAAGATCTCCCGCACCGCCTCAGACTTGCGCCCGATCACCTGACGCAACTCCTCGGCGGAGTAGTTGCAGATGCCCTTGGCGAGCGTGCGCCCGTGCCCAGTGCCGTCCTCCTCGCGCGGCGCGATCTCGACCGCGTCGCCCGCATCAAAGCCACCGATCACCTCAACCACACCGACGGGCAAGAGGCTCGCGCTCTCATCACGCACCGCACGCGCAGCGCCCGCGTCGATCACAAGCGTCCCGCGCGAGGGCTTGGCGTACTTGAGCCAGAGCTTGAAGCTCGAGTAGCGCGCCTCGCGCGCCGCAAAGCGCGTCCCCTCGCGTTCGCCCGCGAGCACTGCTGCGAGCGCCGCGGGACGCCGACCGTTGCAGATCGTCGTGGCGATCCCCGCCGCCGTTGCCATCTCAGCGGCGACCACCTTCGAGCGCATCCCGCCGGAGCCGAGCGGCGAGGTCGTGTGGCCGATCTCGAGCTCGTGCAGATCGCTGAAGTCGCTCACCTCGCTGACGATCCGCGCGTCCGGATAGAGACGCGGGTCGGCGGTGTATAGGCCATCGATGTCGGTCAACAGGATCAGCTCATCGGCTGCTATCAGTACCGCGACCTGGGCCGCGAGGAAGTCGTTGTCGCCGAAGGAGATCTCATCTGTGGCGGTCGTGTCGTTCTCATTGATCACCGGCATCACCCGCCACTCCAGCAGCGTGCTCAGCGTCAGGCGCGCGTTGAGGTAGTGGGTGCGTGCGCTCATGTCGAAGAAGGTCAAAAGCACCTGGGCGCTGGTCACCTCGCGTTCGCGCAACAACTCGTCATAGACGCGATAGAGCTTGCCCTGCCCGACCGCGCTCGCCGCCTGGAGCGCACCGACCGTGGTCGGACGCTGCGGCAGGCGCATCTCGCGCATCCCGCGCGCGATCGCGCCGCTCGTCACGACAATCACCTCGCGACCTTCGCGGTGCACGCCCGCGAGCAGATCGCAGACGCCGGTGAGCACATCCATGCGCGGGACGCCCGCGCTGTCGGCGACGACGCTCGAGCCCAGCTTGACGACCACACGTTTCATGCCTGGAGCTTATTTGTCGGGCCTAACCCTCCGTGCTCGGGTCAAGCTCGAAGGTTACCCCCGCGATCTCGATCTCATCGCCGGGCTCAAACCCCTCCGCCTCGAGCGCGCGCAGCACGCCGATACGGCGCAACCTCCCCTCGAGGTATGCCATCGCGTCGTCATTCTCGATGTCATAGCGGCGCAGCAGCCGCTCGATCCCCGCACCGTGGACAGCAAAGGCCCCCGTATCCAGACGCTCGACCTGGAAGCCCGAGCCAACTGTGGGACGAAAGACCATGAACTCAGCGAGCTCCTCCTCGCCACCTGGGAGGGCATCCCGCTGCCCTCCCCCCGGCTCGCCAGCGGCGAGATCGAGCGGCGCCACACGCCTGAGCAGCTCGCTCGCGAGCTCCTCGATCCCGCTACGCGTGGCGCTCGAGGTTCCGATCACGGGCACCTCGGGCCCGAGGCGCCCCTGCCAATCGGCGATCGCGGCTTGTACACGCTCCTCGGTAACGAGGTCTGTCTTCGAGAGCACGAGCACATGCGGTAGCCGTGCGAGACGCTGGTCGTGCGCGGCGAGCTCGTGCTCGATCGTCGCGAAGTTGGCCACCGCATCGGCATCCCCCTCACCGCTTATCTCCGGAGCGATGTCGAGCACGTGCACGAGCAGGCGCGTGCGCTCGACGTGAGCGAGGAAGTCGTGTCCGAGCCCGGCCCCTTCGCTTGCGCCCTCGATCAGACCTGGGATGTCCGCGACGATCAGCTGACGTTCGGCCCCTTCGAGCACGCCGAGGACTGGTGAGAGCGTCGTGAAGGGGTAGGCGGCGATCTTGGGGGCCGCTCGGGTCAGGCGCGAGAGCAGCGAGGACTTGCCCGCGTTCGGCAACCCCACGAGCCCGACGTCGGCGAGCAGCTTCAGGCGCAGCTCCAGCCAGCCTTCCTCGCCCGGTAGCCCACGCTCGGAAAAGCGCGGTGCCTGGCGGGTCGCGGTGGCAAAGCGCTTGTTGCCCTTACCGCCGCCGCCGCCCCGTGCGAGGCTCGCCTGCTGACCGGCCGCCAACAGCTCCCAGCGACGGCCGGCGAGATCGCCGCCGTCCTCCTCGGAGGCGCTGATCTGAGTGCCGGGAGGCACGCGGATCGTCAGCGTCTGTCCATCGGCGCCGTGGCGCAGCGCGCCCTCGCCGTGACCGCCGCGGCCCGCGCGGTGGTGGGTCTTGCGTCTGAATGCCTGAAGATCGCGCAGCGAGTCATCACAAATGACCACGACCTCACCCCCGCGCCCACCATCGCCGCCGTCTGGTCCCCCACGGGGAACATGGGCTTCACGGCGAAAGCTCGTGCAGCCGTCGCCGCCGGCGCCGGCCTGGACATGGATTCGTGCGCGGTCATGAAGCATGCAGAGCAATCGTGACAGCCGCCGCGCCGCCAGCCGGAGCTCGATCGGATATCTGTAGAGACCCTCAGTTCGATCCAGCTCAAGCAAAGGAGCCGCACCGCCATGAGCAACGACACGCAGAACGGGACCGAGCGTGTGTTCCTGATCACCGGCGCCTCCTCGGGAATTGGCGCCGCAACTGCACGCCGCGCGCACTCCGAAGGTTGGCGGCTCGTGCTCGCAGCCCGCTCCGAAGACGTCTTGCAAGAGCTGGCTGCAGAGCTCGGCGGCCCAGAGCACACGCTAGCTGTGCGCTGTGATGTGACCGAGTGGGATGACCAGCAGCGCATGGTCGATCGTGCGCTGGAGCGCTTTGGACGCATCGACGTGGCCTTCGCCAACGCCGGTTTTGGTGGCCCCCGCGGCTTCCTCAAGGACACTCCCGAGCATTGGCGCGAGATGGTGCTGACGAACGTCTATGGCGCCGCCCTGACCCTGCGCGCCACGATCCCGGCCTTGACCGAGTCGCGCGGGCATCTAATGCTGACCTCAAGCGTCGCCGGACGGCGCGTACTGCCGGGCTCGATGTACTCCTGCACGAAGCATGCTGTCACCGCGATGGGCGAGGCGGCCCGCCAGGATCTACACGGAACGGGCGTGCGGGTCACGCTGATCGAGCCCGGCATGGTCGACACGCCCTTCTTCGAGAACAGGCCTACGGACGCGTTGCAGGACGACGACATCGCGCGCGCGGTGCTCTATGCCGCCTCCCAGCCCCCGCACGTGAACGTCAACGAGATCCTCATCCGCCCCACCGAGCAGGCGGGGTAGCGCGAGCCGCCGCTCAGGCGTGCGCGAGCTTGTGCGAGCAGTAGAAGCCCGCCGCCGCAGTACCGCCCGCGATCGCCACCGTCGCGATCACGCCGGTGCGCGGCAGATGCTTGCGGGCCACGATCGTGGCGATCGTGTCGACCGTGTCGGCCACGGCGCAGGCGGCCAGTATGCGCGGCCCGAGCACAGCGTCGTCGAGCGTCTGCAGCGTCGCGAAACCGAGCGCGATATCGCGAGCGGCGAGCCCTCGGCCGAGGTCCTGCACAGCCGCTGAGGCGGCGTTCTCCTTGCCCAGCCAATGCCCCACGACCCGCTCGGGAGCGATCATCACCGCTGCGCCCAAGGCCATGCGCCCGACGGCGCTCACCCACATCGCTCGCCGCTGACTCACGAGCGCCATTGCCCCCGCCGTGGGACTCGCTGCTAAGCCGACTCTTCGGCGGGCAACACGCTGACGATGCGCCCGCGGCGGCCGTTTGAGAACTGCACGGTGCCGACGGCGCGCGCGTAAAGCGTGTCGTCCTTGCCGATACCGACGCCAGCGCCGGGCTTGAATTTGGTGCCGCGCTGGCGCACGATGATCTCGCCGCCCGTCACGGCCTCGCCGGCGAAGGTCTTGACGCCGAGGCGCTGCGCGTTTGAATCGCGCCCGTTGCGGGAGGAGCCGAGCCCCTTCTTATGAGCCATCTGAAGCCTTCTCCTTGCTCGCTGCTTTCGCCGCTTTTGCTTTGGCGCTGATCTCCACGACCTCGATCTGAGTTAGGTCCTGGCGATGGCCGGTGCGGCGCTTGTAGCCACGCTTGGGCTTGAACTTGAACACGCGCAGCTTCTCGCCACGCACGTGCGCCACCACCTTGGCCGTGACCTTCACGTCTTTGAGCCCGGCCTTGTCGAAGACCGCATCCTCGGAGCGGTAGAGGATCGGCTCGAGCGCAACGTCGGCGCCCTCGGCCACAGCGAGACGCTCCACCAGGAGCCTCTGGCCGCGCTCAACGCGGTACTGCTTGCCGCCGGTCTTCACGATCGCGTACATGTCTGTCTCGGTCTCGATTCTCTGACTTGGAAAAAGCGGGTCCTCGGGGAGGTGCCCCGCTGTCTACTCGGGCGTCGCCTTGGCCTTGGCAGCCGAACGACGCCGTCCGCCCCTGCGGCCACGCCGCCGAGGCTTGGATTGTAGGCCATCCTCGGCCCCCTCGTCCGCGACCGCCGGCTGCTCGCCCAGGACGTCCTTGGCTAGCTCCTCCTCCGGCTCGGCATCGATCCCGGCCGGCGGCTCGCTCAGACCCGCTTCGCGGCGCGCCTCGGTGTCATCGCTCTCCACCGCCGCAGGCCGACGACGCGTCCGCGGCGCGGCCTTAGCCGCATCTGCATCAGCGGCCGCCGGTGCACGCCGTTTTGCGCGCGTGCTCGGCGCTTTGCTCGGCGTGCGCGCCGGTGCGGCGACGACCTCGCCCGCCTCGTCGAGCAGCAGCGCGCTCGCTGCGGTGCGCCCGACCTGGTCGATGCGCACCATGCGCTTCTCGCCAACACAGGATGCAGCGCCGGCGATCGAGATGATGTAACCGTCGATTTTCGCGACCGCATCATCGACGTCGTACATGTGCGGCTCGACGATCTCGACGAGCACCTCATCGCCTTGACGGAAGGGCAGCGCGCGCTCCTCGACTTCGGCGCGCGTGCCCACGAAGGTGATCGCGAAGTGGTCGAGCGCGAGCCCTTCGGAGCCCTCAAACAGGAATGACTTGCCCGTCTGTGCCTCGAGCGCATGCAGCACCCGTGAGCTGTGCCCCGTGAACTGGGTGCTCACGCGCGGGTTGACCTGCACGAGGAAGGCCTCGGCGTCGGGCTGTTCGGCGGCGAGGTCGCGGAGCTTGCGCTCGAACTCGATCGCGATCGTCTCCTCCGAGCGAATCACGCCCTCGCCCTCGCAAGTCGGGCAGGGGCGGCTCATGATCTCGCGCACCCCCTCGGTCACGTTCTGGCGAGTCATCTCGACCAGCCCGAGCTTTGAGATCTCGGCCGTGAAGGTCTTCGTGCGATCCTCGTCGAGCGTCTTGCGTAGCGTCTTCATGACTGCATTGCGGTTGCGCGCGCGGGCCATGTCGATGAAGTCGATCACGATGATCCCGCCGATATCGCGCAGGCGCAGCTGGTTGACGACCTCCTCGGCGGCCTCGAGGTTGGTCTTTGTGATCGTGTCCTCAAGGCCCGCGCCCTTGCCACGACCGATAAAGCTGCCGGAGTTGACGTCGATCACGGTCAGCGCCTCGGCGTAGTCGATGATCAGGTAGCCACCGCTCGGCAGATCCACGCGCCTGGAGAGCACCCCCTCGATCGCCTTGTCTACGCCGTAGGACTCATACAGCGGCTCCTCTTGCTGCCACAGCTCAACGCGCTCGACGAGCTCGGGGGCAGTCCGCGTGAAGAACGAGACGAGACGGTGATACTGCTGCTCGTCGTCGACGATCGCGCGCTCGAAGTGCGCGGAGAAGATGTCGCGCACGACCCGCACCGAGAGGTCCGCCTCCTGGAAGACGAGGTCCGGGGCGACCGTGTCCTCGACGCGTTTGACGAGCACCTCGTGCAGCTTGTGCAGGTACTTCAGCTCACGTTCGAAGTCCTCGCGTTTGGCGCCGTGGGCGGCAGTGCGCACGATCACCCCGCCGCCGTCGAGCGCGAGGTTAGCCGTCTGGCGGCGCAGGCGCTCGCGCTCGCGGTCCTCGAGACGGCGCGAGACGCCGATACCCTCGCCGCTCGGTGCGTAGACCATGTAGCGGCCCGCGATCGTGACCTCCATCGAGAGGCGTGCGCCCTTTGTCTTCAGCGGGTCCTTGACGACCTGCACGACGATCTCCTGGCCCGGTTTGAGCAGGTCGGAGATCTTGCGTCCGCCGCCCCCTCCCCCGCGACCGCGCTTGGGCGTCTCCACGCCCGGCAGCACGATCTCATCGACGTGCAGGAAGCCGTTCTTCTCGAGGCCGATGTCGACGAAGGCCGCCTCGAGGCCGGGAAGGACGTTGTCGACCTTGCCCTTGTAGATGTTGCCGACGATCGAGCGACCGCCGCGACGCTCGATATAGAGCTCAGCGACCCGGTAGCCGGCCTCCGGGGCGCCGCTGGCGCGTTTGCGCGAGCGGCTCGCTGAGGAGCGTGAGGCGGCGGGCGTTCCGCTTGCCTCCAAAAGCGCCACGCGCGTCTCCGCGCGGTCGACGCTGACAAGAACTTGCTTTTTCAATTTGATCCAGTCTTTCGATGTTGGAGTGCGCAGAGCGAGCCTGGCGCCGAATCGGCCGGCAGCCGTCGAGGGCGCAGACGAGCGAGGCCGCAGGATCGATTTGGACCCGGTCGGCCGCCCGTGCGCGGACGGGGCCGCGATCGACGTCTGTACGCAGTGTGAGCGTCGCCGTTGAGCGAGCCGCCTGGTTCGGGCTCGCAAGGCTCGCGAGCGGGAGATCTGGTGAGAGGTGTTCAGCGGACATCTGTGTCTAGAAGCGCGGAACGCGACCCTTCATGGCTTGAGAGGCGCGCGCCCGAACATATATCGACTGCAACAGGCCGATCGCCAACATCGTTGTGATCACCGACGATCCGCCATAGCTCATGAGCGGGAGCGTCACACCGGTGATGGGCATGATCCCAATGGTCACACCCACGTTGACAAAGACCTGGAACATGAGCATAGCCGCTACTCCGGCCGCGATCAGCGACCCGAGCAGGTCCTTCGCCATCACCAGGATGCGCAGCGCCCTGGAGATGAGTATGCCGTAGAGCAACAGCACGACCGCGGCGCCGAGGAATCCGTAGCGCTCGCCGACGGCGGCAAAGATGAAGTCGGTGTGGGCCTCAGGGACGAAACCGTTGTCGGCCTGGTCGCTGTTGGTCCCGCGCCCGGTCTTCTGGCCCGAGCCGATCGCGATCTTAGACTGCTGCAGTTGATAGGCGGATTCGGAGTTCGCCGACGGATTCAGAAAGGCCGTCAGGCGCTGTTCCTGGTAGGGCTTGAGCAGGTGCACGCCGACCGCCGGGGCGACCGCGAGCACGAAGGCGCCCGCGAGCACGACGAGGGCCACGAGCGCCGTCAGATGCTTCCAGGAGATCCCGGCCACGACGAGCAGCATGTAGGCGATCGACATGTAGACGAGGCCCGAGCCGAGGTCGGGCTCGGCGATCACGAGCATCGCGGGGACGAGCGCGGCGATCATCACGCGGGCGGTCGTGTCGCGCTCGCCAAGGTGACGCGCACGCTCGACGACGAACGCGGACAGCGCGACTATCAGCATCACCTTGCCGAGCTCGGAGGACTGGTAGGAGAACAGCGGGAGGTTGATCGCCCTCGTGGCGCCGCGGGCCGCATGGCCAAGCCCGAGGACGGCCACGATGCTGACCAGCAGAAAGCCGTAGACGACGTTTTTGAAGCGGCTGAACGCCGTGTAATCGATCCGGCTGAGGATCATCATCGCCACGACGCCGACGACGAGGTAGATGACCTGGCGGTCGACGTAGTAGTGGGGGTTGCCTCGCACGAAGTTGCGGGTGACCGACATCAGCGTCACAACCGAGCAGATCCCCAATCCGGCCACAGCGAGCGTGAGCGCGGGGTCCAACGGCAACCGCAGCGGCCGCGGCGGCGGAACGTCGTCAGGAGACTGGATCGGGCTGAGCGGCATCAGAAGGTCTTCGAGGTCCCGACGACGAACTTCTCAGGCTTGCCGAACCACTTGGCTGCCATCAGGCGCACGACGGGCGCCGCGGTTTCCGCGCCGAAGCCGCCCTGCTCGACGGTCACGGCGATCACGATCGGGCGGTTGGGGTCGGCGATATAGGCCATGTACCAGGACTGGTCTACCTTGCCGTAGTGCTGGGCCGTTCCCGTCTTGCCATAGACGGGGTTCGCGGCCTGGTCCCAGCCGGCCCACACCGGTGCCGAGGTCCCGCCCTGGGCGCTCGCGGCGAGATGGATCCCCTCCATCACCAGGTTCAGGTAGGAGTCGTTGAGCTTCGCGCGGCGGGCCGCCGGAAAGTTCAGGCTCTGGATCAGTCCACCGTTCGCTTCGTCGATCTCCATGCCCAGATGGGGCGTCGGCGACCAGCCCTCCCCGCCGTGGGTGAAGGCGTTGGCGAGCGTCGAGTAGGCGACGGCCATCTGCAGCGGGTCTGTCAGCAGGTCACCCTGCCCGACGGCCAGGTTCATGTTTTCGCCTATCGTCCATGGCTTGATTTCGGCCACGATGTGACACCCGCCGGCGGGCTTCGCGCGTTCGCAGCGTTCCTGCGCCTCGTTCTGCTTCTTGCGCCAGGAGGCTTCCGGTACGACGCCCCCGAAGGAGCTCGGCAAGTCGATTCCGTCTTCGACCCCGATCCCGAGCTTGCGGGCCATGTTCTGGATGATCGGACCCCGGTTGGCCCGCTCGCCCACTTCGTAGAAATAGGTGTCGGAAGAGACCTTCAGCGCGTCGACGAGCGGCAGCGCGCCGAAGTCGGCCATTCCGGCGTTGCAGAACCTCTGCTGGGCGCTGCCGACCTGGACGCAGCTGCCGGACCCGAGCGCTTCTTCGGGCGTCAACACGCCGGCTTCAAGGGCCGCCATCGCGGTGATCGGCTTGAACGTCGAGCCCGTCGGATAGGTGCCGTTGACGGCTCTATCGGACAGCTTTGCGATCCCGCCTTCGCCACCCACGAGCGCTTCGTACTCCCTTTCGCTGAGCGGTTTGGCGAACAGGTTCGGGTTGAAGCTCGGCGCGGAGCCGATCGCCAGTATCTGCCCATTGCGCGGGTCCATCGCCAGAAACGCTCCCGCGGTGGCCGGTTTGCCGCCCGTCTGGGCGTGTTCTTTGCCTTCCTGCAGCGCCTTTTCGGCTGCTTTCTGGAGTCCCATATCGAGCGTCACTCGCAGACTCCTGCCGACTTCGGGCGGCGTCGGAGCCAGCTTCGAGGGCACGGGGTAGCCTTCGGCGTCGACGCCCACGCGCTGGGTCCCGGCTTTGCCCCGCAGGTAGCGATCGTAGTAGTACTCGAGCCCTTCCTGGCCGACAATCGTGCCGGGACCCACGCCGCGAAAGGCCGCGCGTTTGAGGTTTTCCGGGGACACGGAGCCGACGTAGCCGAGCACGTTCGCCGCCAGTTCGCCATAGGGATAGGAGCGGATCGAGACCGGCTGCTGGATCACGCCGGGGTATTCGTTGGCGCGCTCGCCGATCTGAGTGAGCACTCCCGGCCCAGCGTCGGTCTTGATCGTCACGGGGGCGTAGACGACGGCGCTCATCCCTCGTACGACGTCCTCGTCGATTTCTCTCGCCGACATGCCCAGCAGCCGGCTCAGGCGTGCGAACAGCCTCCGCGCCCGGGTCGCACCGGCGGGAAGGCGGGGGACCGGGACGGCCGCAGGCCTCGCGGCCGTCGCCTTCAGACGGACGAGCTCAGCGCGCTCGGCGGTGCCGGCCGGGTCCGCCGTGTGGGTCGCCTGGAAGCTCCGAAGCGCGGCGATCGTGGCGACGTGAGCCGATTCCGCGACGGCGAGGCGTTCCCTGTAGAGCTTGGACTGCTTTTCGATCGCGGCGGCTTCCGGCAGGGCCGACGGCACGATCTGCACGGCGTTGGTCGTGACGCTGGTGGCAATCGCATGGCCGCTGCGGTCGAGGATGTTGCCGCGCGGCGCCGGGATCGGCAGGTCGCGGACACGGTTGGCGTTGGCCTGGGTGACGTACTGTTCACCGGTCAGCACCTGCAGGTACCAGAGGCGGAAGAAGATCACGCTGAACATGGCGATCGCGATGCCCGAGATGATCGCCACGCGGAGGGCCAGGTCCTGCGAGACGGGGACCATCGGGCCCCGGCGCCTGACGGGCTCGATGCTGCTCATGCTTTTGTCAGCGGGCTGAGGCCGCCCGTCGTGTAGGCGCGGCGCCGGCGGCGCCGGCGCGGATCCTCCGGCAGCGCGCCCGAGATCGCCCGGCGGACGATCGCGAACATCGGCATCGCGACGACCGTGTTGACGATCGTGCCGAGCACGATCTGGCGCAGGAGCTCGAGACTCACGGGCGCATCGACGCCGAGCATGAACTTCATCATCGAGTAGCCGATCAGCGCGGCCGCGGACGCGGCCGCTCCGACGAGCAGCGGGGTCAGAGCCGCCTGCGGGTCACGCAGCTCGCGCAGACGCCCCGCCCAATATCCGATCAGCGTGAACACGAGCGAGGTCAGCCCGAGCGTCTGCAGGAGCGCCAGGTCGACCAGAAGCCCGACCGAGAACCCGACGGCGGCACCCAGCGTCGAGCCCGCCAGAAGCCCGACGAACACGACCAGCAGGGGCGTGAGGTCGGCGTTGACCCCGAACACCGGCACCTCCGAGACGACGCCGATTTGGAAGAAGACGACCGCGACCGAGAGGGCGGCGACACGGGCCAGCAGCGCGGCGGAGGGAGTCGTGCTCATCCTCCCGTCCCGGTCGAGGCCAGCTGTTCGGCCTGGGTGGAAATGCCCTGGTTCTGAGCGGGCAGGTTGGAGATCAGCGTCGACAGGCGCGAGGCACGTCCCGTGGCGCCCGAGGTGAGGACGTCGACGACATCGAGGTTGTGGAGGTTCGCTGCAGGCTTGACATTGACCGACGTATAGGCGCTTTCTTCGTTGGTCGAGGTCACCTGGCCGATCAGCAGGCCGGGCGGATAGAGGGAGTTGTCGGGCGGGGCGACGGTGCCCGAGGTGACTACCAGTTCGCCCTTCGTTGCGAGAGTATTCGGGGGCAGGTAGCGCATCAACAGATCGCTGGGTTCGCCGACCTTGGGCACCACCAGCCCCGTCGCGGTCGATGTGCCGATCCGCGCGGTGACGCCCATCGAGCTATCGGTGATCAGGTCGACCTGAGCCCCGTCGCCGTAGACAGCGACCACCCGGCCGATGAGTCCTTCGCCGTTGACGACGGGGTCGTTGACGCGCACCCCGTCGGGCGTCCCCTTGTCGATCGTGACCACCTGATACCACAGGTTGGGTGACTTGCTCACAACGGTGGCCTGCACCGGGTGGTAGTCCGACAGCCCCAAGCGTTCCAGGTGGTATAGCGAGACCAGTTGCTGGTAGGTGCGTTTTTCCGCCTCGGCGGCGATCAGCTGCGGGCGCAGCCTGTCGAGTTCCTTGCGCAGCTCGTCGCGCTGACCTTTGGCGTGCAGCGTGTCGCCGAACCAGCCGAACAGGTCGCGTACGGGCTTCAGCGCCTTGTTGGCGCCGTCCTGAATCGGCGAGACAACGGTCAGAAAGGCTCGCTGGACGCCATGCAGGCGACCGCTCGGAGCCTCACCGAAGTAGGCCGTCAGGAGCAGCAGGGAGAGCACGACGAGCAGCACCAATACAGCTCGTCGACGCCGGACCGTCTTGTCGTACACCGATAACTACCTTCCGAAGCGTTCACGGGACAGAGTACCCCCGGACCGGGCGACTGTGACGCAGGGACAGCGCGCTGAGAGCGATCTCACCGGCGACGGCGGTTGCGCGAGGTGCGGTTCGAACGATGGATCGCCTCGAACTCCTCGAGCGAGCGACCGGAGCCGACGGCCACACAGGTGAGCGGCGACTCCGCTAGATGCGCAGGCATCTGCGTCTCCTCGCGTAGGCGCTCGTCGAGGCCCTGCAGCAGCGAGCCCCCGCCAGCGAGCATGATGCCGCGGTCCATGATGTCCGAGGCGAGCTCGGGCGGGGTGCGATCGAGCGTCTCCTTGACCGCATCGATGATCTGGCTGAGCGGCTCCTCAAGCGCTTGGCGGATCTCCTCGCTCGTCAGCACGACTGTCTTTGGCAATCCGGCGACCATGTCGCGACCGCGGATCTCAGCCTGCAGCTCCTCGCTCATCGGACAGGCCGAGCCGATCTCGAGCTTCAGCTCCTCGGCCGTCTGTTGGCCAATCAGCAGCTTGTACTCTTTCTTGGCGTAGTTGATGATCGCCTCGTCCATCTCATCGCCACCGACCCTGATGGACTGTGAGACGACTATCCCGCCGAGCGAGATCACCGCGACCTCAGAGGTTCCGCCGCCGATGTCGACGACCATCGAGCCCGTCGGCTCACCAACCGGCAGGCCCGCGCCAATCGCTGCCGCCATTGGCTCCTCAATCAGATAGGCGGTGCGGGCGCCGGCCGAGAGGCAAGCCTCCTCGACTGCACGCTTCTCGACGCCGGTCACGCCGGAAGGGACGCAAACGACCACGCGGGGATGCGCCCAGCGGTTCTGGTGAACCTTCTGGATGAAGTGGCGGAGCATCTGCTCGGTGACGTCGAAGTCCGCGATCACGCCGTCCTTCAGTGGGCGAATCGCCTGAATCGTGCCGGGCGTGCGGCCGAGCATGCGCTTGGCCTCGATCCCGACAGCGTGGACTTCGCCCGTGCGCGAGTCGATCGCGACGACGCTCGGCTCTGAGAGCACGATCCCGCGGCCGCGCACGTACACAAGCGTGTTGGCGGTGCCGAGATCGACCGCCATATCGCGACCGCCGAACCCTGTCAGATAGCTGAAGATGCCCATATAGAGAAGGAGGGCGTGCTTGGATCCGGTCTGGGGCCGCGGCACCGCGGCGCGTTCGGCGTCCAGCGCGTCATCGGGGGCGCGCCCGCGGGGCAGTGTAGCGGACCCATATAGACCTACGAGCCCCTTGCCACGCGATTTGCAGGCGAAACACAGACGCTCAGCGCTCGCCCAGCAGCTCGGGGTAGAGCTCACGCAACGTCGCGAGCGGCAGGCCGACGACGTTCTCCTCTTCCCCATCCACGGCCAGCGCCAGCTGCGAGCCCACGCCTTGGATCGCATATCCACCTGAGCGCCCGCGCCACTCCTCAGTCGCGACATAGGAGGCAAGCGACTCCTCATCGAGCGCCCGAAAGGTGACCGCCGTGCGCGCAACCGCGGTGCGCTCACTGCCCGGCGCAGACTCGTCCCCATGCCCAAGCAGCAGCGCGACCCCACTGATCACCTCATGCGTGCGCCCCGCGAGCGCACTCAGCGTGTGCCGCGCCGCCACGGCGTCTGGCGGCTTGCCGTAGATCAGGCCATCGAGCACAACGATCGTGTCGCAGCCGAGGATCGCCTCACGAACCCCCGGCCGGCGTGCCGCGCGGGCCTTGCGCAGTGCATTCTCGACCGCGACCAGCGCGGGGTCTGAGCCCTGCTCGAGCTCCTCGGCATCGGTCGGCCTGACCGTGAAGGGAACGCCCAGGCGCTCGAGCAGGACGCGCCGCTGAGGCGAGCCGGAGGCGAGAACTAGAGGGAGCAGCTCGCCCAGCGCCTAGATATCCCCGAAGAAGAGCGCTGCCTCGCGTGCAGCCGACTCAGGCGAATCCGAGCCGTGGACCATATTGGCGCCCATCTCAATCGCGAAGTCGCCACGAATCGAGCCGGGTGCCGCCTCGAGGGGGTTTGTCGCCCCAATCAGCTGACGGGCCGCCTTGACCGCATCCACACCCTCAAGCACCATCGCGACGATCGGACCAGAGGTGATGAAGTCCACGAGCTCGCCGAAGAAGGGGCGCTCTGAGTGCTCGGCATAGTGGCTCTCGGCCAGCTCACGGGTCACGGTCATGTGCCTGAGGGCGACGATCTTCAGTCCCTTGCGCTCGAAGCGGGCGATGATCTCACCACTCAGGTTGCGCGCGAAGGCGTCCGGCTTTACAAGAATCAGCGTTCGTTCCATGGGTTCCTTTGATTGGGGTGGAGGGCGCTCAGGTGCTCGAGCGCGGGCGCTGCGCACGCCCGCTTGCGCGCGGGCGAGTGGCGGCCTCAGCCGCCGCGACCGGCCTGACCTCGGTCTGCTCCTCGGCCTCGCTCGCCAGTGGCGCGTCGAGATCGGCAAGCTCGCTCTCGACCGCCGCTGCTCCCCTGCGCCGACGCGTGCGCGGCGCAGCCGCCGGCACGTCGGCCTCACAATAAGGGCAGATCGTCCAGGCCTGATCGAGCGGTCGTGAGCAGCTCGTGCAGCGCTCCTTGAGCTTGCGCAAACAGCTGGGGCAACGCACGAAGTCCTGCTCGATGCGGTAGTCGCAGTGTGGACACAGCGACTGATCGAGCTGGTGCAGACGCGCCTCTGCAGCCTGCATCTCGAGCTCGCGCTCACGCACGTCCTCGAGGTACTCAGGCGGCCGCAGGATCATGTAGACGATCGTGCCCACGAAGGGGAAGAACGACGCGGCCGTGGCACATCCGATCAACATCGGATCTTGGATGCGGCGACGCGCGTCGGCGTAGGTCCAGTAGATCAGCGAGAGGTAGAAGACCGCCACAAATAGGATCAGCAGGTCCACGGCCAGGTTCAGGCCACTGCTTTCGATCCCGAAGTATGCGAGCGGTGGCATCGGCCGGCTGAGTTTAGAGAAACAGGCGGCCGAAGCCGTAACCAGCAGCGAAAAACACGAGGATCACGAGTGCCACGATCAAGGCCACAGCACCGATCATCGTCAGGACGGACGGCCCCTCGTCGTTCATCCGAGCGAGCTCCTGAGCGAATCCTTCGCAGCTGAGACGCCGGCGCCAACGTCGAGCCCATCCAGCAGCGCACCGACTAGATAGACCGACCCCGTAGCGAGCACCGCGCCGCCCTGCTCACGCGCCCACCGCTGCGCGTGCGCGAGCGCCCGTTGCGGCCGCGGCTCACATTCGACCGCATCGAAGCCGAGCTGGCGCGCCAGCGACTGCAGCGCCGCCGGTGAGAGGGCTCGCGAGCTGGGCGGCGCCGTGAACCAGACGCGCTCACACAGCGGCAACAGCGTCGCGAGCATGCTCGCCGCATCCTTGTCCTCGAGCACCCCCAGGACCAGTGCCAGTGGCTGCGCTGCGAGTAGCTCCGGAAGCGCCTCCGTGAGAGCGGCGATGGCGTCGGGGTTGTGCGCCCCGTCGAGCAGAGTTGGCGGATCCTGCTCGATCAGCTGCAGTCGTCCGGGGACCGCCGTCGTCGCGCCAGCAGCCACGATCGCCTGCTCGCTGACGGCCACTCCAGCCAGCTCGACATATGTCTGTGCGATCGAGCGCGCCAACGCGAAGTTGCGGCGCTGGAAGGGTCCCTTTGCGAGCAGTTCAACCCCGGGCTCCAGCGGGGGTGCTTGCACGACCGTGGCGCTGCGCTCGGCAGCAACGCGCCCGGCGACAGTGAGCACCGCGGGGTCCTGCCCGAGACCGAGCACGAGCGTGCCGCCCACGGGCACGACCGCGAGCTTCTCCTCAGCGATGTCGGTGATCGTCGGCCCTAGCCAGCGCGTGTGCTCGAGGCCAACGTTCGTCAGCGCGGTGACGCGCGGCTCGATTACGCTCGTCGCGTCGTAGCGCCCGCCGAGACCGGCCTCGATCACCGCCACCTCAACATCCTGCGCGGCCATCTGCCACAGCGCAGCGGCCGTGAGCAGTTCGAACTGGGTGACGTGATCGTCCTCGGCGAGCGTGCGGTTCACGCGCTCAGCCGCGGCGGTGGCACGTGCGACCCCCTCCGCGAAGAAATCGGCGCCGAGCTCCTTGCCCTCGACCAGCACCCGCTCGCGGTAAGAGATGAGATGTGGCGAGAGGTAGGCGCCAGTGCGCAGACCGTGTCCCTGGAGGATCGCGGCCGTCATCCTCGTGGTCGAGGACTTGCCGTTGGTGCCGAGCACCTGGATGCTCTGAAAGCTTCGCTCGGGTGAGCCCAGCGCGGTCATCATCCGATGCATGCGGTCGAGGCCAAAGCGCATGCCAAACAGCTCGAGCGAGTGCAGTTGGCGCTCGGCGCGTTCCTCGGTCCAGCCGTGGGATCGCTGCTCTGGGTGCTCGAGGCGGGGCATGAGCTCGTGGTGGGGCGCCTGCCCGGCGCCGTCTAGGCGTCGGGGTGCTTGCGCAGATAATCGATGAAAACGGGCCGCAGCGCCTCGCCGAGCTTCCCGTCGCCGCTGTGCAGCGCATCGGAAATCAGGCCTTTCGAGAACTGGATGTCGTACTCGGCCTCGCCCTCATCGCCACTGATGCTCTCCGCTGCGGGAATCATCTCCAGCAGTGACCAGAAAAATTTGACGTCGAGATGCGTCTCCGCGCGGTGAATCGCACGGTCGTGGAGCTCCTGCGTGGAGAGCTCATCGAGGGGGTCGGCGGCGGCTTCGCTCACAGGCCTGCTCGCATCCAGCTCATCACGAGCGGCGACGCGACTTGCGCCCCGCCCGTCCGCCACGCACGAGCGGAAGCAGTTCACGGCCCATGCCCTTGAGGTCGAGCTTGCCCGCCAGCTTGCGTAGCTCGCTGCGCTCCTTGGCGCTAAGGTTGCCGAGCCGCCCACGCGAGTCGCGCGTGAGCTGGGTCAGACGCGCGCGCTCCTTCTCGGAGAGCCCTTTCCAGCGCCGGCCGGCTGCGACCGTGACCTGCAGCAGTGCCGCCCAGGGCAGTGCCTTCAGGCGCTCACCACCGGACTTCGAGGGCGTCTTGGACTTGGCCATGGTCGCGATGGTAGCGGGGTGCGCACGCGAACAGCGGCGCGACGGCCATCTCCGATCAGGCGGACTCCTCGCGCAGCGAAGCGTCCTCACCCTCCTCGGGCGCAGCTTCGGTGACGAGCGTCGGCGTGAGGCCCTTCTCGACGGTCTCCTTGGTCACGACGCACTTCTTCACGTCGCGCCGTGAGGGCAGCTCGAACTGCACCTCGAGCAGGATCTCCTCGATGATCGAGCGCAGCCCACGGGCGCCGGTTTCGCGTTCCAGGCCCTTCTCGGCAACAGCGGTGAGCGCATCCTCGGAGAAAACCAACTCGATGCCATCGAAGGCGAAGAAGCGCTGGAACTGCTTGGCGAGCGCGTTGCGCGGCTCGACCAGGATCGAGACGAGATCCTCACGCGTCAGCTGATGCACCGCGGAGACGACGGGCAGACGTCCGATGAACTCGGGGATCAGCCCGTACTCGATCAGGTCCTCAGGCAGGCAGTGCTCGAAGACTTCGCCGGTGTCGCGCTCGGCCTTGGCCTCGATCGCCGCGCCGAAGCCCACGCCTTTGTGCCCGATACGCCGCTCGATCACCTTGTCGAGGTTGGCGAAGGCGCCACCGCAGATGAACAGCACGTTGGTCGTGTCGATCGTCAGGAACTCCTGGTGTGGGTGCTTGCGCCCGCCCTGCGGGGGCACCGAGGCCTGTGTGCCCTCGAGGATCTTCAGAAGCGCCTGCTGCACGCCCTCGCCGGAGACGTCACGCGTGATCGACGGGTTGTCGGCCTTGCGCGCGATCTTGTCGACCTCGTCGATGTAGATGATCCCCGTTTCCGCCTTCTTGACGTCGTAGTCGGCTGCCTGAATCAGCTTCAAGAGAATGTTCTCGACGTCCTCGCCAACGTAGCCCGCCTCAGTCAGGGCGGTCGCGTCGGCGATCGCAAAGGGTACGTTGAGCGTGCGCGCGAGCGTCTGGGCGAGCAGCGTCTTGCCGCAGCCTGTCGGCCCCAGCAGCAGGATGTTGGACTTCTGCAACTCGATGTCTGAGTCGCCGGACATCATCATCTGCACGCGCTTGTAGTGGTTGTAGACCGCTACAGACAGCGTCCGCTTGGAGGGGTCCTGCCCCACCACGTACTCGTCGAGAACCTCGTAGATCTCGCGCGGCTTGGGCAGGTTCTCGATATCGAAGGCCGGCGGTGCCGAGAGCTCCTCGTCGATGATCTCGTTGCAGAGATCGATGCACTCGTCGCAGATGTATACGCCGGGGCCCGCGATCAGCTTCTTGACCTGCCGCTGGGACTTGCCGCAAAAGCTACAGAGAAGCTGCTCGTTGGAATCAGTTGGTCTGGCCATGTTCCTTGCTCTCGGGAGTCAGGCGCCGGCCACGCGGTCTCGAAGCTAGTGCTCCGAGATCACCCGGTCAATGATGCCGTACTCCTTTGCCTCCTCGGAGCTCATGAAGTAGTCGCGCTCGGTGTCCTGACGGACCTTCTCGAGGTCTTTGCCCGTGTGCTTGGCGATGATCTCATCCAGCCGCCGGCGCACGTCGATGATCTCCTTGGCGTGAATCTCGATGTCGGTCGCCTGCCCCTGGAAGCTCGATGACACTTGGTGGATCAGGATCTTCGCGTTGGGCAGCGCCATGCGCTTGCCCGGCGCGCCACCGGCGAGCAGCAACGCGCCCATCGACATCGCGATACCCACGCAGATCGTCTGCACGTCGGGCTTGATGAACTGCATCGTGTCGTAGATCGCAAGGCCCGCATAGACCGAGCCACCCGGCGAGTTGATGTAGATCGAGACGTCCTTCTCGGGATCCTCGGACTCCAGATGCAGGAGCTGCGCCACGATCAGGTTGGCGATCTGGTCGTCGACGGGCGTGCCGAGGAAGATGATGCGCTCGTTCAGCAGCCGGCTGTAGATGTCGAACGCTCGCTCTCCACGCGAGGTCTGCTCGACGACCATTGGGACAAGTGGGCTCATAGTCCGCCTTTGTTTCGCTTCGCCGGCCCGATTCCTCTAGAGGCTAGCGATCTGGTGTCCAAATACGTGCGGGTGCATCGGATCCATCAGGGGTACCCGCGGGCGCGGCGCCTGCCTTCTCGGGAGTCCACAGCTGCTCACGCGCCTGCGCCTGCGCGAGCGGGATCGGCTTGGCTGCGGCCGCAACCAGGTCAATCGCCTGGCGCGCAGCGAGGTCTTCGCGCACCTCCTCGAGGCGTCCTGCAGTGCGTAGATCCTCAAGCAAGACCACGGGCTCGACGCCCTCACGCTCGGCAGTGGGCGTAAGCGCCTCGATCACCTCCTCCTCGGAGGGGCTGACTTGCTCGGCGGCAACGATCGCCGTGATCACCGCCTCGCGGCGCAGCGCGAGCTCGGCTTCGGGTGCCATCTCACCGAGGATGTCCCCCTCCTCGCGACCCACGATCTGCAAGTAGGTCTCGCGCGTGATGCCACGGTGGGAGAGCGAGTGCAGCATCCGCTCCCACATCTCGCGCGCGCGAGCGCTCACCAGCTCGGGCGTGACCTCGATCGTGGCAGCTGCCACCGCGGCGTCCAGTGCGGCTTGACGGAACTCCGCCTCGACCGTGCCCTGCTCCACCTCGAGCAGGCGCGCGTGGATGTCCTCGCGCAGCTCCTCCACATCGTCGAAGCCGGCGTCGATCGCGAAGTCCTCATCGACCGCCGGCAGCTCCTTGAGCTTGACCTCCTTGACGGTGACCTCGAAGGACGCGTCGCGTCCAGCCAGCTCGGTGTTGCCGTAGTCGGCGGGGAAGGTGAGCGCGACTGTCCGCGTCTCGCCGGCGCTCGCGCCGATCAGCGCCTCCTCAAAGCCGGGGATCAGGTTGCCGCTGCCGAGCTCCACGAGCTGATCGCGACCTTCCCCGCCCGCGAAGGTCTCCCACGCCAGTTGCTCCTCGCTCGACTCAGCTGAGGCGATCGAGCCGACATAGTCGATCACCACAAAGTTGCCGCTCGCGGCTGGGCGCTCGGCTGTCTGCAGACGCGCGAGGCGCTCGCGCATCGCGCCGATCTCCTGCTCGATCCGCTGCTCCTCGACCTGGGGCTCGCGGCGCGCGACCTCAAGCCCTTTGTACTCGCCGAGCTGCGCCTTTGGCAACACGCCGATCTCGATCGAGAACTCAAGCGCCTCCCCGCGCGGGGGCAGCTCGCCAAGGTTCAGCTGCGGATCGCCGACGGGGACAATCCCAGCCTCGGCGATCGCGTCCGAGTACCAGCTGGAGAGGGTGTCGCGGACCGCTTCCTCGAGCACCACCTCACGGCCGATGCGTTGGATCACCAGCGGGGCTGGGACCTTGCCGCGACGAAAGCCGGGGAGCTTTAGCTCACGACCCAGTTGCTGGGCCTTACGCTCGAGGCGACCCTCAACCTCTGCGGCGGGGACTTGTACCTCTAGGCGCACACGTGACTCGCCAAGCTCGGTGAGGGTTGTCGTCAGGGCCGCAGCCATCTCCGCCACGATACCGTGCCCGTCCGTGACTGCCCCGCGCCCTCGATCACTCATGCAGCGTGTCGAGACGTGGCTCTGGAGCGGGCCGGTGGGTCATTTTGCCGGCGGCGCGCTGGACTTCGCCGAAGCTCTCGCGCGCTACTGGTGTGCGCGGGCCCGCGGCCGGACCGTGCGCTGAGCACGGTCCGGGACGCGTAGCCGAATGCGGAAGTTAGGCCGCAGTTGCGGCCGTGCTCCTGCCGAACTGCAGGCGCCCGCCACGGGGCAGCACTAGCACCGGGCAGGTGGCGATCTCGATTAGGTGCGAAGCCGAGCGGGAGATCCCAACGCGACCGGCCTCGACCTCGGGCCGTGAGTCGATCACGAGCAGTCCCGTGTCGCTGCCGGCGACCGGCTCGACGCTCGCACCGAATGCCGCGGCAAGCGCCTCGGCAGTCTCGCGGGCGCCGCCGTCGCTGTCGCCGATTGCCACGATCTTGCTGATCGAGTCGCCCGCATTGCTTTCGGCGAGGTCGACCGGGGCAATCGCGACCGCGGTGTGGCCTCCCTGCAGCAGGCGCTCAGCAGAGTTGCCGATCGCGACGTGGCCTTTCGCGGTGTGCGAGTCCGAGCAGAACACGACCACATCGGCGCCCTCAGCCTCAGCGAGTGCGGCCAGGCCATCGGGGGTGGAGCGGTCGGTGACGACATGGCGGCCGGCTCCAGGCTCGCCGAGCAGGCCGACACCACGGTCGAGGATCTCCTGCGCCTCGTTCTGAGCGATCGTCTCGCGGGTGCTATCAGCCTCAGGGCTGTGTCGTACGTAGGCGAGCGAAACGCTGGCGCCGGCGCGAGCGAACAGACGGCCGAGCGCGACTGCGTCGTCCTCGTTGGCGGTTCCGTCGTAGGAAACGATGATCTTGGCGGACATGACTTCTCTCCTTCTGGGGTTTTGAGACCGCCATGTGGGGCGGCATGGAAGCTTGTTCTCTCGATGGTGGCACCCTCCTGCCATCAGCACCAATGATTGTTGTGATTGCTAATATAAGTAGAACTAATGCTTACTGTGGCTCGTTTGCGGGTGCTAAAGGAGGTCGCCTACCGCGGCTCGATCTCAGCCGCTGCCGAGGCTCTTTCCTACACCCAGTCGGCGGTCTCCCAGCAGATCGCCACGCTCGAGGCGGAGACCGGGATGGCGCTGCTCGAGCGCCATCACCGCGGTGTGACCCTGACAGCAGCCGGCCAGACGCTGGTCGGGCACGCCGAGGGCATCCTTGCCCGCCTCGACGCCGCCGAGGCCTCGCTGGCGGCGATCGCAGGGCTGCGCGGGGGGCGCCTGCGCATGGCCTCCTTCCCGACCGCAGGCGCGACGCTGATGCCGTTGGCGATCGCGACCTTTCGTGCAAGCTATCCCGACGTCGAGCTCACGCTCGCCGAGGGCGAGCCCGAGGAGATCATCCCGCGCTTGCGCGCCGCCGACCTCGACCTCGCGCTGCTGTTCGAGTTCGCTGGCGAGAGCACGCTGGACGAAGACCTCACACGCGTCGAGCTGCTCTCAGACTCGATGTACCTGGCGCTGCCGCGCGAGCACCATCTCGCTGCAAAGGAGCAGATCCGCCTCGCGGACCTCGCCGAGGACGCCTGGGTGCAGACCTCGCGCGCGAGCCCCTGCGCGCGTCACGTCGTGCGCAGCTGCCACAGCGCCGGCTTCGAGCCCAACGTGAGCTTCGAGAGCGACGACTACCAGACCGTGCAGGGTCTCGTCGCGGCCGGCGTCGGCGTCGCACTGATCCCAGAGCTGGCTCTGTCTGTCGTGCGCGAGGACATCGTGATTCGCGCGCTCTCCCCCACACCCCCCGTGCGCAGCGTGATCGCGGCCTCGCCCGAGAGCGCGCGCCTCGTGCCGGCAGCGCCAGCGATGCTCGGCGTACTCGAACGGGTCGCTGCGGACTACGAGAAGCAAAGAGGGCGCCCGGCCGAATAGCCGGGCGCCCCCTGGTCCTGCGACCCCTACCTCAGACGGTGGGGGTTATTGCCTAATGCTGCTTATTCAACACCACCGCACTGCGCGACCATGATCAGCGCGAGCTTGTGGTAACCAGTCGGGGTCGGGTGAATGTCCGGCCCATTTTTTTTGCCTTCGAATTCAGTCGCGTTCGCCATGTTCGTCCATTTCTGCAGACGCGCTGTTTCTTTTTTGCCGCCCGGGTTGAACGTGGGCAGCGGGTTGGCGTAGCAGGCACCGAACGTCGCAGCCTGTTCACCCTGGTATTTGTTGATCAGAGCGGCGAGTGTCACCGAGCCAGGCAGCAGTTCGCCCGTGCCGAAGACGTTGCCGTACGGGTCATAACCACCCTGGATCACGATCTTGCCGGCGTAGTTGATGCCACCGAACGCAGCACCGTTGCGGATCGCGTACAGGATCGCACCCTCGTTGGTCAGGATGTGCGTGATCAGGCCGGAAAGGTGTGCTTCAAGGCACACTTTGACGGCACCAGCCGGCGTTTCGCCGTATTTGCTTTTGCCTTCTTTGGCGAATTCTTCGCCGACTTCTTTTTCGCACGCGTGAACGGCAGCGAGCTGGTCGTTGGCGCCGATGTCAAGCGTCAGCGTGGTAACCGGCTTGCCGGTACCAGCGTCGACCGCGATCGTTTCAAGCGCTGCTTCTAGCTGTGATTTGCCCGCGCCATATTCTTTGTGGAGCGGAGCGCCGAGGCCGAGGTGGTACAGACAAGGCGTCGAGCCGTGCACGCCTGGGATCGCACCTTCAAGCCCTTTACCAAGCGGGCCGGTGCCGATCAGTGAGTCAGTCGTCTCACCGGGGCAGCCTATGTTCTGGAAGTGAGCGCCGGCACGTTTTGCGCCGGAGGTCATGTAGTAGTCGTTTGCATAGCCGTGTTCGAAGGCCGATGCGGGCTCGCCGAGTTTTTCATTTTCGTTGAAAAGCTGCTGCGAGTAACCGAAGGCCAGCGAGTCTCCCAGTGCAAGGTCACTGTGTGTGACGGCGGTACTGCGCTCGCGCTGGCCGCGAACACTGCCGAAAGCGCCAACACGAGCGCAAAAGCGCACCCGAGCAAGCGGCGGAACGATCCTGCCGAGCCATGCTTGGCTGACATCTCACATCCTCCTATAAGTGCGGGACATGCCCGCAGGCACAGCCCCTCCATTGGAATTATCCCTCTACAGCAGGCTCCCCACGGAGGGGAGCTTCGCGCCAAGATACCCTTGAGTTCCGTAATTGTCAAGTGGTCATAAAGGGCTTAGGGTTGTCTTTGGCAACCACGCTAAGCGCATCAGTCAAGCGGTGGGATGGGGCCCCTGGAGGCGGTCCCCATCGCGCGGAGACGTCCGGGGGGACTGGCACATTGATGGGTCCAGTCATCCGAGAAGGGTCGTGAGCCATGCCCGTGCTGAGTGTGCTTTTGCTGATCGTTGGTCTCGCCTTGGGCGCTGGGAGCGCCGCCGTGCTGATGCGCCGCAACCGCGAGCGCCTACGCGATGAGCTGAAGGCGATCTCGGTCGATGTGCTCGCGCAGACAGGCGAGTCGCTCGCCCAGCGCGTCGAGGAGACCCGCCGCGCCGAGCAGGAGCGCGCCAGCGGCGAGATGGCTCGCCGCGCGGAGGAGATCAAGGGCATCGTCGAGCCCGGTGCGGAGAAGCTCGGGCGGATGGAGAGCGAGATCGCCCGCCTCGAGCGGGAGCGCCGCCAGGCCCAGGGAGAGCTCGCGCAGATGGTGCGCCAGCTCGGCGAGGGTGTGGGCACGCTGCGCCAGGAGGCAGGCAACCTCGTTTCCGCTCTGAAGCGACCGAGCACACGCGGCGCCTGGGGTGAGATCCAGCTCCGCAACGTGGTCGAGATGGCGGGGATGGTCTCGCACTGCGATTTCGTCGAGCAGAGCACGATCCAGACCGGCGAGGGCGTGCTGCGTCCGGACATGCTCGTGCGTCTGCCCGGAGGGAAGCTCGTCGTGGTCGACTCGAAGGTGCCGCTCGACGCCTACCTCTCGGCGCTCGAGGCCGCCGCCGATGAGGAGCGCGAGCTGCACGCCGCACGCCATGCCCGCCAGACGCGCGAGCACATCGCCAAGCTTGCTGCCAAGGGCTACCAGCGCCAGTTCGACTCGACGCCGGAGTTCGTAGTCATGTTCGTGCCTTCAGACGGCATCTACCAGGCGGCACTCGCCGCGGACCCGGCGCTGATCGAATACGGCGTCGCAGCAGCAGGTGCTGATGGCAACGCCGACCACTTTGATCGGCCTGCTTTGGGCGGTGCACTACGGCTGGCGCCAGGAGCTGATCGCCGAGTCCGCGCGCGACATCGCCGAGTCTGCGCGCGAGCTGCACAGCCGCCTCGGGCGCTTCGTCGAGCCCTTCGCTAAGGCTGGGCGCCAGCTCGACTCGGCGGTCTCGGCCTACAACGACGCGGTTGGCTCCTTCGATAGCCGCGTGATACCGCAGGTGCGCAAGATCGAGCAGGCAGGCGCGGCCTCTGAACGGCAGGTGCAGGCGCCGAGCGCGGTTGAGATCACCGCGCGCGCGATCACCGCACGACCGGTGCCCCTCGATGAGGATCTGCCCGCACGTCGACTCGAGGCGGCGCCAGAGCGCACGCGTCGAGCGAGCGGATCGCCGCCGGCGCCTGAGCACGATCACAATCAGGGCGAGCGCCACCGGAACCGTGGCTGGTAGCTCGTGCACGAGGAAGAACATCAGGTCGAAGCAGAGCGCCAGCGCCGCGGTCAGCGCCGCTCCGCGCAGCTGCGCGGAGGCACCGAGCGCAACAGCGAGCAGCGCCGCCGAGCACGCCCGGCGATGAACAGATCGCCATAGCCCATTACGGCCGAGCCGAAGACCGCGCTCTGCAGACGCGGCAGCCCCGCGGCCGGATGTGCGGCGTTGAGCGCGTCGTTTGGCCGCTGGAGCAGGTCGCGAGACAACCAGCGCCGTGTCGGCCAGTGCCATCGCAACGATGCCAGCCGCCAGCCAGCGGGGCGGCGTGAGCAGCGCGAACCCCACGCCGAGCGCTGACGCAACTGAGGCCTGAGAGCGCGAGCGCAGCGCCCTCGCCGGCGAGCCCTCCCCGGTCGGCCCATGCGAGCGCGAACAGGGGGACCACGATGAGCGCCCGGGCCGGACGCGCGCCGCGCGTAAGCCAGCCGAGGGCAAGCGCTGCCAGCAGCGGCACCGCGACGAGGGCGAGGTAGGTGAGCGTCTCGGCGCTTGCATCTTCGGCTGCCCGTGCTACCGCCACGAAAGCGAGCACCGACAAGGGCGGCACAGATCGCCCAGCGTCGACCGCGCGATGCGCGGTGGGTAGCTCGCCGGGGAGCGGGCGTGCGAGCGCTACTAGCCCACCCTGAGCCACGGAGAGGATGGCAATCGAGATCCAGAATGGCATTCGCTACCAAGATAGATCGCGATCGTCCCGATCTCGCGCCTGCCGCGCGCGTACGATGAGCGCTATGAATGCAGGCGGCCGCCGAGGCGCCACCGATCCTGCACCTCTCCGCGGTCGTGGGCAGTCCGCTGCGCGACGCCGACGGCGAGCGTCTCGGCAAGGTCGAGGATCTGATCGTGCGGCTTGGGTGGAACCGGCTACCCGCCGATCACTGGCTTCCTGGTGAACGTCGCCGGTCGCACCTCCTACCTCGGCGTCGAGCGCGTCTCGGAGATCGGCCAGCGATGGGGTCGTGATGCGCAAGGCCAAGCTCGACCTGCGCCGTTTCGAGCGCCGGCCAGAGGAGGTGCTGCTCAAGCGTGACCTGCTCGATCGTCAGCTGATCAACGTCGAGGGCGCGCGGCTTGGTGCGCGCAAACGAGATCGAGCTGGCGCTCGGTCGCCGGCTCCTGGCGCGTCGTCGGCGTCGACACGGGCCCGCGTGGGGGCCTGCGCAGGCTGCTGCCGAAGGGCCTCGGCGCACATATCGCCACAGGCGAGTTCCTCGACTGGGCCGGCGTCGAGCCGTTCGTCGGACATGTGCCGACGGTGCGTCTGCGCGTTCCCCACCCGAAGCTCGCCAAGCTCCATCCCGCCCAGATCGCCGACCTCGTCGAGGCCGCCTCGCGCCACGAGGGCGAGGAGATCATCCAGGCCGTCGGCGACGACGACCGCGAGCTCGAGGCGGACGTGTTCGAGGAGCTCGACGACCAGCACCAGCGAGAGTTCCTCGAGGACCGTCCCGACGCGCAGGTGGCGGAGATCCTCTCGCGCATGGCGCCCGACGACGCGGCCGACATCGTCGGCGAGCTCGACGAGGATCGTCGCGAGCCGGTACTGACGCTGCTGCCGGTCAGCCATCGCGTCAAGGTCCGCGCGCTGCTCGGCTATGACCCGGCCGAGGCAGGCGGACTGATGAGCCCCGACTTCATCCTGCTGCAGGGCGCAACATCGGCCGGCGATGCGCTCGATGCGGTGCGCGCGAGCAAGATCGCGCCGGAGCTCTTGAACACCGTGTTCGTGAGCTCGACGCGACGGACAACTCGAGGCAGCGTGCCCGTCACGGGCCTGCTGCGCGCGGAAGCCGGGCGGCGCCTGGACGCGATGCTCAAGCACGAGACCCCCTGCCTGACGTCCGAACGCATCCTTCGAGGAGGTCGCGCGACTGATGGCCGACTACAACCTCACCTCGATCCCCGTTGCCGACGAGCAGCGGGCAGATGATGGGCGTCGTGACAGTCGATGACGTACTCGAGGCGATGCTCCCGCGGGGCTGGCGTCGGCGCTTCGGGCTTCTCGGCGAGGACTGAATAGACTCGCCACTCGTGAACGCTCCAGCGGGACAGATCGATGGCGGTCCGAGTACCGCCCGTCATGCGTCGGATCCGGTCGGCCACTCGTGGCCGACCGCGCCTGCCTGCCCGGCTTAGCCCTCGTCGCGCCCGCATCTTCGCCTTTCTCGGCCTGCTCGGCCCCGGGCCTGATCGCCGCCAACGCCGGTAACGACGCGGGCGGTATCGCGACCTACTCCTCGGTCGGCGCGAAGTACGGCTACGACCTGCTGTGGACGATCGTGCTGATCACGATCTCGCTGAGCCTCGTGCAGATGCTGGCCGCGCGCATGGGCGTCGTCACGGGCAAGGGCCTGGCCGAGCTGGTGCGCGAGGAGTACGGCATCCGCTGGTCGGTGTTCGCCACGAGCGCCGTGCTGATCGCAAACCTCGGAATCTGCATCTCGGACTTCGTCGGCGTCGGCGCCGCGCTCGGCCTGGCAGGGGTCCCCGCGCAGATCTCAGTGCCGATCGCCGCGCTCGGCATCTGGCTGATCATCGTTCGCGGCTCCTACCGCTCGGCGGAGCGGATCTTCATCTGGTTCACGATCCCCTTCTTCGCCTATCCGATCGCGGCCGATGCTCGCACACCCGCACTGGGGCGCCGTCGGCAAAGCCCTGGTAGTGCCCCACATTCATGCCAACTCAGCCTTCCTGTTGCTGCTGATCGCAACCGCCGGCACCACGATCACCCCTTACATGCAGCTCTACCTGCAGTCCGCGGTAGTCGAGCGCGGCGTGCGCGAGGACGAGCTACGCAAGGAGGAGCGCGAGGCCGTCGCGGGTGCGGTGTTCGCGAACCTGATCGCCTCCTTCATCATCATCGCGACCGGCGCCACGCTCTTCACCCACGGCGTCCACAACATCTCCTCAGCCGCCGATGCAGCGCGCGCGCTGAACCCGTTCGCCGGGCAATACGCGGAGGTTCTGTTCGGAATCGGCCTGCTCGGCGCGAGCCTGCTTGCAGCTGCGATCCTGCCGATCGCGACCTCCTATGTGATCTCAGAGTCGCTTGGCTACGAGAAGGGCGTCGGGCGTCGGCGCGAGGAGGCGCCGGTGTTCGTAAACATCATCACCGCGATGATCATGCTCGGCGCGTTCGTGGCAATCATCCCCGGCGTGCCGGTGATTTCGCTGTTGGTGGGCGTGCAGGTCGTAAACGGCGTGTTGCTGCCGATCAACCTGTTCTTCATTTGGCGCCTGTCGCGCTCGGCGCATGTGATGGGCGAGCGTCGCACACGGGGACTCCTGGACGGTGCCGCCGGGATCACGGTTGCAGTCACCTCGACCCTCTCGCTGGCGCTCGTCGTGATCACGCTGCTCGGGCTCTAACCGGCACGAGCCGCCTCAGCCGGTTGCGGCCGTCGGGATCCAACAGCAGCGAGGCGCCGATCGCACCGCCGAGATCGCCGAGCGCGGCCACGTGCACGTGCGGCGGGTTGGAGTCCGCGAACAGGTGCGGCTGCATCTCCTCGGCGATTCGCTTGGCGAAGGGATGACCGAGGCGCACGCCAAGGCCACCGCCGATAATCACGCCCTCGACATCGAGCACATTGACGACCGAGGCGATCCCGGCACCGAGCGCCTTCACCGCCCGATCAAGTATCTCGGTGGCGAGCTTGTCACCGTGCTCGAGGGCACGCGCCCAGATGCCGCTCGTCAGCCGCGTGCGCTCGTGCTCCTTCATCAACTTGAAGAGGTCCGTCTTGCGCCCCTTCTCCTCGTGCAGCTTGCGTGCGTATATCTCCATCGCGCCGCGGCCTGCATAGGCCTCCATGCAGCCCCGTCGCCCACAGGTACAACGCGCGCCGTCCATCGCGACCACCACGTGGCCGATCTCACCAGCACCGCCACGCCCGGTCCAGGGGCGGCGGTCGAGGATCAGCCCACCGCCGACGCCTGTTCCCCAAAAAACGCCGAGCAGCGAGTCATAGAGGCGACCGGCGCCGAGACTGAACTCCGCGTCGGTCGCGACCTGCACGTCGTTGCCGAGCGCGACCCGGCAGCCGAGCGCCGCTTCGAGCTTCTCGCCAAGTGGATAGGTCCCTTCCCAGTCGGGCAGGTTGCGCGCACTCGTGACGTTGCCTCCCACGATCACACCAGGCGATCCGACCCCGACACCGGCCAGCTCGGAGGGCTCGATCTCGGCCGCCTTGGCCGCATCGCGCAGCGTGGTCTCGATCTCCCCCGCAACGTCTGCTGGCCCACCCTCGGTCGGTGTGGGGCGTCGCGCCGAGCCGATGACTTTGTGATCGTCATCGACGATCACAGCCTGGATCTTCGTGCCGCCGAGGTCGATACCGCCGAAGCTCTCAGACATCTGAGCGATGATCGCAGACCTAGCCTTAGAGCCCGCTTAGAGCCAGCAACCAGAATCTGGCGTCGGCGTATTTCATCGATAAGGAGAACGATGCCTCACAACAGCACCACCAGTCGCGCCAGACTCGCAACCCCGGTCGCGCTCATGCTGGTCTTTGCCACCCTGCTGCTCAGCGCGTGTGGGAGCTCCTCCTCATCGACGAGCAGCAGCGCACGCTCGACCGGGTCCAGCAAAACGGCGGCAGCGCCCGAGCAGCGGCCAGTGGCGTTCAGCCAATGTCTGCGCAAGAACGGCATCGCGACAGCGGGGGCAGGCGCCACGGCGACGCTGCCCGCAGGCGTCAACCAGACTCAGTATCAAGCTGCGGTCAGGAAATGTGGTGGCTTCCCGGGCGTAGCGCGCCCCGGCGGGCCCAAGCTCGCGAGCTCACAATTCGCGCAGGTCCTTGCGAAGTTCGCTGGCTGCATGCGCGCGAATGGGGTCAACGTGCCCGTGCCCAATACCTCAGGCAAAGGTCCCATTCTTGACACCAAAGGACTCGACCCCACGAGCGCCAAGTTCGTCGCAGCACGGCAGAAGTGCAGCCCGCTGCTGTTGAAAGAACTCAGAGCGCATCCTGACAGCAGCTCGCCGGCAGCGCCCCCGCCGGGCGGATGATCTCGCTAGGGGTGCGGCGTGGCCTTCGGGTCCGCGATCGCCGCGGAGCTCGGCTTCGTCGCGACCTTCGGCGAAGGTAGCGCGCCCACGCGTGTTATCAGCTGATCCCACTGAGCGGGGCTCAGCACCGTGGTTGTCACGAGCGGCGCCGGTGCGGCACTGCCCGTCTTTGCCGAGTGAGCCGCCGTGCCCACTGCGGTCGGGCGCAGCGCCGTGCCCGGCCGTGGGGGCAGGAACCGAAGGCTGATGTGCGCGGCAGCCGAAGCAATTGCATGAGTGTTCGAGGCACCTGGGTAGCGCATCAGGCTCACGATCCGGTGCGGTACGAATTCGCCAGGGAGTGTCAAGAGCGTGCGGATCGTGAGATCGGTGATCGTGCCGGCCCCCTGATGGTTGGCGATCTTGATGCCGTTGATCGCCGTAATCTCCAGGCCGTCGCGCACTGGCGGCGAGCCGGCAACAGCGGTGGTGCCTGCTCCGCAGCGAAGCGCGCCCACGGTTGGCTTCAAGCCGCTGCGCGAGAGAAACGTGAGCACCGCGAGCAGGCGGCGGTCGACAGAGCCCCCAGCTATGTCTTCACGATCACAGGGAGCGAGCGTGATCCCAGGGTCAGCGAGCACCGCACGCTGGAGTTCGCCCTTCGACTGCAGGAACACGTTGCTCGCGGTCGCCCCCAGCAGCGCGTTGCTCGACTTCGCTCCACGGGGGTGCAGAGCCGCCTGCAACTGCGCCCAGTTGGCAAGGATTGGACCGGGGTCAATCGTGCCGGTATCGCCGGCCGGGCGGATCGCGAAGCGCAGATGCCCGGCGCGCGCACCCGCAGGCACGCTCACGTGACCGAGCACGGTGCCGCTCGAGACGACCGCACCGCGGCGCAGCGGCAGCCGCTGCGAGGTTTTCGAGTTGCGCGCCTTACGAGCAGCACGGACGGCCGCGGATGCGAGCGCATCGGGGTTGCCGGGGCGCGCGAAGAGCCGCACCTTGCCGAGACCTGTGGGCGCTTCTTCAGCGGCATCGCTCGACAGCGAGGCCACGCCATGATGGCTACTCGCGTGCGCACCATTCTTGGCCGATGTCTTGACCTGCAGTGTCAACGGCGACTGGCTGCCTGCGCTCGCTGCCTGGGAGGGCACAGGATCGTGTTTGCTGGCCGCTTCGACGACCGGTGAGGTGACCGGCGTGCGCGGCGGTTTGGCCGGCGTGTAGCTCGGCGCGATGCTGCCGAGGCCGGCATAGGTAAAGACATCGCCGTAGACGTCGCGCAGGATCACGTAGCGCCCGAGCGCTCGCGAGTGCCCGATCTGCACGACGCGCCCATCCTGAACCGCGACGACCGCGGCGCTGGGAATGCTCGTCAGTTCGACCAGCTGTAGCAGCCGCGCACCGGCAGATGCACTCTTGGCCTTCGCTGCCGCGACTGCGGCTGCAGGCGACAGCGCTGTTGCGGGCGCTTGAGCGCCGGCCGCAGCGGTGGGAACCACAGAGCTGGCCGGCGGCGACGGGGTGTGGCTGGGCACCGCGGCAGCATTGGCCGTCGCGCTCGAGGAGGGCAGCTTCACCGGCGCCGCTGGGCCCCAGGCAAGCTGTTTGCCGGTGACCGGCAGGCGGCCATCGACGAGGCCCGTGAGCGCCGCGATCACAGCCTTTGGATAGGTCGAGATCAGCTTGGCCCGCAGCAGTACCGAGCTCGACGTATTCCTCAGAGTGGTTGTAGGCGAGAATCGCGCCGTGCAGATCGGTCGCAGCGCCGGCTGCTCGTAGATAGCGGGCGGCCGCGAAGATCGCGTCCACGGGGCTGTAGGGGTCGGCATAGCCGGCGTTTAGCGCATCGACCCCGTACTGCAGCCAGGTGCTCGGCATGAACTGCATCCAGCCGACCGCACCGGCGCTCGAGACCGACTGATCGGTGCCGTAGTTCGTCTCGATTTCGTTGACCGCCGCGAGGATCTGCCAGGGCACGCCGTATTGAACCGCGGCCGCCTTGTAGATCGGCAGCAGGAACAAGGGAATCCGATAGAAGGAGAGCGCCTGGGCCGATGCGTCGGAGGTCGCGAGCAGCGCGGCCAGCGCTCCTGCCTGAGCGACGGCCTGGGGCGAGCCGGCAACGTTGTTCGGTCCAGTGGGCTGCTTCGGCTTGGATTTGCCGGTCTGAGTCCCCTTGGTCGCCGTGAGGTTTGGGTTGGGCTGTCCCCCATGCGTGGTCTTCTGGCGGCGCTGCAAGACAACGACCGGCGTTTCCGGCGGGGGCGGCGCAGGGATGCTCGTCGTTTCGACCGGCGTCGTAGTTGTCGGCGGCGGTGCTGGCGTCGAGGTGGTGGTTGTCGGTTCAGTGCTCGCCGGAGGTGGCGTTTCAGCCGTACCCGTAGTGGCCGGCGTTGTGGTCGTCGGTTCAGGGGTGCTCGTCGTGCTCGTCGTGGCGCCCGCGCCAAACGCCGCACCAGTAAGCGGTCCGCCGAGGCTCGCGGCCGTCAATCCCCCACCGGCTAGGGCCGAAATCACTGCGCGCAAGGCTCGCCGACGAGCGGCACTCATCGGCGGCATGCGTTGGTTTGAGTCATCTCGGGGTCGTCCCATGATCGTGGTCGGTGAGCCTGGCCCACAAGTCGCGGGGTACGCCCACCGCAATTCATATCGGCAGGCAAGCAGGAATCCGTAAAGGATTCGTAATCGGGCTGGCAAATCTCCATGAACCTAAGGGCCTCTCGCCATACGCGAGCGCTGACCGTAGCGAGGCACGAGGCGGAAGGCCAGCAAGCCGTTCTGGCGCACTGTTTCCCTCCTCAAGCCCCTGTTTGCGGCGGATCGGCACCGCAATAAGCCTTGCAGTTTGGCCTGCGATGAGCGCAGCATCGACCACTCCAGTCTCCCTTCTGGACGCTGAGGAGCACTCCTGCCCCACTGATGGCTGGTCTGCACGCCGATTCTCCAGCTTGTATCGATGCGCTCTATGGTCGGAGACTGCGGTTGACGCACTGGACAACGCCGGTCAGGCTGCGGGTGCGACGAGCGAGGGAGAGGATCGCATGGGCGGCTTGAGTCGGGTAACAACGTTGGTGCTGTGCCTCGCCACGCAGATGGCACTCATCGGTGCGAGCGCACAGGCTCAGGAGACCGTCCAGATCACCCAGGCCGGCTTCTCGCCCGCCAAGCTCGGCCAGCCGACGAACGCCTTCGGCAGCGCCGTGATCGGCTCGACCGAAGGTCCAGTGCCCTCACCGATCGAACACGTCAACGTGTATGGGCCGGCTGGCGTCACGCTCGACCTGCGCGGAAGCGGCACCTGCAGCGAAGCTGCCCTCGCAAGAATCGGTCCACAAGCCTGTCCGGCCAACTCGAGGGCCGGTTTCGGGGGCGGCGATGGCATCTATCAGCTGGGCGGAGAACTCGTGAAAGAGAAATACACGCTCGATTTCTTCCTGAGCGATAACCGCCCCGGTCATGTGGCCTTGCTCGTCTTTCTCCAGGGCCATTCGCCGGTGTCTGTCGAAATCGTCTTCGGCGGCAAAGTGATCACGGGACCCAAGCCCTACGGCCTCGGCTTCAGCCTCGATGTTCCCCTAATCAAAGTCCTTCCTGACGCCTCGAACGCCTCTGCAACGAGCGCCTTCCTCACGCTCGGCGCGCACAACGTGGCCTACTACAGGACGATCCACGGCAAGCGCACGCTCTTCCATGTGCGAGGCATCGTGCTACCCAAGAGTCTGCCCCCATGGCGGCTGGCCGGTCGCTTCGCAGTTCAGCTTCGAGGACGGCTCAACGGTCATGGCCAAGCGCAGCGTGCCCTGCCCGAAGCATTGACCCCTATCCACCGCGCCCGCTTGCGGACAGCCATGTGGATAGCCGCCACGACGACGGCGCTCGCTGTATGCGCTTGCACCTCCACGGCGGGCGGTGCGAGCTCGGCAGCTGCCTCCACGAGCACCGCCATCCACGCATCCTTCCTACCTGACCGGCTCGGCGCGAACACCGCGCTGACACTGACCCTACGCTTCGCAGGCTCCTCCGGAGAAGCCCCCACGCCGCTGCACTCGATTGTGCTGCACCTGCCTGCCGGATTGGGGATTGAGCTCGGTCGATCGAGCAGCTGCGTGCCCACCCGTCTACGCCGGCAGGGACCTGCCGGATGCCCACGGAGCTCGCTGATAGGCCGCGGGCATGCCCAGCTCGAGGTCCACGCCGGCTCGCAGACGATCCCCGAGCAGGCCGCTCTCTGGGTGTTTCGCGGGCCCTCTCTGGGCCACACTCCAACGCTCATGGTTCTCGGTGCCGGCAGCACCCCCCTGCACGAGCGCACAATCGATACCGCGGTGCTGCATAGCGACAGTGCCCCTTACGGCGCCAAGCTGGCGATCTCAATACCCCCGATTCCAACTTTGGTCTACGAGCCCGACGCATCCTTCGACTCGCTGACGTTGACGCTCGGTGGCCTCAGCGGCGATGCGCGAGCCCATGCTGCAGCCGCCAGCATCCGCGTGCCGCGCCACTGTCAGGCAGGAGGCTTCCCGTTCGCGGCAGACATCGCTTTCTCTGATCGATCGACGGCGCGTGCGACGACAGTCGTGCCCTGTCCTTAGGCTCGCCAAGTCGCTAAGGTTTGCGGCGTGGAAACGATCTTCTCAGTCCTCGAGGTGGTGATCGCCGTGATCGTCATCTTTCTCGTGCTGATGCACTCCGGCAAGGACTCCGGCCTCTCCGGCGCGTTCGGCGTCGGTAGCGGTGCCGGACCTCTAGGTGGCGGCTCGATGGTCGAGCGCAACCTCAACCGCTGGACGATCTTCTTCGCGGTCTTGTTCTTCCTGAACGCCGTGCTGTTGCTCAAGCGTCCCTGGGCTTAAGCCGCTCCAGCCGATCGAGGATCGCGAGCGCCTCAGCGCGCAGCTGAGCGTCGATCGCAGCGAAGTCCTCAGCCGAGAGCTTGCCTGTACGGAAGTCGAGCTCGCTGTCACGGATCTCGTGGTACTTCGCCTCGCGCGCTGCTTCTAGATCCTTGCGCGCGATCTCATTCGTCGGTGAGGCCACGATCTCATCTCGCAAGGCCCCCTCGCTGGCCGCACGGCCCTCGCGCAGCGGCGCGGTCACGACCATCACGACGAGGCCGAGCAGCACGAGGATCAGGACGATAATCGGGAGACTGATGGGGCGCTCCTCAGGACTCGAGCTCAGGCCCGCACAAGCTCGCGCGCGGTGCGAGCGCGGGAGCGCGCGAGAACCCGCCGGCGCACGGTGCTTGGCGCGGGCCAGATCGCGATCAGGCCGCCGCCGAAGACGATCAGGCCGCCGATCCAGATCCACATGACCATCGGTGAGACGATGAAGTGGAACTGGGCCTGGGGTGGGTTCTTCAGATAGGCGCGGGCGAGGTAACCGATCGCGACAAGCGCCTCTTCGGGGGACAAGGTCGAGTTGCCCGCAGCCACGATCCGCTTCATCACTGGAGCTTCGAGATCCGGCTGGATCGCACTCCAGACGTCGCGCGTGACCCCCGCGTTGATGCTCACATGGCTCACGGGCTGGCCGCCGATCAGGCTCCCGACGCTCCCCTGGCTGGCGTCCTGCGAGGCGTAATAGCCCTCGCTGGGGTTCAGCGTGGCGACATGGCGGCCGTGCTTGCTGACATCGAGCACGGCGCCGAGGGCCAACGTCGAGCCGGTATGCGCCTCGTCGTAGCGCGGCGTGATCGTCGCGGTCGGGCGCACGTAGCGCACGGTGTAAGCGCCGACGCGGGTCGACTGGCCGGGCGAAAGACCGAGCTCGGAGGCGTGCTGGAAAGAAGAAGAGGCCGCCACGCCGATGAACAGCACCGCGATCCCGAGATGCACTACATAGCCGCCGTAGCGCCGCCGGTTGCGCTTCACGAGCGCGAACAGTGCTCGCGGAGCTGCCTCACCAGCCATCGCGCGCCGCGCGCGCACGCCGCGGAAGAACTCCTGTCCGATGCTGCCGAACACAAAGCCGGCACAGCAGAACATGCCGATCGCAAAGGGCTTGTTGGCGATGCCGGCGCTCAGCAACACGACCAGCGTCGCCAGCGCACCAGCGAGCGGTGCGAGGAAGTTGCGCCGTGCGTTTGCGAGCGTCGCCCGTCGCCAGGCGATCACGGGTCCGATCCCGCTCAGCAGCACGAGCAGCAGCGCCAACGGCACCGTGTAGCGGTCAAACCAGGGCGGCCCGACAGAGGCTTCCTGGCCGTTGAGCGCCTCGGAGATGAGCGGGAAATAGGTACCCCAGAAGATCACGAAGCAGAGCGCGACGAGCACGAGGTTGTTGGCGAGGAAGATCGACTCGCGCGAGAGCAGCGAATCGAGGCGGTGCTCCGAGCGCAGCATGTCGCGGCGGGAGACCACGAGATAGATCGAGCCGGCTATCAGCACGGCGATCAGCGTCACGAACGGCACGCCTAGCGTCGCACCCCCGAAGGCATGGATCGAGTTGAGCACGCCGCTGCGCACGAGAAAGGTACCCATGATCGCGAGCGTGCCCGTGGCGAGCACGAGCGAGATATTCCAAACCTTCAGCATCCCGCGCTTCTCCTGGATCATCAGCGAGTGCAGGAAGGCCGTACCTGTCAGCCACGGCATCAATGAGGCGTTCTCGACCGCGTCCCAGCCCCAGTAGCCCCCCCAACCCAGCTCCGAATAGGACCAGCGTGCGCCGAGCAGGATGCCGATGCCGAGGAACAACCAGGCCGCGAAGGCGAAGCGGCGGATCGCTTTGATCCAGTCCGCGTCGACGCGCCGTGCTAGCAGGGCGCCCATCCCAAATGCCAACGGGATTGTGCAGAGCGTATAGCCCGAGTAGAGCATCGGCGGGTGGATCATCATCGTCGGGAAGCGCAGCAGCGGGTCAAGACCTTGGCCTTCGGCCGGTGTCGGATGCGTCGTGGCAAAAGGGTCCGCATAGAAGATCATCAACGAGATGAAGAAGCCGCCGAAGCCGAGCAGGATCGCGGTCGCATAGCTTGCGATGTCGCGCATGCGCTTGCGCGTAAGGAACAGGGCCAGGCTCGACCAGAGCGAGAGCAGCCAAGCCCACAGCAACAGCGAGCCTTCCTGCGAGGACCACACGGCGGCGGCGCGGTAGAGCAGCGGCGTGGTGCGGCTTGAGGTATCGGCGACGGTGTTGAAGACGAAGTCGTTGCGCAGGAAGGCGACCTCGAGCACCGCGAAGGCGACCGTGAGGACGCCAGCCAACGCGTACACAGCGCGCCGTCCGGACTCCGAGTACTCGGCGCGCCCGCTACGGACGCCGTAGAGCGAGGCGACGATCCCGTAGACGCAGACCGCCAAGGCGAGCAGCAGACATCCGAAGCCGAGGCCCGCCACTCAGAAGTTCTGCTTCTCGCCCGCCGGAGCGGTCTTGTACTTCGAGGGGCACTTCGTGATCAGCGAGTTGCGTTCCCCGACATAGCTACCACCCTGCTTCTGCACGGTCACGATCACCTCGCGCCCTTCGCGGAATGGGTCTGGAACGGTGCCCGTGTAGGAGAGCGGGATCGTCGTGCCCCCGACCCTGTCCTCGACGCTGAAGTAGAGAATCGCCCCGGCGCGGTGCACAGAGCCGGCTGCAACCTTGCCGGTCACCTGGTAGCTGCGGCCGGGCTGGGCCTCATGCGCCAGCTGGGTCGGCGAGAGCGCCGGGCTGGCCGCACTGAAGCTCGTGTAGATCAGCGCACTGGCTAGGACCACGGCCGCGCTGAGCGCCACGACGAGGCGCACCGTTCGCTTGCGCGCGGGATTCATCACGACCCAGTATCTCAAACCCTGCCCGCACTCGCCGCGCTTGACAGCGTCCAATGCTGGTAATGCGAGCGCTAACCCCTGCCGATACGAGGAAATGCGGGCTGCAAGGCGAAACCTTCGGGCATGGATGACGTTCTAAGAGGAAGACCATCGATGCGAACCCGACTTCTTCAACCCCTTGGACAGCGTCACCCGCGACGCGGACGTCGCGGCCGCGCTACGCCCGCCACGCTCGTGCCGAGCGCCCACGAGTGCGACCCCGCCGTCGAGCGCGTCCGCGAGGCCGGCGGCCCGATCGACCAAGCGGTCTACTCCTGTCAGTGCGGCTGCCTGTTCCGCGCCGCGGTCTCTACGACCGTGCCGTGCCCGCATTGCGGGACCGATCAGGCCTGGTAGGGGCCGCCATCCTTGGCGCGAGGGACTTCACGGATGCGGTGATGGGGTCCCGATTGCTGCCGGGATCCCACCACCGCTGACCGCAGAGTGCTTGGCTCAGCCGGTAGTCACCGCGAAGTCCGGCTGGTATCCGGCCCAGCATCCGGCGTCAAGCCGAAAAGTGCCTGTGCCACTCGAGCCTCCGTCGCAATAGGCGCCGCCCCATGTCGAGTTGAGGTAGGCACTTTCCGGTAGCGGGTCCGACCCAATGGTCGGGGTGCCCGTGGTGGCCACGTTCAACGAGTCATATGGGCAGTTTCCAGCCGTATTGCACGGCTGCGGGCGTTGTGGTTCAGCCCCGAAGTCGCTCGTGTTGTAGGCAACGCTGATGATCGCCTTCGACGGCAGCGTGACGCCCTTCAGGGTAAACGCGATCCTGAACATCTTGCCGTGGAAGCACCCACCTGCTCGATACCACCCACCAAGCCCTTCGCCCGTGCATTTGGGGCTTGCTGAGGGGCGATACGGCATCTTGAACGATTTGGTCAGCCCGGCAATGGGAGTGCCGATCGAGTTTCCGGGGCCTACGGCGTAGATACGCAGTGTCACGGGCCAGTTGAAGGTCGCCCCTTTTTCCGTGATGCACGAGCCGTCTTCGGCGCCGCCGCTCTGGCAGGCCCAACTGCTCATCGCAATCGTCACTCTGACTTTCGTTCGGCTTGTACCGGCGAACTGAACCTGCCCGCCGAACTCGGACGTCGAGGTGGCCTCGAATGCTTGCGACGGCACGTTGCCGGGCAATGGCGCCGGAATGTTTGTGTAGATCACTTCCGAAGCACTTGCCGCATCGGCCGTGAGGGCCATAAATCCGGCCACCACGAGCGCAGCGACGATCGAGGCCCTCGCCGGGGTCCTTACCTTCATGTTGTCTCCATTCGTTTGACTGGAGCCCTAGGACCATTCGGCCCTCGAGCGAGCTCAAGCCCCTCCAGGGGCTGCGGGGATGCACGCCGCTTGGACCGGTGAGTCGCCTCCATGCACCCATGCAGAGATCCATCTCCGTTCCAGCACCGTCCGGTCGGAGACGCTATTCCGGATTTCGGATTTTGTCAAGCTTGCGGATTGTCGACTGTCAATACGGGGTTCTCCCGTATGAGCGCCACCCCGCCGCGGGCTACTTGATGTGCATCCCCGAGATCGCGCGCGCGATCACGAGCTGCTGAATCTCGGCCGTGCCCTCGAAGATGTCGTAGATCTTCGCGTCGCGGTGCCAGCGCTCGACGGGGAACTCGCGTGTGTAGCCGTTGCCGCCGAGGATCTGGATCGCGCGCTCGGTCGCCCACACGGCCACCTCGCCGGCCTTGAGCTTCGACATCGAGCCCTCGGCGTTCTTGAAGGGCACCTGCGTGCGCCCCATCCACGATGCGCGCCACACGAGCAGGCGCGCCGCGTCGATCTCGAGCTTCATGCGCGCGAGCGTGAAGGCGATCGACTGGTTCTCGATGATCTTGCGGCCGAACTGCTCGCGCTCCTTCGCGTAGTCGAGCGCGTACTCGTAGGCCGCCCGGGCGATCCCCAGCGCCTGTGAGCCAACGGTCGGTCGTGAGGCCTCGAACGTTTGCATCGCCGCCTGGGACTTGTTTTTCTTGCCCTCGCGTACTCGCGCAATGCGTTCGTCGAGCTTCTCCTTGCCACCGAGCACGTAGCCGGCCGGGATCCTGCAGTCGTCGAGGAACACGTCCGCTGTGTGCGAGGCGCGCAACCCGTGCTTTGAGACCTTCGAGCCCTGTGAGATCCCCTTTGCCTCGCTCATCGGGATCACGAAGGCTGCGTGACCTTTGGAGCCGAGCTCAGGATCGACGGTGGCGATTACGACGTGCACGTCGGCAATCCCGCCGTTTGTCGCCCACGCCTTCTGGCCGTTGATGATCCACTCACCCGTGGCCTCGTCGAACTTTGCGCGCGTGCGCACGCCCGAGACGTCGGAGCCTGCGTTGGGCTCCGAGGCGCAGAAGGCGGCCACCTTGAGGTCGTCCTGGGTACCGAAGCAACGCGGGATCCACTCGCCAATCTGCTCACCCGAGCCCTGCCCGAAGATCGCTGCCACCGCGAGCGCGGTGCCCATGATCGCCATGCCGATGCCCGCGTCGCCCCAGAACAGCTCCTCGTTGACGACCGGCAACGTAAGGCCGGTCGGGTCGGCAAAGAACTGGGCCAACCCCTCGAAGCCGTAGAGGCCGATCTTCGCCGCCTCCTGGATGATCGGCCAGGGGGTCTGCTCCTTCTCGTCCCACTCGTGCGCCGCCGGGCGCATCACGTCGGCCGCGAAGCCGTGGACCCAATCGCGGATGTCCTTCTGGTCCTGGGTCAACTCCAGCGAGAAGACAACCTCCTGGTTGGCCGCATCCGATACTGCCTCGACGGCGGCGTCAGTGGCGGTCGCTGTGCTGGGGGTGGACGAGACAGCTGAGGGCGAGACTGACATCGAGCGGGATCTCCTTTGAGATGAGGGGCGCCAGCAAGGCAGATGAGGCGTGTCGCCAGAAGGCCTTAGCTACCTACCGGTAACGCTTGGGAGGGTAGCCAATGCAATCGACACGCGACTGGACTCGTGGGTACGCCTGAGTACCCACAGTTCCAGAGAGCTGCCCTGAAAGACCGTAGCGCAAACCTTCGCGTAGCGCTGCGGCATTTCCCCCAAAGACGCCAATTCCGATCAGGATTGCTGTACCATTTCCCGACATTCTGACCTATAGCCATGTTCTCGACGTAGAAAGTGATCATGCCAAAACGCACCGTTGCCATTGCCCTATCACTGATCGCCGCCACGCTTGGCTTGGCCGCGTGCGGCTCCTCGGGTGGAGGTGGCGGCAAGCACATTGCGCTCGTCGCCTACTCAACACCGCAGGGTGTCTTTGAAAAGCTGATCCCCGCCTTCGAGGCCACAACTGAGGGCAAAGGCGTCTCCTTCAGCCAGTCCTTTGGCCCGTCTGGCGAACAGAGCCGCTCGGTTGCCAACGGACTCCACGCCGACGTCGTCAACTTCTCGCTCGCACCGGACGTGGAACGGCTCGTGAAGGCGGGGCTTGTGTCTCCTACCTGGAACCAGAACGCCACACACGGCTTCCTGACGAACTCGGTCGCGGTGATCATCGTGCGCAAGGGCAACCCCAAGCACATCACCGGCTGGTCGGACCTGGTCAAGCCCGGCGTGCAGGTGCTGACGCCGAACCCCTTCACCTCGGGTGGCGCGCGCTGGAACGTGATGGCCGCCTACGGAGCACAGCTCAAGGAAGGCAAGACGCCCGCGCAGGCGCAGGCTTACCTGACCGCGCTGTTCCACAACGTCGTCAGCCAGGACAGCTCGGCTCGTAACTCGCTGCAGACGTTCCTGGCCGGGCGCGGGGATGCCCTGATCGACTACGAGGACGAGGCGATCGCCGACCAGAAGAAGGGCGCCGCGATCGAATACGTGATCCCCCGGGACACGATCCTGATCCAGAACCCGGTGGCTGTCCTCGGCAGCGGCGCCTCCTCCGCGACGGCCAAGAGCTTCGTCGACTACATGCTCTCCCCTGCCGGCCAGGCGATCTGGGCCGCCCAGGGCTACCGACCGGTGATCTCCGGGGTGCCGGGCGCCGACAAGTTCCCCACGCCTCCCGGTCTTTTCACGATCGACTCACTCGGAGGCTGGAAGACGGTGACTAAGCAGTTCTTCGAACCTGAAACGGGCATCGTCACGAAGATCGAGCAGTCGCTGGGGGTCTCCACTGCCAAATAGCCCAGCATCTGTGGCTGCTGGCCGTCGCGCGGGCTTCGGTGGGCTTCGGCTCACCGCGCGCGGCGGCTCCCTGCTCGGAAAGGGTCTGCTCGGCATCTACCTGACGGTGCTCGTGCTGCTCCCGATCGCCGCCCTGCTGGCAAAGTCGAGCACCGGCGGGCTCGATGCCTTCTGGCGCGAGGTATCCAATCCCGAGGCGGTAGCTGCGATCAAGCTGACGTTGATCGCCTCAGTGATCGTGGTCGTGATCAACGCCGTCTTCGGTACCGTGATCGCCTGGGTGCTCGTGCGCGATGAGTTTCCCGGCAAGGGCATCGTCAACGCCCTGATCGACCTCCCCTTTGCGCTGCCCACGATCGTCGCCGGCGTCGTGCTGCTGGCGCTCTATGGCAAGGACAGCCCAATCGGCATCGACGTCGCCTTTACGCGTGCCGCGGTCGGCCTGGCGCTGCTGTTCGTGACATTGCCCTTCGTCGTGCGCTCGGTGCAGCCGGTGCTGCTCGAGCTCGACCTGGCGATGGAGGAAGCGGCGGCCTCGCTCGGCGCGAGCCCACTGACCGTGCTACGGCGGATCGTGCTGCCGACGCTCGCTCCGGCAATTATCTCCGGGGTCGCGCTTAGCTTCGCCCGCGCAGTCGGCGAGTTCGGCTCGCTGGTGCTGATCACGGGCAACCTGCCCTTCAAGACCGAGGCCGGCTCGGTCTACATCTTCGGTCAGATCCAGAACGAAAACCTCGCCGCCGCCGCGGCCGTCTCGGTCGTGCTGCTGCTGGCCGCGCTGCTCGTGCTCGCGCTGCTCACCTTCTTCCTGCGACGCCGCTCACAACATGTCCTCTAGCGAAGACGCGCTCCCCATTCCCGGCGCTCCGGCGGCACCACGCTCGAGCACGCGGAGCGCCGCTCGCCCCCCCGCCGCAGCCGGCGCGCGAGCCACGCGCCGACGCCAGCTCGGCGTGCGCGTGGTCGCACTTGGATACCTCGCGCTGCTGCTGCTGGGACCTGTCGCGATGATCTTCTACCGCACCTTCGAGCACGGCATCTCCCCCGTGCTCAAGGCCGCTACCACCCCGAGCGCCACCCACGCCTTCTGGCTCTCACTGGAGATCGTCGCAATCGCCGTGCCCCTCAACACGATCTTCGGCATCGGTATGGCGCTGCTGCTCGAGCGCGGCCGCTTCAGGGGCAAGGCAGCCCTCGGCGTGCTGATCGACCTGCCCTTTGCGATCTCGCCCGTCGTCGTCGGGCTCTCGCTCGTGCTCGTCTACGGAAAAACCGGCTGGCTCGGTGACTGGCTGGCCGAACAGGGTATCCAGGTGATCTTCTCCGTGCCCGGGATGGTCCTCGCCACAGCCGTGGTCTCGCTTCCGTTTGTCGTGCGCGAGACGATGCCCGTACTGCGCGAGCTCGGCGTCGATGCCGAGCAGGCAGCCGAGACACTCGGGGCGAGTCCCTGGCAGACCTTCTTGCGCATCACGCTCCCCGGCATCCGTTGGGGCGTCGTCTACGGCGTCGTGCTGACCACGGCCCGCGCGCTCGGCGAGTTCGGCGCCGTCAGCATCGTCTCGGGGCGCATCGAGGAACAGACCCAGACACTGCCATTGTTTGTGCAGGATCGCTTTGAGAACTTCGACGCGACCGGCGCCTACACGGCCGCTGTCGTGCTTGCGCTCCTTGCCCTGGGGACGCTCTTGGCGATGAACCTCTTGACACGGATCACGCGACGAAGGACGGAGGCCTGATGGCGATCGAGGTAGACCATGTGAGCAAGCGCTTCGGCGACTTCGTTGCGCTCGATGACGTCAGCATCACGGTCGGCGACGGTGCGCTTACGGCGCTGCTCGGGCCGAGCGGCAGCGGCAAGTCAACCTTGCTGCGGATCATCGCCGGCCTTGAGACGCCCGACGCCGGTCAAGTCGTGATCGGCGGCGAGGACGTCACTCATGCCCCAGCGCGCACGCGTGGCGTTGGCTTTGTCTTCCAGCACTACGCACCCTTCAAGCACATGACCGTGCACGACAACGTCGCCTTCGGCCTCAGCGTGCGCAAGCGCCCCAAGGATGAGATCCGCGGCCGGGTCGAGGAGCTGCTCGGCCTCGTGCGCCTCGATGGCCTCGCCAAGCGCTATCCCTCACAGCTCTCCGGCGGTCAGCTCCAGCGGATGGCGCTCGCGCGAGCGCTGGCGGTGCAGCCGCAGGTGCTGCTGCTCGATGAGCCCTTCGGTGCGCTCGATGCTCAGGTGCGCGCCGAGCTGCGCGAATGGCTCAGGCGCCTGCACGAGGAGATCCACGTGACCACGATCTTCGTCACCCACGACCAGGAGGAGGCGATGGAAGTCGCCGAGCAGATCGTGGTCATGAATCGTGGGCGCATCGAGCAGGCAGGCGCTCCGCGCGAGCTCTATGAGAGCCCAAGCAACGAGTTCGTGATGTCTTTCATCGGGCCCGTCAACCGGCTCGGCGATGCCTTTGTGCGCCCGCACGACATCCAGATCCTTGCTGAGGCCGACGGCACCGGAACCGAGGCGCTTGTCGAGCGCGTCGTGCATCTCGGTTTCGAGGTGCGCGTCGAGCTCAAGCTGCACGACGGACGCGAGATCTGGGCCCAGGTGACCCGTGAGGTCTCCCAAGAGCTCGAGCTCAGAGAGGGCCAGATCCTCTCCGTGCGCCTCCCAGCTCCCGCGCGTCTTCGCTGCCTAGCGCGTTTGCCAGGCCTCCTCGGCGCGCGTTAGCGCCAGGACCTCCTTGGGCAGCTTCCCCGCAGCGACATCGGCCACGGTGACCTGCTCGAGCACTTTGCGCAGGTTCGCCCGCAGCGCGATCCAGACGTTCTGCAGGGCCTCGGCGGAGCCGACATATTCGATCTCCTCCGGGCGCTGACCGCGAACACCGACGAGTGGTCCCTCGACGGCACGGATGATGTCCGCAAGGCTCACCTCCGCGGCCGGGTGTGCGAGCCAGTAGCCACCCTCCGGACCGCGCTGACTGCGTACGATGCCGGTCGAGCGCAGTTGGGTCAGGATGTTCTCCAGGAAGGACACCGGAATCCCCTGGGCCTGGGCGACATCGTCGACCTTGCGAGGCGAACCTTGACTACTCTCAGCAAGCTCAACGACAGGCTCTCACGGCGTAGTCGGCCTTGGCGGTTACGTGCATTCCCGGATTCTCACCTATCCGGCGGCGAAACGGCGCACGCCCATCGAGTTAGGCAACCCTAACTCTGTGCTACCGTGCCGTTGTCATCCCGACCGCGCAGATCGGGATTACGCCGAATCACCCTATGAATCGCAGCAAGCTCCCCCTCCTCAGCCCACTTCTCCTGTCAGCAATCCTGCTGTTGAGTGCTTGCGGCTCGGTCAAGGGCTCGGCGCTGACCGTCTATAGCGGCCAACATGAACAGACGACCGTACGTCTCGTGGCGGCCTTCGAACGTCAGACCGGGATCAAGGTCGACCTGCGCTCGGCCGACGAGGCGACGCTCGGCAACCAGATCACACAGGAGGGCGCGAACTCGCCTGCCGATGTCTTCTACGCCGAGAACACGCCCGTATTGGAAGCCCTGAGCAAGAAGGGCCTGCTTGCCACGGTCAGACCCAGGACCCTGGCAGCGGTACCACACCGCTACGACTCTGCGCAGGGGCGCTGGGTCGGGGTCTCGGCGCGGGTCTCGGCACTCATCTACAACACGAGCAAGCTCACGCAGGCCGAGCTCCCGGGCTCAATCCTCGACCTTGCGACGCCACACTGGAAGGGCAAGCTCGGTTTCGCGCCCTCGGAGACCGACTTTCAGCCCCTGCTCAGCGCGATCCTCAAGCTCGATGGCACCACGGCAGCTGAACGCTGGCTCAAAGGACTTCAGGCCAACGCGCGGATCTATCCGGACAACGAGACCGTGGTCAACCAGGTCGACAATGGCGAGAGCGCGATCGGACCGATCAACAGCTACTACTGGTATCGGCTGCGCGACGAGAAGGGTGTCACCCACATGCACTCGGCGCTCCGCTACTACGCCCCCGGCGATCCCGGTGACCTCGTCGATATCTCAGGGGCCGCTGTCCTGAAGACGAGTGCCCACCCGAGCGCGGCGCAGGACTTTCTCGCCTTCCTCGTCAGCCACAGCGCCCAGACGCTGATCGCCCACAGCCAGAGCTATGAGTACCCCCTGCGTCCCGGCGTCAGCCCAGCGCGCGGCCTACGCCCACTCGCGACGCTCAGCCCAGCGGCGTTGACACCAGCTGAGCTGGGCGATGGCAGCGCGGCGCTCGCCCTCGAGCAGAAGCTCGGGCTGTTGTAGGAGAAGCCCTTGAGTACCTATACGCCCAGCGCGCCACTCGCCGAGCGATGGACGCGCACCTGGTCGGGTCGACGCCGCTGGCCGCTGACGAGCGTCGCCGGAGCAGCGCTCGCCGCCGCGCTGGTGCTGCTGCCACTCACCTTTCTCGTAGTCCAGGCCGAGCAGTCCGGCTGGGGAGAAGTCGAACGCCTGCTGCTGCGCCACTCGGTGGCGGTGCTGCTGTGGAACAGCGTGCGTCTCACCCTCGCCTGCACGCTGTTGTGCGCGCTGTTCGGGGTCGCCGGAGCCTGGTGCGTTGAGCGCACCGCGCTACCCGCACGTCGCCTGTGGGCGGTCTTGCTGGTCCTGCCGCTCGGAATCCCCGACTTCGTCGTCGGCTTCGGCTGGGTCTCGCTCGAGCCTGGCCTACACGGCTATTGGGCGGCCGTGATGATCATGACGCTGTCGCTCTATCCGCTCGTCTTCCTGCCTGCCCGCACGGCTCTGGCCAAGGTCGACGCTGGCCTGGAGGAGGCAGCACGCAGCCTTGGCCTCGGGCCCTGGCAGACCTTCCGCCGCGTCACCCTGCGTCAGATTGCCCCGGCCGTCATGGGTGGTTGTCTACTCGTGACGCTCGGCCTGTTGGCCGAGTATGGAGCCTTTGAGATCGTCCAGTTCCAGACCTTTACGGTCGCGATCTTCACCGAGTTCAAGCTCGGCTTCGACACCGTCGCGGCCTGCACGCTGTCGCTCGTGCTGGTGCTCTTGAGCCTCGTCACACTCGGCGGCGAGCTCGCAATCACGAGCAGATCGCGTGCGGGACGGGTCGGCGCGGGAACGCCCCGCAGGGCCACCCGTATCGAGCTTGGCCGCTGGCGCGCTCCGGTGCTATTGGCACTCGCCGCACTGGCGGCACTCGCGCTCGGGGTCCCGATCGGCTCACTCGTCTATTGGATGTTGCACGGGAACTCGAGCACGTTGCCCTCGACCTCAATCCTCTCAGCGCTCGCCAACACGGCCGCTTTCAGCGCAGCCGCTGCGGCAATTGCAACAGCACTTGCGATCCCGATCACGGCCCTCGCTGTGCGCCATCGCAACCGCGCCACGATCCTGATCGAGCGCCTCGCCTACCTGCCGATGGCGCTCCCGGGTCTGGTGATCGCACTCGGGCTCGTGTCCTTCTCGGTGCGCTACGCCTTTTCCCTTTATCAGAGCTCCTTCGAGCTGATCGTGGCCTACGCGATCCTCTTTCTGCCCCTCGCTGTGGTCGGGGTGCGCTCTGCAATGGGCCAAGCCTCGCCGCGCCTGGAGGAGGTCGGACGCTCGCTCGGCTGTAGTCCTCTGACGGTTTGGCGGCGAGTGACGCTGCCACTGCTCGCCCCTGGTCTGGGCGCGGCATTTGCGCTTGTCTTTATCTCCTCCTCGACCGAGCTGACCGCCACGCTGCTGCTGCGCCCGACCGGCGTCAACACGCTGGCGACCCAATTCTGGACCTACACGCGCGAGTTCTCCTACGGCGGCGCAGCTCCCTACGCTGCGCTGATGGTCCTGATCTCGGCCGTGCCCGCCTATCTGCTCAGTCGACGCATGTCCATGCTCGCGCGCATCGAGCGCTCCCGATGAGCCAGCTGACGGTCAGCGATCTGTGGAAGGGCTATGGGCAACGCCCCGTGCTCGAAGGCGTCAACTTGGAGGTGCCCGCCGGCTCGCTCACCGCAGTGCTCGGGCTCTCCGGCTGTGGCAAGACGACGCTCCTGCGCGTGATCGCCGGCTTCGAGCGCGCTGAACGCGGCCGAATTTCGCTCGCCGGCCGCACGCTCGACGATGGGCACACCTACCTGCCAACGGAGAAGCGCAGTATCGGCTACGTGCCGCAGGAGGGCGCCCTCTTTCCGCATCTAAGCGTCGAGGCCAATGTCGGCTTTGCGCTGTCCCGCGCCGAGCGGCGAGGCAAGACCGTCACTGCGCTGCTGGAGATGGTCGGGATCGCACCCCTCGCCGAGCGGCTGCCACACGAGCTCTCCGGCGGGGAGCAGCAGCGTGTTGCGCTCGCCCGAGCGCTCGCGCGCCGCCCCGATGCCTTGCTGCTCGATGAGCCCTTCTCATCGCTCGACGCCTCGCTGCGCGTGCGCGTACGTGAGGAGGTCCACGCGCTGCTGCGCGAGCAGGGCGTGACGACCGTCTTGGTCACTCACGATCAGGAGGAGGCCCTGTCGCTCGCTGACAGCGTGGCAGTCCTGCGCGATGGCAAGATCGTGCAGCAGGGTTCCCCCGCCGAGCTGTATGAGCAGCCCGTCGATGAGCCGCTGGCAAGCTTCCTCGGCGCCGTCAACCTCCTCGATGCTCAATTCGAGGGCATGATCGCGCGTACGTCGCTGGGCGCGCTCGAGCTACGCGACCGCAGCAGGTCCCCGACCACCGGGGCCGGCGTCGTGATGGTGCGCCCCGAGCAACTGGAGGTGGAATTGCAAGGGAGCACGGCACCTGAGGGGCTAACCGGCCGCGTTGAGCAGTGCCGCTATTACGGCCACGACGCGCTTCTGCATATTCGCCCCGAGCAACCAGCGGATGCCAAGCTTCTACTCGCGCGGGTCCATGGTGAGCAAGCGCTAGCTGTCGGCACACAGGTGACGGTGGCCGCGCGTGGGCCGGTCACTGTCGTGGAGTAGACGGCGGATCACACCACCACGCCGTTTAGCATCTGCCCATGAGCCGCCGCTGGAATTGGGACTTCGAGGAGGAGCGGCGCGCTCGCAAACGTTCCGCAGCGGCACCTGCGCCACCCCCATCGCCAGTCGCGCCCAATCCGCTCCCCGCTCAGCTGCGCCAAGTCCAGATTCGCCGGCGTCGATGGAGCGCGGCGGTGATCGTGCTCGCATTGATCCTAATCGCCGTGGCGGTCTTCTCCGGCTCACACCATGGGCGCACGACCTCCCCATCGAGCACCCGCGCAGGCGATCGCCCCGCGGTCCGCCGCCCACTGAGCGATCCCGAAAACGACCAGAAAGCTGCGATCAACGCGGTACTCGCCTACACCCCTTTCATCAAAGAGGGCGGCACGCATAGCCACGACATCGCGCTCACCTTCGACGACGGCCCCGGCCCCTACACGCCGGCTGTGCTGAGCGTGCTCGAGCAGAACCACGTGCACGCGACCTTCTTTGTGATTGGCAAGATGCTGCGCTATTTCGGCGCTTCCACCACGCGAGCGATCGAAGATGGCGATGTGATCGGCGACCACACCGAGACGCACCCGATGCTAGCCACCCTCTCCCGCCATGACCAGCATGAAGAGCTCTTTGAACAGATTGCGCGCATCGAAATCCTCGGGGGGCGCAGACCACAGCTGTTCCGCCCCCCCTACGGCTCCTTCAATGCGACCACGCTGCGCGAGCTGAAGGCGCTACACTTGCTGATGGTCCTATGGTCGGTCGACACCGACGACTACGAGCAACCCGGCGTCTCGGTGATCGTCGAACGTGCACTCGCGGGCGCCAAACCCGGCGCGATCATCCTCATGCACGACGCGGGCGGACTACGCGAACAGACGATCGCGGCGTTGCCGCTCATCATTCGCGGCCTGCGTGCCCGCGGATATCACCTCGTCACGGTGCCACAGCTTTTGAACGACGACCCTCCGCCCGCCGGTCAGCAGATCCCGCCCAACCTGAGCGGCGACTGAGCGCCCCCAGCAGCGCCGCTCCAGCTCATCGAAGGTCATGGCTATCCTTCGCGACCGATGCGTGGCGCACCCTCACCAGCAGGCACGAGCTGAGGCAATGGACATCGAGGCGCGTCGCGCTCGACGTGAGCAGCGGCGGGTTGCGCTGCGCCGCCGACGCCTAGCCGCCCTCATTGCGCTAGTTGGCGTGGCTGGCACCGTGACGGTCCTCGCGCTTGGCAGCAGCGGCTCCTCCTCGACCGCGCGCCACAAGCGCTTGCGTAGCGCTGGCTCCACGCCTGTTCGGCCCCCCGCTGGTACATCAGCGAGCACCGTAAACCCCCGCGCCGCGACCGGTCCACCCGGCAACGAGCCAGTACCGATCTTGATGTACCACGTGATCGCCTCCCCACCATCTGGGGCGCCCTTCCCGGGTCTTTATGTCCCCCCTGAAGAGTTCGCCGAACAGATGCGCGCCCTCAAGCGCGCCGGTTGGCACGCGGTCACGCCCGACCAGGTCGAGGCCAACTGGAAGCGCGGCGTCGCGCTCGGGGCTGGGCGCCCGATCGTGATCAGCTTCGACAACGGCTACGAGTCCCAGTACACCCAGGCCCTACCGATCATGCGCGGCCTCGGTTGGGTTGGCGTCGAGAACCTGCAGCTGACCGGACTCCCTCCATCCCAGGGCGGCATCGGGCAGGAGGAGATCCGCGGACTCTTGGCGGCCGGCTGGGAGCTCGACACCCAAGGCTTCAGCCATGCCGATCTGATCACGCTTGCCCCTGCGGCGCTGCACCATGAGGTCGCCGTATCGCGGACAGTGCTCCAGCACCGTTTCCACGTGCAGGTGAACTGGTTCTGCTACCCCTCTGGCCACTACAACGCACGCGTCGTGGCGGCGGTCGCAGCCGCAGGGTATGCAGGTTCTACAACCGTGATCCCCGGCTGGGCACATCCGAGCGACGACCCTTACCGCCTGCATCGACTACGCGTGCTCGGCGGCACCTCGGCAAGCCAACTGCTTGCGCTTATCTCCGCCGTGCGAGACGATCCGCCAACGCCCAGCTCATACGGCGGCGCCTGAGGGACTCAGTCGCGCCGAGCGGGGTGCTTGAGCGCGACCACTCGTGCCTCCGCGAGTTCTGCGCGAGTGCGCAGCCGGTGGCACTCAATCTGCGCGTCGCGCAGGCGCTCGTGGATCCTGCGGTTGTACTCCTGCACACGCAGCATCTCGTGCTCGAGAAAGGCACGGGCATCTTCGATCACGCGCACCTGGTTGCGTACATGTGGGCGACTGAGGTCGAACTCGCGGGCAAACTCCTCACGCGTATCCAGATAGTCCTCATCTTCGAGCCCCACGACCACAGGGTGGTCCGATGGATCACAGCGGACCGCCGCACCAGGCCACCAGATCCGCAAGGTCCCCCCATCCAGACGCAGCCTCGGACCGAGGATCTCACGCAGCTCGAGCAGCAGGTGATCGTCGGCCACGAGATAGATGCGAACCCCCTCACCAACCACCGTGCGAATATCACTCGCGCGAAGCACCGGCTCGTGCGTCCCATCGCGGAGGGTCACGCCCACGATTGGAAGATCGCGCTCACTGAGAATCTCGTGGCCGAGACGGCGCAGGTCATCATCGCTATGGACGACGACGTACTCGGGGTCAGAGGTCTCAGCTTCGAAGCTCGCGAGCGCCGCCTCAGGCGACATCGTCAACCCGGAGCTCTTGCCATGGGCCGCCATCAAACCAACCGGTAGCGACGCGTCGAGGGGTCGCGTTCGAGCAGTCCGACGGCAACGAGTGTTGAGACGTAGCGATGAGTAGTGCTCGGGTTCATGTCGAGCATCCGCGCAATTTCAGCGTTTCCGAGATAGCTGCCGTCGGTCGGAAACGAGGCAAGCATCAGCAGGCCGGCGAGCAGCGAGCGCGAGAGCCGGCTGTCCTCGAGCTCGGCGTGGCTCCTGAGCTAGGACCGCGCGCACATCCTTCAGCCCGGAGAGCAGAACCGACATGTTTCCACCGTCGGCCGCATCACGCACGACACGGTCAACCTGGGCCGCAGAAAGCTCGATCGTGATCGCTTCGGAATCCCCATCCGTGCGTTTCTGTCCGCTGCGCCGCGGTGCCGAGGGCCTCTCAGCGTCCGCGACAAAGACGTTGCCCCCACCTTCCCCTTCTGTCAAGCCAGCGCCTTCGGCGCTCATAAGGGCCGAAGCACTTGTATCTGTCTGGCTGCTCATCGTCCACAATGATGAAGCGCTTCGAGCCTGCTGATAAGGCAGACAGTTGAATGTTCTACGTTCTGACTGTTTCGCGCAATAGATAGAAACGTTGCTTTCTAGATGTTCGGACAGTTACTAGGCTTTGTAGCCTCCAATGCAAGCACGCGCAACAGTCACGACGGCGGCCGTAAACAGACGCCCAAAGAGGAACTCAGGACCGATGCAGTCGGCCGTGCACTGGGCGCTGCTGGGCCTGGTGATCGAGCGCCCCAGCTACGGCTATGAGCTAGCCCATCGCTTCGAACACGCCTACGCCGGGATGCTGCACCTCAGCGGTATCTCCTACGTATATACGGCGCTCGACACGCTCCAGCGCCGTAGCCTGATCGAAGAGATTCCGGGAACGCGCGCGGGACGCCAGCCCAAGCCGCGTTATCGAGCGACCGGCGAGGGCATCCTCGCCTACCAGGAGCGACTCACCGACCAGATCCAGGAGGACATGCGCCGCGCGCGTTTGTTTGCGCGCCAGCTCGCCGTCTTCGCCCAGGAGCCGGAGATGGGGCTTGAGATCATTGAGCGCTACGGCGAGGCATGTCTCCAGGAGGCTGCAAGCGCCCCGCTGATGACTGAGTCGCCCGACGCGCATCCAGATCCAATCGCCGGACTCGCCTCGCGGCTAGTGTCCGAGGAGAGCCGCCTATCGATGGAAGCAAAGCTCCCGTGGGTTGAGTATGCACGGCGCGAGTTCAAGGCCTTGGCAGCCAATAGGGCCCCACAGCAATGAGCTTGCTTGAGCTCGAGCGCGTGGAGAAGTCCTACAGCAGCGATCCTCGCCGGCGCGGTGTGCTGCGCGGTATCTCACTTGAGCTCGAAGCCGGTGAGCTCGATCGCCATCTGGGGTCGGCGCAGGTCGGGCCGCTCGACGTTGCTGCGAGTGGCGGGCGGCATCGAGACACCGGATGCCGGGGTCGTGCGTTTTGAAGGCCACGATCTGCGTGAGCCGCGCAACAACGCACTCGGCGGTGGAATTGGCTACTGCCGCCGGAGCTTTCGCTCCAGTGAAGGTCCTCATGTCATCGATCACCTCGCGATTGGGCAGATCGCTCGCGGTTCCCCACTAAAGCTGGCGATTAAGCGCGCGCACGCGGCCCTCGAGCGTGTCGGCGTGGACTCCTGCGTTGGGCGGCGCCCGGATGAGCTGGATGCGGCCGAGAGCGTCCGCGTTGCAATTGCCAGAGCGATCGTCCTCGAGCCGCGGGTGCTGCTCATCGACGAGCCGACGATCGGCGTCGATCTGCTCGCCCGCGACTCGATCCTGGGACTGCTGGTCTCACTCGCCACAGATGGCCTTGCCGTTCTGGCCACCACCGGAGAATCCACCTGCCTGTCAGGCACACGGGCGTTGACGCTGAGCGAAGGGGAGTTGCACGGCGCAACCCCGCGTGAGCTCGCGCCCGTCGTTCCGTTGCGCCGACCGGCATGATGAGCATCCGACGCGTGTCTGCGCGTCGAGTGTTCACGATCAACTAGGTGAGGGATACATGCTCGAGCTCGACACGGTAGTCAAGCACTACCAGTCAGGCGCGGGTGAGGTTCGCGCTGTGCGCGGTGTCGATCTCGCGATCGCGCCAGGGGAGATGCTTGCCCTGCTCGGTCCCAGCGGCTCCGGCAAGACGACCTTGCTGATGCTCGCAGCGGCGTTGCTGGCACCCGACGCTGGGACGGTCCGCTTCAACGGGCGCGACCTCTCCACGCTGAGCGAGAATGAGGCCTGTGACTACCTGATGAACGATGTCGGCTTCATCTACCAGGGCGTGCACCTGATGCCGCGCGTCTCAGTGCTGGAGAACGCATCGATCAAGCTGCTGCTCGGTGGCATGCCGATGCGCGAGGCGCAGGTCCGCGCGCGACCTTGGTTGGAGCGCGTCGGCCTCGGCCGCCACCTCGAGCGCACACCAGATGAGCTCTCCGGCGGCGAGCGCCAGCGCGTTGCGATCGCACGCGCACTATGCAGCGAGCCGCGTCTGATCCTCGCAGATGAGCCCACCGGCAACCTCGACAGCGCCCGCAGCACCGAGATGATCGAGCTGCTGCGCTCAATCGCACACGAGCGCAGGGCCGCGATCCTGCTGGTGACCCATGACGTCGAGGCCGCCCAGATCGCCGACCGCTGCTGCACACTGCGCGACGGCAAGCTCCTCGATGGCCACCAGGCGCCGACAGAACACCCGACGGTGACACTGGATCAGCGCCGAGGAGCTGCGCAGGCGTGAGGCGCAAGGCGCTCGCCAAGCCGGCAGAGGCGAGGGTCCTCGTACGTCCCTACACGCTCGCCTACCTCTACAGGCGTCGACTCCGCGTTCATCGCGTGCAGGAGCTACTCGCCGGGCTCGGGGTAGCGGTCGCCGTGGCACTCGTCTTCGCCGCAATGGTCGCCAACGGCAGTGTGGCGGGGTCGGCGAGCGAGGTGGTACACGCTGTGATCGGACCCGCTGATCTGCAGCTCCACGCACGCGACTCATCCGGCCTTGACCAACGCCTGCTCGCGCGCGTGGAGCACCTTCCCGGCGTACGCCAAGCGGCGCCCCTGCTCGAACAGACAGCCACGCTCCGCGGCCGTGGCGGGAAGCACACAACGGTCGACCTCGCCGGCACCGACCTCAGCTTTGCGCTGCTCAACGGCCTCGCTCATACGCTGCCGATTGCGGCCTTCTCCCCCGGTGGGATCGGGATCAGCCGCACAAGTGCTGGCGAACTGGGGGTCGCGGCCGCAATCGGAGCGCAGGTCGAGCTGCAGTTGCGCGGCAGGGTGCACATGCTCAAGGTCGCTGCGGTGCTCGGACCCGAAGCGGCCGGCCCACTCGCTCAAGCCCGCATCGCGGTCGTGCCGCTGGCGCGCCTACAACAGCTCGCCGGCCTGCCCGGACGCCTGACGCGAATCCTCGTTCGCTCCCGACCAGGACAACATGACAAGGTGCGCGCCGAGCTCGAGCAAGCTTGCGGGCGGGCGGCTCACGGTCGCACGCTCCGACGCAGACATCGCACTGCTGCGCCAGGCGCTGCGCCCCAGCGACCAGGCGAGTGGCTTCTTTGCTGCGATTAGCGCGCTACTCGGGTTCTTGTTCGCGTTCAACGCGATGCTCTTGACCGTTCCCGAGCGACGCCAAGCGATCGCTGACCTACGACTGATTGGCACCAAGCGCAGCGCGATCGTGCAGATCGTGGCCTTTCAGGCGCTGTGCCTGGGCCTGCTCGCCTCGCTAATGGGTCTGGCAGGAGGCTATGCACTCTCGCGCGGCGTCTTTCATCAGTCCTCCAGTTACCTGGCCGAGGCCTTCACGCTCGGCACGAACACCGTGGTGGGGCTGCGTCCATTGCTCGTCGCGCTCCTCGGCGGCATGCTCGCGACCTTCCTCGCCTCGGCAGTGCCGATGCTCGATCTGCGCCGCGACCGTGCCCTCGATGCTGTCTACGCCGCCGATGGAGCACCTGGCAACACGCTCAGCGCGCGTCTGGAGCTGCGTCTCGGCCTCACTGCAGCGGCGCTATTGGTGATCACAACGATTCTTTTCGGGCTGCAGCCCTCGCTAGCGCTGCCCGCGAGCGGCCTGCTCGCGCTCTCAACCGTGCTCGCAATCCCGCTCGTCTTCGCGGCCGTGCTGCGCGTAGGCGGCGCTGTGGCGGAGCGCTACCAGCGTCTAACGGCCTTGCAGGTCGCGCTGACCTCGCTAAAGGCCACGACGCTGCGCTCGCTGGCCCTGGCCGCGACAGGCGCGGTAGCGATCTTCGGCGGTATCGCGCTCGGAGGCTCCCGTGATGATCTGCTGCGCGGGATCGACGGTTTCTCCCACAGCTACTCTGCGGACGCTGACCTGTGGGTGACTAACCCGCAGGACAACCAGGCGACCGTCAGCTTCGAGGCCGATCACTATCCAACACGGATTGCGCAGGTCCCCGAGGTCGCCGCCGTACGCAGCTTCCAGGGTGGCTTCCTCGAACTGGGCGACAGGCGCGTCTGGCTCATCGCGCGCCCGCCGGGAGCAAATCGGCGCGTTCTACATAGCCAGCTCGTCGACGGCAGCGCCAGCCGGGCGGTTAAACTGCTCGCAGGTGGCGGCTGGATCGCTATCTCTCAACAACTCGCCGCTGCACGCCATGTCGGACTGAACAGCGCGCTCACCCTTCCCACACCTTCCGGAGAAGAGCGCTTTCGCGTAGCGGCCACCACGACCAACCTGGCCTGGAGTCCTGGCGTGATCTTCATCGGCACAGGTGATTACCAACGACTGTGGAAAACACGCGCCCCAACCGCGCTCGGAGTGAGCCTCAAGCCGAACGCGGGCATGTCCGCGGCACGCGCGGCAGTCGCACGCGCGCTGGGCAGCGGCAGCGGCCTTGAGGTGTCAACAGCACGCACACGCGAAGCTCGGATCGACACGCTCACCAGCGAAGGCCTCAGCCGGCTCGGCGAGATCTCGACACTCCTCGTGATGGCCGCGATCTTGACGATGGCCGCCGCACTCGGCTCGAGCCTCTGGCAGCGGCGTCGCTCGCTCGCAGGCCTCAGGCTCTCAGGAGTGCGTGTCCCACGCCTGCGCCGCATCCTGATGCTCGAAGCAACCCTGATGCTGGGGGCCGGCTGCATCACCGGCGCGGTTGCCGGCATCTACGGCCAGGTCGTAATCGATGCTTACCTCAAACACATCACGGGCTTTCCGGTCGCGAGCCTCGCCGCTAGCGGGCGCCCGCTCGAGATCATGGCGCTCGTGATCGTCGCTGTGCTCGCGATCGTCGCCGTGCCGGGCTGGTCAGCCGCGCGTGTCTCCCCCACACTCGCCCTCAATGAGTGAACACGCAACACTCAGCTGTGAGCCCAGTGGCGGCTCGACCAGCTTGGAGCAGAAGCTCCTTGAACCCGGCCCGAGTGACGCCCCTGCCGCTCATCTAGACCATCGCCTGGCGGCGCGCGCGGCAGCGGCACTGCTGTTGGCCAACATTCGCTATTGGTCGAGCGTCGCTCCCGAGGTGCATCGCCAGCTCAGCCGCTGGCGTCGTCGCGCTGAGCTGATCGATGATCAGGCCCTACGCGCGCTCGCGCTCGCGAAGCTATCCGAGGAGAGCTTCAACGCTGAGCTCGCCGCGACACTCGCGACGCTGGTTGCGCGACCCCAGCGGCGCGCGGTCATCGAAGCAATCGTCACCCTCGAGGTGCTCTTCGACTTCCTCGACGGGCTCACCGAGTCAACCACCCGCGCCGCGGGTGAGCGAGCTCTCCAGAGCCTTTCCTGACGCCGTCACCCTCGCTGCCCAGCCTTGCAGCGACTACTACGCATTTCATCAAAGCGCTGATGGCGGCTATCTCGAGGAGCTCGTCGCAGCCCTTCGTCTCGCCCTCGCGCGACTCCCAGCGACCGCACGACTTGAAGATCTTCTGGCCGCGGCAGCACGACGTGGCACCGAAGCCCAGTTGCAGCTCCACGTAGCGAGCACGGTGCGAGACGCGGAGCTCGAGCGTTGGGCGCGCCAGCAAGCCGTTGGGTCTCCGCGGCAGTGGCGCGAGCTGCTGGCCGGCGCGGCCTCCTCGGTGCTCTGCGTGCACGCGCTGATCGCTTCGGCCGCTGACCCTGACATCACCCACGAGCAAGCATCTCAGATCGATCGCACCTACAGGTGGATCTCAGCTTTACCCACAATCCTCGACAGCCTCGTTGACCGTGAGCGCGACGCTCGCTCAGGACGCCTCGGATACGTCGCCCTCTATGACAGCAGCGACGAGCTTGCAGTCCGGCTGTGCGAGGTGGCCGGCACGGCCATCGTTCGCGCCCGCGAAGCCCCCAACACAGCGCATCACGTGATGACGCTCGTTGGGATCGTCGCCTATTACAGTTCAGCGCCGACGGCGAAAGACCGCTTCGCCTGCAGGGCCACTGACCCGCTCAGGCTGCAGCTGCGGGGGCTAATCGGCCCCACGCTGGTACTCATGCGCATCTGGAGGCTCGTGAAGCGCATCGCCCAACGCCGGGGACAGGCACCGACCGCATCACGAGGACGATCGGCTTGAGCTCGTTTGCGCCACCCGATGACTCACTGGCGGGGACGGCGCGCTACGTGGCGATCATCACCGACGGTAACGGTCGCTGGGCACGCTCCCGGCAGCTATCGATCAGCGAGGGACATGACGCCGGCGCGGACAATCTCAAGGCGCGCCTACGGGACGCGATCGAGCTGGGCATTGAGCAACTGACCGTCTATTCCTTCTCGACCGAGAACTGGTCACGCCCGCTTGAGGAGGTCAAGGGACTGATCGCGATGCTCGCACGTCGCATCGCCAAAGAGGCGGTCGAGCTGAACCGGCACAACGTACGCATGCGCTTCATCGGACGCCGCGGACGCGCGACGCCCGAGCTCGTGGAGACGATGGAACACGCCGAAGCGCTGACCGCAAGGAACGACCTGATCACGCTCTATGTCGCCTTCGATTACGGCGGGCGCGCAGAGATCGTGGATGCTGCTCGCCGCTTGCGGGGCGAGACCGAGGAGGACTTTCGCGCAGGCCTCTATGCACCGGAGATGCGCGACCCCGACGTGATCATCCGCACGGGGGGCGAGCGCCGCCTGTCGAACTTCCTGCTGTGGCAGGCCGCCTACGCCGAGCTCGTCTTCAGCGATGAGCTCTGGCCCGATTTCACGCGCCAGCACCTCGAAGCTGCGCTGGTGGAGTTCCGCGAACGACAGCGGCGCTTCGGCGGACGCGATGATCTGGACGACGCGCCCAGTCACGCCCGTATCCGCTAGCCGTTGGGCTCTGCCGAACCTGGGGGACCAGGAGCGTTAGTCGAGACGTCTGAACGTTCAGGCAGCCGCATAGCGCCGAGCATGTCGAGTGGGATCGGGAGCACGAGCGTCGAGTTGTGCTCGGTGGCGACCTCAGCCAGCGTCTGCAGAGTGCGCAACGTCAGCGTTCCCGGCTCGCGGGCGATCACCCCTGCGGCCTGGGAGAGCCGCTCTGCCGCCTGAAACTCGCCCTCGGCGGCGATCACCTTAGCGCGGCGCTCGCGCTCAGCCTCTGCCTGACGCGCCATCGCGCGCTTCATCGTGTCCGGAAGATCGACGTCCTTGGTCTCAACCTTCACGACGTTGACGCCCCACGGCTCCGTCGCGGAGTCGATGATCTGCTTGAGCAGCTCGTTGATCGCCGCCTGGTTGGCGAGCAGGTCGTCGAGTTCATGTTGTCCGAGCGTCGCCCGCAAGGTCGTTTGGGCGATGCGCAGCACGCCGTGTTCGTAGTCACGGATCGCGACGACCGCCTTGACCGGATCAACGACGCGGTAGAAGACCGCGGCCTCCACTCGCACCGTCACGTTGTCCTTTGTGATCACGTCCTGCGGGGGGATGTCGGCAGTGTCGATCTGCAGGTTCACCCAACGCGTGCGCTCGATCAAGGGGATGATCAGAACCAAGCCCGGCCCACGCTCTCCACGCAGACGCCCGAGACGAAACACCACGACCCGCTGATACTCCCGCACGATCCGAATCGCGCTTGCCAAGAGCAGCAGGAGCACACCGGCAACGACTATGACTACGACAGTTCCTGTAGACATCGCACAGCAACATTCCCATTGGCGGGCGCCCTGCGCATCCGTAGCGGACGACGATTTTCGCCGATTTCCACGGACCGCTGCATAGTGATTTCCCCGGATGCCCACGCCATCTCAGCCTGGGAGCCTCTGCCCATGAACGCAAGCGCTCCGCTCGCCAGCCCGACCATTGCTGAGCTCCTCAACCTCGAAGGCAAGACTGCGATCGTGACCGGTGGCTCGATGGGGATCGGCCGCGGGATCGTCGAGCGCCTGCACGAGGCCGGCGCCGCGGTTCTCATCGCCGACCTCGATCAGGACACAGGAGTCGCCTTGTCTGAGCGGCTCAACACGGTCCGCCCCAACAGCGCGCTCGCGAGCAAGACCGATGTGAGCCGCCGCGTCGATACCGACGCAATGATTGCCACTGCAGTGGAGCATTTCGGTGGCCTGGACATACTCGTCAACAACGCCGGCATCTACCCGTTCGCACCCTTTCTGGAGATGGATCCAGAGCTCTTCGAGCGTGTGCTACAGGTGAATCTGCTCAGTGTCTTCAACGCAACACAGGCCGCAGCCAGGCAAATGATCGCCCAGGGCCGCGGCGGCAAGATCATCAACGTCAGCTCGATCGATGCGCTGCACCCCTCAATGGTCGGACTCGCGCACTACGACGCCTCCAAGCACGGCGTCTGGGGTCTGACCAAGAACGTCGCGCTCGAGCTGGCTGAGCACGGCATCGCCGTCAACGCCCTGGCACCGGGGGCAATCGCCACACCCGGGACCCACGGGGTCGATCCCGAGGCGCTACGCGAAAGCGAGGAACGCATCCCCATGCACAGGATGGGCTCCGCCGACGACATGGGTCGTGTCGCACTCTTCCTTGCCTCTGAGCTGTCGAGCTACATGACCGGTTCACAGGTCGTGGCCGACGGCGGCATGCTTCTGCGCTGAGCATTACGCGATCCTCGCCGGGACGATCTCAGCTTGAACCTCGACATCTCGCCAGCCGCGACCCCGCGCGACCGAGATGACGAGCAGCGGTCCTGGAAACGGTTGGACCTCTGTGGCGCAGCCACCATTACCCGTGCCGTGGCTTGGCGCGGTATCTGTAACAGCCTGAGCGAGTAGCCACTCTGCTCGGCGCCACAACGCAGCACGAACTCAGCGACTGAGGACAGCGCCAGCTCTTTCGCGCCGTCAGCGCTCAGCCTCCGCCCGACCATGACTCAAAGGTCTCTGGTGAGCTCTCCCCCGCGTGGGCCGCCGCGAGCAGCGCCACCACCTCCTCGTCGGCAACGGGCCTGAAGTCCACGTACCACATGCCGACGCCGAACAGACGCAGCGGCACCTCCAAACAGACGACCCGATCGGCCTCCTCAGCGAGCATCGAGACCGCCTCGCTGGAGCCAACCGGGACGGCCACGACGATCTCGCTGGCGCCGCGCTTGCGCACCGCGCGCACAGCAGCAAGATCCGTCAGCCCGGTCGCCAGCCCGTCGTCGACGATGATCACCGTGCGTCCGTCGAGCGCGACTGGCGCGCGTCCATCGCGGTAGCGCTCCACCCTGCGCAGCAGCTCACGCGACTCACGTGCCAGGGTCGACTCAAGCTCTACCTCGGTCATCCCGAGCCTCTCGACCGAATCTGAGTCGATCACTCCCGTGCCATCCTCAGCGACGGCCCCCACGCCGAGCTCAGGGTTGCCGGGAGCCCCCAGCTTGCGTACCGCGAGAATCTCCAGCTGCGCACCGAGCGCACTGGCCACCTCAACGGCGACTGGCACACCGCCACGGGGCAAAGCCACAATCACCGGCCGCCTACTCGCCATACCCTCAAGTGCCGCCGCCAACTGACGACCAGCGTCGGTGCGATCGGAGAATCTCATGCTCTGATCGTCTTCCGTAGCGACGGCCCGCGCGTCCGGAGGATGCCCGCCGATCGTCGTGGCCTACTACTGAGGCGGCCGGTGACGCTGCCAGCCTCCGAGCACGCAGAGCTACCTCCGTAGTTTTACCCACTTCAGCACGTGGACTTTTCGGGTAGATCGAATGCGTGCGAGATCGCCAGCGGCCTCATTGGAACGGCCGACTCGCTCGGCGGGGCGGCAGGCACACACCGAACCTGGAGCCGCCTGCCCGCTGCACCCATCCGGGCCCCTCACACGCTTGCCAGCGTCTGGACAGGTCGCCAGATGCTGATCTTCGGCCGCGTCAGTCGCCCCTTCCCCGCACGCGACTTTGATGTGCTCGGCGCCTATCGCCCTGTCAGCCGCACCTGGCGCAGGCTTCCCTCCGGTCCGGGTCCAAAGGGAGCGCGGGAGGGTTCTGAGGCGGCCGTATGGACCGGCAAGGAGATGCTCGCCTGGGGCATTACGACGGCGGCCTTCAACCCTCTCACCGGACGCTGGCGAGCGCTTTCCGCCTCCCCGATCGCCGGGCGCGCTGCTCCCACGCTCGTAGTCTGGACAGGGCGTCAGATGATCGGCTGGGGCGGCGGTTGCTGCGGCGAAGCTGCCGCGGATGGCGCGGCTTACACCCCGAGGACCAACTCGTGGCAGAAGCTGCCCACCGGACCGCTGGCCGGGCGCTACGCCAGCGGTGCCTGGACCGGGCGCGACCTAATCATTGCCGGCGGGTCCAACGCCGACGGGAAGGTCTTTGCGGACGCCGCGGCTTACACCCCCGCGAGCAACTCCTGGCGGCGGATCGCCGACCTCCCAATACCGCTGACGGAAGCCGTCGCCACCTGGGACGGGCATGAGCTGCTGCTCAGCGGCGGTCGAACCACCGTCGCAGCCAGGCTGCGCCTGGTCACCAAGGGGTTCGCCTACAACCCCGCGACGAACCGCTGGCGACGTCTCCCCGCGATGGGACAGGGACGCATCGGGCAGAGTGCTATCTGGACCGGCCATCAGCTGCTGATATGGGGCGGGCAGACGCAGCGCGCGGGCAAATGGGTTGCGCCCGCACAGGGAGCCGCCTTCAAGCCAACACAGAATCGATGGTCACCGCTGCCGAGCTCACCGCTTCGCGGCAGGGTCGCGCCGACCGCGGTCTGGACCGGGCATCAGATGATCGTCTGGGGTGGTGGCTCGCTCGGGAGTGCGACTTCCCAGTCGTTCAACGACGGGGCTGCCTATACGCCCTAGACGGCGGCTGGGTCAGAGGTCGAGCAGGAAGCGCAGGGCCCGACTGCTCCCGGCCGACAGACCGCACGACAGGTGGCGGATCCTCGAGCGACGAGCGTCTTGGCGATATTCACCGAGTCGCCGACACCGACATGGCTGTCGCGGTGGCATGCGTGTGCGGCGCAAAGCGCGCTTCTCGTTTGTGGTTAGATCCTAGGATGAGGAATTTGGTGAAAGCGCACGGCGTAACAGTGAATGTGATCGCCGGCACGCACGTCGTCCTGCTCGGGCTCGATCTTGCCGAAGAGCAGCAGAAGGGCTGCCTTGGCTTCGCGATTGAGCGCGAAGACGGCAAGACGCACGAGAAGCAATGGATGCAGGGGATGAAGGCATTCGCCGAAACCGACCCGGGACGCGGTCCCGGCGCACAGTTCTCAAGTAACGAACAGCCTTTCCAGTCGTTTCAGTGGGCCGACTATACGGTCGAACCAGAACACGACTACACCTACACGGTCGTACCCCTCTACGGAACCCCAACGGAGCTGACCGAAGGCACGAGCGTGAGCGTGAGCGTCGCGACCGAGCCGACCCACGCGACCGATCAGTCGCCTCACACGGTGTTCTTCAACCGCGGCTCGGTCGCCTCGCAGGAGTACGCACGGCGGTTCCACGACACAAAGCCGAACAAGCTACAGGGCGCCGAACGCGAAGAAGCCTACGCCTGGCTGTCGCGCGGGCTCGAGGAGGCGCTGCTGGCATTCATCGCCCGCGCCGAGGACAAGAGCTGGGGACTGCACGGCGCGATCTATGAATTCCAGTGGGATCCGGTGCTGAAAGCGCTCGGCGCGGCACATGGACGCGGTGCGGACGTCTCGATCCTGTTTGACGACATCCCAGGGGGCCCGGGGCCGAAAAATCAAACCGCGATCGCAAAGGCGGCGATCGAGCAGCTCACGCTCAAGCGCACGCAGGGCAAGATCATGCACAACAAGTTCATCGTCCTGACACACGAAGGAGCGCCTGTCGCAATCTGGACCGGCTCGACGAACATCACCGAAAACGGAATCTTTGGTCACCTCAACTGTGGGCACGCCGTGGAGGACGCAAACGTCGCGGCGGCATACCTCGAATACCTGGCCGAGCTCGTGGAAGACCGCCGCAAAGACGTCGAGCAGCAGTGGCTCGACGCGCACAACCCCAACCCGCCGGCTCCCCCGAGTCCCTGGCAGGACGACCTCGTGAAGGTCTTCTCGCCCCACAGCACGCTAGACGTGCTCGACTGGTACGCCGACTCGGTCGCAGGTGGCGCGCAGCGCGCCCTGTTCATGACGTTCGCCTTCGGCATGGACAAGCGCTTCAAGCAGGTCTACGAACGCGACGACGACGTCTTGCGTTTCGCGCTGCTCGACAAGGCCGCTAGCCCGGGCCCGGGCAAAGCCGCCCAGGAAGCCGCGATCGAACAGATCCGCAAACGCCCGAACGTGATCGTCGCGATCGGCAACCGAATCGAACTGAACGCCTTCGACCACTGGCTGGCGGAGAGCTCGGGGCTCACCTCCAACGTCCAGTGGGTGCACACCAAGTTCATGCTCGTCGACCCACTCTCAGATCAGCCCGTCGTCGTCACGGGATCGGCGAACTTCAGTGAAGCAAGCACCGACGAAAACAACGAGAACATGCTTGTGATCCGCGGCGACAAGCGCATTGCAGACATCTACATAGGTGAGTACATGCGTCTCTACTCGCACTACGCCTTCCGCGAGACAGTCGAGAAGAAGTGGAACGGGAGCGCGTGGAATCCCGGTCATCTCGAACCCACAGACGCCTGGATCGAGGACTACTTCAAGCCGGGCTCCGAGCGAGACAGCCGGCGACGGTACTTCGCGCAGAGCTAGCCTCGCGCCTACCTCAAGCTTGGCCGGCTTGAGGTCGCGCTACCTCAAGCGTCGGAGCGTCGCATCAATATCCGCGGTCAGCAGAAACAGATCCAGTGACTGTTCGTCTGCTGGATCGAACGGGCTGAAGCCCAGGTGCTCCCACCAGCCACGCGCTGAGGCATGCAGCGCGTTGACGACCACCGCGCGGCACGCCGCCTTGGCGTTCATCTCCACCGCCGTCGCCAGCACATGGCCCACCAGTGCGGTGCCAACACCAAGACCGCTGTAGCGCCGATCGACAGCCAGCCTGCCGATGAGCAAAGCCGGAACCGGGTTCGGAGCCTGGCGAGCAACGCTCGCAGGCGCGTTCGAGCGATCGATCGCGCTCATCGCAATCGTCGCGTAGGCCACGACTGCATTCTCAGCATCAGCGATGACCCACGTGGCGGCCGTGTCTCGACGGCGGTTCTGCCCGGCATAGCGGCTAAGCCACTCGTCCAGCGCATCACCACCCGAGGCAAACCGCGAGCGGTCATGCCGCGCCAGGTCGAGCAGAGCGGGACGGCGAAGCTCAGTCAAGCCACGTGAACTTGCGAGGACGCTGAAGTGCCTTCGCGAGCCGTTCGTTCACGCCCGCCGGCGCTTCCAACGCCTCATTGAACGCTTCCGCGGCCTGTGGAGTCAGCCGGATGCTCTGTCGCTCCGCAAGAACCTCCTCCGCCCTGAAAGCCGCTGCCTGCAGCACGAACGCCGAGACATTCAAATGCGACGCAGCAGCAGCACGCTCGAGCACAGCCTTCTCGGCCGGCTCGACGCGGATCTGCAGGCGCTGTCCCTTTACCGTAGCCATGTACTAACAATGGCAGTACAATCCCTGCCTGTCAAGACCACCAGCTCGGGTGCGGAGCCTAGACCGGCCCGGCGTCGAGTGGTCAAGCCGTGCGTGTCCTGGGGCCAGGCGAGATCGCGAGCCGGAATGAGCGTGCGGGCGCACGATCGCCACGGAAGCTGAGGGCGACCTGTTAAGCGGCGCCCCAGGAGGCGCCGCTCTCATCGCAATCAGCCATCCGTGGCGATTCGTCGTTCTCTTCACAAGGCGGCGCGCGCCTTATCCGGTCGGCGCTTCGATGTTCGTCGTCGTTGTTGGCCGACCGACCGGGGTTACGGAAACGGCTCGAACGGGGGTGCCTTCGTAGTTGAACACGTTGCTAGCGACAGGAACGTTCCTGCTTGGTCCGCTCGTGCCAGCGACCGTCACCGATGCTCCGTTTGGCACCACGCCGGATACAATGACCCGCCCAGCGCTCGGAAGCCGCACCATGAACAACCGACCAGCTTCGGCGTTGTTGATCGGACCGCACACTTCATTTACGACGACTGCACCTGACACCGCAAGGCACATTCCGGCGCGACCTGGAACTACCCAAGCTTTGCTGCCACCGATTTCGACCGGCACTGCGTTTTCAGGTTCCAGTTCGAATTCCGCGACGAGTGTCCCGGACTTGGTGAGACTCTTCACGGTGGACGTCGGCATACCACTCGCTGAGGACGAGGCGGCCCTGGCCGAGCGCAAGACAGAGAACCGGCTTGCCAGTCGCTGATGCGTCGAGCGGATCAGTCTCGGGGTGCTCGTTGAGGGTGCCGCTTGCGAGACGACGACAGCCAACAGTGTCGCGACTGCCGCTGCAGTAACAATTGTAATAAGAAAGCGTCTCATGTTAACTCCGCTCAGGTTTTCCACAGTTCATAGCGACAGTGAATCGTATTTTTGGCATTCGTGCCGTTCCAGCACTTGTTGAAACTTTCCCTTTCGATCGTCAAGGTCTGCTTGGCGACATTGCCTCCAACCGCGAAGGCGGGTTCGCTGTACCCGAAGCCCGATACCCAGAACTGGATATAGATCGTCCCTCCGCTCTCGTTGCGTGCTTCATTGACATGCATAAGCCCGTGCGGACCGGCACAGCCTTCGTTCAGAGCGGCTACCTCACTGCAATAAAGCGGGTTTTCCGCGAGAGCAGGCACCGCGAGGAGTGCAGCTATCGCCGCCGTAAGAGCGATTGCGGCGATCGATGGCCCAATCCGGCCAACGAACGGCCGTCTACCAACTCGGTGCATAAGCCCCACCTTTCGCTTTAGCTGAGGATGGCGTGATTTCGCGTTTCCGACGCCACTTCGGGGGCGAAGCTATCAGAAGCCGAGTTCTGCTTTCAAGGATAGTCCCGGACAATAGAATCTGCAGCTGTCCGCGCTCCTTGCGGGCTCGTCGCCATCGCGTTCTGCCTGTGACTCGTCGATCGCTTCAAGTGATCTCCAGGGTCTAGTGTGCGAAGGAGGACGCGCTGAGCCCGCACGCGACGAAGCTGATCGCCACGCCACGAGAAATGTGGCGTGGATATCTAGCCTCGGACATAAGCCACGGCGTTTCCGACTTCCGGCGCTCGCGCCGCCGCGACAGTGGCGCTAACGAGGGCTCGCGTGGACCGCGTGGCGGCCAGATGAGTTGCAGTCCGGATGTTCGCGAGGTTTCCGACCACGATGCTCACGGGTCTGTCCGCGCGCCGACAGATCCGTCAGGGACGTCGCTGCAACGAGTTGAGCCGCTGAGGAGGCGCGTTGTGGTACTTGCATCAAGAATTCGCTCGGCGCAGGCGAGGACGAGCGCTCAATTCGGAAGTTTCGGTCAGGGCGTCGTTCAGGCAACTGCGCTCAGCCGTATGTAACGCTCTGGCAGTGGCCGGCAATAACGAGAGCATGGACAGGACAGCACGCTTCGAGGCGCTTTACCGCCAGTATGCGCCTGCGGTCAAGTCGTATGCGCTGCGACGGGCCGACCCGTCGATGGCTGACGATGTGGTATCGGATGTCTTCCTGGTTTGCTGGCGCCGACTTGACGAAGCGCCCGCTGATGTCTTGCCGTGGCTGTTCGGGATCGGGCGTCGTGCGCTCAGCACGCGGCGTCGCGGCGAGAGTAGGCGTCACGCCCTCTCCGACCGTCTCGCAGCGACCGTGATCGACATTGAAGCGCAGAAAGTCGAGTCGGGATCATTGCGCGCCGCTTTGGATAGCTTGAGTGCCGCTGACCGAGAGCTCTTGCTGCTCATAGCGTGGGAGGACCTGACGCCGACGCAGGCTGCTGCTGCTCTCGGGATCAAGGCGCCGACAGCGCGCGTCCGACTGCTCCGAGCCCGCCGCCGGTTGGCGAGCGCGCTTGAGACTGCCGAGTCCTCCGGCAGTCCAACACCTCAATCGTCCATTCCTCAACCTTCGGAGGGTCTTCAATGAGAACCACCGTTGCAGCTAGCCGCCTTCGAGCGGCCAACCCCGTTATCGAGATGCCTGCGGTTGCGCCCGTGCAACAGATGCTTGACCGCGTCGGAGACGTGAGCCCTCATGCTCGATACCGGGGTGCCAATAGGCCGCAGCACTTCCTCGCGGGCGCGCTCGTGGCGGGCGCTTTGGCCGTTGGAGCGGTGCTGCTCTCCTTGTGGGCGTCTGGACCGGCTTCAAATGTCGCTGCTGCTGCCTACGCCGCCACCTCGCCAGGGGGAGGGGTGCTCCATGCGGTATTCGAGACTCGGGGAGCGTCTGGGCGTGGTGCGGTCTTTCGTCAGGAGCAGTGGATCGATAGCGCGACTGGTAAGGAGCGCGAACTCATCACGATTGGATCGCAGACGACGGAACGAGTCACGAGCCCTCAGTTCGCGGAAACGTGGTCTAGCGGAGCACCCAGCACGATCTACACCGACCGTGGACCGACCTCCAAGGTTGCCTTCGCGTTCGACGGTCTAACCGTTTCCGGCCTCGACGGGGTCGCGCTTTTCCGGCAGCTCTACAGTTCGGGGCGGATCAAGCTAGCTGGCCGCGTTCGCCACGACGGCCAGACGCTGTGGCGCCTGGAGAGCAACGGCCTCGGATTCGGAAGTCCCACCAAACGTCTCGTGCTGCTGCTCGATCCTCACACCTTTCTTCCCACCGTCCAAGCGATCGAAGACATCAGCAACCCTGAGCACCCCCGTGTCATCAGCGAAAGCCGGCTCGTCGCCTATGGCCACGTCGCGGGAAGCATCGCCCAAAATCTCGATGTTCGGTCGAGACATCCCAACGCCCGAGTCCTTCCGCCGTCTAGTCCCGTATTTAGGTCGGGCCGCGCGGCAGAGTCCGAACATCCGGGCCCCTGAACGCGCGGATAGGGACCGCCGCTACGGCAGCGTCGGCCCCTATCCGGTGGACATTGCCGCGACGCTCTACCGCGCCGTCGAGCTCTGCCTTCTTCGTGAACTCGCTCAGATTGGCCGTGCCCAGGCCCGTAACGACTGAATCGGTCGCGGGTAGCACAGCGGCCGCTACGTTTGATTCCGTCGGAAGATCTGAATGAGTACCGCCAGTGTCCACCACGCTTGGACCGCTCGCACCGTCAGCGACGATCGCCACAACGGTCGCGGTGGCGTTTGGTTCCCCATCCGCCTTCGCGATGATTGACACTGCCTGGCCCGCCTTTACGGCTTCCAGCGAGGCACATCCAACGCCATAGCCGCCCGAGGTCATCGGAATGAACGCACAGACTCGTTCACCTGCAGGCGCAATCCAAACCTTCGCCGTGGAGCCGACGATCGATGCGGGCCTTGCGAGAGCAAGGTCGGCCCCATTCGAGGGGATCGTCGGATCAGGCGTTAGTTCGGAAGCGGCCTGAGCTTCCTGGAACTGCCTTAGAGATGCTTGGTCGCCCGTACTGATGGGCGCACGAAACGCGCTGATCGCCGCCGCGACTCCTGGCCCCATGCCTTCCCCCGTAGGAACGGAGGCCGCCGACGTCGGGGTTGAGCCGCTTGCCATGGTGGTCGCCGCCATCACTGCGACTCCAGCGGCAACCAGCAGTGAAATGATCTTCTTGACTCGTGACATTTTCTTGTGTTCTCCTAGTTCGCTTATGTAACCGGCACTGACCTCCTTCTGCTTGCCAGCGTCAGAAATCGACGTGAGCGTTAACTTCTACATACCCGTGGTAGTGGTTGATCCAAGAACCGTTCAAGAACGAGCCGCCGCCGTAGTTGCGCCACGTTTCGTTCGGGTTGCAGACGTATTCTTTTGTCTGATTGTCACCTGCGCAGATCCACGCGTTGGCGACATTCGTCTCATGCGCGTAGCTTCGGGTGATGAAGTGCGCGTTGCCATCTGCGATGCCGATGCCGTAGCTTCCCGAGAAGCACGGTGCGCAATACGCTTCGGTCGATGCCGAGGCAGTTGCGGCACCCGCCACCGCTCCAAGAGAGCAGACAAGTGCAGCCACCGCGAGTGTCGCTCGCACATAACGCACAGGATGAGGACGTGACGTCCCAAGTAGCGTCTTCATTGGTCATTAACCTCCTAATCGAAATGACAGAGCTGCCCACGGAGTTCTGACTGACAGGACTACACGAGCAGTCAGGCAACCTAGACCTGCCCACTAGTCACGTGTTGTGTTCTGGACAGTCGTTCGAGCAAAGGACGTCGGGAACGCCAACGCTTACGCCCGCGCGCGTGTCCGCAGCACTGGACTGGCGGCCGTCGAGCACTCTCCCAAGACTCTCCCAGCAGGGGGAAGCCGAAGGCTCACCGCGAGGCCCGGCCAACGTCGTGGACTCGATCAGTACATCCTCGCCGTCGGCAGTCCTCTTCGGTCACCACCTCGGCAGGGGCGTCGGGTTCTTCGAAAAGCTCCTAAAGGCCCATAACTGGCACGTCTTTCGATGCGACCATGAAGTCTTCACGACTCTCCTGCCCGGAGGCCCAGGCACCGGCATCGCATGGAGGCACGGGCGAGTCCACGAAGTCGTGATCGACGGCGGGGGAAGCTGGGGACAGCAGTGCGAACGCTAGCCCCACGTGCCGGTCGCCAGACGCCCCCTGTTGACGCATCGGAGCCCAAGCTCTCAAGAGGAGTTTCCTGCAATCCGTGCCTCAACTGCCCGACGCTCCTAGCCATCCGTAAGCAGCTCGATACTGTCCGCGTGCTTGAGGAGAGGAGTTCGCTGCGCGACCCTGAGCTCGCGCGGACCGTTGTCGGGGAGACCTTTCAGCTGTACCGTCGCTACCCGGCGCTCTTCCTTGCGCTCGCCCTCGGCGTAGTCGTGCCCTATGACCTGTTTGTTCTGATCGCCACAGGCTCTGGGCCTCTGGCAAAGGACAGCGGCCTGGGAGTCAACTTTGTCCTCGCGATGTTCCTGGTCTCACCGCTCATCTCCGCGCTGCACATTCATGCTGTCGCTGACGTTCGTGCCGGGCGCACTCCACGTCTGGGCGACATCGCGGTCCGCGGGCTACGTGTGCTCCCCACGGCTGCGGCGACCGCGATCATGACAACACTCGGGATCGCGCTAGGTTTCGTGGCGCTCATCGTTCCGGGGATCATTCTCGCGTTCCGCTGGTATGTCGCCGTTCAGGCGGCCGCGATCGAGCACGAGGGATGGCTACCCGCACTCCGTCGCAGTCGCACGCTCACCGCACGCGTCTATGGCCACCTGTTCGCGTTCGGCATCCTGATCGGAATCATCACAGGGGTCCCACAGTTGATCGCGAGAGCCGCCGTAACCGGCCACGACACGCTCGCCGCCGCCTTCATCGGCGGAGTCCTTCTTCATGCCTTCGCGCTCGCGTTCGGGGCACTCGCGACCGCGCTTCTCTACTTCGACCTCGCATCGCGCCAAGAAGCCAGCTCGCCCCAACAGGAGCACGAGAACCCCGACCCGGACACTTAGACGCACTCACGCGAGACCAGCGACTTCGTGGGAGCAGCGTCTGTCCTGAAATAGGCTCAGCATCGCGGAGCGGCATCGTCAGGGATAGCCGCACCGCAAGCGTGTGGCTATTTCCGTGTTGCGAAGCCTCTGAGCCGATCTGTGAGAGCGCGCTCGTTACCGCGCCGTTACCGCAGATCCGTGTCCGGTTTGCCCGTTATTGTCCGCGTATGTCCGCTGGTAATCCAAGCACAGCATGCCCGCAGTGGCGCATGCTAGAGCCAAATCTGGCTCTGGAGCCGTAAGCGGCGGACGGGGGTCGAACCCGCGACCTCAAGCTTGGGAAGCGCGCAGCCATATCTCAGATATGGCCTGCAAAGCACGTATATTTCGCCCCCCGACTGAATCCCTGTACTGCACGGGTACTGCAAAGCCCTGCCGTTCAGGGCGCTTGCGCCGTGGACGCGTCCACTCACGCCTGAGCGCCCTTTGCGCTCGACGTCCTACTGCGGAGCCAGCGGAAGAGGAGACGCTCGATTCGTTGGCCGGTCCGTGGCGCTGGGGGTCTGTAACCCCGAACGACCCCCACGACGCCGCCACTGTCAGCGATGCAGACCCCATTGCGCCCACCCGACCCTACTTCAGCACTCGGCGACCCGCAGCGCCGAGTAATCCCGATCTCGGCGAGTGCGTCCGCTCCCCCAGGCGACCTCTTGACCACGAGGCAGGCCGCGGCCGCGCTCGGTGTCCACGAGCGTACGCTGCGGCGATATCTGTCCTCAGGGCTGCTGGAGTACCGCAGACTTCCCGGCGGCCACTATCGGGTTCCAGCGAGCGCACTGACCGACTTCTGGCAGGCGAACGATCCCAACCTCAGGGGTGGGTACGCAGGACGGCGCGCCGATCTGACTCAGACTTCTCAGGCGAGCGGGCGTCGGCGGCGCCAACGCCCGTCGTCCTCCAGCAAGCAGCCTCGCCTGGGCACACAGGCTACTGGCGACTACGACTTGTCGATAGGGAAGCTGCGGGCCCTGCGAAAGCGGCTCTCATGATCGCTCCCATCCTCACTCTCGGGTAGAGGGGGCTCGCGTAGGCAATGGCTAGACCGTGGAAGATGCAATGGCCCTATGTCGCGAAGAGCGGCCGGAAGTCGTATCGGGTTGGCTTCCGCGACCACAATGCGATCGTCAGGAGCAAGGCCTTTCCCTCGGCGAGATTCGCCAACGAATGGATGCAGGAGTACATCGCTGCCGAGCGGCGAGGTGCGCACAGCCTGCAGCGCTTCCTGCTTGACCTCGATGCCCGCGACGCTACCGGCGACACCGCCGGAAAGACGATCGGTGAGGTAATCCAGATCTACTTCGCCTTCAACGCGCCCGAAACAGCGGACGGGCTGTCAGCGTCTACGTTTCGTACCTACCGCCATTCAGCTAGTCGGCACTTGCTTGGCATGCCTGGGGCAGACAAGGGCAAGCCGCGGCCGCCGGCTCCTTATGCCGTGCGCTTCGCCACGCAGCCTGCCACGGAGTTCAACGGGCCTGACGCCCCTCGTGCCCTTCGAGAGGCGATGAAGCACTCCAAGGTGGGGCCGTCAGCCCGCGCCCATGCCTGGCGCGTCCTGTCGGCGGTGCTCTCGTGGGCCGCGAACTCCGAGCTCGTGCCTGAGATCAAATCCAACGGGTGCCTGTTCGCCAACGAGAAGACTGGTATCCGGCGCAAGTCCATGCGGGGCACTCAAGGCCGCACGTCAGTGCGCCGCCACGGCGATGAGATCCGCAGTTGGGCACTCTCGGCTATGGCGGTCGAGCTGATCCGAGCCGAGATGCTCGAGGGCACACGCCACCCAGGTAGGCCGATTCTGATGCACCGGGATGCGATCCTCGTCTCGCTGCAGTTCGGCCTCGCGTTGCGTAACCAGGAGGTCTACGGAGTGCGCTGGCTCTCCCTCGCGGACAGCGAGCGCGCCCGTATCACGGAGGTGTTGAGCTGGAACGAACTGGACTATCAGGGCAAGACCGAGCGCGCAATGGGCCGAACCGTCCGGGTTCCAGCCGTACTCACCGCGGACCTCGCTATGTGGCGCGCGATCCTGCGCCAGCACGGCCACCCCGCTCGCGATGTCGATTTCGTCATCCCAGGCGACTTGACCGGGCCACATAACGGCGTTCGCGAGCTTGACACCGGGGCCTTCCACATGAGCTCCAATCAGGCCCAACAGTGGCGCGCAAGATGTATGAAGCCAGCCGTTGAAGCTGTGGCGAACAGCGACGCAGCGTTTGCGAACATGAATGGCGCAACGCCGTACAGCCTCCGCCGCGGCGGCATCTCTGCGCGCCTGCGCGCCGAAAACGCGCAGTCCGTCGCCAGTCAGTGCGGGACGAGCCTCGAAATGCTCTCGCAGCACTACAGCTACGAGATCGACGACCTCGAACATGTCGGCCCGCAACCCTTGGATCAGCAGTGGCGGGAGGCTCGAGCGGCCGTGCTCGCCAAACGCTCAGACGCTGAACGACGAAACAGGGCAGCCTAGGCACAAATGGTTACCGGTGCGCCGGGGTGACATTCGTTCACCCGGCCCAATGCCCGTCGACTGGCTCGTCCAAGCAGCCGCTCGCGTGGGGACGATGACCCGCCTTGTCGAGACGGTTGAGGGTGGGAATGAGCGGGTAGCGCAGGGCATGAAAAGGCAGGAAACACCTGCAAAATAGGCCCTTCTGGATTCCAGCACCTACCCCAGCTTCCCCCCCGTTTCCCGTCGAGATGTGCGCCAGGTGTGCGCCAGGTGTGCGCCAAGCAGTGCAGGGTTCGATCCACGCCGGTCACGCGATGTCGGCTGCGAGGCGGCAGACAGGTGGCGATGTCAGATCTGCAGTCTGGCGCTAACCGCCATTCGCGGCGAGCTCGTCGGTTGTCTCGGGAGCGCGCTCAAGCAGGTCCGAGCGGATGTAGCGCTGACTGAGCGTCCACGCCCACGGCTTGCCCTTGTGGTCGCGAGTCGTGTTGCGAATCGGATGGGGCAGCACGAGTGTCCGTTCATCCTCGGGTCGGGAGAGGAGGAAGACCTGGTAGGAGTCGCCCGGCGTACGTGGGCTGTCAGCGAGCAGCCCATCGATCAGGCGCCCGATCGTCTGGTCGGTATGGTCGTCCGAAGCGCTATAGCGCTCGGCTTCCTCGGCGCTGAAGACCACCGGATCGCGGTTTGCGAGGATCTCGGGAACCTCCCGCTGAATCTCCCCGCTCGTGTAGAACGCCATGCGCTTGAGGCCCTTGCGGAAAGCCCGCCCGGCCTGGCAAACATACGCGGAGTGTCGCCCATACTCGGGGTAGGCTGCCCTGGCCGCGACGACGACGGTGTCGAGCTGCTCCAGAAGACCCTCGTGCTCAAAGAGGGCTTGGAGCTCCCGCAGGAGGAACCTCGACTGCTCGGAGATCATCTCAGTACGGTCGTCGAGCAACTCGTCGATCGCCTGGTTGAGGCGAGCGAAGTTGAACCAGGTGATGGGCGTGTCCGCGAGATCCTCGATGAGCCGCGGCTGCTCAGGATCGGGTGTTATCACAAACAAGCGCTCATCCTTGAACGCTCCAGTGAGCCCGACGATATGGCTCTCAAGTTGCTTGCCGCGGAGCGCGTCGAGCTCGGTCTTGACCTCGAAAAGGTAGTGGAAGCTGGCCGAGATCGCGGCATCGGGAACCGATCCGGCGACGCCGCCGACCTGGTTGGCGAACCGGACGAACGTCAGCGAGGACTCCCCTGACGCCCCGGCAAGTAGGCGCTCGAGAATGCTCGCGTCGATCCGCTCGAACACCGCCAGCATCGAGGCAGTGACGCGATTCTCGCCGGTGCGGTACGTGGAGAAGAGCGGGTTCTTGGGCATCGCGTGATCGACGAGAACATACCGCCGACCCGTGCCGGTGTGGCAGCGCGGCTCTGGAATGTGGGCGAGGACGGCAGGGGGTGGAGCAGTGTGCGACGCTAAGGATGTGCTTCAGCGGCTCGTGATCCGCAACTTCCGCTCACTGGAGAGCCTTGAGGTTGAGTTCGATCCATTGGTCGCGCTGGTTGGTCCGAACGGCTCCGGTAAGAGCTCTCTGCTTCGTGCTGCCGACATCGCCCTAGGTCCCAGGTATCCGAGTCTCGGCAGCTTTGCGATTCCGCACGACTTCACGCGCCTGGATGACACGCAAGAGCTGACCATCCGCGCGCGCCTCGACGCTCCAGTGCCTTTTCGGGACAAGCAGAACAAGGATCACGAGATCCATGGTGTTGAGGTTCGGCTAGCTCCCTACAAGGTCCACACCAAGCGAGGAGAGCCAGGCGACCTGCACTGCACGTACGTGCCGCTAAGCAAGGACGGGAAGCCGCCGATCGTCGCGCTCAACATCGGGAAGGGCGGCCCGAACTTCGGGCCGCTGACGAGCGTACCGTCGGAGGTGAGGGACGCAACCCGCGCCCTCTTCATCGATCACCGCAGAAGCGTTACCCAACACCAGCCCTGGACACGCGGCTCGATCTTGGCTCGCCTTCTCGGGCCAGTGCGCCGCCAACTGGATGAGATCGAGTTTGAACCGGGCATCTCTCACCTCCAAGCGTTTAGCGAGCGCTACCAATCCGCGATGGACGCACTGCGCACATCACGCGTCCAAGAGATCGAGGAGACGATCTCGGTGTCTGCGCGACGCATGCTCGGCTTCCTGGGTTCGACGGCGATTGCTGATCTTGATGTTCGCTTCGGGTTCGCTGACCCAGCAAACCCATTCGGTACGCTGCGCCTCAACTACCTGGAGCATGGACTCGAGCTGCCTGCAGAGGATCTGGGCTCCGGCGTGCAGAGCGCAATCGTCGTTGGGATCTTCGAGGCTTTTCGCCAGCTGGGTGTGCCCGCCGGCACCGTGCTCATCGAGGAGCCGGAGATGTATCTCCACCCGCAGGCACAGCGGTACTTCCACCGGCTCCTCATCGAGCTTGTCGAGACGGGGCAGTGCCAGGTCATCTACTCGACGCATTCGCCGATTTTTGCCGACGTTACCCACTTCGAGGCACTGCGCTTGGTTCGTCGTGAGCCGGGAAGCATGACCGGCGTAAACGCCGTCACGGACGACGGCGATCGTGCGTTCCTGGCCGAGCGCCGGGAAGCACAGAAGCTGCTTGCGTTCACGTCCGCGCGTAGCGAAGCCTTCTTCGCCCGCCGAGTGTTGCTCGTCGAGGGCGTCGGCGATGTCATCGCGATCCGCATGCTGGCCGATCGCCAAGGCATCGACCTCGACGCCGAGGACCTCGCCGTCGTCGACTGCGGCTCAAAGAGTGCGATCCCGTTCGTGGCTCGGGTCTGTCGTGCGCTCGGTATTCCCGTCCTCGCGTTGCACGACCAAGACATTTACGAGCCCGCCGGTGATGACGATGCACGAGCGGCAATAGTGGCCCAGAATGAAGCCGAGACCACGCTCAACCAGCTGATCGCTGAGACGATCGGCGATCCAGAGAACCTGTTCGTCGTGCGCCCGAGCCTGGAGGCTGAGCTTGGCATCTCAGTCAACGCACGCGACAAGCCGCGCCGGATCGCCGAGGCGCTCCATGATCGAGGCGTCCGTGACTGGCCGAGCCCGGTGCGTGATGCGCTCACGAGCCTATCGATCGCTGGGTTTGGACCCGATGAGCTCGGCTCCGACACTGCTATTTAGGGGTGCCGCAGGCTTAGGTCTCGTCGTCGCAGCGGTACCCCAGGCATGCGAGATGCGGCTGGCGGTTGGGTGAGCTCAATCGAGGCTGGCACGACGACCCCGACGCCAGGCTCTGGCTGCAGAGATCATGCGACCGTCCGCGAAAGCGCGTCCATTCCAACTTGCCGACTCTTATGCGCTTCGACGACGTGTGGCCAAGCAGGCTCGGCGATCCATCTGATCGGACTGAGAGACTGCACGGGGTGCCCTCTATGCAACTGCAAGCCGAGGGTCTTGAGATCCCCTCGCACGAGCTCGTAGCTCGGCGAAGCGGCCCTCTGTACGGAGTCCACAGCTACCACACCAAGATTCCGCCCGAGGCGATAGCTGGCTTCATCCTCGACAACACAGAGCCGGGCGACACGGTGCTGGACGTCTTCTGTGGCTCAGGCATGACAGGAGTAGCCACCAGCATGGTTGGCCGGCGCGCCGTACTCAACGACCTCAGCCCGGCGGCAGTACACATTGCGGGCAACTACACAACGCCATGCGATCCTCGCGCGTTCGAAGCGGCGGTCGGTCGCGTCTTGACGGATGTAGGCGACGAGGTGGCGGCCCTCTACGCCACCCACCATGAAGGTCGTCCGGCCCAAATCGAGTACTTGGTCTGGAGCGACATTCGCCGGTGCCCCATGTGCGCTACGGATCTCGTCCTCTGGGATCACAGAGAGACCGGCCTACGCAGTATCTGCTGCTCCACCTGTGGGCATCGGGCCACCAAGGCCAAGCTGGCGCTGGTCGGTGAGACAGCGGTCGAGGCTAACCTCAGCGCGAGCGGTCGGCAGCGAGTCGTGCGCGAGGTCGCCTCCGACGATCTCCGTCCCGACCTGCAGGTCGATGATCTGCCGTGGTATCCGAGGACATCGTTCGATGCTTCGCGCCCGATGTGGCGTCGTGGGCACGACGACCTAGGCATCAGGTCGGTGGCCGACTTCTACTCATCTCGCAATCTGGCAGCACTCAGCTTGCTGTGGGATGCAGCCAGCCGGGAGTCCGACGACCGGCTGCGCTCGGCGCTGCGATTCTCCTTGACCGCGATCGCCAATCGGGCCAGCCGTCGCTATCAGTGGAACGCCAAGCGTCCGACCAATGTCCTCGGCGGCACTCTCTATATCTCCAGCCTCCGCTATGAGTGGAACGTCCTCTCGCTCTGGAAGCGCAAGACGCGGGCGGTCGCCAAGCTGTTCGGCTCGGGTGTGGCACGACCAGATGTAGTCACCGTTTTGCAGGGCAGCGCGACGGCCCTACCGCTACGTGACGAAAGCATCGATTACTGCTTCACAGATCCTCCGTTCGGTTCCCACATTGTGTACAGCGATGTCTCGCTGTTGTGGGAGGCGTGGCTGGACGATCTGACGGATCGTTCGTCGGAGGCGATCGTGGTGCGCAGTGGCGACAAACCCAAGACGGTCGACAACTATGGGGATCTGCTGCGCGAGGCCTTCGGGGAAGTACGCCGCGTCCTCAAGCCCGATGGCCGGGCCACCGTCGTCTTCCAGGCCAGCGACCCTACGACATGGTCCGCTGTCTACGACGCGGCCGTTGGCGCCGGTCTCAGCTTCGCTGATGCCACCACGCTTAACAAGGGTCAGCCGTCCTTCAAGCAGGTGAAGGGACAGCAGGCCGGTGAGATGGTGGCCGAGACGGATGTCGTGCTGACATTCTCTCGCCAGCCGACGACCCAGCGTCTGGCACCTGTCATCAACCCTGAGGAGGCGGTCCGGTCGTCAGTTGCCGCGGCCACCCGCGTCCAGGGCCGCGTCACCGCCGGTGCGATTTTTGCGGACGTCAATGCACGGCTCCTGCGCGGGTCGGCGCGACCGGTAGGTCTCCGTGAGGTCCACGACATCCTGCAACGGCAATTGTGAGGTACGGGTTGTGAAATCTCCGACCACCTTCAAACGCCTTTACCCGAATATCGGCAACTTGGTCGCGGAGCCTTCGAACCTCACGCCGGTCGATGTCGAGCCGCTCGCGCGACCGACACGAGGGAGGAAGAACACTCCCGCGTACAACACGCATTCGTATCCAACTAAGGTGCCAGCCGAGGCAATCGAACCATACGTCGCGCACCATACGCGACCAGGTGGCTTGGTGCTCGATCCCTTCTGCGGATCCGGCATGACCGGTCTCGCGGCCCGTCGCCTAGGGCGGCACGCGATCCTCAACGATCTGTCCTATGGCGCTGCTCATCTCGCCTGGAATCTTTGCGAGCCGTGCGATCCTGGCGAGTTGCAGGAGGCAGCCCGATCGATTCTGGTCAACATCGCCGATGAGTACGCCGAGTTGTTCGCCACGCCGGGACGCGGACGGAGCTCTGGCACCATCCGTTGGACGCTGCACTCGACCATCGTCGGTTGCTCTGCATGTGGTCATGCCTCACGGCTTTGGGACGACGCGACGGACATAGCTCGGGGTACAGTGGCAAAAGAGTGGCCATGCCCTGAGTGTGGGAATGTGATCGACAAGCGGTCCGCCGACCGGCTGGGCTCAGAGCCGGCTTGGATGCTGGTGGAGGACGAGAATGGACGCTTCGAGCGCGCGCCCCGCCCAGTTGACCTGAAGCGCCTGAAACGCATCGAGAAGGATGCCATGAACGATTGGCATCCGAGCGTGGCGCTCGGCCCCGATCGTGAGATGTACATCCGCAGCGCATTGCACCTACAGAGCGTAAGCGACGTAGCCGACTTCTGGACGACGCGCAACCGCCGCGCGCTGGCGGTTTTGTGGCGCGAGATACAGCAGGTGAAGGCTCTACGGTTGCGTCAGGCGCTGGCGTTTGCTTTCACCAACACGGCTTGGCACGCCACGCGGATGCGTCGATACAACGCACGCGGTGGTCAGCGACCGCTCACCGGGACGCTCTACATACCGCAGCTCTCGATCGAGGCCAATCCCGCATTTGTCTTTGCCCACAAGATCAGTCAGCTGACTCGGTTCTACGCTGAGTCGTCCTGCGCCTCGTCATCCTTGACTGTGATGCAGGGCTCAGCTGGAGCTCTGGCGCTGCCAGACAAGAGCATCGACTACTGCTTTACCGACCCGCCGTTCGGCTCCAATATCTTCTACGCCGACTGCGCGACCGTCTGGGAGTCGTGGCTGGGTAAGACCACACCGGTAGCCGAAGAGGCAGTCGTGAACCGCTCGCTGCGGCCCGCAGCGGGCGGCAAGACGGTAGACGACTACGCCACCTTGATGGAGAGCGCCTTCTCCGAGATCCAGCGAGTGCTCAAGCCAAACGCCTGGGCAACGGTCGTCTTCCAGTCCTCCGACGCCGAGGTGTGGGCAGCGTTGCGAACCGCTGCCGAGCACGCCGGCTTCGACCTAGCGAACGCCAGCTACCTCGACAAGACACAGCAGTCACACAAGGGCTACAAGGGTCGGTCGGGCAATGAGGACGTGGCGTCTTTCGACGTGGTGCTCAACCTTCACAAGCCCGGCAAGCAGCGCCGCCGGCCCAAGCCACCCGGCGGCTTCAGCGATGCCGCCGCTGTGTTGCGCGCCCATCTGGCCGCTTTGCCACCAATCGGAGAGGATGCGGAGATGGACCGCCATCGCACGCTGCCGTTCCTGCACTCTCTGCTTGTCCGAGAGCACTTCAACGGAACGATCGGTCTCGAGGTCGGTCATTACGCGCTGGTGCGCCGTATCTGCCAGGAGCACCTCGAAGCCGACGAGCAGGGTCTGTGGCGTCAGCCGACCCCGAGCGCCTGAACGAGCCGCGTCAACAGCCCCGGAGTCGTCTGCTCGCCCGAGCCGAGAATCAGAGCACGGCCGCTGGTGTAAGTAGCGTGTGACACCAATTCGGTGTGCGCTGCCGCCTTGCGGTAGTCATTGAGGTCGAAAAGCTCGCGTCCAATCTCCAGCAGCGCTTGGTAGTCGATGGCATTCTCGGCTTGAATAATGCCCTGCACCGCGTGGTGGTCAGTCTCCCTCGGCTTGCGGCACCACTTGAGGCACATCGCGGCTGTACCGAGTGTGACCGGCGTGCGCAGAATTCCGCCAGCGCTAGACCCAACGCGATCGAACAGGGTCCCTGAGCCGCATAGCAGACGCTCACAGGTGGCTGATAGTCCAAGTAGTGGCCCTGAGAGATCGGCGGCGTCCGGAGCAGTTGCTCCAAAGTACTCGGCCGTCACCAGGATGGTTCTGAGGTCGTCATCGAGCAACGGCCATGTGGCGGGAATCTGCTGAGAGAGCAGCTGTCGGTAGGGCTCCAGCGTGCCCGACGCCAACGCATCGGCACGCAGCAGCAGGTCACTGACGACCTTCTCCTGGATCGCGGCCACCGCAGTCTCATCGAGTGGCTCGTCAGTTGCCGGGGTAGAGAATGCCTCTGGATCCGAAGCAGCAAGCATCTCGAGGACAAGCTCACTGATCTTGGCAAAGCCCTCGTTATGGTCGGCGCTCGAAGGCTCGACTCCGACAGCCAGCATGCGCCCCTCGACGTTGTCGACGAACGTCTCGACCGCGAGCCCGTCGCGCTTGTAGTAGACGATGGCCCCGCGGCGTGCCGCCTCGCTACCAGTGTTGTCGAAGTACCCAAGCAACTTGTAGAGCTCCTCCGTGGGACGCTGGTCGCGCTGACGCAGCTTGGCGTCGACGTAAGCCAGCGACTCGCCAGAGCGCGTTGTTGATACCACCACCGTGATATCCGGCACCCCGTCAAACGGGCCCGGCGGATCAACGCGCCGCCAGACGGAGCCAGTTGTACCACCGGTCAATGAACGCTGAAAATGCAGCGCTACGGTGGCTGGACCCTGCTTCCACAAAAACGTGGGATTGATGCCGCGATCCCACAGGGGGCGGCTAACGGCCTTCCCCAGCTTGGGCGCGAGCGCGCGCTCCAGTTGGTCAAGCATCCAAATCTCAAACAGCTTTGTGTCGAAACGGTCGTCGTAAAACGACCACTCGATTTCGCCGGCCTCGGGGAGTGTTTCAGGATCGAAGCTACGCACCCATTCGACCAATGTGCCATAGGGCTCGGGGCGGGCCAGATGGCCGCCCTCGACTCGCGCCTCGACCGCGTCGAGTAGTGCGTCCTTACCGCCCGAGCGCCAGATCGCCTCTGCGCCGGTACGTGCTTCGGCCAACACCGGATGATTGAGCGTCCGAGCCAGCGACATGCGTCGTTCGTGAATCTCCCGGCGCTCCGGCGCGTGGGGTGGCAAGGCGATGACGTCGCCGATATCCAGTTCGCGCAGCACCCAGCCGGTGGCGTAAAGAGCGAGGATGTTCTCCGGTGTGGCATGAGAGCGCTCGACGACAGTGACGGGATAGCGTCGCGGTGCCTCCCGCCTGCCCTGTGAGCGCAGGTACCGCTGAACATGCAGACGTCCGCGCACCATGCCGACCGTTTCGTCATGGATACGGCGGTAGCGGAAGCTCAGGTCGCCCGCAATGTCACGCAACAGCCCATCCAAGTGCCGGGCTGCAGCCAGAGCAACCCGCAGGCGCAGAGCCTGGGCCAGAGCATCGTCATCAGCCGAGCCCGTGGCCACGTCATCGCGGTGCTCCAAATCCCAGGTCGGCGCGTCGGCGAAGTAGGTTCCCAGCAGCCGAATGGCGGCTTGTGTAGCTGTCGTGCGACTCTCCGGACTCAGGTGGCCGGGAGGGATCGACTCCTCAGCCGCCAGCATCAGCCGAAGGAGGTCTGCTGGCTGTGACGGACTCGCTGCAGAGCGCGCTCGCTGCGTGGCAGGTCGCCACCTTCGGCGAGTCGGCTTTCGATGGCGTCAAGTTGGCTGCGCAACAGACTGCTGGCCTGCGGGACTAGACAGTCGCTCAGCGCCAGATCAAGAGCCGGGATGAGGTCGGAGGCGCCACTACGCGCGGAGCGCACCACGACCTGCCGCGCGACGTCAACCACCTGGGCGGTACCAACGGGCCAGCCCACACTCTCGTCGTAGCGCAGGAAACTGATGATCTCCCGCAGTCGCGCTACTGCTGCCTCGATATCTGCGTCTTTGCTCAGTCGTTGGCGCTCAGCGTCCTTGCCACCTTCGTCGAGATCTAGCCGATAGGTTCCGACCCACCATTCAGCCGCCTGGGCGACTACTGTCGCCATCTCGGCTTCCAGTTGTCCCTGCTCGGGCACACCCATGTGGACGAACTGGAAGCGGCGCTGCAGACCCTGAGACAGTGAATAGACATAGGCAGTGTCAACGGAATTGAGCGTCCCGATTATTCGAAGGCGCTCCGGTATCCAGCACTCCTGCGTCTCCGGCTTGTCGCCAAACCACAGTGGCAGCTTGCGACGCTCCGGTCCACCACCGCCACCAAGGACGGTGTAAAGCGGGCCGACGGCCTTGTCGATCTCCGCACGGTTGAACTCGTCGATCACGAGCCAATGTGCCTGGTTCGGATAGAGCTCTGGATCGTCCTCATGGCGTGCGATCCTGTCGGCGCAGCGCAGAGCAGCCCGCGGCACGTGCCCGAGCCATGGCTTGAGCACCTCGGTGTCGTGCAGCCCGACTGCTGGTTGCAGCCCACCGATGACGTCGAAGGTGCTCCAGTCAGCAGTCGCGGTCTCGGTGTCGTATGAGCAACCGAAGCATTTCGCGACGATCCCGGCTAGCGTCGTCTTGCCGGTGCCCGGCGGCCCGGCGAGGATCACGTGACCCGCGAGGAGGGCGACCACGAGTCGCTCGATCAGCGACTCGGGGTCGGGGAATAGGAGCCCTCGCCCGTCCACTTCGCTCTTGATCGCCGCGAGTAGGCCGTCAAGGTCTGGAACTAGTAGCGGTAGCTCGGCGGTCCACTGAGCCGCCCGGTAGTCACCGGCTTCGATGTGATCGAAGTACGTGACCTTACCGCTGGCAGCGGCTTGCGACAGGGGGTTGGCGCTCATAGCAGGGAGTCGATCGTACCGGCTGCCAGGTCATCCACCTTGCCGACCCGGCGGCATGCGAACTCAACGAGCCATCGAGGCCGATCGTTCGCGGTCCTCTCCTCGATCGGGTGGAGCTCGCGAATTTGCCAGAGTCCTGGATCAGCCGGCGTCTTGTTCTTGGCGAAAATGATCAAGCGATCTCCGGTCCTCAGCCTTCCGGTGGCGTACCGTGCGTTCACGCTGCCGATGACTGTGGCGTTGTCGTCGTCGATCTTTTCCCAGCGGGCTGGAACGAGCCCGGCCACCTTGGTGGCTCCCATCTCGTGCGCCCATCTCACGAATCCATCGACGTGCGAGGCGTCGAATCCGCAGCGGGGGTCGTGCCTCATGCCCCCTACCTCGTAGCCGCTCGTGCGTAGCTCGTCGATGAAGGCACGCTTCGTGTGCACGCTGGTCGACTTCCCCGAGAAACGCTTCGCCCACGCGTCGAACGCGATGAAGAGATCATCCTCGAGTCGCAGGCCAACGCCGACGGACACGCGGCCTCGCTCACTCATCAAAGGCCCGTCGTGTACTCGCGTGGTCTGAATGCGAAAGTCGTCCTTTTGGCGGCCCTTTCCCTCCAGCGTGATGTACCACGAGTAGACGAGGAGCCTTACGAAGCGCGGGCCGTGTCGGAGATCGACCCGCGTCGGGTTCACGCCACCGTGCGCGGAGACGGCCTGCTTGAGCTCGACGGCATATCCAGCTGTTTCGGCAGCTGCGAGCAGTCTGGCGAGCGGTACTCCGGGCTTGCCGGTGTCCGAAGGGGGAGATCGGGGCGAGGCAGGCATTGCAGCGACTATTGTGCCGCCCAGCGCGGACGACAGGCCAGCTAGCTTCCTCGCGATGCAATGGCCTCGATCCCTGATCGCCTAAATCTCACGACGGCGGCTTGTTGCGCAGAGACCGTGATTCAGCCGCAACGACTGTCGGCCGCCTCAGGGCAGCATGCGCACTACGTTTGGATCGTTGATCTTTCCAACACGATTACATCGACAGAGACAGGACGAGGAAGCATCGTCAGAACTCGATGATTGATCCGGGGTAGCCTCAACGCTGACAATGCGCCACAAGGCTGGGTGAACCAAGTCTCCGGCCTCGTCAACGATGACAATACGGTCATTAACACGTAGCTGCGGACTCGACTCAGAGACAGCACAGGTAACATCAGCGTGATCGGGGTCGAGGATCGAATACTGGGTCGGACATATGGCGATATCGCGACGCGGTTTCATTATGACAGTACCTCAAAATCGGGTGAGTGTGTTCTGGGATGAGTAGATGTGACTCATGCACACGGACCTAGATTTCTTCCGCGCCTTGGGTCCTCCTGAGTCAGGTGGCACCTACTCGTTTGGTCGACTGTAGACCGCACTTGGGACGGAACACTTGTTCGCCCCGTCGGCGCGCTCGGTGGCCGACGCCCAGATCGATGCGCTCGCCGAGTCGCAGGACGGAGCCGTAGAGCCTCTCGACCCCAACGACTGCGCCATGAGAGCATGCGCCAGAAGGAAAGCAATGAGCTTCTGCAATGACCTTCGCCTGGCTGCGGTCAGGCAGCACGAAGCGCCGCTGTGGTTGTGGTGCGGCAAGACGCAATGCGCTTACAGGCCACCACTGAGCGGTGTCAAGGCTGAGCCACGGCCGAGATGTGACCTGCCTAGCCGAGACCTGCCCGACCTGATCCATCACCTCATGGGAGGCTCATTCTGGATGGAGCGGCTAATGCCGAACTGAACGGTCGGCTTCCCCCGCCATCTCGACAAACAAGCAAAGCGCATTGAGGAGGCTCATCTGCTCGGCATTCCGGCAGCGGATGTGCAGGAGCTCTGGGTTACACACGAGTACGGCTAGGCACCGCGCGCGGGAGATCGCGACGTTCAGCCGGTTGCGGCTGAACAAGAACTCCAGGTTGCGGGGGATCTCCTCGCCGCTCGACGTCGCCATCGAGAAGAAGCACACCGCCGCCTCCTGACCCTGGAACTTGTCGACGGTGCCCACCTTCACTCCCTTCGCGAGGTGTTCGCGCAGGCAGCGTACTTGTGCGTTGTACGGGGCGACGACCATGATCTCCTCGGGCTCGAGCGGTTCACGAGTTCCGTCCTGCTTGGTGTATTGCCCTTTCAGCAGATCCTCGATTAGCGACGCGATCGTCTGAGCCTCCTCGGGAGACTCGCGCGTGTTGCCCTCGTGGGTCACCGGGACATACCTGATGCCCGTACCCGTGAGCAGGCCGGGGGCGTCGACGCGCTGGTTGGCGCAGTCTGAGAACGACTCCAACCGGTCCTCGTAGATCGCCTTCGAGATGAACTCGGCAGACGTCCGGGTGCATCCTTCTGGTCTTGTCGATGAACAGCCCGCGCTCGGACGGGATCGTCGTGTGCTCGCCTAGCAGGTGCTCCAGCACGGACACGCCGGCTCCTGGCGGGTGGACCGCCTGGGAGACCTGGGCGAGCTGTTGGGGATCCCCGAGCAGGATCACGTTGTGTGCGCACGTGCCCATCGCCAGCGCGTCCGCCAGCGAGATCTGGCCGGCCTCGTCGATGAACAGGTAATCGAGCGTCCCGTCCATCTCCTCGCGGCAGAACAGCCAGGCGGTCCCGGCCACGAGCTCGCAGCCGCCGCCGGCGAAATCGGCGATCTCATTGGAGTTCCCGATCAGCCCGTGCTTGGACTCGTAACTGTTGCTGCCATCGCTGCCGCACTTCTTCAGTCCGGCGAAAGGCTCGTCCGGAGCGGCGTACTTCTCGACCTCGGCGAGGAGGTTGTGGATCACGGCGTGGCTACCGGCGGCTACGCCGACGCGGTGGCCCTGCTGGATGAGGCGCAGGATCAGGTGGGCGCCGGTGAAGGTCTTTCCCGAGCCGGGCGGCCCCTGGACGAACAGGTAGCTGTCGCTCAGGCCCTCCGCGATCAGCTTGGCGTCCTCCAGGTCGAAGGCGCCCGCCTGCAGCGCCTCGCCATGTGAGCACTCCACGGTGCTCGGGATCTCTCCGCGTAGGATCTGGCGTAGCGCGCTGTAGCGACCCGGAGCGTTGAGGCCGCGCTCGACGATGTCGCCTGCGAGCCGGCGCAGAGCGCCACGCTGGTCGTCGGTGCCATATGGCTTGCCAGGTATGAGCGCGCGTGGAAGGGGCTCGCCGATACGGGAGGCCGCACGGGTGATCCGCAGCGTTCCGGTCGTGTTGCCGATCGACTCGACCGTCAGCCCCTTCTCGGTCGCCGGGTCGACGAAGTGGCCAGGAGCGATCTTGTGCTCCTGCGCGGGGAAGCGCAGCGTGTGGATGACCGAGCGCGAAGGCGACGGGAGCGGGATCGGCTCGACGTCTGCAACGGTGAGTCTCCCAAGAGCCTCGTTGTCGACCTCCGTCAGCTGTTCCTCATCGGCTTCCAGGCGCTCGAAATAGGCCCAATACCCAGGCTTTGCCTCGCGCCGGTGGTAGTCGATCAGCTGGGCCGTCAGCCAGTGAGCACGCTGATCGTCGTCCCAGCCCTCGGCGTCGTCGGGGATGCTGACGGTGAGCGCGGCGTGCAGCGCGTCGAGCTCCGCCTGGAGCTCGGGGTCCGGTGCCCAGGGCTCGGGTGGCGGTCTCCACGGGATCTCCTGTCCAAACGTCTCGATCGCCTCGTCGCGGCGGGCGAGCAGCCATTTGCGCAGCAGGTGCGTGGAGCGGCAGTCGTCCTCGTTGTAGCGCTCGATCGACTCCAATAGCGAACGATCGCCGGTCTCCAGGTATTGCTCGAAGGCGACGATCGAGTCGCCGCCTTCGGAGACCTTCGTGTCCCGCTTGCTCGTGTAGAACGCCTCGATGCTCTTGATCGAGTAGTTCGGCTGACCGACGCGCAGCCCCTGACGCACGACCGGATAGAGATCGACCAGGACTTTGCCGCGTAGCAGACGATCGACCTCGTCCTCGCGCGTCGCGTGCAGACCCATCAGACGCTTGATCGCGGTTGCCTCGTAGGGGGCGTAGTGGTAGACGTGCAGGTCGGGGAAGCGCTCGAGCCGCTCGATCACGAAGTCGATGAACTGCTCGAACGCCTGCTTCTCGGTCGAACGATCGGTGGCCCAGAACGCTTGAAATTGCGGTCCGTCGGCCCCCAGCAGGACGACGCCAAACAAGTACTCCAGACCGTCGTCAAAGAACGGGTCGCCCTCCATGTCAAAGAACACATCACCCTCAGACGGCATGGGCAGGTGACCGAACCCACAGCCCTCCTCGGGCGTAAGCAGCTCGTAGCGCAACTTCCCGCTGCGGCGTTGGTCTACCTGTAGACGCGCGTGCGCGCGCAGGGACTCGAACGCGGCGGTCCCGATCCGGGGCGGGCGATTCGCGGGCTCCGCGGTGGCGAGTTGTGTGACGGTTGTGATCTCGCGCTCCACCAGTTGGATGCACTGCGAGCGCTGGATCCTGGCGACGAGGCTCAGATGGTCATCGGCCTCGCGCCGGGCGACGCAGTGCTCCTCCCAGCGACATAGCGCGCAGTGCTCCACCGGCTCCGGGTAGGTAGTCGACAGGCCGAGGCCGACCGACCCGCTTGCTAGCGAAGCCGCGCCGACGACGGATTCGAAGCAATGCTTGACGCTGCGGTAATAGGCCGCGAACTCGGCTACGCGAAACGACTGCGACTCGCGCGTCCCGAGCACGACGTGCATCCACTCCGGCGCGACCCCCTGGATCGCCTCGACCAGCTCGGAGTAGAAGCACAGCTGCAGCAGGAAGTACGGCTTCACGCGCCGCGCGAGCTTCGTATCCGCCACCTCGTAGCTGAACGACCCCAGATCCGACGGGCGCTCAACGCGGCGCAGGAAGTCGCTGTGTCCGCGCCAGCGGACCCCGTCGAACAGGACGCCCTGATAGATCACCTCGGCCCCGGCCCGCATCGCCTCGACCGTGCGCTGCGCGCCTAGGCGCGTGCCCTCGAGACCCGGCTCGCCCGTCAATCTCGACAATCTCGCGGCCGTCGGTGATGATCTGGGCGAGGTAGTCGCGCTCATACTCATCACCCTTACGCGCAACGAGCTCAGTCGTATCAGACCTGGTTTCTGTGAGATCAAGTCTCCCAAGCGCAACCTCGATATCGAGCTGCGTGAGGTGCGGACACTCCAGATGGTTGATCAGGTCAGACGCCGAGAAGATCAACTCCCCGTCAACGCGCTCCATTACCGCACCCCATCCTTGTCACGCATCCGAGCAGTAGTTAGCCTTGCACCGTACCGGCCTGCGCGTAGGTCATAGCGGCGGCTCGGTCGGCACAGCCCTTAAGCTCAATCACGCGCCCGTCGCGCATCGTGACGACGACGTAAGCAATGCCCTGATCCAGCGGCCGTTCGTCGTTTCGGGGCTGGGCGGGACGGAACGCCACGACGATCCGCTCGCCAACCTCGACCGTCTGCTCGATCCGCCCGACGAGGCCGCCGTTCAGGTTGCGCTGCACGACCTTGAGGATCATCTTGCGGTCCTCGCATATCCACGGCCCGTCCTCGACGCCGCGCCACTTCGCCTCCGGGTCGAGCGCCCCTTCCAAGACGCTCAGGTCCCCCTCGACACTCATTGCCTCCCAGGCCCGGTGCAGCAGCTCTATGTCGGTGCTCTCGGTCATAGGTGGTCCTCTCTTGTCGCATCGTGAACGACGGGCAGCGAGTAATGCACCGTCAGGGAGGCGGACGAAGATAGGCCGCATACGGGAGTGGTCAACGTCAACCAGGCCGCACCGAAGGCTACTCCCCACCCACCGAGTGCTCAGGGCCAGCGCAGGACGAGGCTCAGATAAGCCGGTAGCCGACTCCCCACTCGTTGATGACCCAGCGTTCACCGGCGGCGCCGAGCTTGCGGCGTAGGCGACTGGCGTGACTGTCGAGGGTTCTTGTAATGCCGGGCGAGCGGTATCCCCACACGGCTTTTAGGAGCTCTTGCTTGTGGAACACCCGTCGGGGATCGCTCGCAAGATGCAGCAGCAGCTCGTACTCCTGGCGGCGTAGCTCCAGGCGTTTGCCTGCAAGGCTCGCCGCGTGGGCGGCCGGTTCGATCGTCAACGGGCCGATCTGGAGTCCTCCTACCCGCTGATTGTTGCCGGCTGCCCGTCGCAGTAGCGCGCGCACGCGCGCTCGTAGCTCCAGGTAGCGGGCGGGGCGGGCTAGGAAGTCATCTGCGCCTGCCTCGAACGCGCGCAGCATGTCGGGCTCGGCTGTCCGCGAGCTGAGGACGATCACCGGGAGGCTCGCTGGCCACGGGGAGGTTGTCTGCGGCTGGGATGTTTGCGAGTGGTGCCCGCGAATGGTCTCCAGCAGGTTGAGGGTGCCCCGCGGCGTGTCGAGTTCTCCGAGCACGACCAATTGTGGTGGGCGGACGCCTGCTGCGATCTCGGAGTGACCGGCGGTGCGGGCAAGCTCCGCTGGATGACCGTCGGCGGCGAGCTGCTCGACGAGCGCCCGTCCGAAGTCCGCATTGGCCTCGATGACGAGAATTGGCTCGCGACCCGCACTCGGGCGTGTCTCGTGCGGCGGCCGATCAGTCATTGTGCGCTCGCCTTCTCCGCTTGGCGGCCGCCGGCACTTCGTTGAGGCGAAAGTGCAGGCGTAGAAGCTGATCGACGCGGGTTCGGTGGAGACCTACGCGCTCTCCGATCTCGGTGAAGGTCAGGCCCTCGACTGCGCGGAGACGGAATATCTCCAGCTCGCGCTCAGTCTGGACGTGTCCGCCGTGGCCGGAGAACGGTGTCAGGCCGTGGCGGTGAAGCTCGCAGATCAACTCGTACAGCTCGACTCCGCTGCTGAACTCGGGGCGGCGGAGCAGCTCGCCGGTACGGTGCCCGGCGAGCTGCTCGACCTTGTGGATGCCGACCTTGGCCAGGCTGGGGAGGACAGCCTGGCTCAAGGCCAGTTCGTTGACGCGCATGGCTGACCCCGCGTCAGAGCGTCATGAGTTCGTCGAGGCGCTGCGCGACCTCTGAGGGGATCGCGCGCCCGCCACGACGTTCGATGAGACCGGCACCGTCGAGCCGGTTCAGCGCGTCGGCGATTGCGAGCCGCTTCTTCTTCTTTTTGGCAGCGAACGCCTTGTAGGTCTGCTGCTCGGTGATCGGCCCTTGCCCATCGGCGCTGCGCACGAGCAGACCTTCAAGGACTGCTCGGTCCCAATGGCGCTCCTCGACATCACCGGGGCTTGGGACACCGCCGCCGTGGTTGATCTCGTGGAAGCGCACGACAGGGCGCGATGCGACGGCGAGGTCGTTCCAACGGTGGATGAGTCTTGAGGAGCGCAGACGCCGGAGGCTGTCGCGGACATCGCCGGGGACGCTGATGGTGCGGGCGATCTCGTCTTCGGCCCACGGCCGCTGCCTCTCGAGATCGACCATGAGGTCGAGCACGGCCCGGTCGATGCAGGCGTGCTCCTCCAACCCGTCTGGGGTACGGTATTTAGGCATGGGAGGTTCCTTCTCCTGTGTCACGGCCCCAGGGCAGTTAGCGCTGTCGCTGGGGCCAAAATGTGCAGTTGTGGACCGACCGTACAAAGCCTGTGCAGCGTTGTGAGGGTGTGACGCGAAGCTGACACAGAGCGCGTCAAAGATGTAACGGTCGGGCTGGTTCGGCGGCTACTTCGGGGCCCACTCCGGCGGCGGCGCACCGGGCTTCCATGCCTTGGTGACGCCGCCGCCTTGGCGGCTAAGGAGTTGGGAGTAGTCGACGAGCTGGTTCTGAAAGGCGAGCTCGTCGCGGGGGTCCTGGCCGGCTTCATCCAGTTCTGCTCGCCATACCGCGAGCGCGCACAGCGTCTCGGTCTGCGAGTCGTCTTTCCACCACTTGTCTTTGAGCGCTTCGAGCTGAGTGGGATAGCGGCCATGCAGCGCGACGACGGCGCCCCACATCTGCTGGCGCCAGTCGGCGTCGCCGCCGTAGGGCTCAAGCCACGGCGCTCGCTCGCTGCCATCGCCGCCGACGAGCACCGGCGCAGGGCGCAGCGGACGGACCTTGCCGTCCTTGGCGGCAAGCGCCACGCCGCCCGAGACGATCTGTGCGGCGAGCGTGGAGGGTGGCGTGTCGGCCCCGGCGGCGAGCTCGCGTAGCTGCTGGGCTACGGGGTCGGGTAGGACGATCTGGATTCGGTGGCTCATCGTGTTCGCTCCTGTGCTGGTGGGTTGACGATGCGATTGATGGTGCGGACGATCCCCGGTATCCGGCTGGTGCGGCTGGGCGCGATCGAGCGGTGAAAGTGCGTGCCGTAGTCGCGGTCTGCCAGCTCGGGATGCGCGAGCGATGGTGTCTGCGCGTGGCTTCGGCGCATGTTCTCGGCGAGGCGCTGGATGCGGGCGGTGTCGCGCCCTTCAACGCCGAGATCCTCGCGGGAGACGAACCAGTCGGTGCCCTGGCGAGCGCGGGAGGCCTCGACGTAGGCGGGCTCCTTGCTCGTCTGCCAGCCTCCGGTCACGACGAGGGTGCGGGTGACGGTCGCGCCCTGCGCGCGGTGGATGTGCTGCGCGTAGCCAAGGCGAACACGGCCGAGATCGTCCCCGGCCAATGTTCGTTTGCGGCCTGTCACGTCGAACTCGATCAGCACCTCCCCGGCGGGGGTGACATCGAGCACTTCGCCGCGGCTGCCGTTCTCGATCCGCTCGACGCCCGGCTCGTGGTGCTGGTCGATCATCGCTACCCGGTCGCCCTGGCGGATGCCGTAGTGGACGCCGGGCACCGGGACTTCGAGCTCGCCAAGTTCGCCGCGCTCTGCGCGGAAGTGCTGGGCGCGGGCGTTGAGCCTGTGGATCTCCTGGTTTGAGGCGTCGGAGATCAGCGCGACCTCGCTCGGGTCGTGAGTCTCGGTGAGCGCCGCCCAGTTCTGCGCGGCCTGCTCGACGGCCTCATCGCGGGTGTTCTCCATATGCAGTTGCCCGCGCGAGTGGTAGTGCGCCATCGCCCTGTCGGATCGTCCGGCGCGCAGGTCCGCCCACGCGCGCTGTTCCTCGGGGTCCAGGGTCCGGCGGATGTTCGATAGCTCCGCGCTTGGAGCGATCAGGGCGAGCCGCTCGAACATGCCTCCCGCGCCGATCGAGGGCAGCTGCGCGGCGTCGCCGATCGCCACGAGCTTTGACCCGCTGTGCTCCACGGCCTCGGTGAGCCGGTCGAGGCGGTCGGTGTCCGCCATGCCGGCCTCGTCGAAGTAGATCGTCGTGTCCCTGTCGATGTGGAGCTGGCCGCGCTCCACGCGCGAGACGAGCGCGTCCAGGGTCAAGGTCTGACCGGCGAGCGCGGGGCTGTCCTGACCGAGCCTTTGCGCGGTGGACCCGGACACCGCGATCCCCAGGGTCTGATGGCCGCCGTACTGCTCGGCACGGGCGGCAGCGTCGATCACGACGCCCTTGCCGGTGCCCGCCGGCCCGACGAGGATCGCGCCGCGCTCGGGGCCGGTGATGACCTCGAGCGCGTGAGCCTGCTCGGCGCTGAGGCGTCCCCCGATCCGCTCGGCTACTTGATCGCCTGCGAGCGCGCGGGCCTCGATTCCGACATCTCGGCCACCGTCGCTGGCGAGCCCGGCGAATCTGCGCTCGATCGCCTGCTCGCGGGCGCGCACCGCGAGCGTCGTCATCAGTCCGCCCTCCAACGGCAGGACGCGGCGCTCGGCGATCATCGCCCGTGAGAAGTCAAGCGCCTCGCGTGGTGAGAGCTCACCGACGGACTGCTCGAGCAGCACCGCGCGAAACTCGCCCGGCTCGAACGTCGCGGCGCGCTCGGTCAGGCGCTCCTCGACGCGATCCTCGAGGGCACGCTCCGGCGGCGGCTCGGCGGTGATGCCGAGCAGCCGCGTGGGCTTATCGCCGGCGAAGTCAAAGCGCGCGGCGGTCTCGTTCCACACCACTTGCAGGTCGGCGCGCGTGACGAGCACCTTCGCCTTTCGGTTCTCCAGCTTGAGCGCTCGTAGCTCGCCGCGCTCGGGCGCGCGACCCCATTGCGCACGGAAGCGCTCGGCGGCTCTGGCGACCTCGCGGCTGCGCGCGGAGAAGGCGTCGAGCAGACCACGCGGCACCCCAGCGATCTCGAAGTAGCGACCATGTTTGCCGGTGCCCCGCTCGATCGCATAACCCCGCTGCTGAAGCTGGTGCGCGAGCGCCGAGCGGTAGTAGGCACCGACCTCCCGCGCGGAGCGAAAGATCGGCCTGGAAGCGACCGCGACGATCTTCCCGTCCTCGCGGATCGCGTTCGTGATGACCACGTGGCTGTGCAGCTGCGGGTCCGGCGCGTCCCCTTCAAGGACACCCCGCGAAGTAGTGTGGCGGTACTCGGCGGCCACGACCTCTCGCGCGTGCTCCTCGACCTGCTGCCCGTCGTAGCGGCGGCGCACGGTCGGCACCGTCTCGGTCAGATGAGCCATCGCTTCGCTCACCGCCGCAGCGTGCGCCGCCTCCATCTCACGGCGCTGGTTCGCGTCCCCGAGCGCCCACACGGCAGACACCGACTTCGGGGCGCTGAACGTCAGGTCGATCCCGCCGCCACGGCCGCCGGTGGCGCCCGCCCGGCGAAGGAACTCACCGCTTCGAGGGTGGCGACCTTCCATCAGCGCGATGAACTCTGGGCCCTCGATCGAGCTGCCCTCGATCCCTAGCCGCGCGAGCGTGTCAGGGCTCGCGAGCCACTGGCCGGGAGCTTGGGTGGGCTCCCCGTCGGGGCTCAGGTAGTAGTCCCCGCGCTCTGGCTCCACGGTCTTTGACTCCAGGTAGCGCGCGTACCCGCCGCCCTTGGCGGCACCGATGCTGGCTGCGGTCATCACAACGGATACAGACCACGACCGCACGAAACCGGCCAACGAATTTGCACAGCGCGTCCACAGCGCCCGCTCAGGTGAGCATCTAGTCTGTTTGAGCTTGATGCCTGTGCGCCGGCTGCGTGAGTCGGGGAGCGTCGTCGAGCCGCGAGCGGGCAGCCGCAGGCCGCAGTCCGACGCATAGCGTCGGGAACGGAAGCGAGATGAAGGCGCGAGCAAGCGTCCAGACGGGCGCAGCCCGTAGCGGTAGCGGCGTCCGAGCCGAGGGCCAGCTCAGCGGCGAAGGATCGCCGCGAACAGCCGCCGGGCGAGGGAGCGCTTCGTGCTGCTCGGCTCGACGGTCGGGCGCAACGGCAGCAGGCTCACATCGGCGCGGGCGTAGCGAGAGCCGCTGCCCTCCCCACACCAGCGGCAGTCGGGGTCGGGCTTGGGGGTGGTGGTCAGCACCCGACCCTCGCGCATGAGCGTGATCCGGTGCTCGGCGAGATATGGGTCGGCCTGGCCGATCACGGACATCAGCAGCGCGTTCAGGGCGCCCGCCGCGGCGGCGGCGTTCAGGGTGGTGACGGACGGGTCGGCGACGTCCTCCTGGCCGAGGTAGTTCTGCTCAGCGCGCTGCTCGGGCGTCGCGGTCTCCTGTTGAAGCAGGACGGGGTCGATCAGCCCGGCGCAGGAGAGGCATCCGTGACGAGGCAGGACGGGACGCACGGCCGTGTAGATCTGCTCGATCTCACCCCCGGCGCGGAGCTCGACCTTCGCGCCGATCTGGATCAGCGGGATCAGGAAGCTCTGCGCGATCGCGTTTGCGACCAAGCGTGCGGTCGCGGTGTCGGTCGCGAGCAGCAGGTAGTCGCAGTCGAGCAGCCGCCGGGCGACGTGGGAGTGGCTGATGTCGCCGTCGATCGCGTTGAAGTGAATGCTCGGGTCGATCCGCTGCGCATGATCGCGTGCGACGTGCACCTTCTTGCGCTTCTCGCGCGCGTCGCGCTCTGAGGCGCCCATGATCCGTGAGAGGTTGTGGCGCTTGACGATGTCGGGGTCGACGGCCGTTATCTGCCCGACCCCGAGGTGCGCGAGCTGCTCGATCAGGATAGAGCCGCCGCCGCCGGCACCGAGCACGCCGACGTGAAGGCTGCGCAACCGGGCCTGTCCGGTGGCGCCGAACAGCAGCACCTGACGATCGAAGCGCTCGAGATCGCCACTGCGGTCCTCGGGCGGGCGCGGGCGCAGGGTCCGCATGCTGGCGCCGATCACCTGCACGCGGGTGAGCTCTCGGCGGTTGCCGTCGGCGTACCAGCTCTCTCCGGCGGCGCTGGCCTCGCCGAGCGCGACGCCGGTCACGCTGGTGGCGCCGGTGATGTCGAGCAGATGCGGGAAGACGCGCTCGTGTGCGGCCAAGTCGTCGCCAGACAGAGCGTTGCGCTCGTGCGCGCCGGGGTGGCTGTGCACGGTGACCATCGCCAGACGCTCCTGCGCGGCGCGGTTGCCGAGTCGCGCGAGCGCTCCTGCGGCGAACTGTCGGTAGCCGTGGGTCCCGGGCGGGAACTCGTCCGGCTCGAGCAGATGGGTCTCGCGGACCGCGAGGGTGCTTTGGCCAGCGGCGTGGTGCTCACCGGCGAGCAGGATCGCGCCGTGCTCGTCGTGGTCGCCGGGGAATAGGTGCGCGTGCAGGCGCTCGTAGTCGCCTGCCGAGACGCGCAGCTCGCTCAGTTCGCCGCGAGCCATGCCTGTGCCTGTAGCGCCGAGCCGAGCGCGGTGTCGAGCTTGGGGTTCCATGCGCGGTGGCGCAGCGAGACCTGGACGGCGGCTTCGCCGCGCCAGGGGACTTCCTGCAGACCGCCGATGATCCCGCCGGTGGGGTGCGCGCCGGTGAGGTAGAACGGGTAGATCGCCGCGTCCGGGTAGTGGTAGGGGATCAAGAACCAGAGCGTCCCGGTGCGGGGGCTCCAGCGCTCTGAGAGTGTCACGCCGGTAATCGCGACGATCGTGCCTGCGGGGTCCTCGTGAACTTGGACTCGATCGGGGAACGCGGCCTGCAGCTCTGCGACGGCACCGGCGATCTCGGCGGGCATCGTCGCGACGCTCACGAGACGTCCTGTCCCGAGATAGCCGTGAACCGCTCGTCGTGTTTGACCTTGACGGTCTGCTCGTCGGTGATTTCGGTGCCGTCGGGCCCGTAGAGCTTGAAGTCGGCAGGGACTTCCGCGGCGTGCTTGATCTGCGCGCCGGTGACCTCGTGGCCGGGCACCTCGACGGCCCTGTTGTTGACGAGGATCTTGACGGCCTTCGGTGCGGTCGTGAACTGCTCGTTCTCCTGAAGCGCCACTCGCTCGTCGTTTGCGATGAGCTCTCCGCCGGGGCCATGCAGCTGCAGGGCCCCGGGCAGTCCGGCAGCGACCTTGATCTGATGGCCGGTCGCATGGTCTTTCTGGAGCGTCACCGGCTGGTCGTTGACGAGGATCGTGACGGCCTGTCTGGCGTTCGGCTCTGGGCTGAGGGTGCTGTCGGTCATGCGCGGCTCCTTAGTTCAATGAACTCACTGAACTAATGTAGCACGGCCAATCTCCGGACTCGTCACGGGCCGCCTCGGCAGCTAGGAGCAGGCAGCGAGCTCGTCGGACTGCGGTGTGGCGAACACGACGGGACGCTGCGGGGCTCCGTCAGGGCGCACGCGCACGACCGCGCCGGTGGCCTGCAGCGCGACGAGACGCTGATGAAGGTTTGGAAGCTTGAGTTCCAGCTGCTCAGCGAGCTCAGAGGCCGTGAATACCTCTAGCTCTTGCGCCGCCTTAAGTGTCTCGTCGAGATGCGCACGCCCGCCGATCAGCCGCAGCGTTCCTTTCTCCACCGCAACCAGCATCATGTCGCGACGCTCGAGCACCAGCCCGAGCGTGTCCTGCACGTCCTCGTTCAGGTTGGTCAGGACCACGAAGCGATCGGGATGGTCGGCGTTCCACGCGCGCAGCGCAAGGGCAAGCTCGTCGAGAAACGGCGAGGAGGCGACCTGCACGCCGGTGAACTCAACGAACAGGTCCTGTGCGCCGTCGCCTGCACGCTCGCGCAGTTGCTCGGCGACCTCACGACCGAGCGCACGCGTACCAAGGACCTTTCCAGGCACCTTGAACGCCAGCGCATCCCGTTTCACTGACATCGCTGAAACAATACCTCTCTTGCTACCCGTCCTGGCCTGAACCGGACGGACGATCGACCGACCGCTCGCCCGCGATGCGCACGATGACCGTCGTGCCCGGCAGATAGCGGCCCACGACGGTGCGGTGTTGCATCGAGGTCCACAGCAGCCTTCCGGTGCCGGCGAGAATCTGCACCTGGGCCTGCACGCGCGCGGCGCGCGCTCGTTGAAGGATGTACCCGAGAAATCCAGGCTCGGCGTCCAGAGCACGCCGAGGAATCGCCCGCAGGAAATCTCGCGGGTCCTCGCTCTCGGCGATGCCGCGTCCAGTGTCGAGGACGGCGAGCTCGACGAACCGGCCGCGAGCAGTGCTCGTCAGCGCCACTACCGGCGGATCGCTCGGTGCCTGGGCGTGAACCACGGCGTTGTCAGCGAGCTCCATCGCGGCCGCCGTTATGAATGCGCTGCGCCTGCGGGAGATCCTCGCCCGTTCGCACGCATCCAAGGTCCAGCCGCCGAGCGCGACCGCGGCGTGGGAATCCTCGACGGTTGTCGCCGGCACCAGTGCGTAGTTCGCCGGCGGCCGCTCATCGACCTGCCCGGTGAGTTTCACGCGATCGGGCAGTGGGTCGAGGAGCGCCGACAGTCGCGCTGCCAGGTCGGGCTCGCTCGGCAACACGAGCGTGACCGTCCCCTGCTCGTGCTCGCGATGGTGCCGGGCCATGCGCAGTCTGACGGCGGCTGCGGTAACCGTGTCCAGGCGCTGAACGGATCCGGCGTGTACGCAGAGCTCGCTGTCGGCATCTGCGGAGGTGCTTGGCGCGAGCAGCTGCTCGACCGCGTTTTCGCGGGTCAGGTCGCCGCTGAGACTGAGCCATTCCATCGCACGGTCCGCCTCCTGCGGTGCCGGTGGGGGTGGCGACTATCGCCACGGGTCCAGCGATCAGCAAAGCATGGGCGGCGGACGACACGGGCAGCAAGACCCTACCCGCGCGATTGGCAACGACATCACGCAGGGCAGTTTGTAGCTGATGGTCAGGATGGAAAGACGAGCGAGATGCCCGCACACACGAAGCGCACCGCCGCGGTCGCTGATGCGCAGGCGGACTCATTCAGCTTCGGCCCCTTCCGGCGCAGAGGACGAGCCTTTCATGCACCACACCACGACCGTGCTGTTCTCCGCGCGCCCCGTGCCATCCCTCCAGTCCACGCCGAACGGCCGATGCCGCACGCGCCGCACGAACGGCTCGGGCTTGGCGGGGCGGCGGATACTGCAGTGGTACTGCAAATCGGTGTCCGCCTGACCCGCTACTGTCCGTGTCTGGCCGTGCGCTTCCCGCCACAGCCTGAGGCTGGAGACGGCTGCCAGAGCCAAATATCGCTCCGGTGCTTGTAAGCGGCGAACGGGGTTCGAACCCGCGACCTCAAGCTTGGGAAGCTTGCGCTCTACCAACTGAGCTACCGCCGCACGAGCATGCATCTTACGCGGCGGCGCTTGTAGCGTCCCGACTCAGGCGACGGATGCCAGCATCGGCATCGCCTCGGGCAGCGCCTGCTCGCTGGTGAGCGTGCGACCGTCGGGGGTCTCCCATCGGCCTGATGGTTCGCGGGCCTCGAATCCGGCCTGCAGCAGCAGTCTCTCGGCCTCCTCGCGCGCAATCTGCAGGCTGGCCCCTGAGACGGTCCTCGTTGTAATGAAGGTGCTCTGTGACATCGGCGCTCCTTTTCTCGCGTCGGTGTCCTGCCAGCTTGGTGGGCGAAGCTTTAGGGAACCCAAAGACGAGCCAAAGATCCCCTCAGTTCTTCCGCGGGCACAGCGGCCGCCATCGACCACGCTCTACCCTTGTGGCCGTGAGACGCCGGATCCTCCCGACACTCATCGCGCTGGCCGGCGCTGGCCTGATCGGCCTGCTCATCTATGGAGTCTCTGCACAGGCGCCGAACCGCACGCTCGATGAGCGTGCGGCCCTCAACGAGCTCCCGCCGGCACCGGAAGCCCAGCGCAAGCTGCCGCTGCTCACGGGATCGGGCACGGGTACGCTCGCCGCCCTCCGGGGCAAGGTCGTGGTGCTGAACTTCTGGGCCTCCTGGTGTGAACCCTGCCAGGTCGAGGCGCCCTTGCTCGAGCAGGCCCAAGGCAGCCTCGCGCGCATGAACGCCACCGTCCTCGGGGTCACCTACGAGGACACCACCCCCGACTCACTCCAGTTCGTGCGCCACAACCACCTCACCTATCCCAATCTCCGCGACAACAGCGGCACCTTCGCCCATTCCTACGGCACCGACCAGCTCCCTGAGAGCTTCATCCTCAACCGCCAGGGCCGGATCGTCGCGATCTCGCGCGGTGAGATCGACAAAGCCTTCTTGGAGCGCGCCATCGCGCTGGCGCGAAGCTCATGAGACCGCGCCTTCGACAGCAACTGACCGCGGGACTTACAGCGCTGCTCGCGGCCTGGACTCTCTTCGGCGCAGTCGCCAGCGCTGGCGCAGCATCGCGTCCCTCGCTGCCCGCGATCGAACGCCAGGTGATGTGCGTGACCTGCAAAATCCCGTTGAACGTCGCGCAGTCGCTACAAGCCGACCGCGAGCGCGCCTTTATCCGCGAACTCATCCAGGCGGGCCGCGACGAAGCGGACATCAAGCGCGCCCTCGTCGGGCAATACGGCCCAACTGTGCTTGGCCTTCCCAGCACGCACGGCTTCGATGCCTCGGCCTACATCGTCCCGCTCGTCGTCGTGCTCGCTCTGCTCGCCCTGCTTTTGGCACTCCTGCCGCGCTGGCGACGCCAGGCTCGTGCACAGGCGCTTGCGAGCGCCGCCGCCGCGCCGCTCCCCGAGCGCGACGCCGCGCGACTCGACGCCGACCTCGCGCGCTTCGACTGAGCCTTCGCTACATCTGCTCGGGTGCGCTCACGCCCAGCATCGCAAGACAACTGGCGATCGTGCGCATGCTCGCGAGGCACAGCGCGAGCCGCTGCGACTCCAGCGCCTGCGACTCGGCCCCCAGCACCCGACACTCGCTGTAGAAGCTCGTAAAGCCCTGCGCTACTTCTAGCACGTAGGCGGCGATGCGATGCGGTGCACGCCGCTCAACCCCCTCGCTCAGTTCTGCGGGGAAAGCGAGCAGCTGCTCGATCAGCGCGCGCTCTGCCAGATGAAGCGGCTCCTCGGCGATGACTGGCGCCCCGGCAACTGCCTCCTGCACGCGCTCGGCGCCGGCTTTCTCGAGCATCGAGGCGATCCGTGCGTGGGCGTACTGCACGTAGTAGACCGGGTTCTCCTTGGACTGCTCGCGTGCCAGGTCAAGATCGAGATCGACGGTCGTGTCGTGCGAGCGGGCGAGCAGATACCAGCGCGCCGCGTCGACGCCGATCTCTTCCACGAGCTCCTCGAGCGTCACGAACTCACCGGCTCGCTTTGACATCTGCGCGCGCTCTCCTGAGCGCACCAGATGCACCAGCTGCATGATCAGCAGCTCGAGCTCCTGCGGGTCGCCACCGAGTGCCGCATAGGCAGCCTTCGTCCGCAGCACATAACCGTGGTGATCAGCGCCCCATACGTCGATCTGGCGCTCGAAGCCGCGCTCGCGCTTGTCCTGGTGGTAGGCGGTGTCGGACGCGAAGTAGGTCGGTTCGCCGTTTGAGCGCAGCAGCACTCTGTCCTTGTCGTCGCCGAAGTCAGTCGTCCGCAGCCACAGCGCGCCATCGCTCTCAAAGGAGTGCCCCTTCTCGGCGAGAATCGCGAGGCTGTGCGCGACCGGACTGGGCTCACCGGCGTAGAGCGAGCTCTCCAGAAACCACTTGCCGAACTCCCCCACCCGGAAGCTGGTCAAGGAGGCGCGCATGTGCTCGAGCATCACCGCAAGACCGGCGCGACCGACCTCGCTCGCCTCGATCTCCGCTGCCTTCTCAATCCTTTGCGCCAGCTCGATCACGTAGTCACCCTTGTAGCCGTCCTCCGCAACCTCCTCGCCGCGCGCGAGCGCCTGGATCGACTCGCCGAACTTCTGGATCTGCGAGCCGGCGTCGTTGACGTAGAACTCACGCTCGACGCTGTGCCCGTGGCGCTCGAGCATGCGCGCGAGCGCATCGCCGTAGGCTGCGTTGCGCGCATGACCGACGTGCATCGGGCCGGTCGGGTTAGCTGAGACGAACTCGATCAGGATGCGCTCCGGCTGTCGTGCGCCACCGCCACCAAAATCTGCGCCCGCGGCGAGCATTGAGGCGAGCGCCTCACGCAGCCAGGAGTCCGCGAGGAACAGGTTGAGGAAGCCTGGCCCGGCGACCTCGAAGCGCTCGAGCTGGAGGCCGAGCCGCGCCTGCAGAGCCGCGCCCAGACGCTCTGCGAGCTCCCGCGGCGGGGAGCCGACACGCGGCGCCAACAGCAGCGCGGCATTAGTCGAGTAGTCGCCGAACTCCGCCCGGCGCGGGCGCTCGAGCGTGACCTGCCCACGGCCTTGCGCCCGTGCACCTGCGGCGCCCTCTGCGGGCTTCGGTGCGGTGCCCGCGCTCGCCGCGCCGGCCAGCTCCTCCGCCACCTCGAGCACCACCTCGCGCAGTCGATCCAGCGGCGTCGCGGGCGCGTTCAGGATTGGCCCCACAGGGGCTGAGTGGCGATCGTCGGAAGGGTTCGTCATGGGTCCGTACTCGGGGATTGCGATACTAGCTACGTGAACGACCAAGACTCAGGCGCCGAGCGCCACATAAACATCCACCTCTCCCCCGAGATCATGGGGGGCGTCTACGCCAACTTCGCGAACGTCAGCCACTCCGACTACGAGTTCACGGTCACCTTTGCGCGGGTCGACCACGAGGTCGAGTCCGATGAGGTCCCGGGCGTCGTTGTCTCGCGGGTCAACCTCTCGCCGCGCTTCATGCGCGAGCTGATCGACGCGATGGAGGACAACTACTCCAAGTGGCGCACTCGCGAGGGCATCAAGAACCTGCCTGAGTACGGCGGCAGCGAGAGCGGCGCCGAGCCCGAGCCGCAGTAGCACTCGCACCGCCGTATGGCCGCCCAGACTGGGCGAGCCGTGGCTATGCGCTTGCAGCGGGATGACCTGTGCGGCGCTTGGAGAATAGGGGTGTTCGTACCCTGCAACGATGAAGGTCGCCGTGATCTCTGACATCCACGCCAATCGGCAGGCCTTCGAGGCGACCCTCGAGGCGGTCGCAGCCAGCGACGCATCCGAGCTCTGGTGCCTCGGTGATCTTGTCGGCTACGGCGCCGAGCCCGATGCCTGCGTCGAGCTCGCTCGTAAGCACGCCGCCGTGTGCCTCGCGGGCAATCACGATCTTGCCGTGACCGGCGAGATCTCCTTGGATGAGTTCTCACGTGGCGCGAGCCTCGCAGCACAGTGGACGCGCGAGGTAATCGCGCCCGAGAACCTCGACTTTCTCAAGACCCTCGCCCCCACCGGCGCCGACTCCGCGATCGGCCTCTACCACGCAAGCCCCCGCGATCCCATCTGGGAGTACGTGCTCTCGACACTGCTCGCCGAGCTCTGCCTCGACGCTCAGGACCACCGCATCTGCCTGATCGGACATTCCCACGTCGCGCTCTCCTTCGCGCGCCACGAGGGCGAGCTCGCCACCGGAGAGCCACGGCGCGAGGGCGTCACGCTAGACCTCAGCGAGGGCGAGTGGCTGCTGAACCCCGGCAGCGTCGGACAGCCACGCGACGGAGATCGACGCGCCTCATGGCTACTGTTGGACCTCGACTCTATGCACGCTTCCTTTCACCGCGCCGACTACGACGTGGCGGGTGCAGCGGCCGCGATCCGCGCGGCGCGCCTGCCAGATTCCCTCGCCGAGCGCCTCGAGTACGGTCAATGACCGTGGCACGCCTCACGCGCCTGCTCGCCGCCGGCCTGCTCGGTCTCGCGGCCGCGCTGCTCGTTTCCTGCGCAAGCTCTGGCAAGGGGCTGATTCCGGCCAGCGCCGCCGGCCCGCTCAAGGCCGACTTCGAAGCCGTGCAGCAGACCGCCGAAAGCGCCAACGGCGACTGCAGCGCAACCGAAGCCGCCCTGTTGAAGACCGCCGAAGACTTCGCCGCGCTCCCGCTCTCGGTCGACGCCGGCCTGCGCAACAACCTGCGCCAGGGCATCGCCAACCTGCGCGTGCGCGCCCATGAAATGTGTAGCCAGCCGAGTGCTCAGACCACCACGACCGGCCCCGCCACGACGACCACGAGCACGCCCACTACGACGAGCACACCGACCACGACCACCACCACCCAGAGCACCGAAACGACCACGACTCCAACCTCAACTGTCGGTGGAGGCACAGCAGCGCCCGGCGAAGAAGAAGCCGTCGAATCGGGTGAAGGCAACGGCAAGGGGAAGGGCAAGGGCAAGGGGAACGGCCACGGTGGCGCGGGCGCCGAAGAAGGTGCGGCGGGTGGCGTCGGCGCGGGCGGACAGGAAGCCGGCAAATAATGGCCATCGCCGAGATCGCCGGGCGCTATCGCCTCGAGGGCCGTCTCGGCTTCGGGGGGATGTCCACGGTCCACCTCGCGCTGGACATGCGCCTGGAGCGTCAGGTCGCGGTCAAGCTGCTCGCCGAGCATCTCGCCGATGACCCTGCCTTCGTTTCGCGCTTTCAGCGCGAGGCACAGGCCGCTGCGAGGCTCGTTCACCCCAACATCGTGCAGGTATTCGATTCCGGCCGCGACGAGCGCACCGACCAGTACTTCATCGTGATGGAGTACATCGAAGGCTCATCCTGCGCCGAGATCCTCCGCGATGACGGCTGGGTCGAGGTGCCCGAGGCAATCGCAATTATTGAACAGGCCTGCGAGGGCCTGCATTACGCCCACCGCCACGGCGTCGTGCACCGTGACGTCAAGCCTGGCAACCTTTTGCGCGCCCGCGAAGGCGAGGTCAAGCTCGCTGACTTCGGCATCGCCAAGGCGACCGAGCAGTCGAGCATCACCCAGGTCGGCTCGGTGCTCGGGACCGCCGCCTACCTGGCCCCTGAGCAGGCCCGTGGCGAGGAGGCCGGCCCGAAGGCAGACCTCTACGCGCTCGGCGTCGTCACCTACCAGCTGATCTCTGGGCGCCTCCCCTACGAGGCGACCTCGCTAACAGAGCTCGCCCTCAAGCAGCAGCAGGAGGAGCCCGCAAAGCTCGACACGCTCGTGGCGGCCGTCTCACCCGAGCTCGCCGACGCGGTCGCTGTTGCGCTCGCGCTCGATCCGCGCGAGCGTTACGCCACCGCCCGCGAGATGGGCCGCGCATTGAGCGACGGCGCCAAGGGCATCTCGCCGAGCGAGCGCCCAGCGCCGGTACGAGCAGAACCCGCCACCCAGGCTACGAGCGTGCTCGCGAGCCCGCGGCGGACCGCGCCGCCAACGCGGCCTGTCGCCACCCGCAGACCTCGTCCCGGTCCGCCGCGCGCCAAGGCGCCGGTCGCTGCCGCTGCCGGCGCTCCCCGTGCGGCCCGCGCGCGCGCCAGAAGCCGCCTGCTCGGGCTGGCGCTTGCCCTGCTAGTCGTTGCGCTTGTAGTCGTCGCAATCGTGCTGATCACCGCCCCGGGCCCAACCAGGGTCGTGCTGCGCAACGTCGTCTACTCCGACGTTCAGCAGGCCGCTGGGGCCCTCAAGCAGCTCGTCTCCGAAAACACCAAGTAGCGGACGAGCTTGCGGGTCGCATCGCGCGCTGTATCGGGATGCGCGGCCGACTGCGCCATCCTTGAGGAGCAATCCACATGCTCGCGGCCATTATCGACGTCAAACATCTAGTCCAGGTCTTTGGCTATCCACTGCTCTTCCTGATCGTGATGAGCGAGTCCGGCGGCCTGCCGGTGCCGGGTGAGACAGGCCTGATTACCGCCGCCGTGCTCGCCAGCCAGGGCAAATTGAAAATCGAGCTCGTGATCGCGCTCGCTGCCGCCGGCGCGATCATCGGCGACAACATCGGCTACCTCATCGGACGCAAGGGCGGGCGCTGGCTATTGGAGCGCCCCGGCCCCTTCCACAAGCAACGCCTGCAGGTGCTCGCCGTGGGCCAGCCTTTCTTCGATCGCCACGGGCCCAAGGCGGTCTTCTTCGGACGCTTCGTGCTCGGTCTGCGCGTGTGGGCTTCCTGGCTTGCTGGCGCAACGCACATGCACTGGCGCTCCTTCGTGCTCTGGAATGCCCTTGGCGGGATCGTCTGGGCGAGCACGATCGGCCTGATCGCCTATTTTCTCGGCCATTCCGCCGGCAACGCGATCGAAGCCTTCGGTCTCTTCGGCCTCGCTGCCGTCTTGATAGCGGCTGTCTCTGGCTTCATCGCGCATCGCCGCCATCGCGCCCGCAACGCCGCACCGGAGTCAAGCGAGCTGCCGCGTAGCTGAGCACGACACGGCAGCTCGGCTGGCGCTACGCAGCGTCCGCGGTGTTCGACGCGCCCTCCGCGCCCTCGACCACGGTGGACTTAGCGTCCGCGTTGATCGCCACACGGTGTGGCTTGCGCTGCTGCGGCTTGGGCACGCGCACCTCCAGCACACCCTTCTCGAAACTCGCCTCAATCGCATCGGCCTCGACGCCCTCCGGGAGCGTGAGCGAACGCGAGAAACTTCCGCTTGCCCGCTCCACGCGGCGATAGCCCTGCCCGCGCTCCTCATACTCTGAGCGTCGCTCGCCCGAGATCGTCAGCAACTCGCCGTCAAGCTCGACCTTCACGTCCTGCTCGTCGAGCCCCGGGAGGTCAGCGCTGAGAACGTAGTGATCGGCCTCCTCCACGACGTCCATCGCCGGAACCCATCGCCGGGCCGTCGTTGCAACGCGTGCCGTCGGGCTGTCAAAGAAGCTGCCAAACAGGTGGTTCATCTCCTGCTGAATCGTCTGCGCCTCGCGTACCGGCTCCCATCGAATCAGTGCCATCTTGCATTACCTCCACTAGAATTTCTAAGGATAATTGGCATTATAAAATCTAAGTCGAAGAACATCAAGTCCAACTGGGTGATCCCAAGCAGGCGCATATGAGGCTGACTAGGCTTGTGCCCCATGCCCGCAGACCTCAGCGGCTGTGACTTTCGCGGCGCGCAGCTCAGTCGCTGCGAGCTGCGCCGCAGCGAGCTCAAGGACCTGCAGGGCATCGAGAGCCTGCGTGGCCTGGCGATCGAAGCGCACACGATCGTCGCGCTGGCCGACGTCTGGGCCACGGCGCTGGGGATCGAGCTGCTCGACGCCGACCAGTAGCCGGCGAGGAGGCGAAGCTCAGGCCGCGGCGCTGTCCGTCGCCGGGCTGTGTCCGGCCGCAGCGCTGCAGGGCGCGATGCGCTCCCACATCTGCGCGAGCACGCCCAGCTCGTGCTCTGAGAAGTGCGCGAGGAACTGCTCGCGCACAACCGCCAGATGCGTCACCTGAGCTTCTTCGAGGCGTTCGCGACCGCTCGCGGTGAGACATGCGTAGGAACCGCGTGCATCGTGATCGCAAGAACAGCGGCCAAGCAGGCCCTCGCGCTCTAGCCGATCGACCATGCGCGTGAGACCGCTGCGCGAGAGCTGCGCCCGCTCGGCGAGGTCGCACATGCGCATCCGCCCTTCGCTGGCCTCCTGGAGATGCTGAAGTACCTCGTAGGAGGTCATCGGCAGCCGATGGGCACGCTCGAGCTCGGCATCGAGGCGCTTTGCAAGACAGGCGTGCGCTCGAAGCAGACCGCGCCAGGCGCGCAGCTCCCCGAAGGTGAGTTCCTCCTGCTCGGAGGGTGAGATCTTGACAGCGGTCAGGGTCGACATGGCGGTCCGAATCTAAAGGCCTGCTGAAGCGAACATAGCAGCGTCACAGCTCGTTCGCGGGCGGGCGCCGTCATCTGCGCGTCGCCCGCCAGGCCCACAGCATCATCAGCGGTTGCAGCGGCAAGCGTGCATAGAGCGCCCAGCGTGGGATCTTGCGGAAGTGCTCGGGCTCGCGCGCCATGTAGAGGTTCGCGGGGAAGACCGCCGCGAGCAGCGCGATCAGGCCAAGGCCCGAGAGCCGACGCGTTGGTGTTAGCAGCACGCCCACACCACCCGCGAACTCGGCCACACCGCTGAGCTGGACCACGACGCTTGGCCTCGCCCTTCAGGCTCGGCGGCACGATCCTTTCGTAGAAGCCTGGGCTGCGGAAATGGTTGATGCCCGCGCTGATGAAGAAAGCGCCGAGCAGCACGCGTGAGCGCGTACGCCCGCCCGTCTCCCCCACCTCGATCTCTACCTCCCCGGGCTCCATCCTGCAGACAATCTAGCGGCCCTCGATCAGCGAGCGCCCGGTCATCGCAGACGGCTGCGCGATGCCGAGCAGCTCCAGGACCGTCGGCGCGACGTCGGCGAGGATGCCGCTCGCGCTGGCGCAGCTCGACGACCCGGAGCTCGTGACGATCAGCGGCACCGGGTTCATCGAGTGCGCAGTGTTGGGGCTGCCATCGGGCTCAAGCATGTGGTCCGCGTTGCCGTGGTCGGCGGTGATCACGCACGCGCCGCCGCTCTCGTGCACAGCCGTGACGATCTCACCGAGACAGCCGTCGACGGTCTCGATCGCCAGCAACCGCCGCGGGGATCACGCCGGTGTGTCCGACCATGTCGGCGTTCGCGAAGTTGATGATCCCGAAGCGCGGCCCATCCTGACGCCAAGCACCCACGAACGCGCCTGCCGCCTCGTGGGCGCTCATCTGTGGCTTGTGGTCGTAAGTTGGGACATCCCGCGGCGAGGCCACCATCTCGCGGCGCTCGCCCTCGAGCGGTGCCTCATCGCCGCCGTTGAAGAAGTAGGTCACATGTGGGTACTTCTCGGTCTCTGCCACGTGCAGCTGCGAGGCACCCGCGTGCTCGAGCACACGCGAGAGCGTCGTCTCGGGATGCTCGGGCGAGAACACCACAGGGTAGGACCAGTCCTCCTCGTAGCTCGTCAAGGTCGCATAGCGCGCGCATCGGCGGCGCCCCGCCGCGACCGCTCCAGCCGGGGAGCTCCTCGGCGCCAGGCCGCGCCGACCGGGTCGCGCCAAATCCATCCTCGGCCAGCGCGCGCGTGATCTGGCGCATGCGGTCGGGCCTGAAGTTGAAGGCGATCACGCTGTCGCCAGGGCGGATCCGCGCCTCGGCGCCGACGAGCGTCGGCTCGATGAACTCGTCGGTCTCGCCGCGCCGGTAAGCGTCGGCGACCGCCTGCTCGCCGGTGTCGGCGTGGTAGGGCGCCTCGCCGGCCACGAGCATGTCGTAGGCGCGCTGCGTGCGATCCCAGCGCCGGTCGCGATCCATCGCCCAGTAGCGGCCCACGACCGAGCCGACGCGCGCGCCGTGCACACGTTCGAGCTCGCGCATGAAGCCAACGCCCGCGTGGGGCAGGGTGTCGCGCCCGTCGGTGAAGGCGTGCACCACGAGGTCCTTGACCGCTAGCTCGCGCCCGAGCGCGATCAGCGCGCGCAGGTGATCGAGCGAGGAGTGCACGCCGCCATCGGAGACCAGTCCGAGCAGATGCACGCGCTCGGACGTCCGCGAACGCTGCTCTCAGCACCTCGCTCTGAGCGAGCTCGCCAAACTCGGCCTCGCCGGCGGCGATCGCATCGTCGATCCGCACGAGATCCTGGCGCACGACAGCTCCTGCACCGAGGTTCAGATGGCCGACCTCGCTGTTTCCCATCTGTCCTTCCGGCAGCCCGACCGCGCGGCCCCAGGCGGTCAGCGTCGTGTGCGGGTAGCTCTGCCAGAGCTCGTCGAAAATGGGCGTGTCGCGGCGAGCGAGACCGCGTTGCCGGGGCCGGGCTCGGCGATCCCCCAGCCGTCGAGCACGATCAGGCAGGCGCGCGGCGCGGGCAGTACCGCGGGACCCGCCGGGAGGCTCATCGTGCGGCGGCCCCAGCAGCGGCGGCGATGATCGCGGCGAAGGACTCCGCCTCGAGCGAAGCGCCCCCAACGAGCGCGCCGTCGACGTCTGGGAGCGCGAGCAGCTCGGCGGCGTTATCGGGCTTGACCGAGCCCCCGTAGAGGATGCGCACGCTGCTCGGCCGCGCTCTTGTCGCGGTCCGCCACGAGCGCGCGGATGAAGGCGATCGCCTCCTGCGCCTGCTCTGGTGTGGCGACCCGGCCGGTCCCGATCGCCCAGATCGGCTCGTAGGCGATCACGACCTCCGCGAGGCGCTCCGGCGCAACGCCGGCGAGGTCGTCCTTGATCTGCTGGCGCAGCTTGCGGTCGGTGTCGTCGTTGTCGCGCTCGTACTCGGTCTCGCCCACGCAGAGGATCGGCACGAGCCCCGCCTGCAGCGCCGTCGGCACCTTCAGCGCGAGCGCCTTGTCGGTCTCGCCGAATAGCGCTCGCCGCTCGGAGTGCCCGAGCACCACGCCGCGCACGTCGAGCTCGCTCAGCATCGGCGCGGAGATCTCGCCCGTGAAGGCGCCCTCGGGCTCGTGGTGCATGTTCTGCGCGTAGACCTCGACCCGCGAGCCGCGCGCGCTGTCGACCATCGCCCGCAGATCGGTGAAGGGCACGCAGATCGCGACGTCCACGCCGTCCACTGCGGAGACGCGGGGAAGCAGCGCCTGGATGTACTCCTCGGCCTGCTCCTCGGTCTTGTACATCTTCCAGTTGCCCGCGATCAGCGGCGTACGCGCCATCAGGACGCCACCGCCCCCGCGATCGAGGCACCCTCGAGCGCCTGCACGCCGGGCAGCGTGCGTCCCTCGACGAGCTCGAGCGTCGCGCCGCCGCCGGTCGAGAGGTGATCGACCTCGTGCTCGAGGCCGAAGTGCGCGAGCGCCGCGGCCGAGTCACCGCCGCCCACGACCGTCAGGCCCTGTGCCGTGGCGACAGCCTCAGCGACAGCGCCGTGTGCCGGCGGCGAACGGCTCCAGCTCGAACGCGCCCATCGGCCCGTTCCAGAAGACGGTGCCCGCGCGCGCGATCTCCGCGGCGTAGCGCGCGGACGTGGCGGGGCCGATGTCGAGGCCCATCCAGCCCTCGGGCACCTCGACGCCGTCGAGCACCCGGTGCTCGAGCGTCAGCTGCAAGGCGCTCGCCGATCACGAGGTCCACGGGTAGCTCGATGCGCGCGCGGCCCGGAAGCGCTCGCCTGCGCCAGCGCGCGGCGCGCATGCTCGGTGTCCTCCTCGTCGCAAAGCGATTTGCCGACCCCGTGACCCTGCGCGCATAGGAAGGGGAAGCACATCGCGCCGCCGATGATCACCACGTCAGCGACCTCCAGGAAGCGGTCGATCACGGCGATCTTGTCCGCCACCTTCGCGCCGCCGACGATCGCCACGAGCGGGTGAGCGGGATGCTCGAGGATGCCGGTGAGCGTGCGCACCTCGCGTTCGAGCAGGCGCCCCGCTGCGCTCGGCAGCAGGTGCGCGACGCCCTCGGTGCTCGCGTGCGCGCGGTGCGCGGCGCCGAAGGCGTCATTGACGTAGAGGTCGGCGAGCTCGGCCAGCGCACGTGCGAACTGGGGGTCGTTGCTCGTCTCTCCCGGCTCGAAGCGCACGTTCTCGAGCAGCAGGATCTCGCCGTCCGCGAGCGCCTCGGTCAAGTGCCGGACCTCGCTCGCCGACGACCGCGGGCGCGAGCGTGACCTGCGCTCCCGGTCAGCTCGCGCAGGCGTGCTGCCACCGGCGCCAGCGACAGCGTCTGGCTCGACGCTGCCCCTCGGGACGGCCCAGGTGGGAGACGAGCACCAGCCGCGCCCCGCGCCCGCGCAGCTCTTCGATCGTTCCGCAGCGCCGCCTTGATGCGCGTGTCGTCGGCCACCTGCACGCTGCCCGGCCGCGTCGCTCGCGCGAGCGGCACGTTGAAGTCGACCCGCACCAGCACCCGCTTGCCGTGCACATCCAGCTCGTCAATGCTCCTCATCGCTCCCTCCATCGTCCGTGCTCCTTCACGATACTCGCGCCCCGCCGCACTGCCGGCATGGCCTGCCTCACAGAACCCTCTGCACCAGGTCCACGAGGCGGTTTGAGTAGCCCCACTCGTTGTCGTACCAGGCGACGACCTTCAGCATCGTCCCGTCGATCACCGCCGTCAGCTGCGAGTCGACGATCGACGAGAAGGGCGAGGTGACGATGTCGCTGGAGACGATCGGGTCCTCGGTGTACTGCAGGATCCCCTGGAGCGGGCCGCTGTCGGCGGCCGCCTTCAGCGCCGCGTTGACCTCCTCGACGCTCGTCTCGCGCGGGCACTCGACCGTCAGGTCGACGACCGAGCCCGTCGGCACCGGGGCGCGCACCGCGAAACCGTGCAGCTTGCCCTGCAGCTCGGGGATCACGAGGCCGATCGCCTTGGCCGCGCCGGTCGAGGCGGGGATCAGGTTGATCGCCGCCGCGCGCGCCCGGCGCAGGTCTTTGTGGGGCAGGTCCTGCAGGCGCTGGTCGGCCGTGTAGGCGTGGATCGTCGTCATCAGCCCGTGCTTGATGCCGACCGTGTCGTTGATCACCTTCGCGACCGGCGCCAGGCAGTTGGTCGTGCAGGAGGCGTTGGAGATCACGTCGTGGGCCTCGCGGTCGTAGACCTCGTCGAAGTTGACGCCGAGCACGACCGTCGCGTCGGGGTCGTCGGCGGGTGCGGAGATGATCACCTTCTTGGCGCCCTGCGCGAGATGCTTGGCGGCGCTCTCGCGGTCGGTGAAGAGGCCGGTCGACTCGATCACGACGTCGACCCCCAGCTCGCCCCAGGGCAGCGCCGCGGGGTCGCGCTCGGCGAGCACCTTCAGCTCCTTGCCGTCGACCTGCAGCGCGAGCTCGCCGATCCTCGACGGTGCCCGGGTAGGGGCCGAGGATCGAGTCGTACTTGAGCAGGTGCGCGAGCGTGCGTGCGTCGGTCAGGTCGTTGACGGCCACCCACTCGATGTCAGCCGTACCTGCAGCTGCCCGAGCCTTGGCGGCGCGGAAGACGTTCCGGCCGATCCGGCCGAATCCGTTGATCCCGACGCGTACTGGCATTCGGTGCCTCCTGGAGCGAAAATGAACGATGCCGGGTCGCTGGAGCTCAGCTCCATCGCCCGGCGTGCCGCGGCAGGCTATCAGCGCGCCGTTTGCGAGGCACTGTGTCTAACTACCCGCGCCCGCGGCGGCTTTCTCCGGATTCAGGCGCCCCGCGGCGCGCTTGTCGATGTCGCGGTGGGCGACCGCCACGTCGAGGTCCTCGTGCTCGCGGTAGCGCTGCGGCGAGGTGCTCGGCGATCGCCACCGAGCGGTGGCGCCCGCCGGTGCAGCCGATCGCGATCACCAGGTGCGCCTTGCCCTCGGCGACGTACTGCGGCAGCAGGAAGTCGAGCAGCGCGTGCAGCCGCTCGTAGAGCTCCTCGAGGCGGCCGTCCGCGGCGATGTACTCGACCACCCGCTCGTCGAGGCCCGGTCAGCTCGCGCAGCTCGGCTCGTAGTGCGGGTTGGCGCAGGAAGCGCACGTCGAAGGCGAGGTCCTCCTCGCGCGGCGGGCCGTGCTTGAAGCCGAAGCTCATGAACGTCACCGCCAGACGGCCCGACGGTCTTGCGCGGCAGGAACTCCTCGGCGATCTTCTCGCGCAGCATCGCCGCCGACATGCCCGGTCGTGTCGATCACCAGATCGGCGCGCCCGCGCAGCGGCTCGAGCAGCGCGCGCTCGGCGGCGACGCCCGCGGCGACGCTGCCCTCGGGCGCCAGCGGGTGGCGCCGGCGCGTCTCCTTGTAGCGCGTGACGAGCGACTGCTCGGCGGCCTCGAGGAACAGCACGTGGTGGTTCAGCCCGAGCGCGTCGAGGTCGTCGACGACCGCGCGCAGCGCCTCGAAGTAGACGCCGCCGCGCACGTCGGAGACGACCGCCGCGCGTTCGACCTTGGAGCCCTTGTGCACGAACAGCTCGACCAGCGAGCGGATCATCTCCGGCGGCAGGTTGTCGACGCAGAAGTAGCCGGCGTCCTCGAACACGTTCATCGCCGTCGACTTGCCGGCGCCGGAGAAGCCCGTGATCACGACGAGGTCCTCCAGGCGCGACTCGATCACCGGCTTGCCGGACTTGCCGCCGGCAGCTCGCAGCGGACGCAGGGGCCTGATCACGGCCATCGTCGATCCATTGTGCCGCGTCTGCGCGGACGACGCGGTGAACGTTCCTGCGCCGCCTGTCGCGCTCAGCCCGCGCGGTGCAGTAGCGCGTGCAGATCTCGCGGCCGACCTTCGCGGGCAGCCCGGGGACCGCCTGCAGCTCCTCGCTCGAGGCCGCGACGACCGCGTCGGGCGAGCCGAAGTGGGCGAGCAGCGCGCGCTTGCGCGCCGGGCCGACCCCGGGCAGCTCGTCGAGCAGCGAGCTCGTCATCGCGTTGTCGCGGCGGCTGCGGTGGTGGGTGATCGCGAAGCGGTGCGCCTCGTCGCGCACGCGCTGCAGCAGCTGCAGCTCGGGCGTGGAGTGGTCGAGCACGAGCGGCGCGCGCGCGCCCTGGCTGGAAGACCTCCTCGATGCGCTTGGCCAGCGAGACGACCGCCACGCCGCGCTCGCGGAAGCCGCGCAGCGGGCCGAGCCCGGCCGCGAGCTGGCCCTTGCCGCCGTCGATCACGACCAGGTTCGGCAGCGCCGCGAAGCTCGGGTCGTAGGCGGGGTCGTGCGGGGAGATGTCCGCCTGGCGCTCCCACTGGGCGAAGCGGCGCTCGAGCACCTCCGCCATCGAGGCGAAGTCGTCCGGGCACGCCCTCCTCGAGCGTGCGGATCTTGAAGCGCCGGTAGTCGGATTTCTTCGGCGCGCCGCCCTCGAACACGACCATCGAGGCGACCGTGTGCGTGCCGCCGAGGTTGGAGATGTCGAAGCACTCGATGCGGATCGGCGGGGCGTCGAGGCCGAGCGCCTGCTGCAGCCCCTCGAGCGCCTCCACGCGGCCCTGGCGGCGGCGCTCGGAGCGCAGCTTGCTCCTGGTCGAGCGCCAGCCGCGCGTTGCGCTCGGCGAGCTCGAGGATGCGCCGCTTCTCGCCCCGCTCGGCCGCGCGCAGCTCGACCGGCCCTCCGCGCCGGCTGGCGAGCGCCTCGGCGAGCGCCTCGCGCCCGGCGAGCTCGCGCTGGACGACGAGCAGCGCCGGGATCGAGGTCTGCCCGCCGTAGTACTGGAGCATGAACTCCTCGGCCACCTCCGCCGAGCTCGCGCTCGGTCTCGTTGGAGAGGTAGAAGGACTGGCGGTCGGAGAGCACGCCGTCGCGCACCTGGAAGACCTGCGCGTTGGCCTCGCGCCCGTCGAGGGCGACCGCGACCGCGTCGAAGGTGCCCACCGACTCGCTCGTCACGCGCCGGCGCTCCAGCAGCGAGCGGACCGCCTGCAGCCGGTTGCGCTCGAGCGTCGCCTGCTCGAACTCCTCGTCGGCCGCGGCCGCGCGCATCCGCTCCTCGAGGTCGCGCTCGATCGCCGCAGAAGCGCCCGGAGAGGAAGTCGATCACGCCGTCGATGCTCGCGCGGTACTCCTCGCGGATGACGTAGCCGACGCAGGGCGCCTCGCAGCGCTTGATGTAGTAGTCCAGGCACGGGCTGCCGCTGCGCCGCCCCGGCTCGGCGCCGGTGCAGGAGCGGAACATGAAGACCTTGGCCAGCACCTCGAGCGTCGCGCGCACGCGCTTGGCGTTCGAGTAGGGGCCGAAGTAGGCGCGCGCCGGCGCGGTGGCGCTCGCGCGTGAAGTAGACGCGCGGGTAGTCCTCGTCGAGCGAGATCGCGATGAACGGGTAGGACTTGTCGTCGCGCAGGCGGATGTTGAAGCGCGGGCGGTACTGCTTGATGAAGCTCTGCTCGGCCAGCAGCGCCTCGGCCTCGGTGGCGACGACGACGCACTCGATGTGCTCGACGCTCGCGACCATCTCGGCGTGCCCGGGACTGCTCGGCACCTGCGCCTTGGAGAAGTGCGAGGCGACGCGCTTGCGCACCGACTTCGCCTTGCCGACGTAGATCACGCGGCCGCGTGCCGTCGCGGAACAGGTAGACGCCCGGCTGGTCGGGCAGCGCGCGGCGCTGCTCGAGCAAGGCGGATGCTCGCTCATGCGAGCGTCTCCGCTGCCTCGGTCACCGAGGCATCGCCGCGCGTCATAGCGCCGCTCGACGCCGGCGCTCCGCCGAGCGCCGACGCTCAGTAGCTGCGCGAGTGGCGGTAGACCTCCATCAGCGCGTACACGACAAGCCCGACCGAGCACGAACCAGGCGAGCTCGCCGAGGCCCGTCTCCCACATGCGCGGCGCGCGGCCATGTAGCAGAACACGGCCAGCGCGACGCGCGCCGTAGAGCAGCGCGCGGTGGCGGTCGCCGAGGCCGTGGAGCGCGACGCGGTGTTCGCGGTAGAGGCGCAGCCCGAGGTAGCCGATGCCGATCGCCGAAGCGCGACCCACAGGGCCGCTTCGAAGGTGCTGCGCCGCGCGCCCGCCGCCCGGGCATGAAGTAGACGCGCGGCAGCGATCGCGACGATGATCGCGACGTTGCGCGCCGTGCTTCATCCGCTCCATGCGCCAGAGTGTAGCGTCAGTCGATCAGCGCCTCGAGCGCGCGCGTAGGCCTCCTCGACGGCGCGCTTGGCGGCGGTGTGGCGGGCCTCGGACTTGGCCGCCTCGTAGCGCGTCGCCCAGGCCGCCGGGTCGGCGAGCTCCTCTTCGAGCTGCGCGCAGCGCCGCCTCGGCCTCCTCGACCGCGCGCTCGGCCTTCTGCTGCGCGCTCAGGCGGTTCTTCGACGGGCCCTTCGGCTTCGGCTTCGCTGGCCCTTGATCGCCGCGCCGTCCGCGTCGCTCGGCGGCGCCGCCGTCCGGCGCGACGCCGGCGCGGCGCGCGCCGCCGGCGCGAGCGGTGCGCGCTGGCGCGCCGCGCGCCCGCCCGCGGCCGCGCGGCGCTCGTCGCGCACGCGCACGTACTCGGGCCAGCCGCCGACGTAGCTGCGCAGCGTGCCGTCCTCGACGGCGACCGTGCGCGTGCCGACCGCGTCGAGCAGCGCGCGGTCGTGGGAGACGAGCAGGATCGCGCCCGGGAAAGACGCGCAGCGCGTCCTCGAGCGCCTCGCGGCTCTCGATGTCGAGGTGGTTGGTGGGCTCGTCGAGGATCAGCACGTTCGGCGCCGGACTGCACGAGCATCGCCAGCGAGAGCCGGCGGCGCTCGCCGCCCGAGAGCCCGCCGAGCGGCTTCTCGGCCTCCTCGCCGGAGAACAGGAAGCGCCCGAGCAGCGCGCGCGCCTTGTCCGGGGTGAGGCTCGTCGCGCGCTGCGCCGCATCGAGCACGCTCTGCTCGGGCGGCCGCCGGCGCCGAGCTCCTCGGCGTGCTGGGAGAGGTAGCCGACCTTCACGTTGTGGCCCGTCGCGAGCTTGCCCGCGGCCAGCTCGCGGCGCCCGGCGAGCGTCTCGATCAGCGTCGTCTTGCCGGTGCCGTTGGGGCCCACGAGCGAGACGTGCTCGCCGCGTTCGAGCCACAGCTCGGCGTGCGTCGAGCAGCACGAGCGGCGTGCCCTCCGCCGCCGATCTCGATGCGGCCGTCGCTGCAGCTCGAAGATCACGCGGCCCGAGCGCTCGGGCGCGGCGAACGCGAACTCGAGGCCCGTGCCGTCGGTGGGGTCGCGCTCGATGCGCTCGATCTTCGCGAGCTTCTTGACGCGCGACTGCGCCTGGCTGGCCTTGCGTGGCCTTGTAGCGGAAGCGCTCGATGAAGCGCTCCATGCGCTCGATCTCGGCCTGCTGCTTGTCGATCGCCTTGCCCAGCGCCATCTCGCGCGCGGCCTGCTCGCGGCGCCAGCTGTGCCAGGTGCCCGCGAAGAAGCGCGAGCGCGCCGGCCTCGAGCTCGAGCACGGCCGTGCCGACCGCCTCCAGGAACCAGCGGTCGTGGGCGACGAGCACGACCGCCGCGTCGAGGTCGACGAGCGTCTGCTCGAGCCACTCCAGCGACTCGATGTCGAGATGGTTGGTGGGCTCGTCGAGCAGCAGCACGTCGGCGCCGGTCGCGAGCGCGCGGGCGAGCGAGGCGCGCGTCAGCTGCCCGCCGGAGAAGGTGTCGAGCGCGCGGTCGAGGTCCGCGTCGCGGAAGCCGAGGCCGTGGGCCATCGCGGTCGCGCGGTTGCGCCACAGGTAGCCGCCGCGCGCCTCGAGCCGCGCCTGCGCCGCCGGCGTAGCGCGCGAGCGTCGCCTCGTCGGTCGCGCCGCGCGGCCATCTTCGCCTCGAGCTCGCGCCAGCTCGCGCCTCGATCGCGAGCTCCTCCGCGCAGCCCGAGAGCAGGTAGTCGCGCAGCGCCATCGTCGCGCTCGCGCGGCGGGCGCTGGTCGTGCAGCGCGATGCGCACGCCCTTGGCGACGCTCAGCTCGCCGCGGTCGATCGACGGTCTCGCCCGCGAGCATCCGCAGCAGCGTCGTCTTGCCGGCGCCGTTGCGCCCCGCGATCGTCATCCGTTCGCGGCGCTCGAGCTTGAACGAGACGCCGCGCAGCAGCGGCTGCCCGGCGATGTCCTTGTGCAGGTCGGATGCGATCAGCAGGGCCATCGGCTGCTGATGGTAGGGCCGCGGCTCGGCCGTCCGACCTCCGGTAGGATCCGCGCGCGATGCGCCGCCTGCTCTGCAAGCTCTCTGCCGCTCGCGCTGCTGCTGTCGCTCGTGCTCGCGCCCGCCGCGCAGCGCCTACAACGACGGCCGCGGCTTCTACGGCGCCACCGACGACAAGGTCGTCACCAACGCGGCTTCATCCTGATCATCTTCTTCCCGCTGTTCGTCTTCTCGATGAGCATGCTCCAGAGGCGCCTCGAGAAGCGCAAGGAAGCGCGCAAGGCCGCCGAGAAGGCGATGCTGGGCAACGCCCACTGGCGCGGCGGCTGGTAGCCGCGCCGGCGGCTGCCTGAGCCGGGCGACGGCGGGCAGCCGGCGAGCCCGCAGCGGAGCGCCGACGGCGGTCCGCTACGAGCGCCGCGGCGCCGCCGCGCTGATCACGATCGACCGCCCGCACCGCCGCAACGCCGTCGACGGCCCCACGGCCGCGGCGCTGCACGAGGCCTACCTGCGCTTCGAGGCCGACGAGGACGCGCGCGTGCTCGTGCTCACGGGCGCCGGCGGCGTCTCCTTCTGCGCGGGCGCCGACCTGAAGGCGACCGACGACGTTCGGCGCCGCGGCTGATGAGCGCGGAGGGGCCGATGGGCTTCACGCGCCTGACGCCGTCGAAGCCGACGATCGCCGCGATCTCCGGCTTCTGCCTCGCGGGCGGCCTCGAGCTCGCGCTGTGGTGCGACCTGCGCATCGCCACCGAGGGCTCGACGCTCGGCTACCCCGAGCGCCGCTGGGGCGTGCCGCTGATCGACGGCGGCACGCAGCGGCTGCCGCGCATCGTCGGCCTCGGCCGCGCGCTCGACCTGATCCTCACCGGCCGCATCATCGACGCCGCAGGAGGCGCTCGCGATGGGGCTGCTCACCGAGGTCGTCCCCGCGGGCGCGCACCTCGAGCGCGCGCTCGAGCTCGCCGAGGGGCTCGCGCGCTTCCCGCAGCGCACGATGCTCGCCGACCGCCGCGCGGCGATCGAGGGGCTCGGCATGCCGCTCGCCGACGGGCTCGCGCTGGAGGCCGCGGCGGGCCCCGAGGTGTTCGCGGACGGCGCGCGCGGCGCCGCGCGCTTCGCCGCCGGCGAGGGCCGCGGCGGAGCCGGCGCGGGCGCCTGAGGCGCCCGGTGCGCGGGCGACCGCGTGGACCGCGCCTACGCGGCCGGCCGGCGCAGGCGCATTCGAGGTAGGCTCTGCCGCGATGGCCTACTTCGTCACCGGAGCGACCGGCTTCATCGGACAGCCGCCTCGTCGAGCGGCTGCTCGAAAAGCGCCAGGGCAAGATCTACGTGCTCGTGCGCGAGAGCTCCAAGGGCGCGCCTGGACGACCTGGTCGAGCGCTGGAGCGTGGTCGCGGGCAGCTCGGCGGCGAGCGCGTGCAGCCCGTGGTCGGCGACCTGCGCAGGCCGCTGCTCGGCGTCGAGAAGGAGCAGGTCGCCGAGCTGCGCGGCAAGATCAACCACTTCTTCCACCTCGCCGCGGTCTACGACATGACGGCCCCCGCCGAGCGCAACACCGCGGTCAACGTCGGCGGCACCACCCACGCGGTCGAACTCGCCCGCGCGGTCGACGCCAAGCACCTGCACCACGTCTCCTCGATCGCCGTCGCCGGCACCTACAAGGGCGTCTTCGACGAGGATATGTTCGACGAGGGCCAGCGCCTGCCCTCGCCCTACCACCGCACGAAGTTCGAGTCCGAGCGGATCGTGCGCGAGCAGCCCTACATGCCCTGGCGCGTGTACCGCCCGGGGATCGTGGTCGGCGACTCGCAGACCGGCGAGATGGACAAGATCGACGGTCCCTACTACTTCTTCAAGGCGATCCAGCGCATGCGCCGCCTGCTGCCCGAGTGGGTGCCGCTCGTCGGGCTCGACCTCGGCTACACGAACGTCGTGCCCGTCGACTGGGTCGCGGGCGCGCTCGAGCACATCGCGCACGAGCCCGACCTCGACGGCCGCGCCTTCCACCTCACCGACCCGCGCCCGCAGCGCGTCGACGAGCTGATCAACGAGCTCGCCGCCGCCGCGCACGCGCCGCGCTTCGCGGTGAGCATCGACAAACGCCTGACCGACCCGCTGCCGAAGTGGCCGCTCGCGCTCGCCGCACAGCTGCCGCCCTGGCGCCAGATGCGCAACGTCGCGCTGCGCGAGCTCGGGATCCCCGCGGAGGTGCTCGCGCACATGGAGCTCGTGCCGACGCTTCGACACCCACGAAGCCAGTCGCGCGCTCGCCGGCTCGCCGCTGGAGCAGCCGCCGCCGCTGCAGGAATACGTGGCCGCGGCTGTGGGACTACTGGGAGCGCGAGATGGACCCGGATCTGCGCCGCGGGCGCACGCTGAAGGAGGCGCTCGGCGGCACGCCACGTGCTGATCACCGGCGCCTCCTCGGGGATCGGGCGCGCGACCGCGCTGAAGGTCGCGGCCGCCGGCGGCGTGCCGCTGCTGGTCGCGCGCAGCGTCGAGAACCTCGAGGAGGTGCGCGCCGAGATCGTCGCCGCGGGCGGCACCGCCTACGTCTACTCGGCCGACCTCTCCGACATCGAGTCGATCGAACGGCTGCTCGAGCGCGTGCTCGCCGACCACCGCAACATCGACATGCTCGTCAACAACGCCGGGCGCTCGATCCGCCGCTCGATCGCGCTCAGCTACGACCGCTTCCACGACTTCGAACGCACGATCCAGCTCAACTACTTCGGCGCCGTGAAGCTGATCATCGGCCTGCTTGCCGCACATGCGCGAGCGCGGCTCCGGGCACATCGTCAACGTCTCCTCGATCGGCGTGCAGACGAACCCGCCGCGCTTCTCCGCCTACGTCGCCTCGAAGGCCGCGCTCGACGCCTTCACGCGCGTGGTCTCCTCCGAGGTGATCGGCGACGGCGTGACCTTCACGACGATCCACATGCCGCTCGTGCGCACGCCGATGATCGCGCCGACGAAGATGTACGACGCCTTCCCCGCGATCAGCCCCGACGAGGCCGGCGACATGATCTGCGAGGCGCTGCGCAGCCGCCCTAAGGAGATGGGCACGCGCCTGGGCAAGTTCGGCGAGGTCGCCTACTCGCTCTCGCCGAACATGATGGACCGTCTGCTGCACCTCGCCTACCGCGTGTTCCCCGACTCGGCCGCCTCCAAGGGCCAGCCCGACATCGAGGAGCGCGCCTCCTTCGAGCAGATCGCGATGGCGACGCTGACGCGGGGCGTGCACTGGTAGCAGGCGCGCTCGCCGTCGGTGAGATGATCCGACCGTGAGCGAGACGTCCCCGGCGATCGAGGTGCGCGCTTTGCGCAAGCGCTACGGCGACTACGAGGCTGTGCGCGGCATCGACATCACGGTGCGCCGCGGCGAGGTCTTCGGGCTGCTCGGGCCCAACGGCGCGGGCAAGACCACGACCGTGGAGATCCTCGAGGGCTACCGCGCGCGCACTAGCGGCGAGGTCTCGGTGCTCGGGCACGACCCCGCCAAGCGCTCGCTTCGAGCTGCGCCGGCGGATCGGGATCGTGCTGCAGTCCGGCGGCATCTACAGCCACATCACCCCGCGCGAGGCGCTGCGCCACTGGGCGAGCTTCTACCCGCACCCGCGCGACGTCGAGGAGGTGCTCGCGCTGGCCGGCCTCACCGAAAAGGCGGACGTGCGCAGCCGCAAGCTCTCGGGCGGGCAGCTGCGGCGCCTGGACTTCGCGCTCGCGCTGGTCGGCGACCCCGAGCTGATCTTCCTCGACGAGCCGACCACGGGCTTCGACCCCGAGGCGCGCCGCGCCGCCTGGGAGACGATCCGCTCGCTGCGCGCGCTCGGCAAGACGATCCTGCTCACGACGCACTACCTCGATGAGGCCCAGGAGCTGGCCGACCGCGTGGCGATCATCAAGGACGGGCGCATCCTCGCGATCGGGCCGCCGCGGGAACTGAGTCCCCACCCACCCGGCGCAGCCCACTACCGCGTCGCCTACCGCAACTCCGAGGGCGAGCTGGTCGAGCACGAGACCGACGATCCGACCACGCTGCTGACGAGCTCACACGTGAGGCGCTCGCCCGCGGCGAGCGTCTGGAGGAGCTGTCGGTCGCGCGACCGACGCTCGAGGACGTCTATCTGGAGCTGACCGCGGATGCCTGAAGCGATCACGCTCACCTGGCGCCAGTATCGGCTCGAGCGCAAGATGTTCTGGCGCAACCCGAGCGCGGCCTTCTTCAACTTCGTGCTGCCGCTGCTGTTCCTCGCCGGCGGCGGCGCGATCCTCTGCGGCAGCCAGCAAGATCTGAACAAGCTGCTGCCCTCGATCGCCGGCATGAGCGTGATGTCGACTACCTTCACAGCGCTGGCCTACAACATCGTCTTCCTGCGCGAGCGCGGCGTGCTCAAGCGGATCCGCGGCACGCCGCTGCCGACGGTCTCCTACTTCGGCGGCGTCGCCGCCAACGCGGTCACGAACACGGCTCTGCAGATCGCGATCGTGGTCCTCGCCGGGCGTGTCTTCTTCAACATCGGCTGGCCTCCCCACCTCGCCACGCTGATCGTGTTCGTGCTCGTCGGCGTTGTCTGCTTCGCCGCGCTCGGCGTCGCCTTCGCGCATGTGATCCCCAACTTCGAGTCGACCGCGGCCTACGTCAACGCGATGTTCCTGCCAGTCGTGTTCGTCTCGTTCTACGTCTTCGACTCGAGCAGCGCCCCCGGCTTCCTGAAGTCGATCGCCGACGCCCTGCCGCTGAAGCCCTTGATCGAAGGACTCTCGGGCGCGATGGTCGCTGGGGCCCACAGTCCCAGCCATCTCGATGCGCTGGCCGTGATCGGGCTGTGGGGCGCCTTTGGGCTGTACTTCGCCGTGCGCGGCTTCTCCTGGGAGCAGTCGCGCACTTGACCATGACGGAGAGGACGACCCAATGAAGCAGCTCGCCGAGGATGTCTACCTGCTGCGCGGCTGGCCGCCGAACGCGATCAACGTCTACCTGGTAGGGGATGTGCTGATCGACGCCGCCACCCGCCAGGCCGAGAAGCGAATCCTGCGCCAGATCGCCGGTCGCAACGTCACAGCGCACGCGCTCACGCACGCGCACCCCGACCACCAGGGCTCGAGCCACGCGATCTGCGAGCGGCTGGGGATCCCGCTGTGGTGTGGGCAGGGCGACGTCCCCGCGATGGAGACGCCGGGTGGTATCGGCAACTCACAGGCTCCCGGCTGGGTAAACAAATTCCAGCAGTGCTTCTGGACTGGTCCCCCCCACCCGGTATCGCGCGCGCTCGTGGAGGGCGATGAGGTCGCGGGCTTCACCGTGCTCGAGAGCCCCGGCCACTCGCGCGGACAACTCGCCTACTGGCGCGAATCCGATCGCGTGCTGATCCTCGGCGATGTGCTTAACGGCATGAACGTGATGACCGGTGTGCCGGGCCTGCGTGAGCCGCCGGAGGTGTTCACGCCAGACCCCGCCCGCAATCGCTCCTCAGCGCGGCGGCTGGCCGAGCTGCGCCCGCAGCTGACCTGCTTCGGGCACGGACCGCCGCTGCGCGATCCCGGCAAGCTCGCCGACTTCATCGCGCGTATGCCCGCATGAAGGACACGATGAGCGAGAGCATCTTCGTGCGCGAAGGCGAGCGCTTCATGCCGACCGAGCACGCCCGTGGCCCCTGGGACCCGCAGGCCCTGCACGGCGGCGCGCCCGCAGCGCTGATGACCGAAGCCTTCCGTGCGACCCAGCCCGGCGAGGAGCTGCCGATCGCTCGCCTCGGTTTCGAGCTGCTGCGTCCTGTGCCGCTCGCGCCGCTGGAGCTGTCGGTCGAGATCGTGCGCGCCGGCAGGCGTGTGCAGGAGCTCGCCGGCGAGCTTCGCGCCGGCGAGCAGCTGATCTGCCGCGCGAGCGCGCTGCGCGTGCAGGCAGTGCCGGAGGGCTTGCCGCTGAGCGCCGCGGGCAAAGCCGATGCATCGATGGGGGGACCAGAAGAGGGCAAGCCGGTGCGCTTTGCGCTCGATGACCCGACGCGAGCGAGCTTTGCGGCGAGCGCGATGGAGATGCGCTGGCTCGACGATCCTTGGGCGCCCGGTCCGGGGCGGGTGTGGATGCGCCTGCGCCATCCGCTGCTTGCAGGCGAGATGCTCAGCCCGCTGGCGCGGCTCGCTGCGGCCGCCGACTTCGGCAACGGGGTCAGCGCCGAACTGTCCTTCGAGCATTTCCTCTTCATCAACGCCGACCTCTCGATTCACCTGCAGCGCGAACCGCGCGGCGAGTGGATCGGGCTCGACGCGCGCACGCTGCTGCAGGGCGGCGGGATCGGGCTCGCCGAAAGCGTGCTCCACGACCTTGAGGGACCAATAGGACGGGCTTTTCAGACGCTCGTGGTACAGCCTCGCTGACCGCGCGCCGGCGAGCGATCGCGCCACGACTACCCTCAACATGATGTCCACACCAGCCTCTCTCAGCGTGCCTGGCCCGATCGACCCCAACTTGCACATCGGCGGGGTCCAACTAGCGGTCAGCGACCTGGCCCGCAGCGTCGATTTCTACGAGCGTGTGCTGGGACTCCAGCTGCACTCAGCAGACGATGGCATTGCCCGGCTGGGAGGCGCTGATCCCGAGCATCCGGCACTCGAGCTCCTTGCCCTCGTGGACCCGGTGCCGGCGCCGGCACACAGCACGGGGCTTTTCCATGTGGCCTGGCTTCACCCCAACAGGGCGGCGCTCGCGGCGACCGTGCGGCGCATCATAGGTGCAGGCTGGCCAATCGAAGGCGCCTCAGACCACGGCGTCTCGGAGGCCCTCTACCTGAGCGACCCCGACGGCCTCGGCATCGAGATCTACGCCGACCGGCCGAGCGCGGAGTGGCAGCGCCCACCGGACGGACAGGGCGTGCGGATGGTCACGCTGGCGCTCGATATCGAGGATCTGCTCGCGCAGTGGCAGGACGAGCCGACCGCGAGGATCGCGCCGGGCACCGCGGTCGGGCACGTGCACCTGAAGGTGTCAGATGTGGAGCGCACAGAAGCTTTCTACCGCGACGCGCTCGGCTTCGAGGAGCAGGCGCAGATCCCCTCGGCCGCCTTCCTCGCGGCCGGGGGCTACCACCATCACATCGGGCTGAACTCGTGGCAGAGCCGTGGCGGCACGCCCGCGCCCTCCAGTGCTCCGGGGCTGCGGCGCATCGATTTCGAGCTCAGTGAACCTGGCGCACTCGAGCAGCTTGCCGACCGACTCGTGCAAGCGCCCACTGCGAGCCCTACGCAGATGGATGCGGCGGCGGGCCTCCTGGTGAACGACCCGGACGGTGTTCTACTTAGGTTTGCGGTCTCAGGCCCGAACGACGGCGACTTGCGAGAAGGTTGAGAAAGCAGCGTCCTGGGTTACGACCGCAGCGCCGTGGCGTAGCGCGGTCGCTGCAATCCAGACGTCATGCCTTCGTAGCTTGCGTCCCGCGTCGAGCTCGTGCGCGGCGATACGTGCAAAGCACGACGCGACCTCCTCATCAACCGGGAGCAGCGGATAAGCCGCGCGGACTCGCGAGAGCGTAGCCAGACGACGCGCGCGCGTGTCAACGTCCTTCGCCCGAAGTACCCCCAACTCCAACTCCGCGGCCGTGATCACCGATACCGCGATCTTCTCGGGAAGCTCCCCCAGATCGCGCCCAACCTCCTCGGCGATGAAGATCGACGTGTCGGCGATTCCGCGCTTCACGCATCCTCGAGGAGCGCGCCGCGTACATCAGCAAGATCTGTCAGAAGGGCCTCGTCGGCAGGCGTGTCGCGGCGGATGTCCTTGAGCACGTGAGCTGCAACCCACGGGTCGCGCTGCTCGACATGGGGCACGATGTCCGCTACGGGATCGTGGTTGACGGTCAGGGTCACCTGCTCTCCCGCCCTCACAGCCGCTACCACGGCAGCGGTGCTGTTGCGCAGATCGCGCATCGAGACGCTCTGCGACATGTGCACTACTGTAGCACCAGGTGCGACACAGTCATTTGCTTCACCGTCGAAGCGTGCTCAGGCGCCGGCGGCGCTCAGGCGAGCGAGCTCCTCAGCTGTGAGCTCGAGCTCTCCCGCCGCCAAAAGGTCGCGTAGCTGCTCGGGTGAGGTCGCGCTGGCGATCGGCGCAAGCACGGTGGGCTGGGCGCCGAGCCAGGCGAGCGCTACGGCCGCCACGACCGTGTCGTGGGCCGCGGCGATCTCATCGAGCGCGTCGAGCACGGCGAAGCCGCGGTCGTTGAAGTAGCTCTCGCGCACGCCCTGTGCGCGAGGACTGTCGATCTCCGCTCCGTTGCGGCGGTACTTGCCGCTGAGAAAGCCCCGGGCGAGGCCGAAATAGGGGATGCAGGCGAGCTTGTAGCGCTCGCATATTGGTGCCAGCTCGGTCTCGTAGTCGCGCTCGAGCAGGTTGTAGTGGGGCTGCAGCGCCACGTAGCGGGCGAGGCCCTCGCGCTCACCAAGAGCAAGCGCCTGCTGCAGGCGCTCGGCGCTGTAGTTCGAAGCGGCCGCGTAGCGGATCTTGCCGGTGTCGATCAGCTGCTGGAAGGCGCCGAGCGTCTCCTCAAGCGGTGTCTTGAGGTCATCTTCGTGGGCGTAGTAGAGGTCGATCGTCTCGATACCCAAGCGCTCCAGTGATTCCTCGACCCCACTCTCGATCGCCGTGCACGCGAGACCCGGTCGATCGGGCGACATGCCCACCTTCGTTACGATCACGAGCTGCTCGCGGTTGCCGCGAGCAGAGATCCAGTTGCCGATGATCTGCTCCGAGGCCCCCATCCCCTGCCCACGGCGCCCGTAGATGTCGGCCGTATCGATGAAGTTACCGCCGGCCTGGAAGTAGGCGTCGAGCACAGCGAAGGAGCGCTCTTCGTCGAGCGTCCAGCCGAAGACGTTGCCGCCGAGACACAGCGGATGAACCTCGAGATCGGTGTGGGCCAGGCGCGCGATTGGGGCAGGTTAGCCCGACTGCACCCTGATTGGGCACCACCTCGTGAGACCGCCGTGGTCAGTAAACGAAAGCCGAAAGGGCGCGAGCGACATCCGCGCCAGGCAGCGGGCCAAAACGCAGGGTCCAGGACCCGTTGAGCTCTTGGCGAAAGTTGTGCGGCACGCCATCCTGCTCGAGCTCCGCTACGTGCCGCTGCGCGCGCTCGTAGCCCGTCGCGCCTTCGAAGGTCGCATCGAGCCCATAGCGACCGTCGTCGACCGGCCAGATCGTCAACCGGTCGGGGACCGGGCCTGCGCGGCTGGGTAGCGCGACATCCGCCATGCGGCCGACAATACAGCTGCTGCTTCTAGCCTGAGCGAGATCATGATGCGCAAGCTGATCTATTCGACCGGAGTATCTCTGGATGGATTCATCGCCGGTCCACAGGGCGAGATCGACTGGTCGGCGCCTGATGAGGAGCTACATCGATTCCACAATGAGCAGACCCGCCAGCTCGGCGCGCACCTGTGCGGACGCAGGCTCTATGAAACGATGGTCTTCTGGGAGACCGCCGATCAGAACCCAGCGGCGAGCGCGGTTGTACTCGAGTTCGCGCGCATTTGGCAGGCCTTGCCAAAGCTCGTATTTTCAACGACGCTCGAGCAGGTTGAGGGTAATGCCACGCTCCTGAGAGGCGACCTTGCCGCGGAGATCGCGAAGCTGAGGACCGAACCAGGAGACGACCTGGCAGTCGGTGGCGCAGGCCTTGCCGCGAGCTGCATGGAGCTAGATTTGATCGATGAGTATCGGCTGTTCGTCAGCCCCGTGATACTCGGCGGCGGCACGCCCTACTTCCCGACCATGGATAAGCGAATCGAGCTCGAGCTCCTTGAGACGAGGACGTTTGGCTCGCGCGTCCTCTACCTTCGCTATGGGCGCGTCCGCAACGAGCTTGTATAGGCCACCTCGGGCCATACCAATCCAGAGCTAGCGCGGCCGCTTGAGCGTCGGCCTCAGCCGACCGATACAACGAGGTGAGCACGCAAGTTCCATCCTCTGGTACGCGATCCCCGTGGTGGACGAGGCGAGCGGCGCGGCTCTCGATCCAGCCGCCGGCTGCGCTGTCCCCGCAGGCCCCTTGTCGTCGCCTCAGCGCTCGAGACTGATCGGGCTCGTAATCGACTGCCGTCGACTCCACATCAGCGGGCGGCATTCCGCGTCCACCTTGCCCGAAGCGTTCCGCGGCTGCTGCGAACTGCAACACGCGACCTGCGTAGCGGCGTGCGATCCAGCGGCGCGTGAGCCTGCGGGTTGGGCCGAACAGCAGCAGCGCGCCGAGAGCGTCTGTGACGAAGCCGGGGATCACGAGCAGCACGCCGCCGAGGAAGCCGAGGGCGCCATCTATCGCAGCAGGAGCAGATGCTCGACGCTCTGAGACAGCTTGCGAGACACGCTCGATCGCCGCATGTCGCTGGCTACGCAGGAGGCGCGTACCAAGCAGCGAGATGCCGATCAGCAGGAGTACCGCCCAGACCCAGTCGAGCGCGCGACCGACCTCGATGAAGGCCGCCACCTCAGCGATTGCGAGAACAGCCAGAGCGGACACGAACATTGCGCAAAGAGCCTAACGCCGCCGTCCCATCGCGAAGCTCTGCACCGGCGGAGCGGCCGCGCGGATGCTCGAGCCGACCTCAGCTCCGTCGAGTCCCTCATCAGCCGCGTCCGGCGCCGGGTGCCCAGCACGGGAGAGGTGATGCACCTTGGCGGCCCCGGCCGTTTCACCCTCGTCATCGAGGCCGCCCGCAAGGAAGCGCTCGAGCGGCGCCAGCTCTCGCACGATCACGTTGATGACCGGGCGGATCTGCTCGCGCTCCTGCTCCTCCTCTTTATGGCGGCTGAACAAGGTTCTCAGGCGGACCCTCCTGGGAGCGCTCCAGGCGACCCCTCGCGAGCAGCAGCGGCTCGGCCCGCGCGAGCTGGCGCTGGCGCTCGTAGACCTCCTTGGCGACGATCAGGTTGATCGTCCCGAACTCGTCCTCGAACAGCAGGAACATCGTGCCCTTGGCCGTGCCCGGGCGCTGCCTGGCGATCACCAGCCCGGCGACCGCCACCTCGCAGCCGCTCGGCAGCCGCGTCAGCTGGGCGCTGGTGGCGAGCTTTGGCACGGTCAGCCGCTCGCGCAGGATCGCCAGCGCGTGGTCGCCGATCGTCACGCCGCTGGTGGAGTAGTCGGCGATCAGCCGCTGCCAGCGCCCGAGCGGGCGCAGGCGCGGTGGCGCCGGCAGCTCCAGCTCGAGCGCCAGCTGCGTGCTCTGCTGCCCCTCATCGCCCACGCTTTCCGGAAGTCTCTCTGCGGGAGTGGCGAGCCCCAGCTGCCACAGCGCCAGACGCCGCGCGCGCCCACCGAGCAGCCCGTCGCAGGCTCCCGCCCAGGCCAGCTGTTCGAGCGTGCGGCGTCTGACCCCGGCGCGCGCGGCGAGGTCGCCCAGGCTCGTGAAAGGTCCGCCCCGCCGCCGCTCGGCCACGAGCTCCCGTACTTCCTCGCGTGCCGCATCCTTGACGTAGCCGAGCCCCAGGCGCACAGCACCGTCCTGCACCGCGCACTGCACCTCCGAGGCGTTGACGTCGAGACCGAGCACCGCGATGCCGCGATTCTCGGCCTCGTGGACCAGGCTGTCGGGGGCGTAGAAGCCCATCGGCTGCTCGTTCAAGAGCGCGCACAGGAACTCCGCGCCGTAGTGGACGCGCAGCCAGGTCGACTGGTAGGCGAGCAGGCCGAAGGCGGCGCTGTGCGACTTGGGGAAGCCGAAGCCCGCGAAGCCCACGACCATCCCCCACACCCGCTCCGCCGTTGCGAGCTCAGCGCCTACGTGACGCTGAGCGCCCGCGATGAAGCGCTCGCGCTGGCGCTCGAGCAACTCGTGCGAGCGCTTGCGGCTCATCGCCCGGCGCAGCCCGTCCGCCTCGCCCGGGCGGAAGCCGGCGAAGGCTTCGGCGACCTGCATCACCTGGTCCTGGAAGATGATCGTGCCGAGCGTCTCGCGCAGCACCGGCTCGAGCGAGGGGTGATCGAAGGGGATCTCGTAGTCAGGGTCCTCGCGCAGACGCTGACGGCGTTCGATGTAGGGGTTGATCGCGCCTCCCTGGATCGGCCCCGGCCGCACGATCGCCACCTGGATGGTCAGGTCCTCGAGGTTCATCGGCCGCGTGCGCAGCAGCGACTGCATCTGCGCGCGACTCTCGATCTGAAAGACGCCGACCGTGTCCGCCGCGCGAATCGCCTTGAAGGTCTCCGGGTCGTCGAAGGGGATGCGCGAGAGGTCGATGCGCTCGCCGCGCACGCGCTCGATCTCCTCCACGCAGCGCTCCACCGCCGAGAGCATCCCCAGGCCCAGCAGGTCGATCTTCAGAAAGCCCGCATCGGCGCAGGAGTCCTTGTCCCACTGCACCATCTGGCTGCCCTCCATCGCGGCGGGCACGACCGGGCAGCAGTCGATCAGCGGCCTGGTCGCGATGATCATCCCGCCCGAGTGCTGGGAGAGGTGGCGCGGCAGCCCCTGGGCCTGCTCGACCAGGCGCCCCAGCCAGTGCCAGCGCTCGGAGCGAATGCGCTCCTCACCAGGATCATCTCCCAGCGCCGTGAGGATGTCCTGTTCGGTGCCCGAGCCGTAGTGGTCGGCGCCGCGGGCCACGCGCTCGATCTCGCCCGCCGGCAGGCCGAGGACCTTGCCCAGCTCGCGGATCGCCCCGCGCGCGCGGAAGGTCGGGAAGGCCGCCACCAGCGCCGCGCGATCGCGTCCGTAGCGCTCGTGCACGCGCGGGATCAGCCGCTCGCGGATGTCGCGCGGGAAGTCGAGGTCGATGTCGGGCAGCCCGCTCAGGTCCTCGTGCAGGAAGCGCCCCAGCGCCAGCTTGCTGGCGATCGGATCGATGTGCGAGAGCCCCGTCAGGTAGCAGACCAGCGAGGAGACCGAGGAGCCGCGCCCGCGCCCGGGCGCCAGCAGCGCGCGCACCGAGTCCGGCCCGCGGACCTCCACAGCCACCTCGCGCGCCAGCTCGAGCATGTCGTGGTGCAGCAGGAAGAAGCCCGCCAGCCCGAGCCTGTCGATCACGCGCAGCTCCTCCTCCAGCCGCGCGCGGGCCTCGCTCTCGGCGGCGCGTGCCTCGGCAGGGGCCTCGGGACCGTAGCGCTCGTGCAGGCGCGCTCGGCACAGCTCGCTCAGGCGCCGGGATGCGTCCTTTTCCTCGGCCCCTGGATAGCGGTAGCCGAGGTCTTCCGTCAGGTCGAACCTCAGCTGCTCGGCCAGCAGCAGCGTCTCGCGGACCGCCTCGGGATGGTCGGCGAAGCGGCTGGCCATCGCCTGCGGGGCGCTCATCACGTGGCTGTGGTTGCCGCGCCGCAGCGGCTCTGAGGCATCGAGCGTGGCGTGGTGGCGAGCGCCACGAAGGCATCCTGCAGCTCGGCCCTGGCGCGCGCGTGCGCATGCACGTCGCCGGTGGCCACGCACCTGACCCCCAGCCGGCGCGCGAGCGCGACGAAGGCGCGGTTGCGCGCGCGATCGTGGCGGGCGTAGGGGCGCTGCAGCTCCACGTAGAGGCTCTCCGGGCCGAACGCATCGAGCAGCCGCCGCGCGGTCGCTCATCCTCATAGCCGCGCCCGATCGCCGAGCGTGCGGCGCAGCCCGTCAGGCAGACAAGCCCCTCGGCGTGCTCGAGCACCGCCTGCAGCTCCACTGCAGCCTCGCCGCGTTGCCTCGCGCTGAAGACTCATCGCGGGTGTGGGCGTGCGCGAGCGTGATGATCCGGCAGAGGTTGCGCCAGCCCTGCGCGTCGCGCACGAGCAGGGTGATGTGCCGCGTGGGGCCCTCCCCGCTGGCGCAGTGACGTCAGGTCGATCTCGGCGCCGTGGATCGCCCTGACCCCGTGCTCGGCCGCGCTCTGGGCCAGCTCCATCGAGCCCGAGACCGAGTTGTGGTCGGTCAGCGCGAGCGCGCCATAGCCCAGCTCGCCGGCGCGCTGCGCCAGCTCCTGCGGCAGCGAGACGCCGTCCAGGAACGAGTAGGCCGAGTGGCAGTGAAGCTCGACGTAGGGCGGCGTGCCTCACGGCCATCTCACTGGACGAACCAGCCGCCCGAGCAGAGATCGTGGAAGACGACCACGTTGCGCCCGCGCTCGCCGACGAGCTCCCAGTAGCGGCGGCGCAGCGGCTCGGCGGTCCACCAGCGGTCCTCCACCAGCCAGGACTCGCGCAGCGACTCGACCGCTTCGCCGTCGACCACTGCCGGGCGCCCTCCGCTCCAGCGCACGCGCGCGGGCCGCGGGCAGGTTCAGCGTGCGGGTCATCGGCTCGGGGACCGGCGCGAGCACCACGCGCCGCTCGGGCACGCGCGAGTCGGGGTCCACGCAGACGGCCCGCAGCGCCGCGTCCTGCCCGGCCACCGCGCGCATCTGGGCGATCGCCTCGCGCAGGCGCGCCGTGCGGCGTGGCGCGGTCCTGGTCGAGCAGCGCGCCCTGCTCGCTTGCCGGCGGGCCGAAGCGCTCGACGCTCAAACCGCATGCACACCGGCGGGCGCCGGCAGCAGCGAGCAGGCGCAGCGACAGCGCCAGCCGGATGCGCTCGGGGTCGCTGAGCGCCTGGCGGAAGACCACGCGCTCGCGCCAGCCCCCGCCCGCCACGCAGCCGCGCGGAGAGCGTGACCGCGCGCAGCGTGCGCCCGCGGCGCTCGGGGCGCGCCAGCAGCCGATCCACGAGCACGCCCAGCACGCGCTCCAGCGCCGCGCCCGAGCTCGCGTCGCCGACCTCCATCGACTCCTGCAGGCGCTCCTCGGGGCGGCGCATCCGCAGCGGGCTGTCCTCGCCGCGGGCGAGCCGGTGGGCAAGCGCCCCCGCCGCCCCGAAGCGATCGGCGAGCGCCGCGCGCCCGAGCCGCGCGAGCTCGCCGAGCGTGCGCACGCCCAGGCGCGTGAGCGGCTCGAGCAGCGCGGCTGTCTCCTCGCGGAAGCCGAGCAGCCCGACCGGCCGACCGGCGAGCCAGCGCCGGGCCTCCTTCCCCTCCAGCACGAGCGGCCGGCGCGAGCGCACCGCCAGCGCCGCCGCCAGCGCGCAGAAGCGCGTCGGCCCTGCCCCCATGCGCGCCGGGCGCCCGAGCGCGCGGCGCGCGGCCGCGATCGTCGCGGCCTCCGATGCCGTAGAGCCCGCGCAGCCCGCGAGTGTCGAAGTAGGCGAGCCCCGGTCGCGGCCGCCTCGACCGCCGCGCCGATCGACTCCAGCGCCGCAGCGCGCGCCTCCCAGGCCTCCGCCACCCGCACCGGGTCGCCGGCACCAGCACCAGCTCGGGGCAGCGCGCGAGCGCCTCCCCGAGCACCATCCCCCGGTCCACACCGCGAGGCCTCGGCCGCCCCCGAGACCTCCCCCACGCGCTGCTCGCCGCCGACCAGCGGCGCGACCGCCAGCGGCAGCGCCCGCCAGCGGCTGCGAGCCCCCCGGCGGCCACCACCAGCTCGAAGCGGGGTAGATAGACGCAGACGACCATACGAACATATGTTCGCATATGGTCGCCACGAGGTCAATCCATCGTCAGCGGGCCCTCGGCGGATCCGCTCGAGGAACTGGCGCACGAACGGCGTTCTCCGAGGAGAACATCCTCTCTGCGTCGCCCGCCTCGACGATCCGCCCGCGCCACAGCAGCGCGATGTACTCGCCGATCCGGCGCGCCGAGGCGATGTCGTGGGTGACGACGATGTAGGTGCCGCCGTGGATCGCGTGCATCTCCTGGATCAGCTCGCACAGCAGCGCCGTGCGCACCGGGTCAAGGCCCGAGTCGGGCTCGTCGAAGATCACGATGTCGGGCTCCATCACGAGCGCCCGCGCGAAGCCCGCGCGCTTGCGCATCCCGCCGGAGAGCTGCGAGGGCGCGTCGTCCATCGCGTCGGCGAGGCCCACGTCGCGCAGGCGCTGGGTGACGCGCTCGGCGATCTGCGCCTCGGAGAAGTCGGTGTGCTGGCGCAGCGGGAAGGCGACGTTGTCGAACACCGACATCGAGCCGAACAGCGCGCCGTCCTGGAAGAGCACGCCGATCTTGCGGCGCAGCGCGAGCAGCTTCGGCATCGTCAGGCTCGGCACCGACTGTCCTTTGACGATGACGTCGCCCGAGTCGGGGAACATCAGCCCGATGATGTGCTTGATCAGCACGCTCTTGCCGGTGCCCGAGGGGCCGAGCACGACCGTGATCGTGTCGTCGGGGAAGGCGACGTTGAGCCCGTTGAGCACGGGCACGCCGCCGAGGCGCTTGTGCACGTCGATGCAGCGGATCGACCAGTTGCCTGTGTCGGGGTCGCCCGAGAGGTCGAGCTCGTCTGAGTGGTACTGGAAGTCGTGGAAGTCGTCGGTCATCATTTCGCCGTCGGCCGAGTAGACCACGTGCGGGAACTGGCTGCGTCTGGCCGTTGAACGTGAACGGGCCCTGCTGGTTGCAGGCGGCGCCGGCACATCGTTGGCGGTTTCCGGCGTGTTGGCGACTTTGAACTTGATGATCTGTTCGATCAGTTCTTGGGAGATCGTTTCGTTGGCCGGCCCGCTGACCGACGGAGCCGAGTTCGCGCAGGTGCTCGCGCTGAACACCGGCAGCCCGCCCGCCAGCGCGCTGATAGGCGCCCGGCAGCGGGTAGGCGTTCGCGCGGTCGGTGCCGATGCGGTTCGGGTAGATCGCGAGGCTCTCGGGGCTGAGCACCTGCATCGCCGTCAGGAGTGCTGCTTGGGGCCCTTCTGCCTGCCGGATCGCTTCGATGTTGCCGTTGCCGACTGCGCCTGCGATGCGGCGGTGACGTTGGCGAAGAACGCCTGCAGCTCGGGCACGTATTCGCCCGTGTACTGCAGGAACGGATCGAGGTTGTGCAGCACCGGGCCGTAGGTTTTCGAGCACGGGCACGGTCAGGTCGAGCGTCTTCTTGACGTCCGGCAGGCCCATCTTCGCGGCCTTCGTCAGCGGCCCGAGCGAGGTCAGGAACTTGTCGAACTGCGGCGCGAACGGCTTGGCCGCCTGCAGCAGCGATGAGAGCTGGCGCTCGGCTGGGCGGAATTCGTCGAGGAAGGGGTTTGCGATCGGCAGCGAAGCGGTCGAGTTCTTTCAGCGCAATGCGTCGAGTTCGTCTCGAACGTCGGCAGCGCCCGAACGGCTTCGGCGAACGCCTGGCTGCCTTCGGCGGCCGCGTGGAAGGTGTGTTCGCCGTTGGCGATCAGCCCTTCGAGCTGGTGGTCGCGGCTGGCGAGCGCGTTGAAGACCACGCCCGTGTTGTGCACGAGCGCTTTGCACGCGCGCCCTCCTGCGAGTCGAGCAGCGTGACGCAGCTGGTTGGCGTGTTCGACGAACGGTTCGAGCTTGGCGAAGTCGGCGTTGATCTGCTTCGCCGCGTGCCGTTGATGCCTTCGGCGACCGCCTGCTGCCAGATCTGGAAGTCGCTTGCGCGTCTTCGGGTCGAAGGCCGAGAGGATGTCGTCGAGCGTCACCGACGGTTCGACCTGGCTGTCGGCCAGCTGCCCGCCGTCGGCGAGGTTCGGGCCGGTGTGGCCCTCGGGGATCAGCTGCACGTAGGTCTCGCCGAGCAGCGTCTTCTGGCGCAGGATCGCGTGCATGTTCGCGCGGATCGGCGCGTACTGCTCGGCGAGTTCGATCGTCGCGTGCGTGCGCCCGTCGCTGCCGAGTTGAGCGAGACCACGTGCCCGACGTTGACGCCGCTGATGCGCACGTCGGACTGTTCGGCGAGCGCCAGCGTGCGCGGGAAGGCGACCGTGAAGCGGTAGCCCTTCGGCTTCAGCGGCAGCGGCCCGCCGAAGGACTCCCACAGGAACATCAGCAGCCCGAAGCAGCTGAGCACGAACAGGATGATCACGAGGATGTTGCCGAGCGTGGGCGCGCGCTTCTGCATCTCAGCCCTTCCTCCTGACTTCGTGCTCGGCTGCGCCGCCGAACGGGCTCTGCGCGAGTCCTGCGAATGCGCCACCCGGTCCAGGCTCGATCGGGTCGAGCGCGCAGGCTCGCGCGTGATCACTGTCGACCCGTTGGCGTCAGGAGTCCTCAGGTTGATGCATTCTTCCTTCGTCGGCGGCTTCAGCAGGCCGACCAGCAGGTTCACCGTCGGGTTGACTTCCGAGACGCCTTTGAGGATCTTGAGGACGTTGCAGTTGAAGTAGATGAGGCTGCGCCCGAGCGGGCCGTGCGCGTCGGCAGTGCTGAGCACGCTGTTGAGGTTGTGGTTGCCCCAGTCGAGGAAGAACAGGAAGCCGCCCTTGCTCGCGCCGGGTTGTAGGCGAGCTCGTTGAAGAATTCGTTGAGCACCGAGAAGCTCGTCGCGAGCTTCGGGAGCGCTTCGCCGAGCTGCTTGGTCGACGGCGCGAGTTCGTTGACGACGGGCAGGATTTCGCGCGCGAACGGGCGGATCTCGTTCTTGATGATCGGCGTCGGTCTTGATCGCCAGGCGTCGCGTCGCTTCGTTGCGCCGGGCCGAGCGCTTTGGCGAACGGGTCGAGCTCGCGCAGCGTCGGGCCGACCATGCTCGGCGGCCACCGCCAGCTTGCCGAGGCCCGTGCCCGTCTTGTGCAGCGCGCCCGGGCAGCAGGTGCAGCGTCTCTGCAGGTTCGCTTCCTCCTTGGCGAACGTCTGCGAACACCGCGTTGGAGGCGTCGACGAGCTGGGCGATCTGCTGTGTCCTTGCGTGCCGAGCGCTTCCATCAGCAGCCGGAAGTTGTGGATCGAGCGGGCGATGTTCGCGTGGCGGATTTCCAGCTGCTGCGGCGATCTCCTCGCCGTAGCGGGCCGCGGGTCGAAGCGCTTGAGCGTCGCCGACGAGCGCGCTCGCCGTTGTGCTTGAGCCCTTCGCCGGCGCCCGCCAGCAGCTCCTGCAGGTAGGCGCGCGTTTCGGCGTCGAGGCCCGCGAGGAATTCGTCGAAGTCGACGTTCGGCGCGGTCTGGGAGAGCGGGATCACTTCGCCGCTCTTGAGCTTGCCCGCGGACGGGCGTGCCCGGGTTGACCTCGACGGTGATGTCCTGCAGCTGGGTCTTCGGACGCAGCAGCAGCGTCGCGTTGTGGTAGAAGTGCGCGTACTTCGGGGTGATTTTCATCGTCACCGATCGCGATGCCCTGGTGCAGGTCGACGCTGGCGATTTCGCCGATCTTCGCGCCCGCGATCGTGACCGCCTGGCCCTGCCCCGGCGTCACCGCCTGGGCCGTCTGGAACTCGGCCTTGAGCGTGTAGTAGTTGCGCCCGAGCACCGGCACCCAGCCGGGAAGCTTGAGGTTCTCGTGCGCGAGGATGTAGCCGCCGACGGCCGCCGCGATCACGACCATCGTGACGACCGCGATGAACGCCGTGCGGTAGCGCTCGATCTGGTCGCGGACGCTGCAGCCCGCCTTCGTGTGCTGTCGCCCGCGCTCGTGGCGTCATCACCCGCTCCCGTCCGCGGGGCCCTGCGACAGCGGGCCGTTGAAGTTCGGGCAGCGTCTGCGTGTAGCAGGGCACGAGCGGCTGGTAGGGCGGCTCCTGGCCGGGTAGGCGGGGCGCGTGCCCTGCGGCGGCAGCGGCGAGCGCGCGAGCAGCTGCTGGCCCGGCTTGAGCGTTCGTGCCGACGAGTCGACGTGGCTGCGAGACTTCAGCGTCTGGCCGCTGTTGCCGACGAGGAACTTGGCGAACGTGCCGTTGCCGTCGAAGCTCTGGCCGATGCCCGCGAGACCCACGAGGCTGTACCAGAACTCCTTGTAGTCCTCGACGCCCGAGGTCGGCTGAGCCGTCCTGGAGCTTGGTGTTGCCCGCCGGGAGATCAGGCTTTCGTCAGGCATTTGTTGAACAGGTCGGTCTGCTGGAAGAGCGGCATCTGTTCGCCCTCGAGGTTCGCCAGCGCGGGAGCCGCCGCGTCCAGGCCCTTGGCGACACCGCCGAGCTCGCTCGGCGCGAGCGAGGCCTGGACCTGTTCGATCCACGGCAGCGCTGCGGTGACAGTCGCTCGGCGTCGAGCGCGACGCCGGGGAGGATGTCGTGGGCGAATGTCTCGCGTCGGGCGCGAAGGAGGCGTCGAGCGCCGCGAGACCCGCTGTTGATCCCGCCAAGCGCCGCCGGCAGCTCGGCGACCGTCGTTCTGAGCGGTCGCCGACTGCGCGGCGAAGGCGGCGAAGAAGGTGTTGAAGTTGCCGATCAGTTCGCCGAGCTGCTGCTCGTGCACGTTCAGCGCGGAGGTCACCTTGCCGATGCCCGGCGATCAGTTTCGAGAGGTCGTGCGGTTCGGTGCCGCGTGAGTCGCCTGGTTGATGACGGCGCCGCCGCGCAGCGCTTCGGTGCCGCGGTGGTAGGTGCTTGTTGAGCGCCTGCGCCGCGTTCAACCCGCGCACTTCGGGCTTCCTGTTCGGCGTCTTCGGCCGCGTTCGGCTTGCTGCGTCAGCGCCTTGCCGTATTCGATCAGGAACGTCTGCAGGTTCGCGCGCGTGTCGGTGTTGAGCGCGTCGAGCACCTGGTCGAGCTGTACCGGGTCCGAGGTCTGGGTGATCGGGATCGTGTGGCCCGAGGAGACGTTCTTGGCCGACGGGCTGCCCGGCTGCAGTTCGACGAACCAGTTGCCTTCGAGGAAGATCCGCGGGCGGATCTTGAGCGTCGCGTCGGAGTGGATCGGCAGGCCGCGCGATTCGATTTCCATCGTCACGAGCGCCGGCTTTGCCCTCGCGCTTGATCGAGCGTGACCTTGCCGACGTCGACTCCCGCGATGCGCACGGGCGACTTGGGGTGGATGTTCACCGCGGTCGCGAACACGGCCTTCAGCCGGAAGCCGTGTTTGAACGGGATGTGCTTGGTGAAGCCGAAGTAGGTCACGACCGCGACGATCAGCACGATCAGCAAGCCGCGTAGCGCACAGGCTTGTAGCGCTGCAGCTCGACGACCGGCACTTCGTCGCGGCGGCGCCACCAGCGTGCGCGGCTCATTTCTTCTTCCCTTTCGCTGGATGCCGAGCGCCTTCAGCGTCGCGGGCGGGATACTTTTCGCCGAACAGGTTCGTCTTCGCGGCTGGTGAATTCGCGGCTTGTTAGCCGACTGTCGGCAGCGTGGCCGATCGTGGCCTGCCCGGTCGCATACGTCTCGTTGCCCGCTTCACAGACCTGCGGCTGGCCGGGCCCGCGACGTTCGGGTAGGGGTTCGCGTGCAGGTGGTTGTTGTCAGATCGACTACGCCTGGTTTTACCGCGCGGAATGTTCGTTCGGAGGGCCCGTTGGCCGGCGCCGAGGACGGGAAGCCCTCGTTGTTGGGCCCGTTGGGCGAGAGCACGGACGCCGGCGCGCGCGAGCGTGCCGACGCCGACGTTCTCGGCTCTGCAGGCTCGCGAGGTTGCGGAAGGCGAGCGTCAGGTAGTTGCACTTCGCCTGCTCGGGCGCGATGCCCGGCGAGCAGCGGGTTGCCGACTTCGAGCGTCTGCGTGAAGTCTTCGAGGCTCAGCGTGACGACCGGGTTGTTCGCCGAATGCCGCTAGCGCTTCCGAGGATTCGGCCAGACGTGATGTTCAGCGCGGTGGCGGCACTTGAGGTTGACCGCACCTTCTGCGAAGGCGTGCCCGAGCGGCGGGGCGACAGTGCGCAGCGTCGCCGCGCTCGGCCGCAGCAGGTGCATGAACTCGGTCGCCTTTTCGATCAGCGGCGCCTCGTGGGGCAGCGAGTACGTCGCCTGCTCGAGCGAGGCGGGACCGCCCTCGGTCGCCGCTTCGAGCGAACGGCGTGACGCTCGCGAAGGCGGTGAAGAAGGTGTCGAGGTCGCTGTAATAGTTGGCCTGCGCCTCGCGCCACCGGAGCCGTCTGCGCGGCCGACGCGGTCGAGCGCGACGAACAGCTCGCGCAGGTCGGTCTGCGGTGCAGGCGAGGTTGTGCAGCACCGGGATCGCGTTGGTCACCAGCGGGCGCAGTTCGTGCGATCGTGTTGTTGAGCCCGAGCCCGCGCGCCGGCGAGGCCGTCGCCGAAGTTGTTGGTGTTGACCTTGATCGCCGTGCGCGTGCGGCTTGTCGAACATGTTGAAGAGTTCATCGATGTTCACCGGTTCGGTCGTCTGGCTGACCGGGATCGTCGCGCCCCGCCTTGAGCGTCTGGCTGCGAGCTGCCCTTTTCGAGTTCGAGGTACTTCAGGCCGATCGCCGAGACCGACTGCACGATCGCCTTCGTGTCGGCCGGGCAGCGGTTCGACTTTCTTTTCGAGCTTCAGGTTCGGCGATCGCGCTGACGCGTCCCGGTGCTGCGGGTTCTGATGGATCGAGAGCGAGCTCGACGACGCCGACGCGCGTGCCGGCGATGCGCACCTGGTTGGACGGCTGCAGGCCCGACGCCCTCGGGCAGTTCGACCTTGATGTTGTAGGTCGGCACGAACGGCAGGCCGTTGTTGGCGTTGTAGGAGAGGAACACGGCGACGACGCACGATCAGCGTCGTGACGGCGCCGATCAGCAGCGGGCTTCCGGCGAGCGAGTTGCGGCGGCGGCGATCCATCAGGGCGTCTCCGACGGGTCGCAGCTGAGCAGTTCGCCGTCGACGAACGGCGAGGAGCCGTCGGCGGCGGGCTGCGTGGCCGCGCCGGGGCAGCGGCGCAGCTGTCCGCTCTTGAGCCCTTCGAGCGCCTGCCTGGGGGGTTGTCGGCGTGAGCGTGTTGTTTGCGCCGAGCGTGAAGTCGGGCAGAACCGGGCTGACGCGCGCGTAGTGGCCGTTGGCGTCGTAGTAGGAGCCGGCCTGGCCGAACGTGCGCAGCGTGCCCGCCAGATCGGGCGCGTAGGGCCCGAAGAACGCGGTGATCGGCACCGATTCCTTCGAGCGCCGTGACGGTCGCCGGCGAGGCGCGTCGTCAGCGTCTCGCGCGAGCACGGGCAGCGCGCGCACGAGGTCGGTGAGGTCGTTGTTCGCGCCCGGGCTGGTTGAAGGCGTGGTTGAAGTTCGTGACGGCCGGCGTGGCCGTCTTCAGCAGCGGGCGCAGGTGCGCGAGCAGTGTGGTGAGCGGCTTGGTCGTCGGCTTGCGAGGTGTCGATCGAACTGCTTGAGCGCGGCGAAGGTGGCGAGGCAGTTCGGCGAACGTGTGGTTGCCCTGGCGCAGCGTCGATCGGCAGCTGGCGCAGGCCCTGCCGCGAGCTGTGTCTGCTGGGAGCCGATCGCCTGGAAGGTCGTGTTCGCGTTTTCGATCAGGTCGGTGAGCTGCTGCTGGCGCGCGCCGATCGTCGTCACCGCCTTGGCGGTTTCGACGAGGAAGTGGGTGAACGTCGGCTGGTCGCGCACGAGCTCGGAGAAGAAGTGGTCGATCGCGCTCAGCGACGGCGCGAAGTATTCGGTCGACTCGCCGAGCTGCCGTCCTGCGCCCAGCGTACTGTTCGGCGTTGCCCTGGATGAAGCCCTGCAGGCCCTTGCGCGTCTTCGGGTCGAGCGTGTTGAAGAGCTGGTCGAGGTCGACGACTTCTTTGGTCGCGCTCGCCGGCAGCGTCGCGCCGTTCGGACAGCGCCGGGTTGTTGTTGGGGCCCGGGCGTGAGCGCGATGTAGCGGTTGGCCACGCTCGAGAGCGACGGCACGCGCACCTGCGCGACGGTGCCCTTGGTGCAGCGGCGTCGAGCGAGGAGTCGACGTGGATCGTGACCTGCGCCTTGTAGTCCTTGCGTCAGCACGATGTCGGTGACGCTGCCGACGGGCACGCCGCCGACCTGCACCTGGTCGCCGCGGACGAGCTGGTCGGCTTCGTTGAAGATCAGCTGGTAGCTCGCGCCGCCGCCGCCGCCGAACGACGAGGAAGGCGACGATCAGCACGACCAGCGCGAGCGCGCCGACGGCGACCACGCGTCCGGTCGCGGCGCGCGCGCGCGCGCACTGTCGGCGCGCCGCTGCCGGGCGCCGGCGGCGGCGGCGCGGCGGGCGGGCTCGGAGGGCTAGCGGTTGCCACCGTGCCGCTCCTGTCGCTGGTTCGCGCCGGGATGATCCGGGATCGCCGCCGCCGAGGGCCCGCGACCGACCGTCGGGTCGGGGATCTCGCCGAGGCGCGCGATCGAGCTTGATCCACTGCTCGGCGAGAGCACAGGCGCCGAGCGCCGGCTACGCGCGCCTGTGCCGAGCCCTGCGGCGCTGAACGCGACGCGGATCGCGTCGCGCGCGCGCGGGCTGGCGACGGCGATCGTCGCGCCCGGGATAGCTCATGCAGGCTCGACGATCCGCCGCGGGCCTGAGAGGCCCTGCAGCATCAGCAGCTTGCGCACGGTGGTGTCGGCGATCGAGCCCTGGCCCTGGTGCCCGGCGACGGGATGCCGTTGACCGCGGTGATGCTCGACGGCCGCGCTGCGTCTGCGCCGGCAGCGCGCGTTGGCGGCCAGCGCAGCCGTGCGTCGGGCGGCACGCACTGCAGCCCCGCGACGGTCGGCTTCAGGCCCGACACCGACAGGTACTCGAGCATCGCCAGCACGCGCTTGTCGACCCGCCCGCTCTGCACGTCCTGGCGCCCGCAGCGGCCGAGGCGGATGCCGCCGTCGTGCAGCACCTGCGGCTCGAGCTGCTGCTTGGACTCGAGCAGCACCTGGCCGATCGTCGGCGAGGTCGCGAGGAACGGGTTCTCGCCCTTGGCTCTGAAGATCGAGGTGTTCTCGAGCGCGACCCAGCCGTCGAGGATCGGCTTGGGGTCGATCAGCGGCGCGCCGGCGCCCGGCGGGGCGGATCTGGAAGAAGATGTGCGGCTGCGCGTCGGCGGCGAGTGCGCGCCGGTGCCGCAGCGCCGACGTGCCCGAGCACCGTGCCCGCGATCACCTGCGCGCCCGACGCGCAGCGGGTGCAGGTAGACGTCGTTGGAGCCTGCGCGGAAGACGCTTGCACCTCGGCCGCTTCGGCGTCGACGCGAGACCGGCGGCGGCGCGGGTGTCGCGGGCGCAGCGGCGCGGGCGCGTTTCGAGCCCGGCCGCGGCGCCCCGAGCGCGAGGCCGGAGACGGTGGCGCCTTCGGAGATCGGCGAGCGCGGCTGCGCGCCGGCGGTCGCCGGTCCGCTCGGCGCCGGTTCGCGCGCTGCTCCGAGCGAGCGATCCTGCTGCTGACCGTGCGAGTGGACGTGCGGCTCGAGCACCGGGTAGACGGCGGAGACGTCTGCCGAGCTGCGCGTAGGTGTAGGTGTTGCCGAAGGCGTCGCGCAGCAGCGACGAAGCGCCCGAGCGTCGGCGAGTGCCCGATCTGCGACGATCTCGCCGTCCTGCACGGCGATCACCGGCGCTCCGGCCGGCGGCGTAGATCGTCGTGCCGACGAGCGTCTTGGCGCTCGCCCGAGCCACCCGCCACGACCGTCGGGAAGCCGTCGCTGAAGTGCGCGGCGGCGTGCACCGGGAAGCGCGCCTCGGTCAGCCCGGTGATCGCGCCCAGCAGTTCCGAGCGGCGTGCCGCCGAGCAGCTGCGCGCGCAGCATCACCGATTCGACGTAGGCCTGCGAGTGGTTGTAGGAGAAGATCGCCGGCCTTGATGTTCGTGTCGCCCACCGGCCGCGCGCAGGTAGCGGGCCGCGGCGAAGATCGCGTCGGCCGGGTTGTAGGGATCCTTGAAGCCGTCGCCGTTGGCGTCGACCCCGTACTGCGCCCACGAGGAGGGCAGGAACTGCATCCAGCCCTCGGCGCCGGCGCTCGAGACGCTGAGGTCGCGCCCGTAGTCGGTCTCGACCTCGTTGATCGCCGCGAGCACCTGCCAGGGGATCCCGTAGGCGGTGCCCGCGGCCTGGATAGATCGGCAGCAGGAACGGGCGGGATCCGGAAGCTTTCGATGAAGAAGCCGGGCACGCCCGATGATCGAGCCGCTGCAGGCCGAGCGGCAGCGAGCGGCGTGAGCGCCGAGGGCGCGACGGCGCGCTGCTTGGCGCGCGGCGCGGCCGCGGCGGCCTTCGCCGGCTGTCGCGCCGTCTGCGGCGTCTGCCGGTCTTGGCGTGCGAGCCGTGCGCGACGCGCCGGCGCGCCTGGGCTGCGACCCCTGCGAGAGCTGGCGTCTGCACCTGCGGAGCTGGCTTCGGCGAGCGGCGGCCGCCGGTGCGTGTCGGCTGCGTGGCTCGTCGGTCGCCGGCGGCGGCGCTTCGGGCGTGTGGTCGATGGGCCAGGTGCCGCGTCCGGAGCCGGCGTTGTCGTCGGTCGGCGCAGCGCGTTCGCTCGCGGTTGCTGCGCCGGCAGACGCGAGCGCGACGCAGCGCAGCGAGCCGGAGCAGGTGGCGTAGAGCAGTGACTGGGCGCGATCATCGCGTCGCGTCAGTTGCCGAGCAGGTAGTTGAGGAGCAGGCCGCCGGCTTCGGAGCCTTCGGCTGAGGGCGAGTAGTAGGTCGTGCCCGCGCGTCGAGCCGCCGACCGGCTGCGAGCGGTCGCGCTCGACCCGCCGTTGCCGCGAGGTCGCCAGCCGCCAGTTCCCTGGCGCTGGGAGCCGAGCCGGGGTATTTGGCGAGCGCCTGCGCCGGCGTCGCGCCTTTGATGACCGCGAGCGTGCGCGCCATCACGAGGCCCGGTCGCTGTTGGCGGTTGATGCGCGGCCGACGGCGGCGCGATGTCGACGTGCCCGTGTTGAAGAGTTTGCGGTTGCAGCCCGAAGTGCCGCTTGCTGCGCGTATGTGAGGCAGCCGGCCGCCACGCCTTCGGCGCGCAGGAAATGCCCGAGCGAGTCGTAGCCGTTGCCGGCGCCGGCGCCGAGGAAGATGAAGTCCATGAGGCGCTCGAGCCCGCCCGTTTCCTGCAGGCTGGAGAGCAGCTTCGCGAAGTTTTCCGAGAAGGCTTGGCCGGCCGTCCCGAGCGTTTTCAGCTGCGCGAGCAGCTGTCTTGCGCCGACCAGCGCCGGGCCGGTCTGACCTTCGAGGTCTTGCCGAGGTTCTCGAAGAACGTTGTCGAGCTGTTGGAGAAGGCCGGGCAGGCTGCGTGAAGGCCTTGTTGATGCCGGGCGCGGCCTTGCCAGGTTCGCGAACACGGGCGTCGTCTGTTCGGCGAAGCGACCGAGGCGTTCCATCGCCGGGCCGAGCTGTCGAGGAACGGCGGGAAGTCTTTGAGGTTGCGTGCCAGCGCGCCGCGCGTCGCGGCGCTCGCCTGCGAGACCTTGTTCGCCTGCACGAGGAAGTCGGCGACGCGGCCGCGCACTTTGCGCGAACGGCGCGAGCGCCTTGTCGGAGTCGACGGCGAGCTTCGCGAGCACCTGGTTCTCGTTCGGCGAGGATCTTCAGCACCCGATCGAATTCCTGGAGCGCCGGGTTGGCGCGCTGGATCACTTCGTTCAGGTCGCTGCCGCGTCCGGCGAGGCCGGCGCCGAGTTCGTTGAGGATGATCGTCAGGCGCTGCGTTCGGGCAGTCGGCTGATGTCGCCGAGCAGGTCGACGTCGACCGGGCTGTGGGTGTTCTGCACGGGCAGCAGGTACTCGACCCGACGCCTTCCTGACCGGAGGCGATCTTCTTCAGCGGCGGCGGCAGCGGCGTGCCTTCCACGCGCGGCTGGGTGGGCAGGCAGTCGACGTACTTCTCGCCGATCAGCGCCTGCGGGCGGACCGTGCAGCTCGCGTCGGAGCGGAAGTCCTGGAAGCCGGGGTTGGTGATGTGCAGCACGACCGCAGCCTTGGCCTGCGGGGTCGGCGTGACCGATCCGACGGAGCCGACCTTGACGCCGTCGATCTTCACGTCCTCACCGGGGATGATGTTGCCGGCGTCGTCGAAGATCGCCCGCACCGTGTAGTTGTGGTTGGAGCCACCGGCGGAGATCGCGAGCAGCACGGCAGCGAGGATCACGGCAGCGCTCGCAGCGGCGGCGACACCGGCCATCCCTCTCCTGCGCCCGACGGTCTCCTTCCTCACCCCAATCCTTCCTGCCGTTCAACAGCGAGAAGGCGACCCCGCCTTACGGCGGCGAGGTCGCCCATCGCACTCTGCATGTGGTGTCGAGCTTACGCCCTCAGGGGCGCAGACCCTTTCCCCTTGCTAGTGCCGGGGGCACGGCGCCTTGTAGGACACGGGCACCGTGATCGGTTTCGATTCGTCGCCGTTTTCAGCGAACGTAACTTCAGACTTGATCGGGAAGCCGCCCTTGGGGCACTTGGTCGGAACGCGCCCGTAGTAGGTCGTCTTGCCGCCCTTCTTGATCGCTGAGCCGGCCTTGACCTTGATCGATTTGACCGAGGCGAAGGGAGCGCCAGGGACGCTCGGCACGAGCGGCACCTTGGTGAAGAGCTTCGGACCGAAGCCGCCGCCACCATTGAGCTGGCTGTATTTACCCGAGGACAGAATTTCCAGCGACACCGGCGAGTGACCGGCGGTGAAGAACTCGATGCCCCCGCCGGGCGAGTAGAACGAGGACAGTTCGGCGTTCTCGATCACACGTTCGCCGCCGAAGGAGACGAAGCCGACGACTTTGCCGACCGGGCCGGCAGCCGAGCCTTTCGGGCAGCCGGACGGGCCGATCTGTTCGAGCACGGTGTTCGAGCAGGTCGGGAAGCCGCTCGGGTGCAGCTTGGTGCCCTTCGGCAGGAACACGGTCACGCCGATGATCGGCGGCGGCGAGCCTTCGTATTCGGTGCCGCTGATCGTGTATTCAGCTTCGACCGCCGCGCCGGCGCCGAGGATGTTGCCGGTGTGCGGGAAGCCGGGGATCGGCACCGCTTTGGCCTTGAACGTGACCGTCGGCGCGGCCGAGGCGACGCCGGAAAGCGCCAGCAGGGCCAAGCCTATGACGGCAAGACAGGTGGATGCTCTGCGCATCAGAATTCTCTCCCTCAGTTGATGGACAGTCGCCTCGATCCGGGTAGCTCCGGAGCCATGCCGGTCCGGCGTCATCGAGATCCCCGCCCCGTGGGCGGAGAACAGTGGCGATTTACTGGGTCGAACATTATCCGCCTCAGACGACGCGTTCAAGTTTGAACCACAGCCGAATCAGACGAATCAACTATCTACCCTCGCCGCGGAGGAGCGAAACCTCACCGGACAGCTCCGAATACCCTCAAGATCCCAAGCTCTAAACCTAAAGTCGAGAGTTAGACATGGGCCCCGACTTCAGGAAACCGAGAGCTTGAGCCGGCTGCTGTCGAAGTACACGCCGACGGGCTCGAGAATCACCTGTCGCGGCCCCTCCTCAACCCTGCCCGCAAGCATCGCGTCCAACCCCAGACCCTCAGCGATCGCGACCACCTGCTCACCAGAGCCCGCTGCGCAATAGAGCGCGTAACCGGCGCCCATGTTGAAGGTCGCGTAGGCCGTCTGGGCGTCCATCTCGGCCCGCTCGGCGAGGAAGGCGAGCACCGGTGGAACCCCAGGCAGGTGCTCAATCCGGTAGGTGAGCGGCTTCGTCGGGCGCATTAGCTTGAGCAGCCCGTGTCCGGTTACGTGGCTGATGTAGGTCAGGGGAGTCTCAGCCTCGAGCAATGCCGCGACGAGCCCGACATACATCACCGAGGGCTCGAGCAGGGCCGCACCAAACGTAGCGCCCCCCGGTAGCTCCGTCGCATAGCCATCCTTGAGCTTGCCCGCCACGAGCCGCGCAAGCGAGGCTCCGTTGGCATGCAGCCCACTCGAGGCGACCAGCACGATCTCATCGCCTGGACCGAGATCCTCGCCGAGCAGTGCAGCGTGTCCATCGGGAACCACCCCGACCGCGGCGCCAGCGAGCTCGATGTCCTGCTCGGACAGCAGTCCCGGCAGCGAGGGCGACTCGCCTCCCCCCCACACACAGCCCGCGTCCGCGCACGCCTGACGCCAACCCTCAAGCAGCGCGCCCGCGCGATCGAGCTCCAGGTACCACTCCGAGGCGCCGGTCGCGAAGTAGGCGTTGACGACCAGCGGCAGCGCACCCACGCAGCAGAGGTCATTGAGAACCGCCGCGACCGTGTCGTAGGCGACATCGGCGAAATGGTTCGCACCCTGAGCTTCGAGCACGTGGCGCGCGATGATCGACTTCGTGCCGAGGCCCTCGACAACGAAGGCAAAGGACTTCCCTTCCAGCTCGAACACAAAGGCCGGCTCGCCGCGCGATGCATCAAGCGCGCGCCCTCCTCGCGCTGCCAGCAGCGGCGAGGTCGACAGCGCCTTCGCCATCGCCAGGCGCTTGCCCGCGTCCAACGCGTCGTAGTCGACCCCTGCTGCCCGGTAGCTCGCGTCGCCTGCGCTCATAAGCGATGATCCTAAGCCCATTGCCGTCACCGAGGAGAACCGATGGACTTCGAGCCCAGCCCGCGCTGTTCTGACTTCAAGGAGCGCCTCACCGCCTTCATGGACGAGCACATCTATCCCGCGGAGGCCGTCTACGAGGAGGAAATGATCGAGTCGGGCAACCCGCATCACCAGCCTGCGGTGATGGAGGAGCTGAAGGTCAGCGCGCGCGAGGCGGGCCTGTGGAACATGTTCCTCCCAGATGAGGAGCATGGGGCCGGACTCTCGAACACCGACTACGCACCCTTGGCCGAGATTCTCGGGCACTCGCCGATTGCCTCAGAGGCGTGCAACTGCTCGGCTCCCGACACCGGCAACATGGAGGTGCTCCACCAGTTCGCTACCCCCGAGCAGAAGGAGCGCTGGCTGCGACCGCTGCTCGAGGGCGAGATTCGCTCCGCCTTCGCGATGACCGAGCCCGACGTGGCGAGCTCAGATGCCACGAACATCGCCCTGCGGATCGAGCGCGACGGCGATGACTACGTGCTCAACGGCCGCAAGTGGTGGACCTCCAACGCTCTGCACCCGCACTGCCGGATCCTGATCGTGATGGGCAAGACTCAGACCGAGGGCCCGATCCACAAGCAGCAGAGCATGATCCTCGTCCCGATCGACACGCCCGGCGTGGACGTCATGCGCAACCTCTCGGTCTTCGGCTACCAGGACCAGGAGGGCCACGCCGAAGTCGACTTCCGCGACGTGCGCGTTCCCGCCTCGAACCTAATCGCGGGCGAGGGCGACGGCTTCATGATCGCCCAGGCGCGTCTCGGCCCCGGGCGCATCCACCACTGCATGCGCGCGATCGGCGCCGCTGAGCGCGCGCTCGCAGCGATGTGTGCGCGCGCTGTCTCGCGCGTCACCTTCGGGCAGCCGATCGCGATGCGCGGCAACGTTCAGGATTGGATCGCCGAGTCGCGCATTGAAATCGAGATGGCCCGTTTGCTGACCTTGAAGGCGGCCTGGTTGATGGACACCGTCGGCAACCGCCACGCGCGCACCGAGATCGCCGCGATCAAGGTCGCCGCGCCGAACGTCGCGCTGAAGGTGCTCGACCGCGCGATTCAGGTCTTCGGGGGCGGCGGCGTATCTGACGACTTCGGCCTCGCACACGCCTACGCGCACCTGCGCACGCTGCGCCTCGCAGACGGGCCCGACGAGGTCCACAAGCTCTCGATCGCCCGCCGCGAGCTCGCCCCCTACATCCCGCGTGAGGGCTAGCCAGGGGCTTGACCTAATCGCCACCTCCTGATCGCAGCGGACCAATGGCCGAGTTTGGCACGGTCGCTGTCGGGGCAATGGACCTAAAGCCCACGGCCCCAAGGGAGGTAGACGGTGAGCTCACAACTTCGGCACGCAACAGCCGCACTAATCGTTGCTGCGCTTGCGGCCTGTTCGAGCGTCCCACCGGCACAGGCCTCTTTCGGGGTAACCGAAGCCAACTTCGAAGCGGGCACGTGCAACAACAAGACCTGCACATACAAAACCGTCGAAGCGAACCCAGGCGAAGCCTTCACTCAGGCCGCCGGACACCCGGCGTGGGGAATTACCGGCTTTGAACTGAACTCACACGAAGTCCTGCTCGGCCAGCACGAACCCGAAGGTTCGCTCAAGCGCGTCCGCGTCGATGTGCCCCCAGGGCTTGCCGCCGACCCGCAGACGCTGCCGGCCTGCTCAGATGAAGACTTCAACAAAAACGCCTGCCCCGCCAACACTGAAGCCGGCACGACCGAACTGATCGCCTTCGATGGCGTCAACGATCTCACCGTCACAGGCAAGGTCTTTAACCTCGCGCCACGCGCCAACCTGCCGCTGCTGTTCGGCATCGATATCGGGGTCGAACCGCTCGTGAACGTGCACATCTTCCTCGAAGGCCACGTCGCCTGGTATGACGACTACCACGAGTACTTCGAACTGAACAACCTCCCCAAGGAAGGTGAACTGCTTGGGGCGAAAGTGCCGCTGGCGGTGCTCAAGTCGAAGCTGTTCTTCAACGGCCACGCCGGCCACGGCAACTTCCTCACCTTGCCGAGCATCTGCTCATCGAGCACGACCTCACACCTCGAAGTCGAATCCTATGAAGGCGCGATCTCGCGCACCCCCACGCACACGCCCGTGGGCGTCGTCGGCTGCAACAACGTCCCCTTCAAACCCTCCGCCGAAGTGAAAGCGGAAACCGCGAGCTCCGATCAGCCCGACGGCGCCACCACAATCGTGAAGGTGCCGCAAAAAGAAGCGGAAACGGACACCAACACCGCCGACATCAAAGACGCCCACGTGACGCTCCCCGAAGGCATGACGCTCAACCCCTCAGCGGCGCACGGGCTCGAAGCGTGCACCGAAAGCGAGATCGCAATCGGCAAGACGACCCCCGTCAGCTGTCCGGCTGCGTCGAAGGTCGGCACCGTCACGATCGAAACCGATCTACCGCCCAAATCACTCGCAGGCAATGTCTATCTTGGCAGCCCCACTGGCGGACCGATCACCGGCCCTCCCTACACAATCTATCTCGACGCCGAGAGCATCTACGACGTCTCCGTGAGGCTCAAGGGCTTGGTTAACCCCAATCCGAGCACGGGTCGGCTCGAAGCGAGCTTTACCGAAAACCCCCAGCTTCCCTTCAGTGAACTGAGCCTCTCGCTCAACGGCGGCGCGCGCGCACCGCTCGCCAACCCGCTCGTCTGCGGCAAAACGAGCGTGGACTCACTCTTCACTCCCTACACCGGCCTCAGCCCAGCGCTCAGCTCGACCCCCTTCACCACCACCGGCTGCGCCTCACCACTACCGTTCGCACCCGCGCAGAACACGCAGAACAGCTCGGTCAACGCGGGCGCCTACACCTCCTACACCTTCAACCTCACGCGTCCCGATGGCCAGCAGTACCTCGCACAGCTGAAGACCGTGCTGCCGCCGGGTCTCGTCGGCGCGATCCCCTCGGTCCCGCTCTGCGGAGAACCGCTTGCGCAGCAGGGTAAGTGCGCCGCCTCCAGCAAGATCGGCACCGCGACCGTCAACGTCGGAGCCGGCCCCGAACCCTATGTCTTCAGCGGCTCGGTCTACCTCACAGGACCCTACGGCGGCTCGCCCTATGGACTCTCTATTCCCGTTGCCGCCGTAGCCGGCCCCTTCAACCTCGGCACGGTCGTGACGCGTGTGGGGCTCAACGTCGACTCTCACACCGGTCAGGTGATCGCCACGAGCGCCCTTCCCACGATCGTCGGGGGCGTCCCCTTGCGCTTGAAAAACCTGAGCGTCGCAGTCAACCGGCCCAAATTCCTTTTTAACCCAAGCAACTGCGGAGTGCTCAACACCACCTCACTGCTCACCTCGACGCTGAACGCGACGAAGGAAGTCTCGAGCCTTTTCCAGGTCAAGAACTGCACCGCGCTGCCCTTCAAACCGAGCTTCAAAGCCCTCACCAAAGCCACCGGCACGAAACTGGGCGGCGACAGCCTGCAGGTCAACCTCGTGCAGGGCGCACACGAGGCGAATCTCCACTCCGTCGTGGCCTCACTACCGCTGCAACTGCCCTCGCGCCTGAGCACGCTGCAGAAAGCCTGCCCCGAAGCCACCTTCGCTGCGGCTCCCGCTGCCTGTCCGAGCGGATCGAAGGTCGGTAGCGCCACCGTCAGCACACCTGTGCTGCCTGCCAAGCTCACCGGTCCCGCCTACTTGGTCTCCCACGGTGGAGCAGCCTTCCCCGACCTCGATCTGATCCTCGAAGGCAACGGCGTGCGCGTGATCCTGGTGGGCAACACGAACATCAAGGCAGGGATCACCACCTCTACCTTCGCCTCAATCCCCGATGTGCCCGTGTCGAGCTTCGCGCTCGATCTGCCCACCGGCCCCAACTCGGCGCTCACCTCCTACGGCAACCTTTGCCTGCACCCGCTGCTGATGCCCACAACGCTCACCGCGCAAAGCGGCACGGTCATCAAACAGAACACCCGCATCGCGGTCTCCGGCTGCGGCGTACGCATCCTCAGCCATCGCGTGCGCGGACACGTGCTGATCCTCAAGCTGCGCACGCTCGGCGCCGGCAAGCTGAAGATCGCCGGCAAGGGTCTGCACGGCACCAAACGCCAGTACGCCAAATCGACCACTGCGACCTTCCGCTTGCCGCTCAGCAACTCGAGCCTACGCAAGCTTCACCGTCATCCCCACCGTGCGCTGCACCTGACCGTCCACGTTGCATTCACACCCGCAAAGGCAGGCGCGCAACGCTCCGGCGACGTCGCGAGCGTGACCTTCAACAAGCCACATCGGAAGCGACACCACAAGCGCTAGCCTGCAGCGCGCATGCGCCGGCGCAACGCCCACCGGAGATGGCTGATCGCCGCGTTCGCCATCGTCCTCGCGGCGTCCGCCTTGCGCCTCGGTGCGAGCGCGCCCGCGGCGCCGGGCGAATCAGCGGCGGTCTTGACCGCGAGCACAGCCACCGACGTGAGCATCGGCGCTGCGCTCAGCGTCACCGGCAGCCTGAGCGAAGCGGGACGGGGACTCGCCGATGTAGCGCTCGCTCTGCAGATCGATCCCTACCCCTTCCATGGCTTCACCACCGTTGCGCAGACCAGCACCGCGGCCGACGGGAGCTTCACCTTCGCCGGTCCTGAGGCCGACCGCAACGTGCGCCTGCGCGTCGTACGCGAAGTACCCGGGGCGCCGACGCTGAGCAGCGCAACGCTCGCGGTCTACGTCGATCCGCTGCCCGCCCTGCGCGTCCGCCCGCTCGGGCCCGGACGGGCGCAGCTAACGCTGCGCTTGCGCCACACCGAGCACGGCGGCAGCAGCGGCTCCTCACAGGCCGCCTGGTTTGTGGCTGCACGGGGCACGCGTGTGTTCAGGCTGCTCGCGGTCACACCCACGCGCGAGATCGAGCCGGGCCTGACCTACGCGAGCACGATCATCAACCCGCCCGCGAAGCGCTTTATCTACAGGGTCTGCCTCAACCCTGGCTGGGAACAGGCGATGGGGCGCCCAGCCGAGCACGGGCGCTGTCCGCAAAGCGACTACACCGTGCGCCACGATGCGAGCGCCGCCTTCGTCTTTGGCGGCGAAGGTCACGGTGTGCCAAAGCCTCCCTACCCCTCCGCCGGTGCGATCGCAGCGGCCGCAGCGATACCTCGCCGGCCGCGCCGGGCGCACCTCGCTTCGCGGTTGTCGACAGCAGCGGGCGGTTGAGCGGACTGAATCTGCGCGAGCACTTCGAGACCGCGAGCGTCGTCAAGGTGATGATGCTCACGGCCTTCCTGCAGATGCGCAGCGCCCAGCACCGGGGCCTGAGCGCCGCAGACAGGTCACTGCTGTACCCGATGATCCACATCTCCGACAACAACGCCGCCTCCGCGGTCTTCTCGATCGTGGGCGCAGCCGCGGTCAGCGCGCGTCGCCCGCGAAGCGGGCATGAGCGACTACGCGCCGGGCATCGGCTGGTGGGCCTTCACGCAGACCTCCGCGGCCGATCAGGCACGCTTCTTCTTCGCGCTCGATCGCCTCGATCCCCAAGCAGTTCTCGGCCTACGCGCGCGGTCTGATGGCCGGCATCGAGCCCTCGCAGAGCTGGGGCGTGCCGCCCGTGGCGCGCCCGCGCTGGCAGGTCTTCTTCAAGACCGGCGCACTGCCCTCACAGGGCCTGTTCAACGAGGTCGCCCGGCTCGAGCGTCCGGGGCTAACCTTCACGTCGCCGTCTTCACCGACGGTGACCCCTCGATGAGCTACGGCGAACAGACGATCGAAGGCGTCGCGGCGACGCTCCTGGTGCACGCGCCGTGAGCGCTCGTCTGATCGCTGAGCGCCCAGCAGCGGGCGAGCCCGCCGGACTGCTCGTGCTCCACCACGGTCGTGGCGCCGACGAGCGCGACCTGCTCGCGCTCGCCGACGTGCTCGACCCGACCCGGCGGCTGCACATCGTGACCCCGCGCGCACCGCTCACAGCCGCCCGGCTCAAGCGGCTATCACTGGTATCTCGTCCCCCGCGTCGGCTATCCCGATCCGCCGACCTTCCACGCGGCCTTCGCAGCGCTCGCTGAGCTGCACGACGAGCTTTGGCAGCGCACCGGGATCGGACCGGAGCGCACGATCCTCGGCGGCTTCTCGATGGGCGCGGTGATGAGCTACGCGCTCGGCCTACACGCGACGCGCCCGGCGCCCGCGGGAATCCTTGCCTTCTCCGGCTTCGTGCCGAGCGTCGAGGGTTGGCAGCCAGATCTCACCGGGCGCGCCGGGCTGCCTGTCTTCATCGCCCACGGCGATCGGGACGGCGTGATCGCCGTCGGACTTCGCGCGCGAGGCGGCGCGCACGCTCACGCAGGCGAGGTCTCGCGGTCGAGTACCACGAGTCACACGCCGGCCACCACATCGATCCCGCGCAGATCCCAGCAGCCGCCGACTGGGTCAGCAGCCCGCGTCCTCTCCTGACGCCTGAGCAGGGGAGCGCCCAAGCGCATAAGGTTGCCTGTGGCCAACAGGGAACATCCGGAGGAGGAGCAATGTCGGCCGCAGCGATGCACCCACAGACGGTCCCCAAGCGGAACCTCGAGGTCATCATCGTCGGCGCCGGCTTCGGCGGGATCGCCGCCGCGATCGAGCTGCGTCGGCACGGCATCGAGTCGATCAGGATCCTCGAGCAGGCGCCTGATCTCGGCGGCACCTGGTACTTCAACAGCTACCCCGGCGCGGCCTGCGACGTACCGAGCCACCTCTACTCCTACTCCTATGCCCAGCGACGCGACTGGTCGCGGCTGTGCTCGACGCAAGCTGAGATCCATGCTTACCTGCACAAGGTCGCTCGCGACCACGGCATCGATCCGCTCGTAGAGACGAACACGACCGTCACCTCCTGCTCCTGGGACGAGCAGGCCTGCCGCTGGATCGTCGAGACAGCAGCGGGAGCGAGCCTTGAGGCAGACGCACTGATCCTCGCAACCGGCCAACTGCATCAACCCGCGCTGCCACGGATCGAGGGGCTCGACAGCTTCGCCGGCCACAGCTTTCACTCCGCCGAATGGGATCACTCCTACCCGCTCGCGGGCAAGCGTGTCGCGGTCGTAGGCACAGGCGCAAGCGCCGTGCAGTTCGTCTCCGAGATCGCCCCGCAGGTGCAGAGCCTCGCGGTCTTTCAGCGCACCGGCAACTGGTTCATGCCGCGCAAGAACCGCCGCTACAACGCCGCCATCCGCACCGCGATCGCGCGCGTTCCCGGCCTGCAGGCGCTGCGGCGGAAATTCGTCTTCGAGTACACCGAGTCGCTCACGCTCGCTATCCGCCACCCGCGCACCGTGGGGCGTCTGGCGAGGGCGCGCTCGGCGGCCTTCATGCGCTCGCAGCTGACCGATCCGCTCGTGCGCGCAAAGGCCTGGCCGGACTACACCTTCGGCTGCAAGCGGATCCTCTTCTCGAGTCACTTCCTGCCCGCGCTGCAGCGCGCCAACGTCGAGCTCGTGACCGAGGCGATCAGCGCGGTCGAGCCCGAGGGCATACGCACCGCCGACGGTCAGCTGCGCGAGCTCGATTGCCTGATCTGGGCGACCGGCTTCAAGACCCACGACTTCATGTTCCCGATGCAGATCCGCGGACGCGAGGGGCGCGACCTGCACGAGAGCTGGGCCGGCGCACCTCATGCCCACCTCGGCATGACCGTGCCCGGCTTCCCCAACATGTTCCTGATGTACGGGCCCAACACGAACACCTCGGGCGGCTCGATCATCGTCTACCTCGAGGCCCAGGCCGCCTATCTGCGCCAGGCGCTGCAACAGCTTCGACGCGCGCCGCCGGCGCGATCGAGGTGCTGCGGAGAGGTCGAGGCCGCGAGCGACCGGGCGCTGCAGGCCCGCTTCGCGGGGACCGCCTGGATGGAGTGCGACTCCTGGTATCGCGACGAACACGGTCGCATCGTCGCCAACTGGCCCGGCTACATGCGTGAGTATCTCGAGCAGACCCGTGTGCTCGATCCCGCCGAGTTCCGCTTCGCTCCGCTCCCCGACCGCGTGCCAAGCGCCAGCGCCTAAGCGATGAGCACGAACTATGACTACGTGATCGTCGGCGCCGGATCGGCCGGCTGCATGCTCGCCGCGCGCCTCTCCGAGGACCCCTCCGTGCGCGTGCTGCTGCTCGAGGCCGGCGGCAAGGACAGCGCGCTGAAGATCAAGATCCCGGCGGCCTTTCCGCAGCAGTTCCACACCAAGCTCGACTGGGACTTCGCGACCGAGCCCGAGCCACACGTGGATGGCCGCTCGCTGTTCGTGCCGCGCGGCAAGGCACTCGGCGGCTCGAGCTCGATGAACGCGATGCTCTACGTGCGCGGCCGCCCGCTCGACTACGACTCCTGGGCCGCCCAGGGCGCACCCGGCTGGAGCTACGCAGACGTGCTGCCCTACTTCATCAAGGCCGAGGACAACGTGCGCGGCCCCTCCGAGTACCACGGTGTCGGCGGTCCGCTGCGCGTCTCAGAGCAGCGCTCACCCCGGCCGATGAACCAGCGCCTGATCGCAGCCAGCGAGGCCGCGGGGATCCCGCGCATCGCCGACTACAACGGCCCCGAGCAGGACGGCGTCTCGCTGTTCCAGGTCACGCAGAAGAACGGCCGGCGCTTCAGCGCCGCCGACGCTTACCTACGCCCCGCGCTCGGGCGCCCGAACCTCGGGGTGCGCACAGGGGTTGGCGTACTCGGCGTCGAGCTGGAAGGCAAGCGCGCGGTCGGCCTGCGCCTGCGCAAGGGCCGCGGCGAGGAGCTCGTGCGCGCCGCGCGCGAGGTGCTGCTCTGCGCCGGTGCGATCGGCTCGCCGCAGCTGCTGCTGCTCTCTGGGATCGGCGCACCCGATGAGCTGCGCGCGGCGGGCGTTGAAGCGCGCCACGAGCTCCCGGGCGTGGGGCGCAACCTTCAGGACCACCCCTTTGTGACGATCCTCTGGGAGGTCTCAGATCAGGAGACACTCTACGGCGCGGACAAGCCCAAGGCGCTGGCCGAGTGGCTGCTGCGCAAATCGGGCAAGCTCAGCTCGACCGTCGCCGAGGTCGTCGCCTTCACGCGCACCCGCGGCGGGCTGCCTGCGGCGGACATCCAGTTCCACATGGGCGCGGCCTACTTCGAAGACCACGGCGCCGAGGAATACGACGGGCACTGCATGGTGATCGCGCCAGTGCTCGTCTCGCCGCGAGCGCGCGGACAGGTGTGGCTCGGCTCGGCCGACCCGACGGCCAAGCCGCGGATCATTACCAACACGCTCTCCGAGCCCGAGGACCTCGACTCGATGATCGCCGGGATGCAGCTCGCCCGCGAGATCGCCGCCTCCTCGCCGATCAAGGAGACGGTCATTAAGGAGCTGAAGCCAGGCCCGAGCGTCCTCGACCGCAGCGAGCTCGAGGCGGATCTGCGCCGGCGGCTGATGCTGATCTACCACCCTGTGGGCACCGCGCGCATGAGCGACACCCACGAGCTGGCGGTCGTCGACTCGCAGCTGCGCGTGCACGGCCTCGAGGGACTGCGCGTCATCGACGCTTCGATCATGCCCACGATCACGGGCGGCAACACCAACGCACCAACAATCATGATCGCCGAGCGCGCCGCCGATCTGATCCGGGGGCGGGTGTGAGCATCTCGATCAACTACCACCGCGAGGGCCAGGGACAGCCGCTGGTCCTGTTGCACGGCGTCGGTCACCACTGGCAGGCATGGCGCCCCGTGATCGAGCTGCTCACGAACGAGTTCGACGTGATCGCCTGCGACTCACCGGGCTTCGGCGCCTCGCCGCCACTGCCGAGCGGGATCGAGCCCACGATCCCCGCCTATGTGGATGCCTTCGAGTGGTTCTTCGCCGAGCTCGGCCTCGAGCGCCCCCACGTCGCGGGCAACTCGATGGGCGGCGCGATCACGCTCGAGCTTGCGCGCCGCAAAGCGATCCGCAGCGCGAGCGCCTTCTCGCCGGCGGGTTTTTGGACAAAACCCGAGCTGCGCTTCTGCCAGATGTCCTTGAGCGCGCTGAGTGGGCTCCCCCAGCGGGCACGCCCCGTGATCGAAGCACTCGCCCGCACGCGTGCCGGCCGAGTCGCGCTCTTCTCGCAGAACTTTGGCTACCCGGCGCGGATGCCCGCCGAGGAGGCGGTCGCGACGCTGCGCGATGCCTGGGCCGCACCAGCGATGGCAGCGACACTCGCAGCCTTCAGCCAGTACCGCTTTGACTCGCCGGAGCAGCTGCGCAGCACGCCCGTCACCGTCGCCTGGGGTGTGCGCGACAAGCTCCTCCCCTACCGCCTGCAGGCACCGCGAGCGCGCGCGATGATGCCCTGGGCGACACACGTTGCGCTCGGCGCGGGGCACGTGCCTTTCTTCGATGACCCGCTCGCCGTCGCCGAGGTCATTCGCAGTTGCGCCCGCGCGGGTGCTTCGCACGATCGGCGCGCTGCCGCCACTCCCAACGCCTGAGCCGGCGGAGACGCACTGGGCGCCTCCGCCGAAGCGGCGCTACCAGCCGATGTGTCCGAACATCATTTCGGCACCCTGCTGCAGGAACAGGCCGCCTTCGTAGTTCTTGTACTCGTGATGTTCGGTGTCGCCGGCGTTGAAGCCTTGGCAAATGGCGTCTTTGAGCCGGCACCAGTCGCCGAGTCGATCGTTGATTTTCGAGGAGTAGTTGCCCCGTGCGGTCAGGATGCCCCAGTGTTCCGGGCTGTAGTTGCCTCGATCGACGGCATGGTCGTCCTTGCTGAAGCGAGGGTCGCCATAGAGCGCGACGCCGTAGACGTGCGTCAGCGAGTGTCATTTTTGTTGGCGAGATTTTCGATTGTGTCTCCAACAACGTGAGCTCCCTGCGAGAAACCTGCGACGAGGATCTTCATGCTTGGGCACGCAGAAGCGTCACCTTTGATGCGGCTTTCGAGATGTGAATCGCCTTCCCAGACACTGGGGTAGTAGAGAATCGCCTTCCACCATTCGGCGACGTTGACCGCGGGGTATTCAAGGCCGTAGGACTGCAGCGTCTGGTTCGCGGGCTTACGCGCTTGGACGCGTTCGTAGAGCGCGCCGATCTGATTCCCCATGCCGTAGTTGCCCGAGTAGCTTTCGCCTGACCCGCGCACGCCGATGAACTCAACGTTCGAGCAGGCCCAACCGCTCGCCGGCGCCAGCGCGGCGAACGCGAGCCACGCCAGCAGCGCGATCCCCGCCGCGCCCAGCAGCCTCGTCATGCGGCCGTTTCGCATGAACACCATTCTCTGTAGGTGCATCGTTTGCTCCTCCCTCTGGCCGGTCACCGTGTAGCGCCGGCGGTTTACCCCTCGCCCGCCACCAAGCGGTGACGCTCGCTCCTCAACCGCGACTCTACTCGCGACCGAGCACCACGAAGCGAACTACGTGAGCAGGCTCCTCACTCGGCGCGCATCCCGCGAATCACGAGCTCCAGGTGGCGATTCCAGTCCCACCCGGACTTGCGCTTGTCGATCGTCGCGCAGACGCCGCACATCACCATCGGGATGTCCTCGGCCTGGAAGTCGCGGCGCAGTTGCCCCGCTTTCTTTGCGCGCGCCACGAGCAGCTTGCTGAGGCGCATGAACTCCTCCATCTCGCTGGCCGCATGCGCGAAGACGCGCTCACCGCCGCTCATGAAAGCAAAGCGCGTGGCCGCATCCTCGGCGACCGAGCCGGCGTTGGCGCGCAGAGCCTCGGTCAAGGCCTCGAAGGGCTCGGCCCGATCGTCCGCGAGCGCGGCGTTCAAGCGCTCGTTGAAGATCCCGAAGCGCTCGCGCACGAGTTCGCCCATCAGCGCCTCCTTGTCAGGGAAGTGGCGATAGACCGTCCCCACGCCAACGCCCGCACGGCGGGCCACATCGTCGATCTGGACGTCGGGCTCTTCGCTTGCGAACAGCTCGCGAGCAGCTGCGAGGATGCGCGCGCGATTGCGGCGCGCATCGGCGCGCATCGGACGCTCAGGGTTTAGTAGCTCGCTCATCGGGCAGGCTAATTGTCGACGCTTCTCTACAAGCGGAAGCGTAGCTCCGTTATTATGCCCGACGTAAACGGAAACGGAGTTCATCTTCCATGACACCTCGCGCCAAGAACATCGCCCTCGCCCTGCTCGCGATGACCCAGTTCGTCGTCGTGATCGACGCATCGATCGTCAACATCGCCCTGCCCTCGATCGGCAAGGCCCTGAAGTTCTCCCAGGCCGACCTCTCCTGGGTGGTCAACGCCTACACGCTCACCTTCGGCGGCTTCCTGCTGCTGGGGGGACGCCTGGCCGACCTGATGGGTCGCCGGCGCATGTTCATGGTTGGGCTCGTGCTCTTCTCCTTCGCATCGCTCGCGGGCGGCCTGGCGCAATCGGAGGCCTGGCTGATCGCTGCACGCGCGCTGCAGGGCATGGGCGCCGCGATCGTCTCCCCTGCTGCGCTGTCGATCATCACCACGACCTTTGCCGATGGCGAGGAGCGCAACCGCGCGCTCGGCGTCTGGGGTGCCGTCGCCGGCGCGGGCGGCGCCGCCGGAGTGCTGCTCGGCGGCGTGCTGACGAGCGGGCTCAGCTGGCGCTGGGTGCTGTTTGTGAACGTGCCGATCGGCGTGGTCTGTGCGCTGCTTGCGCCGAGGCTCTTGCTGGAGAGCCGCGCGGAGGTCGAGACGCGCAGCTTCGACATCCCCGGCGCCGTAACCGTGACCGCAGGGCTCGCCTTGCTCGTCTATGCGCTCGTCGATGCGGTCAACGTCGGCTGGGGCTCGACCGCCACGATCGCCAAGATCGCCGGCGCCGTCGTGCTGCTGAGCGTCTTCTTGCTGATCGAGAAACGCCAGCGCTCGCCGCTGATGCCGCTCTCGATCTTCCGGCTGCGCACGCTGCGCGGCGCCGACACCGTCGCGCTGTTGATCGGCATGTCGCTGTTCTCGATGTTCTTCTTCATCTCGCTCTACATGCAGCAGGTGCTGAACTTCTCAGCGCTGCGTGCAGGTCTTTCCTACCTGCCTCTGGCGATCGCGATCATCCTCTCCGCAGGCGCCGCATCCTTCGGCGTCACGCGCTTCGGCTTCAAGCCGGTGCTCGTGGCCGGGCTGCTGTTCGTGGCGGCCGGGCTCTTCTGGTTCTCGAAAGTGCCGCCCCATGGCGGGACCTTCGCCGCCAACGTGCTCGGGCCCTCGATCCTCGCTGCGATCGGGCTGGGGCTCTCCTTCGTGCCGGTCACGATTGCCGCGGTCACCGGCACCCGGCCGCATGAGGCCGGCCTTGCTTCGGGGCTCGTCAACACCGCCCAGCAGGTCGGCGGCGCGCTCGGCCTCGCGATCCTGGCGACGGTCGCCAACAGCCGCACCAAGAACATCCTGCACGGCGGCAGCCACGACACGGCGCTCGCGCTCACCAAGGGCTTTGAGCGGGCCTTCCTCGTCGGCTCGGGCTTTGCGCTGATCGGGGCCCTGCTGACAATCGTGCTGATCTCCTCGCGCGACAGCCGCGCGCACTCGGAGGGGGCGCGCGAAGGCGCTCAGGCGCCGGCGCCGGTGATCTAGCGAGCCTGATGTAACGCCGGCGGCTTGCGTCGGACTGAAGGTGGCAAGTCCACCCCGACCAAGGAGATCCGGCAATGAAGGCAATCATACGACTAGGCGCGGCCGCGCTCCTAGCTACCGCCGCACTAGCTGTCGCGGGCGGCTCAAGCGCCGCGCTGGCCGCCGGAACCGAGCACGCAGTGTTCGTTCAAAACGACAACACCACCGGCAACCAGATCATCGCCTACGATCGTGGCGAGGACGGCACGCTCACCCAGGCCGGCACCTATGCGACCGGCGGTCTCGGCGGCGCGCTCGCCGGCTCGGTCGTCGACCACCTGGCTTCTCAGGGCGGGCTCACCTATGACCGTCAGAACCGTCTGCTCTATGCAGTGAACGCCGGCAGCAACACACTGTCTGTCTTCGCTGTGTTCGGTGATCGGCTCGCGCTGCGCCAAGTGATCAGCTCGGGAGGCTCCTTCCCCGCCAGCATCGCCGTCAACGATGGGCTCGTCTATGCATTGAACGCGGCTGAAGGCGGCAACGTGCAGGGCTTCACCGTCACGGCCGGACGACTCGAGGCGATCCCCGGATCAACTCGGGCGCTGGGACTAAATCCAGCCGAAGTGCCGCAGTTCACGCATACGCCGGGACAGGTTGCCTTCTCACCCAATGCCGCTCAGCTGATCGTCACGACCAAGGGCAACGGCAGCGCGATCGACGTGTTCGGGGTGCGCCCGAGCGGCCGTCTTACCGCCACGGCTGTCGTCAACCAGCTTCCCGGCACGGTGCCTTTTGCGGTCAGCTTCGATCAGCAAGGGCATCTGCTCGCAACCGAGGCCGGCGCCGGCGCACTGGCAAGCTTTGACCTGCACGAAGATGGGACGATCGCGCAGCTCGACTCTGTACCCACCGGAGAGGCAGCGACCTGCTGGGTCGCGCGCGCGGGCTCCTACTTCTACACCTCCAATGCCGGCAGCGCCTCGCTCAGCGATTTCCGATCGAGCGTCAAAGGACAGCTGTTGACACTGAACGCCACCACTGAAACGGATGCCGGAACGGTCGACGCTGCGGTCGCCAGCAACGGACGCTTTCTCTACGTCCAAGCCGGTGCGGCGGGCATCGTCGATGAGTTCGCGATCGGCACGCAAGGATCGCTGAGCAAGGTCGGTGCCGTCACCGTCCCCGGCGCCGTCGGCGGCGAGGGCATCGTCGCTGGCTAAGCAACCTACGCCGTGCAGGCTGCGGCGCGCCACCGAGCGCCGTAGCCTGCACGGCCAGGCATGAACGGTATGAGCTGTGCTCCCAATCTCCCTTCCACTTCCCAATGATCAGCCTGGGGCTGATCGTCGCGATCCTCGTGCCACGCCGAGTGCGCCGCGGCCGGGGGGCGCTCACGGTCCCCGACCCCGACGGCGAGCTCCTGAAGCGGCTACGCGCCGGCGAGGAGCAGGCGTTCGTGGCGCTCGTCGCACGACACCACTCGGCGATGTTGCACCTTGCCCGATCCTTCGTGTCGAGCGAGGCGATCGCCGAGGAGGTCGTACAGGACACGTGGCTGGCAGTGCTTCGCGGCCTCGAGCGCTTCGAAGGACGCTCCACATTGAAGACCTGGCTGCTGCAGATCCTCGTCAACCGCGCCCGGAGCACCGGCGTGCGTGAGCACCGCAGCGTGGCCGTGGGCGACGCCACCCCCGCGGTCGATCGCTCCCGCTTCGATGCCAGCGGAGCCTGGTCCTCGCCGCCGGAGCACTGGGTCGAGGACAGCGACGATCGGCTAGTGGCCGAGGGTTTGGCCGCGCAGATCCAGCAGAGCCTCCAGGAGCTCCCCAGCCGCCAGCGCGAGGTCGTGATGTTGCGCGACGTCGATGGTCTCAGCGGCCAGGAGGTCTGCGACGCGCTCGAGATCAGCGAGGCCAACCAGCGGGTCCTGCTGCACCGCGGGCGCAGCCGCCTGCGGGCCGCGCTGGAGCTGCAATTGGGGAGCGGCCTCTGATGCTCGGGCGCGCACAGCCATTGGTCTGCCAGCAGATGGTCGAGCTCATCACCGACTACCTCGAGGGAGCGATGCCACGTTCGCTGCGAAGGCGCTTCGAGGCTCACCTCGCCGGCTGTGAGCATTGCAGTGAGTATCTCGAGCAGATGCGCACCACGATCCGGCTCAGCGGCCGCCTTCGCGCCGAGGACCTCTCACCACAGATGAGCAAGGAGTTCGCTGCGATCTACCGTCGCTGGCAGGCCGAGTCCGACTAGTGTCCTGATGCGGTAGTTCGGTTGCAGTAGCGGCTGATGGATTGGAGGATTTGGTCGGCTGTCTTGGTCCAGATGTAGGGCCGGGGGTTGTTGTTCCAGGTTTCGATCCAGCCGCGGATGTCTGTGTTGAGTGCGCGCACGGAGCGGTGTGTGCCGCGGCGGAGCTTCTTGTTGGTGAGCTCTGAGAACCACCGCTCGACGAGGTTCAACCAGCTGCTGCTGGTCGGGGTGAAGTGCAACACGAAGCGGGGGTGCGCGAGCAGCCATTTCTTGATCGCTGGCGTTTTGTGGGTGCTGCTGTTGTCGAGGATCACGTGCACGTCGAGCTCGGCGGGGACCTCCCGGTCGAGTGTTTGGAGGAACTTCTTGAACTCGACTGCGCGGTGGCGGGAGTGCAGCGAGCCGATCACCTGGCCGGTCGTGATGTCCAGCGCCGCGTAGAGGCTCGAGGTGCCCGCACGCTTGTAGTCGTGGGTCGCGCGCTCGGGGGTACCGGGCAGCATCGGCAGGATCGGCGCGGTCCTGTCGAGCGCTTGGATCTGGGACTTCTCGTCCACGCACAGCACGACGGCACGCTCGGGCGGGTTCAGGTAGAGCCCGACGACATCGCGGACCTTCGCCACAAACTGAGGGTCCTTAGATAGCTTCCAGGTCTCTTGACGGTGCGGTTGCAACCCGAATGCCTGCCAGATCCGCAGCACCGCTGACTGGGTCAGCCCAACCTCCCTGGCCATCGACCGTGTCGACCAGTGCGTCGCGTCCTTCGGCGTGCTCTCGAGCGTCTTTACGATCACTTCCTCGACCTGCTCATCAGTGATCGTCCGTGGTTTCCCCGGACGCGGCTCATCGATCAGCCCGTCGAGGCGATACTCGGCAAAGCGCCCGCGCCACTTGCGCACCATCGGCCGGTGCACCCCCAGCCGCTCAGCGATCTCGCTGTTATTCAGCCCCTCAGCCGCCAGCAGCACCACCCGACAGCGCAACGCGAGCGCCTGCGCGCTATTACGACGACGCGCCCACGACTCCAGCTGGGCACGCTCATCCTCAGACAACTCAATGGAAACAGCAACAGGAATAGGCATACATTCTGCCTACCCCACTACCACCAAATTAATGCATCAGGACACTAGTAGTAGGCGGCTTTTCAGTCGACCTTGATGTAGGTCAGCTCAAAGTCGAGCTTCCACTCCGAGCTTCCAACCGCAGCGGTCTCCCAACGCCCCTCGATCCTCGCACCATCAGCGCTGAACGCCGCGATGAAACGTTGCGCGAAGCTGAGCGGCGAGAAGTCCGAGTCCTCGCGCACAAGATCCCAGGCGCCCTCGGCGAAGCTCATCTTGTAGATGCGCACCACACCGCGCGAGTCGAAGTAGTGCTGGAGGAAGCCTAGGCCCTCCGCGGCGGGGCTGATCACGGCATAGACCTCGGGCGCGGCGGGATGGGGTACCGCTGCGCGCTGGAGCAGGAAGCGGCCGCCGAGGATCGCCTCGAAGCTCGTACGTCCGCCCACCATCGGCTCCGGCACTCCAGGAAAGCTCGCCTCCATGCTCCACTCGCCGAGGAACGGCTCGAGTCGCGGTAGCGCCGGTGCAGGCTGATCGTTTGCCATTGCTTGCTCCTCACCTTGTCGCGGGCTGTTGAGGTTAGAGACCAGCCGTACGCGCTGAGCTCATCGCCATCGATCCGACATCGGCTCAGGTTGGCTCCGACGGCGTGCGTTCGAGGTTCACGAAGCGCGCGACCGCGAGCAGCCCGACCAACACCGCAACCCCGATCCACAGCCGCGGATCGCCGACCGACAGCGACTCAGCCTGCGAGCCCAGGTAGGCGATCAGCACCGTGAGCGGGAGGTATCCCAGCACGGTGGTCCAGCCAAAGCGCCACACCGGGACGCGCACGGCCCCGGCGACATAGCCGGTCAGGCTGAATGGAACGACCGGGATTAGGCGCACGGCCAGCAGCAGCGTGACCCCACCGCGCTCGACGGCGCGCTCGAGGCTGGCGAAACGCCGACCCCCAAAGACCGTGTGCACGAGTGGCCGCCCGAGCGCCCGGCCCAGCAGGTAGGCCAGCAGAGCCGAGACCAGCCAGCCGACCGTGACGAGCGCGAGCCCGGGGAGGAAGCCGTAGACGAAGCCGGCCGTCGCGGTGACGATCTCGGTCGGATAAAACAGCACCGCGTGCGCGAGGATCAGCGCCAATAGCAGCATCACACCGCTCGCGCCGAGATTGTCGAACTGCCCGTGCAAGCCCTTCAGGTCGCCGTGCAGGGCAAGCGAGAAGGCGTGACGCAGATCGGGGACGAGCGCGACGATCGCGGCCGTGGCGAGCATGCCGCCAAGGCCGAAGGCCAGCTCAGGCAAACGTCTGCGGAACGACTCGCGATCGTGCTCGCTTGGACGGGGGGTCTCCTCGGCGCGGTCCACACGCCGAGGATGACAGGCCTCGCCCGCGCAGAGACGCTTCGCCTCCGCATCAAGCCCCCCTCGTCCGATCAGGCAGCTGTCACGGTCCAGATGCCGCGGTCTTCGGCCCCGGTGCCTGTCGCCCCGTTCAATTCCCACGAGATCTCGAAGCCAAACACACCGCTACCCGCTTTTCCAGGGGGCTCGTTGTCGACGACATTTTCGAGTACGACCCCTCCTGCCGAATGGCTGTAGATACATAGGAAGCCGGGGTCAGCGTGGCCAGGGCCGGTGCAGTGCGCGTTGGTGTTGCCTGGAGGGAGGTAGATCACCTGTCCTTCAGGGAGCGGGGCTGCCAAGCGGGTCGGGAAGGACACTCCCACGTCGGCGCTCGAGCCTTCTTTGATGTAGCTCTCGCTGAAGGAGTAGTAGCCGCTCTCGGACTGTCCCGACGGGAGCACCAAGGAAGCTGGAGCTCCGGCTTCGCCTTTGGGCCCTGTTTCGCCTTTCGCGCCGGGCGTGCCTGCCAACCCCTGCGGGCCCGTCCTGCCCGTGCGGCCCTTGAGCTGCTTGAGCACCTTGGGGTTGATCTGCTGGGTCGAGTTGATCAGATAGTGCTTCGCCGCCAGAGCACCGCCGCTCATCGCGAAGAGCAGCGCTAGCGTGGCGACGACGTTGGCGTAGCTGAGGTGCCTCCGAATTGAGTTCATCGCCGTACGGTACGCAGTCACTGATGATCGTGGCGTGGCGATCAGTCCTCATGTGAAGATGATCTGCCCGCCCCCGGCCATCTCGTAGAACTCGCCGACCGTGATGATCCCCTGGACCTGGGGGATGAAGCTGTCCTCGTCGAGCTTGAACAGGTCGACTGAGGCCTTGCAGGCGAAGATGCCTGCCCCTGAATCGGCGATCATCTCGACGAACTCGGGGATCGGCGGGATGTCGAGCTTCTCCATCTCACGCGCCAGTTGGTGGGTGACGAGCGCAGAGATGCCGGGGACACCGCCCGCCCAGGTGGCGAGGTGCAGCCCGGGGTTGCCGACCGTGGCGACCTTGACGTGCTCGTGCTTGGCCTTGTTGATCGCGTCGAGGCCGAAGAAGGTGAAGAAGAGGTTTGCCTCAATGCCCTCCATGCGCGCGCCGTTGGCCATGATCAGCCCCGGGTAGATGCCCTCGAGCGAGCCGCGGGAGATGATGATGGAGACCTTCTCGATCGTGTCGCTCATGTGCGCCTCGCGTTTCGATGGTTTCTAGATGCAGCCGCGCGGCTTGGGGATGCCGCCGATCTTTGCCGCGAGCTTGGCGGGGCCTTTGGGGAAGAGCTCATAGAGCTCCTTGATCGGCACCCCCGAGGTCTTGCTGAGGCTGCGAATCGAGGGTGCCGCGCCGGTTTGCAGATAGGCACCTCGCATGAAGTTGATGACCTGCCAGTGACGATCAGTGAGCGCTGCGATGCCCGCCTCGCCTGCGATCTCGGCCGCGACCTGCTCGTTCCACTGCGCGGGGTTGGTGAGGAAGCCCTCGGCGTCAAGGTCAACGGGCGTGCCGGCGAGCGTGACGGTGCTCATCTGCTCGCTCCCACACGCTTTGCCGCCTGCGAGCGCGAGCCAACGCCGGGAATGCCGTGACCGGGCAACAACACGTTCCAATACATCGGCTGAAAAGCGAGCTTGGCGAGGTGATTCAGGCGCGACTCCTCGAGCAGGGGCAATGGTCCGAGGTGACGCTCGGGGAAGCGCCCGGGCTGCGGCTCGACGTCGTAGTCGAAGTCGATAAGCAGCGCCTTGTGAAAGCCGGTCTCGATGAAGCAGTTCGCGTGCCCGTCATAGCCCGCAAGCAGCGCTCGACCGTCGAGCTGGCGCGCGATGTTCTCGACGACCGTGTCGCCCTCGAAGTGCGTCACCGAGCCGGCCTTGGAGGTGGGAACGTCGCTGGCGTCGCCAATCACGAAGACGTTCTCCGCGACCTTCGCCCGCAGCGTGTGACGGTCGGTGGGAATGAAACCGAGCGCATCGCCGAGACCCGGCGAGCGCCCCACGTACTCGGCGCCGCCGTGAGCGGGAATCGCCACGAGCAGATCGAAGGGGATCTCGCGCTCATCCCAGCTGTGCAGCGTACGTCGCTCGGCGTCGACCCTGCCGGTGGCGAACTCGCTCTCCACGCGGATGTCCCTGTCGGCCAGCAGCGCGCCGAGGCGCTCCGAGGCGATCGGCTTGGTAAAGGCGCCATCGAGTGGTGTGACGAACGTCGACCTCGACCTGATCGCGAATCCCCCGCTCGCGTAGCTGCCAGTCGGCGAGGAGGCAGAACTCGAGCGGCGCCACGGGGCACTTGATTGGCATGTCGATCACGTTGACGACGAGTCGCCCGCCTTCGAACTCCTCGAGCGCGGTGCGCAGCGAGCAGGCATCGCCGAGCGTGTAGAAGCCGTGGACCGGGCTCTCCCATGCATCGCTCACGAGCCCCTCGGTCTCCTCGGGTGCGAGCCGCGCACCAGAGGCGATCACGAGCACGTCGTACTCCAACGCTGCGCCGCTTGCGAGCCGCACGGTGCTCGTCTTGAGCTCGACGCTCGCGACCGCATCGAGGCAGAAGTCGATGCCGTCACGCAACTGCCCGCCACGGCTGCGGACGAGCTCGCTCGGCTCGGCCAGGCCGAAGGGAACGAACAGCAGCCCGGGCTGGTAGAGGTGGTGGTCGTCGCGATCGACAACCGTGATGCTCGCCTGCTCTCCGAAGCGGCGCTGCAGCCGGTTGGCGACGAGCGTGCCGCCCGTACCACCGCCAAGAATCACGATCCTGTGCGCGCTCATAGGAGCATCCTGCTCCTCACCCCTCGATGCGCCAACGTGGCCAACCCACGTCCTTGCTGCGGAAAACCCCGCGCCGCGGGGTCGCCCGCGGCATCCCGCTTAGGAGTGCCCGAAGCGGATGTCCGGCAGCAGCCGCCGCGCCCAGGCCGGCAGATACCAGGCGCGCCGACCCATCAGCCTCAACAGCACGGGCAGCAGCAAGAGGCGGATCAGCGCTGCGTCGAGCAGCACCGCAACCCCGAGGATGATCCCCATCTCCTTGGGCGGCAGCGGTCCGGAGAGCGCGAAGGTGAAGAACACAGCGACCATCACGCCGGCCGCGGCGAACACAACCCGCCCTGAGTGGGCGACCCCGCCGACCATCGCCTCGCGGGGATCATTGGTTCGATCCCAATGCTCCTTGGCCGAGGAGAGCAGGAACATCGTGTAGTCCATCGAGATCGCGAAGATCATCGCGAAGAAGAAGACCGGGCCCCAGGCATCAAGAAAGCCCTGTGGCTGAAAGCCGAGCAGCGAGTGCATCACGCCGTCTTGGAAGATCCACTTCGACACGCCAAAGGCCGCCCCGGTAGCGAGCAGGTTCGTGAGCACGCCCGCGGCCGCGAGCAGCGGCGCCTGAAGCGCAAACAGCAGCAGCAGGAAGCCGAGGCCGAGCACAACGCCGATCACAAGCGGAGTCTTGGCTGAGAGCACATGCTGCAGGTCGTGGTTTTCAGCGACCGCACCGCCGACAAGCGTGCCCGCGGGAAGCTCAGCCCGCAGGCGCGCGAGCGTCGCCCCGACGGCGGGATTGGACGGGTCCTGGCGCGGGACCGCTGTCACGAGCGCCAAACCACCGCTACCCGCCTGTGTCGGCAGCACCTGGGCAATGCCTGGGTCTTGCGCCGCGATCTGCGCGACGCGCGATGCATCGCCGCTGTGCGTGACGAGCTGTAGCGGGCCGGTCGCGCCCGGGCCCATCGCCCGCTGCACCTCGTTGTAGCCAACCCGTGAGGAGTCGCTGCTCGGGACCACCTTGATCGATGGCATCGAGGTCTTCAGCGACAGCACCGGCACCGCCAGGATCGCGAGCGCAGCGATCGCGAGCGCGCCGAAGCGCATGGGGTTGCGCCACAGACGTTCAGCCCAGGCCGCGAACCGCGGCGAGCGGTGCTCGCCGGAGTGTGCCCACGGCAGCGAGAGATTGTCGACCTCCGGGCCCAGCTTTGCGAGCACCGCGGGTAGCAGCGTAAGTGTCGCCGCGAGCACGAAGATCACCGCGAGCATGATGCCGAGGCTCATGCTGCGGAAGGCGGGGCTCGGCACGAGCATCACGGCGGTCAGCGAGATCAGCACGGTTAGGCCGCTGAACAGCACCGCCTTGCCGGCGGTGTCCATCGTCACCGCGGTGGCCTCACGCGCATCGAGCTTGGCGCCAAAGAAGGCTCCCCGGAAGCGCATCACGATGAACAGCGCGTAGTCGATGCCCAGTGCGAGCGCGAACATCAGCGCAAAGTTCATTGCCCAGATCGAGATGTCGAGGACGCGCGTGCCGAGATATAGAGACCCAGCGGCGGCCAACAGGCCGATCATCGTCAGCATCAGCGGCAGACCTGCGGCGACGAGCGAGCCAAAGGCGAGCAGCATGATCGCAAGCGTCACAGGCCAGGAGATGACCTCGGACTTCAGCATCGCTGAGCGGTTGGCGACGTTGAAGTCCGACCACATTCCAGCCGCACCGGTGAGGTCAACGCGCACCGTGGGAGTGGAAAGCTTGTGCAGCGTGCCCTTGAGGCTGTCCGCGGCGGCGACCATGCGGTTGGGGTCGCGCGCGGCACCCGCCTGCACGATTGCGGTGTGACCGTCGCGGGAGATTGAGAGCCCGGGTGCGGGCGAGAGCACGGTGCGCACGGCGCCGTTTGCGCGCAGGGTCTGCTCGACGCGAGCGAGCGTCGCGCGGAAGGCGGGCCCGGCGACCGTTTCACGCGGCGAGTACACGACCGTCATCAATCCGTAGCTGCCGAGCCCGGCAAAGTTCCGATCGATCAGCTTGCGGGCCTGCACCGATTGCGAGCCGCTCGCTTCCCAGCCCGCACCGGAGAGCGCCCTCTCGACGCGCGGCGCGAAGAAGCCGAGCCCGATCGCGACGATCAGCCAGCCGATCAGCACGGTGCGCAGGTTGTTTGCCATGTAGAGGCCGAGGCGCCCCATCGGCCCCACGCTCGGCGCCTGCGCATCCGGGGCGCCGGCGGGCTTACGCACCAAAGGAGTTGCTACGGCGCTCATGCGGCTGGACCACGCTCGGGGTAGACCACGGAACGCAGCGCAAAGACGCGGCGCAGGATCAGCGAGGCCGGACAGGCCCCGACAATCACGTAGAGCCACTGGTTGATCCCGACGAAACCCGTCAGCAGCAGAAACCAGGGCGAGACGATCGCCACTAGGGCCACAGAGAGCAGCGTGACTGTACCCGCAAGGGCGAACAGGACGCGCTCCAGGGGCCAACTCGAGCCCTGCTCCACGCTTCCTGAAGGATTGGCACAGGCTCGCGAGCTCATCATCGGCCTTCTCCCTGTAGCGCTGCGTCGATTCCGTCAAGCTGGCGACGCAGCCCGCCACAAACGTGCTCGCAAAGCTCGAACACCCCCTCGTCAGCAATCGCGTAGACAGCGAAGTTGCCGACCTTGCGCCGCACAAGCAGACCGGCGCGAAGCAGCACGCCGAGGTGCTTTGAGACGTTCTGTTGTGAGGCTCCCGTTGCCTCCTGCAGCCGTTGGACGTTCGCCTCGCCCTCGCGCAAGACGTCGAGCAAACGGATGCGCATTGGCTCGCCGAGGATGCGGAAGCGCTCGGCGATCATCTCGATCAATGCCTCCGGGAGCGGGTGTGGGACTGCGGTTGTCACGGTCATGTCGAAAACCATAACACAACTATACTGTTGTTTACTACTTTAGTTGTGTCCGTAGGTTGCCGCGGGATCACAGCGGCTTGGGGCGGATGCAGCTTGGCGAGGCGATGAGCAAGATCAGAGCCATGGCCATGTACGCCACAGCCCGTCGCCTCGACAGCGGCCTCACGCACGAGGTCGATGTGAATGGGCGCCACGCAATCCTCACCGACGAGCCCGAGCGTCTCGGCGGCGAGGACCGTGGACCCGCGCCGCACGAGCTGCTTGCAGCGACGCTGGCCTCATGTATCGCAACCACGATCGCGATGTATGCGCAGAACCGCAGCTGGGAGCTCGGCGAGAGTGCCGTGCGCGTCGACTACGAAAACGAAAGCCTCCCGCGGCGCTTCGCGGTGAGCTTGCAGCTGCCCGCGACTCTCACACCGGCACAGCAGCAGCGGCTCGAGCGTGTCGCTGCGAGCTGCCCCGTGCGCCGTGCACTCGAAGGGGACTTCGAGTTCGAGGAGCGGATCGCCATCGCCGAGACGCCGAAGGCGGCCTGATCGTGACGCTTGTTTGGTTTCTAATCTGGCTGATCGCAAACAACGTCGGCGGGCACGAGCCGCTGATGCTGAACCCCGTCAACGCCTGGACGGCGACGCTGATCCTCGCGATCGCGCTCGATCTATCGCGGCCGCAGCCGGTCATGGGCAAGCGCGCAGCGGCCCGCCGCGGCAACAGCGACTAGCTGCACCCGCCCGCAAGCTATAGGCGCAAAGCGGCGGGACTCATACATCCGTCCAAAGAATTGCGATCTGCGCGATTTCGCTTACATTCCGCGGCCCCACTGCCCACACTGCTGATCTCACAACGACTGAAAAGGGCAAACCCGTCGCGAGGCGGGGGCGCAAAGTCAGGGATCTCCACGAGATAGCCCGGCCGCCAGCAATTACGGCAAGGGAGGGCTCTCGTGAACACGAACGGACTCAAGCGACGCGCCGGCGATGCAAGCGGTTTCATGCTGCTCGAGCTGCTGGTCGTGGTGTTGATCATCGGCATCCTCGCCGCGATAGCGATCCCCTCCTTTCTCAGCTCCACGGCCAAGGCGGTCAACGTCCAGGCGAAGGAGCTGGCGCGCTCAGCCGAGACGACCGCGGAGACGATCGCCACCGAAAACGACGGTGACTACTCGAAGGTGACGCCGGCGGAACTGCACAGGGTCGAAGCCACGATCCTGATCGCGCCGAGCAAAACCGAGGCCTATCTGAGCGCGACGACGAGCAGCAAAACCGAATACTCCGTCACAGCAAAAGCCACGAATGGAGACGAATTCACGATCACGCGCAGCGCGGGCGGCGGGGTCGTGCGCAAATGTGTCAGCCCGATTACGAAAACGGGATGCGCGGGATCCACCGCGGAATCGAGCTGGTAGCTGCCGCCCGGATGGGGGGATAGGGAGAACCGGGCCAGGCGGGCGCGTTGCGGCGACATGGAGGTCGCCGCAACGCGGCATCAAAGATCAACCGGCAGCGGCGCCGGTGAAGCCGAGGATCAACTCGGCAGCCTCGAGCGGGACGTCGAGCTGAGGGCAGTGGCCGATGCCCTCGAGCTCGACATAATCTGCCTGCGGGAGCCAGTCGTTGCGAAAGCGCGCCCCAGCCGCAGGCCAGGGCAGCAGCTTGTCCGCGGTACCCCACACGATCCGCACGGGGCATGTGATCTGCTCCCCATCGAGGTTGTAACCCTCGTGCATCGCGTAGTCGATCATCGGCGCCGCATCGCACTTTGCGATGCCGAGCATCTGGTGTGCGAGCAACTCCGGAGGGATGTGCTCGAAGTTGGTCGTGATCAGCTGGGTCGCTCGCCGTCGACCCTCGACTGAGGCCAGCAACGCAGGCGCGTTCGGTGCGGCGAGGCGCATCTGCGCCTGTAGCTCGCGCTGGAAGCTGAGCAGCTCGCGGTAGGAATGATCGCCCACCACCCAGCCGCCCGCAGGTGCAAATGCGACCACCGAAAGTGCCCTCTCCCGCGCGGCAAGCTGCAGCGCGATGAAGCCGCCGAACGAGTTGCCGACAAGGTGGGCCATCTGCATGCCCGCAGCGTCCATAGCGCGCTCGACAGCGTCAGGAAGCGTGCGCTCGCTGAGCACTCCCTCAAGCGGCGGGCCGCCGGCGTGACCGGCAAGCGTCGGCGCGAGCACTTCATGGTGGCGTTCGAGCCTGTCCAGCACGAGCTCCCAGCTGCGCCAGGTTTCGGTGAAGCCGTGCAGACAGACGAGCGGCGGGCCGCTGCCACCGCGATGTGAGGACGTAAAGGTCGACATCTGGCGTGGGCTTTGAGACTAGGCGCCGAGGAGCGCCATCGCCGCGTTTCGCCCCGGCACACAGCTGACCCCGCCGCCCCGGCGAGCGCCGGCGCCGCAGAGCATGATCCGCGGATGCTCGGTCTCCACGCCCCAGCTGCCGACTTCCTCCTGCACCTCGGCAAAGGGCCAGCTGAGGTCACGGTGAAAGATGTGCCCGCCAGGCATGCGCAGCTCCACCTCGATGTCCAAGCGGGCTGTGCACCTCGATGCAGGGGCTGCTATCGCTTCCGCGCAGCAGGCAATCCTCGAGCGGCTCCGCTAGAAGGCTCTCGAGCGAGCGCATCACCGACGCGCGCGCCAGCTCGCGTGCCGCATCGTGGTCAGCCGACGAACAGGCGCGCGGGCATGTGCAAGGCGAACACGGTCAGGGTGTGAACGCCGGCGTCGCGCAGCTCCGGGCCGAGGATGCTCGCGTCGGTGAGCGAGTGGCAGTAGGCCTCACAGGGCGCCAGCTCGGGGATCGTCCGGCTGCGGCTTGCTCGTAGGCGCGACGCAGCTGGCTGGTGGTCTCGTTGACGTGGAAGGTTCCGGCGAAGGCTCGCTCCGGGCTGAGCGTCGGGTCACGTAGGCGCGGTAGTCGCGCGAGCAGCATGTTGAGCTTCAGCTGGGAGCCCTCGGGAGCTCATCTCGCTGGTCTCCCCCAGCAGCCGCGCGAGCACTGCCGGTGCCGCGTTTACAAGCACGCTCTGAGCCCGGATCGACGTGCTCTTTGACCCCGTCGCTGAAACTCACGTCCACGCCATTGCTGTCGGGCTCGAGCGCCAGCACCTCGGCCTGCGTGTGTAGCTCTGCACCTGCCGCCCCGGCAGCCTGCTCGAGCGCCGCCGTGACTGCACCCATGCCGCCGACGGGCACCTGCCACTCGCCCGTACAACCACCGATCACGTGGTAGAGGAAGACAGCGGTTCTGGCGCAACGTGGGGTCCTCCGCCGAGGCGAAGGTGCCGATCAGGGCGTCTGTCAGGATCACGCCCGCGACCAGTTCGTCGCCGAAGGCCTTGGCCAAGCGTCTCTGCGAGCGGCCGCTCGAACAGCGCCTCCCAGGCCGCATCGTCGCCGAGGCGGCTGCGCAGCTCGGTACGCGAGGGCAGCGGCTCGGTCAGCGTCGGGAAGATCACCGCGGCGACCCGACGGGTCATCTCATAGAAGCGCTCCCACGCCCGATGATCGGCAGCCGATCCTGTGATCGCCTGAAAGGAGGCGAGCGTCGCGAGCGGGTCGCCCTCGTCGATCAAAAGACCCCGCTGCCCTGCAACGCGCGGGTCCGGCGTGTATGAGGCAGGCGCACGCCGCGCAAGCGACACCCGCAGGCCGAGCTCGCGCACGATCGAGGCCGGCAGCAGGCTGACGAGATAGGAGTAGCGCGAGATGCGCGCATCGAGGCCCGCGAAGACACGGGCAGAGACCGCCGCACCACCCAGCTCCCCGCGACGCTCGAGCACGATGCAGGAGCGTCCGGCGCGAGCCAGGTAGGCAGCGGCGGCAAGGCCATTGTGGCCGCCTCCCACGATCGCGACGTCGTAGCTGCTGCTGAGCCCGGATCGCGCCATCGGCCCGTGATCTCAGCAGACCCCGCGATCGTGGGTCTTTGCGGTCAGATCGCGAGCAGGGCCTCGAGCTTGTCGAGCTGGCTACCCCAGCCCAGGCGTGCCATCTCGAGTAGCTCATTGGCGCAGATCAGTCGCGCGGTGATCACAAGCTTCGTACGGCCCTCACCGAGATCGACGAACTCGACGGTCGTCTCGCCCGACTCGATCATCGGGTGCTCGGTTCTCTCCTCGCCAAAAGACAACCGCGCGGGTGGCTCGACGACTCCGAAGCGACCGTCGTTTGGGTACTCCACCCCATCGGGCCCGACCATCGTCATCCGGCAAACTCCTCCGGGCCGCAGGTCGATCTCGATTTTCTCGCGAGGCGTCGTGAAATGCTCGGGACCCCACCAGCGGGCCAGCTCGTCCGGGTCTGTCCAGACCTTCCAAACAAGCTCGCGCGGCGCATCGAGCTCGCGCTCGATCACGATCGTGTGCTCGGCCATCTCGAACTGCTTACTCATTGGTCTCTGCCTTTCGTTGAATGTCTTGCAGGTGATGCGCGAGGCGATCCAGGCGGCCCTCCCAGATCTCGCGATACTGCTCCAGCCAGCTGGCCACCTCCCGTAGTGGCGCACCCTCGAGCCGCGAGGGACGCAGCTGCGCCGAGCGGCCGCGCGTGATCAGCCCTGCCCGCTCGAGCACCTTCAGATGCTTGGAGACGGCCTGCACGCTGACCGGGAAGGGCTCCGCGAGCTCGTTGACCGTGACCTCGCCATCCTCCGCCAGCCGCGCAAGGATCGCGCGACGCGTCGGGTCTGCGAGAGCCGCGAAGGTGATGCTCAGATGATCTGTCGCCGTCGTCATTTATCTAAGTAGTTTATCAACTAGCTAGTTGAATACTAGACTCTGCGATGCCTCCCGTCAAGGGGGTGTCCGTCGATTTACCCGGGAGAACTTCAGCGGTGCGGAAAACCCACCGCTCAAAAGGGTCCTTCGTGCGGATGCGTGGTTGCCCGCGCGCGGAGATCCTGCGGCCATGGAGATCACCGGAGTCCCGCCAGCTGTTGCAGTCTCAGGTTTGGAGATGGTCTATGGCAGCGGCTCGGCGGCCACCACCGCGCTCGACCATGTCGACCTTGCTTTTCAGCAAGATGAGTTCACCGCGTCATGGGCCCATCCGGGTCGGGCAAGAGCACGCTGCTGCACGTGATCGAGCGCACACGCGAGATTGGCGTGCTGCGAGCGCTGGGCTCCTCGCGCTGGCTGGTGCGGCAGCGAGGGCTGCCTCTCTCACAGACCACCCCTGGTCAACAACACGACGGACCTCCGCTCACGCTGCCTAAATGACAGCGCAGCATTACCGTGCAGCTTCATCCGGTTTCTCCTTGGTACTGGGGCTTTGACACCACCAGCCTCCAAGGAGGACCGGATGAACAACGTCCTCAGGTTCTACACCTAGCCGTCGTGCTGGGCTCGCTCGCCGCCGTGCTTCCGGCGCGCCGCGCCGCGCGCATCGACGTGATCCGCGCACTGACGTACGAGTAGCGCTCCTCAGGCCTACTTAGCGACGGATGCTGAAGCGCAGCGCCACTGGTCGCGAGCTCATGCCCGCGGCAACCGCGCTGATCGTCAGCGTGTAGGGACCTGGCCCGAGCCGCTTGGAGCTCGGAGAGCCGCCCCTGGAAGGCAACCTTGTTGAGACCGGCGTGTCCGGAGAAAGACAGCTTGCCTGCGGTGATCGTGCGCTTACAAGCTGGTCGTGTGCGGGTCTTCTTCCTCGGCGCGAGGCAAGCGTGCTTGACACGCCGTCCAGCCACGCTACGAGTGAAGGTGAAGGTCACATTTGCTCCCTCGTTAAGCGTGAAGGAGAAGATCGTCCCGACGGGCAGGTGGCGTGCACGCGAGAAGCTAGCGAGCCTACGGCCCGAGCGCCAGACGGCACGGGATTGCGTGACGCTTCCGATCACCGGCGGGATCAGCGGAAGCGCAGCGGTGTTGAGTGTCTGGTCGACTCCCACGCTTGTCCCCGTCGCGTTGCTCGCCACCAGCCGGTAGTGGTAGGTGGTGCCTGCAGCGAGCCCGCTCAGTGCCGCGGTCACAGCGGTCGCTGCCGAACCGCCTGCGAGCGTCTGGCTCGGCGTGCTCTGCCCGTAGGCGCTCGTGGCTCCATATTCGAAGTGGTAGCTCGTCGGGACGCTTGCGCCGCGAGGGTCAACCGTGCCCGAGAGCGTCGCGGTCGTGGTGGTTACAGCGCTCGCGGTGCCGGTCGTCACCAGCGGTCGGTCGACCGTTGCCCGGCCGACGATGTCGCTGCTGTACTCGGTGAACCACATGTTGCCGTCGGGTCCCGCTACGAGCGATCCAGGGCTCGCGCTGACGCTCGTAGAGAGCTCAGTCGAGACCCCGGTCGGCGTGATCCTGCCAATGCCGTTGTCGGGAGAGTAGGTCGAGTACCAGAGATTGCCGTCTGGCCCAGGCGCGATGCCATTTGTGCCCTCGCCGATCGGAAACTCGGTGACGACGCCAGCCGGGGTGATCCGCCCAAGCTGCTGTTTGGTGGGCTCCGTAAACCAGATATTGCCGTCGGGGCCGAGCGTCACTTCGGTCGGCGCGCCGGTGATCCCCGCGGAGAACTCCGTGATCGTTCCAGATGACGTGATACGCCCGATGCCGTTCACACTCCGCTCCGCGAACCAAACATTGCCATCACTTCCCGCACTGATCCCTCTGGGGTCCGCGTTCGCCGAAAGCGTCGGAAATTCTTTGATGACCCCGGCGGTGGTGATCCGCCCGATCTTGCTCGTCGCTGAATCGGTGAACCAAAGATTGCCGTCGGGACCGACCGTGATGTTCGCTGGCTGGCTGGCTGGAGGCAGAGAGAACTCCGTGACCGCTCCGCTCGGGGTGCTGAGCGCGACGTCGGGTCCATTGAACTCGGTGAACCAAAGGTTGTGGTCAGGACCAGTTGTAATCCCAGCGGTGCCGGCACTGATGCCAGCGGAGAACTCGGTCACAAGGCCGGCCGGAGTAATCCTGGCGACCTGATGCGGGTTCTCCTCTGTGAACCAGAGGTTGCCGTCAGGACCCGCCGTGATCTGATCCGGACCGGATTTGGTGCTGATCCCGGCCGTGAACTCGGTGATCGTGGTTGCAGTGCACAGTCCCGGCGTGAGCACGACGATCATCAAGCCCGCCCCGAGGCAGGCGATGACTCTGCGCATCATCGCTTCGTTCGGGACACGCCCGAGGACTCTCCCATGCCTGATGAGACTACCGATGCTCAACGACGTGTCGCGGACGCTTGGACCTGTGTTGGAGCATCCCTCGTCGCGGATCGCTAGCGCTCGGGACGCTTCTCGCGCAGTTCCTCAGCGCGGCGCATCAACGCAGCGGGACTCACGTGCAAGCCGCCACAGAGCTTGAGCAGGGTGCTGTAGGTCGGGTTGCCCTGACCACGGATGAGCGTGCCGATCTGCTTCTCGTCCAAACCAGAGTCGGCAGATACGGTGTCCACGGTCATGCGCGCGCCTTCGGCTATCAGCAACTCAATCGCCTGACCCAGCGCAGCGTGATCAGGACTGCGCGGCTTGACGGTTCTCGGACGTGGCATGGCGCGCAGCCTTACTTATTCCCCGGGAAGGGGTTAGGGCATATCTGTGGAAATGGAATGATGACAGTTGTCTTCATCCCAATTTGGGAGTTTTTCTTGCCCGAGAGCGGACACAGAGATGCTGACCTGCCTACCCTCGGGCTGGCCGTTCGGCGGATGCGCGAGCAGCAGAACATGAGCGCCGACGAGTTGGCAAATGCCATCAGCATGACTCGCGAGCGTATCGACGCGCTTGAAAACGGGCACATCGACCCAACCTACGAACTACTGCTGGCGCTTGCCAAGGCCCTTGGCGTGCAGGTATCCGCATTGGTGGCCCTAACCGAAGAGATCGAGGAATCGAACGAGCCGTGAGTGGCGCAGCGATCAAATCTCCGATCCCGGGGCGATGTGCTGCGGCGAGCCCTGCGCTTCCCAGCGGTTAGGCGTCGCAGCCATCAAGAACGCTTCCCAGTGCACGCTCGAGGGCACGCAGTTCTCTGGGGGTGACGTGCGGGGCGATCAGACGACTGACTCGCAGTCAGGAGTTCTACGAGCAAAAGGTCGGTCTGAAGCTGTCGCCGGAGACGATCCCCAATCACCTGCTGTTCGAGGGATCCGATGGAACGACGCTGCTGGTTTACGGACGCCCGAGCCCCAATGAGGCCAGCCACACGCAGGTCCGCTTCTGGTCCAGCGATGTGGAGCGTGACGTCGCGGAGTTGATCGCCCGAGGCGTCGTGTTCGAGGACTACGACTTCCCGGCACTCAAAACGGTCGACCATGTCGCAACTACCGCGGGCATCGGCAAGTCAGCGTGGTTCGTGGACCCGGACGGCAACACCCTCGCGCTGTTTCAGCCCGAGTAGAGGCCGATCTCGCTCGGGCATGTAAGACGCAGGAAAGACGGCCGCGCTGGGCGGACGCGCTCAGTCAAAGCCGTGAAAGGGCGAGCGCTCGCCCGCATCCCAGGCCTCGCGCAGCCCGGGGCTGTCGAGGTCCCAGTCGGGGCGGATCTCGCTCGTCACTGCTCGCAGATCGTGCCAAAGGTCAACGGTCGAGGGGCGCCCCCAGAACCAGTAGCCGTTGTAGATGCTGTGAATGACCAGGCCGGGCTTCAAAACAAGCGTGTGCGGAATCATCGGGTCGTGCTCGGTGTCGGTGTACTCCTGGATGTCCAGGTCCTTCTGCACCGTGCGGCCGGGATCGGAGAGGAAGCTCCACTGCGCACCGACTGAGGCACGAAACTCTTTGAGCTGGTGGTCGGCGTCGGTCGAGATCGTGGCCATCTGGGTATAAGCAACGGCCACCTTCGGATAGAACGCGGCGAGTTCGAGATGCTGCTGGTTCTCCTTCGGACAGTAATGGCCGCGCGACAACGTGAGGATCAGGGGATCGTCACCCTGCAACTCGCTGAGCTTGCGCGCGGTTTTCTCGTGATCGGGTAGCTCGTAATCCGGGAACCTACCGCCGGGTGTGATGTCCGAGCGCATCGAGCTCTCCTTTCGTTAGCTCGCCATCGGACTTCCGTGCGTATCGCATCGCTCGAGGACCTCATCGAGATGAAGCGTGCAGCGGGATGCCCTCAAGACGAGATTGATATCGAATCCCGGAGGTCGCCCGCAGTCGTCTCCGCGGGATACGGCATAAGCCGGCCGCTAGATAGACGCTTTCCTTGGCGTCGTGACGTTGCGTAACCCCGTGGTCGTGAGTGTCAGGCAACTGCGTTTGGGGCGAGGACGCCTTGTCCGACCCGAGATCGAGCGCCGCATAGATCACGTCTGGATCCAGATCCACATCACCGGGCCATCTGATTGTCCCGGTCTGGCTCATCGATCTTGACCTGCTCGAACAAAGTCGGGTCGCGCAGCGGCGAGAAGGCAGGGGTACTGAGCAGCGGCGCGATGTCCACGTCACGGACCTCGCCGTCAGCGAACACGATACGGACCGTATGCTCGGGTCGGGCGATCACCGCAACCATCTCGGGGGCAATAGAGGGCTCCATAGCTACTGATCGTAGCGCCCACATGGGTGGAGATTTTGCTGGGCACGCCGCCAGTCAGACCGCAGCGCATCACGAACGGCAGCCACCTTCGCCGGGGCGAGTTGGCCGCCGACGACATCGCCTGTGTCGATCGAGATGCGCGCCGCCTGGACGCCGGGATGACCGACGCGTCCAGCGTAGATATGGACATGCGGAGGCGGGTGGTCGTTGAAGTAGAGCTTGACGACCAGGCCGTCGAAGCTGGCGATTTTGGGCACACGTCAAAGCCTACGATCAGGATGACTTTGAAGCGTTCGAAGTGGCGCTTCGAACGCTGTCCGAGCGTGTGCGGATGGACGATGCCTTCGCACATGAGCTGTACGGCGCGCTTTGCAACATGCGCTGGCGCCGCCGAGACGCCGACGGCGAGCTTGTTTCGATGAGCTGGCGCTATGCAGGCGACGTCGTCGCCCACCTTGCCTGCAAGGGAGGTTGCTATCTCGACTATTACTGCTCTGGCAACGAGGGCTCAGTTTCCGCAGGCATCCGAGATGCCCTGGGCGCACTGGGATGGATCTCACTCCGTGGCCGAAGAACGAAGGGTGAGCAACCGAGCTACCCCAGATCCCTGAGGACGCAAGGGATCCGAGTCAAGGTCCCTGAAAGGGCGAACTCAGCTCGCGGGATGGACCGCTTGCACGATGAAACCCTCGCGTCGCGCGGCACTGGCAAGCCGCTCGTCGAGGGTCACGATATTCAGTGACGCCGGCAGTCCCTCCGAGGCGATGACCGCTGCGGCAAGCTGCAGCGAGTCGGCACCGCGAAGCGGGTGTACCCGAAGGAGCCGGCGTGCTGTGCCGCATAGGGTCGCAGTCGGCTGCACCTCGTTCCAGCTCTGGGCGAGACGGTCGAGGCGCTCAAGCGCGGTTGTGATCGCGCTATCCGTCAACGCTCCTTCTCGCTCCAACCTGGACAAGGCGGAGGCGCACTCGACTTCAGTCGCCCACCATACGCACATCACCGGGTCCTGCGCGGCGCTGGCCAGCAGCCCCTCTGTGCTGGCCTCGGTGACAATCAGCGGCAGGATCGCTGAGCTGTCCCAGAACCTCAACGACCCTCGCGCCTCTCCTCGATCAGCGCCGCAACAGCGCTTGATGCAGCTTGCATGCGCGGCGGGCTAGTGCTCAGCAGCTCCGTCGCGGGCGGCTTGCGCGCTGCCCGGACTGCTCCGGCACGCTCCAGCCTTGCGACCCTTCCCTCAGCGTCGGGAGAAGCACTGACCGCAGACTCCAACCGCGCGACCGGTGTGCCGCGGTCCATGATCAGCACCGACTCACCCGTGCGCACCCGATCTATCAGCGCACTGAGCCCATTCTTTGCTTCGGTAATCGTTGCGACGACCATCAGAGCTAGAATAGCGTGGTCGTCCTAGCTATTCAAGCCCCCGTGGAGTCGCGGGAGCGACGCCGGGCCTGAAACGGGTCAAGGACCAGGCTCTGCCACCGGAGCGATGACAAGCACACCGGCGGCATCGAAGTCGCGTCGGTTAAGGGTCACAACCGCCAGATCGTGCGCCAGTGCGGTCGCAGCAATGAGGCTGTCCTTGATCGGCATCGCGCGCCCTTCCGCGCGGAGTGTCGCGAGCAGCTCGGCCCAACGCAGACCCGCCGAGGCATCCCAGGGGATGCACTGCAACCTCTGCACTCCCTCCTCAAACCAGCGCTCCAGCCGGCTTCGACGACGACCGCGCGGGAGCAGCAGGATTCCGAAACGGATCTCACCGAGGATGATCGGATCGACAGCCACCTCGGGCTCGTTGTGCTCAAGCCACTCGACAACACGCTCGTCCGGGGCGGGCTTGGTCGCCTCCGAGAAGACGTTCGCGTCAACCAGAAAGCGCGTCATACGATCAGCTAGAGCGAGTCGGTTGACTCCGACTCAATCTCTATGAACCAACCGTCCTCCGGACACGATCGCAGCCACTCGACCAAGCCACGGTTCGGCGGCGGCGTCAGCCGGGTCAGCCGGTACTCATCAGGGCCAACTCGGTCGACCTCGAACTCCTCCCCCGCCTTAATGCCATCCGCAGCACGAAGCTCCGCGGGGAGAACGATCTGGCCCTTCGTGGAGATGGTGGTACGCACGTGCGTAAGATAGCATCTTACTAGCCGTTAACCGGGCCTCCGTGAACGCCGAAACCCCGGCCTCCTTGCGGGAGATCGGGGTTCGACCTTCGTCAAAATGGTGGAGACGGTGGGAATCGAACCCACGTCCGCAATCGCGTGTGAATGGCTTCTACGAGCGTAGCCGGCGCTCTGATCTCATCCTCGAGTCGCCTCGCCGGCGGGGTTCTCGGGGACCAGCCTCCTTAGTTTCCCCGGCTCGGCGAAGACGGACCTTGCCGGGTGAGCCTGCTTTCTGATCCCGGCCTTCCCCGCCGCAGGCAAGCGGGGCCCGAGACCTCACTCACCTAGTGTTTGCTAGGCAGCGAGGGCGTACTCGTGAGAGTCCGCACTTATGTTTTTCCCGGGTGTTTTACGAGGCCGCCCGGGACCTCGACTCGCCACCATCCCCACGAGCCGACCACGTCGAAGCCTGTCGTCCCCAGGGAGTGTTGCCCTTCCAGTCTAGCTGCCGAGTGGCGTCCGACACGTGGATCATCGTGTGCGCGTGCGCTTCTCGAGGCGGGATCTGCTCGATCTGTCGCGGAGCCTCGGCGGCGTGATGCTGGCTCTCGGCGCCGTGGTGCTGCTGAGTCGCGGCGAACACCACGGCTGGGGGCACCTCGTGCGCCTGCTGATTTTGCTCGTGCCGGCCGCGATCCTTTATCTGCTATCGCTCCGCAGGCCCAAGCACACGAACGGCTCCGAGCCTTCGCGGTCGGTGCTCGGTGTCACAGCGATCCTGCTCGGCCCGCTCGTGCTGATCGAACTCCTGCACTGGGCCGGTACGAACACCGGGCGACCACTTGTCGAGGCGGGCATTTTCACAGTGACCGCACTGATCGCAGGCTATGCCGCCATCGCCGCGCGGATCGCGTATGCGGCGCTCCTCGCCGGGATCTCGGCGCTGCTCGCCTGGCTGCTCGTGTGGGGACAGATCCTTGATCACCCCTCGACCGACACATATCGCGGTCTGCTCGTGGCAGCTGCAGTGCTGCTGCTACTCATCGCCGCGATGCTTGCCGCACGCGATGCCATTGGCGCAGGCGAGCTCGCCACGGCAGGGGGTCTCGCGGCTGTCGTCGCGGGAATCATCGGTGTGGTCGTTGGCTCCTTCTTGGGTACCTTCGGCAGGCTCTTCGGCTCGGTCGAAGGGTCATCGTCCAGTGGCCCTTCCATGGCGAGCGCGCCTACCTCCCTGCACGCGTCCCACGGCGACAATGCGCTCCACACGCTGACATCGCATGCCAGTGGCCTGCAGCACTTCGGCTGGGACCTTTACCTACTCGTGGTCTCGCTGGCGCTCGTCTGGATCGGCTCGCGTATGCGCGTGCGCGGGCTCGGATATGTCGGCGGGGCCGGACTGCTCGCCTTCCTCGTCAGCGTTGGCGCCCAGGTCACGCGGATCGAGGCGGGCCATGCACCCAGCAGCAGCATCGTCGGCTGGCCGCTTGCCCTGCTGATCCTCGGCCTCGCGGGACTGCTTGCACCTGCAGTACTGCGACAGGACGAGTCCTGAAGCATCGGGCGGAGAAACAAATCGACGCGGTTCCGGGCCGCCTGAGGAACCCGCTCCGTCCGGCCCGAAAGCCTTCCTTCGTGGGTGGCGCGGCCTCACACCTCGGTGGCCTCGCTCTTTGCGGCTCGGTTCCGCGTCTGGATTCAAACTAGCTCGCGCCAATCGAGCACGCAACCCCCTTCAGAGCATCGATCCCGCTCCTTGCGGAAAAAACGGAACTCGTTAGGCGCCGCTTATCGGGGGTGCCACAATGGATGCATGGACAACAGTGAGATCTCGCTGTCCGCTCCCGTGCCGATAGCCCCCACCTCCTCCACGCCCCTGGGCGTGCCCGGCCACTATCCAAGCGATGATCCCTTCGCCCAGGGACGCGGCAGCGCCAAGGGCAACATTCGCGGTCGTATCGGTAGCGCGCTCGCAGCGATCGGTGCGCTCGTCGCGAAGTTCTTCGCCGCGATCAAAGGCGCAGTGCTGCTGCTGCCCAAACTCAAGCTGCTCACGACCGCTGGGACCGCGCTCGTCTCGGTGGCGGCCTACTCGCTCTTCTGGGGCTGGACCTTCGCACTTGGCTTCGTCGTGCTGCTCTTCATCCACGAGATGGGCCACGTGCTGCAGTTGCGGCGCGAGGGCATCAAGGCGAGCGCACCGATGTTCATCCCCTTCATGGGCGCTCTGATCACCGCGAAGTCGCTAGGTGAGAACGCCCTTGCCGAGGCGCGCGTCGGGCTCGCGGGCCCGATCCTCGGCACGCTCGGCGCGGGCGCCTGCCTGGCGATCGGCGAGGCCACGAACAGCGACATGTTTCGCGCGCTCGCCTACGTAGGCTTCTTCCTGAACCTCTTCAACTTGCTCCCCGTCGTGCCGCTCGACGGTGGACGCGCGATGGCCGCGATGGCTCCCTGGATGTGGTTCCTGGGCTTCGGCGCACTTGTCGCGATGGTCTTCGTCTTCCCCAACCCGATCCTTTTGATCATCGTGCTCTTCGGCGGCCTTGAGACCTGGCGGCGCTGGAAGCAGCGCAAAACCCGCTCGCTCGAGCAGGCCGCCTACTACCGAGTCTCACCGCGCAACCGCCTGCTCGTAGCCGCGGTCTACATCGGTCTGATCGCCACGCTCGCGCTCGGCATGGACGCCGCGCACGTGCTCTCCAGCGGCGGGCACAGCTTCGGCCACCTGTAGGGCGCCGCGACGCTAGCGCCGTGCCTCGCGCACGGCACGTTCCATGTCGCGCTTGGTCTCGCGCTCACGGAGCGTCTGGCGCTTGTCATAGAGGTCCTTGCCGCGCGCGAGCGCGATCTCAACCTTGGCGTTGGGGCCGGAGAAATAGATGCGCGTCGGCACGAGCGTCAGCCCGCGCTCCTTCGCGCGCGCCGCGATCCGGTCGAGCTCGTGTCGATGCAGGAGCAGCTTGCGCGGGCGCTCGGGCTCGTGGTTTTCGCGTGAGGCCGGCCCATAGGGAGGGATGTGCACCGAATGCAGCCACAGCTCGCCCTCACGGATCGCCGCATAGCCATCCTTCAGCTGCGCGCCGCTCGTGCGCAGCGCCTTGACCTCGGTGCCCTCGAGCACGATGCCGCACTCCAAACGCTCGATCAGCTCGTAGCGATGTGAGGCGTAGCGATTCGACGCAACGTCGCCCGCCCCAATCTTGCGCTTGCCCTTGCCCTTAGCCATCTAACGAGCCTAGCCGGCCGCTTGATCTTCGATCGGCTCGAGATCGACGCGTCCGCGCGCGGTCTCGATCCGCGCGACCCGTACCGGCAGCGCATCGCCGAGTCGCAGCGTCGCGCCGCTACGCTCGCCGCGGAGAATCGTGCCCTCAGGGTTCAGCTCCCACCACTCGCGCTGCTGGGCCTGCTCCTCACGACTCGAGCCGCCCCCTCGTTGCCGCTGACGCTGCCCGCGCGAGCTCGTGGCGCCCGAGTTCGCGCTCGGCATGCGCAAGCGCCGAACGGGGAGCATCCCCTCATAGGGCTTTGTGACCTCCGCTGGGCCCTGGAGCGTCTCAGGGCCGAAGGCGATGAAAGCTCCAGCCGAGATCAACCCCGTGACCTCGCCCGCGAAGGCCTGATCGTGACCGCGCTCAAAGAGATAACACTCAAGCGCGAAGCAGCGCGCGACATCGTCAGCGTCGCGCTCGATGATCATCGCTTCACGCTCGCGCTCTGAGCTCCAGACGCCAAGCTCGACGAGCTCCTCCGCGCGCGGCGCCTCCTCGTCGCCGCCCACGGCCGAGAGCAGCGCGCGGTGGCAGACGAGATCCGGATAGCGTCGGATCGGCGAGGTGAAGTGACAGTAGGTACTTGAGTGCAGGCCAGCATGGCCGAGGTTGCGGGGCGAGTAATAGGCCTGCTTGAGCGAGCGCAAGAGCAGCGAGCTCGAGCGCTAGGCGACCACTACCGGTGCGCTGCACATGCTCCTCCACCCGCTTTGAGATCGCGCCCAGAAGCTCCGCAGCCTGGGAGGAGGACATCGGTTCGGGCAAGGGCGGCGTGGACACTTCAAGCGTGGCGAGCTGGTTAGCCAGGTGCTCCACGCGCTCCGGCTCGGGCCGCTCGTGCACGCGATACAGGCAGGGCACGCCCCGCTGCGCCAAGAGCGTCGCGACCGCTTCGTTCGCGGTGATCATCAGGTGCTCGATCAGACGGTGAGACTCGGTCTGCACGCGCCCTGCGATCTCGCTGACGTTGCCTTCGCCGTCGAAGCTGAACTCGGGCTCCTCGGAGTCCACGACGAGTGCGCCGCTTTGCTCGCGCTGCTTCTGCAGCGCCGCCGCGGCGGCCCGTGCAGCACCAAGCGGTACCCCCCACGGCTCAGCCGCGCTCTCGCTGCCCGCGAAGATGCGGTCGACCCGCTCGTAGTCGAGCCGCTGATCGGAGCGGATCGTCGAGCGGTAGAAAGCGCTGCGCGTAACGCTCGGTCCGTCGAGCTCGAGCTCGACGGTGACCGCGGCGCGATCGACGCCCGGGACCAGCGAGCAGGACTCACTGGAGAGACTGTGCGGCAGCATCGGCTCGACCGCGCCCGGCACATAGACACTCGTCCCGCGCCGACGCGCCTCGTGGTCCACGAGCGAGCCCTCCGGTACATGCGCCGCCACATCAGCGATGTGCACCCACACGCGCGTGCGCCCCTCACCAAGCGTTTCGGCAGAGATCGCGTCGTCGAAGTCGCGTGCGCCGACTGGGTCGATCGTGAAGGTCGCCAGCCGCCGCAGGTCGCGCCTAGCTCCCGGCGCAGCCCGGACACGCTCGCCCGCGGCGCGCGCCTCGTGCTCGACCGCCGGATCGAAGCCACGCCGCAGGCCGCGGTCGAGCATCAGCCCCTCGATCACGTCGCGGGCGATCTCAGGCCTGCCGAGCACACGCACGATGCGCGCAGCTGAGCCGCGCCCGCCTTTGCGGATCAGGACCAGATCACCCAACCGCGCCTCGCGCTGCGGACCGCGTTCGGGACGTGGCGACTTCAGCACGATGCGCACCGCATCGCCCCTGCGCGTCGGGCCGTCGGGCGTCGTCTGTTGGGGGAAGAGCGGTTCGGCGGTCAAAAAACGCCCGCGGCGCTCGAGCACCGCCACGAGCGCCCCGAACGGTGCGGGCTCGCGCGAGCCGCTCGCGCCCCGCCCCCGCTGCGTGCTCACTTGACCTTCGCGGCGAGCGTGTCGAGCGCCACGGACAGGCCGTGGTTCGTGTCCACACCCTTGCGCACGAGCACTTCCGGGGTGATGCCCGCGCCCTGTTTGACACCGCCCCCACCGAGGTTGCGCCCCGCGGGTGTGAAGTACTCACCAACCGTGATATCGAGCGCGCCACCGTTGGAGAGTGCCTGCTCCTCCTGAAAGACGCCCTTGCCAAAGGTGTGCGTGCCGACGACCGTCGCCCGGTGATGGTCCTGCAGCGCGGCGGTGACGATCTCGGCAGCCGAGGCGGTATTCGAGTCGACGAGAACGACCACCGGGATCGAGCCCTTGATCGCATCGCCGCTGGCCAGGAGCGTCTGGCTCGGCTGCGTGCGCCCGCGCGTGCTCACGATCGTGCCCTTGGCGATAAAGATGCTCGCGATCAGCTGTGCCTCATCGACGAGCCCGCCGCCGTTGCCGCGCAGATCGAGCACGATCCCGCGCGCGCCCGCGTGCAGTTCATGCTCCACCGCCTGGCGCACTTCGCCATGCGCGCCTGGGCTGAAGGTGGCCAGCGCGACCACCCCGAGCTTGATGCCGTGAACGGTCTTGGCAAGCGATGCCACAACCGGCTCGGAGATCGTCGCGCGCGTGATCTTCACCCTGCGTCGTGTCGCCGCCGGGGCACCGTGAGCGGAGCGGGGACCTTCGATCTCGAGCACGACATCGGTCCCCGGCAGTCCCTTGATCAACGCCGTGGCAGCCTCCTGGGAGAGCCCTTTGAGCGCACGAGAGCCGACCGCGACAATCGCGTCACCGACCTTCAGCCCGGCGCGCTGCGCCGGCGAGGAATCGAATACCCGCGCGATCTTCAGACCGCGTCCGACGACCGCTTCGGGTGCCACCGCGACGCCGATCCCGGTGAAGTGCGGCGGCGAGTTGAATTCGCGATATTCGCTCGGCGTTAGGTAGTGCGAGAAACGATCGCCGAGGCTCGCCACGAGGCCCGAGATCGAGGCGCTCGAGAGCTTCGCTGTCGGAATCTGGCGGTAGTAGTCGTGGGCAACTCGTTCAATCGCTTCATCGACGACCCGCGTCTGGTGATCGGCCACAAAAGCGTTCCGCAGAAACCCGGGAAGGTGTTCGGGGTGCCCCCCAAGCCATAGCCCGAGGATGAGCAGCAGCGGGAGCAAGAGAGCGAGCACGCCTCTCAGTGGCTGTCGAGGAGATGGTGTCATGGCGTTGCGGGGCAAGCGTAGTCGAGGCAGGGTCGATCTCGAGTCGGTGGCGAACCTTCTAGGGTGGGGCCATGGCGAGCATCACGAGCTCAACCGTCCCTGCCAACGGCCTGCCGATTCACAGCATCGCGCTGCCGGGAACTCGTGCGCTGACGATCCTTGTGGCCTTCGACGCGGGCGCTCGCAATGAGCGCGTCGAGGAGAACGGGATGGCTCACTTCCTCGAGCATCTGGTCTTCAAGGGCGGTGAGAAGTACCCGACCTACAAGGACGTCAACGAGACCGCCGAGCGCCTCGGCGGGGTCCTGAACGCCTACACCAGCCACGACCTCGTGGCCTTCCACATCACCGTGCGCGCCGAGAGCGCCGCCGCCGCGGTGGACCTGCTCAGCGACTTCGTTGGGCGCCCGCGGCTGGACGCCGAGGAGCTCGACCGCGAGCGTGGCGTCGTGATCCAGGAGATCAACCGCGCCTATGACCAGCCCTCGATGGTCGCCGAGTACTTGATCGACCGCGCCGCTTTTGGCGACCATCCGCTCGGGCGCACCGTGCTGGGACCCGAGGAAAACCTCAGGAGCTTCACGCGCGAGGGCATCGTCGCCTTCCGCGAGCGTCGCTGGGCGGGGGCACGCGGCGGGGTCTTCCTCGTCGGCAACGTCGAGCATCTCCCCAATGAGCAGGAGCTGCACGAGTGCTTCGCGCGCTTTCCTGCGCTCCCCGACCCGGAGCCAGCCGTGGCTGCGCCTGCGTTCGCGCCCGCAAAGCTCGTGGAGGAGCGCGACACCAACCAGTCGCATCTACGCATGATCTACAGGCCACAGATCGACGTCACAGACGCGGCCGAGCGGGCCGCGCTGACGATCTACTCGACGCTGCTGGGCGGCTCGATGGGTTCACGCCTGTTTGAGGAGATCCGGGAGAAGCGTGGCCTCTGTTACTCCGTCTACGCCGTCAACCACGCCTTTGCCGACGTCCCGATCCTCCAGTTGGGCTCGGGGCTTGAGTCCGGCAAGTGTGTCGAGGCCTACACCCGTATGCGCGAGATCGTCGATGAGCTGCGAGCGGATGGGCCGACTGAGGAGGAGGTGCAGCGTGCGCGCGCCTACGCCGCTGGTCGCCTCGTGCTCGCCTTTGAGAACACCAACGCCGTTGCACGCCACGCTGCCGGTCAAAGCGTCGTCTTCGGCGAGGAGATCGATCCCGACGCGGCGATCGCGGCGCTCGACGCCGTCACCTACGAGCAGGTTCGTGAGATTGCGGCTGGAGTTGTGGACAACCTCGCCGTGGCCTGTGTGGGGCCGCATAGCGTCGAGGAGTTCTGAGGGCTTAGCCGCCTCTTCCGCGGCTAGAATGAGATCCATGGCCGCGAGAATGACTCGCTCGCTCCTGCGTCCCGGCGATCGACGCTGGAAGCGGATCAACCGCGCCCAGCTTCTCGAGGACGACGAACGCGCCCGTGGCCTTTCGGTGGCCGAGCGCCTGGACCGTGGATCGCGCCTCTCGCAGGCCGCCGCAGAGTTGCGCCGCGCCGCCTGGGAGGCCCAGCATGGGCGCCCCGCCACCTGACGCACCTGACCTCGTCGGAGTCATTACCGCCGCAAACGAAGTCGAGCTCCCCTACGTGATCATTGGCGGCTTCGCGGTGATCGCCAACCAATATGTGCGAGGCACCGAGGACGTCGATCTACTGATCAGCGACGATCGCGCGCTGGACGCCACCCTTCTGCATTTCCTGGAGCGACTGCAGGCCCATCGCAACGGGAGTCCGATCACAGCACGCGCACTACGCACCGCGGAGACGCTGCGGGTCGCAAGCCCTTATGGCCCTGTGGATCTGCTCCGTGAGGGCGCTCCGCCGCTGGATCTGAAGACCGTCGCTGACTCAGCCATCAAGCTCACCTACCACGGCCAGCCAGCCCGGGTTGCCTCGCTCGCAAGCCTCGTCGCCTTCAAGCGCCTCGCCGACCGGCCCCGCGATCGGCTCGACCTAAGCGAACTCGAGCGAATTCACGGAGCGCTCCCGCTCCAGCCGGTTCCAGGCCTCGACGTCTGAGCCAGTTGCGCTCAGCCGAGCGCAACCATCCTGTCGATCGGCACCCGCGCCCGCACGGCGATCTCCTCAGGCACGCGCACCTCGAACTTGTTCTCGAGCAGCGCATCGCGCAGCTTCGGCAGCGTGATCATCTTCATGTACTGGCAGGAAGCCTCGGCGTTGGCGGGGATGAACTCGACATCTGGCGCGGCCATCCGCAGCGGGTAGAGCATCCCGATCTCCGTCGCCACGACCGCCTGGCTACCCTTGGCGTCGTGCTCAGCTGTCTCGGCATAGCGGAGCATCCCGCCCGTCGAGAGCATGTGTACGCCCTCCGATGAGACATCGCCGGCGGCTACGTACTCCATCACGCTGGTCGAGCAGCCGCACTCGGGGTGGATGAGGAAGTCCGCGCCGGGGTGCGCAGCACGCGTCGCCTCAATGTCTGAGGGACGAATCCCCGCGTGGACGTGGCACTCGCCATCCCAGACGTGCATGCGCCGGCCGAGCTCCTTCTCGACGTAGGCGCCGAGCCACATGTCTGGGCCGAACAGGATCTCCGTGTCGGGCCCGTGGGTCTCGTAGATGTGACGTACGACCTCGACCGCGTTGGCAGAGGTGCAGCAGTAGTCCGTAAGAGCCTTGACCTCGGCGGTGGTGTTGACGTACATCACGACCACCCCGCTCGGGTAGGTGGCTCGCCAGTCGGCGAGCTGCTCGGCGTCGATCGAGGCCGCTAGCGAGCAGCCTGCATCGAGATCGGGGATCAGCACAGTCTTCTCAGGTGCAAGGATCGAGGCGGTCTCGGCCATGAAATGCACGCCGCAGAAGACGATCGTCGCGCTCTCGGTCGCAGCCGCCTTGCGCGAGAGGCCGAGCGAGTCACCTACATAGTCAGCGACATCCTGCACCTCGGGCACCTGGTAGTTGTGGGCGAGGATCACCGCATTGCGTTCGGCCGCCAGCGCGCGCACCTGCTCGCTGAGCTCGCGGATCTCCTCGGCAGTGAGCACGGGGGCAGCCTGCGCTCCTGCGAGTGGCAGGGTCGGGGCCATCGGGAGGTTCATGGCAGCGCCTCCATGATCAGTGAAAGGTCGAGGGCGGGCGCCGAGTGGGTGAGGGCGCCCATCGAGATCCATTCTACCCCCGTGTCCCCCAGCTCCCGGAGCGTCTGCAGGCTCACCCCGCCGCTAGCCTCAAGCGTCGCCCGGCCGGCGACCTGTGCGACCGCAGCGCGCAGCTGAGCGGCGTCCATATTGTCGAGCAGCAGCCTCGGTGCGCCGGCCTCAAGCGCCTCTTCGATCTCGACCGCGTTGCGCACCTCAACCTCGAGCGTCGCCGCCAGGGCCGGCGCGGCTTCGCGCGCACGGGCGATGGCCTGCGTGATCCCGCCAGCTGCAGCGATGTGGTTCTCCTTGATCAGGATCGCGTCGTAGAGCCCGACGCGGTGGTTGACCGCGCCACCAGCGGCGACGGCCGCCTTCTCGAGCGCGCGCAGGCCAGGAGTCGTCTTGCGCGTGTCGAGCACCTTTGCACCGCTTCCCTCGAGCGCCCGCGCGGCGCGCGCCGCCATGCTCGCCACTCCCGAGAGGTGCGCGAGAAAATTCAGCGCCGTGCGCTCCGCAGTCAAGAGGGCACTGGCGCTGCCCTCGATCGACATCACCGGCCCACCCTGCTCGCGCCAGAGCCCCTCCCCCACTAGTCGCTCGATCCGTGTCTCGGGGTCGAGCAGGGAAAAAGCCGTCTCGGCTGCCTGCATGCCGTAGATCACACCGGGGGCCTTCTGGGTGATCAGCGCCCGCGCACGCGCCTCAGCGTCGACCGTGGCGAGCGTCGTCACATCGCCCGTGCCGATGTCCTCATCCAGCGCACGGCGCACGAGCGTGCTGAGGTCCTCCATCGCTAGTCGCCCGTGCCGGCCGTGGCCAGCAGGTAGGCGCGCACAAAGCCGTCGAGGTCGCCGTCGAGCACGCGCTGGACGTCGCCCATCTCGTGGTTGGTGCGGTGATCCTTGACCATCGTGTAGGGGTGCAGCACGTAGGAGCGGATCTGCGAGCCGAAGTTGACGTCCTGGACCTCGCCCTTCTCGCGCGCGATCTCTTCCTGGCGTTCGCGCTCCTTGCGCTCGAGCAGCTTCGCGCGCAGCATCGCCATCGCCGTTGCCCGATTTGAGGACTGCGAGCGCTCGTTCTGGCATTGCACGACGATGCCGCTGGGTCGGTGTGTGATGCGCACGGCCGAGTCGGTCTTGTTGACGTGCTGGCCGCCGGCGCCTGAGGCGCGGTAGGTGTCGACCTGCAGGTCGTCCTCGTTGATCTCGATCTCACCCGTGTCCTTGACCACCGGCGCGACCTCCACGCCCGCGAAGCTCGTCTGGCGCCGGTGCGCGGAGTCGAACGGGGACAGACGCACCAGGCGGTGCACACCACGCTCGGCTCCAAACAGCCCGTAGGCATTCTCGCCCGAGGCGCGGAAGGTCGCCGACTTGATGCCAGCTTCCTCGCCCTCGCTCACCTCGAGCGTCTCGAGCTCAAAGCCACGCCGTTCGGCCCAGCGCATCAGCATCCGCATGACCATCTCGGCCCAATCCTGAGCGTCGGTCCCGCCCGCGCCCGCGTTGACGGTCACAAGCGCATCCCCCGCGTCGTAGCGGCCGGAGAACAAGCGCTGCTCCTCGAGCGTCGCGAGGCGCTCCTCGACCGAGGCGATCTGCTCGTCGACCTCGCCCGCGAGCGACGCATCCTCGGCCGCCATCTCCGCTAGCCCATCGAGATCCTCGACATCGCTCTTCAGCGCCTCGAACATCTCCAGGCGGCGCGCTGCGCGTGCGTGCTCTGCCGAGACGCTCGCAGCGCGCTCTGAGTCATCCCAGAAGCCCTCGGCTCCCATTTCACCCTCGAGCGTCGCCACGCGCTCGGCCAGCTCAGCCGGGTCAAAGATAGTCCGAGAGCAGCGTCATCTGCTCGCGGATGGCAGCCAGGCGCTGGGGGATCGACTCGCTGGGCGCGGCTGTAGCCATGGCTTCACGCTATCAGCCACCCCCGAGGATCAATATCTTCCCGCCCGTGTCCCCCGACTCGCCCGCGGCCCTCTCCGCCGCCTTCGCCGCCGCGATCAACGCACGCGATGTCGAGGGAGCGCTCGACCTTTGGATCGAGGATGCCGCGATCCTGCGCCCTGACGGTGAGACCGTTCGCGGTCGCGAGGCAATCGGAGCCGCGCTGCACGCGCTCGTCGACAACGGCGCGGGCGTCGAGGTCGATGTGGCCGAGCTCTACGCCGCGGGCGACGTGGCCCTGGCCGTCGGCACCCTGACCATCAACGGCACCGACGGTGCCGGAAAGCCCTACTCGCAGCGCAGCCAGTCGGTCGTCATCTACACCCGCGGCTCCGACGGCGAGTGGCGCCTAGCGATCGATGCTCCCTGGGGCCTACCCGAGCGTCTAGCCCGCTACGCGCCGCGTCCACAGCCCGCTAAGAGCCGTGGCACTTCTTGAACTTCTTCCCGCTCCCGCACCAGCAGGGATCGTTGCGTCCGACCTGGTGCTCCTCGTCGACGATGCGCTGCTCGACGACCGGCATGGCTTCGAGTTCCTCACCCTCGTAGCCCGCGGCGGCGGCAGCAGCGGCGAGCGCGCCGGCGCCGACTGCGCTGTGCCCGCCTGAGTAGGACACGCGACCGGCGCGCGTCGAGCTCCCGGCGGCCGCGAAGGATGGCACTTCGCCGCCTGCACCGTTCTGGCCCTCGACGTTGACCTGGACGTTGAAGATCATGCGCGTGTAGTCCGTCCAGACACTGTTCATGAGGTCGCCGAAGAGCGTGAAGGCCTCGTTCTTGTAGGCGACCAGCGGGTCGACCTGGGCGAAACCGCGGAGATGGATACCCTCGCGCAGGTAGTCCATGTCGAAAAGATGCTCGCGCCAGCGTTCGTCGATGATCTGCAGCAGCAGGAAGCGCTCGAGCGCGCCCATGAGCTCCTCGCCGAGCGACTCCTCGCGCGCTTTGTAGCGCTCCATCGCCTCATCGACGATCCGTTCGCTGAGCGCGTTGCGATCGGCGGTCTCGCGCTCGAGATCCTCGCTGCCGAGATCGAGCGGGAAGAACTGGCCAATCGCCGTGAACATGCCGTCGAGGTCCCAGTCCTCCATGAAATCGCCGGGCGTGTACTGGTCGATCGTGCGCTCGATCACCTTGGCGACTTCCTGGCGCGCCTCCTCGCCGATGCTCTTGCCTTCAAGCACCTCGTCGCGGTAGGCGTAGATCACGCGGCGCTGCTCGTTCATCACATCGTCGTACTCGAGCACGCGCTTGCGGATCAGGAAGTTCTGCTCCTCAACCTTCTTCTGGGCTTTCTCGATCTGTTTGGAGAGCATCCCCGCCTCGATCGGTTCCTCATTGCCCTCCTCGTCAACGCCACCGAGTTTGTCGAGGATCTTGTAGATGCGATCGCCTGCAAAGAGACGCACGAGGTCGTCCTCAGCTGAGAGGAAGAAACGTGATTCGCCGGGGTCGCCTTGGCGGCCCGCACGGCCACGCAGCTGGTTGTCGATCCGTCGCGACTCGTGGCGCTCGGTGCCACAGATGAACAGGCCCCCGGCCGCCATCACCTGCTCGCGACTCGCCTCAAGCTTGCGTTCGACCTCCGGCAGCACCGCCTGCAGGCGTCGCTCGTACTCCTCGGCGTCCTCCTGCTCGACCCCTTCGCGTGCGAGCTGCTGGCGAGCGAGGTGCTCGGGGTTGCCGCCGAGCTTGATGTCCACACCACGACCGGCCATGTTCGTCGCGATCGTGACCGCACCCGGCTGTCCCGCCTCAGCGACTATCTCAGCCTCGCGGGCGGCGTGCTCGGGCTTGGCGTTCAGCACCGTGTGCTTGATCCCGCGCTTGGTCAGCTGTTCGCCGAGCAACTCGGAGACCTCGACTGAGATCGTTCCCACCAGCACCGGCTGGCCGTTCTCGTGGCGCGCGGCGATCTCCTTGACGACCGCCGCCCACTTGCCCTGCTTGGTCTTATAGACCTGATCGTTGCGGTCCACGCGCACCATCTCGCGGTTGGTGGGGACCTGCACGACGGGCAACTCGTAGATCTTCATAAACTCCGTCGCCTCGGTCAGCGCTGTACCGGTCATGCCCGCGAGCTTGTCGTAGAGGCGGAAGAAGTTCTGGTAGGTGATCGTCGCGAGCGTCTGGTTCTCCTCCTGGATCGGCACGCGCTCTTTGGCCTCAACTGCCTGGTGTAGGCCCTCCGACCAGCGTCGCCCGTCGAGGATGCGCCCGGTGAACTCATCGATGATCTTGACCTCGCCGTCGATCACCGCGTAGTCGACGTCGCGCTTGTAGAGCGACTCGGCGCGCAGCGCCTGGATCAGGTGGTTGACGAGGTGTCCGTTCTCGGCGCGATAGAGGTGGTCGATGTTGAGGAAGCGCTCGGCCTTGGCGACACCCTGCTCGGTGATCGCGACCGTCTTCTGCTTCTCGTCGACCTCGTAGTCGAAGTCCGCCATGAACTGCTTCTTGGTGCGTGGGTCCATGCCTTCGGGCGTCTTGCCGACGACCATCTGCGGCGCCAGACGCGCAAACTTCACGTACAGATCGGCTGCCTGTTCGGGCGCGCCGGAGATGATCAGCGGGGTGCGCGCCTCGTCGATCAGGATGTTGTCGACCTCATCCACGATCGCAAAGGGGTGCCCGCGCTGGACCTTTTCGCTGAGGTCCTTGGCCATGTTGTCGCGCAGATAGTCGAAGCCGAACTCGGAGTTCGTGCCGTAGACGACGTCACACCCATAGGCGCGCTGCTTCTCCTCGTAGGGCTGCATGTTCTGCAGCACGCCCACCGTTACCCCGAGCGCCTCATAGATCGGGCTCATCCATTCCGCATCACGTCGCGCGAGGTAGTCGTTGACCGTCACCAGGTGCACACCCTTGCGTCGCGGCTCGGACTCGGGATCGTCGCTGTCACGCGGGTGCACCGCGAGCGCGTTCAGCACGACGGCGAGCGTCGCCGTCAGGGTCTTGCCCTCGCCGGTCTTCATCTCGGCGATCTGCCCATCATGCAGCGCCATCGCGCCGATCAGCTGGACATCGAAGTGACGCATCCCGAGCGTGCGCTTGCCGGTCTCGCGCACGATCGCAAAGCACTCCGGCAGCAACGCATCGAGCGAGTCGCCGTCGATCGCACGCTGACGCAGGACATCCATCCGCTCGCGCAGCTCCGCGTCGCTGTCGTGTTCGAGCTCGCCCTCAAAGGCACCGATCAGCGCGACCCGCTTTTGGTAGGTCTTGAACTTCTTCGCCTCGCCGACGTTTAGCGCGCGATCGAGCAGGGAGGGCATGCGCCAAGGATAGCTTCCACCGGGGTATGCCTGTGCGGGTGGGTGATAGGCGAAGCACGGAGCGCGCCTACACGTGATTCAGGCTGCAATGACGCTCACGCGACCATGTGTCCCTCTGGGCGACCCCGCGCTGGGTCGCCGCGAGCCGGGCACCTGGCACCGGCCCGCGGCAGACCGTGAACCCTCCTCTCTGCTCTGCTCAGACCGAGGGCAGCGTGGCGCCACGGACAGCGGCTCGCGCTGCGCGCGCAGCGGCCGCGTGGGCCTCGCGACGGTGGCGCAGTTTGTCGCGGTGGCGCTTGACCTGACGAGCGAGCTCATCGACCATCAGGTTGAGCGAGTGAAGCATCTCCGGCGAAGCGTCGTGGGCGCGCAGCGTGATGCCCTTCAGATACAGCGTGGCCTCCGCGACCTGACAGTTTGCGACCCGCGGATTTGGCTCCTTGAAGATCTCTATCTCCAAGCGGGCGAGGTCTGAGACCTGGCGCGTGACCTTGCGCAGCCGGCGCTCGACGTGCGTGCGTAGCTCGTCGGTGACCGGGACGTTGCGACCCTTGATGTCGATTTGCATCACAGGCTCCTTCGGTCGGCCTTTTCTCTGGCTATGGCACCGATGCTACGCCCGTTTGCGGCGGATGTAAATGGGCCTGGACCGAATGTCCGTAGTAGCCGCACGGACACTGCGGACTTCCCGCAGGTGTCCTCGCCGATACTCAGCGGGCACTCTCGTCGAGACACCGTGATGGTGGGAGAATCACCGCGGATGCAGCCCGATCTGACCTGGACCTTTAGCCCCGGCGTGCTGATCGGTGTGGCGATCCTCGCGAGCGCCTATCTGCGCCGCTGGCGCGCTGTGCGCCTCAGCAACCCCGCGCAGCGTGCACGCGATGCACCGATCTGGCGCCTCGGCTGCTTCATGGCGTCCGTCGCGATCGTGCTAGTGGCGCTGATCTCGCCGGTCGATGCACTCGCCGATCAGCTCTTCTTTGCGCACATGATTCAGCACACGCTGCTGCTCGACCTCGCGCCAGTACTGGGCATCCTCGGCCTGACGAAGGTGATCTTGCGCCCGCTCACCCGCGCCGTCAGCGACCTCGAGCGTCGCGCCGGCGCACTCGCCCACCCAGCCTTCGCAGTGATCCTCTATGTAGCGGTGATCTGGGCCTGGCACATCCCTGCGGCCTATGACTTCGCGGTGCGCCACCCGCTCGTGCACGTGCTCGAGCACCTCAGCTTCGTGTTCGCCGGCTCGCTCTATTGGTGGCATTTGCTCTCCCCGATCCGTGCCCGCCTGCGCCTGGATGGGATGGGGCCGGTCATCTACATGCTCTCCACGAAGCTCTTTGTCGGCGCGCTGGGCATGGGCCTCGCCTTTGCGCCCTCGGCGCTCTACCCCTACTACGTCCATCACCTCCGAGTGTGGGGCATCTCCGCGCATTCCGACCAGTCGATCGCCGGTCTGATCATGGCCGTCGAGCAGTCGCTCGTGATGGGTATCGCGCTGGCCTGGCTCTTTATGCGCGCTCTGAACGAGTCCGAGCAGGCCCAGAAAAGGCGCGAGCGCTACGAACCGGTGTAAGCCTGCAAGACATCCGCCGCATGCCTTGATATGATGACAGTTGTCATAGTCTCACTTTCCGGGAAGGGGCTCGCTTCGGCGGGCCTCTTCTCGTTCTAGCGGCGTGCGCGCAGGCTCTCGAGGATGCCGCTATGCCCGGTGATCGCCCCGATCAGGATCGCTCCGGCCGCGAGCTCGGTGCCCGGGAAGACGATGCTCTCGCGTAGCTGAGCGCCGTCACCGAGTTGGGCGCCGTCACCAATGGCCACGGGCCCCATCAGGCGCACGCCCGCACCGATCTGCACGTCGCGTCCGATCCACACGGGCCCTTCGATCTCGGCATCACTCGGCAGGGGTGAGCCATCCGCGACGATCACACCTGGACTCAGCTCCTTGCCCTCTATCTCCAGGTGCAGCTCACCACACAGCGCATCGAAAGTGCCCTGGCGCAGCTCGCTCAGCGAGCCGACATCGTTCCAGTACTCCCCCACCTCATGGATATGAAACGGCTCGTCGCGTGCGAGCAGCGCGGGGAAGACGTCCTGGGCCCAGTCGACGAAAGGTCGCTCGGGGAAGTAGTCGAAGATCCGCGGGTCAAAGACGTAAATGCCGCAGTTGCCGAGGTCCGAGAGTGCCTCCTCGGGGGCGGGCTTCTCCTGAAAGCCCGTGATGCGCCCGTCGTCATCATGCAGCACGACCCCGTACTCGCGGGTATCGGCGACTTTCTTGACCGCCAAGGTCGCGATCCCGCCCGACTCGCGGTGCCGGGTCGTCAGGGCGGTCAGATCGATGTCGGTGAGAGCGTCCCCGGAGATCACCACGAAGGGTTCATCGCCAAAGAACTCCGCACAGGCCCGCACCCCGCCGGCGGTGCCCAGCAGCTCGGGCTCGTAGCGGTAGTCGATGCGATCGCCGAAGTACTCGCGGATCGAGTCGGGGAAGTAGTGCAGGTTGGCGATCACCTGCTCGAAGCCGTGCTTGGCCAAGAGGTCGATGATGTGCTCCATCACCGGCCGGTCGAGCACCGGCACCATCGGCTTGGTGATCTCATACGTCAGCGGACGCAGCCGGGTTCCCAACCCGGCTGCGAGAACCATCGCTCTCATCTGTTTATCTTCTCAGCTCGTCCTGCGCCCTCGCCGCCAGGTGTTCGCTGGACAAGCGAGGCAAGGACGCAGAGAGCGTGGCGTGCTTTGCACGCGAGCGACCGAGGACGCAGCATAGCGCCGTGCAGCGGGCACCTGGCTAGTACCTGTAGTGGTCCGGCTTGTATGGCCCCTCGACGGGCACGCCGATGTAGGCGGCCTGCTCCTCGGAGAGCTTGGTGAGCTTGACCCCGAGCGCACCCAGGTGCAGTCGCGCGACCTTCTCGTCGAGGTGCTTGGGCAGCACGTAGACGCGCTTCTCGTACTCCTCGTTCTTGGTGAAGAGCTCGATCTGGGCAATCGTCTGGTTGGAGAAGGAGTTGCTCATCACGAAGCTCGGGTGCCCGGTCGCGTTGCCGAGGTTCAAGAGGCGTCCCTCGGAGAGCATGATGATCGCGTGGCCGTCGGGGAAGACCCACTTGTCGACTTGCGGCTTGATGTTCACGCGCTCAATGCCCGCGATCTTGCCGAGCCCGGCGATGTCGATCTCATTGTCGAAGTGACCGATGTTGCCGACGACCGCCTGGTGCTTCATCCGCTCCATGTCACGCGCGGTGATGATGTCCTTGTTGCCCGTCGTCGTGATGAAGATGTCAGCGCTGTCGATCACTTCCTCGAGCGTGTTCACCTCATAGCCCTGCATCGCCGCCTGCAGCGCGCAGATCGGGTCGATCTCGGTGATGACGACGCGCGCGCCCTGGCCACGCAGCGATTCCGCACAACCCTTGCCGACGTCGCCGAAGCCGCAGATGACGGCGACCTTGCCGCCGATCATCACGTCAGTGGCGCGGTTAATGCCGTCGATCAGCGAGTGGCGACAGCCGTAGAGGTTGTCGAACTTGGACTTCGTGACCGAGTCGTTGACGTTGATCGCCGGGAACAGCAGCTCGCCGGTCTCGACCATCTCATAGAGGCGGTGCACGCCGGTGGTGGTCTCCTCGGTAACGCCTTTGATGCCTTCGCCGATCCGCGTCCAGCACTGTGGGTCCTCACCCAGCGAGCGTGACAGCACGCCGAGGATCACCTGGTACTCCTCAGAGTCCGCGTCCGTCGGCGCGGGCACCGCACCGGCCTTCTCATACTCGGTGCCCTTGTGCACGAGCAGCGTCGCATCGCCGCCATCGTCAAGGATCATGTTCGGGCCCACCGAGCCGTCCGGGTGGGTGGGGTCGGTATTCGGCCAGCGCAGCACCTGCTCAGTGCACCACCAGTACTCCTCGAGCGTCTCGCCCTTCCAGGCGTAGACAGGCACGCCGCGGGGGTTCTCGGGTGTGCCTTCCGGACCGACAGCGACGGCCGCGGCGGCGTGGTCCTGGGTGGAGAAGATGTTGCAGCTGCACCAGCGCACCTCCGCGCCGAGCGCCGTCAGCGTCTCGATCAGCACGGCCGTCTGAATCGTCATGTGCAGGGAGCCCGTGATGCGTGCGCCGGCCAGCGGCTGGGCATCGGCGTACTCGCGGCGGATCGCCATCAGGCCCGGCATCTCGTGCTCGGCGAGCACGATCTCCTTGCGGCCGAACTCCGCGAGGGAGAGGTCCGCGACCTTGAAGTCTGTGTGCGTGAGTGTCGTCATTGCTGACATAGGGAGTCCTCCTGTCAGGTCAGGTGAGCGCCCTTGCTACAGAGAGGCCGAGCGTGGCGGAACGGGCCCGTCGCAGCGCTCCTCGGCCATGCCCGACGCTATCACAAGGTCGCGCAGCTCTCAGCGTTTGGCGAGCGCGGCCTTGAGCTCGTCGATCACCTTCACGGGTCCGGGATCGACGCCGCGCAGCGCAGCGAGGTAGATCGATGTCAGATCGCCGAGCAGCACGAGTGAGATCACGCGCTCGATCGCGGTCTGTCCCCGTGTCTCCAGCCGGAAACTCGCCGCCGCGTTGCCGGCGATCAGGCGCTCGGTGATGTCCATCCGCTCCTTCACGCGCGGATGGGCGTCGGAGTCGTCCAGGAACACGGCCGAGAAGCGCCCGACGTCGCGTGCGCCCTCCCATCCGACGATCTCGTTGTGGTCGAGCTCGGGCAGTTCGTGCCAGAAGGCCGGCTGCTTGGCGTTCTCGTTGATCTGCGTCTTCCAGCGGTATGCGATCGGGGTCGTCAGACCGGCGCCAGCAATCACAGGCGTCGAGCCGAGCAGGCCGCGGGCCAGACTCTTGGCGAGTGAGTCCTCGGCCGCGTCGGGCCCCCACTCGGTCACCAGCTGCTCGATGTGCGAGGCGGCGACGTCGATCTCCGATGTCAGACGCGGACCGGCGCCACACAGCGCGGCCACCTCGAGCGCAGCGACGATCATGTAGGCGACCGCCGCACGCGGCTGAAAGCCGCCGGGGAGCGGGATCACGGGCACGCCGTCGGCGCGTGCCATCTCGGCCAAGCGTCCGCCGGTCGTGACGACTGTGCGCTTGGCGCCGAGCGCTCCTGCCGACTCGTAGCAGGCGAGCGTCTCCTCGGTCTCACCCGAGTAGCTCGCGCACAGCACCATCGTGTCCGGCGTCGTCCAGGTGGGCAGCCCGTAGGCACGCGTCACAAAGATCGGGCGCGAGGCGTGATCGCCGAGCGCCGCACGCGCCAGCGCGCCACCGATCGCGGAGCCGCCCATGCCGGCCACAACCAGTCCCGCGGCCGTGTCCCAGTCCTGCATGATCGCGGACTCGACCCGCCACAGCGCATCGCGCAGGTGCTCGGGCAAGGCCAGCACGTCGCCCAGCTGATCAGAGGGGTCGACACGTGCGATCGCGGCGCGTGAGAGCTCCTCGGCGATCGGTGTCGCGGTGGCGCCACTGTCGCTCATCTGCTCGCCTCCTGTGTTGCCCGGGGAATGGTTGACATGTGTCTGGAAGTCTCCTGCGCTGCTCGGCTAATCGAGCTCGACTGACTAGAAGTCGATCGCCCGGTCGGGCACCTGAACACCAGGGAAGATACGCGCCCCGCGCGTGATCACGTTGTCAGCCCCAATGCTCACGCCCTCGCCGAGCACCGCACCGCCAGTGATCTTGGTGCCGGCTCCCACACGACAGCCAGCGGCGACGATGCAGTCGCGCAGCTCACAACCGGGACCAATCTGCGTGCCCTTAAGAATAACTGCTCGCTCGACGACGCTACCCGCACCGACCGTGACGTCCTCTCCGAGCACAACGAGGCTGCCGACATGAGCGCTCTCAGCGACCTGCACGCCACGCTCGATCAGCGCCGGCGGAATCGCCCTACCAAGCACCTGGGCGCCCTCGTCAACCGCCAGCCAGTCGCTACCGAGACGCTCGCGCACCGCGGTCTCGACGTTGCCCTGAATGATGTCGAAGGTGCCCTGCAGGTAGCGCTCAGGCGTGCCGATGTCGAGCCAGTAGCTCTCCGAGGGAAAGCCATAGAGACCGTTTCCGACCAGTCGCGGCCACACCTCGCGCTCGATCGATACGTTGCGATCGGGCGCCACCAGCTCGAGGATCTCACGCTCGAGCACGTAGGCCCCCGCGCTGATCAGCCGGCTATCGACCTCACCGGGAGCGGGCTTCTCCACGAAGTCCCGCACCGAGCGGTCCTGCTCGAGGATCACGACCCCATAGGCGGAGGGGTCCTCGACGGGTACAAGCGCCAAGGTCGCGCGCGCGCCGGTGCGCTCGTGCTGGGCGATCTGGCTGCTCAGGTCGATGTCCGTGAGGACGTCCCCGTTGAGCATCAAAAAGCGCTCCTCGAGCATTGGCTCGGCGAGCTTTAGCGCTCCCGCGGTGCCGAGCGGCTCGGGCTCCTCGACGAAGCGCAGCCGGATCCCGAGCTGCGAGCCGTCGCCGAGCACATCGCGCACGCTGTCAGCGAGAAAACCGCAGGACATGATCACGTCGTCGATGCCGTGCCCGCGCAGCCACTCGAGCATGAAGGTCATGAAGGGCCGGTCTACGAGTTGCACGACCGGCTTGGGGACGGTCGAGGTGAGCGGGCGCAGGCGTGTGCCCTGCCCGCCGACGAGGATCACAGCCTGGATGGGCTCACCGCCTTCCGATGCCCTCGTATGTGAGCCCTGCCGCGCGCACCGCGGCGGGATCAAGCGCATTACGCCCGTCGATCACGAGGCTGCCCTGCATCACGGCCGCGCCCTCGGCCCAGTCGAGCTCGATCAGCTCCTGCCACTCGGTCACGAGCACCGCCGCGTCAGCGCCCTCCAGGGCGGCCAACGGCGAGCCAGCGAAGTCCACGCCCGAGACCAGCGCCCGCGCCTGCTCCTCAGCAACAGGGTCATAGACGCTGACGCTCGCGCCGTCGGCCTGCAGGCGCGCGGAGAGCACCAGCGAGGACGCCTCGCGCATATCGTCGGTGTTGGGCTTGAAGGCCAGGCCGAGCAGCGCCACGCGCTTGCCCGCGAGGCCGCCGAGGTGGCGCTGCAGCTTGCCGATCACGCGGCGCTTTTGCAGGTCGTTGACCTCGATCACGGCCGTTAGCAACTGGAAGTGGTAGCCGGAGTTGCCCGCGAGTTGCTTGAGCGCGTCAACGTCCTTGGGGAAGCAGCTGCCGCCGAAGCCGATCCCGGCCTGCAGGAACTTTTTGCCGATGCGGTCATCCAAACCCATCCCCCGCGCCACCTCGACGACGTCCGCACCGGTCTCCTCGCAGACGTTGGCGATCTCGTTGATGAAGGAGATCTTCGTCGCCAGGAAGGCGTTGGAGGCGAGCTTGACCATCTCGGCGCTGGCGACATCGGTGCGCACGAGCGGCGCTTTCAAAGGCTCATAGAGCGCCGCCACCGCGTCGCCCGCCCAGCCGCCGTCGTCGCCGACGACAACACGGTCAGGGTGCAGGAAGTCCTCGACGGCCGAGCCCTCCTTGAGGAACTCCGGGCAGGAGACGTAGCCGAGCGCGCTCTTGCCGTTCTCGCCGAAGACGCGCTGTAGCGAGGCGCCAGTGCCGCAGGGCACGGTCGACTTCATCACCAGAGCGCGATCCTCCGCGGCGGGGATCGCGCCCACGACGGCGTGAACCGCCGAGAGATCGGCATCGCCGGAGTAGGTCGGCGGCGTGCCGACAGCGACGAACAACAGGCGTGCGTGCGCGAGCGCATCGGCGATGTCCGTGGAGAAGTGCAAGCGCTCAGAGTTGCGTGCGAGCAGCTCCTCCAGGCCCGGCTCATAGATCGGCACCTCGCCGCGGCGCAGGCGCTCGATCTTCGCCTCATCGATGTCCACGCACCACACGTCACTGCCGAGCTCGGCGAAGCCCGCAGCTGTCACCAGCCCGACGTAGCCGGTGCCGATCACTCCGATGGGCTCAGGGGAGGCGCTCATGAGGCCGAGAAGGCTAGTGGGTGTCGGCAGGAAACGGTGTGTCTAGCTGCCGACCGACAGAAAGGCCTCGTAGCGGCGGATGTCCCGTTCGGCCCGCGCCTTTTCCTCGCTGTCGGGATCGGCCTGTGCTGCGACCGTGCGTGCATCGGCGAGCTTCGTCTCAAAGACGCTTCGATCGAGCGTCTCCGGAGCGATCGCCTCCTCGACGAGCACGAGCGCACGGTTCTCTGCGAACTGCAGGTAGCCCTCCGCCTGTGCAAAGCGCACGATGTCGGTTTCCGAGCGGTAGAGGCGCAGCTCGGTCGGTTCGAGCATCGCGAGGATCGGCTCGTGGTTCGCGAGAATGCCGATCGAGCCGACCGCCGTGCGCGTCGAGAGCATCTCGATCTCCTCCGAGAAGACCTCGCCCTCGGGGGTCAGCACTTCAGCTGGGAAGGTGGTCCGTGCCATTAAGCGTCCCCGGAGGCCGTTCGAGGACCAAGCAGATCAATCATGAAAGCGCCCACCCAACCCCGCGAAGTGTGCTTCGCACACGAGCGATCGAGGACGCAGACCGAAGCGGGAGACACTCGCTCCGCTCGCATCCCCGATTCGGCCAGCGCAGGTCATCGAGCGGCCTCGACGACCTCGTCGATCGTGCCCTTCAGGAAGAAGGCGCTCTCGGGGACCTCGTCGTGCTTGCCTTCGATGATCTCCTCGAAGCCGCGGATCGTCTCAGCGATCGGCACGTAGGCGCCGGGCGTGCCGGTGAACTGTTCGGCGACGAAGAACGGCTGCGAGAGGAAGCGCTCGATCTTGCCGCGCGCGCTGCACGGTGAGCTTGTCCTCGTCGGAGAGCTCGTCGATACCGAGAATCGCGATGATGTCCTGAAGCTCCTTGTAGCGCTGCAGGATCTCCTTGACGCTGTTCGCAACACGGAAGTGATCCTCGCCGACGATGTCCGCCTTGAGGATCGTGGACGTCGAGTCGAGCGGGTCGACCGCCGGGTAGATGCCTTTTTCGGAGATCGCCCGAGAGAGCGCAGTGGTCGCGTTGAGGTGCGCGAACACCGAGGCCGGAGCCGGGTCGGTGTAGTCATCGGCAGGTACGTAGATCGCCTGCACCGAGGTGACCGAGCCACGCTTGGTCGAGGTGATGCGCTCCTGCAGCTGACCCATCTCGGTCTCCAGCGTCGGCTGATAGCCGACCTGCGAGGGCATGCGCCCGAGCAGCGCCGAGACCTCGGAGCCGGCCTGCACGAAGCGGAAGATGTTGTCGATGAACAGCAGCACGTCCTGGCCCTTGTCGCGGAAGTGTTCGGCCATCGTCAGGCCGGACAGCGCCACACGCATACGCGCGCCGGGCGGCTCGTTCATCTGGCCGAAGACGAGCATCGTCTTGTCGAGAACGCCCGACTCCTTCATCTCCAGCCACAGATCGTTGCCCTCGCGCGAGCGCTCGCCGACGCCGCAGAAGGCCGACAGCCCGCCGTGCTCCTTGGCGAGGTTGTGGATGAGCTCCTGGATCAGCACGGTCTTGCCCACGCCGGCGCCGCCGAACAGGCCGACCTTGCCGCCCTTCGCGTAGGGAGCGAGCAGGTCGATCACCTTGATGCCCGTCTCGAACATCTCCGTCGTCGGGCGTCAGGTCCTCGACGCGCGGGGCGTCCTGGTGGATCGAGCGGCGCTCGACATCGGCCGGCAGGTCGGCACCGAGGTCGATCGGTTCGCCGAGCAGGTTGAAGATCCGCCCCAGCGTGACCTCGCCGACGGGCACCGAGATCGGCGCGCCGGTGTCGATCACCTCCAGGCCACGCGCGAGCCCGTCGGTGGTGTCCATCGCCACGGCGCGCACGCGGTCATCGCCGAGGTGCTGCTGGACCTCGCACACGAGCATGTCCTCTCCCGCGCTGGTGCTGATGCCGGGCGCCTCCTCGGCAGCCGCCGCAGCGGGCCGGGCGACGGTGATCGCGTGGTTGATCTCGGGCAGGCGGTCGGGGAAGACGGCCTCGATCACGACGCCCTGGATCTCCTCGATGCGCCCGACGTTGCGCTCTGCGGCGCCCTTCGCGGACTGCGTGGGCTCTGTGGTTGGGGCTGACATTAGCTCTCTGATCTCCTAATCATTCATTTCAAAGTTGTTCGTAATCGGAACTGAGCCCCTAGGACGTTCGAGGGGCAAGCGAGACAAGGACGCAGGGAGCGTGGCGTACCGATCGTAGATCGACGGGATCCACGATCGGCCAGCAAGCGAGCGACCGAGGACGCAGTATCGCGCAGCTCATCGCACGTCCTAGCTCAGACCCTCGGCGCCGGCGACTACCTCCATGATCTCCTGGGTGATCTCGGCCTGGCGGGCACGGTTCATCTGCAGCGTGTAGTCGGTGATGATTTCCCCGGCGTTCTCTGATGCGCTGCGCATCGCGGTCATCTGCGCGCCGAAGAAGCCGGCAGTGGACTCCACAAGCGCGCGGTAGATCGAGATCTCGACGTAGTCCGGCACGAGCCGCTTGAGGATCTCCTCGGGGTCAGGCTCGTAGTCGACCAGCGCTTTCGGGCCGCTCGGCTGCTCCTCGCTCTGATTGCTCTCGCTTTCCTGCTCCTCGCCGGCGATCGTCGCGTGCGAGATCGGCAGCAGGCGCTCGTGCGTCACCCGCTGGGTGAGCGGGGAGATGTATGAGTTGTAGACCATCTCCACGCGGTCGAGCTGACCGTCGACGTAAGCCTGGATCAGGTCGTCGGCGATCGTGCGCGCGTCGGCGTAGGCAGGGCGGTCGGCGAAGCCCGTGTAGCTGCCGCTCGAGCTCGTGCCCGCGGAAGCTCAGCGAGGAGACCCCGCGCCTGCCCGTCGCATACCAGGCGCTCTGCAAGCCCTCTTCGCCGAGCTCGCCCGCGATGCGGACGCCGGCGCGGATGATCTGCGAGTTGAAGCCACCCGCGAGGCCGCGATCGCCGGTGACGAGCAGCAGGCCGACGTTGTCTTCGTTCTCGTGCTCGCTGCAGCAGCGGCAGGCGCGTGGCCTCCGCGCCGGCCGCCTGGGCGGCCTGGCGGGTCATCCGCCGCAGCGCGTCCGCATACGGACGCAGCGCTTCGATCCGCTGCTCGGCGCGGCGCAGCCGCGCGGCGGCGACCATCTCCATTGCCCGGGTGATCTTCTGGATGTTCTTCACCGAGGCGATCTTGTTCTTGACGTCGCGCTGAGATGCCATGGTCGATTACCCGCAGGCAGGCCGCTACGGCCGACCTGCGAGCCCTCCTCCAGCGGCTGGCCCTCCTCGTCGAGGTCGTAGCCGAAGTCCTGCGGCGAACGCATCGACGGCCGCAGCGACCGCCTTCTGCGTCTCCTCCGACCAGTCGCCGCCGGCGATCTTCTCGCGCACGTCGTTGTGCTGGGCGTGCATCCGTTCGGTCAAGCCCGAGCAGGAACTCGCCTACGCGCTCGACGTTCAGGCGGTCGAGGAAGCCGTTAGTGGCGGCGAAGATCTGCACGACCTGGTCCTCGACCGGCAGCGGCGCGCGCTCGTGCTGGTTGAGCGTCGTCACCAGGCGCTCGCCGCGCGCGAGCGTGCGCTGGGTGTCGGCGTCGAGGTCCGAGCCGAACTGCGCGAAGGCCTCGAGGTCGCGGTACTGGGAGAGCTCGAGCTTGATGCGCCCGGCGACCTTCTTCATCGGGCCGATCTGCGCGTTACCGCCGACGCGCGAGACCGAGATGCCGACGTTGATCGCCGGACGCACGCCCGAGTTGAACAGCGAGGCCTCGAGGAAGATCTGCCCGTCGGTGATCGAGATCACGTTCGTGGGGATGTAGGCCGAGACGTCGCCCGCCTGCGTCTCGATGATCGGCAGCGCCGTCAGCGAGCCGCCGCCGAGATCGTCGTTGAGCTTGACCGCGCGCTCGAGCAGACGCGAGTGCAGGTAGAAGACGTCGCCGGGGTAGGCCTCGCGGCCGGGCGGGCGGCGCAGCAGCAGCGACATCTGCCGGTAGGCGTAGGCGTGCTTGGTGAGGTCGTCGTAGACGCACAGCGCGTGCTGGCCGTTGTAGAGGAAGTACTCGCCCATCGCACAGCCCGCGTAGGGCGCCATGAACTTGATCGGCGCCGCCTCGTCGGCGGAGGCGGCGACGATGATCGTGTTGTCGAGCGCGCCGTGTTCGTCGAGCGTCTGCGCGAGCGCGACGACCGTCGACATGCGCTGGCCGATCGCCACGTAGACCGACACCACGCCGGTGTCCTTGTTGTTGATGATCGTGTCGATCGCGATCGCCGTCTTGCCGGTCTGGCGGTCGCCGATGATCAGCTCGCGCTGGCCGCGGCCGATCGGGATCATCGCGTCGATCGCCTTCAGGCCGGTCTGCATCGGCTCGGTGACCGGCTGGCGCTGGACCACGCCGGGCGCCTTGAACTCGGCCGGCCGCGTCTCGGTCGACGGCGATGTCGCCCTTGCCGTCGAGCGGACGGCCGAGCGGGTCGACGATCCGCCCGAGCATCTGCTCGCCTACGGGGATCTCGAGCAGCGCGCCGGTGCGCTTGACGGTGTCGCCCTCGGAGATGCGCTCCCAGTCGCCGAACAGCACCGCGCCGACGTTGTCGGACTCGAGGTTCAGCGCGAGGCCGGTGACGCCGTGAGGGAGCTCGAGCATCTCGAAGGACATGCAGTTCTCGAGGCCGTGCAGGCGCGCGATGCCGTCGGCGACCGACAGCACGGTGCCGACCTCGGTCAGCTCGGCGCGTGCCGCCGTCGAGGCCCTCGATGCGGCTCTTCAGGATGCTTGTGATCTCGTCGGGGTTGATCTGCATTTCTATCTCCTAATAAAAGAGGGGCCCGGCTGGCCGGCCTTCGACCGCCTGCTGGCCGGCTTGCCGGTCCTCTAAGCTCCTTGGGCAACGTGCCTGCGCAGCTGCTCCAGTCGGTTGCGAATAGAGGCATCGAGGATCGAGTTGCCGACCCTGACCACGATGCCGCCGAGGATGTCGGGGTCCACGCGCGCGGCCAGCGTGACCTTGCGCCCGGCGCGCTCGCCGATCGTCTTGCCGAGGCTCTCGGTCGTCGCCTCGTCGAGCTCGATCGCGCTTGTGATCTCCACCGGCAGCATCAGGTTCTCCTCGTCCCACAGGCGCTCGTACTCGCTGCGGATGCGGAAGATGACCGGCATGCGGTGGTTTTCGATCAGCAGGCTGAGGAAGTTCAAGAGCGCCTCCTCGGCGCCGTCGAGCAGCCGTCCGAGCGCCTCCTGCTTCTCCATCGGTGGAGAAGTAGGGCGAGAAGAAGAACACCGCCAGCTCGCGGTTCTCGTCGAGCGCGTCGGCGAACTGCGCCGAGCTGCTCGCGCAGCTCGTCGAGCTTGCCCTGCTCGCGGGCGACCTCGAACAGCGAGCGCGCGTATACCTGGGCGAGCTCCTCCATCAGTTCTGCGAGGCCCCCGAGGAGATCGCCGAGAAGTCGAGCTCGCTGAGCGCCTCCTCGACCAGGCGCCGCTGGTCGGCGTCGGTGAGCGTCTTGCGCGTGACCTTCTCGGTGGCCATGATCGTCAGGTCGGCGACCTCCTTGCGGATGTCGTCGAGCGCGCGCTTGGTGGCGGCCTCGATGTCGCGCTCGGCGCGCTTGGCGGCCTCCGCGAGCATCTCCTGGCCCTGCTCCTTGGCCTCGTGCTCGTGAGTCTCGGCCGCCTGGCGCGCGCGCTGGACGATCTCATCCGCCTGCGCCCGGGCCTCCTTCAGCCGCTCGCGGTATTCGGCGAGGATCTGTCGGCTTCCTCGCGCGTGCGCTCGGCGGTGTCGATCGAGTCTTCGATCGCTGTCTGGCGACGTCCGAGCGCCTCGCTGATGCGCGGGAACGCGAGCTTCGAGAGCAGGAACATGGTCGCCCCGAACACGAGCAGCGTCCACACCATCAGGCCGATGCCCGGCTCGATCAGGAAGCTGCCGCTGGAGGCGATCACCTGCGTGCCAGACGCTGAGAGGTTTGCGAGCGTGGCAAGCATCGACTCAGACGATGAACGCGGCGAGCAGCCCGGCCACGAGCCCGTAGAAGAAGCATGCCTCGGTCAGCGCGAAGCCCAGCCACTGCAGCTGCGTGATCTCGTCGCGCATCTCGGGCTGGCGGGTGATCGCCTCGATCGCCTTGCCGAAGATGATGCCGATGCCGACGCCGGCGCCCACGGCGCCGAGGCCACCGCCGACTCCGAGGCCGATCGACTTGCCGGCCTTGGCGGTTTCTTCGGTGACTGCCGCCAGGAGGGTGATGAAAGCAATGTGCACGACGATTGGCTCCTTTAGTGGTCTTCGGCGACGGCGCCGCCGAGGTAGATAGCTGTGAGGGTGGCAAAGATGAACGCCTGCAGGGCGGCCACCAGGCCGACCTCGAACGCGAACAGCAGGATCCCGAACGGGATCGTGAACCAGGCCAGCGCGGAGACCCCGAGGATCACGGCGAGCGCGCCCGCCATGAACAGGATGATCAGGTGGCCGGCGAGGATGTTCGCGAACAGACGAATCGACAGCGACATCAGCCGCATGAAGTTCGAGAGCACCTCGAGGACGAAGATGAACACCGCCATGCCACCGGTGACGCCGCCCGGGACGAGCCCTTTGAGGTAGCCGATCGGGCCCTTGGCGCGAATGCCTTCGAAGGTGTAGGAGATGAACACCAGCAGCGCGAGCACCAGCGGGATCGAGAGGTTGGCCGTGGCGGCGTAGAGCGAGAAGGAGGGGATGTGCAGGCCGAGCACGTCGATCTTGTGCTCGGTGTTCGTCGGCAGCGGGATGTAGCCGACGAGGTTCGAGAACATGATGAACAGGAACAGCGTGCCGATGAACGGGAACCAGCGCTTGGCCATCTTCTCGTCGAGGTTGCCGCCGGTGATGTTGTCGCGCATCAGCTGGTAGAGCACCTCGACGGCCGTCTGCACCTTGTTCGGCCGCGCCTGCATGCGCCGGGCGATGTAGATCATGCTCACGCAGGTGGCGATCGCGGCGAGGAACAGGTAGAGCACGGCCTTGTTGATCGAGAAGATCCCGAGGTGCACCCAGTTGTCGAGCTTGAACTCGTTCTGCGGCTGGTAGGCGTTGTTGCGTCCGCCGCTGCCGAAGATCACGAACAGCAGCGACGATGCCGCCGATCCAGACGCCGGCCAGGATCAGCAGCGTGCGCTTGAGTGTTCGAGGCTGCGCGGCGGCCTCGCCGGCCGGGCTCCAGCGCCGGCGCAGAAGCGACGACGGCGGCGCTCATGAGGTGCTCGGCCTTCCCGTGCGCCGCGGCGGCGCTCTGGATCGGGCCGTCACGGGTGATGAACGACATCGCCAGGTACACAGTGAAGGCCGCCAGCAGCAGCGCTGCGGCCATGATCCCGTCGTCCTTGCCGCCCGCGTAGCGCGCGAGGATGATCGCCAGCGCCACGAGCCAGACGCGGCCCATCAGCGCCGCGACCATGCAGGCCGGCACGGACCTTCGGGTCGCCGGCGCGGCGGGCCTGTGCGTGCAGGAAGGCGGTCCCGGCGCGCGTCAGGAGCCAGGCGCCGGCGCCGATCAGGTAGCCGAGCGTCGGCATGCCCGCCGACCAGCACAAACGGGGCCGTCGCGAGCACCAGGCACACGTCGAGATAGCGGAGGAAGAACACGTCAGCTTCGAGATCCGGGGGGCTGGGCGCTGCTCGTGGTCCAGCGACGGCGGCGACGCGCCGGCGGTGCGCCGAGGCAGCAGCGGCGTTGACGGCCGCCTGCAGGCCGGTCCCTGCCGCAGACTGGCGGCGCTTCAGCGGCAGAGTCGCCATGCGCCAGCCGCGCCTGCTACGGCGTGCCGGCGCCCATTCTGGAGCGCGGCTTGGCACGGCCGGCGGGCGGCGTGTCTCAGCGGGTTCGCGCGAGCCACCCGAGCCGGAGCCGGGCAGGCAGCTGAGATCCTCGTTGGCATCGAAATCTGGCATGTGCTAGGGCCACCCTACAGACGAGAAAGTCCCCGCGCTCAGTCGCGGCGGAGCCGTCGAAGTGTCCCTCAACTGTCTGCGGCGGCGCGCTTAGTCTACCTGGTCTCGGACTTCGTAACAAGTTTGTGACATGCGGTACGCAGGTTTTGCGGATTTTGCGATCAACGGTCGCCACTGAAACGTGCGAGATCCTGAGCCCGGCGATGCGCCCCGTCATCAGCCTGACGATCGCGAACGCCGCAGCCATCGCCACGAGGCCGCCGACGATGTCCAGCACGAAGTGGTTGCCAGTCGCGAGCACCGCCGCAGCCGTCAGGCAGGGGTAGAGCAACCGCGAGCGCGCGCACCCATACGCGCCTGGAGATCCGCCAGAGCGCGACCGTGCACCACAGCCGCCCAGGCGATGTGCAGCGAGGGCATCGCCGCGAGCTGGTTCGCCTGCGAGGCGAGCGCGCCGGTGTGCCAGGAGCCGAAGGCGTGGGTCGAGGCGACGACGTCGGTGAAGCCGGGGAGCATCCGCGGCGGCGCGACCGGGTAGCGCCAGAAGACGACGAACGCCAGCACGATTCACGAGCACGAGCGCGTTGCGCAGCGGCCGGTAGATGTCCGCCCGCCGCCACCACAGCCAGCCGAGCAGCGCCGAGCGTGACGACGAAGTGGGCGTTGTCGTAGTAGTCGGAGATCGCCAGCCCGAGCGTGTGGTGTCCGGCCAGCCAGCGGTCGAGCGCGTGCTCGGGATCGATGTGCAGCGAGCGCTCGAGGCTGAGCACGCCGCCGTGCGTGCGCCGAGCGCGACGTTCAGGCGCAGCGGCGCGAGGTTCGTGATCGCGTCATAGACCCAGCGCAGCCAGACGATCGCCAGCGCCTCGACCCACCAGCGCGAGCGCTTCTGGGTCGACGCCAACGTGCTCAACTGAGGGCAGCGTCGTCGAGCCAGCCCCCGTCGATCGAAACCGCGGTGCTCAAGCGATTGATGCTTATCCGCCGGCCCAGATCGCCCTGCAATCAGGCAGGCGTCGGGCCGTCGAGACCTCGCGCTCGCGAGCGTCTCGAGCACCCGCGGCAGCGCCGCGGCCGTGCGCCGCCAGGAGCCGGGCGCCGAGTAGTCGTCGGCGTCGTGCAGCAGCAGCACCGAGCCCGGCACCGGCGCCGTCGGTCACCGCGCGGCGATCGACTCGGGGCGTCGCGCGCTGCTCCCAGTCGCGGCCCCATTGGCTCCACAGCAGCGTGCGCCAGCCGCGCCGCGGGCGAGGCGCAGCGCGGCCGCGTTGAGCACGCCGTAGGGCGGGCGGTAGAGCGATCGGCGCGCGCCGGTGCTCCGCCGCGATCGACGTCCTCAGCGCGGCGCGATGTCCTCGCGCACCTGCACGGCGTCAGGCGCAGCAGGTTGCGATGGCGGTCGCAGTGCAGCGCGATCTCGTGGCCCGCCGTCGAGCGATCTCGCGCGCCAGCGCCGGGATTGCGCACGACCTGCTCGCCGACCAGGAAGAAGGTCGCGCGCACGCGCTCGCGCGCGAGGATCTCGAGCACCGCCGGGGTGCCCTGCGCGTGCGGGCCGTCGTCGAAGGTGAGCGCATAGCCCTCGCCGCTCGCGGTGCGATCCTCGACGCCGAGCGCGCTGCGCAGCGCGGGCCAGATCGGCGCGGGCGAGCGTGGGAAGTGCACGGGTCGGGACCCGGCGAGCACCGGCAGCACGTAGCTGGCCATCGCGAGCGCCGGCGAGCGCGCCCGTGATGTGGCTCGCCGGAGTGCGATGATCGTTGGTGGACATGGTCGATCTGGTGCTGGGAATCGGGGCGGCGGTCGGGGCGTCGACGCTCTACAGCCTAGGGATCGCCCTGCAGGCGATGGACGCCAAGGAGGCGCCCCACGAGGAGCACCTGCGTCTCGCGCTGGCCTGGGGCCTCGTGCAGGCGCGCGCGCTGGCTGCTCGGCACCGGCCTCTCGATCCTCGGCTGGCCGCTGCAGGTCGTCGCGCTGCTGCTCGCTCCGCTGGTCGTCGTGCAGCCGGCGCTCGCGGCCGGCCTGCTGGTGCTGATGTTCCTCGCCGAGCGGATGCTGGGCGAGCGCGCCGGGCGCTACGAGTACATGGCGATCGGCGCGATCGTGCATCGGCGTGGTCGGCGCCGGGCTGTTCGCGCCGCCGCGCAGCACGACCCACACCTCCGAGGAGCTCACGATCACGGTCGTGCTGGTCGCGCTCGCGCGTCGCAAGCCTGCTGCCCTACCTGCTGCGCGCGCTCGGTCACGCGCGCGCCGAGGTCACGATGATCGGCGCCGGGCTGGCCTTCGGCTGGAGCGGCGTGGCGACGAAGCTCGCCTCCGACGACCTCTCCGGGCATCACCTGCTCGCGGCCGGGCTGTGGGCGCTGGCGACCGCAGCAGCCTCGGGGTCGGCGTGCTCAGCGAGATGAGCGCGCTGCAGTCGCGACCCGCGATCCAGGTGGCGCCGGTCGTGTTCGTGACTCAGACGGTGGTGCCGGTGGTGCTTGCGCCGCTGCTGCTCGGCGAGCGCTTCAGCGCGACGCCGCTGGGCGGCGTGCCGCTGGTCGCCTCGCTGCTGTTGCTCGTCACCGGCGCGGCGCTGCTGGCGCGCTCGCCGCTGCTGCTGGCGCTGATGGAAGGCGAGCGCGTGAGCCAGGCAAGCGGCTCGGCGCCGAGCCCGTCGGATCCGAGCCAGGCGACGATGCGCTCGAGCCCGAGCACCGAGGCCGGCGAGCCGTCGAGTTCGACGACGAGCACGTCGCCCGGCGCGCATCGGGCGCTGAGGCAGCGGCCCGGTCGCGCTCAGACGCAGCGTGCCCTCGGACCGGCGTAGCGCCGGCGGTGCGGCCGAGCACCAGCTGCCCGACCGACAGCCCGCCGCGGGGCTGCAGGTAGTAGAAGTGGTGGTGCAGGCCGAGCGCGCGCGCCTGTTTGCGCAGCACGCCGCGCGTGCGCTCCCAGCGCAAAAGCGCTGAGCCGGGCACTTCCGGCACGAGCTCATCGCCGAGCGGCACGCAGCCTTTGGATACGTTCCCGAGACGGCACGCCGGCATCGTCGGCGAAGGTCACGTGGATCCCGCGGGCGGCGAGCTCGTGCAGCGACGGTGGGGATCGCGGCGCGAGGGAGCGTGCACGATGACCGCCGACATCGGGGCTGGTTCGTGGCCACGTGCACGAGCGGATGCACATGCAGCAGCTTGGCCGCCACCGCGGTCACCTCGTCGGTAGACATCATCCACGAGCCGACGCCGAAGAGCAGCGCGACCTGGGTGGCGACGGCCGCGAGGCGCAGCTGCCACAGCGGGATCGGGCGTACGCGCCGCGGCGCGTGCCAGCACGAGCGTCGACGGCTGCGGGCCGTGCTCTGCCGACGATCGGCTCGACCGGCTCCTCGCCGGCGCGTCTCGTTCGTCTTGAAAGCTCGCCTGAACGTGCTCGCGCAGCTCGTCGGTGTCGTTGGCCAGGCGCAGCAGATCGAGCGCCGCCATCGCGCGCGTGTTCAGGCGCGCGTGCCCGACCGGCAGCCCGTAGGAGACGACCGGGGTGCCCGCGGCCTTGGCCTCCAGGCAGGTGACCCCGCCCGTGGAGTGCACAAGCACGTCGGCCGCGGCCAGCAGGTCGGGCATCTTGTCGGTGAAACCGTAGACGTGCACGCGCGGTTCCTCGCCGAAGGTCGCGCGCAGCTTGGCGGCGAGCTGCTCGTTGCGCCCCGCCAGGCACACGATCGCGGAGACCTCGGGCACCCTCGTGAACTCGCTGACAGCGCCCGCGATGTCACCCACGCCCCAGCCTCCGCCCGAGACCACGACCATGCGTCCCTGCTCGGGCAGGCCGAGCGCACGGCGCGAATCGATCGGGCAGCGCGGCTCGAGGAACTCAGCGGAGATCAGCGGGCGCACGAGCTGCACGCTGCCGGCTCCGGCGATCCGCTCGACCGAGCGCATCGACTCGCCATACATGACCAGGTGCATGTCGATTCCCGGCTGCGCCCAGAAGAACAGGCCCGTGAGGTCAGTGATCGTCGCAACCGTCGGGCAGTCGACCACGCGGCGGCGACGCAGGCGTGCCAGCACGACCGTGACCGCCGGGTAGGTGGAGACGATCACATCGGGGTCGTGTTCGGCGATCGCGCGCGCCAGCGGACGCGCGCCGAGCGCGCACAGCAGCCGGCGCGCAAGCATCCGGATCGGCAGCACGTGCTCGAGCAGCCAGTAGATGATCGTGTAGGTCCACGGGAAGAAGCGCAGCTGCACGCGATAGCCGTCCTCGACAACCGGACGCAGCAGCGGCCCCATCGCGCCGAGCCCGTCGATGATCGTCACCTCGGCCTGCTCGGGCGAGGCGTCGATCTGCTGGGCGAGTGCGCGTGCGGCCGCGGCGTGGCCCTCGCCGACGTCGGCGGACAGAATCAGGACACGACTCGGCCCGGAGTCCCGGCGCGAATCTGCGTTTGCGGTTACGGCGTCGCATAAAGGATGGCCGCGCCCAGACGAGGCGCTCCAGCACAAGCATGCGTCCTACGCACGAAGGGTCCCCGGCGGACGCAGCTGCGATTGACAGGTTAGCGTTCGCGCGAGAGCCTCGCAGTCTCAGGCAGACGTAACAATGGGCCTCATCCAGGCCACACACCCAATACCCCGCGCGGCAGCCAAAGGCACAGCTGCGAGCCAGACCGGCATCACCGCTGGCACGAAAGTGCAGATCCCGCGCTCGTTCGCGCGCTCGGCGCGCTCGGGCTGCTCGGCGTGCTCACGAGCGTGTTCCTGGTGGCAGCCGGCGCTGCCGCACGCCCCTCGGTGTACGTACCGGCGCGCCACGGCGGCTGGCCCGGTTGGCTGGCGGGTCCGTTGGAGGGGCTTGGCGTGGGCATCACGCAGGGCAGCTTCCAGACCTGATGCTGATCATGTGCGGGAGCTATCTGGTCGTGTTGCTCACCGCGCGGAGCGCTGCCGCTGTGGGTGCTCGCCGCGGCGATCGTGGCGGCGCATCTGATCCTGCTGCTCGGGCCCGCCGCTGATCTCTCAGGACGTGTTCGGCTATCTCAGCTTCGCGCGGATGGGAGCGCTGCACGGCCTCAGACCCCTACACGCACGTCGCCACTGAAGCGCCAGGCGACCCGGTCTTTGCGTTTCTCGGGCGTGAAGGCCGTTCCAGCACTCGCCCTACGGCCCGCTGTTCACGCTCGCGAGCTACGCTGACAGCGCCGCTCGGGCTCGCAGGCGGGCTGTGGGCGCTGAAGGCGGTCGCTGCGCTCTCGAGCCTCGCCGCGGTCGCCCTGATTGCACGGGCAGCCAGGCGGCCTGAACCACTCCATGCGTGGCGCTGCCGCCTTCGTGGGGTTGAACCCGGTACTGCTCGTGCTGGCCGTCGGCGGCGCACACAACGACACGCTGACGATGCTGCTGCTCGCGCTCGCGCTTGCGCTGACCGCGGCGCACAAGCCCGCGGTTTCGCTCGGCCGCGGTCACGCTCGCGGTGGGCGTGGGCGTGAAGATCACCGCCGGGCTAGCGCTGCCCTTTGTCGTGCTCGCCCCTGCCAGCGGCCGCGAGCGGCTGCGGGTGGCCGCGAGCGCGGCGCTGACCCTGCTGGCGCTTGCGGTGATCGGGCTGATCGGCTTCGGCGATCAGGCCTTTGGCTTTCTCGACAGCGATCGGCGAGCAGCAGCAGCTGGTAGCCACGCACAGCATCCCGGCGGAGACGGCGCGGCTGTTCGGGCTGAGCGGCACGCCGGGTTGGTGGCGCCACCTATTCATCGCTCGGTTTCCTGCTCACGCTCGTGGGCACGCTGTGGCGCACCGCGCGCGGCGGAGATTGGCGCGTCTGCGCCGGCTGGACAACGCTCGCGCTGCTGCTCTCCACGCGCCTGGCTGTTGCCCTGGTATGCGATCTGGCTGCTGCCGCTAGCGGCCGTCAGCGGCGATCGGCGCCTGCGCGCCGCCACGCTCGTGTTCTGCGCCTACGCTGTCCTGATCCACCTGCCGCTCGCCGACGGGCTGCTGAGCCCCGGGCGGGTGCGCGTCGTCACGCATCTGCACCTCGCCGTGCCCGGTCTGCGCCACCGCCTGGAATTCACCGGTTTCGAGGTCCTTCGTCACGTGTACGGCAATCTCAGCTGGTGAGGCGTCGGGGCGCAGGCGCCTCTGGCGAATCGCAGCCAGGCGCCTGAACTTGAGGATCTCAAGCACGTAGACGAGGTAGACGCTGGCCGCGACAGCGAGCACGCCGATGCCGAGCATCACGAGCGTCCAGCCGGTACGCAGGTGCCCTTTGTGGTCGCTGTAGGGAACGAAGCGCAACGCCAAGGCCAGGCCGGCCAGCATCAGCGTCCAGCGCATAGAAGTAGGCGATCGTGCGCCTGCTGCGAGAAACCGATGCGCGCCATACGGTGATGGAAATGCTCGCTGTCGGGGCGGTAGATCGGCTGCTTGTACTTCAAGCGCTTGAGCACCACGAAGGTCGTGTCCAGAAAGGGCACCGCGAGCAGGATCAGCGGCAGCACGAAGGACACCACCGCCGCCGTCTTGACGGCCGCCTCGACCGTGATCACGCCCATCAGCAGCCCGAGCAGGTTCGCCCCACAGTCCCCCATGAAGCTCGAGGCGGGCGGGAAGTTGAAGATCAGAAAGCCAAGCGCCGCGCCGGCCGTGAGCGCCGCCAGCACCCCCGGCTGCTGGCGGCCAAGGTCAAAGGCGATCACGGCCATCGCCGCAGCGATGATCACGCAGACGCCGGCCGCGAGCCCATCGACGCCGTCGGAGAAATTGACGACGTTCATCATCACCACCAGCCCGAGCACCGTCAGTACCGGGCCGGCGTTTGTGACGCCCGCGTTGGGGAAGGCGAGTTCGCCGATGAAGGGCAGCGTGATGTGCTTGACGGCCACCCCGGCGTTGACCACGATCACCGCCGCAACGATCTGACCGATCAGCTTCAGCGCCGGATGCAGATCGAAGCGATCATCGAGCGCGCCAACAAGCGTAATCACGGCCGCGCCGAGCAGCACCCCGTGCCATAGCTCGTGGTCGTGGCCATACCCCGCTGGGAGCACCAGCAGCGCCGCAACGAGTGCACCGGCGAAAATCGCAAGCCCACCGAGCAGCGGCGTCGGGCGGTCGGAGAGGCCACGCTCGCGCGGTTCATCGATCGCGCCGACCCTGCGCGCCAGGCGCATGCTCAGCGGGGTCAGCAACGCGGTCACGCCGGCGGCGAGAAGGAAGGCGTACAGCGCTTCAAGCTCGGTTGGATGCGCCATCTACTCGCGCACAGCATCGCAGGCGCGGGGGTCGCAGGAGCGCTAGACCGGCGCGGGCGCGCTCAGACTCTCATAAAGCGGATAGCGCTCGACGATCGCGGCGACCCGCTCGGCAAGCTCACCAGCGCGGCTTTCATACTCAGGGGTCAGCGCGATCGCAAGGATCTTGCCGACCTCGCTGAAGTCCTCTGCCTGCAGGCCGCGCGTGGCGAGGGCCGGGGTGCCGATGCGCAGTCCCGAGGCCTCCATCGGCGGGCGCGGGTCGAAGGGCACCGCGTTGCGGTTGACCGTGATCTGGATCTCGTGCAGGCGATCCTCCCCCTGCTTGCCGCTCAGCTCGGGGTCGCACTCGCGCAGATCCACGAGGATCAGGTGCACGTCGGTCCCGCCGCTGAGCACGTTGACACCGTGTCCTGCGGCCATCAGCTCCTCGGCGAGCACCCGGGCACCGTCGAGCGTGCGCTGTTGGCGCTCGACGAAAAGCTCGCTGGCCGCGATCTTGAAGGCGACGGCCTTGGCGGCAATGACATGCTCCAGCGGCCCGCCCTGCTGTCCCGGGAAGACCGCCGAGTCGATCTTTTTGGCGTACTCCTCCTTGCAGAAGATCACCCCAGCGCGGGGGCCGCCGAGCGTCTTGTGTGTCGTGGTCGTGACGACGTCCGCGCTGAACTCGATCGGGTTCGGATGAAGACCTGCCGCGACAAGACCGGCAAAGTGGGCCATGTCGACCATCAGCAGCGCGCCAACCTCATCGGCGATCTCGCGAAAGCGCGCGAAGTCGAGCTGGCGGGGGTAGGCCGACCAGCCCGCGAGCAAGAGCTTTGGGCGGCGCTCGCGCGCGATCCGCGCGACCTCGTCCATGTCGATCAGGCTGCTCTCGCGATCTACCTCATAGGCGGCGATGTCATACAGCCGCCCGGAGACATTGATTTTCATCCCATGCGTGAGATGGCCGCCATGCGCCAGCGAGAGCCCCATGATCGTGTCGCCAGGCTGCAAGAGCGCGTGGTAGACGGCCGTGTTCGCCTGCGCCCCCGAGTGCGGCTGCACGTTCGCGTGCTCAGCGCCGAACAGCGCCTTGGCGCGGTCGATCGCCAGCTGCTCCGAGACATCTACCCACTCACAGCCACCGTAGTAGCGCCGGCCGGGGTAGCCCTCGGCGTACTTGTTGGTGAGCACCGAGCCCTGACATTCGAGCACGGCGCGCGGGACGAAGTTCTCCGAGGCAATCATCTCGAGCGTGCCCTGCTCGCGCTCGAGCTCGCCGCGCAGGACCTCGGCGATCTCGGGGTCCACCTCGGCGAGTGGGCGGTTGAAGTAGTCGGGGCTCAGGTCGTTCACGGCGCTCTCCTTGGCAGGCGGTGTCGACTTCGGTGCCCAGGCGCGCGGCGGGTTGGCTGACCGCTTCCCGGTGGTCGCTTCCACCTCAGGGCGCCAGTCGCGGCAGCTCCCACGAGGCTAGCACTCAGCGCAGGATCAAGCGCTCAAAGCGCTGCCTCGAGCGCCTCTTCGACCGCTGATGCGAGGAGCGCGCCTTCGCGCAGCACAAACCAGCGGCGGTGCTCATCCCAGTCGCGCAGGTCGAGCACCGTGGAGGCGACGCCCGGCAGCTCGCCGCCGTCGATCACAAGGTCGGCGCCCTCGCGCAGACTCTGCGGCACCTCCGCGAGCGTACGCGCATCGGGCTCGCCCGAGAGGTTCGCGCTGGACTGCATAACCGGCGCCGATACAGCCGCGAGCGCGGCGAGCGGCTCGGGCAGCAGTGGCACCCGCAGGCCGATCGTGTCGGGATCGGTGCGGCAGGCCGCCGCGAAGCATCGCGTGCGGTTTGCAAGCAGCAGCGTCACGCGGACCCGGTAGCAGCGTAGACAGCGCCGCGCGCTCGGACTCTTGCAGCTCGGGAGGGCCTCGAGTGCCGCCTCGAGCGAGAAGAACATGACCGCTGCGGGACGCGCGGCGGGACGGCCCTTGAGCGCGTAGAGCTTGCGTGCCGCTGTCTCGTCTCTCGGGGTCACAGCAGACGCCGTAGACAGTGTCTGTGGGGTAGACCGCGACCCCCCCGCCCGCTACGCATGCCTGCAAGCGCACAGCGTCATCGCTGTCGAGACTCACGGAACTCACCGGCCGCGCGCTCCCATCACCACACGTTCTATACCCGATAGGTCGCGCTTGCACACGACCTCCTCAAAGCCCGCCTCCTGAACGAGCCCCGCGACGGTCCTAGCCTGCCCAGCGCCGACCTCGAGGGCAACGATCTCGACCTGCACGCGCCCCCCCAGCTGGCGCAGGAGCGTTTCGATCACTGCCAGCCCGTCCTCACCGGCGAACAATGCGCCGGCGGGCTCGTGACGCAGGATCTCCGGCGCCAACAAGCGACGCTCTACATCGGCGACATAGGGCGGATTGGCGATCAGCGCGTCGAACTCGTCGGGGATGCCCTCGAGCAGGTCCTTCTGCAGCCAACGCACCTCGAGGCCGAGGCGCTCTCCGTTGGCCCGCGCAAGAGCCAGGGCCTCTGCTGAGAGATCGCTCCCGCTGAGGTGGAGGTCTGGGCGCTCATCCTTGAGGGCGAGCGCGACCGCGCCGCTACCGGTGCAGAGGTCGAGCACACGGGCGCCCGGCGCGAGCGCCGCAAGCGCAACCTCGACGAGCAGCTCGGTCTCGGGGCGTGGGATCAGCGCGCGCGGGTCGACCGCGAGCTCCAGGCGGCGAAAGCCACGGCTGCCGGTGATGTAGGCGACGGGCTCGCGCTGTACCGCGCGGCGACGCACGGCATCCTGAAAGGCGCGTACGGCTGCGCCTTCGACGCACAGCTCGCGGTCGCTCAAGAGTCGCGCGCGACCCACGCCGAGCACGTGCGCGAGCAATACTTCGGCGTCGAGACGCGGGGTTTCACAGCCGGCGGCGGTGATCGCGGTGATCGCACCGTCGAGCGCCTCACGGGCCGGCGTACCTTCTCATGCGGCCGCCTGTGCCTCCAAGCGGCGGCGCTTCTCATCTGCCTGCAGCGCATCGGTGAGCTCATCGAGCTCACCTTCGAGCACCTGGTCGAGGTTGTGCACGGTGAACTTGATGCGGTGGTCAGTGACGCGCCGCTCGCCGTAGTTGTAAGTGCGGATCTTCTCCGCGCGGTCGCCCGTGCCGACCTGCGAGCGGCGATCGGCGGCCAGCTCGGCCTGCTGTTCTGCGAGCGCCCGCTCATACAGGCGGGCGCGCAGCACGCGCAGGGCGCGCTCGCGGTTTTGCAGTTGGGACTTCTCATCCTGCATCGAGACCACGATCCCGGTCGGCCTGTGCGTGATGCGCACCGCCGAGTCCGTCGTGTTGACCGACTGCCCACCGGGCCCAGAGGAGCGATAGACGTCGATCTGCAGATCGTTGGCGTCGATCTGCACGTCGACCTCCTCGGCCTCGGGCAGCACCGCGACGGTCGCCGTGGAGGTGTGGATGCGTCCCTGGGACTCCGTCTGGGGCACCCGCTGCACACGGTGCGTGCCACCCTCGAACTTGAACACCGAGTAGGCCCCATCGCCCTTGACGGCGAAGGTGTACTTGCCCTCGCTGGTCTCCAGCGGCTCGGCCGTCCAGCCGCGTCGCTCCGCGTAGCGGGTGAGCATGCGGTAGAGGTCCCCGGCCCAGAGTCCCGCCTCATCGCCGCCAGCGCCGCCCTGAATTTCGACGATCACGCTCTTCTCGTCGTTGGGGTCGCGCTCGACCATCGCGAGGCGGATCTCCTCCTCGATCTCCTCGATACGCGCGCGTGCGCTACCCAGTTCCTCACGCAGCTCAGGGTCCTCGCCCATCTCCGCGAGCAGTTCTTCCGCACCGGCTGCGTCGTCGGAGGCATGGCGCCAGCGCGCCGCGAGCTTGGCGGCGGGCTCAAGCTGGCTGTAGGCGCGTCCCACCGCTGCGTAGCGTTCGCGGTCAGAGATCACCTCCGCGTCGGTCATCTGCGCGCCGAGCTCGGCGAAACGGGACTCGATCTGGCTGACGAGATCTTCGATCATCCGGCCCAGTCTAAGCGGCCGCGATCAAGCGTCCGAGACAGGTCAGGCTGCGCGCTCCTGCGAACGGGCGAGATCGAGCAGCTCATCGAGCAGCGCCGATAGCTGCTCTTGACGTCTCACGCTCGCGCGGTAGCCCGTCCGCATCGAGCGCCTCATCGGCCTGCCCGATCGGCAGCTCGCGGTCAACGACACGCGCCCCGATCGTGCTCAGCACCTTGCGCGTCTCGGCCTGTGCCCAAACTGCCCCAAACAGGCCTGTGCTCGCACCGACGACCGCCGCGGGCTTACCGCGCAGCGGCGTCTGGGCGAGCGGTCGTGAGACCCAGTCGAGCGCGTTCTTGAGCACGCCCGGTATCGAGGCGTTGTACTCGGGCGTCGCCACAGCACCGCGTCTGCCCTGGCGATCGCCGCCTTCAACGCGGCGACCGCCGGCGGCGTGTGCTGTTCCTCGTCCTCGTTGAAGGGCGGTATCTCCGCCAGCCGATCGAAGAGCACGAGCTCAACCTCGGATGGCAGCAGCCCGCGTGCTCCGGCCAGCAGCTGGGCGTTATAGGAGTCGTGGCGCAGGCTGCCTGCCAGTCCGAGAATGCGCATCGTGCTTAGGCCTCCTTCACGAGCTCGAGCGAGACCTGCAGCTTGACGTCGTTGTCGAGCGCAAAGCCGCCCTTGGGCAGCGGCGCGTTCCACTCCAAGCCAAACTCGCGCCGGTCGATGACCGCCTCGAGCTCGACGCCGAGCTTGTCGTTGCCGGCGATGTCCACGTGCGGCCCGGAGACGCTCCCACGCGCGGTCACGCGGTGTGTGTGGCCCTTGATCGTGAGCTCGCCCTCGACCTCGAGCGCACCGTCCTCCGCGACCGTCAGGTCCTCTGAGACGAAGCTGATGCGGGGGTGGCTAGCGCTATCGAAGAAGTCAGGCGACTTCAGATGGGCGGCGAGGTTCTCGTCCTTGACGACGATCGAGTCGACATTGACCGAGCCCTCCAGGCGCGGTGTGCCCTCCTCGCCGGCGCTCAGCGAGCCGGTGTAGTCCTCAAAGCGCCCACGGAAGGTCGAGACGACCATGTGCTTGACGGCAAAGCCGACGTGGGAGTGGATCGTGTCGATCTTCCAGGTGCCGGTGGCGATCGGTTGGGTGGTTGCTGTGCTCATTGGGGCTCCTTGTAGAGGTTGCGGACCGCGGTCCGTTTATGCTGAACTCAGCGTAGCACAAAACCGGACCGTAGTCCGTTTAGTACACTTGTGCGTATGGACACACAACCCGGTCTTCCGATCATCGATCTGCCGCAGCTCGCGGAGGTGCCGTTCGAGCGCGCCGACGCGACCCGCAACCGCGCGCGCATCCTCACGGCAGCCAGGCGCCTGTTCGCAGATCGCGGCGCATCCTGTGTCTCAATGGACGAGATCGCCGAGGCCGCGGGCGTCGGCAAGGGCACGCTCTTTCGCCGCTTCGGCTCACGCGCGGCACTCGCGCATGCGCTGCTGAGCGAGCGCGAGAGCGTGCTTCCAGGAAGCCTTTATCCGCGGCGAGCCGCCACTCGGCCCGGGGGCCTGCCCGACGCGACCGTCTGATCGCCTTCGGCGAGGCGCGCCTGGACCTGCTCGCCGACCACGCCGAAGTGCTCGCCGCAGCCGAGGTCGGCCCGGGGCGCTTCGACTCCCCTCCCTACGCTGTCCACCGCCTGCACGTGACGCTGCTGCTGCGCGAGGCCGACCCGGACTGCGACGCGGAGTATCTCGCGGAGATGCTGCTCGCAAGCCTCGGTAGCGACGTCTTCGTCTACCTGCACGAGGGACGTGGCCTACCGTTGGAGCAGCTGAAGTCCGGCTGGGCTGAGCTCGTACAGCGGGTCGTGCCCGCCGCGATCGCGCAGTAGGACTTAGGCGACGACCTCGACGCCGACGAGGTCGGCCGCCGAGAGATCACCGGGCGTCTCGAGCGCGAGCACTGCCTCGAGCGCAGCGATCGAAACCTCAAGCTGTGCGAGGTCGGGCTCGCGCGTGGTCAGCAGCTGCAGCTTCAGTCCCGGCCACATCACCGCGCGCACCCATGGCCTGCTGCGGTTGCGACCCGCGAACTTGATCAGCTCGAAGGAGATGCCCGCGATCAGCGGCACCCCGAGGATGCGCGTCGCCATCAGCCAGTACCAGGCCGGAAGCCCGATCGGCGCGAACACGAAGATCGCCACGATCATCACCACGAGTAGGAAGCTCGTGCCACAGCGCGGGTGCAGTCGCGAGAAGCGCTGGGCGTTGACCGGCGTCAGCGGCAGACCTGCCTCATAACAGGAGATCGTCTTGTGCTCGGCCCCGTGATACTCGAACACGCGGCGCAGGTCGCGGACCCGGGAGAGCAGGAGCATGTAGCCGAGGAACAGGCTCGTGCGCACGAGCCCCTCGACTAGCCAGAAGAGGAATGAAGAGCCGAGCTGGTGCTTGATCAGGCTGGTCAGCCCCACGGGGATCAGGAAGAACAGCACGATCGCGAGCAGCAGCGCGACGACCACAGTCCCGGCCCAGACCGCCTTCGGGATCTCCTGCGACTCGCCCTCGGTGTCTCCCTCCTTGACCTCTTCGGGCGGGAGCTGCGCGTTGGCGGAGACCTCGAGCGCGCGAAAGCCGATCGCCATCGATCCACCGAGCGCGACCACGCCGCGCACGATCGGCAGACGCAACAGCCGGTGACGTTTCATCACGGAGTCCAGCGGGAAGGTGCTGACCTCGATCTCGCCTTCGGCCGCCTGCTCCGGGAAAGCTCTCCCTCGCTCGAGCTGCTCTGCGGAGGGCTTGCGCACCGCAACCGCCCAATGGGCGACACCGCGCATCATCACACCCTCAAGCACCGCCTGGCCGCCGACAGGGGCGTCGCGCTGGGCATTCAGCTCGCCGTCGGCGCCGGTTTCGACCAGCGGCGCGACCGTTGGCGCAGCGCGCTCAGGCTCGATCGTCGATGCGCCTGCCTGCAGGTTCGTGCTCACCGGCGACGCCGGGCTCCTCGCGGCTGGCGTCGAGGGGGAACCCGCGGCCAGTCGCGTGGACATCGAGCTACTGCGCGGACCGAGCTTGTGCTGTGTGCAAGCGACCCTTGGCGACCCGACGCTGGAAGCGCTCGACGCGACCGCCCGTGTCCATCAGCTTCTGCTTGCCGGTGTAGAACGGGTGGCAGTTCGAGCAGACCTCGACGTGCAGCTCGTTCTTGGTGGCCCGGGTCATGAACTCGTTGCCGCAGGTGCAGCGAACGTGGGCCGTGGCATAGGTGGGATGGATCTTGGTCTTCATCGTTCGATCATTCTAGCGGAGCTTCAGTGGCGGGCTGTTCGCAGCGCTTCGTGCGCAGCACGCTCACGGCCAGCAGCCGGCCCTTGTTGTTCAGCCAGCGATAGTGCACGACACCGCGATAGAAGGCCGGGCCGGCGAGGTTCGTGACCTGCTTGAGATAGCGGTAGGCCTTGACCCCGGGAGCCGATCCGCGCCACACGCCGAGCCCAGGGGCTGAGACCGTGTGGTAGGTGATTTCACCGGGCATACGCTCGATCACATCGATGCGCATCTCCATCCGCGTGCTGCTGGGAATCGTGTTCATTTCACCCGCGAAGGTGGCCGTGCGTTCGCCCTGTGCACCCGCGCTCAGACATTCCTCAAGCGTCGCCGAGATCCCTGTCTTCTGCACGCTCACGCCAGGACCCACAGCAGCGGCAATCGGCGCCAGGCAGAGCAGGCCGAGCACGGCGAGCAGCAGCGCTCTAGGGGTGTGTCTGAGAGACGTGGCGTTCATCACACCTGCATAACACTGCAAACGCGCCCAGGTTTCGCGACGCGCTGTTTCTGTTTCTGGTCTGCAGGCGATTCAGGTGACCTGGTAGAGCGGACCATCGCCGCCCTCGGGCGTCGTCAGACGCCCACCCTTGGCTGTGATCGCTCCGCACTGCACGCAGTTGGTGTAGTTAACGATCACATCGACGGGGCCCGACTCGGGAGCATCCTCGGGAATCTCATAGACCCCGGCGGGACACATCCAGCGCCATGTCTCGGCGATCTCCCGCGGCACGTGTTTCTGAACGCGGATGTGGTTGGGAGCGTCGTCACGGGTCGCGTTGCCCGTGATGAACACCGAGGAGAGCTTGTCGAAGGTGTATTTCCCGTCGGGCTTGGGATAGTTCTCCTTGGTCTTGCCGATGAACATCGGCTTGGCGTCATTGCGATGCCAAGACCAGCGACCGCCGGGGAAGCGGCCCTTCGTGCCCATCATCAGGTTCACCAGCGGCGCACCCTGGATGAAGCCTTTCTGGAAGGGCTGGCGGGTGTTGCGCACCTCATAGAGCTCTTTGCCCACGATCGAGTCTTCGATCGCCTGCTCGTAGGACTCAAAGGAGGACTCGCCGCGCACGAGCGCCGCATAGATCGACTCCGCCGCGAGCTTGCCCGACATCACGCTGTGGTGAACACCCTTCAGCGCGACCGTGTCGACCATCCCACCGGCGTCTCCGACCAGCACCGCACCAGGCATCGAGAGCTTCGGCATCGACCAGAAGCCGCCGCCTGGCAGCGCCTTCGCGCCCCAGGCCACGCGCTCGCCACCCTCAAGGATGCCTTTCACGAGCGGGTGCATCTTGAACTGCTGCAAGAGGTCGTGGGCGGAGGTGGTCGCGTCGGCGTACTCGAGGTCGATCACGAAGCCGATCGAGACCAGATCGTCGCCCGTCTTCTCGTCCTTCATCGGGTAGATCCAAGTTCCACCGACGTGGCCATATTTGGATGAGAGCTTCAGCGGCCAGGGACCGAGCGTGTGGATCACGCGGTCCAGGGGCTTTGCAACCTTCCAGACCTCCTTGACCCCGAGCTCCCAGACCTGCGGCTCGCGGTTATCGGCGAGGTTGAACTCCTTGATCGCAGCACCCGTGATGTGGCCCCAGCAGCCCTCGGCCAGCACCGTGGCGTGCGCCTTGATGTCGGTCCCAGGCTCGAAGTTGCCGAGCGGCTGGCCGTCCTTGCCGCGTCCCTTGTCACCGGAACGCACGCCCACGACACGCCCGTCCTCGACGATCAGCTGCGTCGCCGAGGTCTCGGTCAGCACGTAGGCGCCGCCCTCTTCTGCCTGGCGCTGCTGAAAGCGCGCCATCGAGGAGACCGAGATCACCTCGTTGCCGTGGTTCTTGAAGTTCGGCGGCGTGGGGATGCGCAGCTTGGTCTTGGCGCTCGGCATCACGTAGACCGCCTCCTTGGTGACCTCGCCGTAGGCGAAACCCTCCTTGCGCCAGTCCTCACGCGACATCTCCGGGAACAGCTCTTCCAACGGCCCCGGGCGCATGACCGCACCGGAGAGGTTGTGCCCCCCGCAGGTCTTCGCCTTCTCGACAACCGCCACCGGCACTTCGCCGAGGCGCTCCATCGTCTCCGGGTCATCGGCCAGCAGCTGCAGCAGGCGGTTTGCGCAGGAGAGCCCCGCGGTGCCGCCGCCAACGATCGCCACACCGACCTCGATCAACTCGTCCTCCGCATCGAGCCCGCGCTTGATGAACTCCTTGCGCGAGTCAACCGGCGGGGGGAAGGCCGCGGGTGCGACCTTCCCATTGCTGGAGCCGTGACCAGACATCCTCTAGCTGCCCTTCTTTGCCTTCACAGCCTCTGTGAGCTTGGGAAGGATCTTGTTGAGGTCCCCGACGATTCCAAGGTCGGAGAATTCAAAGATCGGCGCGTTTGCATCCTTGTTGATCGCGACGATGTTCTCCGAGCCCTGCATACCGACCTTGTGTTGGATCGCGCCCGAGATGCCGGCCGCGAGATACAGCTTTGGCGCGACTGTCTTGCCGGTCTGGCCAATCTGGGCCGCGTAGGGGTACCAGCCCGCATCGACGACCGCGCGGGTCGCTGCGACGGCGCTGTTGCCACCGAACGCTTTCGCCAACTCCTCAGCGAGCTCGAAGCCCTCGGCCTTACCGAGACCACGCCCGCCGGCCACGAGGATGTCAGCACCCTCGATGTCGACGTCAGCCCCGCGCTGTTCACCGCGCGTGAGCATCGTCGCCTGTGAGGCGTGTGCGCTCAGCTCGAAGCTGATCTGCTCGACGGGTGCCGCACCGGCGCCGGTCTCCTTGATCTCAAAGGCGTTAAGACGGCCGATGATGATGCCGACCTGGGAGCGGTACTTGATCTCCGAGATCGCCGAATCGCCGAGGATCGGACGCTCAGCGATCAGCTCGCCGCCCTCTGCCCGTACCGCGGTGACCTCCATCGCCACGCCGGCGCCGAGCCGCGCCGCGAGCCCGGCGCCGATCTCAAAGCCGAGCAGCCCGCCGCCGAACAGTGCGTAGGAGTAGCCACCGTCGGTGATCGCCTTGGCCATCGCGTCGACCAGCGGCTGCGCCAGACCCTCGGGGCCCTCGGCCACGAGCACCTTCTTGGCGCCGTAGTTGCCGAGCGAGGCAGCCAGATCCTGCGGGACGTTCTCCCCGAGCAGGATCGCGTGAGCCTCGCCGCCTAGTTCAGCGGCGAGCTTGGCGCCCTCAGAGACGGCGCCAAGTGAGTTCTTGTTGATCGCGCCGTCGTAGTGCAGCGCGTAAACCAGGATGTTCGCCATCTAAATCAGCTTCCTCTCATCCAGCCAGGCGATGATTTTTTCGACGGTTTCGCCGGTGTCCTCGTCCTCGATGATCTCTCCCGCGGACTTCGCCGGCGGAGCCTTGGCGGCAACCCACTGCGCAGCGGAGTTCTCACCACCGACCTTCGAGGTGTCGATTTCCGCGTCTGCGGCCGTGATGCTGTCGAGCGGCTTCTTCTTGGCACCCATGATCGCCTTCAGCGACGGGTAGCGCGGCTCGTTGATCGCGTCACCCACAGAGATAACCGCCGGGAGCTTGATCTGCACGGTGTCGTAGCCGTACTCAGCCTGACGCTCGCAGCGCAGGGCGTCGGACTCGACATCCATCTTGATCACCTGCGTCAGCGAAGGCATGCCCAGGTGCTCGGCCACAACCGCGCCGATCGTGTAGCACTCGCCGTCATCTGACTGCTGTCCCAGCAGCACCAGGTCGGGCTGCTCGCGCTGCAGCGTCTTCGCCAGCGCGTAGCCGGTTGCGGCCACATCGGAGCCGGCAACGACCGCGTCTGAGAGGTGGACTGAGCGGTCCGCGCCCAGCGAGACTGCCTTGTGCAGCGCGCGCACGGCGCTGTCGGGGCCCATCGTCACGGCGACGATCTCCTCGACCGGAACCGCGCCGCCCTCCTTGATCTGCATTGCCGCCTCGATGGCGTGCGTGTCATACGGGTTGAGGTTCTTCTCCCCGCTGCGGTCCATACGCCCCGTCGAGGGGTCGATCCTCTTCTCGACGGCGGCGTCCGGGACCTCCTTAACCAGGACGCATATCTTCATGTCTTCAGGCTTCTCCTTGGGGTCTGTTGAGTGCGATCCTACCGCTTTAGGCGGTTGACTGACGAGTCAATCAGCTGATCGGGGCGCGTCCGCCCGTGGCACCGCGGATGAAATCGACGATCGCCTGGGTAGGCGCACCGGGCGTGAACACCTCGGCGACACCGAGACGCTTGAGCTCGGGTATGTCCTCGGCCGGGATCGTGCCGCCGACCGTAATCACAACGTCGTCCACGCCCTGCTCGTGCAGCAGCTCGACGACACGCGGCACGAGCGTCATGTGCGCGCCCGAGAGGATCGAGAGGCCGACCGCGTCGGCGTCCTCCTGGATCACCGTCTCGACGATCTGCTCCGGCGTCTGGTGCAGGCCGGTGTAGATGACCTCCATGCCGGCGTCGCGCAGCGCCCGCGCGATGATCTTGGCGCCGCGATCATGGCCATCCAGACCAGGCTTGGCGACGACGACTCGGATCTTGCTCTTGGTACTTGCTGGTGATGCCATCAGCGCGACACGCTCTCTAGCTCGTTGGGGCAGATGTGTGCTGGGGCGGGCACGACGCGGCGCCCGCGAGCGCGAACCTTACGCGCTCGCCGCCGACCTGGCTAGCAAGCGCCACGACAGGGAAGCAGCCACAGTACCGGCGCCGAGCGCCGCGAGCATCTTCAGGCGCCGGCCAAGACGATCGAGCTCGATCACTTCCCAGCCTTCCTCGGTTGCAATTCGGCGCAGCATCGCGTCAGGATTGACAACCACTGCGTGGCGCACAGCACGCAGCATCGGCAGATCGGACTCGGAGTCCGAGTAAGCGTATGAGAGCTCCAGTGAGATGCCCTCGCGCTCGGTCAGCTCACGCATCGAGAGGACCTTCCCCTCGCGATAGTTGAAGGGGCCCGCCGGACGGCCCGTGTAGCGTCCATCGACGATCTCCGAACGCGAGCCGAGACCGCCGTCGAAGGCGAGCACACGCGCGAGCAGGTCGGCCATCTCCTGCGAGGCGGCCGTGAGGATGTAGACCGGCAGCCCCGCATCCTGATGGGCGTAGGCGCGTTCGAGCATCTGCGGATACAGGCGTGGGAGCACGCCGGCGAGCACACGTGGCGATAGCCGCTCGAGGTCACGCACACGCACCCCCGCGATCATCTCGCCGACTCGCTTGCGCACGTCATCCGCGCGATCATCGGTCGAGCCCTTCAGCCGGAAGCGGACGTTCTCATACACGTCGCGCACCAGCCGCCCGCGCGAGATCATCCCCGTTTCGTATGCCGCCCGGGCGAAGAAGATGCCCGACGAACCCGCCATCAACGTCTTGTCAAGATCGAAGAACGCGGCGCCCTGCGGGCCGTCCTGACGTCCGCCGGATTGTCCGTCGTTGAGCACTACTGAGAAGCGCTCACAGTCAGCTCAGACCTTCAGGATGACCGCGTCGCCTTGCCCCCCGCCGGAGCAGATCGCGGCGCAGCCGTAGCCGCCGCCGCGACGGCGCAGCTCGTGCACGATCGCGCCGAGGATACGCGCACCGGAGGCGCCGATCGGGTGCCCGAGGGCGACCGCGCCGCCGTTGACGTTGACGCGGTCCTCATCGATCCCGAGCATGCGGATCGAGTTAAGCGTGACCGAAGCGAAGGCCTCGTTGATCTCCCAGACGTCGATGTCCCCCGGCTGCAGCCCCGCCTTCTCGAGTGCCTTCTTCGCCGCGCTTGCCGGCGTCGTGGCGAGGTAGGCGAAGTCATTGGCGCTCTGCGCGTGAGCGACGATCTCAGCGAGCACCTCCTTGCCATTGGCCGAGGCCCATTCCTCAGAGGACACCACCAGCGCGCCGCCGCCATCGTTGACCCCAGGCGAGTTGCCGGCTGTGTGTGAGCCTTCCTTGTTGACCAGCCCAGGCAGCGCAGCCAAGCGCTCGAGCGAGGTGTCGCGACGGGGGCCCTCGTCGACCTCGACGACGGTGTCGCCCTTGCGACCCTTGATGGTCACCGCGACGATCTCTTCGGACATACGGCCCTCATCGATCGCCTTCAGAGCAAGTTCGTGTGAGCGCAGCGCCCAGCGATCGAGGTCCGCCCGCGTCATCTCGAGCTCCTCGCCGATCTCGGTCGCCTCGACGAACATCTGCTTGCCCGAGAAGGGGTTGGTGAGCCCATCGTGGACCATCGCATCGAGCATCTTTGCGTCGCCCATGCGGTATCCGAAGCGCGCCTGGGGCAGCAGGTAGGGGGCCTTCGACATCGACTCCATACCGGCGCCGACGCCGACCTGCACGTCACCGGCGCGGATCGCCTGATCGAGGATCACCGTCGCGCGCAGGCCCGAGGCGCAAACCTTGTTGATCGTCTCCGAAGAGACCTCCTTGGGAATCCCCGCTTTGATCTGCGCCTGGCGCGAGGGGATCTGGCCCTGCCCGGCCTGCAGCACCTGGCCCACGACAACGTGATCGACCTGCTCGGGCTCAACTCCGGAGCGCTCCAGCGCGGCGCTCATCGCCAGGCTGCCGAGCTCGGTGGCATCCAGCGAGGACAGGCCGCCGCCCATCTTGCCGATGGGGGTGCGCGCAGCGCCGAGGATCACGGTCTTGGGCATGGGGGCAGCTGTCTCCTGTAGGTCGGGTGCGAGATGAAGGGTCAAGAATGGTAGTGGACCGTTGGCCGGCGCCCACGGGGCTATGCGCAACCCTCGCCGCGCCCCTGGGCTGGATATCGTGGCGCCGATGCACATCTCCGCGATCTCCCAAGCCGCCAAAAACAGTGACGCCGACACGGTTGCAGTCCCGATCTTCGACGGCGAGGGCGCGCCGCCTGAGAGCCCAGCCGAGCTCAGCGAACTGCTCGCCTCGGGCGAGGCCCGCAGTTCCTTCAAGGCGCTTGCTCTAACCCACGCCGAAGGCAAACGCTGGCTGACCGTGGGCCTCGGCGCGCGTGCAGAGCTCGACCGCGGAGCGAGCCCGTGTGGCGGCCTCGACGGCCGGCGCGAGGGCGCGTGAGCTCGCCACTCGCGCGCTCTGCTGGGACATGCCCACCGATATCTCTCCAGCGATCGCGGGCGCGATCGTCGAGGGCACCGTGCTCGGCGACTACCGCTTCGAGCTACACAAGTCCGCCCCGGCCAAGAGCGAGGAGCAGCCTCCCGAGCATCTGCAGCGGCTGATCATCGCCGGCGAGGATAGTCTCGAGCGGAGCGTCAACGAGGCGGCCATCGTCGCCGAAGCGACCAATCGCGCACGCGATCTGCAGAACCGTCCCGGCAACGACCTGACCCCGACCGCGCTCGGCGAATACGCGCTGGCGCTGGCTGCGGCAGAGCCGGCCCTGACGGTCGAAGTCGAGGATCGCGCGGGCCTTGAGCAACGCGGGATGGGCGCCTTTGCGGCCGTCGCGCAGGGCTCCGAGCAGGAGCCAGCGTTGATCACGATGCGCTACGACGGCGGCGACGGCAGTGGGCCGACGCTCGGGCTGGTGGGCAAGGCCGTGACCTTCGACAGCGGCGGGATCTCACTCAAGCCGGGGGCGAAGATGTCGGAGATGAAGTTCGACATGTCCGGCGGCGCCGCCGTGATCGAGGCGGTTGCCGCGATCGTGCGCCTGCGCCTGCCGGTGCGCTTGGTCGCGGTCGTCGGAGCCACCGAGAACCTGCCCAGCGGGCGCTCGATCAAGCCCGGCGACATCGTCACCGCCGCGAACGGCAAAACGATCGAGATCAACAACACGGACGCTGAGGGGCGTCTCGTGCTGGCTGACTGCCTTTCTCACGCGATCGCCGAGGGCGCCGAACAGATCGTTGATCTCGCGACGCTCACCGGCGCGGTGATCATCGCGCTCGGCTCGACCTACGCCGGGCTGATGAGCAACGACGATGCGCTCTGCGAGCGGCTCTGCGCGGCGGGCGAGCGCAGCGGCGAGATCCTCTGGCGGCTGCCCCTGCACGAGGAGTACGACAAGCTCATCAAGGGCGCCTACGCCGACCTTGACAACGCACCCGAGGGACGCAAAGCAGGCACAATCGTCGGGGCTAGCTTCCTCTCGAACTTCGTCGGCGATGTCCCCTGGGCGCATCTCGACATCGCCGGATCGGCCTGGGATCTCGGGCGCGATTATGTCGGCAAAGGCGCCTCCGGCTACGGCGTGCGTCTGCTTGTCGAGCTGGCGCGCTCCTACAGCAGCTGAGGCCTCATACCTTGAGCGGCTCGCGCAGCCAGCCACGCACAACCGCCCAGGCCTGGCCGCGCGGGTCGATGTGAGCGCGATGGCCACCCGCCTCACCCTCGATCTCGACTAGCTCGACCGCGGCCCCTGCAGCGCTGGCCTCGCGCTCGTAGTGGCGGCTGAGCTCAATCGAGACGGTGCGATCGAGTAGGCCATGGACGAGCAACACGGGGATCTTCAGCGGCACCAGCGCAAGTGGGTCGCCAACGGCGTAGCGCGCGGGCAATTCCTCCGGGGAGCCGCCCATCAATGCCCGTGCGGCACCGCCCCGCCACATGCGGTAGGCGCCAGCGAGGTCGCAGACTCCGGCCTGGCTGATCGCGCGCTTGAACTCGATCGCGGGATCGGCTCCAGGCTCACCGCTGGCGATCGAGGCGCGACCGGCTGCCCACAGCGCCAGATGACCGCCGGCGGAATGGCCGAGGACGCTGACACTGTCCAAATCCAGCGGTGCATCGAGCTCGCGCAGATGGTCGATCGCGGCGGCGACATCCTCGAAGGTAGCCGGCCAGCCGCCCCCATCCCCCAGGCGTCGGTACTCGATGTTCCAAACCGCCCATCCCTGTCTGATCAGATCACCCACGAGCCCGCGCATCACGACCTTGCCGTAGCGGCGGTGCCAGGAGCCGCCGTGGATCACGACCATCACCGGATGCGGCCCGACTCCCACTGGGAGGTAGAGGTCGGCGCGCTGCGAGCGGTGCGGGCCGTAGCGGTAGCTGCGCCCGCGGGTCAGAAAATCGAGGATCAGGCGGGTGCTGGTCATGAGGAAGGCCATCCTTCCAGACGCGACGTGTGAGAATGCCGGGCGCGATGGATTTCGAGCCTGTCACCAGACCACGAGCTGATCAGACGCACCGTCAGGGAATTCGCCGAGGGGGAGGTCGCGCCGGTCGCGGAGGAGCTCGACCGCACCAAGTCCTTCCCCTACGAGATCGTCGAGAAGCTCGGCAAGTTGAACCTGATGGGGATCCCCTTCCCCGAGGAGTACGGCGGGGGCGGGGGTGACACGCTGGCCTACGCGCTCGCCGTCGAGGAGCTCACGCGCGTGGACTCCTCCGTTGCGATCACGCTCTGCGCGCACACCTCGTTGGGCACCCAGCCGCTCTATCTGTTCGGCTCAGAGGAGCAGAAGCGCGAGTGGCTGCCGCAGCTCTGCTCCGGCGAACGCCTCGGCGCCTTCGGGCTGACCGAGCCCGAGGCCGGCTCGGATGCCGGCAACACGCGCACCCGGGCGCGACTGGAGAACGGCGAATGGGTGATCGATGGCGCCAAGCAGTTCATCACCAACGCGGGCACCGACATCTCTGGCGTGGTCTGCATCACAGCCGTCACGGGCGAGGACTCCACAGGCGCCAAGGAGATCTCGAACCTGATCGTCGCCAACGGCACCGCGGGCTATGAGCAGGGCGAGCCCTACCGCAAGATGGGCTGGAACGCCTCCGACACGCGCCCGTTGACCTTCACTGACTGCCACGTCCCGGAGCAGAACCTGCTCGGACCACGCGGCGCTGGCTTCAAGCAGTTCCTGCACATCCTCGACATCGGTCGTATCGGCGTCGCCGCGATGGGCGTCGGGCTCGCGCAGGGAGCGCTCGATCAAGCGCTCGCCTACGCCAAGGAGCGTCGCGCCTTCGGCAAGCCGATCTCCAAGTTCCAGGCGATCCAGGGCAAGCTCGCGGACATGTCGACAGAGATCGCAGCCGCGCGACTGCTCGTGCACAAAGCCGCGCTGGAGAAGGACGCGGGACGCAACTTCACGCTGACCGCCGCGCAGGCGAAGCTCAAGACCGGCCGCCTCGCGGTGCGCTGTGCCGAGGAGGCCGTGCAGATACACGGCGGCTACGGCTTCATCGAGGAGTATCCCGTGTGCCGTTTCTATCGCGACGCCAAGATCCTCACGATCGGCGAGGGCACCGACGAGGTTCAGCAGATGGTGATCGCCCGCGCGCTCGGCGCTTAGCGCGGCTCGAGCACGACCAGCGGGATCTCGCGCTCAGTGCGCCGCCGATAGCTTTCATAGCCGGAGTAGACGCCGACCATCAGCTTCCACAGGCGGGCGCGCTCCTCGCCCTCTGCGACCCGCGCATGCACCTTGCGCACCTTTGCGCCGACCTGTACGCTCGTGTCGGGGTTGGCGCGGAGGTTGTGAAACCAAGCCGGGTTCTTGGGATAGCCGCCCTTCGAGGCGACGAGCACGAGGTTGACTCCGTCAACGCCATAGACGAGCGGGCTGGTACGCCGCGCTCCGCTCTTGGCGCCGACATGATCGAGCAACAGCATCGGCGGCGAGCCGGGAAAGCGGTGGCCGATCAAGCCTTTGCTCGCACGATAGAGCGCCGCGTGGCCGCCCATCAAGCGCGTGAGCACCGGCCAGCTGCGATCTGCTGCGCGCAAGTAGTCCATCCCGGTGTGAGCCTACTCGGTTAGCCTTGGATCAAGATGTCCGAACTCGAGAGCCCAGAGGATCATCTGACAGCCCCCGCGGAGGCTGTGCCGACGAAGCTCTCTGGCGGGCCATCCCTGTTGGACTGCGCGCGCGTGTTCGCGCGCCAGCCCTCACCGCCCTATCTGCTGGGCGCGGTCCTGCTCGCGCTCGCCGCGCGGATCGCCCAAGGCGCATTCAGCTGGCGCGACCTCGTGATGGTCGCCGGCCTGCTCGCCGTGACGCCCTTCGTGGAGTGGCTGATCCACGTATACCTGCTGCACGCCCCTCCGCTCACGCTGCTGGGGCGCAAGATCGAGCTGTTGAGCGCGCGCGAGCACCGCGCCCACCACGAGCGGCCAGGCGTGCTCGAGGGAGTCCTGATCCCCGTCTACGCGGTGCTCGTGTTCCTGGTGATGATCGCGCTCGTCAACTGGGCGATGTCCTTCCCGATCCACCTGGTGCTCGGCGGTCCGCGCCTGGCCTATGCAAGCACCGGTGTAGTCACGAGCTTCGCGATCCTCGCAGCCTATGAGTGGACACACTTCCTGATCCACACGCCCCATCGCGCGCGGGCCCGCTACTACAAAGCGATTTGGCGCAACCACCGCCTGCACCACTACAAGAACGAGCGCTACTGGTTCGGCGTCACCTCGACGGTTGGCGACCGCGTGATCGGCACGCTCCCCGACCAGCACTCGGTGACGCGCTCGGCGACCGCGCGCTCACTGCACGCAGACCGCTGAGCACCTGGACGCGCCGCGCTCAGCGCGGCTGCGCGAGCGACCCGCGCTCGAGCAGCGCCGTGGCCGCACTGGCGGGGTCGAGGCGACGTTGCACGACCTCGGCGATCAGACGCTGGAAGTCGGGATCCTCTCCCAGCTCCTCCTCCAGGCGCCGGCGCATGCGAGCGGTGGCGATCGCAAGCACCTCGTTGCGCAAGTTGCGGCTCCGGCGCTCTTGCAGCTGACCGGCCGCGACGATGTGGTCATGGTGCTGCTCAAGGCTCTCCACTAGCTCATCGATGCCACGTCCGAGCGTGGCCTCGGTCTTGATGATCGGCACTTTCCAGCGGCCACGCACTTCCTCGGGCGAACGCTCGAGGTTGGCGAGCGAGAGCACGCCGCGAATCTCGCGGACCATCGTGTCGGTGAGGGGATGGTCGGCCTTGTTGATCACGATCACGTCGGGGATCTCCATCACGCCGGCCTTCAACGCCTGGATCGAGTCGCCCGAGCCGGGCATCAACACGAGCACGATCGTGTCGGCGTGATCGATGATGTCGATCTCCGCCTGCCCAACGCCGACGGTCTCGACGAACACGTCCTGACGACCCGCGGCATCGAGCAGCAGCGCTGCCTGCAGCGCCGCCTCGGAGAGTCCGCCGAGCGCGCCGCGGTTGGCCATCGAGCGGATGAAGACGCCCTGGTCGAGGAAGTGCTCTGAGAGGCGAATGCGGTCGCCGAGCAGCGCACCCTGCGTGAAGGGCGAGGAGGGATCTATCGAGAGCACACCGACCGTCCGTCCGGCTTCACGACGGGCCTTTGTGAGCGCCCCGATCAGCGTCGACTTGCCGACACCCGGGGGGCCCGTGAAGCCAACGACCTCGGCCTGTCCGGTGTGGGGAAAGATCTCCTTGACGAGCTCCCAGCCCTCGGGCCGGTCATTCTCGACGAGCGTGATCGCGCGCGCGAGCGCACGACGGTCGCCGTCGAGTAGGCGCTGCGCGAGTGTCGGCTCGGTGCCCATCGAGCGCGCAATCATCGCAGGGCCGCTTGACCGCAGCGGTCCCTTACGATTCGCGGCGATGGAGCTCGCCTCCCCCGCAACCTTCGAAGCAGAGACCGAGCCCGCCGCGGCGATCGCGACGCGACACGCGCCAGCGCCGCTGGCCGGGGGTCCGCTGGCGTTGCTGCGCTTCATGCGCGCCAACCACATGTTCAGCCGTGATTACGCGCATCTGCTCGCGCGCCTGATGGTGCTGAAGCTCCGCTACGGTCGGCGCCTGCAAACCGACGGTATCTGCTTCATCTGCCCGGGCGTCAAGCTTGAGATCGGCCGCGAGGCGACCCTGCGCATCGGCCGCTGGGCCTGGATCGGGCACGGCAGCAAGATCCGCGTGCACGAGGGCGAAGTCAGCATCGGCGCGAAGACCGTGATCGGCCAGGAGGCGACGATCTCCGCCTTCCAGCACGTCTCGATCGGGCGCGAGTGCATCATCGCCGACCGCGTGATGCTGATCGACTTCGATCACGGCGTCACCGAAGTGGAGCGGCCGATTCGCCTGCAGGGGATCTACAAGCGCGACGTGCGCGTCGGCCACAACGTCTGGATGGGCTACGGCGCCTGCATCCTGCGCGGCGTGAGCGTCGGCGATAACGCGATCATCGGCACGAGCGCCGTCGTCACCACCGAGGTGCCGGCCAACACCGTCGTTGGGGGCATACCCGCGCGCGTGATCCGCATGCGCGCGGCGCCCACCACGATGCGCTGGGAGTAGCCCGCTCAGGGCGCGAGCAGCGAGCCGCGGTCAGCATCGACCGCAAGGTTGCGCAGCCGCTGCAGGTCCTCCTGCTCACCCGCGCGCAGCGCCTCCGCGAGCGCACGATGGTGCCCCGCGAAACGCTCACGCGCATAGGGCACCGCGATCTCGCGCGAGGTCATAAAGGCCCAGTCGCTGGCCTGCAGCGCCAGCAGCTCGCGGATCGCGGTGGTGCTCACATGGGCACCTGCGGCGAGCACTTCCAGCTCCGCGGCGCGGGTCGCAAAGGCCATATCAGCGACCACCGGCGCCGACCATGTCGAAAGGTCGCCGCCGAGCCCCCAGCTGCTCGCTTGTCCCTCACCGACACCCGCGAGCAGCGGATCACAGTCGGGCAGCCCGGCAATCGGAACCGCCTCGATCTGCTCGAGCGCGTCGTCGAGACGCACGAGCTCAAGGCCCTGGTGCGCGCACTCCTCAACGACTGCAGCAAGCCAGTCGATGCCCTCATACCACCAGTGCCCAAGCAGCTCGGTGTCGAGCGCACACACGACCAGCCCGCCGCCAGCCGCAGCTAGCTCGGGCGCGTCACTCCCCTGCGCCAGGCGCGCGAACGTGCGCGTGACGAAGTCAGCGGCGTGCTCACGCGCGAGCGCGAGCGCAGCCGCGTGGTCGTAGCTGCCGCCAGCGTTGTTCCAGGGGTTGTGGTGGTGGATCGTGTGATGGTGATAGTCGCGGTAGGCACCGCTAGCGGGATAGCCCTGCTCGCTCCAGACCAAGGACATCGTCGCGCGGTCGATTGGGACGAGCACGACCCCCTCCTCGCTACGCAGCGGGCGCAGATGTTGCACGGCGCCGAGCCCGAAGAGATTCGTGAGCTCGACGCACACCGCGCTTACGCCCGCGTCCTCCAGGGCCCGTCCCAGCCAGGGGGCGTAAGCGCACTCCGGCAACCAGAAGCCGCCTCGCCAATGGCCGCTGACGCGGCGGCGATATGACTCCACGCCGCTGTGAATCTGTAGGCGCATGCCCGCGTCGCTGGCCAGCAGCGGCAGGATCGCATGGGTCGCCGAGGAGGTCCACTGGGCGTGGCGCGCGAGCGCCTCAAGCAGTCTGCGATCGCGCCGCTCGAATGCCTCAAGCGCCCCCGCATAGTCGCCCCAGGAACGCTCGATCTCGTCGGCCAGCGCCTCATGCCCCCCCGCCCGCATGCCCGCGGCGTCCTGCTCGTGGGTGCCGCGGCGGACCTCCCCGATGAACGTCGCAAAGCGCTCCCCAATACCGGGAGCCTCGAGCTGGTCGCACAGCACCGGCGTGAGCGACAGCGTCAGCGGCGCGCCCCTGTCGAGCAGATCCAGGAGCGGTAGGTAGGAGCCAGCGATCGCCTCCCACAGCCACTCCTCACCAAAGGGCCAGGTGCCGAAGCCCTCGACGTAGGGCATGTGCGTGTGCAGGACGATCGCCAGCGAGCCGCGCCCGGCGCTCACGGGCGGCACACCGCAAGGAAGTCAAGCGCCCGCTCGAGGTCCGCCTCGCCGGCTCGGCGCAAGCGAAAGTCAGAGGAGGCGATCGCCGGGGTGAAACGGTCGTAGAAGCGAGCGGTCAAACCCAACCGGGCATGGACGCGGTCCCAGCCAAGCCGCAGCGCGACTTCGTGCGCGCGCAGTTTGCGCGCATGAAAGAGCCCGTAGAGCTCGACCGAGCCGAAATGCTCAGCGCAGAGCCGCTCAAACTCCTCGCGGCGGTACTCGTGCACGTGCCAGGGGTTGTCCGAGCGCTGGGCTCCCTTGGGTGCGAGCGTCAACACGTTTGGGGTCGAGACGTAGACGCAGCCACGCTCGCCGACGAGCGAGCGAAAGTGATTGAGCACCGCGCCCGGGTCCTGCAGGTGCTCGATCGTCTGCAGGAAGACGACCGCGTCGGTCTCCGCGCTGAAGTTGTCGACGAGGTCGCGCTCGAAGCGTGCCCGCGGATAGCGCAGGCGTGCGTGCTCGTGCGCCTCAGGGTTGGCGTCTACGCCTACAGCGCTGCCCGCGACCTGCGCGAGCACGTTCGTGCCGTAGCCCTCGCCGCAGGCCATGTCGATCACGCGCAGGCCGCGGACCTGCGCAGCGATCCACTCATAGACCACGAGATGGCGGCGATACCAGTAGTTCTCCTCGGGCACATCCGGCAGCGTGCGCTCGCCCGTCAGCGCCAGTGGCGGCACGCCCTCGGGCTGATCACGCTGGAGAAACTGAGCAGGAGTTGACATCAAGAGACTCTCTCGTTGAGAGTCATCAGTCCGTGGGTGCAAGACGCGAGCACGGCGCGCGAGTATATGGTGCCGCACCGTGCCGCCCGCCCTAAGCGCCGAGGAGATCCGTGATGCGAACACGCGCTACCACGACGTGGCCGCGGATCACTACGACGCGAAGTGGGGTATTGACTTCGGAGATCCCGGCCTCAGCCAGGTGAGCTCAAAGCTGCGCAAGGCACTCGGTCACGAACCGGGCCACTACGCGCGCTCGCTGGAGATCGGGTCGGGCACGGGCTACTTCTCGCTCAATCTGCTGCGCGCCGGGCTGATCGGAGAGGCGACCTGCAGCGACATCTCAGAGGGCATGTTGGAGACGCTCGCATCCAACGCGCGCAAGCTCGGGCTGACGGTGCAGACCGCAGCAGCCGACGCTGAGCAGCTGCCCTTCGCCGATGAAAGCTTTGACCTCGTTCTGGGCCACGCCGTGCTCCATCACATTCCCGACCTCCAGCGGGCCTTCGCTGAGTTCGAGCGTGTGCTGGCCCCTGGCGGCACGGTCCTGTTCGCAGGCGAGCCTTCGCGCTACGGCGACCGCCTCGCGCGGGTGCCCAAGCGCTTCGCCACCACGATCGCGCCGCTATGGCGTCGCGCGGTCGGTGCAACAGCCGCCCGCCCAGACGCGAATGATGGTGGCGATGCTTCGCTTGAGGGCGTGGTCGACGTGCACGCCTTTTCGCCGCGAGAGCTTTCGCGGGTCGCGCGCGGCGGCTGGCTTCAGCGATGTACGCGTAAGCGGCGAGGAGCTCGTGGCGAACTGGTTCGGCTGGACCAACCGCACGCTTGAGGCCACCGCCGTGCCTGAGGAGGTGCCTTGGGCTTGGCGCCTGTATGCCTATCGCGGCTACCTGCTGCTGCAGGAGCTCGACCGCCGGCTGCTCGAGTCGCGCCTGCCGCCAGCGATCTTCTACAACCTGATGCTCTCAGCGCGCAAGCCTGCAGCAAACTAGAACGTCTGCCGCGAGACGCCCGAGCGAGGTGATCGGGTTCCTAGACTCAAGCGATGAGCGAGGCTCCCTCCCGCGGATTTCCGCTGTTTCCGCTCGGCATCGTCGCTTTGCCCTACGAGAGCGTTCCGCTGCACATCTTCGAGGACCGCTACCGGCGCATGATCGAGACCTGTCTGGCGGCCGCCGACGGCGCGCTCGAGCGGGAGTTCGGGATCGTCTGGCTCTCCGAGGAGGAGCTCAAGGGAATCGGCTGCGCCTGCGAGATCGAGCAGGTGCTCGAGCGCCTGGATGACGGGCGCCTGAACATCCTCGTGCGCGGCACACGGCCCTTTCGCCTGATCGAGCGCCAGAACGATCTGCCCTTCCCCGCCGGCGTGGTCGAGTTTCTGGAGGACGAGCACCGCGAGCTGCTCGACCTCGATGCGGCCGGCGCCGCGCACGAGCTTTATCGCGAGCTGGTGCGCGAAGCGACCGACCGCGAGCTCGAAGGGGCAGAGCTCGAGCGCCTAGACGCCTACAGCATGGCCGCAACCGTTGAGTTCGCGCTCGAGGCCAAGCAGGAACTACTCGAGCTGCGCTCGGAGAACGCGCGTTTGCGCCTGCTTGCGTCGCTGCTCCAGAGCGCGCTTGAGCGGCTCGATCTGGTCGAGCGCGCGCAGGCGCGAGCCCTCTCCAACGGCAAGGTCCGCTTCGGCTAGGAGATGTGGCAGACCTGCTGGGCCACCTGCAGAACGAACAGCTGTAGGTTGCGCAAGACCTTCGGCTGTTTGGCCGAGTTGTCGCTGAAGCGCACGCTGCCGTCGACGTCGCGCAAGGAGTAGCTAAAGACCGACCCCGCCTGGGACGCGAGCGAGAGGTGGCTGACAGCCAGATCGTGGAGGTCTTCCTGGATCGCCCGCGCCTGCACGAGCTGCGGATCGCTCAGTTTCAATGTCGCGCCGCCGTTGCAGCGCACGCCGCCTTCTTCGTTGATCAAGAGCGTCAGCCGCGTCTGCGGCGGGGGGCCCGTGCGCGTGAGGATGAACAGGTCAGCCGGCTTTACCCCTCCGCACCCGAAGAGCGCCACGACCGCAGCGCTTACGCATAGCGCGCCGAGCACCCTCACAGGCTCACCGCGACCCCACCGCGACGCGGGTCGCCGGCACCGCTCAGCGTTCCCTCGCGGCGCATCGCGGCCTGCACGCCGCCGAAGAACAGGTTGAGCGCCCCAAAGTGCACCACGCTCGCCTTGTCCTCGAGCGACTGCAGATCGATCCCCGGCTCGGCGAAGACGACGCCGTCCTCGAAGTGCACCCGCGGCGCATCGACGGCCTGCTGGGCGGACATGCCGTGGTCGACGACCGCCACGACGGTCTGCAGCAAGGCCGAGCGAATGCGATTCGAGCCGGCGCTGCCGAGCACCAACTCGACCCCACCTTCACGCATCACGACCGAGGGAGCCATCATGCTCGGCATCCGCCGCCCGGCCGGGTGTAGGTGAAAGCCGAGCGGGTTGAGATCCTCCTCCCCCATCACGTTGTTGAGATGCATGCCGGTGCCCGGCACGACCACGCCCGAGCCCTCGCCGTTTGTGCAGGTCGTGCTGCAAGCCAGCCCCTGCGCGTCGATCACCGAGATGTGCGTCGTTGAGCCGAGACGCGAACCCATGAAGCGCTCTAGGAAGCGCTCGCCGTCGAGCCCTTCGACGAACTCGGCGGTTCGCTCAGACTGCGCAGCGGCCATCGCCGCGACGATCCCGCTGAGCGTCGGCGGCGTCGGGCCACGGTCGAGCAGGGCAAGCGCATAGGCCAGGAGCGTCCCGCCTGCGGAGGGGGGCGGGTTGGTCAGGATTACGCGGTCGCGATAGCCGATCACGACCGGCTCGCGGGCGAGTGCTTGATAGCCGGCGAGATCCTCACGCCTCAGCGATCCACCACGCGCGCCCAGCCAGTCGCAGACGGCGCTGGCGATATCGCCGCGATAGAAGGGCTCGGCTCCCTCCTCGGCTAGGCGCAGCAGTGCATCTGCGAGCTCAGGGTTGACGAGCATCTCACCCTCGCGCAGGACGCGTCCCTCCGGGGCCCACAGCGCGGCGCACTCGGGCGTCGAGGTCAACAGCCCGGTCAGAATCTCGGCGATATATGCCTGCCCGGCGTTAAGCCGCACGCCCTCGCTCGCGAGGCGTGCGGCGGGCTCAGCGAGCTGCGCGAGCGCGATCGTCCCCCACCGCTCGACCGCCTCACAGACACCCGCCGGCGTGCCGTAGACGCCACAGGAGGCAGGACCAATATGAAATCGTTGGGCAGCATCGCCAAAAGAGACATCGATCCCATGCAGCTCGGCCTCGCTACCGTCGCCGAGACGCGTCGGCGCCTGCACGAAGAAGTCCAGCAGGGAAGGTGCAATGCCCGCGCCGGCGACGAGCATGTAGCCGCCTGCACCCAGACCGGTGAGCAACGGCTCGGTCACGAACGAGGTGAGCGTCGCCGCGACGGCCGCGTCAACCGCGTTGCCGCCTTCGCGCAGCACCTGCGCCCCTGCCTGCGCGGTCAGCGGGTGCCCGGCCGCGACGACCCCCTTTTCAGCTCGGCTCATGGCAGAGCGATACCACAGGAGAGCGCGCTGACGCGCGGCTAACTAAAAGTTGGGGAGGAACTCGGGTACTTCGAGGTCGTCAGTTGCGAGGCTGCCACGACGCGGCTCACGCGCGGGACGGGGCGGGCCGGTGCGCTGCACGCGGACCTCACCAGCGGCCGGCTCTTTGAGCCTGCTGAGGCTCTTGCGCCGACCCTCATCGCCATAGCCTGTCGCTACGACCGTCACCCAGACCTGGTCGTCGAGCTTCTCGTCGACCATCGCTCCGAAGATGATGTTGGCGTCGGGGTGAGCCGCCGCCGAGACCGACTTAGCCGCCTCATTGACCTCCCACAGCGACAGGTTCGCGCCGCCGGTGATCGAAAGCAGAATCGAGCGAGCGCCCTCCATCGAGGTTTCCAAAAGCGGCGAGGAGACGGCCTGCTCGGCGGCCTCGGTCGCGCGCAGCTCACCAACGCCCATGCCGATGCCGAGCAGGGCGTTGCCGGCCTCGCTCATAATCGTGCGCACATCGGCGAAGTCGAGGTTGATCAGGCCGGGAAGCGTGACGAGGTCAGAGATCCCTTGTACGCCCTGGCGCAGCACATCGTCAGCGACGCGGAAGGCCTCGACCATCGCGGTCTGCTTGTCGAGCACGCCAAGTAGGCGATCGTTGGGCACCACGATCAGCGTGTCGACCTCATCAGCCAAGGCCTGCACGCCGCGCTCGGCCTGCTCGCCGCGGCGGGTGCCCTCAAAGCCAAACGGCTTGGTCACGATCGCGACGGTTAGGGCGCCTATTTCGCGTGAGATCCGCGCGACGATCGGCGCTGCCCCGGTACCGGTGCCACCGCCGGCACCGGCCGCAATAAAGATCATGTCGGAGCCCTTCAAGAGCGCCTTCATGCGATCGTAGTCCTCCATCGCCGCCTGGCGTCCAACGTTGGCGTCCGAGCCAGAACCCAGACCGCGTGTCAGCTCAGCGCCGATGTGCAGCGTGAGATCGGCGGTCGACTGCTGCAGCGACTGCAGATCGGTATTGACCGCGAGGAACTCAATCCCCTCGACCTCCGCCTCGACCATGCGGTTGACCGCGTTGACACCGGCGCCGCCGACACCGACGACACGGATGATCGGCTGCCCGACCTTCTCGGGCGCAGTGAAGGCTGTGGGACGCTCGCGCGGATAATCGTCGAGCGTCGGACGCGGAGCGGGGCGCTCGAGCACGTTCTCGGGGATTTCTGAGGAGAACGCGTGACGCAGGCGCTCCTGGGGAGAAGCGACGCGAACCTCGTGCGCTGGCTCCTGCGCCGTGGCGCTGAGCGCAGGGTGCGGCAAGCTGCGCTGGAGTGGCTGCTCTGACCCCTCCTCGGCGAGCGGCTCGCCCTCGAGGTCTTCAGTCTTGCGAAACAGCGCCGCTAGGGGTCCTTCGCGCATGGAGGCGCGCTTAGCGTTGGCCATGGGTAAGAACCTCCTGCGCGAGTTGCCGGTAGGACTGGGCCGCAACGCCATCCGGCTCGTACTTGAGGACCGACATGCCCTTCACGGGAGCCTCAGCGAAACGGACCGTCTTGCGGATACGCGAGGCGAACACACGGTCGCCGAAGTTTTCCTCGAGGATCTCAATGGCCTCCTTGGCGTGGATCGTGCGTGAATCCACGAGCGTGGGCAGGATGCCTTCGATGTCGACGCCGGGATTGAGGTTCTCACGGATCATCGCGAGGGTGTTCTGGAGCTGGATGAGCCCACGCATCGACAAATACTCGCACTGCACGGGGACGATTACCTTGTTGGCGGCCGTCAGCGCGTTGATCGTGAGCAACCCGAGACTCGGCGGCGTGTCGATGCAGATGAAGTCATAGTCCTCGAGGATCGGTTCGAAGGCCTTCTGCAGTGAGCGCTCGCGACCGATCATCGTCGACATCGCGATCTCCGCGCCGGCGAGGTCGATCGAGGCGCAGGCGATGTCGATCTCGCGCTTGCGAATCACCTCGCGGATCGAGACCTTGTGCACGAGTACGTCGTACATCGATTTCTCGAGCGTGTCCGGATCGATGCCCTGGGACATCGTGAGGTTGCCCTGCGGGTCCATGTCCACGCAGAGCACGCGGTGACCCTCCTCCGCAAAAGCGGCGGCGAGGTTCAGTGTGGTCGTCGTCTTCGCCACACCACCCTTCTGGTTGGCGAACGCGATGACCTTGGCCTTTCCATCCACGGGGGCTCCAGTCGATTGCGGGGAAGCCGTCCGCTCGGTATTCGCATGACGAGCTGGGATTCCTGCATGGGAACTACGATCTCGAGATGACCGCGCGCAGCGACCACGGCCTCGAGGCCCGCTTGCGCGGCAAGCACGTGCTCGTCTGCGTAGGTGCCGGTGGGGTCGGCAAGACGACCACCTCGGCGGCGCTGGGGCTGGGCTTGGCGATGCGCGGTCAGAAGGTGGCGGTCGTCACGATCGACCCGGCCAAGCGTCTGGCAGCCGCGCTCGGCTTGAAGGAGCTCTCCGGTGAGCCGCATCGGGTCGAAGCGGGCCGTGACGCTGGGGTCAAGATCGAGGGGGAGCTATGGGCGATGATGCTAGACGTCAAGCGCACCTTCGACGACATCGTCGCACGCCTGGCCTCCAGCGAGCAGGCGCGAGATGAGATTCTCGCCAACCCCGTATATCGCGAGCTCTCAACGGCGGTGGCCGGCTCACAAGAGCTGAGCGCCGTGGCGAAGCTCTATGAGCTCTACGAGGAGCACGACTTCGACGTGATCGTGCTCGACACGCCGCCTTCGCGCAATGCGCTCGACTTTCTCAACGCACCCAACCGCCTGATCGGCTTCCTCGACGGTCGGGCCTTGCAGGTCTTCCTCGCGCCAGGCGGGCTGACCGCGCGCCTCTTCGGACGCGGCACTGCGCTGATCTTCTCGATCTTCGCGCGCGTCACCGGCGTCGACATGCTCGGCGAGCTCTCACGCTTCTTCCGCTCGCTCGGCAGCGTGATCGAGGGATTCGGAGAGCGCACACGTGCTGTTTCCGCGCTGCTGCGCTCACCGCAAGCCGCTTTCTTGATCGTCACCTCGCCCGAGGCGGCGCCCTCGGACGAGGCCAGCTACCTCGCCGAACGCCTCACCGAGGCGGGAATGGCACGCGCCGAGCTAATCGTCAATCGCGTGCATAGCGACGGCCTCGCCGGACACTCCATGGAACAGGTCGATGAGCTGCTCTCAGCGCTGCTCGGAGCGCCTCTGGGCAGCCGCGTGGCGAGCAATCTCGCCGACTACGACGTGCTCGCGCGCCGCGACGCGGCGACGATCAAGCGACTTTCGAGCACGCTGGGCGGGCATGAGGCGATCGTCGTGCCGCACCTAGATGAAGACGTCCAAGACCTCCTGGGCCTGGCCGGGGTCGCCGAATATCTCTTCGGCTAGCTCCCCTGTGCGCGCAGCATGGACCGGCGCTGCGGTTTCATGCTCGATCGCGGCTAGCGCGCCAAGCGGATCGGCTGGCTGCGGCTGTACAGGGGGCTCCTGCTCTCGCAGGATCTCCTCCGCGAGGGTGACCAGATCGTCGTCGAGATGCCCGCAGATCACGTCGCGTAGCAGCGCGCGCAGATGGTCGGCCACCTCGAGTGCGAGCGTCTCAGCACCTGCGTGAGCCACGGCTGTGCCGGCCATCACAGCGTGCTCAAGCGCGAGCGCCTGCGCGATCCGTTCGCTTAGATCCAAGCGGTGCTCTGGTGTCGCACAAAGCGCCGCCAGGCGTCCCGGCAACCGCGCGCTCGCGGGGCCCTCGGGCTCGAGCAGTGCGCGCAACGCAAGCAGGTTGTCGCTCAGCGCCTCGTAGGGATCTGAGCGCTCACAGCCAAGCTCAAAGCGGCGCAGCGCCCAGGCGAGCTCGTTGCCATCGGGAGCGCGACGGGAAACGAGGTTGCAGAAGGCGCGCAGCTCATCCTCCTGCTCAGAGGTCACGACAAGCATTCCATGGGGACGCCCGCCGCTACCGAGCCCCAGGGGGCTCCAGGGGCCATCGCCGATCCGTGCCCAGGCGAGCACACCGAGCGTCACGCGACCGTCGCCGAACAGACGCAGCGCACGCAGCAGGTCGCGCAGGATCTCGCGTCCGCGCGCGAGCGCATCGCGCGGCTCGTCCTCCTCGGCCGCGAGCACGACGAGGAGATGACCGTCCGCGCCGGCGTCGGTGACACTCTCGAGGCCAGGTGGAAGCCCGGCGAGCGCATGCGGCTGGGCGATCGTGAGGCCCTTGGTGAGCGCGAGCTCCGGCGAGGTGATCGTCAGGCCCCGCAGGGTCGCCACGAGCGTTACCTCGCTCGTGCTCGACAGCGCGGCGCTGTCCAGACGCGCAAGCGCAGCGTTGAGGCGTGCAGGGATCAGCTCAAAGTCGCTCTGCTCGGCGAACACGTCGCAGAGCAACGCCGAGATTGCAGCCCCCGCCTCGGCGCGTGGTGAGCCACGACGCAGCTCGGCGCCAGTCGCTGCGAGATAGCGTCCCAAGCCATCGAAGCTCGCCATCAACCCCGCCACCTCGGCGTAACCGGGGAGACGTTCGAGCGCAGGCATCCGCTCGGCGATGAACTGCTCGGTCAGCGGGCGGTAGCAGTAGAGCGAGGGACCGCTCGAGCGGCGCCGACGGCTGTGCTGCTCGAGCTCGAAGGGTACCTCGGCGCCCGCGATGACTTCCGCGTGGAGGTGAGCCGCGGCGAGCTCCAAATACTCGGTGAGTGCTGCCTGAAGCTGCAGAGAACGCATACCCGCGGACTTCGCGGTGCTTGACCGCGCTCCTGCCCGACGCAGGCACGCTTGCAGCGTGTTCGCCGCTAGGCGATCAGCAAGTCGGCCGCGGTCAGGCCCGAGCGCTCGGCGCACTCAGCGCCCAGCCACTCTTCGCCGTAGGCACGCATGTCATCGATGATCGGCAGCAGCGCGCGGCCCTTCTCGGTGAGCGCATACTCGACCCGAGGCGGCACCTCGGGGAAGGTCTGACGCTCGACGATCCCCTCCTCCTCCAGCGCTCGCAGCCGTAGCGACAGCGTCCGCGGGCTGATGCCGGCAAGCGAGCGTTCGAGCTCGCAGAAGCGCGAGCAGCCCTCTGCCAGGTCGCGGATGAGCAGAAGAGTCCACTTCCCGCAGACGATCTCAGCCGTTAGGCAAACGGGACATGTCTCATCAACGGCCATTAGGGCCTTTACTTTACCAAGTGAAGTGTGCGGCCTCAGACGTGGCTGAGCGAACTGCTCGGACTGCTCGAGCTGGGCTCGCGTTTTTCCTCAGCCGAGGCGACATCATCCATCGTCGTGCCGATGCGCCCGTCGGCCTGCATCAGCAGCTTGAAGTCGTGCGGGCTCGAGGCGACGCGCATCGCGTCCTCGAAGGTCACGCGTCCGGCCTTGACGTGGCCGAAAAGGGCCTGGTCGAAGGTCTGCATGCCGTAGTAGCCACCGCTGGTGATGACCTCGACGAGTTTGCCCGTCTGCGAGGGATCCATGATCATGTCGCGCACGCGGCCGGTCATGCGCAGGATCTCGCAGACCGCGACCCGTCCCCCGTCTGCGCCGGGTACGAGCCGCTGGGAGATGACCCCGCGGACGGTGCCCGCGATCATGCTGCGCGCCTGGCCGTGCTGGTGGGGCGGGAAGAAGTCGAGCATGCGGTTGATCGACTCGGTCGCGTCGACCGTGTGGATCGTGGAGAGCACGAGGTGTCCCGTCTCAGCGGCCGATAGCGCCGTCTGCACGGTCTCCTCATCACGCATCTCCCCCACGAGGATCACGTCGGGGTCCTGCCGCAGAACACGCCGCAGCGCGCGCTTGAAGGAGGCGGTGTCCATCCCGACTTCGCGCTGGTTGATCGCTGAACGCTTGTCGGTGTGCACGAACTCGATCGGGTCCTCGATCGTCACGATGTGCTTGCTCATCGTGTGGTTCATGTGATCGATCATCGCCGCGAGCGTCGTCGACTTACCCGAGCCAGTCGTGCCCGTCAGCAGGATGATGCCCCGCTCCTCCTCGGCCAGCTCGCGTACGACCGCCGGGAGCGAAAGCTCCTCGATCGAGCTGATGCGGTGCGGAATCGCGCGGCAGACGAGCGAAACGAGACCACGCTGACGGAAGGCATTGATGCGGAAGCGCGCGGTGTCGGGAATTTCAAAGGAGAAGTCGACCTCGTGCTCGTGCGAGAACTCTTCGAGCTTGTCCTCGTCCGTGAGCAGCGTGCGCAGCGCGCCCTCGGTGTCCTCGGGACTCAGGGGCGCGGCGCTAGCGTCGAGCGCAAGGTCGCCGTTGACTCGAAACAGCGGTGCCGAGCCGCCCTTGAGGTGCAGGTCGGACCCGCCCCTTCTCGACGAGCTCCCGTAGCGCGACCATGACATCGAACATGCCACCTGATCGGCAGCAAGCGCCGAAGCCTTGAGCCGCGCCCTATCGCATGGACAGAGCGGGCCCCTCAGGCGACGTCGCGGAGCTTCTGGGCCTCCGCGAGGGACTGCAGCTTCTTCAGCGACTGGTTCTCGATCTGACGGATGCGCTCGCGCGTGACGTTGAACGTCCGTCCAACCTCATCGAGTGTGCGGGGGTGCTCGCCGCCGAGGCCGTAACGCAGCTCGAGCACACGCCGTTCACGGTAGGAGAGGTTCTCCAGCGCCTCGCGCAGCGCCTCCTTGGTGAGGATCTCCGCGGCGCGCTCGTAGGGGGACTCGGCACGCTCATCGGCGATGAACTGCCCGAACTCCGACTCCTCCTCGTCACCGACGGGCTTCTCGAGCGAGACCGGCGCCTGGGCGGAGCGCTTAATCGAGTCGACCTCCTCGGGGTCGATCCCGGTGACCTCGGCGATCTCATCGGCGGTGGGCTCGCGTCCCAGCTCGGTCACGAGCTTGCGCTCGGCGCGACCGATCTTGTTGAGCTTCTCGACCACGTGCACCGGAATACGGATCGTGCGCGCCTTATCGGCGAGCGCACGCGCGATCGCCTGGCGGATCCACCAGGTCGCGTAGGTAGAGAACTTGAAGCCCTTGCGGTAGTCGAACTTCTCCGCAGCGCGCACAAGCCCGAGCGTGCCCTCCTGGATCAGATCGAGGAAGGGCAGTCCTTGGTTGCGGTAGTTCTTCGCGATCGAGACAACTAGTCGCAGGTTCGACTCGACCATCTTCTGCTTCGCGTCGAGGTCGCCGCGCTCGATGCGCTTGGCGAGATCGACCTCCTCCTGAGCGGTCAGCAGGCGGACCTTGCCGATGTCCTTGAGGAACAGCTGCAGCGAGTCCGTCGTCATGTCGGGCTTCAGGTCGAGCGCCGTTTTGGCTTTGCGCCGGCCACGTTTGTCGGGGGCACGCTCGACTAGCGAGGCCGCAGCGATCGCTGGGTCGATCTCCTCGACAAGCTCGATCTCGGACTTCTCGAAGAAGCCGTGGAGCTCCTCGACGTCGGACTCGTCCAGGTCGAGCTCGGATACGGCCTTGGTGATCTCTGCATAGGAGAGAACTCCGACCTGCTGGCCCTTGGCAACCAGGCCCTTGACCTCATCCAGCTCCTGCAGCTCGACTACTGACATACGTGTTTCCATTTCTCGGTCGGTCGCGACCCCGGTGGCGACCGCCCCTGGGGCCCGCAAGATTATTTGCTCCTACTACTCCTCGCCGGACATAGGCCGTAGAGCCGCCGACGTTACAGCGAAAAATGAGGTCCTCAGACCTCGCATGTTAACGCGTCCTCGCCCTAATCTGAGCGATTGCCGCTCCGCTTGCAAGGGCCTCCTTAAGCAATGATGTGCGAATGAGCAGCCCCAGCGAGAGCAACGGCCGCTTGAGCGGCCCTCTCCTCGAGGAAGGCGTGCTGGCGAATCTGCCCCGTACACGCCCGCAACGCTCGAGCCCGCGCCGGGCGGCGGCGCGCAAGGCCTCGGCCGCTACGGCTGCGGGCAAAGCGCCGCGCACACAGCCTTCCAGCAAGCCCACGGTCCCCAAGCCCAAGGCCAAAGCGAAGCTCAAAGTCAGTCCGAAAGTCAAGCCCGCGGCCGCGCGCGCCACTGCTCGCGCCTCCGCACCGCGTGCCGCTCGAGCGGTCGACGAGAGCGTTCCACGCCAGGGCTTCGAGTCGGAAATGGATCGCGCGACCGGGCCCGTACAGCCGCCGGGTGGAGCCGAGCTCGTCTCCTCGGCAGCTGAGATCTTCAGCGAGCTGGCCCGTTCTGGCCTCTCGACCGGCGAGCGTCTGTTGAAGGACGCGCTCGCCCGCCTGCCTCTCTGAGCAGCTTTACCGAGCTCTGTATACTTTCGGCCCACGCCGAGCTGCTGCGACTCAGGTTGCGGCAGACGGGGGACCCATTGCGGCTCTGTCCTTTGAGCTGCTGGGGCGAATCGGCCCATCAGGGGCCGTAGCGCCGTAGAAGTAGCCGCGCGAGCCCGTCAGCTGACCCCGTAGGCGACGAAGACGATGCGAACTACGTCCAAGACAGCCACGGTCCTGCTCGCCCTAACGGCGGCCATTTGGCTCTGCGCAATTCCCGCTACGAGCGCTTTTGCGGTCAGCTCCACCGGTGGTGCGAGCGCCCCCACAGCCACCACACCTGCCAGCACCAAGGTGCGCCCAAGCGGTATCGCGACGTGGTTCGGTCCAGGCTTCTACGGCCAGAAGACGGCCTGTGGCCAGACGCTCACGCCAGGTGTGCTTGGCGTCGCCAACCGCACGCTCCCCTGCGGCACGCTAGTGAAGGTCACCTACGCCACCCACACCCTCACGGTGCCCGTGCTCGATCGTGGCCCCTACAGCCATATCGCCGATTGGGACCTGACAGCTGGTGCAGCACAGGCGCTCGGGATCACCGAGACCGTGCGCATCCGCACCCGCATCGTCGGGCGCGCGGCGAACAGCCCGAACTTGGGTGTACCCGCCAGCGCTCCAACCGCCGTGCTTGCCGGCGGCGCACTCGCCGGCTGAAGCCTTCCTCGCTCGCGCTAGTCCTCGCGCAGCGCCGTCCGCGGGCTCCGTGCGTTCCGTGATGCAGAGCGCGCGGCATACAGGCTGACGTCGGCATGCGCAGCCAGCGCCGCCGGCGTCTCACCATCCTCGGGCGCGATCGCCGATCCGATCACAACCTCCAGAGGCTCGCCACGATGTTCGACGACCAACGCCACTGCCCGCCGCAGGCGCTCAGCGAGGCTCGTAGCGCCCACACGGTCCGTCTCGGCGGCCAGCAGCCAGTAGCGCCCGGGCCGCTCACACACGAGCGATCCCTGCCCGAAGGGGCGCACCGCGCGCTCGTTCTCAGGCCGAGCGCCAAACGCGACCGCAAGCGCATCCTCGACTTCCTCACTGAGGCGCAGCATCTCTGAACGGGGCTCCGCTGCACGTAGATGCTCGACCTCGAGCGGTTCCACCAGCAGCACCGCAAACGGACGACCATCTCGCTGGGCGAGCTCAAGCTGGCTGCTGATCAACCCGATCCAGGCCGCCGGGCCCTCCTCGCCACGAGCATCGCGAATTGCGATCTCCTCACGATCGGGAGCGCCGCCCGGCGACTCATCCCAGACGAACCCCGTCTTCGGCTCGTCTACGTGTTGCGGCGGTCGCGGCGGCGACTCATCCCACGACAGCGGACGCTCTTGCAAGGGCTCGGCGCGCTCGTCGACGATCATCGCTCTCCCCGAGCTGACAGGCTCTCGCGGCGCACCTTCAACGGGAGCGGCGGCAGCTGCAGGAGTCTCGCTGGAAACCGGCGCTGTGGACTCCGCCACCTGCTCAAGCGCGATCGTGAGCATGCTCGCGCAGACAGACGCCAGGCGCTCGGAGAGATCTGAAAGCTGGCGCAACGCGCCGCTTCCTGGCGCCTGCCAACCCTGCTCGAGCAGCAGGCTCTGCCAGAGCACACTGCGTAGGGCCTCGACTGCCCCCACCGCCGCCGCCGCGTCGGTCGCACCGCTGATCGCAGCAAGTGCCCGCGCGGGCCCTGCCTGGTCGCGGCCGCTCGGCGGCAGCGCAGCCGTGAGGCGATTCAGCTCGAGGTCCGAGCTCAAGGCTCTGATCGTCTGCGCCAACAGGCTCGGGGCATCCTGCGCAAGATCCTCAAGCGGTATCTCGCCAAGCTCCGCCAAGGGGCGTGCGAGGATCAACGCGATTACCCATTGCTTCGCCAGCTCATCGGCGCGAGCCACCAGCCCCTCGACGGGCAGCTCGGCCAAGGGTCGAGGCCGGGAGATGTCGCTCCTGGGAGGATCGCCGCTCACACCTGTTGGATATCAGCAACTGGGGACGCTGTCCGATCCCCGATCGGACGCAGCGGGATAGCCTGGCTCCCTTGCTCGATCAGGGAACGCAATGACCCTCGTTTGGATCGCCCTCGCGGCGTCCGCTGTGTTGGCCGCAGCACTCGCCGGCTGGCTGGTCCTCAACCGTCGCCCGCGCGGATACGGACCGGAACTCGTAAAGATCATCGAGCTCGAAGACGAGACCGCCGCTGATCCGCGCACGGGCGCGGTGCGCTCTGTCCAAAAGGCTGATCTCATCATCGCGGAGGAGGCCTTGCGAGAGCTCTGGACGCCGGCCCACCTCGAGCGTCTTGCCCGCACTTACTGGCGTTTTCTGACACGCGTGACGCTCGGACTGATCCGCGTGCGCTACACCCCCGGCGAGCGTTCCGTCGTGCTCTTGACACCACCTCTGCGCCTGCTCACCTTCCAAGCGCCCGAATACGAGATGGACGCGACGCACGGGCTCGTGCGCTGGCGGATCGAGCGTGGCCTGCTCGTCTCGCGCCGCGGGCGGGGTGGCAGCGGCTACCTGCAGATCGAAGTGCACCGCAGCGAGGGCGAGGACCCCGCCCACGCGCATCTGCACATCGAGGTCGAGGTGGCGAACTTCTACCCATCTATCTCCAGCCGGCTGGGCCCGCGCCTCTACAACGCGACCCAGTCGCGCATCCACGTGATCGTCACCTACGGCTTCCTGCGCTCGCTCGCGCGCCTCGATTTGGCCGAGTCCAAGGTCGGGCGCTTCGAGCCGCCGGGCTAATCCTCTTCGATCTCCTCCACGGCTTCCTGTGCCCGCTCGCGCTCGATTACCCGTGCGGGCATGCTCACGACCGTTGCACCGGGCGGCACGTCGTGCGTGACAACCGCTCCCGCCCCGATCCGCGCGCCGCGCCCGATTCGCAGCGAGCCCTCCAGCGGGCTGATCACAACCGAGTTGGCTCCGATCTTGACGTCGTCCTCGATCACGATCCGCCCGTGCTCGGAGTTCCAGCCAGAGCGAGCACGCACCGCGATCGTGACGTTGTGCCAGATCTTCACGCGTTTGCCAATCACGACGTTGCAGTGCACCATCGTCCCAAAGCCGTGATGGCCGAAGCGCACGTCCGGGCTGACAGAGGCGCCCGGGGCAAGTGAGTTGTGGTAGATCACCGAGTTCAGTTTCTTGACCCACAGAGCCGCGCGCTTATAGCCGCGCGCGCGCAGCGCGATCGAGAACAGCCACAGTCGTTCAGGACTCATCTCCGCGCTCCCCTAGAACCGCTCGCCGCCGACTGCTCGCAGCTTCGCGCGGTCGTGCGTGGCGCGGATCCGCCGGATCGTGCCCGAGCGCGAGCGCGTGACGAGCGATTCGGTCGTCGCTCCCCCGGCGTTCGGGTAGCGCACGCCCTGCAGCACGTCGCCGTCGGTGATGCCGGTGGCCGAGAAGAACACGTCCTCGCCAGCAACGAGGTCGTCGCGAGTCGAGGACCCGCTCGAGGTCATAGCCTGCCTCGCGTGCAGCTGTGCGCTCGGCGTCATCGCGCGGCCACAGCCGACCCAGCAGCTGCCCGCCGAGGCACTTCACCGCGGCCGCGGAGATAACGCCCTCGGGCGTGCCGCCGATGCCCCACAGCAGATCGACCGGCGAGCGCTCGGTGACCGCAAGCAGCGCCGCGGAGACATCGCCGTGGGCGATCAGGCGCACCCGCGCGCCGGCTTCACGGATCGCAGCGATGCCCTGCTCGTGGCGGGGTCGGTCGAGCACCACAACCATCACGTCGCTGACCGGGCAGCCGCTTGCGCTCGGCCACGAGCTTGACCGTCTCACCGAGCGGACGGTCGAGATCGAGCAGGTCCGCGATCTCAGGAGCGCCGGCCATCTTCTCCATGTACACGCACGGCCCAGGGTCGAACATCGTGCCGCGCGCCGAAAGGGCGATCACCGCGAGCGCGCTCGGCATCCCGTGCGCTGCAAGCGTCGTGCCCTCAAGCGGATCGACCGCGATGTCGACCTGCGGCGGCGAGCCATCGCCGATCTGCTCGCCGTTGTAGAGCATCGGCGCCTCGTCCTTCTCACCCTCGCCGATCACGACCACGCCGTCCATCTGCACCGACTGGAGCATGTAGCGCATGCCGTCCACCGCCGCCTGGTCGGCCGCCTCCTTGTCGCCCGAGCCGACCAGCGGCGCGGCCGCGAGCGCCGCCGCCTCGGTCACGCGCACGAGCTCGAGCGCGAGGTTGCGGTCCGGTAGCTGCTGAGCTGGGTCTGGGTTCACGGTTCTCCTTGCGGGTCTTTTTGCGCGCTGCGCCTGGCGGTTCTTGGCCCTGAACCTAGCCGAGACCCTCGTCATTTGATGCGCTGCCCGCCCCACTGAGGATGCGCGCCGGCGGACCAACCACGATCGCCCCGGCGGGGACATCCTCGGTCACGACCGTGCCCGCGCCCACGCGCGCACCTTTACCCACGCGCAGAACGCCCCCGCGCGGAGCGATCAGGACCGCGTTGGCGCCGATCTTCACATCGTCCTCGATCACGATTCGCGAACGCGGGCCGCGCGCAGCTGGCGAACCAGAGCCTGGGCCTGTCTCCTCCCCCTGCCCCGCTGTGCGAGGGCGGGGAGCGCGGTGCAGCGGACGCCCGGCCGAGAGCGTCACGTTCTGCCAGATTTTCACCCGTTTGCCGATCTCCACCTCGCTGTTGACGACGATCCCGATGCTGTTGTGGCCGAGCCGGATATCGGGGCTTACAGATGCGCCTGCCGCCAGTGAGTTGTGGTAGACGAGCGAGTTCAGCTGCTTCAAAAAGAAGGCCAGCACCCAATGTCCACGGCGATGCAGAGCGATCGATGCCAGCCACAGCCGCTCGGGGCTGAACAACCAGAATCTGCCGACCCAGAGCTTGAGCAGCTGAAGCTTTTGTGAGCTCACCTGGGCGTGATGGTAACTGACGTCTATGGCTCTGCTCGTCCACCCTGTGGCGGTCTGAGCACCCCTATCCGGCCCCCCGAGCGGCCACGTGTGAGCACCCGTAGAGCCTCTGCGCTCGTGACGTGGGGTGCTGCGACTACGATCGTGGCGTGAGCGACCAGCCGCCTCACCGTCGAGGCCCGCATCCCCGCCGCGCTCGCGCGCCGCCGTGCGAGGAGCGCGTCGCGACTCGCGAGCGAGGCAGGCGTGGCGCGAGCGGCTGCGCGCGGGCGACGCGACGCTGTGGGGCCCGGCGGGCACCCCCGAGATCGCCAACCGCCTCGGCTGGCTGACGATCGCCGAGCGCATGCTCGCCGAGCTCGGCGACGCTCGAAGCGTTCGCCGCGGAGGTCGCGAGCGACGGGCTTCGCGCGACGTCGTGCTGCTCGGCATGGGCGGCTCCTCGCTGGCACCCGAGGTGCTGCGGCGCACCTTCGCGCCGAGCACGTGGCGGCACCCGCGCTGCACGTGCTCGACTCGACCGACGCCGCGACGATCCGCGCGGTCGAGGACGCGGTCGACCTGCAGCGCACGCTGTTCATCGTCTCCTCGAAGTCCGGCGGCACGATCGAGCCGCTGTCGCTGTTCGCGCACTTCTTCGCGCTCGTCGGCGACGGCAGCCAACTTCGTCGCGATCACCGACCCCGGCTCGGGCCTGCGAGGAGCTCGCCGCGCGAGCACGGCTTCCGCGCGACGTTCGCCGGCGACCCCGACATCGGCGGGCGCTACAGCGCGCTGTCGCCGTTCGGGATCGTGCCCGCCGCGCTGCTCGGCATCGACGTGCGCACGCTGCTCGACGGGCGCTGCCGCCGCCTGGCAGACGCCTCTCGCACGACCCAGCGGCGCAGGCTCCCGCTGGACCACCCCGGCGCCCGTCTGGCTGGGCGCCGCCCTCAGCGCGCTCGCGCGGGCGGGCCGCGACAAGCTCACGTTCGTGATCTCCGAGTCGCTGCCCGGCCTCGGGCTGTGGCTCGAGCAGCTGGTGGCCGAGTCGACCGGCAAGCAGGGCACGGGCATCCTGCCGGTCGCCGACGAGCCGCTCGGCGAGCCGGCCGATCTACGGCGATGACCGCGTGTTCGCCTACCTGCCCGACGCTGCGCACGCCCGACGCCGACGCTCGAGCGCGCGGGTGCGAGCGCTGGCCGCGGCCGGGCACCCGCGTGATCACGATCCCCACGGACGGGCCCGGCGGACCTCGGGCGCGTGTTCCTGCTGGCCGAGCTCGCCGTCGCGGTCGCCGGCTGGGGCCTTGCAGATCAACCCCTTCGACCAGCCCAACGTGCAGCAGGCCAAGGACGCGACCAAGCGCGTGCTCGACGGGCTTCGAAGCCGAGCGCGCGAGCTGCCCGAGCGCGCCGAGCGCCGACGCGGCGGCGCTGCGCTCGCTGCTGCTCGAGCGCAGCGCCGCCGGAGTACGTGGCGATCATGGCCTACGTCGAGCCCTCGAGCGAGTTCGACGACGCCGCCGCCGAGCTGCGCGAGGCGATGCGCGCGGCCGACGAAGCCGACGACCACCTTCGGCTACGGCCCGCGCTTCCTGCACTCGACCGGCCAGTTCCACAAGGGCGGCCCGAGGACGGGACGCTTCCTGCAGCTGCTCCACGACGGCCCGCGCGACGTCGACGATCCCCGGCGCCCCCTACACGCTTCACCACGCTCAAGAACGCGCAGGCGATCGGCGACCTGCAGACACGCTGCGCGAGCTCGGGCTGCCCGCCGAGCGCGTGCGGCTCGAGGGCGAGGACCCCGTGGGCGCGCTGCGCGCTCTGACCGCGAGGATCAAGGAGTGCAACGTGACGCAGATCGGCTTCGTCGGGCTGGGCAAGATGGGCGGCAACATGGTGCACCGCATCCGCCGCGACTCCGAGCACGAGGTGGTGGCGTTCGACTTCGACGAGAAGGCGGTCAAGCAGGCGGTCAAGCAACGGCGCCGCCGGCGCGGGCTCGCTGAAGGAGCTCGTCAAGCAGCTGCAGCCGCCGCGGATGGTGTGGATCATGGTGCCCGGCCGGCGACCCCACGCAGGAGACGGTCGACAAGCTCGCCAAGCTGCTCGACCGCGGCGACACGATCGTCGACGGCGGCAACTCGCAGTGGACCGACGACAAGCGCCGCGCCGCAGGAGCTGCAAAGGCAGCGGCATCGACTACGTCGACGTCGGCGTCTCCGGCGGCGTCTGGGGCCTGGAGGTGCGGCTACTGCATGATGGTCGGCGGCCCGCCCAAAGCGGTCAAGCGCCTCGCGCCGATCCTCGACGTGCTCGCGCCCGCCGACCAACGAGCAGAGCCGCGCGGCGATCGGCCCGCGCGGCTGGCTGCGCTTCGGCCCCTCCGGCGCGGGGCACTACGTGAAGATGGTCCACAACGGCGTCGAGTACGGGCTGATGCAGGCCTACGCCGAGGGCTTCGACCTGTTCGACAAGTGCGAGTACGAGCTCGACAACGCCAAGATCGCCCACCTCTGGGGCCAGGGCTCGGTGGTGCGCTCGTGGCTGTGCGAACTCGCCGCCCGCGCGTTCGAAGCCGACGGCAACGACCTCGGAGCGATCGAGGGCTACACCGAGGACTCCGGCGAGGGCCGCTGGACGATCGAGGACGCGACCGCCCACGACGTGCCCACGCCCGTGATCACCGCCTCGCTGTACGCGCGCTTGCGCTCGCGCGGCAACGGCGACTTCGCCGACCGCGTGCTGGCGGCGCTGCGCAACCAGTTCGGCGGCCACGCGGTCAAGAGCGCACCCGGCACGACCGCGGCGCCGCGAGCAAGGCCGCGGCGCGCGGCAGGGGCGCTGAGCGTGGCCGTCGCCGCCGGCCAGCCGACGCCGACCCGAGGAGCCCGAGAACCCGCTGACGGCGGGCCTCGAGCGCCTGCCGGTCGCGCCGACCACGCTCGTGATCTTCGGCGCCACCGGCGACCTCGCGCGGCGCAAACTGCTGCCCGCGCTCTACAACCTCGCCCACGAGGGCGCGCTGCCCGAGCGCTTCCACCTGGTCGGCGTCTCGCGCAAAGAAAAGGCAGCACGAGGACTACCGCGCCGAGTGCGAGGAGGCGATCCGCCGCTTCTCGCGGCGCACGCCCGACGAGGACGTGCTCGAAGGCGCTGCTCGAGAACGTCAAGTACGTGCCGGGGACCTTCGACGACGACGTCGGTCTACAGCGCGCTCGGCGAGGTGCTCGACGGCTTCGAGAAGCGAGGCCGGCGAGCCGCTGAACCGCGCCTTCTACCTCTCCACCGCGCCCGAGCTTCTTCCCGGTGATCGTCGAGCAGCTCGGCAGCTCGCAAGCTCGCCCAGCACGAGGACGCGCGAGGTGCGCGTGATCATCGAGAAGCCGTTCGGCACCACGCTCGAGGAGGCGCGCGAGCTCAACCGCGACGTGCTCGCGATCTTCGAGGAGACCCAGGTCTTCCGCATCGACCACTACCTGGGCAAGGAGACCGTCCAGAACATGATGGCGTTCCGCTTCGCCAACGGCATGTTCGAGCCGCTGTGGAACCGCAACTACATCGACAGCGTGCAGATCACCGCCGCCGAGGACCTCGGCATCGGCACGCGCGCCGACTACTACGACCACGCCGGCGCGCTGCGCGACCTGATCCAGAACCACATGCTGCAGCTGCTCTGCCACGTGGCGATGGAGCCGCCGGTCAGCTTCACCGCCGAAGAGGTGCGCAACGAGAAGGTCAAGGTGCTGCAGGCGATCCCCGCAGCCGACCGCCGAGCAGATCCCCGAGATGGCCGTGCGCGCGCAGTACGGCGCCGGGCCACGCCGGCGGCGAGGACGTGCCCGGCTACCTCGAAGAGGAGGGCGTGCCCGACGGACTCCAACACCGAGACCTACGCGGCGCTGCGCCTGGAAGTCGACAACTGGCGCTGGGCGGGCGTGCCCTTCTACCTGCGCACCGGCAAGCGCCTGGCGCGCAAGATCACCGAGATCGCCGTCACGCTCAAGCCCGTCCCCCACCTCGCCTTCAGCCAGGACGGCTCGCTCGGCGTGCAGCCCAACCAGCTGGTGCTGACGCTGCAGCCCAACGAGGGCGTCTCGCTGCGGCTCGGCGCGAAGATCCCCGGCACGCGCATGATCATCCGCCCGGTGAACATGGAGTTCCTGTACGGCACCGCCTTCCTGTCGCAGTCGCCGGAGGCCTACGAGCGGCTGATCACCGACGCGATGCGCGGCGACGCGACGCTGTTCACCCGCAACGACGAGGTCGAGGCGCAGTGGCGCATCTGCGACCCGATCGTGAGCGCGTGGGACGAGCACGCCGCGGGCCGCTGCCCGCAGTACGAAGCCGGCTCGCAGGGGCCCGAGGAGGCCGACGGGCTGCTGCTCGAGCGACGATCGCTGGCGCGCGATCTGATGAGCCGCAGCGACGCGGTCTGGAGCGCGCAGGGCACGACGCCCGACGCGATCGAAGCGGCGCTGCGCGAGCTGCTCGATCGAGGGCCACGCCGAAAACGACGAGCTTCGTGCCGGCGCGCGTGCTGAACATGATCGCCTTCGTCGACCGCGAATGGACGCGGGGAGATCGCCAACCGCCTGCGCGGCGTCGGGCGCTACCACGCCTCGCGCACTGGTCGTGCTCGCCTACGAGCCCCGGCGCGAGCGCCTCGACGCGCGCGTGATGATCGCCGCCGACGGCGAGCCGCGCGCCGGGCGAGCTCGCGCTGCTGCGCGAGACCGTGGTGGTCGAACTCGGCGACCGCCACCTCGACGACCTGCTCACGATCGCCGACCCGCTGGTCGTCACCGACCTGCCGACGCTGCTGTGGTCGCCGCACGGCCACCACGAGGTCGTCGCCGAGCTGCTCGCCGCTCGCGCAGGCGGTGCTGCTCGACTCGGTCGAGGAGCCCGACGCCGCGCGAGGCGCTCGAGCGCGCCTGCGCGCTCAGCGAGCAGGCCTACGTCGTGGACCTCGCCTGGCTGCGCTCGACGCCCTGGCGCGAGCGCGTGGCGGCGACGCTTCGACCCGCCGCGCGCTGCGCGCGCGAGCTGCGCACGATCACCGCGCGTCACGGTCCGCCACCACCCCGCCTCGACCGTCGCCGCGCTGCTGCTCGTCGGCTGGCTCGCCTCGCGCCTGGGCTGGCGAGGCCGCGCCGCTGGTCGCGCACGGCGACGCGCTGCGCGGCACGGCCCACGCCGAGCCGCCAGGACGTCGCGCTGCGCCTGCAGGCCGCGCCCGAGCTGCAGGTGCCCGGCCTGGAGGGCCTGACGATCGAGACCGCCGCCGGGCGCTGCGCTGCGGCCTCGACCGCGGCCCCGGCGGGCTGCGCGCGCGCACGCGCGACGCCGCGCGGCGACGAGCGCGAGTGGACGATCCCCGGCGCCTCGCGCGGCGAGACCGGCGTGCTCGGCGAGGGCATCCGCCAGGCGCTGCTGCGCGACCCCACCTACGTGCCCGCGCTGCAGCGCCGCGCGGGCGATGCTCGGCGTGACCGGCCTGACCACCTGCCCCGACGCCGAGGCGGTCGCCGAGCGCGCGGCCGCGCACGATCGCGCGCGCAGCTCGCGCAGCGCGCGCGAGCGAGCGCGGCGTCGCCCACCTGGCGCTCAGCGGCGGCACGCACGCCCGGGCGCACCTACGAGCTGCTCGGCGCGCGAGCCCGAGGCGCTCGAGCGGCGATCGAGGTGTGGTTCGCCGACGAGCGCTGCGTGGCGCCCGAGGACGCGGAGAGCAACTACCGGCTCGCCGCCGAGACGCTGCTCGAGCCCGGCGGCGATCCCGCGCCGAGCTGCGTGCACCGCATGGAGGGCGAGCTCGGGCCCGGCGCCGGGCGCCGCGCAGCTACGCCGAGCGAGCTGCGCGAGCGCCTCGGCGCGCCGGGCGACGGGCTCCCGGTGCTCGACCTGGTCGTGCTCGGGATCGGCCCCGACGGGCACATCGCCTCGCTGTTCCCGGGCGCGCCGACGCTCGACGCCGGCGAGCAGGCGCTCTGCCTCGGCGTCGACGACTCGCCCAAGCCGCCGCCCGAGCGGATCACGCTGAGCCTCGCCGTGCTGCGCGCCGCGCGCGGCTGCCTGCTGCTGGCGACCGGCGCCGAGCAAGGCCGACGCGGTCAGCCGCGATGCTCGGCGAGCCGAGCCGCCACGTGCCCGCGAGCCTGCTGCGCCGCGAGCGCCTGACGGTGATCGTCGACGACGCCGCCGCGCCGCCGGCGCCCGCGGCCGTGAGCGCGCCCGGCCACGGCGAGCGGCTGAGGTGCGTGCTCGTGCGCCACGCCGAGACCGAGTGGAGCCGCGCCGGCCGCCACACCGGGCGCACCGACATCCCCCTCACCGAGCGCGGGCCGCGAGGCCGCCGCGGCGCTCGCCGCGCGCCTGCGCGCGCTGGCAGCTTCGAGCTCGTGCTCGTGCAGCCCCTCGCGGCGCGCGCGCGAAACCTGCGAGCTGTGCGGCCTCGGCGCGCCGGCGCGCAGATGCGCGAGGACCTGCTGCGAGTGGGACTACGGCGACTACGAGGGCCTGACCAGCGCCGCAGATCCACGAGCGCAGCGGCCCGACTGGAACCTGTGGCGCGACGGCTGCCCGGGCGGCGAGATCGCCGGCGCAGGTGGGCGCCCGCGCCGACCGCGTGATCGCCGAGCTGCGCGCCGGCGACGGGCCGGTCGCGGTCTTCTCCCACGGCCACATGCTGCGCGTGCTCGGCGCGCGCTGGATCGAGCTGGCGGCCGCGCGAGCGGCGCGCGCCTCGGCCTCGTCGACCGGCGCGCTCTGCGTGCTCGGCCACGAGCACGGCACGGCGATCCTCGCTCGCTGGAACGACACGGCGGCGAGCTCGCCAGTCGGGCTGTGCAACGCGCGACGCCGACTGCAGACTCGGCGAGGAGCGTTCGCCTTCTAGAGTGAGCGCAGCACAGCCAGCTCATGGCAGCCCGCGCGGTCACGACCAATCCCCTCTCCCCCGACGCCGAGCAGCTGCTCGCCGCGCTGGAGCGGGCGCGCGAGCAGCACGCTCGCGCTCGTCGCGCGACCTCAGCGACGAGCAGCTCGAGCGGGTGCACTCGCCGATCATGAGCCCGCTGGTGTGGGACCTCGGCCACATCGCCGCCTACGAGGATCTGTGGCTCGCCCACCGCCACGGCGGCCTGGAGCTGCTGCGCCCAGAGCTCGCGCGGCCTCTACGACGCCTTCGAGACGCCGCGCGCGGTGCGCGGCGAGATCGAGCGCTCGACCCCGAGCAGGCGCGCGACGTACATGCGCGAGGTGCGCGAGCGCACGCGCCGAGGTGCTCGCCGAGCGCGGGCGTCGGCGACGGCGTGATCTGCGAGATGGTCCTGCGCCACGAGCTGCAGCACAGCGAGACGATGCGCCAGACGATGGCGATCGCCGGGCTGCTGCCCGCGGGCGAGCCGGCGCTCGCGCCGCTGACGGCCCGAGCGACGGCTGGATGCGCGATCCCGGCCGGCGAGCTTCGCGATGGGCGCGCCGGCGGGACGGGCTTCGCCTACGACAACGAGCGCCCCCGCCACACGGTCGAGCTGGCCGCCTTCAGCATCGCGCGCCGCCCGGTCAGCAACGCGAGCTGGATGCACTTCAGCGAGGGCGGCGGCTACGAGCGGCGCGAGTGGTGGTCGGACGAGGGCTGGGCCTGGAAGGAGGAGTACGACATCACCCACCATCCAGCCGTGGCAGCGGGCCATCCGGAGGCCCCCGTCTGCCACGTCTCCTGGTTCGAGGCCGACGCCTTCGCCCGCGCGCACGACGCGCGCCTGCCCACCGAGGCCGAGTGGGAGAGGGCGGCGACCTGGACCCAGGGGACGGCAGCACGGCTCGGCGGCGGTCGGGCGCGTGTGGGAGTGGACCGCGATCCACTTCGGCGGCTACCCGGGCTTCGCGCGCCTACCCCTACCGCGAGTACTCCGAGGTCTTCTTCGGCGAGCGACTACCGCGTGCTGCGCGGCGGCTCCTGGGCGACCCACCCGCGCGTGGCGAGCACGCACGTTCCGCAACTGGGACCTGCCCCAGCGGCGCCAGATCTTCGCCGGCGTGCGCCTGGCAAGGGAGGCGTGATGGAGCCACGCCAGCCCGACCAGCGCTCGCGCCGGAGCGATCCGGATCGACTCGCCACCTCGACGGCGCCGAGGAGCGCTCGCTCGCCGAGGACGTGCTCGACGGCCTCACGCGCCCGTTCAAGGAGCTGCCGCCGAAGCACTTCTACGACGCGCGCGGCGCCGAGCTGTTCGACCGCATCTGCGAGCTGCCCGAGTACTACCCGACGCGCGCCGAGCGCGCGATCCTCGAGGAACGCGCCGAGGAGCTGGCGCGAGCTGACCGGCGCGGTCGAGCTCGTCGAGCTCGGCTCGGGCACGGCCGCCAAGACGCGCGTGCTGCTCGACGCGCTGCACGCCGCGGGCACGCTCGAGCGCTACGTGCCGGTGGACGTCACCGAGAGCATGGTGCGCGAACTGCGCCGAGGCGCTCACCGACGAGTACCCGGGGCTGCGGGTGCACGGCGTGATCGGCGACTTCGAGCGCCACCTCGACCAGCGTGCCGCCCGCGATCGGGCCCGCGGATCGTGGCCTTCCTGGGCGGCACGATCGGCAACTTCCCGCCCGGCAGCCGCCGGCGCTTCCTGCGCGAGATCGCCGGCCTGCTCGGCCCCGAGGACCACCTGCTGATGGGCACCGACCTGGTCAAGGACCCGCAGCGTGCTGCGAGGCCGCCTACGACGACTCCCAGGGCGTCACGGCCGAGTTCAACCGCAACGTGCTGCGCGTGCTCAACCGCGAGCTGCGGCGCCGACTTCGACCCCGAGGACTTCGACCACGTGGCGCTGTTCGACACCGAGCACGAGTGGATCGAGATGCGCCTGCGCGCGCGCCGCGAGCTCACCGCGCACGTCGCGGCGCTCGACCTGGCCGTGCACTTCGACGCCGGCGAGGAGCTGCGCACCGAGATCAGCGCCAAGTTCACGCCCGAGCGCCTCGAAGGCGACCTGGCGGCCGCGGGCCTCGAGCTCGTGCGCTGGCTGACCGACCCCGAGGAGCCTGTTCGCGCTGACGCTCTCCGCGCGCCCGCCGCTGTAGGCTCCGCCGCCATGCAGATCGAGGGCGCAGCAGCGATCGTCGTCGGCGGCGCCTCCGGGCTCGGCGAGGCGACCGTGCGCGCGCTGCACGCGCGCGGCGCGCTCGTCACGATCGCCGACGTCAACGCCGAGAAGGGCGAGGCGCTCGCCGCCGAGCTCGGCCTCGAGTTCGTCGCCTGCGACGTGCGCGAGGAGGACCAGGTGCAGGCGGCCGTGGAGCAGCGCCGCCGCGGCCGACGGCGGCGCTGCGCATCGCGGTCTGCTGCGCCGGCACCGGCTGGGCGCAGAAGGTCGCCGGCTCGAAGGGCCCCCACCCGCTGCTGCCGTTCGAGACGATCATCTCGATCAACCTGATCGGCACCTTCAACGTGCTGCGCTTCGCCGCCACCGCGATGATCGCCACCGAGCCGCTCGAGGACGGCGAACGCGGCGTGTGCGTCAACACCGCCTCGATCGCCGCCTTCGACGGCCAGGTCGGCCAGATCGCCTACTCGGCCTCCAAGGGCGGCGTCGTCGGGCATGACGCTGCCCGCCGCGCGCGACCTCGCCCAGTACGGGATCCGCGTCAACACGATCGCGCCCGGCCTGTTCGACACGCCGCTGCTGGCGGCGCTGCCCGAGGAGGCCGCGCAGAAGCTCGGCGCCGGCGTCCCCTACCCGCAGCGCCTCGGCCAGCCCGCGGAGTACGCGCAGCTGGCCTGCCAGATCGTCGAGAACCGCATGCTCAACGGCGAGACGATCCGGCTCGACGGCGCGCTGCGGATGCCGCCGCGCTGAGCTCCTCAGACGTCCTCATAGCCCCACAGCTGCACGAGGTCGCGGCCGAGGTGCTCGCTGAGCGCCACCACGTCGGGCTTGAAGCTTTCGCCGCAGCTCGAGCAGAAAGGCCGCATCGGGCTGCGGTGCCTGCGTGTAGACGACGCGTCGCCACGCGCTCGATCACGGGCTTCGGCGCGAGCCGCCCGAGCTTGCTCATCACGGGGTTTGAGCGGTCAGGGTTGTTGCGCGCCATCCGCATCGCGCGCGTGAATTTGTGCAGCGTCGGCGAGCGCACTCCCTGGCGCGCTTCGCGTGCGGTCACGACCGACTCGATCGGAATCTCCTCCTCGACGCCGAGAAAGCGCAGCACGCGGCGCACCGTCGCATCGCCATCATCGCGGTAGTCGTCATAGATCAACACGAGCATCTGCTCGGCTGGGAAGTGCGGCCTCGTAGCGGCGCAGATGCTCCAGGTAGCGCACGTGCTCGGAGTACATCAGCCAAGCTGGGTTCTCGACCCCGGGCGGCAGCTCGCGCCCCGCCCGGCGCGCGTCCTCAAGCGCCAACGCGCGCGCGAAGTCGCGCTCGGTCTCGACCATGCTTTGGACCGACTGGGTGTGGAACGAGCGCAGGTAGGCGGTCGGCTCGCGCAGGATCGCGATGATCCGTGCATCGGGGCGCTGCTCGGCGATCAGCGCAGCCGCGTGCGGGGAGCGCAGGTACTGCGGCGAGCCGTCGCCCGTTAGCTGGCCCGGTTGCGCCGGTGCGAACAGCGCTTCGTAAGCCTCGAGCGTGCGCGGACGCACCGAGGGCTTGTTTGGGTCGGGCGCGCGCACCTGAGCGTCAGGCGCGAAGAAGCGCGGCTCCTTGAAGTCCGGCATAAAGATCGAGGGATGCTGGCGCAGCATCTGATACAGCGCCGTGGTGCCGCTGCGCGGGTTGCCGACAATGAAGAAATCGGGGACGCCCATGTCGCTTGAGCACCCCGCCACCGCGCACATGCCGCGGCAGCGGGGTCGCTCGCGAGTCGGTTAGAGGCGTTCGACGAGCATCGCCATGCCCATGCCGCCGGCGGCGCACATCGACTCGATGCCGTAGGTCTTGTCGAGCGTCTCGAGGTCGTTGAGCAGCGTCGTCATGATCCGCGCGCCGGTCATCCCGAACGGGTGGCCGAGCGCGATCGCGCCGCCGAACGGGTTGAGCTTGTCGTCGTCGATGCCGAGCTCTTCCTTGCAGGGCACGATCTGCGCGGCGAAGGCCTCGTTGATCTCGACCACGTCGATGTCGCTCATCGTCATGCCCGTCGTCTCGAGCAGTTTCTGGATCGCGGGGATCGGACCGAGGCCCATGATCTCCGGACGGAGCCCAGCCACCGAGGAGGCGACGATCCGTGCGCGCGGCTTCATGCCCGAGCTCCTTCGCGCGCTCATCGGACATGATCAAGCAGCGCCGCCGCGCCGTCGTTGAGCGGGCAGGCGTTGCCCGCGGTCACCGTGCCGCCCTCTTTGAACACCGGCTTCAGCGCCGAGAGCTTCTCCATCGTGGTGCCCGGCGCGCGGGCCGTCGTCATCCGTTGACGACCGTCTCGGGCACGTCGATCTCGTTGCCCTCCTTGTCGACGTCTTTGTGCGCCGGCACCGTCACGGGCACGATCTCCTTGGTCGAAGTGGCCGACTGCCGACGGCCTCGACCGCGCGGCTCTGGGAGATCACGGCCCATTCGTCCTGGGACTCGCGGCTGACCTTGCAGCGTTCGGCGACGTTCTCGGCGGTCATGCCCATCGGGATGTAGACGTCGTAGGCCGAGCCCTCGGAGCCGTCGACCGCGTGGTTGAACTCGAACGGCGCGCCGCCGCCGGCGCGCGAGACGGCCTCGACGCCCGCCGCGATGTAGGTGTCGCCCTCGCCCGCCTTGATCGCGTGGAAGGCCATCCGCGTGGTCTGCAGCGAGGAGGCGCAGAAGCGGTTGACGGTCGTCGCGGGCACGTGGTGGTCGATGCCTGCGAGCAGCGCCGCGACGCGCCCGACGTTGTAGCCCTGCTCGCCCTCGCAGAAGCCGCAGCCCATCATGATGTCGACGATCGTGCTCGGGTCGAGCTCGGGGTTGCGCTCGATCAGCGCCCTCAGCGGGATCGCGGCGAGGTCGTCCGCGCGGACGGACTTCAGCGAGCCCTTGCCCGCGCGCCCGATGGGCGTGCGGACGGCGTCGACGATCACTGCTTCAGGCATGTGAGGCTCCTTGTTGGGGTGGTCATTCAGCCTATGCTGTCATAGCCCCACAGCGAGACCAGGTCTCGCTCGAGGTACTCGCTCAGCGCCGCGACCTCGCCCTTGAAGCGCCGGCGCAGCTCGATCGTGAACTCTGGGTCCTGCGCAGGAGGCTCGGTGTAGGTCAACCTGCGCGAGATCCCGCGCAGCGTGCTCGAACGCGCCGGCAGGGCGCTGAGCGTGCCGAGCGCTGCGCCGACGGGGCCCGCTGCCGCGGGGTGTCTGCGCGCGCGACGCGCCGCCCCCGTCAGCCGGTGCAGGGCACCGGAGCGCACCTCACCCAGCGGTTTCGTCTCTACCGCCGCGATCGGGTAGGTCTCGTCGACGCCCAGGAAACGCAGGATCTCGCGGCCACTGGCCTGGTTGTCGCGGCGGAAGTCGTCGTAGATCAGCACCAGCATCTGCTCGCGTCCGAAGGCCGACTCGAAGCGCCGCAGCTGCTCGACGTAGCGGACGTGCTCGGAGTAGGCGAGCTCGCTGGGCTGGTGGCAGCCGCGCGGTATCTGCTTGCCTTCGCGCCGCGTCGCTTCCAGGCCGACCGCCCGGCGAAGTCGCGTCTCGGTCTCCTGATTGGCGTGAGGAACTGCAGGTGGAAGGAGCGCAGGAAGCTCGCCGGCTCGCGCAGGATCGCGATGATCCGCGCCTGCGGCTGCACCTCCGCGATCGCGCCGGCAGCCGCGTGCGAGCGCAGGTACTGCGGCGAGGCCTCGCCCGCGAGCTGGTCCGGCGCGCGCAGCGGCGAACAGCGCGAGGTAGTCCTCGAGCGTGTAGGGCGCGCGGCTGTCGGCCGGACGCTCCGGTCGTCCGGTCGCAGGCGCGAGCGCAGATCGGGGGCGAAGAAGCGCGGCTCCTTCACGTCCGGCATGAAGATCTGGGGGTGGCCCCGCAGCATCTCGTACAGCGCCGTCGTGCCGCACTTCTGGTGTCCGACGATGAAGAAGTCGGGGACCCCCATTGATCCCAATATATCGGCCGTCGTACAGGTCGAGCCGGCTGACGCCGAGCTCGTCGAAGCCGACATGGTGGGCGAGCTCGTGGCGCACCGTGCGCGTGACCTGGTCGCGCAGCAGGTCGGGGTCGTGGCCGAAGTCGCGCCGCAGCGTGTCGCGGAAGATCACGATCCGGTCGTGGGCGTTGTCGCGTGTCGCGCCGTCGCCCTGGTAGAGGCCGTAGGCATGCGCGTCGCCCGCCGTCGGAGATCACGACCGCGACATGCCGCAAGAGCGTTGCGCAGCAGGTCCGGGAGGTCGTCGAGCGCGTCGCGCACGAGCTCCTCGAAGTCCCCGTCGTCGAGCGGGTCGAGATCGAGGAAGTCGCTTTCTTCCGGTGCCACCGCGAGCCCTTCGCGTGCGAGCAGCTCGGAGTTGCGCACGATCTCTTCGAACTCCGTCTCGGACTCCGGGTCGCGCCAGCCCGCCATGCGCACCGCCACGAAGGCCACGCTGCCCATCAGCGCGGCGGCGACGATCACGCCGAGGGCAATGTCCTCGAGCGCGCGCACAACCCCGATCGAGCTGAAGCCCTGTCCCACAACCAGCACGACGAGCCCCAGCGAGAGCGACAGCAGCGCTGCGAGCCCCGCACGGCGCAGACTGCGCGGGGAACCCGATGAAAAACGCGGGCGCATAGCGGTGTTAGCCGCCTGCGACGATGCTCATGACCGCCTCGCGAGGACGACCAGATCCCAGGGCTTGCCCATCTGCAGCCTGCGGTCGATCAACCCGAAGGCGCGCACGAAGATCCGCGGCATCAGGCTGCGGCGTCCGCGCCCAAGTCGCTCGTGCTGAAATCGCCAGAGGGTGACGAGCCATCTCATCTGCAGATGAAAGCAGTATTGATGCCACACCACCTCCAGACCCCCCTGCGCGAGCAAGTCACCCAGCTCAGCGAGGGTGTAGCCCTCACGTTCGTGTGCCGGGTCGTGCGGCGCCGGGGGCGTGGGCACGCTCACGAGCGCAAAGCCGCCCGACTTCAGTACCCGTCCCAACTCGAGCGCTGCAGCGCGATCATCTGCCACGTGCTCGATCACCTCCGTACAGAGGATCCAGTCGACCGAGTTATCTGCCAGCGGCAGCTGCGTAACCGAGCCGGCGATGTCTCTATGACGTGGATCTGAGCGCTTGGCAGCGACCTGTGGCATCGCCAGGTCCATGTCCACGATCTCGGTGAGATCGGGAAAGGACTCAAGGAAAGCGCTGTAGAGGCCCTCGCCACAGCCCGCGTTTAGCAAGCGACCGCTCGGTCGCTGCGCGGCGACCGCTGCGCGGAAGACCGGTTCCTGCACGATCCGGCGCGCCTCATCGGGGTAGCCCGGATGCAGCAGCGCAGGGAGCAAGCGCGCGAGCGCCACTACTTGAGCGTGCGGGCGATGACGACGCGCTGAATCTCGTTGGTGCCCTCGTAGATCTGGGTGATCTTCGCATCGCGCATCATGCGCTCGACGGGATACTCCTTGACGTAGCCGTAGCCGCCGAGCACCTGGATCGCCTCGATCGTGACCGCCATCGCGGTATCGGAGGCGAAGACCTTCGCCATCGAGGAGTACTTCGCGCGCTGCGGATGTCCCTGGTCGGCCATCGCGCAGGCCTTGTAGAGCAGCTCGCGTGCTGCGGCCGTCTGGATTTCCATGTCGGCGAGCTTGAACTGGATCGCCTGGAACTCGTTGATCGCCTTGCCGAACTGGCGGCGCTCACGTGCGTAGGCAACCGCGTAGTCGGTGGCGCCCTGGGCGATCCCGACCGCCTGCGCGGCGGCCCCCAGACGCGTGCGCTCGAGCGTGCCGAGCGCGACCGAGAGACCCTTGCCGACCTCGCCGATCACGTTCTCATGCGGGACCCGCACATCCTCGAAGATCGGCTGTCCGGTCGGTGAGGCGCGGATCCCCAGCTTGTGCTCGAGCTTGCCCACGCTGAAGCCCGGACGATCCGCCTCGACGACGAACGCGGTCAGGCGTCGCGTCTCGCGGTCGCTGACCGCGAAGCAGATGTAGAAGTCGGCCACCCCGAGATTCGTGATCCAGTTCTTCGTGCCGTTGATCACCCACTCATCGCCGTCCCTGACCGCGGTCGTCTTCATGCCCGCCGGGTCCGATCCCGCCTCGGGCTCAGACAGTGCAAAGGCCGGGGAGCACTCGCCGGTCGCGCAGCGCGGCAGAAAACGCTCCTTCAGCTCATCTGAGCCGAACAGCTGGATCGGCAGCGTGCCGAGCTCCTGGACCATCAGGATCAGCGCACAGGCCGCATCGACCTTGGCGATCTCCTCGACCGCCATGTTCAGCATCAGCGTGCCCGTGCCGGTACCGCCGTACTCCGTCGGAAAGGGCAGCCCCAGGATGTCCTGTTCGGCGAGCAGCTTGCGGATGTCCCAGGGGTACTCGGCCTGCTCGTCGATCTCAGCCGAACGGGGAGCGATCTTCTCGCGCGCGATCTGCGCGATCGTCGCGCAGAAGTCGAGGTTCTCCTGGGGGATTGTGTAGGTCTCACCAACCGCTTGCATGGGGCTTGATCCTAGTGATGAGCGCGCCCGCGAGCGCTGTTCCTGCCAGGGTGCGGGTCGTTTCGCGTTTGCGTAGGCGGAGATTTGGGTAATCGGGACTCATGCCTCTTGGAACCTCAATCTTCCTGATCGCTGCCGGTGCGATCCTGCGCTACGCGGTCACCGCCTCCACCTCCGGCATCTCCTTGCCGACCGTCGGCTTGATCCTGATGATCGTCGGGATCGCCGGGCTGGTGTTGTCTGTCATCTACATGCTCGCCTGGGCGCCACGACGCAGGGAGGTCCTCGTCGAGCGCGACCCCTACCGCGAACCCCCCGCCTACTAGCGCGCATCATCCCCTCGCACGGAGCGCCCTGAGGCAGGCAGAGCGCAAGTCGGCGTCGCTAGGCTCAGGGCATGAGCCTGGAGCAAAAGGACACAATTGAGGTCGAGCCGGCACGCGTGCAGGAGTGGCAGCGCGAGGATCCGGAGGTGCAGTTGATCGACGTGCGCGAGCCATACGAGCGTGAGGCCGGACACATCGCTGACTCGCGCCACGTCGAGTTGGTCGCGCTCTCCGGCGAGGCCGCCACGGTCGCGCGCGAGCACCCCGTAGTGTTCTACTGCCGTGTGGGGGCGCGCTCGCAGATGGCAGCGCAGGCCTTCCGCGCGGCCGGCTACGAGGCATACTCCATGACCGGCGGCCTGCGGCGCTGGGCGCAGGAGGGCCGCCCGCTCTCACCCGAGGGCGGAACCGTGGCGGACCACTAAAGGAGGCGCAGATGGAGGCATCGAGCGAGTATCCGCAGGTCAAGCGCGGCGAGGGCTACGCGGTCGCAAACCTCGACGGACCTGGGCGACGGCCCTGGCTTTCGCAAGGTGCGCAAGGGCCTCGGCGTGACCGCCTTCGGCGTAAACGCGATCGTGCTGCCTCCCGGGATCGAGTCGGGCTCGCACTTCCATGACGAGCAGGAGGAGCTCTACTTCGTGCACCGCGGATCGATCGAGATGGAGTTCGGCGACGGCTCAGTGCACAAGCTCGACGAGGGCGGCCTTGCTCGCGTCGACGCCTCCACGATCCGTCGGATTCGGAACGTCGGCGATGTTGACGCCGTCTACCTATGCGCCGGCGGCAAGGACGGCTACATCGGGCGCGACGGGCGCGTCCCCGAGGGCGAGGAGCAGCGCGTGCGCGCACTGCACGACCTCTCGGCCAAGCAGTCGGGCTAATGCGCGGTAGGGGCAGCGGCGGGTGAGCGAGCCCGAGAGCCCCCGACGGCTGCTCGAGATCAACGACACGCTAGCGATCCCGCTCGCGGAGGTAACGCTGCGCACCAGCCGCTCCTCGGGCCCCGGCGGCCAGCACGCGAACGTCACCGCCTCGCGCGTTGAAGCGATCTTCGACGTGCTCGCCTCGCCATCGCTGAGCGAGACCCAGCGGGCGCGTCTGCTCGCGCGTGCGGGCCCGCGAATCGTGGCGGTCGCACAGGACGAGCGCTCACAGCTGCGCAACCGCGAGCTCGCGCTCACGCGGCTGGCTGAGCGCATGAAGCGCGCGCTGGCCGTCCCACGCCACCGTCGGCCCACCAAGCCGACTAAGGCCTCGCGCGTACGCCGGCTGACAGCCAAGCGCCAGGCGGCGCAACGCAAGCGCGAGCGGCGCCCGCCTGCGGCCGAGGGCGATCTAATGCAGCAGTTCGCGCACGTAGCGCTGGTGCAGGCGCCCGAGCGAGGTCTTCTCCGGATGGAAACCGATCGCGTTCCAGAGCAGACCTGAGACAGGCGCCCAGGCGACGATCAGGTAGACGCCGAGCGCAAGCGCCGTCGCGCGCAGCCGCCGCGAGGCCGAGAGTGCGGCCAGCGGCAGCACCCACAGCACGTACCAAGGCAGCACCCAGCTGAGCGTGACAAGCAGCGCGACGCTCGCCCAGCCCGTCGGCTGTGATCGGTCTCGCGCCGACGCCAGGCAAACCAGCAGCAGAGCGATCACTGAGATTCCGAGCGCAGCGCTCATCAGCGGTGGATGCGTGTCGGTCTCGCCGCCCGCGCCGACCGCCAGGCCGATCAGGTTGGGCACGCTCTCGAGCGTCACCACCCGGCCTGCGTGCTGAGGTCAGGGATGTGCAGACCGAACGCGAGCAGGCTGGCCGCCCCGACAACCGATCCCGCCACGAACATCCCGATCAGCACCTGGACCAGCGCGGCGTGGAGCTGCAGCAGCCCCGCGAGCACGACCGGGATCAGGACCCCGGCGGAGGCCTTGAACGCAGCCGCCATAACGAATGCCGCGCCGGCCCCGAGCTCGGTCGCTGAGAGCGGCAGCAGCAAGGCCACGCCAGCCCTTGCGGCGAGCGCTCGGCGGGTCGATCCGCCTCGACCGCGACCACACCGCCGTGCGACGCAGCAGGAGATAGAAGCCGAGCATGATGCACAGCAGCATCAGGAAGTCGTTGTGGTCGCCTCCCAGCCCCCACACGAGCACGATCGGGTTGAGCCCGACGAGCACGATCGCCGCCGCGCGGGTCGCGCCCGAGCAGCCGCGCGCACTTCCACACGAGCAAGATCGTGGCGAGGCTGGCGAGCACGAGGATCCCCTTCAGCGCCCAGAAGGAGCCCGCGACGCCGAGCGGCACGACCGCGAAGGTCAGCAGCGTGAACAGCGGCCCGTAGGGGCTCAGCAGCTGATGCCAGTTGCTGAGGATGAAGGCCGGGTCGTTGTGCGGCTCGAGGATCGGGATCGTGGTGTACGGGTTGAGGTGGTGCACGACCTCCATGCGCCCGTAGTTGATGTAGTTGAAGATGTCCGTCAGCGCCAGCGGCGGCGAGAGGAAGAAGATCGCGTGCACCGCCAGGATCGCCGCGATCGATCCAGCGCGCGGGCAGCCGCGGCGCGCGCGCGCAGCGCGACCAGATAGCCGACGTACATGACCACGATCGCCCCCGTGAACAGGTACTTCAGCGTCGTCGCTGTTGCTCGGTCAGCGCCGGGCCACAGCCCGCCGAGCGGGCCGGCCATCCAGTGCGGGTAGAAGTTGGTGTGGGTCGTCGGCGCGAGCAGGCTCGGCCGGTCGGCCGCCATCACGCACCACGAACAGGCTGAGCACCACGATCGCGAGCAGCGCGATCGCACCGCCGAGCATCCCGGAGTCGGCGTCGCGCCAGCGCGCCCGCAGGCGACCCCGACGAGCGGCGAGCGAACCACGTCCTGACCCCGCCTGGGGTGTCTCGCGGAGGGGAAGGGTGCTGGCGTCGCCCGTCATGCTGAGCGTGCGCCAGATTATCCGTCGAGAAACGCAGAGGGCCCGCCGAAGCGAGCCCTCGACAACGTAAACCGCGTGTCCCGCGACTAGATCGTCTGGACGTTTACGGCCTTGGGGCCCTTGTCGCCCTGCTCCGGGTCGTAGGAGACCTTGGCGCCCTCCTGCAGCGAGCGGTAGCCCTCGCCGTTGATCCCGGTGTGATGGACGAAGAGGTCCTTGTCGCCGTCATCAGGGGTGATGAAGCCGAACCCCTTGTCGTCGCTGAACCACTTTACGGTGCCGGTAGGCATGTGTGTGAACTCCTCCACGGTATGTGCGTGCTGCTACGCGGAGGATGCTTCTCAAAGCTTCGACCTGCGAGCGCTTGCACTACTTTCGCCGGTCATATCTGCCGGCCATTCCACACGACCGTAGCACGTCATCGTGCGCCTGTGTTCATCGAGATGTTGCCGAGCTCGCGGGCGCCACGAGCCCTTTACAGCGCGCCTGCGCGGCTAGGCTGGACCGATGGCCGAGCCGCCGCCCACGACGGCGCCGCAGCGCAACGGGGATCCGGCGTCTCTGACACGCCTGCTCGCCGCGCCTGACACAGACAGCGCGCCGCGCAGATCGTCGAGCAGCTCGGCCTGTGGGAGCGCCCCGCCGCAAGCGGTGCGCGCCCGCATGTGATGCTGAACATGGTCAGCACCGTCGACGGGCGCGCAACGCTCGCCGGGCGCTCGGGGCCGATCAGCAACCGCGCCGACCGCGAGCTCTTCCACGGCCTGCGCGCGACCGTCGACGCCGTGCTGGTGGGCGCGGGCACGGTGCGCGCCGAGCGCTACGGGCGGATCATCCCCGACGGAGACCGCCGTCGCGCTGCGACGCGAGCGGGGTCTCAGCGAGGAGCCGCTGGCCTGCATCGTCTCCGGCGGCTGGCGCTCGCCCGAGGACATCCCGCTGCTCGCCGAGCCGAGCGCGCTCGTGGTGATGCTGACCTCCTCGGCCGGCGAGCCTGCCCGCGACCGCGCGCCCAGGTCGACTACATGCGCGCCGCGCGCGACGGGCGACTCGATCTGCCGCGCGGCGCTGCGCGGAGCTGCGCGAGCGCTTCGCGGTGCAGCACGCTGCTGTGCGAGGGCGGACCCCACCTCGCGCTGCGAGCTGCTCGCGGCGGGGCTGCGTCGACGAGCTGTTCCTGTCGCTCGCGCCGAAGCTCGCCGGCGGCGAGCCGACGAGCGGCGAGGCGCTGCGGATCCTCGCCGGCGCGCGAGCTCGACCCGCCGGTCGAGCTCGAGCTGCTCGGCGTGCTGCGAGAGCGAGTCGCACCTGTTCCTGCGCTACGGCGTGGCCTCCGCGCCGTGAGCGCGTCTCGCGCGAGACGATCGCGAGCAGCTCGCTGGCGAGGTGACGGCCCTGGCTGGCCACGCGCGGCGTGGCGGCGATGCGCACGACGACCTCCTCGCCGTCGAGCTCCTCGAGCGTGATCCGGGGCGCGTCGCGCAGCGGCGTCTGCAGCGACTTCTCGAGCACCTCCTGCAGGTCGCCTGGGCGTCATGCCCGCGCGCAGGCGCGCGCGCAGGTTGACCGCCTCGGGCTCGCGCAGCGGCAGGACCGCCACGTTCAGCACGACGCTGTTGGGCACCATGATCGAGTCGTCGCCGGTGGCGAACGTCGTGTACAGCAGCCCCAGCGAGCTGACCGTGCCCTCGATCTGTCCGGCCAGCGGCCCGCCCTGCAGGCGCACCCGCTCGCCGACGCGGAACGGCCGCGCGCTCAGCAGCACGGTGCCCGCGATCAGGTTGCCGAGCGTCTGCTGCGCGGCGAGCCCGAAGATCACCGCGGTGAACGCGCCGCCGAGGGCCAGCGTGCGCGCTTCGATGCCCGCCACGCGCAGCGCCACGAGCAGCGCCACGCATGACCGTCGCGAGGCGGATCAGGAAGCCGACGGTGCCCGCCGTGGCCGGGTCCAGACGCCGGAACAGCGCCGGCCCGAGGCCGCGCCCGATGTCGCGCGCGATCGCCCAGCCGAGGATCACCAGCGCGATCACCGTCGACCACCGTCACGGGCGTTTCGAGCGCCGGTTCCAGTTCCTTGTGCGCCGGTGCTGCGGCCGTGCGCGTGGCCGGCGCGCGTGCTTGCCGAGCAGGCTCACGCGGTTGTCGTAGAGGACCACGACCGCCGACGAACAGCGGCAGCAGCACGCAGCGCCTCGAGGCGCGCGCGCTTGACCACGCTGCGGGCTGATCTGGCGCAGCAGGCCGACCTCCTTCCAGGCCTGGCTGCGGGTCTCGAACATCTTCGGCGGGGTTCTTGGCATCGGGCATCGACCCTCATGATGGCGGCATGCGACGCGAGACACCGCCGTGGGCGCGATCGTGCTCTAGGATCCTGCGGCGATGAACGCCAACCTGCGCAAGCTGGTCGTTCCGGCCGTGATCCTCGGCGTGCTGCTGATCGTCGTGGCCGTGATCTACTTCGTCGAGCCCGCGCACTCGCTGCCCTCGTTCTTCCCCGGCCACGTCTCGGCGACGAGCGCCGAAGCCAACCACCACCACACCAAGCACGGCATCGCCGCGCTCGTCGTGGCGCTCGCCTGCTTCGCCTTCGCCTGGTTTCAGACCGGGCCGAAGACCGGCGCCGTCGCACGGCTCCGAGCGCGGCTGAGCCTCGCCGCCGACGGCCGCCTAGCCGCCCGAGCGCGAAGACCAGCGTGCAGATCGCGCCGAGGCTGATGCAGTAGATGCCGAACGGCGTCAGGCGGTTGGTCTGGAAGAAGCGCAGCAGGAACTTCACCGCGAAGAACGTCGTGACCGCCGCGCAGAGGCCGGCGACGAGCGCCGGCCCGCGCACGCCGTTGCCGGCTGAGCCGAGCAGTTCGGGGAGCTTCAGCGCCGCCGCGGCGAAGATCACGGGCGTCGCGAGCAGGAAGCCGAAGCGCGCGGCGTCCTCGTTTGAGAGCCCCGCGAGCAGGCCCCCGCCCATCGAGAAGCCCGAGCGCGAGATGCCCGGGACGAGCGCGGCCGCCTGCGAGGTGCCGACGGCGATCGCCTGGCGCCAGCTGAGCTTCGCCAGGCGCCCGTCGACGTCGCCTGGTAGTCGCCCGGGCCGCGGCGGGCGTCGGCGCAGGCGCTCGAACAGCAGCAGCAGCGATACGCCGTTGACGATCAGGAAGGCCGCCGCCAACTGCGGCGAGGCGAACAGTTTGCGCAGCGGTTCCTCCAGCAGCAGGCCGATGACGCCGACCGGGATCGTACCCGCGACCAGCAGCCAGCCGAGCCGTGCGTAGGTGTCGTCGGCGCGGATCTCGCGCATCTGCAGCGAGCGCCAGCAGGCCCTTGACGATCTTGACCCAGTCCTCGAGGAAGAACAGCAGCAGCACGAGCGCCGTCGCCAGGTGCGGTCGCGACGAGGAACGTCAGGAAGAACTTGTCGTTCTGGTGGATGTTCCAGCCGAGCAGACGCGGCAGCACGACCGCCGTGGCCGAGGCTCGAGATCGGGAACGGCTCGGCGATCGCCCTGGGTGAGGCCGAGGATGACCGCCTGGAAGTAGGAGATCGGGGTGCGTGATGCACGCGCGCGACAGCTTAGATGGTGCCGCGGCGCGCCGAGCGCGTACTCTGCCGCGCAATGCCGCGGCACGACGATCTCCAGTGCCTCGCCGCCGCGTCCTTGCTCGCGGAGATCGCGCGCGAGTGGGGGCGGATCGGCTGCATCGGCTTCGGCGGGCCGCCCGCGCACATCGCGCTGCTGCGCGAGCTGTGCGTGACGCGCAATCGCTGGCTGACGAGCCTGCAGTTCGAGCGGGCGATCGCCGCCACCAACCTGCTGCCCGGGCCCGGCCTCGACGCAGCTCGCGATCTACTGCGCCTGGCGTCTGCGCGGCACGCGCGGGGCGCTGCTCGGCGGCCTCGTGCTTCATCTTGCCGGGGCTCGTGCTGATCCTCGCGCTGTCCGTGCTGTTCCTGTCGGGATCGCCGCCCGCTGGCTGCGCGGCGCCGGCGATGGGCGCGGGCGCGGCCGTTCCCGCGGTCGCGCTGCGCGCCGGGCTCGCGATCGCGCGACCGATCTGACGCGGCGCCGGGCCACGAGCGACGCCTCGCAGCGCTCGCCTACGGTGCTCGCCGGCGCGCGTGGCCGCGGCGCTCGGCGGTCCGTGGCTCGTGCTCGTGCTGCTCGCGCTGCGGCTGCGATCGAGCTCGCTGCTCGGCGAGACGTCTGGCGCGTGCTCTCGCGGCGCGCGCTCCGGCCGGCGCTCGCGATCGCGCTCGCCGCCGCGGCTCGCGCCCCGGCGGCACGCTGCGCGCTCGCCTGGACCGCGTTGAAGGTCGGCGCGCTGGCGTTCGGCGGCGGCTTCGTGATCGTGCCGCTGATGCAGGCCGACGCGGTCAGCACCTACCACTGGATGAGCCACGGCCAGTTCCTCAACGCGGTGGCGCTCGGGCAGGTCACCCCCGGCCGGTCACCCAGACGGTGGCCGCCGTCGGCTACGCCGCCGGCGGGATCGCCCGGCGGGCTGCTGGCCGCGCTGGTCGCCTTCGCGCCCTCGTTCTCCTTCATCCTGCTCGGCGCCGCGCGCTTCGAGCGCTTGCTCGATGAACCGGCGCGTGCTCGCTTTCCTCGGCGGAGCGGCGCCCTGCGCCGCCGGCGCGATCATCGGCTCGGCCGTGCCGCTGGCGCTGGCGCTCGAGCGAGACCTGGCAGTTCGCGCTGCTCGGGCCGCCGCGGTCGCGGCCCTGCTCTCGCTGCAAGCGCGGCGTCGTCGTGACGCTGCTGCTGCGCCGGCGCGATCGGTGCGGCCCTCGGCGCGCTGCGCGCTGGGCCCGTCGCCGCACTAGAAACAGCGCCGCGCGAATCTTCACGAGCGCTTCACACGATCATTGCCGCTTGGTCACAAAAAAACGCTCTTTGCAGGGAAATCTGTCTGGTATGGATGACCGGGCATCGACAGAAGCGACAGCGACGCTCACGCGCGTCGACATGCACTGCCACTCCACCGCCTCGGAGGAGTCGCGGCTCGGGGTGCAGCGCGCGCTCGGGCTGCCCGAGTGCGCAACGCCGCCCGAGGAGGTCTACGAGCTGGCCAAGCGCCGCGGCATGGACTTCGTGACGATCACCGACCACGACACGATCGACGGGGTGCTCGAGATCGCCGACCGTCCCGACGTGTTCATCTCGGAGGAGCTCACCGCACACTTCCGCGGCGAGCCCCAGGCGGTGCACGTGCTCTGCTACGGGATCACCCGAGGACCACGAGTGGCTGCAGGCCCACCGCGGCGACGTGGAGCTGTGCGCGGCCTACATGTACGAGCGCGAGATCGCCTGCGCGCTCGCCCACCCCTACTACACCGTCGCGGCGCCGCTCAGCGCGCGCCACCGCCGCCGGCTGGCCGAGCTGTTCGCGGTCTGGGAGATCCGCAACGGCGCTCGCGCACGCGAGCTCAACCGCCCCGCCGCGACCTACGTGGTGACGCGCGACGGGATCGGCATCGGCGGCAGCGACGACCACGCGGGCGTGGACATCGGGCGCACCTTCACCGAGGCCCCCGCCGCGAGCACGCCCGCCGAGTTCCTCGCGCACATGCGCGCGGGGCGCGTGATCGCGCGCGGCGCGCAGGGCAGCGCGGCGAAGTGGGCGCACGCCGCGATCGCGCTGGCCGCGCGCTCGCTCGGACTGGACGAGCCGGCTCGACAGCGACCACGACCCGGATCCGCTACGCGTGATGGCGATGATGCGGCGGCTGCTGCGCGAGGCCGACGCGCGCCAGGGCGCCGCCACGCTGAGCTGGACGCCCGCGGACGCGCGCTGCCTGCTGCGCGCGTGGCTGAGCGCGGTGGAGCTCGACCACCTCGACGAGCGCGGCCTGATCGCGTACATGCAGGAGCGAAGACTTCAGCCACTCCGACCTCTATCGACGCGCCTGCCGCGTGCACGAGCGCAAGCTGCGCGAGGCCGTCGAGGTCGCGGTCGGCGGCGGCCGGCGGCGATGCGAACGTGCTCAGCGCCGCGGGCGGCCTGTTCGAAGCGTGCATCGCCGCGATCCCCTACGCCCCGGCGACCGCCTTCCTCGCCAACGAGCAGGCGAAGCTCGCCGCGATCCCCTACCCCTCGAGCGCGTGGCAGCGATAGCGGGCGCGCGACTGAGGACGGCGAGCGCCGCGGGTGGCGATCCTCGCCGACGGCATCGGCTCGACCCACGGCGTGACGCGCACGATCGAGGAGATCCGCCAGCGCGGCGTGCCCGGCTTCGAGATCGAGGTGGTCGGCACCGACCCCGAGGTCGACCGGCGGCTCTCGGCGGTGGCCGAGATCGAGGTGCCCTTCTACCCCGGCCTGCGCATCGGCGTGCCGAGCCTGCCGGCGGCCGTGCAGACGCTCGCCGACGGGCGCTTCGACGCGATCCACGTCTGCTCGCCCGGGCCGGCGGGCGTCGCGGGGCGCTGCTCGCGCGCGCGCTGGCGCTGCCGCTGATCGGCAGCTACCACACCGAGCTGACCGCCTACGCGGGGCTGCGCTCGGGCGAGGCCGACGCTCGAGCAGGCGATGGCGATGGCTGTCAGCGCCTTCTACGGCGCCTGCGAGTGGTGCTCTCCCCCAGCCCCGCCTCCGACGAGGCGCTCGCAGCGATCGGGGTCGGCGCCGAGCGCGTGCTGCGCTGGGATCGCGGCGTGGACACCGCGCGCTTCGACCCGGCCCTGCGCGACGCGCAGCCGCCAGCGAGAGCATCAACGTGCTCTACGCCGGGCGGATCACCAGCGAGAAGGGCGTCGAGCTGCTCGCCGACGCCTTCCTCGCGGCGCACGCGCGCGAGCCGCGCCTGCACCTGGTGCTCGCCGGCGGCGGGCCCGAGCAGGAGCGCCTGCGCGAGCGCCTCGGCGAGGCAGCGCCACCTTCCTCGGCTGGCTCGAGGGCGAGGAGCTCGCGCGCGCCTACGCGAGCGCCGACATCTTCCTGTTCCCCAGCGCCACCGACACCTTCGGGCAGGTGATCCTCGAGGCGCAGGCCAGCGGCCTGCCGGTGGTCGCCGTCGCCGAGGGCGGCCCGCTGTCGCTTGATCGAGCACCGTGTCAGCGGCCTGCTGTGCCAGCCGACGCGGGAGGCGCTGGCCGACGGCGGTGCTCGAGCTGGCGCGCTCGCCGCTGCTGCGCGAGCGTCTCGCGCGCGGCGGGCTCGCGGCGGCGCGGGAGCGCACCTGGGAGCGCGCGCTCGAGCGCCTGGCGCCGGCTATCACCACGCTCTCGGCAGGGGGGCAGCACAACATACGCCGCAGACGAGCTTCTTGAACTGGCGGCCTAGGGATGCTCGACGCTCAGCCGCACAGATACGCGCACGATCGCCGTCGCGCTGCACGGCATCGAGCCCGCCACGTTCGAGCGCTGCGCGCTGATCCGCGACTGGCTCGACGACCACGGCGTCGACCGCGTGACGCTGCTGGTGATCCCCGCGCGCGACCTGCACCCGCTCGGCGAGCGCTCGCCGGCGATGGTCGACTGGCTGCTCGAGCGCCGCGGCGGCGACTCGATCGCCCAGCACGGCTTCCAGCACGCACCGCGCGGCGTCTCTCACGCCACGTCTGCACGCGCGCCGCGCGGCGAGTTCGCGGGCCTCGACGGCGAGGAGACCCGCCGGGCGGTGCACGCGGGCTGGCGCGTGCTGAAGCTCGCAGGCATCGAGCCCGACGGCTTCGTCGCGCCCGCCTACGCCTACACCCCGGCGCTGCGCGCGGCGCTTGCACTGAGATTTCGCTGGTGGGCGGACCTGCTGCGCGTGCACCGCACACGCTCGCAGGCAGCAAGCGAGGGCAGCGGCGCGCTGTCGCCAGCCTTGAGCCTCGCCGGTTCCGGTTCCTTCAACCGCGTCTTCTCGCCGCCGCTCCTGCGTCTCGGGGCGCTGCTGCCGACGGACACGCTGCGCCTCGACGTGCACCCCGCCTACCTCCAGCACCCGCGCCACATGCTCGCGCTCGAGGGGGTCTTGGCTCGTGCCGGCGGCCGCCACAGGCGGTCACCTACCGCGAGCTCGCCGGCGTCTGAGCGGAGAACAGCGCGGCTTCGAGCGGCTTCACGCGGGTAGAGCCGCGTAGCCGAGATGCTTGAGGGCGAACAGATCCTCGATCGTGCGCAGCAGCGAGAAGTGGTTGTAGGGCTTCCTGGCTCGTGATCGCGCCCTTGACGAACGGCGAGAGCAGCAGCGCGCCGACCGTGCCCGCCGCCGCGCGGCGCCACGCCTGCGTTCGCCCGCGGAGAGGTTCGGGAAGCGTCGGCTGCCCGCAGCAGGAGCTCGAGTCGGCGAATTCTCCGCTCGACGGCGCCTCGTCGACGGTGATCACAAGCAGGCCGTCCTGCTTGTAGGCCTTCGAGGCGAGGATCGTCGGGCACGACTCGTGCCGAGGAAGGCGTCGGCTGGCGCCAGTCCCTGCCGGCGCGCCGGGCGTGCAGGGCGTCGGGTTGCCGTCGTGGCAGCGGTCGGGAACGATGTAGGAGAAGCTCGGCGTGCGCTTGTCGCAGCGAGGTCCCCGTGCAGCGCGCCGAGGCCGACGATCGTCGCGTCGCGCATGCGGGCGAGTCGATGATCGAGTGGAAGTAGACGAAGGGGTTGCGGAACGTCGCGTAGGGACCGCTGCTGGCGCCGCCCGACCGCGCTCGGATCGCTGCTGCCCGAGCGGCGGGGTGCGTGCAAGCCGGCAGGCTGTCCGGCGCGCCTTCGTCGATGCCCTCGACGTAGGCGCGCCAGCTGAGGTGCTTGGCGCTCAGCTCGCCAGGCAGCGTCTGCGTCGGCGGCGGGTAGACGCAGCCGTTGCCCAGAGACCTGTCCGTCGGCCGCGGGCGTGGCGGGAACGAGGTCGCTGTAGGTGGGGCAGTTCGCCGCCGTTTCGACGGTCGGCCCCTGGCCGCTGAGCAGCGCGAGCTCGTTGGCGAGCTCCTCGTGCGCGACCGCGTCGTAGCGGACGAGCAGCGTCCCGCGGTGCTCGAGCGTTCCTGACAGATAGTGCGCCGTTGAGGCGGGGCCGAACACGGCCGCGTAGGGCTCGTCGGAGAGCATGATCACGAACACGTGCTTGATCGGCGGCAGCTTCGTAGCGGTCGCAGCGGGCGTGCTGATTCTTCTTGGATTCTCCTTCCTTGGCGCTCGAGTTCGAGGCTGTCGGCCGGGGTGGTGCTTGTGCGCGGCCGGCGCCGGCGTTGCCGGTTCTTCAGCCGGCGGTGCTTCGGATTCGGGCGCGCGCTTCAGGCGTTCGGCACGCTCGATGAGCTTCGAGCGATTCGCGGACTCGCGGCGCTCGGGCTCGCCGCGCAGCACCAGCTTCAACGGCGCCACCGAGGCCGCGAGCGTGTCCGATACACGCGAGCCGGCCGCGCCGCCGAGCAGCACACCGAAGCCGAGGAAGCCGAGCACCAGCAGCGCCGAGACGCGGCGTGAGGGCACCCGCAGAGGGTGAGCGCGCAAGCCTTGATCTCCCTGGTTGGAGTCCGGCTCGGTGCCCACTAGCTCCGCTGGTAGCGGCTGCTCGGAAATGCGCCGCAGCAGCGCCAGCAGCTGCGGGCTGCGAGCCCCCGCGCGCGCACCGCAGTTCAGGCAGTAGCGCTGGCTGGCGGCCAGCGGCGAGCCGCACTCGCTGCAGAGCTCGGACGCCCGATTCCCGCCGCTACTCCTGCGCCGAAGACAGAGGCTCGTGTCGAGTGTCCGCTGAGCAGGGTCTCGATGACCTCCGTCGTACCCTCCTGCTCGGCAACGGCGCCGCTCGGGAGCCGCTCCATCAGCGTCGTGCCGCACTGCCAGCAGAACAGCGCGCCGCGGCTGTGGGGAGCGGCGCACTGCGGGCAGCTACCCGCCATGCCGTCCTCCTCCATCCGCAGCAGCCGCTCGACCTCGGCCAGCTCGGCGTCGCGTTCCTGCAGCACCGCCGCGCGGCGGACGAGCACGTCGAGGCGAAAGTGGTCGCGGATCGCCATCTCGTAGGCGAGGCCGCCGAGGTCCCAATGCAGCTCGGTGACCTGCTCGGCGAGCGCGTCGCGGCGGCGGCGCAGCTCCGCGTCGCCGGTCGCCAGATGCGGACGCCGGCGGCTCGGTCGGGGCGATGGGCGCATGTGACTCCGCTGGCGCCGCCGTTACGACGCGATCGCATCTCCGAGAGCCCCATCCGCTTAGCCCGTTTCGAACACGTTAGGGAGGTTCTTGGACTTTTCCTCATAGCTCTTGCCTTTGCTCGTCTGCAGGTTTTCGAGCACCGACGCCGGCGGGCCGGTTTAGCGAGGCTCGAGCTCGCCTCCCGAGCCGGAGGAGGCGGCGCCCGGGGTCTTGCCTCCCGCACCGGAGCCTCGCTGCGACCGCTTGCGACATGGATCACGCTTGCACCCGGGAAGCTCTCGCCTTCAGCCCGGCGAGCGCTTTCTCGGCTTCAGCGCTTCTTCGTGGTCTCGACACCCGAGTAGATCACGTAGTTACCGGCGGTGAGGCTTGAGAATTCTTCGGACTTCAGCGCGCCAACGCCCTTCGCGCCCTTAGCCGTCGCGGCGGACTTTGCCGCCTGCACGGCGCCACCGTCGTGCCCGTGCAGCGGCAGCGTCTGCAGCTGCACGGTGTAGCCGTCGTCCCCGCCGGCCAATCACTCGTGAAGGTTTCGCGTCGCGGCGGCGCTCCGGCGCCGCCGGCCACCGAGCCCACGCGTGATCACCTGAGCGGGCGCGGGCGCTCGGCTTGGCATACCCCGAGCGGCCGATCAGCACCCCGACGCCCATCGCGAGCAGCAGCACACCGACGCCGGCGATGACCGTTAGCGCAGCTCCGCCGCGCGGAGCACCCCCGCCTGTCGCGACAGGCGCCACTGGCGGCGCAGAGGGTGGGGCGGTCCGAGCGGACTCGGGCGCCGAAGCACTGGACCACCGACCCATCAGAAACCCGCTCGTCGGCAAACGACGCTCGCCGCACTCCAGGCAGTAGCGCTGGTCGGAGCCCATCGGCGCCCCGCAGCTGGTGCACTGAATGACGCTCGCGGTTGCGGCTGGCGCTGGGTGGGCGATCGATTCGCTGGACAGTGTGACTACCTCGTGATGCGCTCAGGGCAAACGGACTGAAGCCGCCGCGCACGCCGTCCAGGCGCGCACGCTCCTGCGCACATGGTCGAGGCGATCGCGTCCGCAGACGTGATCATCTTGTGAAAACCGCCTAAGTACTAAACGACTGCACTACTGCGATGTGCGCGCACGCTGCCCTCTACCGCCCGCGTGCGATGCGCGCTTATGTGGCGCGGCGCGAGCGCGGGGTGGAGCAGCTCATCTGGCCGCTGCTCGACGCCCTCCTGGAAGCACCCGGCCAATGCCGCAGCGTGCTTGAGATCGCCGTAGCGGGCGGTTGCGCAGAGACCGACGATCAGCGAGACGGCGAGGATCCAAACAGGGATGGCGATCAGGAGGATCATGGGGCGCTCCGGGGCTCGGGATCAATTCCTCATTGATCCTATCAATTTTATCTCTACTTGCCCAGTGAGCCTAAGAGCTCCGACCGCACCGCAACGAAGAGCGCACCGGTGGGGTTACATTTGCAGGCCACGAACGCGTGGTGAGCGAGCCGACGATCGGTTGAACGGACGCGAAGAACCCCGATAGCAGGAGAGGGATCACATGAGGACCAGCAAGAACACCACGCGAGGTCTCGCCGCGAGCGCGATACTCCTCGTCCTGCTCGCGCTTGCTGTGCCCACCGGTGCACAGGCGGCCGCGCTCGGTGCCGGGCCGCCGCGGGTCGCCACTGGCACCGTCACGCACGTGCACGGCACCTCGGGTCTCTTGCAGGCAACTGTCAACCCGCGTGGCCTCGAAACCACCTACTTCTTCCAATACGGGCCCACGCTTGCCTACGGCTCGGCCACCCCAACAGCGACGGTCCCCACGGGCACCACTGCCATCAAGGTCGGCCAGACCATCAGCGGGCTTTTGGTGGGCTTCCACTACCGCGTGGTCGCGACCAACAGCGCGGGCCAGACACTGGGCCGCGACCGTGTCTTCGCACCCCATACAAGCGGCAACAAGATCGAAGTGCCCAAGGAAACGCGGGTCGACGTATACGGGAGCCCCTTCCTGATCAGCGGTCGGCTCACCGGCCTGAACGTCGGCGGTCGTCGAGCTCGTGCTGCAGAGCAGCCCCTTCCCGTACCTCGAACCATTTGTGACCGTCAGCGCTCCTGCCACGACGAACTCACTCGGGGCTTTCTCCTTCCGCGTCACGAACCTCTTCCAGAGCGCGCAGCTGCGCATCGCCACGCTCGACCCGCGGCCGATCTTCAGCGCTGTGATGACCGAGCACGTCGCGGTCAAGGTGAGCTTCCACGTGCGCAAGATCGGCCAGCTCTGGGCTCGTACGTGTCTATGGCACCGTCAAGCCTGCGACCGTCGTCGGAGCGCTGGTACGGCTACAGCTCGCCAAAGCCGTACGGCCCGGCAAGTCCGAAAAGGGCACGCATTTCGCGACGCAGTTCACGACGAGGGTCAAGCGCGCCACGAGCACCTTCTCGCGCTTCAGCACGATCGTCAGGGTGCGCCGCTCGGGCAACTATCGCGTGCTCGTCGAACCGAAGCCCGGCCCGCTCGCGCCAGGCTCGAGCCCGCACCTGCCGCTGAAGGCAGCGCCGGGCTCCACGAAGAAAGGCTAGAGGCGCTAGTCGTTGAGCTTGATGAGGCCGCGCGCGGCGAGCAGCTCCATCACGCGCTCGACCTCCTGCTCGACGGTTTCGTCGCTGCACAGCACGAGGTCTGGGGCTGCAGGCGGCTCATATGGCGCGCCGACGCCCGTGAGGCCGGCCAGCTCACCTGAGCGAGCGCGTGCGTAAAGGCCCTTGGGGTCGCGTTCCTCGCACAGCTCCAGCGGCGCGTTGACGTAGATCTCGAGAAAGCCGAGCTCGTCTTCGGCGTGCAGCGCGGCCGCGGCCTGGCGGTCGGCGGCGTAGGGGCTGACGAGGCTAACGAGCGCGATCGTGCCCGACTCCGCCAACAGGCGCGCGACGTGGGCCGTACGGCGCACATTCTCGCTGCGCGCGTCCTCGTCGAAACCGAGATCGCCGTTGAGCCCGTGGCGGAGGTTGTCGCCGTCGAGCAGGAAGGCGGGCTGACCCGCCTCGACGAGGCGCTCCTCTACAGCGGCGGCGACCGTTGACTTGCCAGCTCCCGGCAGGCCCGTGAACCACAGCGTCGCGCCGCCGTGACCAAGCGCCTCGCGGCGGCGCTCGCGTGTCATCCGCGAGCCCTGCCATTTGACGTTAGGGCTGCGCTCAGTTTTGGGCTCCTCGATGACGCCCTCGACCTCAGTGTCGAGGATCACACCCGCGGCGACCGTCTCGTTGGTCGCTTCGTCGATGATGATCAGGCTGCCCGTCACGCGGTTGCGGCGGTAGGAGTCGAAGGCGATCGGCGCGCTCAGCTGCAGCTGCACGCGCGCGAGGTCGTTGAGCTCAAGCGTCTTCACATCCTCATCGCGGCGCAGGCTTTCGACGTCGATGCGATAGCGGACATCGACTGAGCCGACCATCACTGTGCGCGTGGTGTGCTTGACGAGATAGCGGCGCTTGGCGCTCAGCGGCTGCTCGGACATCCAGCAGAGCAGACACTCAAAGCCGTTGGCGACTGTCGGCTGATTCTGCGTGCGTACGATCATGCTGCCGCGGCTGACGTCGATGTCATCCGTCAGTCGCAGCGCCACAGACATCGGCGGGAAGGCCTCCTGGACCTCGCCCTCGAAGGTGTCGATCGCGGCAATCGTGGTGCGCCGCCCGCTCGGCAGCACAACGACGTCGTCCCCGGGGCGCATAACGCCACCGGCCACCTGCCCTGCATAGGCGCGGTAGTCCGCGACGCTACTCGAGGGCGGGCGAATCACGCTCTGCACCGGGAAGCGCACGTCGATCAGGTTGCGGTCGGAGGCGATGTGCACGTGCTCGAGGTGGTAGAGCAGCGGCGGGCCCTGATACCAGCTCATCGAGCTCGAGCGCTCGACGACGTTGTCGCCGAGCAGCGCCGAGATCGGGATGAAGGTCACATCGGGCATCTCAAGGCGCGCCGCGAAGTCGTCGAATTCCTCGACGATCTTGTCGAAGACCGCCTCGTCGAAATCGACCAGGTCCATCTTGTTCACGCACACCACAACGTGCGGGATGCCGAGTAGCGAGCTGATGAAGGCGTGACGCTTGGACTGCGAGATTACGCCCTTGCGCGCGTCGATCAGCACGATCGCGAGGTCTGCGGTGGAGGCACCGGTGACCATGTTGCGCGTGTACTGCTCGTGGCCGGGGGTGTCAGCGATGATGAAGCGCCGCTGCGCCGTGGCAAAGTAGCGATAGGCGACATCGATCGTGATGCCCTGCTCGCGCTCAGCACGCAGGCCGTCGGTCAGCAGCGAGAGGTCGAGGAAGTCGTGCCCCATCCGCTCGCTCGCCTGCTCGACGTGCGCGAGTTGGTCGGCAAGAACCTGCTTGGAGTCATAGAGCAGGCGCCCGATCAGCGTGCTCTTGCCGTCGTCGACCGAGCCGGCTGTGGCGAAGCGCAGCAGGTCGGCGGGGCGCTCGGTCAGGCGGCGGAAGGCCTCCTCGGCGCTCTCCCCGACGAGCGGTACAGCGACGGACGCCCCCTGCTCGACCGCCTTACCGTTGCCATTGCTGAGGACCCCTGATGGCTGGCTGGGAACGCTCACTAGAAGTACCCCTGCCGCTTGCGATCCTCCATCGCGGCCTCCGTGACTTTGTCATCGGCGCGCGTCTGGCCGCGCTCGGTGACCTCCGTCGCGGCGATCTCCGCGACGACTTCGGCGAGCGTCGCCGCGTGCGACTCGACTGCCCCGGTACAGCTCATGTCGCCGACGGTGCGGTAGCGGACGGTCTCAGTGAATGGCTGCTCGCCCTCCATCAACTCAATAAACGGGCTGACCGCGTAAAGCATTCCATCGCGCGCGAAAACTTTGCGCTCGTGCGCGAAGTAGATCGAAGGCACCTCAAGGTCCTCCTCGGCTATGTACTGCCACACGTCGAGCTCGGTCCAGTTCGAGATCGGGAATACCCGCGCGTGCTCCCCCTTGCGAATACGTCCATTGTAGAGGCTCCAAAGCTCAGGCCTCTGGCGTTGCGGCTCCCACTGTCCGAACTCGTCGCGGAAGGAGAGAATGCGCTCCTTGGCGCGTGCGCGCTCCTCGTCGCGGCGCGCGCCGCCGAAGGCTGCATCGAAGCCGTGCTCGGCGATCGCATCGAGCAGCGTGACCGTCTGCAGGCCATTGCGCGAGGCGCGCGGACCGGTCTGCTCGACCACACGCCCTTCGCGAATCGAGTCCTCGACTGAAGCGACGATCAGCCGCTCGCCGAGTTCACGAACGCGCCTGTCGCGATACTCGATCGCCTCGGGGAAGTTATGCCCGGTGTCGACGTGCATGATCGGGAAGGGCAGCGGCGCGGGGCGAAAAGCCTTCTCGGCCAGGCGCAGCAGCACGATCGAGTCCTTACCGCCGCTGAACAGCAGCACCGGGCGCTCGAATTCGGCGACCACCTCGCGCATGACGTGAATCGCCTCGGACTCGAGCGTGCGCAAGTGGGTGAGGTGATAGGTGGCTGGCATCCTTGCTCGCTTTCGGGATCCGCCTGATGAGCCGAGTCTAGATGCGCCGATACCACATTCCAGCTCCCCGCTCTGCGCGACCCCTCGTGCAGTGAGTCGTGAACGTTAGGGTGTTTATCTGGACAATGCAAGATTCCGGCGAGCTGGTGCAAGCTCGTTCACGGACCGCTAACAAGGTTCTCAGCGGCCAGCGCGCGCTCATACAGCGCCAGCACCGCCGCGACGTGCCCCCCAAGCGTGAAGTGCGCTTGTACACGCCTACGACCGGCCTCACCCATCGCAGCTGCACGGTCGGGCGCATCGGCCAGCTTGCCGATCGCCTGCGCCCACGGACCCGGCTCGCGCGGGTCGAGCAGATAGCCCTCCTGGCCGTCGCTGAGGATCTCCGGGGGACCCCCCACGTTCGTGGCGATCACCGGCACCCCCAGAGCCATCGCCTCGATCAGTGCCCGTCCGAAGGGCTCCTCCCATGAGGGCAGCAGCAGCACGTCGAGCGCGCACATCAGCTCGGGAACGTCCTCACGCTCGCCCAACCACGAGACACGCTGCTCGAGGCCCGCAGCAGACACCATCTCGTGCAGGTGGGCGAGGTAGCGCTCGTTGTCAAAGCGTGTCGAGCGGGCCACGAACTTGGCCGAGCCGATCAGCAGCAGGTGTGCGTCGCGACCTTCCTCACAGAGCAGGCGCAGCGCTTCGATCGCGGTGTCCTGCCCCTTCCACGGGGTCAGCTGCGCGACCACGCCGAGCAGCAGATCACGCGTGGCTGCCTCCCCCAGGCGCGTACGCGCGGTATCACGATCGAGGTGCTCCAGATCCCAGCGCTTGATGTCAACCGGGTTGTGGATCACCTCGACCTGCGCACCCGGGGCCGCGGCTTCAACCGAGCGGGCCGTGTAGCGCGAGTTGGCGATGATCATCGTCGTGCGCGCTGCGATTAGGCGCATCGTCGCGTTTGTCAGCCGCCCGGGCGGCAGGCAGTCCCGGACATGCACGATCCTTGCCGCCCCGCGCGGGCGCGCGAGCGCGAGCACGATGCCTGCGCGGATCGAGTTGGCGTGCACCACCTTGGCCTCGAAGCGCCGGGCTGCGCGGCGCACCTGCACTGCTGCAAGCGCCATCTCGGCGAGCGCGCGCGGCGTGTGCAGCGGGTGCAAGCGCAGGCTGCCGGCCGTGCCGGTAATGCTCGTGACCGGGATGCCCAGCCCTTTGACGGCCTGCTGCAGCTGTCCCACAGGCGCCGCCACAAGCGGCTCGACCGAGTCGGGGAGCGCGCCCAGCAGGCTCAGCAGCGAGCGCTCGCCACCGCTGATCTCCGCGGTGTGGTTGACATAGAGAACCCTCATCGACGGGCGAGCTGCTCGTGCAGCACCGCTTCCATGCGCTCGACGATCACCGGCCAGGCAAAGCCCTGCGCGCGTCGCTGCCCCGCAGCGCCGAGGCGGGCGGCCAGCTCGGGATCGCCCAGCAGCCGCGTGATCGCCTCGGCGACCGCCACCGGGTCGAGGGGATCAACGAGCAGCCCGCTCTCGCCGTCGCTGACCGAGTCGATCGCACCGCCGACGTTGCCGGCCACGACCGGCTTGCCGTAGGCGCCAGCCTCGAGGAAGGCGATGCCGAAGCCCTCCCCCGCAAAGCCGCCGGCGGGCAGTCGGCTGGGCATCACCAAGATCTGCGCCCGCCGCAGCCATTTGTTGCGCTCCTCGTCGCTGACGACGCCGAGGAAGCGGGTCGAGTCGAGCACGTCATAGGAGCGCGCCAGTGCTTCGATGCCGGGACGCAGCGAACCGTCGCCGACGACAACCCACTGCACATCGGGGATCTTGGCGCGCACGAGCGCGAGCGCACGTACGAGCACGTCGTGACCCTTGTAGCGCTCCTCGAGCCGCGCAACCGTGATGAAGGTCGGGCGATCGACTGGCTCGGGGCTCGCCTCGCTGGGAATGTCGACTCCGGGGGAGATCAGGCGCAGCGACGCGGGCGTTGCCCCCGTGTCGGCGATCAAGCCCGCGGTGTAGGCGCTGACGGCGATCACCTCATCGGCGTAACGCACGGCGAAGGCCGCGAGCTTTGGCCGCGCGCCGATCTCTTCAGCGTGGAAGACCTGCACATTGGGCGTGCCGAGTACGGCGCGGATCGCCGCAGCAGCGGGGCTTGTGACGATGTGAATGCAGAGCGTCACATCGGGGCGGAAGCTGAGCGCATCGGCGCACGCGAGGCCGTTGAGCAGCCCAGCTCGCACGCTGCGTGGCAGAGCGCTCGCGCCGACCCGCCGCACCGCGCAGCCGCTCTCGCGATCGAAGGCATCCGCACCGGGCGCCTGCAGCGTTAGCACGCGTGTCTGGAAGCTCGAGATGCCGGCGGCGTAGCGATGCGCCATCAGCTGAATCCCCCCTGGTGCCGGGGGAAAGTCGGGCGTGAGAATGAGCAGCCGCGGCTTAGCGCTCATCGCGCCCACAAAAGCGGTCAACCCACAAGCCAAGCGACAGCAGCGGCCACAGCTGATCGCTGTGATCGGCGCCCAGCGCCGTGTGCTCGCGCACGAGCCCCGCAACCGCCTCGCGGTCGAAGTAGCCCTCCTCGTAGAGGACGCCACCCTCGAGCTGCGCCTGCATCACGGGCGCGAGCGGCCCGCGCAGCCAGTCCGCAGCCGGAACCCGGAAGGCCGTCTTGCGGTAGCCGCCGAAGCGGCGCGGGGCGATGATGCCCTCCGGCAGCATCGCGCGCACGAGCGCCTTGCCGCCACCGCCGAGGTGTACCGCGGTGTCAACCGAGGCCGCGAACTCCGAGAGCTCGCGGTTCAAAAAGACAGTGCGAATCTCAAGCGAAGCCAGCATCCCCGCACGATCGGTCTTGAAAAGCACATTGTCGGGCAGGTAATCGACCTGGTCTAGATGCATCAGCCAGCGCACCGGTGAGCGCTCGTCGAGCTCACCCGCGCGTACCGCGAGGTCATCGAGCACGCGCTCTGCGCCGACTCCAGCCAGGCGCGGGCCATACAGCGCCTGTCGCGCGCGCCGACGCTCAGCGGTGACCCAGTCGAGATTACGCTCGAGCATCGGCTCCTCGCCCAGGCGCTGAGCGATCCGCTTACCGCGCCCGGAGCGCCCGACGCCGCGCAGCAGCCCCGCGATCGCGGCTGAGCCCGGCTCTCCCAGTGCCGCGCGCAGGTGGGCGCCCCGCTCCAACCAGCGGTAGCGGGGGTAGCCGCCGAACAGCTCATCGGCCCCCTCGCCGCCGAGCGCGACCGTGACCCGTGGTCGGGCGAACTCCGAGAGCGCGTTCAGCGGTATCAGCGCCCGATCGCCGAGCGGCTGGTCGATTTCGGCAAGCAGCGCGGGTGTGCGCTCGGCGACCTGCTCTTGGGTGAGCGTCAGCTCGTGATGCTCGCTGCCGAGGAAGTCGGCGGTGTGGCGCGCCTGTGCTGTCTCGTTGACAGCGCCCACGTCGTAGCCGATCGTGAAGGTCTTTAGCCGCTGGGAGGACTCCTCTGCGGCGGCGACGGCCACGAGCGTCGAGTCGACCCCGCCGCTCAAGAAGACCCCGACGGGGACGTCGGCGACGAGACGTGTGCTGATCGACTCCTTGAACAGCCGCTGTGCCTCGGCCACGAGCGACTCAAAGCGCTCCGGGGGCGCGATCTCGCGCTCGCCCGCCGACCACCAGCGCTGCTCGTGCGAGCGCCCACTGGCGCGCTCCCAGGTGAGCATGTGCCCTGGCGGCAGCTGGCGCACGCCGCGCACGATCGTGCCCGGACCGGGGACGTAGGCGAACACGAAGAAGGCATCGATCGCCGCCGGCTCGAGCTCGCGTAGCTGCGGCGTGACCTCCAGCAGCGCGGTCAGCTCCGAGGCGAAGGTCAGCTCGCCATCCTGCTCGTGTAGAAAGAGGGGCTTCTCGCCGAAGCGGTCGCGTGCGAGCAACAGCCGCCCGCGCCGTTCGTCCCACAGCGCGAGCCCGAACATGCCCTCGAGCGCGTGCACGAGCGCATCGCCGTACTCCTCATAGAGATGCACGATCACCTCGGTGTCAGCGCTCGTCTTGAAGACGTGCCCGCGCGCACGTAGATCGTCGCGCAGCTGGCGGTGGTTATAGATCTCACCGTTGAAGGACACCCAGACCGAGCCGTCCTCGTTGCTGAGCGGCTGGTGCCCGCCCTCGACATCCATCACCGCCAGGCGCCTGATGCCGATGCTTACACCTGCGGCGCGATCGCTGTGCACCCCCTCATCGTCAGGGCCACGATGGCGCAGCTTGGCGCACATCGCCCGCACCGCGCTCCCGTCGGGGTCGTCCGTTCTCCCAGCGATCCCGCACATGGCCGCAAACATAGTGATCGCTTGCCCGCTTCGCGCCGCGCCCAAAGGCGTGAGCTGGCCCACGGTGAACGTCTCCGTACACAGCAGACGCCCAAGGTGTCCAGAGCTACTCAGAAGGGCGTAAAGGTTCCTCCGCTAGGCGTCGATAGCGAGAACGAGCCCCTTTCATCCCCTGTTTTCTCGTCGAAGGACACCCTCTATGCCCTGCGCTCCTCGTCGCGCCGCCCTGCCCCTGCTCGTCACAACGCTCGCCTTCGCGGGCCTGATCGCACCGGCCAGCGGGTCGGCGAGCACCGCCCCCGCTGAAGGCGCATCCACCACCAGCGGCGAAGCGACGGGCAGGCAGCTCGCCGAAGCCCGCCGCCGAGCACGCCAAGAAGCACGCACAGGGACCTCGACAGAAGCACCCGCAACGACGCCGTCAGAAAGTGCTCCCGGCGAAGGCGAACAGTCTCCCCGCCACCCGCGTGGAAGCGGCCACCACGGCAGCTGCCAAATCAGCCTCGAAGCATCCTCAACCCGTGTGATCGCCGGCGCAAGCGTGACGCTCTCGGGCAAGCTGCAGTGCGCCTCGGCGGCCGATCTTGGTGCCCAGCCGCTCACGGTCTTTCAGCGCGGGCACGCCTCGGGCATGAGCGAAGTCGCGACGGCGAGCACAGCAGCGGACGGCAGCTTTCAGGTACCCGACCTGACGGTCACTGCCAACACGATCTTCATCGCCCGCGCCCCGGGCGCCAAGCGCGCCCGCGTCGCGGTCAAGGTCGCACCGCTCATCACGCTCAGCGGACCGAGCGGAGCCCAGCTGGCAACCCGCACCGGAGCCGGCGCCGCCAGCGCGCGCCACAACCGCTTCACCTTCACCGGGACCGTAACCCCAGTCGCAGCGGGCGAGCGCGTGACGCTGCAGCGCGAGTACTCAACAACCGACGAACAGTGGCACCCGATCGCCTTCGCACGGGTGCAGGAAGACGGCTCCTTCTCGATCAGCCACGGCTTCAGGACCCCGGGCGAGGTCAGCGTGCGCGTCGTCATCCACCCGAGGGGCGAGATCGCCGGCGCCTCGGAACCGCTCACCTACGTGATCGCCCAGGCGCAGAACCCCCAACTGACGATCGCCTCCTCAGCCGACCCCGTCTCCTCGGGGCAGCCGGCGCAGATCACCGGCGTCGCGCTCGGCACTCCCGGCCAGAGCCTCAAGTTGCTCTCGCGCACGCCAGGTCATCCCTTTGCGCCCGTTGCCGAAACCACCACCGACGAAGGTGGCGCCTATGAGTTCACAGTCTCACCGCTACAGAACACGACCTACCGGGTGAGCAGCCCGACCACGGTTTCGACGCCGCTGTTTGAGGGCGTCAAATACGACCTCACGCTGAACCCTCCACCCGGCAGCGCGGCAGCGGGCACCCCGCTCAGCTTCACCGGCACGCTGCTGCCGGCACAGCCGGGAGCGGTTGTCTTCCTCGAACGTGAAAACACCTCCGGCACGGGCTTTCGCCTGCTCGACTCGGCGATCGTGGAAGCGGACGGCTCCTTCTCGATCACGCACAGCTTCACCCGCCAGGGCAGCTGGACGCTGCGGGTCCGGGTGCCTGCCGACGCGGAGAGCCTCGGCAGCACGAGCGCTCCGTTCACGCTCACCGTGGGGCCACCGGCAGCGCCGGTGGAAGAAGCGCCCGTCGTCGAAGCTCAGGGGTAACGCTTCAGCGGGCAGCGGGCAGCGGGCGCGCGAGCCAGTTCACGATCGGGCCATCGCCCGCGAACTCCGCGCGCGTGACCGGCCCACCGCCCGTGATCGGCAGAACCTCGTAGCCGAGTTCGAGGAGCAGATCGTAGGGCGCCTCCGGCGCGGCGCCATAGAGCGCGGAAGCGCGCTCGACGTGCTCGAAGATGATCAGCGGTCGTGCCTCGCTCAGGATCGTGCGCGCGCCTTCGAGAACGTCGAGCTCGGCGCCCTCGACATCGATCTTGATCACCCGCGGCGCGAGCCCCGCGAGTTGCACGTCGAGGGTTGAGATCGTCACGTTCAGATACTCGGGGTCGCCGCGTTCGTCGCTGATCTCGGGGCTGCGGCGCAGCCCGCTCCAGCCGTCGAGGCTCTTGAAGTGACAGAACTCGGCCGTTCCCGGCTGCGCCCCGATCGCCATCTCGCGGCAGTCGACGGTGGGGAAGGCAGCAGTGACCTCAGCCGCCAGTTCGGGGATCGGCTCAAAAGCGATGTGCTTGCCCTGCGGCGCCGCGCGCACAGCCTCGCCGAGCACCTGGCCACGGTTCGTGCCGACGTCGACGTAGGTCGCCTCGCCTGCCAGACAGGCGCCGAGCACAGCGCGGATCGCGATCTCTTCGTGCAGCTCGCGGCGCGGGCCCGCATAGATCGTGGCGAGTAGCTCAGGACGGTCGAAACGCCGCGAGAGTGCCCCCGTCGCGCGTCTCAGGAAGGGCACCGAAGGCTCGGCCATGAGGCGGGCACTGTAGCAGAGCCCCTGCGCCCGTAGCGCGCACTGTTCGGACGATTTGAGGCGGCTCTAGCCGTGTTCGCCCGACCCAAGCTCGCGCGGCATTTCCAGAGCGTCTGCGTCAGTCTTCGGCGGCTGCTGCGTTAGCCGGCACGTCGAGATCCGCGCTGCGGGCTTCGCGCTTCATCTCGATCGCACGGCGCGCACCCTGGGAAAGCAGCATCGCGCTTTCGGCCAACTCGCGGATGGCCTCTGGGGTTGCGTCCACGAGTCTGCCGCCGCGGGCGATCTTTGCGACGTCCTTCGATGGATGCGAGTCGCTCTCCATGCTTTGAGGGTATCTCACGTCGCGGGCTTTCTCGCGCGTTCAATGCGCATCGCTAGAAGCCACGCGAACGGCCCGACGTCCCCATCAGAGGAGAGGAGTGCTGGTGCCACGGCACTGTCGTGGTCGGTCATGTCTTTGTCATCAGCGAATTCGACAGCGGGGAGTCCCAGCGACCACAGTGCAGCCGAGAGTGCCACGAAAGCCGTGCGGTGACCCCGTCAGCAAAGGGATGCACGCGGAGGATGCCTGAGTACAGAGCGGCTACGACTCGTGTCTTCTCAAGGATCGTGACGTTCTGCTGATCCAGTCGAACAATCTCGCTGTTAAAGGACGCGCAGACCTTCGTGAGATCCCGGCGCAGGGCGTTGGGCTGGCTGCCCTCGATCTGACGCATTCCACCAGCATCCGTGACCACCCCGAAGAATGCGCGCTCTCGACGAAGTGCCCGCCATCGTCTGGGAAGTGGCGGGCGAAGATCGCACCGTGCCACCACCGGACGCGCTCAGGATGTATCTCCAGCCGGGTTCGCCAGAACGCTTGTTGGGCGTCCATCAGAACACGTCCCAGCTCGTCGCGGAGAAAAAGTGGGGAAACTGCTCAGCGCGCAAACCGTGCTCTACTTGCCGGGCCAGCCCTTCGGCTCGGATAGCCGAAAGTCGCGCTATAGCTTAGGCGCCTGGATGCCGACGATCAGCGTTCGTGGTGGTCACGCAACGCGGCGGACCAGCAAACCGTGGCTGGTACGAAGGCTAGTCTAGGATGGTGCTCGCCTTCTCGACCACCACCGGGATAGCCCTATATGCCGCCTTCATCGCGACAGGCGGGCTTGCGATCCAGTTGATCCGCGAGTGGCGAACGTGGGGCACCCGGATCACTGTGACCATGCGCCCGATGATGGTCTCGCATCCGCCGACCCCGCTCACGGAGCGAATCAATGAACCCGTGGTGATGTTCCACATCACAAATCACAGCGATCACCTTGCGAAGATGACGCACTTGAGCGTAGAGCCGTTGACCAGGGGGGTCAGCACAGCCTGTTCCCATCGCCCTTTCCACGCGGCACCCCTGGACCGCATGAGATCCCCGCACACGACTCGATCACGCTCTATCAGCCGCACTACTCGTTCAAGGACGGCGATCCTGAGTGGAAGACGCGCGCCCGAGTGACGACGTCGGACGGCAAGACGGCGAAGTCCAAGCGCGTGCTTGTCGGCGACCTTCAGGCGAAGTAGCTAGCGCTTTGCTGAATACCTCGAGCAGCGAGTGAGAAAGCGCCGCTGTAACCCCAGAACCTCATTGCCGCCTGTGCGACGCGCCTCCCGCAAATATCTGCTCGCCTAGCTCTGAAACCACGACGGCGGGGCGCAGCCTGGCGAGGAGCGGCTTCCAAGGCAGCTGCAGGACGCTCGTGATCTTCGAGGAGCGCGGGGCCTCCCCACTGGAGCGTTTCAGAGCGATCGTCTCGGAGCGAATGATCCGGTTGCCCTCGAGTGGCGTACCGACCTGCAATGCGGACAGGTCCGGGATCGCAGCATCGGAGTTGACGGAGTCGAGGATCTGACGCAGGACCCCCTCGGGATCGGCGATGAACTGCTCATAACGCAAGAACAGCCGCCGCCGGCGGGGATGGCGCAGGAAGACGAACACCGAGACGAGCTGTGTGAGCCACAGGTTGGCGTTCATCACCAGCGCCCGATAGCGACGCTCGGCGAGCTCGTGCGCGCTCAACTCGCGGGTGTTGGAGGCAACCACGCTCTGAGGATCCTTAACCAGGAACAGTAGATAGAGGTCGATCCCATCGAGTCGCGCGAGCTCACGGGCGCGCAGGGGGAAGTGCGAGGTATCGACCACGTGCGTCGCCCCCGCCGTAGACGCGATCGCACACAAGAGCTGCTCGGCCACCTCGCGGTAGCGCCGCCGCATACGACGCCGCCTTGCCCAACGGTCGACGCGCAGCACCGCCGAGGAACGCTCGATCACGCGATTGACCTCAGCGCCGAACAGATCTTCACCCTCGACCGACTGAGTCACGGTGCTCCAGAACTGTGAGCGTTCGGTGCCTGCCCAGGGCGGCTGCCCGGACTTCACGAGCCACTCCTCGACCTCGCCTGCGTAGAAGACGCGCTCGCAATTGCCGAGCGTGATGCCGAGGATCGTGCTGCCGCTGTGCCCGGCGCCCATCACGTACACGACCTTGGGGCGCTCGGGCGTGGAGGATGGGGCCATCGAGTCGCGCACTCTAGATGCCCTCCCGACGCGCTCGCTCCTCGCGCATAGCCAGTGCCGGCTGCAGCCGCGCAAGCACCGCGACCCAGGGACGCTGCAGCAGCGCCGTGACCCTGGAGCTGCGCGCCGCGGGAGCCGTGTGCCCGCCAAGCGCGACCACACCCGTGTGAATCAGGCGGTTGCCGTGAAAGGGCACTCCGGTCTGCAAAGCGCTGAAATCCGGCAGCGCGGCCGAACAGTCGCAGCGGCCGAGGATCTCGCGCACGACCTGCTCGGGGTCGGCGAGGAAGTCCTCATGGTGCACGAGCATGCGCCGCTCGCGCGGATGACGGCGAAAGACGAGCACCGACAGCGCATGGGTCAGCCACAGATAGGCGTTGGCGGCGACGAGCCCGAAGCGCCGCTCGGGGACATCGCGACGTCCGAGCGAAGCGACCACAGCCTGGGGGTCGCGCACGAGCAGGAGCAGGTAGAGATCGATGCCCTCAAGCGCCTGCAACTCGCGTGCGCGCAGCGGATAGTGGGAGCTATCGACGATCATCTCGGCCCCAGCTGCCGAGGCGATCGCACGGTAGAGCTGCTCGGAGATCTGTCGGTAGCGGCGACGCAGCCGGCGCCGCGCGAGCCACTTGCGGGGGTCGAGCAGCACCGAGGAGCGCTCCAGCACCGTCGCGCGCCCGCCGGCGAGCTCGGGCGCCTGCTCGACCTTCGTGCGCACGCCCGCCCAGAAGCGCCGGCGCTCGCGACCATCGCGGGGCACACCGGCCCGAGCAATCCAGCGGTCGAGCTCGCCCGCGAAGAAGACCCCCTCGCAGTTGCCCAGGGCGACCCCGAGGATCGTGCTGCCGCTACGTCCGGCGCCCATCACGTAGAGCACCTTCGGCCGCCCCTCCGTGGCCGCCATTGCGGCGTGCGAGTCGGCTTGGGCTGGCACGCTGCGAGTCTTCCAGATTGCCGGCTGACACGCCGTGCATCGCGCGGTTTGCCCTATCAAACGGCCTGTGGTCGTTGGCTATGATCGTGCGGTGAGCACATGGCTGTAGAGCCTCGCTCGGTGCTGTTGGTCACACCGCGCTGGACAAGGGACGGCGGGGTCGCAACGCACGCCATCGCCAGCGCCGCAGCGCTCGCCCGCGAAGGGTTCGCTGTGCACGTGCTCGCTGCCCGGGTTGAGCCAGAGGGCGCGATCAGCGACATCACCGTGCATCACAGCCCGGAGCTGTTCAACCACGAGGCAACGCCGGAGGTGAGGCTCGCCGGCGCGATGGACTGCGCGCCCAGCGTCGTGCACCTGCACCAGTTCGAGGACCCAGAGCTGTTGAGCGTGATGCGCAAGCGCGCCCCCGTGCTGATCAGCGTGCATGGCTACACGGCCTGCACGTCAGGCGTCTACTACTTCCGGCCAGGACAGGAGTGCATACGTGCGCACGGGCCCGGCTGCATCCCCAACCTCACCCTGCGCGGCTGCGCCCACACCCGCAACCCCGTCTCGCTGCCCGCCGCCTACCGCCATGCTTCGCATGGGCTGGCGGCAATCCAGAGTGCCGACCTGACGATCTCCTACTCGAGCGCCGTCGATCGCCATCTAGCCGCCAACGGGATCGAGCCACGGACGGTGATTCCCTTGTTCACGACGATGGAGCCAAAGCTTGGCTCGGGCCATGAGCGGCGGCGCCGGGTCGTCTTCGCGGGGCGCGTGATCGATCCGAAGGGGGTCGGCGTGCTGATCCGCGCCGCCCGCGAGATCGACGCGGAGGTCGTGATCTGCGGGGATGGCTGGCGCACCGACGCGATGCGCCGCCTCGCACGCCGCCTTGGCCTGGCCGAGCGCGTCCATTTCCGCGGTTGGCTCGGCCCTGATGAGCTCGCCACAGAGCTCGCTGAAGCATCGATCGTGGCCCTGCCCTCGCTGTGGCCCGAGCCCTTCGGCCTCGTGGGCATCGAGGCGTTGGCCGCGGGCCGTCCGGTGGTCGCCAGCCTCACAGGCGGCGTCGGCGATTGGCTCGAGGACGGCGTCAACGGCCTCGCTGTGAAGCCGGGCGACGTAGCCGGGCTCGCGCGGGCGCTGGGCGAGCTGCTGGAGGACCCGGTGCGCCAGGCTGAGCTGGGAGCGGCGGGACAGGCGATGGTCAGGGCGCGCTTCGCACCCGAGCGTCACGTCGAGCAGCTGCTCGAGGCCTACCGCAGCGCGCGCAGCTCGTGGGAATCGCGGCCCAAGGCCCCGGCCGACGCACGGTCTGAGCCCGCAGTCCAGCCTGCCCCGTAGCTCTCAGCTCCGCGTCTGCAAGACCTGCCCAAGCGTCTCGGCGACGACCCGCGCACTGCGCACGATCCCCATGCTGTCAGCGGCAAAGGCGGCTCCGCGCGTGCCAAGCGCCTCACGTCGCGGGGTGTCCGCAAGCAGCGCCTGCAAAGCCCCTGCCAGCGCGTCGGGCCGCGCGGGCACTACCTCCGCGGCGCCCGCCACAAGCAGCTCCGGCCAGCTGCGCGGCCCGTCCACGGCGAGCACCGCGCTGCCTGAGGCAAGCGAGGCAGCGAGCGTCGTCTTGCGCGAGGTCGGGCCAGGCCCGTCGGCGAACAGCAAGAGATCGCAGGCGCTGAGCGCATCGGAGAGATCCTGCGCGGGGAGGGTGCCCGAGAAGACCAGCGCCTCGCTCAGCGAGCGCGCCCGTGCGCCCTCGAGCCAGGCGCGCCCCGAGGGCGAGTCTGGTCCAGGCGCCCCCAGCAGCATCAACGTCGCGGGGCTGCCCTGATCGCGGGCCAGGCGCAGCGCGTCGAGCACCAGCGAGACCGCGGCGCCTTCGTATGCGTAGCCGAACAGCCCGACGCGCGCGCCGCTGCGCTGCAAGGGCGCCTCGGGGCGTGGCGGCGGGAGTGTGGAGAAGACCGGCGCGAAGGCCACCGGGCGCGAAGGCAGCCACACGCGCGAGCTGAGCCACGCAGCGCGCTCCTCGATCGTCGCCACGGCTGCCGCGGAGGCGCGCATCAGCTCGATCAGCAGCGCGCGCTGGCTGAGCGCCCAGACCGTGCCGCGCGGATCTGCGGCGCGCCAGGGGTAGACGAACTCGTGCAGAAAGCTGACGATCGGTAGGCGCAGCTCGCGCAGCGCTGCAAACACGGAGTGCACGAACAGCGGTAGGCCCCGGTGGGAGTAGGAGAAGACGGAGTAGTGCAGCAGAATCGCCTCTGGGCGCTCGCGTGCGAGCTCGGCGCCGAGACCGCGCGTCCATGCGGCGATCTCCGCGCGCGAGGCGCCGAGCGCCTGCTGCTCGCGCGTCAGCCAGTGCATCGAGGAACTGACCTGCTCTCCGATCAGCCCCTCCGCGAGCAAGGCCGCGTGATCGCGCACGCCGCAGGTTGGCGTCGTTGAGATGCCGACGGTGGCGAGCCGAATCGGCCCGCGCTCGCCCTCCGCGCGCTCCTCAGCCACCGAATATCTCTCGCCGATAAGCCGCCTCGATCGTCTCTGTGAGCGCATCCAGATCGCCCGTCGGCACGATCAGACCGTTGCGGGACACGTCGACCAGCTCCTTCATACCGGTGTCCTCGCTGACGATCACCGGGACCCCACAGGCGAGCGCCTCGGAAGGCGCGTAGGCGAAGCCGTCCTCATAGGTCGGATGCACGCACAGCGCGGCCCCCTGCAGGTGCACGAGCGGGTCGCCCGGGCCGTGGCTGATACGCGGGTCCTCAGCACAGGCGTGCTGGATGAAGCGGCGCATCCCGCGCGATGCCCAGCCGCCGATCAGCCGCAGTCGCAGGCTCTGGCTGAGAAAGGCGACGGAAGGCGTCGATCAGGAGCGGCACCCCCTTGGGGACCGAGAGGCTGCCGATGTAGACGATGTTGAAGGTGTCCGCGGGTGCGGTCCGGGGGGCTGGGCAATAGCGGGGGTCGGGCGTGAACTGAAACGTCTTCAGCCGCTCCTCGGCAAAGCCCTGCTCGAGGAAGGAGTCGCGCGTGTACTGCGAGGCCACGTAGATGCGATCGACGGCTGCGTACTCAGTGAGGTTGCGCTTCAGTAGCTGCGTGGCCCAGGAGCCCTCGAGCGGATACTGCGCGCGGGCGAGCGCGTGCTGGCGCGCGACGCGGCGTAGGTGCGAGTTCGCCGAGACCAGCGAAACCGAGCTGTATCCCGCAGCGCGCGCCGCGCGGATCTGCGCAACGGCCTGCCCGTTGAAGGCGATCAGATGCTCGGCCGCAGGCAGGCGCGGGGCGGCGTAGTTGTCGAACTCGACCGTGAAGGCGCGCGTGCGCAGACCGGGCGAGAGCGGGATCGGCAGCGCCGCGAGCAGGCTCGTGGGATCGGCACGCGCCAGCCGCAACCTTGAGACGCCCGCCTCGGGATCGCGATCGGAGGCGCAGATGCAGCTCGTCGGCTCACCGCGCCGCTTGAGCGCATCGACGATCTCAAGCAGATGCCGCCCAAGCCCGCCGACGCCGAGCGGCGCCGAGCAAGTCGCGACAACGCTGCCGTCTGGCAGTACCCGCTCCTGGGCCTGCTCAGCCTGTGCCCGCCACGCCGCGTCGAACGGGCTCTCGACCGAGTACCTCGGCTCCGACTCCTCAGCCGATGCGGTCATAGCCCCACTCCGCGACGAGGTCGCGGCCGAGGTACTCGCTGAGCGCCACCACCTCCCCCTTGAAGCGGCGGCGCAGAGAGAGCATCAGCTCCTCATCGGCCGGTCGCGGAGCGCCATAGAGGACCTTCTGGTGCGTCGCCTGCAGCGCCCGCGCACGCAGGCTGCGGGGTGTGAGCGCCTTGACCGATGCCTTGACCGCGCGCGTGGCCGGACCGGAGCCGACCGAGACGGCGCGCACCATCTGGTTCAAACGCGGCGAGCGCACGCGCACTGTTGGGTTGGCTTCGCGCAGCTCGACCGGTGCGGTGTCGTCGAGCTCGAGGAAGCGCAGCACGTGGCGCACGGTCGCCTCGTTGTCGGCGCGGAAGTCGTCATAGATCAACACCAGCATCTGCTCCCGCGGGAAGACCGCATCAAAACGCTTGAGCTGCTCGACGTAGCGAACGCGCTCGCCGTATAGAACCGTGTCGATGTGGTGCTCGGCGCTCGCCAGCTTGCGACCTTGGCGCCTGTCCTCTTCCAGCGCAATCGCCTTGGCGAGATCCTTCTCGGTCTCGATGTGTGACTGCAGGAACTGCATGTGCAGCGAGCGCACGAAGCTCGCGGGCTCGCGCAGGATCGCGATGATTCGTGCAGCCGGTGCCAGTTGTGCAATCCGCGCCGCGGCTGTGGTCGAGCGCAGGTAGGCGAGCGTCGCCTCGCCGACGCGCTGCTCGGGGCGGGCGCCTGCGTAGAGGGCGAGATAGCCCTCAAGCGTTTCCGGCAGACCGTCGTGTGTTTGTAGACGCAGATCGCGCGCAAAGAACCATGGCTCCTTGATCGGCATGTAGATCTGCGGGTTGGCAGCAAGCATCTCGTAGAGCGCGGTGGTCCCGCTCTTGGGCTGCCCGACGATGAAGAAGTCCGGCATCCGCCCCCCTCGCGCCACAGCAGCGGCCGAGGTTTCAGCCGACGCGGTCATAACTCCAGAGCCTAACGAGGTCGCGCCCGAGGTACTCGCTGAGGGCCTCGACCTCACCCTTGAAGCGCAGGCGTAGCTCCTCCATCAGCGCGGGGTCGGGCGGGTTGGGGTCGCTGTAGACGAGCTGGCTTTGCGCGCCTTCGAGCGCCTTCGCGCGCAGGCTTGCAGGTGTGAGCGCCTTGATCGTCGGGCGCAGCACCCGCGCACCGCGGCCGCTACCCAGCGAAAGCGAGCGCAGCAGCCGCTCGAGACGTGCGCGGCGCACTTGCACGCTGGGGTTGGCCTCGCGCGCCTCGATCGCCACCGTGTCCTCAAGCCCCAGAAAGCGCAGCACGCTGCGCACGCTCGCCGCATTGTCGACGCGGAAGTCGTCATAGATCATGACCAGCATTTGCTCGCGTGGAAACACCTCGTGATAGCGCCCCAGCTGCTCGACGTAGCGAACGTGACCGGCGTATTGCAGCGCCTCGGGCCGTGGCGAGTCGGGCGGCAGCTCGCGACCTTCTCGCCGCGCCGCTTCGAGGCCGAGTGCGGTGCGCAGATCCCGCTCGGTCTCGATGTGCGACTGCACCGACTGCAGGTGAAAGGAGCGCAGGAACTCCGCCGGCTCGCGCAGGATCGCGATGATCCGCGCAGCCGGACGCTGCTCGGCGATGCGCCCAGCGGCAAGTTGCGAGCGCAGATAGGAGGGCGTCGCCTCGCCGACGAGCTGGTCAGCGCCTGCTTGGGCAAACAGCGCGCGGTAGTCCTCGATCGTCTGTGGACGCGTGGGCGTCTGTGGCGGCTTACCGGCGATCAGCTCGCGTGAGAAGAACCAGGGCTCCTTCACCGGCATGTGGATCTGCGGATGCGCGCGCAGCATCTCGTAGAGGGCGGTGGTGCCACTCTTGGGATGCCCGACAATGAAGAAGTCTGGGACTCGGCCGCGCGGCGCCGAGTCCTCAGACGAGCTCGTCATAGCCCCACAGCGAGACGAGGTCGCGATCGAGGTAGGCGCTCAGCTCGACGACCTCGCTCTTGAAGCGACGGCGCAGCGCGCCCATCACCTCCTCATCGGGCGGGTTGGGCTTGGCATAGAGCGCGCGCTGGCGCACCGCAATCTGCGCCTGGCGGCGCATGCGCTTGGGCGTGACCGCCTTGATCGCCGCCTTTGCGACCGCGGCAGCGGGCCCGCGCCCCAGATAGAGCGAGCGCAGCAGCTCATGCAGCCGCGGCGAGCGCACGCGCACGGTCGGGTTCGCTTCCATCACCTCGATCGGGCCCTCGTCGTTGACCCCGAGAAAGCGCAGCACCTGGCGCACGGTCGCCTCGTTCTCGGCGCGGAAGTCGTCATAGACCAGCACCAGCACCTGCTCTGGCGGAAAGACAGCATGGAAGCGCTTGAGCTGCTCGACGTAGCGCACATGCTCGGAGTACATGAGTTCGTGCGGGCGATCGCTGTGGCGAGGAATCGCACGCCCTTCGCGGCGCGCGGGCTCGAGCGCAACCGCACGGCCGAGGTCCTTCTCGGTCTCGACGTGGTCCTGCACGGATTGCAGGTGCAGCGAGCGCAGAAACTCCGCCGGCTCGCGCAAGATCGCGATGATCCGCGCATCCGGACGCACTTCTGCGATCGCGCGCGCGGCGACCTCAGACATCAGGTACACGGGCGAGGCCTCGCCGACGAGCTTGCCGGCGGGCGCCTCGCCAAAGAGTGAAAGATATTCCTCGAGCGTCTTTGCGTAACCCTCAGAATTAACCGGTAGACGATCTGGCGCGAAGTACCAGGGCTCCTTCACCGGCATGTGAAGTTCTGGGTGGCGGCGCAACATCTCATAGAGCGCCGTAGTGCCGCACTTGGGCTGGCCGACAATGAAAAACGCCGGGACCCCGTTCACCGGTGTACGGGCAACAGCCGAGGATTCAGCTGATGCCGTCATAGCCCCAAAGTCTAACGAGGTCGCGTTCCAGGTACTCGCCGAGCGCCTCGACCTCGCCCTTGTAGCGCAGCCGAAGATCGGCCATCAATCGCTCATCGGGGGGCTGGGGCTCGGCGAAGACGAGATGGCGCTTGGTCGCGCCCAGCGCGCGCCGGCGCAGGCCCTGGGGAACGACCGCCTTGATCGCTCCCTTCGCGGCCAGCGAGACGGGCCCGCGTCCGACAGAGACCGCATGCACGAGCTCGTTGAGTCGCTGCGAGCGCGGCTGGACCGTGGGGTTGGCCTCAACCGGTGCGATCGGCCGCGTGTCGTCAACCTCGAGGAAGCGCAGCACCTCAGCGACGGTCGCCTCGTTGTCGCTGCGGAAGTCGTCGTAGATCAGCACGAGCATCCGATCGCGGCCGAAGCACTCCTCATAGCGGCGCAGCTGCTCGACGTAGCGCACGTGCTCGGAGTAGAGCAGCGCTCCAGGCCAGTAGCTGCGACGCGGAATGCTCTTGCCCTGGCGGCGCTCGTCCTCGAGCGCGAGCGCCTTGGCGAAGTCGTTCTCGACCTCGATGTAGGTCTGCACGAACTGCAGGTGCAGCGAGCGCAGCAGGCTCGCAGGCTCGCGCAGGATCGCGATGATCTTCGCCTCCGGGCAGACCGCGCTGATCCGCGATGGGGCGGTACGCGACCACAGATACAGGGCGCTCGCCTCACCGACGCGCTGCTCGGGCTTAGCTTGCGCGAACAGCGCCGCGTACTGCGCGAGCGTCTGCGCGATGCCTTCCGGGCGCGGGGGCGGGCGTTCGTGGAGCTCGTCGGCGAAGAACCAGGGCTCCTTGCCGACCGGCATGAAGATCTGCGGGTGGCGCCTGAGCATCTCGTAGAGCGCGGTGGTCCCGCTCTTGGGCTGCCCGACGATGAAGAAGTCAGGCAGACGATCCGTCGAAGACTCAGCTCCCACGATGCTCTGCGGTCCCGGCGGCGAGCTGCGAGGCGTTGCGGTAGTAGGGGTTCTCGCGTTGCAGGAGCGCTTTCGTGTCGAACGCGACAAGCCGCCCGTCGACGATCACCATCACGCGGTCACACATGTCGAGCGTCGACATGCGGTGGGCGATGATGAACAGCGTCAGCTCGCTTTTCAGCGCCTTCAGCGACTCCCCGATTAGCGCCTCCGAATGTGGATCGAGCGCGCTCGTGGGCTCATCGAGCACGAGCACCTCGGGGCGTGCGGCGAGCGCACGCGCGAGACAGAGGCGCTGCTGCTGGCCGCCGGAGACCGCATCGGCGCGCGGGCCGACGAGCGTGTCATAGCCCTTCGGCCAGGAGACGATGTCCTCGTGGATCGAGGCGAGCTTGGCCGCTCGTTCGACCGACGCCTGGTCGATATCGCGAAAGAAACGGATGTTCTCCGCGACCGTGGCATGCAGCAGACGCGGCTCCTGGGGCACGTAGGAGACCTGGCGATGCCAGTCCTCGCGCGAGTACTCGCCGACGGGTACACCGTTGACGAGATAGCGCCCCTTGTCGGGGACGCGTAGCTGCAGCAGCAGTTGCACGAGCGAGGACTTGCCTGCGCCGGAGGGTCCGATGATCCCAATCACCTCGCCCCCGTTGACCTCGAAGGTGATGTCCGTGAGCACGGGACGGCCCGCGTTGTAGGAGAAGGAGACTTTCTCGAAGGTCACCGTGCGCACGCTCGGAAGCGGCACGCTGCCCTCGAGCGGACGGCTCTCGCGGTAGCGCTTCTCGACCTCCTGGGTGCGCTCGATGAAGGGCATCGCCTGGGCAAGACCCTGATAGGCGCCCTGCACGAGCTGCCCAGCCGTGCCGGCTCGTGTCAACACCAGGATCACGCCACCGAGCGAACCCGCGTGGCCCGGACCGGCGAGGTAGTAGAGCCCGGCGAGACCGGCGACCATCAGCAGGTAGATCACGCTCTGATAGAGGTTTGAGACGAGCCTTGAAAGCACCTGTGTGCGGAAGTAGAGAACCTGGGAGGCATCCACGAAGCCAGCGATACGCGTGCGTTGCGCATCGGTCACGCCGAAGACCTGTGCCTCCTCGGCGACGCGGATCGCCTCGGCGACGCCGCCGGCGTAGGCGACCTGCGCTTTGGAGAGGCCGCGCGCGCTCTTCACACCACGCCCGCGCAAAGGTCGCAAGAGTCCGAACAAGAGCACCGAGGTAAAGCCGACAATCACAGCGGCGAGCGCGTTCAGCGCAAGCGCAGAGGCCATCAGCACGAGGAACATAAACATCGAGTTGATCAGGATCGTCGCCTGCTGCGCGCCGCCCGTGGCCTGCATCACCTGGCTGGTCATCGTCTCCTGCAGCTGACCCTCGCGATCCTGCGACTGGACCTCCCAGGAAGCCCGCGAGAAGGCATCAAACAGCCGTGTGCGCAGGGCCGCCTGAACGTCCGCGGAGATCCGCGCGGGTAGTCGCGAGAGCGGGATCTGCAGGACCACGCGCGCGAGCGCAAAGCCAAAGGCGATCGTGATCAAGGTCCCGAGCGAGGAGTGCACATGGAAGGGGCCGATGTGCGTGCTCAGGTGTTTGGCGCCCGTGACGAGCGTGGCGGCCACCTGTGCAACGAGCGCGAGCATCGCCGCTTCGGTGAAGGCCGAGAGGATCGAGCAGCCTGAGAGCGCGACGACCGAGCCGCGGCGGTCGCCGATCAAGAGGCTGACCCGCTTGCGCATCGATCCGCTGGACGCAGGACTCCCCTGCCCCCCGGCTGGCACCGCCGCCGCCATTACTGCGCCCCAGCGAGCGCGACCGGCTTGGGCAGGCCGACGAGAGGAGCATCAACAAGCGTGTCGGCTGCAGGGTTGAGGAGCCGAGCACGGCCTGGTCCCGCGAACCAGTAGGCCGCGACACCGATCACAAACCAGAAATAAGGACCTGCCGCAGCGCTCGCCGAGGTCGGTCCTGAGAAGCCCTCAATAAAGATCGCGATGAAGGGAGCGAAGGTGGCAGCGAGCATGATCGCGAGCGTTCCGTCGCGAACACGTCTCATCCCCAGTGCGATGAAGACAATCATGTAGGCCGACAATGCTACCCACACGATCAGCCCTGGAGCCCCAAGTTCGTTGACGATGAAGTTGTACTGAGTCTCGGAGCTGACAGTGTGTCCTTCTAGCAACTGTGTGTTCCTGCCGCCGAAGCTACCGACAGCGCCAACGCTGCCGAGTCCGAAGCCGAACGGATCAGCAGCCAGGTACTGTGGAATTTTCTTCCAGGCGCTTTCCTTGTAGGTCGCGGTCGAGGTCGAGGCCGTGATGCGTTCATAGCGCTTGAAGGTGCCGCTGCGCAGCAGCGAGACGACCACGACACCGACGGGAATCGCGATCACGACGATCGCCAGCACGGTCCCGATCACGCGCGTCACCCGTTGACCGGCGAGCCACGCCAAGCCCGCGAAGCTCCCGACAGCGAGCCCTGCCCCGACGACCTGCAAGCGTCCGAGACCGGTGAGGATCGCGAGCATCGCCCCCAGTGCCAGCAGGACGCCGGCCCACTTTCGTCGGCGCGAGGTCGCGATCAGCGCCAGGCAGAGCGGCAGCGCGATCGCACCGACACCGCCGCCGAAACCGGCCTCCGAGCCGAGCCCGGGAGGGCGCACGCGGGCGATGCCTTCGCTCGTGTAGGTACGCCCGCTGCCAACGCCTTCAGAGGGCACGAAGATCAGGTTGTGATAGCCCGGCCCCCAGGCAGCCAGCTGCGTGGGCGTGAGCTCGGTTTGATAGGCGGACATCACACCGTTGGCCAGCCCCATCACGCCGACCAGGATGAAGAGCAGGCGAAAGCGCTTCGTTGAGCGCATCAGCATGTAGCCGAAGAAGAAGAAGGGCACCCATTGCAGCTGCTGGCGAAAGCCGCCGATGATCTTCAGGATCCCTTCGGTTTTCGGGTTGAAGACCTCGATCACGACCGTCGCGGTGAAGGCGATCACCCAACCGGAGAGCGGGGGTAGACGCACGCTCTGGCGGCGTACCACAATCCTCATCAGCACACCTAGGCAGACCGCCAGGATCAGCACGTTACGCACGGCCGCCGTAACTTCGTGAGAGCCGATCGAAAGCTTGACCGGACCATCGAGCATCCCCAGGTACAGGCCAAGGATCGCGACGGTCACCTCCAGGCGGGCGCTGACCATCAGCGCGACGATGCCGACCAAACAGACGACCACCCCGAGCACCAGCACGACGCTTGCGCCGGGGAAAGCGACCGTGACGCCGAGCGCGATCAGCGCCGGAACAAGCGCGGAGAGCCCGATCGCTGTCGGCTCACGGATGCGCCGATCCAGGACCACCGGGTGGCGGGGCGCGGCAGCGCCGGAGTGGCGCGACGCGGCGCCGATGTTCATCGCCCTGTCAGCCTGAGCGGCCACGCTCGCCCGTTGGGCGAGGCGAAGCCGTACCGCTCGGTGTCCCCCTGCGCGACGCAGTTGGCCACCACCCCCAAGAGCGGCGCGCACTCGGTGTGCGCGAGCAGTTGCACGAGCCGCTGCGCTGAGACTTCGCGCGTGTAACCGGCGCGGGCGACGATCACGATCCCGTCAACCAGCTTCAGCAGCGGCATCACATCGCTCACCTCGAGCGGCGAGGGAGCGTCGATCAGCACGTAGTCGAAGTCCGCCGCGACGGTGCGCAACAGCTCGGCCACCGCCGGATGCCCGATCAGCGCGGGCGGGTTGGCAACACCGAGTCCACCGCTCAGCACGAACAGCGAGCCCGCACGCGACTCGACCGCGGTGAGCACGCCACCGGCAGGCTGCGCCTCGCCTCCGTCTGCAGGCTGCAACGGCAGCACGCGCTGCATCGCCTCCCCCACCGGCACCGTCCCCGCGAGGGCCTCCGCGAGGCCGCTTGTGCCCTGCAAGTCGAGCAGCTTGGAGAGCACAGGGCGGCGGAAGTTGGCCTCGATGACCGCGACGCGCTGCCCGGAGTCGCGCTGGGTCATTGCCAGGTCGGCGACGATCGTCGACTTGCCATCGCCGGCGTCGGGGCTGATGAAGAGAATCACGCGGCGAGGGGCCGCGGGCTCGGGACCGAGCTTGTCGCCCAATTGCAGCGCGGTATGCAGTCGCCGCAGCGGCTCCAGCAGCTGTTTGGAGGGCGCGGGCTGCCCGTCGCGGTGGGTCACCGCGCGGCCCACTTTGGGCAGCGCCGCGAGGATCTGGGTTGCGAAGACCTGCTCGATCCCGGCAAGCGTGCGCAGGCGACGGTCAAAGCGGCTGAGGACGTAGGCAGCGATCGCCGCCAGCACGAGACCCAGGACGAAGCCAAAGATCGCGTTCTGACGTGGCTTTGGTGAAAGCTGAAGCGCAGTCGCCTGCTTGGCGGGTTTGACCTGCTGTGCCCCCGCCACGACCAGGCTCGATTCGAGCTGGTTGATCTTGCTGTTGAGGCTCGCCGCCTGGAGAATGCTTGCGGTGCTCGGCGAGGCCGATTTTTTCGTAGCAGTACCCGTGGCCGGGCGCGGCGTGTTCGCGGCTTCGATGCGGCGCAGCTGACGGCGGCTGATCGCGATCGCTTTTTCGATTACCCGCCGGTGCTCGACGTGCTGGCGGCGGATGTAGCTCTGCGCCGTCAGGTTCGCGATCAGCGCCGCCCCTTTGGCGGTGTGAGCTTCGGTTGTGATCGTGATGAACTGACCCTTTTCGGCGCCCTTTGCGCGTATCACTGTTCCACGTACGAGCGCGAGCTTACGTTCTGCCTTGAGCTGCCTGTGCACGTTTTCAACGACGATCGAATTGATCACCGCGGCCTGGTCGAGGATGCTCGCTGTCTGACCTTTCGAGCTCGCCTTTTCACCTGGTGCGGCTTCTTCGAGACCGGCGCCCAGGTAGATCTGCGTGGAGGACTGATAGGTCGGAGGCTGGCGCTTGTAGTAGGCGTAACTCGCGCCCGCCACGATGATGCCAACGGCGAGGATTAGCCACTTACGTCGCCACAGCGGCGCGAAGATCGTCATGGCGTCGGTAGTCTGGTTCATCTCTGCAGGGTCCATCCATGGCCGCAAGGCCTGGGATCATAAAGGCTTGACTAATCGGTCGCTAAAGACTACTGAGGGGTACACACCCAGCGCGAACGAGGCAAGCATAGCTGCACGGTTTTCCGCGTCGCCGCTCAAGGATACCGCGTGCCGGGCGGCGCGCATAGTATGCAGCCGGTGATCGGGGGACACAACTTGGGCGAGGATTCGCAGATCCTGTGCTTCGCCACGCAAGGGCGTGGTCACATCGAGGATGAACGCATCTACGGCCTGCTCGAGGCATTGCGCCCGCAGGTGTTTGAGTTTGACCGCAGCGCCAAGCTGCGCTCCGCAATCGGCCTCTTCAGGACCGCGCGCCGCAAGCGCCCCCAGTTGATCGTGATGGAGGGCACCGGAACTGCCGGCGGCTTGACTTTGATCGCGATCGACGCACTGCTCGGAGTGCCGTATGTGGTCTCAAGCGGCGACGCGGTCGGGCCCTACCTGCATCTACATTCGCGCCTGATCGGGATCCTCGGCGGCCTCTATGAGCGCCTGCTTTGTCGGCGCTCAGCAGGATTCGTCGGCTGGACCCCCTACCTGGTCGGTCGCGCCCTCACCTTCGGCGCACCGCGCGGCATGACCGCGCCCGGCTGGACCCGCGGGCACGCAAGCGAGGGTGCGCGCGGGCGGATCAGAGAGCGTCTTGGGATTGCTCCGGATGCACTGGTCGTCGGGCTGATCGGCACGCTGCACTGGAACGATCACGTCGGCTACGCCTACGGCGCGGAGCTCGTGCAGGCGATCCGACGTGTGCAGCGAGACGACGTAGTGGTGTGCGTGGTCGGCGATGGCTCCGGCCGCACGCGCCTGGAAGAGATGGCCGGTGAGGACCTCGGCACGCGCGTGGTGCTCGCCGGTCGCGTGGCGCCCGAGGAGGTGCCCGACTATCTCGCAGCCTTCGATGTCGGCAGCCTCTCCCAGAGCGTCGACGGGGTCGGCTCGTTTCGCTACACGACCAAACTCAGCGAGTATCTCGCGGCCGAGCTTCCGGTCGTCACCAGCGAGATCCCACTCGCCTACGACCTCGATGAAGGCTACCTCTGGCGCCTACCCGGTAGCGCCCCGTGGAGTGAGACCTACATCGCCGCGCTCGCGCAGCTGCTCGAAACCTTGAGCACCGTCGAGGTGCGTGCGCGCACCGAGGCGATCCGTACGCGCCAGGGTGAACCCTTCGATCGCTCGAGCTCAGCAAGCGCGAATGACAGCCTTCGTCTCAGATATTCTCGCAAGCCGGGCGTAGAGCTCCTCGTGCTCTGAGATCATCCGCTCCCAGCTGAACTGAAGCGCAGACTGACGCGCCGCCTCCCCGAGTCGAGCCCGCAAGACAGGGTCGCCGGCCAACTGACAGAGACGCTCTGCGATCTCAGCTGGATCCTGTCCGATCAAGAAGCCGTTGCTCCCGTCCTCGATCAGCTCGCGCACGCCGTTAACGGGACAGGCGATAATCGCCAGGCCGCTCGCAGCCGCCTCGAACGTGACGAGTGAAAAGGTCTCATAACTCGATGGCAACACGAAGCCGTCGGCCAGCTCATAGACCGTCTGGACGTCGCGCACAACCCCCAGCCAGTGAACCGCCGCGCCGACCCCAAGCGAGTCGGCCAACTGTTGATAGTGAGCCTGATCGCCAGCGCCCGCCACAACGAGATCCCATTCAGGCGCTTTCGCCAACGCTTCAATCGCCGCACCGAGACCCTTGCGCTCCCACTCGCTGCCGACAAAGGCAGCCACGAGCCGCCCCTCTACGATCCCTGCTGCTGCCCGCATCGCCTGCGCCTGCTCGCGGTGGCGGCCCGGCGCGAAAGTGTCTGTATCGACGCCGTTATGGATCGTCAGAACGCGCTCGCTCAGCTCGGGATAGTGCTCGCGGATCTCATCCGCAACACCCTCTGAGACACACAGAAAACGTGCTCCTCTGTTGGCGCGAAAGCATGCCCGCTCGCCGAGTCGACTGAGCAGTCCCATCGCGCGCACGTGCGTGCGGTACAAACGCGTGCTGCGACTCGGTGTGACGACGCCCACTTGGTGGCAATAGTGAACCGCGATCACATCGACCCGGTTGGCGACAATCGCACCTGTTGCCTGTACTACTCCCCGCCGCCGGCGCCACACGGCCAGCGAGCCAAATAGCATAAACCAGGGATAGCCGATCAAGAACGGACGGCTCGGTCCGCGCACACGGTGAAAAACTACTCCGGCAGAGGCGGGTAGCTCACACGCATGTGCGATTACCGTCACATGATGGCCGCGCTCGCGCAGACCGAGCGCGAGCTTTGCCAGCACGCGCTCCATCCCACCGACGCGCCCGACGTGATGGGCGACGATCGTGACATCAGGGAGAGATTGGCTATCGGTGATCGGCACAGGCATCCGCAGCCATCACCTACTCACCGCGTAGACCTCAAGCGCGGAATAGAGGCGCCTGCACATCGCGGCGTCGGTGTACTCGGCCATAAATCGCTCACGGCCCGCTTGCCCGATGCTCTGGCGCAGGCTTGTCGAGCTGAGCAGCGGCTGCAGGGCATCGGCCAACGCCTTGGGCTCGCCAGAGCGGGCGAGCACGCCGGTTGCGGGATCGCTGAGAATTTCCTGGGGGCCACCAGAGTCCACGGCGACCACAGCGACGCCTCTTGCCATCCCCTCGAGCAGCACGATCCCGAAGGGCTCAGGATCGGACGCGTTGACAAGGATGTCCATCTGGGCGATGTAGGGACCGGCGTCGGGTACCTGTCCGGTCATCGTGACCGCTCCCTCCAGTCCGAGAGCCTCCACCAACGGGGGCAACGAGGCCGCATAGTCGCTCGAGAGATCGTAGGCGTCACCGCCCACGATCAGCGTCTGAATCTCGTGGCCGCGCTCACGCAGGATCGCCTGCGCGCGCAGCAGTCGATCCTGGCCCTTCCACGGCTGCAGGCGACCCACGAGGCCCACGACCGGCACTCCCTCGGCTAGCGCTAGCGGAGCCCACCCATCCTGCTCACCTCCGGTCTCGGGGATGCGCGCGCCAGGGTTGACAACGAAGGTGCGACGGTGAGGAAAGAGGGCTGCCTGTGCCCGTGCAGAGACCTGCGAAGAGCAGCCGACGGCGCGCGTCGGAAGCAGTGAGGCACAGCGGTCGAGCCAATCGTGCCTGCCGGGAATACCGTGCTGCCACCAGAGCACGTGGTCGCCCATGCCCGCCAGGATAGCTGCGGGTGCTCCATACAAATGGGTCTTGGTCATCCAGTTCAGGATCAGATCCGGCTGGCGCCGCCGAATGATCCGGGAGAGGCGAACGATCGATGCAAGCGCGCGCCCGACTTGACGTAGACGTCCGACCGAAAGGACCTCGACATGCAGGCCCGAGCGTCTCAGCTCCTCTGGCCAGGGCCCGGGCTCGAAGAACACGATCTCAAGCTCGTGGCCGGCCGAAGAGGCGCCCTCGATCGCCATCTGCAGCATCTCCTCTGCGCCGCCGAGACACTCCCCCCACGGCGCCGTTATGAGAACGCGCATTGGCGGTGCCCGCTGGTGCTCACCCTCGGCTTTGAGTCGCGATCACCGTTCGAGGCTATCGCAGTCATCGCGGCTGCGTCGCCCTGCAGGTCGCTGTGTACGTCTTCGTACAGCGGGTGCTCATGAAGCCGGGCTCTTAGGAGCGCGCCGGATACGCTTGCGCTATGGAGGATCAGACCGCCACGGCGCCAGCCGCCGCGACTCGGGTCACGTTGGCCCACGACTATCTGCTGGTGATGCGCGGCGCCGAGCGCACCTTTGCGGCGATGGGCGACATGTACCCCGGGGCACCGATCTTCACCCTGCTCTATGACGAGGAGGGCACTCAGGGCCGCTTTGCCTCGCATCCCGTCACAACCTCTTCACTCCAGCGCCTGCAGGTCCGCCAAGCGCATTTCAGGCGCCTGCTGCCGCTCTATCCACGTGCGATCGAACGACTTGAGTTGCCGCCTAGCGACATCGTGCTCACCAGTAGCAGCGCCTTCGCCCATGGCGTTCGGGTTCCTCGCCGGAGCAGCACACGTGTGTTACTGCCACGCCCCCTTCCGCTACGCCTGGTATGAGCAAGAGCGGGCGCTGAGCGAGGTGCCTGCGGCGCTGCGCCCCCTGCTGCGCATGCAGCTCGCGCGGATGCGTCGCTGGGACGTCGCGGCCAGCCGGAGAGTCGACTCACTACGTAGCCAACTCGCAACTCACCCGCGAGCGCATCAAACGGTTCTACGGGCGCGAGGCGCCGGTCATTCACCCTCCGGTCGAAACCGACCGCTTCACCATCGGCGAGCCCGGCGAAGCACTGCTAGTCGTCTGCGAGCTCGGTCGCCCACAAGCGCGTGCAGGTAGCCCTCGAGGCCGCGCGCCGCGCCGGCGTGCCGATCCGCGTGGTCGGCTCAGGACCTGACCACGCGGCGCTTGAAGCCGCCTATCCCGAGGCGAACTTCCTCGGTCGTGCCAGCGATGCGGAGCTCGTCGAGCTCTACGCGAGCGCGCGCGCGGTCGTGGTCGCAAACATCGAGGAGTTCGGGATTACTGCCGTCGAGGCGCAGGCAGCTGGACGCCCCGTAATTGCAGCTGCGGCAGGGGGCGCGCTAGAGACCGTATTGGACGGAGAGACAGGTCTGCTGGCCACACCAGACGACATCGACTCCTTTGTGAAGGCGATCTCTGAGCTGGATGCGCTTGACTTTGTACCCGAGCGGGCGGTCGCAAATGCGGAGCGCTTCTCGGTCGCGACATTCCAGGAAAAGCTGGCTGCACACGTCGCCGAATGTCTTATAGACGATGGCCGCTTCTCGCCTCAAGTCGGCTGATAGGGTCCCGGCGGTGCACGACACAAAATCACTGCGGATCGCCTGGCTTGGTGGCGCGCCACTTGAAGCGGGCGGCGCTCCGGGCATCGTCACGGAGCTACTCGACGGCCTCGCGCGGCGTGGCCACCAAATCGACTGTTTCTTCCCGGGAGCCGGCAAGGGTCTCCCCGAGCGGCTCACCGCGAACGACAATCTCACCTTCATCTGGGGCACGAGTGACTGGCGCTGGAACAAGTGGTACAGCCGTACCAAGATCACGGCCTTCGCCTCGGGCCTGTTCTCACGCGGGCTTGCCTCGATCCGCCTGCGCCAGGAGATCGTGCGACGTCATGAACGCCAACCCTATGACCTGATTTACCAGAATCAGACGATCGAGTCGCTCGGGGTCCCTGCGAGCCTGCTTCGCTCGGTACCACTTGCGATTCGCCCAGACAGCCACATGGCCGGGGAGCTCAGATGGCAGCTACGTGAGCGGCGCCTGGCGTTTCGCTGCCAGCCCCCCTACATCTTCTTCATCGTGGCCGCGATCATGAGCTTTCGCGCGCTCGTGCAGGCCGTAAAGATTCGCCGCGCGAGCCTGCTGATCGCGATCAGCACGGTGTTCCGCGATCACATCGTCCACGACTACCGCTTCCCCGTGGAGAAAACCGTGGTGATCACAAACCCGGTTCGCCTCTCACGCTTCGCCAACCCGCCGCGCGAGGTGAACTCGCCGCCTGTAGTGCTGGTCCCGATTCGCATCTCGGTGCGCAAGGGTCTCGAGGACATCATCGAGGTGGCGAAGCTTCTACTCGCGCGCGGCGTCGAGGCGCGCATTCGCGTGGTGGGCGGCCCAAGCATCTGGTCGGACTACACAAAGCTGCTCGACGATCTCCCTGCCGAGAACTCTGAATATGGCGGCAGCATCCCGCCGCCGCAGATGCCCGCTGAGCTCGAAAGCTGCGACATCGTGATGCTCGCGAGCAAGTACGACCCCTGTCCGATGTCCGTGCTCGAGGCGTTGGCCTCGGGTGTGCCGGTCGTCGCCACGCACGAGGTCGGCTCGATCGAGGGCGTCGATCGGACTGTCGCCGCCGAGGTCGAAACGGGCGATGTCGAGCGATTGGCGAGCGCGATCGAGGCGATGCTCGCGCGCCTGAAGGAGAACCCCACTGAGCTGCGCGCGCTGGCCCGCTCGGAGGCCGAGCGGCGTTTCGCCACCGAGGTCGTCTGCGAGCAGATCTCAGACGCGCTTGAAAACCTCGTCGCGAGCGGCGCCCGCGCTGTTTAGAGGCCGCGGCGTCCGAGGACGTGGGGGATGGTGCGGAGGAGGATCTTGATGTCGCTCCAGAGTGACCAGTTGGCGACGTAGAGGTAGTCGATTGCGACCATCTCGCGGAGGGGGACGCGGGCTGGTCCGAGGATTTGCCAGGGACCGGTCATGCCGGGCATTAGCTCCAGGCGTCGGCGGTGCCAGCCCTCGATACGCTGGTCCTCATCGATCACGAGCGGGCGTGGCCCGACAAGGCTCATCTCGCCGCGCACGATGTTCAGCAGCTGCGGTAGCTCATCCAGCGCAGCTGCGTCGTAGGAGCCTTCCCACCCGCGTGACGCGTGGGTCCTCGGCGATCTTGAACAGCCCCTCCTTCGCCTCGTTGCGGTCGCGTAGCGAATCCTTGAGCGCCTCCGCGTCAGGGACCATCGTGCGGAACTTGAACATGAAGAACCGCTGCCCATGACGACCCACACGCTGCTGGCGGAAGAACACCGGGCCACGACTATCGAGCTTGATCGCGACCGCGATCACGATCAACAGCGGCGAGACCGCCAACAGCCCCAACGAAGCACCCACCAGGTCAAACGCTCTTTTGAACGCCGCCGAGGAGCGCGTCAGATCAAACCGGCGGACGCCCATCACCGTCACACCATGCAAATCATCGAACTCGACCGATGAGCCAACCACCTCAAGCAACCGCGGCAACACGCTGACCCGCACCCCCACCGCCTTCAGCGTGCGCACCAGATTCAGCATCTCCCCCGCATCCACACTCCGCGGCGCAATGATCGCGCGATGCACATCAAGCGTCTGCGCTAGATCCCGGATCTCCGCCAACCGCCGCTCCGAGAACGTATCCGTCGACCACGGCGCGACCTTGTCCAGATCCAGATGCGCAACAACCTTCGCCTTGACCCCCCCATGCCCCGTCAACTTCGAACGAATCGTCTCCGCCGAGAGCTCATCGCCAATGAACAAACACCGCTCAGCCGGAGCCAACGCCAACGCCAAGAACCGCGCGACCGTCCGCGACAAAACCAACAACCCCGCCAACGCCAACCACAAAAACAACGCCTCATGCCGATCAAGCTGACCCTGAACGATCAACCCCCCCGTCAACCACGCCACCAACGCCAAAGCGTCGCCAACTGCAAAAGCTTCGGCGCCTCATCCAACGTCGTCTTACGCAACAACGTCTCATCCCGGTCATAAAGACCAGTCAACTTCGCGCACACAACCACAATCGGCAACCCCGCCAACCCAGCCCACGTCAACGCAACCGACCCGATGCGAGAGCTCCACCATCAACACAAACGCACCAACAATCGCGACCACATCAGCCACCACCAACAACCTGCGAAACAACGCATCCCGACGCATACAAGCCGCCGGACCACGAACCTCCGCAATCCCCAAAGGCAACACCCTTCGGCGCGCACCCAACCCCCGCAAACCACGCGCACCAGCCAAAGGCGGCCCCCAAGCCACCCCCTTCTCCCCACCACCACCAGTCTCGACACTCACAGCCCCACCGCCTCCTTGCTCGCAACACCAGCCCCATCCTGACCCCACCAACCCCAACAAATGTCGAGATCCCGTAAACCACCCCAAACAAACAGTCCCGCATCATAAACACCAAACAACCCCAAAGCAAGCCCCCCAAGCAACAGCCCAACCAGACCGAAAAGCTGCCCAGAAAAAGTTCCCACAAGAGCGCCAGATAGCTCTATGGTTTCGGGCTCGTTGGCAGCGTCGAGGGGGAGATCACCGGCTGCAGGGCACACGCTCAACAGCCGGATGGAGACCATGCATATCGATCCGTACATAGTCCTGGGGAGCGCCGTGGTCGGCCTGCTGGTCGGCATGACCGGTGCGGGCGGGGGCGCGCTGATGACGCCGATGCTGATCCTGCTGTTCGGCGTCAAACCGTCCTCGGCCATCTCCAGCGACCTCGTCGCAGCGGTCTTGATGCGCCCTGTGGGTGCGGCTGTGCATCTACGCAAGGGCACTGTCAACCGCCGCCTGGTCGGCTGGATGGTGCTCGGCTCGGTACCGATGGCTTTCTTCGGTGCCTATCTGCTCCATCTGATGGGCCATGCGAAGTCCGCCCAACACAACATCGAGACAGCGCTGGGCGCGGCGCTGCTCGTTGGTGCGGCGGCGATGGTGCTGCGCTACGTCCTCGACCGCCGAGCCGGTGAGAGCCGCGCGGCGGTCGTCCACGAGATCGCCCCTCATCCCGTGCGCACGGTCGCGATCGGGATGATCGGCGGGGTCATAGTGGGGATCACCTCGGTCGGCTCCGGCTCGCTGATGATCATCCTGCTGCTCTTTCTCTACCCCACGATCGGCGCCAAGCAGCTCGTCGGTACCGACCTCAGCCAGGCGGTGCCGCTGACGATGGCCGCCGCGCTCGGCGCCGTCGCCTTCGGCCATATCGAATTCGGCGTGACGACCTCGCTGATCCTCGGCAGCGTTCCGGCCGTGCTGGTCGGCTCGCTGCTCTCCTCGAGCGCACCCGATCGCTACATCCGGCCCGTGATCACCTTCGTCGTGACCGCCTCAGGGCTGAAGTACGTGGGCGTCGGCACGACTGCCCTGGGATGGATCCTCTGCGGGGCGCTGCTCGTCGGGGCGATCAGCTGGCTGACGATCAGGCGTCCCTGGCGCTCCTCGAGCTTTGAGGAGGTCGCCACGAGCGACATCACGCCACGACCGGACATGGAGTAGCGCCTCCGCGCCACGGCGCCGCCGACTCAACACTCGTACGATCGCGGTCTAGGGCGCTCAAGTGGTGGGTAGCAATGTCCGAAGAGGAGGTAAGCCCGCGGAACCTCGATGCACTCGGGCTTCTCGAAAACATGCTCTTGATCCTGATCCCCATCGCCTGGTTTGCCCTCGCCGCCTTCGTCGTCGTGCTCTGTCGAATGGCCGGCCGCAGCGACGCGATGCTCGCGCAGGCGTCTGAGCAAGAGCAGCATGCGCCGCTCCCCACGGTTACATTGCCGCCGCCGCGAGCCCGCTGGCACGAGACCCCCTACGTGGCTGGATCGCGCACAGCTCTCACCTGGACGCCACGTAAGCGCGCAACGCGCACGCGCCAGGGCCGCTGCATCGCCGAATCCTGAAGACCGGGCTCTTTCGGCATAGCCGTTCACGGGTCGACAACGATGTGAACGAGAGCGTGCTTAGGATGGTTCGACTGGATCACCGCAACGGGAGGATGCGGGATGAAAGTTGGACACGGCCCAAGCCTACGCAGATTGCTCCTGCGCGCGAAGCGACCGTTGCTCTCGTTCTGGACGAATGAGCTTCGCGCCAACGGCGTCAACATAGGTCCGCGGGCCTGGGTTGCGGTCGGCTCGCATATACAGAGGGGCACCGTGATCGGTCACGACACGAGGATCAATGGCCCCGCGTCGATCCGAGGGCGAGGACGTGCCCTGATCGGACCCTACTGCGAAATCGGGCGCCGACTCACAGTGCTCACCGAGAACCACACCACGCACTCTCCTTCTATGCACATCGGCCTACAGCGGACAATCGGCATGCGGCCGAAGCAGTTCGTCGCTGGAGCGGACGTGGAGATCGGGGCAGAGTGTTGGATTGGCGACGGGGTCACGATTTTGGCCGGGGTGAGGATTGGCTGCGGCGCGGTACTTGCTGCAGGCTCGGTTGTCACCAAAGATGTCGACCCATTTTGCGTCGTCGCTGGTGTGCCCGCACGCGAGGTTCGACGTCGATGCCTACCCGAGGTTGGTCAACTTCTTCGCGACATCGAATGGTGGGAGTGGTCGCACGAGCGCATGCAGCGAAATCGACAGTTCTTCATGGCGGATATCGCCACCGTGTCGATGGAGCAACTGATGGCGACGATTGCTGACTGAACGTCTCCGGGTGCTCTTCACCCCGGCCCTGAGGATCATGGAACCGGGCCGACCCCGGTTGAGCAGCAACTGCACACCTGGCGGGTAAGCCGGCCGGCCACGGTTCCGACGTCCACGCTACCCCGCTGCGACCTTCGTTTTGTCGCCAACGTGTTAGTGAAGTGAATTTACGCGAGGTCGTAAACGATGCCTTCGTAAGCAAGGTCGATAGGCCCAGGGAAGGACCGCCGCGCGAGCTTATGAAACTCCTCGCTCCGACCCGGCTGACGTGGGTTGAGGAGCAGACGCTTGCTGCTCCGGCGGCGCGCGATCTTGCCCGCCTGCGACGCTGTCATGACCCCGTCGTCCGCCCCATGCCGGTCGCGTGCGGCCGTCACCTCGAGCACGAGGAGATCGGCATCGCCAGCCAGCTGCTCCACCGATTGTGAGCTAGCGCCGCTTGCTCCGAGTGCAAGTATCGCTTGCCCATCGCTGACTCGGATCGCCAGGGGTGCAAGCCGATGACCGGTTGGAGCAAAGCTCAGCTGCAGATCGCCCACCCTGATCCGACTCCGCGGGCCATACTCTGAAATCTCCAAGCCCGACATGGGGCGTCCCACTCCGCCCCGGCGCGCGAGCGCCGCGTCGAGCACCCGCAGCATCTCGAGCCCACGACCTTCAGGTACATAGACGGTGACTGCGCGCGCGACCGGCCCATCTTGTGAAGCGCCGGCAAGCAGTGAGGAGGCGAGCACACATGGCGTCTGTGGGCTCAGCGCCACGGCTGCATCAGGGCTACTCGTAATCCTTAGGCGTGCCGGGTTCTCCCCGAGGCCAAACCCGCAATCAAGCAAGACCACACGCTCACCATCCGAGACTCCATAGAAGAGTCGTCCAGCACCCGAGCCACCGACCTCCGCGACACTGAGGACAGTGAGTCGGAGCGTCATTCTCGGAAGATGAGTCCGCTCGCCATTCGCGACATGATGCGCCAACGAGGCAGCATCCGGTTTACCAGCATGTGAAGTTAGGGCATAAGCCCAAGGCGAGCGCCGGACTGTGTGCTGGCGGCACCCCTCGGGAGCAAAAGCGAGAACAACCCCGCGCTCATCACAAAGGCGGCAGCGCACCACAGACAGCCCGCGAGGCCCTGCCATTCGTAGATCAGCCCCGACAGCACAGTTCCCGCGAGGCGCCCGACGGCGTTGGCCATGTAGTAAAAGCCAACGCTCATCGCAACCCTCTCTTCCTCAGCGTAGGCGAGGATCAAGTAGGAGTGAACTGCCGAGTTCATCGCGAAGACGAGCCCAAATGGGATCAGTCCGCCCAGGATCGCGAGCGTCGGATCGACGTTCGCCTCCAGCAGACCAGCGATCGCCGCCGGACAGGCGCTGAGCCCGAGCGCCAGCCATAGCGCGCTCCTGCCATCGGGGGCGTGGATGAAGCGGGGCGCCGCGGCCTGCACTGCCCCGTAGCCGATCACCCACACCGCCAGCAGCGTGCCGACCTGCCAAAAGCTCCACCCCAGCGCGGAGTACAGAAAGAAGGGCAGCGCCACCACAAACCACACGTCGCGGGCTGCGAACAGGAAGATACGCGCCGCCGCGAGCACGTTCACAGCACGGTTGTTGGAGAACATCTGCGTGAACTTGGCCGTCCGATCTGGACGTCCAAGGTGCCCCCGGATCTGCTGCGAGCTCGCCAGCAGCGCGATCAGCACGAGGCCGGCGAGCGCCAAAAGCGCCGCCCGAAAGCCGAACAGTCCCAAGAGCAGTCCACCCAGGAAGAAGCCGATGCCCTTCAAGGCGTTCTTCGAGCCGGTGAGGATCGCGACCCAGCGATAGAGCGAGGACTCATCATTCTCGGCCACGACGAGCTTGACCGCGCTCTTGGAGCTCATCTTCGTGAGGTCCTTGGCGACGCCCGAGAGCGCTTGGGAGACCATCACGTAAGGGACGACCAGCAGCGAGGCAGGCGCCAGGCCGAGCATCGCGAGGGCTAGTACCTGAACCGCGAGACCCATGAACAGCGTGATCTTCAGCCCGAGGCGGGCCGCCAGCCAGCCTCCTACGAGGTTCGTGACGATCCCGGCGATCTCGTAGAGGACAAACAGCGACGCCACCTGCAGCGGCGTGTAGCCGAGCCGGTCGAAGTAGAAGAGCACGAGTGTGCGCGTCGCCCCGTCGACGAGCGTGTCCGCCCAGTAGGCGCCCGTGACGAGCAGGTAGTTGCGGCGATCCGCGCCTCGCTGACCCTGTGCTGGCACGCTCGCGGGACTGCTAGCCATCGCCCCGCTCGCTCTCGCCGAGACCGGCCGCGACCATGCGCGCGAGCTCGACGAGCCGGTTGGCGTAGCCCCACTCGTTGTCATACCAGGCGAGGATCTTCACCTGGGTCGCGTCGGTGACCCTCGTCGAGAGCGCATCGACGATCGCCGAGCGTGGGTCGTCCTTGAAGTCCACCGAAACCAGCGCTCTACGCTCGAATCCGAGGACACCGGCGAGCGGTCCCTCGGCGGCCCCCTCCAGCAGGCCGTTGACCTCCTCGATGGTCGTTGGCCGGGAGACCTCAAAGACACAGTCAGTGAGCGAGGCGTTGAGCAGCGGCACGCGCACCGCGAGACCGTCCAGCTTGCCCTCGAGCTCGGGGAAGATCAGCCCGATCGCGCTCGCCGAGCCGGTCGTTGTGGGGATCAGCGACAGGCTCGCGGCGCGCGCCCTGCGCAGGTCCTTGTGCGGGGCATCGATCAGCGTCTGGGTGTTGGTCATGTCGTGCAGCGTCGTGATCGACCCGTGCTGGATGCCAATCCCCTCGTGGATCACCTTCACGACCGGCGCCAGGCAGTTGGTCGTGCAGGAGGCCGCCGTGATCAGGTCGTGCCGGCACGGGTCATAGAGCTGATCGTTGACGCCGCGTACGAGGTTAAGCGCGCCCTGCTTGACCGGCGCCGCGACGATCACCTTACGCACGCCCGCCCGGAAGTAGGCATCGAGCGACTCCCGCGTACGAAAGGCACCGGTGCACTCGAGCACGATGTCGACCCCCAGCTCGCCCCACCGAACCTCCCCCGGCTGCGCGGCGTCGCTGTAGCCGACGCCAGTCCCGTCGATCATCAGCCCCTGGTCGTCACCACGCACGTTTCGAGACCAGCGACCGTGGATCGAGTCGAACGTCAGCAGGTGAGCCGCCGTGGCTGCATCGCCGGCCAACTCGTTGACGTGCATAAACGAAAGCTCTGGCGATCCCCACGCTGCACGCAGCGCCAGTCGACCGATGCGTCCGAAGCCGTTGATCGCAACGCGCGTGCGGCGCATGCTCCTACACCACCGTTGGATGAGCGAGCTGGACAGGTGGGACGGGCCCCGAGGGGAACACGCGCGTGCGCAGCCATAGCGACACGTAGACCAGCCCAACAAGAACGGGCACCTCGATCAAAGGGCCGACGACGCCTGCCAGTGCCTCGCCGGAGGTGGCACCGAACACGCCGATCGCGACCGCGATCGCGAGCTCGAAGTTGTTTGAGGCGGCGGTGAACGCGAGCGTCGCGGTGCGCTCATAGCCCAACCGCAGTGCACGCCCCCACGCGAAGGAGATGCCGAACATGACGCCAAAGTAGATGAGCAACGGGGCGGCGATGCGCACGACGTCCATGGGCCTATCGGTAATCTGGTGGCCCTGCAACGCGAACAGCAGAACGATTGTGAACAACAGCCCGTACAGCGCGATCGGTCCGATGTGAGGCAGAAAGCGCTCCTCGTACCACTGCACGCCCCGCGTCCGCAGCCCTGCGAGTCGGGACAGATAGCCTGCCGCGAGAGGGATGCCGAGGAAGATCAGCACGGTTCGCGCGACAGGCCAAAGCCCGATCTGAAACCCCGCCGTGCGCAGTCCCAGCCATTCGGGTAGCAGGGTGATGTAGAAGTAGCCGAGCAGGCTGTATGCGACGATCTGGAACACCGAGTTGATCGCCACCAGCACGGCGGTCGCCTCGCGGTCCGCGCACGCCAGCTCGCTCCAGATAAGCACCATCGCGATGCATCTGGCAAGCCCGACGATGATCAGCCCGGTGCGATACGCCGGTTGATCGGGCAGCAGCAGCCATGCGAGCGCGAACATCAAGGCCGGGCCCACCAGCCAGTTGAGCACGATCGAGGAGACGAACAGGCTTCTCTCTCCGCACAGGCGCCCGAGATCCTCGTAGCGAACCCGGGCCAGGACGGGGTACATCATCAGCAGCAGACCGACCGCGATCGGCGCCGAGGTGCCAGCGACCTGGACCGAGCTCAGCGCATCGTTCAGGCTCGGGGTCAGCGAGCCGAGTCCCAGCCCTGCGGCCATCGCCGCGACGATCCACGCCGGCAGGAAACGATCCAGCGTCGACAGCCGCTCGACCACAGCGGGCTTCTGCACCGTGGCTACAGGAGCTGCCGCAGCCAGCACCTAGGCGACGTCCAGGATGTCGCAGGTCTCCCGACGCAGACAGTCGCGGGTCTGGCGGTGCGCGAGGATCATGACGTGAGTACGTACGCGCGCCCCGTCAAAGCCCGTGAGGACCGCGTCGGCGCACGCCCGGATTTCCTCGGCTGGCTTCGTGTCAGCGAATTCGTCGGCGAGCATCGGCAGCAGCTTGGCGAGACGCAGTTGATGAGCCGTGCGGTCACTGCGGATCGCATCGAGGCGATCGGTGAGCAGCTCACGAACGTGCGCCTCGATCCCGTCTCGAATGGCGCGCACGTCCTCAATTAGCCTGCCAGCCGGGTCCGGAATATCCCACGCCTCGACCATCGCTGGCACATACGGGCAGGCATCGCCGCAGCCCATTGTGATTGCCCAATCGGCGTGCAGCTGCATCTCGAGGGTGAGCTTCTTGGGCTTGCGTCCGGCAAGATCGAGACCAACCTCGCGCATGGCCTCCACGACCTGGGGCCAAACCGCAGCGGCTGGTTTGGTGCCGGCGGAATCGGCGCGCAAGTCCTCGGGCGCGTCGCGCTCGAAGAATGCCTGGGCGATCTGCGAGCGCCCCGCGTTGTGATCACAGACGAACAGCACATCGCGGAACGATCTCTCATCGGGCTGCTGGGAGGTAGAAGGCACGTCGCTCGTAGTCATGGCGCTATCGTAATCCATTGACAAGCTTGAGTGTTATTGATATGTGTATATAGATGCCTATCGATATGGAGCTAACCCCCAAGCAGAAGCGAGCCGCCGGCGAGCGCTGCTGCGAGCCGGTGGTCTATCCAGATGTCGACCGCGATCATGCGCTGCGGATGGCCGAGGTGGCCAAGGCCCTTGGCGACCCGATCCGCCTACAGCTCGTCGACGTCCTGCACAAACACGCCGGCAAGGTCTGCGTGTGTGAGCTGGTGCCGCTGTTCGAGATCTCCCAGCCCACCCTCTCCCACCACCTGAAGAAGCTTCGCGACGCCGGGATCGTGGACTCCGAGCGCCAGGGCCTGTGGGCCTACTACTACGTCATCCCCGACGCATTGAAGGAGCTATCCGCATGGCTGACGTGACGAGCGCTGAGACGAGTGCCAAGACCTGCTGCACCACTGAGCAGCAGGCGACATGCTGCGAGCCGAGCGCCAAGCAGGACTGCTGCGGCCGCGGCGAGGAGTGTGGATGCGAGGCGAGCTCCACGCAGAGCCATGAGGCCGCCGTGCGCGAGCGTTAGAGGCCGCGTCGTGCGAGGACGTGGGGGATGGTGCGGAGGATGATCTTGATGTCGCTCCAGAGTGACCAGTTGGCGACGTAGAGGTAGTCGATTGCGACCATCTCGCGGAGGGGGACGCGGGCTGGTCCGAGGATTTGCCAGGGACCGGTCATGCCGGGCATTAGCTCCAGGCGTCGGCGGTGCCAGCCCTCGACACGCTGGTCCTCATCGATCACGAGTGGGCGTGGCCCGACAAGGCTCATCTCGCCGCGCACGATGTTCAGCATCTGCGGTAGCTCATCCAGCGAGTCTGCGTCGTAGGAGCCTTCCCACACGCGTGACGCGTGGGTCCTCAGCGATCTTGAACAGCCCGTCCTTCGCCTCGTTGCGGTCGCGTAGCCCATCCTTGAGTGCCTCCGCGTCAGGGACCATCGTGCGGAACTTGAACATAAAGAACCGCTGCCCATGACGCCCCACCCGCTGTTGGCGAAAGAACACCGGGCCACGACTATCAAGCTTGATCGCGACCGCGATCACGATCAACAGCGGCGCGACCGCCAACAGCCCCAACGAAGCACCCACCAGGTCAAACGCTCTTTTGAACGCCGCTGAGGAGCGCGTCAAATCAAACCGGCGGACGCCCATCACCGTCACACCATGCAAATCATCGAACTCGACCGATGAACCAACCACCTCAAGCAACCGCGGCAACACGCTGACACGCACCCCCACCGCCTTGAGCGTGCGCACCAGATTCAACATCTCCCCCGCATCCACACTCCGCGGCGCAATGATCGCGCGATGCACATCAAGCGTGCGCGCTAGATCCCTGATCTCCGCCAACCGCCGCTCCGAGAACGTATCCGTCGACCACGGCGCGACCTTGTCCAGATCAAGATGCGCAACAACCTGCGCCTTGACCCCCCCATGCCCCGTCAACTTCGAACGAATCGTCTCCGCCGAGAGCTCATCGCCAATAAACAAACACCGCTCAGCCGGAGCCAACGCCAACGCCAAGAACCGCGCGACCGTCCGCGACAAAACCAACAAGCCCGCCAACGCCAACCACAAAAACAACGCCTCATGCCGATCAAGCTGACCCTGAACGATCAACCCCCCCGTCAACCACGCCACCAACGTCGAAAGCGTCGCCAACTGCAAAAGCTTCGGCGCCTCATCCAACGTCGTCTTACGCAACAACGTCTCATCCCGATCATAAAGACCAGTCAACTTCGCGCACACAACCACAATCGGCAACCCCGCCAACCCAGCCCACGACAACGCAACCACCCGATGCGAGAGCACCATCATCAACACAAACGCACCAACAATCGCGGCCACATCAGCCACAACCAACAACCTGCGAAACAACGCATCCCGACGCATACAAGCCGCCGGACCACGCACCTCCGCAATCCCCAAAGGCAACACCCTTCGGCGCGCACCCAACCCCCGAAAACCACGCGCACCAGCCAAAGGCGGCCCCCAAGCCACCCCCTTCTCCCCACCACCACCAGTCTCGACACTCACAGCCCCGACCGCCTCCTTGCTCGCAACACCAGCCCCATCCTGACCCCACCAACCCCAACAAATGTCGAGATCCCGTAAACCACCCCAAACAAACAGTCCCGCATCATAAACACCAAACAACCCCAAAGCAAGCCCCCCAATACGGGCGAAGAGCCGAATCCTTGCGGATGCTCCTGTTCGGGCGAATCAGCGCTCCCGTTGTGCAGAAAGCAAACCGGCCGCCCCATCCCTGGGGCGGCCGGTGCCTACTAACTCTTCCTTGCGAACTACTCTCCTAGAGCGACCGCATCCGCGGTCGCGTCCTGCGATTAGAAGCCGATCTTCGACACGCCTTCGCGTGAGATTTTCAGCACGTTCTTCGACGCTTCTTCCGAGGTCGGCAGACCCAGGTAGTCGACGTTGTTGCCGATCAGCGTCTGACCGCCACCCGCGCCCGTTGCAAGCACGAAGTTGAGGTAGTCGTACGCCGAGCGCACCGAACCTTCCGTCGGTGCTTCCGCTGAGCCCGTGACGCTGCTGAATTTCGTCAGGCTCAGGTCGTACGTGAACCCACATATCACGTAGTTTTTCTCGGTTTTGGATGTAGAGACTTCGTTCCATGCTTCTTCAGCAGTTGGCGGTGGGAATTTTTTTTTGCCGTTCGTGTACAGCGTTTCTTCACAGTTGGAGTTCGCCTTGGCTTCCGCGTCGCCGTTAGTCGACGGGTCGGAGTAGGTCGATACTTTTTTGCCTTCAACCGTGATCTTGCCGTTTTCGACTTCAACCCAGAACGTGGCCTTGCCTGCTCCACCAAGCGGCGGTGTGAAGTTGCCGTTTTTACGGGCGTCCGCGAGGTTGATGTAGCCGACGCTGCCAGCGTTTGCGGCAACTTCAGTCGCCACGCCGCCATTGCCTTCGCCCCTGATCACAGGGTCGGCGCCTTCGTCCGGCCATGTTGTGTTGTGAGCCGATTCAGCAAGCTGTTTCCAGGTCTTGCCTTCGGCCGTCGCGATCGGTTTGGGGTAGACGAGGTTTAGGTACTTCTTGAACAGCGAGGTCGTGCCCGATCCGTCTTTACGCACCACTCGCTTGATCGCTGTTGTGCCTTTGGTTTCGCATCCTGCCCCGGTCAGTTTGGCACCGTTGAGGATCGATTTCCACGTCGTGGTTGTGGCCGCGAAGATCTTCTGGACCGTCGTCTCCTTCATCGCGATCCTGCCCGGAGTCGGACCACCGGTGACCGTGCAATTCGCCGGCAGGTGCACCGCCACGGTGACCGCCGCCTGCTCGACCGGAATCGTCAGGAGTTTGCCGCCGTTGTGCGATTCGATTTCGGCTTTCTGCGTCGGGTTCGGCGGCTCGTCCGTGCCCACATAGGCGTTTTTCGGGCCGTAGTTCACGACTTCTGTTTTCGGTTCCTGACCGAAGGATTCCAGGCCTTTACCGCTACCCACCGAGTGGTAGGTCACCGTCGGTTTGCCTTTCGAACCCTGCGTACCGGCACACGCCAGCGCGTTCGCCGACGTGTTGAAGGCCGGCGTCCAGGTTTCGATCTGCGAGAGCTTCTGCAGCGAGGCTCCTTGACCTTCGATGCTCACACCGGAGCACTGTTCGCCTCCGGGTGCGGCGCCTGCCACCGACGGCACGGCGAGCGCCGCTGCGGCAAGCACTGAGAGAACACACGCAGACCCGAGCCTGCGCGGCATCAGTCGATGCATTGTTGAGCTACCTCCATGTCGGAATAACGGATGCTCTAGGTTCAGAGCGCGAGATCATCCACCCCGCGAACGTGAGATTGCCAGAGGCGATTGGAGACATCGTGAACATCTTGGTGTGAATGGCGGTTGACAGGGCGTTCACAACGGCAGCCTAAATTCATCCAATGTAGGCTGCGTGCTCTAACAAACAGTTCACACAGTATCCAACCTACGTGGGGCGGCCCCAGGGTGAGACGCCCCACGTACAGCTTTGTCTTAGTCCTCGCCTTGCCTCGCCGTCAACAGCGAGAAAGCGTCGTAAATCTAGTGGTGCTTGCCTTTGTACGCCCGGATCGTGATGGTGATCTGGTTCGTGTGAACCGTGCCGTCAGAGCCCTTCGCGAGGATTGTTGCGCGCACGCGCAGCGTGTGGCTGCGCGCGAGCAGCTTGAGCGCCTTCGCAGAGAGGTGTACGTTAACGCTTCTGGACTGACCACCGGCGATCGTCGAGAAGGAGGCAGTTCCGAGCGTGAGGATCTGCTTGTGTGCCTTCGCGCTCACGGCCGTGAGCGTGCGCAACGTGACCGTGCCGGTACAGCTGCTCTTGCCGAGACACTGGACGGTGATACCGACCATCCCCGCGCGGGTCGCCGCAAGCGTCGTGCGCGCAACACTGACCTGGTAGGGAAGGACCCCCCCGGTTGGTGGTGGCGGCGGTGGCGGCGTTGTTGTTGTTGTTGTTGTTGTCGGCGGCGTTTCGCCGCCTCCGGGCACGAGGACGGTGATGCTGTGCGTCACCGTCCCCTTGAACCCAAGGTGGTCGGTCACGGTGAGCGTGATCGTGTAGGTGCCGCCGGCTGCATAGGCGTGTTTGACCGTTCGCGCGCTTGATGCGGCACTTTCGGCCCCGTCGCCGAAGCTCCAGGCATATTCGAGCGGCAGCGCCGGGGCACCGTTTGCATCCGACGCTTCCCCGCTGAACGTGGCTTCCTGCCCGACGGCTACGATCGCCGGTTCGACGCTGAACGCCGGCTTCGGATGTGGCTTGCTGACGAGGAGCGTACGCGTCACCGTGATCTTGGGGTTCGTGAATTTGCCTCCCGTGTAGACGGCTTCGCTCGGCGCGGCGAGGTCGTCGCTGTAGATCGTCTCGGTCACCGTGTAGGTGCCTTCTTTTTCATATTTGTGTTCGCCGTGGGTCGTCTGAAACTGATCGCTCGCGACGACCTGCTTAGCGCTGCCATCCCCGAAGTCCCATTCGACCTTCAGCGCGTCAGCCTGTTTCACCTGAGATGAGAAGGCGACGGTGGCGCCCGGCGACACGGGTTCTTCGCCTTTGACTTCGTTGCCGCCCACCCTCGCCACAGGCACCGTGGCGCTCGCTCCCGGACAGCCACTGCCGCCCGGACCAAACTCGATCACCGCGGGAAAGAACGGTCCTGGAAGTTTAATTTTTTCTTCTTTTTCTTCTTCTTCTTCTTCTTCGATAATTATCGTTTCTTCTGTGAGCAGGAATTCGGGCGCGAGCGCAAACACCTTGCCGCCCGAGCCGGCCGCGACGAGATGCGGGACTTCGCTTTTCCCGTACGGTTCGATCACGCACTTGTCGAGCGTCCGCGTCGGTTCGACGGCCGCCTGCCCACCGGTCCAGCCGATCTCAGAGCCGTCCGATCCGGAGAAGGCGGTTAGTCCCGCGTAGAACGGTTCGGTGGCAGATTCGTTCTTGATCGATCCGGTTGCGCCCCAAACGGTGCCGTCGGGCGCGGCCGACAGGCGCCCGCCGGAGGGCGTGCCGCTGATGCCCTGCGCGATGCCCGTTTCGGGAGCAAGCGAGATCCGTTTCGGAGCCCCTTCGGAGGGCAGTTCGACGAGCCCGCCGTAGAGCAGCTCGAGGTGCTCTTTGCCCCCGGCTTCGACGACGACGGGAGAGGATGGCGAGAACGACGATTCAAGTTCTTTTTTCAGGACGTTCGTGGTGTCGACATACGTGCTGGCGAGACTTCCGTCCGCATGGATACGCTGCGCCGCGTAGTGGTCAGCAGAGATCGAATCGAGCGCGGTTTTGTTTGGATCGACGTGCCCGAAGATGATCGCTTCCCCGGTCCCGGGGTCAACCGTGATGCCGCGTGGCTGCAAGATCGCCGCGCCCGGCGTTTCAGACTGCGCGTGTAGAGCTTCCGGGCCGGTGAGAATTTCGTTGTTCGGCCCTTCTTTGCCGGCCCCGACAAGACTTTCGCCGGTTTCCTGGGCCTCGAACGCATACAGCGTCGAGGCCACGAACAACTCGGCGCCGCTTGAGGTTTCCTTGTCCTGTCCGAGCGTCTTGGCGCGAATGTCGGCGAGGAGCAGGTACACCTTTTTCGCTTTCGGGTCGACCGCGATCCCCTCAACCGGCGGCACTTCGTGGCCTTTGGAGAGCGGGGTGGAAGTCTCTGTGAAGCTTGCGGACGCACTCAACGTGTATTTGCCTTCTGCCGAGGCCTTGAACTTCTGCACGCGAATTTCGCGCACGAGCGAGCCCGCTTTGTTGTTCGGTTCTTTCGGTTCGTCGGCGACGTAAACGCTGTTGTCCGTCGGGTCTACGCCGATCGCGCGCGTGCGCAATTCATCCAGATGTCCCTTTGCATCGCCAGTTTCCCCAAATCGGGTCAGACTCACCGTAGCCTTTGGGTTCTTCGGCGTGCGCAACGCCTGAAGTTGCTAGCGATATGAGCGCAAGCAGCGCGACGAGCATCGCCGGCATCAGCAAGAACTTGCTACGAAGGCTCTGCGAATGGGACATCGGGCTCCGTTCCTTTGTTATGTGCCTGCCAGGCCTCGGCAGGTAGCGCGAAAGACTGCGCATCCCCTCGCCAGTCCGCTCCATGGGCTTCCTGATCACGTTGGCGTCAGTACGATGGCGCGCGTTGTGGAGATGAGTGTTGCCAATTCGTGAACGGGATCACCATGACCCTCGGCGGTCGTTGCCGACGCGCCGCCGATGATCCAAAGTCGAGACCGTCACAGGTGCGATCTCCAGCTCGCGACGTCCTTGACGCGGGCGTCTGCGGATCGACGCGCCGGCGAAAGCGGCGAGGATCACGATGCCCAGGATGTAGGCTGGCGTGGGCTCGTGTTCAGAGGAGCGATAGGCAACCGCCTTGTTACTCACCGACTCCGTGGCCTCCTCCTTCTCTTCTTGTTTTTCTGGAGCCTCGACCGGCGACGTGACGGCTGAGGTGCCGGACGGCGGGGTGGGCCGCGCCGGCGTGGGAACCGGTAGCGGCACGAAGGGAAGCAGAGGTGCGATCGCCGCCTGCGGGGCCAGAAACGCTGTGAAGGGAGTCGGTGACGGGTGCACCGGCGGCGACGCCGGGGGCGGCGGGACCGGTATCAGCGGGAGAAGTGTCGAGGGCGGAGTCGAGCCTGCCGGCGAGGGCGCTGGCTGCAAGGGCGGGATTGTGATGGTCGGCTTGGCGGGGATTTCTTTCAGCCGCGTGGTCCCGCACGGCCTTCGCACGCTCCCGGCCTGGACCGTGACCGTCAGCGATGCCGACAGACCACCGGCGCTGATCGTCACGACGGTCGTGCCTGCGTTATAGGCGCAGAAGAGGCCCGAGGCCGGATCGGAGATTGGTTTTCCTTCAGACCCCAGCAGAACTGCATGTGAATCCGCCGAGGCCAGGTTTGGTTCTACGAAGTCGCCGATGTCCGGGCGGGAGGAGCTGAATGTGTACTGCGGGAAGAGGCCCTTGGCACAAGCGCTACCGACACAGTTCGCCGGAATCGGCGTGTACAGGTATGTTTGGTTTTCGTCAAGTTCGCGCGGTGATCTCCCGCCCGCGAGTGGACGACGCGCGAGCCCCGCGAACAGCGCAGGCTGGCTGCGATGGAGAAGCACTCCGTCCTTTGCTTCCATCGCCAGCTGGCCGATCACCGGTATCAGGCGTGCAGCAACCGGCGCGCGGTTGGTGTTGGGATTGCGCCCGGCGACGTCGACTTCGGCGAGCAGAAAGCCGCTGTGGCCGTGGAAGTCCGGTTTTGCCGCCGAGACCGCCGCTACATACCCAAGCGTGCCTGAGCCGAATGTCGGGATTTCTTCGCCGCCCGCTCGCAGCGACGATCTCACGTTTTCTTCCGGCGCGTCATAGAAATATGCGGATGCGCCGCCACTGAGAAGGGTCTGAGCGAGCGTGCCGGCGGCGGCGTCGCCCGCGGAGATCTCAGCGTTGATGTCGGCGTTGCCAACCGCGATTGCGGGTTCTTTGAGAACCCGGGCGCTACCCAACTGTTCGGCGAGCCATGCGAGCTGCGTCGCATTCGGATCAATGCTCGTGTCGAGCATGATCACGCGGACTGGCCCCGCCGGCCCAGCCGAGCGCAGCGAGTAGTAGCCGGCCTCACCTTCCGCACACGTCTCGCTCGAGCGCCCTGCGCTCGAGAGCGCTTCGGGTCCACTGCCAAAGGGCGTCGGAAAGCTCGAGAACGCCTGCTCAAAGCCGCACTCGTTCCCAGGACCACGATCTGTCGAGGAGGCGGCCGCGTAGGCCGGGAGCGATCCCGAGCCGAGCACCCCGGCGTAGCGAGCAAACTCCCGGTCGTAGGACACGGGGAATTCGCCGTGCCCAGCTCCTGTCGTGACGCGAGGGCCGGTGTAGAGGAATGCGCGCACGCCCGCGGTTTCACGCGCATGTTCCAACGCGGAGGACAGCCACACATCGGGGCCGACGCGGGCGTTGGCCCGATCGGCGCACGTGGACACGCACATCGCGTTGCCGCCAATCGCGAATGCGGCCTGGCCGGCTTCAGCCTGCAACGGCGCGGGCGCCACCCCGGACGGTGGCGTGGCGTCGCGGTAACGCGCCACGTCGGCTGTCTCGAGCGCCCCACCTACTGCAGTATTGACCGATCCGCCGACCGCCCATCCGGCTCCACTGCCGGGATCGATCAGAAGCGCGCCGATCGGGTCGGGCTGGTAGACCATGTCGTAGAATTTGTATTCGCCGGGGGGGTCTTGGGCATTGTTGCGTTCGTGCGTCTCGTCGCTCCAGCCGGCGGGCGTCTGGCGCAGCACATATCCGCTGGCTGGCGGATACGGCTTGACGAGGAGCGGCGGGAAGCCTGCCGGGGGCGGTCTTTCGTTCGTGTCCGTCAGGAGAGTCTTTGGGGCGTTACCGGTACCGATGACCCGAAGCGCCCCGCCTTCGCGGAACAGCGCGAGGGAGCTCGGCACTTCAAATCCAGAGTAGGGAACCGGCGTGGGATGCCAGGCTGCGCCGGAGCCGTCGCGCTCGAGGATCAGCGGCCGGCTGTCGAGGGCTTCGGCGGAGATCGCCGCGCTACCGTCCGCCAGGCCCGCCACGGCCCATGGGATCGCACCTGCTAGCGCCGTGTTCGCTTCCCCGTCCACGCGCCAACCCGAGCCGTCATTGACGAGCAGCCCGCCAGTGTAGTGAGCGCCTTCGCCCTGGCTCTGGACGTGCGGAATCCGGTAAGCAACGATCGCCTCCGAGCCTGCGAACGCGATCGACGTGAAGCTCGCCCCGGCGACTTCCGCGGGGAGCGCTTCCTGGCTCCAGCTCTTGCCGTATCCGAGCAGCACACCGGCCTGCCCCACCGCATAACCACGGCTTGGGTTGTTGGGATCAAACGCCACACCCAGCAGGTCACCGCTGAAGTTGACGGGTGTCGCCGGGTCTGGTTCCCAGAGTCCCGTCTCCCCGCGCCACAGCCACATCGCGGGCTGCGGCGTCTGGATTCCGGTTTCGCCAACGGCATATGCCCGGTTCGGGGTGGGCCAGGCCACTGCTCTCAGTCGCGTGGTTGCGCGACGACCCCCGGCTCCAAGCAGGCTTTCAGGCATCCAGCCCTCGTGCGGCACGTAACGGGCAACCTCGCCCTGGTCACCAACGGCGAGCGCCTCGCTGGAGAGCGCCGCGACCGGAGTCCCCGGTTGTGGCGCGATCGCCGTGAGTGCGTGGCGGAACGGCACGGGATAGGGGGTGAACTGGCTGGGCGCCGGGTTCAGCGAGAGGTGCACCGGCAGTTCTTCGTTTCCGAGCCAGCCTTCGCGTGGTTCGGAGAATGCGGCACCAAGGCTTCCGCCGACGTCGGGCTTCCAGCCTCCAAGCGCAAGCACGCGAGTGAAGGAAGAACCTTCAAGGCGCAGACTGACACCTTCGAGCAGTCCGGTGATCACGCGCTGGCCGAACCCCTGCGGGTTCGACGGGTCAGCCCACGCGAAGCTGCGCCGCGAGCCGGTCGGCAGCGAGTCGGGTAGCGCGTGAGTGCAGGCCTGGTTGCCGGCTGTGACGTTGCACCAACTGGCGAGCACTTCGCCGCTCGCTCCATTCCCGCTCGGCTTGAAGAACATCGTGGCGGGTGCGGGTGTGTCGCCCCGTTCTCCGTCGATCCACACCCCTTCCTGGGTCACGGTAAGGAGCTGTGAGTTGTTGCTGGGCGGCTCTCCCAGCCCCGGGACCGTGAACGGCCGTTCTTCTTTGGGTTCGCCGGCCACTGGAATCTGCAGCGCCTGCGGTTCGCTTGCGCTCTGCCCGGCGATGAGCGCCACCGCTCGCCAGCTCGCAGCTTCGCCTTCGCTGCCTGCGCGACGGCTGTAAAGCGCGACGGCCCGCGAGCTCGAGGACAGCTGGGCGAGCAGCCACGCATTTGAGGTCGAGCTCGCTCCGATCGCCAGCACGCGGAAGCCTTCGCTGGAGACGGGTAGATCTTTGATCGACTCGCGTGTCCAGTGCGTGCCGTCCCAGTGCAGCACACCACTCTCGGGTCCGCTGGCGCCACTCTGCACCGGCACGACAAAGGCCCCCGCGCGACCTCCCGCTTCGTCGAGCGCCGCGAGCAGCGGCGCTCGACCCGCGCTGTAGAGCTTCTCGCCCGAAGCGAGCATTTCAGCGGGCACCGGTTGCGTTTCCGTGAACGTCCCGCCAGGGTCGCGCGTGAGCAGCGCTTCATGCGACGGGCTCCCCCCTTCGTCGATGACTTTGGCGAGCAGCGCGCCGCTGCCAGCGCTTGTGATCTGCGCGCCGATCACGCTCCGATCGGGCTGAAACCCGGACAGGGTGTGCCCTGCGCTGTCGAGTGGGGTCGGGGCGAGCGACCAGCCGCCGCCAGTCACGTAGCGGACGATGACCCAATTTCGCGTTTCTCCGCTTCCGCCTAGTTCCCCGATGCCCCACGTCTCACCCGGCGCCTCCCCGGGCGATGATCCGAGCATCATCACGGCGCGGGCCGGTACGGAGGCGTCAGTCTGCGGAATCGGTTCGCCCACCCCGACTTGGCCGGCGGCTGTACCAAGGGAACGCGGTCCGCTGAGGAGTGTCAGCGCCACAAACAAGATGACCACGCACGCGGCAAGAGTCAGCAGCCGGCGCAAGCGTCGCCGGCCATACGAGCGCTGCGCGCTCAAGGGAGCGCCCGCGATCCGTCGGAGCCCGCGAATTGCGGCAGAAATGTGAAACGCGTGCTCACGGAGCCGATGCTTGGGTTTCCCGCAGAGATGGTGGGGAGGGGCGCCAACGCATGGCTCTGGAGATCGAGCTTGGTCGGCCAGCGTCGTGGGTCCAGGAGCAGCAGAAGCTTGTGGTCCCCCACCGGGAAAGTGCGCTTGGGCGTGCTCGCGACAACGCGACTGTGGCGCTTGGCGAGAAGCCGCAGGCGCGCCTTGACGGCAAGATGGAAGCTCAGCTGGAGCGTCGTGCCCTGAACCAGACGAGCGTGTACGTGCGTCAGCAGCGCGACCGGGATCCGCGCTTCGGGCAGTCGGCCGGGCGTTTCGACAGCGGCGGAGATGGATTGTTCGCCGAGCAGCCCCGAGTCATCCACTGGAGGGGCGTCAGGTGGAATCGCCGGGATCCCCTGGTCGGATGGCCGGAACGTGATCAGCTGAGCGAACGCTGGATCGGTGTCTTGCGTCAGGTGGCGGTGGGCTTCGTCGGCGAAATGGAAGAGCCAGCCCTGCGTCGTTGTCAGCCAGCAGTCGTGCTGGGCGGGGCAGGTGATCCGTTCCGCACCGCCCTTGGGCCCGATGCCTTCGGCTTCTTCCTGGGGCGATGGCAGCGCCTGCTGTTCGGAGACCGTGCCGTCGGCGGCGATGCGCGCCACAAGTGCGTGCGCGAGCGGGCTGGGCCGTTCGGAGTCCGCTTTCGTGTCGAGCGCCAGCCATGCGGTTTCACTCGCCGGCTCGGGTGCGATCGATCTCACCACTTCGTTGGCCTGTTCTTGTTCTTTGGTGAGATATTTCGTGAATGGGTTGCCGCCCGCGGGATCCGTACCCGGGCCGAGCGCCTGGCTCCATTCTTCGACGCCGCGGTGCAGGATCGTGACCTCACCCGGAGCTGACCCTTCCGGGGGTGGCGAGACGGGGTTGGCAGCACCCCAAAGCGTTTCTTCGTCGGCCCCCAGGTGCAGGAAGTCGAGCGCCGTCGGAAACTCTCCCGCACCGTAAGCAGGCAGCGGCTGACCGCTCACCGATTCCGGATGCAGCAGCGTGAACGTCGGCGAGACGCCGTTCGGAGCGATTGCATGGAGCACAGACGGTTCGAGACCGGATTCGGGCGGGGAGATTAGGTCCGAGCCGGTCAGTCGTACGCTCTCGTAGAGTCGCCGGCCGAACTGGCGCATGTCGAACACCGTGTGGCCCTGCAGGTTGGGCGCCGCGGTCAGCGTGGAGCCGTCCCAGTGCAGGTGAAACGCGCCAACCTGGCCTTGGGGGAGCACGTCGCCGCCAAACCAGCAGTCGCCCGCGCTAAGGCACCCGGCACCGTGCATCACCTGGTAGGAGTCGGGCCGGAAGGCCAGCGATGCATATGAGCCGGCGACGGCGCCGGCCGAGAAGTGGCACAGCGTGTTGTCTGCGAGAGGCGGCACCGAACCTTCGGTCAAGGCCTGGCCGGGACGGCCGTCCGAAATGGTCCAGAACTCATCCGGACCGGCCCACGCGATCCGCCCATCGGTCGCGCCGCACACCGTCGAGAGCTCGTGCCAAGACGTGCCGTCGTACGCCCACACGCCCGCAGGGATCGTCGGTGGATTTCCAGCAGTAATCAACACGCCCCGATTGGGTGCCCAGAACTCAACGTCGCCGATCCTGCCGAGACCGATCGGGGTACTCGCTTCCGGCAGACCCGCTACCGGTGGCGGGGTGACCGGTTCCAAACGCCACGTCGGCGCACCTTCTTCAGCCACGGCCGCCCCGGTCATCGGACCGAGGAGACAAGCCAGCGTGCCGAGCAGCACGGCCAGCGCCGCTCCACGGCGCATAGTCGGCCGCGCGCTCATCGCCCGGCCCGCCCGGTCCGACGGCGATGCGAGATGCGTCGGGCCACATGGCTGGGTGACCGGCCGGTGTATACGAACGAAGTCGTGATCGTGGCATGCACCACGGGGTGTCCTGGTGCAACGAAGCTCACGAGCACGCTGCCCGACAGACCACCGCGCTGGGCAGCGAGGGTGCGGTAGGCGGGCGCGAGCTTCAACACCAACTCTACGACTCCGCTTTCGCGCGCAATAACGCTCGAGCTCGCAACTGTGCGGACTGCGACGATCGCTGTCGGCCGGTGTCGGTGTGCTCGCGCCGCTGTGCGCGCGGGCACGGGGGCACGGATCGCACCGCGCGCTTGAGCGCTCAACGCGCCCGCACCGGGAACGAGGACGTCGAGCAGAACGCTCCCATCGCGGCGCGAGCGTGCCGTCACCCCTAGACGCCACGCCTGAACGAGCTGAGGACCGCCGGGCGGAGTGCTGATGAAGCTTTCGGCAGGTGTAGGACTGAACTGCTTGCGGTGAACAACGAACGCGTCGCTGCCGTCGAAGCCGTTTCGAGCTTCGCCGTGAGGGGCGTTGCCGTCGCCGTAGACGAGGTTGACAGCAGTGGAGGAGAACGCGAGCGTGTCGTCGTCGGCTGAGAAAGAAGGCGAGCCGCTGACGCCGCCCGCCGGTTCACTCTGTTCGCCGTCAAAGCCCTGCGTCACGCGCGTCAGCGTGTCGTTTCCGAGATCGACGCTGTATATCTCGGCGATCCCGGCTTCGGCGGCTGGAGCGCTGACATAGGCGGGCGAACCGAGCGGGAACACTGTCCGTAGCGTCGAGAAGGCGATCTGGCTGCCGTCGGGCGAGATGCCGAGGTCGACGACTGGGGCGGTGCGCGAGCGCGAGGCCTGGCCGAGGCTGGCGCCGGCGAGCTCGGTCAACCTACGCAGTGCCTGCACTCGCGTAAAGCCCGCCCGCATGTCGGCTACATACAGGTCGTTGGAGGGTTGTGAGGTGAACGCTTCGCCGGCGGCTATTTCGCGGGCGCTCGAGAGGAACGCGACGACCTGGCCGTTCGCGCTCAGCTGCGGCAGGTAGTCACCCTCGGTCGATCCCAGCGCCCAGATCCCCAGCGTGCCTTCTTCGGTGTATGTCGGGTCAAACGGTCCCTGGCAGGGATCTGCGAGCGTGAGCGGCAACACTGGCGCCGAGCTCACCGCTGGAGGCACAGGCAGCGCTCGCCGGGTCCCCGCCACCGGTGATCCTCCTTACGGGAGCGCTTGGCCCATCGGCAATCCTCCGCCACAACGGCTCGGTGTAGGCGGGGCCGATGTGTTCGGCCGGGAGGATCTGCGCCTGCTCGGCGATCTGCTGCCCCATCCACGCGACGGTCGAGCCGTCCGCGCTGATCGATGCGCCTGCGTAGGTTGAGTTGTTGGTAGCGAAGACGGGGAGCGCGTTGCCTCCTGGATACACCGCACCGATGGTTCCGGCCCCTTCTTCGCTTGTGGGTACCGGGTCTTCGCTGGTTTCACCAGTCGCAGAGTCGTAGCGCACGCTCACGAGCGTCGTAACGTGAGAGTCGAGGTCACGCACGGCCACCTGCAGCTTCGGTGTGTGTTCCCCGTGCAGATCCGATTCGGCCGTCGTGACGAAGACGACATGACGCCCGTCGGCCGTGAGCGCGGAGCGCCCGCTGGCGAGCGAGCCGTAGCGCGCTTCTTCGAGCGCGGGGGCCGCCCCGTAGGTATAGGAAAGTCCCACGGTCGATCCAGATTTAGCCGAGGCGAGCGCGTACTCGCATTCTTCGCCTTCGATCCGTTCGGGGCAGGGCGTGGTGCTGTTCATGTCGCGGACGTATACGTCGGGAGCCGCGTTGCGGTCGTTTGCAGGATCGAGCGCCAACGTGCTCGTAAAGCTCACGTACCGCCCATCGGCGCTGATCGAGGGCAGCTGCGCGCACGTGGATTCCGGTGATGTTTCGCTCGGGCAGGTGACCACTGGATCGATCGCTCCGCTGAGCAAGTCGCGCCGCCACACGCCGATCACGCCACCGAACGAGCCGTCGAAGGCGACGTAGCGTCCGTCACCCGAGATCGCGGAATGGCGTGCGTAGTCGGCCTGCTGGCGGGTACTCGCCGAGGCAAGCTGGATTGGTTCGAACACGTCGGCGAGCGCTCGGCCCGCGAGTCCCGGGAGTACCGAGATGACGGCCACGAGCAGTAGCAACCCGCGCCTCATCACGCGCTCACCAAGCGTCGCGTCACGCTGACGTTGCCGAGCTTGTCACTCGCACGGACGGTGATCGTGTAGATGCCTGGACGGCGGTAGCGGTGCACGAAGCGCGTCCGCGCGCGTGCCTGCTGTCCATCGCCAAAGCTGACACTCACCGACTTGCGACTGACACCCGATCCGTGGTCGGTTATCCGCAGGCGGACAGCACTGCCTCGACGCACTGGCGCAAAGCGGACTGCAGGACCCTGGCCGTCGACGCGGAGCGCTGACGGGGGCGTGAGCGTGCTCTGCCCGAGGCTGTCGGTGGCCAGTACCTGAACGCGATGGGTTCCCGTGTTGAGCCCTCGCGCATCGAAGCGAAGCCGGAACACGCCTGCGGGCGTGGGCAATGGCCGCCCGTCAAGCACGACGCGGTAGGAGACGGGACCATTCGCGCTCGGTGCTTCCTGCCAGCTGACGGCGGCACGCGAGGGGGTAACCCATGATTTCGGCGTGCTCAATACGAACTGCACCGGTTTCGCGGTGGCTCGCGCCGCGACGATTGCAGCATTGCCCAGCGACCCCTGACGAAACGCGATCAGGCCGTCACCCAGACCCGAGCGCGCGACAGCGAGCTCGCCGATTTCACCTCCCGCGCCGCCCACCAACAGCGCCGTCTGCACACCGCCTTCCGAGAAGTCCTCGCGGACGGCGACCGCGGGGTTTCCGCGACGATCGGTGCTCGCCCACGCCGACACCCCTCCTCCGGCCGGATCCATGACGCTCGCCGAGGACAGTGTCCCGCCGACAAACGGCGCTCCAAGCGAGAGGACACCGGAAAGCCCCAGATCGTTGCCCTCGACGACGCGTGGCACTCCATTTGCGTCGTACAGGATGCGCAGATCCTGCTTGTCGTCGATATCGATGCTCGGTGGCCCGACGAACACTCCGGGCGCCGCGGAGGCTGCCGCATCCGCGATAGTCGCTCCGACGAACTGTGAACCGTCGGAGGATTCGCCGTCCGGCAGCGTATTCAGGAAGATGCGCCCGCCCGGCAGCGGCGAGCCAGGGCCACCCGCCTGACGATAGGCGACCTCCGCCTGCCCTACGCGGGAGATCGCCACGTCGGGGGCGTCTGCGTCGAGCTCGATCGGCGAGCCGCCAAGGCTCGCAGCGCTCACAGGCAAGACGTAGTTCAGCGTACTCCCGAAGAAGCGTCGAGCCCAGATGCGCGCCACGCCTTCGACGTCCGGCTCCTGCCAAACGACCACGCCATTGCCGGTCGGGCCGATCGCGAGCTTCGGCGCGTTGGTTTCACTCGGCGGGCGCATGGATATGCCCGCGTTTCGGTTGATGCTGCCGAGCCGCGACCATAGTTCTCCGCCGTAGTGAGCCATGCGGATGTCGACGACCGCGTCACCCGGCCGCAGCAGGGGAACGCCAAGCGCGACCCGTTCCTGTTCGTCATGTGTCACGCGGTACACGACGTCCGCCTGGCCCGAGGCACTCATCGCGAGATCGGGGCTTGTGCCGGTGCCATCGCGAATATCTGGGTCGATCAGAATCGCGCGGCCGAACGTCGATGAGCCCTGACCGAGTGTCGCGCCCAGCAACTCATCCACGGGGCGTTCGTTCTCTGTGGCGACTGGTGTCGCCCAAATGACGACCAACTCGCCGCCGTTGGCGGCTGCGATCCGGGGCCAGCTCGCGGCGAATGGCTCTTCAGTGTCGACCCGGACCGGGGACTGCCAGCGCCCGCCGGCAAGGCGTGCGACGAACACGTGTGCCACGCCCTGGACCCGCTTCAGGTAGACGACCCCGCCGGTGCCGTCTTCAGCCATCGCGACTCCTCCGAATCCGACGATGTCCTCACTGGGACCGTCGATCGTGGTGCTCGGAAGGATCACCGCTCCAGCCGCTGACGCACAGAGAAGGAGGACAACTGCCGCCAGGAGGAGCCCCCCGAGGCCGCGAGCCGCGAGGCGGCGGGGCGCTCGGAGGCTGCTCGTGAGCGTCTGATCGGCCATCGCGAAGGCACACTCAAGATTCAGCTTTGTTGAGCGCTCCCGCCGCCTTGTTAAAGGCACAGCGGAAGTTCTCGGGAGCGGTGACGGGCTCGGAGCCGGCGAAACCACCCTTCTGCCCGTTGCTGAAGACCGTCACGTACTGAAGCGATTCGGGCAGCGGGTTGGCAGGCAGCGGCGTCGGGTTTGCCTGCCCCTGACGGGGGTTGCCTGTGGCGCCTTCGCTGACACCCTCAAACCCGGCCGCTGCCGAGCCGGCCTCAGTCGTTACGAGCGTCGCGGTCATCTCACGTTCGTCTTTGAGACCACGACTCGGGTCCAGGTTGACTGTGGCTGTCAGTTGTGAGTCGTGGATCGTCGACTCGAGCTTCACTCGGTCGGCCGCCCCGATCAGCTGGCCCGCGCTAGGAAGCCAGCCGCCTTCGGCCTCACAGGCTTTGCTAGCCCATATGTAGTTGTTCTTGCCCGCCTGTGCGTTGGTGAGCGGATAGGGCGCCGTGTCGAGACACCAGGTGCCGAGATCAACTGACTGTGGCGGGCAGGTGCCCACCAGCTGTTCTGGTGTTTTGCCGGCAATTCGCGAGGCGTTGTGCACAGTCGGGATCGCCGAGGCCGGGAACTTCCGGTTCTTCCCCAGCAGCAGCACACCGCCCGCGTAGGCCTTCGTGCTCACGGGATGTCCCGCAAACATGCTTGTAACGGCGTGTCGCGCAGCGTCAGCCAGTCCTGTGGTCGAGAATACGAGCGCGATCAGCGCGACGATCAGGGCAGGCGAGGGAAGACGCGGGCGGCTCACGAGGCTGGCTTGGAGTTACGGCTCGGAGCCGCTCGACGCACATCGTGAAGTTCCTCAAGCGTGACCGGCTGCACCGTCGAAAGCACCGCATCCAGGGCCACACCTGACAGCGTCTCCTGCTCGAGCAGCGCGGTGGCGGTCTCCTCAACGGTGTTCCAGTTGCGGTCGAGGATCACGCCGGCCCGAGCCTCAGCGTCACCGACGAGGCGCTCGATCTCGTTGTCGATCAAGTTGAGTGTCTCAGGCCCTACGGAGCCGAGGTCCTGCAGTGAGGCGCCGAGGAAGACCTCGCCGCTCTTCTCGCCGATCGTGACGAGCCCAAGGGCCTCGGACATACCGAAGGAGGTGACCATGCTTCGGGCCAGTGCCGTGGCCGCGTGAAGGTCGTCGTTGACGCTGGTCGAGGTATGACCGAAGGCGATCCTCTCACCGGCGAGACCCGCCGTGATGACGATCAGCTGGCTCTGCAAATCGGGCTTCGTCATGATCGTCTGGTCGCGGTCGGAAAGCATGTGCGCGGCGGTGCCTAGCTGACGCCCCCGCGCCACGATCGAGAGCTTCCGCGTGGAGGCGGTGTGACCCAGAGCGTCCGTCACGACCGCATGGGATGCCTCATGCAGCGCGATCAGCCAACGCTCCTGTTCGGTGAGGATGTGTCGCTTGGCCGGACCCGCGACAACGCGATCGATTGCCTCCTCGAGCGTGGCCTGATCGATTTCGCCGCGCCCGTCGCGCACGCTCAGCAGGGCGGCCTCGTTGATCACGTTGGCAAGCTCGGCGCCACTGAAGCCTGGCGTCTGGCGCGCGACCTCCTCGAGCGAGGCGTCGGCGGCCATCGGGCGCTTGTTGCCATGCAGGCGGAGGATCTCGATGCGACCGTGCACGTCGGGCACGTCGACGACCACCTGGCGGTCAAAGCGGCCCGGGCGCAGCAGCGCGGGGTCGAGGATGTCGGGTCGGTTCGTGGCTCCCATCACGACGAGCCCCCCGTCGCCGGCAAAGCCGTCCATCTCGACGAGAATCTGGTTGAGCGTCTGCTCGCGCTCATCGTTGCCCTGACCGATCCCTGCGCCACGCTTACGTCCCGCGGCGTCGAGCTCGTCGATGAAGACGATCGCCGGGGCTGCCTTGCGCGCCTTGCGGAAGAGATCGCGGACGCGTGCAGCTCCGACTCCCACCAGCGACTCGACAAAGTCTGAGCCCGAGACCGAGAAGAATGCTGCGTCGGCTTCGCCGGCAACGGCCTTCGCTAGTAGCGTCTTGCCGGTACCGGGCGGCCCGACGAGCAGAACTCCCTTGGGGGCAGCGGCACCGACCTCTAGATACTTGGCCGGTTCAGAGAGATAGTCACGGATCTCGCGAAGCTCAGCGAGCGCCTCACCGGCCCCTGCAACGTCCGCGAAGGTGATCCGGTCGCGTGTGCCCTTGCCCTTGCGCCGGCCTTTGCCTGCAAACTCGGAGAAGGCCGCGAGGCCGCCGGCGGCTCCTTCTCCGCCGAGCCGCGTAAACAGCGAGAACAGGCAGACGAGCAGCAGGATCGGGATCAGGAACTGCACGACGATGGCCTTCGTTCCCTTGCCGGCCTGCTGGTCGACGGCGATGCTGGCCCCGCTTGCTGACAGTTCGTGCAGGAGCTGCTGGGTCAGGGCTCCCGAGCCGGGGTAGGCGGCCCAAAGCCTCTGGATCTGACCCGCGGGAGCGATTTCGGTGGCCTTGCCGGCACCCGTCGCTGGCAAGATGCCACCTTCGGCGGAAAGCACCGGAGCGGCGACTGTCGTGGTGACCATCACGCGGTTATCGTGGTCAAGCACCAGCGCGTTACCGAGCTCGTGGTGCTTAGCGAGCGTCTGCACCGTGCTCAGCGGCACCTGCCTACCTGAGCTGCCCGGGCGAATCGAGCCGAGAAGCATCGCGAACGTGATCGCGAGCCCAATCGACGCGAGCAGGAGGAACAGTGAAAGCGGATCGCGTAGAGCGATCCGGCGGGCGTTCGACGCAAACGCACCGACGGTCGCAAGAACCGGATTGCGGCGGTGAGCCAGACCCGAGCGGACCGCCGGTTTGGCTGCCCGAGGCACAGCACCAGCGTTGGCGGAACCGCCTGCGCCGTTGGCAGATGGGGACGATCCGCCGGCTGGCGGCTCAATCGGTGGTGTTGGCTCGTCTGTCATTGCAGATTCGGTTCGGGCGTGGCGCAAACGTCAGCTCGCATGGGCCTCGTCAAACGCTATGACGGTCGGTTCCCATGCCTCATGCGTTCGGGTCCGACCAGCGGACCGGCGCCAACGACTGATGGCCAGCGTCACATGACCGGCACCGAAAAGCAATGGCCGTTCACAAAAACAACACACGACTCCGCGTCATATTTACAATTTGTTCACATACCGCTCCGCGCTTCACAAAAATTACACATCGCTGCCTGCCGAGTCTTTACGTTCGCGTTCACAAAAACGAAACACCGGTCCACCCCGCGCCCGACACTCTTCCGACGCGGTGACGAAGTTGGTGCAGACCGCATCGATTCACACCACTAACTGTTGCTGCGGCCGAGCGTCGCTGACGCCAAGTCGTATTCGCCACCCAATCGCAAAGGAGCAACAACCGTGCGCGTGCATCGCACCCTCCTCGTCTCAATCATCCTCGCCCTCGTGCTGGCCGTGCCGGCAGGCGCCCTCGCCAAGCGACTGATCATCGGAGGCTCGACCTCCGTGCTTCCGCTTGCTCAGAAACTCGCCACCGCCTACCACCACGCCTACCCCAAACTTCCCGCCCCCAAGGTCGGCGGTGGCCAGTCCGACATCGGCATCTCAGGCGCCGCAAAGGGCTCCTTCGACATCGGCGACTCCTCGCGCGACCCGATCAAAGGCGTCGACCCCAAAGGCCTCGTCTTCACGAAGATCGCCCGCGACGGCGTGTGCGTGATCACGAACACCTCGAACCCGATCTCCAACCTCTCCCAGGAAAGCGTTGAAGGGATCTTCACAGGACGTATTCGCGACTGGAGCAAAGTGCCGGGATCAAGCATCTCCGGGCCGATCGACCTGTTCGACCGTGACGGAGCATCCGGTACCCAGGATGCCTTCCAGCACATCTTCCTGGGCGAAACGCTCAAGATCTCCCCGACCGCAACTGCAGAGACATCCAACGGGCTCGAGCAGAACGCCGTCTCAAGCGACAAACAGGCAGTCGGCTTCGTGTCCTTCGCCTACACCCCGGGCGTCAACCCCGTCGGCTACCAGGGCATCCCCTGCAACCTGCGCAACGCCAAGTCCGGCCAGTACGGGGGCGTGCGTAACTTCTGGATGGTGACCAAAGGCCGTCCCAAAGGCGAAGCGCTGAAGTTCATCAAGTGGGTCATCAGCGGCAACGCCACCACCAAAAAGATCATCAACTCAAGCTGGATCGCCGTCTACTAACAGCCTTGTCCGCAGGCGCATCTCATCGCATACGCCCGAGGGCAGCCGTCAGGGCGGACGTGCGCGCCGAGCGATCGCTCGGCGCGCTTGCCGTGGCCGTGCTCGCCTTGATCGGCCTGCTCGTCGTCACTGTCCTGATCAAGGCCTGGCCTTCCTTCTCCTACAACGGCCTGAGCTGGTTCGGCTCGGGCGGCGATGTCGACACGCAACTGCGGGTGATGCGCGAAGGCACACCGATCCCCGGTCACGGCCTGCTCTACTTCCGCGCTTGGCCGCTTGTGTGGGGAACCGCATTGACAACGGTCCTCGCTGTGGCGCTCGCGCTCGTGGTCTCAACGCTCGCGGCGGTCTTCTTGACCGAGTTCGCCCCGGCGCGCGTGCGCGCCGCGCTCGAGCCGATCATCAGGCTGCTTGCCGGTGTGCCCTCGGTCGTCTACGGACTGATCGGGATCCTCGCGATCGCGCCGTGGATTAACGAACATCTGCTCGACAACGCGCGCAAGCAGTCGGTCGCCTACGTGGTGCAGCTGAACGGCGCGAACCTGCTGACCGCAACGCTGATCTTGACCGTGATGATCACGCCGATCATGGTCGCGATCAGCCTCGGGCGCGCTGGCCGCGGTGCCACCCTCCTGGCGCGAAGGCTCGGCCGCGCTCGGCGTCAACCGCTGGCGCACGATCTGGCGTGTATCGCTGCGCACCGCGCGTCCCGCGATCGCCGCCGCAACCGTGCTCGCCACAGCCCGCGCCCTCGGTGAGGCGGTGATGCTCGCAATGGTCTCCGGCGGGCGCGCCTTTGCCGCGAACCCGCTCGACGGGCTGACCTTCCTCTTCGAGCCGGTGCGACCGATGGCCGCACAGATCTTTCAGGAATCCGAGGGCCTGACGATCGGGCCGCTGGGACACACCATCTACGCGATCGGAGCGGTCCTACTCGTCTCCGCGACGATGCTCTCGCTTGCCGGCTGGGCAGCCAAGCAGCCGCTGAAGCGCTACGGGATCCGCGCCTGATGGCCAGTGAAGCGGGAGCGCTCGCCCCACCGATCTCCCATCCACGACGGGCCTCCATCAGCTCCTGGCCGCTGGTCGACCGCGTCGGCTTCGTGCTCTGCTGGCTCACCGGGATCGGGCTCTGCCTGATCGCAGGCGGGATCGTGCTCTACATGCTCGTCAAGGGCATCGCCTACCTGCAGCTCAGCCAGTTCGTCACCTCCCCCTCGCCATCGCTCCATCAGACCCAGAGCGGCGGCTTCAGCGACCCGATCCTCGGCACGCTGCTGGTGACCGCGATCGGGATCGCTCTCGCGGCCCCCGTCGGTGTCGCGCTCGCCGCCTGGCTCTCGGAGTACGCACGCCCCGCCTGGCTCGCGCGCGCCGTGGAGTCGGGGATCGAGATGGTGGCCGGCGTGCCAAGCGTGGTGCTCGCGATCTTTGGGTTGCTGATCTTCTCGCAAGGCTTTCTCGGCTTCCTCTCTTCAAAGGCCTTCAACGGCACCGTCACAGGACAGTCCTTCCTCACCGCCGGCGCCGTTATGTCGGTGCTTGCGCTGCCGCTCGTCGTCGCCTCCACGCGCGAGGCGCTCGCCCAGCTCCCCGACCGCATGCGCGAGGCCTCCTATGCGCTGGGCAAGACGCGCGCCACGACGACGCGCCGCGTGCTGCTGCCGGCGATCCGCCCGAGCATTGCCAGCGGCGTCGTGCTCGGCATGGGCCGGATCATCGGCGACACCGCGATCATCACCCTGATCCTCGGCGCGACGCTCAAGAACGAAGGGGCCGACGGTACGCCGATCCTCGGCGCGCTGCGTGGCACGGGCTCGACGCTGACGAGCTACGTCTACAACAACTCACCCGCCGGGGAGGGCAACTCCCACGAGAAGGCCTACGCGGCTGCATTCGTGCTGCTGATGATCGTGCTCGGCCTGAACGCACTCGTTACGCGGCTGACGAACGGGCGCACCGGCAATCGGCGTCGTGGCTGGCGGACGAGCTTGGGGGCACTGGTGCCATGGACCCGATGATGCCCCCGCCCGTGCGGCGGATCACGCTCGAGCGCGACCCCTACGTCGCACCGCCGCGTGCGACCGGCGCCGTGGCCATACCTGCACCCGCAGCGAGCCGTCTGCGCACGACACGCACCAGCGCCGCGCAAGTACGCCAGCGCATGTCGATCGAGAATGTCTGGCTCGCCTATGGCGAGAACTGGGTCGTGCGCGACGTGAGCCTGCCGGTGCGCCAAGGCGAGGTCTTGGCGTTGATCGGCGCTTCGGGCTCTGGCAAGACGACACTACTGCGCTCGCTTAACCGCCTGACCGAGGTCACGGCGGGCGCGGCCCGCAGCGGGCGCATCACGCTCGACGGAGAGGAGATCCACGAGCTTGAGGTCAACGACCTCAGACGTCGCGTGAGCATGGTTTTCCAGCAACCAAACCCCTTCCCGATGAGCATCTATGACAATGTCGCTTACGCGCTCGTCGAGAGCCCCCGCCACGGCGGCCGGCGCCGGCGGCGCACCCCTGAGCTCGAGCTGGCCGTCGTCGAGGCCCTGCGTCGCGCCGGGCTCTACGAGGAGGTTGCCTCCGATCTCGATCGCTCCGCCCTGAAACTTTCCGGTGGCCAGCAACAGCGCCTGTGCATCGCCCGCGCGCTCGCCGCCGAACCGGAGGTGCTGCTGCTCGATGAGCCCTGCTCGGCACTCGACCCGATCTCGACCGCAACGATCGAGGAGCTGATCGTGGAGCTGCGCGGGACCGTCGCGATCGTGATCGTGACCCACAACCTCCAGCAGGCCTTCCGTGTCGCCGACCATGTCGCCTTCATGCACCTCGGCGAGCTCGTCGAGTACGGCTCAAGCGAGCAGGTCTTCGACCGGCCCTCACAACAGCGCACGCGCGACTACGTCAGCGGGGCCTTCGGGTGAGACGTGCAGCGCTCGCGCTGCTCGCGCTGACGCTCGCCGGCTGTCAGAGCACCCAGGAAAAGAGCGCACAGCTGGAAAAGGCGGCCAAGCTGCATGAACGTAGTGCCGGGCCGGCCGCCCGGGGCCTCTCGATCACGCATCCGAGCAAAGTCGTGAAGGTCCTCGCGACCGCCGTGGTGCACAGTTCCGAAGGGACCGCCGCGGCCGTCACCTTGCGCAACACCTCCGCCCAGCCTCTACGCAACGTGCCGATCGAGATCCACGTGCGCGATGCGCACGGCGTCTCGATCTACGCCAACGACATCCCCGGGCTCGGCGCACCGCTGAGATCGGTCGCCCTGCTCCCGGCGCACGGCGAGCTGACCTGGGTGGACGACCAGATCCAGACCGCAGGCACCCCGGCGAGTGTCACAGCGCTCGTCGGCGAAGCGTCAGCACTCAGCGGATCGCCGCCGCGCCTAGTGATCGCCGGTGGCCACATCGTCGAAGACCCCGCTAACGGCCCCGGCGCAGCGGGCTCGCTCGTCAACCAGTCCGCGCTTACGCAAAGCGAGGTCGTTGTCTATGCCGTGGCGCGGCGCGGCGCGAAGATCATCGGTGCGGGGCGCGCGGTGCTTCCCGAGGTGCCCGCGCACGGCACCGTGCCCTTCCAGCTGTACTTCATCGGTCAGGCACACGGCGCGCACCTGGAGTTCAGCGCGCCGGCGACGACCTTCGACTGAGCACCAAGACGCTAGCGCCGGCGGCGCTGCTTGAGCGTGATCCCCTCGAGCACGTGGGCGACCCTCTCACAAGCGTCCACGGCTGCCTCGAGCGACTCGAAGATGTCCTTCCAGCGGATCACGACCATCGGATCGATGCCGCCCGCGAACAGCGAGGCGACCCCGTCGCGCTGCAGGCGATCGCCCTCGTTCTCGAGCCGATGGATCTCAACCAGGTGGGGGCCAAGCTCGCTGCCCGTGCGCAGGCAGCGCAAGGCCTGCGCGATCTGCTCGCCGGCGCCGACGAGCACCTCGGTGAACTCGACCGCCTGCTCCATCGGCGCCTCAACGCCGTATAGCCCGAGCTGTGCCGCGGCCTGCTCGGAGTGATCGACGATGTCATCGAGCGCCGTGGCCAGCGCGTAGCCGTCGCCGGCGTCGAAAGGCGCGCGCACGCGTCCGCGCTCTGCGAGGCTGTGAATGATGTCGTGGGTGATGCGATCGCCTTCCTGCTCACAGACCTTCAGGTCCTGAGCGAGGGTCGCGCGCTCGGGGTAGTCGGTGAGCAGCTCGCGCATCAGCAAGCCGCTGCGCTGCACGTTGCGCGCGGCCTCCTCGACGAGGCCCATCAGCGCAGGATCGTAGCCTCGACGGGGAAAGTTCATCCGGGGGAGGATATTGACCCGCGAGGTGAGCCCTACATCCTTCACGGATTTTTCACGCTTAGATCACCACTTTGCAACGCCTGTAGCTATGGCAGCTGGGACGCTGCGCTCCGTGGCGGCTCTTCCGGAAAGCGCAGACCTTCCTGCCGACATCCTCTATGCCGGCGAGCTCGAGATCAGGCTCGAGGAGGGACTGGTGCTGGCTACAGGCCAAGCGCTCACGCTGTCGGTGCGCGAGTTCGAACTGCTCAGCGCGATGGCGCGCCGACAGGGCGCGATCATCACCCGCGAGGATCTCTACCGCACCGTCTGGGGCAGCGAACTGCGCCACGGAGATCGCTCCGTTGACGTTTACGTGAGCAAGCTGCGCAGCAAGCTCGAGACAGCACTGCCCGATCGGCGCTTCATCCACACCCACCCGGGATTCGGCTACCGCTTCCAGCCCCAGCCTTCACGAAATGTTCACATGGAGGCAGCGGGCGGCTGAGGAGACTGTGCCAGGCACGCCGGTTCGGCGCAGGGCTGCGTGCTCGATTCGTCTACAGACAATCCAGCAGAGGAGACGTAGTGATCAAGAACAAGATGGGCGCGCTCGCAGGTTGCGCGGTGCTCGCGTTGGGCCTCGCCGCATGCGGCAGCTCCAGCTCCTCGAGCAGCTCTACGAGCAGCTCCAGCACGAGCGCAAGCTCGAGCAGCGCGGCGAAGACCGCCACCGCACCCCCGGCCGCTTCGGGAACGATCTCCGGCGCAGGCTCCACGTTCGCGGCTCCCGTATACGAACAGTGGGCATCGGCCCAGTCGGGCCTGACCGTCAACTACCAATCGGTGGGATCGGGCGCAGGCATCACGGCCCTGGAGAGCAAGATCGTCGACTTCGGCGCGAGCGACCCGCCGCTGAAGCCCGAAGATGAAGAAGCGATCGCCAAGAACGGCAGCTCCGCGGTCCAGATCCCGATGTTCCTCGGTGCGATCACCGTCTCCTACAACCTCTCCGGCGTCAAAACCGGTCTGAAGCTCGACGGCAAAACGCTCGGGGACATCTTCCTCGGCAAGGTCAAGACCTGGGACGACGCCGAGATCAAGGCGCTGAACCCAGGTGTGACGCTGCCGAGCACCGCGATCACGATCATCCACCGCTCGGACTCCTCGGGCACGACGGCTGGCTTCACCAGCTTCCTGGCAGCGGTCGACCCTGAATTCAAGAGCAAGGTCGGCGAAGGCAAGGAAGTCCCGTGGCCGACCGGCACGGGCGCGAAGGGCAACGCCGGCGTCGCCGGCGCCGTGAAGCAGACCGACGGCGCCGTCGGCTACGTCGAGCAGGCATATGCGCTGCAGAACAACTTCACCTACGCGGCGATCAAGAACAAGGCCGGGGTCTTCGTAGCCCCGACGCTGGCATCAGCGACCGCCGCTGCCCAGGGTGTGAAGGTGCCCACGAACCTCGGCATCAAAATCTCGAACCCATCCGGGGCCGGCAGCTACCCGATCACCTCGCAGACCTTTGTGATCGTCAACAAAGACCTCTGCAAGGCCGGCACACCGGGTGGCGAAGAAGCCGCCAAGGGCGTCGTGAAGTTCCTGCAATACGGCCTCGGTGAAGGGCAGAAAGTGCTCTCGCAGGCCGACTACGCCGGGCTGCCGAGCGCGATCCTGGAGAAGTCAAAGATTGCGGTCGCGGGCCTGGAATGCAACGGCACGCCGATCGGCGGCTGAAGCACATGACGCGAACTCCGCGGATCAGGTAGACAACCTCTCCGTGGAGGCAGCATCCCTACCCAGCGGCGACCGCGCACTGCTCGCGCGGTCGCCGCTGGCGCGTCTTCCCGATCGGCTCCTGAAGTACGGCCTGTCGGTGCTCGCAGCGCTGATCCTGGCGCTGATCGTCTTCTTCTTCATCCGTCTCGTCGGCGAAGCGCAGCCCGCGTTTGCGAAGACCGGGGTCTTCGGCTTCGCCTTCGATAACAACTGGACGCCCAGCGCAGGACACTTCGGCGCGCTGCCGCTCGTGCTCGGCACCTTGATCACCTCGGCGCTGGCGCTGGTGATCGGCGTTCCCGTGGCCGTCGCCGCCGCGATCTACGCGACCGAGCTGTGCCCGCTGCGCCTGCGCACGCCGCTGACGATCCTGGTCGAGCTGCTCGCGGCCGTGCCCTCGGTCGTCTACGGGCTGTGGGGCATCTTCTTCCTGGCACCGAAGCTACAGGGCAGCGAGCAGTGGGTCGCAGACCGGCTCTCCTTCGTGCCCTTCATCGGCGGCGGCCTCGTAACGATCCCCAACTACTTCATCACCGGCCTCGTGCTCGCGATCATGATCCTGCCGATCGTCAGCGCGATCAGCCGCGAGGTGATGAGCACGGTCCCGCTCGACCAGAAGGAGGCCGCCCTCGGCCTCGGCGCCACACGCTGGGAGATGATCCGCATCGCGGTAATCCCCTACTGCCGTTCGGGCATCGTCGGCGGCGCGATGCTCGGCCTCGGGCGCGCGATCGGTGAGACGATCGCGGTCACGATCCTAATCGGCGATGCACCCAGGCTCGGCAGCCAGCTGTTCGGCCAGGGCTACAGCCTCGCCGCGGTGGTCGCCAACGAGTTCGGCGAGGCCCAGGGCGTGCACCGCTCCGCGCTATTCGCCGCGGGGCTCGTGCTGTTCGTGCTGACGCTGCTCGTCAACGGTCTCGCACGCGCGCTCGTCGCGAGATCGGCGCGCCCCGGCGGACGACCCGCTTCTACCGGCCCGAGCGCGGGCGCAAGCATGCTCGCGGCCGGCGCATGAGCGCCCAGGCCCCCACCGGTGACCTCGTCGCCCGCTTCGGTGTCAGCCCGGCACGCCGGCGCAAGGACCGGATCGCGCGCAGCACGCTGCTCGCGGCGACGATCCTCGCGCTGATCCCGCTCGTGCTGATCATCTTCTACCTACTCAAAAAGGGCCTCGGGGCGTGGAGCTCGAGCTTCTTCACGACCGATCCAACGGGCAACACCTTCTTCAAAAACTCCGACATCGGCGGCATCAAGAGCGCGATTCTCGGCACGATCGAGATGGTCGCTCTGGCCTCCGCGATCGCGGTACCGATCGGTGTCGCGGTGGCGGTGTGGCTCGTGGAGTACGGAAAGAACAGCTGGTTCGCCCACACGGTTCGCTTCTTCGTCGACGTGCTCACGGGCGTCCCCTCGATCGTCTTCGGGCTGTTCATCTACATCGTGCTGGTCGTCGGCACCGGCAACTCCTTCGCCGGCTACAAGGGCTCGCTCGCGCTCTCGCTACTGATGCTCCCGGTCGTGATCCGCTCGGCCGAGGTGATCCTGCTGCTCGTGCCCGCCGGTCTGCGCGAGTCGGCGCTCGCGCTGGGTGCGCCACGCTGGAGGGTGATCTTCAGCATCGTGCTGCCGACGGCGCTGCCAGGGATGGTCACCGGGGTGCTGCTCGCGGTCGCGCGTGCCGCCGGCGAGACCGCACCGCTGTTGTTCACCGCGGCCTCCACAAAGAACACCAGCTACGACCTCGGCGGCTTTATGAACTCGCTACCCGTCCAGATTTATGGTGATGTCACCTCGCCCACCACCTCTGTCGTCAACCGGGCATGGGGAGCCGCATTGACGCTCGTCCTGCTAATCCTCCTGCTCAACCTCATCGCCCGCCTCGTCTCGCGAAGGAGCCGTCTTGCATGACACCTACACGACCGACCACTAAGGTGAGCGCTGTGGATCCCGAAGCCCGCTCGGATCTCCCTGAGCACGCGCCCGAGCCAGTGCTCCGCGCACCGATCGTCACCCAGCACGAAGCACAGCCGGCCACGCCCACGGCCACGGCGAGCCAACCCGCCGGTCTCAGCGTCCGCCTCGAGCAGCTGCACGCCTTTTACGGCACCTCCGAGCAGCTCAAGGGCATCGACCTCGAGTTCCGCGCCAACGAGGTGACGGCGATCATCGGTCCTTCGGGCTGTGGCAAGTCGACGATGATCCGCTGCATCAACCGCATGCACGAGGAGATCCCCGGCGCGCGCGCGGAGGGGCGCGTGCTGCTCGACGATCTCGATGTCTATGCGCCCTCGGTGGACGTCGTGGCCGTGCGCCGCGCAATCGGCATGGTCTTTCAAAAACCGAACCCTTTCCCGACAATGTCGATCTTCGACAACGTCGCGGCGGGACTGCGCCTGACCTCGCGCCGCGGCGGCGACCTGCGAGCGAAGGTTGAGAGCGCGCTGCGCAGCGCCGGGCTCTGGGACGAGGTGGCCGATCGGCTCGACGAGGCTGGCGCCGGCCTTTCGGGCGGCCAGCAGCAGCGCCTGTGCATCGCGCGCTCGCTCGCGGTCGACCCCGAGGTGATCCTGATGGACGAGCCCTGCTCGGCGCTTGACCCGATCGCGACTTTGAAGATCGAGGAGCTGATCGCGGAGCTCAAGAGGCGCGTCACGATCGTGATCGTGACGCACAACATGCAGCAGGCCGCGCGCGTCGCGGATCGCACCGCCTTCATGCTCGACGGCAAGCTCATCGAGATCGGGCCGACGCAGGAGATCTTCACCAAACCGGGCGACCCGCGGACCGAAGAATATGTCACCGGCAAGTTCGGCTAGCGGCGAGGGCGCGCCCTCCGCCCCTGCTGGGAGCACCGCTACACCAGCGGCCGAGCCACCGCACGGGCGCCTGCACTTCCAGTCGCAGCTGCGCGCGCTCGAGGAGCATGCCCTCGGCGGGCTCGACCTGATCGTCGAGCAGCTCGACCGCGTGCTCGAGGCACTGCACCACCAGGACGTCGAGCTCGCGCAGATGGTGATCGCCGATGACGATCGCGTCGACGGACGCTACCTCGAGGTCCACCAGGGGATTCTCTCGCTGCTTGCGCTGCAAGCCCCGGTGGCCGGCGATCTGCGCCTTGTTGCAGCATTGCTGCACACGATCAAGCACATCGAGCGCATGGGCGATCAGTGCGTGAACATCGCCAAGCTAATCCCCCTTTCAGGGAATGAGCCGCCGGTGCACGGCGATCTGCTCGATGCGCTCGCGAAGATGGGCGCCTTCGCACGCTCGGAGGTGATCCAGTGCAAGGCCGCCTTCGCCGGACGTGACATCGCTCTGGCGGAGGACCTGGTGCGCCAGGACCGCGAAATCAACCGCCTCAACCGTGACATCTTCCGCCTGGCGATCGAAATCGGCGACGATCCCGACAGGCGCGAGTGGGCGATGCACATGACCCTCGTCGCACGGGCGCTCGAGCGCGTGGGCGACAACGCCGTCGACATCGGCGAGCAGGTCGCCTTCGTCGTCACGGGGCTGTTCCGCGAGTTCTCAGACTCCTCGCGCCCGCCCGGTCCCTCCACGCTTTAGCGACCCGGTCGCAATTAGCGACAGCTCCTGTGAACATCCTGTTACGTTCGTTGCACAAGCGCTCATCCCGCCATCCGATCGCTTACACTCCGCCCCGATGACGGCAAGCGTGCGCGCCGAAGCTCCGGAGGGCTCATCAGCGTCCCCCGAGGCCACGGCCCCATCATCAGCATCCCTGCGGATCGCCGTCCTGGATCGCGACAGCGGCTTCATCCAGGTACTGAGCAAGCGTCTGGATCGCCTCGGTTGGGAGCACCGCGTGCTCGCCAGCCCAGTGCCGCCCGAGGCCGTCGTCTCAATGCGCCTCAGCGCGCTGGTCGTCGACCTCGCGGTGCTCGGCCCCCAAGCCTGGACCTGGCTCGAGCGTCTCTGCGAGGCGCTCCCCGAGCTCGGCATCGTGGTCTGCACCGGACCTTCGACCGTCGCCCAGCGGGTGCGCGGCCTGCGCCTCGGCGCCGATGACTGGATCACGAAGCCCTGCCACCCCGAGGAAGTCATCGCGCGCGTGCAGAGCGTCGTGCGTCGGCGTCGGCGTACCACGAGCAAGACCGAGACCAAGCCTGTCACGGCCGGCGAGGTGGAGATCCGTCCCGACCGCTTCCAGGCCTACGTGGACGGCCAGAGCATCGACCTCACACGCCGCGAGTTCGAGCTGATCGAGCTGCTCGCATCGGCCGAGGGCCGCGTGCTCGAGCGCGAGGAGATCTATTCGCGGCTATGGGGCTACACGATGGTCCGCGGCGACCGCTCAGTCGACGTGTTCGTGCGCAAGCTCCGCCAGAAGCTCGAGAAGACCTCGCCTCAATGGCGCTATATCCACACCCACTTCGGCATCGGCTATCGCTTCGCCGCTGAATCGCTCGAGGTCGTCGATCCCAACGACGTGCCCTCCTCACTCCCCGTCGACTGGAACCCCACCTCCAGCGATCAGAGCGAGCTCGCGGGGCCGCATCAAGACGAGCAGCTCCCCGCTACCTCCCTCTAGGCGAATCACCGCCAAGCCGCCCTTCTTGACGTCGGCGCGTGCACCCGTGAGCTCGCCGATCACGCGTGAGAGGTCAGGCTCGTGCCCAACTAGCAAGAGGCGCCCATCCCCCTCGACGGGAGCCATCGCCTCAAGCGCCTGCATACCGTCGAAACCGCTTGCAAGAGGTGCATGCTCGGCGAGCTTGGCACGCTCTGACTCAGCCCAGCCCTCGGTCGCGATCTCCGCGGTCTGGCGCGCGCGGATCTTGGGGCTGAAGAGAACCTCCTCGAAGCTCTCCCCCATCCTTGCGATCACGATGCCGGCGGCGCGCGCTTGCAGCTCGCCCCGCTCGGTGAGCCTGCGCTGGGAGTCCTCGCGAGTACCGTGGGGCTCGGCATCCGCGTGCCGAAGTAGCCAGAGCTGACGCGCCATGCCGATCGCCTGCAGCCTAGCGTGCACGATCCCGCAGACGCCTCTAGGCCGTTCCGGAATCCGCGCTCACCGTGTAGCTTGAGTGCATGGAAGGCGAGCGTGAGACTGAGCGCGGCGAGCGCTTTGAAGGGGGCGATACATCGCTGTACCTGAACCGCGAGCTCTCTTGGCTTGACTTCAACGACCGTGTGTTGCAGTTGGCAGAGGATCAGCGCGTGCCGTTGCTCGAGCGCGTCAAGTTCTGTGCGATCTACACAACCAACCTCGATGAGTACTACATGGTCCGTGTCGCCGGGCTGCGCGACCAGATCGACGCGGGAGTGGAGAAGCCCAGCCAGGATGGCCTGATCGCCTCGCAGACGATCGCCCTAATCCGCGACCGTGTGCTGGCGCAGAGCGCGCGCTTGACGAGCTGCTTTGAAGGTCAGCTGCGCCCCGCGCTGTCCGAGCACGACATCCGTGTGGTCGGCGTCGAAGAGCTCGACGAAGATCGCCGCGCCGAGCTCGCGCGACACTTTCAGAAGGCGATCTTCCCCGCGCTGACCCCGCTTGCGGTGGCACCCGGGCGACCGTTCCCCTATATCTCGAACCTCTCGCTCAGCCTCGCCGTGCTCGTGCGCGACCCGATCACCGACCAGACCGTCTTCGCGCGCGTGAAGGTGCCGACAGAGATCCTGCCGCGCTTTGTCACGCTCAAACCCCCACCAGGAGAACCAGCCCTGTTGGTGCCGCTGGAGGACGTGATCGCGCACCACCTCGACGCGCTTTTCCCGGGCATGGAGATTGCCGACTATGACGTCTTTCGCGTCACCCGTGACGCCGACCTGGAGGTCTCAGATGACGCCGCCGACCTGCTGCAGGCGGTGGAGGATGAGCTGCGTCGCAGGCGCTTCGGCGAGGTCGTGCGCGTCGAGGTCGGCGCTCACTGCTCGCTGCGGCTGCGCGAGGCACTCGCCGGGCTGCTGGGGGTCGAGGACGATGAGGTCTACCCCGTCGATGGCCTGCTGGATATGGGTGCGCTGTGGCAGATCGTCAAGCTTCCGGGCCACGGCGAGTTGCGCCAGGAGACGATCGGCGGCATCACGCATCCGCGCCTGCTGCGCCACGAGGGCGAGCGCCCCGACGTGCTCGGCGCGATGCGTGAAGGTGATCTGCTCGTGCACCATCCCTATGAGTCCTTCTCGACCTCAGTGGAGCGCTTCGTCGAGCAGGCCGTGGCCGACCCCAACGTGCTCGCGATCAAGCAGACCGTCTACCGCACGAGCGATGACTCCCCGCTCGTCCCGGCGCTGATCGACGCGACTGAGCGCGGCAAGCAGGCCGTCGCCTTGGTCGACTGCAAGCTCGCTTCGATGAGCGCATGAACATCCACTGGGCAAAGGCTTTGGAGGAGGCAGGCGTGCACGTTGTCTACGGGCAGCCTGCGCTGAAGACGCACGCCAAGTGTGTGTTGGTGGTGCGCCGCGAGGGCGACGGCGTGCGCAACTACGTGCACATCGGCACCGGCAACTACCACTCCGCGACCGCCCGCCTCTACACCGACTTCGGCCTGTTCACCACCGACGAGCAGATCGGCGCGGATGTGGCCGACATGTTCAACTACCTGACCGGCTACGGACGTCCGCTGCACTATCGCAAAGTGCTGATGGCCCCCAACCAGCTGCGCGAGGGGATCATCGCCCAAATCGAGCGCACCGTCGAGGCGCACTCCGAGAGCTCGCCCGCAAGGATCGCGATGAAGATGAACTCGCTCGTCGACGGGCGCTGCATCCGCGCGCTCTACGCCGCCTCCCAGGCAGGCGTGCGCATCGATCTGAACGTGCGCGGCATCTGCTGCCTCAGACCCGGCGTGCCCGGCCTCTCAGAGAACATCCGTGTCGTCTCGATCGTCGGCCGCCTACTCGAGCACTCGCGCGTCTACGCCTTTGAGCGCGACGGCGAGCACACGATCTACATCGCCTCCGCAGATCTGATGCCCCGCAACCTCGACCATCGCGTCGAGCTCGCCGTGCCAATCGAGTCCGCCGAGCTACGCGCAGAGCTGCTCGACACACTCGAACGCGCCTTCGCCGACAACCAGAGCTCCTGGGACCTCGATGGCGAGGGCACCTGGCACCGGCGCGCGCCGGGGCCGGGCGAGGAGCCACGCAACCTGCAGCTCGAGCTAGCCGAGCTTTACGGCGCCCGCGCTGCCACCGAGCGGCCGACCGAGGAGCGTGAGCCGGCGGCGGCGCTAGGCGGCAGTCACTAGGCCACTGCGGGCAGGCCGTCCAGCACCTTCTTCAGGTCATCGACCGACTGATAGTCCAACCCAAGACGGTGATCGTGGCGGTGACGTACAACCCCCTGCTCGTCGATCACGATCACGGCGCGCTTGACGCCGAGGCGCGGCGAGTAGGCGTCGTAGAGGCGCGAGACCTGCTTGTCGACATCCGCGAGCAGCGGCACGTTCAGCGCGTGCTTGGTCGCGAATGCCTCATGGGAGCCCAGATCCTGCGCGGAGATACCCACGATCGTCGCCTGTAGCGCCGAGAAATCATCGGCGCGGTCACGATAGGAGCAGAACTGTTTCGTGCAGACCGGCGTGTTGTCCCCGGGATAGAAGAGCAACACGACGCGCTCGCCGCGGTGCTCGCTGAGGCGGAAAGCGCCGTCGGTCCCGGGAAGCTCGAAGTCCGGCGCCTGCTCGCCGACCTGCGGGGTCTTTGCCATCTGCTCTTGCTCCTCCTCGTCCGGACCCGCGGCGCGGGACCCTTCGGCAGCATAAACGCTCCACCGCAGCGCCTGACCGAGCTATCTGAGATGCGCTAGAACGGGCGGGTGCGCACGCGACGGATCGTTCCTCTCGGCCTCATCACCTCCCTTTGCGCGCTGCTCACCGCCTGCGGTTCAAGCGCGCCTGCTGAGGTTTCGACCCCGACAGCAGGCGCCACTGCGATCCCAGCCAATGCTCACGTTTCCGCCACACGCCTGCTCGACTGGCCCGAGTTCGGGCTTAATCCGGCGCGCAGCGACAGCAGCGGCGCATCGAGCGGCATCACCGCCGCCAACATCCACCGCCTGCACCATCTCTCGGTGACGCTGCCGGGGACCGTCGACTCCTCGCCGATCTACCTGCACGGCGTGACCGCCGCGGGCGCGACACGCGATCTGATCCTCGTGACCACGACATATGGCAAGACGCTCGCGATCGACGCCGGCAGCGCGCGCATCCTTTGGACCTTCACCCCGCTTGGCATCAGCCGCTGGGCCGGTAGCGCCCAGATCACGACGACCAGCCCGATCGCCGACCCCGATCGCCGCTCCGTCTACGCCGCCTCCCCGGATGGGCTGATCCACAAGCTCACGCTCAGCGACGGACACGAGCAGAGCGGCTGGCCGGTCTCCATCACGCGTGACGCCAAGCACGAGAAGCTCGCGGCGGCGCTCAACATCGCCGGCGGCTCTTTGATCGCCACTACGGGGGGCTACATCGGCGATGCGCCTCCCTACCAAGGACACGTTGTCCTGATCTCGCGAGCGAGCGGAGCTCTGCAGCGCGTCTTCAACACGCTTTGCGCGAATCGCCGCGAACTGCTCCTGCCGAGCAGTTGCCGCGCGAGCGACTCGGCGATCCTCTCGCGCGGCGGTCCGGTCGTCGAGCCCGGGGGCAAACGCCTGCTCATCTCGACCGGCAACGCGCCCTGGAACGGGACCACGAACTTCGGTGACAGCGTGCTCGAGCTGACGCTCCCGGACCTTCAGCTGCGCCAGGTTTTCACCCCAACCAACCAGGCTCGAGCTCAACGCGAGCGACACAGACCTCGGCTCAAGCGCACCCGCACTGCTCGGCCACGACCGCATCGTGATCGCCGGCAAGGACGGAATCCTGCGTGTGCTTGCGCTCTCCCGGCTCGACGGACATCCTCCCTCGGGGGCGCTGCACCCGCTCGGCGGCGAAGTTCAGCGCCTCTCGATCCCCGGTGGCGGTCAACTCTTCACAGCCCCCGCCGTCTGGCGTCAAGGCACCCACACCACGATCTTCATCGCTGACGAAGGCGGAACCGCGGCCTATGTGCTGCGCGCCGGGCGCCTTTACCGGGTGTGGGAAAACGCGACCCCTGGAACCAGCCCAGTGATGGTGGGCGGCCTGCTCTACGTCTACGACCCAGCCGGCGGCGGCATCGAGATCTACCGCCCCAACGCATCACACCCGCTCGCCAAGCTCGCGGGCGCACCGGGGCACTGGAACAGTCCGGTCGTCGTCGATGGACACGTGATCGAGCCCGAGGGCAACGCCAACGATCACGCAGTCTCGGGCTCGCTTGAGATCTTCTCAGCGCCCTAGATGGTTGATTCCACGAGGGTGTGCCGTTGCTTCGGGGGTGCGGATGGTCGAGTCTGCCTAGGACGCAGGCCGAAGCCCTTGCTGGTGGCAAGGGCGAGGCCGAGGACAACGGCAGGCGAAGGCCAGGCGTGCCTCCGGCGGTGCAACCTCGTGGAATCAACCATCTAACTCGAGAGCAATGCCTTCGGTTTGCGCAGCCACCAGGGAATGCTCGGCGCAGGCGGCTGAGCAGGCACACCCTCAAGCGATGGTCCCTTCGAGCAGATGAAAGCTAGGCGCCGTTCGCGGTGGTAGTCGGACATGCCCGTGAAGTCCGTGATGTTCAAGGCGAGCGCGACGCTCTTGAAGCCGAACTGCGCCGCCAGCTCAGCGAGCGCCTCGCGACTGGGGATCAGCACCAGCGGATAACCCATGACATCGCTCGTGTCGTAGAGGGTTGAGACCTCGAACAGGGGCAGTCGCGCACGCGAGACTTCGGTATCGATCACGACCAACTCGGCGCCTGCGCCGGCGATGCGCTCGAACAGCTCGACAGGCTTTGCGAGCCGGTCCATCACGCCAAGACAGAGCACGAGGTCGAAGCCCGTGCCGAGCTCATGCTCGAGCACGTCGCCCTGCTCGAAGCGATAGCGGGTGGGATCGATCCCCTTGGCCTCAAAGACGAGCCTGCGCCTGCTCGACGTATGACTGCTGACCGTCGACGCCGAGCACGTAGTCAGCGCCCGCCTCGATCGCCAGCAGCGAGAAGTAGCCCGCGTTGCAGCCCATGTCGAGCACCCGGCGTCCCTTTAGTGAGCCTCCCGCGAGCTCGAGCAGGCGCTCGAAGAAGTAGCGACGGCGCTGCTCCTGGCGGTTGACCATCGCGCGATGTGGGATCGGCGTCGCCACGCCGTTGGCAAAGGTAAACGGGTAGTGCCAGCGGGGAAAGGCCGCGATGCGCTGTTCGAGCTCCTGAGCCTCCATCGAGCTCCCGATCATTTCACGCGCGCCTGCTTTGCCGTTGCTGGATCGGCGCTAGCCTCCTTGGGGCATGGAGGAAACGCTCACCGGCCAGCTACTACTCGCCTCGCCGGCGCTCAGTGATCCGAACTTCGCACGCACCGTCGTGCTGGTCGGTGTGCACAACAAGGAGGGAGCGATGGGAGTCGTGCTCAACCGCCCCTCCGAGGTGACCGTCGCCGACGCCGCGCCACAGCTCGAGCCCGCGATCGACCTTGAACAACCCGTCTACATCGGCGGCCCCGTACAGCCGACCTCGATCGTGTTCCTGGCCGAGTTCCTGGACCCAGCGCCTGCCGGGCTGCTGGTGCTGGGGCGGATCGGCTTCCCGGCTCCGGAGACCGACATGGAGGAGCTGACGCGCGCGACTTCCCGCGGACGCGTGTTCGCGGGCTATGCCGGCTGGGGCGAGGGGCAACTCGACGCCGAGCTTGAACAGGGCGACTGGATCCTCGACGCCGCCCAACCCCAGGACGTCTTCAGTGAGGACCCCACAAGCCTCTGGGGTCAGGTCTTGACGCGCAAGGGCGGTAGCTACGCACTGCTCGCGCGCATGCCCACTGACGTGAGCGTCAACTAGCTCCCCGTCCACCGGAAAGCGCTGGCGCGAGTACTAGTCTTAGCTGCGCGCTGTTCTCGAGCGCCGGCTCCCCCTGCCGAACCCCTCCCGAAGGATCCCGTCATGCTCAGGCTCGCCCGCTGGTCGACGACCCACCGTAAGTACGTCCTGCTCGGGTGGATCGTGCTGCTGCTGGCAGTCAACGCCTTCGCACAGTCGGCCGGTACGAGCTACTCCAACAACTTCACGCTGCCCAACTCCGACACTCAGCGCGCCGCCGACCTGCTTCAGCGGAGCTTCCCGGCGCAGGCCGGCGATCGTGACCAGATCGCCTTCAAGGTGGACAACGGCACCGTCAACGACCCGGCGGTGCGCTCGCACATGAGCGCGATGTTTAAAGCGGTGGCAAAGCTTCCACATGTCACCGCTGTGGTCAGCCCCTACGCCGGCGCCGTGGCCGGACGCTCGATCTCAGCGAACGGAAAAATTGCCTTCGCGACCGTCGTGTTCGACGAAAAAGCCAACCTCCTGCCCAAGAGCGCGCCTGAACGCGTCGTCAAGGTCGCACGAGCTGCCGCACGAGCGGGGTTGCAGGTCGATCTCGGCGGGCAGGCGATCGAGATGACCGAGCAGGCAGGCTTCGGGATCTCGACGGCCGTCGGACTGCTTGCAGCGATCATCGTGCTGCTGTTGACCTTCGGCTCGCTGATCGCGATGGGCCTGCCGATCGTGACGGCCCTCTTCGGGCTCGGCACCGGCCTCGGCGCAATCGCGCTCTTCACGCACGTGGTCAGCACCCCCAACTTCTCCTCGGAGCTTGCCGCGATGATCGGGCTGGGCGTCGGGATCGACTATGCGCTGTTCATTCTCACCCGCTTCCGCGAGGCCTACGCCACGCCTGGACCGACCTTCGAAAACGCACGGGAGTCGGTCGTGCAGTCGATCGACACAGCCGGGCGCGCGGTGTTGTTTGCCGGCTCGACGGTCGTGATCGCCCTGCTGGGCATGATGCTGCTCGGGGTCGACTTCCTCTACGGCGTGGCGATCTCGGCGTCGATCGGGGTGCTGCTCGTGATGCTCGCCTCGCTGACGCTGCTGCCTGCGCTGCTGACACTCTCGGGCGCCCGCGTGGCGGCCGGCGGGCGGCGAGCTCGCGCTCGTGCTCGTGCGCGCGGGGCAAGCAATGGGGCTGGTGCGGCAACCAACGGCGGCGCGGGTTCCTTGCCGGATCCGACCGCCGCCGCGGGAGCAGCCTGGCTGCGCTGGGCCAAATACGTTCAGCGCCGCCCACGCTCGATCGCCGCCGTCTCAGCGGTCGCGATGCTGTTGATCGCCGCGCCGGCCACAGCGCTGCGCCTGGGCTCAAGCGACGCGGGCAACGACCCAAGCAATCAGACGACACACCGTGCCTATGAGTTGCTCGCCCAAGGCTTTGGAGAAGGCTTCAACGGGCCGCTGCTAGTCGTCGCGAAGGTGCCTAACGCCAGCCACGAAGCCGCCGAAAACGGGGTTGTGGTGGCAAAAGCGCCCGGCAGTGGGCCAACCTCGGTGCAGGGACTACGGAGGGTGATCGCCGCCACACCCGGGGTGGTCTCCGTCACCCCGGCGCGGCTCAACCCAGCGGGCTCGGTGGCAACGCTGAGCGTCTACCCCACTCCTCGCCTCAGGCCTACGCGACCACCCAACTCGTGGAACGTCTCCGCGACAAGGTGATCCCACCGCTGGCCAAACGGAGCGGGATCACCGTCTACGTCGGCGGTGTAACCGCCGGCTCGGTCGACTTCGCGACCACGCTCGGCCACAAGCTGCCCCTCTTCATCGGCGTGGTCGTGCTGCTCTCAGCGCTCTTGCTGATGGTGGTTTTCCGCTCGCTGCTGATTCCACTGCAGGCGGCGGTGATGAACCTGTTGAGCATCGGCGCCTCGCTCGGGGTGATCGTCGTGATCTTCCAGTGGGGCTGGCTGCGTGGGCTGATGGGGATCCAGAAGGGTCCGATCGAGTCGTTCATACCCGTGATGCTGTTCGCGATCGTCTTCGGACTCTCGATGGACTACGAGGTCTTCCTCGTCTCGCGCATCCACGAACGCTGGACCCACACACGCGATAACTCCCGCGCCGTCGCTGAGGGATTGGCCTTGACCGGGCGCGTGGTCACGGCCGCAGCGGCGATCATGGTCTGCGTGTTCCTCTCGTTCATACTCGGCGAAGACCGCGTGATCAAGGAGTTCGGTGTGAGCCTCGCAAGCGCGGTCTTCCTCGATGCACTTGTGGTCCGCTGCCTGCTGCTGCCCGCGACCCTGGACCTGCTCGGGGAGCGGACTTGGCGCCTACCGCGCTGGCTGGCTCGTGTGCTCCCTCGGGTCAACATCGAGGGCTCCACCACAGCGGGGCTCGCCACCGAGACCGCTCAGGATCACCGCGGCGAGGACGGACGTCCCCCGAGCCCTAGCTCGGCTCGAGAGGGAGCGGGGGTCTGAGCCCAATCCGGTGGGGGGTGACGCTTGCCCTCCTCTGTGTCGCCGGGCTGCTCGCGCGTCCCGCGAACGGGGCCGCACTCCCAGCGCCCCGCTCGGCGCTGATCGTCTTCCTGCCGACGAGCGAGCGCGAGCTTGCACATATCCCCGGACTATCGGTGGGGATCATGTCTGCGAGCCAGGGCAGCTACACACGGACACAGCTGCTGCTCGACATCTCCCAGGGCGCGCGGATCGCCGCCTCGGCCTATCGCACGCGCGAAGTCGAGCCCCTGTCACTACGACCAAGTGGCCGGGGCGCGCTGATCGAGGGCTGGGCACAGGTACGCAGACGCGCCCACGATGCACCGCAAATCCTCACGCCGGGCCTGCTCGCAGGACGGATCCCGGGGGGCGCCGCCTACGCAGGCATCACAGGTGCCGGCGCCCTGGATGGATTCCTCGCAACGGACCGCAGCGGACACGTGGCGATCGTCTCGCTGGGTGCCCCCTCCTCGCTGCTCAGGCGCGTGGAGTCCCTGCTCGAAAGCCACCGGCTCGTCATCGCCGATCTCCCTGGTGGCCGAGAAGGTAGCGCGGAGCTGAGCCGCTTGAGCTCTGAACGGCACGCCGGCGAGCTTTTGATTGTGGTGCAGCGCAGTGACGATCCACGGCTGGGTCCGCTGCTTTGGGCCGGTGTCGCCGGGCTGGCGGGAGGAGGCGGGCATGAGCTCAGCTCGAAGAGCACCAACGAGCGCGGCTTGATCACCTCGCTCGACGTTGCTCCCACGATCCTGCGCCAGCTCGGGATCGACGCCCCCGAGGAGCTCCGCGGCAAGGCGATCGAAACCGGCGGCGCGCTCCAGAGCGATGGGCTGCGCGCGTTTATGGCACGTCTACGGGTGGTGGGCGGGCGGCGTCTTAGCACCCTAGGCTTTCTGCTCGCGGCCTGGATACTGCTGCTCGTGCTCTGCGCGCCCTGGCCCGGCGCACGCGCCCGCGCGATGCGGCTCGGCGCGCTCGCTGTGATGTGGGCGCCCGTCGCAGTGCTCGTCCCAGCCGCCTTCACGCCGAGTGATGCAGTCGAGTACCTGACGATCACGCTCGTCTGCCTGGGACTCGGCGCGGCGAGCGATCTGCTCATACCCTGGCCGCGCGCGATGCTGGCTCCAGCGGTGGTGGGCGTGGTCGCGCTCACGATCGATGCGCTCGCGCACACCCAACTGCTCGTGCGCTCGCTGCTAGGCCCGAACCCGATGCTCGGCGCCCGCTTCTACGGGATCGGCAACGAGGTCAAGTCGGGGCTGGCGGTTTTGGTGCTCGCCGCGGTGGCCGGCGCGCTATATCCAGCCGCGCGCGGGCGCGGCGCAGCGCTCGTGATGATCTTCGCCGGGATTGTGCTGGCAGGCGTCGAGGGCTCAGCGCGGATCGGCGCTGGGGTCGGGGGCGTGATCCTCGTGAGCGCCGGCTTTGCGGTGGCCGCCGCAGCGCTCTGGGGCGGGGCGATCACGCGCAGGCGCGTGGTGATCGTGCTCGTGAGCCCCGTGCTCGCGCTGCTCGCGCTGGCGGTACTCGACCTACTGACGGCACACGGCTCCGGCCACTACACGGGCAGCATCCTGCACGCGCGCTCCGCCGGTGAGCTGCGCGACGTGATCGTTAGGCGCTACAAAGCCGCCTGGGGCGAGCTGCACAACCACGCGATGCCCGTCGCAACGGCCCTTGCGCTCGCCTGCGCCACCCTTGCGATCCGCTCTCGTGAGCGCCTGCTCGCGCCCGTCGCCGGCGACCCGGGGTGGTTTGCGGCGTTCATCGGCGGTCTCACAGCCGGGGTCGTCGGCGCCTTCAGCGAGGACTCGGGTCCGGTGCTACTTGTCGTGGCCCTGTTCGCGCTTGGCTGCGTCGCGACCTATCTGTGGGGGCGAGCGCCGCGGCCCCCCGCTGCTGAGAGCCCCTACCCGACGCAGTCCCGGCAGGCTCCGTGAATCACGATCTCGTGCTCTGAGACCGCAAGCGGCACACGCTCGCTGAGGTCGGTGATCGCCCGCTCGAGCGCCGGGTCGGAGAAGGGCATCACGACGCCGCACTCGTCACAGACGAGGTGATGGTGATGGCCCTCCTCAGCACAAACGCGCTCGTAGCGGACCATCGCCTGGCCGATCTCGACGCGCTGCACGAGGTGCAGCCGCTCGAGCTCATCGAGGATTCGGTAGACGCTCGCGCGGCTCACGCGCCGCGAGGATGACTCGCGCAGCGCGTCCTCGATCTCAAGGGCGCTGAGCGCACAGCGCTCGCCGCCGAGTAGCTCGAGCACCGCACGCCGCGCCCCTCCACGCTTGCGCCCAGCTGCCGCCAGCCTCGCCTCCGCATCCTCGACCCAGCTTGCACTGCTCATGTGAAGATCCTAGAGAGGTAGTAGAAGCCGGCGGCAAGGCCGACGATCGCGCTGCTCGGCGGCAACGTCGGAACCGCATAAGCAAGCGCGAGACCGCCCCACATCGCGACCAGCGCAAGACCCGCGGCCAGCGCGACGCCCGCAGCGGCGCTGCGCGTGAGCCGGTGCGCGGTGGCAGCCGGCGCGGCGAGCAGACCAAGCAACAACAGCGCGCCCACCGCCTGCGTGGCGGCCGCGGCGATCACACCCAACAACATCAAGAAGGCGAGCCCCAACAAGCGCGTGGGGACACCCCTTGCTGCCGCCGCCTCAGGCGCGACCGAAGCGAACAGCAGCGGGCGAGCGATCGCCAGCGTGGCGAGGCCCACCGCAAGCGCAGCGACCGCGGCCAGCTGCGCTTCGCCGCGGCTGAGACCGAAGATCGAGCCGAACAGCGCATGGGCCGCTTCGATCCCGGAAGCGCCCCCACCGCTAATGCTCACGCGGGTAAGGAAGAATAGGCCGAGACCAAGGATGAAGGTGAAGACGATCGCGATCGTCGTGTCCTCAGCCGGCGTCGCCGCGGACGCGCGCGCACCGCGCCCGGCCAGCGCGCCGCGCCCGAGCAGGCCAATCGCCACGCCCGCAAGCACCGTCGCAAACGCCAGCCCAGCGCGCTCATCGACACCCACGGCCGCCGCGGCGAGGGCACCCGGAAAGGCGACGTGGCTGAGGGCATCGCCCGCGAAGACCTGCCCGCGCAGCACCAAGAACCAGCCGCTGATCGCGCAGGCGAGCGCAATCGGGGTCCCCGCGAGCAGCGCGTTGCGCATGAACTCCTGGCTGAGCATCAGGCGATCACCCCGCGGGGAACCGGCTCGGCCGTGCCAACGACCGATTCTGGTCTACGCCCCGTGATCGCAGCGATCGCGCGAGCGAGCAGATATACAACGAAGGAGATCGTGGCGATGAAGAACCCTGCCGGATAGACCGAGAAGTAGGAGATCGCAAGGCCCAGCCACGTCACGAGCAGGCCGAGTGCGATCGTCACGAGCAGACTTAGGACGGGACGCGCCGTGATCACCTGCGCGCTCGCGGCTGGCATCACGAGCAGCGCGAACACCAGCAGCGGGCCCGTAATCTGGCTGGTCGCGGCCACCGCTAGACCCAGCATCGCCAGAAAGAGGATCGAGAGCCGCCGCACGGGCACCCCACGGGCGGCGGCCACATCGGGGTCGACCGAGGCGAACAGCAGCGGGCGGGCGAGCGTCGCGAGCGTCGCGAGCGTCGCAAGCGCCACCAGCGCGAGCGCCAGGATCTGCCCGTCGGTAATCCCCAATAGATCACCGAACAAGAGGCTCTCGAGGTCGCCGAGCACCCCGCCGTAGAGGCTCACGAACAGAAAGCCGGCCGCCAGCGCCGCTGCCTGAAAAACACCGATACCTGCCGCCTCCTCGCCCCAGGTGCGTCGCTCGCCCCTGCTCGCGCCGCCGATCGCGAGCGCGCCTACGCCACAGAAGGCAAAGTAGCCCCACGCCGCCGGCACCCCGATCAGCGCTGCGAGGCTCGCGCCGGGAAAGGCCATCATCGAGAGCGTGTGCCCAGCGAAGGTCTCGCGCCGCAGCACCATCATCCACCCAACCGTCCCCGCCATCACCGCGACGATTCCGCCGGCGAGTAGCGCGTTGAGCATGAAGCGGTATTCGAGCACCTGCTCGACGTCACGGACGACGTTCCAGCTGAGATGTGCTTCGAGCAGCTCAGCCGCCATGCGCATGGGAATGGGCGTGGTCGTGGCGGTCGTGGTGGTGCGCAGGCGGCTCAGGCTGCCCGACTACGACCAGGCGTCCGTCGGAGGCGCGCAGGACCTCGACCGGCACCCCGTAGAGCGCACTCAACGTCTCGCTCGTGATCACCTGCTCGACCGGCCCCTCGACCCCATGCCCGCCGGCGAGGTAAACCACGCGGTCGACATAGGGGAGCAGCGGGTTGATGTCGTGCGCGACGAGCAGCACCGCCACACCGGCCTCGCGGCAGAGGTTGTGCACAAGCGCCGCCACTGCGGCCTGATTGGGTAGGTCGAGACTATCCAGGGGCTCGTCGAGCAGAAACAACTCGGGCTTGCCGATCAGCGCCTGAGCGATCAGCAGACGCTGCTGCTCACCGCCCGAGCACTCGCCAATCGCGCGGTCGGCATAGGACTCGGCGCCGACCATCGCGATCGCCTCTTGCACGCGTTCCCCCGCTGCAGCCGCACGGCTGCCGACTCGCGCCCAGCGCTGTGGCAGCGCCAGCCCCCAACGGTCGCCGTCGAGGCCGAGGCGCACAATGTCGCGTCCGCGCAGGCGCATCCCCGGCGCGAAGGCACGTCTCTGCGGCAGGTAACCGATTGCGCGGTTGGCTTGACCGGGCGCTTGCCCGAGCACACGCGCGCGACCCGCGCTCAGCGCCAGCGCACCGAGCACTGCCTTCAACAGCGTCGACTTACCCGAGCCATTCGCCCCGAGCAGCGCGACGAACTCGCCCCGACCCATCCGCATCGAGACATCACTCCAGACCGTGCGTCCGCCGAGGCGCACGGCGGCGTTCTCCAGCTCAATCGCCGGAGCCTCGTGCTCGGAGCCACTCACGCGCCTCAAGCTACCATAAGACTGAGTCTTGTTCTTAGCCTGCGGAATCCAGTTGAAGCACGCTGCGCAGCTCCTGCTCGCTGAGGCCCTCCAGGCGCACAAGCTTCTCGCGAGAGCCCGCCCCACGGACGATGCTGACGCTGCGCACGCCCACCCGCGCTCGCTTAGCCAACAGCCGACAGAGCGCCTCGTTGGCCTGCCCCTCGACCGGTGGCGCGGTCACCCGCACGAGCAGCGCCCCGGCACGCTCGCCGACGATCTCGTTGGCCCGCGCCCGCGGCTGCAGGCGCACTGCTATCTCGCAAGCCTTCATGATCCTCATGCTGTCACCGATTCGACCATCGAGGAGGGCTTTGATGCACCACCTGAACATGGACTCCGAGGAGCCGCTGGCGCCAACCTACGGCGGGCGCTCCTTCTCGCACGAGATCCCCAAGTATCGCCTCCCCGCTATCGGCATTTCCGCAGACGCGGCTTACCAGCTCGTACACGACGAGCTCAACCTCGACGGCAATCCGACGCTCAACCTGGCCTCCTTTGTCACCAGCTGGATGGAGCCGCAGGCCGATCGCCTCGCTGCCGAGACGCTTGCCAAGAACCTGATCGACCAGGATGAGTATCCGCAGAGCGAGGTCATCCACCAGCGCGTCGTCTCGATGATCGGGCGCCTCTTTCATGCCCCCGCCCACCAGCAGCCGACCGGCACCGCGACGATCGGCTCCTCGGAGGCGATCATGCTCGCGATGCTCGCCCACAAGCGCAGTTGGCAGCGCCGGCGCGAGGCGGTGAGGCTCCCAACTGATCGCCCGAACATGGTGATGGGCGCCGACGTGCACACCTGCTGGGAGAAGTTCGCCCGCTACTTCGAGGTGCAGGCGCGCGTCGTGCCGATGGAGGAGGGGCGCTACACGGTCGGCGCCGAGCAGATCGAGCCACTGCTCGACGAGCGCACGATCGGCGTCGCGGGGCTGCTCGGCACGACCTTCACCGGCCAGATGGATGACCTAGGCTCGATCGACGCGCTGCTCACGCGCGTCGCCGAGCAGCGTGGCTGGACGATTCCGCTGCACATCGACGCGGCCTCGGGCGGTTTCATTGTGCCCTTCGCCCGCCCCCAGGAGGAGTGGGATTTTCGGCTGCCATCGGTGCGCTCGATCAACGTCTCAAACCACAAGTTCGGGCTCGTCTACCCCGGCATGGGCACGGTGATCTTCCGCGACCAGGGCGACCTACCCGAGGAGCTCGTCTTCCACATCAACTACCTCGGCGGCGACATGCCCAACTACTCGCTGAACTTCTCGCGGCCCTCCTCCTCGGTGGTCCTGCAGTACTTCGCCTTCCTGCGCCTCGGACGCACAGGCTATGAGGAGATCGTCGCCACCATGCTCTCGAACGCTCAGGCGCTAGCGAAGAAGCTGACAGCGATCGACGGTCTCGAGCTGCTCACCGACGGCTCGGCCTTCCCGATCGTCGCATTGCGCGCAAGCGATCCGCAGGCGCTCGACCTAACGCTCGTCTCCCAGCATCTGCGGCTGCGCGGCTGGATCGTGCCCGCCTACACGCTCCCGCCCAACGCCGAGCACATCACAGTCCTGCGGATGGTGATCAAGGAGAACTTCTCGCGCGACATGATCGACATGCTCGCGCACGACCTCGCTCAGGCCGTGCACGCGCTCAGCCATGGAACAGCCGGCCTGGAGCCACGCCCCCGGCATCGCCTGCCCTGCTGAAAGCTCAGTCGCGCGAGGCTTTGCGTTTGCGATCGATGAAGAGCACGCCGCCGACCACGATCAACACAACGATCACGATCCCGCCAGCGATGTAGCGCAATTTGTGTTTGGGACTTTTTTTGGCCTCTTTGGCGGCCTGCGCGTGCGAGAGGATCGTTGGTGTCACGCCCTTCGCCTGCAAGGCGTGCTTGACCTTCGGCTCTTCGCCCTTGTTGTACTTGGCGAGCACGTAGCTGCCGTCCTTGAGCGTGATCCGGATCGAGCGCAGGACCTTGTTGATGCTCGCGGCCTGAATCTTTCCTTCAGCCAGCTGCTTTTCGTATTCCTGCAGGCTCTCGTGCTTGTAGGAGATCGTGTTTTCGGCACCCGCTGCGAAGCCCGCTGGGAGCAGCAGGACACAGCTCAGGCACGCGAGCAGCAGGACAATCCTGGGGGTTAGGGACACCAGTGTCTTTCGAATCATCGACGGTACCCTACCGTCGCGGGCGCTCAGAGGCGCCGTGACCCTCAGAGCGCACGGCGCATACTAGATCCGTCCCGTGTCGCGCCGGTATGCGCGCGCGGCCACGAGGCTCAGCACGAGCGTCCAGCCGGCGATCACCGCCCAGCCGAGCCCGCTCCAGGGTCGCCCACCGAGCGCCACGTGGCTGGCCTGCACGAGCCAGTAGGAAGGCAACACCTGCGCGAGGTCGTGCATGAAGCCGTGTGCGCCGATCGGGAACCAGGTGCCGCCGAGCAGTGCCAGCAGCGAGATCCCGCCGCCCATCGCGGGCCCGATCGAGTCGGGCGTGAGCATGTGCCCAAGCGTTATCCCCAAAGCCGCAAAAGGCACCAGCCCGATCAGGATCAGAGCGGTCATCTTCAGCCACTCTCCAGCGGAAAGGCTCACCCCCAGCGAGGTTCCCGCGGCATAGAGCGCCAGCAGGCTGATCGCGGCCATCATGTAGGCGGTCAAGACCTTCACGCGGAAGTAAGCCCTCGGCGTGAGCGGGCTGATCCGCAGCTGACGGTTCCAGCCCACAGCGCGCTCCGCGGCGATCCGCGCGCCGCTTGAAAGCATCGCGCTCATCGTCCCGAAGGAAGCCAGGCCGACCATGTAGTAGAGCGGCGCCGAGATGTGACTGCCGTTGAAGTTGTGGTTGTGGCGCTGGGGCCCGACGATCACGAAGTAGAGGATCAGCGGGAAGGCGAGCGCCAGGATGAAGAAGCGGCGGTTGCGCAGCGTGCGCAGCAGCTCATAGCGCGTGTAGATCAGCGGCATCAGCTCACCCGAGCTCGTCGTGGCCATTTGCGCTCGCCGGCGCATCGGGATCACCGGTCAGCGCCAGGAAGGCCTGCTCCAGCCCCGCGGCTGCGATCTCCACGTCACGCGCCTGCGGATAAGTCGTGAGCAATGCCCTGATCGCAGCATCGGAGTCGGCGCAGTGGAGCACGACGGCCTCGCCACGGCGCTCGGCGCTCGTGACGCCGGGCAGCGGCGTCAGCGCCTCGAGCTCCACGCCAGGGAGCGTCGCGCGGATCGTGCGCGTGCCAACGCGCGCACGGATCTCGGTCGTCGGCCCGTCGGCGACGATCTGGCCGTGGGCCATCAGCACGGCGCGGTCGGCATATGCATCGGCCTCCTCGAGATAGTGCGTGGCGAACAGGACCGTCTTGCCACGTGCGGCAAATGCGCGCATCGCGCTCCAGAAGGCGTGGCGGCCCTCGACATCGAGCGCCACCGTTGGCTCATCCAACACCAGCAGCTGAGGATCGCTGACGAGCGCCACGGCGAAGCGCACGCGCTGGGTCTGCCCTCCGGAGAGCTTTTGCGTGCGCTGATTCGCGATCGCCTCGATGCCCGCTATCTCAAGCGCATCTTCGACCTCGAGCGGCGCCGGATAGAACGAAGCCATGACCGTGACGAGCTCACGCACCGATAGATCCCTGATCAACTGCCCGGTCTGCAGCATGCCGCCGACCGCCCCGTCAGCCACGGCTTGTGAGGGCGAGCGGCCAAAGACCGAGACGGAGCCCTGATCGGGAGCCAGCAGCCCCAGCAGCATGTCGATCGTGGTCGACTTGCCCGCACCGTTCGGCCCCAGCAGCGCAACCGTCTCACCAGCTGCGATCTCAACGTCGATACCGCGCACCGCCCGCACGGGGCCTTGCGGGCCACGGAAAGACTTCATGAGCCCTTGCGCCTTTATTTGCGTGCCTGCCTCACCGCCTTCAAACGGTCGGTCTTCGACAGCACGACCTTGCGCATACGCACCGCCACAGGCGTCACCTCGACGGCCTCGTCCTCGCGCACGAACTCAAGCGCCTCATCGAGCGTGAGCTTGCGATGCGCGTCAAGTCGTACGAGCACGTCAGATGTCGAGGAACGCATGTTCGTGAGGTGCTTTTCTTTGACAGGATTGACGTCGAGATCCTCGGCGCGGGCGTTCTCGCCGATGATCATCCCTTCATATACCTCCTCGCCAGGCCCCACAAACAGCGACCCGCGCTCCTGCAGGGTGAACAGCGAGAAGGTGACCGTCTCACCGCGGCGGTCGGCCACGAGCACGCCGCTCGTGCGCGTCAGGATCTCCCCCGCCCACGGCTCCCAGCGCTCGAAGACGTGATGCATGATGCCCGTGCCGCGGGTCTCGGTGAGGAACTCCGTGCGGAAGCCGATCAGCCCGCGGGCGGGGACGAGGTAGTCCATGCGCACCCAGCCCGTGCCGTGATTGATCATGTGCTCCATGCGTCCCTTGCGCGCCGCGAGCAGCTGTGTGACCGTGCCGACGTGCTCCTCGGGGACGTCGACCGAGAGGCGCTCGACGGGCTCGTGACGTTTGCCGTCGATCTCGCGCTCGACCACGTGCGGTTGGCCGACGGTCAACTCAAAGCCCTCGCGGCGCATCATCTCCACGAGCACCGCCAGCTGTAGCTCGCCGCGACCCTGGACCTCGAAGGTGTCGGGTCGAGCGGTGTCGCGCACGCGCAGCGAGACGTTACCGACGAGCTCCTGGTCCAGGCGTGCCTTGATCTGGCGCGCGGTGATCTTGTCGCCATCTTTGCCCGCGAGCGGCGAGGTGTTAACGCCGATCGTGATCGACATCGCGGGCTCATCGACCGTGATCACGGGTAGCGGCCGCGGATCGTCGGGGTCGGCGAGCGTCTCACCGATCGTGACCTCGGCGATACCCGCGACCGCGATGATCTCACCCGGCCCGGCTTCAGGCGCATCGACGCGGTCGAGCGCATCGGTCACATACAGCTCCGCGACCTGCGCTTTTTGGATCGAGCCGTCCGCGCGACACCAGGCGATCTGCTGGCCCTTACGAATGTTTCCATGGCGCACCCTGCAGATCGCTAAGCGCCCGACGTAGGGGGATGCGTCGAGATTCGTGACGAGTGCCTGCAGCGGATGCTCGGGGTCATAGACCGGCGGCGGAATCCGCTCGAGCAGCAGATCCAGAAGTGGCGCCAACGTCGTCCCCTCGAGGGGCTTGTTGGGGTCGTAGTGAAGTGAGGCGATCCCGGCCTTGGCGTTGCAATAGACGATCGGGAACTCGATCTGGTGCTCGTCGGCGTCGAGATCGAGGAACAGCTCATAGACCTCATCGACGATCTCCGCGACGCGCGCGTCGGGCCGGTCGACCTTGTTGACGACGAGGATCACGGGCAGCTTGGCCTCGAGTGCCTTGCGCAGCACAAAGCGCGTCTGCGGTAGCGGTCCCTCGGAGGCATCAACCAGCAGCAGCACGCCGTCGACCATCGTCAGCCCGCGCTCAACCTCGCCACCGAAATCGGCGTGGCCGGGGGTGTCGATGATGTTGAGCTTGACGTCGCGGTAGCGCAGCGAGGTGTTCTTGGCGAGGATCGTGATGCCCTTCTCGCGCTCCAGGTCCATCGAGTCCATCACGCGCGTGGCGACCTCCTGCCCGACGCGAAATGCGCCGGATTGCCACAGCATCGCGTCGACGAGCGTGGTCTTGCCGTGATCGACGTGGGCCACGATCGCGACGTTGCGAATGTCATCTCTGGGTACGAGCACGGTCCGACAGGCTAGCGGCGCGCGGCCGCGGCCCTGATACCAGTGCGCAATCCGAAGCGTGCAAGAGCGCTCGGATAGCGCTCAGCTGCAGCGATTGTCTGCTCCAGAGCGGCCGCGAAACGGCGGATCTCTCCCTCGTCAATCATCAAGGCGGGAAGCGCCTTGATCACATTCATATGGTGCCCGGCGACCTGACAGAGGATCCGATGCTCGTGGAAGAGCGGCACAGTGATCAGCTGCGAGAACAGTCCCGGCTGGCGTCGCTCGACCGTTTCCCATAGGCGTCGCGCAGCCGCGCCACTCGGCGCGCCGAGCTCGATCGCCCACATCAGCCCGCGGCCGCGCACCTCGCGTACAACCTCATAGCGCTGCACCAGCGGCTCGGTTAGCTCGAGCAGCAGCTCGCCCATCTGCGCTGCATGAGCGATGAGCTGCTCGCGCTCGAGCACCCGCAGCGTCGCAAGCGCAGCTGCTGCCGCGAGGTCGTTACCGCCGAAAGTCGAGCCGTGGCGTACGGCGCGCTCCATCCCGTCGAACACGCTGTCGAACGCCTTGCGCGAGACGAGCACCGCCCCGATCGGCACGAATCCCCCCGAAAGTGCCTTGGCGACGCAGATCAGGTCCGGCTCAAGCTCCCAGTGCTCGAGCGCGAGAAAGCGCCCCGTGCGCCCGATCCCCGTCTGCACCTCATCGCAGACGAACAGCGTGCCCGCTTCGCGGCAAAGCGTTTGCGCGCGTCCCAGATAGTCCTCCGGCGGCAGGTTCACCCCCTTGCCCTGGATCGGCTCGACGACAAAAGCGGCCACATCGCCACCTACCAGCTCGCGCTCGAGCGCCTCCGCGTCGCCGAAGGGCACTGGGTCACAGTCGGACAGCAGCGGACCAAAGCCATCGCGAAACTCGGCGTTGCCGTTGATCGACAGCGACCCGAGCGTGAGCCCGTGGAAGGCGTGCTCGGCGTAGAGCACACGCGCGCGCCCGGTCGCGGCGCGCGCGATCTTGATCGCCGCCTCGACCGCCTCGGTGCCGCTATTGGCCGGGACCATCGCCGCGACGCTCGCGGGGGCACGTGCGAGCAGCTGCTCGGCCAAGACGCCACTCAGGAGCGTCACACCTAGTTGCGGCAGGTTGCCCGTGCGCGCGGCCATCAGCTCCTGGAGCGCCTCAATCACCTCAGGGTGGTTGCGCCCGAGCGCAAACACGCCATAGCCGCCGAAGAGGTCGAGATAGCGCTCGCCGTCGCGATCGATCAGGTGCGCTCCCTCGCCCCCCACCCAGACCTTGTCGAAGCCGAGCGTGCGCAGAATCCTGCCCATCTGTGGGTTCAAATAGCGGTCGTTGAGCGCCATCTCCTCACCACGACGACTCGCGAGGATCTCCGCGATGCTTGCTGGAGGCTCGACGGCCATCCGTTGAGCCTAGCTTTCCAGCTCCCCTGTCTGCCAAGGCTCCCCCTTCGATGCCAATGGTTCGAACAACTCCGCTGAGGTGTCACGCGCTCTCTGTAGACAACTGTCTGCGATGTGCATCTGTTTGAGCAGAGCCCTCACGCCTCAAGCCTGTGCCAAAAAGCTCCGAAGCCCTCTCTATGAAAGGGGGTTCCTGGCTCTGTCCGACCGAGTTGGACCGCGCGCGCGTGGTCGATGCCAATGCCCGCGTGCGCACGATCCGTAAGATCGGCTCCGGGGCTGTCGGCTTCGCGCTGCTGATTTCCGCGCCGTGGCTCGGCTGGTGGATGTTCATCCTGTTCGCGCTCGCTGTGATCACCTACCTCAACGTGGACCACCGCATGGACACGAGCCCCCATCCTGAGCGCGTAAGCATCTGCGCGATTCTGATCACGATGGCCCTGATCGCCGTCGGCACGATGCTCAGCGGCGGACCCCGCAGTCCGGCGCTCCCGTGGCTCGTCCTTCCGGCCGGCATGGTCGCCGCACGCTTCCGCCCCCAGGTCGTGATCGCCGGCCTGGTCGTGACCGTGCTCGCGGTGCTGATCGCCACGCTCGGCGTCGACCCGAGCGCCACGATCAGTGACCCCGTGCCGGTGTTCGCGACGCTTGCGCTGCTGGCCGGCGTCGTCTCGATTGTCTGGGCGCTGCAGGCCGCAGAGCTCCATCACCGCAGTGAGGCGATCCTCGATCCCCTGACGGGCCTACTGAACCGCCATGCGCTTGTCCCGCGCTTCGCTGAGATCTCGATGCAGGCGCGCCTCACCCGCCAGCCCGTATGCCTGCTGCTCTGCGACGTGGACAACTTCAAGTCGATCAACGACGAGCACGGGCACGACACGGGCGACGCGGTGCTGCGCGACATCGCCTACGCGCTGCGTAAGAACCTACGCTCCTTCGAGCTCGTCTATCGCCTCGGCGGCGAGGAGTTCCTGGTCGTGCTGCCGGGAGTCGACACCGCGATCGGCAGCGAGGCCGCCGAGCGCCTGCGTAGCGCCATCGAGGAGACGCGCCCGCTTGGCTATGCGGTCACGGTCTCACTCGGCCTCAGCGCGGGCAGCGGCGAGGAGGTCGACTACGACATTCTCTTCAAGGCTGCTGACAACGCGCTCTATGAAGCCAAGCGAGCCGGGCGCAATCGCGTCGTGGTGGCTCCTGGCGCCTCAACATCAAGCTCAAGCGCCCAGCCATCGCCAATTGGCACTGTCGAGCGGCTCGCGCCGCTGCCCGCAGCCACGCCGCTGGCAGGCTGAGACGAAAGCCCAGGCCCTCGACAGATATCCCCTGCATACTTTCGGGGCGATGCGGGTAGAATCTCTTTTCAGGATCAGTTGCGCCGGCAGTTGGTCGCGCAACGGGGTAGCTATCAGGAAGGGAGTTGAAATGCCAGGGGCCACAATGGCAACAGCAACATTCCGCACCGTTCCCGGTACCACTGAGGACCCTCGTCAGCTGTTCATTCGCTGGCAGCACGAAGACGACGAGGGAGCTCGTGAGGAGCTCGTACGACGCTTCATGCCGCTCGCGCGCAGCCTCGCGCGCCGCTACGGCCGTTCCTCCGAGCCCTTTGAGGACCTCCTCCAGGTCGCCTCGCTCGGCCTGCTGAAGGCAATGGACCGCTATGACGTTGAGCGGGGGTACCCGTTCCAATCCTTTGCCGTGCCGACGATCCTCGGCGAGATGCGGCGCTACTTCCGCGATTCCGGCTGGGCCGTGCACGTTCCTCGCGGCGCCCAGGAGCGCGCGCTGAAGGTACGCGATGCGCAGGAGCGCATCGCCAACGAGCGCGGCCACGCTCCCACCGCGAACCAGCTCGCCGAGTACCTCGAGCTCGACACCGAGGAGATCGTCGACGCGCTCCAGGCGATTCAGGCATATGAGACCGTCTCCCTCGATGCCCCCCGCCCCGGAGCCGACGACGACGCAGGTGCCTCCTACGGCGATGCGATCGGCGGCGAGGACGAGCGCTACGAGCTGGTCGAGTTGGACGCCACGGTGACCGCGGTGCTCGGTCACATCCCGACCCGCGAGCGAACGATTCTAAAGATGCGCTTCGTCGAGGATCTGACCCAGACAGAGATCGCCGAGCGCGTCGGGATATCTCAGATGCAGGTCTCGCGTCTGCTGCGCCGCTCGCTGGATCAGCTGCGCGCGCTGACGCACGCGCCCGGAGAGGCGCGCTAGACCCACCGATGCGCCCGCAACCGCCTGGCGGAGTCGCCCGGCTCGGGCGACTCCCTCGCGGTCGCGCGAGAACCGGCTAGCACGTCGGTGCCCGAGCTCGCACACGTCGTCCTGAATCTCTCGAACAAGGCCGAGAACGTCTTGCTCGTTCGCCAAGTCCTGGCTGGCCTCGCCGAAACGATCGGCCTCGACGCGCTCGAGCTGAACGACATCAGCACCGCGGTCAGCGAGGCCTGCAACAACGTCGTCATCCATGCCTACGCCGGCGCAGAAGGGCCCCTCGAAGTTGAAGTGTTCGCCGCCGACGAGCCACTCGAGGTGATCGTGCGCGACCACGGGGAGGGCATCACTCCGCATGAGCGCGACCCCGAGGAGACCGTCGGGGGGATCGGCCTGCCCGTGATCCGCGCGCTCAGCGACAGCGTGACTTTCCGCGACCTGGACGGCGGTGGCACCGAGGTACGGATGGCATTCGTGACGGCGAAGGCGAGCGCCCTCCCTCACATACAGAGCAACAACACGGGCGCGCAAGCGCCCGCCCAGCAGGCACCACCCGACACGACCACGGTGACGGTCGGACCGGCTCCCCTCGCGCAAGCGGTGCTGCCCCGCATCCTCTGCGCACTCGCTGCGCGGGTGCATTTTTCGACCGACCGCATCTCCGATACGCAGCTGCTGGCCGACGCGCTCGTGACACGTGCCGACGCTTCCAACAACGACGGGCGCATGACCGTCGCGATCAACGTCGCCCCGCGCGATCTGCAGCTGCGCGTCGGGCCGCTGCCGCAAGGCTTCGCCGAGGAGCTCCTCGCTAGTGCAACGATCGACCCCATCGGGTCAGTGCTCACACAGCTCACCGACGGTCACGAGATCTCAAGCCAGGGACCTTCAGAGCTGCTCGCCCTGCGCCTCAGCGCGCGTCGCTGAGCCTACGCGGATCGTTAAAAGCCCAAGCAGAGCGCTGCGCCCACCCATTGGACGGCGGCCACGGGGGGCTCGTCACCGCCGCCCGCTGGGGGACTAACTGGCGAGGCTGAATATGCCCCGATCGGGTGCGCCCTAAACAGAGAATTTCAGGAATTTATCCGGACCAGACCCGGTTTCCAATCTTCCGACGAGGGGAATAACTCTGCTAGAAAACGCGACCGAGGGAGCGGGCCATGAGCACGAGCGTTCAGACCGGGACCATCGAGACCGACATACCGGCACGCCTCGATCGGCTGCCGTGGTCGCGCTTCCACTGGCAGGTGATCATCGGGCTGGGGACCGTCTGGATCCTCGACGGCCTGGAGGTCACGATCGTCGGCTCGATCTCCTCGCGCCTCGCCGAACATGGCGCCGGAGTGGGCATATCCGCCGGCGATGTCTCCGGCTTGGCCGCGACCCTCTATGTCGCAGGAGCCTGCCTCGGCGCGATCCTCTTCGGTCAGCTCACGGACCGCTTCGGGCGCAAGAAGCTCTTCATGCTCACCCTCGGCCTATACCTATTCGCGACGGTCATGACAGCGCTCGCCTTCTCGCCGGCTTGGTTCTTCATCTTTCGCTTCCTGACGGGCATGGGCATCGGCGGGGAGTACAGCGCGATCAACTCGGCAATCGACGAGCTGATCCCGGCCCGCAGCCGCGGACACGCCGACATCTCAATCAACGGCAGCTACTGGGGCGGCGCGATCGGCGGCTCGCTGCTCGCGGTGCTCGCGCTGAACACGGGCAACTTCGCCGACCAACCTCGGCTGGCGGCTGTGCTTCGCCCTCGGCGCCGTGCTCGGGTTGGGCGTGCTGCTCATCCGCCGCAACGTCCCCGAGAGCCCACGTTGGCTCTTTATCCACGGGCGCGAGCAGGAGGCCGAGAAAGTTGTCGCGAGCATCGAAGCGGAGGTCCGAGCACAGCACGGCGACGAGCTCCCGGAGCCACGAGGGACACATCACCGTGCGTCAGCGTAAGACGATCCCCCTCAACCTGATCGTACGTTCGGTCGTGACGCTTTACCCGCGCCGCACCGTGCTCGGCCTGGCCCTGTTCGTCGGCCAGGCCTTCCTCTACAACGCGATGCTCTTCAGCCTCGGCTACATGCTGAGCACCTTCTTTCATATCGCCAGCGGCAACGTCCCTTACTACCTCGCGGTCTTCGCCGCGGGCAACCTGATGGGGCCGCTGACGCTCGGTCGGCTGTTCGACACGATCGGGCGCAAGCCGATGATCGCCGGGACCTATCTGATTTCCGGAGCGCTCCTGCTCGTGACAGCATTTCTCTTCAAGAGCGGCCAGCTGACGGCCGCCACGTTTGTGATCGCGCTGATGGTCATCTTCTTCTTTGCCTCGGCGGGAGTGAGCGCGGCCTACCTCACGGTCTCGGAGGTTTTCCCGCTGGAGACCCGCGCGCTGTGCATCGCAGTCTTCTATGCGGTTGGTACGGGCACCGGCGGGATCGTCGGGCCGCTGCTGTTCGCCCAGCTGATCGAAAGCGGCAAGGCCAGCCATGTCTTCGTCGGCTTTGCAATCGGCGCGGTGGCGATGATGGCGGGAGGCCTCGCCGAGATCCTCTTTGGGGTCAAGGCTGAGGGTGAAAGCCTCGAGAACCTCGCCCGACCGTTGACGGCGGATGACAGCAGCAAAACGCCCGCGTCGAGCCCAAGCACCTCGTACCAACCGGTTTGAAAAATCCCACTTTTGGGCATCTTTGTTTCAGGCCGGTCCCTCTGAGCCCGGCGTCCGCAACCAGAAAGTGAGGTTCCCAGATGGTGGCTCTACTAGCACTCGTGGTGATACTCGCAATCTTCGGCGGCCTCGGTTTCGCCGCGCACATCCTTTGGTACGTGCTGATCTTCGCTCTGCTGCTGTGGCTGATCGGCTTCTTCGTCGGCGGCCTGCCCGAAGGCGGGGGCCGGCGCCGCTGGTACGGGCGCTGCGTAATCTGACTCTCCCACACCGCGCGGCGGTGACTTGGCGCTCGTCGAGATGAGCAGGACAGTCTCGCCGAAGGTGCCGCCCGTCACCACCCGCGTAGGTGGGCCGCTTGCACGCGCACACCTTTCGCCACGAGATGCTCGCCTACACAGACGGAGCGGCGGGCTTCGTGCGACGCGTGATACCGCTGATCTCCACCGCACTGGCCGAGGAGCGTCCGGTGCTGGTGGCGATCCCCGGCGAACGGATCGCGCTCTTGCGGGACGCGCTCGGGGCCGAGTCCGAGCGCGTCGGTTGCATCGACATGCACCTACTTGGGCGCAACCCTGGCCGCATCATCCCCGCTTGGCACGAGTTTCTCGCCAAGCACGCCCACACCGGGTGCCAGGCGCTCGGAATCGGCGAACCGATCTGGCCCGGGCGCAGCGCGGCAGAGCTCAGCGAGTGCCACAATCACGAGGCTCTCCTCAACGCCGCATTTGGGGATGGACATCCGTGGCACCTGATATGCCCCTATGACGTGGACGGCCTGGAGGATCACGTAATCGAAGAGGCTCAGCGCACGCACGCCTTCATCGATGAGGACGGCGAGAGCCGTAGCAGCGAGGCTTATGCCTACGCCGGGCACCCGCCTCGGCCCTTTGCGCAGGCGCTCGCCGATCCCCCCCAGGCAGAGGTGCGTGAGCTCGCCTTCACCGCCGCACAGCTCGGCTCGTTGCGGCGTGTCGTCTCAGGCTGGGCGCAGGAGAGCGAGCTCGGCACGCAGGCAACCGACGAACTGGTGCTCGCGGTCAACGAGCTCGCAACCAACAGCATCCGCTACGGCGGCGGGAAGGGCAAGTTGCTGAGCTGGTGCGAGGATGGGGCGCTGGTCTGCGAGATCCAGGACGCCGGGCATATCGAGGATCCGCTAATTGGTCGCAGCCGACCTGCCCCGAACGAGCACACCGGACGTGGCTTGTGGCTCGTACACCAGCTATGCGATCTGGTGCAGATCCATTCCACCCCTTCGGGCACCGCCGTGCGCATCCACAAGCGCCGCGCAGACACTCACACCAGCTAGCGCCCCATTCCCCGGCGGCCCACCATCAGCGCGGGGTTTGCGATGCTGGAGAAGCAATGATCATCGAGCCCGACACTCAACACGCTTCTAATAGCCAAGGCATTGCCGTGGAGCTGCTGCTCGAGGCCGGGGTGGTGCTCGCGGAGTCGCTTGACCTCGCGACCACACTCGAACGCATCGCCCACATGACCGTGCCGCGCATCGCCGATCTCTGCGTGATCGACCTCAGCGATGCGGACGGCACGATCAGGCAGATGGCTGTCGCGAGCCGCGAGGAGGGCGTCGCGGAGGAGCTGCGCGACCTGCGCGAGCGTCGGCCACTCGACCCGATGGGCGAGCACCCGGTCGCGCGCGTGATCCGCAGCGGCGAACCCGAACGCCTGGCAGAGATGAGCGGCGCACAGCTGCGCTCCTTCGCCGCCGGCTCAGAGCATGCACAGTTCATGATCGAGCGCGGCTACCACTCGGCGCTTGTCGCTCCCCTGCTCGCACGCCAGCGCACGCTCGGTGCGCTATCGGTGCTGCGGCTCGGTGACGGAGCGACCCTACAGCAGAGGAAGACCTCGAGGTGGTCAGCGAGCTCGCGCGCCGGGCAGCCCTGGCGATCGACAACGCGCGCCTCTTCTCGGAGGTGCGCCTCGTCGAGCAGCGCCTGGCCAGGCGATCCTCGCCAACCTCGCCGAGGCGATCACACTTACGAATGAGCATGGCCGAATCGTGTTCGCAAATCAGGCGGCCGCTGAGCTACTCGGCGCCGCGACACCACAGGAGCTGATGAGCGCCGCACCGCAGGAGATCATGGACCGCTTCCTGATCCTCGATGAGCAGGGACGCGAGCTCGGTCTCGAGCAGATGCCGCGCACGCGCCTGTTCGCGGGCGAGGAGCCCGAGCCACTGCTCGTCAGGAACATCATTCGCGCGACCGGTGAGGAGCGCTGGCTGATCGCCAAGCCCTCCCCGGTAACAGACCCCGAGAGCGGCGAGCTGCTCTATGCGGTCAACGTCTATGAGGACGTCACCGAAGTCAAGCGCGCTGAGATCGCTGAGAGCTTCATGGCCGAGGCGAGCCGCGTGCTGTGCCTCCTCGCTGGACTACACCGCCACCTTGCGCCTCCTCGCGCGTCTCGCCGTGCCCGCAGCTCGCCGACTGGTGCGCGGTCGATGTGATCGCGCGAGGAGGGCGAGCTGGAACGCGTGGCCACCCACCATCGCGACCCGAAGCGCTTGGAGCTCGCTGAGCGGCTCGACGCGCCATCACTCACCCGCTGAGGACGCCCTGGGTGTCGCCCGAGGTGATTCGCAGCGGACGGGCGCTGCTCTACAGCGACATCACCCCCGCGGCGCTCGCCGCCTACGCCGCGAACGCTGAGCACCTCGAAAATGCTCCAAGAGCTCGACGCGAGAGCGGTCATGATCGTGCCGCTCGCTGCGCCCACGAGAACGGTCGGTGCGATCACGCTCGTCTCAGCAGAATCGCCCAGGCGCCTTTTCCAACGCGATGTCGCGCTTGCCACGCGACTCGGACGACGCGCCGGCACGGCCGTCGAGAGCGCGCGCCTCTACACCGCGCGCAAGCGCATTGCCGACGTCCTGCAGATCGGCGCTCCTGCCCGAGTCCCTGCCGCAGATCCCCGGCGTGCAAACGCGCGCGCTCTATCGCGCCGCCGGCGAGCTCAACCGCGTCGGCGGCGACTTCTACGACGTCTGCAACTATGGCCAGGGGCGCTGGATGCTCGCGATCGGAGACGTCTGCGGCAAGGGCTCGCGCGCGGCTGGGGTCACCGCGCTCGCACGCCACACGCTGCGTGCGGCCGCAATGCTCGGGCAGAGCCCCGAGGGCATGCTGCGCACGCTGCACGAGGCCCTCAGCCGCCAGCCGGCCGGCGCCGACATGTGCACGGTTTGCCTCGTGATCATCGAGCCCGAGGAGGATCGCGCGCGCCTGACGGTTGCCCTCGCAGGACATCCACCACCGGTGCTGGTCGACGAGGACGGTTCGGCAACTCAGATCGGCCGCCCCGGCACGCTGCTCGGCGTGCTCGACGCGCTGCGCATCCACGAGGTCGAGTGCGAGCTACTCCCCGGCCAAACGCTCTTGCTCTACACCGACGGCGTACCTGAGGCCGGCGCCCCCGATGAGCAGATCGGCGAGGCGGGGCTGCTGGCGCTTTGCGCTGAGGCGCCGAGCCTCTCGCTCGAGAGCTTCCTCGCCCGGATCGCGCAGGCAGCAGGCGAGCGTGCCCCGGGCGGCCTGCGCGACGACATCGCCCTGCTCGGCGTGCACCTGGAAGGCAACAGCTAGAATCGGCGCCATGGGGGCTCAGCACCATCTACGGATCTCCGTCACCCACGAGGACGAGCGCGTGGTGGTGACGCTCGACGGCGAACTCGACATGGCCAGCGCCCCGCTGCTGGAGCGTACGGTTGAAGATCCTGAGCTCGCCGACAAGCCGCTGGTCGTGCTCGACCTGCAGCAGCTCGAGTTCATCGACTCGACCGGCCTGCGCATCATCCTCACGGCGCGCAAGCTCTGCGGCGAGCGCGATCAGGAGCTGGCCGTGACCCAAGGCTCCCCGCAGGTCGAGCGGCTGCTCAGCGTCACGGGCATGGCAGAGCACCTGCGCACCGTCGCCTAAGCGGCACCGTACATGCGCGACTAGAGCGAGGCGAGTCGGCGCTCCAGGAAGCGCCGCTCGGAGTCCGAGCGCACGAGCTCGAGCGCGCGCTCGAAGGCGTCCCGGGCCTCCTCCGCACGGCCCAGGCGCCGCAGAAACTCGCCGCGCGTGGCGTGCAGATAGTGATAGTCCTCGAGCTCGAGCTGCGCGATCGCGGCAAGACCCGTCTCCGGCCCCTCTGCTTCGGCGAGGGCCACCGCACGGTTGAGCGCAACCACGGGCGAGCCCGTGAGCTCTGAGAGGCGCGTCGTAGAGCGCCACGATCTGCGTCCAATCGGTCTGCGGCTCGGCGTGCAGCGCGGCGATCGCCGCCTGCAGCAGATAGGAGCCCTCGCCGTGCAGCGCTTCGCCGCGCTGCAGAGCCGCCCGTCCCGCGCGAATCTGGGCGCCGTCCCAGAGCGCGCGGTCCTGGTCGGCGAGCAGCACCAGCTCGCCGTCGCGCATGCGTGCCTCGCGGCGCGAATCGTGCAGCAGCATCAGCGCGAGCAAGCCGAAGACCTCGGGCTCATCCGGCATCAGCTCCGCGAGTGAGGCGCCGAGACGGATCGCCTGCGCGGTCGAGCTCGCCGCGCCCGTCATAGCCCTCGTTGAAGATCAGATAGACGACCGCCAACACCGCGCTGAGCCGGTCAGGAAGTATGTGCGCAGGGGGAATGCGAAAGGGGATCCCCGCATCTCGAATCTTGCGCTTGGCGCGGACCAGGCGCTGGGCCATCGTCGCCTCGGGCACGAGAAAGGCGTGCGCGATCTCCTCGGTCTTCAAGCCCCCGAGCGTGCGCAGCGTGAGCGCCACCTGCGCATCGAGCGCAAGCGCCGGATGGCAGCAGGTGAAGATCAGCTCCAGGCGTTCATCGCGCAAGCCGCTCGCTTCGATATCGCTCTCCACCGCCTCTGGAACCTCCAACAGCATCGTCTTGGCCGCGAGCGTGCGCTCGCGGCGGATGCGATCGATCGCGCGGTTGCGCGCGGTCGCAATCAGCCACGCGCTTGGGTTCTTCGGTTCTCCGTCACGCGGCCAGCGCTCGGCAGCGACCGCAAAGGCTTCCTGCGCGGCCTCCTCGGCGAGATCGAAATCCCCGAGGAGGCCGACCAGCGTGGCGAGCACCCGCCCCCACTGCTCGCGGAAGACCTGCTCGATCAGCGCTGCACCAGCGGACGTACCTCGACCGCGCCGCCCATGCGCGCCGCCGGGATCCGTGCGGCCAGCCCGATCGCCTGATCGAGGTCCTCGGCTTCGAGCAGGTAGTAGCCGCCGAGCGCCTCCTTCGTCTCCGGAAAGGGCCCATCCGTGGTCAGCGTGCGCCCGTCCTGCACGCGCACGGTCGTCGCGGTGCTCGCGTCCTGCAGCTGCGCACCACCGGTCACGCCAGGCGCCTGGTTGATCGCCATGTACTCGCCCATCACCGCGTTCTGCTCGCTCTCGGAGAGGCTCTCCCAGACCGAGTTCACCTCACCGGAGTAGATCTGCAGTATGTAGTTCATCGGCTAGTTCTCCTTTGTGCAGAGTATCGACGCACTGGGAACGAACGGCGCCGCGGTGAATCGACAAACCGGCCCTCAATATATTTAATAAATTATATGTTCGCGTGCTTATGCTCGGCGCATGATGAATGCGTTCGAGGTCGTGGCCGAGCCCGCACGTCGCGAGCTGCTCGACCTGCTGATGCGCGGTCCGCGGCCGGTGGGCGAGCTCGTAGCGGCGAGCGGCATGAGCCAGCCGAACACCTCGCGCCATTTGCGCATCCTGCGCGAGGCGGGCCTCGTGGAGGTGCGCGCCGACGGTCGTCGGCACCTTTATGCGCTGCGCGGCGAGGGCTTTGCGGAGCTCGCGCGTTGGCTGACGCCATATGCGCTGCTCTGGCAGAGCGGACCATCTGCGCTAGAACGGCATCTCGAGCGCAAGGACTAAACGAGCCGCGCTCTGCGACTCACTCCAATACGAACGCAACCTCGTCGATCACGCACCAGGACCAGTTCTCGCCCGGCTCGATCGAGCTCATGATCGGATGCGAGGCCTCCTCGGCGTGGCGCGAAGCGTGGCGGTTGGGCGATGAGTCACAGCAGCCGACCTTCCCGCAGCTGCGACAGACGCGCAGATGCACCCAGCGCCCGCCGATCTTCAGGCACTCCTCACAGCCCGGCACCTCGCTGCGTCCCGGCACCTCCTGAATCTCGACCTGATCGAGATGTGAGCAGCGCGCGCTCATCCTGGGCTTGATCCTAGAGAGTGCTCGAGCGGCAGCCAAACGTGAAAGACCGTGCGGCCCGGCTCGCTTTCCACGTCGATTGAGCCGCGATGGCGCTCGACCACGATCCGCCGTGCAGCGTCCAAGCCGAGCCCCGTTCCCTGCCCGACCTCCTTCGTCGTGAAGAACGGATCGAAGATGCGCTCCTGCACCTGCGCCTCGATCCCCGGCCCATCGTCGGCGATGTCGACACGCACACACGGACCCTCCAGCGCCGTGGAGATCGTGATCTTCCCGTGCTCCCCGACCGCCGCGATCGCGTTGTCGATCAGGTTCGTCCACACCTGGTTGAGCTCGCCGCCGTAGACGAGCAGCTGTGGCAGCGAGCGATCGTAGTCGCGCAGGACCTCGACATCTGCATGCCTGAGCTTGTGCGCTAGCACCGTCAATGTCGTCTCAAGCCCCTCGTGGATGTCTGTTTCGACGAGCTCGCCGCGATCCATGTAGGCGTAGGACTTGACCGCTCCCACCAGCGCGCTCATGCGCTCGGTCGACTCGGTGAGATCTGCCGTGAGGTTGTGGGCCGTCAGCGAAGCCGCGACCCACTGCAGAGCCGCTTCGGTGGCGGGACCGGCGAGCTCGCTCACACGCTCGAGCCAGGGTCGATCCACGCCGGCTGAGCTCGAGCGGCTCAGAGAGCTTCCAGGGCTCGGCCACGCCCAGCGCTTCGAGCGCCTCGCACAGATCGTCCTCTGCATCGGCCGCGTCGAGTGCGTCCAAGCGCGTGCGCGCCGAGCAGCTAGAGAGCGCCTGGCGCTGCATGTTCACGAGCTCCTGCGCCTCGCTGCGCTCAACGCCCGATTCGACGAAGTGTCCGATCGTCGAGCTCAGCACCTCGAGCGCCTCCGCGAGATCATCCGCCGCTCGCCGCGCCGCCGCCGCGGGATTGTTCAGCTCATGCGTTAGCCCCGCCGCCATCGTCCCCAGCGAGGCGAGTCGTTCGCGGTTTGACTCAAGCGAGGTGATGCGGCTCACGACCGGGCGCACCTGGCTCATGATGCGATCGAAGACCGGGCGCTGCGCGAGCACGAGCTCGATGAAGCGCTCGCTCGGCACATCCGCCAGCGTCACCTTCTCGGCGACGAGCATCCGCACCCCCGAGACACCGCCCGTCAGCACCGCGATCGCCCCAATCCAGGTCGGTGCCTGGTGCACCCCGACGGGCTCCAGGCGACCGCTCGAGTCGACCGCGAAGGCCTCCAGCGAGCCCTCGAGCACGAGGTGAAATGCGGCCGAGGGCTTGCCCTGCTCTGCGATCGGCGCGCCGGGCGCGAGCTCGCGCAGCTCGGCCGCCTGCGCCCACAGCGCTCGAGCTCCCCCTCGCTGAGACCTGCAAAGAGGTCGATCCCCCGCAGCTGCTCAACGCTCGGATGGCTCACGGCGCGGCGAGGTACTCGTGGATCAAGGAGACCGCCATCGAGCCCTCCCCCACGGCGCTTGCAACGCGCTTGATCGAGCGCGCACGCACATCGCCCGCGACGAACACCCCCGGCACGCTCGTCTCTAGCACGTAAGGGTCACGCGCCAGCGACCAGCCCTGCTCGCGAACCTCAGCGCCCGCGAGGATGAAGCCACGCGCGTCGCGCGCCACGACGCCCTCGAGCCAGTCGGTGCGCGGCACCGCGCCCACGAACACGAAGCAGGCATCGAGGACCTCGCGCTGCTCGTTGCCATCGCCGTCGCGGATCTGCAGCGCCTTCAGACGTCCCTCAGCGCCCTCCGCAGCGACGGCCTCTGCAGCGGTGCGGACCTCGATGTTGGGCAGGGCCGCGATCTGCTCGATCAGGTAGTGCGACATCGACTTCGCGAGGCTCTCCGCGCGCACGAGCATCGTCACGCGCGCCGCGAAGCCCGCGAAGTGCACCGCCGCCTGGCCGGCCGAGTTCGCGCCGCCGATCACGACCACGTGCTGTTCTGAGCAGGAGCGCGCCTCGGTCAGCGCCGCGCCGTAATAGATGCCCGCGCCCGTCAGCTCCGCAAAGCCGGGGGCCTGCAGCTGGCGGTAGGAGACCCCCGAGGCGACGAGCACGCAGTTGGCGCTGAGCGTGCCGCCGCCGGAGAGCTCGACGATCCGCCCCGCGCCCTCCACGCGCAGCGCGAGCGCGTCCTTGACCGTCAAGAGCTCAGCGCCGAGGCGGCGCGCCTGATCGGTCGCGCGCCGCGCCAGATCCGAGCCCGAGAGCCCCGCCGGGAAGCCCAGGTAGTTCTCGATCCGGCTCGACTGCCCCGCCTGCCCGCCCGGCGCCTCGCGCTCGACCATCACCGTGCGCAGACCCTCCGAGGCGCCGTATACCGCCGCGGCGAGCCCCGCGGGACCGCCGCCCACGATCACCAGGTCGTAGTGATCTGCCGCCGGTGCCACCGCCACGCCGAGGCGCTCTGCGAGCTCGAGCACGCTCGGGCGCTCGAGTACCGAACCGTCCTCGAGCAGCGCAACCGGCAACCCCGCCGCCTCGACGCCTGCCACCTTCAAGAGCTCGCGCGCCTCGCCGTCGCGCTCCACATCGAGCCAGCGTGCGGGCACGCGGTTGCGCGCGAGGAAGTCGCGCAGGTCGTGTGACTCCTTGGAGAAGCGGTGCCCGATCACACGCACTCCCCCCGAATCGAGCGCCGCGCCGGACTCCCAGGTCGTGAGCAGATCCTCAACGACCGGCAGCAGCTGCTCCTCGGGCGGGTCCCAGGGCTTCAGCAGGTAGTAGTCGAGTGCGACCTCGTTGATCGCGGCGATCGCCGCATCGGTGTCGGCGTAGGCCGTGAGCAGCACACGCTTGGCCTCCGGCACGAGCTGACGCGCTTGCACCAGATAGTCGGTCCCTGCCATCCCCGGCATGCGTTGATCGGCGACCAGCAGCGCTACCTGCTCGCCGCGCGTGCGAATCTGGGCGAGCAGCTCGAGTGCCTCCGCTCCCGAGCCCGCGCGCATGATCCGGTAGCGCTCCCCGAAGCCGCGGCGCAGGTCACGAGCGATCGCGGCGAGCACCGCGGGCTCGTCATCGACCGCCAGGATCACCGGACGCCGCACACGCTGCTGCTCGCCGGCGGCATGCGTCTGAGCGGAGGCTGTGGCGGACACAACCAGAACGCTAGCGAGCCTGTAAAGGGATCAGCGCACGACCGCGAGCAGCGCATCGACAACGCGAGGATCGAACTGGGCGCCCGAGTGCTTGACCAGCTCGGCAGTCGCGGTGGCGACGGGCATCGCCTCTCGATAGGGCCGAGTCGTGGTCATCGCGTTGAAGGCATCACAGCACGAGATGATCCGCGCCTCGAACGGGATCTCCTCGCCGCTCAGCCCGTCGGGATAGCCGCCACCGTCCCAGCGCTCGTGATGTGAGCGAACGATTTGACCGACCTTGCCCATGAAGCCGCCAACACGGTCGAGCATGCGCTGACCCTCGACCGTATGCGTCTTGATGATCTCCCACTCGCTCGGGTCGAGCTTGCCCGGCTTGTTGACGATCGCCTTCGGCACCGCGATCTTGCCGATGTCGTGCAGCAGTGCACCGAACTCGACGCTGCGCTGGCGCTCACGATCGAGGCCCAGCTTGCGGGCCACATCGAGTGCCAACCCGACCACGTCCTTGCAGTGCGCCCCCGTATAGGTGTCGTCCGCCTCAACCACGTCGCCGAGCAGCAGCGCGGTGCCTCGGTAGGCGTCGTTTAGCTCGATCAGCTGCTCAAGGCGCGCGCGGCGCTCCTCGGAGAACCACCAGAGGACACCGAACAGGGGCGCGACCAAGGCCACCACCCACTGGCGCGAGACAGCAGCGATCGCAACTGCAAGGCCGAGCGAGGCCAGCGCGACATCGAAGATGTAGACCTGACGTATCTCGCCAGCCAGCTCGCGGATCGTGATGCCTCCGCGCACCCGCTCCCTGACCGCGTTGGCGAAGAAGTCGCAGAGGAACTGCGCCGCCAGCGCAAGGATCAGCACGCCCCAGCGCCCGTCCGGGCTGTGATCGGAGAAGAGCACGAGCACGAGCGACGGTCCGATCGTGAACCAGCTGTTGCCCGGCACCGTGAGCAGGCGGCTGACGGGCACCCGGCCCGCGAGGATCGAGGGAAGCATCCCCAGCGCGAGTGCAGGCGCAACGATGATCGGCGCGAGCCCCGCAGGGAGCGCAAAGAGCATCGGCACAAACAACGCTTGCGTCGGCACGGTGAAGCCGACTCCGATGTCGAAGCGCACAGCGCCGATCGCGGCGGTCGCGACCAGGTAGAGCACTGCAAGCGGAATCGAGACCGCGCCGAGGCCACCCTGCAGAGCGAGCACTAGCGCAACCGCGAGCGCAAAGCCGACCGCGACGATCGAGCTCGCCGCGAAGCTCGGCGTCCACCATCCGCTGAGCGCGCGCCGCAAAGGATGCTCGTAGCCGCTCCGATTCCGTGAAGGACTGTGCAGACATGAGATCTCCGGGCGCATATCGTCACGATCGCCTCCGCAGTCAACCCGTTCTCCAAAAATAGGACCGTTTGACCTCGTTAAATCTCGACAACTGGACTCTTCCAGATATGTGATGTTTATCTACGACAATTGTCCACATATCTCACCCCCGGCCCCGCGATGTTCGATGCTGTCAGCGACCGCACAGAACCAGCACTGAAAAAGGCAAACCCATCGTGAGGTGGGGACGCAAAGCCAGAGGTCTCTCGCGAGATAGCTCAGCCGCCAGCTAACGCATGGAGGCTTCCCGTGTTCTCGCTCCCCCTCACCCTCACTCCCCGTCAAGCACGCAGCGTGTTCGTGTGCATCACGACGCTTGCCCTTGTTGCGAGCGCAGCGATCGCTCCAGTCACTTCAGCCGACGCTGCGCTCATCACCACCACCGCCTGCAACGGCGCGACGCTCTCACAGCCCTTTAGCAGTTGGGGCGATAGCAGTACCTACGAGCTGCTGCCCGGCGGAGATTTCGAGTCTGCGAGCAGCGGCTGGGCGCTCTCCGCTCACGCTCAGCGAGTTCCTGGCAGCGAGCCCTTCACTGCGACCGGTTCCGCCGGGGCCTACTCGCTTAGCCTCGCAACAGGAGCCACGGCGCAATCGCCTTTTACCTGCGTCGACGCCGCCTACCCAACCTTCCGGTTCTTTGCCCGCAACGAAGGCCCCCTGGCTACGGTCCTCGTGCAGGTGGTCTACAAGACCGCCCTCGGCCCGCTCGCGCTGCCGCTCGGCACTGTGGCGCTCAGCCGCGAATGGCGCCCGACCTTGCCGATGCTCACCGGGTCAGTCGTCGTGGGCGTGCTCAGCGGTGGCACCGCTCAGGCGGCGCTGCGCTTCACGGCGCTGACCGGCAGCTCGCGGATCGATGACGTGTTCGTCGATCCGCGCATGCGCTGAGCTCCGCCCTCGGCGCTGAGCCTCGTCCTCGACGCTGAGGCCCGCCTCGGCGCTTAGCCCCTGCGAGACACAGCCGAGATGAGAGACACGGGCGACCTGACCTAATGTCAAACCGCCCGAAAAATTAGGGGACTAGTCCATTTGTTTGGCCCCCTCGAATTTCATCCCCGACTCGGGCTAGGCTCGAAGGCCGCGATCGGAGGTGTCATTCGATGTCCCAGCGCACGGAAGGGACGACGTGCGTTCCGTGGCTAGGCAGCAACCAGGGGGTCATACAAACGCCGGCCAGAGAAGCGCTTGGCGAGCTGCCCGACGGCCCGATGTTGCCGCTGTGGATCCAGACGCTCGCCTTCTGGAAGGACGTCGACCGTTTTCTGCGCGCCGGCCAGCGACGCTACGGCTCGCTGTTCACGATCCGCGTGTTCCCATGGGGAACGATCGTCGTGATCTCCGACGCGGCCACGATCCGGACGGTCTTCACCGGAGACCCGGAGATCTGGCGTGCTGGCGAGTCATACGAGCTGCTCGCGCCGCTGATCGGCGAGCGCTCGCTGGTATTGCTTGACGGCGCCGAGCACCTACAGGTACGCCGACAGATGTTGCCGCCCTTCCATGGTGAGGCGGTCCGCCGCCATGAACAGGTGATCGAGTCGATCGCCGCCGCCGAGGTCGCAAGCTGGCCCTACGGAGAACCCTTCGAGCTGACCGAGCGGATGCGCGCGATCACGCTCGAGGTGATGCTGCAGACCGTGATCGGCACCGCCAATACGCAGCGGCTGAACCTGCTGCGTCGCGCACTCGCCGACGCCGTGCGCCTGCAACCGCGCTTGTTGTTGATGTGGGCCGCTCCAGCGCTCAAGCGGTTCAACCCCTGGCGCGCCTACAACGCCCGCTTGGAGCTCGCCAAAGCGCTGCTGCGCGAGGAGATCGCACTGCGCCGCGCCGACCCGAAGTTGGCCGAGCGCAGCGACGTGCTCTCGTTGCTGATCCGTGCCGAGGAGCTCGATGAAGAGTCCCTCCTAGACCAGCTCACGACCCTGCTGATGGCCGGCCACGACACCTCGACGATCGCCCTGGTGTGGGCCGTGGAGCGACTCGTGCGCCATCCGCGCGCACTGGCCCGTGCACGTGAGGACGACGCCTATCTCGACGCCGTGGTCAAGGAGACCCTGCGCGTACGTCCAGTGTTGCCGGCGGTCACGCGACGTGCGAGTCGGCCCGTGGAGCTCGCCGGCCACCAGCTGCCCGCCGGCGTGACCGTGATGCCCTGCATCCGCCTCACCCATCTCTCCCCGGAGCACTACAGCGACCCCGAGCTTTTCCGACCGGAGCGCTTCCTCGAAGGCGAGGGCGGCGGCTACACCTGGATTCCCTTTGGCGGCGGACCGCAGCGCTGCATCGGAGCCGCCTTCGCGATGGTCCAGATGCGGATCGTGTTGCGCACGGTTCTGGCCGAGGCTGAGCTGCTGCCCGACCGCGCACGCAGCGAGGCGATCCGCAACGAGCATGTCACGCTCGTGCCGAGCCGCGGTGGGCGTGTCGTCAGGACGGGCTCGCCCCGAACAGGCAATAAGCGCTAGCCGCCTGTTCCCCCTCGCTCGGCTCGGTGTTCTTAGCGTTTACTACGCGCGTCGACGGCTCGCTGCAGCTGGGCCTTGTTCATGTGCGAGCGACCGTCGACACCGAGACGGCGTGCCTCCTCGTAGAGCTGATCGCGCGTTCGCCCCCGCGGCCCCGCTTTGCCCGAGCGCAAGCCACCACGACGCCCCGATGAGATGTCCTGAACCGAGCCGCGCGAGCGGCTTTTCGATTCGCCGCTGCGAGCGCGCTCCTTGTTCACCGTGCGCGCTGCGATCTCCTCGGCGCGATCCTCAGAGGCGCCCGATTTGCGCTCGCTGTCCTTGACGTGCTCGTACTGTCGCGCTCGTTTGCTCCCTTTCTTTACACCACGGGGTGGCACTGCTTGAACCTCCCATGACCGGTTCGCTCTGGCGCTCGGCCGAGCCCTGTCTGCTTCCTACCCGTACGCAGCGGCCCCAATCCCGGCCCAGGGGTCAGGGGTGTGCTTGACTGCCGCCATGCACCTGGGGGACCGTGCGCAAGGCGCACAGGGTGGCGGGTCGCGATGAGCGCGTCGGGGACGCCCACGAACCTGATCCTGCTGATCACCGACCAGCAGCGCCAGCCGCAGCACTGGCCTGGTGATCCAGCCTGGCTTGAGGCACTCACGCCGAACGACGCGGAGCTGCGACGGACGGGCATGAGCTTCACGCAGGCCTTCACCGCAACCGCGATGTGCTCGCCGAGTCGCGCGAGCCTGATGACGGGCAAACGACCCTCGCGTCACGGCGTCACGCTGACGCTGACCGAGGGCGATCTCTGGCCCGATCGCAGGAACGCGCCGGCCGCGCTGCGCAGCGCGCTGCGGATGGCGCGCAGCGGCGAGATCCCGCGCGCAAGGCTGCGTGCGCAGCATCATCCGTAGCACCCTGCGCCTGGGCTCTCACAGCGGCCTCGAGCCCGAACTGCCGCCGGGCATCGACACGCTCGCCACGCTCCTGCGCAGCAGCGGCTACCACGTGGCGATGAAGGGCAAGTGGCACCTCTCAAAGCCCGTTAACGGCGAGCATTGGAGCGCGGCTGACCCAGCGCGGGTCGAGCGCGACTACGGCTTCGCCGACTGGGAGCCGCCGGACGCGGGTGGGGACGCGAAGGCCGAGAACTTCGGCGGCGGCAACGCGGGCGGGAGCCACGCAGGCTGGGATGAGGACTACACGCGCCAGATGGAGCGCTGGCTCGCGCAGCCAGCGCTGCCAGAGCCGTTCTGCCTGGTCTTCTCGCTCGTCAACCCGCACGACGTGCTCGGCTATCCCTCCTGTTATCTCCCTGGCGGCTACACGCTTGAGGAGTTCCGCGACCTTGGCGTGCCCTTGCCGCCGACGCTCACGGAGGACCTGCGCGAGAAGCCGGTGATCCAGGCGCTCTCAAAGCTCGGGATGGACAACTACCTCGGTGCGCTGCCCACGCGCCAAGCACAGCAGGACTACGTCAACCTTTATGCCTACCTGCACCGGCTCGTCGACCAGAAGATTGGCCGCCTGCTCAAGGCCCTGGGTCCAGCCGATGACCCGCGATCGCTGCGCTCGCGCACGACGATTCTGCGCACCTCCGACCACGGCGAGATGGGTCTCTCCCACGGGGGGCTGCGCCAGAAGATCTTCAACGCCTACGAGGAGACGATCCGGGTGCCGCTCGTGGTCTCAAACCCGCAGCTCTTCCCGCAGCCGCGCGAGAGCGATGCGCTCGTATCGCTCTTGGACATCGTGCCGACCGCGCTCGGCCTCGCCGGCGCAGCCCCGCAAGCGGAGCGCTTTGACGGCTACGACCTGGGGCCACTCTTGCGCGCGGAGCGCGACTCGGTGCGCGACGCGGTGCTCTTTACCTACGACGACCACCAGGCCGGCACTGCCCTGCAAGAGGCGGGCGGGCAGCCGAGCCGCATCCGCTGCGTGCGTGATCGGCGCTTCAAGTACGCCGTCTATCTCGACCCCACCCGCCGGGCCCCGCCCGAATACGAGATGTATGACCTGGCAACCGACCCTCACGAGACGCGCAATTTGCTCGACAGGAGCTCCGGAAAGGTGCACAGCCCCATGCATGAGCCCGAGCGCGAGCGGCTGGCCGCACGACTGGCGGAGCTGTGCGCCGAGAGCGGCACGCTGACGCCCACGCTGCCGGGCTCACTGTGAGGCTCACCCGCCAGCTTTTGCCGAGCGCGATCGTCGCGCTCGCGCGAGTCAGCTGGCCCTCCCGACTGGGCGCAGCCGCGCGCAGAGCACTCGGGCAACGCGGGCGTGTCGAGCTGTTCTTCGCCTTCGATGACCCCTGCAGCGCGATCGCCGTCATCGAGCTCGCCGAGCGCATCGCACGCCGCGAGGTGCAACTCGTGCTCAAGCCCATCCTCGCGCGCGGGATCCCCGGGGACCCGGCTGTGGAGCTCAAGCGCGAATACGCGCTCACTGACGCGCGGCGTCTTGCCAGGCGGGGCGATCTGGTGCTCACCCGCACAGAACCGCTCACAGCACAGGAGGCCGGCTTCCTCGCCGCGTGGGTCGCATCGACCTCGCCCGGGCCAACACTGGAGCGCTTCTGCGTGGAGGCCATGAGACAGCTGTGGTTCGTGAGCTCGGGGCCCGTCGAGCTCACCGATTACGAGCGGATCTGGCAAGCGCAGTTCGGGAGCCCCCCGCCAGTCGGGCCTGGGACGCGGTCGGTCGCACGCAACGAGCGCCTGATGAGGCGTCGCGGCCCCTATGACACCCCCGCCGCCTGGGTCCACGGTCAGTGGTTCTTTGCACATGACCGCCTCGCGCAGATCGGCGAACGCCTGGACCAGCTCGGCTGGAGGGCCGGCCGATGAGCGCACGAGTGGACTTCTTCTTCTCCTTTCGCAGCCCCTACTCCTATTTGGCCGCGCCGCGCGCTTTTGCGCTCCCTGAGCGCTTCGATCTCGAGCTGGCCTTCCACGGCGTGATCCCGATGGCGATGCGCGGACAGTCGGTGCCCCGCGCAAAGCGGTTGCACACCCTGCGCGACGTGACGCGTGAGGCACGCCGGCTCGGCATGCCCTTCGGACCGATCCACGACCCCCTCGGCGAGGGCGCGATGCGTTGTTTGCTCGTGGCCGAGCACGCCGTCGATGTGGGCCGCGAGCGCGAGTTCGTGCTCGCAGCCTCACGCGCAATCTGGGCGCAGGCGATCGATGTCGCGCTGGACAAGGGTTTGCGTCCGATATGTGAGCAAGCCGGCCTCGGCTGGGAAGAGTGCCGAGCGGCCCTGCGCGACGAGGACCTACGCGCCCGCGTCGAGGCAAACACGGCGAAGCTCAGCGAGCTCGGCCACTGGGGCGTGCCGGTGCTCGTCTTCGCCGATGAGCTCTTCTGGGGACAGGACCGAATTGAGGATCTCGAGGTCGTCCTCGCCGACGCGGGCTTGCAGCGCTCGCCAACTGCACATCCAGCCAGCTGACCGACCACACCACCAAGGAGGGAAGCCCATGCCCGTCAACCCCACCCAGGAGCAGCTCGCCGCCGTCGCGGCGATCGCAGGTAGCGATCGAGATGGGCCGCTCGTGATGCTCAACCTCAACCGCTACCGAGACCGTGCTGACTACGGCGCCGAGCCGCCTGGAGGGCTCTCCTCCGATGTCTCTGGACGCGAGGCCTACCAGCGCTACGGAGAGAAGGCGCTCGAGGTGCTCACCCGCCTGGGCGGTGAGATCCTCTGGCACACGCAGGCCACGATGACGGTGATCGGCGATCAGAGCGACATCTATGACGAGGTGATCGCCGTGCGCTACCCCAGCGCCCAGGCGTTTCTCACGCTCGCGATGGACCCCGAGATCGGAGTCGCCCTCGCCCACCGCAACGCCGGCCTTGAGCGCGCGGCGCTGATCCGCTGCGATGAGCCGAGCACGGCACCATCTGCCTATGCGCCGAGGTAGCGAACATGACCCGCTTCGTCGATCTCCCTGACCACGAACGGGTAGCGGCGCATCCCGCCTTGGATCACGGCGCTGCAGCGGAAGACGAGACCCTTTTGCTGCAATACCTCGGCCGGACATGAAACGGCCGCACGCAGACGCCTCTCATCGCGTACGGATGTCGCGATCGCATGCTCCACCTTCGCGATGTTCAGGATCGTCAGCGGCCTTGTGTTCCCGTAGCGCACGTGGCCGTTGTCCCCGATCTCGGTCACGGTCACGGGGTAGGAGCCAACGTCCAGACGAGCCCTGCAGGTGAATACCTCCCCGGCCCTCCTGGCAAGCTTCGATGGGCAGGCAACCATCACGTGGATCCCGTGCTGGCGCAGGATCGACTCCGCGATAGCGCGTCCGATCTTCGCGGTGTTGAGGGTGGTGGTGCCGCTCGAGCCGCATGCGGAAAGACAGGGGACCGAGAGGAGTGCTCCGAGGAGGGCGCTCAGCTGCCTCAAGTCGCGTCGAGATGCACCGTGCGCCAATTTATCCCACCACCGTGACGTACATGAGCGCTTTGGCGGCTGGGGCCGCCGTGAACACCACTTCAATTGATTTGGCGCTTACGGCCTTGACTTTGTAGTTGGCGCTGGATTCGAGTTCAGTCGGTTCTTCGGCTTCGCTCGTCTGCACCGTCACCTTGACCAGACGGGTTTCGAGGTTGTGTTCGATTGTCCATTCTTTTTTCGCACCGTTACCGACAATCGCTGCCGAAACCTTGCGCGCCGGGGAGGCCACTCCGACCGTGATCGCCCCTTCGGCGGGTTTCGCAGGCTTGGCGGTAGGCGCCGCGAGCCGCGTCGCGGTCACCGCTTCTTTTTTGATCTTCGCTTCGCTGACGCCTTCTTTTTTGATCTTCGCTTCGCTGACCGCTTCTTTCTTGAGCTTTGCTTCAGCGACCGATTCCGCACCAAGCAGCCCTTCTGTGATCGCGAGCAATTTGATCTTGCCGGTTTCCACGGCTTCAGGCGCAAGCTTCACGCTACTGACGGCTTCTTTTGCGAGGTTTGCGCTAGCTACGGATTCCGCCCCCAGGGCCGCCGCTTCCCCTTTTTCCCCTTTTTCCCCTTTTTCGCCCCGTTCGCCTTTTTCGCCTTTGGGACCTTCTTTGCCTTCGGGGCCCGCTCCGCCAGCTGCACCTTTGGCGCCTTCTTTGCCTTCAGCACCGGCAGCACCGGTTTCGCCTTTCACGCCCTGAGCGCCTTTAGCGCCTTCTTTACCTTCGGCTCCTGTTTCCCCTTTGACGCCCTGAATCCCTTTCGCACCTTCTTTACCTTCAGCGCCCGTAACGCCTTTCGCGCCTTCTTTGCCTTCCGGGCCCTCTTTGCCTTCCGGGCCCTGCGAGCCTTCAGCACCCATCGGCCCCCTCGGCCCTTCTTTACCTTCCGCGCCCTGCGGCCCTTCAAACCCCGTCGCGCCCACTTCACCCTGAACACCCTGCGGGCCTTCAGCGCCCGTCGCACCCTTCTGACCTTCTTTACCTTCCGGGCCCCCCGGCCCTTCGGCACCCGTTGCACCCCTGGGCCCTTCCTTACCTTCCGCGCCCGTCGCGCCCACTTCACCCTGAACACCCCGCGGGCCTTCAGCGCCCGTCGCACCCTTCGGACCTTCTTTACCTTCCGGGCCGACCGCACCTGCGACGCCTTCTTTTCCTTCTTTGCCTTCGGGACCGGGAGCGCCCACTTCGCCTTTGACCCCCTGTAGACCCCTTGGGCCCTCCGGTCCGATAGCTCCGGTCGCACCTTTAGGACCTTCCTTGCCGTCAGCGCCGGCCGGGCCTGTTTCGCCCCGAGGACCCGTCGCGCCCTGAGAGCCTTCCTTACCCAAAGGACCTGTGGGCCCGGCTGGTCCCGTCGGCCCCGCGGGACCCCTGAGACTGGACCTGCGCCTTGCTCTCCTCACGGCGACGCGTGGCGTTCGACTGGAGCCGTGGCTTGTCACAGGCCTCAGGCGGGCGCCGGCGGCGTTCGCCTGGGCAGAGGGCCTCGCACAGAGGACGAGCAGAGCGAAGCCAGCGAGAGCGACCAGCGCAAGCGCAGTCCGGCGCAAAGAGCGATGCGACGACGATTGCCAGTTAACGAACAATTTGAACAGTCACGATTTGGCGGTTACGTATCAGCCCACTTGAATACGTTCCGCCTGTGAATACACCTGCCAACTAGAGACAAGGTCAGTCAAAACCCGCAGTTTGGTGTCAAATAGCTACCTGCATTCGACTCCTCTAGATACAGGTGCGGTCCGGGATGGCGGTAAACGCTGTTGAGACCGATGAATTGCCCTAGGAATGGCCGCTATCCGGGTATCACGAGCGCGGCCAGCAGATACTCAGCAATCACATCCGGCGTGGGCGGGCAGCCCGGGATGCGGATGTCGATGGACAGGATCTCGTGGAGCGGGCCGGCCAGCTACGTGGGATCTCCGAGCACGTTGCTCTCACGAGGCTCTGCGCGCCCACGTCGAGGCAAACACCGCGGAGCTCAGCGAGCTCGGCCAACAGGAGCGTGCCGGTGTTCGTCTTCGCCGGCGAGCTCTTCTGGGGACAGGACCGGATCGAGGACCTCGAAGTTGTGCTCCGCAACGCGGGCGTGCTAAAGCAGCTCGGCTAGGCGTCGAGCCGCCCGAGCCGCGCCGTCACGCTCCACGTCGCGATAGTCGACTTCGCGGCCAATCTCCTGTGCGATCGCTGCCGCGATCAACTCCGGCGGGGCGTCGTCGTAGTCCATACGGCGGCCTGCTCCGTAGCGTTCAAGGCGGTGGCGGACGTGGAAGTTCTGCTCGAAGTGGTGGCGCAGTGGGAAGTAGAGGAACGGCCGCTTCTGCGCGGTCAGCTCCATTGAGGTGGTGAGGCCGCCCTGGACCACCGCCAGGTCGCAGGCGGCCAGATTGCGGTAGAGGTTGTGCACGTAGGGGACGACCTCGAGCCCGGCGTGGGAGGGGAGCGACTCGGGGTCGATACGGGGGCCGGCGACGACGATCATGCGCAGCCCCGGGACGCGCTCCTTGGCCTGCGGGAAGGCGGCGATGACTCGTCGCAGTAGGTCGGCGCCGACACCCGAGCCGCCGACGGTGACGATGCAGACGCGCTCGTCGTCTCCGTAGCCGAGTTCGGCGCGCAGCTTGGTGCGCTCGCCGAGGTCGGCGGGGTCAAAGCCGGTCACGTAGCCGGTGAAGTCAAAGTTGCGCTCGGTCCAGTCACGGATCATCGGCAGCTGCGGCCCGAGCCGCTCGGGGACGATGTCTTCGGGGTTGCCCACGAACAGCGCCACGTCGCGGACCTCGGGGTGCTGGGTAATGTGGTCAACCATGTCGGCGTTGTAGTCGGCGGTCAGGAAGCTCTCCCGCTCGTCCCCGTCGTCCATCGGAAGGAAGCCGACGAAGTCGGTCAGCCACGCGAACGGCACCCGCTTCTCCTTGGGGTTCTCGTGCAGGTAATAATCCAGCTCCCAGGCCTCGTCGCCGATCCAGAGGTCGTAGCGGCTCTCGCGCACGACGTCGTGGAAGAGCATGAAGTTTGCCGCGAGGATCTCATCCATGCGGCGCAGCGCGTGGAAGCAGTGCAGGTCGTGCTCCGCGGACTCCGACTCGATGTGCTTGGACTCGTTGGCGAGGTGAGAACTGGCGGGGTGAATGCGCTCGCCCTCCGCTTCGAGCATCCGTGTGACTGGGTCCTGGGCGAGCCAGTCGATCTGCAGGTCCGGGTGCAGACGACGCAGCTCGCGGGCGATCGCCACGTCGCGCTGGGCGTGGCCGAGCCCGATCGGCGAGGAGACGTACAGAGCGCGGGGACGACCGTCGGGACGGTATACCGTGGGGTCGCGTGGCGTGCGCGGCCGCCCGAAGGCATCCTCGGCGAAGTCGCGCAGCGCCAGGTTGAACCCGACCGGCTTTCGCGCATGCGGCAAGTGCCCCGCGCCAGCAACCACGTTCAGCTCGCCGCCGCTCAGTCGCGCCAGAGCCCGGCCGTCACGCGTCGCCGAAATCTTGTCGCGCTCGCCGTGGACGACTAGCACCGGGCAGGGCAGGTCCCGTGCGATCTTGCGCAGGGTGCGCCGGCCACGGAGGAACTCGCCATGTCCAACCGTTGCCGTGAGCGTCTCGGGATCTGTGTCGAGCATCCATCCCACGCCATCCTCGATGGGCTTCGTGGAGTGGGCCTCGGGCAGGCATCGCGAGATGAACCAGTCCGCGAACCTGCGGTGATCCTGGCGCCAATGCACCGGGTTCATGTGCGCCCACCCGACAGGCCCGGGTAGATGAGCCGATCGCGAGATGGCTTGGACCAGCGGGTCGGTCAGGATCGTGTTCTTGGAAAGGGTGTAGGGGAACAGCGGGCCGATGAACACTGCGCCGAGGACCCGCTCGGGGGCAAGCCGCGCCAGCTCGAACTGGTACTGCGCGCCCGTGGAGAGGCTCGCCATCACCGCCCGCTCAGTTCCGGTCGCATCCATCACGGCGAGGCAATCGCGAGCGAATTCCGCAGGCGCGTAGCGCTTGGGGTCGCGACAGCGATCGGAGCGGCCGTTGCCGAGACCGTCCATGCTCAGTACCTGGAAGTGACGCGCGAGGTAGGCGATCTGCATCTTCCAGTGACGCGAGTGCACGATCGACAACGTCGGCAGCAGGAAGATCGCCTCCTCGCCCTCGCCGTAGACCTCGTAGAAGAGCCGCTGACCGTCGCGCTCGACGAAGCCATCAACATCGGGGTAGCGAGCGCGACTCTGCTCACCGTCGCGGCCGATCGACCGCGGGGTCGGCCCAGGTGCGACCGTAGTTTCGGTGATCGGATTAATACCATTCACTGCGCCGATCGTAGTGCTCACGGTCGCGCCTCAAACACAAGATTGAAGGGCGTCTGCGCCGCGCGCCGGAATCGCGTGAACCCGCCCCCCGTGACGACATCGCCGATCCGGGCTTCCCCAGCCTGCGCGCCGAGCGCGAGCCCTACCTCCTGCGACAGCGAGGCGGGCGTGCAGAGGAATGTCGAGAACCCGTAGAACGCGCGGCCGACCGGGTTGAGGTTGTCCTCGACCCGGTCGCCCGCCATCGGCTCGACGATCATCCACGTCCCATCTGGCGCGAGCATGCGATGCACCTGCCGCGCAGCGCCGACCGGATCGCCCATGTCGTGCAGACAATCGAACATCGTCACCAGGTCATAGCCCTCACCGTGATCGGAGGCGGCTTCGGCCGTCTGGAAGCGCACGCGATCGGCGACGCCCGCGTCCCGCGCCCGGCTGCGGGCGGTCTCGATTGAGCCCTCGTGGTAGTCCGAGCCGACGAACGTCGAAGACGGAAACGCCTGTGCCATCAGAATCGTCGAAGATCCGTGCCCGCAGCCGATATCCGCGACCTTAGCCCCGGCCTGGAGCTTCTCGACAACGCCGTCGAGGGCCGGCAGCCACGACGGGATCAGGCTTGCGTTGTAGCCGGGCCGAAAGAAGCGCTCGCAGCCGTCGTACACGTCGTGGTTGTGCTCATGCCAGCCCACGCCCTTGCCGCTACGAGCCGCCTCGGTGATCCGCGGCGAGTCGATCACCGTGCCGAGCGCGATCTGAAAAAAGCCCGGGAGAAACGCTGGACTCGACTCGTCGGTGAGGGCGATAGTCTGCTCGGGCGGGAGCGTGTAGGTACCGCCGAGCGGGTCGTATTCCACAAAGCCACCCGCGGCCTGCGCGTTCAGCCACTCGCGGACATAACGCTCGCTGACCGTGGTCCGCCGCGCGAGCTCCAAGGGCGTAAGCCCGCCGGCGCCCGCTAGCGCGCGGTACAGCCCTAGCTTGTCCCCCATCACGACCAGCGCCGCGTTGATAGTCGCGCCGACCTCCTCGACGGCGCGGAAGACAAACTGCTCGAGCTTCTGGCCGTCAACCTCGACGGGCTCCTCTACGGTTGCCATCGTGGACCTCCTGAGTCGATTTCCGCGACCGTAGCTCCGCGCCGCTCCCACTCGCATCAGGGGACCACCTAGTTGTTCGAAAGTCCGGGCCCGTTCGCATTAGGGGTGGCAACTCGTCAGACTCGCCTGATGTTGCTTGGCCGCAAAGACGAGCGGCTGGCCCTCGATCGCCTGCTTACGCAAGCGCGAGACGGCCGCAGCGGCGTGCTGGCGCTCGTCGGCGAGCCGGGGATTGGGAAGACCGCCCTGCTCGAGCACGCGGCTGAGAGCGCGGAGGGGATGCGGATATTGCGATGCCGAGGGATCGAGTCTGAGGCGACTATTCCGTTTGCGGGGTTGGCCGAGTTGCTGCGCCCGGCGCTGAGCGCCCTGGACCATATCCCGGCGCCGCAGGCGACCGCGCTCGCCGGCGCGCTGGCACTTGGCCCGGCGGGTGCACGGGACCGCTTCGCGATCGGGGCCGCGACGCTCAGCCTGCTGTCCGCGAGCGCGGAGGAGCGGCCACTCGCGTTGCTCGTGGACGACGCGCATTGGCTCGATCGCTCGAGCGCAGAGACGCTGCTGTTCGCCGCCCGACGGCTTCTCGCGGATCCGATTGCGCTCGTTCTGACTGTGCGCCAGGGCCAGCCTTCGCTGTTGGACGGCGCCGACCTGCGCACACTCCAAGTGGCCGGGCTCGACCGCTCGGATGCAGCGAATCTGCTCTCTGGGGCGACGATTCCGCACGACGCGCTCGAGCGCTTGTACTGCGCCACCGGCGGCAACCCCCTCGCGCTGCTCGAGCTTGCGCCCGAAGCCACGCGGCTCGCTCGCCTGCCGGCCGCCGCGCCGGTTCCGATCTCGACAAGCATCGCCACCTCATTCCTGTGCCGCTTCGGAGCGATGCCCGAGACGACCCGGCGAGTTCTTCTACTCGTCGCCGCGAGCGATGCGTGCGCCCTTGCTGTGATCGCCCGAGCCGCTTCATCCATGCGACTGGATATCGGCGATCTCGCGCCGGCGGAGGAGGCGGGGCTCGTCGCGATCACGTCTGGCGAGATCGAGTTCACACACCCGCTCGCGCGTGCGGCCATGTACGCCGATGCGCCCGCGCAGGAGCGCCGCGAGGCACACGCGGCGCTCGCAGCGGCACTTCCTGACCGAGACGTCGACCGTCGCGCATGGCACCTCGCGGAAGCGAGTGTCGGCCCAGACAATCGTGCGTCCGGGGCACTCGAGCAAGCCGGCGCTCGCGCGCTCGCGCGCAGCGCGTACGCGGTCGCCGGCACGGCGTTTGAGCGCGCTGCGGGTCTATCACCGATTGACGACGCCCGAGATCGACTGCTATTCGCGGCGGCGGACGCAGCCTGGCTGGCCGGCGATACCCAGCGCGCACTCACGCTCCTCGACGACGCGCAGGCGCACGTGCCCGCTCCCGCGATCGCGGCACGCATCGACCACCTCCGCGGCCAGGCGGCGCTGCGATGCGGGCCGCTCAAGGACGGATATCCACTAATCGTCGGTGCGGCCGCACAAATCGCGGCCGCCGATCCGGAGCTGGCTGTCGTGATGCTGGCCCAGGCTGTCCAAGGATGCCTCTACACGGGCGATACGCCGGCGATGACTGCGGCCGCTGAGCGTGCCGTAGCACTGGCGAGCCGGCAGGACTCCCGCCGCGCGAGGTTCTTTGCAGCCATGGCTCAAGGCATGGCCCTGGTGGCGGATGGCAAGGGCGAGGCCGGCGCCACCTCAGCACGCGCGGCGGTCGAGATCCTCGAACAGTCAGACGAGCTACGCGATGACCCAGGGCTGCTCGCGTGGGCGGCGCTCGGGCCGCTATGGCTCCGTGAGGTCGAGGCAGGACGCTGGCTGATCGATCGAGCGCTGGAGCGAGCGCGCGCACAGGCGGCCCTTGGCGTGTTGCCGAATCTCCTGCACCTCCTCGCGCGCGACCAGGCAACAACCGACCAATGGGCTGCCGCCGAAGCAAGCTATGACGAAGCGATCCGCCTGGGGCGGGAGACCGGCCAGCGGGTCGAGCTCGCAGCGGCGCTGGCCGGTCTCGCCTGGCTGGAGGCACGACAGGGGCGCGAGGCCAATTGCCGCGAACATGCCGCCGAGGCGACGAAGATGTGCGAGGAGCTCGGCGTCGGTCTCTTCGGCGTTTGGGCGATCCAGGCCCTCGGCGATCTCGAGCTCGGGCTCAGTCGTCCGGCTGCAGCGATCGAGCATCATAGGGCCCAGGCGGACGCGCTACGCGTGCGCGGTATCGCCGACGTCGACCTCTCACCGGCGCCGGAGCTCGTCGAGGAGCTCCAACGCCTCGGGCGCGATGAGGAGGCCGCGACGGTCGCCGCAGATTTCGTGGCACAGGCAACCGCGAAGGGCCAACCATGGGCGCTGGCTCGCGCTGCGCGCTGCCGCGCGCTCCTCGCAGACGCCCGCGAGATGGAGAGCTGCTTCGAGGAAGCGCTGCGACTCCACGAACGAACGCCAGATGTCTTTGAGACCGCTCGTACCCAACTGGCCTACGGTGCGCGCTTGCGCCGTGCCCGTAAGCGCGTCCGGGCGCGCCAGGAGCTCCGCGCAGCCGTAGAGGCCTTCGCGCAGCTCGGAGCGCAGCCGTGGGTCGACCAGGCAGACGCGGAGCTTGCGGCTACGGGCGAGACGGCACGACGGCGTGACGTGAGCACACTCGACGAGCTCACCCCCAAGAGCTGCGAATAGCGCATCTACTCGCGGATGGCAAGACCACGCGGGAGACTGCCGAGGCCATCTTTGTGAGTCCAAAGACCGTCGAATATCACCTCGGACATGTCTACGGCAAGCTCGGGATCCACTCCCGCGAGGAGCTCGCCATCGCCTTCAAGGCGCGGCGCCACCAATAGCCACTATGTGAGTGTCGAGAGCGCGGCGAGGATGCACTCCGCGATCGCATGCGGCGTTGGCGGGCAGCCGGGAATGCGGATGTCGATCGGCAGGATCTCCTGGAGCGGGCCCGCGGAGCTGCGCGGGGTCTGCGAGCACGTTGCACCCCAGGGCGCAATCGCCGAGTGCGGCGACGAGACGCGGCTCGGGCATGGCCTCGTAGGCGAGCTTCAGAGGAGCAGCCATACGGGTCGTGACAGGTCCGGTGATCAGCAGGATGTCGGCATGTCGGGGGGAGGCGACAATGTCGAGGCCGTGACGCTGAAGGTCGTGGAAGGGGTTCGTAACGGCGCCGAGCTCGTGCTCACAGCCGTTGCAGGAGCCCGCATCGACGTGGCGAATCGCCAGCGGATGCGGGCTCCCGCGCCTGAGATGCGCCTCGCGACGGATCGTGGCGAGCTGGCGCAGCAGGACGAACATCAGCGATCCACGCAGGCGTAGCAGAGCTCGAAGCTCTTGTTGATCAGGGGGAAGTCCGGGAGCAGGTTGCCGGCCGTGGCATGAGCGAGCGCGGGCCAGTTGGCGTAGGAGCCGGTACGCAGATGCATCCGCGCAATGCGCCCCTCCTCGAGCTCAACCGCACACGTGGTGGCACCACGCGGGCTCTCGACGCGGGCGAGGCCGAGCGGCGTGGCTGGGCTTGCGTTGGATGTGGCGCCGGCTCGCAAAGGCTTTGAGAGCAACTCGTCGAGCAGCTCGTAGGTGCTCTCCAGCTCGAGCGCGCGCTGCCGCAGGCGAGCACCGACGTCGCCGCTCGCGTCGGCAAGACCGGCGGCTGCGAAGCCGTCGTAGGCGAGACGCGGGCTGGCGCTGCGGGCGTCCTCGCGGATGCCCGCAGCGCGCGCCGCGGGCCCGACCGCGCCAAGCCGTCGTGCGTCCTCGCCGCTGAGCACGCCGATTCCTTCGAGGCGTGCCTGCAGCGAGCCGGTGAACTCGAGCTCGCGCCAGGCTGCGGCGCTGTCTGTGCGCAGACTCGCGAAGCGCACAGCGCAGTACGTCGGTGCTCGCTGCATCGGGGACCGGCCCTCCCGCTCCGAGACGCGCAGACTCCGAACAGGAAGCGGTGCCCGAAGGCCCGCAGGTTGAGCTGCTGCGCGCGGTCCTTCAGCGCGGCGAACGCCATCGCGCCGGGCGCGAAGCCAACCCCCGAACAGATCGCGCCGATGTCATGGAGGTGGTTGTAGAGACGCTCGAGCTCGAGCGCGACGGTACGCAGGACGCGCAGCTCGCGGTTCGGCTGCAGACCGCTCCCATCCTCAACGGCCTGGGCGAACGCGACCGAGTTTGTGACGAAGCAGGCAGCGCAAGCGCGTCCCGCATGGGCGAGAGCACGCTCGGGCGCGAGACCCTCGGAGGCACGCTCGAGCCCGCGGTGCTTGTAGAACAGCTTAAGATCGAGCGCGAGGATGCGCTCTCCGACGACATGAAAGCGGAAGTGTCCGGACTCGATCACACCCGCGTGCACGGGCCCAACAGCGACCTGGTGAACGCCCTCGCCCGTGACAGCTGTCATCCACGTTGCCGGATCCTCGGAGTGCGTCGCGAGCGCGCGCAGCGGAGAGTGTCCGCGGAACTCAAGCCCATAAAGATCGTGGGCCTCGCGCTCGTCCCACGCCGCCGCCTCGACCAGGTCGACGATCGTCTCAACCGCACCGGCCGGCGGCTCGCATGAGATCACGCGCGGCGCGTGCGTCGAGTTGAAGAGCACGTTCCAGCGCAGGCGCCCCTCACGTGCGCTCGCCCAGGCACCACCGAACAGCTCCCCGCCTTCGAGGGCCGCTTCGATCACCCTACGCCAGGCGGACACCTCGACGTGCTCGATCTTGCTCATAGGGTGCCCTTCGTGAGTGTCTCGATGAAGCCGGAGCCTGGTAGCAGCAGGCCCACGGCAGTGCACCCGAGCAACGCGATGCCGAGGACGGCGGTAAGTGCACGCGTCGGTCGCTCCTCGCGGGAGCGGGGGTGGCGTCGGCGATGGCGTGACTCCTCCCCCACAACGCCCTCCATCAGCGCATGGAGCAGGCCGAGGAAACCGAGCGCTAGAGCAACCACGGCGACAGCGCTGACGAGCACCTCGCCGGCGGTCACACCTCCTAGGAGGATCAGCAGGCTCGGATAGGAACAAGGGCGAGGGAGGTAGACCCGAGAGCGCCACGAGGCTGATCCCCATCGCTGCGGCCGTGGGCGGGCTCTCGCTGAGCACAGCGACGGGGGCCTCTCTCGCGGCCTGCGGCTGGATGCGCAGCAGCGGCAAGGCAGCGTAGAAGCCGAGTGCCTTGGCAAGCGCGTGACCGGCGACGTGCAGCACCACACCGGCGATCGCCAGCGGCGTGCCGAAGCCAATCCCGAGCCCGATGATGCCCATGTGCTCAAGGCTTGAGTAGGCCAGCAATCGCTTCCATGGCAACGAACGCCACAGGAAGGGGATTGCGACGAGCATCGAGGTGAGGCCGAACGCGATGAAGATCGCCCGCGTCGTGCCCGCCCCCACGGAGGGCTGGAGGATCTCCTTGACACGCCAGGCGATCAACAGCACGCTGGGAAGCAGCGCCGCTGAGAGCAGCGCACTGATCGGCGCGGGCGCCTCGCTATGAGCATCCGGAAGCCAGTTGTGAACAGGCGCCCAGCCGACCTTCGTGGCCAGCCCCGCCAACAGCAGCACGAAGGCGATCAGGGTCGGCGGCTTCGCCATCGCGCCTGCAGCCAGCTGCAAGGAGCGCCAGTCGAGCGCATGCAGATCGTGGTGGCCGGCCTTGGCCTGCCCGATCGCGAGGATGATGATGCCGAGCAACGCGACCGAGAGCCCGAGGGTCGTCAGCAGGAGGTACTTCCAGCCGGCCTCGAGCGCGTCGCGGCGGCCGCTGAAGGCGACAAGCAGCGCCGAGCCTGCTGTCGTGGCCTCGACGATCAGCCATGCAGCCGCGAGATTGCCGATGATCGGCACCGCCAGCAGCGCCCCCCAGAAGAGGAAGAGGGCGGCGTAGTAGAGGCTCCGCGAGCGCGCCGCGGTGGTCCAGCTGCGCCCGCTCGTGCGTAGGTAGGTCGGTGAGACAAGCATGCTGCACAGGCCGACGACGGAGATCACAGCGAGCAGCACGCCGCTGGCACCATCGATCAGATACCAGTGGCCGTGGAGTGGGGGCCGCCCACCGTGGGTGAGCGCGATCGCAGCAAGCGTGAGTCCCGCCGCGGCGGTCGGGACCGCGACGCCGAGCGCGAGCGCATCAGCCTGGCGAGAAGAGCGCGCGAGCAGCGCCAGCGGCAACCCGAGAAGCGCCAGCATGGGCACGACCGCAGCGAGGATCGGCACGATGTCAGTCACGCAGGCCTCGCAGGAGCTCGGTATCGCCGGTGCCAAGGTCGCTGTGGATCTGGCGCGCGAACGCGGCAGCCACGGTCACGATCATCGCGAGATCGAAGAGCGCACCGAACTCGATCACGTAGGAGAGGCCTCCCGGCACGGACACCGCGAGCAGCGACAGGCCGTTCTCGGCGACGACCAGCCCCAGCAGCTGAAACAGGACCGGCCGGCGCAGGACCACGATCGTGATGCCCACGAGCACCAGAGCGACGGCCGTGTGCTCGGTGTGTGCGTTGCCGAGACCCAGCGCAGGCACCAGTGCGGTTGTGCTGAGCGCAACCGCTCCTGCACAGGCGACGCGCACGATCGGGTCCACCGCGGCGGTCACCGGGCGCGCCTCCGGGGTGCGACGGATCAGCAGGTAGAGGAGCGCTGGGAGCACAATCGCCTTGCTGAGCAAGACGATCGCGACGATGACGTCGCCCGAGCGCCCACCGGCGAGATCGATCGCGACAAGCCCCAGGGCCAGTGACTGCGCGGCCAAGAGCACGATCGCGACCGAGCGACGGCGCACAAGGATCACGGCGAGCGCGAGCGCAAGCATCGCCGTGACGAGCGCGCCGTTCATACCCCCACCCCGCCGATCCACATCGCAGCCCCGGCGAGGGCAAGGGCGCAGCCCGCGCCAAGCAGCGCGGGGACGCGCAGGATTCGCAGCTTTGCCTGTGCCGTCTCAGCCAGCGTGAGCGCGCAGCAGAGCACCACAACCTCGGCCACAAGCAATCCGAGAGCACCGGCGAAACCGTGCCCGTGCGGTAGGTAAAGCTCCCCACCAAGCACCAGGAACGCCCAATGACGGGCCGCGCTCGCCCACTGCAGAAAGGCCAGGTCGCGCCCGCCATATTCGAGCATAGGTCCCTCGTGGATCATCGTCAGCTCGAGGTGGGTGTCGGGGTTGTCGATCGGCTGGCGTCCGGTCTCAACGAGAATCACGAGCGCGAACGCGATCGCCCCGCACCAATGGGCCGGCTCGCTCCAGATCTGTCCGCCAGCTGCCGCGGCGCTCATCTGCAGCAGGTCGGTGCTGTGCGCGGGGAGCGCGACGACGAGCAGCGCAAGCACGAGCAGGGCCTCTCCAAACACGGCGATCATCAGCTCTCGTGCCGAGGCCATCAGGGCAAAGCCGCTGCCCGTGTCCCATGCCGCCACGGCGAGGACGAAGCGGGCGAGCGCCAGCAAGCCGAGGAGCACGAGCGCATCGTTGCCGACCCCGAAGTTCCCGGCGCGCCCAGCGATCGGGACGATCGCGAGCACGAGCGCCAGACATCCCGCGATCAGCGGTGGAGCGACCTTGTAGAGAGGGCCGGCGCCCGCGGGGTCGACCGCGGTCTTGCCCCAGAGCTGGCGCAGGCGGCGATAGGGCTGTAGCAGCGATGGGCCGCGGCGTCCCTGCAAGGCCGCCTTGAGCGTCTGGATCGTTCCGGGCAGGAGCGGCGCGAGCGCGATGCCCGCGGAGCTGCACGATCGCGGCCGCCGCGCTCATCTGAGCGCCCCTGTCTGGACGAGTAGGAGCAGCCCGATCACGAGCCCGAGCAGGTAGGCAGCGTAGGTGCGGACGTTGCCCGACTGCAAGCGCCTGGCAAGCGCCGCCGCACGCAGCCCGATCCGTATCGTGGGCTCATACAGCGCCGTGTCCAGCAGCGAGGGAACATCGCCCTTGTAGGTGACGCTCTGGAGCACCCCGCCGACTCGTGTGGTCTCGACCCTGCGGTGTGGTTTCAAGAGCGCCTCGAGCACGAGGCGCAAGGGCTTCGTGAAAGCGACCGAGGTCCAGCGGAGCTCAGCAGCAGCGGGCTGTCCGCCGACCCAGGCCGGCGTCGGGGCCGAGCGGCGCCTGCCGCGCACAGCGACGAGCATGAGGGTCAGCGCCGCGAGCGCCAGCCCGATGGGCAACGGGAGGTATGAGCCCGTGCCCCCCACGCTCAGGCCCGCGCTCCTGCTCAGCGCGGCGCCATGTGCTGTGGTGGCGAGGCCTGCGAGGGTCGGCAGGACCAGGCCGGGTATGAGCCCGAGCGCGATGCACATCAGCGCAAGCACCGCCATGCCCACGCGCATGCCAACCGGGGGATCGACCGACGTCTCACAGGCGGCCCGGCGCGGCGCTCCGAGCAGCACGAGGCCGACAACGTTTGCGAAGCACAACAGCGCCAGCGCCGCGGTCGCGGCGAGACCAGCGAGCGCAACCGCACCCGCGAGCGCAACTCCGAACGGCTGGTGAAAGGCGACGTGGAAAAGGGACTGCAGCACAAGCCACTCCGAGGCAAAACCGTTCAGGGGCGGCAGCCCGGCGATAGCCATGCACCCGATCAGCATCGCCCCGCCCGTCCAGGGCATGCGCCGCAGCAGACCACCGAGATGGTCGAGATCGAGGGCGCCCACCGCGCGCTCGAGCGACCCCGAGCCGAGGAATAGCAGCGTCTTGAAGAGCGCGTGGTTTGCGACGTGGAGCAGGGCCGCCCCAAAGGCGATCGCCGCCCACATGGGGTCGCCCGCGTCAGCGAACAGCAGTGCTGCGCCGAGCGCAAGCGCGACGATCCCGACGTTCTCGATCGAGGAGTAGGCGAGCAGCCGCTTCAGCTCACGCTGGACGAGCGCCCACAGCACACCGCCCAGTGCCGAGAGTAGGCCGATCGCGAGCAGCGCGATTCCCAACCACCTCGGCGTCGCCCCCAGCCACTGAAACTCCACGCGGATCAGGCCGTAGAGGGCGACCTTGATCATCATCCCCGACATCAGCGCCGAGAGATGCGCAGGCGCGACCGGGTGTGCCCGGGGTAGCCAGGAGTGCAGGGGAACAAGTCCAGCCTTGGTCCCAAAGCCCACGAGCGCTGCGATCGCCACCAGTGTCTGCGCGCCCGATCCCGCGGCCGCGAGCGCAGCGGGATCGCCGATCGCTCCGTGATGAGCGAGCATGAGCAGAGCGATCCACACGCCCGCGCCGCCGAGGTGGGTGATCGCCAGATAGGCGTACACCGCCGCACGCACCGTCTGATCGCGCCGGCCGAGGAGAATCGCCGCAGCCGGCACGAGCGTCATCAGCTCCCAGAACGCCAGGAAGCCGATCGGGTCACGAGCTGTGAGCACGCCGATCAGAGACAGCAGGAAGGCGCTCGTCAACAGCCCAAGCGCAGGTGCGACCCGGCTGTCGGGCAGATAGTCGCGTGCAAAGGTCAGCGTCGGGACCGCGGTCAAGGCGAGCACGGCGAGGAAGAAGCCGCTGAGGGGATCGAGGCCAAACGCCAGCCCGATCGAGCTGCGGAAGACCCCGCCGAGCACATCGCCGCCCGTCAAGACAGCAACGCCGACTATGCCCAGCAACGTCATCCCCGCCGCCTGCACACCCAACCCGGTCCGCAAACCGCGCGCGCCTACTGCTATCAGCCCTCCGCAGACGAGCGCGGCGACAGCTGCGATCGCACTCCAGTCGAGAACGCCCAAGGCTAGCCGCGACTCGGTCGCGGCGCGAAGTCCTCGTCCGCCAGATCATCCAGCAGCGCCTGGTTGTCCTCCCGCGCCGCCGCAATGATCGCCTTAGCTAGCTCGAGCAACTCCAGCGTGCGCGGATCCCTGACTCGGTAGTAGACGCTCGTGCCCTGCTTGCGACTCAGGACCAGCCCCTGGGCGCGCAAGGCCGCCAGGTGTTGGGAGGTGCTGCTCGAGTCGAGCTCGAGCTCATCCTGCAAAGAGCCAACAGAGCGCTCGCCCTCACGGAGGACCTGCAACAGACGAACCCGCATCGGATGCCCGAGCACACGAAAGAAGTCAGCCTTCAAGGCATAAACCGGAGACTGACCAGGACGCGAAGACCACATAGCTCCTAAAGCTTAGAAGAAGTGGAGATAAGGACTATAAGGCCTAAGCCCCGCGGGTTGGGGACGATGCGAGAGCGCCCTCGATCTCGGCCCGCCAGGCGGCCCGCGCGTTCTCGATGCCGCCTGCCTCCGCGAAGAGCTGGCGTTGCCAGTTCGCGGCCATCCCGAGCGCGTTCAGCCGAAAGGCCATCGCAGACGCATCGATGTCCTCTCTGAACTCGCCGTTGGCGACAGCCGCTTCGATGTTCATTGTTAGGACCGCGATCCATTCGCGCATCACGGCCGCGACCGCGTCGCGTAGGGGTCCGGGACGTCCGTCCATCTCAGCCGAGGCGGCACATAGAAAGCACCCGCCCGCGAACACATCAGAGCCGAGGTAGTCCCACCAGGCATCACCCAGCGCCCGCAGGCGCTGCACGCCGGGAGGCACGTGAGCAGCCGGTGTGACCACGTGCTCGATGAGAATTCCGCGGGCCGCACCCAGCGTTGCAAGCTGTAGCTCCTCCTTAGCGCCGAAGAGGGCAAAGACGCTGCTCTTTGGCAGCCCGAGGTCGGCTGCGAGCTCGCCGAGCGTGAGACCTTCAAGACCTTCGCGCGAGGCGATCTGCACGGAGCGCTCAAGGATCGCGGCACGGCTGCGCATGCCCCGTGCACGCCGACCGTCGCTTGGCTCGGCCTCGGGAGTGGGCTTCAGCAGGGATCGTGGTTTTGATCGGCTCATGACGGCGTGAGGGTCCGAACTCTCCGACAAACAATATATACGTACGATCGTCTATGTTCTTGGGCTGAGCTTTCAACAAGGAGCTGGAGATGACAGAACGGAGCATGCACGAGGACGATCCACTCGAGGACTTCGATCCCCGCGAGATCACGCTCGAAGAGGTCACGAAGGTGGTGCACATCACCGGCAGCGGACCCGCGGTGATCGTGATGACGGAGATGCCGGGCATCAGCCCACAGGTCACACGCTTCAGTCGCTGGGTCAGGGATGCGGGTTTCACGGTCTACATGCCCTCGCTATTCGGCCGCGATGGCGCCGTGCCGGGTGTCGAGGAGGGCACGGAGGTCTTCCGGCGGGCCTGTGTCAGCGCAGAGTTCCGCGCCTTGGCCGCGAACAAGTCGAGCCCGATCACGCAATGGCTCAGATCGCTGGCGAGGCTCGCGCACACGCAGTGCGGCGGCCCGGGCGTCGGTGCGATCGGGATGTGCTTCACGGGCAACTTTGCGCTCTCGATGATGCTCGAGCCCGCGATGCTCGCGCCGGTCCTTGCCGAGCCGACCTTGCCGCTGGATGACCCCGCCGGCCTTGAGATCGCCCCGGAGGAGCTCAGCGCTGTGCGCGAGCGCCTCGAGCGCGAGGATCTGACCGTCATGGCCTATCGCTTTGCGGGCGATCGCTTCTGCCGAGCCGAGCGCTTCGCGGCCTACTCAGAGGCACTCGGCGAGCGCTTTATCGGGCGGGTGCTGCCCGACAGTGCAGCGAATCCGGAGACAGCACCGTTCTTCGAGCAGGTCGTGGCGAGCCCGCATAGCGTGGTGACCGCTCATCTGATCGATGAAGCGGGTCAACCGACGATCGCTGCACGCGATGAGATCCTGAGGTTCTTTGCGCAGCGGCTTAGTGCGTGAGCGTCAGGGTGCAGGCGAGCTCGCCGACGCCCTTGACCCGGCTACCGCCGGACGACGTCGCGGCCTCTTCTTGGCCGCGGGTACCCGCAACTCGGCGAAGGAGCGCCTAATGCCCTCCGCAAGCACCTCGATGTCGGGCGCGGCAATGCGATCGGCGTTGAGACCAAAGACCACCTGGCCGGCATAGCTGAGGACCGCGATGCCGACTGTGTGTCCCGCGAACAGCGGCACGAGCGGGAGGATCTCGACGAGTGGGGAGCCAAACGCGTAAAGCCGCTGCGGAGGGCCGGGGACGTTTGTGATCGTGAGGTTGAACATCCGCGTGCCGCCAAACATCGAGCGCGCGAGCAGCGCACCGGCCAGCGGCGGACCCATGTCAGCGAGGTCGACGATCGTCTTGCCACCGACGCGCTGCGATCCGGCCTTCAGCTGCTCAGTACGTTCCACGACACGGCGGTAGCGCACGAGCGGGTCCGCCTCGCGGAGCGGCAGCTCGACAAACAGTGAGGTCAGCTCGTTGCCGAGCGCGTGCTCCTGGTCCTCGGAGCGGATGTTCACGGGCACCTGCGCGCGCAGATCGCCCTCGGGTAGCTCATCGCCACGGGCGAGCAGCAGGTGGCGCAGGCCGCCCGCGCAGAGCGCGAGCACGACGTCGTTGACCGTGCCGCCGAGATGTGTCTTTGTCGCCTTGACCTCGGCGAGGTCCAGCCGCACGGTGGCGAAGTGACGCGTGCCGCTCATCGGCGCGTTCAGGCTCGTCTGTGGCGCCGCGATCACCTCCTCGCGCACGATCAGCTCAACCGCTGCACGCACGCGATCGAGCGACTCGCGCGGGTGCAGCGCCGCGCCCACGCCAGCGCGCGCGCCACGCATGAGCAGGCCGGGCGAGAGCCAGAGCCGGCCGTTGCCGGGCTCTGCAGCATCAAGGTCAGCGTCGGGCTGCGCTGGTGGCGGTGGCGAGCCCTGCGGCGAAGAGTCGAGCAGGACGTGTCCGATGTCGAGCGAGCCGACACCGTCCACGAGACAGTGGTGCGTCTTGCTCGCCAGCGCCCAGCGGCCACCCTCGAGTCCGTCGAGCAAGGTCATCTCCCACAGCGGTCGGCGGCGGTCCAGGCGGTGCGACCAGAAGTCCCCAAGCCACGCCTGCAGCTCGGTCTCGCCGCCTGGCGCAGGCAGCGTCGCGTGATGAACGTGGCTGTCGGAGTCAAAGGCCTGCGCCGGCTCCCAGGTCAGCCAGGTCAGCGGGCCCGCATGTGGACTCGAGAGCTGCTGGGTATAGCGCGGCAGGATCTTCACGCGCGCGCGGATGTGCTCACGCACCGCGCTGATGTCTGGCGTCCCGCCGCCGGGGAGCGGCTCAAAGATGAGCGCCGCGCCGATGTGCATGTGCGCCGCCTCATCGAACTGCTCTAGCTCGAGGAACATCGTGTCCAGCATGCTGAGTTGCTCGCCCATGACCCCTAAGCTCCCTCGTAGGCTGATCTTTCGAGGAACCTAACCCCCCGGGGCAGGGAGCGTCATCGGCGTCCGCCCACGTGGTCGGTCAGTACTTCGCCACGTGGCTCACACAGCGATATCACTCGCCACGCCCATGCTGATGTGGCTAGCAGCTGCCCGACGTCGCAGGGACAGCCTGGCAGTTCGTAGATGTCGTGATGCCGCTACCGCCGAGGATTGCGGCCGCGGTACTCGCGGCCGTGTTCGACTCGCCACCGACAACCGTTGCGTCAAAGGTCGTCGCGAAGTTCTCAAAGCCACCGAGGATCGATGAGAAGGAGCCGCTCGCGCTGTTGCTGTTGCCGCCGGCTACCGCCGCAGCGCCCCCGCCGGCGACGTTGAACTGCCCTCCGGCGACCGCAGAGGCGCCACCAGAGGCCGTGCCGACCTCGCCACCGCTGACCGTCGACTCAAGACCCGAGGCGGTGTTCTCGAAGCCCCCGAGGATCGCCTGCGCACCTGCCGTGCAGCTTCCCGTCAGCGCTGTGCCGCCGCCGGTCATGTTCTCGCATCCGCCCACCACGCTTGAAAACGCGTCAGCCGCCAGGTTGTAGTGGCCAGCGCTTATAGACGACGCCCTGCCCTGCGCTTCGTTCTGTTCCCCGCCCACCACGGAGGCGAATTCGCCGCCAGCGCTGTTGTGATCGCCGAGTGCGACCGCAAACGGAGCGCTCAGCGAGTCAGCCTGGCCCGCGATCAAGCCGCCGTAGGAGGTGAAGGACTGCTGATCGCCGAGCACAATGTTGTGAGAGCCCGATTGCGTGCCGGGTTGCTCGTCGTAGCCGATGATCAGGTTGCCGAGACCGTTGACCGCACCGTCGGTTTTGCCGGAACCGCTGACGATCTGCAGGTTCATGCCGGTCAAGCGCAGCGTGCCGCCAACGCGCGCAACGCCCGCGAGCGTGTTGCTCAGCGCGTTGACCGTGGTCTGCAGCGCGCTGACGGCACTCTGCAGGGAGCCGACGCCACCCTGCTGCGAGCTCGTCTGCGACTGCAAGGCGGCAATTTCGCTCTGCTGGGAGGCCACCTTTGCACGCAGCGAGCCGACTTCATGCCGTGCGCTGCTGAGCGCGCTGGCACTGGCGAGGGACAGCGCGTGCTGTCCATGACCGCATTTGCCCGATTTGCCTGCGACGTGGAGAGTCCCACTGTGCCCCGAGCAGAGGACGACCGTGCTCGCCGCATGCGCCCCCACGACGCCACACAGCCAACACACCATCGCTACAGCCACACTTAGGTTGACCCGCCTCACCGCAAACCTCCGATCTGTGACGCCCCGCGAGGCGCCGCTGGACTGGGCTGCGCGGACGTGCACAGACGATCGCTCGCTGTCCGGACGGCCGCGTCGTCCCGAGTCTAGATATGGGTTCGGCGTCAAATAGAAGGACTTGGGCGCTCACAGCTCGACGAAGGAGCGCCTGATGCCCTTCGCAAAGCACTTCGTCGGCATTGCCGCGGTTCAACACGGAGTCCCGGACGGCGCCTAACGACCCAACCCTAAGTCCGGGGTCAGCTCGAGTTCGCCAGTGTGACTTGGCGCCTTCACGTGCCTAGTGGGAAACATCACACACCTATCGATATCACCATCCATTCAGTACCCAGAAACACAGATCCCCTACAGCTGCTGCCGATAACGCCTACGCGCCCGACCTACTGGCTCGAGGACTACCACCCTAGTTGACTAGTCCGGGTCTCTCCGATATCCCGTGGATATGCATCTGATGGCACGCCTTCTAGCTCCTTATCGAGCCTCGCTCAACACGGCGCGTGCGACATCGCGATATGTGCAAACCGGGGCGGCGATTGCACTATCAGGCCTGGCACTACTGATCTCAGGCTGCGGCCCGAACTGGTGGGTCGGCGGGAACGAACTGAAAGTGGCCGAAAAAACCGCCAACCTTGGCAGCACGAGCTTTAAGCTGCGTATGCCATTCCTCGACAATGAGGTCATTTGCATCAAAGCAAAACTCGTCAACGCCGAACTGATACCGCCGCCCGGCTTCGGCGGAAAGCTCGTCCTCGAAGAATGTGGTGATTGGAAGGAAAGCACCCTGGAAGACCTTGAAAATTGCAAAATCAACGGACAGGTCAACCCCAACATCTCGATTACACTCGAAGCGATCGGCCTGCTCTACTATCGCGCGATAAGCGCTCAAAACAATGCGGTCATGCTGCTACTTCCGACACCATTGTCCGGTGGCATATTCACCGCTATGACCGTAAAAGGCGCAGAATGCCCCAAAGAAGCCGCATTCAACTTGGAAGGCAGCGTCGGAGGGCGCCTGATGAATAAAGCGGGTAAAGAAGTGCAGGCCGGCACGGAAGAAAAATTTGTGGCGTTCGAATTTCCCGGCACGCCCCTTGCACAAGGCGATCTCGAAGGACGTGGGAGTGCCGTCGGGCTTGTGGGCGAAGGCAAACAGATCATCTTGGAAGGGACAATCTCACTGGAATTGCAGTCCGGAAAAGTATTTGGCTTCAAGTAGCCACCCGGACTACCTTGCCGATGGATGTGAGACGTAAGCCTCTGCCGGGTCGTCTTGCGGCTCCTCCCGGAGCATCTTCGCGCTTATATCGCTGCGGCTTCAGCGGAGAGCCTCCCGACGGGGGTTTGGCGCCGATCATGGTCGCCGCGCTTGGGGCCAGCTCGGACCAAGAGCTGTGGCGGCTCCGGTGCCACTCGGGCACGAAACCGCGCATAGGCAGGCCGCGACCATCGCAGCCAGCGAAAACGGGCGAACCGGCTCATGCCAGTCCCCTCTTGGGGGTTTCGCCCGTATTCGCTGGACTTGGCGAACACAGAATTATCGGGGCGAACGGTTAGAGTCGGCTTTCCTATGCGGTTTTCGGGGCGCCTGCGGTCCCATCTGCGGTCCTCATACCGCGTCCATACCGGGCTTCCCGCGCGTCGAGACCCGGTGTATGCCATCCCGCACACACGTATGCTGTTAATGGCCATCCTCGGGGACGGTTACAGTGCTTGGAGTGGATCAGCCTCGCGCACACCGAGCGGAGCACAAATGACCATTGGCACCTCATCGACTGGCCACATCGCACCGGATGCCTACCGTAGCCCCGCAGGTCTGCTCGCGCTGCAGTCCCTCCCGAAGGTCGGGCCGGTCACGGCGCTTGCGGCTGCACTCCACGCAACCGCTATGACTAAGCTGCTGGAGCGTCACAACACCCAGCTGGACGGCGCCTTCGACCGTGCGCGCGAGCGCCTCGAGCAGTATCGGGAGGCCGGAGTGAGCGTCCTCGCGTTCTTCGATGAGCGATACCCCGATCGGCTACGTGACCTCGCTGATCCGCCGCCGATCCTGTACGCCCGTGGCAACCATGGGTTGCTCACGCGGGACCGTCTCGTCGCGGTAGTCGGCACCCGCGAGCCGACGCGATTCGGGATGACCGCCGCTGCCGAACTCACCGCCGCTCTGGCTGGAGACGACTGGGGGATCGTTAGCGGTCTCGCGAAGGGCATCGACACCATCGCACATCAGACTGCGCTGGAGGCCGGCGCACCGACGATTGCCGTGATGGGGGGAGGCCTGGACCGCATCTATCCCGCCGAGAACAAGCAACTCGCCGCCCGGATCGTCGATCAGGGCGGGGTGCTCGTCTCGGAGCAGCCATTCGGCGTGCAACCACGTCCACAGAATCTGATCGCCCGCGACCGACTGCAGAGCGGCCTATCCGTAGCCGTGCTCGTCGCGCAATGCGGGCTGCAGAGCGGGACTATGCACACCGTCCGGTTCGCGGCCGGACAGGGTCGCCCTGTGTTCTGTCCCGTCCCGAGCAGCAGCAACGGGGCCAGCGACGGTCTGCGCGCATTGCTCGAACGCCCCGCCAGCGAACTGTGCTCGATCCTGCCCGCGTGGCGTAACGCGAAAGCGCTTTGCCCCCGCCTTGGCGATCGTCCGCTCGGACACCCAATCGAAAAGAGCCGTCTCGCGGAGTTCATACGCGATGTTTCCCTGGCAGGTGAGTGGCCGCGACTGGACCGTGACCACGGCACACTGCTCGAGCCGCTCGCACTGGAGTACGGCTAGACATCAGGCGCAACCTCTGTGTACCTGCAGCCCAGCGAGTAAAAGTTCGCGCAGCCGATAAACGGCTTGTAGCCAGAGGTGACTAGCCGCAGCAGCCCGCCGCATGAAGGGCACTCCCGAGGGAGACGGTCCTGCGTGACGGCAAAGGCGAGAACGATTACCCGACTCGCGCCGTTGGCGAGCAGCGCACGACGACAGTCCTCAGTCTGTCCGCCGCTAGTAATGACGTCGTCCAAGAGCAGCACTCGCTCCCCGTTCAGAGCGGCCGCGTCGAAACGGTCTCGTGCCCGCTGAAGGCGTTCCGCTGACCCGTAGTGCTTGTAGTCCTCGTCACCGTGGAGTTGGGCGAGCACCTGGCCACTCTCGCGTACCCCGGTCGTCTCTGCGAGCGCGACACGGATTGCCTCAAAGCGGTCATACTCTTCTCCCGGCCCGGGTGGGACCGACGTGATCAGGTCAACCTGCGTTCCCTTCCAGCTCGTCTCGGCAAGTCCGCCGATCATCTCCGCGATCCGCTCGCCAGCGTCGGGATCGTCCTTGCCTTCAATGATTAGCCGCGACAAAGCCGAGGTCGGGTGCCGCTTGTCAGTGGTCGAGAAGTATCCACCAGTGCCGTACACACCACCGCCAAGACGTAGTAGCGAGCCCCAGTGCCACAGCGGCCCCTCGTGTGCAAGGACCGCCTCGGCAAACGCGTGTCGTGGCCCGGCGTTCTCGATGACCTCAATCACGCGGTCCGGCCGGGCAACCGCCACATCCGGCCAGCAGCGCCGCCACGCCTCGGGCGCCCGGCGCGCCCATGCCACACCTACGCTGAGCGCACCGGCATTCTGGGCGGCCCCTACATCCGCCGCGTCATCGCCGACCATCATGCACTCCTCAACGGACGCCCCCAGGCCAGCAGCAAGCACCCGCAGCGACGTCGGGTCCGGCTTCGTCGGGTATCCGTCGGAGCCGGTGATCAATACGTCGTAAGGGATATTGAATGCGTCGAGCAGGCGCTCCGCATACCAACGCGGACTGTGCGTCAGTATCCCGACGGGCATCCCGACGCTCTTTATCCTTGCCGGTAGCTCGGCAGCCTGCAGAGAGGACAGATCGTCCTGATAGGGCCGAGCCTCGTCCAAGCGCCGGGCCAGTCGGTCACGCCGGCCAGGAGCGCGGTCAGCTCGCAGCATGCTCGTGTCAAGCAGCGTCTCGTCAAGATCGAATACGACCGCACGTACCACGCGACCATTCTGGCAATCTGAACGGGGCTCGGCGGACTGTCAGGCAAGAGATCCGCGCAGCCGTTCAGCCCAACCCGCACTCAAGCCGCCGCGTGCTGCGGTCCTTTTGCGGTCCCTTTTCGCTCCTGCTGCGGTCCGTTTGCGGTCTCCAAACCACCGAACAGCCGCGAACACAAGCGAACGCGCTCCCCTGATGTCCAGCGTTTTCGGGGCTGTTCGCCCGTGTTCGCGGCTGTTTGCGGTTCTCTAAGGCAATCGGGGCGCCGAGATTCGAACTCGGGACCTCACCGACCCGAACGGTGCGCGCTACCAGGCTGCGCCACGCCCCGATGTCCAGGGGAAGTATCACACAAGGGCGCGGGCGCTATCTTCGCGGCATGGCCGCCAACACGAGCGAGGTGCTGGGTGAGCTCGATCGGCTGCTCGAGCCAGAGCGCTTCGATGACTACTGCGTCAACGGCCTGCAGGTGCCTGGCTCTGAGCAGATCACAACGCTCGCCACCGGCGTCTCCGCCCATGCCGAGCTCTTTGAGCTGGCCGCGGCCGAGCGTGCGGAGCTGCTGCTCGTACACCACGGGATCTTCTGGGGACCGGGGGTTCGCGCGATCGATCCGCCGCTCGCCCGCCGTCTGCGGCTGCTCTTTGAGAGCAACATCGCGCTCGCCGCCTACCACCTCCCGCTCGACGCCCACCCCGTGGTTGGGAACAATGCCCTGCTCGCCGAGGCCCTCGGGGCGGAGCGACTGGAGCCATTCGCGCTGCACCACGGCCAGCACATCGGCTTCATTGCGCACCTCCCCGGCGAGGGCATCGCAGCAAGCGAGCTCTTCGCAAGCGTCGCGCGCATCACCGCGCGCGAGCCGCTCGTCTACGATGCGGGACCCGAGCAGGTCCGCCGCGTGGGGATCGTCTCAGGCGGCGGCGCCGCCTACCTCGAGGAAGCCGCAGAGGCGGGCGCGGATGCGATGCTGACGGGCGAAGTGCCCGAGCGCTCGATGGCCACGGCGCGCGAGCTCGGCGTGCATCTGATCGGCGCCGGGCACTACGCCACGGAGACCTTTGGTGTCAAGCGTCTCGGCGCGCACCTGGCCGAGCGCTTTGGCCTACGCCACGTCTTCCTCGACGTGCCCAACCCCGTCTGAGCTTCCGCGCCCCCAAAGCACGCCGCAGGTCTCTAACATCAGAGCCCTATTTCGCCTGATTCCTTGAGGAGGGAGTACTGATGGAGGCTGCTACGGCATCGATAACGGGGTCACAGACGATTGCCGCCCTGATCCCGCGCGCTGCCGCTCAGCACGCCGAGCATGTCGCCGTGCGCTACAAGCGCGACGGCGCCTGGCATGACGTCTCCTATGCTCAACTCGCCGAGATTGTCCAAGAGGTCGGCCTCGGGCTGATCGACCTCGACCTCCACCAGGGTGAGCGCATCTGCATCCTCGCCAACACCCGTCCCGAGTGGTCCTATGCGGACATGGCCGCGACCTCAGCCGGCGCGGTCGTCGTGCCGATCTACCAGACCAACTCCCCCGAGGAGTGTCTGTGGGTGATCTCCGACTCCGAAGCCTGCGCGGTCATATGCGAGAACGAGGAGCAACTCGCCAAGATCCTCGCGATCCGCGAGCAGATCCCGAAGGTGCACACGGTGATCATGATGGACCCCTCCGACGGCCCGGCCGCCAAGGCACTCGAGGCGATCACGCTCGATCAGGTGCGCGAGCGCGGCCGTGGACGCTCCGCTGAGGAGCTCGAGGCGCGCCGCGCAGCCGTGCGCCTCGAGGACCCCTTCACCTTCATCTACACCTCCGGCACGACCGGCCCGCCGAAGGGCTGCGTGCTGACGCACGGCAACTACAGCGCGATGATGGAGATGCTCAAAACGGCCGGCGGCATCCATGAGGATGAGATCGTCTACCTCTACCTCCCGCTCGCGCATTCCTACGCGCTGTTGATCCAACTCGCGACCTTCGATCTCGGCTCGACGCTCGCCTACTTCGGCGGCGACACCAAGCAGATCGTGCCCGAGCTGATGGAGGTCAAACCGACCTACCTCCCCTCCGTGCCGCGCGTCTTCGAGAAGATCTACACGCTCGCCCACGGCGCGATCGAGGCGCGGCCGCCCGAGGAGCGCGAGCAGGCCGAGCAGGCGATCAAGCTCGGGGCCAAGGTGCGCATGATGATGGCCCGTGGCGAAGAGGTCCCACCGGAGCTCAAAGAGCCCTTTGAGAAGGCCGACGAGGAGCTCTTCAAAAACGTTCGCGCGATCTTCGGCGGCGACGTGCGCCAGGCCACCAGCGGCGCAGCTCCGATCGCGCGTGAGATCCTCGAATTCTTCCTCGCCTGCGGCGTGCCCGTGCTCGAGGGCTACGGCATGACCGAGACCGCCACGGCCGCGACCTTCTCGACCGTCGAGCACCACCGCTTCGGCACGGTCGGGCGGGCCCTCCCAGGTGTGGAGTTGAAGATCGCCGAGGACGGCGAGATCCTGATCAAAGGCCCCAACATCTTCCACGGCTACCACAACCTCGCCTCGACGAGCTTCGGCGCGGTCGAGAATGGCTGGCTGCACACCGGCGACCTCGGCTCGATCGACGAGGACGGCTACCTCTCGATCACGGGCCGCAAGAAGGACATCATCATCACCGCCGGCGGCAAGAACCTGACGCCGGCCAACATCGAGAATGACCTCAAGCAGTGCCGCTGGATCTCCCAGGCCGTAATGCACGGCGACCAGCGTCCCTACCCGGTCGTGCTGATCACACTCGATGAGGAAGAGATCCCGATTTACGCACGCGAACACGGCCTTCCCGAGGACGTCGCAACGCTCTCCAAGGACCCCACGATCCACGCCTTGATCCAGCAGGAGATCGACCGCGTGAACTCCAAATATGCCCAGGTCGAGCAGGTCAAGAAGTTTGCGATCCTCGACCACGACCTCTCCCAGCCGACGGGCGAGCTGACCCCCACGCTGAAGGTCAAGCGCAACGTCGTCAACGAGAAATACGCAGAGATCTTCGACGCGCTTTATGCCAGCTGACCTGCACCGCGGTCAACAGCTGCCAACATAGGTGAATGCGCAGCGATCCCTCTGACAACGGCGGCCTGTTCGTCGGGCGCCGGCCGGGAACCGCGCCTGTGCGTTTCCGCGCGCTCCCGCAGAAGGGCAGCGAGCTGCGCCAGCGCGTCGACGGCTCGCTCGCCGGGATCCTGCTGGGGGCGATCGCGCTGCTCAGCCTGCTCTGCTGGGGGCCAATCCCACTCGCCTGTCTGTGGATTGGCTCGCAGGCGGACTATCTGACGGGCAGCGTCGGCATGGGCATCCTGATCGCCTTCGTCGGCCTCTTCGCGATGCTCTTCGGAGCGCTCTCGCTGTTGAAGCGCCTCGACAACAGCTGGATCCTTGTACGCCGCGCGGCGGGGCACGATCAGCGCACAGGCGTGCTGGGACGCGTCTTCGCAATCACAGCCGCGGTCTGCGCGGCGGTCTTCGTCCTCTGGTTCGTCGTGATCCACGGCCCCGGCTCGAGCGTCGTCTCGGGCAACGGTGGGGGGCTGTGAGCAGCACCCCCTCCGTCTCGCACGGGACAAGCCACGGGCGGGCATCGCTGCTAAAAAGGCCATAGCTATGGGGCTGCTCGACTATTACCGCCAGTTCGAAGGGATGTCCGAGGAGGAGGTCAACGCGGACCTGCGCGAGCAGGCCGCCGAGCGCCGGCGCAAAGCGCTGACGCGCGTGGAGACGCTCGACCTCTCGCACACGACCTGGCCCGAGCTGCCGCACCCACGGATCGTTAACGCGATCACTTACGTCGCCCGCCGCGGGCTCTTTCGCTATCCGCACCTCTCCGGCTCTGAGCTACGCGATGCGCTCGCCGAGCGCCACGGCGTCGATCCCCAGCGTCTGATTCTCGGCAATGGCGCCGCTGAGCTCCTGAGCGCCGCCACACGCGCGCTGATCGAGCCCGGCCAGCAGCTGCTAACACCGTGGCCTTCATACCCGCTCTATCCGCTGATGGCGCGCCGTGCCCACGGGCAGGCCGTGCGCGTCGCGGGGAGCGTCGATGCGCTGCTCGAGGCCGCCGCCGACCCGCAGGTGCGCGTGATCGCACTGGCCAGCCCCAACGACCCGACCGGCGAGCTGCTCGCCACCGCAGAGCTCGAGCGGTTGCTCTCGGGACTTCGCGATGGGGTGGGCGTCTTGCTCGATGAGTCCTTGGTCGAGTTCGCCGACGCACAGCCCACGGACTCATCGATCGGACTGCTCGAGCGCCATCCGCGGCTGCTCGTATTCCGCAGCTTCTCCAAGGCATGGGGCCTCGCCGGCCTGCGCATCGGCTACGCCATCGGCGGACCCGGCTCAGAGGAGCTGCTCGCCGAGCTCGCGCCCGATCTCGGCGTCTCCGAGCTCTCCCAGGGGGGCGCGCTCGAGGCGCTGCGCACCTGCTCTGAGCTGATCGCTCATCGCGTCGCGACGATCTGCGAGCAGCGTCCCCGCCTGACTGCAGCGCTGCGCGAGCGTGGCTTTGTGCTCAGCGACTCGCAGGCTAACTTCCTATGGGCTGCGCATCCCGCGCTCGAGGGCGCTGAGCTTGCCAACCGCCTCGCCCGCGCGGGAGTCCTGATCGCTGCGGGCGATGCCCTCGGCGAGCCCGGCCACGTACGCATCGGGCTCTACTCGAGCGGCGCCGGAGACCGGCTGCTCGACGCGCTCGACAAAGCGCTTGCCGAGACCCCGCCGCGCTCAGCTGGCTGAGCCGGACTGACGCAGCAGCGCGCCGGTCGTGCCCTCGAGGATTTTCCTCCAGGCACTGACGCTCTCATTGCGCTCGTCGAAATGCTCGACGACCTGGCGCACCCGCTTGGCGGAGATGTCAAAGCCGTGACGTTCGGCGATCGCCTGATAGCGGTCGTATTCGCCCGCGAGCTGCTTGGTCACCGACTCAAAGCCATGACGCGCGATCTCCACGCGTGAGGTGAAGCTCATCATCGAGGTCTGGAACATCAGCTCATCCGTCGGCTCGGGCTCGATCAGGACGATGTCAACACCGGGGTAGCGCTCCTCCCAGCCCTTGGCGAGTTCGTGCAAACGCTGGTGCGCGACGAGCTTGAAGACCTGGTATCCGATCTGCGCGAAGCCCATGTCCGAGACGCGCCGCGGGCGCTTGCCGCGCAGGGTCTGCACGGTCGTTGAGAAGTCGTTGATGAAAGGCACGATCGGGTTGATCACGACCACCAGCTTCGCGCCCGCTTGGATCGCGATGTCGAGGTTCGTCGTCGAGACAATCCCCCCGTCGATCAGCTCGCGATCGTGGACTTCGACCGGCGCATAGACCATCGGCAAGGCTCCTGAGGCGCGCACCGCGGTCGAGATCGGAACGTCTCCAGCACCGTCCACACCGAGCACAACCCGCTCGCAGGTGTCGAGGTCGGTCGCGGTCAGATAGAGCTCACAGTCGAGCTCCCCGAAGTTGTCGGTGCGCCCCGGTTCGCTCAAGACGTTGTGCAGGTACTTCTCGATGCCCGCACCCGTGTAGAGGCCCGAGGGAAGATTGTCGGCGAGGCCCATGATGACGTCCATCAGCGAGACGCCCCCAGGCTGGGAGAGCAACTGGCGCGCGAGCGAGACCGCCCGCAACGGCATCGTTGCGCCCTTGCGCGCGAACTCCACCAAGTTGGGACGCAGCAGATCGCCGATATCGACATCTTTGAAGGGGAGATTGCCCTGGCCGGTGACGACTTTCATCATCTCCTCGGGCGTCACGCCGTTGGCGCAGAGCGCCGCGATGAAGGACCCGGCCGAGGTGCCCACGTAGACGTCGAAGTTGTTGACCGTGCTGTTGACCGCAAGCAGGTCGAGGGCTCGCAGCGCACCGATCTCATAGACGCCGCCAGTAAAACCCCCACCGCCGAGCACGAGCGCGGTCTTGTCACGCCGGGGACGGCGTCGACGCTCCACCGCAGCCTCCCGCCCGACACCGCGAGCCGCGAGGCGGCGGCTCCGTGCCTTGCCCTTAACTGTCGGTTCGAGCTTGACAACCTTGCCCATGCAAGACCATTCTACGGACGCATGAAGCCGACTTCGAACAATGTGTTCCTAATTCTTATCTGCGGACTTTCGCTGCTGTGGCCCAGCACAGCCTCTGCGAGCGGCAATCTGGCCGCGCTGCAGAGCGATCTGCGCCATCAGCTCACGCTCGCAGGGCCCCACGACGGCGCCTATGTCTACGACCTAACGACCAAGCAGGCGCTCGTCTCCGAACGGGCCAACACGATGCGGCCACCAGCATCGGTCGAGAAGCTCTACACCGCCACCGCCGCTCTTGAGCAGCTCGGCCCCGAAGCGCGCCTGGAAACGGCCGTCTTTGGCGTCGGGCATCTGGCGGCGGGGGGAATCTGGGAAGGCAACCTCTACCTGCACGGCGGCGGCGATCCGACCTTCGGCTCAAGCGCCTTCATCCGCGCTCACTACGGCGGCATCGGCACGAGCGTCACAACGCTCGTGAGCCAGCTCGTCCACGTCCAGGGCATCCATCACATCGTCGGCACGATCTATGGCGATGAGTCCTACCTCGACCCCCTGCGCGGCGAGCCCGACAGCGGTTACGCCTCCGATCCCTTCCTCGAAGGCACCCTCAGCGCGCTCGCCTTCGACCGCGGCTCAAGTGGCCACGAACGCGGCAGCCATGCTCCCGCCGCCTACGCCGCACGCAAGCTGCGCCAGGCCTTGACCGCCGAGGGCGTGAGCGTTCGCGGCTCGAGTGCAGCCGCAAGCACACCAGCGGGCGCAGTCCAGCTGGCATCAGCCCCCTCGCCGACGATCTCCCAGCTGCTGGGCCTGATGCTTCCGCCCTCGGACAACTTCTTCGCTGAGACCTTGATGAAGGACCTCGGCGCACGCTTGGGTGGCGCGGGAACGACCGTCGCGGGCGCCGCGGTCGTAGCCAAGACGATCGTCGCGGTGCTCGGCATCCACCCCCGCGTGATCGACGGCTCGGGGCTCTCCCCCGCTGACCGTACCTCCCCCTACCAAGTCGTCGACCTGCTCGCGGAGCTCGCCGCAACGCCCGTCGGGACCGTCCTGCGCGAACACATGGCGATCGCCGGACGGACCGGGACGCTGGAACGACGCATGCGCCACACGAGCGCCGCGGGGCGTTGCCAGGGCAAGACCGGCACCCTTACCGGCGCCTCTAACCTCGTGGGCTACTGCCAGTCGCTCAGCGGCCATCTGCTCGCCTTCGCTTTCTTCAACGACGGCATCGCCACGACCTCGGCCCATACCTTCCAGGATCACATGACGATCACGCTCGCTAACTACTGAGCAAGCGCCCTAAACGGCACGCATTGTGTCGCCGATACTGACTCGTGGAGCAGAGCAGCGAGCCGACCAGCCAACAGCGGCACTTCGCGCTGCTGGTCGTGGCCGTGGCCGGCACGATCGCGGTTGGCCTGATCAGCTTTCTCAGCTCCGTCTACGTGCTGCTCGCCTGCATCAGTAACTCTAAGAACCACGCAATTTGCCGCACAGCAGACGTCCTGGATGCGAAATTTCCCGTGCTCGCCGTTTGGCTGGTGCTGGCCTTTGGGCCGCCGCTACTCGCTGCCTTCACAGGTGTCCTCAGCCTACGGAGCGAACGGCTGCTGCCGCTCGGGGTCGTGCTACCCGCGATGGGGCTTGCGGGCCTGGTGCTCCCCTGGGTGGTCTGGCCGGCCTGGACCTACTGATTAGCCTGCGCCCACTCCACGATCGCGCCTGAGCCCGTGATCACATTGCCGTCGTCGAGCACGAGGATCGGCACGGAGCGCTGCCCGCTGAGCCGCTCAACCTCGGCCCGATCGCGAGCGCGACTCGGCCAGGTCCAGAGCTTCAGGGTGCCGCCCTTGACCTTCTTTAGCTCGTAGCGATGGCCACCGTCGTCGAGCGCCTTGGCAGCCCGGCCGCAGGGGTGGGCGATCGGCGCGGGCAGCCCGCCGGCGACCGTACCGTTCGCACAGACGTAGAGGACCATGGGCCCATCCTAACCCTCGAGCAGCTTTCGCAGTCCCGCTTCATCGAGTACCCGCACGCCCAGCCGCTCGGCCTTCTCGAGCTTCGTCCCGGGGCTCTCGCCCGCGACCACGTAGTCGGTCTTCTTTGAGACCGAGCCGGTGACCCTGCCCCCGGCAGCCATGATCCGCTCAGTTGCCTGCTCCCGCGACCACTCGGGCATGCTGCCCGTCAGCACGAACGTCTGCCCAGCCAGGGGTCCCTCCGATGGCGGTGGGCCCTCTTCGTGGAAGCTCAGCCCCACCTCGCGCAGCTTCTGCAATCAGCCGCTGCATGCGCTCCTCGTCGAGCTCGGCACGAATCGAGACGGCCATCTTCTCGCCGATGCCGGGGATCTCGGCGATCTGCTCTGGCGAAGCCGCGAGCAGCGCATCGATATCGCGGAAACCCTGCGCGAGGTTGCGTCCGGTGACCTCGCCCACCTCCTCGATCCCGAGCGCGAAGAGCACGCGTGCAAAGGGACGCTGCTTGGACTCCTCGATCGCGGCGAGCAGGTTGCGCACCGAGATCTCGCCGAAGCCCTCGAGCTCGAGCAGTTGCTCCTCGCGCAGGTGGTAGAAGTCAGCAGCGGTGCGCACGAGGCCCCGCTCCTGCAGCAGCGCGACCTGCTTCTCACCGAGCCCGTCGATGTCCATCGCGCCGCGTGAGACGAAGTGCTTCATCAGCTGCCAGGCGCGCGCGGGACAGTCGCGGTTGGGGCAGGTTGTGAAGACACCTTCCGCGGGCTTTACCGTGGGCGTGTCGCAGTAGGGGCAGCGCGCAGGCGGGTGCGGCGCCGGCGGGCGCTCCTTGCGCTCGACGACGTGGGGCGCCGGTGAGACGACCTGGGGGATTACGTCACCAGCGCGCACCACGATCACCTCCTCACCGGGGCGAAGGTCCTTGCGCAGGATGTCCTCCTCGTTGTGGAGCGTCGCGAGCTTGATCGTGACGCCACCGACGGTCACCGGCTCGAGCACCGCATAGGGGCGCAAATCGCCGAACTTGCCGACGTTCCACATCACCTGCTCGAGCTTCGTCACGGCGGTCGTGGGCGGAAACTTCCAGGCGACCGCCCAGCGCGGGTCGCGCCCGACCGCGCCGAGCCGGCGCTGCAGCTCAAGATCATCGACCTTGATGACCACCCCGTCGATCTCGAAGTCGAGCTCGCCGCGGCGGCGCTCCCACTCGAGGCACTGGCTGATCACCTCCTCGGCGCTGCCGAGCACCTGGATGCCGCGGTTCACACGAAAGCCGTGATCGCGCAGCCACTGCAGGGCTTCAGAGTGGGCCTTGAAGGAGAGGCCCTCAGTGACGCCCACCTGGTAGCACCAGATTGACAGCGGCCGCTTAGCCGCGTCAGCCGGGTCGAGCTGGCGGATCGTGCCCGCGGCTGAGTTGCGCGGGTTCATGAATGTCGACTCGCCCGCTTCGGCGCGACGCTCGTTGAGCGCGGTGAAGTCCGCGAGCGACATGTAGACCTCGCCGCGCACCTCAACCAGCGGCGGCGCGTCCTCGACGTGCAGGGGGATCGCGCCGATCGTGCGCAGGTTGTGGGTGACGTCCTCGCCGATCAGGCCGTTGCCGCGGGTGGCTCCCCGCTCGAGGACGCCGTCGCGATAGATGAGGCTAATCGCGAGACCGTCGATCTTCGGCTCGACCACGAAGCTGAACTTCGGCTCGGCGATGCCCTCACGGGCGAGATGGTTGCGCATGCGCTCGACCCAGGCACGCAGCTCCTCCTCGGAGCGCACGTTGCCGAGCGAGAGCATCGGCTCGAGGTGCTCGACCTTTTCCAGGCGACCCACCGGCTCGCCACCGACGCGGCGCGTGGGCGAGTCGGCGCTCTGCAGCTCTGGATGACTTGCCTCGAGCTCGCGGAGCTCATCGAGCAGACGGTCGTACTCGTCGTCGCCGATCTCGGGGTCGTCGAGGACGTAGTAGCGGTGGGCGTGGTGTTCGAGCTGCGTGCGCAACTCGGCGACCCGCTCGCGTGCTTGCCTGGGCGCCTCGCTCACGGACGCGCGTCGTGCGTGACCGGCCTCAGCAACCCCTCCAGGTCGAAGCGCCGCAGCGCCTCGAGGCTCGGACGGTCGGTCAGGTCGAAGTGGATCGGCGTCACCGCGACGCGCCCCGCCGCGACAGCCGCGAGGTCCGTGCCAGGCTCGTCGTGGAAGCCTGGATCTGAGCCATAGATCCAGTAGCGGCGACGCTTCTCCTCCTCGTGCTCGAGCTTCAGCTCGTCGCGATAGATGCGCTTGCCGAGACTCGTGACCTCAACCCCACTCGGCTCCCCCGCGGGGACATTCACGTTCAGCAGCGTCCGCGCCGGCAGCGGCACATCCTCGATGCGCTCGACCAGGCGCGCGACGAAGGCGGCCGCGACGTCGAAGCCAAAACCGCCGTCGAAGCGGTAGTCGAGCCTGCCCAGCTCCAGACTGTTGCGATACGGCGATGGCCGGCAGATCCAGCACAACACCCTCGAGCGCGGCCGCGACAGTGCCCGAGTAGGTGATGTCATCGCCGAGGTTCGCACCGTGGTTGATCCCCGCCACGACCAGCTGCGTCTCGAAGTCCTCGATGATCCCGAGGCTCGCCAGGCGCACGCAGTCCACAGGCGTGCCGTCGGTCGCATAGCCGACGCTGCCGTCCGCGAAGGGCACCTCCTCGACCCACAATGGGCGGCGCGTCGTGATCGAGCGGGCCATCGCCGAGCGGTTGCCGTCGGGAGCTATCACGGCCAGGCGCACGCCCTCGAGACCCATGAGCGCGCGGCGCATCGTCTGCAGGCCCTCGGCTTCGATCCCGTCGTCGTTTGTCAGGAGCACGTTGAGCATCGCTCCAGCATAGGGGCCGCCTCGGCTTGGAGCGTGAACCAGGCGTTGTCCCTAGGGCAAGCGCGGCACGGCGGTCTGCGCGCCTGGGTTCCGCACGGGCTGGGCGGCCGGCTCGCGCACCGGCGGACGGGGCACAGCGCGCAGCAGCTCCTCCAGCTCAGCAGCCGGCAGCGGCTTGGAGAGCGCGTAGCCCTGAACGAGCTCACAGTCATTTGCGACAAGCGAGCTCCACGTCAGCTCGTCCTCGATCCCCTCGGCGACCACGCGGCTGCCAATGCTGTGCGCCAGCTGGATCGTGGCCTCCACAATCGCCGCGTCAACAGGGTCGGAGGTCATCCTGGCAACGAACGAGCGGTCGATCTTGACCTCGCCGACGGGCAAGGCCTTGAGGTGGGTAAGCGAGGAATAGCCGGTCCCGAAGTCATCGAGCGAAAGGCCCAAGCCGAGCTCACCCAGCCGCGCGAGGACGTCGCCGATGCGGACGGGGTCGGCGAGGACCATGTTCTCCGTGACCTCGAGCACGAGCGCCTCCGGGGGCAGACCATGCTCGGCCAGCAACGCGGCAACCTCGTCCGGGAAGCCCGTGTCCTGCAGGTCGGCGACCGTCGTGTTAACTGCCACATGCAGCTCAAGGCCCGCCTCGCGCCAGGCCTTGAGCTGGGTCAGTGCGAGCCTGAGCATCCTCTGCGTCAGCGCTCGGCCCAGCCCAGCGTGCTCGGCCACGGTCACGAACTCCACCGGCGGGATCAACCCACGCGTGGGATGGCGCCAGCGGACAAGCGCCTCAACGCCGACGATCCTGCGAGAAGTGGCATCAGCCTTGGGCTGGTAGTGGGCCTCGATCTCGCCGTTCTCCAGTGCGCGCGAGAGCTCCCCGGCCAGCGTCAGCCGCTCGAGTGAGTGCTTGTCGCGCTCGCGCGCGTAACAGACGCGTCCGGATTGAGCGGTCTTGGCCTCATACATTGCGATGTCGGCGCGCTGCATCAACTGCTCGTCATCACGGGCGTGTGCGGGGAAGAGCGCGATGCCGATGCTCGCCGTGACCCGAAGGTTGAGGCCCTTGATCGGGAATGGCTCGCGGATCGCCTCGAGGATCTTGTCGGCCACCAACTCTGCGCGCTCGGTGTCGCAGGCGTCGCACAAGAGGATGCCGAACTCGTCGCCGCCCAGCCGCGCGGCCGTGTCGCTTGCGCGTAGGACCGCCCGCAGTCGCTCGCCCACTTGACAGAGCAGCTGGTCGCCCGCCTCGTGCCCGAGCGTGTCGTTCAGCTCCTTGAAGTGGTCGAGGTCGCAGAGCAGCAGCGCCATGCTCGTGTCGCTTGCCCGGCTGGCGGTGATCCCCGCGCGCAGGTGCCGCAGGAAGTGGCGACGATTGGGCATCGCGGTGAGATCATCCGTGAGCGCCTGCCGTCGCGTTTCGGCTAGCCCGCGAACGTCGCGAAAGGCGAGCGCCGTGCGCGCGAAAGCAGCGAGCAAGGTGAGCATCGCGAGCATCAGCGCGAGCGGATCGAGACGACTGAAGTGGTCGTAGATGAGCAGTCCGAGCGCGGCGAGCGTGAAGGCCGCGGGGATGGCGAGCACCGCTGTTCCCGGCACCGTGTCGGTCTCTACGGTCGCGCCCGGCTGCCAGGCGGCGAGCGCGAGCAGCAGGACGCCGATGTCATATGCGAGGTTCGTCGCGCTGCTGGGCGCTGAGGCGCCGCCGGCCACCTGCAGCGCGTAGAGGCAGTCGGCCGCCGCAAGCGCAAGGAAGCCGCTGCCCAGCATCGCCCACATCCGGTCCAGCCGCCACCCACGCAGCGCGAGTACGCCGACGACCAGCGCAGCGAGCAACAGATCGCAGAGCGGGTAGGCCATCTCGGTGATGACGGCAGCCGTGTCGCCCGATACCGATGCCAACACCGGGCGCAACACGATCGCTGAGCCGACCGCAGCGACCCCGAGCCCAGCGACCAAGCCGTCCAGCCAGATCCTTGCCGGTACTCGGCGCTCGCGCACCCGGGCAAGACCAATGATCCCCACGTAGCAGGCCGGGTAGAGCGTCAGCCACATCCCGTCGCAGATCGAGGGGATCGGGGGATTGGCGAGGTGTTCAAGCCAGGCAGCCCACAGCACGTTGCCGAGACCGTAGACCGAGACGCCGAACGCGAAGATCATCCATGATCGTCGCGCATCCGTCGTGCGCAGCACTCGCCAGCAGACGATCAGACCCACAAGAATATAGACCGCGGAGGTGAGCCAGTCGCGGATCGGCTGCTCGACAGCATGTCCACCGATGCCGAATGCCGCGTGGGCTCCGGTCGCTGCGACGAACGTCACCAACAGGGCAGTGGCGACGCCCAACAGGCGGCGCTCACCTGCCCGCAACGCGGAAGATAGTGGCAGAAGCGACGCACCCATGGCCGGTATATCGGACCGCGCCGATCTTTGGATTAGTCCATATTGCGATATTTGATGAGTAACGTTCGATTTATGAGTCCCGCGCTTGCACGGGGTGGGGGTCTGGCGCGCTGAGAGGAGCTCGCCTGACCTCCTGTATGTCTCGTCTGGTTCGTCGAGTTACGCTGGCCGCGCAGTCGCATATGCTCCGCGAGTGATCGTGATCGCGCCCCGCTCGGGTGGCAGCATCCGACGTCCGTGGCGCACCCGGGCCTGGCTGCTGGCGGCGATGTTGGCGGCACTCGTGGCCCCGACCGCGGCCCAGGCGACAGCGAGTGACAGGGCCGCAACACACGCCTATCTGCAGGCCGGCTACGACCTCACTCGCACCCTCGTCAACAACGGACCGCAGGCTCGTGCAGCGGTCGACGCGCTGAGCGTGAAGCTCGCCGGCGAATGTCCCGGCGTCCTCGCCGGCGCGCCGCACGATGAAGGGGCGTTTCTCAGTGGCCCCCAGCCGCTCGGCAGGACACCGCTCTCGCCGCGCGCGCGCGGCGAAGCACGGCGAAGGGTGCATCAGCTCTCAGCGCTTGAAAGCGAGCTCAACGCAGCGACCTTCGCGGCGGCCTACGAACCAGACCGCCAGGCGATCGCCACGTTCACCGCCACGATCACACATCTCAGCTGGAGTGATCCGCGCATCGCCCCGCGTGCCCGCTTTGAGGCAGCAATCTTCGTCGCGCCTTCGAGCCGCAGGCTCAGAACGTCTGCGCCGATATGCGCGCCTGGGTCGCCAGCGGCTATCAAACCCTCTCGAGCGCCACGAAGGAACACGAGACCCAGATGGCAACGGACCTGCCCCAGCCCCCCGGGGGACCTTCTATCGACACGCTGCTGAGGCGCTACGAGGGTCCTGCCGAGCGGGCCCTGATTCGTCGTGGCAAGGCACTCGCAGAACGTATGGCGACCACGCTCGCCCACACCTTTCGCGCCGCCGCAGGGCTCGCTCCGAAGCTTGGGATCAAGAACAACTTGGGGTTGGGCCTGTTTAGCCCGGGGGTCATCGTCGGACGCGGAAGCACCCGGGCCGCCGGACCGTTCCTCGCGCGGGTCAGGACCTCCGAAGGCCCTCAAGTCAGCCGCTGCCGGCATGAGGTCACGGTCGAATTCAAGCCGCGATCTCACGGCTCCTCGAGCGTGGTCGTTTTCACCGGATCGGAATCCTCGCGCTGCCTCTCTGGACACAGCGCGGCGCCGCATGCCACCGTCAGGTGCGAAGAAGGAGGGCTCCTTGAGGTCGAGTCCACTGCGCTCGCCAGAACTCGGAGCGTGCGCCTGCTGCTGAGCGACGGCACCTCAGTGAGCTCCGGTGTGATCGCGATCCCCCCGCGTTTGGGCGGACCGACGCGCATCTATTTCCAGACGATCCGCGGCCCCAGCCCGTTCCCGGTCTCGCTGAGCGAGCTCGACGCGCAAGGCAGGACGCTGCGCGTGGTCAAGCTGCGCCCGGTGCGGAACTGCAGAAAGATGCCCGCGCCTGTGTCTACGTTCAGGGAGATCGTGAGCGCCATCACACCCGACGGGACACCGTTCACGATTACAGGCTCGAGCGTCAACTTCACCGGCCACCCAGAGTTCAGCCTGAGCATCCACGCGGGCAACGAAGATGGACTCCTTGAATCCGTGAGCTCCGGTAGTTCGATCCAGGTGGGGAGTGGAGTGCACCGCGAAACGATCCTCGCCGAAGTGGGCCTAAAGGCGGGATGCGCGCCACATCCCTATGGGATTGTCTTCGGACGGCTGAAGAAGTCCGGCGCCACCGTGCTCGCGCAGACCGCAAGCGGGCTCGTGCCTCTCCAGCTTGCACGCATCCCAGCTGCCCTGCACGCCAAGGGCGTGGTCGTCTACGGCGCCTTCTCGACCTTCCCCAGCGAACTGATCGTGCGCGCCGCCGACGGCAGGACGCTGCTGCGTGAAAGTCTCACGAGCCGCGCCAAGGAAGAAACCGAATTCTGCGAAGGCTACGCCGAACCACTCTCCGGATAGCCGACCCGCGCCAACGCCAACCCATGCGCGGGCGCCGTGCGCCCCGCCTGTGAGCGCGGGCGCCCCTCGAGCAGTGCCTTGAAGTGCTCAACGCTGAGCAGCCCGGCGCTCACGTCAAGCATCGTGCCGACGAGCACGCGGTTCATGTGGCGCAGGAAGGTGTCTGCCTCGATCCAGAACTCGAGCAGCTCACCCTCCCCCAGCCACTCCGCGCGCATCACGTCGCGCACAAAGCGCGAGTGCTCGGTCTCGGTCGGCGTGAAGGCCGTGAAGTCATGGCGGCCGAGGAGCGCCGCGGCGCACTCCTGTAGAGCCTCACGATCGAGGCGCCCGGTCCACCAGAAAGCGCGGCGGCGCTCACGGACGGAGCGGGTGCGGCGCGCAAGCACGCGATAGCAGTAGGTTCTACTCGTGGCGTCGCGGCGCGCGTCGAAGTCCTCCGCTGCAGGCTCGGCCGCAAGCACGGAGATGTCATCGGGGAGTAGCCCGTTGAGGCGCAACGGATCGAGTGCCTCGTGGGCGTAGCTCGCTACCTGCGCCCAGGCGTGCACGCCGCGGTCGGTGCGCCCGGCCACGGTCAGCTTGAGCGGCGCTCCGTCGTGACCCTGTTCGCCGAGGATCGTGTGCAGCACACGCTCGAGCTCCTCCTGCACGCTGCGCTCGCCCGGCTGACGAGCCCAGCCGACGAAGTCGCTGCCGTCGTACTCGATTGTGAGCTTCGTCTTCATCCTGCGCGGAAAAGCCGCGAGGTCCGGCGCTCAGACGAGCTCGATGAAGACCATCTCGGTCGAGTCACTACGACGCGGCCCGAGCTTCAGGATCCGCGTGTAGCCGCCGGGCCGCTCCGCGTAGCGGGGAGCGACCTCGGCGAAGAGCTTGTGCACCGCGAACTTGTCCTGTGAGAGCGTCGAGAGCGCCTGGCGGCGCGCGTGCAGATCGCCGCGCTTGGCGAGCGTGATCAGTTTCTCGATCTCGGGCTTGACCGCCTTGGCCTTGGCCTCGGTGGTCTTGATCCGCTCATGCTCAATCAGCTCCTTGGAGAGGTTCATGAGCAGCGACTTGCGATGCGCCGAGTCGCGGCTGAGCTTGTGTTTTGTCTTCTTATGACGCATGAGATCGAGAAGTCTAGGCGCTCGTCAGTCTGCGCGCAGGTTCAGGCCGCGCGCATGCAGCGTTTCGATGACCTCGTCGATCGACTTTTTGCCGAAGTTCGGGATCGCGTTGAGCTCTGCCTCGGACTTCGAGATCAGGTCGCCCACCGTCTGGATGCCGGCCCGCTTGAGGCAGTTGTAGGAGCGCACGCCGAGCTCGAGCTCCTCGATCAGGATGCCGTACTCCTCACCCTGCAGTGCCGCCTGGGGGGCGCCGCCGACGGCCAGGCCGTGGCCGTCGAGCCTGCCCGCCGGGAGCCGCACGCAACTCCTGGATGCGGTCCGCGTCGGTGAAGATCGCGAGCTGTGAGATCAAAAGCTCGGCCGCCTCGCGCAGCGCTGCCTGCGGGTCGATCGAACCGTCGGTCTCGATGTCGAGCGTGAGCTTGTCGAAGTCCGTCTTCTGCCCGACACGGGCCTGCTCGACCGCGTAGGCGACGCGCCTGACCGGCGAGAAGATCGAGTCGATCGGGATCACGCCGATCGGCTGGTCAGCGGACTTGTTCTCCTCCGCTGGGCGGTAGCCGCGGCCACGACCGATCGTCATGTAGAGCTCGAGCTTGGTCTTCTTCTCGAGCGTGGCGATGTGCAGGTCGGGGTTGAGGATCTCCACGCCGGCTGGCAGATCGATGTCCTTGGCCGTGATCTCACCGGGTCCTGTCACGACCAGCGGCGCCTCGACCTCGCTGGCGTCGGAGTGCATGCGGCAGACCACGCCCTTGAGGTTGAGGACGATGTCGGTCACGTCCTCCTTGACGCCCTGGATGGTCGAAAACTCGTGCGCAACACCCTCGATTCGCACGCTCGTGACGGCTGCGCCAGCGAGGGAGGAGAGGAGTACGCGCCGCAGCGAGTTGCCGAAGGTGTAGCCGAAACCGCGATCGAGGGGCTCGATCATGAAGGTGCCGCGGTTCTGCTCCACCGACTCGCTTGTGATCCGGGGGATTTGGAAGTCGAGCATGGGAGTCCTAACGTCGTTTTGGTGTCGCACCGGCGCCGATTAGGGCGCCGGCTCTGAAGCGCCGCACCCGTAGGGATGCCGGCGCGGGCAAATTGCCTATTACTTCGAGTACAGCTCGACGATCGAGCTGCTCCTGCACCGGGGCGGCGACCTCGCGTCGCTCCGGCTTGCGCAGCACCTTGGCCGACAGCGACTCGTGGTCGGCCTGTAGCCACGCGGGAATTTGTCCTGTGAGCTCGGTTGCGTCCCTCACAACCTGAGTGGCGGGCGTCTCCGACTTGATTGTGATCACGTCGCCCGGGCGCACCTGGTAGCTGGGGATGTTGACCCGCCGGCCGTTGACCGTCCAGTGGCCGTGGCGGATCAGCTGACGCGACTGGCGCCGCGAGGCGGCAAAGCCAAGACGCACGAGCACGTTGTCGAGGCGGCACTCCAGCAGCGCGAGCAGGTTCTCACCGGTAATCCCGTCCTGGCGTGAGGCCTTGACGTAGTAGCCGTGGAACTGCTTCTCGAGCACGCCGTAGTAGCGGCGGGCCTTCTGCTTCTCACGCAGCTGCACGCGGTACTCGCTCTGTTTCATGCGCCCGCGTCCGTGCTCACCCGGCGGGTAGGCGCGACGCTCCACGCCGCACTTGTCCGTCAGGCAACGCTCGCCCTTGAGGAACAGCTTCTGTCCCTCGCGGCGGCACTGCTTGCACTGGGGGCCGGTGTCTCTAGCCATCGCTTAGACCCTCCGCCGCTTGCGGGGACGGCAACCGTTGTGTGCCTGCGGGGTTACGTCCTTGACGCCAGTCACTTCAAGGCCTGCGGCTTGGAGCGAGCGAATCGCGGTCTCACGCCCAGAGCCAGGGCCCTTGACGTAGACCTCGACCTTTTGCAAACCCTGTTCGAGGCCCTTGCGCGCGGCCGCATCGGCGGTGACCTGCGCTGCGAAGGGGGTCGACTTGCGCGAGCCCTTGAAACCGGCGCCGCCGGCGGACTCCCAGGCGATCACGTTTCCGGTCGTGTCCGTGAGCGAGACGATCGTGTTGTTGAACGAGGTCTTGATGTGCGCCTGTCCAACGGGAATGTTCTTTTTCGGCTTGCGCCGACCGCGGGCGCGTTTAGGAGCTGGGGGCACTACTTCTTACCCGCTTTCTTCTTGCCGGCGACCTGCATGCGCTTGGGGCCCTTGCGGGTGCGGGCATTGGTCTTGGTCTTCTGCCCACGCACGGGCAGGCCGCGACGGTGACGCAGGCCGCGGTAGCAACCGATCTCCTGCAGGCGCTTGATGTCCTGGGAGCGCTCGCGCCGCAGATCACCCTCGACGGTGAGCCCGTCGTCGATCGCGTCGCGTAGCTTGGCTACCTCGTCCTCGGTGAGGTCGCGAATGTAGGTGTCGGGGTGAACCCCGACCTGGGCGAGGACCTTGTTCGAGGTCGAGCGCCCGATGCCATAGATGTAGGTGAGACCGATCTCTGAACGCTTGTTCAGAGGCAGGTTGACGCCAGCGATACGTGCCACCTAGAGGATCACCCCTGGCGCTGCTTGTGACGCTTGTTTTGGCAGATCACCAGCACCACTCCATGGCGGCGGATGATCTTGCACTTCTCGCACATCGGCTTGACCGACGGTCTTACCTTCATGATCCCTTTCAGCGGCTGGGTTCCGGCGACACGGCTCTGGCTGCCGTTGCGGCCGCCGCTACCGTATCGTGGATATGCCGTCGGGCAGGCGAAACGCCTCGCCCTCAGACAGGACTCGTGATGGTAGCAAGTTCGGCGCGCTCAGAGGGCGCGATATGCCACGGAGTGAGTACGCGCGGCCCATCGCCGGTGATCGCGACCGTGAACTCGAAGTGCGCTGCCGGTGTCCCATCTTTGGAGTAGATCGCCCAGTTGTCGGCCCCAATGCGCACCGCAGGCCCTCCGGCGGTGGTCATCGGCTCGATCGCGAGCACCATCCCCTCCTCCAGCAAGGGCCCCTTGCCGGCACGACCGTAGTTGGGGACCTGTGGGTCCTCGTGCATCGAGCGCCCCACGCCGTGGCCGACGAGTGAGCGCACGACCGCGAGGCCCGCGTCCTCGGCAACTTGCTGGATCGCGCTTGATAGGTCCCCCATACGGTTGCCCACGCGCGCCGCGGCAACACCGGCGTACAGCGAGCGCTCGGTGGCCTCGAGCAGGTTTCTGACCTGCTCGTCGACCTGCTCCACGGGGAAGGTGCGAGCGGCGTCGGCGACCCAGCCGTCGAGCGTCACGCCGACGTCAACGGAGATGATGTCGCCCGCTTTGAGCGCGTAGGAACCGGGAATTCCGTGGACGATCATCTCGTTCGGCGAGGCGCAGATCGAGCCAGGAAAGCCACGGTAGCCCTTGAAGGTCGGTTTGGCTCCGCGCGAGCGAATGAAGCGCTCAGCGAGCTGGTCGAGCTCCTTCGTGGTGATGCCCGGGCGGATCGCGCTCTCGATCAGATCCAGCGTCGCCGCCAGGATCAGCCCGGCGCGCGCCATCTTCTCGATCTCCTCGGGTGACTTCTTGATGATCACCCCGGGAGCTTAGCCTGCGCCCCGCTATCGAGGGGTCGGGACGACCCCTCGGCCCGACATGGAGCGTCGGGCCGATCTTCGGCCTGACATGGAGCGTCAGGCCGATCCTGTATCTCAAACCGCTAGAGGTTCTCCTCGAGGCGCAGCGTCGCCACGGTCGCCCGGATGTGGGCGTGAACCTCGTCTGCTCCGCGCGTCCCGTCGAAGCGTCGCAAGAGGCCCGCCTCGTCGTAATAGCCGATCAAGGGCTCTGTCTGGGAGTGGTAGACCTCCAGCCGCGTGCGGATCGTCTCCTCCTTGTCATCGTCGCGCTGCAGCAGGCGCGAGCCGTCCTGGTCGCAGATGCCCTCGTGCTTGGGCGGGTCGAAGTCGACGTGGTAGATGTGGCTCGGGTTCTTCACGCAGACGCGCCTGCCCGCAAGACGCCGCACGATCTCCTCGTCTGGTACCTCGATCAGCAGCGCCGCGGTCAGGTGGCGCTCGAGGCTTGAGAGCGCATCCGCGAGCGCATCGGCCTGCTGCTCGTTGCGGGGGAAACCGTCGAGCAGGAAGCCGTCGCGAGCGTCGCCGTCGCCCACGCGGTCGGTGATCATCCCCACGATCACCTCATCCGGCACGAGCTTACCGGCGTCCATGAAGCGCTTTGCCTCCGCGCCCAGCGCGGTCCCCTCAGCGACCTGAGCGCGGAGAATATCGCCGGTGGAGATGTGCGGCAGCTGAAAATCGTCGCGCAGACGGTCGGCCTGGGTGCCCTTGCCGGCACCGGGCGGACCAAACAGGATCAGGTTGAGCTCGGACAAGACCGAGGCAGCCTACCCGCTCAGCTGTGGATTGTGCGAGTGGTGGGCGTTTTTATCCAGCCCACCCAGGCACGGGCGCTACTTCAGGAAACCCTCGTAACTTCGCATCATCAGCTGCGCCTCGAGCTGCTTCATCGTTTCGAGCGCCACGCCGATCGCGATCAGCACAGAGGTGCCGCCGAAGAAGAAATTTTGATGAGTGCGCGCGATCAGGATCGTCGGCAGCGCTGCCACCGCCGCGAGGAATAGCGCGCCCGGGAAGGTCAGGCGCGCGAGGATCCGGTCGAGGAACTCGGCCGTCGGGCGCCCAGGTCGCACACCGGGGATGAAGCCGCCGTACTTCTTCAGGTTGTCAGCCTGATCGACCGGGTTGAAGGTGACCGCGGTGTAGAAGTAGGTGAAGACGATGATGAAGAGCGACTCGCCGACCACGTAGTGCCAGCCGTTGGGCGTGAAGAAGTCTGAGATCGACTGGCCCCAGTGGGTTTTCACGAGCTGCCCAACGGTCGGCGGGAAGGCCATGATCGAGGCGGCGAAGATCACCGGGATCACGCCGGCCATGTTCACGCGCAGCGGCAGATAGGTCTGCCCGCCCTCGGTCATGCGCCTGCCGATCACGCGCTTGGCGTACTGCACCGGGATGCGCCGCTGACCTTCCTGGACGAAGACGATGCCCGCGACGACGGCCAGCACGAGGAAGGGCATCATCACCTTGAAGACCTGGTCCTGCGTGGTCCACCAGGCTTGAATGCCGCTCGGCAAGCGTGCGACGATCGAGGCGAAGATCAGCAGCGAGATGCCGTTGCCGATGCCCCGCTGGGTGATCAGCTCGCCGACCCACATCAACAGCACACAGCCCGTCGTCAGGCAGACGACGATCAGGAAGATGTGCGGGAAGTCGAAATGCGTGACGACCGATTCGCCGGCTTTTGCTTGCAGCGTGTGGAACAGGAAGACGTAGCCGATCGACTGGGCGAAGGCCAGCCCAACGGTGAGGTAACGCGTGTACTGGGTGATGCGCGCCTGGCCGACCTCGCCTTCCTTGGAGAGCTTCTCCAGCGAGGGCACCGCCACCTGCAGCAGCTGCAGGATGATCGAGGAGGTGATGTAGGGCATGATCCCGAGCGCGAAGATCGCGATCCGCGAGAGCCCGCCCCCGGAGAAGAGATTGAGCAGGCCGAGGATGTTCGATCCGCCGAACTGCTTCTGGATGTTGTTGACCGCGGTCAGGTTGACGCCCGGTACAGGGATGTGCGAGCCGAGGCGATAGATCAGCAGAAGGCCCGCCGTGATGGCGATCTTCTTGCGGATCTCCGCAACCTGGAAGGCGTTAAGGATTGTCGAGAGCATGAGTTCTCAGCGCGCCGCCCACGGACACATGATCGGGACGGAGGCGCAGCGGCCGATTCTAGTGGATGCGCTCGCGCGCGAGGCCGTTTGCACGGCCGGCGAGTCTAGGCCTCGACGATGGAGCAGGTGCCGCCGGCGGCCTCGATGCGCTCGCGCGCACCGGCGCTGAAACCGTGAGCGTGCACCGTCAGCGCCTTGGTCAGCTCACCCTTGGCGAGGACCTTGACGGGAATGTCCTTGCGTGTCGCAAGACCATTGGCCTTCATCAACTCGATCGTGACCTCGGTTCCAGCCTCGAAGCGACTCTCGAGCGCGTCGATGTTGACCGGCTGGGTATGCGTCCGGAACATCTCGAAGGGCATCGACTTCTTCATGTGCGGCCCGCGCAGCTTTCGCATGCGCATGTGGATCGGCATCTGCCCACCTTCGAAGGCAGCACGGCGCTTTGAGCCCGAGCGCGAACCCGCGCCCTTCTGCCCGCGGCCTGAGGTCTTGCCGGTACCTGAGCCTTCGCCGCGTCCGATCCGCTTACGCGGACGGCGACTGCCCTTGGCGGGCGCGAGCGAGTGCAGCCCGATGCGCTGCTGCTCGTCTTTGGCGGCCGGACTCACTTGCCCTCCTTGACCTCGACGAGGTGACGCACCGCGTGCAGCATCCCGCGCGCTTGCGCAGAGTCCTTGACCGCAACCGTGTGTCCGATCCGGCGCAGCCCTAGGGAGCGCAGCGTATCGAGTCGTTTGACGTTCGCGCCGTTCTTGGAACGACGCTGCGTGACGCTCAACTCGGCCATCAGGAGGGGGCTCCCTCGGTCGCGACCACGGGCTCCTCAGCGGCCGACGCTGTCTCCGTCTCGCCGTTTGCGGCCTCAATCGTGCCAGTGACAGCTTCCTCGCCAGCGCTCAGCCCGAGCACCTTGTTGATGCTCAAGCCACGCAGCGTGGCGATCTCAGCGGGCGTGCTCAGACCACGCAGGCCGGCGATCGTGGCCTTGACGAGGTTGATCGGGTTCTGCGTGCCGAGGCTCTTGGAAAGGATGTCGTGGATACCCGCGAGCTCGAGCACCGCGCGCACGCCACCACCGGCGATCACGCCGGTACCGGGGGCGGCCGGCTTCAAGAAGACACGTCCCGCACCGAAGACGCCCGTCGTCTGGTGGGTGATCGTCGAGCCGTGCTTGGGCACGCGGAAGAGGTCCTTCTTGGCGCGCTCCACGCCCTTCTGGATCGCGAGCGGGACCTCGTTGGCCTTGCCGTAGCCGACACCTACGACATCGCGTTCGTCGCCGACCACAACCAGCGCGGTGAAGGAGAAGCGCCGACCGCCCTTGACGACCTTGGCGACGCGGTTGATCTCGACCACGCGCTCCTGGAGATCCAGGCCGGCCTGGTTGACTGAGCGATCGATTGAAATGGACATAAGGAGGGAGAGAGTAGCGGTAGCTGGATAGAGGACGAGTGCGCTAGGGCGCTAGACGGTGATGTCCGCCTCGCGGATTGCCTCGGCGAAGGCGCGAACGTGGCCGTGGTAGCGGTAACCGCCACGGTCAAAGACGGCCTCTGAGATGCCTGCCTGCTTGGCACGTTCGGCGAGCAATTGCCCGGCGCGAGTTGCGCGCTCGGCTTTGTTGGCTTTCTGTAGATCGGCCTCAAACCAATGCACGGCGGCAAGCGTGTGCCCGGAGACGTCGTCGATCAGCTGCGCAGAGAGACCGCGGTTGGAGCGGAACACAGAGATCCGTGGACGCGTTGCGGTACCCGAGATCTTCGCGCGCACACGGCGGCGACGCTTGAGGCGGCGGTTCTCCTTGGTGATGACGCTCATGACGCGAACCTCCTCAATGCCACGCGCTCGCATGAGCACGTAGGGCAAGCTGGGCAAGGACGCAGGGAGCGAAGTGTGCTCCGCACACGAGCGACCGAGGACGCAGATCCAGCGCAGCCATACGTGCTCATGCGCGCTTGCCTACCTTGCGCTGGACGTACTCGCCCTCGTAGCGGATGCCCTTGCCCTTGTAAGGCTCGGGCGGGCGCTGCTTGCGGATGATCGCAGCGGTCTCGCCGACGAGCTGCTTGGAGATGCCTTTGACCACGACGCGCGTCGGCTGAGGCACCTCGAATTCGATGCCGTCGGGCGCCGGGATCGGGACCGGGTGCGAATAGCCGACGGCAAGCTCGAGGTTCTTGCCCTTCAGCTGTGCGCGGTAGCCGACGCCCTGGATCTCAAGACGCTTCTCATAGCCAGCGGTAACGCCTTGGACCATGTTTGCCACGAGCGAGCGGGTGAGCCCGTGCAGCGCACGGTGTTCACCACGGTCGGTGGGACGCTTCACGATCAGCTGATCACCCTCCTGGGTGACCTCGATGTCGCGGTGCACGCGCTCTGAGAGTTCGCCTTTGGGTCCGTTCACGCGGACCTCCTCCGGCTCGATCGAGACGGTCACGCCGCTGGGCACGGGGATGGGCTGTCTGCCAATTCGGGACATGCTCAGCTCACCAGACCTGCGCGAGGACCTCGCCGCCGACGCCGGCAGCGCGAGCGTCGTGACCGGTCATGACGCCGTGGGAGGTGGAGATGATCGAGGTGCCCATGCCGCCGAGCACCTTGGGGATGTGCTTCGCGTCGACATAGGTGCGCCGGCCCGGGCGGGAGACGCGCTTTAGCCCGGAGATCGCCGAGCGGCGGTCCTCGGTGTACTTAAGGCGGATCTGGATCAGCTGCCCGGGGCCGCCCTCGGGCGGCGCGATGACCGACCAGGAGTCGATGTAGCCCTGCTCGTCGAGGATGCGTGCGAGCTCACCCTTGAGCTTGGAGGCGGGCAGCTCGACGGTCTCGTGCGCAGCATGGATCGCGTTGCGCACGCGCGTCAGGAAGTCGGCTATCGGATCGGTCATTGACATAGTTCTGGCTCTCTTTTCAGACCTCTACCAGGAGGACTTGGTCATCCCGGGGATCTGACCATTGTGGGCGAGCTCGCGAAGGCAGATGCGGCACACCCCGAACTTCCTGTACACCGCGCGCGGCCGGCCGCAACGGGTGCAGCGAGTATAGGCACGTGTTTTGAATCTGGGAGTCCGCGCCTGCTTGACGCGCTGGGAAGTCTTGGCCATCAGTCGCTGGTCTCCTTCTCGGTGGGCTCGCTGCTTGTCTCATCCGCGGACGCCAGCGGCTCGGCCGGCGGCTCGGTCTCGTTGGTCTCCTCGGCCTCGGGCGTGCTCGACTCCTCGGCCTGCGGCTCCTGGTCGCTGGGCTCCTCGGCCTGGGGCGTCTCGACCGAGTCCTCGGCCGCGGGCGCCTCGCTGGCCGCTTCGCCCTCGGGCTCCGCTGCCTGAGCCTCGTCGGCCTCGGCCTGCTCAGCTGCAGCCTTCTCCGCCGCCTTCTTCTCTTTCGCGGTCGGCGGCGGGGGTGGTGCTTCAGCGGCGGCTTGCGCAGCGGCGGCACTCGCTGCCTCGGCCTCTTCGTGGGCGCGTTCCGCGGCAGCATCAGCCTCAGGGTCATAGCCCTTGGGGCGCCGCTCGGGGGAGAACGGCAACCCGAAGGCGGCCAGCAGCGCGTAGGCCTCGATGTCAGAGGCAGCCGAGGTCGTGATCGTAATATCCAGGCCGCGAACCATGTCGATCGCGTCGTAGTCGATCTCGGGGAAGATGATCTGCTCCTTGACGCCCATCGAGTAGTTGCCGCGCCCGTCGAAGGAGCGCGCGCTCAGCCCACGGAAGTCTCTAATACGGGGGATCGCGATCGAGACGAGCCGGTCGAGGAACTCGTAGCTGCGCTCGGCGCGCAGCGTCACCGCGACGCCGACGGGCATACCCTCGCGCAGTTTGAAGGCCGCGATCGACTTGCGCGCACGGCGCACGCTCGGCTGCTGGCCGGCAATTGCCGCCAGCTGTTCGGTGGCTGCCTTGAGCATTTTCGAGTCCTGCTTGGCGAGCCCAACGCCCATGTTGAGAGTGATCTTCTCGAGCTTTGGAGCCTGCATTACCGAGGTGTAGCCGAAGCGCTCGACAAGCGCAGGACGGATCTCCTCGAGGTAGCGGATCTTCAGTCGGGCGGGTGGGGTCTCGGTCATCGTGGCCATTTCAGTCGAGCCTCGTGCCGGTGCTCTTGGCGACGCGGTAGCGCTTGCCGCCCTCACGTTCGATGCGCACGCGTGTGCGCTTGCCCTTGGCGTCGAGCAGCATCACGTTAGAGACGTGAATCCCGTTCTCGCGCTCAATCACGCCGCCCATCTGGGCCTCGCTCTGAGCACCAGCGACCTGGGAGGGCCGCGTGTGACGCTTGACCATGTTCAGGCCCTCGACGACCACACGCTCGCGGGTCGGGTCGACCCGCAGCACGCGCCCGCTCTTGCCGCGATCCTTGCCGGAGATCACCTCGACGTGGTCGCCGGAGCGGATCTTCAGATTGCGCTTGCTCGGCGTGGATGCTTTGCGCCGAGCCATCACAGGACCTCAGGCGCCAGCGAGACGATCTTCATGAAGTTGCGCTCGCGTAGTTCGCGCGCAACCGGGCCAAAGACGCGTGTGCCGCGCGGGTTGTTCTGATCATCGATGATCACCGCGGCGTTCTCGTCGAAGGCGATGTAGGTGCCGTCCTCGCGCCCGATCGGCTTCTTCGTGCGCACGACCACCGCGGTCACGACCTCGCCCTTTTTGACCGTGCCCTGGGGGTTGGCCTGCTTGACCGTTGCGGTGATCACATCGCCGACGAAGGCGTAGCGGCGCTGGGAGCCACCCTTAACGCGGATGCAGAGGATTTCGCGCGCACCGGAGTTGTCAGCCACGCGCAGGCGTGTCTCGTTCTGGATCATCGCGCACGCTCCAACACGTCGACGAGCGCCCAACGCTTGGTCCGCGACAGCGGCCGGCTCTCGATCACGCGCACGATGTCGCCCTCGTTGGCGTCGTTGTTCTCGTCGTGGGCGTGCACCGTGCTCGAGCTGCGCACGATCTTCTCGTAGCGACGGTGACGGCGCGCGATGTCGATGCGCACGGTGATCGTCTTGGCGGCCTTGTCGGAGACGACCACACCCTGGCGAACACGGCGCTGACCCTCGACGGGAGCGTGCACAGGCGCAAGCGGCTCCGGCGCGGGCGCGTTGGCGCGGCGCTCAGCTGCTTTGGCGCGTTCCTGCAGGCGGCGAGCGCGACGGCGCACGGCCTTTGTGCGGCGCTCAGCGACACGGTCAGCGTGGCGCTGCTCGGGCGTGCGCGCAGCGCGTGCCTCGCCGGAGTGCGCCGAGCGCGCTTTGCGGCGACGCTCCTTTGGCGGCAGTTGCACGACCGGCTCGGCCGGCTCGTGGGGTGCCTCGGCGACGACCTCAGCGGGCTCGACCTCCGAAGCAGCCTCGGCGGGCGCCTCACTCTCGGCCGGCTCTACCGGCGCGTCCTGGACCGCCTCTTCAGGGGCCTGCGCCTCAGGCGTCTCCGTTGTCTCGTTGTCGGGTTCGTCAGCCATGTCGTCTCAATTCATCCTGTCTGTATCTCAGTTGCCCTGCGCGCGCTCGCGCTCGCGGGTCACGGTCAGCGCACGGGCGAGGTCGCGCTTGGCGCGCCCGAGGCCCGCCGTGTCGTCGAGTTCGCCCGTCGCGTTAGCGAAGCGCAGCCCAAAGACCTCTTTGCCCAACTCAACGACGCGCTTGGTCAGCTCGCCGTCATCAAGATCGCGTAGTTCGCTTGCCTTCATCGCTCTTCCTCAGTCCTCGCGCAGCACGAACTTGGTCTTCACGGGGAGCTTGTGTGCGGCCAGCCGGATCGCTTCGCGGGCGAGCGGCTCCGATACACCGGCCAGCTCAAACATCACTCGTCCGGGCTTCACGACCGCGACCCAGCCTTCGGGCGAGCCCTTGCCTGAGCCCATGCGCGTCTCAGCCGGCTTCTTGGTAACGGGCTTGTCCGGAAAGACGTTGATCCAGACCTTGCCGCCACGCTTGATCTTGCGAGTCATCGCGATACGAGCAGCCTCGATCTGGCGGTTCGTCAGCCAGCCGCCCTCGAGCGCCTTCAGGCCATACTCGCCGAACTGGACATGCAGCTGACCACGCGAGGTCCCACGGCGATGGCCGCGGTGCTGCTTGCGGTGCTTGACACGCTTGGGGGACAGCATCAGCGTCCGCCTCCTCCACTCGGTCCACGACCGCCGCCACCCGGCCCACCGGGACCACGACCGCCACCGCCCGGGCCACGCCCGCCGCCACCGGGTCCACGACCTCCGCCGGCACCACCCGGGCCACGCCCGCCGCCGCCTGGACTACGTCCACCACCGGGTCCACGCCCGCCGCCGGGACCACCGGCGCCGCGTCCACGTCCACGTCCGTCGCGACCATCGCGTCCGCCGCGACTGTCGCGGTCGTTGCTCGGCGGTGCAGGTGCGGTCATGTCGGTGAGGTCAGCACCTGTGTAGCCCTCGGGCATGATTTCGCCCTTGTTTACCCAGCACTTCACGCCGATGCGCCCAAAGGTCGTGCGTGCCTCATAAAAGCCGTAGTCGATATCAGCGCGCATCGTGTGCAGCGGCACGCGGCCGTCGGAGTAGCTTTCGGTGCGCGCCATCTCAGCGCCACCGAGACGACCGGCGACCTGGACCTTGACGCCCTTGGCGCCGGAGCGCATCGCGCTGGTCAGCGCACGCTTCATCGCACGACGGAAAGCGACGCGGTTCTGGAGCTGCTCGGCGATCGACTGCGCGACGAGCTTGGCGTCTAGCTCGGGGCGCTTGATCTCAAGGATGTTGACCTTGATCTGCTTGGAGGTCATGCGGTGCAGATCGCGGCGCAGCGCGTCGACTTCGGTGCCTGACTTGCCGATCACGATCCCCGGACGTGCCGTATGGATATTGACCTCGAGCTCGTTGGCGTCCTTACGGATCGTGATGTCAGAGAGACCTGCGTGGGCGAGCTTCTTGATGATGTGCTCGCGCACCCGCACGTCCTCGGCGAGGTACTCCGCGAAGTTCTTCTCGTTGTACCAGTTGGACTTCCAGTCGTGGATGTAACCCACGCGCATAGCCTCTGGATGAACCTTCTGTCCCATTTCTCAGTCTCTCTAAGCGTTTCGTTTGGTGTTGGCTGGTTCGGGGCGCGGGGTCAAGGTGATCGTCAGGTGGCTCGTGCGCTTGCGGATCGGTGTTGCCCGTCCCATAGCGCGCGGGCGAAAGCGCTTGATCGTCGGTCCTTCGTCGGCGTAGGCCTCGCGGACGATCAGATCGTCCTCGAGCAGCTCGTGGTTGCTCTCGGCGTTGGCCACCGCGGACTCCAGCAGCTTGCTCCAGTCGCGCGCTACCTCACGAGGGGTGAAGGCGAGGATAGCGCGTGCCTCCTGAACGGACTTGCCGCGGATGTGTCCGCAGACCATGCGCGCCTTGCGAGCCGAGGTGCGTACGTAGCGAGCGTGCGCCGCAACTACTCTGCGGGTGGGCTTGGCTTTGACGCTCGCACCGGCACGCCGACCGAGTTTTTTTGAGGGCTTCGCCGCGTCCTGCGCCTTCGCGGCCTCCTGCGCCTCCCCAGTGTCACCGGGGGCGGCGGCTTTAGCGCTCGCTGCTTTTTTCGCCGCCCGTTTTTTCGCGGGAGCTTTTAGCGTGTCCTGTTGACCATCGGGCTCGGAGGACGCCTCACCGGATGCTTCTTTCTCAGCATCAGCTTTGCTCTTGGCAGCTGGCTTTTTCTCGGCGGCAGCGCTCTTAGAGGCTTTTTTCGCCGCAGGGGCTTTTTTGGCGGCCGGTTTCTTGGCAGCAGTCGGCTCCTCGGGAGCCTCGCCGGTCACGTCTTGCGGCGCCGGCCCGGTCGTCTCCTCCTCGGCGCTCACTAGCGGACCTTCCCTGAGCCGGCATGCCCGCGGAACACGCGCGTGGGCGCGAACTCGCCGAGCTTGTGACCGACCATCGACTCGCTGATGAAGACCGGCACGTGTTTCTTGCCGTCGTGAACCGCGATCGTGTGGCCGACCATCTCCGGGAAGATCGTCGAGGCACGCGACCAGGTGCGCAGCATTTTTTTGTTGTTCGCAGCGTTCAACGCTTCGACGCGCGTCATCAGGCGCTCTTCCACCCACGGGCCCTTCTTGCTAGAGCGGCTCATCGTCTACCACCTTCCACGGCCACGCGGCTCATCGTTGCTTGCCCTTCCCGCGCCTGCGTCCGCGCACGATGTATCGACTAGAGGTCTTGTTCTTTTTGCGCGTGCGGTAGCCGAGCGTGGGCACACCCCAGGGCGTCACCGGATGACGGCCGGCGGTGGTCGAGCCCTCGCCGCCGCCGTGCGGGTGATCGACCGGGTTCATCGCCACACCACGTGTCTGCGGACGCACGCCCATGTGGCGCTTGCGCCCCGCCTTGCCGACCTTCACGTTCTGATGCTCTGTGTTGCCGATCGTGCCGACCGTGGCGCGACACTCGGCGCGCACCATGCGCATCTCCCCGGAGGGAAGTCGCAGGGTCGCCATCTCACCGTCCTTGGCCATCAGCTGTGCCGAGGCGCCGGCCGAGCGTGCCATCTGCCCACCGCGACCGGGCTGCAGCTCGATGTTGTGGACCACGGTGCCGACCGGCATCCGTGCGAGCTCCATGCAGTTGCCGACCGCGATGTCTGCCGTCGGCCCGGAGGAGACTGTCATGCCAACCGTCAGACGCTGGGGGGCCAGGATGTAGCGCTTCTCGCCGTCGAGGTAGTGCAGCAGCGCGATGTATGCCGAGCGGTTGGGGTCGTACTCGATCGCGGCAACGCGCGCGTCTACGCCGTCCTTGCGACGCTTGAAATCGACACGCCGGTAGGCGCGCTTGGCACCGCCGCCGCGGTGGCGGGCGGTCTTGCGCCCGAGCGCGTTGCGCCCGCCGCTCTTCTTGAGACCTTCGACGAGCGTCTTCTCGGGACGATCCTTGGTGATCTCAGCGAAATCCGGATAGGAGACGAAGCGCATCCCTGGGCTCGTCGGCTTTGGCTTGCGAATCGGCATGGCTTATCCCTCGAGGGCTTGTAGGCCCTGGAAGATCGGAATTGACTCGCCGGGGCGCACCTGCACGATTGCCTTCTTCCAGTTGCGTGTGCGTCCCTTGGTGTTGCCGCGGCGCTTGGGCTTGGACTTCACGCTGAGCGTGCGGACCTCGACCACGTGCACGTCGAAGAGCGCCTCGACGGCCTGGCGAATCTGGGTCTTGTGCGCGTCGGAGTGAACGCGGAAGGTGTAGCGATCGGCGGCGGAGAGCACGTAGCTCTTCTCCGAGACGACCGGACGGATGATCACCTGGGTGTGTTCCATCAGGCCTCTACCTCCTCGCGGGGTTTGCCGGTGCGGGCGGTGAGCGCCTCGAGTGCGCCTTCAGAGATCAGCAGGGTGGCGGCGCCAAGCAGGTCGGTAACGCCAACATTCTCGGGCGTCAGCACCGCGACGCGCTTGAGGTTGCGGAAGGACAAGGCCGCCGCGGACTCCTCGGGAGCGAGCACCACGAGCGTCGATCCCCGCTGGTTCCAGTCGTCGAGCAGCTCGGCGCGCTTGGCGCGTCTTTGGCGCCGAGAAGACAGAGGCGTCGAGGATCGCCAGCGAGCCGCGCTGGGCGTGCAGTGAAAGCCCGCTGCGCAGTGCAGCGCGCTGCTCCTTGCGGTTGACCTTGAAGGTGTAGGAGCGCGGGTGCGGGCCGAAGGCCACGCCTCCTCCGGTCCAGATCGGTGAGCGGTTCGAGCCCGCGCGGGCGCGGCCGGTGCCCTTCTGACGCCATGGCTTGGCGCCACCACCGGAGACCATCGCGCGTGTCTTCGTGGCGGCTGTGCCACGGCGGCGTGCGGCCTGCTCGGCGCGCACGCTCTGGTGTACGAGCGGCTCGGAGAAACGTGCCCCGAAGGCCGAATCCTCGAGCTTGATCTTCTTGGAGCTCGCACCCAGTATTGGTGCCTCAGCCATCGCTGCGGACCTCCACGATCGAGCCGGACGGGCCGGGGACCGAACCGCGCACCAGCAAAAGGTTCTTCTGAGCCTGCACGTCGACGATCTCAAGACCCTTCTGGGTCACGCGCTTGTTGCCCATCTGGCCCGGGCCACGGATCCCCTTCATCACGCGTGCGGGCCACGCCGAGGCGCCGATCGAGCCGGGCGCGCGCACGTTGTGCGAGCCGTGCGACTTCGGGCCACTGGCGAAGTTGTGACGCTTGATCGTTCCCTGAAAGCCCTTGCCCTTGGAGGTACCGGCGATCTTCACATGCGTGCCGACCTCGAAGACCTCGACCGTGACCGTCTCGCCGACCTGTAGCTCACCGGCCTCATCGCGGAACTCCACGAGCGTGCGCATCGGCGGCGCATCGGCCTTCTTCAGATGTCCGAGCTCCGGCTTTGAGAGGTGCTTCTCCTTGGTCAGCCCAAACGCCAGCTGCACGGCCTCATAGCCGTCGCGCTCAGCGGTGCGAATCGCCGTCACCGGGCACGGCCCAGCCTCCAGCACGGTTACCCGCGCGAGGCTTCCGTCCTCCTGGAATACCTGGGTCATCCCGATCTTCTTGGCGAGAATCGCGGGCATCACGTAGCGAGACGAATCTCGATGTCGACGCCGGCGGGAAGGTGATCAAGGCGCTGCAGCGAGTCGACCGTCTTGGGGGTCGGCTGGTGGATGTCGATCAGGCGCTTGTGCGTGCGGATCTCGAAATGCTCGCGGGAGTCCTTGTCCTTGAAAGGTGAGCGAATCACGCAGTAGACGTTCTTCTCGGTCGGCAGCGGCACCGGACCCGAAACGCTCGCCCCCGTACGGGTGGCGGTCTCAACGATCTCCTTGGCCGCGGACTCGATGGCCGAGGTGTCGTATGCCTTGAGGCGAATGCGGATCTTGTTTTGGTTGGCGGCTGCCATTAGTTCTTTCTAGTGCTCTCGTTGTCTGTCTCGGTCTGGTCTTGCTCGTGTCTTACTGCGCTCGCTGCTTGCTGTGGCCGGCAGAAGCTCCCGCCGGGCCCCCGCTGGCGGCGAAAGGGGCGGACGTTCCTCGCGGGACCCGCCCCGTCGCCGCCACACCTCAGCGGTGGGCTGTCTTAGTCGTATCGGACTACAAATGTGCGCTTGCGCGCAGGTGCTACTGAACGATCTCCGTGACCACGCCCGAGCCGACCGTGCGGCCACCCTCGCGGATGGCGAAACGCAGTCCCTGGTCCATGGCGATCGGCTGGATCAGCTCGATCTCCATCTGGACGTTGTCGCCGGGCATGACCATCTCGACACCGTCGGGCAGCTTGGCCACGCCGGTGACGTCGGTGGTACGGAAGTAGAACTGAGGCCTGTAGCCGGTGAAGAACGGGGTGTGACGTCCACCCTCCTCCTTCTTGAGCACGTAGACCTCTGCCTTGTACTTGGTGTGCGGCGTGATCGAGCCGGGCTTGCAGAGCACCTGGCCGCGCTCGATCTCCTCGCGCTTGGTGCCTCGCAGCAGGCAGCCGACGTTGTCGCCGGCCTGACCCTGGTCGAGGATCTTGCGGAACATCTCAACGCCGGTCACGACCGTGGAGGTCGAGTCGTGGACGCCGACGATTTCCACCGTGTCGCCGGTGTTGACGATGCCCTGCTCGATGCGACCCGTGGCGACGGTGCCACGGCCGGTGATCGAGAAGACATCCTCGACCGGCATCAGGAAAGGCTTGTCGAGCTCGCGGACCGGTTCTGGGATGTAGGTGTCCAGCGCCGAGGCGAGGTCGAGGATCTTCTGCTTGTAGGCCTCATCGCCTTCGAGCGCCTTCAGCGCCGAGCCCGTGATGAAGGGGATGTCGTCGCCGGGGAAGTCGTACTCGGAGAGGAGCTCGCGCACCTCGACCTCGACGAGCTCCAGCAGCTCCTCGTCGTCGACCATGTCGGCCTTGTTGAGGAACACGACGATGTAGGGGACGCCGACCTGGCGGGCGAGCAGGATGTGCTCGCGCGTCTGCGGCATCGGTCCGTCCGCTGCGGAGACCACCAGGATCGCGCCGTCCATCTGCGCAGCGCCCGTGATCATGTTCTTCACGTAGTCGGCGTGCCCCGGACAGTCGACGTGGGCGTAGTGACGATTCTCCGTCTGGTACTCGACGTGCGAGGTGGCGATCGTGATCCCTCGTTCCTTCTCCTCGGGCGCGTTGTCGATCTCAGCAAAGGTGCGGGCTTCCGCGCCTCCGTGCTCGGCCAGCACCGTCGTGATGGCAGCGGTCAGCGTCGTCTTGCCATGGTCGATGTGACCGATGGTCCCGACGTTGACGTGCGGCTTGTCGCGCTCGAACTTCTCCTTCGCCACTTTATGCTCGCTCCTGTATCGACTTTATGCCCGCCTCTGTGGAGGCGAACCTCAGAAATCTATCTAAATGCGGTGTTCCTTGACTGGCGGGTACTGCAGCGCTTCCTACTGCGTCTCGCTGGGACTGCTCTCTCAGGCCGGGACCGGCTCGCCCGTCCGCGCTTCGACGATCTTCTCGGCGATGTTCGGCGGGACCTCCTCGTAGGCCTCGAACTGCATCGTGTAGTTCGCGCGACCCTGCGTGTTGGAGCGCAGATCGGTGGCGTAGCCAAACATCTCCGACAGCGGCACACGTGCGGTGACCGCGAGCGCGTTGCCGCGGCGCTCCTGACCCTCCACACGACCACGCCGACGCGAAAGATCTCCGATCACGTCGCCGAGAAAGTCCTCCGGTGTGACGACCTCAACCGCGAAGATCGGCTCGAGCAGCACCGGCTTGGCGCGCTTCGCTGCCTCTTTGAAGGCGAGCGAGCCAGCAACTTTGAAGGCGATTTCCGAGGAGTCGACGTCGTGGTACTTGCCATCGACAAGCGTCACACGCAGATCGACCATCGGGTAGCCGGCCTTGACGCCGTTGTCGAGCGCCTCTTCGATCCCCTTCTTGACGGCGGGGATGTATTCGGATGGAATGTTTCCACCCTTGATCTTGTTGATGAAGTCGAAGCCCACGCCGGGTGCTGGCTCGAGGTCGATGAAGACCACGCCGAACTGCCCTGAGCCACCGGTCTGGCGCACGAACTTGCCTTCGACCTTCTCGACCGTGCCACGTACGGTCTCGCGGTAGGAGACCTGCGGACGCCCGACGTTCGCCTCGACGCCAAACTCGCGCTTCATGCGGTCGACGAGCACCTCGAGGTGTAGCTCGCCCATGCCCGAGATCTCGGTCTGGCCGGTCTCCTCGTTGGTGCGCACCTGGAAGGTCGGGTCCTCCTCCGCGAGACGACCGAGGGCGACCGACATCTTCTCTTGGTCGACCTTCGTCTTCGGCTCGACCGCGACCTTGATCACAGGCTCGGGGAAGGTGATGTTCTCGAGGTGGATCGGGTGCGCAGGGTCAGCGAGCGTGTCGCCGGTGATGACCTGCTTGATCCCCACGGCCGCGGCGATGTCGCCGGCGTAGACCTTCTCGACCTCCTCGCGCTCATTGGCGTGCATCATCAGGATGCGCCCGATGCGCTCGGTGCGACCGCTACCGACGTTGAGCACCTTCGAGCCCGCCTCGAGTTCACCCGAGTAGACACGGAAGTAGGTGAGCTTGCCGACATAGGGGTCGGCCGCGATCTTGAAGGCCAGCGCCGCAAAGGGCTCGGAGTCATCGGCGTGACGCTCGACTTTGCGCTCCTCCTCCTCGCCTTTGATCAGTTCGGTACCGAGCACCGCCGGCACATCCAGCGGCGAGGGCAGGTAGTCGATGACCGCGTCGAGCAGCGGCTGCACACCCTTGTTCTTAAAGGAGGAGCCGCACAGCACCGGGGTCAACTTGGTCGAGAGCGTGGCCTTACGGATCGCGCTCTTGAGGACCTCCTGCGGGATCTCGGCCTCCTCGAGCAGCAGCTCCAGCAGCGCGTCGTCGTAATGGGAGACCTCCTCGAGCAGGTGTTCGCGCGCGGCGGTGGCCGCTTCGACGAGATGCTCGGGGATCTCTGTTTCGTCGACTTCCTTGCCCATCTCGTCCTTGTAGACGATCGCTTTCATCGCGACGAGGTCCACCACGCCAAGGAAGTCGCCCTCAGCGCCGATCGGCAGCTGGATCGGCACGGGGTGAGCGCCGAGGCGATCGATCATCGTCTGCACGCCTTTGTCAAAGTCGGCGCCGATGCGGTCCATCTTGTTGATGTAGGCAATGCGCGGCACGTGGTACTTGTCGGCCTGGCGCCAGACCGTCTCTGACTGGGGCTCGACGCCGGCGACGGAGTCAAACAGCGCAATTGCACCGTCGAGCACGCGCAACGAGCGCTCAACCTCGACCGTGAAGTCCACGTGCCCGGGCGTGTCGATGATGTTGATGCGGTGGTCTTTCCACTGCGCCGTGGTGGCGGCGGAGGTGATCGTGATGCCACGCTCCTGCTCCTGCTCCATCCAGTCCATGACTGCAGCACCCTCGTGCACCTCACCGATCTTGTAGGTGCGACCGGTGTAGTAAAGGATGCGCTCAGTCGTCGTCGTCTTACCGGCGTCGATGTGCGCCATGATCCCGATGTTGCGGGTCTTTTCTAGTGAGAACTTACGTGGCATCTATCGGCATCCGGGTTCGTGGCTGGGCGGGGCGTGCGGACAAAAAAATGGGCCCTTCGGGCCCACGCGCGCTGCTGGTCTTCGCAGGACCGGTTCGCGTGGTTATGTGCTCGAGGTCTCCATCTTTGAGGTACTCCGCGGGGCACGGTGCTACGGCAGCGTCCACCCGCGACGCGGTGCCGACTATAGCAGAGGAATTCTCACTTCTGAGCGCGCTGTTGCACCGCTGAACTGAGGGTTTGCGCACGTGCAGGACGGGGCTCTACGGGTGGTTCTGCGAGCATCGCCCCCACCCGTGTGAGCACCCGCCTGGCGATTCGCAGCTCCTCCACGTCGAACTCGCTGAGCGCCTGCTCCCAGCGACCCTTCCAGGCCTCACGCTTGGCCGTCAGCTTGCGTCGCCCCTGGGGCGTCAAGCGCGAAACGACGACCCGCCGGTCGGACTCAGAGCGAACACGCTCGACGTGTCCGCACTCAGCGAGGTGGTCAAGCATCTGGGTTACCGTGCCGGGTGAGAGTTCTGCCGCGATCGCGAGCTCCCCCGCGGGCAGCCCACCGCGCTCGGCAAGCTCCGCGAGCAGCTCGAACTGGGCGTGACTGAGCTCGGATGCACCGAGGTGCGTATCGCGACCGCGTAGGCGCGAGAGCGTGCGGAAAACACCACGGAAGGCTCCCTTCAGGCTCGAGCAGCTCCACATCGCGCGGGCTTGTCTCGTCGCTCGCCTCGGAATCCTTGACCTGGGTCCTGATCGCCATCACGCTTACCTAGCTTCCCAGCGGCTCGATTGCCGCCTCGGCATTGGACGCCGGCCCGCTCAGGCGCGCACGCGGGTTCTCGGCGCGCAGCAGCACGATGCAGGGAATCAGCGAGAGCACCGCGATCACGAGCGAGCCCCAGTAGGCAGCGTCGAAGGCATCAGCGAGCTTTGCCAGCGAAGGGTTGCTGCCGCTCGCGCGCTGGAGCACCACCGCGAGCACCGCTGTGCCAATCGCACCGCCGATCCGCTGCAGCACGTTCAGCTGCGGGGTGGCATCGGAGAGCTGCTCGGGGCGTAGCGAGGCAAAGGCGGCGGTCATCGCCGGCATGAAGGAGAAGCCGATCCCGACGCCGCGCACGACCAAGATCAGCGAGATCTCAAGGATCGAGGTGCTCGGGCCGACGAACGCCAACGGCAGCGTGCTCAGCGCAAGGATCGAGACGCCAAAGATCGCCACCCGCCCGCCACCGAAGCGTTGGCTGAGACGCCCGGCGAGGGGCATCACGAGCAGCATGCCGAGTCCCTGCGGTCCGGTCAAAAGGCCCGTGAGGATCACGCTCTCGTGGCGCACCTCTTGGTAGTAGAGAGGTACAAGGATCATCGCCCCGAAGAGCGCCGCGCCGAGCCCAAAGGTCGTCAGCGAAGCCGCTCCGAAGACCCGGTTGGCGTACAGCCGGATGTCGAGCAAGGGACGCTCGACGCGCAGCGCGTGCCAGCAGAAGATCCCCGCGAGGAGCAGGCCTATGAGCGTCGGCACGACCACGATCGCAGCCGTCAGATGGCTGTTCGTGCCGAGCTGCGAGAGCCCGTAGACGAGCGCGCTCGAAGCGGTCGAGAGCAGCGCCAGCCCGACAACGTCCAGGCGTCCGGCGGCTCCCGATTCGGTGTGGGGGATGATCCGCCAAGCCGCCAGGAGAGCGATCGCGCCGACGGGCAGGTTGACGAGGAAGATCCACGACCAGTGCAGGTTCTGCAGGATCGCCCCGCCGACGACCGGGCCGAGGATCGGCGCGAGCATCGCGGGCATCGAGACGATCCCCATTACGCGCCCCATCCGTTGCGGGCCAGCGACCTGGGCCATGATCAGCTGCCCAACGGGCATGATCATGCCGCCACCCGCTCCCTGCAGGACACGGAAGAGCACGAGCGTCGTCGTCGTGCTTGCGACCGCACAGAGGCCCGAGCCGAGCGTGAAGAGCACGAGCGAGACCATGTACACGCGTCGCGCCCCGAAGCGCCGCGCGGCCCAGCCGGTCACGGGGATGACCGCCGCGAGCGAGAGCAGGTAACCGGTCACGACCCACTGGATCTGCGAGATCGAGCTGTGTAGGTCGTGCCCGAGCGTGCGTAGCGCGACGTTGACGATCGTCGTATCGAGGATCGACATGATCATCCCCAAGATCACGACGCCTGCGACCTTCCAGACGTAGGGCTCGATCCGATCTGAGGCGGCCGGCGAGTGCATCGGCGGGGCTGTGCTGACGGAAGACATTTGGTACCGAAAGGTTAGGTACCTAAGCTTCTTTCGTCAAGTGTCTACACCCAGCCTTTACGATGGACCGCGTGGCACTGAACCGCAATCTCTGGCCGGGGAAAGGCTCGTGGATATCTGGACCGCCTGGGCGCGAGTCTCGAAGGTCGCGCCACCTCCGGCGGATCGAGCGGGAGGATGCAATCCGCCGCCGCCGGCTCGTTCTGTGCATGCGCGCACGCGTACTCGATCTGCTCCAGTGGATAAGAGCCCGGTGAGCTAGCCGACACTCACCCAGTAAGCGGTTCGAGGATCAAGCGAGACAAGGACGCAGGGAGCGAAGTGTGCTTCGCACACGAGCGACCGAGGACGCAGTATCGCGCCGTATCCTCGAACCGCTTACCAGCGGTAGTGGGCGAAGGCCTTATTGGCCTGCGCCATGCGGTAAATGTCGTCCTTGCGCTTGTAGGCGCCGCCCTGCTGAGAGCCGGCATCCGTCAGCTCGTTGGCAAGACGCTGTGCCATCGTCTTCTCGCGACGCTGGCGGGCGAACTCGACGAGCCAGCGGACGGCCAGGGTGCGGGCGCGCGCTGCTGGGACCTCGACGGGCACCTGGTAGGTCGCACCACCGACGCGGCGTGAGCGCACCTCGAGCGAAGGCGTAAGGGTCCTGATCGAAGCCTCGAGTGTCTCTACCGGGTCTTTGTCGCTGCGCTCGGCGATGATCGCGAGGGCGTCATAGACGATCTTCTCGGCGGTCGACTTCTTGCCGTCCAGCATCACCTTGTTGATGACCTGCTGCACGAGCTTCGAGCGGTGGACGGGGTCCGGCTCGACGGGCCGGATTTGGGCGGCTGCGCGACGGGGCATGAGCTACTTTTTCTTCACGCCGTACTGCGAGCGCGCCTTCTTGCGGTCACTCACGCCAGCGGCATCGAGCGTTCCGCGTACAACCTTGTAACGCACACCAGGAAGATCCTTGACGCGACCGCCGCGCACGAGCACTACCGAGTGCTCCTGCAGGTTGTGTCCCTCACCGGGGATGTAGGCGGTGACCTCGATCGAGCCGGAGATACGCACACGCGCAACCTTGCGCAGGGCGGAGTTAGGCTTCTTCGGGGTCGTCGTGTAGACGCGGGTGCAGACGCCACGACGCTGCGGAGCCGCAACCTTCTTCTTACGGCCTTTGCCCGACTTCAGGCCAGGGGTCGCAAGCTTCTTCTTCGGAGCGACGCGGCCCTTGCGCACAAGTTGTGAGGTCGTTGGCATTCGGGCGCAGATGCTAGCAGCGCTAAGCGCTCTGGGCTACGCCGGCCGCGCGAACGGGCGCTGGCATGAGCGCGGAAGCGACTACCACGAGCACGAAAGCCAGTGCCTGGACTGCGACTCCGAGGGGGCTGCCGGCCATCGGATCACCGAACACGATGATCCCACCGGCGATGCCCGCGATGTTCGCGGCGGTACCCGTTACCGCGATAACCGGGACCGCGTCTCCGTCCTGTAGGCCGCGGGCGGAGGCGTAGAAGGCGATGATCGAGGCGAGCACCGCGACCATCAGCCAGGGACTCAGCACGAGCCCGAGGATGCCGTGCGCGCCGGTGATGCCGGTCAGCGCCTTGATCGCCGTGTCGGAGACGCCGAAGAGGATTCCAGAGGCCGCGCCCAGCATCACGCCGTGGTGCTCGACTGGGCCGCCCATGCGCGGGCCCATGATCAACAGGCCGCCGAGTCCGAAGAGACCGGCCTCGAAGGAAATCATCGCCACGTCTGAGAAGTGCGAGTGTGAGCCATGCAGGCTTGGCAGCGTCAGCCCGAGCAGGACGAGCCCGACGGCGGTCAGGGTCAACCCGACCCATTGGCGGCGGCCGACCTGAAAGCCGAACATCCGCTCGGCCATGACCGCGATGAAGACCACCCCGGCGGCCAGCGAGACCTGGACGACCGACATCGGCGCGAGCGCGAGTGCTGCCACGTGCAGCCCCCAGCTGGCCGTAGCGATCAGCATGCCCAGCGCGAACCACTTCGAGGAATACAGGCACTTGGCCGAGCGCCACGGGTGCATCGGCTGCACCTTGGGCACCGAGTTGGCGCCCTTGTGCTTGTAGAAGAAGCCCAAGTTGGCCACGAAGGCGCAGGCGAGGGCAAGCAGGATTCCGATGTCTAGGTTCATAGTTGAGAGGGTGCTGACGGGTTGATCCATCGACCGAGGTCAGCTGCTGCTTTACTCCGCGATAGCGGCCTAAGCGAATCAACCGTCCTGCGCAGAGTACCTGTCCCCACCTCTATGCAAGCTAAAGACGGCGTCGGTCCAGTAGAAGGCCGCAGCACAAAGCCTCTGCTGATGGTTGACATCGACGGCGTTATCTCCCTGTTCGGCGTCCCGAGCAAGCACATGGATGGGTCAGTCGATGGTTCCTTCCACGTGATCGAGGGCATGCCCCACTTCCTTTCGGCCACCGCTGCCACACACCTGCTCGCGCTCGCGTCGCTCTTTGAGCTTGTCTGGGCGAGCGGCTGGGAAGAGCGCGCGGACGAACACCTCCCATACCTGCTCGGCTTGCCCAAAGCCCTGCCCTTCCTGCGCTTTTCCCGCACCGTCGGGCGTGCCAACGCTCACTGGAAGCTCGATGCGATCGGCACATATGCGGATGGGCGCCCACTTGCATGGATCGACGACGCCTTCAACCACGCCTGCCATCTCTGGGCCGAAGAGCGGCAAGCGCCGACCCTGCTCGTGCAAACCGACCCTGAGCTAGGGCTCATGCGGGCTGAGGCACAGCGACTGGAGGAGTGGGCGCTCGCGCTCGAGGCCTGGTGAGCAGCAAGTACCACAGCCAAGACAGCATCGGGGGCGACCAGCGTGGCCGCCCCCGGGTACTGCGCTATCGGTACTGCCGCTACTGCTAGTTCTGCTGAGCCTTACTCGCCTAGGGGCCCCTCGTCGGGGATCTCCAGCTCGGCGAGCTCCTCGGCGAAGCCAGGGTCGGTGCCGCCCGCGCCGATCTTCTCGAGCGAGGCGAGGTCCGCGTCGAACTCCTGGCCATAGCCGCCGTTGAAGCCCTCACCGCCAGAGAGCCCGAGCTCGGCCGCGATCTCGTCCTGGTCGAGCAGGCCGACATCGTCGATCGCGCGGGGCAGCGGCTCCGACGGTTCGATCTCGATCCGCCGGTAGCGCTTGAGGCCCGTCGCCGCCGGGATCAGCTTGCCGATGATCACGTTCTCCTTGAGCCCGTTGAGGCGGTCGATCTTGCCTTCCAGCGCCGCGTCGGTGAGCACCTTGGTGGTCTCCTGGAAGGAGGCCGCCGAGAGGAACGAATCGGTGTTCAGCGAGGCCTTGGTGATACCCAGAATGATGTCCTCATACTGGGCTGACTCGCCACCTTTCTCGGCCACCGCATCGTTGATTTTGGCGAACTCGAAGCGGTCCACGAACTGTCCCGGCAGGTAGTCGGTGTCGCCCTTTTGGTCGACCCGCACCTTTTTGAGCATCTGACGGACGATCAGCTCGATGTGCTTGTCGTCGATGTCCACGCCCTGGGACTTGTAGACCTCCTGGACCTCCTTGACGAGATACTGCTCGGTCTCGGTGCGTCCGCGGATCGCGAGCAGCTCGTGCGGGTAGACCGACCCCTCATTGAGCTGGCGTCCCGCGGCGATCTTCTCGCCCGAGTTAACGAACAGGCGCGTACGCCTTGGGAAGGCGTGGCGGTGCTCCTCGCCGGCCTCGTCGGTGATGAGGACCGTCAGGGCTTTGTCGGTCTCTTCGATCGTCACGACGCCGTCCTCCTCGGCGATTTTCGCCAGACCCTTGGGCCGACGTGCCTCGAAGAGCTCGACCACACGCGGCAGACCGTGCGTGATGTCCGCGCCGGCGACGCCGCCGGTGTGGAACGTACGCATCGTCAGCTGCGTGCCGGGCTCACCGATCGACTGGGCCGCAACGATGCCGACCGCATCACCGATCTGCGCAAGCGCACCCGTAGCCATTGCCCGCCCGTAACAGGCCTGGCACACGCCACTGGGCGCCTCGCACTTCAGCGTCGAGCGCACGGGCACGCGTACCTCACTGCCCTTCTCGTGCTCGTCGCCAAAGGCCTCGACGATCTCGGCCAGCTCGGCACGTCCGATTTCAACGCCCTGCTCGGCCAGCATGCGGCCGCGCTTGGTCGTGATCGGCTGTGCCGCGATCCGTCCGACGAGACCGTCGTTCGGTTCCCCGTCGGCCTTGAAGACGACCATTTCGATGTAGTCCTCGGTACCGCAGTCCGCCTCGCGGATGATCACGTCCTGGGCGACGTCGACCAGACGCCGCGTCAGGTAGCCCGAGTCGGCCGTACGCAGCGCCGTGTCGGCAAGACCCTTTCGGGCACCGTGCGTGGAGATGAAGTACTCGAGCACCGACAGGCCCTCCATGAAGTTGGCCTTGATCGGGCGCTCGATGATTTCACCCTTTGGGTTAGCCATCAGCCCACGCATCCCCGCCAGCTGGCGGATCTGCTTGAAGGAACCACGCGCGCCTGAGTTGGCCATCATGAAGATGGGGTTCAGCACGTCGAGGTTGTTGACCATCGCCTCGGCGACCTCGTCGGTAGCCGCGTTCCACTGCTCCACGACCGCCTCGTGACGCTCCTCCTGGGTGATCAGACCGTCGTCGTACTGACCGGTGATGTCGCCGACGATCTTGTCGAACTTGTCGAGGATTTCTTGCTTCTCCGGCGGTACGACCACGTCGTTCTTGGAGATCGTGATTCCGGCCTGGGTCGCGTACTTGAAGCCCAGGTCCTTGAACGCGTCCAGCACGAGTGAGATCGTCGTCGCACCGTAGGTCTGTACGAGCATGTCGATCAGACGCGTGGTGTCACGCTTCTTCATCGACTGGTTCACGAACACGTACTTCGAGGCGTCGAACTCATCGCCCAGCGCCTCTGACAGCGCCCGCTCGATGCGGTCGTTGTAGATGATCCGCCCGATCGTCGTGAGCACGTGACCGCCCTCGCGACCCGAAGGCCGGAACTCGGCGATGTCGTGCAGCTTCACGACGTTGCCCTCGTAGGAGAGTTCAGCCTCCTGCGCGGTGCGGAACACGTGCGGACGCGGCTCGTGCGTGGCGCGGTCGATCTTCGCCAGCTCCTCCGCTTCCGGTCCGTAGGTGAGGTAGTAGGCGCCCAGGATCATGTCCTGGGTCGGCGTCGCCAGCGGCGCGCCGTGTGCCGGGCTGAGGATGTTGTTGGAGGAGAGCATCAGGATGCGCGCCTCCGCCTGGGCCTCGGCCGACAGCGGCAGATGGACCGCCATCTGGTCACCGTCGAAGTCGGCGTTGAAGGCGTGGCAGACCAGCGGGTGAACCTGGATCGCCTTACCCTCGACGAGCAGCGGCTCGAAGGCCTGGATGCCGAGACGGTGCAGCGTCGGTGCGCGGTTGAGCAGCACCGGGTGCTCGTGGATGACCTCCTCGAGCACGTCCCAGACCTCGCCGATCATCGAGTCGACCATCTTCTTGGCCGCCTTGATGTTCTGCGCAGACTTGCGCTCGACCAGGCGAGCCATGATGAACGGCTTGAAGAGCTCGAGCGCCATGATCTTCGGCAGGCCACACTGATGCAGCTTCAGGTACGGACCGGCCACGATCACCGAGCGTCCCGAGTAGTCCACGCGCTTGCCGAGCAGGTTCTGGCGGAAGCGCCCCTGCTTGCCCTTGAGCATGTCCGAGAGGCTCTTCAGGGGCCGGTTGCCCGGGCCCGTCACGGGACGACCGCGGCGGCCGTTGTCGAACAGTGCGTCGACGGCCTCCTGCAGCATCCGCTTCTCGTTGTTGACGATGATCTCCGGCGCGCCGAGGTCGAGCAGCCGCTTGAGGCGGTTGTTGCGGTTGATCACGCGGCGGTAGAGGTCGTTGAGGTCAGAGGTCGCAAAGCGCCCACCATCGAGCTGCACCATCGGGCGTAGCTCCGGCGGGATCACCGGCACCGCGTCGAGCACCATCATCTCCGGCTTGTTGCCGGACTGGATGAAGGCCGAGACCACCTTCAGGCGCTTGACCGCGCGGGCCTGCTTCTGGCCTTTGCCGGTCTTGACCTGGTCCTCGAGTTCGACCCTTTCGGCCTCGAGGTCGACCTGCTGGAGCAGGTCGCGGATCGCTTCTGCGCCCATGCCACCACGGAAGTACTCACCGAAGCCATAGGGCGAGCCGAAGCGCTCCTTAAGCTCGCGGAAGGTCGTCTCGTCGTGCTCGATCTGCTTGGGCTCCATCGTCTTGAAGAGCTCCCAGACGCTACGCATCCGCTCAGCCGCATCTTCGATGTAGGCTTCGGTGTCCGCGATGTCGGCCTCGAAGGCCTTCGTCAGCTCCTTGGTCTGTTTCTCGCGCTCCTCGTCCGACAGTTTCGCGAGGTTGATGTCCAGCGAGTCCGCCCACAGGTGGTCTTCGTCGTTGAAGTTCGTCTGTTTGCCGTTCTGCAGGTACTTCTCACGGCGCTTGAGCGACTCGCGCAGTTCGAGCACCCGCTCCTCACGCTCGGCCGCATAGGCGTCGAGGACCTTGTTGACCTCCTTCTCGAGCGAGTCGAGGTCCTTGGTGCGGGCCTCATCGTCGACCCAGGTCACGATCGAGGCAGCGAAGTAGAGAACCTTCTCGAGTTCCTTGGGAGCCATGTCCAGCAGGTAGCCGATGCGGCTGGGCACGCCCTTGAAGAACCAGATGTGGCTGACCGGCGCGGCCAGGTCGACGTGGCCCATGCGCTCGCGACGCACCTTCGAGCGCGTGACCTCTACGCCACAGCGCTCGCAGACGATGCCCTTGTAGCGCACGCGCTTGTACTTGCCGCAGTAGCACTCCCAGTCCTTGGTCGGACCGAAGATACGCTCGCAGAAGAGGCCGTCCTTCTCCGGCTTGAGCGTGCGGTAGTTGATCGTCTCGGGCTTCGTGACCTCGCCGGAGCTCCAACTACGGATCTGCTTGGAGGAAGCGAGGCTGATCTCGATGGCGTCGAAGTTATTGATGTCAATCATCTAGGTGTGCTTTCGCTCGCGGGTGAATCAGGCATTTGACTTCGCCGGGGCCGCGCCTACGGCGCGTGCCCGGCTTTTACTCTGCGGACTCCTCGGTGACGAGGCTCTCCAGGTCGACGTCCTCGACGTCGACCAACTCCTCGACCCCGATCGCATCGTCATCGTCTTTGCTCTCCTCGGCCTCATCCTCGGCCACGTCGGTCGTGTCCTCGCCCTCCAATGTCTCGTCGCTCGCATCAGTGGAGAGCGCGCGGACACCGGAGAGGTCGATGCCGAGCTCCTCAGCGGCGCGCAGCAGGTCGTCGTCCTCATCGCGCATTTCGGCGCGCTGTCCCTCCTCGGAGACGACGTTGACGTCGAGCGCCAGCGACTGCATCTCCTTGAGCAGGACCTTGAATGACTCCGGGATCGAGGGCTCGGCGATGTTCTCGCCCTTGACGATCGCCTCATAGGCCTTGACGCGCCCGACCGTGTCATCAGACTTGATCGTGAGCATCTCCTGCAGCGTGTAGGCGGCGCCGTAAGCCTCGAGCGCCCAGACCTCCATCTCGCCGAAGCGCTGCCCGCCGAACTGCGCCTTGCCGCCCAGCGGCTGCTGGGTGACGAGCGAGTAGGGGCCCGTCGAACGCGCGTGGATCTTGTCGTCGACGAGGTGCAGGAGCTTGAGGATGTACATGTACCCCACCGTCACCTGTTCCTCGAACGGCTCGCCCGTGCGGCCGTTGAAGAGCGTCATCTTGCCGGAGGCCTGCTCGCCCTCACGGCGAGACTTGTCGACATCCATGCGGATGCGCCCTTCGTGGGCGTCCTGCCACTTGACCAGCGCGTTGTCGACGTCGGCGACCGTCGCCCCGTCAAACACAGGCGTGGAGACGTAGACCTTGCCCGTGCCCGAACCCGAGTGGGCGTTCTTGTAGGCCTCGGTGCCGTCGTCATACCAGCCCTGCGCCGCGGCCCACCCGAGATGGGTCTCGAGGATCTGCCCGACGTTCATGCGCGAGGGCACACCCAACGGGTTGAGGATCACGTCGACCGGCGTGCCGTCCTCGAGGAAAGGCATGTCCTGCTGGTCGACGATCTTCGAGATCACACCCTTGTTGCCGTGACGGCCCGCGAGCTTGTCGCCCTCGGAGATCTTGCGCTTCTTGGCCACGAACACGCGCACGAGGTCGTTGACCCCAGGCGGCAGATCGTCACCGTCGTCGCGACGGAAGGTCTTGACGTCGATCACAACGCCACCCTCACCGTGGGGAACCTTCAGCGATGTGTCGCGCACCTCGCGCGCCTTCTCCTTGAAGATCGCGCGAATCAGCTTCTCCTCGGCTGTCAGCTCGGTCTCGCCCTTCGGCGTGACCTTGCCCACGAGCAGATCGCCCGAGGCCACCTCGGCACCGATACGCACGATGCCGCGGTCGTCGAGGTTGCGCAGCGACTCCTCGGAGCGGTTGGGGATATCGCGGGTGATCTCCTCCTCGCCGAGCTTCGTCGTGCGCGCGTCGATCTCGTACTCCTCGATGTGAATCGAGGTGAGCTCGTCGTCCTGCACGAGGCGCTTGGAGAGAATGATCGCGTCCTCGAAGTTGTAGCCCTCCCAGGACATGAAGGCGACCATCAGGTTCTTGCCGAGGGCCATTTCGCCCTTGTCCGTCGAGGAGCCGTCAGCGAGCACGTCGCCGGCCTTGATTTTCTGACCGGCGGAGACCAGCGGCTTCTGATGGATCAGCGTGCCCTGGTTTGAGCGCATGTACTTCTGGAGCTCGTACTCCTCCTTGGCGCCCTCGTTGGTCTGCAGGACGATCTGGTTCGCATCGACGAAGTCGACCGTGCCGGCGCTCTTAGCTAGCAGCACATCGCCGGTGTCGAGTGCAGCGCGGCGCTCCATGCCGGTGCCGACCAGCGGCGCGTCGGACTTCAACAGCGGCACCGCTTGGCGCTGCATGTTCGAGCCCATCAGCGCGCGGTTGGCGTCGTCGTGCTCGAGGAACGGGATCATCGCTGTGGCGACGCTCCAGATCTGCTCGGGCGAGACATCGACGAGGTCGACGTCTTTCGGCCCGACCGTCACGTACTGACCGGCCTGGGTGCGGCAGAGGATCTCCGTGCCCTTGAGCTTGCCCGTCTTGGCGTCGATCGGCGTGTTCGCCTGGGCGATCAGCAGCTCCTCTTCCTGGGTCGCGTCGAGGTGGCGGACCTCCTCGGTCACCACACCGTCCTTGACGACCCGGTAGGGCGTCGTCACGAAGCCGTACTCGGAGACCTCGGCGAACGAGGACAGCGAGCCAATCAAGCCGATGTTCGGACCCTCAGGCGTCTCGATCGGGCACATGCGCCCGTAGTGGGTCGGGTGCACATCACGGACCTCGATCGGCGCGCGCTCACGCGTCAGCCCGCCCGCGCCAAGCGCCGAGAGGCGCCGGCGGTGCGTCAGGCCCGCGAGCGAGTTGGTCTGGTCCATGAACTGGCTCAGCTGCGAGGAGCCAAAGAACTCCTTCAGCGCGGCCACGACCGGGCGAATGTTGATAATCGTCTGCGGCGTGATCGTGTCGGCGTCCTCAGTTGTAAGACGCTCACGCACGACCCGCTCCATGCGGTAGAGACCGATGCGGAAGGCCTCCTGGATAAGCTCGCCGACGGTACGCAGACGGCGGTTGCCGAAGTGCTCGTACTCGTCGAGGTGCTCAGCGACAGGCTCGCGCGGCATGCTCGTGGCCTCGGCCGCGTAGTCCTTGATCTCGACCTCGCCGTCCTCGGGCAGGCCGAGGCGCTTGGGCAGCGAGACCAGCTCGCGCACGAGCGCGAGGATGTCGTCGTGCGTCAGCGTGCGCGTGTCGATGTCAACGTCGAGACCGAGACGCGAGTTGAGCTTGTAGCGACCGACGCGCGTGAGGTCGTAGCGCTTGGGGTCAAAGAACAGCTGGTTGAGCAGCGCTTTGGCGTTGTCGACGCTCGGCGGCTCACCTGGACGCTGCTTCTTGAAGAGCTCGATCAGCGCGCCCTCTTCGGTGCGCGTGATCTCCGTGTCGGACTCGATCGTGTTACGGATGTAAAGCGAGTTCTCGAACAGCCGCAGGATCTCCTCATCGCTCGCGTAGCCCATTGCGCGCAGCAGCACCGTCACGGGCAGCTTGCGCTTGCGGTCGATGCGCACGAAGACCTTGCCCTTCTTGTCGATCTCGAGCTCGAGCCAGGAGCCACGGGCGGGCATCAGGTTCGCGATAAAGACCTGCTTCTCGCGGTCCTTGGGCTCCATCAGGTAGGCGCCCGGGGAACGCACGAGCTGCGTCACCACGACGCGCTCGGTGCCGTTGATCACGAACGTGCCGCGCTCGGTCATCCACGGGAAGTCGCCCATGAACACCGACTGCTCGCGGATCTCGCCGGTCTCGCGATTGATGAACGCGACCGTCACCGTCAGTGGGCGTGCGTAGGTCAGGTCCTTCTCACGGCACTGGTCGAGCGAGGCGACAGGCTCATCGAAGGTGAACTCGCCGAACTGCACGGCGAGGTTGCCCGTGTAGTCCTCGATCGGTGAGATGTCATCGATCGTCTCGCGTAGCCCGCCCGTTGCTGGGTCGGTCAGCCACGCGAACGAGCGGCGCTGAATGTCAATCAGGTTCGGGACGTCAACTGTCTTATTCAGGCGCGCGAAGCTTCTGCGCGTCCGGAGAGCATCTGCAGCAGCCAAGAAACGACTCCTTCGGAGGGCGATACACGGGCAGAGGAGGGCGCCGAAGCGCGACTAAGAAAGATAGCACAGGCTATCCGCACCCCGAAGGGCCGCCAGCGCTCACGGACCCCGACCCTTCGAGAATTCGCGTATGTGGCGCGACCTCGGCTACTAGGGCGGCTGCGACTATCGGCTAGCGCAGGGCACTTTACCGGAAAGCGGGCGAATTTGTTAGCAGTACATAAAGACGGGCCCCGCTAGCGCGAGGCCCTCTCTCACAACGCGCATGACATCAAGCGCGCCCCCAGCCAAGCGAAGCTGATCCGTCTGGCGGCCGCCGCGAAGCCGCGGCCCGCCCAGACGGATCAGCGCAGCGCTACTTGACCTCGACGGAGGCTCCAGCCTCCTCGAGTTCCTGCTTGAGCTTGTCGGCCTCCTCGCGGTCGATGCCCTCCTTGACCGGCTTGGGGGCCTCGTCGACGAGCGCCTTGGCCTCTTTGAGCCCGAGGCCGGTCGCGGCGCGCACGACCTTGATCACCTGGATCTTCTTGTCGCCCGCAGCCGGTGAGGATCACGTCGACCGTGCTCGACTCTTCCTCCGCGGCCGCGTCGCCGCCGCCGCCGCCCGCCGGAGCAGCAGCCGGGGCTGCCATCGCGGCGGCCGAGACGCCGAACTCCTCCTCGAGCGCCTTGATGCGCTCGGCGAGCTCGAGCACCGAAATGCCCTTTAGCTCCTCGATCCAATCCTGTGTGCTGGTTGCCATGACTGTTCAGTCCTCCTTGGTGGGATTCGTCTCGGCGTCCTCGGACTGGCCTCAGCCGAGACGTCCGCCTGTTTGTCGTCCTCTTGCGCCGGTTCGTCCTGCTTGTCCTCCGTCTCGGAGGGCGCCGGCTCAGTTTGTTGCTCCGCCTCCGCTGTGGGCTCGGCCTCGGACGGGGCCTCCTCAGCGGGCTCCTCGGCCGGGACCTCTTCGGTCGCTGCCGCTGGCTCCTCGGCCGGTGGCTCCTCAGCGGGCGCATCCTGCGCGACTGCAGGCTCGGCCGCCGGCGCCTCGCCAGCGGGGATCTCGCCGGACTCCTTCTTCTCGCGCACCTGGCCGAGCGCCACGGCGAGACCGCCGAGCAGTCCGCCGAGGCTGCGCACGAGGCCACCGATCGGCGAGGCCACGACGCCGACGAGCTGGCCGTAGAGGACTTCGCGCGAGGGCAGCCGCGAGAGCGAGCGGATCTGGTCGGACGTCGAGCGACTCGCTGCCCATCAGCCCGCCCTTGAAGGGCAGCAGCTGCGTCGCGCGGGCGTAGTCGGCGACGGCCTTGGCGGCAACCGCGATGTCGCCGCGCACGAAGGTCAGAGCGGTCGGTCCGGCGAGGAAGTCCTTGAGCGCCTCGGCGCCCGCCTGGTCGGCGGCGCGCTCGGTGAGCGAGTTCTTGACGACCTTGAAGGTCGCGTCGGCCTCGCGCAGCTTCGTGCGCAGCTCGGCTACCTGCGCGACCGTGATGCCGCGGTAGTCGACGGCGAAGATCGCCTCGGACTCGTCTATGTGGGTGGCGATCTCGGCGATCGCCACGGCCTTCTGGTCTCGGTTCATGGGGCTCCTGTCCCGGGCTTCCGCGGACCTCTGTGGCCGCCGCCGGGGGTCTCTGGTGGCCTGTGGTGAGTGACGCTAGGCGGCGACGCTCGCCGCGGGCGCCTCCTCGATGATTTCACGGGTGCGGCTCGCGTCGACCTTCACGCCCGGACCCATCGTCGAGGCGATCGTGATCGAGCGCAGGTAGCGGCCTTTGGCCGCCGAAGGCTTGGCGCGGACTGAGCTCTTCGATCACGGCTGCGTAGTTCTCGAGCAGCTTGCGCTCCTCGAAGCTCGCCTTGCCGATCACGAGGTGCACGATCGCGGTGCGGTCGGTGCGGTATTCGACCTTGCCCGACTTGGACTCTTCGACGGCCTTAGCCACGTCCATCGTGACGGTGCCGACTTTCGGGTTTGGCATCTTGCCCGAGGGCCCGAGTACGCGTCCGAGGCGCCCGACGACCGACATCATGTCGGGCGTCGCGATCGTTACGTCGAAGTCGTCGAAGCCCTCCTCGATGCGTTTGGCCAGGTCCTCGCCGCCGACGATGTCGGCGCCGGCCTCTTCGGCCTCACGGACCTTCTCGCCCTGGGCGAAGACCGCGACCTTGACGTCCTTGCCGAGGCCGTTGGGCAGCGCGATCGTGCCGCGCAGCTGCTCGTCGGCGTGGCGCACGTTGAGGCCGGTGCGCACGTGGACCTCGATCGACTCGTCGAACTTCGAGCCGGTCAGGCTGCGCACGAGCGCGATCGCCTCGGCGGGCTGGTACTCGCGCTCGCGGTCGACCTTCGCCAGCAGCTCGCGTGTAGCGCTTGCCGTGTTTGCTCATGACGCCACCTCCACGCCCATCGAGCGGGCTGTGCCCGCGATGATCTTGGCCGCCTGGTCGACGTCGTGCGCGTTGAGGTCGTCGAGCTTGCGCTCGGCGATCTCGCGCAGCTGCTCCTGGGTGATCGTGCCGACCTTGACGCGGTTGGGCTCGCCCGAGCCCTTGTTGATTTTGATCGCCTGGCGGATCAGCACCGCGGCGGGCGGGGTCTTGGTGATGAACGTGAAGGAGCGGTCCTCGTAGACCGTGATCACGACCGGGATGACCGTGCCCGTTTCGCTCTGCGTCTGCGCGTTGAACGCCTTGCAGAACTCCATGATGTTGATGCCGTGCTGGCCCAGCGCAGGACCGACCGGCGGGGCAGGGCTCGCCTGCCCGGCGTTCGCCTGCAGCTTGATCGTTGTCAGAACCTTCTTGGCCATTGCGCGTCCTCAGACTTCCTAAAGCTTCTTTACCTGGTCGAATGCACCTCAACAGGGGTCTCCCGGCCGAAGATTGATACCAGCACCTTGAGCCGGGCTGCGTCCTCGTTGATCTCGGAGATCTCGCCGGAGAAGTCCGAGAGCGGCCCGGAGACGACCTTGACGGACTCGCCGATCGTGAACTGCGCGCGCGTGCGGGTCGCGGTCGCGACCTCCTTGTGCAGCAGCCGGTCGACCTCGACCTGGGTCAGCGGCACGGGCTCCTGCGAGGCGCCGACGAAGCCGGTCACGCCGGGGGTGCCCTTGACGACGCCCCAGGAGTCCTCGTTGAGCTCCATGTTGACGAGCACGTAGCCGGGCATCGTGCGCTTCTCGACGGTGACCTTCTGGTTGTCCTTCATCTCCGAGACGGATTCGGTGGGGACGACCACGCTGCGCACGGCGCGCTGCTGTCCGAGCGAGACCACCCGGTGCTCGAGGTTGTGCTTGACCTTGTTCTCGTGACCGGAGTAAGTGTTGACGACGTACCAGCGAAACATTCAGGGTTCCTCGACAGATTCAGTGACGGATGGCGGATGTCGACGGCCAGGCGGACTGAGACGGTCAGCGGCCTTGGCGCGGCCCTCAGAGGATGAATTCGACGATTTCCTTGGCGACATAGTCGGCGAGGCCGAGGTAGGCGCCGGCGAGCGCGACGAAGCCGAGGACGACCGCTGTGGCCTGCGTGACCTGGCGGCGGTCGGGCCACTGCACGCGCTGGAGCTCGGCCCAGCTGGCGCGCAGGAAGCCGATCGCGCGGTTGCCGCCGCGCAGCGGCGCGCCGGATGGCCTGCTCGGCCGTCGCTCTCGCCGCCACCGCCGCCGCCGCCACCACCGCCGCCGCGCCGGCGGGCCGCCGGGCGCCTGCGGGCTGTCCTCGCAGCGTCGTCCTCGGCTCGCCCTCGAGACTCGTCTGCCCTCGAGCGGACGCCGGGACGCCGCCGGCGCCGCGCACGAGCGCGGCGTCGAACTCGTCGACCTCGCCTGAGGCGTGGTCGAGCGCGCCGGGCAGGTCCGCGCGGATCGGGCTGGCTTGCCGAGGTCGCTTGCGCGCTTCCAGCGGGCGGGCGCCGAGCGGAACCGCCGCGCGAGCGGCGCTGCTTTGCACGTTTGCGGTCACGGGCCACAGCAGCGCTCCCGCGCTAGCGGGTCTCCCGGTGGCTGGTGTGCTTGCGACACCAGCGGCAGTACTTGCGCAGGCGTGACCCGGTCGGGGTTGTTGCGCTTGCTCTTGTTCGTCTGGTAGTTGCGATGCTTGCACTCCTCGCAGGCGAGGGTGATAGCGATTCGAACGTCTCCGCGGGCCATGATCAGAAATCCCTGCGTCGTTGTTGGTAAGCGGCCTTGGGCGAAGAAAAACCCCGCCCAGGCGCGAGGTCCAAGCAGTCTAGCGCGCTTGCGCCGTTGGGAGCCAGCCCAAGCGAGAGCAGCGCGCAGAGCTTGACGCGCGCAGCGCAAAGCGCCAAGCTCGTGCCGCCGCTCCGCCCACTCCAGAGAAGGAGACAACTCCGCACATGCACCTGCCCGAGCCGATCCCCACCGAGCGTCCACGACGAGACCTTCGCGGCGTGACCTACCACATCCGCGGCGAGCTGGTGCCCGAGCTGCAGATCGAGATCGGCTCGCGAGCGGTGATGTTCGAGCACCACGTGCTGCTGTGGAAGGAGACGCAGCTGAACATCGAGCTGAAGAAACTGCCCGGGCGCGATCAAGCGCAAGATCGCGGGCCTCGAGTTCTTCGTGACCCGCACCTCGGGCGCGGGGCGGATCGCCTTCTCGCGCGACTCGCCCGGGCAGTGCGTGCCGCTGCACCTGCGCCAGGGCGAGGGCCTGGACGTGCGCGAGCACCAGTTCATCGCCGCGACCGACAACCTCGACTACAGCTTCGAACGGATCAAGGGCGTGCAGAACATGCTGCTCGGCGGCTCGGGCTTCTTCATGGACAAGTTCCGCGCCACCGACGGCGACGCGCTCGTCTGGCTGCACGGCCACGGCAACGTGTTCCTGGTGCAGCTCGACGACGGCGAGCAGCTCGACGTCGAGGCCGGCGGCGTGGCTCTACAAGGACCCCCGGTCAAGCTCGAGGCGGTCACGATGGGCCTGAAGACCGGCATCTTCGGCGGCGGCGGCAAGCTCACCTGGAACCGCTTCACCGGCCCCGGCCGGCTGGCGATCCAGACGCTGTTCATCGCTCCGCTCGAGGGCATCGACGTCGGCACGGCCAGCGCCGGCGGCGTGCCGGGCGGCATCGCCGGGCTGCGCTGATCGGCGGGCCTGGCGCGCGGCTGAGCTGCTACTCGTACAGCGTGAGCGTGCGCGAGGATCACGTAGAGCGCGACCAGCGCCCAGCCCTCGAACTCGGCGGCCTCGCCGTCGCCGGTGACCTGCCAGAGCACGAGCGCGGTGAGCGCCAGCGCGCCGATGTAGACCGGCGCCAGCGCGAACGTGAGCGTGCGTGGCGAGCGCGAAGGAGATCAGCACGAGCAGCGGGAACAGGAACGCGGCGATCTGCGCGACCGAGTTTTTGACGACCGAGATCGCGAGGTCCGAGCGCCCCTTCCAGGCGAGCACGAGCCCGGCGGTGTTCTCGACGGCGTTGCCCGCGATCGCGACGATCACGAGGCCGGCGAAGGCCTGGGAGATGTGCAGCTGGACGATCGCCGGCTGCGAGCGCCGTTGATGAACCAGTCCGAGACGAACGCCGAGGCCGCGCCCGCGAGCGAGCAGCAGCGTCAGCGTGAACCACAGCGGCACGACCGCGGCCGTGCCCATCGCCACTGGCTCGTCGCCGGCAGCCGGCTCGGGGCGCTCGGCTGATCCGGCGCCACTTCCTCGCCCGGCTGGCGCGTCGGAGCGCAGGTAGGGCACGACCCAGGTCGAGGTAGACGACCAGCAGGCAGACCGCGCCGACCGCCGAGATCGCCTTCGACGTGGTGGCTCGCGGGGTCGTGCGAGGCGAGCGAGAGGCCGAGCAGCACGATGATGAAGACGGTCACCTGCAGCAGCGTCGCCGTGTCGCGCGGCAGGCGCTTGGAGAAGCGCATCACGCCGTCGGGCGCGCGGCGCGCGCCGACCACGATCACGAGGCCGAGCACGAGCAGCGCGTTGGCGAGGATCGAGCCGACGATCGCCGTCTGCGCGACCACGAGCTCGCCCTTCTGCAGCGCGAAGATCACGACGAACAGCTCGGGCAGGTTGCCGAGCGTCGACTGCAGCATCCCCGTCACGCCCGGCCCGAAGCGCTCGCCGAGCTGCTCGGTCGCGAACGACACCACCCACGCCAGCCCCGCCAGCGCGAGCGTGGCGATCGCGAAGCGCGGCACCGCCGCCCAGGCGCCGTAGTCGGCGACGCCCGCGAGCGCCGTGAGCAGCGCGATCAGCCGCGAGCGACAGGCGCTCGCGTGCGGGTCAGGGCGGACATGCCTAGCGGCCTGCCTCCCAGTGCTGGGTCAGTGGCTCTCCAGCACCCGGTCGACAGGCCGTACTCGAGCGCCTGCTCGGCCGTGAAGAAGCGGTCGCGCTCCATGTCGTGGCGCACCTCCTCCGTCGGTTTGCCCGTGTGCTCGGCGTAGATCTCGTCGATCTGCTCGCGCACGTTGAGGATCTCGCGCGCGTGGATCTCGATGTCGGTCGACTGGCCTTCGAAGCCGGCCGAGGGCTGGTGGATGAGGATCCGCGAGTTCGGCAGCGCCGCGCGCTTGCCTTTCGTGCCGGCCGCCAGCAGCAGCGAGCCCATCGACATCGCCACGCCCACGCACATCGTCGCGATGTCGGGCTTGACGAACTTCATCGTGTCGTAGATCGCCAGGCCCGAGTAGATGCAGCCGCCGGGCGAGTTGATGTAGATCGAGATGTCCTTGTCCGGGTCCTCGCTCTCGAGGTGCAGCAGCTGCGCCACCACGAGGTTGGCGACCTGATCGTCGATCGGCGTGCCGAGGAAGATGATCCGCTCGTTGAGCAGCCGCGAGTAGATGTCGAACTCGCGCTCGCCGCGCGCGGTGCGCTCGATGACCATCGGGATCAGCGGCATGGCCCCACCCTAGCGTCCTGAGCGCGCGACCGCAGCCGCGCGGCGCTGCGCGCTGGCCGAATGTGCGAGTTGCACGCCGCGACGGGTCGGGGTAGCCCGTAGGACGACGATGCACAACCCATGGCTCGACTCACGATCACACACACGCGCCCTGACTCCGCCTCGCTGGCGCGTCTCCGCTGCTCGCTGCTCGCCGCACTGCGTCGTGCTGCGCCGCCAGCGCCGCCGGCGATGACCAGCCACGCCGGCTGGCCGCCCGACCAGCACCTGGTGATGGACAAGGGCCCGGCTGGGAGCGCCAACACGCTGACGGGCCGGCCGAGCGTGCACAACTACCTGCTCGGCGGCTACGGCAACGACACGATCTACGGCGGCGACGCGGGCGATGTGATCTGGGGCGACTACCACCCAGTCCGGCTGGCCCCGCTTCCAGACCGCGGTCATCCACGCGGGCAACGGCAAGAACTTCATCTACGCCAACGACACCGTCAACTACGTCTGGACCGGCACCAACCCCGCGACCGTCGTGCACGCCCACGAGGACTCCGGCGTGATCCACTGCGAAAACCCGCGCATCGTCGTCTTCACGAGCCACCACGCCCTGCCGCACTACAAGCTGCACGGCTGCCGCCACATCAGCTTCTACTCCGTCGGCTACTGACACTCGACGCCCGAGTCGCCCACAGCGCCACTGGCGCCGCGCGCGACCCCCGCATCAGATGTTGACCGTCCGCATGCCCGCCGCGTCGTAGCGATCGCCGCTCGCCGTGGGCACGCTCTCGGCGATCCGCTGCACCTCCTCGTCGCTCAGCTCGACGTCGGCCGCGGCGAGGTTCTCTTCGAGGTAGCTGACGCGCTTGGTGCCCGGGATCGGCACGATGTGCTCGCCGCGGTGCAGCACCCAGGCGAGCGCCAGCTGCCCCGGCGTGATGCCCTTCTCGGCGGCCAGCTCTTTGACGCGCTCGGCGAGCTTCAGGTTCTGCTGCGAGGTTCTCGCCGGTGAAGCGCGGCCCGTAGCGGCGGAAGTCGCCCTCGTCGAGCTCCTCCGGCGAGGTGAAGCGCCCCGAGAGGAAGCCGCGGCCGAGCGGCGAGTAGGCGACGAGCGCGATCCCGAGCTCCTCGAGCGTCGGCAGGATCTCCGCCTCGACGTCGCGCGTCCACAGCGAGTACTCGGTCTGCACCGCCGTGATCGGGTGCACGGCGTGCGCGCGGCGGATCGTCTCGGCGCTCGCCTCTGAGAGGCCGAGGTGGCGCACCTTGCCCTCGGCGACCAGCTCCGCCATCGCGCCGACCGTCTCCTCGATCGGCGTCTTCGGGTCGACGCGGTGCTGGTAGTAGAGGTCGATGTGATCCACGCCGAGGCGCTGCAGCGAGCCCTCGCAGGCCTCGCGCACGTAGGCGGGGCTGCCGTCGATCGAGCGTTTCGGCGGCTCACCCGGCTCGAGCCTGATGCCGAACTTGGTCGCCAGGAAGACCTCGTCGCGGCGCGGCGCGATCGCGCGCGCCGACGAGCCGCTCGTTCGTGTGCGGCCCGTACATGTCCGAGGTGTCGAGGAAGTTGCAGCCGAGGTCGAGCGCGCGCTGGATCGTGCGCAGCGCCTCCGGCTCGTCGGTGGCGCCGTAGAAGGCCGACATCCCCATGCAGCCGAGGCCGATCGCCGAGACCTCCGGGCCGTCCGGTCCGAGCGTGCGTTTCTTCATGGGCCTGCCTTTCTCTCTCGCGATCGGAGCTCCCGGTATACCAGCCGCTTCCAGCGAGCTCACTGCCTCCATAATGTGCGCGGCCGTGTTCCCGCTGAACCTACCCAACCTGCTGACGGTGCTGCGGATCATGCTCGTGCCCGTGCTCGTCGTCGCGCTGCTCGGCAACACGCCCGACGGCGACGTGCTCGCGGCGATCGTCTTCGCGCTCGCCTCGCTGACCGACTTCGTCGACGGCTACCTCGCGCGCGCGCGCGACTCGAGTCACGACCTTCGGCAAGCTGATGGACCCGCTCGCCGACAAGCTGCTGATCGTCGCCGCGCTGATCTCGCTCGTCTCGCTGCACCGCCTCGCCGCCTGGGTGGCGATGGTGATCATCACGCGCGAGCTCGCCGTGACCGTGCTGCGCCTGGGCGCCACGCAGGCGGGCGTGGTGATGGCCGCGAGCATGTTCGGCAAGGTCAAGACCTGCCTGCAGATCGCGGCGATCCTCGCCGTGATCGCCGTCCACGGCAAGCCGCTGTGGGTCTCGGCGCTGCTCTACGTCGCCGTCGCTCGTGACCGTGCTCTCGGGGCTCGACTACTTCTTCGGCATGCGCCGGCGCATGCACGCAGGCGCGAACGCCGCGCTCAGGCTCGGCGGCTGAGAGCTACGAGCAGCCGCGCCCGCGTCGAGCCACTCGCTCGAGGCTCGTCTGGTGCGCCGCGGCGTCGCCCGAGGCGATCTCGGCGCGCAGCTCGCGAGCAGGCCGTGGCGTTCGGCGACGACGTTGTGCTGGTGGATCGTCTCGAGGTTCTCCTGGCGCGCCGAGACGAAGCTCGCCCCGTCCAAGTCCGGGAACTCGCGCGACCACGCCGGCGATCATCTCGCGCACGCAGTCCTCGACGAAGCGCGGGCGGCGGTGCGCCTTTTCGACCACCTCGACCTCGTCCGAGCGCTTCATCAGCTCGTAGATCTCCGAGGACATGCTCGCCTCGGCGATCGCCAGCAGCGTCGCTCGCGTCGATCTCCGCGGCGCAGTCCTCGGCGCAGCCGATCTGCAGCGTCGCGAGGCCGCGCTGGTTGTGCGTCGCGACCGGCACGCTCGCGAGGATCGCGCTCGATCTGCTCCTCGCTGAAGCCCTCGCGCGGCGAGCCGCTCGCGCGCGCGCGCCGGCCACCAGCTCCTGCGCGCACGGGCAGGCGGTCATGCCGGTCGCCGAGACGCCGACCGTGCGGCGCGTGCCGTGCGCGAAGGCCACCGCGCGGCCGTGCAGCGTGTAGATCTCCTGCGTCTGCGACGCCCGACACCGGCGCCGGCTTGTGCTCGGGGTAGCGCGCCGCGATCGTGACCTCGGCGCGCTCGGCGCCCTGGCGCTCGCGCACGAGCTCGGCGATGTGCTGGGCGAGCGTCTCGGCCCGGAACGGCGACTCGCTCGAGCACGACCTCGCCGATCGCCTCGTTGACGACCTCCTCGAAGCGCGACATGTGCGCGCCCTTCTGGTCGCGGCTCGAGATCGACGAAGCAGTCGAAGCGCGCGAAGAACAGCTCCTCGCGGATGCGCACCACCTTCTCGACCCCGGTCACGCCCACGCGCGAGAGCCCGACCGCGACGCCGGGCGCGCGCGCCTGCACGTCGTCGCCGCGCGGCCCGGGTCGAGAGACAGCGAGGGAATCGCCCGACTGGCCTGCACCGCCGCCAAGCCTAGCGCGCGGGCGGGCACTCGCCGTGTCTCAGGGCAAGCCAGCGTCCCCTCGCCGCCGATTCTGGTATCACTCCGCACTTAGCTCATCGAGCCGCGCCCGGGGGAACTGATACGGGACATGGCTCGGGAGCAGGCGAGACGCAACGAGAACTGCCAATGCAAACGCAACGCACAGGAGGCTTAGCGTAGGTGAGGGGAGGTCGAGGCGGCGTCGTCGTCTCGATGGGAGTCATACGGTCCTGGGGAGTCCAATTGAGCGAGAAGCTTGAGGGTCTGATGACCGCCACGGCCGACAGCCGTGGTGGAGATGGAGGAGTTGCAGGGCATGATCGCCGAGGGCAGGAGCGGGTTTCCTGGCGGCCGAGGCGCTCGCGGCGGCGCTCGAGGAGGCCGAGCTCACGCGTCAGCAGACGCAGGATCTGCTTCAGCTACCTGGAGGAGCACGGGATCGAGCGTGGTCGGTGCCAGCGAGGCGCGCTGCCGAGCTGCGTCTGCACGGCACCGAGGGCGAGGAGCCCGCCGCGGCCGAGCGACGTCGACGCCGCTCGCCGAGCCGGCCGCCGTGGAGGGCGAGCCAGTGAGGTCGAGGAGCGCGATGAGCAGATCCAGGGGCTGCAGCGTCGCGCCTGGAGGAGCTCAAGCGGCCCGAGGTCGACCTCACCGTCGAGCCGAGCCTCGACTCGCTGCGGCTGTACCTGCGCTCGATCGGGCGCGTGCCGCTGCTCAGCGCCGAGGAGGAGGTCGCGCTCGCCAAGCGCATCGAGCGCGGCGACATCGCCGCCAAGCAGCACATGGTCGAGGCCAACCTGCGCCTGGTCGTCTCGATCGCCAAGGGCTACGTCGGCCGCGGGCTGACGCTGCTCGACCTGATCCAGGAGGGCTCGCTCGGGCTGATCCGCGCGGTCGAGAAGTTCGACTACCGCCGCGGCTACAAGTTCTCGACCTACGCGACCTGGTGGATCCGCCAGGCGGTCACGCGCTCGCTCGCCGACAAGGGCCGCACGATCCGCATCCCCGTGCACATGGTCGAGCGCCTGAACAAGCTCATCCACGCCGAACGCCGCCTGATCCAGCAGCTCGGCCGCGAGCCGAGCGCCGACCGAGCTCGCCAGCGGAGCTCGAGTGCACCGTGCGCGAGGTGCGCGACATCATGCGCATCACCCAGCAGCCGATCTCGCTGGAGAAGCCCGTCGGCGAGGAGGACGACTCGGCGCTCGCCGACTTCGTCGAGGACGTCTCCGCCGAGCCTCGCCGTTCGAGATCGCCTCGGAGGCGCTGCGCCGCGAGAACGTCATGCGCGTGCTCGCCTGCCTGCCGCGCCGCGAGCGCGAGGTGATCGAGATGCGCTACGGCATCGTCGGCGGGCGCTCGCGCACGCTCGAGGAGGTCGGCCGCGCGTTCAACATCACCCGCGAGCGCGTCCGCCAGATCGAGAACCGCACGCTGAAAAAGCTGCAGACGCTGCCCGACGCGCAGCAGCTGCGCGAGGCCTCCTAGCCGAGGCGACCACGCCGCGGCAGCACGGGCCTGCCCCGCTGGCGGGTAGGCCCTAAACTGACGGCCCCCGGCGGGGTTCCCGAGCGGTCAAAGGGGACGCGCTGTAAACGCGTTGGCTCTGCCTTCGCAGGTTCGAATCCTGCCCCCGCCACTTCAGCGCCGAAGGCCACGGATGGCCTCGATGGCTGGAAACATCCGCTTAGAGCGACTACGGAAACGGGAACTTGACCTGAGCCGTCGCTTGGGTCGTTAAAGTGCCCGCCTTGACCTGCCGAGACAGCTGGGGTGCGGAGCTTCTCGACCCGGCAGAAGAAAGCCACCGAAGGGGAAGATCGTGAATCGTTGGCTCGCTGAGCCGAGCCGCGTGTGCTGGTCGCTGCTGCTCGCAACGCTCCTGCTACTCAGCTGCACCTGGGCCGGGACTGTTCCCGTCCAGGCCGCGGGCACGCGCCCGGTGCTCGTTCCACGAGGCGAGACCCTCAAATGGAACGAGATCGGCAAACGGCGCGTCTACAAGCTGATGATCAACGTTGCCGGACGCAAACGCGTGCTCACAGTGACCCGCCGCAGGAGCATCAGGCCCCACCCCTTCCCCGGCGCGACCGCTGTTTACCGCGTGAAGGCCGCCTACAACGAAAGCGGCTGGTCGAACCCCGTGATCATCCACTACCCCGCCCCGCTCGTCCAGGACCTCGCGCTGCAGGTCACCCCGCTCGCCGTCGGGACCCCGACTCCCTCAGTAACGCCGCTTGCGCCGAAAGAAGCCCCCAGCGAAGCTCCCCGAGAACCACCCGCTACAGAACCTCCTGCGACCGAACCCCCTCCTGCAGAACCACCCCCAGGGAATATGCTCGTCGGCGTCAGTGCCGGCGGCTGGGGACCGAGCGCCTTCACCGACATCGCTGGCGCGGTCAAATACGTGCGCATGGACTCGCGCTTTGCCAGCGACTCCGAAGTCGGCGGCGCCGCTGCAGCCGGCGTGAGCGTCGCCTCCTGGCTCTTCGGGACCGGCGGCTCGATCGGCGCAATCGACCCCACTAGCTATGCCGCTGAAGTCGTCGCCCTCTTCAAGCGCTACGGCCGCGGCGGCACCTTCTGGCAGGGCAAGAAACGCGACCTCGGCAGCCGTGCCGTCGAGATCCTCAACGAGCCCGGAAACCCAACCTTCTGGAGCGACCCGACCAACTACGCGGCCTACGTGAACCTGCTCAAGACCGTGCACGAAGCGCTCGCGGCCAACTTCCCTGAAGCGATCCGCCCTCAGGTCCTGGCGAGCTGGGACGGCGGCGAGGGGCCCTCGAGCGCCTTCGGCCCGGGCTGGGCAGCACTCGGCGGACTGGCCTACTGCGACGGCGTCACCGTCCACCCCTACGGCGGCGCTGACGGCGGCGACGGCGGCGCCCTGGGTGGTCACGAAGACGTCGAAAAAGCTCACGCCGTGACCGGCAAGCCGGTCTCTGTGACCGAGGTCGGATGGCCGACCGCGGTGGGCCAGCCGGGCACCGGCGACTCCCAGCAGTGGACCGAGGCCCAGCAGGCCGAAAACATCACCAACTTCGTGCGCTGGGCACGCTCGACCGAATACGTCGCGATGGTCCTGATCTTCAACTACGTCGACTACGGCACCAATACCTGGTACGGCATCGAGCGCACCGACCGCTCGCACAAGCCTTCCTTCGCAGCGCTGGCTAAGGCTTAGCTCTCAGCATTCCACTAGTCGGACCGGGTTCCGTCCGCGGGAGCGAAGAGGATCCGCCGCGTGGGCATCCCGATCATCATCTTCATCCTCTGCTTCAGCGTCGGTGCGGTGGGAAGCGGCCAGCTGCTTCCCGATCTCGCAGCCGGGTCCGTCGGCGGCATTGCTTTCTTCGCCGTGTGCGGCCTGCTGGGCGCGGCCCTAGGGCTCATCGGCCTCCATACCTGGCTGATCGTCGATTCGCTCAAACACGCCGGAGGCGTGTTCCCGGGCGGAGGGAGCTTCAAGGCAGAGACCATCGCCGAGGGTCTGAACAGCATCCTGTTCGATGGCGGCATTCTCGTCGGGCTGGCTGCAGGCGTCTATCTGCTCGCGCCACCGCCCGAGGAAAGCGGCGACCCCACTGTTAGCCCAGTAGCCCCGAGCTGAGTCAGGCTACGCGTCAGCAAGCGCCGAGTGCGCCGCGTGCACCCCGGCGGGCAGGCCAAGCTGCGCACCGACGCGCTGCAAGAGCTCCAGTAGCCGCTCGCGCTCGCTGTCAGAGAGCTCGGCACAGAGGCGCTGCTCGTGGGCGACCGCGAGCGCAAAGGCACGGTTCATCAGCTCGCGCCCCTCAGTTGTCAGGTGCAGAGCGCGCGTGCGGCGATCCGCCGGGTTGTGGCGACGTTCGATCAGGCTGCGTGCTTCAAGCGCATCGACAAAGGCGACCATGCGGCTCGAGGGGATCTGCAGGCGCTCGCCGATCGCCTGCTGGGATTGGCCTTCAGAGGCGGCAACCGCGCGCAGCAGAGCGAACTCGCGCGGCTCGAGGTCGAGCGGCGCGAGGATGCGATGGAAGGCTCGCGACGCCGCGTAACCGATCGTCGATACCGTGAATCCGACCGAGTGGAAAGCCGCAGTCGACTCGGGGGTGGCGCCGTTCAGGCACGCCGCAGCACTCTCGCCGGCGTCGGAATCAGCCGTGGCGGCGGGTACCTCCAGATCACTTTCCACATTCACAGGGTGATCATATACCCGACGAATGATTTGTGGTATAGATGATTCTGTCCGTAGTAATTACTGGTTTGAACGATGGCGAGGTTTGCGATGAGCGACAGCCCTGACACCCCCACGAGCGCCACCACGGGAGCGATGACACGACTGACCCACCTGGTGCTCGCACACAAGCGGATCGTGGTCGCCTTCTGGGTGATCATCACCCTCGTCGGCATCGCCTCGGCGGGATCCTCGACGAAAGCCCTCAAACAGAAATTCTCCGTCCCCGGCAAGGAAGGCTGGGTGACCAACCAACAGATCGCCCACAGCTTCCATGGCACAGGCGGCAACAGCGCCCCCCAGCTCGCAGTGGTCACGCTCCCCGCCGGCCAGAGCATCGACTCGGCGAGCGTGAAGCGCGAACTGCAGGGCGTGGAAGCCCGCCTTGCCCAGGTCGAGCCGGGAGCCCGCATCGCCGGTTACGCAAGCACCGGCAGCGCGGCCTTCCTCTCGCCCAGCAAGCTCACGACCTTCGTCATCGCCTACCCGCGGCCTGATCCCAACCAGCCCTTTGGCGATAACCCCAATGCGGCCAAAAAAGCGAGCGCGGCGCTCGCTGGCACGACGGTCGCCGGGGCGCCCGTGCACCTAACGGGCTTCGACGCGCTCTCGACGCAGAGCGGCGGCGGCAACGGACCAGGCGTGCTCCTCGAGGCGCTCTTGGGGGACTCGGCGCGCTGCTCGTGCTCGCCTTCGTCTTCGGTTCCTTCCTCGCGATCGTGCCGATCATGATGGCGATCGCCTCGATCATGACCACCTTCCTCGTCGTCTGGGGCCTGACGACGATTACCGAAGTCTCGCCGATCGTGCAGTTCCTGATCGCCCTGATCGGGCTCGGCGTCTCGATCGACTACGCGCTGCTCATCGTCGTGCGCTGGCGCGAGGAGCGCGCCCACGGCCTCTCGGGTGAGGCCGCGATCGAACGTGCGATGCAGACCGCGGGGCGCGCGGTCGTCTTCAGCGGCACGACCGTCGCGATCGGCTTGCTCGCGCTGGTCGCGCTACCGCTGCCCTTCCTGCGCTCGGTCGGCTACGGCGGCATGCTGATCCCGCTGATCAGCGTGCTCGTTGCGCTCACGCTGCTGCCCGTCGTGCTGGCCAAGCTCGGACCGCGCCTGGACTGGCCGCACGTGCGCAACGACGACCGCGCGAGCCGCTCATGGACAGGCTGGGCGCAACTCGTCGTGCGCCTGCGCTGGGTCGCTGCGGCGGGCGCCGCGCTCGTGCTCGTGGCGCTCGTGCTGGCGGCAACGCAGCTGCAGCTCGGCACGCCGAACGTCAATACGATCGCCAAGCAAGGCGATGCCAAGACCGGCCTGATCGCGCTCGAGCGCTCAGGTATCGGCTCGGGCGCAATCGTGCCGAACGAGGTGCTCGTGGGCGGATCGAGCTCCTCTGCGCACGTAGCGCAGGTGCTCGCGGCCGTGCCGAACGTGCATGGTGCGGTGGCACCGAGCTCGGCGGAGTGGCAGCATCCGGGCGCAGCGGTGCTCGAGGTCTTCCCCACGCCGGACGCCTCAACCGCAGCCGGGCGCTCGACGCTCGACGCGGTTCGCGCAGCCGCGCGCACGGTCGGCCCGGACGTCCACGTCGGCGGTCTCGGGGCGCAGAACCACGACTTCATCGAAGCGGTCTACGGCAACTTCCCGCTGATGATCGCGCTGATCGCGCTGATCACCTTCGTGCTCCTGGCCCGCGCATTCCGCTCGCTCTTGCTGCCGCTGAAGGCCGTAATCCTGAACGTGATCAGCGTCGGTGCCGCCTGGGGCGTGCTCGAGCTCGTCTGGCAGAACGGGCATGGCTCGAGCCTGATCTGGGGCATCGCGGCGACGGGCTCGATCACAGCCTGGATTCCGCTGATGGTCTTCGCCTTCCTCTTCGGCCTCTCAATGGACTACGAGGTCTTCATCCTCGCGCGCATGCGCGAGGAGTACGACGCCACCGGCTCGACCGACATTGCAGTCGTGCGCGGCATCGGGCGTACCGGGCGGCTCGTAACGAGCGCCGCGCTGATCCTCTTCCTGGCGTTTGTCTCGCTCGCCTCCGGCCCGGAGACCGAAATCAAAGTGCTCGCCACAGGTCTCGCCGCGGGGATCCTGCTCGATGCGACCGTGATCCGCGCGCTGCTCGTGCCCGCGGTGATCTCGCTGTTCGGGCGCTGGAACTGGTGGCTACCGCACATGCCCGCACGGCTGCTGCGCGTCGAGCCCTCGCTGCCGCCACGCTTTGCGACCGAGAGGGAGGGGTAGCTGTGAGTCAGACAAGCGTGATGGGTGAGAACGGCATCGAGGTCGAGCAGGCTCGTGCGCGACTTCAAGGGCGGCGTGCGCGCGGTCGACGGGATCGACCTGCAGGTCGCCCCTGGTGAGATCTACGGCTTCCTCGGCCCCAACGGCGCAGGCAAGTCGACCACTGTGCTCGTGTTGACGACGCTCTTGCCCCCCACCTCCGGCAAAGCGCGCGTGGCCGGGCTCGATGTCGTGCATCAGGGCGCCGAGGTGCGCCGCGCGATCGGCGCCTCGCTGCAGGAGTCCGCGCTCGACCCGTTCCTGACAGGGCGCGAGCACATGCGCCTGCAGAGCTCGCTGCACGGCCTCGGCAAGGCCGAACGCGAACAGCGCGGCACGGAGTTGCTCGAGCGCGTCGGGCTGACCGACGCTGCCGACCGCAAGGTCGGCGGCTACTCCGGCGGCATGAAGCGCCGTCTCGACCTCGGCCTTGCGCTCGTGCACCGCCCGCGCCTCTTGTTCCTCGATGAGCCCACGACCGGCCTCGACCCGCAAAGCCGCGCAGCGCTGTGGGACGAGGTGCGACGCCTGGCGGGCGACGGCGTGACGGTCTTCTTGACCACGCAGTACCTCGAGGAGGCCGACGTACTGGCCGACCGCGTGGGGATCATCGACCGCGGCAAGATCGTTGCCGAGGGCACCCCCTCGGCCTTGAAGGCCGCGATCGGGCGCCCGAGCGTCGAGGCGATCCCCGCGGACCCGGGCGACCGCGAGCGTCTGGCCTCGGTGCTGCACCGTTTCGGCGAGGGGGCGGCGGCCTCACCCAACGGCGTCGCGGCGCGTCTGCCGGAGGGTGTCAGCGACCTCGCCGAGATCGTGCGCACGCTCGATGCGGAGGGCATCGCGATCGCCGATCTACGCCTGCACTCCCCCACGCTCGACGACGTTTTCCTCGCCAAGACCGGCCGCTCGCTGGAGGGCGCCGGCGACGACGAGCAGGGCGCTGGCGATGAACCGAGCGCAGACGGCAAGGGCGCACCGGCAAAGGCGGCCGCGAGCCGATGAGCAGCGTGCTCGCCACGCAGATCGGGGTGCTTGCGCGGCGCTCGATGCTGAAGACGCTGCGCCAGCCCTTCCAGATGTTCCCGATCGTCTTCTTCCCGCTGATCCTGCTGGCGGTCAACGCCAGCGGGCTGAAGGCGGCGACGCGCCTGCCGGGCTTTCCGACACACTCCTACGTCTCCTTCGCGATCGCCGTGGCCTTCATCCAGGGCGGCATGTTCGCGCTGATCAACACCGGCACGAACCTCGCCGAGGACATCGAGAGCGGCTTCTTCGAGCGCCTCGCCCTCACTCCCCTGCGGCGGGTGTCGCTGATCAGTGGCCTGCTTGTGGGCGTAGGCGTGCTGGGCGTGCTGCAGTCGGCGGTCTACGTGCTGATGGCGCTCGTCGCAGGCGCACACCTTGAAGCGGGCCTCGGCGGCGCGCTCGTGATTCTCGCCCTGGGCGCGCTCACCGCGATGGGCTTCGGTGCGCTCGGCTGCGCGGCCGCGCTGAAGACAGGCTCGGGCGAGGCTGTGCAGGGACTCTTCCCGCTGTTCTTCGTCTTCATCTTCCTGTCCTCGAGCAACCTGCCGCGCAACCTGCTGCGCACCGGCTGGTTCCACACGGTTGCGACCTGGAACCCGATCTCCTATTTGATCGAGGGCTTTCGCAGCCTGTTCATCACCGGTTGGGACTCCACAGCGCTGTGGCGCAGCTTCGCGGTCGCAGCCGGCCTGATTGTGCTCGCGCTGCTCGCGGTTGCGGGGGCGCTGCGCTCACGGATGCAAAGGACTTGAGGTGCTCGAGCCGATGAAGAGCCACGGAAGCATCGGGCGCGTGGCGCTGACGATCGCCTGGCGCAGCCTCCACACCTACGTGCGCAGGCCCGACCTGTTCGTGCCCTCGCTCGTCTTCCCGCTCGTCTTCCTGGCGAGCTTTGCGGGCGGCCTGACCGCGCTCGGCTCGGTCCCGGGCTTTCACTTTCCCGCGGGCTACACCGCCTTCCAGTTCGTCTTCGTGCTCTGCCAGTCCTCGATGTTCGCGGGCCTCTTCACAGGCTTCAGCTTGGCCTTCGACTTTGAGAGCGGCTTCGCGCGACGGCTGATGCTCGCCGCGGAGGACCGCCGCGGGATCGCGCTTGGCTACGCGCTTGTGGCGCTCTCGCGCGCGGTGATCACGCTCACGCTAGTGACGGGCGTGGCGCTCGCCACGGGCATGCAGATCACCGGCAGCGGCATCGACCTCTTCGGCCTCTACGGCCTCGCGGCGCTGCTCGTGCTCGTCGGCTACGCATGGGCCGCGGGCGTGGCCTTCCGCTTCCGCTCAATCCAGGCCGGCCCGCTGATGCAGACGCCCGTCTTTCTGATCATCTTCCTCGCGCCGGTCTATGTGCCGCTGAGCCTGCTGCAGGGCTGGATCCATACGGTCGCGCAGATCAACCCGGCGACGGCCTTCCTCGAGGCCGGTCGCGGTCTGATCTCAGGCGTACACGACCACACTGCTCTGGCCTATATCTGCGCTGCCGCATTGATCGCGCTCCTGTCGGTGTGGATGCTCACCGGGTTGCGCAAGGCCGAAACTTCGGCCTAAGCTAGGCGGCTCTCGCGCCGAGCGCGCGGGCCAACTCGGCGGCATGCGGGGTGCTCACGAGCACGCGCCGCAAGGGGCCGTGATTGGCAACGGCGAAGGAGAGGCCTGGCTGGCGGCGGCGCACGATGAAGGCCTGATCGAGACGCAGGGTGCGCGCGATATAGATCACCCAAGGGAGGCGCAGACCGGCTTTGATGCCTGTGCCCATCGCCTCACGGACGGGGTTATCGACCACGCGAACCTCGCTGATGTCCGCGCGCGCCACGCGAATGTCTCCCATTAGCCCGAGGATCTTTTCCCAGCGGGCCAGGTGTACTTCAAAGGTCTCATCGCTCAGCTCGATCTGCACGGGTCACAGCCTAGTCACGCTGTTCGCAACATGGACGGCTCGTATTGGGGTAGAACTGATAGCGAGCACCGCCACCGACATCAGCACTCGGTGTGTGCCAGCTTGCCAAGCACAAGAAGGGAGTTCCGATCATGGAGTCCTCTCCTCCCAGCAGGGTTCTGGTTGTCGCGCACAAGACCGCCGCGACCCAACCACTGCTCGACGCCGTGCGCGAGCGCGCGCAGCGCGGGTCCGCAACGTTCACGCTGCTCGTTCCCAACCCTGCCCACGGGCTGCATAAGGTTGTCGACGCCGAGGACCTGGGAGCGGGCGAGGCGCAGGGCGTGTTGGCTACAGCGCTGCCGAAGCTAAGCGAGGCGGCGGGCGCCAAAGTCGAGGGCATCGTCGGCGATCCCGATCCCTCGGCCGCCGTCCAGGATGCGATCAACCTGCGCGGCTTTGACGAGATCATCATCTCGACCCTCTCCCCCCGGCTCTCGCGCTGGTTGAAGCTGGATCTGCCGAGCAAGGTCTCGGGCATGGGTCTACCCGTCACGACGGTCACGCCGGCCGACGAGTAACCCGCACACCGATTTGCCGGGCGATCTGCCCTGAGCCATCCCGTTCGCCGGGCCTAGAAGTAACGTGTCGTTTCTAGCTCTCTCCGCCGCAGCGGATAAGTCGACCTTTTGCAGACGAACGTCTGTGGATCTTTCGTCTGCACGGCGCGAGAGTTTGAACTATGGAGAGCGTCCGTACGCAATTTGCAGCCAATCTGCGCCAACATCGCGTAGCCGCCGGGCTCTCTCAAGAGGCGCTTGCGGACCTTTGTGATCTACACCGCACAGAGATCAGCCTGCTCGAGCGCTGCAAGCGATCGCCGCGCCTGGAGACGATCGTGATTCTCTCTCGCGGCCTCAAGCTGACCTCACCCTCGGATTTGCTCGAGGGCATCGCCTAAGTCGGCTGAGCCGACGCTAGAAATCCAAGAAGCCGACGTCGGGACCCGAACCCGAGACCCCCTCCTTACCATCGTAGGCAAGGGTGCCTCCTCGGTTCGCGAAGTCCCGTCCTGTCTGGAGTTTTGTGCTCCGGGGAGACCGTGCCGGACCAGGTTTCAAGGTCGGTCTGCCCCCACGAAGCCCCCGCGAATGGCTGGGACTCTTGTGGTCTTGACCCGTCAGAGACTACAGCGTCCGAATACGAAACGCATCGGACGCATCTGTAGAGGCGAGGGTTTCCACGATGAACGGATCACCCACGCCGACGGCGGGGCGGCGCAAGTTCAGCTCGTGTCCCCCCCTGCAGATCGCCGACGGCATGAAGGACGGCGCGCTGACCCAGTCTGATCTGCACACACCCGTTTTACGAGGGTATGCCGCTGAACGCGGGATTACCTGTCAATACGGCGTTTGAGGCTCCGCCACGAGAGTCCGTACCAGCAGCCATATCCGCACGCCTCGGCCTGGACTCGCCGAACGGGGGATCAGGCGCCTGTGCCAAGTGCTCAGCGGATAGGGCGCAGCTCGACACCGTGAGCCACCCCTTGCCAAGTGGTGTCGGCTGTCAGAGCTGGAGCGTCCAGCCGTCGCGCCAGTGCTAGGCACGCCCGGTCGCCGAGTGAGAGCCCTGCATCGCGGGTCAACCGTCGTAGGCGTCCCGCGTCGATAGCTTCAGCGGCCGTGAACGGCTCGACGGTGATCGCGCCATCGAGTAGTCCGCTTTGGTTGAGTTCAGCCGCGAGCTTCGCCGGGTCCTCTCCCCGATCGGCGACGCGGCTGAATACCTCGGCAAGATTGACGGTCGAGATCACCGCACCGCTGGCGATTGCCTCGGCTACAACGTCAGCGCCGGGCTCGTCTCGAAGATGCGCGAGAAGCGCCGAGGCGTCGAGTACGGGCGCCAATTACTCGGTGTCCTCGCGGTCGGCTTCTGCGCGCCGCTCGGCGAGCAGGTCGTCCACCATCGACCCTCCCGGGAGGCCACGGAGCAGTCCGCGACTCTGCTCGGCCACGGCGCGATATGGGCGTAGCCGCAACGAGCCGTCGTCCTCGGTGCTCAACAGCATGTGCGTACCGGGTTTCAGGTCCAGCTCACGGCGCACAGTGGATGGCAGGACAACTCGCCCGCGGTCGCCGACAGTGATGCGCCTCTCAGTGTGGGCCATACTGTGAGTGTACCACGATTGCGGAGCGACCCACGCGGCTCAGCGGGCCCGACATACGACAGCGGACCCGGGCCGTTTCCTGCTCCGCGGCCCGCGATCTGGCGGCTGTTGATCTGAAGCGATCGCCGGGGCCTCCGCGTGGCCTCCGTTAGCCAGACGGTCCCCCGAGCTCGGCCGCGCTCCTTGGTGCGAGTGCCTTGATGGCCGTCTTGAGGTCTTGGGTGTCTATAAGGGCGACGGGGTACTTCATCCTTGGGGAGCCGGCAAACTCTAGGTAGATGGTACGGCCGGTGAAGTCTTCGGATCGGCCGCCGGCGTGCCCGATGAGGAAGCATCGTCCGGGTCTAGAGGTCCGGTCTATGTGCGCGGGCCGCTCGGCTGCTCAGCGGTGTCGGCGAGGTCTGGAGCGCTGAATGGGAGCGTCTCGTTCATACCGGTGATCTCGAACAACCGCTGTACGTTGGCGGGGCCGGGGATGATCCGCATCTCTTGACCGCCGGCCTGGCATTGCTGGTGGCCTACGGCGAGGGCGTGTAGGCCGCTTGAGTCGATAAACGTCAGGTTGCTGAGGTCGATGACGATCAGCTTTGCCCGGCTGGTGTAGGCGTCTTTGATGGCCGCTTCGATCTTGGGCGTGCCAAGGAGGTCGGCTTCGCCGGTGAGGACGATGGTGTGAGCATCGGGTGTGCTCGTCACGTCGATCGTCAGATAGGTCTGCTCGGCGGTCACGTTCACTTCTCCGTGATGGGCGCGTTACGGAAGGATTGTACGCCAGCTTGATTTTGACGATCGTTTGCAGCGGCGAGCATCGGGGCGTTTGGGGCGCTTAGCTGCGAGCGCTGCGCGTGGCGCTCGTGCGGGGGTTGGGTTGGGCGGGGGTCTGCGGTGGTGGGCTCGTGGCGGCGTCTTTGAGTGCTTCGGGGACGCTCGGGTGGATGGTAATCGCGTCGTGGAGCCCAACGATGGCGGCCAGGCGGTTGAGTCTGTGAGTTGTCGGGGATGACGAGGATGAGCGTGGCGCGGCGGTCCTTGAGGCGCTGGTTGAGGCGCAGCAGCATGTCGATGCCTGCGCTGTCGAGGTAGCGGGTGTCGCTGAGGTCGATGACGAGACTCGATGCGTCGGGGCCGAGCGCGTGATCTAGCTCTTGTTGGACGGCGTTGACGTTGGCGGCGTCGATGTCCTCGCGGACGCGGGCGATCGCTGCGCCGTCGACTCGTTCTGTGTCCAGCGGGCTCATGGCTTGGCGGGGAGCGTCTTGGTGATCGTGACGGTAGTGCCGTGCTCGTCGCTGTTGATGTCTACATCGTCGACCAGAGAGCGCATGATCTGGAGTCCTCGGCCGCCGCCGTGCGGACGAGTGGTGCGCCACCGTCCGGCGTCGCGGATGGTGATTGTCACCTGCTGATCAGCGTGTTCGCAGCGGACCGTGAAGGTGGCTTCGCGGGCGCCGTAGGCGTGCTCGATCGCGTTGGCGGCTGCCTCTGAGACTGCGAGCGTGACGTCGAACAAATCGTTCTCGTTTGCGCCGAGGGTTGTGAGCCAGCGGCCAAACGTGTTGCGCAGCCCGCCGAGCACGTTCGGTCGCGCTGGGAGGGTCATTTCGAGCGTATCTTCGAGGGGAACAGTCTCGATTGCGAGGATTGCGATGTCATCCTCGAGCGGGGTCTCGTCAAGCAGCGTGCGATACACACGATCGGCGAGTGAGGAACCGTTGCATGCGGCGGCGGCCTCGGCGGCGAGGATGAGCCGCTGGAAGCCTTCGTCGATGGACTCGTGGCGTCGCTCGATGAGCCCATCGGTGTAGAGCAACAGGCCGCTGCCGGTCGGGAAGGGGTAGCGGCACGCTTGGTAGTCGTGTCCGGTGCTGACGCCAACGGGCAGCCCGTGGGTTTGCTCGAGCAGTTGTGTGTGGCCGTCAGGTTTGATGAGCACCGGCGGGAGGTGCCCGGCTGTGACTGCTTCGAGTTCTCCGGCCTCGGGGTCGAGTTCGAGGATGCAGAGCGTAGCTCCGCGGTTGCGGCCCATTGAGACGAGCAGCTCATTGATCATCGAGACGACCTGGGTGAGCTTGTGGCCGAGCGTCATGTATGCGCGCAGGGCAGTGCGGATCTCCGCCATGACCGAGGCGGCAAGGACACCGCGACCGACGACATCGCCGATCACGAACGCGAGGCGGCCGTTAGCGAGCTGGAACACGTCGTACCAGTCGCCGCCGACCTTGACGCCCGAGCCGGCCGGCAGGTACTTGGCGCTGAAGTGCATACCTGGGATCTGCGGCAGCGCGTCCGGCAGGAGGATGCGCTGCATGATCTCGGTGACGGAACGTTGCTCTGAGATGCTGGCCTTGTCGATTGCGAGCGCGGCCCGGTCGGCGGCGAGCTGAAGCAGCGCCACGTCGTCCTCGTCGAAGTCGCGCCGGACGAGCGTGCCGATGTGCATGACGCCGATGACGCGGCCGTCGACGTGGACGGGAACACCGAGCATCGAGCGGATGCCCTTCTGGCGGAGGATCGGGTTCCACACGTCGGCCTCGTCGAGATCCTCGATGATGATGGGGCGCCCCTCGGCAGCGACGCGACCTGCGAAGCCGCGGGCGAGTGGCACTTGGACGCCCTGGCGGACCTCCTCCTCGAGTCCTCGCGCCGCGCGTGCCAGGAGCACGCCACGCTCCTCATCGAGCAACAGCACAGCGGCGGTATCGCTTTCAAGCGAACTGCGGATACGGCCGAGCAACTCGGAAAGCATGTCCTCCAGTGACATATAGCCGAGTGCGGCGTCGGTGATGCTCAACAGGTGGCTACGACGGTCGACCGATACTGAGGAGGCAGGCGAGGACTGGTCGGTCGCGGCGGCAGCCGTTGGTTCGTTTCCTGTGGTGACGTCTAGCTGCTGGGTACCCACCGCCGACCCGCCCCCTACTCGCCTACGGTCGCAGTCTTCTCGGCGTGGCTCACCATCGCCCGTACCAGCGCCTTCGACCGCCGCCGACGGGGGCGCCTCCGATGAAGAAGCCGATAGCTCCTCCTAGAAGTTGATGCTGTCGATCTGCGGGCATGTGAATAGGCGAGTGCGCTACTTAACAGTGGCGCCGGCGTGGGCGACCTCGTGGCGCCCCTCTGCGAACTCCTCGACGATCTTTGCGCAGAACGCCGGTAGGTCGTCTGGGTTGCGGCTTGAGACAAGTCCTTGGTCGGTGACGACTTCCTCGTCGACCCACTCCCCGCCGGCGTTACGGATGTCGGTTTTCAGGGAGGGCCAGGAGGTGAGCTTGCGGCCACGCACGAGGTCCGCCTCCACGAGCGTCCATGGTCCGTGGCAGATGACGCCGACGGGCTTGCCGGCGGTGAACATCCTTTGCACGAAGTCGATGGCGCGCTGGTCGGTGCGTAGCTGGTCGGGGTTGGCTACTCCGCCGGGGAGCACCAGCGCATCGTAGTCGTCGGGGTCAGCGTCTTCGATCCCCTGATCGACAGGGTATGTCGCGCTCTTGTCGAGGTGGTTGAACGCTTGAATCTCGCCGCCTTCGGGGGCGATCAGCCTTGGAGTCGCGCCGGCGTTTTGGACGGCTTTCCAGGGCTCGGTGAGCTCAACCTCCTCGACACCCTCTTGGGCGGTGAGAAAGGCAATCGTCTTTCCTTGTAGCTCTGTAGCTGTCATCGGTCTGCTCCTTTCTCTGTCCACGGTGGCTCGACGTCTCATCGGTCATCTACCCCTGAGCGTCCGCGGGCAAACGAGCGCGGACGGCGCTGTTACCCGAACTCCAGTAAAAGGCGGCCTCTTTCACAGTTGATCCTCTGCCGCCCGATAGGCGACCTGCAGAAAGTCGGAGATGGTGTGGGCCACGAAGACAGAGCCGAGGAGTCGTGTTATCCGAGGCGCACCGATGAGCCCGAGGGTCAAGCCGGTGGCGACCCATTGTGCGAGGCAGTATGGGCATACCAGGAGCTCTCCGACGGCGAGGCGCAGCCCGTGGCCGCACGGTTCCTCCTCGACCTCGCCTTGCCCGCTTGGTTCTTGGAACCGGGTGAAGGGCGCGCGGATGAAGCTCGTCACCTTGTCCTTTGCGATCAGCCGGCTGAGCTTGTGGGTGGCGATGCCGATGAGCAACAGGTCGGCGACGGTGGGACGCTCGGGTAGCTCGTGGCCGCGGGCCCGCAGCGCGATCAGCCCGCCGGCCAGCCCGGTGCTGTATGCGCCGGTGAGGATGGCGTAGGAACCAAGCGGGCGCTCCTGGCCGGGAGCGTAGTGGGCGGAGAGTGACCGCAGGGGTGTCGCGCCGCTGGTGCCAGCACGGTCGTTGGTAGTGCTTTCGGGCATCGTCTAGCTGTTGCTCTCTTTGGCGCCCTTGCGTCCCGCGGTGGCCTTTTGGGCTTTCGTGCCTCCTTGGGAGGTGGCTTTGCGTCTTGTGCCTGAGCCTGAACTCTTGCCGCCTCGTTTGGATGAGCCTTTGCTGTTGGCGATCTTCGCTGCGCGTTCCTTGCTCATGCCCTTTTCGCGCAGCCCTTCGTACTGTTTGTCGTTCTTGACGCTGGGGCCGTGATCTTTGGCCATCGGTCCTCCTCGGGTTCGTGGAACACGATTTCCTTACCCGCTTACCGTGAGGGTGAAAATCACCCGTGCGGGGCGCTAGGGAACTCGGTGGCGAAAGCTGGTCATGCGGGGCTCCGCGCGCGCCGCTTGCCGGCTGGGTCGATGCGCTTCTCGCCCAAACGTTCGGCGAGACGAGAGGCGAGAGCCATGATCGTCAGCGCCGGGTTGGCTGAGCCCTGGGTCGGCATCACGCTGCCGTCGCAGACGAACAGATTGGGCACGCCCCACGCGCGGTGGTCGGAGTCGATCACTCCCGTCTGCGGGGTGCTGGACATGACGCAGCCCCCGACGAGGTGCGCGTAGCGGTCGATCGTGAGGATGTCCTGCGCTTCGGCGGCCTGGAGGATTTCGTGGAGCTTGGTCTTGGCGAAGGCGATGTTCGCGCGGTCGTTCTCGCACTGCGTGTAGTCCAGGCGTGCGACGGGCATCCCGTTGCGGTCGGTCTGGTCGGCGAGCGTGACCCTGTTCTCCGCTCTGGGTAGGAGCTCTGTGAGGCAGCCGATCGTGTACCAGTGGTTGTAGTCGCGCATGTACTCGCGTAGGGCCTGCCCCCAGTGTCCGTCAGCGAGAACGTGCTCAGCCCAGCCGATCGGCAGCGGCCCGACGGTCTGGATCGAGAAACCGCGCGCGAACCCTCGCCCGGGGTCGGTCTCATAGAACTGCTCGGAGTTGATCTCCGGCGGCGGCGCCTTGTACATCCGCATCTCTTCGGGGAAGCGCCCTGCTACCTGGGGGGCGCCCTGCACCATGACCCCACGTCCCAGGAGGTCGTTCTCGTTGGCGAGACCGTTGGGGAATCTGCTGCTGGTGGAGTGCAGCAGCAGCCTCGGTGTCTCGATCGAGTACCCGGCGACCGTGATCGCCTCTGCTGCTTGGAAGCGCTCCTCGCCGTCGTGGAAGTAGGTGACACCCGTGCAGCGCCCGGTCTCGTCGGTCTCGATCCGTGCGACCATGCAGTCGGCGCGTACCTCGACGCCGTGCTCGAGCGCGTCGGGGATGTGGGTGACGAGCGGGGATGCCTTGGCGCCGACCTTGCAGCCCTGTAGGCAGAAGCCGCGGTAGATGCAGTGTGGGCGGTGCCCGAAGCTGCCGTTGGCGATGCCGACGGGGCCGACGCGCATCTCGATCCCTAGGCGCTTGGCTCCCTCCCATGCCTTGAGCGCGCCGGCGCCGACGGGATGTGGGCCGTGCGGATAGTCGTGAGGGTCGCCCCAGGGCCAGAATTCGCCGGCGACGGGCAGCTCGCGCTCCAGCCGCTCGTAGTGGGGCTTGAGGTCCTCGTAGGTGATGGGCCAGTCGGCGGCCACGCCGTCGCGGGTGTAGACCTCGAAGTCGGAGGGGTGAAAGCGCGGGGTGAACCCCGCGTAGTGGATCATCGACCCGCCGACGCCGCGGCCGCAGTTGTTCTTGCCGAGCTCCACGGGGTCCTCACCGCCGATGATGCGCTCCTCCATCCAGTAGAGGGAGTGTGCGCCGGCCTCGTCTGAGACCCAATCCTCGTCAGGGTCCCAGAAGGGCCCTGCCTCGAGCACGAGCACCCGCCAGCCTTTTCGCGCGAGGCGCTGCGCGAGCGTCGCGCCGCCGGCGCCCGCGCCGACGATCAGCATGTCGACCGCCTCGTCGGGCCCGTAGCGGCGCATACGCTCGCGCCCTGGCACACCTCTCCGATGTGGATCGAGCAGGAACGCGGAGTCGTTCTCGGGTGGGCGCACCGCGCCCTTCAGAGCGACACGCAGACGCTCTTTCACTCAAGGCCCCGCTCGCGCACATCGTGCACGGGATCGACTGCGAACTCCGGTGGGGCCTCCCAGTGCTCGCGTTGCCCGGCGCCGAGCCTGGCGTACCCGCGGGGGTAGGCGGGTCCGCCGAAGCCGATCTCATTCCACGCCCAGGGGTGTGAGTAGAACGCGCCGAGCACGCCGCGCATCACCACGCTCCACGCCTTCGCGACGGGCAGATCCCAGTCGAGCTTGCCCTCGGAGAACTGCTGGACGATCTCGTGCTGGGTCTCTGAGCCGGCGGCGGCGAACCCGTCGTCTGAGCCGTGCTCGCGGGCGCTCTGGTCGAGGTTGGCCGCGACCTGCTGCCAGGTCTCGGGGTCGGGCGGCATGTCGTGGTGGCGAAACCCGTCGAGCCTACCGGCATGGAGCTTCGAGTCCACCATCTCGAGCACTGGGATGCGCGGCTCTGAGTCCTGGCCGGTCACGACGTCGCAGAACGCTCTGAGCGTGCGTGCCTCCTGCTCGGTGAAGAAGCGGACCTGGCGGGACGTTTGCTACCCGGTCGAGTACGACGCCGCGGGTCTTCGCATCCCAGTGGGAGGCGGCGGCCAGCACGTCGTAGTCGGGGTAACGTCCCCGCATCTGCGGCGTGGTGCCCTTGCGCTGGTGGGGCAGCCCTGCGGGCGGCCCCGGCGTTGTGTCGCCGCCCTGCTTGGGGAGATGCCCGGCCGAGGAGCTCGGTGCCTGCGCCACCGCCCTCAGCGCTCCCGCTCGGCGAACGCCGCCGCGAGGCCCATGCCGCCGACGAGGGCGAGCGAGCCGGGCGCGAGCAGCGGCGGCCCCATGACGATGTTGTACAGCGGCTCGGAGAACCCGCCGGGACGCTTTCGCACGCCCTGTATGTGGGTGTAGACGCCGATCAGCCCATCCAGGCAGTACAGGGCAGAGATTGCGGGCAGCACGGTGGTAGCAGCGCGCTTGGAGCCCACGCCGGCGAGTCCGGCGGCGGTGAGCAGCGGTGAGAGCGCGACAGGGGTCCACATCCACTTGTCGCCGAAGGAGCCGCGGAAGTGCTCGAAGTAGATCTCCAGGCCGAGTGGCAGCGCGCTCGCGGCGGTCGCGGCGGCGAGGGTGCGCTGCGCACGACCGCGGCGCAGGTTTCCCAGCAGGCGCTTGGTGCTCATCGACCGGGCAGGAACTCGGGCAGCTTCTGACGCAGCGACTGGGCGATGATCCGCCGGCTGCCGGGGTCTCCGTGCAGTATGGCCTAGGCGAACGAGCGGGCCTGCTCAATGGTGATGTGCGGCGGCAGCGGCGGCACTTCCGGGTCACAGCACACCTCGAACACGGTGGGCCGGTCGGCGGCGAGCGCCTGATCCCAGCACGCGCCGATCGCCTCGGGGTCGTCCGTGCGGATGCCGTTCAGCCCGAGCATCTCCGCCCAGCGCGCGTAGGGCACGTCGGGTAGTTCCTGGGACTCGACGAACTTGGGGTCGCCGGACATCGCGCGCTGCTCCCATGTGACCTGGTTGAGGTCGCGGTTGTTGAGTACGAGCACGATCAGCCTCTGGTCTGACCAGCGCTCCCGGTACTTGGCGATCGTGATCAGCTCGGCGAGCCCGTTCATCTGCATCGCACCGTCGCCGACGAGAGCGATCACGGGCCGGTCAGGGTGCGCGAACTTCGCGGCGATCGCGTAGGGCACACCCGGTCCCATCGTCGCAAGGGTGCCGGAGAGGGTGGCCATCATGCCGGCGCGCAGCCGCACGTCGCGGGCGTACCAGTTGGCAGCCGAGCCGGAGTCGGAGGTGAGGATCGCCCCGTCGGGTAGGCGCTTTGAGAGCTCGTGGAAGATCAGCTGCGGGTTCACGGGCTTGGCGGGCTCGTGTGCGCGCTTCTCGATCACCTGCCACCACTCGCCCATGTTCTTTTCGATCTTCTCCCGCCAGCCGCGATCGTCCTTGCGCTGCAGCAGCGGCAGGAGCGCTTTGAGGGTGAGGGCGCTGTCGCCGACGAGGTTGACCTCCATCGGGTAGCGGATGCCGAGCATCCTGCCGTCGAGGTCGATCTGCACGCCGCGGGCCTGGCCCTCCTCGGGCAGGAACTCCGAGTAGGGGAAGCTGGAGCCGACCATCAGCAGCGTGTCGCAGTCCTGCATCATGTCCCAGCTGGGCCGTGTGCCCAGCAAGCCGATCGATCCGGTGACGAACGGCAGGTCGTCGGGCACGGCGGCCTTGCCGAGCAGCGCCTTGGCGACCCCTGCGCCGAGCGTGTCGGCGACCTCGATCACCTCTTGGGTGGCGTGCAGCGCACCGGCGCCGACGAGCATCGCCACGCGCTCGCCCGCGTTGAGCACCTCGGCGGCACGCCGCAGCTGCTCGTCGTTGGGCGTGACGTTCGGGGGTGTGTAGCCGGGGCCGGAGTGAACGGTGCCGTGAGCGTGCGGTGGTGTCGGCACGGCCGGTTCCATCTGCAGGTCGTTGGGGACGATCACGCAGGTGACGGTGCGCTCGGAAAGCGCGATCCGCATCGCGCGGTCGATCAGGTGGCGGATCTGGCCGGGCTCAGTGGCCATCTGCACGTACTCGTGCGCGACGTCCTTGTAGAGCGTGGTGAGGTCGACCTCCTGCTGATAGTTGCCGCCCAGGCCGAGCCTGGCCTGCTGGCCGACGATCGCGACGACCGGCTGGTGGTCGAGCTTCGCGTCGTAGAGGCCGTTAAGCAGGTGAATCGCGCCAGGACCGGAGGTGGCGAGGCAGACACCGGCCTCACCCGTGAACTTGGCGTGCGCACAGGCCATGAAGGCGGCCATCTCCTCGTGACGCACCTGGATGAACTCCGGGCAGTCATCAGCGCGACCGAAGGCGCCCATGATGCCGTTGATGCCATCGCCGGGATATCCGTAGATGCGTTTCACCCCCCACTCGTTCGCTAGGCGGTTGAGCAGGTGGTCGGCGACGGTCTCGCTCATAGCGCTCCCCTTCGGTCGCGGGTGAAGCGCAGGGTCGTGTCGTTCTCGGCGCTCATGTCTCGCTTCTACCCTTGACCTCGGCGCCCAAAACGGCGCGGCCGGCGGCCCGTGAGGCCGAGCCGGCTCTAGGCGACAGGAATCTGAGCCTGTGCGCGGCTACGGTGTTCGGCGAGCGGCGGACGTTCCTCGAGCGTCACTTGGCGAGTCTCCATCAGCTCGGGGGCACCGGCGGTGGGTGGCAAGACGATCGAGCTGCAGGCGTTGCTGTCGGCGAACTCCAGTCCGAGGAAGCGGGTTTGGGCGGCGAGGAGCACGGCGTAGGCCATCGCTGAGAGGTCGCGCAGCGGCTGGTGGCGGTTTTGCCTTTGACCGAGGTCGACTTGGGCGAGCGCGTCTAGCCCGCAGGCTCGCCAGCTGTCGATCAGCATCGCTATCTCGACGCCATAGCCGGCGGCGAACGGGATCTGCTCAAGCAGCGCCCGGCGCCCGGCGGTCTCCCCCGCGAGCGGCTGGTCGAACACAGCCAAGTGCGGGGCATGGAGGTTGAGCAGCGGCCTTGCCATCAGCTCGGTGACGCGCCCGCCGCCTTCGGCGAGCACGGTGTCGCCGTTGCGAAACGGGCGACGGAAGGTGCCCTTGACGAGCTGGATATCGGGGTCGCAGAGCAGCGGGCCGAGGAGCCCGAGGAGGAACCCCTCATGGAAGTCCTCGGTGTCGGTGTCGGCGAACGCGACGATCTCGCTGCTGGTCGCGGCGAGCCCTCGCCACATCGCGTCGCCCTTGCCTTGTGAGGGTCCGTAGTCGGCCAGCAGCTCATCCTCTTGGGCGACGGGGAGCCCGGCTTGGCAGGCGATCGCGGCGGTCTCGTCCCTGGAGGCGGCGTCGATGACGAGCACCTCATCGAGCAGGCCGGCGCCTTTGAGCCGAGCGGCGGTGCGAGCGATCGGGCCGATCGTCTGTGCGACTTCGCGGGCCGGCAGCAGGAGAGCTACGGTGCTCTGCTTGACGGCGAGCAGGTGGTTGAGCGGGAACTCGCCGGCGTTGTAGCAACGGCGCGCTCGCCAGTCTGCGCGCGTGAGGTCTTGCGCGAGGCCGCGTGGAGCGCGCCCGTCGGTGCGGGCGGAGGTCCTCACCCGGACGCGGCGGGGGCGGTGGATGGCGATGCCTTGCCTGGTGAGCGCGTGGGCCAGCGCCTCGTCCTCGAGCGCTGCGCGTACCGGCAGTCCGCCGCAGCGCTCATATGCGGCGGCGGTCAGCGCGAGCGATGCGCCGGAGAAGTGCGGGTGCTCGACGAGCGCGGTGCCCGCGGTCTGCTTGACGGCGAGCGCGAGCCGCGTGGTGGCGTGGTGTTCGCGCACGGAGAGGGCGTGCGGGTCGAGCGCGTCTCGCTCTGCAGGGTCGAGCTCGATCAGCCCTCCGATCGCAGCAGCGCCCGACCGCGAAAGGACGAGTTGCGCTGAGAGCCAGTCGCCGGCGACGGTCGTGTCGGCGTCGCTGCTTACGATCAGCCCATCGGGTCGTTCGAGGCCCATAAGTCGTCGGCAGGCGAGATCCATCCCCAGGCGCCGGGCGCGTCCGACGCCTTGCGGATGCGGAAGGATGACGGTGTGGATGGCGAGCTGCTCGTGTAGCCGGGCGCTCTGCTGGATGACCTGGAGCGTGTTGTCGCGGCAGCCGTCGAGGATCGCGATCACCTCGTAGCTGCCGGCAGGCATGTCGTGCTGGCCGGCGAGCGCGTGCAGGCAGGCGGCGATCCGGGGCGCCTCGTCGCGGGCCGGGATGACGACGACTGCGTGGAGGTTGGGGTGCGGCGGTGCGAGCTCGACGGGCGCCGGCATCCCCTGGAGGTCTGGCGAGTGCTCGTTCATGGGGGGCTTTCGCCGGCGGCGATGAGCTGTTGCGCTTGTTCGTAGTCCTCGTCGCGATTGTGGGTGAGCGCCCCGACGAGCTTGTCGTGGTGCGAGTACCACACGGTGAACGCACCGTCGGGATGCTCATCGAGTCTGCATTGGTCGTGGCCGTCGCCCCAGGCTGCGTACTTGAGGGTGTGCCGGCCGATGGTCGACCAGAAGCCGGGCACGTCTTGCCAGTGCGCGTCCCGGCCGGCGAGCACGCGCCCGGCGATCTCGCCTTGGCTGAGTGCGTCGCCCCAGTGCTCGACGCGCAGCCGTCGTCCTGCGCTGAGGTTGTGGGCGTAGGCGACGTCACCGACAGCGAGCACCCTGTCGTGGGCGCGCATCTGCGCGTCGGTGAGAACTGCTCCCTTGACGATCGTCAGGCCCGCCCGCTCGGCTAGCTCGCTGCGGGGCTGAACGCCCATGCCGAGCACCACGTTGTCGGCCACGATCGGGTTGCCGCGGTTGAGCGCGACGATGCGCCCGTTGTGCACGGCGGAGACCTTCACTCCCATCCGCAGCGTCACGCCGAGATCTGCCAGCCAACGTTCGATGCGCTCGGCAGCCTCGGCGCCGAGGCGCTGCTGCTGCGGCGCCGGCTCTTGGCCGACGAGCGTCACCTGGGAGCCGCGGAGCGCGAGCGATGCTGCCAGCTCGCAGCCGATGAAGCCCGTGCCGAGCACGATGGTGTGGCTGTCTGGCTTGGCTTGGGAGGCGATGCGTTCGCTGTCGGGGCGCTCGCGCATCGTCTGGACCCGCGGGTCGTCCAGGCCGGGGAGGTCGGGGCGGGATGGTTCGGCGCCGGTGGCGAGCACGATCGCATCGGCTCTGAGCGCGTATCCGTCGGCGTGAACGGCGCCTGTGCCGGGATCGATGGCTGTGACTTGGCAGCCGACGCGCAGCTGGATGTCGTGCTCGTCGAACCAGCCGGGTTCCTCGATCGGAAGCTCGCTGGCGTCCAGCTCGCCGCGCAAGAACTCCTTGGTCAGCGGTGGCCGGCTGTATGGGATGAAGGTCTCCTTGCCGAGCATCGTGACCTCCGCCGCGCCGCCCGCGTCGCGGTAGGCGCGGGCTGTGGCGAGCCCGGCGGGACCGGCACCGACGATCACGATCCGCCTTGGGCTCATCGGCCGTCGAAGCGGTCGAGCCTGTACCGCTCTCGGCGTGCGTCGAGCACGTGCCAGCGGGCGAGCTCGCGAGCGAGCCGGTCGTGTACCTCATCGCCGGTCAGCGGCTCGTCGCGCCCGATGCCGCGCCAGCTGACAACGAGCACGCTCGCACCGAAGCTGAGCTGTGTCTTGATCCAGCCGATCGCGTCCGCGAGCGCTGGCGGCTGCAGGTAGTAGAGGACCTCTGAGCAGACGATCAGATCCCATGAGCCGGGCGGGGTTTCCTCGGGGAAGGCGGCGCGCAGCAGATCGACGTTGCCGGCGCTTTGCAGGTTGCGGCGGGCGAGCTCCAGGGCGCTGAGGGAGAAGTCGATCGCGAGCAGGTGCTCGCAGCGCGTGGCGAGCTGGCCGGTGAACACGCCGATCGAGCAGCCAACCTCCAGGGCGAGGCCGTGGGTTCGCCTGGGCAGCGCTGCGAGCGTCGCCGCATACTTCTGCTGCTCGTAGCTGCTGGTGCGATAGCCCCAGGGGTCGGGGCTTTCCTCGTAGAGACGCTCGAAGCGCGCGAGATCGGCGGTGGCGCTCATGATCCCTCCGCGGCGAGCGTGTGCTTGCCGAGCTTTGCGATCTTGGGGTCCAGCCGGTGCTGCAGGAGGAACAGGTCGAGGTCGCGGCGGGCGCGATCGAGGGTGCTGGCGCCGATCAGTGCCCGTGACCCGCAGACCTGTGCCGCCCAGGTTGGAGATCGGTCGGGCCGCGTCGGCGAGGGCGACGCGGCATTCGAGGGCGAGCACGGCCGGATCGCGCTCGGGTCGCGGATCCGGCCGGTCGAGGCTGGTGGTGGTGTGCTCAAGCCAGCGGTCGATTGTGCTTTGCGCGACGCGCATCCTGCCGAGCATGTGGGCTTGTACCGCGTCGGTTCGATCGGGGTCGAGCGCGCTGAGGGTCTCGCGCATGATGCTGTCGGCGAGCCCGGCCCAGGTGGCGGAGGTGCGGATGCCGTCGCGGGAGAAGTAGGGCTCGCGTGAGAGCTCGCCGGGGCCGCCGAGGACCGCGAGGATGGGCGTGTCGTGGAACTCGACGCGGTGGCTCTCTGAGGCGCGCAGCCCGGATGCTTGATACCAGCCGCGGTCGATGCTGATCTGGCTGCTGGTGGTGTCGAGGTAGACGAGGCGGCGGGAGCCGTCGTGGTCGGCGGCGAGGATCAGCGCGCGCTGCACGCCGCCGGCGCCCGAGCAGAAGGTCTTGACGCCGCGCAGCACCGGTTGTCCGCGGGTGTGCTCGAGCCGGGCGGGTGGCCCCTCGCCGGCGGCTGGGTCTGCGCCCCATACGCCGAGCAGCAGCTCGCCTTCTTGTATGCGGGCGAGCTCGCTGGAGCGCAGCGGCTCGGGGGCGGCGAGGGTCAGCCGCTCGATGCCGTTGAGGTGTCCGTCGAGGATGCGCGCGGTTGAGGCGTCGGCGGCGGCCACGGCCCGCACGAGCCGCGCTTCGCCTGCCAGTCCGTCGGGCGGGGGTACGAGCGCACCGGCGGCGGCGAGGTCGGCGAAGTTCTCAGTGGGGAACCGTGGTTGGCGATCGAGCTCCGCGGCGCGCCGGGCGATGCGCGCGAGCGCGTCCTCAAGTCGCGCCGTGGAGGCTCGCGTGGGGATCTGTTGGGCGTTCACGCTGCCACCTCGATCGCTGGCGGGCTGATCGCTTGGTGCTGCATCGGGGCGAGCGCGAGACCGTCGGCGCGGGCGGCCGCGGCGAGCGTTGGGAGCAGCGCGATCGTGTTCTGGCAGCCGGCCCGTCGGGCTCCGGGCCCGATGGCGTCGTGCATCAACACTGCCCCACCGTCGGCGAGTCGGCTGTGGGCGTCGGCGAGCATGTGCCGTGGCGGATCGCCGCGCCAGTCGTGGGTGTCGATCGACCAGCGCACGAGCTGCAGGCCAACCTGCGCGGCTACTCGAACGCTCGCGTCGGTGCAGACTCCCCACGGCGCCCGCCAGAGCCGCGGGTGCACGTCCACTGCGGCCAGGGCGGCGAGCGCCATCTCGGTGTCGCGCTGGAGCTCTGCTTCGGTGAGCTCGGTGTGGCGGATGTGGCGGCCACAGTGCAGCTGGATCTCGTGGCCGGCGGCGAGCACGGTGCGGGCGAGATTGGGGTGGGCGCGTACTCGTTCGCCGACCATGAAGAACGTCGCCGTGACCTCGCAGCGCGCGAGCTGCTCCAGCACGCGCGGCGTCCACGTCTCGTCGGGGCCGTCATCGAAGGTGAAGCTCAAGGCGCATCGTGGCCGCGCCTGGGCGCTCCCCTCTGTGGTGGTCAGGCCGGTGGCGGTCGTGCTGCTCACGACTGGTCTTGGTACTCGCGCAGGAACCCCTCGAAGAGGCGGCGGTGGCCCTCCTCGTCGCGGAGGATCGCGATCACCATGTCGTTGGTGACGGGATCGGTCTCCTCGGTCGCCTCGATGATCTCGTTGTAGAAGTCGATCGCGCCGGTCTCGGCCTCGATTACGCCCTTGATGACGTGCACGATGTCCGTTTGCTGCTCGGGCGGCTGCAGAGAGGACTGCTCGGCTCGGAAGTCCATCGAGCCGGGCACGATCCCGTAGAGCTCCTTGATGCGACTGGCGAACTGGGTGGCGTGCCCGAGCTCCTCCGGGATGTCCTCGCGTAGGGACTTGACGATCTCCTGGGCGCGCACGCCGTCGGGGTTCACCGAGTTGGCCAGGTAGCTCATCACGGTCTCGATCTCCATCCAGTACGCCCTGGTGAGCATCTCGACGATCCGCTCGCGCTCCTCGCGGGCGTCCTCGGTGAGGATGCTGGTGCTGCTCTTCGTTGCTGACATGCCGGCCTCCGGTTGCTCGGTTGAAGACTGTTCCGGTAGTCGCTTACCCCGCAGCGGCGGGACGCAACCAGCGGCGGTCGCGCCACGGTCGCGCGAGCAGCCGGCTGATGGTGGTTGTGTTCGTAGAGCGCCGGGTATGGCCGGCATGATGCTTGGAGGGGTGAGATCGCACGCCTGAGGCGTAGTAGCTGCGCGGCGCCGGGCATTGTGCGCCGGCGTCGCGGCCGTGGCTTTGAGTACCTCGACCCGGACGGGGGACGTGTCGATGACCCCGAGGTGCTGGAGCGGATCGCGGAGCTCGTGATCCCGCCTGCGTGGCGGGAGGTGTGGGTGTGCATGGACCCGCTTGGGCATCTGCAAGCCACCGGGGTCGACGCCGCGGGCCGCAAGCAGTACCTCTACCACGAGCGTTGGCGGGCTCACCGCGACCGCCGCAAGTTCGACTCGATGATCGTCTTCGGTGCGGCGCTGCCACGGCTGCGTCGTCGTGTGGCCCGCGACCTGCAGCTCCCGAGTGGCGAGCGGCAGGTCGAGGTTGGGCAGTTGACCGAGCGGCGGGTGCTGGCGTTGGCGGTGCGGCTGCTCGATCTGGGGTTCTTCCGCATCGGCTCGGAGGACTACGCGGAGCGCAACGAGTCCTATGGGTTGACGACGATGCTGCGCGAGCATGTGACCGTCGGGGAGCGTGAGGTGATCTTCGACTTCCCGGCGAAGTCTGGGCAGCGGCGGGTGCAGGCGATTGCTGACCCCGAGGCGCTGGTGATGGTCGTGGCGCTGAAGCGGCGGCGCACCGGCTCGCAGCTGCTGGCATACCGCGCGAGCGACGGCTGGAGGGACCTGACCGCCGAGGAGGCGAACGCCTACCTGAAGCAGTGCTCGGGCGGGGAGTTCACAGCCAAGGACTTTCGTACCTGGAACGCGACGGTGCTCGCCGCGGTCGCGTTGGCGGGCGCAGAGGAGGTGAAAGGGGAAGCCGCACGAGAGCGAGAGGTCAAACGGGCGGTCAAGACGGTCGCCGCGTATTTGGGGAATACGCCCGCAGTCTGTCGTGCGTCATATGTGGACCCGAGGGTGATCGACCGCTTCCAGGCCGGGGTGACGATCGCTGAGGCGATCGGTCGCGCCGGCCCGGATCTTGGCAACGCGAGAGTCCGTGCTCGCGTCGAGAAGGCGGTGCTGGAGTTGCTCGAGTGAGGAACGCAGACTCGAGGAACTCAGCGCCGCTTTGAGGGTCGATCGTGCCCGCTTGCTCATCCTGGTGGCTGCGTACCCGCGGTGATGGGGTTGGCGGGCCGGCCGGTTGGGTAGATGCGCGGTGTGTTGTGCCGGCGTTTGATGGAGGAGTGATGGGATCTGTCGTGGTGGCGGTGACGGGCGCGAGCTCGGGTGTTGGGCGCGCGACCGCGCAGGCGTTCGCGCGTGAGGGTGCGACGGTCGGGCTGATCGCTCGCGGCCGGGAAGCTTTGGCTGCCACGGCGTCTGAGGTGGAGTCGCTGGGCGGGCGGCCGGTGGTGTTGGAGTGCGATGTCGCTGACCCGCAGGCGGTCGAGGCGGCTGCGGGCAGCTGGAGGAGCACGGCGAGATCGGGGTGTGGGTGAACAACGCGATGGCGAGCGTGTTCGCTCCCACGTGGGAGATCACCGCCGATGAGTTCCGCAGGGTGACTGAGGTCACGTATCTCGGGGTGGTGTATGGGACGTTGTGCGCGCTTTCGCGGATGCGCCCGCGCGATCGTGGTGTGATCGTGCAGGTCGGCTCGGCGCTGGCCTATCGTGGCATCCCTTTGCAGAGCCCGTACTGTGCGTGCAAGCACGCGATCCAGGGGTTCACCGAGTCGCTGCGTTGCGAGCTGATGCACGAGCGCAGCGGGGTGCGGGTGACGATGGTGCAGCTGCCGGCGATGAACACGCCGCAGTTCGACACGGTGCGCACCCGTCTACCCCGCCATCCGCAGCCGGTGCCGCCGATCTATCAGCCCGAGGTCGCCGCGAGGGCGATCGTGGCCGCCGCCGGCGAGCCGGCGCGGCGAGAGTGGTGGGTCGGCGCGTCGACCGCGGTCACGCTGCTCGGCAACGCGGTCGCTCCGGGCGTCGGCGACCGCTATCTGGCGAGGACGGGGTTTGACGCCCAGCAGACCGATGAGCCGGTGCAGGCGGGGCGGCCGGACAATCTGTTTGCGCCGCTGCCGGGCGAGCGGTTCAGCGCACGGTGACTTCGACAAGCAGGCCAAGCCGGCGCAGCGTGCAGTGGGAGCTGACGCGCCACCGGCGGCTGGTCGGCGCCGGCGCTGTGGTCGCGGCGGGGCTTTTGGGGATTGGCGCGATGCGGCGGGGGCGATGAGCGAGCAGGCGCCGTCGATCGGCTCCTATGGGCTGATCGGGGACTGTCACAGCGCCGCGCTGGTTTCGGCTGAGGGTTCGATCGACTGGTGCTGTCTGCCGCGCTTCGATAGCGGGAGCTGCTTCGGGCGGCTGCTTGACCGTGAGCGCGGAGGGTTCTGCGCGGTCGGCGGTGGAGGGCGAGGCGAGCTGGCGGGGCGTGAGCTATGTCGAGGACACGCTGGTGCTCGAGAGCGTCCTTGAAGGGCCGCAGGGGACTGTGCGGGTGAGGGATTTCTTTGCGATGCGCGAGCACGGCGCGCTCGAGCCGCATCGTGAGCTGGTGCGGATCGTGGAGTGCGAGCGCGGCAGCGCGGAGGTGCGCTTCGAGGTGGCGCCGCGGTTTGACTACGGGGCGGTGCGGCCGTGGCTGCGTCGCGCTGCGGTGGACGTGTTCACGGCGATCGGCGGCGACGACGGGCTCTTGGTTTGGAGCGACGGCGAGCTGCGCGTCGAGCAGGAAGCGATCGTCGCGGGCGGCCAGATCCATGCCGGGGAGCGGCTGCGACTGTTGATCCGGTTCGTGCGCCCGCATCTGCTCGAGCGAGAGCAGAGCGCGTTGGATGCCGGGAAGGTGGACGAGCGTCTTGAGGAGACCGTGCAGTGGTGGCGCGCTTGGCGTGAGCGGTTGAGCAAGGATGGCCCCGATCACGATGCGGTCGTGCGCTCGGCGTTGACGCTGAAGGCGCTGACCTACGCGCCGACCGGGGCGATCGTGGCTGCCCCCACGACCTCGCTGCCGGAGACGTTGGGCGGCGAGCGCAACTGGGATTACCGCTTCAGCTGGGTGCGGGACTCGACGCTGACGGCGCACGCGCTGGCGGAGCTTGGCTGCGAGCGTGAGGCCCGGCGGTTTCGCCATTTCATCGTGCGCAGCCAGCGCCGGGCACGCCGAGGACCTGCAGATCCTGTTCGGGATCGGCGGTGAGCGACGCATCTCTGAGGAATAGCCTCGACTTGGAGGGCTACCGTGGCTCGCGGCCGGTACGGGTCGGTAACGAAGCTGCCGGTCAGCTGCAGCTGGACGCCTTCGGCGAGATCCTGAATCTGGCGTGGCGCTGGCATCGCCGTGGGCACTCCCCTGACGATGACGAATGGCGGTTCTTCTCAGAGCTCGTCGACAGCGCGGTCGAGCGCTGGTCTGAGCCCGACCGGGGGATCTGGGAGTGGCGGGGTGAGCCGCGGCATTTCGTTCACTCCAAGGCGTGCTGTTGGGCGGCGGTGGACAGCGGCCTGCGGCTGGCCGAGGAGTGCGCGCGCACGGCGCCGACGCGGCGCTGGGAGAAAGCGCGGAAGGAGATCCGCGAGGCGATCGAGACGCGCGGCTATGACTCCGAGCGCGGCGTGTTCGTGCAGTGCTTCGACGAGCCGGCGTTGGACGCCGCGCTGCTGCTGCTGCCGGTCGTGGGGTTCGTGGAGTTCGATGACGAGCGGATGCTCCGCACGACCGACGCGGTGCGCGAGGAGCTCGACGCGGACGGGTTTCTCTACCGCTACCGCCAGGACGATGGGCTGCCCGGCCAGCGAGGGCGCGTTCCTTGCCTGCTCGTTCTGGCTGGCTGAGTGCTACGCCCGCCAGGGCAGGTTGCCGGCAGGCGCGGGAGGCGTTCGACCGGACGATGGGCGCCGCCAGCCCGCTCGGCTTGTTCTCAGAGCAGATCGACCCCGACAGCGGCGAGCTGCTCGGCAACTATCCGCAGACGCTGACGCACCTCTCCCATGTCGCGGCGGTGGCCGCGCTCGCGCAGACCGAACGCGCAGGCGACGTCGGCTTGAGCGGAGCGAGTCCGTGAGCAGCACAGACGCCGAGAGCCCCGCGGTGCATCCAGCCGGCGACGCGCAGCCTGTCGTCGAGCAGCTCACGGCGAGAGCGTTCACGGTGCCGACGGACGCGCCGGAGGCCGATGGCACGCTCAGCTGGGATGCGACGACGATCGTCGTCGTCGAAGCCCGCTCAGCTGGTCATACCGGCGTTGGCTATAGCTACGCGGCGGGCGCGGCCGCCGCGCTGGTCTCAGAGCTCCTTGCCGAGGCGGTTGTCGGCGGGGATGCGCTTTCGCCGCCGGCGGCGTGGGCAGCGATGCGTCGCGCGGTGCGCAACATCGGCTATCCGGGGGTCGCCTCGAGCGCGATCTCGGCGGTAGACGTCGCGCTCTGGGACCTGAAGGCAAGGCTGCTCGGGGTCGCGTTGAGCACTCTGCTGGGTCGGGTGCGCGAGCGGGTGCCGGTGTATGGCAGCGGCGGGTTCACCACCTACACCCCGGAGCAGATGCAGCGCCAGCTCGCCGGCTGGGTGGCAGCAGGGAATCGGCGCGGTGAAGATGAAGGTGGGCTCAGAGCCCGACCGTGATCCTGAGCGGGTTCGACACGCCCGCAGCGTGATCGGCGATGGGGTCGAGTCTGTTCGTGGACGCGAACGGCGCTTACTCGCGCAAGCAGGCGCTGCGCTCGCCGACACCTTCGCGCAGGAGGCGGGCGTGTCGTGGTTTGAGGAGCCGGTCTCCTCCGATGATCTCGAGGGGCTGCGGTTGCTGCGCGACCGCGCCCCGGCCGGGATGGAGATCGCCGCGGGCGAGTACGGCTATGACCTTTTCTACTTCCGGCGGATGCTCGACGCCGGCGCGGTCGACGTGCTGCAGGCGGACGTGACGCGCTGCGGCGGGATCACCCAGCTCCTGCAGGTGGGCGCGCTGTGCGCCGCGCGTGGCCTGCGGCTCTCGGCGCACACGAGCCCGGCGCTGCACGCGCACGTGTGCGCGGCGATCGAGCCGCTCGCGCACGTCGAGTACTTCCACGACCACGCCCGCATCGAGGAGCTGCTGTTCGACGGCGCCCCGCCGCTGCGCGAAGGCGCGCTGTGCCCGGACCCTGCGGTCGCCGGTATGGGGCTGTCGTTGCGCGAGGACGAGGCGGAGCGCTACGAGCACTGATGCCGAACACGGCGCACGCCTACGAGCACGTGCAGGGCATCTACCTGCCGATCGCGGTGGGCGTGTTCGTGCTCGTGCTCGGCACGCTGCTGGTGCTGCTGATCGCTGGGCGCGAGACGCAGGACGCCGGGGCGGCGCTCGCAGGCGCTCGTGGCTGGAGATGGCGTATGCGTGCGTCCTGGCGTGCGTGGTGGCGTTCCTGTTGTGGGTGACGTTCACCGCGGAGACGCCGATCGACCGCACGGCCGCGCATCCTGGGGTTCGGATCAGGGTGATCGCGGCGCAGTGGAGCTGGCGCTTCATCTACGCGGACGGCGTGAGCGTCGCCGATGTCGACACGTGGCATCCGACGCCGGCGTATGTGCCGACGGGCACGCGAGGTCGAATTCGTGGGCAGCTCTGAGGATGTGATCCACGGCTTCTGGGTGCCCGGCTCTTCACTACCAGCGCCAGTTCGTGCCGGGCTACACGACGCGCTTCGATCTCCTCTTCCAGACGCCCGGCTATTACGGCGGTGAGTGCTCGGTGCTCTGCGGAGAGGACCACAGCGAGATGCACTTCGCCATCCGGGCGGTCAGCCCGCAGAGCTTCCGAGCGATGGCTTGCGCGCGAAGCCGCCCGTGCAGGGAGTGTCCTCGTGAACGCGGTCGCGGTGCCTGCCCGTGCGGCGTCGCGCACGCTCGCCTCGACCGACCACAAGCGGATCGCCGGCGCGGCCTGCTTGGTCGCGTTCGTGTTCTTCCTCGCCGGGGGGCTGTTGGCGCTGTTGATGCGCAGCCAGCTCGCGGCGGACGGCGGCGTGGTCTCCCAGCAGACCTACAACGAACTTTTCACGATGCACGGCTCGACGATGGTCTACCTCGTGATCGTGCCGGTCGCGCTCGCGGTCGGCCTGTACTTCGTGCCGTTGCAGGTCGGGGCGGCGGAGATCGCGGGCCCGCGCGTGGCGCTCGCCGGCCTGTGGATGCTGGTGTGCGGCGGCGTGAGCATGTGGTCGGGGTTTCTGACCAGCGGCGGCGCGGCGGCGGCCTCGTGGTGGGGGTTCGACCCGCTCTCTGACTCGATCCACTCCCCCGGCAGCGGCATGGAACTGTGGATCTTCGGTGTGATGCTGGCGACGCTCGGGCAGATCCTGTGGGCGGGCTGCATCCTCTCGACCGCGCTGCGCCGCCGGGCGCCGGGCATGACGCTGATGCGGATGCCGGTGTTCACCTGGACGATGGTCGTGACCTGCGTGATGGTCGTGTTCGGGTTCCCCGCGCTGCTGCTCGCGCTCGGGCTGCTGTGGGCGCAGCGGCACTTCGGGGATGTGCTCGTCGGCGGCGCCGGCGCGGTGGACTACCAGGCGCTGTTCTGGTTCTACGGGCACCCGGTCGTGTACGTGATGTTCTTCCCGTTCGTGGGGATGGTCGGCGAGGTGCTCGCGACGTTCTCGGCCCGGCGGTTCTTCGGCTACTCGGCGTTCGTGGTCGCGCTGCTCGCTTTCGCTGGCTTGTCGATGACGGTGTGGGCGCACCACATGTTCACGTTCGGGGTGCTCTCGAACAAGTACTTCGCGCTGACCTCGACCGCCCTGATCGTCCCGGCGGGTATCGAGTACTTCGATTTCCTGGCGACGCTGTGGCGCGGCAGCCTGCGTTTCACCACCTCGTTCCTGTTCGCGCTCGGGTTCCTCGTGCAGTTCCTGGTCGGCGGGTTGACGGGGGTGATCCTTGCCTCGCCGCCGTTGGATTACGGGCTGAACATGTCGTATTTCGTGGTGGCGCATTTTCACTACACGATCTTCGCGGGCAGCGCGTTCGGCCTGTTCGCCGGCATCTACTACTGGTTTCCGAAGATCACCGGGGCGATGCTGCGCGAGCGGCTCGGGAAGCTGCACTTCGCGCTGATGGTGATCGGGACGAACCTGACGTTCTTTCCGATGTTCATCCTCGGCGCCGAGGGCATGACGCGGCGGATCGCGCGCTACCCCGCCTCGACGGGCTGGCAGGGGCTGAACATCCTGGAGACGGCCGGGTCGGTCGTGATCGCCCTGTCGGTGCTGGTGTTCGTCGTGGAACATGCTGGTCTCGCTGCGCGACCGGCGCGCGGCGGGAGATGATCCTTGGGGGGCCCAGACGCTCGAGTGGGCGACGAGCTCGCCGCCACCGCGCCACAACTTCCACGCGCTGCCGCCGATCCGCAGCTACGCGCCCCTGCTTGGATCTGCGCGAGGCGCGCGAGGCAGGTGCAGCGCGTGAGACGCGCGGCCGTCGTCCTGCTCGTCTGGGGGCTCGTGGCTGGCGGTGCTGACCGGCGTGCAGGCCGTGTTCGCACCGAAACCGATCCAGTTCGCGATCCCGGCTGTGGCCGGCGCAGCGTGTGTTCTCGCTCGGGCTGGTGGTGTGGGTGCTCGACGTCCGTCAGGCGGCAGGTCGACGGGCCGCGGCTGATCACCGACAGCTCCGTCGCCACGGTCGCGCTGGTCGTCGGGGTCGCGGTGGCGCTCATCGGCGCCGGGCTTCGGGCTGTGGCTGATCTTGATCGGCGTCGGCATCACGGCGCTCGGCCTCGGCGGCGTGGTGCGTGAGCAGCGCGCGCGCTCGCGGGCGCTGCGCAGGGAAGGCCTGCGGTGAGCGCGCAGCCCCCCACGCTCGGCCGCCTGCTGGGCACGTGGACGTTGGACCCCGTGCTGCTCTGCGTGTTGGCGATGACGGCTGGGCTCTACGTGTGGGGCATGTGCCGTGCCTCCTCGCCCTGGCCGCTCTGGCGGGCGGCTTCGTTCATGGCGGGTCTGGTGGTCCTGGCGCTCGCGTTGCTGTCGGGGATCGACCGGTACGCGGATGAGCTGCTGTCGGTGCACGTGATCGAGCATCTGCTGCTGATCCTGCTCGCACCGATGCTGCTGCTGTGGGGCGCGCCGGTGCGCCTGGCGCTGAGCGCCTCCACGCCGGCGGCTCGACGTGTGATCGGCAGTGGTTCTGCGTAGCCGCCCGGTGCGCTTGCTGACGCGGCCGGCGTGCGGGTTCGTGTTGTTCACGGTGGTGGTGCTCGCCACGCATTTGACGGGTCTCTATGAAGCGGCGCTGCGCGATCAGACGCTCCATGCGCTCGAGCACGCCGCCTACTTCTGGACGGGCGCGCTGTTCTTGCTGCCGCTGCTCGCGGCCGACCCGGTTCCGCGCCCGCCTGGCGCGATCGCGAGGTTCTCGTGGCTGATGGCCGCGATGCTCGTGATGTCGCATTCCCGCCGGCGCTGTTCCTGTTCGACGAGCACGTCCGCTACCCGCTCTATCTGGCGCCGGCGCGGGCCCTGCACGTCTCGGCGCTGGCCGACCAGCGGACGGCGGGGGTGCTGATGCTGGTGGCTGGCGGCGTGGTGATGGGTGTGCTGGCGATCGTGATCGCGATGAACGCGATGCTCGCCGAGGAGCGACGCCAGCAGCGCCGCGACCGCTACGCCGACGCGGAGCACCGGGTTGCCGGCTGCGGGAGCTGGCGGGCCGATGAGACGCCGGCTGATGATGATTCGTGGCGCTCGTGTGCGGCGCGCTCGCGCTGACTGACTTCGCCGCTCACTGGGACGCCGGCGCAACCCCCTCGCCCACGCTCCGCCACTGCCGCTGCTCCTTCTGGGCTGGTGGCGCAGGGTCATGCGCTGTTCGATTCCTCCTGCGCGTCATGCCACGGTCTGAGCGCGCAGGGCATCCGTGGCCGCGCCCCGAGCCTGCACGGCGTCGGCGCGCTGGCGGCGGACTTCTACCTGCAGACCGGGCGGATGCCGCTGCCGAACCCGAAGGCGCAGCCGCTGCGGACGAGCCCCGCGTTCCCGCAGAGCAAGATCGAGGCGCTCGTCGCCTACGTCGGATCGTTCGGCGGGCCTGGCATCCCAACGGTGCAGCCGAGCCGAGGGTCGCTCGCGGAAGGGCAGCGTCTGTTCGGACTGGACTGCGCGGGCTGCCACACGATCCAGGGTCAGGGCGGGATCGTGACCGGCGCGATCGTCCCTGCGCTGAATCAGGCGACACCGAGACAGATCGGCGAGGCGGTACGGATCGGCCCGTATGTGATGCCGCGCTTCGGCGAAGGCGAGCTCTCCGACACGGAGGTGAACTCGCTCGCGCGCTACATCCAGAGCATCCAGCACCCGGACAACCTGGGCGGCTGGGGCATCGGTCGGATCGGCCCGATCCCCGAGGGAATGGTCGCATGGCTGCTGGCCGCCGCCGCGCTGCTGCTGATCGCCAGGCTGCTCGGCGAGCGCACCAGCGAGCAGCCCGAGCCTCCACCAGCAGACGGGGAGGTGGCGCGTGAGCCGGGCCTGGAAGGCGATCGTGATGTTCGTGCTGTGGCGCAGCGGAGCGCTGCGCTGCCCGCCGCCAGGGGCAGCCGGAGGTGGATCCGTCGCAGCGGCACACCGGCGCACCCGCATGGGCGGAGCTGCTGGTCGTCGCGTTGCTGCTGCTGGTGCCGGTCGCGGCGCTCGCGTTCGTGGCCTTGTTCGTGCTCGACCCGAATACGCAGCTGCTCGGTCTCGCGCTCGGCGCGGCGCTCGCTTTGCTGGCGTGTGCGCTGGTGCTCGCGGGCCGCTGGCTGGTGCCGCAGGAGACGAAGGTCGAGCAGCGCCCACGACTCGGCGACCCGGACGCTGCTCGTGAGGTCATCGAGCAGGCCGCCGAGGGCTTGGAGGGCATCACGCGCCGGCGGCTGCTCGCCGGCGCTGCCGGGGTCGCGGGCGCCGGGCTGACGGCGGCGGTGGTGATCCCCGTGGCGGCGCTCGGCCCTGGTCTCGAGGAGCAGCTGCGACGCACACCGTGGCGGGCAGGGCGCGCGCTCGTGGACGAGCAGGGCAAGCCGATGCTCGCGGCCGACATCGTCGAACGGAGCTTTCAGACCGCGTTCCCGCAGGGCGCCGATCAGGAGGACCTGGGCTCTCCTGTCGTGGTGGTGCGCGTTGACCCCGCGACGCTGCGGCTGCCCGCCGAGCGCGCGGGCTGGGCACCGCAGGGCATCCTTGCCTACTCGAAGATCTGCACCCATGCGGCGTGCGCGATCTCGCTGTTTCGCGACCCGCTCAGCCCGTCCACCGAGTCCAAGGGGCCGGCGCTGGTGTGCCCCTGCCACTACTCGACGTTCGACGTGCTGGACGGCGGCAGCGTCGAGTTCGGCCCCGCCGGCAGGCCGCTGCCGCAGCTGCCGCTCACGATCGACAGCGCCGGTGTGCTGCGCGCTGCCGGGCCGATGTCGGGGCCTGTCGGGCCGTCCTGGTGGGGAGACCCGTCGTGAGCCACACGGCCAAGGACGCGGCCGGTGGACGCGGTGGCGTTCGTGGATGAGCGGCTCGGCGCGGCGCGTGGGATGCGGTGGCTGATGGATTACGTGTTCCCCGACCACTGGAGCTTCCTGCTCGGCGAGATCGCGCTGTACTCGTTCGTGGTGCTGGTCCTGACCGGCACGTTCTTGGCGCTGTTCTTCGACCCGGACACGACGCAGACCGTCTACCACGGCAGCTACCAGGCGCTGCAGGGCCAGAGCGTCTCGGACGCCTACGCCTCCACGCTGCACATCTCCTTCGACGTGTCGGGCGGGCTGCTCGCCCGCCAGGTCCACCATTGGGCGGCGCTGGTGTTCGTCGCGGCGATCACCCTGCATCTGCTGCGGATCGTGTTCACCGGCGCGTTTCGCAAGCCCCGCGACATCAACTACTTCATCGGCGTCACGCTGTTGGCGCTCGCGATCTTGGAGGGCTTCGCCGGCTACTCGCTTCCCGACGACCTGCTCTCGGGGATGGGGTTGGCGATCGCGTGGGCAGTCGCGATGTCGCTCCCTTTGATCGGCGGCCCGTTCGCCACGGCGCTGTGGGGCGGCAGGTTCCCTGGGTCGACGGCGTTCGAGTCGCGGCTGTTCATCGCGCACGTGTTCCTGCTCCCGGCGATCATCGGTGGCCTGATCGCGGTGCACCTGGCGATCATCATGCGCCAGCGCCACTCCCAGTTCCCCGGCCCCGGCCGGCGTGAGGACAACGTGGTGGGCACGCCGATGTGGCCTGGGTACGCGCTGCGCTCGCTCGGCTTGTTCGCGGCGGTCGCCGCGGTGCTGGTGCTGATGGGCGGCCTGATCCAGATCAACCCGGTGTGGCTGTGGGGCCCCTATCACCCCTACATCGGCACGAACGGCGCGCAGCCGGACTGGTATCTGGGTTGGCTGATCGGCGCGCTGCGACTGATGCCGAACCTGGAGATCCACGCCTTCGGACACACGCTCGTGCCGAACCCGTTCTTCGGCGGGGTGCTGTTTCCCGGCATCGTGTTCGGGCTGCTGTATGCGCTGCCGTGGCTTGACCGGCGCTTCATCTCGCAAGGACTACCGCGCGCCACGATCTGCTCGAGCGTCCGCGCGATAATCCGCGGCGCAGCGCGCTTGCCGCTGCGGTGCTCTCGGCGGTGGCGGTGGTGTTCGCGGCGGGCTCGGCCGACCGTCTGTTCTTCCAGTTCGGGTTTGGCTATGAAGGCGCGGTGTGGTTCTTCCGCGGCGCGTTCCTAGTCGTGCCGGTCATCGTTTACGCGGTAACGAAACGGGTATGTGCGGGACTCGCGCGAGAGCAGGCGCATCCGTTGCGGGGCTGGAGTGGCCACATCGTTGTCCGCAATCGCAGCGGGGGCTTCGACGCCGACGCCGACGCTATCGAGCTTGATACGGCCGAGCGCTCCAGATGAATGTAGTCCCCGCTGCTCATGCAGCTGATTCGTGCGCCGCGTCTAACTTCCGCTCTGCTGCTTGTCTTTGATGGCGGCGCGCATGACCAGGCAGGCCCGGTGCGCCTCGCTGCGCAGACCGGCTCTTGAGATCATCGGCTCCGCGACGGGCGTGGGGGCTCTGAGGAGCCGGCGCGCTGCTTCGGAAATGCTGGTGAGCTGTGCCCCCGGTGCGCCGCGCCAGCCTGGTGGGCGGGGCGTTGGCGCGGATGTGGCGTGGGTGCTCATGCCGTGGTTGAGATGAGTGTTGAGGCGTCGCTGTTGAAGTGCGGCAGGATCTCATCGGCGTAGGTCTGAAAGAAGCGTTCTTGGTCGGGGCCGATCTGCTGGATATAGAGCTCGTCGAACCCGGCGTCGCGGTAGCGGCGGATCGCCTCTAGGTGCAGGTCGAGGTCGGGGCCGCACGGGACGACTTCGGCCACCATGTCCTCGCTGATGAGTTCGCTTGCTTGCTCGAAGTGTGCGGGGGTCGGCAGGAGCTGCGCGAGCTCGCCGGGTAGCTGCTCGTTGGGCCACAGCCGGTGCGCGGTGGCGCGTGCTTGCTGCTCGTTAGGGGCCCAGCAGACCTTCATGCCGCCCGCGACAGGCCCGCTTCCGCCAGCGTCGCGGAACCGTTTGACTTCTTCCTCATCGGGCTGGACGGTGCAGTAGCCGTCGCCGATCCTGGCGGCGAGGCTGGTGGCCTTAGGGCCGAACCCCGAGATCAGGATCGGCGGTGTCTGCTCGGGCAGGTCGTAGATACGGGCATTCTCTACTTGGTAATGGTGTCCGCGGTGGCTTTGCATCCCGCCCTGCCAGAGGGTGCGGATGACCTGCACAGCCTCCTCGAGCATCTCTAGGCGCTCGCCGGCCGCCGGCCAGTGGTCGCCGAGGATGTGCTCGTTGAGCGCCTCGCCGCTGCCGAGGCCGAGCGCGAAGCGTTCCTCCAGCAGCACCGCGCAGGTCGCGGCGGCCTGGGCGATCACGGCCGGGTGGATGCGGACGGTCGGGCACGTCACTGCGGTTGTGACCTTCATCGTGGAGGTCGCCTGCGCGAGCGCGCCGATGGTCGACCAGACGAAGCCGCTGTGTCCCTGCGCATCATTCCAGGGGTGGTAGTGGTCTGAGATCCACAGCCCTTGGAAGCCGGCGTCCTCGGCCATGCACGCCTGCGCGATGAGCTCGCGGGGACCGAACTCCTCGCTGGACAAGAAATAGCCGATCCTCACCTCTTGGTCTCCTTGATCGTCGCGTTCGCGGCTTGTCTACCCCACAGCGGCGCGAATCAATCGTTCCCCAGCGTCTGAGCGCTGCGACTCGTGCAGTTCTTCTGGGAACCGTGAGCGCAGCGTCAGCAGGGTCATCGTGGCGCCCCTCGAATAGACATTGATGGCCGACGCTCCCGAGGGCGTGGTGCTTGAGCGCAGCCGTAACCTGGCGGGCCGCAGGCACCACATCTACTACCGCAGAGTGTTGCTGTGCGCGATCGCCGTCTTGCCGGTGCTGGCGCTGCTTGGCGTGTTCGGCCAGAAGCCGAGCACGAGCTCGGCTGACGCGGGCGCCGCGAGCCTGAGCGTCACGGCCCCGACTCGACTGCGCAGCGGATTGATCTTCCAGGTGAAGGTCAGGCTGGTGGCCCACCGTCAGATCAAGAAGCCCGAAATCGTCTTCGACGAAGGGTGGTGGGAATCGATGAGCGTCAACTCAATCGAGCCCGAACCGACAGAATCGAGCTCCAAGGACGGGCGAGTCATCCTGTCATACGACAAGCTCGAACCGGGCGAATCGCTGACCAGCTGGATCTACTTCCAAGTGAACCCGACGAACGTCGGCAAGCGCCGCGAGGACGTTGCGCTCGACGACGGCGAAACCCCGCTCGTGAGCGTCCATCGCTCGCTGACGATCTTCCCTTAGCTCATGGACCTCGTAATCCGCGCCACCGTCGTCTTCTTCTTCATCTTCTTGGTGACCCGTGTCGTCGGTCGCCGCCAGCTCTCTGACCTCGAGCCATTCGACTTCATCCTGCTCGTCGTGCTGGGCGATCTCGTACAGCAGGGCATCACGCAGAGCGACGAGTCCGTGACAGGCACGCTGACCGTGATCTCCACGATCGCGCTGCTCTCGGTAGCGGTGAGCTGGATCTCATTCCGCTCTCCCCGCGCACGTCTGATCGCCGAGGGCGAGCCGATCGTGCTCGTGCAGGACGGCCGACCGATCGAGCGCAACATGCGACGAGAGCGCATCACGCTCGCAGACATCCAGGAGCAGGCTCGACAAGCACAGATCGCCTCGATCGGGGATATCCAATGGGCGATCCTTGAGAACGACGGAAAGATCAGCTGCATTCCCTGCCGCGAGTGAAGGCGGGTAGGGACTGATGATGACCGCCGACGCTCAACCACCACACGCCGATCGCGAGGGTGACTCTGGGCGCCGGGAGACGGACCTTGAGCGCCTGGATCGTAATCTGGAGGAGATGACCGGCGAGCTGCGCGTGGTCGTCACAGGCGTGCAGGTGCTGTTTGCCTTTCTCTTGATCCTGCCGTTCAACACCGGGTTCGCGCATGTCGGGGATTTCGAGCGCACCGTGTATTTCGTGACGTTGGTGCTGACGGCGCTCGCAGCGGTATGCACGATCGCACCGTCGGCTGAGCATCGCTTTCTTTTCCGTCACGACGACAAGCGCCACATCGTGTTCAACTCAAACCGGGTGGTGATCGCGGGGCTGGCGTGCTTGGCACTCGCGATGTGTGGCTGTCTGCTGCTTGTCACAACTAAGTTGTTTGGTGTGAGCGCGGGTGTGGTGACGGCGGCGCTGGGTGCGGTCCCGTTTGTGCTGCTGTGGTTCGTCCTCCCGCTGAAGAGGTTGCGTCTGCTCGACGAGCGCGACCCGACTTGAGGACGGTAGCGTCGGCGAGATCCTCATGGATGTGCGCCACGGCGTCGCGGGGAACAACGAGTTGGAAGTGATGAACGCTGCCCCGACGGCGGCAGGATGCGCTCAACGAGGACGCGGTGTGCTCCCGCTGTGTTTGCTCGCAGAGCTCGGCGGGGCCTGCGAGCAGCGAAAGCACGGGTGTTTCTCGGCGCAGCAACGCTCGATCGATGACGCCGATCTCTCAAGTGGCCGGCGCCCGTGGCGAGGCTGGCGTCCCGGCGCTACGATGCTGAGCCACGCCGACGTAGCTCAGCTGGTAGAGCGCCGCCATGGTAAGGCGGAGGTCTCGGGTTCGACCCCCGACGTCGGCTTTACCGCAATCTCACCGGCGGGTCGGTACCTTTCTGTCAGAGTTGTCCTCCCTTGTCCGCAAGGCGAGGGCGACGAATCATCAGCGTAGGAGTCGAGAATGGACGCTCTACCTAGCAGTAGAGCGTCCCTCCTAACCGTGGCGCGGGCTTACGGCTTAATCATTGACGCTACGTCGAACCAGCTGCGCTTGGCTGCTCGGGGGCGATGAGTCTGGCGCCGGGTATGTAGGTGGCTACACGACGTGGGTCGCGCGTGAGCAGCGGCCGGCCCGTCACGGCTGCGTGCGCGCCGATCAGAAAGTCTGGGAGGACGGCCTCGCGTGTTCCTCCCGCGCGGCGGTAGTCGGCGTGGGCATGACCGGCGAGGAAGGCCGCCGCTGTCGGGATCTCCTCGATCACCGCCATCGAGGGCAGCGCCGAGCGCAGTTCCTCGATGCGTGGGAACCGCGGCGCGATCTCGGCGAGCACATCCGCGTTGAGGATGAGCGCGCCTCGCTGAGCTGCCTGCGTGAGCCTGCTCCTGCGACCAGGACAGCCAGCGCGGGTCCTCGGTGAAGAGGTCGAGCAGAACGCTGCTGTCGACGAAGGTCTCCAACGCCGGCGGCTAGCGGCGGGTGAGCGCCAGGATCTCCTCGGTGCTCATCGCGCCCGCGCCGGCCCCACGCATGCGGCCGATCTCCTTGGCCGCCCGATCAGAGTCGAGCAGTAGCCGCGCGCCGCGCTCGTCGAGCTCGAACTCGACCTCGCTGCCTGGCTGGATGCCGAGTGCGCGCCGCACCGGGAGCGGAATCGTGACTTGACCCTTCTGCGTCACTCGCATTGCGGTAATACTAGCAAGTAATACCGATGCGCGAAGACGTGCAATCACAGCCCAGCCTGACGCCTCTACCCCGGCGCCCCAGAGATCAAGTTGTCCGTCGGTCTATAGGAAGCCTCAGCGCTCACCATCCCCGGTAGCAACAGACCCGCAAAGGTCACCGCCGCGCCGGCAACACCCGCGCCGATCAGGGTTAGGCGCGCCCCAAGCAGTAGCGTCACAGGTGCGGTCAGCGCGAAGGAGAGCGGCAACAGGCCGATCGAGATCAGCCAGTCGAGGCTCGAGACGCGGCCGAGTAGCGCACCGGGCACTAGCCGCTGCTTCATCGTCGCCCACACGATCGTGCCGGCGGTCTCGAGCAGGTTGAAGGCGAGCGATGCGAGCATCAGCTGCCAGACCGCTGTGGCAAGCCCATAGAAGGCGACGGCCAGCGTGGCGAAGGTCCAGGTCAGATAGATGAAGACGATGCTCTTCGAGGGGAGCCCTCGCCACAACATCGCCGCGGCGCACCCGACCGAGCCGAGCCCGCCGGCGCCCAGCACCAGGCCGAGCTGCGTCGCGCCGCCGCTCAGTTCGTGCTTGACCATGAACGGCAGCAGCACCTCCGCCGGTCCCATGAACAGGAGATAGGCCACTGCGGCGCTGGCGAAGGTCCCCCACAGCCATACGCGCCCACGCACGTAGGCCCAGCCCTCGCGCAGCTCGCCCGCCGCCGATCCTCTCCCCCGGTCGATCGCTGCCGACACCTGCCGGCGCGGGACGATCGCCCACAAGGTCGCAGCTGAGAGCAGGAAGCTCCCACCATCGAGCAGGAAGGCCCCGCCCGCGCCCAGCACTGCGACCAGCACCCCGCCAAGCGCTGGGCCGACGAGTCGCAACATCAATGGCCGAACCATCTGCTCCAAGGAGTTCGCGCCGCCGAGCTGCGACGCGGGCAAAATCTCTGGCAGGATCGCGTCACTGGCCGGGTCAAAGAAGGCCTGTGCACCTCCGTAAACAGCGACGATCGCAGCCATCTGCCAGAGACGTAGGGCTCCAAGCACGGCTAGTACTCCAAGCAGGAGCAGCAACACGGAGCGCACCAAGTCCGCGATCAGCATCACCCTGCGGCGGTCGTAGCGGTCGCTGATGACCCCTCCGAACAGCAGCAGCGCAATCAACGGGACGCTCATTGCGATACCGAGCATCGAGAGCGCGGTGGGGCTGTTGGACAGGGTGTAGGCCTGCCAGGCCATTGCCACGAGGAATGCCCCGTCGCCGAGCAGCGAGACGCTGCGCCCGGCGAAGAGCAGCCTGAAATCGCGGTTCGCTAGCGGGTGGGTGGCGCCCGCCTCCGGCCGAGCGCTCAGCTCTCCGGATGCTTGCGGAGAGCGAAATTCACTCTCGTAGTTATGCGACATCGTGCGGAGAGGGCACCGGGCCGCCAGGCAATGCGCCGGCCTCCGAGGAGCTGTCCGCCAGATAGGCGCCCAGGCGATGTGCCTCCATCGGCCGCGCGAAGTGGAAGCCCTGTCCAAACTCGCAGCCGAGATCGCGCAAACGCTGCATCTGCTCATCGAGTTCGATCCCCTCGGCGACAACGTCCAGCGCGAGCGAACTACCCAGCGCGACGATCGCGCTCGAGAGATCCGCGGTCTCCGGCGTGGCGCCCCCTTTGAGGAAGGAGCGGTCCATCTTGATCACGTCGACGGGGAAACGACTCAAATAGCTGAGCGAGGAGTAGCCGGTACCGAAGTCGTCCATCGCGATGCGCACGCCGATTGCCCGCAGCTGGTTGAGCTTGTCCACAGCCGCCTCGGGCTCCTCGATCAACATCGTCTCGGTTATCTCCAGTGTCAGGAGCTCCGGTTTGATGCCCGAGTCGGCGAGCGCGTCGCGGACATCCGCGACTATGTCGCTTTGCTGCAATTGCTTGACCGAGAGGTTCACGCACATGTAGAGCACGGGCCCATCCGGAGCCAGTCGCGCCAGTTCGGCCGCCTGGCGGCATGCCTCCTGCAGCACCCAGCGTCCGATCGGGACAATCAGCCCCGTCTCCTCCGCGAAGGGGATGAACTCTTCGGGACCGACAAGGCCGCGCTCGGGGTGTTGCCAGCGCAGCAACGCCTCGAGCCCTGCGACGCGATTGTCCACGAGCCGCACGATCGGCTGGTAGTGCACCTCGAGCTGACCATCGGAGAGCGCGCGCTGCAGATCGGCGCGCAGCTCCAGACGCGCCAACACGCCAGTGTGCATCTCTGACTCAAACAGGCGGTAGCCACCTTTGCCGTCGCGCTTGGCGATGTACATCGCCGCATCGGCGTCACGGATCAGTTCGTCCGCGCCCGCCGCAGAGTCCTCCTCCAGGATTGAGATGCCGATGCTTCCACGTAGCGAGAGCTCCTTGCCAGCGATCACAAGCGGCTGGCGCAGGTCCTCGAGAATCCGCTCGGCGACCTCCACAGCGGTGTCGGTGTCGAGCAGATCCTCAAGCAGCACTACGAACTCATCGCCGCCGAAGCGCGCCGCGGTGTCGCTCAGACGGATGCTGGTTGAGAGCCGCTTGGCCACATCGATCAGCGCCTCGTCACCGGCGTCGTGACCGAGGCTGTCGTTGATCGTCTTGAAGTCGTCGAGGTCGAGGAACATGACCCCGAGCTTGCGCCCCTCGCGGCGAGAGCGGCCGATCGCGTGGCGCACGCGCTCGACGAAGAGCGCGCGGTTGGGCAGGTTCGTGACGGGGTCGTGGAACGCCTGGTGAGCCAGCTGCTCCTCGAATGCCTTGCGCTCGCTGATGTCGCGCGCGTTCAGGACGATGCCCCCGACGTGCTCGTCGTCGAGCATGTTCGTGTGCAGGATCTCGAACTGGCGCAGGCTGCCATCGCGGTGGCGGAGCACGCACTCGACTAGCTCGCCGTCGCGGCGCGCATATGCCGACCCATCCGCGAGCACGCGCAGCAAGTGCCCTGCGTCGTCCTCAGCGACGAGGCGATCAAAGCGCGTACCGAGCAGCTCCTCGGCGCTGTAGCCAAGCACGCGCTCCGAGGAGGGGCTCTGATAGACGATCGTGGCATCTGGTCCGACGACCGTGATCAGGTCGCTCGCACGCTGGACCAGCGAGGCGAAGCGCGCCTCGCTGCGCTGCGTGTGCACCTGCTCGGTGAGGCGTGCACCCTCAAGCGCGAGCGTGAGCTGCGTGGCTAGCGCACCGACTGCAGCCCGCAGCGGACGCGGCGGCGGCTCGGCGCTGGCGAGCAGCAGCGTGTGTGTCACCTGCTCACCGACTGAAAGGGCCAACACGATCCCGTTCGTGTACTGAGGCGAGAGCCCGAGCGCCTCCAGCAGACTCGGGTTCCAGCCGTGTGCGCTGCTCAGCATCGCTCGAGGCGAGGCTGCCCAGTTGCTGACCCATTTCCTCCGTCAAGGCTCGCGCCGACCAAGCGCCTCCCGTACGCATCCCTTTCGCCGTGACCGACCCCTCCACCCCGGTCGTGTAGAGGATCGCCGCACCCGGCCCGTCGATCAGGCGCATCACCGCCTGTAGCGCCGCGCTTTGCATCTCCTCACCGGTGGCACACGAGACGAGCGTGGCGCCGAAGGAGTTGAGCAGCCGCTCGCGCGCAACCGAACGCTCCTGCTGGCGCACCAGGTCGGCCATCCGCGCCACCACGAGCCCGAAGAGCACGATCGATGCGCACACGATCACGGACACGTCGAAGTCGCCACGGTGGAACTCCTTGAGCAAAACGAAGACCGGTGCGATCAGGGAGGCGCCCGTCAACAGGCCAAGACGCAGGTGCGTCAGCTTGGCCTCGCCATCGCGCACGGGCTCCTGCAGTTCGACCATCGAAGGATGCAGCGCGGCCGCACCCCACATGAGCAGGAAAGAGATCCAGCCGAGATCGAGCAGCAACTGGTGGTGGAAGGAGTTGTCGAGGATCATGACCCCGTAGATGAAGTCCGTCACCAGCAGCGCCACCACGCTTACGCTCAGCATGTAGAAGGCCGGACGGCGAGGACCGCTGTCGAGCAGCAGCCGAATCGAGGCCGCGAGCAGGAGGATGTCGCCGAGCGGGTAGGAGACCGACACCATCTTCGGCAACAGGCCCAGCGAAGGGTCGTGCAGATAGGGCGTGATCAGCAGGACCCAGGAGACCAGCGACAACCCGAGCGTCAGGATCGCAGCGTCGATCAGGCTGTTGCGGCTGCGGTGTGGGTTACGCCGCCGCACGAGCAGCAGCAGTCCCAGCATCAGCGCGGGGTAGACCGAGAGGTAGACCGCGTCGCCGATCGAAGGGAAAGGAACTTCGTGGTGGAGGATGTAGCGCGGGTAGCTGTAGGTGTAGAGATCGCCGAGCCAATACAGCGCGAGGCCAGTGGCGAACAGGTACCAGGGCAGTGTGTAGCTGGGTTTGTTGCGGCGTACACCCGCGATCACCGCGATCGGGCTGAGCAGGCCCAGCGCGTTGATCACCAGCGCGTTACCCTGAAACGGCGGTACAAGCATGTACAGCGCTGTGCCCACGCCGCCGATCGCAAGAAAGCCCTGCCAGGTCTGGAGGCGCAGGCGGCTCATCAGTCGCTCCCTTGGCACTCCCACTGTGAAGCGGACTGAAGCTCGCCCTGTTCGGCCAACTCCGTGACGACCGCGATCAGGGCATCGACCTCGGCGTCGGTGTTGGCCGCCGTGAGCTGCGCGCGAAAGCCCACCTCGTCCTTCGGCACCAGCGGATAGGCCGCCAGCGTCACATAGACGCCGCTGTTGAAGAGCGTCCTGCCGACATCGTCGATGCGCGCGTGGTCGCGCAGCGGGATCTCGATGATCGGCAGACCCGAGTGATTGGGGGTGCGAACGTCGAGTGCTCGCAGCGCCTCGAGTACGCGCGTGCTGTGACGGTGGAGCGTGTGTCGGAGTTGGTCTCCGCGGCTGGCGTTCACATCGAAGCCGGCAAGCACCGTCGCAAGCGAGGCGACCGGCGAGGGCCCCGAGTACAGATATGGAGGTGCCGCGACCTTCAGCAGGTTCTTGACGTCCGTCGGGCAGGCAATGAAGGCGAGCAGCGAGGAGTAGGACTTGGAGAATCCGCCCACGAGCACGATGTCCTCATAGCTCTCTCCGAAGTGGCGCACGATGCTGTTGCCGCGGTTGCCATAGGAGCAGAGCTCATCCGACGAGCGCTCCCCGATCACGCCGAAGCCATGGGCGTCGTCGATGTAAAGCAGGGCACCGTGACGGCGGGTGACCTCGGCAAAGGCGCACACATCGGATGCGTTGCCGGTCATGCTGTTGACCCCGTCCATGCAGACGAGACGCACGCGGTCGTGGTCGGCCGTCAAAAGCTCATCGAGGTGTTCCGGGTCCTCGAAGCGGAAGCGGCGCACCGCCGAGCCGCGCGAGCGCGCGACCTGACATCCGTCATAGATCGTCTTGTGTGCACGCGAGTCGAGAAAGATCGTTCCCGAGGCCGCAAGGATCGGTATCACCGAGGCATGAATGTGCGTGATCGTCGGCAGGACGAGCGAATCCTCACTGCCGAGCAGATCGGTCAGACGCTCCTCGATTTCCTCGTAGGGGCGCGGGCTGCCCAACAGGCGCGACCAGCTCGGGTGCGTGCCCCATCGCTCAATCAGGGGTGGAATCGACGCGATGATCTCCGGGTCGAGATCAAAGCCGAGGTAGTTGCAGGAGGCGAAGTCCGCGAGCCATTGGTCGCCGACGCGGATCATGCGGCCGTCGATCTCCTCGATGACCGCATCCATCATCGGGTGTCCCGCGCGCAGCGCCTCGAGATCGGCGACCGTGTCAAGCCAGTGGTCTATCCACCGGCTGCCAGAGCGGCGTGCGGCGACAGTTCCCGAACCGATTGCGATCGAAGCTGGTGACGACATCCTGGCCGCATCGGTCCAAACCAGACGGGTCTTTAGAATTGCTCGTCAACCTTCGACGAGACGCTTTTCTCTTACACCACGCCAGCAACGGCCGCAAGCGTCTGCGCCGCCGTGACCTCCGTGACAAGCCCGACCCGATCCGCGACGCCCTGCACGCGCTCGCGTACCGCCTCGGCGACCGCTTGTGCGTCAGTTCCCCGCATAACAAACAGCCCAAGCACGTCATCGTCAACGAGCCCCGCCATCTCCCCCCAACCCCCGGATCGCGACAGACCGTAGAGCGCCTCGTGTAGCCCGCCCAGCCCGTGGTGATCGAGCACATGCCGGTAGCCGGGCGTCGAGCCGTAGAAGGCAACGCGCCGGCGGCACGCCTCCCACTCCTCATCACTCAGAGCTACGAACACCGAGGCCGTGACCTCGAGCTGCTCGCGCGCGCGGCCAGCTCGCTCGAGGCCGCGCTCGAGCGCCGGAAGCGTCACCTCGCGCAGAACCTCGCCACTGCAGAAGGCGTGGCCGAGGAACCCGTCGGCGACCTCACCGGCGACCTCGGTCATCCGCTCGCGCACTGCCGCCAGCAGCACCGGCGGACGCCTCACACCGCCACCCGCCGGCGGTCTGAAGTTCGGCGGCATCAGCGTGTGCGAGTAGAACTCCCCGCGGAAGTCCAGCTCCGCGCCTGATTCCCAGGCCTCCCAGATCGCCCCCAGCGCGAGCACATACTCGCGCATGCGCGCGGCCGGATGCGACCAGACCGCGCTGTAGCGGCGCTCCACGTGCGCGCGCACCTGCGAGCCGAGCCCCAGCGCAAAACGCCCACCGGAGAGTGCCTGCAGATCCCAGGCCGTGTAGGCCACGTCCATCGGCGAGCGCGGGAATGCAAGTGCGATCGCCGTCGCCACGCGCACACGCGAGGTGCTTTGGGCCGCTTGGGCAGCGGCAAGAAATGGGTTGCCGTTCGTCTCGGTCACCCCGACCGCGTCGAAAGCACCGAGCGCCTCGATCTCCGCGGCACGCGCGGCGACCTCAGCGATCCCCACGCCACGCAGCACGATGTCGCTCAGCATCGCCGTGATTCTCGCCCATTCACGTCCGACAGCGAGCTCTCCAGGTAAGGAAGGCCCACCCCTAGGGCTTCTTTTCGGCGCCTGCGAGCAGAGCGAGTATGGCCTTACAAGCCAATCTCGCCCTCAGGAGGCAATCAAAATGACAAACATCAAGACCCGCACCATGATCCTCGCCGCACTCGCTGCGCTCGGCCTCGCCTCAGCGCTGCCGGCCGCATCGCAGGCCCGTGCTCACCACGCATCGGCCAAGACGCGTGTGGCGCACACGATCACGGCCACGAAAACACCGACGACCACGATCCTCGCGATCCGTAAAGGCGGCCCGCTCGGCCCGATCGTGCACGTCAACCTGCCCGTCGTCAAAAGCGCCCTCACCGCCGGCGGCGCGGGCATCCTGGCTACGGCGACAGCCAGTGCGAAAGCCTCGCCGGCGACTACAACAAGGCCGTCAGTGAACTTGAAGGCGGCCTGCTCGAAGGCAACGAAGACCGCGCCAACAAATACGGCGAGATCGCCAATCGCATCTACGGCCAGATGAGCGACAACTGCCTGGTCATCTACTAGCGCCGGAGCGCGCGCGTCACTCGATCTCGCGACGCGAGATCGCGCCGAGCTGCAGCGCGAGCTCGGCCAGACGCGCGCGCTTCTGGTTCTGGGGTAGCGCGCCCAACTCGAACTTGCCGAACAGCGCCCGCAGGTGCATCTTCACGGCATCGACGCTGAGGAAAACCTCCTCGGCAATCTCCTGGTTCGTGGCCGGCGTCGCATAGCCACCGCCCGCGTAGGGCCGACACAGCGCGACCAGCACCCGCCGCTGTCCGTCCGTCAGCGACGGCGTCGAGCGCTCGTCTGCGAGCACCGTCTCGCCGAGGAGGCTCGCCTGCGCGGCGCGATATACGAGCACGGTGCGCCCGAGGCGGATGCGGTCGCCGTCGCGCAGACGCTGGCGACCGCCGATACGCACCCCGTTGAGGTAGGTGCCGTTGCGCGAGAGCCCATCGTCGACGATCGTGAGCTCACCACCGAGCGTGTGCAGCTCCGCATGTACGCCCGACACCTCGCCGTCCCACGCGATCACGATGTCTGTCTCGGCACGACGGCCGATCGTGATGGGGGCCTCGCGCGACTGCTCCCCGCCACCGACAGCAATGAAACGTAGGACGCCCTCGCCGTCGCGAAAGGCGAGGAATGCGTCCTGCGCACGTTCGCGCGCCAGCAGCTCTTTGAGCTCCGCTGGAGAGAGCGCGTGCTGTGCGAGCGGATCGCTGTCCTGCGTCGATGCCATGCGCCGCAGCGACCTAGGCCGTGGCCTCGCCCACGCCCTCGAGCACACCCGCAACAACGGGGGTCTCGCCAGTCACCCCGACGACTTCACCGACGTGGCAGAAGAACACGCCGCGCAGTGGCGCCTGTGGTCCGATGGGCGTACTTGCGGACGCTGCCGGGCGGTGGAGCGCGGCTGTGTAGAGGATTGATGTGTGGCCCGAGTGAGGACCGGCGGCAGTTGCGCTTTGAACGCCGGTAAGCCTTCCGCACAGGGCCGGTGCGGTGGCGGTCCCGGGCACGCTCTTGTTGAGCTCACTCGGGTCGAGCACGCCGCTGTAGATGCCCGTGCCGTCGTAGTCGGTGCCGTGCACCACGACGACCGCATCATCGCGGCGGATGTCCGCGACGACACTCGGAGACAGCGCGATCGTGCGCGAGTAGTGCAGCACGCCGCCCGAGGGGAAGCGCGGGAAGGCGAGGATGCTCCCAACACCCGTATCACCGCGCGTCGTCAGCGCCAAGACCGGCGGTCCGTAGTAGTTGATCCCGTCGGTCGTGCTGATCGCGAGATGGCCGTTGTGCAGCCGTGCTGCTGAGGCGGGCGGGCATTCGCCTTTGCGGCCCGCGTGGATGTGCATCAGGTGCACGAGTTCGGCGCCGTTGTCGAGCCCTTCGGTGCTCACCGTCACAGCGGCCTCGTTCCCGTTCAACCTGATCGTCGCCTGGCCCGAGCCGGTGACGTGGTTCCTCGGCACGGCAGCGAGCGCCGAGGAGAACCCTTCCCCGGTGGGCGTGTCCGAGCCCGACGTGAGCAGTCCAACCGCGACTGCAGCTGCCACAGCGACTGCAAGTACCGCTGCCGCGCCATAAAGACGACGCCGGCCCGTGCCTGTGGCGGGCAAAGCACTGCCACCCTCACCCGCAACCGGAGCCGGGGTCGGCGGGACGGGCGGGACGATGGGCGGCTCCTGCGAGTGCTGCTGCTCGATCGCCGGCGGCTCTGAGAGAACCGTCGCGGCAACCGCGCCAGCCACCGCCGCGCGACACTCGCGCACGAACTGCTCGCAGCTCGTGGGACGCTCGGCGGGATCGGATGAAAGCGCGCGTACGATGACCGCGTCGAGCGCCGCCGGGAGGTCGGGGCGTACGCGGCTGAGCGGCTCGAGCGGCCCCTGAGGTGGGTGAATGCCTTCGGCGAGTTCGCGCTGGTAAGGAATCCTGCCGGCGAGGCACTCATAAAAGGCCACCGCCAGCGCGTAGACATCGGTCTGGGGACTCACCTCACCGCCTTCGAGCTGCTCGGGCGCCATATAGCCGACGGTGCCAATCGAAGCGCCCGAGCGTGTCAGCGCACCGCTGAAGGCAGCGCTCTTAGCGATGCCGAAGTCGGTCAGGTAGACGTGTTCGATCTCCCCGCGCGACGAGCGCTGAATAAGGATGTTCGCCGGCTTGACGTCGCGGTGCACAAGCCCGGCCGCGTGTGCCGCGTCCAGCGCCAGCGCCACCGGCAGCGCCAGCTTAAGCGCCTGCTCGAGCTCGAGCGGCCCGGACTCGCTCAAAAGCGTCTTTAGGTCGCCCCCAGCGACGAAGCGCATGACGATGTAGAGCGAGTCCCCGTGCAGCCCCATGTCGTGGATCGGGATCACGTTCGGGTGATCGATCCCCGCAGCGATCTGCGCCTCGCGCAGGAAGCGCTCGCGGAATGTGTCGTCGGTGCTCAGCTCGGGCGCGAGCACCTTTAGCGCGACCGTCATACCGAGTCGCGCATGCTTCGCTCCGTATACGACGCTCATCCCGCCGCGCCCGATCACAGAGTCGATCAGGTAGTTGCCGAGCTGCCCGCCGACCACCAGTTGGTCCGTCACGCTGAGAAGTGTAAGTGGCTGCTCCCCGTCCATAGCGGCGAATCCCTACTAGAGGGACTCGCCGCGCCGTGAGTTGACTTTGGCCGGGCAGCACCCGGCGCGCCCAGGTGGTGTGGCCTCAGCGGCGGTAGGCGCGCGTGGCCTGCAGCACACCGTGGTGGATCGCCGTCGTGGTGACGGGCTTGATTGTTTTCTTCGGGGGCGCGCTGATCGCGTTGATCAGCCAGCCGAAGTGCCATTCGCCGTCGGAGCCGCACGTGAAGAGACCGACTTTCGAACCGACAGGGACCGTTTCGATCTTGCCATCGTTTTCGATCTGGCAGCCAGCTGCAGGGCCGCCGCCGCTCTTTTTGTCTGCGCGTGCCGGACCGGCGAATAGGACAAACGAGACGGCGGCAAGGACGAGCGCCGCGAACATGCGGCTGGTGAGCTTCGATGTGGTGGTGGTGATGGTGTGAATGTTGAGCATGAGAAGCCTCCTGGGCTGGTTGGTTGACACGACGATCATCAACCCGACCGGCTCCCGCTCATAGCCACCCTAGGGCTAGTAATCCATATCCCCCTAGCACTCCTCGCGCTCAGCGCATGGAGCGCACGGGCGCCCAGACCCGACCATCGCCGACATGGGCGCGGCGTCGCGGCACTGAGGCAAGGTACGGGGGCGAGCGCACCCCCAGAGGAGCCCTACCCACAATTGCGCGCCAGTCCTCGTGGCCGTGCACGGGCGTCCGGCTGCACTCAACGCAGATGACCTCTCGACGGCCAGGGCCCCTACGACGTCGCATCTGCCGCCCCCTCCAACTGTGCACGGCGATAGCGGCGCGTATCGGGATCACGCTCGAGCAGCCCAACCGCTGTCCACGTCCGCAGGTAGCGGTGCGTGGTGCTCGCCGAGAGCGACAGCTGGTCGGCGACCGCGGTCAGCTCGCGCTCACTGCCGTCGATCGGGAAGGCCGCCAGCACGAGCAGCGCGCGCAGCACCGAGCGCGAGTAGCCGTGGTCTGAGAGGAAAGGCAAGACCGAGGATGCGAGCGTTCTGGGATCCCCCATCGCCGAGGAGAAAGCTGGGGCGAAACCCGACGGACCGGATGCCTCGCGCACCACCCGAGCTACCTGAGAGTCGGTCAAGGAGATCGTGACCTGCCGCCCGCCGCTCATGTACGGCCTGAGCGTGGCCGGACCCCGCCCTCCCGCCAACGTGGTCTCATCTCGGCAGCCTGTAGCGCCTCGTCCCCGGGTCACGCTCAAGCATTCCCACCTCCACCAGCGTGGTGATGTAGCGATGGGCCGTACTCGGGTTCATGCCCAACAGCCGAGCAACCTCGCCGATGCCGAGGTGACCGCCGTCGTCAGGAAAGGCCGCGAGCACCAGCAGTCCTGCGAGCAGCGAGCGTGAGAGCCGCTTGTCGTCAAATTCTGCGAGCGTTTCGGCGAGCCGCTCGGGCGAGGCGAGCAGTCCGGAGAAAAGCGCCGACATGCTGCGCCGACCAGATGCGGCGCGAAGGACCTGATCGACCTGGGCACGCGACAGCTCAATCGAGAGCATCTCCCCCTCGGGCCCCACCTGGCTGACCGTCGAGCGCCCTTCCTTTGGCGGGCTCGCCTCAACCGCACTCGCGCCGTCAGACCGCGACGCTGCGCCTGAGTTGCCCTTGGCAGCGGACGAGCGCCGCGGCTCGGCATGTGCCTTCGGTTTGCGTCGTGCGCGAGGTTGGTTGCGGGTGGCGTTCATGCTTGTCCACCTGAGTCTCCCGACCGTGCCCCTCGCTGCATAGGTCTGCTCTCACTATTTAGTTCTAACCATCCAATCTTGCCCGCAGCCGCTCGAATGTGCGCCGCTCAGCAAGCTAGGCCGAGCGCTGCGCGAAGGCGATTCGCCAGAGCTTGAGGATCGGCAGCAGCAGCCGCGTAAGCGACCCTCCGGCACGAATAAAGGCCTCGGTGCCGGCGCGCAACTCGCGCGCTGGGGCGGTGTCCTTGGAGAGATACATCGCGATCATCGAGGCCGCGATCACCGCGTGCCGATTTCCATCGCGCAGCGCCCGGGCCTCGCGCAGCGAGCGCAAGACGAGCTCGCCGATGCTGCAGATTGCCACCTCCTTGTCCGGATAGTGAGAGACGTAGCTGTGGTCGCCGTTGGCCACGTCTTCAATTTGATCTACATAGCTGTCGAGCATCGTCGTTGCAGCTGACAGCCAGGGAAAGTAAGCCGAATAGGTCTGCCAGATCTCGCTCTCGCTGCACTCCGGTTCGGCCGCCAGCGCGAGCAGCGCATGGATCGCCAACGGCGCGCTTGCCGCTCCTGACATCTCCCACCACTCGCTGGCTGCTGGCCAGGGAACTCCTCTGCCACCCAGCGCTCGAGCGTCGCGTCGCGCAGCGCTGGATCGGGGTGGTGGTTGACAGCAAGTACCTGTGCTCGCTCGGCCTCGCGGAGCACCAGGTCACGCACCCGCGGATAGGACGGCAGCCGCCGACAGCCCTCCTGGCAAGCCTCTACAAGGGCACGCAGGTAGCCGCCATCGTCACGCCAGGGATGCTTGTAGTAGTAGTCGGAGATCGAGGCCTCGGGATCGATCGCCTCAGCGATCGCCAGATGGAGGTAGTGACCATCAGTCTCCCCGTGTTCGGCCGCCCGCTCGCTGAGATTGTCGAGGTAGTCCCAGATCAGCTCGTAGGCGACCAGCAGTCGCAACAACTCGAGGTTGCGAGAACTGGGCAGCGTCCAGAAGAGGGCCGCCCCGTGCGCATGGGTGCGCTTGTGCTCGAGCACATATAGGGCGTCCTCGCGAATCGGCTCGTCGGGGATCAGCTCAGCGCGCTCGCGCCAGCGTTGGATCTCCTCTGAAACGGCGCGCAGACCCCAGACGAGCTCTCGGGTTGCTGCCCTACCGAGTGCCCAAATTTGCCCAGAACTGAGCGGTGCCGGGTTGCTCTCCCTCAAGGCCCGAATCGTTCGGATGTTAGGCCCAGCACCAGTCAGCTAAAAAGGCCCACCGCCGGTCGTACGCGGGCGACGAAATATCCAGGCACAGCAGCGATCGCCACAGCCACAGTCGTAACGATCGCAAGGCTCTTGAGGGCGAGCAAGAAGCCGAAGGAGAACACCACTGGGAAACCCGTCACGTCGAGGATCGCATGGCTGCCAAGGAGCTGGCCGAACAGTCCAAACAGAGCTCCGATCGCACAGCCCGAGCCGGCGAGCAACACGCTCTCCAGCAGTAGCGTGCGCCACACCGAGAGATCGCTGAAGCCGTCGAGCTTCAGGCGCGCAAGCCGCGCACGCCGCTGCCAAACCATGTTGCCCATCGCCGCCGCCATCGCCAAGACGGCCGCGATCAGGACCAACGCCGAGATTTGGCTCAGGCGCGAAAGTCCCTGACGGCTTGCGGCGCGCTGCTTTGCTTCGCGCTGCGCGGCCGTTTCGACCGCGAAGCCCGAGGAACCGCCGAGCGCCCGGCGCACCTCGCGCGCGACCGTTCCGGGCAGAGCACCGGGCGCCGTGATCAGCTCATAGGCGCTCGCCTCCTGACTGCCCCAGGCCCTGGCGTAATCCTCTGCGTTGATCATGATCGCGCCCGGCGGCCAACCCACGTTCGTGCTCAGCGCGGCGACACGCATGCGTGTTGGAAGCGGCGCGGGCAAGGTGAAATACGAGCCGATACGCAGACGGTGTTCGTTGGCGATCGCGCGTGAGAGCACCGCCCAGCCGCCGCCCCGCACGCGCCGGTTGGCCAGCGCCAGCCTCCCCCGCAGCAGCTGATGCGCGTACACCATCCTCACCTGCTCGCGCGGCTGTGCGCTCACCCATACACGTCTATCGCCATAGTCGAGGAACCCGCCGCGATAGAGCATCACACGGCGAACGCCCGGAAGACGTGCAAGGCGCGCGACCCCATCTGCGCGAAACGACGCCGTCGCGAGCAGGTTGCTTTCGCCGCCAGGTGCAACCCACACATCGGCGGCCTCGCTCACATCGCGTGCGGATTGGTCGAGGCCGCGCTGTAGATCGGCGTGCGCGCCTTGGATCGCAACGCTTCCGAACACGGCGATCGCCCCCGTCGCAGCAATGCCAACGGTCCGCGCCCACATTGAGCGCAGCTCCGCAACCGCAACAAACGGCGCGCGCGCTCGCACGTTGTGGGTTAGGCGCTCGACGATCGAGAGTAAGCCGCGGAGCAAGATTGGCAGCAAGAGCAACATCGCCGCGGTCAGGCTCACAACGCCCACGATCGCTGCCCGCGGCGCAAGCGCGAGCACGGCGCTCGTCAGCACGAGCAGCCCCAGACCCCCCACGAGCGCAAGTCGCGCGCGCGGGCCGCGCACTCTCGGCGGCGTGCGCGCCGTGCTCTCACGACGGCTAAAGACGTCACGCAACGGCATCAGCACGCCCATGCAAGCCGCGAACGCACCGCCAGCAACGGCCAGCACAACGCTCTGCCAACTGACGATCCGCTGCGTGCCGACCGGGAACGCATAGGACAGGTAGCCGGGACTGGCGTGAAAGAGGCGAAGCGAGAGCTCATCGCCGAGCGCGAGCCCCAACGCTGAGGAGACCACACCGAGGACCAACGCGTCAAACAGCAGCACTTCGATCACTGTCCGCGGCCGATAGCCGTCTAGGCGCAGATCGTTGATCAAGGCCCGCCGGCCTGGGACCGTCAGCAGCATCGCATTGAAGGCGAACATGAAGCCGACAAGCGCACTGATTGCCGCAAACAGCGAAGTCGACTGGCTGGTCGGTGTCGCTGCGCTGTCGAACAAGGTCGCATCGTGGTTGGCTCCCTCCACGCTGATCCGCGCCCCAACCAGCCGTGTAAGCGCGCTGCGCACCTCACGTTCGCGCCCGGCGGCAGGCTGGATGAAGATCCGCGAGACGCGGCCCTGCATCGAGGCGAGTTGCTGCGCATAGGTGAGCGGCGCAAGCGCCACAGGGCTGTGTGCCAGCTCGCCGATGTCCTCGCTCTGTAGCGTGATACCAAGCAATGCCGGCTTGCTCTGCGCGCCGACCTGCAGGCGGATCACTTCGAGCGGGTTAGCGCCGATCTTCTGGGCCATGGGCACCGGCAGGGCGATCGCGTGCTGGCGCGCGAGTGCCGAGGCACTGAAGTGCCGCAGCAGGGTGCCACCGAGATGCACAAAGCGGGGATCGGCCCCGATCAGCGTGACCGGTGTAGAGCCACGCGAGCCCACCACCACGGCCGGCGTCTCGAGCACCGGCGCCGCAGAGCGCACGCCCGGCAGCGCTTGGACGCGTGCAAGCAGGTGCGCGTCGAATCCATCCGCTCCCCGCGCGGCCAACTGCAAGCGCGAGTTACCGACCAGTCCACTTGTCAGCTGGCGGACCGAGCCGCTGAGGCTTGTGTTGGCAACCTGGGAGGCGAACAGGAGCGCCACCCCGACCGCGATTCCGGCGACCGCGAGCAACTCCTGCACGAGCCGAGCGCGCAGACGTACGCGGTAGAGGTGAACGATTCCGAGCGGCTTCATCGTGGCGCCGCTTGTGCTCGCCACTTAAGGTTTCGCCGACTCGAGGCCAATGACGGGGCGATCATCGCTGAGGCGGCCGTCGCGCAGCGTGTGCACACGATCGGCATATGCCGCCGCCTCAGGATCATGGGTGACCAGCAGCACCGCGATGCCGCGCTCATGGCAGAGCTCGCCCATTAGCGCTAGCACCTCATGACCGCGTTCGGTGTCGAGGCTGCCGGTCGGCTCATCGGCCAACACGAGCGCCGGATCGGTCGAGAGCGCACGGGCGATCATCACGCGCTGACGCTCGCCCATAGAGAGCTGCTCGGCACGGTGCTCGAGGCGCTCTCCGAGGCCGAGACGCACCAGCAGGGGCTCGACACGGCGGCGCGCCTCGCGCACCCCGGAGGGACGCCCCAGCAGCTTCAGCGCCGCGTTGTCGAGCGCGCTCGCCCCGGGGATCAGGTCCAGCGATTGGCGCACGTAGCCGAGCTCGCTCATCCGGTACTGCGCAGCATCGCGGGCGGGGAGCGCCGATACCTCGCGCCCGCTCACAAAGACCGCACCGCTGTCTGGGCGCATGACAGCAGCCGCGAGCATCAGCAGCGTGCTCTTGCCCGAGCCACTTGGGCCGTAGAGCGCCACCAGCTCACCCGCCGCGACCGACAGTGAGACGCCGTCGACGGCGTTGACAGTCTCGGCTTCGCCTACGGCGTAACGCTTTACGAGCTCACGCAGCTCAAGCACTTAGGCCGACCGCTGAGTGCCAGGAAAGTCGATCACGTTGGGGGAATCTCCCGCAGGTTCACGCGAGACCGTCAGGCGTCCGCCGCTCAGCGATGCCACGCGATTGGCATAGCCAACCTCGGGCATGTCAGGAACCGTGATCAGAACGCCCAGTCCCTGCTCGTCGGCGGCACGCCGCAGCAGTCCCGTGACCTCCTCGCGTTGCAATACGTCGAGGTTCGCGGTCGGATCATCGGCCACGAGTAGCCGCGGCTCGCGCACGAGTGCATGCGCCAAGGCAACGAGCGTCCGCTCGCCGTCTGTCAGGTTCGACCAGCGCTCGCCGGCACAGCCGCTGACCTGCATGCGTTTGAGCATCGCGTTGGCCAGACGCCGCGCGGCGCGAGGCGAATGGCGGCCGAGCAGTGGCAGCGCCACATAGTCGAGGACGCTCTCGAAGTCGCCCGACTGCGGCCCCATCCGCTGCATCCAGCCGATCCCGTGGTGCAGCTGTGGCGCTTGCCCCCGCGGCGCCTTGGCAAGATCTTGCGAGTCGAACCAGACCGAGCCGCTGTCAGGGCGCTCCAGGCCGGCCGCAACCATCGCAAGCGTCGTCTTGCCGACGCCGCGTTGACCCCACACCGCGACGAGTTCGCCGGTGCGAACCGCGAGCGTGACACCATCGAGCACGACCGTCTCATGAGCTCCACGCCAATAGCTCATGCGAATGGCGTCGAGCGAGAGCAGCGGATCCATAGGACTACCTGGCGACTGGATCCACGCGGGCCGGTTGCTCGAGTAGCGTTTTCATTACGCCACGAGCGTTCTGCAACCACTCGACCCGGACCTGCAGCAGCTTGATCTCAGCTTCCCGCTGCAACACCGGGGCCACTTCACGCCACGTCCGCACACCGTTGGCTGCGGCCGCGGGACTGACGCTGCTCAGCACCCGTAGCTGGTCGATGCACATCTGCTCCTGAGCCCACGTCTGCTCGATCAGCCGGGGAAGAAACTCAGGACCAGAAAACAGGATCTTCAGATCAAGCTCTTGGCGAACCGGGCTGGGCGAGGTCGACTTTGTGATCCACTCGCGAAAGTAGTCGACCCCGTCCGCGGTCGACTCATAGATCGCCCGCGGCGCAGAGCGCGTGCTGCTGGCGCGACCCTTGGCCTTCTCACTGCGCACGTGGCCGTCGCGCGTGAGATGATCGAGCGCGCTATAGACACCTGAGCGCTCCCATCCCCAAGCCCCGCAACGCTCCTCGAGCCGCCGCGCCAAGTCGTAGCCGTAGCCCGGCCGCTCGATCACGAGTCCCAGCACTGCATGCTTCGCGCTCATCGTTCCCAGTGTCCCCGTTCGCGCCTCGCCAAGTCCCGCCAGACCATACTCGAGTATGGTCGAGTTCGGCTAGCCCAATTAAGTCACTCGATAGAGATGGGCCTCCGATACGGCAATATAACTAAATGTCAATCCTCCGTATTTATTGGGGATGAGGGCGATTGCGGATGGTTGCCAGGAGCTGCCGAAGTCAGAAACACCGTTGGACCTCATCCGCTCAGACTCATAGCCTTCGACCATGGCGAACGTGAAGCGGGCACCGCGAGATGAAGGACTGCGCCCTGTCCGCGTCCGCGTAGGCAGACGATCGATCGCTGCGGTCGCAAGCATCGCGCTGGTACTCACCCTGGCGGGGAGCGCCAGCGCGGATGCCGGCCTCCCATTCGCGTACCTCGCGCGTACGCTCAACGTAACCGACGAAGCCCGCCTTCACTACCACGAAAGTGCAGGCTCCTCCTTGATCGAGGAAGGCCGCGCGACCGGTGGGCTCCCCGGAGCGGTCAAGGTCCACTTCGCGGTCGGGCCCACGGTCAGCGCTTCCTTCACGATCTCCACCCGTAACGGCTCCCTGATCGGACATGGCACGGGAGTGCTGCACTCCTCCGGTACCTACGCGAGCTTCCGTGGCTCGATGTCAATTACCCGTGGGACTGGCCGCTATCTTCATGCGCACGGACATGGAGGCTTCTATGGCGTGCTCAACCGAAAGACCTACGCGCTGACGGTGCAGACAACCGGCAGCCTCTCCTACTAACGGCGATCGAGATCAAAACCATTCGAGTCTCGCGCGGGACGTTCCTGCTCGCTCTGCTGCTGGTGCTCTCGGGCTGCTTCTCGAGCACGGCCGCGGCAGGACAGACGGTCAAGCTGAGCGTGGGGCTGCATCCCGAGCGACTCGGAGCGGGCACGACGATCGAGTTCGGCTTTCGCGTCGCCGTCCACCCCAACCAGGCGCCATCGCCGTTGAGCGCTGTCGACCTGCTCTACCCCGCCAACATCGGCCTCGTCACGAGCGGCCTGGGACTCTCAACCTGTGCACCCGCGACGCTCGAAATGGCGGGGCCCGAAGGCTGTCCCGCCAACGCACTGATGGGTCGCGGCAGCGCGATTGTCGAGATCCCGCTAGGGCGGCACACGATCCGCGAGACCGGTCAGATCACGACCTGGATGGGACCGCTTCAAAACGGCCGTCTGAGCCTTCTGTTCTTCGCCGAAGGACGTTCGCCCGTCTTTGCCCAGCTGATCTTCCCGGGCCTCGTGCTTGATGCCTCCGCACCCTTCGGCGGACGCCTAGCAACGCAGATCCCCGAGATCCCAAGCTTCCCCGAAGCACCCGACGCCGCGATCGTGCAGATGCATGCGACGATCGGCCCGAAAGGCATCACTTACTTCCAGCGCATTGGACGTCGACATGTGGGCTATCAGCCGAATGGGATTGTCCTGCCCAAACACTGCCCACGCGGTGGCTTCGCCTTCGCCGCGACCTTCTCCTTCCTCGACGGCAGCCATGCCCACGCTCAAGCCGCAGTGCCCTGTCCCTCGCACCGGCCCGGGCGCCACTAAACGCCGCCTCTGCGCGCGGGTCTCGCTAGTAGGCTCCCGCTAAGCCTCGCTCGGCTCAAACAGAGACCAGGAGGGATGCTGTGCAAAAGCTTCAGAGCCAGGGCGTCCACCACATCACGCTCACCGGCGCCGACCGGCAGACCTCAATCGATTTCTGGGAGGGGCTGCTCGGGATGCCCTTCGTCTTCGAGCAGCCCAACCTCGACAACCCCGCCGAGAGTCATCTTTACTTCGATCCCGGCGATGGCCGCCTGATCACGGTCTTCACCAACGAAGAGCGCACACCTGATCCACGGCGCACACCGACGGATCCCGGCTGCGTGCATCACCTCGCCTTCTCGCTCTCACGCGCAACCTTCCTGCAGGCGATCGAGCGTCTCGATGAGCGCGGGATCGAGCACACCGGCGTCAAGGACCGCGGCTTCATGGACTCGATCTACTTCCACGACCCGCTCGGGCTCACGATCGAGCTCGCCTCCTATCGCTTTGAGCCGCCCTTCGGCTACACGCACTCCGATGTACTGCTCGAGGCCCACCTGCTGCGGGTCGCACGGGGAGACGACCACATTTCCGAGGTTCACCTCGCGGATGCGATTGAGGCACTGATCCTACGCTCGCGTCCCTCGCTCTCTGCGGACCGCACCGCGAAGAGCCCCTACTGAGCCCGCACTGGAAGACTCCGCGCGATGGCATCGACCAACCAGGCGATCACCCCGGAGCTGAGCCTCGAGCGCCTCGCGGGCACCTTCCCCGGCGACCTTGGGATCGAGTTGACCGAGATAACCGACGAGCACGTGCGCGGCCGCATGCATGTCGACCGACGCCATCTGCACCCGATGCGCGAAGTGCACGGCGGCGCCTGGGTCGCCTTCGCCGACACCGTCGCCGCTTGGGGCACGATGCGCCACCTGCCCGAGGGCCGCGGCTTCAGCACCGGCGAGCTGAAGATCAACGTGTTTGCGACCGCGGTCGAGGGCGATCAGCTGACCGCCCTCGGTAGACCGCTGCACATCGGCTCGCGCACACACGTCTGGGAGGTTCAGGTCTTCAACGGCGAGCGCCTGGCCGCAAACTTCATCTGCACCCAGATCGTTATCTGAGCGGCTCTGCCGCAAGCACCCGCGGGCGCACAGCGAGGTGGCGAGCGAGGAAGCGCAGCTGATCGGCGAGCGCGTGCTCGAAGGGCGCGCCTGTATAGATCTCAAAGACGTATCACGGCCCTGGTGTGTGTAGCTCATATGAACGTCTACAGCTGTCTTGGAACGAACGTCCGCCCTCAGCGGGCCCCCTCAGCCAGACCCGCAAGACCGTCGAGTGCATTCCTGTCAAGTGCTTCTCGACCGGACGACACCCCCCTCCCCCCGACAGCGCACTCGCCGAGCAGCCCTGGCTCTCTTGCTCGCACTGCTGGCAGCGCTCGCCGCGATCGGCCCCGCAGCAGCGGCCGGCGCTCGCTCCAGCCACCATCGGCGCGCGAGCTCACGCCCCCGCCACACCGCCACGCGCACACCCAAGCACGCGCCGAGGCCTGCCCTACGCCGCGCGTCCCTCAAAACTCGGCCTGCAGGCACGCAGAGACCGAGCACCGCGACTTCGAAGCCGACCAACCCCCCCAGCCCTGGCACAGGCAAGAGCGGCACAGCGGGTGCTGGCGCGCCTAGCGAACCGAGCGGGCATCTACCGGCGAACGCGGGTGAAACCGTGACCGACCCGATCGACCCTCGCTTCCTCACCGACCTGCCCTTCGGGCGGCGCTCCTTCTGGGTGCAGCCCTGGCGCGCCTACCTCGACACCTGGCCCGCCTCGCGCCTGCTCGAAGCGGTCGGCTTCGATTTCCCGACGAACCCAGCCGTTGCCGAGGGGACCGCGCATCTTCTCCAGGACAGCGGCTACAAGCTCGTGCGTATCGGGATCAGCTGGAACGGCATGTCCTTCGAAGACCCGACCGTCTTCACCGCAAGCCACATCGCCAACATCACGACCCGCCTGAGCGCGCTGCGCGCCCACGGCTTGCGGCCCCTGATCGTGCTCGACGCCAACAGCGGCGGACCAGTCCCGCTGAAGAGCGTCACTCTGGAAACGCTCGCCGCCGCCCCCGCCGGCGCCCAAACGGTGGCGCTCAGCCCCGCGAGTGCCGCGCTCGTGGTGCCGGGTAAGACGGGCTTCAACCACCTCTCCTTCGGCGGCGCTGCCGACATTCTGATTACAGCGGTAAGCACCCAGAACATCGCCACCCTCTCGCGCCCGCTGCCGGCCGAACTCGCAGCCGGACCACACCCCGGGAGCACGCTGCGCTTTGCGCCTTTTCAGTCCCCGGCGCTCGCCAGCGGCGACCCCAACCCCGGCTTCCAAGAAACGCTGGGGGGCTGGCTCAGCTACGTCAGAGCCGTCGGCAAGATCGCCGCGAGCGTGGTCGGTCCCGGTGGCTATGACCTCGAGATCTGGAACGAGCTCAGCTTCGGCTCGGAGTTCCTGAACGCGGGTCACTACTACGCCGGCTACACGGGCGGCGAAATCGAACACGACCCTGGCGCCGAAGTGCAGCCCGAATCCGAAGCAGCAGCCAAAGCCGAAAGCGAAGCCGCTGAAGCCCACGCCGGCGAAGAAGCAGCCGAAAACGAAGAAGAAGCTGAAGGCGAAGAAGGGACCGAAGGAGAAGCAAGCGAAGGCGAAGTGAGCGCCGCGCAGGCGAGAGCCACGAGCGCAACCACCAAGCCGCCGCGTCCGGACCGGGCGAAAAAGGAAGTGACCAGGGCGGTCATCAAAGCGCTGATCGCCGAAACGGTCGGCCTCGTGCGTGACCCCCACAACGGTTTCTCGCCGGCAGTGGCGATCACCAACGGCTTCTCCAGCGAGGGGCCCTTCGCCTCTGGAGCCAAGGCACCAGTGGGGCTCACCGCGCTGAGCAAGCACCCCTACACGACCCAGAAATTCTTCCCGCTCGCCTTCAAAGCGAACCGCGGGCGCCCCGTCGATGCCTTCGGCGAACTCGATACGGCCAACAAAAAGAGCAAAGTGCCGCTCTTCATCCCGACCTACCAGTCGCTCTTCCCCGAGTACTGGCTGACAGGCACCTCGACCGAGACCCTGATCCGCGACATCGCGCCCTTCACGACCTACATCTATCGCTTCCCCCACGGCCGCCAGGTCGCCCCGCCGGGAGGTGTGCCACTGCAGAAGTGGGTGACGGAGTTCGACATGCGCCCACGTGGCGCCGTACTCGGGCCCGATCAGGCAACACCGCAGACGGGCGCTGCAGCCACGCTTTCACCGGCGGATAACGCGCACTTCCAGGCCAAGGTGATTCTGCGCAGCCTGGTCGCCAACGTCGCCAAGGGCATCGGCCGCGAGTACCACGGTTTGGTTGCGCTCTCCGAAGGTGGCTTTCTGAAGGCGCTTGAAGCGGACCCCTCGCACTACCCGGGGGACGCAAGCGGCGGCGAAACGATGAGCGCGATGCACGCGATGCTCTCCCAGTTTCAAGGCCCCGGCCCCGGCAGCGCCCTGCGCCAGCTGACGCTCGGCTCGATCACCCAGGTCGGTAACCACGCCCAGTTCGCGGGCGACGGGACCACAGCGCACGCACCCCTCTATGACCGCGACGTGCTCGCGGTCTTTCCCTTCCAGTCATCGCCTACACACTTCGTGGTCCCGCTCTATGTGATGACGCGCGATCTGCTGACGCTCTACCGCCCGGGCGCATCGCCGGGGGACATCCACCGCTTCGACCTACCCAACGAGAACTTCCGCGTCACGCTCGGCAACCTCCCCGAAGCAGCCACGCCGCCGAGCGTCAGCGCTTATGACCCGCTGCTGCAGAGCGCGAGCCCCGCGCGCCTACTCTCACGGAGCGGACGCAGCGCGGTCTTCGAAGTCGCCGCTAGCGACTATCCGCGGATGCTCAGCATCAGCTACAGCGGCGCCGTGCACTAACCGCTCTGCGCCGGTGTAGGGTGGAGGGCATGGATCCTGCACGCGCACGTGAACTACTTGCCGCCGAGCGCGAGCGCCTGGAGCAGGCAATCGCGGCGCTCGGCGCAAGCGAGCACGAGGCCGACACGGAAGAGAGCGAACCGGGCGAACTCGGTTCGCAGGAGCTACTCCAGAAGGAGCTCGACACCGGTCTCAGCGAAGATCTCAGCGACCAGCTCGCTGCTGTCGAGCGCGCTGAAGAGCGCCTCGCCGCCGGCACTTACGGGCTGTCGATCGACAGTGGCGAGCCGATCCCCGACGAGCGCCTGGAGGCGCTGCCGACTGCCGAGCGGACCGTCGCAGAGCAGGAAGCCCACGCCCGCCGCTAGCTCGCGCGAGCGCGGGCAGCCCGCACTGCCTCACTGGTAGGTGACCGCCGGTTCGCCACCGCCGTAGCCCGCACCGGAATGCGCGCCCGGCGCTGAGCTTCCGCTTGAGCCCGAGCCCATGTTCGGGCAGGGGTTTTTGCCCGAGCCAGCTTTCGGCGGCGTCGCTTTCTGCGCCGGCGGGGTCGTGCTCGGCGTGCTCGGGGTCGTGCTCGGCGTGCTCGTCGTCGAGCTGCTCGGTGCCGCGGCCGCACCGGCAATGCCTGCCGCTGCTCCGCCGCTGGCGAGTGCTCCCGCGACCATCGTCGACTTGAGCATGTTTGAGATGTTCATCGGGGTGAGACCTCCTGGGATGGGTGTGGCGGTTGACGAGACCCATCCTGGGTGACGCTGCTAATGCCAGGCCGTAACGCTCGTAGGTGTTCTGTAAGAGCAGCGGGCGGCGCGAACGCTCAGCCGAGCAGCCAGATCGCGTCGTCGCGCAACTCGACCGGGAAGGTCTTCAGGGCGCGGGCGCCCGTGGTCGCCTTGACCGCTCCGGCGAGCGGCTTGAAGGCTCCTTGTGGGCCGAGCACCATCTTGCCCGTCGTGACCTCGTAGCGGGCGCCGTGCCAGGGGCACTCCAGGCAGCCATCAGCTGTGACATGCCCTTTGCCGAGCGGCGCGAACAGATGCCGGCAGCGGTTGGACACGGCGAATGGCCTCTCGCCGCTGAGCCCGACCGCAAGCGCGCCGTGTGGGGTGTTCTCGACGACCGTGACACGGCTGTCGCCGAGCTCGGCGAGCGCCACGAGCCTGACTGGTTGATCGAGACCGGCCACCCGGCGATCTTCTCACACTGCGAGCGCAATGCCGCCGGCCGGGTGCTCAGTCCGCGGCGGAGAAGTGCAGCCGCGCACGCTCAAAGCGCGCGACGCTCCCGGTGCCGAGCGCCGCGGCTGGGGTCAGACAGCCCCCACGCTGCGGCGTGGCGCCCTCCTCAGCGAGCAGGATCCCCGCCTCGCCCAGAAGCCGCGCCGTTGCCAGATAGCCAGGGTGCCCCTCGGCCCGCAGGCTGACCGAAAGCATCTTCCCGGCAGTCGTGCGCGCCTGCACAGCCATCGTCCAGCGCCAGCCCTCGAGGCGATCTGCGGCCGGGCCGAAGCCCGAGGATGGCCCGATCCGTGCAAGTACTCCGGCCAGGGGTCGGCGCACCGCGGGGCGCGCGCGGGCGATCCCGCGTAGCCCCACTTGGGTGGCCGACAGCGCCCCAGCAATCATCCAGCGCACTGGTGCCGAGGCAGCGCCGCCGCCAATCGCCATGCCCTCGCGATAGACAAAGGGCTCGGGCGGACGCCCTTCCGCGGCGGCGAGCAGCCCGACGCTGCGGTGGATCACCGCCGGGTTGATGAAGGGCGCAGGCGTCATCGGCGCCAGCACAGCACCGCCGCTCCCGCGTCGCGGCGCCAGCCCGATCGGGCTGATGCGACGTACCGCCGCCGCGAGCGCCGCGTCTGTAATCAGCAGGGCCGGATCGGTGATCTGCGCGGCCTCATCAGATGCCGCTACCGTCGAGAGACTTTGAAAGGTCCCGCCCGACATCCCATCTGAGGGGCGGGGCAGTCCTGGAGGAGGCACGAAGGCCACCTCGAGATCGACCGCTGCGAGCCCCTCCTGCCAGCGCTCACGGGCACGCTCGGCCGCGAGCGCAACCAGCAGGTCAGGTGGTAGCGCCTCAAAGCCACAGACCTGGACGATCTTCACACCCTTCTCCAAGGCTGCCCCGTGGAGCTCGTCGATCACGCTGCGCACGAAGGGCATCTCGCCCGTCAGATCCGCATAGTGCGCGCCACCAGCGATGCAGGCCTCAATCACAGGACGTCCGTAGAGCGTGTAGGGGCCAACGAGGTTCAAGACCACACGCGTGCGCGCCGCCATCGTCGCCAGCGAGGCCGGATCGCCAACGTCCGCCGCGATCGTCTCTGGGGCGCTCACCCCAATCTCGCCAAGCACGCGGACTGCCTTGGTCGCGTCGCGTGCGGCCGCCGCCCAACGCAGCCCGCCCTCGGCTGCTCGCTCTGCCAGATAGGCGGCCACCCGCCGCCCTGTCACGCCGGTTGCACCGAAGACGACCACATCCAGTTCCCGTTCAGGCACCTCGGAGACCTTACACCCGCGTTGTGGAGGCCCTCCACAACGAGCTCCGGCAGGCTTATGATCGCTCCTCAAGGACCACCGGCCGGACGTAATGGACATCGCACGCCTCCCCGATCTAAAGTCGTTTACGACCCTCGACGGCTCCACGATCCGTGAGCTCGCCGGACCGGCCTGGACGGCCGCACGCCAGCAAAGCCTCGCCGAGGCATCCCTACCGGCAGGTGCGGAGACCGAGGAGCACTTCCACCCGCGAACCGAGGAGATCTACTACTTCATCGCCGGTCACGGGCGCATGCGCCTCGGCGATGAGGAGGGGGAGGTGGGCGCCGGCGACTGTGTTGTGATCCCACCCGGCACGCCGCACAAGCTATGGAGCACCGGCGTCGAGCCGCTCGTGCTGTTGTGCTGCTGCGCTCCTCCCTACTCCGATGAGGACACCGTGATGACCGGCCGCTAGCCGCGACCCCAAGCGTCCACCGCGCTGAGGACCCGCATGTAGAGCGCCTGAACTTCCTCAGCTGAATGGCACGCTTTCCGCCGCGAAAGATGCTCGGCGAGCATCCGGGCTGGCAGCACCACCACCCCGCGTCGCCGGAACACCGGTTTGCCGACCACGTATGCCTGGCTGAAGACCAGCAGCGGCTCCACGGGGACACCGACCAGCGCCTCCAGGGCCTTCCCCTCGGCGTATGCCTGCTTCAGCCAGCGGATGTCCAGTCGCGTCGACATGATCGGGCCGCGATGGCTCTTGGTCTCGAGCGTCGTTACCCCTGCAGGGCCTACAACGATGTGGTCTATGTTGCCCCTGCCAAGACACACATCGTGTAAGGCAAACCAGCCCTCCGAAGTGAGCGAGTCCAGGATCGCTCCGACGTGCTGCTCTCCCTCGACTCCGCGTGCGCGTCGCTCCAAGCGCTTGTCGACGCGGGGGTATGCGATCAGCACCAACACAATCGCCGCGATCTCTGCACCAACGAAGGTCTGCGTCCGAAAACCAACGTTCAGACCGAGCACGATGAGCAGCATGACAAGCGACAGAAGCGCCGCAATCGTGCGGCGCGCCTCGCTGCGCAGGATCCTGCGCCCGTACTCGGCTGGCTTACGCGCCTGTGCACCCCGTCTACGCGCCTGTGCACCCCGTCTACGTGAAGACTCGATCGGCATCGCGCCCTAATCGGAGCGCCCCCGTCGAAACTTGAACAAGTCCCGAAATTCAGAGCAGACGAACTAGTCCCCGCACAGGGACTAACCTTGCTCAGGCAGCGAGGCTCTCGAACACGACGCTCATACCCTGCCCGCCGCCGATGCACATCGTCTCAAGGCCATAGCGTCCACCACGACGACGTAGCTCACGCAGGAGCGTCGTCATGATGCGCCCCCCGGTAGCGCCGATCGGATGCCCCAGAGAGATCCCCGAGCCATGGACGTTGACGCGCTCGAGCCCGTCGGGGAGATCCCACTCGCGCAGCACCGCCAGCGCCTGCGCGGCAAAGGCCTCGTTCAACTCGATCAGGTCCATATCCGCGAGCGTCAGGCCCGCGCGCTCAAGCGCACGGGCGCTCGCCGGCACAGGACCGATGCCCATCGTCTCCGGCGCCACCCCCGCCACCGCCCATGAGACCAGACGGGCGAACGGCTTCAGTCCGAGCTCGGCGGCGCGCTCGGGATGCGTGACGATGCAGATCGCCGCGCCGTCGTTCTGCCCGCTGGCGTTGCCCGCCGTGACCGTCGCCTCGGGGTCGCTCGCGCTCATCAGGGGCCGCAATTCAGCGAGCCGCTCCAGTGAGGTGTCCGCGCGGGGATGCTCGTCGCGATCGATCAAGCGCTCCTCGCGGCGGCTCTTGACGCTGACCGGGACGATCTCCTCGGCGAAGGTCCCGTCCTCTTGCGCGGCGACCGCACGACGATGCGAGCGTAGCGCGAGCTCATCCTGCTCGGCGCGCGAGATCGCATACTGACGACGAAGGTTCTCGGCCGTTTCGATCATGCCTCCGGGCACGGGACGATCGCGCCCTCCGGCTGTCACACGCGGGCGGGCCAGGCGATCTTCCAGGCGCAGACCGCCACCCTTCACGCCCCAGCGCATGCCCGTCACGTAGAACTCCGCCTGGCTCATGCTCTCTGCGCCACCGGCCAGCACGAGCTCGGCAACGCCCGTCTGCACCTCCATGCAGCCGAGCATGATCGCCTGTAGCCCCGCGCCGCAGCGACGGTCGAGCTGCATCCCAGGTGTCTCGATCGGGAGGCCCGCGTCCAGCGCCGCCACCCGCCCGAGCGCGGGCGCCTCGCCATTGGGATAGCCCTGCCCGAGGATCACGTCCTCGACCGCCCCCGCGGGCAGCGATGTCCGCACGAGCAACTCACGGATCACGCACGCCGCGAGATCGCTGACGGGCACGTCGCGAAAGACCCCGCCGAACCCTCCCACGGGCGTCCTCAGCGGTTCACAGATCACGGCCTCGCGCACGGGCGCAGCCTACTCAGCCGAGCAGGAACTCGCCGCCCGCGACGATCACAGCCGAGCCGCCGACCTCAACGCTCTGCACCGACTCGGCCGTTCCCGACGCGAAGGCATAGAGCAGCGAGGGACGAGCGATCTCGCTGCCCTGGCTGATCTCGATCTCCTCGCCGAAGGCGATCAGCCCGTGGCGTGCGAGATGCAGCGCCAAGGGCCCCGCCGCGGAGCCCGTCGCCGGGTCCTCGGGCACGCCGAGGGCAGGGGCGAACATGCGCGTGCGCCAGTGGCGCCCGGCGCCGGCAAAGCAGCTGACGAGCAGGCTCTCCGAGGGACGCCAGCCGCTGTAAATCGGGCCGCAGAGCGGTGACGAGCACGGGCGACTCCAACGCGACGAGGACGTGCTCGGGTCCGTTGTCGTAGAGCTCCACCGGCAGGCTCGCCCGCTCCACCCCCAGCGCCCCGAGCAACTCCGCCTCGCGCTCAAAGGGCCGCCAGGCTCGGCAGCGGCTGGGCCATCCAGCCGGAGACCGCACGACCCTGCTCGTGGCGTACCCGTACGGAGACCGGTCCCATCTGTGTCTCGAGCGTGACCGTCTCCAGCTGCAGAGCGCTCGCCACGACGATCGCTGTGCCGAGCACCGGATGCCCGGCGAAGGGCAGCTCAGCCGCGGGCGTGAAGATGCGAATCGCGACATCACCATGCTCTGCAGGGAGCACGAACACCGTCTCTGCGAGCCGCATCTCGCGCGCAAGGCTCTGCATCAATGCGGCCGAGATCCCGCGGGCGTCGGTGAAGACCGCGAGCTGGTTGCCCTCGAGCGGCCGCTCGCTGAAGACATCGAGAAGCAGGTAGCGCGCGCTCATATCGGCCCCCGACGCGGCGGGACGCGCAGCTATCGGGTCAAAGGCGGCAAGCCTTGAGAGCGGCTGTGACACAGCCGGGAGGCTAGCGCTAGGCTCGAAGGTCACCAGGGCGAGCGGAGGAGTCGAGGATATGACCGAGGTTGTCTACAAACACGTCGAGGACGGCGTGGCCGTGATCACGCTCAACCGGCCCGAGCGGCTGAACGCCTGGACGGCGGAGATGGAGCACGCCTACTTCGCGATGCTCGAGGAGTGCGGGGGCTCAGCGGAGGTGCGCGTGATCGTCGTGACCGGCGCTGGACGCGGCTTCTGCGCGGGCGCCGACATGCACGATCTGCAGGCTCTAGGCAACGGCATGCTCGAGGCCTCAGGACACGAGCAGGAGCGCCGCGCGCAGAGCTTTCCGCTGAGCATCCCCAAGCCGATCGTTGCTGCAATCAACGGCGCCTGCGCCGGCATCGGCCTAGCCCAGGCACTGATGTGCGATGTGCGCTTCGCCGCCGAGGGAGCCAAGCTGACGAGCGCCTTCGCGCGTCGCGGCCTCGTCGCTGAGCACGGCACCTCCTGGATGCTCCCGCGCCTGATCGGACCCGCCCGCGCACTGGATCTGCTGCTTTCCGGTCGCGTGGTCCTCGCCGAGGAGGCGGCCGCGATGGGGCTCGTGAACCGTGTGCTGCGTCCCGAGCTCGCTGCTGGAGCAGACGCTCGACTACGCGCGCGAGCTGGCTCTGCAGCTGCTCGCCCGCGAGCATGGCCACGATGAAGCGCCAGGTCTACGCCGATCTCGAGTGCGGTCTCGCCGAGGCCATGGATGGCGCCGATCAGCTGATGCTCGCCTCCTTCACCGCGCCCGACTTCCAGGAGGGCGTGACGAGCTTCCTCGAGCGGCGTGACCCGCGTTTCGCGGCGATTGGCGCCTAGGCGCTGCCCACGCGGCGCAAGCGCACCCCGCCGAGCTCAATCATCTCGGCCCCGCCGGGAAGCTCGGCGGGGGTGCGCACGGCGATCTCGCTGAGCCCTTCCTCAGCGACGTCCGCGGCCTGCTCGAATGACACGAGAGCGTCCTCGAGCTGGAGCAGCGGACGCTCGCCATCCGCACGGACCTTAACCCCGAGCACCTCGCCCCAGCGCGCGGCCACCGCTGGCGGATCGGCGACCGCAACCGTGATCCCGGCGAGGCTGCCAGGGGCGCCCGCCCCCACGTGCCCCGTCCACTGCGGGCCACCCCAGCGCCAAGTGCCGTAGGGGTCGGAGCGATCCAAGGAGACGATCGCGCCGCGCATGTCCCCCGGATGCAGATGCGTACCGGAGATGTCCGGGAGATCGATCTGCCAGACGATGCGAACCCCGAGCGCCTGCGCGCGCTCGCGCGCCGCCGTGAGATCCTCGAGGTCGAAGAGGACCATGTAGCCGCCGTCGCCGCCGTGGCGGGCTAGGTAGCGTCCAGCAGCGGTGTCACCCTTGATCGGCGAGACGATCTCGATGAAACAGTCGCCCAGCGCAAAGACAACGTTGGCCAGGCCGAACTCACCGACCCCGGGATCGCGAAAGGGCTCGCCGAGCCCGAGCGCAGAGCGCAGAGCTACAGCAATGGGCTCGAGCTCAGCGGCAACCAATACCGCCTGGCGCAGCCGTACCCTCGGTTGATCCGCAGGCATGCGGGGAGGCTAGCGCGACCTACGAGGGAAGTGGCTGGTTAGACTCGCGGCTCGCCCAACCCGCGGCCACCAGTTTGCTTCGGGTGAGGCATGGGTAGAGCCCACGTATGCACTCTCAACAGCTTAGACATCCCCGCCAGCTCGCCTGCTCCGCCTTCAAGCTGCTCATCAGCGGCTGCGCGCTGCTGGCCGGCCTGCTCGCGATGGCATCCGCGGCGAACGCAGCCACGGTCCCCGCGCCGTCGGTGAGCACCGGGGGCGTTTCGGGCCTGAGCTACTCCGCAGCGACGCTGCACGGCCACGTCGATCCTCACGGTCAGGCGACGAACTATTTCTTCCAGTACGGCCATACGCGCAAATACGGCGCCCAGAGCCCGCTAGCCCCGGCCGGCAGCGCCAACGCATCGCTTGCCGTGAGCCAAGCGATCAGCGGGCTCACACCGCTCACGGTCTACCACTACCGGCTTGTCGCGGTCAGCGCCGGCGGTGCGACGCTGGGTGCAGATCAGAGCTTTACCACCCCCAAGATCCCGCTGTCGGTGGCGATCGTCGGGGTGCCCAACCCGGTGCCCTTCGGTGGGCCATTCGTCGTCGAGGGAACGCTTTCGGGGACCGGCTCGGCTAACCACGCGATCCGCCTGGAAGCCAGCGCTTTCCCGTATCTCACCGGCTTTCAGCCGGTCGGCAACCCGGAGCTGACAAGCGCGACCGGGGGCTTCTCCTTCCCGTTCGTGGGGCTGCTGGCGAATACCCAGTTGCGGGTCGCGACGATCGGCAAACCGTTCGTCGTCAGCCCCGTGATCATCGAGGGCGTCGCGGTACGCGTCGCGATTCACGTGCACTCAACCAAGCGCCGCGGCTTTGCTCGCATCTACGGCACGGTCGCGCCGGCCGAGGTGGGCGCGCTGGTCGGCTTCCAGCTGCTGAAGCCCGGGCATCGCTCGATCAACGTCGGCGGCACGGTCGTCAAAGCGGGCACCGCAACCGTCTCGCGCTTCAGCCGTGTGATTCACGTACACCACGGTCTCTATAAGGCGCTTGTGCGCGTCAACGACGGAGCTCACGTTTCAGCCTACAGCGCGCCGCTCGCGATTCGCTGAGCACCGCCGCCCGCCTTGGGCGGGGCGATAATTCGCCGATCGCGGGGCCAACCCAAACCAACGCGCCACCGCCGCCACCTCGAAACGGCTGGCTTGCTCGAGTTGCGGACTGGATCGTTCCGAGTGAGAACCCTTCCGGAGTGGTTTACGGCGTAATCGTAATCGGCGCACTCCTGGCAGCCGAGAGTGGACAGCATGAGAACTACTCCGAAACACTTGGCTCGGCAGCGCTGGCCGCAGCGCTCTACTGGCTGGCGCATGCCTATGCGAGCGTCCTTGGTCGCCGCCTAACCCACAACGAGTGCCTCACCGCGCGCGCGCTCGCGCGCGCACTCGCCCATGACTGGTCGCTGATCCGCGGAGCGGCGATTCCGCTGATCGCGCTAGTGCTCGCATGGATCTCGGGGGCGCAACAAGAAACCGCGGTCACGCTGGCGCTGTGGAGCGCGATCGCGAGCCTCGTGGCCTTCGAGCTAATCGCGGGCATTCGTTCGCGCGCAACTGCCGCTGAGCTCGTGCTCGAGGTCAGCGTCGGCCTGGCGATGGGGCTGGCGATCCTCGCGCTCAAGATCATCCTGCACTGAGATCTTCCCGAGCCGGGCCTCGACGCCACGGCCAGATACGGGAACGGTTTCTTGTAGACAAAAAACCGCTGACATGAGATGATCTCAACTGCCAGACCGAATGACAGTAATCGTCTGGTTCGAAAGCTTCATTTGGGGAGGTAGAATGGCGTCGGGAGGTCGAGGGTCGTTGTCAGAGCGCGGCGGGCGGACGAAAACAGCTAAGCGAGGTAAGTCCGCAAATGGAGCCGCAACGGGCATCGCCCCCATCTACAAGCGTCTCCCGCACGGCCCGCACCGCCTCGCCCGCGGCGAGGTTGTCCGCCACCAACGTGCGCGCATCCATGGCGCGATGGTCGAGGCGGTCGCCGAAAGCGGCTATGAGCGCACCAGCGTCAAGCAGGTGATCGGCCTGGCCGGCGTCTCGCGGCGCTCCTTCTACGAGCAGTTCGCCAACAAGGAAGAGTGCTTCCTCGCCACCTTCGACCTGATCGCGGGACGCGAGCTCAAGCGCATGCGCAAGGCCTACCTCGCTACAGAGGGCTCACTCGAGGAGCGCCTTCGCGCTGTCTTTGAAGCCCTCACCACGCAGGCCCGGGAGAACCCCAAGGCGGCCAACCTCGTGCTACTGGAGGCGTGCACCGCCGGCGCCGCCGGCACACTGCGACTGCGCCGCGCAACGACGAGCTGTGAGCAGATGCTCGCACGCAGCTTTCTCACCTCACCTGAGGCGAACCCGCTCCCGGGACCGATCATACGCGGCATAACGGGGGGCCTGCAGGGCGTGGTTGCCGAAGCCACGAGCGCTGCCAGCAGCAGCCTGAACGCGCAGTTGAGCGAGGAGATGCTGCGCTGGACGCTCCTCTTCCAGACACCGGCGGCAGCACGGATGGATCAGCTGCTAGCTGCGGGGCTAGGCCTACGCATGCGCGAGATCTCGCTCGCGCGCGCGCATCCTCGTGCACCCGTCCCGAACGGCGGAGACCAACGCGCGCGGTTGCTCGGAGAGGTGCTGCGCCTCGCTGCCCTACACGAATTCCGCGAGCTGACCGTGCCACAGATCGCCGATGAAGCACGCGTCTCAATCGACGACTTCCTCGAGCTCTTTGCCAACCGCGACGAGTGCTTCCTGTCCGCCCTAGACATGATCGGCGAGCAGTTCGTCGCGATCGCCGCCGATCCTGACCTCGTTTCAGCGCAGTGGCCCATGGCGGTTCGCCGCGTGCTCGGCGAGCTGCTGAGCTTCATCGGCGATCACCCCCTCTATGCGCGCACAATTGCCCAAGAGGCCTTTACGGCCGGCTCAGAAGCGATCCAGTACACGCTCGAGCTGATGCAGACGATCGCCACGCTGCTGACTGAGGGAGCGCCCGCGCCGGCGCGCAGCGAGGCTGGCTGTACAGGGCATCGCCGGAGCACTGCTCCACAACATCCGCTGCCAGGTGACGAGTGGGCGCATCGAGCTACTCGGAGCACTCTCCGACCATCTCTCTTACCTCGTGTTGGCGCCGTACCTCGGTCCCGAGGCTGCGCTTGAGATCCTCGCCAAAGAGCTGCCGCGCTAGCGACGTTTACGCACGAGGCGTTCAGCGAAGTAGGTCAGCACGATCCCAACCAGCAGCGAGATCACGATCACGATGATCAACGGCGCCCGGCTGGAGCCGAAGATCCAGTGGACCTTGACTTCATCAAGATTAGTCACCGCGAACAGCGTGATCAGCACCGCGAGCACGACCATCGCGCCTGTGCGCGCCATCTCGCCCGAGCTACGTCGCTCTCGCTTTGGTGCAGGAGCCTCGGAACTCGGCGTCTGTCCTGTGCTGGCAGCCATGATGCCTCCACGCGGATACTAGCTGGGCGCATCCACGCCCATGCTCATGTGGGCTGGCCGCACGCAGACGCCCAGGCCGAGGAGGCACCCACCAAGGGGCGAATACCATGAGAGCGATGAAGCGCCATCTCCTCAATTCACTGCTCGCTGCCGCCCTTCTGCTCACCGGGTGCGCCCTGCTCGGGTGCGGCTCGAAGACCAAGACTGTCTCAGCCACGGGAGCACCTGCCCCAGCGCAGAGCACCCCCACGACGACAGCGCAGACCACGAGCCAGGCGAGCCGGACGGCGACGAGCACCACACCAACACAGAGCACCTCGGCCGGCGTCACGCCCGCACCGACGCGTACCGCTCCCGAGCCGGCCTTCACACAGAAAGAAAGCCATGCTGAAGGCCTCAGCGGCGCCGCTGCAGTGGTGCGTGCACACGGCTATACGCCGAACGACACCTCCGAATACCACGAAGCACAGACGCTGCGGGTATTGATCGGCACACGCACAGGCTCAGGTGACGGCTACGGCCAGCAAGCATTCTTCTTCGTGGCCGGGCACTACATCGGCACCGACACCAAGGAACCGAGCGCCAAGGTCAAGGTCATCTCTCAGAGCGACACCGAAGTCACGCTCGCCTATCCGCTCTACCGCAGCGGCGACCCCCTGAGCTCCCCCTCCGGCGGACAGGCGACGGTCCAGTTTCAGCTCAACAACGGCAAGCTCGCGCCGCTCGGACGTATTCCCCCGGCGAGCCGCAGCGCTGGCCTCAGCCGCTACTAGCTGCCAGCACGTGCTCCGCCGGCCGCGGCCTGGGAGTCGGGAGCACACCTCCTATGTTGGTGTGGAACCGATCACACCCCCCAGAGAAAGGCTCCGCTCATGAGCGCGAAGATCGACGATCGCGGCGAAGAGCTGCTGAAGGCGAAGAACTTCTGTCATGTCGCCACCCTGCGCGAGGACGGCTCGGTACACGGCGTTCCTGTGTGGGTTCACATCGAGGACGGCCGTCCCGTCGTGAACTCGGCCGAGGGGCGCGCCTGGCCACGCAACCTCGAACGTGACCCGCGCGTGACGCTCACGATCCAGAACATGGAGAACCCTTACGAGTACCTCGAGATCCGCGGGCGCGAGGTCGAGCGCACGCACGAGGGAGCCGACGAGCACATCGATTTCCTGGCCAAGAAGTATCTCGACAAGGACTCCTACCCCTTCCGCCAGCCCGGCGAACAGCGCGTGATCATCCGCTTTGAACCGGAACACGCGAAGGTATGGGGCGGTTGAGGCCGAGGACGCCAACACCCGTCTGCTCACGGACTCTGGAGGCGCGCCCCCTCAGGCGCGGCGCGTGAGTCGCCGCCATAGCGACGGGGTGCGCGGCTGGGAGCGCAGCCACTCCTCACGCAGCACCAACTCGCCGCGAGCGCGCGCACGCAACACGCAGGCCGTGTGCGCGTGGCGGCGGCGACGGGTGTCGCCTTCAGGCGCAATCAGCATATGCTCGCTGAGGGAGGGCAACAGATGAGTGCAGAATGGACACCGATACGTCGCAGGCTTGCGATTGGCCGCACGGCGCACCGTCCACCATGGGGCGGGCGGAAGACTGGACATCGCTCCATTGTGCCGCCCCTCGCTGCCACGCTCGCGGCGACGCTCGCGGTGCGCGCAGGGATCTCCCTCGCCCGGGCAGCGCGCGAGCGACGCGCCGCTGAGCAACGCGAGCAGGATCGCCGCTTCGCGCGCCAAGCCGGCGAGCCGCTAGCGCGGGCGCTACAGCGCATGGCGCTAGGACAGCTCGAGATCGCAATCGAGCAGCTCGCGCACGGCGGCGAGTCGGGCTCACCGGAGATCGCAATTCACGAGACGCGCAAGGCGCTCAAGCGCCTGCGCGCACTGCTGCGCTTGCTCGAGCCGCGGCTGGGCGAGGAGGTCTTCGCACGCGAGCAGGCGACGCTCCGAGAGAGCGCGAGCAAGCTCGCGGGCGCGCGCGACGGGGACGTGTTGCTCGCCACGCTCGATCGACTGATTGAGCGCCACCCAAGCAAGCTCGAAGGTCGCGGCGGGGTGTTGCGATTGCGCGCGCACCTGTTGAGCGAGCGCGAACGCGCCCGGCGTGCAACGCTCGACGATCCCGCGATCCGCGCCGAAGTACTCGCGGAGCTAGAGGCCTGCAGAGTGCGCGTGAGCGCCTGGCGGCTGGCTGAGCACGGTGACATCGAGCTCATGCAGCCGGGACTCAGGCGCCTTTACCGACAGGGCCAGGCGCGCTACCGAGGAGTCGCCCACAAGCGCGGCAACCGGACGCTCGCAATGCATCGCTGGCGCAAACGCGTCAAGGATCTTCGCTACGTCGCACAGATGCTTTCACTCGAGGAGGGCGAGGACCGAGCGGGGCGACCCAAGCGCAAGCGCGCGCGACGCAAGTGGGCGCGGGCACGCAAGGATGCGGCCTGGCTGCGACGCGTCGAACGCCGTGCAGACCGGCTCGGAGAACTCCTCGGCGATGAGCATGACCTGGCCGTCTTGGACGCCTACGTCCGCGCGCAGGGCCGAGGGACTGGGCGGACCGGAGTGCGCATCGGCTCGCGCTCGCGAAAGCAGCTGAGAAAGCTGATCGTTAAGCGTCGGCGCGAGCTGCGGGTGCGCGCGCTACAGGAGGGCGAGCGCCTCTACCGGCCGCGCCCACAGAAGTTCCTCAGCCGCGTGCGCAACGCCCAGCGCTTGGCGGACGAGGGCGTCAGCTGACGCTGACGACCGTCAGCGTGCGCTTGCCACGGGGCAGCGACACCGAGGTCTGATCGCCTGGGGCGCGCCCCAGCAGGGCGACCGCGACGGGTGATTCAGCTGAAAGGCGTCCGTCTCCGGGAGCGGCGTCGTGCGAGCTCGACGATGCGCCAGGTGCGCTCCACGCCGTCATCGTCGCGGACCACGACGGTCGAGCCGAAGCCGACCACACCGCCAGCGCCGGCGCCTTCCTCCTCGACGACGACAGCATCAGCGATCTTCTCGCGCAGGCGCGCGATCTTCGTCTCGAGATGCGCCTGGTCGTTCTTGGCGTCGTGGTACTCGCTGTTCTCCTTGAGATCGCCCCATTCGCGGGCGGTCTTGATGCGTTCGGCGATCTCGCGACGGCCCTCGCCCTCGAGTGCGGCCAGTTCGCCATTCAGCTCCTCGAGCCCCGCGGCGGTGATCAGGTTGCTTCCTTCGCTCACGACCTCGAGACTACTCGACCGCACTTAGAAGTAGCTGCTCGGGGGCGAGGAGAGCAGCGCATAGATCTGCACGATCGCCGCCTGATAGAGCAGCTGGGCGGAGGCCGGAGAGCCGGCGACGAAGAGGTTGTTTGCGAGGCGCCGCTGCTGCCAGGCCGAGTCGACGTAGGCTTGGGCTAGCTTCGGTCCGGGGGGATCGTGCGTGACGGAGTCGAGATACATGATGTTGCGGAAGAAGACCGAGGGAAAGAAGGGGTTCTCGCCGGCGAGTCGTTCGAGCGTGAAGTATTCGAGCGCGGCGCGCGCAGTCTGGCGGGCCTGGAAAAGATAGGCGGAGTTGCCAGTGGCCTGATAGAGCAGCGTCCCAGCACCGATCATCGCGCCCTGGTTGTAGCTCCACAGCGCCGGTTCGACGACCCCGCGGCGATTGACGTGGTCGGCATAAAGCTGAGCCGGGGTGAGTAGACACTGACGCACCCAGCCGTAGGCCATTTCCGCGAACTGCAGGTAGGAGGGGTTGGCCGTGAGCTTGTATAGCTGCATCGCGAGCTCAGCCGCCGGGGCGGTCGTGACCGTGTTGCGATCGGTGTTTTCAGCGAGGTTGGAGAATGGGATCCCGCCGGAACAGCCCAGCGTGGGGTCGCTCTGCCAGCCCGCCATCTCAAAGGCCATGATCGCCTCCGCGCTGCCGAGCACGACGGGACTATGAGTCAGCTTGTAGAGCCGTGCGAGCTCGATCCCGATCCAGTCGTTGTCGTCGTAGTACTTCGCCCCTCCGGGTCCAGCGGGCGGGGCCACTGTCCCATCGAAGGCGGCCAGCGAACTCGTGTAGACGCCTTCGGGAGCACCCGCGTTGTCAGTGTCCAGATAGGAGTTCAGGCCAATCAGCTGCGCGCGTAGTTCGTGAGAGAAGGAGACCCCAGCGTGCGGGACGTTGGCCATGCTCACGGTCGCCGCGAGCGCCTGGGAGAAAGGCCAGAGGTAGGAGAAGGGTTCGCCTTCGTAGAGCCCCGAGCCTTGGATGTAATAGACCTTCTGCATCGTCTGGAAGGCGAGCAGCGCGCGCAGTGGGTTGCCGCGTAGGAGCGGCTTGTGGCTCTTCTTCTTTTTCTTCCTGGCCGAGCTCGCGAGGTGCGCGCTCGCGTATTCGGAGGCGCGCGGACGCAGCTGCGCGCGTGTGGCCGCAGCCGGATAGCGCGAAGCGGCGGCGTGCGCGGTGTGTGTGCGCGCACTGGCCGTCTCCGCGCCAGCGAGCAAGAGCGCGATGCACAGCAGCGGGATCGGGAGGCGTCGGGAGATGTAGAGGCAGACTCATAGGGCGTCAACAGGCACAACAGTCGAGGGGACCATTTGATTTGGTATCGCGTACGGTGTTCGGCCGGCTCGAGCCCGCGCCGCGCAGAGTGCGCGATGGGCGCGTTCGATCGTCGCAGAAGCCGTTCAGAGAGGGTGACGGAGACCTTGCACTTCGACTACACGACGATCGGCCACGTGACCATCGACGTGCTCGCCGACGGCACCCGCCAGCCGGGGGGCGCGGCCTTCTACAGCGCCCTGCAGGCGGCGCGGCTGGGACAGCGCACGCAGATCCTCACTCAGGGCGTGCCCGCCGAGATCGAAGAGCTGCTCGAGCCCTATCGCGAAGAGCTCGAGCTGGAGATCCTTGAGGCACCGGCAACCACAACGCTTGCGACGCGCGGCGCGGGCGCCGCACGCACGCAACGCATGCTCGCGTGGGCAGGACCGATCGCAGGGTCGCTGGTCCTGGACACAACGATCCTCCACCTCGCGCCGGTCGCCCGCGAGATCCCGCTGCGCTGGCAGGGCGCAAGCGCCTTCGTCGGGCTCACGCCCCAGGGCCTTGCGCGAGGCTGGTCGGGGTTGGGGGATGAGATCCGACTCTCTTTGCCCGATCCTGCGACCACGACGCTGGGCGCGCGCGCCGACGGGGTCGTGATCAGCGAGCTCGAGCGAGCGAGCTGCGCGGCTCTGATCGCCGCGGCGCGGGCCGCAGGCGCGATCGTTGTCGTGACCAACGGCGCAGAGCCGAGCACGGTCCTGCTCGCCGACGGCAGCTTGACTTCCTGCCCCGTGCCGAGGCTCGGCGATCCGGTGGAGGACCTCGGCGCGGGCGATGTGTTCGCTGCGGCGCTGTTCATCGCGCTCGCTGAGGGGCAGAGCCCCGGGGATGCGGCGAGCTTTGCCACAGCGGCGGCTGCCTTGCGGATGGGTGCCCGCGGCGCCGCCGCGATCGCCGACCGAGCCACGATCGAGGCGCGGCTGCGATCGGTTCAGGGCTAGCCCGATTGCGCCCGCTCAGACGCTGAGCGCGCGCTCAAGCCTTTCGGCAAGCTCGGCCCCGTCGAGTCGTGCGCCTGCGCCACAGGCGCGAGCGGCGAGCAGCAGGCTACCCCCGACGGGAGCCATCTCGACAGCGTCGATCTTGGCCTGTGGAGCGCTCACGTGGATCGCTTCACTAAGCGGCTCGACGAGGATCGCTCCCGCCTTGTATGCGCTGCCAATCAGGCCAACAGGGAAAGGCCCGCCGTCGGCGAGGCCCGTACAGCGGATGACGGCCGTGACCTGCTCTGCAAGCTCAGCGGCGCCACGACGGAACAGCTCTCGTGCGACCTCGTCTCCCTGCGTTGCGAGCTTTGCGGTCTCGGTCGCAAAGGCGGCGATCTCGCCCTTCGTGAGCGGCTTTGAGTAGACGAAGCTGGCAAGCGCCTCGACGCTCTCGACCCCGAAGAAGCGCGGCGCGGCATCGCTCAGCGCGGTCTCGGGACCCGAGGACTCGCGATCGCGCAGCGCGGCCTTGATCGACTGCAGGCCAAGCCAATAGCCAGAGCCCTCATCGCCAAGCAGATGCCCCCAGCCACCGGCCCGCCAGGCCCGAGCGTCTGGACCGACCCCAAAGACGTTGGAGCCGGTACCGGAGATCACGGCGACACCGGGACCAGCACCGGTGGCGGTGGCCCAGGCGCCGACAACATCATTGACGACGATCCATGCGTCTGAGCGCGCGCCACGCACCTGTCGCACGATCGACTCCGTGTCGGTGCCTGCCACGGCGAGCACGGCCGCACCGAGCTCGGTCGCGTCGATACCGGCCTGTGCGATCGCGCCCTCGGCGGCTCCCAGCAGCGCCTCCACGGCGGCCTTCGCGCCGACGGCGTCCTCGTTGGAGGGACCGGCGTGTGCGAGGTGCAGCTCGTCGCTCTGGAGGTCGAGGACCGCCGCGAGCGTCTTGGTCGCGCCCCCGTCGACGCCCATCAGGTAGCGCACCTCCCCAGTGCCCGTGGGGTGGGTCAGCGCCGCGGGCAGCTCAACCAGGGAATTGCGTTGCACGCGCAGGATCCTCCCAGGATTGCGCGCGTGGGGTTAGGATCGCCGCAATGGACACGGGGGCCGTCTTCGGAAAGGCCCGCCTGCGAGCGGGGATGTATGAGTCTTTCTACCTGCGTGCGGTCTCACCGAGCGAGCCTGTGGGGGTCTGGATTCGCCAAACGGTGCATAAGGCCCCGAACCGCCCCCCGCGAGGATCTGTGTGGTGCACGGTCTTCGATGCGCGCCTCGGGCGCCCCTACATGCACAAGCTCACAAGCGATGTGCTCACGACGCCCGCGGGTGCCTGGATCGCGATCGGGAACAGCACACGGATTGGGCCTGGCGCAGCGGAGGGGAACTGCGGGGACGCGCGCTGGCAGATCAGCTTCAAGAGCAGCGAGCCTGAACTGCGTCACCTCACCCCCGACTGGCTCTATCGAGCGCCACTGCCGCGTACAAAGCTGACGAGCCCAGCGCCTGCGGCGAGCTTCGGCGGGACACTGGAGCTGGCCGGACGGCCCACGATCGAGCTGGCGGGCTGGCGCGGGATGGTCGGGCACAACTGGGGCTCTGAGCACGCCGAGCGCTGGATCTGGCTGCACGGGATCGCCTTTGAGGGACAGCCACAGGCGTGGCTTGATGTGGCCATCGGACGGCTCAAGCTGGCAGGCAGGATGACGCCCTGGGTAGCCAACGGGGCGCTCTGTCTGGACGGGCGCCGCTACCCGATCGGCGGGCTCGGCGCGCGCGGGCTGAGCGTGCGCGAGAGCCCCAAGGGTTGCGAGCTGCGCCTTCCAGGCGCCCATGGTCTGAGCATCGAGGGGGACGTGACGGTGCCAGCTGAGGCAGCTGCGGGATGGCGCTACGCGGATCCCGACGGCGGCGAGCACGATGTGGTCAACTGCTCGATCGCGCAGCTCGGACTGACCGTGAAGCAAGCCAACGGTGCAGCGCCAGTGTCGTTGCGTAGCGCACACGGCGGGGCCTATGAGCTGGGGATGCGCGAGCGTAATCACGGCGTGCCGCTCGCGCCCTTCAGCGACGGTTAACGCGACTGGGCCGGCGAGGGGAGCCGGCCCAGTCGTCTGGAGGGGTCTGGGGGCGTGTCCGGGCCCCCCAGTTGCGGAGATGAGAAACGTCATCTGTATTGCTCAGTAAGCTTATCAGGATTATCTAGAACGTCAAGGCCTGCCACTAGAACGCAAAAAGGGCGGAAAGCGGGCCGATTGCTCGACTCGCTTCCCGCCCCTGGGCGCCATGCGGCGCGCCGCAGTTGCTCCAGGCGTATCTAGGCTTTGAAGCCCAGGTTGCCGCCGACTACTTCCTCTTCAAAGGTGCCCTTGAAGGTCCCGTTTTTGGCTTCGGTTTTGGGCGCTTCTTCTTCAAAGCCGCCTTCGCCGATGCACTGACCTTCTTCGTATTCCCATTCCATGCCTTTCCAGACATTGGCGATGACGAGCTTTTCCTGCAGCCCGCTCGGGAATTTTTTGCTGACTTTGACCGGGACCGTGTTGTTCGAGTACACGGCGGCGGTGAATTCGCCTTCCGGTTTTTTGATCGCGCCTAGAGGCAGGGTCTGCGCGGGCCATGAGATCGTGCAGATTTTCTGGCCGATCTTGAAGGAGCTAGCAGCGCCACCGACTTCGACTTCGGTTTCGGTTTCGCCGCTGCCCTCTTCGACGAAGCCGTTGATGTGGTAAACGATCTTGAGGGGCGCCCCGCCATTGAATTTCGTGCCGATCGCGCCCGTGAAGGACCCGAATTTGGCGAGCGTCTTGCAGCCGCCGAATTTGACCTCGGTAGCGAACGTCAGCGACGTCGCCCAGGTGATCGCGCCTTCAGCAGGCAGCGTCGTTTTCGAAGCTGCGGTCTTGCACTCGATCGTGAACGAGCCAAATTTGAACTGCTGCGTGTATTCGGGCCGCGCTTCGTCGACCGTGCCGATACCCTTGCCTTTGGTCTTGCAGGGTTCAGCTTCTGAGCACGCGCTCAGCGCGCGACTTGCCGTGAATTCTTTGGCAAATGCCGGTGCGGAAAAGACCGCACACGCGCATACCACGGCCGCAAAGCCGATCGTCATCCTAAGGTGTCTCATTCTCCTGCGTCCTCGCTTTCGCCTTATAGGCTCGCTAGATTCAGCTAGTCAGTGCAGATCTGTTCAGCGACCCGTGGGCACATAGGCTTACCCCTCCGGCAGCCCCCCGAGATCGATGGGGCAGCATACCATGAGGCATGGTCCTTTGGACACCTCAATGTTTCCAGTTTGTAAACGCCCTCTGGAGCGGGTCAGAGCGAGCACGATGAGACCGCGATGAGGGGCACGAGAATGCGGATTTTGCTGGCTGCGATCGGGGTAGCGGCGGTGATCGCCGGGGTCCTCGTGGCAGTCAGCGGCCCGGCCGGGCATCGCCATGGTCACTCGCGCAACCCGTTCGCGCGCGCGGGGGGCGCTGCGAGCTCGGACATCGGAGCCGCGGCCCGCTATCTCGGCCTCGACCCAGCCAAGCTACGACTCGAGCTACGCCAGGGACAGACCCTCGCGGCGATCGCCCGTGCCACACAGGGTCGCTCTGTGGACGGCCTCGCCGCGGCCCTGGCCGAAACAAAAGCAGCGAGGGTCCGCGCTGCGATCAAGGGGGGCAAGCTGCGCGAAACCACCGGGCAGGCGCAACTCGCGACGGTCACTGAGCGGGCGCGCGCCGAGCTCGGCCGTTATCGCCCGATCGTGGGGCTCGGCGGCGCGCTGATCCCGGCCGCCAAGTACCTGGGGATGAGCCGCGCCGCACTGCTCCGAGGGGTACGTGCGGGGCAGACCCTGGCGATGATCACCTCGCGACGCAAGGGGCGCTCGGTCAGCGGACTGATCGATGCGCTCGTAGCGACCCGCGCCGCGAGGATCAGCGCAGCCGTCCGCTTGGGCGCGCTAAGCCCCAGCGAAGGAGCCGAACTGAGAGCGACCTTGCGACGACGCATGAGCGCGCTCGTCGAGCGTGGCTCTGCGCGCAGCGGCTAATTCGTATGTCGCATTCGGATATGCAGGCATAAAGGTCTCCGAAGAAGCGTCGATAGGCCGCCAGAGGACACAGGGAGTGTCCACGACGCCAAGGAGGCTCAAACATGCTTCATTTCCGTTCACGCAACATCGCTGGGGTGCTCGCATTCGTGCTCGCCGGCGCAATCGCGGTCGGCGCATATGCGTTCACCGCAAGCAACACAGTTCCCGCCCACTCGGCGGGTGCAGGTGCCGCGGTAGTCAGCGGCTACGAAGTCTCATCTCCGACGAACTACACGTTCAGCGAAGATGGGTTGACGATGACCGAAGTCTCGTTCAACCTCAACAAGGCAGCCTCGGACATCAAGGTCGCCCTTTCCGCCGCGAACCCAGTGAAAGCCGACTGGACCGACTGTGGAGCCTCAGAAGCATCGCCGTTTGCAGTGACCTGCAAATTCACGACGCCAGTGAAAGATGAAGCAGGCCTGAATCTGTCCGTCGCCGCTGTCAGCACCGGCACGGTAACGATCGAATAGCAAAGTCGAGATGGGACCAGCGGAGCGGTCGAAAAGGGCCGCTCCGCCCACCCTCCACCGCCATGCGCACGCGTCACACCAAGAAGCTCGTCTCGAGCGGGCTCCTCGCGCTGATCGTCCTAGCGTGCGTTTGGTTCTACTTCGCGCCAGGCACACTCGGCGGCTCCACGACCTACGTCGTCACCGACGGGATCAGCATGGAGCCCCGCTTCCACACGGGCGACCTCGCGCTCGTGCGCAGCCAGAGTCATTACGAGATCGGCCAGATCGTCGCCTACCACAGCAATGCCTTCCACACGATCGTGCTGCACCGCATCATCGGACGCACAGGCAGTCGCTACATCTTCAAGGGCGACAACAACAACTTCCGCGACTTCGAACACCCTGTCCGCAGCCAGCTGATCGGCTCACTCTGGCTGCACATCCCGGGCGCGGGCGCGCGCCTGCACTCCTTCCGCTCGCCGTTGCTGATCGCGATCCTCGTCGGCGTAGGGACGCTCCTGTTCGCAGGCGCAGCATTCGTGCGGCGCACGCGGCGCAGACGACGCCAGCGCCGCGCCGAAGCCGCTAAGGCGCCCTCACTGCTCCGGCCACAGCACCTCACCGCATCGGACGCGGGCCTTGTCCTGCTGGGCGCGCTCGCACTGCTCCCCTTGCTCGCGCTCGCGCTGCTCGCGTTCACCCGCCCCGCCACAGCGCCACTCCCCTACACGGCTCCCTACAAGCAGAGCGGCACCTTCTCCTATGGGGCTAAGGCGAGCGCGGGCTCGATCTACCCTGGCAACCGCGCGGTCACGGGCGACCCGCTCTTTACGCACGTGGTCAGCACAGTGCAGGTCCGCTTCGGATATCGGTTCCGTACTACTGGCACGCACAGACTCACAGGCAAGGCTCGGCTCGCCGCGACGATCGCCTCCTCGAGTGGCTGGCAGAAGACATTCGAGCTTGGTAGCCCGCAGCACTTCCGCGGCGATCAGACAGCGCTCGTGGCAACGCTCGACCTACCCGCGCTGCTGGCACTCGTGGCCCACGTTGAAGCCACGACAGCTGTCGGCGGGTCCTACACGCTCACGCTCACCCCACAGCTGAACGTGCACGGAGCCGTGGACGCTCTCCCGCTGCACGCCAGCTTCTCGCCACAGCTCAAGTTCGCCCTCAACAAGCTCGAGGTGCAACCCATCATCGCCGGCGGCGGCTCGCAGAGCGCTGCCCATTCCGCTTCCGCTGCGTTCGCTTCCTCGACCGCCGGCTCAGTGACTGCTCGACGCCAACAGTCCTCCTCGCTGGCGCTCGGCCCAGTACGGCTCACGGTTGCGGCGGCGCGATGGATCGCCCTCGGTGGCGCCGCGCTTTTGATCTGCGCACTGCTTGCGCTGCGCAACTTCCTCGCAGGACGAAGTCGCGATGAGTCACAGTCCATCAAGGCGCGCTACGGCCGCATGATCGTCCCGGTCGAACGAGTTTGGCATCTGCCTGAGGCTGGCGGTAATCGATCTCGCGGACATCGAGGCGCTCGTGCGGATCGCCGAGCATTACGATCGCTCGATACTGCACGAGCAGACCGAGGACGGCGAGGCCTTCTGGGTCACCGATGAGAGCGGACAATTCCGCTACGCGGTGCAACACCCCACCTGGAGCGCCTACGACACATCTCACGAAGAAACCGCAGAACTTCCGCTGAGCGATTTCTATGCCGAGGAGCTCGAGCTCGGGTCGGCGATGGAGGGCCAGTGGGCACAGAACGGTTCAACGGAGGCGGGCACGCCACAGCAGCAGGAGTGGCATGCGGGATATGAAGCCGCGGCAACCTATGCGGGGTCGCGCAGCAAAGGCCCCCGCTAAACCGCAAGCGGGGTCGCCACAGCGCGTGGCGACCCCCTAGCCTTACGGCCTAGACACCTGTCGGCGCTGCGGTTGCTGAACCGGAGCGGTGCTGCCGCGAGGTGACGAACTTCAGCGCGGTGTCCGGGTTGCGCAGCGCGCCCCCGATCGAGAGAATCGCGAAGCCGAACCCGCTGAGCAGCAGGGCGATGCCGACGACGATCCCAAACAGGGAGACCTGGCTGGCCATGTAGCTCGAGTTCAGCGCCGTCGTCAGAGCTGTCTCCTGAATCCACACGTTGCGAGCCGGGTTTTCAGCGGGCTTGCCGCTCGCAGACTTCAGCGCCTGCGCTTCGTTATCTGTGCCCTTGCCATCGGCCGAGGCGTAGCGAGGCATCTGCGAGTAGACGAGGCCACCCGTCGCCTCAAGCGCGTGGATGTTCATGTACTGCGCAAAGCAGCGCGCGGTGGAGCCACTGTTGATGGCCTTGCCCGCCACAGAACAGGTCGGGATCGCGATCTGAGCGGGGTTCAGGCCCGCCTTGGCAGCCTCGGCCTTAATGCCCGCCGGTGTCATGTCGGCAGAGCCGGTGATCTTCTGTTCGACCAGGTTGTCGTGGACAGTGCCTTTACCGCCCGCCCCCATCACGATTGCGGCCACGCCAAAACCCATCAACACGACTGCGGCCACGATGCCGCCGATCTCAAATATCTTTCTCACGACTTCCTCCCTTACGAAGCTGTTGTTACAGCCAGTCTCCAGGAGCGTCGTGGACGCGACATCGGGGAACGCAGCTATATGGCTCCGTGGTTTACCGCACGTTCAGAAAATCCAACGATTGATCTTGCTGGAGCCACTGGGTGAACCAGGCGATGGCATGTTGTGCGACGCGGTCGAGTGCGCCTGGCTCCTCAAAGAGATGGCTTGCGCCGGGCACAACGACGAGCTCGTTCTCACAACGCAGTTGCGACTGCGCCTGGCGGTTGAGCTCGAGCACGACCTCGTCTGCCCCGCCGACGATCAACAACACAGGTGCAACAACCTCGAGCAATCCCTCCTGCGCGAGGTCGGGGCGGCCGCCGCGCGAGACGACCGCGCGCACACCTGCGCCCAGCTCGGCTGCGGCGAGCAGGGCTGCTGCCGAGCCGGTGCTGGCGCCGAAGTAGCCGAGCGCGAGCTGCGCCGTCTCGGGTTGGTGATGCAGCCAGTGTGTGGCTGCGACGAGGCGCTGTGCGAGCAGCGGGATGTCAAACACATTCGCGCGATCTGCCTCCTCGCCTGGCCTTAGTAGGTCGAGCAGCAACGTTGCGAAGCCTGCCTGGTTCAGCGCGCGAGCGACCTGTCGATTGCGCGGGCTCAGCCGGCTCGATCCCGAGCCGTGCGCGAAGGTCACGACGCCACGACTAGGCACACCCTGAGCCAGGGTCAAATCGCCGCTCAGCAGGATTCCCGGCGCCGCCTCGATCGCGACCTCGCGTATAGCCGTCATTGAATCCTCCGAGCGTCCAGCCGCGCGGCAACCCTCGGACTGACGAACTGCTCGCCGCGCACAGCCGCACGAATCGCCTGCACAAGCTCGGCGTCGGCAAGATCCTTGGATACAAAGCCCACCGCGCCCGCCTCCAGCGCATGCTGGGCGAACACCGGATCGTCTTGCATCCGCAAGCCCACGATCATCGTCCTCGGGCCACACTCGTGCAGCCTGCTGATCGACCCGATAGCGCTCGACCCGTCGTCATGCATACCCAGGTCAAGCACAAGCACATGGGGCTGGTGCAAACGCACCTCACGCTCGACGGACACCAGATCCTCCGCTTCACCAACGACCTCAACACCCTCCTCGCCATCTAGCAAGCCGCGCAGACTGCGACGCATCAAGGCGTGATCGTCGGCCAGCACAACCCTGACCGGCAGCGACGCCGACGAGACGAGAGTCGCATCGCCAAGAGCCGGTGCCAAACGCAAATTCGCAGCCATTGCAAGCAAGCTAGAACCGGCCAGGGTGCGCGCCATCCGTAATAAAGCTCAAGCTCAGACGTGGCAAAGCCCTATCGAGCCAGCGCTCAAACGCCGACCTAGACCGACGCACCTACCAGCGCAGGAGGGCCGCTACCTCGCCGCGCGCGTGCAGCGCGTCGGGCTCGTGGCGCACGACCGTCACAGCTCGACGCGTCCTTCCTGGAAGGTCACCAGCACCTCATCCAGACCACAGACCGCTGGTCCGCCCGTTCCCAAGGCCGCCTCCAGGCGTGCGATCAACGCCTGCTCGTGCTCGCGCTCGACGCGCTCGATCACAGGGGCCAGCTCCTCCGGCTCGCTATGCCGCAGAGGCCGTTCGCGAGCGAGAGCTCCCGCTCGTCGCCTCTGCGTGAGGTTCCTGGTCGACAACGCGCTCTCGCCGGTCGTCGCCGAGCGCCTGAATGCCGCTGGACACGACGCCGCGCATGTGCGCGACTACGGACTGCAGACAGCAAGTGACGAGGAAATCTTCGAGCGCGCACAGCAAGAGCAACGCGTGGTCGTCTCCGGACACGGACTTCGGGACGCTTCTCGCCTTGCGCCGTGAGCGAACTCCCTCGGTTGTGTTGTTTCGCCACGGCACACAACGACGACCCGAGCAGCAATCGAAGATGCTTGCTCGCCAATCTCGGCGCGATCGAGCACGACCTTGCCGCGGGCAGCATCGTTGTCATCGAACCGGACCGAATCCGAGTCCGGAGTCTCCCGCTGATCCCGTAGGTCCGATGTTTTGGGCAACACGCCTGCGGTTGCCCTGCCACCCACGCTGTTGCCCACCCGGCGCGGTTCGCTAGCCAGCGCGACCCGCGCAGACCCGCATCAGGACTCGCGATCACAGCACCGGCAGAAAACGCGCCCGAGAGGATTCGAACCTCTGACCTTCGGTTCCGTAGGGCGACGCTCACGACGCAAAGCGCCTGCAAATCGATCGCTTTGCGCGATTTGATCACGAATCAGATCACGATTAAATCGGCGGAATCTGGAGCGGCCGTTCCGCATCACCCCAGTGCGGCCCTTGACCTTCGGTCCCGTAGGTCTGCTCAGCCTCAGCGCGAGCCAGCGGGTGGCGGAAGCGCTAGCTGCCGACAGATCGCACGCGCTGTACCAACCGGAATCTCGCGATGGCGCGGGACCGGCGTGCGCAGATCACGCTCTGGATTGGACCAGATCGCGTGGTTGGCGCCTTCTCGAATCGCTTCGCAGCCGTGCTCGCGAAGATGACGTTCGAGATCTCGAAGCTTCAAGCGGCGAGGTCAATCGTCATCGCCTCAACATGCCCACCGCCGACCGGCGGCTCGCGACCCTCATCACGGTAAGACGCGATCATCTCGCGTGCAGCATCAAGCAACATCGCCCTCGCCTCCCCCTCGGTGGGCGCGCACGTGACAACCGCCGGCCACTCAGCCAGCTGCGCCATCGTCCAACCGTTCTCATCAGGCGTAAACACCGCCGTCAACGTCAAGGAATCGCTCATAGGCCAAGTATGCACCTGCCACGGCCAGAATCCAAGGCCAGCACGTCACGGCACAAATCTCCGAGCGCGGAGCCTACGTACGATGCGGGCGGGTCGAGAGGCTCTTGAGAATCTCGCAGAAGTCCGAGCCTGCAAGGCTGATGACGCGTTTTGTTGGGGCAAACGGCCAGTGGTCAAACCAGCAGATTCGCCGTTGGTCAATCTCGGTAGGCGCGACCGCGAGGCAACACGCGTAGGACGTGGAGGACCCCTGTCTCGGTGTCGCGCTCGAAGCGTACCCGCCAGTCGCCAACCCGCAGGCGCCATTCCTCTGTGCCTGTCAGCTTGACGACGTCGCCAGCGGGTGGGTTGCCAGTGAGCCGATCTAGGGCATCGACAATACGGCGTTGGACAGGTGGGTCGAGACGCTTGAAGTCGCGGCCAGCGCGTGCCGCGAAGATCCAGCCGCCGTCAGCGCTCAAGCGATCTCGCGTCTGATCTCGTCCGCCGAAAGCACCTCTCCGCGTGCAATCTGCGTTTTCGCCTCGCGCACACTCTCATTCTCTTTGGGTGTGGTCGGCTCATCATCGAGGGGCGCACGCTCAAGCAGCTCCGCAAGCGCATCGCGCTCGCCGCGCCGACGGACGATGAAGCCGAGCGCATCCTGCGCTTCGGCCTCGGAAAGCTCTTCGACCGTTCGTAGCAGCTTTTCTTTCGCGGTCATGGACATACGGTAGCGACCGCGCCAGCGGGCGGCATGTCGTGCTGGTGGTCAGTCACCATGCTGATATCCGATCGGCGATGAATCTGCACCGCTTGGGCCCGTCGCGCCCGACCGACCGCGTCCAGCAACTCGTCGATCAGCTCCTCGGTCCAGCGGGGTTTGATCTTTGTCCCCGCGGGCGCAGCCGCGCCGACGATGCCAAACTACTCTCAGCAGCATTCCGGCCCAAGAAGAAACGCAAACCAGCCAGCAAACGCACCGGCCACGTTGAGAGCACCCGAGGCTCCTGAAAGTACGAGCTACCGGTATGTGGGTGACTTGATCAGTCCCAATAGATCCCAGCCCTCGTCGGTTATAGCCCACCATCGATCAGGCTCGCTTTCCTTGCCGGGCTCTCCCCCTTCCTCCAGTGTGCTGTCGACGAGCCCTTGGTCTTGCAAGCCTCTCAATACTGCTTCAACGGTTGGGCGATCATCCGAGGTGTCAGGATCTGCCGCAATGATCCAAGTCGGCTCGGCAGCGTCTAGCATGCGACCGAGGACTGCCCGCTGGAGATCGGTCAGTCTGGCGCGCCGCGGCACGGCCTGCCAGTCGATCTCATGCCACGACCGATAAAACGAGCCTCGCCTTGGCTCGCCCCGCGCATCTCTCACCGGTGACGCGTCGTATTGCCCAAGCGAACCGGCCGCTGCGAGCGCCCTGCGTACCGCTGCTATCGCCTCCTGCTCATTAGCTGCCTCGATCAGAGCGCGGTGCCGGCACACTCCCCCAGCGTCGCACTCGCTTCCCTCCCACCTCGCTCCCGCGGCAGTGAGTCCAGAACTCTCAGCATCGCCGAGTTCTCTACCCACGAACGCAACTCGGTATAGCACTATCGGACACATATCTCGCACGATCAGCGTACTGGATTAGCGCGAGAGCAACTAGCGGCGTCTACCAGTCGCGCACTGTGCCGCAAACGTGTGCGCGACGTTCGATATTGCCGCTACTTTCGCGCTGGATCGTGTACCTGTCGCCGCTCAGCGAACGCGTTGTCAGAACGTAAGCGTCCCTAGTACCTGATGCCGAGAGTAGGTATGCACTTTCGCGGGCGCGACGTGCCTGGCGGGAACTGATCGGAATGGATGGTCCGAACGCGTGCAGGGTCACAGGTGAGACGCTTGAATAAAAGCCATGGTGTTCCGTCGCGAGGCCCTCGGCAGCGATCTCACCCTCGCGCGCGAGGGTCCGGGCCTGGGAATCGCCAGCGGACCAGTAGCGGTGGCAGGCCTTTGCGGACGCGCGCGCGAGCTCCACGTTCGTCGGCCACTCCCACGCGAGAGTTGTCAACATCAGCAGGCCCGCGATGGGCAGGGCACGTGCCCGGAGATTCATGCCGTCACGGACGTTCATGCCTTAAGCTTCGGCACGGCTCAGAAGATACGTGAGAGCTTCCTGCGATGAGGTGGACGGGGGACGCTCCGTAAGCTTGCCTTCCAGCTCATCGACCGAGACCGCCGGGCTTTGCACGTCTAACGCCCGCGGGCCATCGGGCTATCGCTGCAAGTTCGCCGACTTGCCGCACTACCTCGCCCATTACACGCGAAGGCCGCAACGCATGGTACGCGACGCATGGCACCCGCCCGGCAAGGTCGTGCTGAGGTGCGGATCTTGGGATTCAAGGGCGCATAGGGATCTGTCGATACTTGGCCAGCAAACGCACGGGGCACCGTTCAACCAGGGGGAACAGAATGGCCAAAGGTCGAGCTTCCGCCGCTGCCAGATCGCGTCGCGAGCTCGGTCAGCGAACATCATGGCAAGGACCCCTGGGGTGCTGAGGCAGACCCGGATCGCGTGCAGGCATAGCCGGCTCAGTTTTGTTCATCTTCACTGAGGACGCTGTGGCGGCCCACAAGCTTGGTAACGAACTCAAGGAGCGAGCGCCATCGGACGCGCAGACTCTTCTTCGGGGGCGAAGGCCCAGCAGTCTTTATCTAACGTAGGTGCGCCGTAAAGCTCTCGCCTATCTCTCGGATTCTCGCGTCGCTCGCTTGCGTCTCCACAGCCCGCCTCGTTCCGCTCCCTCCAGAAGCAATATTCCGCCGAGCACCGCCACTAGCCGCCAACTCGGAAGGCCGAGAAGGTAGGTGAGCCCTAGCAGCACTCCTCCAACGCCGAGACGTCTAACGAACCGAACGCGATAGCTGGCCTGTGCCATAACCGCCTCGCCTGCCTGCTAGCGATAGCGCTGAATTACGGCAAACATAAAGGTACCCAACACCACAAGAAACGGCCAAGTCAGCACGGTTCCCTCCAATACATAGCCGCCTATCGCGAAATTGAGTCGTTTGCATTGCGTCTGAACGTCAGATTGTGCACTTGAGCAGGGCTTTTGTTGGCTCGCTGGGTGGATGGCCAAGCCCTCGATACGCCTCGCTTTGTGCCCTTATCGGTCTTTTTGGGCACAAGAATGGGTTTGTGCCCAATGCTGGGCAGCCGTCCTATCAGGCGGTATCGGGAGAGCCACGTCCCTGCGCGCACGGGGCGCTGTGAGGGATCAAGACCGGAGACGGCACGGGACCGTCGTGACTCCAGTTGACGAGTAACGGTTGGTGGCGGGTCGACCTATGCCGCTTGTGCGACGTGAGCGTTACGCTCTGGATGATCCACCGAATGGTGCGTCCTCAGACAACAAGCGATCGTCTTCCGCGCGCGGGCCTCGACGCGGGTGCCCGTCGCGCTCTCGTGCGTGCTCTGGCAGATGCCGGTGCGTTGCACTCCGCCATAGTTGGGCGTTTCCTTCGCCGCGAGGCCTACGCAGACCTAGCCGACTATTTCGACGCCGTCGAAGCCTCATGGGGTCATGCGGTGGCAGAGGACCTACGGAGAGACGTTGAGGCGTTTGTGGACCAGCGTGTCGATGACCTCGTACTCGACGTTGAGAGTGCTCGTCGCCACGCATTTGACCAATACGGCTCACTTGCCGTGCTTCTAGCTATGCCGGAGGGTGATTTCCTGACTGCTGTTGAAATCGGGGCAACCTTGACGACGGACCCAATGGCGACCGCTGCGCTTCCTGAGTATCTGAATCAAATCTGCGCCCGTCGAGGGGCGCCGTACAGAGTAGAGGGTACCGGAGGCAAACTCACCCTTAATTGGCACGGAGATAGCACGGTGTACGAAGAGGCAATTGGACCAGCGTTGGGCGCTCTTGACGACGCGCGGCTGGCCGACGGCCCCCGTCGGGAGTTCAGCCAAGCCCGAAAAGAGCTGCGCGAGGGAACCCCGGATACGCTTAAGCAGGCCGTTGCCGAGACATGTAATGCCGTGGAGTCGACGATGAAGGTAGTACTCGATACGCATGGCGCTGCGCGACCCGCGCGCGAGAATGCTCAAGACCTCTTCAACGCGCTCGTAAGTGCAGGCCTCGCCGCCAAAGACACCGAAGAGCTTCTCCTCAGTGCAGCTCGGTTTGGAAACCGCCGAGGGCGCCACGGTGCCGGTCCCGTTGCCCACAGCGTTACCCCAGCCGAGGCTCAGGGCGTCGTCGCTGCAGCAGCCACGGCCATCGTCATGCTCTCAGACAAGCTTGCGTAGGACGTGACATTAATCGCTCGGCTCGGCGCTGTCGCTGTGACGTCGCCAGTGCATTGCGTTGATTGTGATGTACGACCGCGTCGACGTCACGATGCCAGCCTGACCCTGAATCGTCGTCATAATTGTGTAGTCGAGCCCACGCTTATCGTCAGCCGCGATTTCGAGCACTATTTCTTGTTTGGCTTCGCTTGGAAATGCGCGTACAACGCCAGCCAGCTTTGACAGGACCGCGCTTGCGTACGGCACGCTGACGTTCGAGGTCCCGATCGTGCAGCAGACGAACGCGCCACACGCGGCTTGTGTACCTCGAATCGCACCATGACGACTACTGCCTTCGATCACCTGGTCCGCCACGAGGCAGTCAAACGCGGCTATAGGAGCCTCGCGGCTGTCGAACTTAGCGTGTGCGGCATCCAGGCCAGCCTGCGCTCCGTCAAGGATGGCAATGACATCCACACCCGAATAGACTGCGACCGTCGTCTCAACCTGGGGAACGCCAGTGAGATATTTCACGACGTCTCCAGACCTGGGCAGCGGCACTTGGAAAAACACAACCTCCGTGACTACTTCGCTCTGCACGTGCCGGACCTTACCAGTAGACCTGATCTCCGATTCAGCCTGGGATCGTTCATGGCTGCAGCGCGGCGACGGTACTTCGCTGTGATCAAGCAGCGGCTGACAGTGCCGCCTCCCTAGCAAGGACGGCGATCCACCGATCGATATGTACAAACGAAGGTGCCGGGACGTCTTGTGCCTTCAAGGTGCGGCTCACTACAGCTCCCACCTCGCGGGCGCTGCGTAGTTGCTCATATACAAGATCGACACGCATGCTTTCGGTCGGCCGTTCACGGACTAGCTTGACCTCATGGTCTCGCACCCAGAGATAGTGCTGGCGGCGGCGCTGCGCGAGATTCTCAAAGCCCCGGTGCTTGCAGCACCCAAGCTCACACGCTACGTGCGAGCGAAGTGTCCGATCCTCCAGGATGGCCGTCGCGTGACGGCCGGTGAGGGTCGTCTTGAGTCTGCGCAAGATAGATGCGCCCGTCGGGTCCACCTCTCTTGCCAACTCCGTCAAGCTCGCGCTTTGTAGGGGCTCGGTTAAGCGAGGCGAGATTGCAAGCCTCGGCCTGGGCGAGACCGGAATCGAACGCCTGGATACCTAGGGCGTTTAGCACGAGCCCGAACGCTCCGACTCGGCTGGCGATGACTGGGAGGCGCGCCGCGCTGATCGCACGCAAGAAATCAACGTATTGGACGAGCTTCTCGACGCTGTCCTTGACCGGATCGAGGTTCAAGGGCTGAACGTACACGGCGTCGATGGGGTAGTCGAGCAAGCGGTTGACGATGAGCTCGGGATGGGCCAGCAGCTTTCGCCCGGGGGCGACCTGCGCTACCAGCGGCCTGCGGTCAAGATCCGTGCCGCCGTTTGCTGCGCACGAAGCCGCCAGGAGCCGATCGTTATGACGCAACCAGCTCTGTTGGTCCTGATCGTAGTAGGGGAGCGCGGCCGCCAAGTACCAACTCGCGCCCGCTTCTTGCTCGAACAGCATCACCTCACGCGCGAGCGAGTCAGCGTCGGATGGCGCAAAGGCGTCCACCTTGATCGGCGCCGACGGACTGTACGGGAGCCGCTCGAACTGGGCGACTGTCAAGAAGCGCTCGCCGGTGAATCGTAGAGTCTGAGGATCGATGAGTTGAGGCACTCCGCTCTCGCGGAGATGCTTGAGCAGAGGCGAGTCTTCAACGGCGTACGTCGCCTCTACTACTGCAGCATCGAGCTTAACCCCGGTGTCGAACAGGGTCGGACCAGCCAGCGCCTCCTCGATAGCTCGGCCGTCCCGGCGCGTGACCCTTGGAAGGTAGGTCGCCTGAGCAAAGAGGTCCGTGCCGTGCGGTAGCGTAGTCGCCATTGGTCTGCCATAATAGCTGACAGACACGACGACAAAGAAGGGGCGTACAGTTGACGGACTTGGCAGAGCGACTTGGCAGAGCAACCGTGCAGATCGAGCTTGACCAAGCGGACCTTGCGCGCATGCTTGAGACGAATCCGCGCACTGTGTCGCGTTGGCTCTCTCGACAAACCGCACCGCGACCCGACGCGCGCGAGCGCCTGCTCGAGCTCATCGCGGTCTTGGAGAAGCTCTCGGGAGTTCTACGTCCCGAACCAGCTCACGATTGGCTCTTTACACCCAACGAGTCGCTCGACCACCACAAGCCGGTCGACCTACTACGCACGGGCGAGTTCCGACGCGTGCTCGGCGCCATCGACGCAATGTCCGAGGGCGTCTTCGTCTAGCTTCGCGTGATCGATCAGCACCTCCTCGCTCGAATCGACGGTGTCGAACCAACGCCCTTTGCAGGTCAAGCGTTCCGTCACATCGCGCAAGATCGCCATCCGCTCTCAGGCATGGGCGCGAGAACTCACGGCGGACGCTGGAACCCACCGGAGAGCTTCTCGACCCTATATCTCGCGCTCGAGCGAGAGACAACGGTCCGCGAGTTCTATCGTCTCGCCATGCGGCAAGGGCGCTCTTCCGGAGACTTCCTCCCGAGGCGGATGTACCGATACGACGTGACGCTCGCCGCCGTGCTCGACCTCCGTGACGCCGCTACCCGAGGCGCGCTTCAGCTCAGCGATTCTGAGCTCAGCGCTGACAATGCGGGCGCCTGTCAACAGATTGGAGAGTCCGCTCATTATCTCGGCCTAGAGGGCATCCTTGCGCCGTCGGCAACCGGAGAGGGAACCGTATTGGCAGTGTTCTTCGATCGCCTGCACGCCGACTCCCTGGTCCGCGATCTCGACCACGAATCATGGGTGGCACCCCCCGCCGGTTCCTAGCGCTGCACGCCATCAAGGATCCTATCCGAGCGGCGACGTCGTGCTCTCGTTAGGCGGCATTCATGGCGTCCGGTCTCCCGTCGGCCACAGTCTCGACCCACTGCACGCCGTCCAGCACGGTGACGAGTCGAGCGCCAGGACCCCGTCGGCGCGATCCGCCCATGACCTTCGCGTAGATGCGCAAGGCGAGCTTTGGATCTGAGTGGCCCATCTGGTGCATCACGTACACAGGACTCTCGCCGCGTAGGTAAAGCAGCGAGGCAAACGTACGCCTGAGCGAGTGCGGCGAGAGCTCAGTCGGAATCAGCGAGGCGTCCTGCATCGCGAGCTCCTTGTTTGCTCGCTCGACGGTTCGTTTGAGTCGCTTGGCAATGTTCGACCGCGTGTCGGCCTTCCCGGTCTTGGTCGCGAATACGTAGTCGCTGGGCTTGGCGTGCTGGGCACTTGCTTTGTAGCTCGTCAGGATGTGATGCAGCTCGGGCCAGATGTCGATTTCGCGGCCTGTACCAGCCTCCGTCTTGGCATTGATCACAGTGAGGCAACCCTTGGCGAAGTTGACCTCCCGCCAGCGCAGTGCCAGGAGCTCGCCGATTCGTAGGCCGGTGCAGATACCGGTGGCGAACAGTGCGTGCATTCTTGGGTCAGGCATGGACTTCCCGCCCCTCAGCCCACGGGCAGTCGCGTCGAGTAGCGGCTTGATCTGCTCGGGTTCGAGCCAGGTGCGCTTTGGTTGTGCGGCCTTGAGTCGGCGGCGTCGCCCGCGGGCGGGGTTGAACTGGATGTGTCCGTACTCGACGGCCATCTCAAGGACCTGCGCGAGCAGGTTCAGCGTCTCATTGATCGAGCCGTTGGACAGGCCCCCGTTGCCTTTGCCGCGCCCGCGCTCGCGCTCGCGAACCTTGGTCACCTTGTAGCGATCAACCTCGGCAATCGTGATCTGGCTGAGGTGATGATCCTTGAAGAATGGGAGCAGGTGGCGGGTGAGTCCCCATTGGTAGTCCTCGACGCTGCGTGGCGCGACCTCGTGGCGTCGTGCCTCAAACCACTGCGTGGCGAACTCGTGGAACGTTGGGTCCTCGGCTGGTTGAACGGCTGGTTCGGGCTGCGGCGGCTTCCAGATGCCACGGCGGATGTCGGCGAGGATGTTCTGCCAGCTCTGTCTCTGCCTGGCGGCGGGTGTAGCCCTCCCATGAGTAGCCGAGTGAGAGGTAATGGCGCTCACCGTAGGCGCGTACGCGGGCGGCGAAGGTGATACCTCGCTTGCCCTTGCGTTCGAGCACCTGCCCTGTCGATTGGCGGGCCATCAGTGTCTACTCCGACGGGAGAGCACTAGCCGGGACAGGATGCGGCGGGTTCCTCTGGGTTCGTGGACGGGGAGTAGCGGCACAGTTGAGGTCGGGCGGCGGCGTGGCCGGCCAGGGCGAGGCGAATCGGGCTTCGTGGGTGGCCGGGTCGGTGTCTGCCGTTGAGCGTGTAGGGCTTGTGTGGCTGTTTCGGGGTCGAAGCGGAGTCGTGGCCTGGGTCCGTCCCCGAGGGTGATCGCCCCGAGTTGGTTGGCGTGTTCGTAGACCCAGGTGCGGGTGACGCCGAGATGGCGGGCCAGTTCACTCGCGTTGAGCAGCCCGGGGGGAGTCGATCGTGCTGGGGCCTGGTCGCGTAGGAGCTCGGCGACGCGGTGTGCGATTTGCTCGATTGCGTCGGGTGTGAGCTCGGCGGCTGCGTGTCGTACGCGCGCCCACCCTCCGACCGGGCGTCTGTCGGGGGATGTGGGTCGCTGGCGGGCTGGGAGTGTGGTGTGTATTCGGGGCTTCATCGTTTGGTTTGGCCTGTCCTCGGCAGGGCTGGCCCTGCCGACATCGGTGATGCTTTTGCGGAGGGGTCGGGTTCTGTCAAGGTCGGGCCGTCAGGCCCCGCCGCAGGCGGTCCCGAAGGGGCGGCCTTGACAGGTTCCGTCCCCGTAGCTACCGGCGTGGTGAGTGCTTCAGCGCGGATCACGAACGCCGAGGGCCGAAGGTTCAGCTGGTCTGCGAGTGTGAGCAGCAGCTCGTAGTCGGGGTCGAGGGTTCCCGCTTCAAGCGCACGGATCTGCTGTTGGGGTATGCCGCTCGCCTGCGCGAGCTCGCTCACGGCCAGGCCCTGCTCCTCACGGACTTGCTGAAAGGCGATGCCAAGACACCGCAGGCTGTCCTGCTGTGGAGCTGGCTGGCTGTGTGACACGCGCGCGGTCATTGGCCCGTCGCTGCCTGGGGCTCACCGGGCTGTTCGATGAGGTCTGGCTCATCGCGACTGACCGGCTCGGGATGATTGCTCGCCGTTTTGCGGAGCTTGTCGATGCGTAGCTCTGTTGGTGGGTGGGTGTGTTCGGTGAGCCAGATGAACGGGACGGGGTGGTCGTGGATGAGGGCGTGGATCTCAAGGAAGTCGGCGAGCTCCTCTGCTTGCCCGAGCCTTGCGGCGTATTGGTCTGCGATGTACTCGCGTTCACGCCAGTAGGAGCCCCACAGCGGGCCGAAGAACCGCAGCGCGACCCCACCCCGCGCGAAGACGATCAACCTGCGCAGAACCCACAGCGCTGCGCCGAATGCGGTGATCGTGAGCAGCATCCTGCCCGTGCCGACGACAATCAGGTCACGTCCGTTGGCCTGCTGTTTTTCCCTTGTTTTGGGGAGGGGGTTGATGATCAGGCGGTTGATCGCGGCGGTGAGCTTGCCGTCGCTGCTGTTGATGTGTCCGAGCTCGTGCGCGAGCACCGCAGGCAGGTATTCGCTCTCCAACATGCCGCGGGAGAGCATCAGGCAGTTGCCGCACACTGCCGCGTCCGGGTGTGGGGTATCGATCACGAACCAGAACCCCGGCACCCGCACGGGCTCCGGAGCGTGGTGCAGTAGTAGGTCGAGTGCGTCTTGGTAGGCGATCCGCTCGCGCTCTGAAGGGTCACGTCCGCCCAGGTTCTGAGCCCACCACCAGCCACCACCAAACGGAGTGACCAAGGCGAGTAGCGCCCAGCCGGTCGGGATCAACGCGAGTTCCGCGAAACCACCAGCACCACCGAGCGGCTCGCCTTTGACCAACAGCACAAGCACCGCGACGGCGAACGTGAGCAGCATCCTCATGAAGATCACGGGTGCTTCTGCGATCACCGTCGCCGCATATAGGGCGAGTGCTGGGATTGACGGGAACCGGAACCCCCCGGGCCTTTTCATGATCGGCTCCTTCTCTAGAACGGACGCGTCTTGGACTACTCCGACGTAGAGATGTCGACCGGGACAGCCATCTGACCCCCCCCACCAATTCCGGGGGAGCCGGTGCTCTAGAAAGGAAGCTGCGAAACCGACGCGGGCTGCTCGACCATGGCGGCCGCCCGCTCGGTCGTGACGGCCTGTTGTTCGCCCATTGCCTGGACTGCTGGTAGCTCCGCGCGAATGTTGGGTGCTTGTAGGACGGCGATCTTCATCGCCCGGCCACGGCTGATGGCGTAGGCGTGTCCGGGTGGTAGCGCCCGGACCTTGTTGGGGTCGATCTTGAACTGGTGCTGGATGCGCGTGGAGCCCTCACCTGTGGCGCCTTCTGTGACGTAGTGGCTGGAGTACTCCATCGCCTTGCGCGTCCCGGCGAGGGCGATGATGTCCTCGGGCGTGTTCACGCGGTGGGAGATGATCGTCTCGACACTCCCCAAGATCCGCGCCGCCTCTCCCTCGTCGCCCATTCCGGCGACGACCTGTGGGGCGAGGATCAGGCTTGTGTTGAACCCGCGTGCTTGCTCGATCCGGGCGGCCATCCCCGAGCTTTGCGCAAGCGCTGAGAACTCATCCACAATCAACACCACGAACTGGTCCCGGGGCTTTCGGCTGGTGAAGTAGTGCGCGAAGTCCTCAAAGATCATCCGCGCCAACCCTGCCGTCTCCTCGCGCAGCGCGAGACTGTCAAGCAACAGGTAAGCGGCGCTCGTGTCCTCCCACGCCCAGCCACCGTCAAGCGCTCCACGGGTCTGCCCAAAGAACGCCTCATACCGGAGACGCACCTGGCGGATCTGCTGGGCGTTCAATGCCGCCAACGCGCTCGAGCCGGGGTGCGCCTGGGCGAGTGCGTCGGTGTCCATCCGTGCGAGCACCGTCGTCGAGTTGCGTGGTGGTCCGTCGGGGTGCTCGCACACGAGCCGCAGCACGTTCTTCGCGACATCGCGATACCAAGCTGCGGGGCCTTCGCTGGCGTAGTCGATGATCTCCATTAGCCGCCCCTGGATCTCGTGCGCCTCCCCACGCCAGCCATCGAACGGCACGTTCGGGAACACACGGGTCGTGCGTCCCGCATCGGCCATCAGCCCCGTGAACCGTTCGGCGGTTTGCCGGTCGCCCTTCCCGTCGAGGTAGAACACGGGCGCATCGCTTTCCTTCGCGACCGTCCACGCGAGGCGCAGCAGAGTCTCGGTCTTCCCCGAGCCCGTCGCGCCGCACACCAACAGATGCCTACACAGCCGCTCAGGGGAGAGCAGCACCATCCCGCGATCGACCGGCAGCGCACGCTCTCCACCGAGCCGCGTCGCGAGCGTGAATCCGTGCTCACCGTCAGCGCTACCAACCAGCGGGTCAGCTGCCGGCAGGGGCGCCGTGGGCGTCTTTTCCGGCGAACGGTGGCGCCCGCAAAGTGACACGCCCCGTGGACGGCCGAGCACGCTTCGATAGCTGACGCGCGTCGTGGGCATCACGCACCCGTCGACGACGGGCCTGGCAGCTCGCGCACGCCGAGCTTCCCCCACCGGCCCGTCTCGGCTAGCTGGGTGAGTTGACGGTGCGGTCCGGGCGCGCAGAAGTAGAGGACGGCGTCGTAGCGGTGGGTGAGCTCGTCGAGGATTGCGGTGACGCGGCGCTGTGACTTGATGGTCAGCTCCACCTCGATCGCGACCCGCCGACCTTCGGTGATGACCACGCCGTCGGGGAGGTGCTCGCCGGATTTGCGTTCGCGTGCGAGGAGCCGCTCCGGGACCCATTCGCTCTCGGGCGAGCGACCCTGGATGTGGAGACGCACGTCGTTGACGGCCGCGACGTGCGCAAGCAGGCCGATGCGTGGCTGCCATGCGCCGAACCCTGTGCCGGCTGCGCGCAGCCCTGTGTTGGTTGGTAGCACCCATGTTGGCTCACCTACGAGCAGCCGGCGTGTCGTGACGAGGCCCGCGTCGCGTAGGCGTGCGATCACGCGCTGCACCGTCCGCGGCCCACAGTCCAACAGCACCTCGAGCTGGTCGACACGCGCGGCGTACTGCTCACCAAGCCACGCGACTACCTCAAGGTCACGACGACGGAGTGTCTCGTGACTGCCGCGGCGCGCGTGGGTGCTCGACGCGATCCCACGCCGCCCGGTGTTGCCAAATCGCTGTGGAGCAACCGATCTCATCGCGTGCCCTTCCCAGGTTTCTCGCGGAGATACCAGCCCTCCGGGCGGCTGACGAACCGTGTGGTCTTCGCGCGGTAGAGGTGCGCGGAGACGCGGCCTGATGAGACGCCGAATGCTGTGGCGATGTCTCCGGGCTTTGACCCGGGGTGCTCGGCGAGATACTCAGCGACCTGGTCTTGGGTTATCTGGCCTGTTGGTTTCTCCCCGAGCAGGGTCGCGCGGGCGGCGCGCAGCCGTTCACGTTCGGCCACCAGATCCTCATGTGCGGAGAGTTGCTCATCAAGGCTCTTTAGGCGCTCGTCGATCTCCACGAGAACACCACGAGAGCCCACGCCAACGCCACGCGAAGCTTTAGCCACAGTCCACGTCTCCAATCAAGATCACACGACACATCATACGCCGCAAAACATGCCTGTCAAGAACGTATCATGCTACATATCATGTAGGAGGTAAGGCCGGCCGAGCCACCCGCACAGGCCGGCCTTACCCGCCTTGACAGCCACCAGCCACGAAAACGTCGTCGCCACGATCCAGAGACCCCACACCAAACCCACCCTCAACCTTCCAACCACACCGCACCCTGCCACCACCACCCTTCCCCGCTCTGCCTACCCCACCAACCACCCTTCAGGTCATTGACCACCGCATCGCAGCGAAGCGGAGAGGGGGTGGTCAATGACCTGCCCACCACGCCCTCTGGTCCCCCGGGGTAGGCAGAGCGGCTCTAGAAAGCCAAAAGCGGGTGCGAAACCTGACGCAACCCTGTCGCGAAATCTGACGCCGTCTGCGACAAGAACGACGACAGGCGCAGCCCCCGACCAAGAGGCCACGCCCGCGCTCCCCGGCTCGCTCCCCAAGCTCTAGATGCAGATCATCTCCAGCGCCCCGATCCGACGCAGCGCTGGCGAGGGATGGATGCGCGTGCGCTTCACGAGCACCACACCCGCCGCCTCGAGGCTCGCGATCGACTCCGCGACCCACTCCGGGTCAAGGTCATCCAGATCCGCCTCAAGCTGCTCGCGCGGGTAGCCCTCGGGCTGGTCATAGACCTGCTGCACCACCAGCGCTTCCGTGCGAGGGTTCACACACCCCTCCGGGTAGCCACCCTCATCCTGCTCGTCCTGCTTGGATTCATCCTGCATGGGAAGGCTCACGTCCTTTCCGTGTCACGGCCCCCGGCAGTTCACGCTGCGCGGGGGCCAACTCTGTTTAGAAGCCCCTACACCGCCTGCGCGACCGTCCAACACCGCACAGCCGCCCGCGACGCGCACACGAACTCGTCCCAGCGGTGCACCAGGCCAGCCATGTGCAACCCCACGAGCGCGTCCGCGGCACGCACCTCGCTACCGAGCGCTTGCGCGACCTCGCTGACCGACCACACACCCGGCGACTCGCGATCCAACAGCAGAGCCAACACGGCGTGCTCGAGAACATCCGGCGCCAACACACCTGCGCCCTCAATAGGCTGATCCTGCATGGGAAGGCCAACTCCTTTCCGTGTCACGGCCCCGGGCGGTCGCCACCGCGCCGGGGCCAACATATGTAGAGCACCCAACGCTACCGCGAGGCCCGCCGGAACTCCAGAAAATCGGCCAAACCTGTCGCGAAAGTGCAGCCTGCCGCGATCGAGCCCGCTATCTACCCAGTTTTTCTCGTACTACTCAAGCAGGCTCATCCCATCTTAGAGCTTGAACAATGCCGCGGTCGCCTCGGCGGATCGGAGCGCCCACTGGTAGATGTAGTAGTTCGCGTTGTAGACTCCCGCACCCGTCGTGACCAGCTGCGAGTACGATTTTGCTCCACTCTGTTTGAGAATCGACGCGACAGCGTTCACTGCGGCACCGATGGCGGCACTTGAGGCTATTGTCACAGCGAGGGCACCAGCCTCCGGCGCAAGTAGTCCAACCCCCACCAAAAGGACCGTCCACTTCGCGGACGTAAGCGCACCTTGCGCCGCGAGATTGAACACTTCCCACCAGTCTACCCGTTCCCACCAATGCGATGACAGCGTTTGGGTCGTCCCCCCGCATTCACCGCTCACATCCTCCACGTTTTCCGGATTACTCTTCCCGTACTCGTACGGTTCATTCGTCACCGCAATCGCCGGATCAGTGCTCGTGAACTGTGCGGTGTTGGGGTCGTATCTGCGTGCGCCGAGCCAGTCGAGTCCTGTTTCGGTGTCGGCGGGCTGGCCGTCGTATGCGAGGGGTATCGGGTCGCCGGCGGCTTCGAGGACGTTGCCGAAGGGGCCGTAGTTCTTCCAGCCGACGATTTCGCCTTCTTGCCAGTATGTCACCAGTCGGGTTGACCCTTGCTGGTCGTGGTGTAGGTATATGGCGTTTAGCCCGAAGCTCTCCTCGATGGGGAGGTTTTCTGGGCCGTATATGAACGCCGCTTCTTCTTCTCCTCCGCTTGTCTCGTATTCGAGAACGATAGGTAGGGGTTCGGCGGTATCCCAGGCGGCTCTATATGTGCTGCCGTTGATGGTGCTTTCTTGTGTCAGCCCGTTTGCGTCGAACTTCAGGGCCTCCGTTACTTTAGTTTGTTTCGCTCCTTTTTCGCGTTCGGTGCTGGTGAGGTGGCCGGCTTGGTCGTATCCGTAGGTTGTTGCGGGTTCTCCGTTTTTTGGTTCGAGCTTTGTGCGTTGGCCGTCTTCGTTGTATTTGTATTTGGCTGTGGGGCTTTCTTTGAGATGGTCGGCTTCGTTGTATGTGTAGCCGGCTTCGCCTTCGATCTTGGTTGGGTTGTTGCCTTTATCGTATGTGTAGGCGTGTTTGTTGTATTCGATGAGCCGGTTGTTTTCGTCGAGAACGCTAGTGACTTCTTCCGGTTCTTTGCCTTCGTTCCATTTTTGCGTGGTTTTCGTGACTTGGCCGTCTCCGTCGCGTTCGTAGACGGCGCCCGCGATCGCTGTGCCTTTCCAGAGCACCTTGTCTTCGGTCATCTGGTCGGCTTCGTTGTAGGCGTATTCGTCCTTGTCTTCGGATTCGGCCGGGAAAGTTGTGGTCGTTAGCTTGCTGTCGGCATTGTATTTGAAGGTGGTGGCGTGGCTTTTCCAGTCGGTGACCTTGGATAGCCGGTTGTCTTTGTCGTATTCGCGGGTAACGCTTTTGCCGTTGGGGTACGTAATTTTGACCGGTAGATTACCGAGGTTGTATTCGTATTTGACTTTCTTTCCGCCACCGTTCTTGGATTCGGTGAGGCGGTCCAGTTTGTCCCAGGTGTTTTCGGTCGTGCCGGTTTCGTCTTTCATCTTCGTGACCTTGCCGTCTTTGTTGTATTCATAGGTCACTTCTGAGGGGCTACCGGTGGAGTATTTGACTTTTTTGAGCCGGCTGGTTTCGTCGTAGGCATATTCGGTTGTGTGTTTTTCGGGGTCTTCTAGTTTTTCGAGGTTGCCGGCTGGTTCGTAGGTGCGCTTCCAGGTCTTTTTGAGCGGATCTATTTCTTCAGTAAGTTGCTCGAGCTGGTTTCGTTTGTATTCCCAGGTGTGTTTGCTGCCATCGGTGTAGCTGGTCTTCTTGCCTTCAGTGTCGTATCCGGTTTCGGTGGTGTCGCCGTTTGGCTTGGTGACCTTGATGGGTAGGTTTTCTTCGTTGTATTCGTATTTAGTGGTGTGTTTGTTGCCGTCGGTCTCTGCTTCGATGTTTTGGTTGCCGTCATATTTGTATTCGGTTACGTGGCTGAGCGGATCGGTGACTTTTGTGGGTAGCCCGTAGTCGTTACGTTCGGTTTTGGTGACGTATTTCCGTGGGCTGGTTTCTTCTGTCTCTTGCGAATCTTCGTTGTATGTCCACTTGCGTTCGTTGCCTTCTGGGTCTGTTTCGGTTTCCTTATCGCCGTGGGCATCGTAAGTGTATTTTGTGGCGTTTCCCAACGGGTCGGTGACTTCGGTCACCTCGCCTTCTGCATTGTATTTGTATTTCGTTTTTTGTGTTTCTGCGCCGTCGGGTCGTTCGATGGCTTCTGGTTCGCCTGCTTCGTTGCGTTTGATTGTCGTGGTCTCGCCTTCGGGCGTGGTTTCTTTGGTGACGTTGTGGTGTTTGTCGTAATCCCATTTGCGTTCGTCGCCGTTGGGGTCCTTTTCGCTGGTTCTGTTGCCTTCTTCGTCGTAACCGTATTCCGTCACGTGTTTGTTGGGATCGATCATCTTTGTGAGAGCGTATGTGGTGCCGCTGTATTCATATTCCGTAATCTTTTCGGCACCGGTCCCTTTCGCTTGGACGATCTTGGTCGGCTCGTTTGCAGTGTTGAACGTGTCAAGGGTTTCCGAGCCGTTGGGTTCGGTAATCGTCGTTTCTTTGGTGCCGTATTTCCATTTGCGTTCGTGCCCGGCGATCGTCTCCTTGATCACCCGGTGCGATCCGTCGTATTCGAGCGTGATGGTATGTTTGCGTCCATCGACCACGCTCGAGAGCAGGTGCGGCGATGCTTCGGTGTAGCCAAATTCCCAACGGACTTTGCCTTCGATGCTCACAGACGACAGGCCTTTGGACGTGTAGCTGTAGCTCACGACATGGCCCAATGGGTCTTTGATGCTTTCAACCAAGCCTTCGCCGTTGTATTTGAACGTCAAGGTCCGCCCGGTGTTGTCGGTGACTTTTTCAAGCTGTTTGCTGCCGTTATACGTCAGCGTAGTCGCGTTACCGTTACGTTCGGTTTCCTTGACCAACTTCCCTTCGCTATTGAATTCGAGCTTGGTCTGACTAGGCAGCGTGTAGACATAGTTGCTGCCTTCTTTGACAAGGCGCGCCTGCACCCATCCGCCTTGTTCGTATTCGCCTTTTTCGTTCTTATAGAAGACGATTCCGCTCCCGTTTTGCTGCTCCACGGTTGCGGTTTCCTGACCGAGTTCTGTTTTGCCAAAGACCAGCCGCTCTTCGTAGGGGCCCGTCCATCCCCAACCCCACAGCCCGACGCCTTTGCCTTCGGCCTGCGCTTCTGCGGCTGTCTGCGAGTCGTAGGAGCGAATGATGTTCAACCCAGGACCACGCCCCCCGATCGCGGTATCTGTCTGCTCAGCTGTCTCATCGCCAGTCGCACAGTTGACGGTTTTCCCGCATCCTTCTTTCGTCGTAGTGGGCGTCCCTTCGTTAGTGCCCCAACCGATGGTCACAGTCACCTCCGGTCCGCTCGGCGGCCCACCGACACCTTCACAAGCGAGCGCCGAAATAGCCAAAGCAAGCTGCACAAACAACAACAGAACCACCACACGCGCCACCCGACGCGAGCGCACGCGCGCGCGAAACCCTCCAACAACACCACGCCCGCTCAAACGGCGCCCGGCACCCTTGCCGGTCCTCGGCATGCCCTGTCCCCGCAGGCCGGGAATGATCGACCCGGCTAAGTCGTGTTCCGCCCGTGGCTCCTGCATGATCTCCCCCTTGCACTCCCGCCAGTGTTGTAGGGCAATTTCGCCCCTCAGACTGGAAACGGTACCCCTCACCGAATCTCACGCAAGTCGCCCCCCAGAATGCATGCCTGGACACGCGAGCCTGGCGCTTTGTAGAGCCAAATCCCGCTGTGACTCGGCAACACTTAGATAGGGCGCATGTGTTTCCAACCAGTTGACTTAGTCCGCCGGACGGTGCAAGACTCAAGCCAAGCCTACTTTCAAAGCAGACGACTTGAATACCGAGCCGCCCCTCAGAACAAGAAAGGCACTCGGTGCAGGGCCGGCCAGCTTCGATTCCATCGCCTTCACCATTCCGCCAATGACACGTCAGATCCCGAATCTCCCAAGAGCCCTCACGGCGCCCCGCGGAGCACAAGCTCCGCCCAGGACACGCGGAAGCTGGAGAGATGCCCTCAAACGACGCGGCGTCGCGATAGCAGCGGCAGGCTTGATGCTAGCGGCCGTCTCTGCTGGCGCCATACTCGGCCTCACAGCCAAAGGAGCCAGCGACCAAACGCTCAGCGACCAGCAAGTCACCAGACTCCTCGCCGGCATCCCCCAGCACGACCACACGCTCGGCTACCCCAACGCCCCCGTCACCCTCGAAGTCTTCGCTGACCTCAAGGACCCCGACTCCCGCACCTGGTGGAACAACTACCTACCCACGATCATCAAACAAGACGTCCGCACAGGACGACTACAACTCCGCTTCCACTCCTACAAGACCAACACCCGCAGCCCAGTCGAATTCGTCAACGAGCAAACAGCCACACTCGCAGCAGGCGCCCAAAACAAACTCTGGAACTACGCCGACATCTTCTACCACCAACAACGAAACGCACCAACCGCAAGCGAGCTCGAACCCTACGCCACCAACAGCTTCCTCCAAAGCATCGCCCACCAAACCTCCGGGCTCAACCTTGCCCGCTGGCAAACCGACCGACACACCGGACGCCGCGAAGAACAACCCAGCCAAGAAAGCAACACAGCCGCCGCCTACCAACTGCACGTCACGCCCTCCTTCCGCATCGGCCGTACGGGCAACCCCCTCACCAACTACGCCGGCAGCACCGTCATCAAATACAAAGCACAACACCCAATCTCATTCATCACAGCCCAAGACATCAGCAAAGCCATCAAAGAAATCGAGAGCGGCAAGAAGCCCGGCTAGACCGTTCTTGTGGGTGGCGCTGGCGATCACAGGCCTGCAGAAGCGTCAAAGCACCTCGACGGGGCACAATGCGTCCGTCGTTTGGGCAGCAATGGGCAGCAGACGGCCGGGACATCAGCCGTCACGGGTTAGGCGAGCTCGTCAGAATCGCCTAGAACCAGCGCGACAGCAGGGCTTTTCGCTCCATGCCCCCGCCAGGAGTCGAACCTGGATCTACCGCTTAGGAGGAAGCGTCCCCGAACACGAGGTCCAAAAGCGAGGCGGTCCCCTGCGTCCACGCAGTGGCACAACCATCCGAGGCCGATCTATCTCTCGGAGGCAGGCCGTCAAGAGCATCCGCCCACGATGGCGCGCAGCCAGGCATCACATGAACAGGCGGTAGGGATAAACGCCGCAGGGTAGCGAGGTTGCGCGCGCGATCGTACGAGCGAGACGTTGGGAATACCGGATAGTCACAGGTATTGGGTCGTAGAGGGCATCGTTGTTCCAGTCCATCTTTGACAGTGCAAGTGCGTCTTCGCCGAGAGCCTCGAGCGAGCCTGCGCCCGCGTGACGAACGAGGGCGATCGGACGCGGAATGCCCTTGCCGCCCTGGAAGAAGTTACCCTTATCCGACACACCGGGCGCGTTTCCTGACACGAACAAAAGAACACTCTGGCCTGAGAGTGGTAGCTGCGTGCCCCGCATGACCGGCCACCCGTCTGGTTCGCTGCGGGCACGAGAGTCGCGCCTGGGCGCCAGAAGTCGGACTGCTCGCCAGTCGCTCGAGCGCTGCACTTGTACACATTCCACCTCATCAACGCGGCTCCATGCGTCGAAGCAACCGTCAAGCTCGTCCTCTCGGAAGGGCTGTGTCTTGTGGATGACGACACGCCGGGGCAGTCCACCGGCGTGTCGGGATTGGTAGATCGCGACGCTTCGAGCCATCACGGCACGCATGTCACTCCGACTTAGAAACGGGTTGTCGAAATCGACGCCGTCGCCAACATCGTACGCGACGAACTCCATGCCGCCCCCATCCGCATCGAACACTTGGCTACAGCACGTCACGAAACGATCAGTCGTCCCCCCGCGGATCGCGTAGGAGAGCCCAACATATGCTGTATCCGAGGTGGTGGGCACAAGCCGCCACGGAGTACCGCCGGCCTTCGCGTAGAGCGCGATGCCAAGTCGCCAGCCAACGCTACAGCGATCGCGATACTGCATGGCACGATCGTTGAGGAACTGTGTCGGCACTCCACTCACAGCGGCGATGCTCTTTAGCTCGTCGTGGAGGTCAAAGCCAGTCTCGAGATCCTCGAAGCCCGCGCTCCACCGGTCCGGGAGGTGGATGGCCACGACATCGAAGTCGTCTCTCACCACGCGGAGTCGGTCGAGTGCATTCCTTAGCTCCGCGGCGAGGGAGCGTGCGTCACCGCCCACGTCGCCCAGGGTGTTCGGCGAGAGCTTGATGTGGGCACTGGTCGAAGCGCCGTGTAGCTTCACGCCGAAGACACGGTCGAACCCCGGAAACGGAGGCAGATAGCCGAAACGCTCGGTTGGCTTGTGCGCGACCTGTAGTGACTTCAGGAAGTCAAAGACGTCCTTCTGTGTGTCTGCAGGCGTGATAGTGGCAACGCGCACCGAGGGCCGGAAGGCGGCAAAGGTGGCGCGACTATACGGCCCGAAATCGATCAGGCCGGATAGCGGATGGATGTGTCGCGCATCGGACCGGTCCGCGTCGAAAGCGAGTACGGGCTCCGGAAGGACTCTGTACGGTGGCAGCTTTGTTGAGAATTGCTCCTCGGCGACCGCACTGGGCACGTGCGATCTTGGACGGGCTGCATTGCTCATTGCTTGCACTCCGTAGCAGCTACATCACGGGTCATGCCGCGGCGTTCTCAATTACTGCCGGGAGGCTGAACGCTGTCTGGCGAGCGATGCAGAAACGAGCATCAATCGCTTGAGGATCACTCAGGCCGAGTGCCCACAATTCAGCAGTCGCCCCGCCGACAAGCACGTCGGCCCAGGCGCCGATTGCTGCCGCCCAGACCTTGTTCCGGCGGGTCGCCCAGCGCTCCTTTACCCACGCAGCAGAAGGATCTGGTGCGGCCCAGCTCGAGCGTCTGCGCGGCTCGCGTGGTGCTTGAGATCTATTGCTGTCCTCCACAAACGTCCAGGGCTCGAACAGGAGCCAGAGCCGGCCGAGCCGCCACTCAAGGCGGAGTTGAACGCCCTCACTCCATCGCTTCTTGCCGCCCTCAAGGGTGCCCGTTAGTGCGCTGTCGTAAGCCGCACGGAGAGGGATGAGCTCGCTAGGCAGATTGTCTTGGTGACGAGGGGCGACCACTAGACGATGCCCGAAGCGGCGAAGCAGCGGACGCAGTGGACGATCACGGGCGAGCGCGCGGACGACGGCCTCGTACGCCAAGCCGGTAACGAGCGGCTCCGCATTCTCCGCGCCCGGGTCGATGTCGATGACCTCGACCGATGAGGGGCCGAAGTCAGCGAGCGCGCGCCGCCAGCCCTCCGGCACTCCAAACCCAAGCACGTCGTGCCCGGAGGCAATGCCAAAGCCAGGCATGCTCACTGCGCTCAGCAGCGGACGCATCCGCGGTGGCACAACGTCACGACACCGGATGCGCAGCGCCGTTCGCGGATAGTCGAGGACGGGCAGTGCATTGAGTCGAAGGACCGGGAATCGCCCACTCTCGACGGTCTGGAGAGCAACAGGAGTCACACGCCGCGATGGACTCGCCGCCCGTAGACCGCTTGCAAGCGGTGAGGGAAGTTGAACATGCCGGGCAAGCACGCCAAAAGCCTCGTCAAAGTTAGCCGCGTCAACGAAGCGCGCGTTGATTCCATTCGATCGGGCATCTTCGAGGAACTCCTGGACTCGCGGCATAACCGAGGCCGGATCGTGTGTCAGCCACGCGAGGCCGTGCGGAAACGCTCCCTCCGTCAACGCTGCTGTCCGCAGGGTATCCATCACCGATTCATCCCGGCCGCTATAGCCGATCACTGCGAGACCGTAGTGCCGCGAAGCATCGAGTAGCGCCCGACGAAGGGTTTCGTCCTGTGCTTGAAGCTCAGCCGGAGTGTTCTTGAGGCGCTCGGACCCAATGTCACCATGCAGCTTGATGACGAGCGGCCAGTCCTCCTCCCGTAGTGAGCGAGAGGCACGGTCCGCAGAGTCGATTGCGGCAATCGTGAGACGGTGGAGGTTTTCGTCCTGTGCGCGGAGCTGCTCGTATCCGCGCTCCGGCAGATCATCGAAGTTTGTCGTTGCCAGCCACCGGAGCCGACCTGCAGCCATCAGGGCAGCAACAACGCGATGGCCAAACGAGGGCCGCCCCCGTTGAAGCCATTCGTCGAGTCTCTGCCGGCGTATCGCCTGATCCGGGTAGGCCCGCTCGAATGCAACTGCATACTCATCCGGCGCACCGGATGGCGGCAGTCCATTCGCCCCATCGAAGTACCGCCGCACGCGGTCGGCAACGAGTGGATCTGCCATTGCCATGCTCGAACGATCGAGAGCGCATTCGGAGGCGTAGAGATCTGCCTTGAACTCATCGAGTAGCTGGCCTGCCGTCGGCACACCCGCAGAGGCAGAGGTGCCAGCGCCGAAGAACCATCCGACGTGCGCGCCGTTCACAGCAAACGAGCGAGCGAACGTGACGAGCGACTCGACCGGGATCTCGCTCGAGCGTCCAGTCATCAGTCCAAATAGTGGTTTGGGAGCATCTATCCCAGCCTATCCCGGCGAGGCATAAGGCCAGCGGGAAACTTGCATCTCTCATCGCAAAGGCCGAAGGAAACGTCGAGAAGCGGGTCGGCTGCTTCGATCGCGCGCGCGACTGGACTCGCCCCAGCTCCCGGCGAACGCCACTGAGCTGCCCGCGAGCCGCATGCCCGCGTGTCCCACCCACCCAGCGAGCCGGCTGGTCGTGAGTGGGCACAAACGGGCACAAAGCCGGCTGGGCGACCTTCCTTGACGCCGAACCGAGGGAAAGCGGTCGGCGGAGAACTAGCCGATTAGCAGGCACTTATCGTATGGAGCCAACCGGGATCGAACCGGTGACCTCCTGCTTGCAAAGCAAGTACGCCAGAGACCGCAAGAGCCCAGTCGCGACGCCGTTCAAGAGGGCGCTGTCGTGGAGGGCGTTCAAGAGGGCGCTGTCGTGGAGGGCGTTGACTCATCCGAGCATTGCTCCCGGCACCTCGCGCTTGTTCATTCGAGCAAAGATTTGATGTCCTCCACAAGTCGTGGCCCAATGATGCCAACAACACAGCTTGTAGGTCGCGCTGCGACTTGCCGCTCACTCCAGGCGATAACGCCCAAAAGGATCGCGAACCGCAGAACTCTTTAGAGTCGCCCAATCTTCGCAATTCGCCGACCGTCCTGAGGGCAGGTCCACCAGGCCTCATCATCTATCTTCAGAGGCCGTGCGGGGTGTGTATGTCCGGGACACGCGGGTCGCGCCTCTCCCCAAGCGCCTCGTGTCTCCGGAAAGAACTGAGATTGCAGCCAGTCAGCAAGATCGACAACGAGATCGACGCCACGTTCGCAACACGGCGAGTAACCCGAACGGTCGGAAGCCCCGACCTCGCCCAACCATAGTGTTCCATCGTAAGCTACCTGCAATGCAATCGCAGTCGGTTGCTCAAGGTCAGTCAGGACAGCTTCCAAAGCAGCGCACAACCACGCCGGCACGTCACTCGAGTTCGGGGTTCGGTTCCAGTTCTTCATCGTTCCACCTTCGCTCCCCAACCCTATCACGCCGTGTCTGGCTCATCCCACCGTGCACAGCGCCGAGGCTTCCGCCGAAAATTCCCGAATCCCGCCTTTTACGTTTGTAGCAGTACCTGTCGCCCAAACGTGCAGTTCGATCAAGTCGCCAAATTTGACTCGCGTGTTGCCAAAGATCTTTGGGCCGACTGATCCGTGGTACGTGTAGCCGGCTTCGACATTGCCCTTCGGGCCGGGACCTTTAATGAGTCGGCCGTTGACACGCGTCGCCGACGAAAACGATACCCCAACAGTGACATAGCCCTCAGCCCTGAGCTGAGCAAGAAATTTACCGGTGAATTCCAGACCCCACGTCACCGTAGGGGTCGGACTGGTCTGGACACTAAACCGCGAAATCCGCTCCGGGCCTTGAATGTGTCCGCGACACGGCGGTGGCTTACGATATCCTGGGACTCGCGCGGCAACGGCGTCGGGACATTCGCCAGATGGATCACTCGCACTCATGGGGTCGTCAGCCGCATATGCGTATGGCTGTGCCGTCAGCGCAGTTGCTGGATCACGGGAGAGCAACTGGCTTGTTCCCGGCTCGTAGTATCGTGCTCGGAGGTAGATAAGCCCGGTGTCGCTGTCGAAATACTCGCCGTCGTATCCAAGTGGCGACACGGAGACTCCCGTGCTTCCGATCTTGTTGCCGTACGCGTCAAACGTCTCCGTTCCAGAGACAGCACCTGAGCTACCCGTCAGCACCCGTGTCGAACCTTGCTGGTCGTGATGTAGATAGAGCACAGTGCCTTCGCTCGAGACCTGCTCGATCGGCAGCAGACCGGCACCATAGATATAGCTATTGCTCGAATCGGCCAAGAGGATCGGCCGTTCACTCGCTAGGTCCCATGAGTAGTAGGAAGTCGAACTCGAGGCCGTGCGGCTTACGCGCAGTCTGTCGCCATTGTAGGCGTAACTGTCTTCAATCGCCGGGGTTTCGCCGCTTTTCGGTCGATTGACGGACGTGAGTCGTTCCGCCTGGTTGTATCCATACGTGGTAGCGGCCCCGCTCGTCGGCGTGGTTTTGGTGCGCTCACCGAGTTCGTCGTAGGCGTAGGTGGCCGTCGTAACTTTCGCCACTTCGGCCTTTTCCAACTCGCTCGCCGCATCGTATTTGTAGGTCGTGCTGCCGATAGTTGTCGGGCTGTTGCCTTCGTCGTATTTGTAGGCGGTCCCCGTGCCTTTGCTGAGACGGCTGTTGGCGTCGTAGCTAAAAGCTGGTTTTTCTTCGCCGGGCAGTCCTTTCGAGGTCACAGCACTAGTAAGGCCGTCTTTGTTGCGGGTGTAGACCAGGGACGCGACCGTTTCAGCGCCTTTGGTCATCTTGACTTCTTTCATCGCGTCAGTTTCATCGTAGGAATACGCGTCTTCGTTCCCAGTACCGGTCGGAAAGGTAATGGCTTTTACAACGCCGTCCGCGTTGTAGGCGTATTTGGTGACGTGTTCGGACCAGTCAGTAACGCTTTTGAGCCGGCCCGCGCCGTCGTAAGCGTTGGTGACTGCTTTGCTAGTGGGGTAGATGATCTTTGTCTGCTCGTTGGCAAGGTCGTATTCATAGCCTGCCGTGCTGCCGTGACCGTCTTTGGTCGCGATGAGTCGGTCCAGCTGGTCATATTCGTAGGTCGTGGTGCCGGTGCCGTCGGTCATCTGGATGCGGTCACCGTTGGCGTTATATTCGTATTTCACGGCCGGAGTGATGCCGTCTGAGTATGTAACTTCACTACTACGACTCGCAGAATTATATCGATATGTGGTGGTGCGTTTGAGCGGGTCGATGACTGCTGTGAGGTTCCCGGCTTTGTCGTATTCCTTGAGGGTTTTGCGCCCGCGAGGGTCAATTACTTCACTGATCTGCTCGAGGATGTTGCGTTCGTATTTTGTGGTGTGTTTGTTGCCGTCGGCCTGGCTTGTGACCTGTCCGGCACCGTCGTAGCCGGTTTCCGTTACGAGTCCGCTGGGTTCTTTGGTTTTGGTGCGCTCGTTGTCTGCGTCGTAGGTGTACGTCGTTTTGTTGAGTTCCGGGTCGGTCTTGGTTTCAAGGTTGCCGTCGGCGTCGTAGGTGTATTTCGTTTCGTGTTTGAGGGGGTCGGTGACCTTGATTGCTCTGCCTTGGGCGTCGCGTTCGGTGGTGGTTGTGTATTTGGCTTCTTCGCCGGCTTTGACGTGTCCGCGTGGGCTGACGGTCGAGGTTTCTTGCGAGTTTTCGTTGTAGGCCCAGGTGCGCTTGTCGCCTTCGGGGTCGGTTTCAGCGGTCTTATCGCCAGCGACATCGTATTCGTATTTCCAGACGTGTTTGAGCGGGTCTGTCATGCTTTCCGGGTTGCCGTGCGTGTCGTATTTGTAGCTTGTTGACTGTATCGTCGCGCTCGGCGCTGGGCGTTCGATGACTTCGGGGTTGCCGTGGCTATCGCGTTTATAGGTCGTGGTCTCGCCGTTGGGCTTGGTTTCAGTTTCAACGTCATGCGTGGCGTCGAACGTCCATTTGGTTTTGTGGCCTTCGGGGTCTTCGCTGAGGGTCCGGTTCTCGTGGGTGTCATACTGATATTTGGTGGTGTGACCATTCCCGTCGGTGGTGCTCAGAAGCCCACCCGAGGCGTCGTACGTGAACGTTTCGGTCGTGGCGCTCGCGGTGCCGTAGCCGTGGACCTTCGTCAGCGGCAGGCCAGTACTCGTGAAGGTTTCTGCGGTTACAGCGCCCGTAGCGTGGTTTGTGGTGACGGTGCGAAACGGCGGGTATTCGAATGTGGTTTGCCGTTCGAGCGGGTCTTTCTGCGAGGTCACCCGGTGTTGGGCGCTGTATTCGATGTGGGAGTGTCCGCCGCGTCCGTCGGTTAGTTCGGTGAGCTGGTGCGAGGCGTCGTATTTGAACTGCCAGCGCAGGCCAGCTTCCGCGGGCTGCGTGACCGTCGCCAGGTTCCCACCTTCGTAGGTGTATTTGACGACGTGTTTCATTGGGTCTTCGGCGCTTTCAACCAGTCCTTCGCCGTTGTAGGCGAGTTTGATCGTGCGGCCGGCCGGGTCGGTGATCTTTTCCAGGCGCCCTTCTCCCGTGTAGGTCAACGTTGTGGCATTGCCGTTGCGGTCGGTCACGCTTTCCAGGCGCCCCGACGAGCCAGCGAAGCGATACACCGTCTGGTCTTCGAGCGTCAGGACATAGCCTGTGGATGAGCTGCCCGTGAGGGTGTCCTGGGTCCATGCGGGCGCGCTGAATTTTTCGCTACCGAGTTCGGCGAACACTACCGACCCGCCGTTGGCCTGCTTGAGCGTGACGTGGCCCGTGGGTTCAGCAGCGAGATGATCGCTGAACGAGCTCGTCCAGCCGTACCCAAAGATGCCATGCGCTCCGTTGGCTGCCGCCTGGGAGTTGTAGGTTCGCGCCAGCGCGAGCCCGACTCCACGGCCACCGACCGAGAAGTCGGTCTGCGTCTGGCTGTAGTTGCCGCTGGAGCAGCCGACGCCTTCGCCGCACGGTTCGATTTCGGCGTTCGGGGTCGCCGGGTTTTCTTCGCCGCCGAAGGTCTGTTCTTCTTCCGCGACAGGATGCGAAAAGGAAAATGAGCCGACTTCGGCGTTGATTTCTCCATAGTTGAAGATATAGGTCGTGATCGGCGTTACGCCGCCGCCTGCGGTCTTGATGAGTCGGCCGTAGTTTTCTAGGAGCCCCGGAGTTCCAAACCCCAACAGGCCCTTGGCTTCAGCTTCGGGTTCGCCATTAACAACGAGGGTGCCGAAGTTGATGAAGCTTGCCGGGGCGAGCATCTCCACGCCGCTTTCTTTGCCGATCGTGAACGTGCCTTCGTTCACGACGCGACGACCCACAAAATACACGCCTGAGCCCCCAATCGAAGGGCTCCTCGCGACAGCCCCAGGCTCGACGACGACTGTCCCCGAGCCTTCGATTGTGCTGTAGCCGCCCACGCTCAAACTCGCCGTGATGTCAAGCTCACCGCTCCCCTTCAACACACCACCACTGCGCCCTTCAGAATCCGTGAGAACAAATTCGTGCAGCACCGACGCACCCGAGCCTTCGAGATTGAGCGATCCAACACCCGCGCCACCATGACCGTTGATGGTCAAATTCGCCGAAGCGCCTTCAAGCACACCAGCTTTTACGGTGCCGTTGACAATTTCGACGGCCCCCGTCAGCGTCACACTAGAGCCAAGCGAGAACGTACCGCTCGTGTTCAGAAGCAGCTGCGTGCCGGCACCAGACGCCGACCACGTCCCGGGATGGCCGGCGCCCGTGGTGCCACCGCCCATGAATTCGAGAATGCCGCTCGTCGCGAGAACCGTGCCTTCGTTGTTGATCGCCGGTTCTATCGGGCTCGTACCCGAGCCTTCAGTCTTCTCGATAGTCCCCGTGTTCGTGATAGAAGCTGACGATCCGCCGATACCACCACTGCTCGGTCGCTCGCTGTTAACAATCAGGACTCCGCTGTTGATCAACTGCGCTCCCCCGCTCTCGGCAAGCGATACGTCTTTGCCGACCGTCAGGGTCCCCGCGTTCCTGATCGTCTCATGTTCCACGATGAAGCCGGTCCCCACACTATGCGTAATAGTGCCCGACGCGCCAGACACAATCACCAGCGAGCCCGTGCCCAAAAGAAACCCGTTTGTCCCAGCATTCAGCGCGTTCGTGACCTGAACTTCCGCACCGCCCGTCAGGACCCCTTCTTCCTCGACCGAAAGATTCGCTATCGCCGACGGTTCCAACGCGCTCGTGACTTCAAGCGACACGAAGCGACCCTGCACCACTAGCGAACCCGCACCCTGAACCACCGCAGCGACCCCCGCGCCAGAAAGCACCTTCACGGTCTTTCCCGCCCCAATACACGCCACATCACTCGACGTAGGAACATGCGAAGCCGACCAACGAGCCGCTTCCCCCCATTCACCTTCTGCCGGCCCAGTCCACGAATCCGTACACAGAGATTCAGCCGACGCACCCGACGACATCAGCCCGAACCCAACGACCGCCACGACCACCACCATGCCACGAGCGAGCCAACGCAGCCGGGCACACGCACTCCCACTGCTAACGCCACCGGCAGAAGACTGTTGGCGAGGCTGCTCAGGCACATTTGCGTTGCGGTTTTGTGGCATTCTCGCTCCCGTGGTGGTCGAATTGCGGATGAGCACACACCGCCCGTCAACCATCGAGAGCGTGCGCGCCGCTGGCACATCTTGAACCCCGCTCCGTCACGGAGCAGGGGTTTCGGAGGACCGTATAGGACCATATACGCGGCGTCTATCCCCAAAAATTGATGACTTTGGGGGAAAGGCAGAAGAAACGGAGAGTGTTACCTATTTATCCAGCCTGCCGTCAGAAAAGCAGCTGAAGGCCAATCAACTCACGCTTGCTCGCGACGTTGAGCTTCTTTCGGATGCTAGCCGTATGGGTGCGGATCGTTTCGGGTCTCACGCTCAAAGCGAGCGCGATCTCCTCGGCTGACTCCCCCCTGCTGAGATGCTGGAGCACGTCGCGCTCCCGCCGTGTCAGCAAATGCAGCCTTCGCACATGCCGCGGCTCAAGCCGCCCTCCGTCAGCCGCAACAAGCACCGGCTGCCCATAGGCACTGAGACGAATCGCCTCAACGATATCCGCGACCGGAGTATCCCGCGCGACACACCCGATACCTGCGGCAAGCAGCAACGTCCCGCCAAGTTGAGACATCCGGGCAAGCACCAACAGACCAGTATCCGGCGCCTGCGACCTGATGCCCCCTGGAGCGCTTCCCTGCTGCGTTGAGAAGCTAGGCCGCGGTTTTTTGTAGTGCTTCTTGCGCGTCGTCCCAAGTCTGACGGACTTCGGTCGGTGTGCGGTAGTTCAGCCGGCTGTGGGGCCGGTCGTGGTAGTGCTCGATGTAGTTGTTGATCATCTCCCGTGCTTGGTCGAGGGTCTCGAACTCGTGGCGCCAGACGCAGCGCTCCTTGAGGTAGCGCAACCAGCTCTCGATGAATGCTTGGCTCTCGGGGTCGCGGTAGCCACCACGGCGGTGCGTGACCCCGAGCCCGGACAGCACCAGCCTCGTCGCTTTCGCGGTAAACGCTGACCCGTTGTCCGTCCCGAGCGTGAGCGTCCCGGGCCGGATGCGCTGATCGGTGACGGCGGCTCCGATGACCGCGATCGCCTCGTTGGAGCGGCAACGGAGTGTGAGGTCCCATCCGACGATCTCGCGGGTGCAGCAGTCGATGATCGCGTTCAAATAGACCCAGCCATGCTCGGCGACCCAGATGCTCGTCATGTCGAGATGCCACAGTTGGCTGGGCCGCTCGACCCGGAAGAATCCCGGCCGACGGCGCCGCGGCTCGTGGTGGTGGCGCTGGATCAGTTTGTGCTCACGCATCACCCTGAGTACCCGCTTGCGGTTCACCGCCCGCCCGAGCCGGCGATTTCACCCACGCGGTGACGAGTCGGTATCCATCGGTCGGGTTCTCCTCGCAGACCTCGACGATCGCCTTCTCAACGTCGTCGGCGGGCCTGCAGCATCGGCGGGCGCCCGCGGGTGCCTTCACCGGGTGTCCGGTAGATCGCCTGCCGGCTGATCTGCAGGATGCGCGCCAGCGCCGAGGGACTGTGCCCCTCCGCCACGAGCTTGCGGGCGTAGGCGACGCGCTGTCTCACTCCCACGTCCGGAACCCGTTTCCCAGGATCTCAAGCTCATAGGTCTTGCGGCCCAACGTGCGCTCGAGATCACGCACCCGCTTGCGAAGCTCAGCCATCTCGGTGCGCTCCTCCTTCCCCGACAAACGCTCGGCACCGCCCTCCAAGAGTTTGTCGCGCCAGGAGTAATAGAGGGTCTCGGAGATCTGATGCTCCCGGCAGACCTCGGCCACCGACCGCTCGCCACGCAGGCCAGCGAGCACGATCGCGAGCTTCTGCTGCACGGTCCAGCTGCGGTACTTCTTCGTTTCGCTCAACGCCAATCTCCTTCGGTTGAGCGGCCCATGCTGAAAGGCACCACGGACGCGATCTCCGCTACGGCCTACGGCCTCCGCTGCGATCACGTCCGGGCAAACCCTCAGTCAGCAACCTGCCAACACCAGCACGGGGAGCAGACCACGACCGCAGCCGTGACCCTCACACGAACGCTACGGATTGCGGCGCAGTGGCCGCCACAACAAGCACCGGAGGCGTCGGGCTATGCCCTCCTTGTCGCGTTGTCCCGCGACTCAGACCCTAAATCGGGCCAAAAGCGCACGTAGAGCGCAGCATCCCGCCCCACAAGGCTAGGGAACTAGCGGCCCATCTCGGGAGAAAAACCTGGGAGAAAAACGAACTACGACGATTTGGCTCCTGCCAAAAAATGCTGATTAGCAGGTCTTTTGCGACGCGCCCGAGAGGATTCGAACCTCTGACCTTCGGTTCCGTAGACCGACGCTCTATCCAGCTGAGCTACGGGCGCAGAGCCGCATAGTCTAGTTGGCCTTCGCCAAGAGCCGCTGCGAGCGGCTCAGATGCATGTTGGCTTCTAGACTCCGGCAGTGCTCTATATAGCGCTCGCGGGGCTCGCGGTCATCCTTGCCCTTGCGTACCTGCTGGAGACTCGAGCGAGCGACACCAGCCAGAGCGCAGGGCCGCGGCGAGCCCTGATTTGGAGCGGCATATGGCTGGCCCTCGGCCTGCTTCCCACGGTCATCTTTGGGCTCGTGGAAGGCTCACAGGCCGCGAGCTCCTATGCCGCCGTCTACTTGATCGAGCGGGCGCTCTCCTTGGACAACGTGTTCGTCTTTGCGGTCCTCATCAGCGCCTTCGAGATTCCTTTTGCGGAGCGTGAGCACCTCGTCTCTTGGGGTGCCTTTGCCGCCTTCGGGCTGCGCATTCCCGCGATCTTCATCGGCGTCGCACTGTTTGAGGCATCCCATCTCGTCGGCTATGCGCTTGGGGCGCTGCTGCTGGTACTCGCCCTGCAGACCGCGTGCACCAAGGGCGAGGAGGGGGCCGGACCGAGCCGGCTGATCGGCTTCCTCCAGCGTCGGCTGCCCGTGAGCGATCACCAGGAACGACGCCTGATCGTCATGCATGACGGCCGGCGCGAACTCACCCCGATGCTCCTCTGCCTGATCGCGATCATGTTCGCCGATGTCACTTTCGCCGTCGATTCGATCCCCGCCGCGTTGGGCATCAGCCACGACCGACTGCTACTGCTCACGAGCAACCTGCTGGCCCTGCTCGGATTGCGCGCGCTCTTTCAGATCGTCAGCATCGCACGGGAGCGCTTGCGCTACATGGATGAGACGATCGCTGTGCTCTTGGCGATCATCGGCCTCAAGCTGCTGCTCAGCGGCGTCGTGTACGTTTGGCCCGGTCGCGAGCCTCATAACCGTGCTCGTCGTGCTTGCGAGCGGGGCCGCGATCTCGCTGCGTGTCGGCCTCCCAGGCGGAGGCGACTCCACAACGCTCCCTTCCTGAGCGGCGCCTCGAGGCGCAGCCCTCATTACATCCAGCCCTTGCGCTTGAAGAAGCGCAGCAGGAACACGCACGTGAGCAGCATGCTGCCTATCCCCAGCGCGAAGAAAGACCAGGTCGAGACGATTCCTTTGTTGACCAGCCAGCTGAAGTTCATCCCGAAGAAGCCCGTGATGAAGGACAGCGGCAGGAAGATCGTGCCGACAATCGCCAGCTGCTTCATTACCTCGTTCTGACGGTTGCTGACCGTGGAGAGGTATAGGTCGGTGCTGCTGCTGAGCAGATCGCGATAGGAGTCGATCAGATCCGAGATCCGGATTAGGTGGTCATAGACGTCGCGGAAGTAGTCGCGCTCGTCGAGGTCGAGCCCCGGGATCTGCGCGAGCTGGTCGATCGAGCGCGCGAACAGGTCACGCTGTGGGGAGACCACCTTGCGCATTGCAACGAGGTTGCGCTTCATCGCAAAGAGCCGCTGCAACTGCACCTCGGTCGGCCCCGCGAGGATCGCCGCCTCGAGCTCGTCGATCTCATCATCCATGCGGGCGAGCGGTGGGAAGAAGCTGTCGGTCAACGAGTCGAACACGCGGTAGAGCAGGAACTGCTCGCTGTGCAGCACCTGTCCATCCAGACGTGAACGCTGCTCCTCAAGCGCCGGAAGGGGAGCCTTATGCAGCGTCACCAGGTAGGAGCCCGAGATGAACATCAGCACCTCATGCAATAGATCCCCGTCCGGTTCAGCCTTATCGTGCGCGCCATAGAAGACCAGGAAGACGTAGTCCTGATAGTCGTCGAGCTTGGGGCGCTGCCCGAAGTGCAGCGCGTCCTCGAGCGCCAGGGGATGGAAGCCGAAGAGCTCGCGCAGACGCTCGACCGCCTCGTTCGTTGGCGCTGTCAAGTCCAGCCAGAAGAACTCATCTCTAGCGAGATGATCCCTGACCGTCTGCTCCTCGAGTCGGTTCAGGCACGGCACGGCGCAGTCAAAGCCGCTTCCGGCAGCACGATCGGGCCCGTGCGCTTCAGCCTTGCCGACGCTCATGGCCGCGACTCTACCCTGGCCTTCGGAGCGGACCTCGGCGTTTACGCGCTAACGAGCGGTCTGTTCGAGATCGGCCACGAGCTCGCTCATCCTGATGTCGAGCGCGCTCGCCAGGCGCTGGACCGTGGTCCACCCCGGACTGTTCAGTCCGCGTTCGATTCGCGACAACGCTGAGACCGTAATGCCGGCATCAAAGGCGAGTTGTTCTTGTGTGATCGACCGCTCCTCGCGGAGGCGTTTGAGTAGCTCCGCTAGGTCAGGATCTGGCTGCTCGCGCACCTAAGAAACATGCCCGAGTCCTAGGGTCAAAGTCCAGGGTTCCAAGTACTAGGACTTTAGGCTGTGTATGCTTTGAACCGCACGAAGCATCCCCACAGATGGTCGCGTGCAATCGGGCGGTGCGTCGGTCCTCACTTCCGGCGCGCCGCCCATTTTGCGCAAGTACACAGTCATCAGCGCGTCAGAGTCAGGACTTCGCTCTAGGCGCAGGCAACAGACGTCGTGAGTGCCGGCGGGTGAGCGATCGTCTGCAGGACGACGCAATAACGCTCCGTTAGTCGCTCAAGCGTCGCGAGCTGCTCCTCGTCCGCGTCAGTCTCCAGGTCAAAGGAGAGGCGGATCGCCGAGAATCCCACCGGAGCGTCGCGGTCCACGCCAAGCGTTCCCCGGAAGTCCAAGTCCCCCTCAGCGCGCACGCGGCCCGAGGCGACGACGACCCCGAGCGACGTCGCCACGGCCCGCAATGTCACGCCGGCGCAGGCAACGAGCGCCTCGAGCAGCATGTCACCCGAGCAGAGGAGGTTTCCGTCGCCGCCCGAGGCGGGATGCAGACCGGCCTCAGCGATCGCCCGCCCCGTCTGCACCGAGCAGGAGACTCCCTCGCCGAGCGAACCCTCAGCCGACAGCGTGATTTGCGCAGTCTCGGGCTCGGACCTATAGCGCTCCTTCAGCGGGGCCTGTACAGCGCGCAGTTGCTCCCGTTCCATCCTCGCTAGCCCCTTCGATCAGGAGGCAGTCGCAGCGCCCTCGACGCGACCGCCGACATTGGCTTGGAATTCCGCACTGCTGTTCTCGTGCGGGAACGGATCCGACGGGACAGCCACGCCGAGCGCTGCACAGATCGGCTCCCAACCATCGCCCGGCTGCCAGTCCACCAGCCGCTCGGCGGGGACCTCGCTGCGGACGCGCACATTGTGCCGCTCGTAAGCGGCCATTGCCGCGTGGGGATCACGCCAGTCGGGGGTGAAGCGCCGGTCGAACAGATCCAGGACCATCGCACGATGGGCGGCTCTCCCCTGATCTCCAGGCGGGAGCTCAGTGGTGAGGATGGTGATAATCGTCTTCTCCATGCTCGCCCACCATTCCGCGGGCCTGGCACGTGAGGAGAGCAGGACGATCGCGTCGGGGTTGGCCACGGACAGCTCGGGCCAGTAGGCCGCGGCGGGCCAGTCCACGCTGGCCGTGTAGTCGCCCATCAGTGCGTCCCAGTCCTCTGACTCACCGCGCACCACGGCGTGCCAGCCAGCAACCGATTCCGGGTGCTCGAAGACCTCGAACATGTGGTAGCAAGGTCCACCTGTCAGCACTTCCAACGCTTTCTTCAGCGACGTAGTTCCAGTGCGTCCAAGCCCGGCTCCGACCACCTTCAGCTGCATAGTGCTCCCTTCGATTCCCCTCAAACCCGAGCAGTCTGACCCGCAACGCGCTCGTAGGCTACGGCATCTGAACAGAGGCCGATGAGGCCGACGGGGCTAACGGGACGACTCTCGAAACCCGACCCGGTGTGGGAGCGCATCCGGGGGCTGCACGCGGAGCGCGCCAGGAAGCACTGACGAAGAGCGTAGACGCTGGCTGCCAGCGCGCGCTCGCATGGAGATCATCGCCAGCGCCACCTGAGAGAGCGCCTCCAGCGCCTGTATGCATGGAGCATCTAACGCACTCCGCGTGGGCGCGGAAGCTACTTAGCGCGCTCTCTCATCGACATCGCATGGATCGCCGGCAATGTGCGGTACCGCGTAATACATCGACTACAATCGTAGGCATGGCCAAGTCAGCGCCATTCAGCCTGCGCCTCTCAGACGAGACCGATCGTCTCGTCACAGCAGAGGCCAAGCGCACGAAGCGCAGCAAGGGCAGCGTAGTGGAGGCGCTGGCAGAGGAGGCACTGAAGGCTCGGACGGTTCCCGGGATTGCGTTTCGCGGCGATGACTACAATCGCCGCGCCTGGTTGATTGGCACGAGCCTAGACGTGTGGCAGGTGATTGAGGCGTACAAGGACTTCAGCGAGAGTCTCGATCGGGTAGTCACGGAGACAGACATCAGCAAACGCGAGCTGCGGACCGCGCTCAGCTACTACAAACGCTTTCCGCAGGAGATCGACGACTTCATCGCGCTGAACCGGCGGCCGCTGACGGAGCTCCGCGCGGAGTATCCGCACGCTGACATCATCCCGATCCAGCTCGACTAAGCGATCAGTTGCGTCTGCTCCTTGATGCGCACGTGTCGGGCCGTCGGATCGGTGCAGGCTCTGAGAGCACATGGGCACGACGTGCTTGCGGTTGCCGAGGAGCGCGACCTCGACGGCTGTCCAGACGAGGAGCTGATGGAGCTCGCCAAGGTCCAACAGCGCATCATGGTGACATTTGACGTCGCGGACTTCCCACGCATCTGTCACGAGTGGTTGGAGACCGGGAAGTCTCACCACGGCTGCGCGGTGGTGGTGGGCATCCGCCACCACGAGTTTGGCGCAATCGTGCGCGCGCTGGATGGCACGTTCGAGATGCGGCCTGACCCGCAAGATTGGCATGACCGCTTGGTTTTCGTCTCGAGGTCGCGGTGATCTCTGTGGACTCTGCGGAGCGTAGATATGTCAGGAGCGACTCGGATCTACCCGACCACGACCTCATCCTGGAGCTGTCGGACCAGCCAAATAGCCTCGCTTGCCACGCGCTCCACTACGTCCACAATGATGTAGATGTTGTGGTCGTGGGTCAACTTAATGGCGGTCTGTGCCCGATCGCCAACGCCACCTCGGTGGCCACAGAGGTAGCCGAGACCGTGATCCCTCCGGGAGGGGAGTTCACGATGATCGCCTATACCCCAAGAAGTCCGCTCAGCGGCGAACCTCGTTTCTGCGAGGTCACATTCGAGCTCGATGGATGCAGGCTGCGGCCTTCGTCGAAAGTGTTCGAGAGCTCCAAAGTGGCCCTTGCATGCTTCAGTCCCATCGATCTCGCGGGGGTTGAGGCGCTAACAGGCCGGCCCGTCCTTATGTTCCCTTACGGCTTCTACACGAGGGCGCTGGCAGAAGCTGTGAGCGGACAGCCAGCCAAGCGACTACTCGACCTGCTAATCGAGACAGGGCTTGCATGCCCTACGCACGGACCTTCCCCATACGGGGAATACTGCGGGTTCGACCCGCGTTGTGAGGAAGAGCCAAACCGACGCGCGCGAATGTGGCGAGCGCGATTCGCCCCTCGGCGACGCTCCACCGATGGCGCTTATGTTGGGGTCAGCACGGACCGCTCGGCGCGAGTCGAGCTTGCCCTGGAAAGCGGCCGCCAGCCGATCCCAGTCTTTGGCTTGGCCGCGCCGGAAGCGGGGTGGGGCTATGGCGGGTCAGGTCCACAGGAGGGCGCGACCTCCATCCTGGCCGACTATCTCGGGTTCCTGCCGCGACCGCAACTCCGCGCGCGGTTCGAGAGAGAGGTCGTTTCAAATCTGGCCGCAGACGCATTCACGCTCCCTATCTCAGAGCTCGACGCGTGGTTCGAGCATGCAAATCGAGCAGTGCGCCGCGGGTTGGTCGTAGTGGCCGGGCCGGCAACGGGCGACTGGCCCGCGGGCATTGCAAACGGGATGGCGACCTGGATCGCACAAGGGCTGCTGGAAGCTGGGTTTGATGTGTACGAGCCGGGATGCAACGCTGCGGCTCCTCCCTGGACGAAGGCCGACTATCGTCTTCATGGCATGCTGCATGCCAGCCTCCTGTCCGCGTTGGACGGCTGCAGCATGGTCGTCGTTCCCTACGACGGCGGGGCGATCATGCAGGGAGTGGAGGCTGCGGCTGCCCTGCAATACACCCTCGAAAATCCCGCCGTCCCGGCCGTTATCGCCTACAACAGAGCCGAGGCTAGCGATTTCGAGCGCCATGAGGGGTTCGGGGTCCAGATCGCGAAAGTCGGCGATGACCTGCCACGTGACGTCAGTGCTGTCATCGCAGCAGCAGATCGATCATGTGCGGCATATGAATGCCTACAAGCCGACGAGACCCGCAGCCTCGCCGGGTTCGCAGAAGGCACAAGCTGCCATGTCCAATCGCGCTGAGCGATTTTGGCGTAGCAAAGCCAAAAACGCCTCACGAAAGAGTGGACGGAGAGGGAGGGATTCGAACCCTCGAACGAGGTTTCCCCCGTTACGCGATTTCCAGTCGCGCCCGTTCAACCGCTCCGGCACCTCTCCAGGCGCTTGTAGCGCCGATCTGCGATCGACGGCGGCCTGCCCAAGGCTACGACACCGGCGCCCTTCGCGTTGCTAGGCTCCCCGCATGCTCGCTGCAAGCAAAGCCTTCTCAACGACCGTCGGCCTGATCGCGACCTTCGGCGGCATCGGCGTGGTCGTCAACGTGATCGTGGTCTTCATCGCCGTGCAGATCCGCGGCGAGCGCCGTCAGAACCAGGAATACCTCGCCTCGCGCCGTCCCCCCGGCGCCTAGCGCCGCGCCCCACCAGCCACCCAGCTAGATGATGTAGACGGGCGTCCCCACGGGCGATTTCGCGTACAGGCTGATCACGTCGGGGATGCGCATGCGCACGCATCCGTGCGAAGCGTCGTGGCCGATCGAGGAGTACTCGCTCGGGTCGATCCCATGGATACCGGCGCCGCCTTCGAAGGACATGAAGCGTGCCTTCAACGGATCGCCCGGTCCGGGCGGGACCACCGTGCCCGCAAGCGCGCCTGCCCATGCTTTTTTGGGCACATACCAGGGCGGGTCGACCTGCTCCCATTCGATTTTGTGCAGCCCCGCGGGTGTTTCCAGGCCTTCCATGCCGACCGCGATTTCGTAGGTCCGTTCCAGTTTCAGGTGGCTGTAGAAGCGCAGGCGGAAGCTGCCGCGGTCGACGACGATGTAGGCGGGGTACTTCGCCGCGAGTTGCGCCGTCGTCACCTTCGGCTTGACCTTGTGCGTCGGCACGGTCACGTTACGGCTCGGGCTCGCGCCACTGAGCGCGCTCTCGATGCGCGCCGCCAGGTGCCCGCTGTCGACGCTCAGGCCGACCTGCCCGGGGATCGTCGTCAGGCCCGTTGCGCTGGGCTGCACGCTCGCATCGCGCGGCGGCCGATTGACCCCCGCGCGGACCTTCGCCGTGAGGTTGCGCACCGACTGGTGCGAGTAGCTCACGACCAGCGGGATGTCGCGCTTGACGCTGCCCCCGAAGAGCCCGCGTACCGTGCGCGTCAGGATTGAGCCTTCGCGGCTCGCGCTCACCGCCTGGTCGAGCATGTTCTTGACGTCGACCCGAACATGCGCCTGGCGCGCTCCAAGCGTCCACTTGTGCAAACCCGAGCGCACCGTCACCCGCTGGTTTAGACGAGAGACAAGGTCGTGTTCAAGCTTGCGCCGGGCCGCCCCCTCACGCAGGCCGCCCACGGGCACCCCGCCCACGCTCACGCCCTTGGCGATCAGATCACGGCGCGAGTGGTCGTATAGGTAGGTCCCGAGCGCGAGCGCGAGCAACAGCACCACGACGCCGAGCGCCGCAATCGGCAGGATGCCGAACCGGGTCACCGCACCACGAGCACTCACCGAAGATGCGGCCATCAGAACCTCACACGAGTTCGCCAAGTACGAATCAGACAAGGCGCAGTCTATCGGCCCGATCAGGCCTGCAAGCCGTCTTGCGCCCGCTTCAACCGACGGCCGGCAGGTCCTTTCAGTGCGACCCCATTTGTAGTCTTACTTGACACGTCACCGGTCTCGTGTAAAGTCGTTCGTACGAAGCAACCCGAGCAGGAGGTATCGATGTCAGCCCCACCCGCCGCGGACGGAGCCGCCACCCAAGCCCTCACCCAGGAGCCTCGCGAGCTGCTCGCCTGGCGTGACCCCAAGCGCTACGCCTGGCTGCTGGGGCTGCTGATCCCCACGCTCCCCTTCCTGACCTGGGGACTAGTGCACCTCACGGGTCTTGGCGTGCTCTGGTTCTACGGGCCCGTACTCGTCTTCGCGATCTTTCCCTTGCTCGATCTCACGATCGGTATGGACGCCAGCAACCCGCCCGACAGCGTCATCAAGTGGCTCGAACAGGATCGCTACTACCGCTGGTGCACCTATCTCTACATACCGATCCAGTACGGCGGGCTCGTCTTCGCTTGCTGGCTGTGGTCCAGCGGCAAACTCTCAACGATCGAGAGCGTCGGTCTGGCCCTGACCGTGGCGATGGTGAGTGGGATCGCGATCAACACCGCGCACGAGCTCGGCCACAAGCGCGCGAGCATCGAGCGCTGGCTCAGTCGCGTGGCGCTCGCACAGAGTGGCTACGGCCACTTCTTCATCGAGCACAACCGCGGCCATCACGTGCGCGTCGCCACGCCCGAGGATCCCGCCAGCGCGCGCCTCGGCGAGAGCTTCTACCGCTTCCTGCCGCGTACCGTGATCGGCAGCCTGCGCTCCGCATGGGAGCTCGAGCGCACACGTCTAGCTCGCCTTGAGCGCTCAGCTTGGAGCCCGCGCAACGACATCCTCGGCGCCTGGGCGATGAGCGTCGTGCTGTTCGGCGCGCTCGCCGCGGTCTTCGGTCCGGTCGTGCTCCCCTACCTGCTGATCCAGGCCGTGATCGGCTTCTCGCTACTCGAGGTCGTCAACTACCTCGAGCACTACGGCCTGCTGCGCGGCAAGCGCGAGGACGGCCGCTACGAGCGCACCCGCCCCGAGCACAGCTGGAACAGCAACAACGTCGCCTCGAACGTGCTGCTCTACCACCTGCAGCGCCACTCCGATCACCACGCCAACCCGATCCGCCGCTACCAGGCGCTGCGCCACGTCGACGAGGCGCCGCAGCTGCCGACGGGCTACGCCGGAATGATCCTGCTCGCGGTGATCCCGCCGCTGTGGCGGCGCACGATGGACCACCGCGTGCTCGCCCACTACGAGGGCGACCTTTCGCGCGCCAACCTCAGACCGGGTCTCGGCGCCCGTCAGCTGCAGCGCTACCGGACCGCCTCATACCCAAAGGGCGCGCTGTGAGCCGCTTTCGCTGCCCGGCCTGCGGCTACGTCTATGACGAGTCGCAAGGCCATCCGCGCGAGGGCTTTCCCGCGGGTACGCCCTGGAGTGAGGTGCCCGACGACTGGGCATGCCCGGACTGTGGAGTGCGCGATAAGGTCGACTTCACCCTGGCAGGCACAGGCGAGCCGGCCGACTAAGTGACTGCTGCGATCGCCACCATGTCCAGCGTGACCACGAGCGCCCAGCAACACACCCCCTATCCCGTGGCTGCGCGCGAGCTGCTGCGCAACACGCTCTTGGACGCTGCCTGCGGTGAGCTGCACGAGCGGCGCTGGAGTGAGATCACGATGGCCGACATCGCCCAAAGCGCGGGCGTCAGCCGCCAGACGCTCTACAACGAGTTCGGCTCCCGCGATGAGTTCGCCCAGGTTCTGGTTATCCGCGAAAGCGACCGCTTCCTCGATGCCGTCGAGCAAGCTGTCAAAGCCCATCTCGATGAGCCGGCCACCGCGCTCGCCGCAGCCTTCGACGTCTTCCTGACGGCCGCCGCCGAGAACCCGCTGGTACGCACGATCGTTGGCGGCGACGGCGCCGAGCAGCTACTCGCGCTGTTCACCACCCAGGGCAAGCCGCTCGTCGATCGTGCCACCGAGCGCGTTACCGACGTGCTGCTCGCCGGCTGGCCGCTCGTCCCGCGCCACGACGCCGAGCTGCTGAGCGAGTGCCTCGTGCGCCTCGCGATCAGCTATGCAGCCCTGCCCCAAGGGCCGGCGAACATGACCGCCTCCTCACTCACCACGCTGCTCGGGCCTTACATCGAGCGCGTCGTCGCGGAGAGCACCGCCGCCTAGCTTTTGGCGGCGGGCGCGGCGCCTTCCCGGCTTGCCAGGCGGGCTCGCTTGTACTCGTTGACGACGATCTCCGTCAGCTCATCGACCGAGGTCTCAGCGGTCGGCTTGTCGAGCGCGATCACGCCGTCCTGGATCATCGAAACGCGATCGCAGGCCTCAAGCACATGGACGTAGTTGTGCAGGATCATGATGATCGAGACCCTGCCCTCGGCCTTCAGGCGTCCCACGAGATCGAGGATCATCGCGCCCTCCTTGGCGCCCATCGCCGCCAGCGGCTCGTCCAGCAGCAGAATGTCAGCGTCGGAGTTGACCGTGCGCGCGACCGCGATCGCCTGGCGCTGACCGCCCGAGAGGCGCGCGACCGCCACATCGATCCGCGGGATGTTGATTCCGATCTCGTCCAGCGCTGCCCGAGCTTCACGCTTCATCTGCCGGTTCGCCAGCAGTGGCAGCGGTCGGTGCACACGCTCGCGGCGCAGGTACATGTTGTGGAAAACCGAGAGTTCATCGATCAGCGCGAGGTCCTGGTAGACGGTCTCAATCCCTTTTGCGCGCGCATCGTCGACGCTTTTGGGTTCATAGGGCTGACCGCGCAGAAACATCTTGCCCGCGTCCTGCTTCTGGAAGCCGCAGATGATCTTGATCAGCGTCGACTTGCCTGCGCCGTTGTCGCCAAGCAGACCGAGCACCTCGCCCTTCTTCAGGTGGATGTTGACGTCGCGCAGCGCCGTCACGGGGCCGAAGCGCTTGGAAATGTGTTCGACGCGCAGCACATCGTCCGGTGCCGAGGTCGGCGCAACGATGTTCTCCGGCGGGACGATCTCCTCAGCCACTGCCGTGCCCCCTTCGCGCGCGTCCGACGTACACATTGGCGGTCATCGCGACGATCACAGCGAGGCCCGTGTAGAAGAGCAAGTAGTTGGCGTTGACCCCCTGCAGGATCAGCCCATCCTTGAGGATCCCGAGGAACAGCGCCCCGATCAGCGCACCCACGACCGTGCCCGAGCCACCGGTCAACAGCGTGCCGCCGATCACGCCGGCCGCCACCGCGAGGAACAGGATTTCGTTGGCACCCGCAGGATCAGGCTGCACAGTCGATGAACGCACCGCCTCAAAGATCCCCACCAGCGCCGCCGTCAGGCTGCAGAGCATGTAGTTGCGAATCATCACGAGCTTCACTCGCACCCCGGCCTCGGCCGCGCCGAGCTTGTTGGAGCCGATCGCCACCGTGTAGAGACCCCAGCGCGTGAACGTCAGCACGACCTGCAGGATCGCAACGATCGCCACCGCCCAGATCAGCTCCGAATAGATTCCCCCGCCAAAGACCTTTCCGAAGGTACCCAGCGGGATCTGTCCTCCCGGCGTCGCCACGGGGGTGCCGTGGGAGATGATCAGCGCGAGCCCCTCGAAGGTGAACAACATCGCAAGCGTCGTCACAAATGAGTTAATCCCGACCACAGCGACAAAGAAGCCGTTCATCGCCCCCACGAGCATGCACAGCAGCAGCGCCACAATCACCCCAGGAACAAGCGCCAGGCCAACGTCCGTGTTGAGCTTGTAGAAGACGATCGGCGCGAACAGGTACATCGCGCCGATCGACAGGTCGATCTCGCCGAGGATCATCACGAACACCTCGCCCGCCGCGAGAATCGCGAACGGGGCGAAGTAGGGCAAGAGCGTCTTGAAGTTTCCGCCCGTGAAGAAGCTGCTCGTGTTCGCCGAGAAATAGATCGCCGTGACGAGCGCCACGACGATGATGCTGCCCTCGCGCAGCGCGAGCACGCGCTGGAGCAGTTGGTGGCGTGACAGCGGGACCGGACGGCTCGGCGCTCGGTCCCCCCCACTCGTCGGTGGGGTCTCGGAGGCTGAGCCGCCGGCCACGCTAGCCATCAGCTAACCCTCGTCCTCCCGCCCTCAGGCGACGGCCTGGACGGCCGAGGAGGTTCCCTCATAGCGTGTCTTGGTTTTCACGTACGGGCCGATCGTGGTCTTGTCCAAGAACTTCAGGCCCGTGTCGGTTTCAGCCAGACCCGTCAGCGTTCCCGAGACCTTGTACATGTAGAGCTGCAGCACCGGCAGGAAACCCTGCAGATAGGGCTGCTGATCGATCGTGAATTCGATGTTGCCTTCCTGCAGCAGTTTCTGCGTCTGTTCGGTGAGGTCGAAGCCGCCCGCCTTGATGCCCTTGCCGGCGAGGCCGTACTTCTGCATCACTTTCGCGAGGCTTTCCGTGCTGCCCCCGTCGACCGCATACATGCCCTTGGTGTTCTGGTGTCCGATCCAGTAGGCGTCGATCGTCGAGAGCTCGCCCGGCACCGCGGCGCCGGTGGCAACCGTGTGCACTTTGATCGGCTTGCCTGACGCCTTGATCGCAGCTTCGGCGCCTTCGATGCGCGGCTGCAGGTTGGCCGAGCCCGGCGTCGCGATGAACAGCGCCACATCGCCCGAGCCGACTGCGGCGACAATCCGTTCGCCCATCTTTTCACCGGCCTTTTTCAGGTCCTGCCCGATGTAGCCGAGGCGCGCGTTGCCGACCGCGTCAGCGTTGTAGGCGAGCACCGGAATGCCCGCTTTGATTGCCGCTTCGACCGGTGCATTGAAGGCGTGCAGATCGATCAGTGCAACAGCGATGCCATCAGCCCCGCCGGTGACCGCGCTGTTGAGCGCGTTAACCATCTGGTTGACATTGCTCGATTTCAGAACCGGTCCACTGGTAGGAGCAGCCCAGCAGCTTGCACGCGTCCGCCGCCCCGTACTGCGTTGGGGTGAAGAACGGGTTCGTCGTCACGTGGTTGACGAACACAAATTTGTAGTTCTTTTTGGAGCCAAAGACGTCTCGCAGCTCCTCCGCCGCCGCCACTCGAGGCGCTCGATCCACAGGCAGCGAGGATCGTGCTGACCGACCCGGCCGCCACGCCCGTGAGCGCTGTGCGGCGCAGGAATGATCGACGATCGATCTCGGGCCAGGCGAACCCGTTTGCGGACTCCTCCGGGACTGTTTGCACCTGATCGCTATCTGACATCTGATCCTCCTCCACTCGATTCGCTTGGGCTTGGAACTGCCCCCCCAGTGTTAGCCCTAGCTTTTCCCCAATCGCAACGATAGTCAATGGCCAACATAACGGAAAACCCGCAATCTCCCCTCGGGATAACCGCGGACCTTGGGGCCCTGCGCGAGTAGCCCTCTCCGCAGGGGGTATACCCTCGTCCTATGGCCGGGAAACGCGCCGAGCCGCGCGCAGAAGAGCGCTCACAGATGGGCGTTCCCGAGCAGCGCGACGCGCCGAGTAGGCAAACTGAGCGTGCCGGGCCGCTGCAGCTTGAGCGCCTGCGCAAAGCCGATGGCCGTGCGCTGATCCTCTACAGCGTCCCGACTGAGCGCGCATGAGCGAGCAGCGCTTCAACGAGCTGCGCGGTGAGCAGGTCGTCTACGCGATCCACCGCCAGGATCGAACCTTCCTACCGGCGCGCGAGCATTGCCCGCTTGACCCCACCCGCCCGGGAGGGCCCGAGACCGAGATCCCCGTGCCGGCCTTCGAGATCGCGGTCTTCGACAACCGCTTCCCCGCCTTCACGGCCCCGCATGGCGCCGCCGAGGTCGTCGTCTATACCGATGATCACGAAGGCTCCTTTGCAACGCTCACGCCGGCGCGCGCGGAGGCACTGATGTGGGTCTGGCGCCACCGCTATCTCGAGCTCGGCGCACGCGAGGACATCGAGTACGTCTTCATCTTTGAGAACCGCGGCGTCGAGGTCGGGGTCACCCTGCACCACCCCCACGGCCAGATCTATGGCTATCCCTTTCTCCCTCCTGTGCCGGCGCTCGAGCTTGCCGCCGACGCGCGGCTGGGCGGCTGCGCGCCCTGCGCACTGCTCGCCGAGGAGCTCAGGGACGGCAGTCGTCTGCTGCTCGAGAACGATGCGGTCCTCGCTTACGTACCCTTCGCCGCACGCTGGGGCTATGAAGTGCACGTCGTGATGCGCGAGCACCGAGCAAGCCTCGCATCTTGCAGCGCCGATGAGCTGCGCCTGCTCGCGGAGGCGTTGCAGAGCGTGGTGCGCGGCTTCGATGCCCTCTTCGAGCGGCCCTTCCCCTATGTGATGGCCGTACATCAGGCCCCCACCGGTGAACAAGCGCAGCGCCCCCTCAGCCCCGGCGGCGGCCATTTGCACGTCGAGTTCTACCCACCGCTGCGTACCGCCGAGAAGCTCAAGTACCTTGCCGGCTCCGAGCAGGGTGCTGGCACCTTCATCGGCGACATGCTCCCCGAGGAGTCCGCCGCGGAGCTGCGCGAGGCGATCGCCCGTGGCCGCTGAGCAGGCGGGCGCCTTCGCTCCCGGACGCGTCAACCTGATCGGCGAGCACACCGACTACAACCGCGGCCTCGCGCTGCCCTTCGCAATCGCCGCGGGCGTAACCGTCCACGCCCGCGCCACCGCCAGCTCGCGCTCCACCCAGCTGATCGAGGCATACGCGCGCGACCTCGACGAGCGCGACGAGTTCGCGCTCCAGGACCCCACCCCGGCGGAGGGCTGGCGAGCCTTTGTGCGCGGCACCGTCGCCGAGCTCAGCCGCACCGGCCATTCGCTGAAGGCCGCCCAGCTCGAGATCAGCGGCAACGTCCCCCAAGGCGCCGGCCTGTCCTCCTCGGCAGCGCTCGAGGTGGCACTCTGCCTGGCGCTGATCGCGCTTGGCGCGGATGCCCAGATCGAGACGATCGATCGTATGGAGATCGCCCAACTCTGCGCGCGCGTGGAGAACGACTGGGTTGGCGCACAGACCGGTCTACTCGACCAGCTCGCGAGCCTCTATGGCGCCCCCGACACCGCCCTCTGCATCGACTTCGCCACGCTCGCGATCGAGCCCGTGCCGCTCGAGCTCGAGGGCTGGCGGCTCGTGGTCCTTGATTCCGGAGAGCGCCACGCACACGCGAGCTCGGGCTACAACGAACGCCGCGCCGAGTGCGCCGCGGCTTGCGAGCTGCTTGGCGTCCCCTCGCTGCGTGAGGCATCGCTCGAGCAACTCGGCGCCCTGCCCGAGCCGTTGGCCCGCCGCGCCGAGCACGTGCTCACCGAGAACGACCGCGTGCGCGCCACGGTCGCAGCGCTGCACGCGGGTGACCTGGCTGCGGTAGGCGGGCTACTCGACGCTTCGCACGAGAGCCTGCGCGAGAGCTATGAGATCTCAACGCCCGCCGTTGAGGCCGCCGTGCAGCGGCTGCGCCGCGCTGGCGCTGCTGGAGCGCGGATGGTCGGCGGCGGCTTCGGCGGCTCGATCCTTGGCCTGTTTGACCCCGCCACACCTCCCCCCGCGGGCACCTACGAGGTCCGCCCCGGACCCGGTGCCCACAACCTCGCCCACTGAGCCGGGCGGATCCTACGAGCGGACTGGATCTCTATAGGCGAGCAGCCAGCAGCGCGCATGCGGTCACGCAGATCGCCAGCGACAGCGCCGCGAGCGCACCGTCGAGTGGCCGCAGCAGGTCCGCCAGCGACAGCGCTTCCTGACTGCCATCCAGCCGCGTGCGCGTGCCGCTCACAGCGGCTGTGCGGCGGCGCAGCTCGCGCGCCGGCGAGCTCAGGCGGCGCTGGGCGACGCTCATCGCCAGGCAGCCGAGCGCGATCAGGATCCCCGGTAGCGCGATCTTCTCGGCGTTCACGAAGTAGCCCGTGAAGGCCGGGAAAGCGCCCCAGCCAACCGCGAACAACAGGTCGCTATGAAAGCGCCCGCCGGCCAGCTCGAGGTTGTAGGCAGGCAGGAACAGCCCGCCCAGGAGCACCAGCGGCGCGAGCCACGGCGTGACCGTCAGCACGCCTGCGACTCCGATCGCAAGCGCCCCGGCGAAGCTCGCAGCGGCCAGCAGCCACAGAGCACGATCGCTGAAGCCGGTCCGTAGCGGCCGATCGTGCAGCTCATCGAGCGCGTGCGCCGCCACCCCGACCGCAAGCGCAAAGGCGGCCAGCCCCCACAGCAGCCGGTCGCTGTGCAGCTTCGGCGCAACCGCCGCCCCGAGCACGAAGTAGCTGAGGTGCCACAGCGTGTAGGGCGGATGCAGCAGCGTCAGCAGATCCCCCAGGCGCCCGCGCCCGAGCGCGTAGAACGCCGGGCGCTGCGAGCCTGTCTGTCATCTCAGCCTCCGGGCTCCCGCACTCGCGGCCTTGCGTGCCGACATCACGACGCCTCCGCCGAGGCTCATGCGGCGCACCACAACCTCCTCCAGCCCCGCTTGCTCCCAGTAGCCCACGATCCGCTCCAGCGGATGGCGTTCGTAGAAGCCGCGAATGCTCGGCCCGAGGAAACGACCGACCTCTGCCCACTCGCGCGAGGCCAGGCGCCCCAGCGTCGGCAGGCCAACCGCCGTGTAGAAGCGCCAGGCCCAGTAGGCGGGCGCAAGCGGCGGCACACCGAACTCGAGCGAGGCGATCCGCCCGCCGGGGCGCAGCACGCGCGCGAGCTCGCCGACCGTCGCCGCCGGATCATCGACATAGCGCAGCAGGTAGGTGAAGGTCAGAACATCAAAGCTGCCGTCGGCAAACGGCAGCGCCTCGGCCTGCCCCTCGATCAGCTCAACCTTGGAGGCTGCGCCCGCGAAGCGAGCCCGCGCGGCCGCGAGCATCGCCGCGCTCTGGTCGATCCCGACCACCGAGCACGCAGCACGCGAGAGCAGCTCAGCGGCCACCATCCCCGTGCCGGTGGCAACGTCGAGCACACGCTCGCCATCGCGCGGAGCCACGGCGCTCACGAGCGCACGCCGCCAACGCGGGTCCTGCCAGAAGCTCAACGCCGCCGAGAGCGCGTCGTAGCGGCGCGGCAGCTCGGTAAAGAGCTCGAGCGCCTCACGCTTGCGCGGGGAGACGACGCTGTGCAGGTCGCTTGGTGGCTGGGAGCTCATCGGTTGCCGATCTGAAAGGCTAACCGCCCGCGTCCCGCAGCCCCCCGATGACAGCGAGGAAGTCAATGTCAGACTCCAGCCAGCTCCCCCTCCCGAGCGCGCGTGATGCTCATCACCGGCGCCTCCAGCGGCATCGGTGAGGCCACCGCCCGCCGTCTTGCCCGGGAGCCGGGCGCTTCGCTAGTGCTCGTCGCGCGGCGCGAGGAGCGCCTGCAGCGCGCTCGCCGCCGAGTCTCGGCGAGCGCAGCAGCTTCCTCGCGGTCGACTTGCTCGACGAGGACGCCCCCGAACGAATCCGTGCGCACGTGTTCGAGCGCCACGGACATCTCGATCTGCTCGTCAACAACGCCGGCGCTGCCTGGCGCGCGAACTTCGCCGACGGAGGCTACGAGAACGTCAGGCGCACCATGGCCATCAACTTCGACGCTCAGGTGCGTCTCACCGAGGCCCTACTGCCGCTGCTGCGCGCGAGCGCACCGAGCGCGATCGTCAACGTTGCCTCGACCGCCGGCCGGGTCGCACGCGCGGGCTCAGGCGCCTACAGCGCTTCCAAGTTCGCGCTCGCCGGCTGGTCGGATGCGCTCTTCGCTGAGGAGCGCCCCCACGGTGTCCACGTCGGCCTCGTGCTCCCCGGGTTCATCTCCACCGAGGGCTTTCCCCAAGCCGAGCTGACCGAGAAGCCCCTCACGCGCTGGCTCGTCTCCACGCCCGAGAAAGGCGCCGAGGCGATCTACGAAGCCGGATTTGGCGGCCGTCCCGAGCGCTATGTGCCGCGCCCTTATGCGCTTGCCGCCGCGTTGCGGATCCTCGCCCCGGGGCTCGTCCGCCGCGTGCTCTCCGGTGGTGCCGCCGCAGCGATGACCACGACCACCGGCCCGGACATGGCCGAACGGCGCAACGGCACGGGCACCTCTCACGCCTGAACGTAGCCGCGCCCCTCGCGGCAGCTAACCTCAGCTGATCACAACGCGCGCACTCGTAACCGGGGCAACCGGGTTCATCGGCGGCCCGTCTCGCCGAGGCCCTGCTTGCTGAGGGCCTCGACGTGCGCTGCCTGGTGCGTGACCCCACACGTGCTTCCCATCTCCAGCGCCCTGGCTGTGAGGTGGTGCGCGGCAACATCACCGACGCAGCGAGCCTCGAGGGTCTCGGCGAGGGGATCGACGTGGCCTACTTCCTCGTCCATGCGATGGCCGGCGGCGCGGGCTTCGCCGAGCGCGAGCGCGACGGCGCGCTCAACTTCGCGCGCATGGCCCTACGCGAGGGCATCGCGCGCGTCATCTACCTCGGAGGGCTCGGCGATGAGAGCGTCTCCAAGCATCTGCAGAGCCGCCACGAGACCGCGCTGACGCTCGCCGCCGCGGGACCGCCGCTGACCTACTTCCGGGCGGCGATGGTCGTCGGCGCAGGCAGCGAGTCCTACAGCACCCTGCGCCACCTGGTCAAACGCCTGCCCGTGATGATCGCTCCGAGCTGGCTGCGCACCGCCACCCAGCCGATCGCCATCGATGACGTGATCGAGTACCTGCGCCGCGCCCCCGACGTGCCCGAGTCGCGCGGCCGCGAGGTACAGATCGGCGGGCCGGACGTGCTCTCCTACGGCGAGATGCTCGACCGCATGGCGCTCGCCATGGGCCTGCGTCCACGGCCGAAGCTGCCCGTCCCCTTCATCACTCCCTGGCTCTCAGCGCTGTGGCTCGGCCTGGTCACGCCCGTCGACACGAACGTCGCGCGGCCGCTCGTCGAGGGCCTGAGCACCGCCACAATCGTCACCGATCCCTCCGGCGCGGAGCCCTTCGCGATCAAGCCGTTGTCCTTCGACGAGGCACTGCGGAGGGCACTGCAGGAAGAAGCGAACCAACAGCAGCAGACCGGTTCGGCGCGCACGCCCGCGCAGTGAGCGCCCCTGCCACCGCATCCGGGGGCGCGCTTGTGCTGTTCACCCGCGACCTGCGCGTGCGCGACCAGCAGGCGCTCGCCGCGGCCGTGCGCGAGCACGAGCTGCTCGTCGCGGCCTTCGTGCTCGACGAGGCGCTGCTGGGCCGCAGCTGCGGTGCTCCCAACCGGCTCGCCTTCCTGCTCGACTGCCTCCAGCGACCTCGCACGCTCGCTCGCCGAACGCGGCGCGCAGCTGCTCGTGCGCCAGGGCGAGGTGGTCGAGGAGACGATGCGCCTCGTAGGCGAGCATCGGCTCACGGCGGTTCACATGAGCGATGACCCGACCCCCTACGCGCGCGCTCGCCAAGCACGGCTCGCGCAGGCCTGCGCAGGCGAGCGCGTGGCCCTGCATGTCCACCCCGGCGTGCGGCATCGTGCCAGCCGCAGCGATCACCCCGGCGGGCGGCGATCACTACCGCGTGTTCACCCCCTACTGGCGAGCTTGGAGCGAGCTGCGCCCGCGGGCCGATCCTGCGCGCGCCCCGTCAAATCCGCACGCCGCGCGGGCTGCGCGCTGGAGCGATTCCCAGCGCGGGCGAACTCAACCCGCGCTGCGCCCTCGGCTGCGCTGCAGCGCGGCGGCGAGCGCGCTGCGCGCGAGCAGCTCGAGCGCTGGCTGCGCACGCGGCCTGGAGCTCTATCCGCAGCGCCACGACGCGCTCGCTGAAGAGGGCACCTCGCGGCTGAGCGCCTACCTTCACTTCGGCTGCCTCTCGCCGCGAGTCGTGCTCGAGCGCTGCAGCGCCAGCCCTGCCGCGGAGGCCTTCGCGCGCCAGCTCTGCTGGCGTGACTTTCACCACCAGGTGCTCGCCGCGCGGCCGGATCTGCCCAGCGCCGACTACCGCTCCCGCGGCGATCGCTGGCGCCGCGATCCTCGCCAGCTCGAAGCCTGGCGCGCGGGGCAGACGGGCTATCCGATCGTCGATGCCGCCATGCGCCAGCTTGCCGCCGAGGGCTTCATGCACAACCGCGCGCGCCTGATCGTGGCCTCCTTCTTGACGAAGACCCTCTACCTCGACTGGCGCCAGGGCGCCGCGCACTTCGCTTCGCTGCTGGTCGATGCCGACGTTGCCAACAACGTCGGCAACTGGCAGTGGATGGCGGGCACCGGCAACGACACGCGTCCCAACCGCGTGCTCAACCCGATCCGCCAGGCCAAGCGCGTTCGACCCCCACGGCGACTACGTGCGCCGCTACGTTCCGGAGCTCGGCGCGGTCAGCGGCGCAGCGGTACATGAGCCCTGGCGGCTCGGCTCTGCAAGGCGCGCACTGAAGTACCCCGAGCCGCTCGTCGCTCACGAGGCCGCGGCGCGAGAGCTGCGCGAGCGACGCGCAGGCTAAGGCTCGAGCTGGCCGGCGTAGAGCGCGAAGACCGCGCCCTGCGGGTCCTGCACGACTGCGAACTTCGCGATCTGGATGTCCATCGGGCCCATCAGCACCGTCGCGCCGAGCTCCTGCGCACGCGCCGTCCCCACATCGATGTCCTCGGTGCCGAAGTAGACGAGCCAGCTCGGCGGCGTTCCGGGCGTCAGCTCGCGCATGCCGCCGTTGTTGGCCTCGCCGTTCTTGATCGAGAGATAGCGCTCGTTCATGCCCGGCGCATCCTCGATCTTCCATCCGAAAAGACCGCTGTAGAAAGCAGCGGAGTCGTCGAGCGCGGGTGACTGCAGCTCGTTCCAGACGAGCGCGCCAGGAGCATTGACGAGGCCCGCGCCGATGCTCTCGCGCGGCTCCCAGATCATCACGTAGGCACCCTGCGGGTCCGCGATCACGGCCATGCGCCCGGCCTGCATCACGTCGAATGGCGGCGCATGCACGATCGCTGCGAGCTCCCCCGCACGTGCGGCCGTCTCATCAGCGCTCGCGACCGTCACGTAGGAGTTCCACAGCGCCGGGACGCCCGCCTCGCGCTGCTGGGAGGGCTGAGCGGCGATCGCCGCCACATCGCGACCCTTGAGCTGCATCATCGAGTAATAGGCGCCCTCGCCCATCGGCATGTCCCGCGCCTGCCAGCCGAACAGCCCGCTGTAGAAGACCTTGGCCGCGTCCTGATCGGTAGTGCTGAGTTCAACCCAGCTGAACGCTCCCGGCTCGTAGCGCTCACGCTCACCCATACACGCGAGCCTATACCCGAATCTTCTCGCGGGCAATCGCACTGGACGCTAGATTCGCTTGAGTGCTCCAAGAGATCCCGATTCGCGAGCAGACAATCCGACTCGGCCAGCTACTCAAGCTCGCCGGGATCGTTGACAGCGGCAGCGAAGTCAAGGCCCTGCTGGGCGAGCTGCCAGCGCAAGTCAACGGTGAGCCCGAGAACCGACGCGGCCGTCAGCTGCGCCGCGGCGACAAGGTGCAAATCGGTGAGTACGAGTTGCTCGTCACAGGCTCGCAATGATCACTGGCGCTCGCGTTGGCACGCGACTGCCGCCGAGCGGCTCGGAGGTGACCATGATCTGCTTGACGCCCGCGAGCGCGCCCGGCACACCAACGCTCGCCTTGCCCGCCGCTGTCACCGTGAAGAGCGCATCCGTCGGCTGCGGCGCACCCGCACGTTTGATCCACACCTCATAGACACGGTCGCGCGGCGTCTGCGGCAACCCGACAACGTTGAGCTCCGCGTGCCCGCCACTCACACGTAGCGAGGCACTCGCGTGGGGTGCCAGCACCTGGGCTTGGATCGTGCGTGTCTTTGCACCTCCCCCGGGCTGCAGGGCGATCGCCACAAGCGCCACTGCAGCTGCCAACGCAGCGACCACCGCAGTCGCCCGCCACACGCGCACCGGCAACCACGAACGCTCTGGTGCCGAAGGCTGCCGCCGCGCGACCGCCGGCTCAGCCGTGCGCTGCCAGCCTGCCTCCTCCTGCACGCTTGCCATGATCCGCGCCTTGAGCTCAGCCGGCGCGCTGCGCTGTGGTGCAGTAGCCGGCAAGGCGTCAGCGACAAGCTGCAGCGCGCTGACCTCCTCGCGACAGACCGTGCACGTCTCGAGGTGACTCTGGAAGGCTTCGTACTCCTCCTGCTCAAGCGCGCCGAGTACATAGGGGGCAGCGTTGCCGCCGCAGCCCTCAGCCTCTGGATGAGGATCGTGCGTGCTCACTGCACCACCTCCGCGGGGTCGCCGAGTGACATCCGCATCTTGGCCAAGCCGAGACGCATGCGCCCCTTGATCGTGCCGACCGGCATGTCGAGCATCGCCGCGATCTGCATATGCGTCATCCCTCCAAAGTAGGCCAGCTCGATCACACGGCTTTGCTCCTCGGGCAATTGCTCAAGAGCGTCACGAATCTCGCGCGCCTCCTCGCGACGCGCGAACTCCGCGTCGGTGCGCTCGGGCGCGACCAGACGCTCCTCGATCCCCTCCTCGTGGACCATCCCGCGATCGCGCACGGCGCGCCTGCGCAATGCATCGATCGCGCGGTTGTGGACGATCCCGAGCACCCATGTGCGCACGCTCCCACGCTGACGGTCATAGCGAGCACGTGTGCGCCACAGCGAGAGGAAAGCCTCCTGGACGACGTCTTCGGCCAACGCGCGCTGCGCACACATGCGGTAGGCGAGCGAAAAGGCTGCATCCCCATGACGGTCATAGATCACCTCAAACGCCGCTGCATCGCTCCGATATACGAGCTGCATGAGCTCCTCGTCTGCGAGCCGGCGTAGGCGCTCCGTCGAGTCTCCGTCACGAGCCGAGCGCAGCTGTTTGAACATTCCCCCCATTCTTACGCTCGCCGCAGATCACGGCGCTCGACGATCCGCGCGATCAGCACGCTCAGCTCGAAGAGCATGTACAGCGGCACCGTCTCGAGCAGCAACGTGACCGCGTCACCTGGCAGGAAAGCCGCGACGGCGCCACACGCGACGATCGCGTAGCGACGGTTGTGGCGCAGCTGATCGGTGCTCACGATCCCCGCACGGGTCGCAGCGAGGATGCCAACAGGTACTTGAAAGACGAGCCCCATCGCGAGCAGCGTGACGGCAGCGAACTTGTAGTACTGACTCGCCTGCACGAGCACGTTGAACTGGCCGCTGTTGAAGTTCTGAAAGAAGCGCACCGCTGCGGGCAACACCACGAAGTAACCGAACATCACGCCCGCGGCGAACAGAAATGGGATCGCGAACATCAGCGGCGTGGCGATCCTGCGCTGATCGGGACTGAAGGCAGGCAGCAGAAAGCCGTAGAGCTCATATAGGAGGATCGGCAGCGTCAGGATCAAGGCGAAGATCAGCGTCACAGTGATCGTCGTCGTAAACGGCTCGCCAATTCCGAGCGTCACCGGCTTGTCGCCCTTGGGCGCCGCTGAGAGACGTTTGATCGCGCCGCCCAGCTGCGGCCCCACGTGCACCAGAGCGCTCTTTGTGGCCGCGGAGGCGCCACTGTTCGGCGCCTGCAGGGCGCCCACAACCACCTGCAGTTGCCTGGCCACGGTGAGAGCATTTCTCTGCACCGTGTATGTCGCACCAAGCGGACCATCTCCCGCCTTCACCTGTTTTTGGGTTTGGTGTGCGAGTGGCTTGTTGATCAGGTTGAGGATCGCGTGGTTCTGCCACATGCACAGGCCAAAGGCGAGCGCCAGCGCGGCCAGCGAGATGATCAGCCGGCCACGCAGCTCCTGCAGGTGATCGACCATGCTGAGCCGATCCTCATATCCAACGTGGCCGACAGCAGCCGCCATGATCGAACCCGCTTAGGCGGAGAGCTTCTCGACGGGCTGGGAGACGCTCTGTGTCTCGCGGCTCTCGCCGCTGAGTGCATCCTTGAAGCCGCGCATGCCGCTGCCGAGCGATTTGCCCATCTCCGGGAGGCGCTTAGCGCCGAATACGAGCAGCAGCAGAATCAGAAGGAACGCAATGTGAATGGGGTTGTCGAGACCCATCGGGTGGCCTGCCTTTCAAGTCGAATGCCCACTCCGGCTGGGCGGAGCGGATGCCAGATATCAGCTACTACGCGGCGGGGCCGCGGGCGGATCACCCGCTGATCCGTGCCCGAGATAACGCAACACTGCCGCGGCCTCGTCCTCGAGCGCCACCCGCACGGCACTGGGAAGGCGAGCGAAAGGTCGCAGCTCGATCTTGCCACCTGCCAGACCCCACGTGGCAGCCGCACGACCATCGACAAGCGCAAACGGGCGGAAGAGCCCGTTGACCGTGACGACCTCGCGATGACCCGCAAGCAGCTCCTCACGCGAGCGCCAGCCGAGCAGCACGGGGTCAAATGCGCCGAGCAATCGCGGTGCAGGCAACTCAGCCGCAACAGCTCCTCGGCGCAGCTCGAGCAGACCGTCGGCGCGCTCGCGCAGCTCGGAGGCGATCGCGCCCAGCCCGGCACGAACATCGCGTAGCGCCAGCCCCGACCAGCGTGCGAGATCGCGCTCGTCAGCCGGCGCATGACCCACGAGGTAGCGCCTGGCGAGCTCCGCGAGCGCCGCTTCACGGTCGACCGCGGCGGGCTCGCCGAGCCAGTCATGCACGAGCACGTAGGCCTGTTCGCGCTCGCGCATCGGACCGCGCACGATCAAGCCCCGCAGCGTTGCGAGCATCAGCAGGTGCACGAGCGCCTGCCCCTCGGTGCGCACCCCCGCCGCGTCGATCCGCTCTCGTAGCTGTCGGCGCGTGAGCGGGCCCTCGTCCGTGAGCGCGCGCTCGATTACCGCTACCCCACGCTCGATCGCGGCCTCCGCTCAGCCCCTCCTGAGCCAGACGCCGCGCGTTCCCCCTCAGCAGCGGCGGCGTGCTCAGCGCGTGCAGCCACGCGTAGTCCTCGCTTGCGATCAGATGCAGCGTGCCGCGGTTCAGCCAGGTGATCAGCAGCGAGCGCTCCTCGCTGAGCGCGTGGTCGACATCGGCCGCGCTGAGCCCCTCGCTGCGCACCCTGATCGCCAGCCGTGCGCCGCGCTGGTCCTGTCCCTGTACAGCCAGCAGCCGGCGCGTGACCGTGACCGGGTCCTTCGCCGGGGGACCGGCGAGCAACTGCGCGGTAAGCCGCTCGGCGATCACCCCGCCGGCGCGACTCACAACGCGAAGGCCTGCGCGAGCAGCTCGTAGGAGCGCACGCGCGCCTCGTGGGAGTAGGTGATGCTCACGATGATCGCCTCCTCAGCGCCGTAATTGCTCACGACCTCCTCGAGCTGGGCCTTGACCGTCGCGGGCGAGCCGAGCACGGCGCGGCGCTCAGAGCGCGGCTGCCCGCTGCGCTCATCGCTCTCCAAGAAGCGCCGGGCCCGCTCGGGCGGCGGCACGGCGATCAGCTGGCCACGACGCAGCAGCGTGAAGGTCATGCGCCCGCTCGCTGCGAGCAGGCTGCGCCTGCTCGTCATCCTCCGCGCAGATCACCCACACCGCCACGGCCGTGCGCGGGCTGCGCCCCGCGTGTTCGTGTTCGGCGAAGCGCTCGCGATAGAGCGCCGTGATCTCGGCCCCACGCGGGTTGATGAAATCGGCGAACGCGTAGGGCAGGCCGAGCTCCGCCGCCCACAGAGCGCTCTGCGAGGATGAGCCGAGCAGCCACGGACTCGGGCTGATGCGGGAGCCCCGGGAGCGTCTTCGCCAGCCGTGCGAAGGGGTGCTCGAGGCGGTAGCTGGTCGTTGAGGTAGCCGAGCAGCTCGGCGAGCTGCTGGGGGAAGTCATCGGCGGCTGCCTGGCGGCGGTCGCGCTGCAGCGCGTAGGTCGTCAGCGGGTCGGTGCCCAGCGGCCCGCCCGATGCCGAGATCGATGCGCCCTGGGAACAGTCCCGCGAGCAGGCTGAAGGTCTCGGCAACCTTGAAGGGGCTGTAGTGGGGCAGCATCACGCCGCCGCTACCCACGCGGATGCGCTCGGTCGCCGCCGCGATCGGCCCGATCAGCGCCTCGGGGCTCGGGCCCGGCGAGCATCGGCCCGCCGTGGTGCTCGGCGACCCAGTAGCGGTGGTAGCCGAGGCGGTCGGCTGACGCGCGCGAGGTCGAGCGTGTTGCGCAGCGCCTGCGCACCGCTTGATCCCTCCGAGATCGGCGACTGGTCGAGAACTGACAGACGCAACTTGGAAACGTTCGCGGCGATCGGACCATGCTAGAAAATCCGCGACGGTAGACTCCTGTACACATTCCGGGGAAGGAGTCTCATGCTTGAGCCGACGCTGTTCCGCGACCGCCCGCGTGCAGTGCAGATCGTTCTTGGTGGTGTGATTCCTGCACTCCTTGGCGTCGCCGCCGGAATCCTCATCGGCGCCTCCACCGGCGCCTACTGGGCGCTCGCTGCCGTCGTCTCAATCGGCGGGGTGCTCGCCGGTTTCGAGCACCAGGATGGCTGGGGTGGCGCCGATCGCGGCCTCGTTGGCGGCGCCCTTTACGGCACCGCGCTGCTCATCACCCATGCGATCGCGGGTACCACGGCGAAAGTCTCGCTCGGCAGCTTCCCCCCCTTCTTCGCGGTCGTGACCGCGATCATCGGCATGCTGCTCGGCGCGCTCGGCGGACGCATCGCACGGGGACTACGCGAACGCGGTCAGCAGCCGAGCGCACCGGCCGCCGAGTAGCTCATCCAGTCACTCGGTGCGCCGCCGCAGGGTGAGCGCGCCGAGCCCGATCGCGACCGCGGCGAACGCCACGAGCACCACGAGGTCTCCCCACAGCGCGCCGCTGAGACTGGCCTCCCGGCTGATGTGGTGAATGCCGTCGACCGCATAGGACATCGGCATCAGATCGGAGATCGCCTGCAGCACGCTCTGCATGTGCTGGCGCGGGGTGAGCAGCCCGCACAGCAATAGCTGCGGCGTGATCGTCGCCGGGAAGAACTGCACGACCTGGAACTCGCTGCGCGCAAACGCGCTCGCGAGCAGACCGAGGCCCATGCCAAGCAGCGCCACCAGCAGACACAGGACCCCGAGCACGAGGCGGCTCGCCGCGACGTGCAATGACAACGGCCCGAGGCTGACCGCGAGCGCGATCGCGACCTGCACGCTCGCCAGCAGGCCAAAGGCGAGGCCGTATCCGAGCAGCAACTCGAGCTTCTCAAGCGGCGTCGTCAGCAGACGCTCGAGTGTGCCCGTCGTGCGCTCGCGCAGCAGCGCAACCGAGGTCACGAGGAACATCGTCATCAGCGGAAACAGCGCGAGCAGCGGCGCACCCGCTGCGTCGAAAACCTGCAGGCGCCCGTCGTATACGAAGCGCAGCAACGTCATCAGCACACACGGCACGAACAGCACGAGTGCGACCGTGCGCGGGTCGTGGCGCAGCTGCGCGAGCACCCGCCGCGCGGTGGCGAGCACGTTTGCGGCGCTCACGACTGCGTCTCCTCGCCCAACAGCCGCAGGAACGCCTCATCCAGGTCCTCGGTGTCGGGTCCGCTGCACGAGCCCTGCGGGCGTCTCACGTGCGAGCAGGCGCCCCTCACGCAGCAACAGCACCTCATCGCAGCGACGCGCCTCGTCCATCACGTGCGATGAGACGAGCAGCGTCGCGCCCTCTCGGGCGAGCTCCGCGAACAGCGTCCACAGCTCGCGACGCAGCAGTGGATCGAGCCCGACCGTGGGCTCATCGAGCACGAGCAGCTCTGGACCCGCAAGCAGCGCGCTCGCGAGCGAGACCCGCGCCTGCTCGCCGCCGGAGAGCTGCGGATAACGCGGTCTGCCAGTGCGCTCATCTGCACCCGCGCGAGCACCTGCGCGATGTCGCGCTCCTCAGCACCGAGGATCGACGTGAAGTAGCGCAGGTTCTCGCGCACCGTGAGATCCGAGTAGACCGAGGGTGCCTGCGTCAAATATGCCACGCGTGCGCGCAGCTCTGCCTGACCGGCTGGGCGCCCCAGCACCTCGAGCGTCCCGGTCACGTTGCGCTGCACACCGACAAGCGCCCGCATCAGCGTGGTCTTGCCACAGCCACTCGGCCCGAGCAGGCCGATCACTAGGCCTCGCGGAATCGTGAAGCTCAGCTCGTGCAGAACCTCGTTTGCGCCCCGCCTCACGCTGAGGCCCTCGGCGTGTACGGCCAGCGGCTCCTGCATCTCACCGCTAGGGATCGCTCGGCGCCACAAGCAGTACCGAGCAGTTGGCGCTGTGCAGGACGTGCCTGCTAACGCTGCCGATCGCCTTTAGACCCGTCCGTCGGCGGCTACCCATCACGATCAGCGAGGCATCGCTCTCATGACCCGCTTGCACGATCGCCTCGGCCGCATCGCCGATCTCGATGCGTACCTGGAGCGCGTGCCCGAACTGCTCCTCGAGCATGCGACCCTGCGCTTCGATCTTCCGGGTGCGCTCATCGTTCTCCACATCGGTCGCATACAGCAGCACGACGCTTGCGCCTGCGAGCCGTCCTGCCAGCCGAACCAGCTCCTCAGAGTCTTCGAGGCCATCGCTGGCGACGAGCACCCGCTCAGCGAATGCAGTGAAGCGGCGATCCACTTCGCGCTCTGCGACTAGTTGGCCCTGCCTGAGTGCAGGCGTCTCGCTCATGGCTGCAACCTATGGGCGCGCGGGCGGCTGACCATCCGCTGATTACCGCCGCCGATAACCGTGTATTTCCGAAGCACCGAGAGCCTCCGCGCTAGTAGGCTGACGCCATGGAGACCCCGGCCCAGGAGCCCGAGCCGCCCTACCACCTCTTGCTCGATCTCGATGAGGTGCCGGTCGTGGCAAGCGCTCTGCGCCTGCTGATCACCGACGAGGCCCACGAAGCTGCAGATCCGCGGCTTGGCGCGCGAAGTGCTCGCTGCGCTCGAGCAGAGCGCGGACGAGCGCGGCGTGCTCACGGTCACCTTGGCGCCACAGCAGATGAAGATCACCCACAGCGCGGTGCGCCTGCTTGTTGAACGATCTGCAGCGCGAGCAGGCCGAGGAGCGCGAGATCCTGCACGCGATCCTCGCCAAGCTGCCCGACGAGCACACGATGCGCGCGATCGCGATCGATTAGCATCGCGGGCTCGGGCACCATCTCGATCGCGCCGCAGGGGCACTCCTGCGCGCAGATCCCGCAGCCCTTGCAGTAGTCGTAGTCGATCTCGTAGCGCTCGCCGCGGTCGAGCTTGATCACCGCGTTGTCCGGGCACAGCCCGTAGCAGTTGTCGCATTCGAAGCAGTTGCCGCAGGACAGGCAGCGGCGCGCCTCGAACAGCGCGTTGCCCTCGTCGAGGCCGAGCTGCACCTCGGCGAAGTTCGACTGGCGGCGGACCGCGTCGAGCCGCGGGGCCACCGTCTTGCGGCGCGTCGGCGTAGTACCAGGTGTTGAGCAGGTCGAAGTCCGCGAGCTCGTGGCGCTGCGCCGTCGCTGCGCTCTCCGCCGCGCAGCCAGGCGTCGATGTTGCGCGCGGCGCGCTTGCCGTGGCCGACCCCGACCGTGACCGTGCGCTCGGCGGGCACCATGTCGCCGCCCGCGAAGATCCCCGGGTGGCCGGTCATCATGTTCGGCGTCGACCTCGACCACGCCGTCCTGCACCTCGAGGCCGGGCACGCCGTCGAGCAGCGACAGGTCCGCCTCCTGGCCGAGCGCCAGCACGAGCGAGTCGGCCTCGAGCTCCTCGAGCTCGCCCGTCGGCTGCGGGAAGCCCGTCCTCGTCGAGCTCCATCCGCTCGAGCACGAGGCTGCCCTCGCCGGCGTGCTTGATGCGTCGAGAGCCACTTCATGACGCACGCCCTCCTCGAGCGCTTCCTCGACCTCGACGTCGTGCGCGGGCATCCGCTCGCGCGTGCGCCGGTAGACGACGATCGCGTCGCTCGCGCCGAGCCGCTTGGCCGTGCGCGCCGCGTCCATCGCGGTGTCGCCGCCGCCGTAGACCACCACGCGCCGGCCGAGCATCGGCTGCTCCTCGCCCTCCATGCTCGCGCAGCAGCGAGACCGCGTCGAGGATGTGCGCGGCCTCGCCGGCCGGGATGTAGGCGCGCTTGCCGATGTGCGCGCCGACCGCGAGGAACGCCGCGTCGAAGGCACCCTCGCTCATCGCCTCGCGGATGTCGGTGACCTTGCGTCGAGCACTCGAGCGTCACGCCCAGCGCGAGGATCCGCTCGATCTCCGCGTCGAGCACGTCGCGCGGCAGCCGGTAGGCGGGGATGCCGAAGCGCATCATGCCGCCCGGGCAGCGCGCCCGCGTCGTGGATCGTCGACCTCGTGGCCGAGCAGCGCGCAGGTGGTAGGCGGCCGACAGGCCCGAGGGCCCGGCGCCGACGACGAGCACGCGCTTGCCGGAGCGCTCGCGCGGGCGCGCTCGGGCGCTCCAGCCGTGCTCGATCGCCTCGTCGCCGAGGAAGCGCTCGACCGAGTTGATCCCGACCGCCTCGTCGAGCTGCGCGCGGTTGCAGGCGGTCGTGCAGGGGTGGTAGCAGACGCGCCCCATCACCGCCGGGAACGGGTTGTCGCGCATCGATCTGCGCGCCAGGCCGCCTCGTAGTCGCCCTCCTCGGCGTGGTAGAGCCAGCGCTGGATGTTCTCGCCGGCCGGGCAGCGCGTCGTTGCAGGGCGGCATGCCGATCGACGTAGACGGGACGCTCATCGCGCCAGGCGCCGGTCTTGTTGGCGAGGCTCGAGCCGACGTCCAGCGTGATCGCGAAGGGCTTGTCCATCACACCAGCCCGTAGCGCTCGATGTTGCGGTCGGCGATCGCCTGGATCATGGGCGATCACGTCCTCGCGCCGCTCCGGCTTGAACAGGTGCGCGTAGCGGCCCTGGAGCTGCAGGTACTCCTCGACGGGCACGCGCCGACGGATCTTCGAGACCGCCGTCACCTCGCCGTGCTCGGCCTCGAACACGGGGAACAGCCCGGTCTCCTTCGCCAGGCGCGCGACCCGGATGCTGTCGGCCGCCGCGCAGCTCCAGCCGAGCGGGCAGGTGACGAGGATGTGCAGGTAGCGCGCGCCGTGCAGCGCTCATCGCGTGCTCGACCTTGGCCTCGATGTCGCGCAGGTCGGCGACCGTCGCGGTGGCGACGTAGGGGATCTCGTGCGCCATCGCGATCAGCGGCATGTTCTTGCCCTGGCCGAACACGTTGCCGGGCTCGCTGCCGACCGCCTGCGTGGTCATCGTGCGCGCCGCCGGCGGCGTCGAGCCCGAGCGCTGCACGCCCGTGTTCATGTAGGCCTCGTTGTCGTAACAGATGTAGAGCACGTCGTCGTCTCGCTCGAACATCCCCGACAGGCAGGCCATGCCGATGTCGACCGTGCCGCCGTCGCCGCCCTGCCCGACGACGCGCACGTCGCTGCGGCCCTTTGACCTTCAGCGCCGCCGCGATCCCGCGTCGCGACCGCGGGCGCGTTGGCGAACAGCGAGTGCAGCCACGGCATCTGCCACGAGGACTCGGGGTAGGGCGTGGAGAAGACCTCCAGGCAGCCGGTGGCGTTGGCGGCGATCAGCTGCCCGCCGGTCGCGCGCATCGCCGCGTCGAGCGCGTAGCGCGCACCGAGCGCCTCGCCGCAGCCCTGGCAGGCGCGGTGGCCCTTGGTGATCGAGTTGCTGCGGTTGGGGTCCGCCTGGACCGAGCGCAGCTCGGGGTCGAGCAGCCGGTTGCCCGCCGCGTGGCTGACCCACTTGGTAGAACTTGATCGGCGCGCGTCGCCATCGTGCTCAGACCGGCCCCGCGGCGACCACGCCGATGTCGCGCAGCATGTTCTCCGCGTGCGGCCCCGAGCGGCGCGTGGCTGCGCGTGCGCTGCGAGCTCGCGCTCGACCAGCTCGGGGTTGAGGTCGAGGAAGCGTCAGCGGCTCGCAGCTCGCTCCGCGGCCGCGTCCTCGAGCAGCCCGGCAGAGCGAGGCCGTCGTGATCGGGCGCCCGCCGAGCCCGGCGATCACCGTGTGCACGTCGCGCGCCGGCGCCGGCGAGCGCGATCGCGCACGTCCTGGGAGACGATCCCGCCGACCCCCAGCGCGAGCGCCTTCTCGAGCACGACCACGCGCTTGGCGCCCGCCAGCGCCGCGCGCACCTCCTGCCAGCGGGAACGGGCGGAAGGCCTTGATCGCCGAGCGCGCCGACGCTCACGCCCTGCCTCGCGCAGCTCGTCGACCGCGTCCTCGATCGTGCCGAGCACCGAGCCGAGCGCCACCACGACGGTCTCCGCGTCCTCGCAGCGGTAGCCGCGCACGAGCCCGCTCCTGCTCGCGGCCGAGCACCTCGGCCAGCTCGCCCGCGAGCTCGGGGATCAGCTCGAGCGCCTGCATCTGCTTGACGTGCGCGAGGTACTTGACCTCGGTGAACGCCTCGGGCCCGACCATCGCGCCGATCGTCACCGGATCGGCCGGGTCGAGCACCTGCCGCGGCTCATAGGGCGGCAGGAACGCGTCGACCTGCTGCTGCGTCGGGCAGGTCGACCCGCTCGAAGGCGTGGGTGAGGATGAAGCCGTCCATGCACACCATCACCGGCAGCGAGAGCTCCTCCGCGAGGCGGAAGGCGAGCAGGTGCGTGTCGACGGCCTCCTGGTTTGACTCGACGTACAGCTGGATCCAGCCGGAGTCGCGCTGGGACATCGAGTCGGAGTGGTCGTTCCAGATGTTGATCGGCGCGCCGATCGCGCGGTTGGCGACGGTCATCACGATCGGCAGGCCCAGCCCCGAGGCGTTGTAGAGCGCCTCGGCCATGTACAGGAGGCCCTGGCTGGCGGTCGCCGTGTAGGTGCGCGCGCCCGTCGGCCGAGGCGCCGATCGCGACCGACATCGCCGCGAACTCGGACTCCACGTTGACGAACTCGCACGGCGCGAGCTCGCCGTCCTTGACCATCGCCGAGAGCGCCTCGACGATGTGCGTCTGCGGCGAGATCGGGTAGGCCGGGATCACCTCGGGCCGGCACAGCGCCACCGCCCGCGCGACCGCCCGCGAGCCCTCGAGCTGCTCAAGCATGGCGCGTGCACCTCGAGCTCGCGCGCGGACGTACTCGAAGCAGGCCCGCGCCGCGGCCACGTTGCCCTCCGCCACGCGCGCCCGGGAAGCGCTCCTCGATCGCGTGCTACGACGGAGTCCAGCGAGACCACGCCGGTGAGCGCCGCCAGGCCGCCGAGCAGCGCCGCGTTGGGCCGCGGCTGGCCGATGTGCTCGCGGGCAGATCTCCGAGGCCGGGACCGTCGAGCAGGCGCTCGTGGCTGAAGCCCGCGCGTCCACTCGCCGAGCCCGAGCTCGTCGAAGCGTGCGCGCCGAGTTGATCAGCACGTAGCCCGTCGCGGCGCAGGCCGCCGAACACGTCGACCTGGTGCAGCAGCGTCGGGTCCTGCACGATCAGCGCGTCGGGCTCGGAGACCGGCTCGCGCGTGCGGATCTCGTGCTCGTCGATGCGGCAGAAGGACGACCACCGGCGCGCCCGTGCGCTCCGAGCCGAAGCTCGGGAACGCCTGCGCGTGGCGGCCCTCGTCGAAGGCCGCGAGCGAGAGCAGCTCGGCGGCCGTCACGACGCCCTGACCGCCGCGGCCGTGGATGCGGACCTGGAACACGCGCCGGCCTAGAAGAAGCCGAGGGCGTGCTGGTCGTAGCTGACCAGCAGGCACTTCGTCTGTGAGTAGTGGTCGAGCATCATCTTGTGGTTCTCGCGTCCCACACCCGAAACCTTGTAGCCGCCGAAGGCGGCGTGCGCGGGATAGAGGTGGTAGCAGTTGGTCCACACCCGCCCGGCCTTGATCGCCCGGCCCATGCGGAAGGCGCGCGCGCCGTCGCGGCTCCACACGCCGGCCCCCAACCCATACATCGTGTCGTTGGCGATCTGCAGCGCCTCGCGCTCGTCCTTGAAGGTCGTCACGGCAAGCACCGGCCCGAAGATCTCCTCCTGGAAGATGCGCATGTCGTTCGTGCCCTTGAAGACCGTCGGCTCGTGGTAGTAGCCGCCGGCGAGCTCACCTCCGAGCTTGTTGCGGTTGCCGCCGATCAGGAGCTCCGCGCCCTCGTCGCGCCCGATCTGAACGTAGCTTTCGATCTTCTCAAGCTGCGCGCTTGAGACCTGCGGACCGATCTGCGTGGACTGATCGAGCGGGTGACCCTGCTTGATCGCCGCGATCCGCTCCAGGCAGCGGGCCATGAACTCGTCATAGATCGACTCCTGGATCAGCGCCCGCGAGGGGCAGGTGCAGACCTCGCCCTTGTTGAAGGCGTAGAGCACGAGGCCCTCGATCGCCTTGTCGAAGAACTCATCCTCAGCGGCCATCACATCCTCGAAGAAGATGTTCGGCGACTTACCCCCGAGCTCGGTTGTGGAGGGGATTAGATTTTGGGCCGCGTAGGACATGATCAGCCGGCCCGTCACGGTCTCGCCGGTGAAGGCGATCTTCGCGATCCGCTTGTTGGAAGCCAGCGCCTTGCCCGTCGCGGCGCCGGGGCCGTTGACGATGTTCAAGACGCCTGGGGGCAGGATGTCCTCGACTAGCTCGGCGAACTTGAGGATCGACCAGGGCGTCGGGCTGGCGGGCTTGACGACCGTGCAGTTGCCCGCGGCGAGCGCCGGCGCGATCTTCCAGGCGGCCATCAGCAGCGGGAAGTTGAAGGGAATGATCTGCCCGACCACGCCGAGCGGCTCGGAGAAGTGGTAGGCGACGGTGTCCTTGTCGATCTCGGAGATACGACCCTCATCGCCGCGGATCACGTCGGCGAAGTAGCGGAAGTGATCCGCGGCCAGGGGGATGTCGGCCGCGAGCGTCTCGCGCACGGGCTTGCCGTTCTCCCAGCTCTCAGCGACAGCGAGCATCTCGAGGTTCTCCTCGATCGCATCGGCCACCGCGTTCAGCACCTTCGAGCGCTCCGTCGTTGAGGCCTCGCCCCAAGCGTCCTTGGCCCCGTGCGCCGCGTCGAGCGCGAGCTCGATGTCCTGCGCGCCGGAGTGTGCGACCTCGCAGATCGGTTGGCCCGTGACGGGTGTGAGGTTCTCGCGGTACTCGCCCTCGAGCGGAGCGACCCACTCGCCGCCGATGAAGTTCTCATAACGCGCCTTGCACTGCACCGGGCTGCCCGACTCGCCGGGCGCCGCAAAGGTGGAGGACTGCTCGATTGTGGCCATGGTGCTGTTCCCTTCGGGTTTTGGGTTTCAGAGACTCAGAACTGGAATACGAGGCGCGCTGTGCCGGCGGTGCCCTCCTCGACTTCACGGAAGGCCTCGTTGACCTGGTCGAGGCGGCGCGTCTCATAGAGAACCTGCGTGCGCCCGAGCTCGTGCAGGCGGAAGACCTCCTCGAGGTCGTGGTGGGTGCCCACGATCGAGCCCTTGATCGTGATCCCGTTGAGCACCGTCTCGAAGATCGGTAGCTTCACAAAGTTGTCCGCGGGCAGGCCGACGAACACGAGCGTGCCGCCGCGCGCCATCGAGGCGTAGGCCTGCTCGAAAGCCGCCGGCGAGACCGCGGTCACGATCGCCACGTCGGCGCCGCCGAGCTTCTTGATCTCTTCGATCGGGTCCTGCTCGGCCGCGTTGACCGTGTAGGCCGCGCCGAGCTGTTTGGCGAAGTCGAGTTTGTCCTGGTGGATGTCCACGCCGACGACGGTGCAGCCGGCGATCTGCGCGTACTGCACGGCCATATGGCCGAGGCCGCCGACGCCGTACACAGCCGCGAGCATCGAGGGCCGCGCGCCGGAGACCTTGACGGCCTTGTAGGTGGTCACGCCCGCGCAGGTGAGCGGCGCGGCCGCAACCGAGTCGACGCCGTCGGGCACCTTCACGACGTGGCGAGCGAAGGCTGTCGCGTACTCGGCGTAGGCGCCATCGCGCGAGTAGCCGCTGTTCTGCTGGCGTTCGCAGAGCGTCTCGCGGCCGTCGTTGCAGTAGCGGCATTCACCGCATGCGTAGCCCAGCCAAGGGATCGCGACGCGGTCGCCTTCGCTGATCTCGCCGTGCACGCCCGGCCCAAGCGCCTGTACGCGCCCGACGCCCTCATGCCCTGGCACGAGCGGCAGCGTGGGCTTCACCGGCCAGTCGCCGTGGGCCGCGTGGATGTCGGTGTGACAGAGCCCGGAGGCTTCCATACGCACCAGCACCTGCTCCTCATCCGGCGTGGGAACGGGGCGCTCCTCGATGCTCAGCGGGGCCTTGAAATCGTGAACCACAGCGGCCTTGGCCATCTCCGTTGTCTCCTCTCACACCATGCATTGACTGATGGACTCGACGCTATTGCCGCACCCGCGAGGCGGCATCGGGGACTTCTGCGGGCGCGCGTGCGCCTTTCTACGTATCCCGCGCAGCGCATCGGCTGCGTGCTCAGGGTCGCGCGGCCCTCACACAAGAGCAGCACTGCTCTGCACCTGCTCCTGCGCCGAGTTTGAGTAGGCCCCTTGCAGAACTACCTTCAGCGCGCCCGTGCCAGCCGCGTCGGCGAAGGTGTCGTAGGCGGCCATCGTGTCGCCGAGGGCGAAGCGGTGCGTGGCGAACAGCGACGGGTCGAGACGGCCGCTCGCGATCAACCGCATCAGCTGGGGGATGCTGAAGGTGTCCACGAGGCCCGTGGTGATCGTGACGTCGCGAATCCAGAGCCGCTCCAGGTGCAGCGTGGCCGCGTGGCCGTGCACGCCGATGTTCGCAACCCGTCCACCTGGGCGGACGAGATCCGCGGCGAGCTCGAAGGTCTCTGGCACACCGACCGCCTCAAAGGCGGCGTCGGCGCCGAGGCCGTCAGTCAGCTCCATCACACGGGCAAGCGCATCTTCGCGGCCGTTGTTAACGAGCGTGTCGGCACCAAAGCGGCGGGCGCTCTCGAGGCGGCTGTCGGCGAGATCGATCGCCACGATCCTGCCGGGCGTGTAGAGCTGTGCGGTGAGGATCGCCGCCAGGCCAATCGGGCCCGCGCCGACGATCGCCACGACGTCACCGGGCGAGACCATGCCGTTGAGGACTCCCACCTCGTAGGAGGTGGGCAGAATGTCCGCGAGGAACAGAACCTGCTCGTCGCTCAGCTGCGCTGGGATCTTGTAGACGGAGTTATCCGCGAACGGCACGCGTGCGTACTCGGCCTGTAGACCGTTGATCAGGTGGCCGAAGATCCAGCCGCCGCCGCCCAGGCACTGCCCGTAGCGGCGTTCCTTACAGAAGCGGCAGCGCCCGCAGGAGCTCACGCACGACATCAGCACCCGGTCGCCTGGGGCAACCGTGGTGACCGCCGCGCCGATCTCGCGTACGGTGCCGACCGCCTCGTGTCCGAGCACCGTGCCGGGCACGGTCTCGGGGACATCGCCTTTGAGAATGTGCAGATCGGTGCCGCAGATCGTCGAGGTGTCGATCTGGACGATCGCATCGGTCGCGTCGAGAATCGTCGGATCCGCGACTGTGTCCCAGCCGCGCTGGCCGGGGCCGTGGTAGACAAGCGCCTTCATCGTCAACTCCTCACCCGCTGGTGGCCACCGCGCGTGATCGGCGGTGGATCAACTCTTCAGGGCCAACCTAAGCCGCGGGGCGTGCGCCGTCATCGGTGACTTCTCACGTTTGCGCTGCACGCTTCTACGGAAGGCGTGCTCCGCCGCTCGCCCGCAGCGAAGGCAGCGGAGCAACGGGGGGCGCGGGAGCGAGCCTGACGCGCGCGTCCACGATCGTCGCGCCCGCCGGCGATGCCACAACGGGATTGGCGTCGAGCTCGATCACCTCGGGGTGTGCCTCCACGAGCGCGCTCAGCCGCGAGAGCACATCTTCGAGCGCGGCCACATCACAGACGGGCGCGCCACGGTAGCCATCCAGGAGCGGGAAGGTGCGCAGCGAGCGCAGCATCTCGCGCGCGTCGAGATCGGTAAGCGGGGTGATGCGCACGGCCACGTCGCCGAGTACCTCCACGCTCGTGCCACCGGCGCCACAGGCGATCACGGGTCCAAAACTCTCGTCGTGGACGACCCCCATCAGCAGCTCGACGCCCGGCTCGGCCATCGGTTGCACGATCAGCCCTTCGAGCCGATGTCCGGCGCGGCTAACGGCCTGCTTGATCGCGCGTGCTCCGGCCCTGACCACCTCGGTGCCCTGGAGACTGAGACGCACGCCGCCGATATCGCTCTTGTGGAGCACACCCGCCGCGATCGCCTTCAGTGCAACGGGGCGCCCCCACTCCGCTGCCACCGCGGCCGCTTCGGCGGGGGTCTTCACAACCCGCGTGGGGATCAGCGGCAGCCCGTAGCAAGCGAACAGCGCCGCAACGTCGCTCGGGCTCAGCCAGCCCGCGCCTGCGGCGAGCGCCCGCGCGATGATCGCGGTCGCCTCATCGCGGCGACAGCCCGCGGGCTCGAGCACGTGCCCGAGCGGGCGCGCGCGCCAGCTGCCGTAGCGCGCGGCAGCACCCAGCGCTCGTGCGGCATCCTCGGGGAAGGCAAAGCTCGGCACGCGCGCCGCACCCTCGGGAGCAGCCGGCGCGCCCTCACTATTCATGAACACGCTCGCCAGCGTCACGCCCGCTCCCTTCATGGCAGCCGCATGGAGCTCACGCGCGACATCCTCCGCGCGGGTCAAGAGCGGTGGCACGAAGATCACGATGATCGCGTCGCAGGCATCTGCGTGGATCAGCGCTTCGATCACACGTCGGTAGCTTGCGGCCGGCGCGGTGGCGATCATGTCGACCGGGTTCGACAGCGATGCCTCGGGGGCGAGAAAGCCGGCGAGATGGGCACGCAGGTCCTCCGAGAGCTCCACCACGTCGAGGCCCGCGTCCTGGCAGGCATCGGCGCACATGATCCCCGGCCCGCCTGCGTTGGTCACGATCGCGACCCGCTGGCCGGCGGGCACCGGCTGGGCTGCGAGCAGCGCGCCGATGTCGAAGAGCTCCTGCATCGTGTCCGTGCGGATCACCCCCGACTGGCGGAAGAGCGCGTCGACGGTCACGTCGGAGGTCGACAGCAGCGCGCCGGTATGCGAAGCGCTCGCCCGCGCTCCAGCCGGTGAACGTCCGCTCTTGACCGCGACGATCGGCTTGGCCGCCGCGACCCGGCGCGCGATCCGCGCGAAGCGGCGCGGGTTGCCAAAGGACTCGAGGTAAAGCAGCAGCACCGAGGTTCCCGGGTCCTGCTCCCAGTACTCGAGCAGGTCGTTGCCGGAGACATCGGCCTTGTTGCCGACCGAGACGAAGGAGGAGAGGCCGAGGCCCATGCGGCTGGCGGCCTCGATGATCGCGATGCCGAGACCGCCGCTCTGAGAGAGGAAGCCGATCGGCCCAGGCGGTGGAGGCCGTTCGGTGAAGGTCGCATTGAGGCGCACCTCGGGCGCGGTGTTGATCACGCCGAGGCAGTTGGGGCCGATCAAGCGCGTGCCGCCCTCACGACAGATGCCGAGCAGCTCGCGCTGGCGTGCCGCGCCCTCCTCCCCGCTCTCGGTGAAGCCGGCGGAGATCACGAGCAGCGCCCTCGCGCCGGCCTGGGTGCATTCGCGCGCGACCCCGCATACCTGCGCGGCCGGGACCGCGATCACCGCGAGGTCGACCTGCTCGGGTAGCGCCGTGATCGAGGGATAGGCCTTCTGACCGGCGATCGTGCGCACGCGGCGGTTGACCGCATAGACGGGGCCGCGAAAGCCGTAGCTGCGCAGGTTGCGCAGGATCTCACCGCCGACCGTGGCACGCCTGGGCGAGGCGCCGATCACGGCTACAGCGCGAGGCTGCAGAAAGCGTTCAACCGCGGCGACCGCGGCGGTGTGCTCGCGCTGCTCGAAGCGCTCGCGCGTCTGCTCGGTGCGCGAGGTCGGCAGTTCCACTTCGACCACACCCTCGCGCGAGCGCAGCGCCACGGGAAAGCCGCTGTCGCGGAAGACACCGATCATGTGGTGGTTGCCGGGCAATACCTGCGCGGTGAAGACTGAGATGCCGTGCTGCTCAGCCGCGGCTGCCAGATGGGCCAGCATGATCGTCGCGATCCCCCACCCCTGCCAAGCCTCGGCGACCGTGAAGGCGACTTCCGCTTGATCCTCGCCGGTACGCACATAGGCGCCGTGCGCGATGATCGTTTGCTCAACCCCGGTGCTCGCCACGAGCGCATAGCGGTCGGCGTAGTCGACGTCCAGCGACCAGTCCGCGGCCCAGCCGAGATCGACCTGGCCAAAGAAGCGGAAGGCGATCGACTGCGGCGAGAGCCCTTGCAGGAACTCCACGATCGCGGGGCGATCATCGGCGCTCACGGGTCGCACACGCACGGTCGAGCCATCGCGCAGCGCCACGTCCACGACCTGTGACTGTGGGTAGGACGCGGTCGGGTCGGGAGCGCTCGCTCGCGTCACGATGCGAGTCTCGCAATTGGTTCGGCGAGCCGCTCGTCGAGCGCCTCGGTGATCGCCTGCACCTGTGCCGCGAGCGGCTGGGAGGCGTCCAGCTCGAGCAGCGAGCGTGGCTGCAGCTCGGTGAGCGCTTCGAAATCGTGGTGCTGTGCAGCCACGATCGTGGGCGTCGCATCGGAGGCACTCATCGAGCTTTGAACGCGGTGTGCGGCTCGTGCAAGCGCCAGCTGCAACGGGACCTCGCAGCGCACCACAAGCACTGGTGCCCCGACACGCTGTAGATGCGCGAACAACGGCGCGCGGTCGCTGCGGCGCCTGCAGGTCGCATCGACGATCGCGCCTCCCCCATCTTCCAGTACACCCGCGGCCTCGTAGCCAAGACGCTCATAGGTCTCCTGGCTCACAGCGCTGGTGTAGAGCTCAGGGCCCGCGTGCTCGGTGGCTTGCAGGCCGGCGAGTCTCTTACGCACAGCGTCAGATGAGATCACCGTGAAGCCCGAGCGGCGGGCGATCTCCGCGGCAAGCGTGGACTTCCCGCTGGCGGCGGGACCGCACATGACGATCGCCACCGGCGCACGCGCGCGCCAGCACAAGCGCTCGCCGAGCGCGCCCATCGTCTCCCCCTCTGCACGTAGCGCGGCGTGCTCGGCGCCCTCGTGCTCGCCGGCAGCGATCAGCGCGACCTTCGCACGCACAAAGGCGCGGTATGCCGCAAAGAAAGCGAGCAGCGCATCGCTTCCGGGGTCCAGGCCACGATCGCGGTACTCGCGCAACAGCTCCTCGGCCGCGTCGCGGCGGCCGCGCGCCTCGAGGTCCATCGTTAGAAAGGCGAAGTCACAGCCAATGTCGGTGCAGCGCAGCTTGGGGTCGAACTCGACACGGTCGACGATGCGCACACTCGGGTGCACGAGCACGTGCTCGCAGCGCAGATCGCCGTGACCGTCGCGCACCAGCTCGCTGCTTCTGCGCCCTTCGAGCTCGCTCGCGTGCGCGCGCAGGAACGCCTCACCGAAGCCTTCGGCGGCGATGATCGCGGTGCTGTCTGCAGGCTCGAGGCCCGCCAGCTCACGGAGGTTCGTGCGCCACATCGCGAGCACCTCATCGAGTCCACCACCGGGAACGCTCGGCGCCGTGCGATGGAAGTCTGCAAGACGCTGCGCGACCGCGCCGAGCTGCTCGCGGGTCAGCTCCGAGGATGCGATTAGCCCGGCGAGTGAGTCCCGCTCGCGGAAGCTGCGCATCTCGACGGCGTACTCGACCGCCTCGGGGTCGTGCTCGCGCGCGAACTCAAAGCCCCCATCGGCGGGGACGATCGCGCAAACCCCGAGATAGATGTCCGGGGCCAGCTCGCGGTTGACGCGCAGCTCCTCAAGGCAGGCCGCGTGACGGAGCTCGAGCGTGTGGTAGTCGAGGAAACCGAGCGCGACGGGCTTCTTGATCTTGAAGGCACGCGCGCCGCAGACGAACACCCAGGAGGCGTGCGTCTCGCGCACGATGACCGGCTCATCGCCGCGGTAGAAACGCGGCTGTGCGAGCGCGGCAAGCAAGGCCGTGGGGGAGCTCATCAACGCTGGCTTTCTGTCTTCGATGGCGGTCCTCCCCATCGTCCGCCAAGGAGCTGGCACGGGCATCCGTGAAACCCCGCAACGCTGCCGGGAACTCGCCCGCCGGCTCGGCGGCAAGCCACGGATGCCCTGTGAGCTCCAGCGCGCGAGGGTGTGCGGAGCATGAGCAGCCCACCCACCACCGCCTTCATCCGGCCCTTCGCTGATCTCGGCCGCGAGGACGTCGCCTATGCGGGCGGCAAGGGCGCGAACCTCGGCGAGCTGACGCGCGCCGGCCTGCCGGTCCCACCCGGCTTCGTCGTCGGCGCCCCGGCCTACGCCGCCTTCTGCGACCAGTCCGGTTTGCGCGAGCGCCTCGAAGAGCTGCTCGCCGACGTCGACGTCGAGGATGGCGCGGCGCTCGAGGCAGCCTCGGCGGCGGCGCGCCAGGCGGTGCTCGAGGCGAGGATGCCCGCCGCGCTGAGCGAGGCCATCACAGCGGCCTATCGCGAGCTCGTGGGCGTCGATGACAACGGCGCTGAGCTCGATGCGGGAGTCGCGGTGCGCTCCTCGGCCACGGCCGAGGACACGGCCTCGGCCTCGTTCGCGGGGATGAACGAAACCTTTCTCAACACGCGCGGCTCAGAGGCAGTGATCGACGCCGTCAAACGCTGTTGGGTCTCGCTCTTCGGAGCGCGCACGATCTACTACCGCGGCCGGCGTGGCTTCAGCCAGGCGGCGATGGATATCGCCGTGGTCGTGCAGCGCCAGATTCCCTCAACGCGCGCGGGCGTGATGTTCACCGCCGACCCCGCCGGCGGCGGCTCGGAGGAGCTCGTGATCGAGGGCTCCTTCGGCCTCGGCGAGGCCGTCGTCTCGGGCAGCGTCTCGCCCGACCGCTACGTCGTGCGCAAGCGCGACCTTGCGATCACCACGCGCTCGGTACGGCCCAAGGAGCTCGCGATCGAAGCGGCCCCGGATGGCGGCACGCTGACGCGCGAGCTGAGCGGTGAGGAGGGCGGGCGGACGGTCCTCAGCGACGCGGAGGTCATCGAGCTCGCCGAGTTGGGTCTGAAGATCGAGCAGCACTACGGAAGCGCGCAGGACACCGAGTGGTCCTTTGACCCCGAGGGCACCGTCTGGATGCTGCAGAGCCGCCCGATCACGACCGCCGGTGGCGAACACGTTCCCGCGGCGGACGCCAGCGGAGAGATCCTCGTGCGCGGCCTCGGCGCCGCGCCGGGTTCAGCGAGCGGCCGCGTGCGCCTGCTCAGCGACCCGCACGACACGCAGGCTTTCAACGAGGGCGACGTGCTCGTCGCGCACATGACCACGCCGGATTGGGTGCCGCTGATGCGCAAGGCAGCAGCGATCGTGACCGACTCCGGCGGCATGACCTGCCACGCCGCGATCGTCACGCGTGAGCTCGGCATCCCCTGCATCGTCGGCACGGGCGATGCGACTAAGCGCCTGCGCGACGGCGAGCTCGTAACCGTCGATGCGACCCACGGCACGGTGCTCGAGGGCATCCTCGAGAGCACCACCCCAACCGCGGCTGCGGGCGCAACGGGCCGCCAGACTCTCTCGGCACCGGGCGGGCCGCCGGTGACAGCCACGCGACTCCTCGTCAATCTCTCAGAGCCCTCCCAGGTGCAGCGCACAGCGGCTTTGGAAGTTGAGGGCGTAGGGCTGCTACGCGCCGAGCTGATGGTGATCGAGGCACTCGAAGGAACGCACCCGAAGCAGCTGATCGAGGAGGGCCGCACGGAGGAGTTCGTGACGCGCATGGCCGCTGCGCTGAACGTGTTCGCCGCTGGCTTTCACCCGCGCCCAATCACCTACCGCACGATCGACTTCCGTACCAACGAGTTCCGCAACCTGCGCGGCGGCGAGCGCTTTGAGCCGCAGGAGGCCAACCCGATGATCGGCTACCGCGGCGCCCTGCGCTACGTCCAGGAACCCGAGGTCTTTGCGCTTGAGATGCAGGCCGTGCGGCGCGTATGGGACGCCGGACACGAGAACTTCCACGTGATGCTGCCCTTCGTCAGGACCGCAGCCGAGCTCGCGCGCTGCCGCGAGCTCGTGGCCGACGCGGGACTGCTCGAGCGCCGCAGCTTTGAGCTCTGGATCATGGCCGAGGTGCCCTCGGTGCTGTTCAACCTCGAGCGCTACGCCCGGCTCGGGATCGCGGGCATCTCGATCGGCTCGAACGACCTCACCCAGCTGATGCTCGGCGCCGACCGCGACTCCGAGGTGCTTGCAGCGACCTTCGACGAGCGCGACCCCGCAGTGGTCGACTATCTCTCCGCGCTGATCCCGCGCGCCCGCGAGCTCGGCCTGCGCACCTCGATCTGTGGCCAGGCGCCCTCCGTGCACCCGGAGTACGCGGAGCTGCTCGTGCGCCTCGGTATCGAGAACATCTCGGTCAGCGTCGACGCTGTCGATCGCACGCGACGCCTGATCGCGGCCGCTGAGCAGCGCGTGCTGCTCGATGCGGCCCGTCTCGCGATGGCAAAGCAATGAGTGCTCTGCGCCGGGCGGCCACGCCGCGGCGAGCACTCCCATGCCTGACCCTCTTGCTCGCGCTGGCCGTTGGGGGATGCGGTTCCTCGGGCAGCTCGAGCTCGAGCTCGACCGCCCCCCACAGCACCTCAGCGAGCAGCTCGAGCGCCACGAGCCTGCTCACCGGACCAGCCGGATCGGCTGCACCTTCGATCACCGCCCCGAACACGGTGCGTGGCTCCGCGGGCACGCTCGCCGCCACGATGCATGCCTCCTCTCACCACCCGCGCGTCGATCGCGCCTGGCCGGTCAGCTTCACAGCCAGCCGTAGCGGGCGCCCCGTCCACGCGCGCGTTCACTATGAGTACATGTTCGCCGGACAGGTGGTGGCCCACCGCTCGACCTATGCCTTCACCGGGCGCTTCCACGACGTCTTCCACTGGCCCGCTTCGGCCGTGGGCTATCCACTCACCTTCCGCGCGGTGATCAGTTCGGCGGGGACGAGCGTCAATCTCGACTATGCGGTGCGGGTAGCCAGATGAACACTCGCGGCGGCGCGGAGGTTAGCGTCGAGCAGGTGAGCAAGGGCTTTGGGCAGATCCGGGCCCTGCAGGAGGTCTCGCTGCACATCACCCCCGGCGAGGCCGTCGCGGTGGCCGGGCGCTCCGGCTCGGGCAAGAGCACCCTGCTCGCGCTGATCGGCGGTCTCGAGCAGCCCGACAGCGGCCGTGTGCTGATCGACGGGAGCGCGCTGTGGCGCGAGCCCCGGCCCGCACGGGCACGGCGCGAAGTGGTCGGCTTTGTGTTCCAGCGCCATCTGCTGCTCGGCGCCCTGAGCGCACGCGCGAACGTGGAAGTCCCGCTGATCGGCGCCGGCATGCACCGGCGCGAGCGCCGCCGTCGAGCGCTCGCTCTGCTCGAGGAGGTCGGCCTCGCCGAGCGCGCCGAGCACCTTCCCAGCGAGCTTTCTGGCGGTGAGAGCCAGCGCGTTGCGGTCGCGCGCGCGCTGGCCAACGAACCGCGGCTACTGCTCGCCGATGAGCCGACCGGGGCGCTCGACTCGCGCACCTCAGAGCGCGTGCTTGATCTGCTCTTCGGACTGCGCGAGCGGCTCGGCATGACGCTCGTGCTCGTTAGCTACGACCCGGCCCTCGGCGAGCGCGCCGACCGCACGATCACGCTCACCGACGGACACCTCGACGCCCCCCAGCTAAGGGCACTCAGCTCGGGTTAGAGGCCAACCATGCTCGCGATCATCACCACCAACCTCCTGCGGCGCTCCGCCCGCACCGTGTTCACCGCGGCCGGCATCGCGCTAGGCGTGGCGACAATCGTCGCGCTGCTGTCCTTCACGCAGGGACTCAAGGAGACGGCCGCGGGCTTCGTGCATCTCGGCGGCTCAGACCTCGGCGTCTTCCAGGCGAACGTCTCAGATCCGACCGCCTCGATCCTGCCTGAATCGATTCTCACCCGCCTCGAGCGCAGCCCCGAGGTTGAGCGCGCCACGCCGCTGCAGCTGATCGTCGAAGGCGTCGCGGCCGACCCCGCGGCGGTGGTCTTCGGAGCGAAGCCCAAGGGCTTCTTCAGCCGCGGCCTCGTGCTGAGCGCAGGCCAGAGTCCCTCAGGCAGCGCACCACAGGTGCTGATCGGTGAGCACCTGGCGGCACACCTGCACCTCGCACCGGGCGAGCGCCTGCGCATCGCCTCGCGCTCCTATCTGATCGCCGGCGTCTATCACTCGGGCATCCTCTTCGAGGACTCCGGCGCGGTCCTACCGCTGGCTGAGGCGCAGCGCCTGAGGGGGCGCCCGGGCGAGATTACCGACGCGGTCGTGCAGCTTCGCGCGGGAACACGTGCAAGCGTGGCTGCGAGGCGCATCGAGCAGGAGCTCCCCGGCACACAGACGATCACCGACCCACAGCAGGCCCTACGCGCGGGGGCCAACAGCACGCTGATCTCCAAGGCGATCCTCGTGATCGTTGTGATCGCCTTGATCGTCGGAGCGATCAGCGTCGCCAACACGATGGCGATGTCGATCATGGAACGCCAGGGTGAGCTGGGGCTGCTCAGCACGGTCGGCTGGGCGCCGGCGCGCGTGGCCTCGCTGATCCTCGGCGAAGGCGTCGCGGTCAGCATGATCGGCGCCGCGGCCGGCTTGCTGCTGGGCGTCGTAGGTGGAGGTCTGCTCGTCTCGGCGCTTGGCGTGAGCAGCTATGTCACGCCTTCAATCACCGCCTGGGGCCTTGGACGCGGGCTGCTCGTGGGTGTCGCGATCGGCGTGCTCGGGGGTATCTACCCGGCGTGGCGCGTGACGCGCATGACCCCGCTGCGTGTGCTTGCCGGAGCTTGACGCAGCGCGCGTTGCACGTCGGTGATCGAGAGCAGGCCCACCGGCCTCCCTTCCGCGTCGACGGCCACGGCCCGACCCACCCGCACAAACGCGGGGCGCTCGAGCACAGCGATGGCAAGCTCCTCTGCAGAGACGATCAGCGACGGGTCGCGCTCGGCGATCGTCCCGGCAGAGACGGAGTAGCTCGACTGCCAGGCGGGCGCGAGCGCCTTCAGCTGATCTGCGCTCAACAGCCCGAGCGCGATGCCGCGCTCGTCGACGACCGGGAACGCGGTGTAGGGGTAGACAAGGAAGTAGTCACGCGCGAGCTCCGCAGCGGGCGTCAGCGCGGGGATGCTGAGCGCGGACGCGGACATCAGCTCGCGCACGCGCACGCCACCGAGCGCGGCCCTGACGTGGGTTGCAGTGGCCTCGGCGCTCGCGGCCGCCACCACAAAGCAACCGATCAACGCCAGCCATAGTCCCGCAGGCACCCCCTCGAACACCTCGAGCGCGCCGAGGCCGATCAACAGGTAGCCGAAGCCGCGTCCCCAGGAGGCTGCCTTGTCGGTCGCACTTGCGATCTCGCCGCTGCGGCGCCACAACAGCGAGCGCAGCACACGACCCCCGTCGAGCGGGAAGGCGGGCATCAGGTTGAAGACGAGGATCATGCCGTTGATCAGCGCCTGGTAGGTCACGAGCGCGCTGAGAGCAGCGGGTGTGGAAGCGGGCAGCGCCAGCGCGATCGCGCCAAAGACCGCAGCCACGACAGCCGTGACAGCGGGGCCCGCCAGCGCGAAGCGCAGCTCGTCCATCGGCTCGTGCGCTTCGCCGTGCAGGCGCGAGACCCCACCCAGCAGCCACAGGTCGATCTCCTCGACTTCGATCCCCCGCCGGCGTGCCACGAGCGCGTGTCCGAACTCGTGCGCGAGGATGCTCGCGAACAGCAGCAGCGCGCTTGCCAAGCCGAGCGCATAGGCCGCCAGCGGCGAGATGCCGTGAACTTCTTCGGGGAAGTAGCCCTCCCCCAGCGACCAGGTGATCAGCGCGAGGATCACCAGCCACAGCGGGCTGACGCCCACGGGGATGCCCGCGATGCGACCAACCCGATAGCTGCGGCCCGGCATCATCTCAGCCTCGCCCATCTGCCCCGGCGCCACATCCGTGAATTTCACCCCTTGCCTCCGTGCAAGACCGAAGCAACGGCGCGAAGCGACGGCGTAGGCTGTGCAGATGGGTTCGACCTTGATGCGCGTGGTGATCGTGTGGCTGGGTAACTGTTTGGGCCTTGTGGTGGCAGCGGCGATCGTGCCTGCGATCTCCTACGGCAACGACCTCGGCACGCTGCTGCTGGCCGGCGCGATCCTCGCGCTCGTCAACTTCGCACTGCGACCGATCGTCGTCTTGATGACCCTCCCCGCCGTGATCCTCTCGCTGGGCGCCGCGCTGCTGCTCGTCAACGCGCTGATGCTGTGGATCACGAGCGGCCTCGTGGACGGCCTGCAGGTCGGGGGCTTCTTCTCGACGCTGGCCGGCGCCGTGCTCGTCTCGCTCGTGAACCTCGCGCTGCGTCCGTGGCGGCGCTGGAGCGAGGAGTCGGACCAGCAGGGCCCGCGCGTGCGGATCATCTGGCGCTAGCGACATGGAGAGCGGCGAGGCGGACCTCGACGGCACCGAGATGATGCCTCAGCTGCTGCGCGATCTGCACAGCTCGCGCCACGGCCTTTCCTCGGCCGAGGCTGAGCGACGACTTATTCAGTACGGGACCAACGAGCTGCGTCGCCGTGGCGGAGCACATTGGCCTGGAGAGCTTGCCCGCCAGCTCACCCACCCGCTGGCGCTGTTGCTGTGGCTGGCCGGGGCGCTAGCCTTCGCGGTCGGCAGCGAGACGATCGCTGTGGCTATCGTGCTCGTGATCTTCTTGAACGCGGGCTTTGCCTTCGTGCAGGAGCTGCAGGCCGAGCGCGCCGTCGAGGCGCTTGCCCAGTACATGCCCCAGCATGTACGCGTGCTGCGCGGCGGCGAGCCGACGCTGATCGAGGCGATCGGCCTCGTCAAGGGCGATGTTGTGCTGATCGCCGAGGGCGATCGCATCGCCGCCGACATGCGTCTGCTGGAGGGCTCGCTCGAGATCGATACCTCGACGCTCACGGGTGAGTCAGCGCCGGTGCTGCGCACAGCGGGGGCCGATGACCGCGACGTGCCGCGCCTGGAAGCTCGAGACCTCGTGTTCAGCGGCACGGCCTGCACCGGGGGTGAGGGGCAGGGGGTGGTGTTCGCAACCGGGATGCACACCGAGCTCGGGCGTATCGCGGCGCTCTCCGAGCGCGTCGAGCCAGAGCCGAGCCCGCTCGAGCGCCAGGTCCGCCGCGTCGCGTGGCTGATCGCAGCCGTCGCGGTTGGGCTCGCGGTTGCCTTCATACCCGTCGCCATGTTCGGAGCCGGACTTTCGCTGCGCAACAGCGTCGTCTTCGCTGTCGGCCTGCTCGCCGGCAACGTCCCCGAGGGGCTACTGCCAGTGATCACCCTGGCGCTCGCGGTCGCGGTCAGATCGCTCGCGCGCCGCGGCGCGCTCGTCAAGCGTCTGAGCGCGGTTGAGACGCTCGGCTGCACCGACGTGATCTGCACGGACAAGACCGGGACCCTGACCGAGAACCGCATGCGACCCGTGGCGATCTGGACGCCGACCGTGGAGGTCGAGATCGACAACGAGCAGGACCTGCTGGCGCAAAGCGTGCGCGAAGAGCCGAGCGCGATGGCGCTTGCGACAGCAGGCGTCGCCTGCAACAACGCGAGGCTGGAAGCAGGACGGGAAGCGAGCGGCGACCCAACCGAGATCGGTGTGCTGCGTGCCGCGCGGCTGCTCGGTGCCGACAGCGACGCGCAGACACGGGAGCACACACGCCGCGGGCGCTATGGCTTCGATCCCGCGCTCAAGCTGATGACGACGCTCGACGCCACCGAGGGGAGACTGCGCGCACACACCAAGGGCGCGCCTGAGAGCGTGCTTCCGCGCTGCACGAGCACGCTCGCTGCCGACGGCTCAGAGATCGAGTTGGACGCGGCACAGCGCCGGCGCATCACCGGCCAGGTCGAGGACTTCGCGCGCGCCGGCAGACGCGTGCTGGCGCTCGCACAGCGCAGCCTTCCCGCAGAGAGCCACGATCTGCCTCGCGAGGATGTCGAGCGTGAGCTCTGCTTCCTCGGCCTGATCGCCCTGCATGACCCGCCCCGCCCCGAGGTGCACCAGGCCGTGGCAGCCTGTCACGCGGCAGGGATCCGGATCATCGTGATCACCGGCGATCATCCGCTGACCGCCGCAGCGATCGCTCGTGATGTGGGCATCGGCGGCGATCAGCCGCGGAGTGTGGATGCTGCGCGCATCGACCATCGGCACGAGCGCGAGCTCTCAGAGCTGCTCGCCGGCGGCGAGGAGCTGGTCTTCGCCCGTGCCTCACCAGAGGCGAAGCTGCAGATCGCTGAGGCGCTACGCGCGCAGGGACACACGATCGCGATGACCGGCGATGGCGTCAATGATGCGCCAGCTCTACGCCGCGCGGACATCGGCGTGGCGATGGGACTCAGCGGCACAGATGTCGCGCGCGAGGCTTCGACGATGGTGCTTACCGATGACAACTTCGCGACGATCATCGTGGCCGTCGAGGCCGGCCGCCGCGTCTATGAGAACGTGCGCAAGTTCATCGTCTACATCTTCGCGCACGCCACGCCTGAGGTTATTCCCTTCCTCGTATTCGCGCTCAGCGGGGGAGCGATCCCGCTACCGCTGAGCGTACTGCAGATCCTGGCCTTCGACGTCGGGACCGAGACGCTCCCCTCGCTGGCACTTGCCCGCGACCCGGCCGAGCATGATCTGATGCAGCGTCCTCCGCGACCCCGCAGCGAGGGCGTTATTCGCGGCCCGATGCTGCTGCGCGCCTGGCTGTTCCTCGGGGGCCTGGTCGCAGCGCTATCGCTCGCCGGCTTCTTTTACGTCCTGCATGACGCGGGGTGGCATTTGAGCGACCCTGTCGGCGCCGGGCATCCCCTGCACCACGCCTACCTGCAGGCCACGACGATGACCTTCCTCGGCATGATCGCCGGGCAGATCGGCACGGCCTTCGCGGTGCGCACGCCGCACGGCTCGCTGCGCTCGATCGGGGTCTTCAGCAACCGCTATCTGCTGCTCGGGATCCTTGCCGAGCTCGCGCTAGCGGCGCTGTTCGTCTACGCACCGCCGCTGCAATCGCTACTCGGTACCGCCGCACCGCCCGCCCGCGACCTGCTGCTGCTCGTGCCCTTCCCGTTGATCGTTTGGGGTGCCGATGAGCTACGCCGTGGCCTGCTGCGCAGACGCGAGCGGACCTTGAGCCGAGAGCAGGCTCAGCCAGCGAGCGCACGCAGCGCGTTGAGAATCACGGCGAGGTCGATGCCCTCTTGCAGTAGCGCCCCGGCGACCGGTGGCAGGTAACCAAAGGCCGCGACCGCCATCGCGGCAATGCTGAGGCCCATACCGACAAGCACGCTCTGCCGCGCCACATACAAAGACCGGCGCCCGACGTGAACGGCGTCGGCAACGCGATCTATACGGTCGACGACGATCACCGCGTCGGCGGTCTCTGATGAGACCGTCGCTCCCGCGGCGCCCATCGCGATCCCGACGTCGGCGAGCGCCAGCGCAGGAGCGTCGTTGACGCCGTCGCCGACCATCACGACCGGGCGCAGTCGTGCGTCACGACGCAGGCTCTGCACCACCTCCAGCTTCTCGGTCGGGGTCTGCTCGGAGTAGACCCGGTCGACGCCGAGTTCGCGACCGAGCCGCTCTGCGACGGAGCGGCGATCACCAGAGACGATCGCGACGTGGCGCACGCCCTCTTGGCGTAGGCGCGCGACGATGCTCGCGGCATCTCCGCGCAGCTCGATCCGCCATCACGATCACGCCGGCTAGGTCCCCTTCAAGCGCAACCAGGATCTGCGCCTCCCCGGAGCCGTGGCCGCTCAGCGCCGTGGCCTCGGCGAGCTGCTCGCGAGGCACGCCCTCGCCGGCGAGGAAGTCACGGCTACCGACCGCCACGCGCCGACCTTCGACGTCGCCCGCGATGCCACGGCCCGGCTCCTCGTGCACCTGGGTTGGCATTGCGAGCACGAGCTCGGCCTGCTTGGCGGCCTGCACGAGCGCGTCGCCGAGCACGTGCGCGGACATCTGATCGACCGACGCCGCCAGGCGCAGCAGCTCGATTCCGCTGCAGCGGCTCGAGCGCAAACACATCACGTACGAGCGGGGTGCCGATCGTGAGCGTGCCGGTCTTGTCGAAGAGCACAGTGCGTGCCCCTCCGAGCGCCTCAATTGCGGAGGCGCCCTTGACGATCACACCGGCACGGGCGGCCCGCGAGAGCCCCGACACAAAGGCGATCGGCGCGGCCAGAATCAGCGGACAGGGCGTGGCGACCACGACCACGGCCAGTGCGCGCACCGCGTCACCGCTGAGCGCCCAGGCCAGGCCCGCAACGAGAACCGTCACCGGCAGGAAGATGCCCGCATAGCGGTCGGCGAGACGCACGAAGGGTGCGCGTTGCGTCTGGGCCTGCTCGACCAGTCGCACAAGCGCCGCGTAGGCGCTCTCGCGGGCCGGGCGATCGGCGCGCACGTCGAAGGGAGCGCCCGCGTTGGCGGCGCCGCTCAGCACGCCCATCCCACGCGCAACGCTGATCGGCAGCGGCTCGCCGGTCAGCGCGCTGGTATCGACGACTGCCTCGGCGCTCTGCACGGTGCCATCGACTGGGATCACCTCGCCTGTGCGCACGAGCAGCACCTCGCCCGCCTCGACCTGCTCGATCGGGACCTCCTCAACACCCTCCGCAGTCCGCCGCTGCGCGACCTTGGGCGCTCGTTGAATCAGCGCGGTCAGCTCGCGCCGTGCGCGGCTGGAGGCGAGCTGCTCGAGCGTCGCCCCGCCGCTGAACATGATCCCCACGATCAGCCCCGCAAGCTCTTCACCGAGCGCGAGCGCTCCGACCATCGCCACGAGCGCGATCGTGTCGACGCCCATGTGCCGTTCGATCAGAATCGTGCGCAGCACCTCTGCTGCGAGCGCGGCTGCGAGCAGCGCGACGGCAGCCAGCCAGAGATCGCTTCCGCTCGCACCTTGGCCCGCGAGATGCAGCGCCGCACCAACTGCCAGCGCGCTGAGCGCGATCACCGCAAGGATCGACGCGCGACGCGCGATCAGCCGCTTGGCGAGGGCCCCGAGAGGATGCGACTCGTGGTTGTTAAGCGCTGGCGCGATGGCCGGAGTGTCGAGCACTGCGGGCGCAGATGCGAGGCTGTGCTGCGGCTAGAGCGCGGTGAGACGCTCGAGCACCTCGTCGCGGTCGGTGCCATGCGCGAGCAGCACGCGATCGAAGTCCTCGCCGTATACGTGCATCACTGCCAGCAGCACGTCCGTTGTGGCCACCCCATTGGCGCCGCGTTCGCGCGCGATGCGCACGGTGTGCTCGGTGACGGCTTCGACTCCATCGAGATCGGGGACCTCATCGGGGCGGTCGACGCGATCCTCGTCGACGGGCAGCGGCAGCGAGGTCTCGCTGACACCGAGCGCTTGAAGCGCGATGCCGACCTCGCCGTGTAGGCGCAGCAGTCGCAGCCAGCGCTCGGCCTCGGCCTCGCGATTGCGGGCGAAGGGCATCGCGGTGGAAGCGATTCCAAGAACCATGGCGGCATCGGGGGCAAGTGCAGGTCCAGCGCTCATAGCGTCACCATCCTGTCGGCCTGCCGCGCCGCGTGGCGCGTCTGCAGGTATGTGAGGTTGTTGTTTTGGAAATCCACGCGCGCCTGGCCAGCAGCGCGGTGCAGCTCGAGCACGACGCTGCCCTCGCGCGCGACAACGCGCGCGGCCGAGCTCAGCACGGCAGTCGCTTCGCTCGCCTCGACGCCGCAGGCGAGCAGCAGCTGCCGGGCACGCTCGCTTTTGACGGTCTCGCGATCGAGCTCGATCTCCTCGAGGAGCCCGCGCGGGCTCTCGGCTGCGCCGGTGACGTTCAGCAGGCATGCGGCCATGTCATCCGGGCGCCTGTCGGCCTGCGCGGAGACCCGGTCGAGCAGCTCGGCGGCATCGCCCGCGGGCCCGACCTGCGCGAGCGTCTGCGCGAGGCGCTGCGACCCAAACAGCTCCCTGCCGATCCTGGCCTCGGTCACGCCGTCGGTGTAGAAGCAGATCCGTGCTGCGCCGGGGATCGAGACGACGCTCTGTCTGGTGCCCGTGGCCATGCCAACGCCGAGCGGAGGCGAGGAGCAGACGGTGACCGGCTCGAGCGCCTGTGGCTCAGGACTCGTCCCGAGCACAACCGGCGGCGGATGTCCGGCGCTCGCGTAGACGAGGCGACGCTCGCGGGGGTTGTAGGTGGCTGCGATCACGGTCGCAAAGGACCCGCCGAGCTGGTGCTCGAGCACGGCTCCGGCAGTCTGCACTGCTCCACGCGGGGAGAGGCCAGCCTCTAGGTAGGCCCGCAGCGTGAAGCGCACGAGCGCGGTGTGAGGGAGCGCCTCGCGACCATGACCGGAGACGTCGCCGACGATCACAGCGAGCTGGCCGTCCTCGAGCGCGAAGACGTCGTAGAAGTCGCCCCCGGCGGCGGGCCCGGCGGCGGGCCGATAGGCGGTGCTCGTGCCGACGGGACCTAGGCGCGCAGGCGTGACGGGCAGCAGCGCGGCCTGCAGCAAACCGACATCCTCGAGCAGCTGACCACGCTGAAGCTCGAGGCGGCGAGCGCGTCGCGCAATCAGACGCGAGCGAACACCGAGCGCGAAGGCGAGCACGAGCAGCGCACCGATCAGCACGCGCACCGGCGTGGGCACCACACCAACGATCTTGGTGATGGTTCTCGCCAGCGGCGAGGTCGTTTCGCGGGCCTTGGTGTGCCGTGCGGCCCGTTTCGCGGGCTTTACGGTGCGCGCGGGGACGGGCGTCGCGGTGCCTGCCGCGAGCAGAGCGGGCGTGGATAGAGCTGGGGTTCGCGTCGCGTGCCTCGTCGCGGTCGCGCCGCGTCGATGCGTCGTACGCTTGCGTCCTGTGGGTTGCGGACGAACAGCGAGCGTCGCGGGTGCAGTGCTGGGCTGGGCTGGCTGTGTCGTGGTCGCGGGCGTGGGGGCGCTGGCGACGGTCGCGGTGGCGCTCGGCGCCGAGGGGCTCGGCACCACTGGGGTTTCGCTCGAGCCTGGTGAGCCTTCAGCCGGCGGGGAGCTCGCGTGCGTGGCTTCGATCTGTTTGGCTTTGCCGCGGTTCACGTGCGCAGGTGCCGGTTTGCCGGCGCGTTCCTTCGCGCGACGACGTTCTGTTTCGAGCGGGGGAACAGCTTCGCCCTGGCCCTGGCCCTTGCCCGGCTTGGCCTGCGCCTGCGCGTCGGAGCCGGCGCCCTTTTCCTGGCCGGAATTGGTTTCCCTTGCGTGCCCGTGACCCGTGCCCTTCCCAGCACTCTGGTCATGCTGCGCGGGATCGGAGCGATGCGCATGAGGAGACGTTTGCGCGGGAGTACTTACGCTGGTTTCACTAGCGGGCTGGCTCGGTTCAGCGGGTGTGCCGGCGCTAGGGACTTCGGTTGGCGCCCCCTTCGCGTGGTCAGCGTGGTGGTTGGAGCGCGCTGTGGCCGAGGAAATTGAGGCCAGCGAGAGCGCGGCGAGAGTTACGGTGAGGGTGCTTAGGAGTCGCCGACGGCGCACAACAGATCAGTCGGCTCCCGTCGCGGTCTGGTGCACACTGGCGTAGGCCTCCGCGAAGCTCGGGTAGATCGCGAAGGCGCCATCCATCCCCGAGAGCTCGAAGATCCGCAGCACGGCTTCCCTGTTGCAGACGATTGCCAGGCGCGCATCTGCGGCGAGGCGACGGTTGACCACGACGAGCACGCCGAGCGCGGTCGAGTCCATGAAGTCGGTGAGCGAGAGGTCAAGGATGATGCGATCGCGGTCCTCCTGCAGTGAGTCGAGCAGCATCCACTTCAGGCGCGGTGCGGTGGAGAGGTCGAGATCGCCTTCGACGGAGATCAGGTTGGTGCGCTCGTCGAGCTCACGGCAGGTGATGGCGAACTCCACCGGACCGACCTCGTGGGGGCTGGCTGTGTCGACTTTGCTCAGCATCGTCGGCCTCCCTTTCTTGCTTGCGCGCTCGTGAGGGACTCGGCTGGGGTCCGAGGCGTGCGCAGCTGGGCGCACACACTTCGATTTCGGCGCCAGGCAGATGCAACTTAAAGCCTCGAGAGCCTGAATCGAACGAGTGTCCAGTCGCGGCCCGTTTGCGCTAGCGCGCGCCGGTGCGGCTCAGCGGGGCGGACGAGAGTACGATTCCGGTCAATGGGAGAGCTGGGGCCGCTGATCCCCGACGAGGGTCCGCTCGGCGCCCGCCTGTGGCGTCGCGTTCGCGGCATCACGGTCGAGGTCATTCTGTTTCTGCTGCGTCACCCTGCTCTCGCCACTTTTGATGTTGATCGCCGTGGTGGTGGACCTCGCGCTGTGGTTGCGGCGGCGCAAGCCGTGGATGGCCGTGCGCCTGCTGGCGATGGGGTGGTGGTTCCTGGTGGGCGAGCTCTACGGGCTGACCGGGCTGTTCGTGGTGTGGCTTGCGGCAGGCGGGCGTGACAGCGCGCGGCGCCGTGAGGGGGTCTACCGCGTCAAGCGTCGCTGGCTGCGCAGCCACCTCGCTGGCATTCGCCTGCTGTTCGGGTTGCGCTTTGAGATCGAGGATCTCGAGCTCGCGGGAGGAGGGCCGGTGCTCGTGATGATCCGCCACGCGAGCATCATCGATAACGCCCTACCCGACGCGATCCTCGGCCACGCCCATGGCCTAGGTTTCCGCTTCATCATCAAGCGCGAGCTACAGATGTTGCCAACGATCGACATCGGCGGGCGCTGGGTGCCGACGCTGTTCGTGCGGCGTGCCTCGGGGGACACGGCTGCGGAGCTCGAGCGCGCGCGCAGCCTCACGCTCAACCTGTCCGAGCGCGACGGCCTCTGATCTACCCCGAGGGCACGCGCTGGACCCCTGAGAAGCTCGCGCGCGCGAAGGAGATCATCGCCGAGCGCCAGCCCGAGATCGCACCGCTTGCGGAGGGGCTGAACAACCTGTTGCCGCCGCGCCTCGGCGGAACGCTTGCGCTGCTCGAAGGCGCGCGTGATGCGGACGTCGTGATCTTCGGCCACGTGGGCCTCGATGGCTTTGAGTACATCAGCGATATCTGGGCGGGCGGCCTCGTGGGCAGCACGGTGCGTCTGCGCTTCTGGCGCTTCGCAGCTGCCGAGATCCCGCAGGAGCGCGATGCGCTGATCGCGTGGCTATATCGGCGCTGGCAGGAGCTCGACGACTGGGTTGGGGCAGTTCAGGCCGAAATGGCGGCACAGCGCAGCTCGAAGCCCGCGGCCGAGGCCTTTCGCGGATCCGGCGCAGCCCTAGCTGCCTGCGCCGGATCGATCGAAGCGGTGGCGCTGCTCAGACGGAGGCCAACTCGCGCAGCTGGGCCATCCGAATCGAGTTGCCCGAGGGGTCGCGAAAGGCTGAGTCGATCCCGTAGGGGCGGTCTTCGGGCTCCTCGCTGAACTCGACGCCACGCGCCTTGAGCTCTTCGCAGGATGCCTGGCAGTCATCGGTCGTAAGGAAAATCGTGCCGGCGTAGCCCTTGGCCATCAGCGTGCGCACCTGCTCGGCGGAATCGGCGTCCATAATCGGCGGCTCGGGGATCGCCATCAGCACGACCGCGACGTCGGGCTGCGCGGCGGGACCGACGGAGAGCCAGCGGAAACCGCCCATCTCGGGCAGGGTCACGTCAGCGCGGACCTCCCAGCCGACCTTCTGGGTATAGAAGGCGAGTGCCTCCTCCTGGTCGTTCACCCACAGCTGGGCGTTTGCGATTTTGATCATCGGAACCTCCTTAGGTCGACTTCACTGATGTCGACCATGCTAGGTCCGAGCTCAGCTGCTGTCTTCTCGAAACGTGCTGTGTTGGGGACGGCCATATGCGCGCAGCACACAGGAGGGAACGAGCGCCATCTGCGCGGCCGGAGGAAACTCAACGCGATAGGCGGTCGGTGAGCGTCCAAAGGTGCGCGTGAAGCTCGTGGTGAAGGAGCCCACGCTTTGCAGGCCGACCGAGAAACAGATCTCGGCGACCGAGCGATCGGTGGTGCGCAGCAGCGCCGCGGCCCGCTCCAGCCGGCGGGTCAGCAGATAGGCGTGCGGCGACTCGCCGAAAGCGCGACGAAACTCGCGGCTGAAATGGGCGCGCGAGAGGCCAGCGGAGCGCGCCATGTCATCGACGCCGAGCGGCTCGAAGTAGCGCGCGTCGGCAAGGTCCTTTGCGCGCAAGAGGTGCCGTGCGGGCGGAGCGAAGGCCACCTCGTAATTATGGGGCTGTGGCACGCAACCTGCTGAACCTGAAGGACGTCGAGAAGAGCTACGGAAGCCGCTCGGTGCTGCATGGCATCACGCTCGGCATCTCGGCGGGCGAACGGATCGGCCTCGTGGGCCAGAACGGGGGCGGCAAGTCAACGCTGTTGCGCCTGCTCGCGGGGCTCGAGGAAGCCGATGCGGGCGAGATCATCCGTGCGGGGGACGTTGAGGTTGCGTTGGTTGGACAGCGCGACGAGCTCGATGAGCACCAGAGCGTGCGCGAAGCGCTCGTGGGCTCGCGCGCCGAGCACGAGTGGGCGGGTGACAGCGCATTTCGCGGCGTGCTCGAGGGTCTCCTCGGCGGCGTCTCGGTGGAGCTTTTCGCCAAAGGCATCGACACACCGATCGCAGGGCTCTCGGGCGGCGAGCGCAGGCGGATCGCGCTCGCGCGCCTGCTGCTGGAACCGCCTGAGCTGCTGCTGCTCGATGAGCCCACGAACCACCTCGACGTTGAAGGGGTCGACTGGCTTGCGCGCCACCTCGCCGCGCGTCGCGGGGCGATGGTCGTGGTCACGCACGACCGCTGGTTCCTGGATGCGGTCTGCACGGCGACCTGGGAGCTCGCCGATGGAGAGATCCATGAATACGAGGGCGGCTATGCGGCCTACGTGCTCGCCCGAGCAGAGCGCGAACGCCAGGCCTCCTCGCGCGAGGACAAGCGCCGCCAGCTCGTGCGCAAGGAGCTCGCATGGCTGAGGCGCGGCCCCCCGGCGCGCACGGCCAAGCCAAAGTTCCGGATCGAGACGGCCAACGCGCTGATCGCCGATGAGCCACAGGCGCGTGACCGCGCGGAGCTGCTGCGCTTTGCCACCTCGCGCCTCGGCGACCGCGTGCTGGATGCGGTCGAGGTCTCACTCAAGCTCGGTGCTCGCGAGCTACTTCACGATGTGACCTGGCGGCTCGGGCCGGGCGATCGCGTCGCGATCGTCGGTGTGAACGGCTCGGGTAAGACATCGCTGCTGAGGCTGCTCGCGGGGGAGCTTGAGCCGAGCGGGGGCAAGGTCGAACGAGGATCGACCGTCCGCTTGGCGCACCTCTCTCAGGAGACCAGCGAGTTGCCGGAGACGCTCGGCGTGCTCGAGGCGCTCGAGGAGGTGCGCGGCGAAGCGACGCTCAGCGGCGGGGAGCAAATCACCGCAGCGCTGCTATGCGATCGCTTTGGCTTTCGCGGCGCGAAGGCGCGCACGCCCGTGGCCGATCTTTCCGGCGGTGAGCGCCGCCGGCTGGCTTTGATGCGGTTGCTGATGGAAGGGCCGAATGTGCTCCTGCTGGACGAGCCAACGAACGACCTCGATATCGACACGCTCACGGCGCTCGAGGACCTGCTCGACGGCTGGCCGGGGACACTCGTGGTCGTGAGCCACGATCGCTACTTCGTCGAGCGCGTATGCGATGACGTCTACGCGCTCGACGGGCACGGCCACATCCGCCACCTCCCCGGCGGGATCGAGCAGTACCTGAAGGAACGCGCCGAGCAGGAGGAGAGTCGACCGGCCGCGCGAGCTGCGAGAGAGGTGAGCCTGCGCCCGGCGCCAGGCGCCGCGCGGAGCGCAAGGAGACCGAGCGCAGCGAACGCGAGCTACGGAAGCTCGAGCGCGCGATCGAGGCACTGGACGCGAGCGAGAGCTCGCTTGGCGAGCAGATGGCCGCGAGCGCGAGCGATCACGTGCGCCTGGCTGAGCTCCAAGGCGAGCTCGAGCGCCTGCGCAGCGAACGCGAGCAGCTCGAGGGGGCGTGGCTCGAGCAGTCGGAGCTGCTCGAGGCAGGCTAAGGAGACGCGTTATTCGGCGCGCACCGGATTTGCGAGCCGGCCGAGTCCCGCTACCTCGACCTCGACGGTCTCACCAGGGCGCAGGAAGCGACCCTTGCTCGCGCCGACCCCGGCAGGCGTCCCGGTCGCGATGATGTCGCCGGGGCGCAGCGTGAGCGTGCGCGAGAGCCAGGCGATCGTCGCGGCAACGCCAAAAATCTGATCAGCCGTGGTCCCCTGTTGGACAAGCTCGCCATCGATCCTCGTGCAGAGCGCGAGATTCTGCAGATCGTCGATCTCATCAAGCGTCACGAGCGCCGGGCCACAGGGGGCGAAGGTGTCGATCGCCTTGCCGCTCGTCCAGAGCGTGTTCTGGATCTGCAGGTCGCGCGCGGAGACATCGTTGAAGGGCATCGCACCGGCCACGTAGTGCAATGCGCTTGCGACGTCGACGTTGCGAGCGGTGCGCCCGATCACCACGGCGAGCTCAGCCTCATAGTCGACATAGTCAGGGTGCGCGGCGGGGAGCACGATCTGCTGGCCGCTGCCGATTAGAGAGTTGGCGAACTTCGCAAACCACATCGGCGCGGCAGGCGGATCCTGCCCGGTCTCGGCCGCGTGATCGCGGTAGTTGAGGCCGAGACAGATGATCTTCTCGGGGTCGGGAACCGGAGCGAGCAGCCTTACCGCTGAGCGCTGCACGCGCTCGGATATCGTCTCGGCGCGCTCAGCAAGAGCGAGTAGCTCGTCTTGGCCGACTGCCTCGAGCAGGCCACGGACGGAGTGCGCCGGGGCGCCGAGGTCAGCAAGCGCGAGGATCTCCTCACCGAGCAGGACCCCCCCCACTGGCTTGGCCGTCCGCTTCGTAGCTGACCAGACGCACGGGCGCTAGCGGCGACGACGGCGGGCAGCGGTGAGCGCCAGACCGGTGAAGCCAAGACTCGTGCAGACGAAAGATGCGCCGACGGCAGTGCGATAGGCCGGGTGCTGTTCGACCTCGGGATCGAAGGCGAGCGGCAGAAAGGACATCGCGTTGGTCCAGGCGCCAACACCCAGCGGATAGCGGACCCAGCGCGGCAGATCCGGCACGGCGGTCCCCGCCATCGCGGTCAGCCCTCCGAGCGCCACCAGATCGAGGTGCCACTGGCGAATACGCGCGCTCGACGTGATCCCCAGCGCACTGGCCTTCTCACGGTCGGCTTTGACAAGCGTGTAGAGCCAACCGGACAGTGCGCCCGCTGCAAGCTCGGTCAAGCCGCTTACCACGAGCGGGTCGACAGGCGCGTGGGCTTGGCGAGTGCTGGCGCGATGACGTTTCACGGTCTCAGCCTCGCAGATCAGGGGTGGGAGATGGCGAAGCGTGGCGGGGCAGTACGGTTGAGCTCGAGATCTTTGCGGACGCCATCGAAGTCCGGCAGCAGCTTCGCCCACGACAGATCATCCACCCCGCGCTCGTGGGCGGCCGGCTGGGCAAGATGTTGGATGAGATGGGCGCGCAGGTCTTCGGGCAGATCGCGCCAGGAGGGTGTGAAGGAGAGCAGCACACAGTCACGGCGCTCCGCTGAGAGGTTCGCGTGGGCGCTGTGCAGGAGGCGATAGTCGATCACGACCGCGTCGCCGGCGCGCGCGTGCAGTGTCACCTGGCCGGGTTGGTCCGCGAAGGCTGCGTGCCCGGGCGCGAGCTGCTCACCCTCGGCGTGAGCGTGTGGCAGCGCCTCGTGCAGAGCGTGGCTACGGTGGTGTGAGCCAGGCAGGACCCGGAGCGCGCCGTTCCGCTCGCTGGTGTCGCCGAGATAGCAGAGCAACGCGACCTGAGGCGCCTCGGGGCGGAGGCTGACCGGGTGGTGCCAGCACCACCAATCCTGGTGCCACCAAAGCGCCTGGCTGTGGGAATCCTTGATGCTCAGGTAGCCGGAGATCCAGCGCAGGTCGGTGGCTGTGAGGAGCGAGGCGAGCGCGTCGATGGGGCCTGCTTGCGAGAGGATCAAGTCGACTATTGGGTCATTCCAGCGCAAGGAGACCAAGCGGTTGTTGGGGCGCTCACAGCCCGGCTCGATCGGCGCCTGTAGGGCACGCTCGACGTGCTCGTGCAGGCGCACAAGGAGGGTGTCGTCGAGGAAGCCTTCGATCGTGGTGTAACCGTCTCGGCTGAAGGTGCTGCTTGTCGAGTGCAGCTGCTCGGGCGGTTCGCGGGTCAGCATGGGTTTAGCCTAGCCCGGAGACATCTCTTGCAGGTACTCAAGCGCCAGGCGGTTCGCGCAGCACCGCCAACACAGGCTCGTGAAGGCGCTGCTTGATCATCTGCAGCGTGCCCGGATCCTTGCCGGCCAGGGCCGCAGCCCGTTCGAGCGCATGCGAGAGCACATCCTGCTCGGCGACCGCCTCGTCGACAATCCCTGCCGCGAGTGCGTCGCTGCCACCGTAGCGGCGGCCAGTCGTCATCGATTCGATCGCTGTACGCACGGGTAGTCGCGCTGCGATCAGTGCGCTCATCCCCGGCGTGAAGGGAATGCCGATGTCGACCTCCGGCAGACAGAAGTAGCCGCGGTCGGCCCGCATCACGCGCTGGTCATGCGCGAGCGCCAGCATCGCGCCGGCTGCGAAGGTATGGCCTTGCAGCGCAGCAACGGTCGGCACGCCGATCTCGAGGACGCGCGCGAGCAGCTCCTGCACGCGGCCGACGAAGGGCACCGCTCCCTCGCCCTGCGTTGCCATCCATTCGAGATCCAGGCCATTCGACCAGATCTTGCCCCGTGCGGTCGTGACCAGCGCCGCCGGCGCGCCTGCTTCGACCTCCTGCAGGCATGTCTCGAGCATGTCAAGCGACTCGCCGTTGAAGCGATTCTCTCCGTCGCCCAGGTCGAGGATGAACACATCGCCCTCGCGCGTCAGTGAAACCACGACTTGCCCTTTCTAGAAGATTTGCTCTAGAAGGTAGACTTTACAAGGCCAATGGCAAGACATGTCTTCTCGACGGATGAGATCCTCGACGCGGCGCGGGAGGTCGTGATCGCTCGCGGCGCACGTGCGGCAACCGTGGAAGCCATCGCCGCAGTGGCGGGCGTGCCCGTAGGCTCGATCTACCATCGCTTCCGCTCGATCGACGAGCTGCTAGCGAGCGTGTGGCTACGTGCGGTACGGCGAAACCAGGGCCGTGCACTGGTGGTTCCGGCCTCTACAGAGCGCCCCGTCGAGAGCGCGGTCGCGATCGCGCTTGCGATGTATGACCATTGCCTAGCCGAGCCACAGGACACGCTGCTGCTCGATGTGCTGCGACAGGGGGATCTGCTCGAGCTCAACGTAGGAGAGATTGCGGCGGAGCTACAGAGCGTCAACGACCGAATTCTCGAGCCTGATGACAGGCCTCGCACGCGCCCTCTACGGGCGCGCGGACCGTCGCGGACGAGATCTTGTGCTGCTCGCACTCGTCGACCTGCCCCGCGGCTTCGCGCATCGCGAGCTCGTCTCGGGTGAGCGCACCCCGGCCCGACGCGAGCGTCTGCCTGCAGCGGTCCGAGCCGTGCTCTGCGGCGAGGCGGCTGCCAAGCGCCCAGGAGCACAGGGAGGCTGATGCCGGCGCGCGCCCGGGCGAAGAGCGCGCTGGCGACCGTAAAGACCCTGCACGTGGCCGCGACCATGAGTTTCAAGATGCGTCTAGCAAACCCTGCGGTGCACTACGGTCCTCTAGCGTGTTCTAAAGACTTCTAGCGAAGACCCTTAGAGCACTTTTTCGAACCAGAGCAGAGCCGCCTCGCCGTCCTTAATCATCACGCCGGTTACCTCACGACTGTGACGGATGGCGTTGCGAAGCTCGGCCAGCTGCATGAAGCGCATATTGAGCATGTCCTTGTTGCGGAAGATCGGCTCGAAGCGCTTCCAGGTCGCCTTCGCCGTCAGCAGCTCCTGCAGATCGCGCAGGTCGAGGTACTGCAACTGCTCGAGAAGCGATGGGGGCCCGTCGGTCTGCCGGGTAGGGCCCTTACGCGCGGCCGCCTCCAGGCGTTCGCGCGCCTTCACCGCGATGCGATCGGGAAGGGCATCCGCCTCTCCGCCAAGGCGTACCGCAACGAGCTTTCGGAGCTTGAGCTCGGCAGCCTCCAGCTTGACGTTGAGCTTTGCGCGCTGAGGATCGAGTTGCTCGACCGCAGCCTTGGGAGATCCGGCTCGCTCGGCGAGCGCATCGTAGAGCTGTTCGATGCGCCAAGAGCGGAATCCATCGAAGTCATCGGTCGCCAGCGGACTGTCGACTCCCACCGGGAGCGTGTGGCTCTCGAGCACCTGATCGAGCTCGGCTCCGAGGATCCCCCGGATCTCGTTTAGGTAGATAGACGGCGCCTTCTTGCCGATGCTGAGGTTCGTCTTCCGGTCGATCAGGCAGTGATTAAGGACGGAATCGATGGGGCTGCCGAGGCCGACCTCAGTGAGATACGCGCGAGGGAAGACGTGGTGGTCATCAATGCGCTGCGCCTCGATCAGCTCGGGGGTCAAGGGAGCGCCTGTGTGGAAGTCGCGGGGCCGGCTGGTCAGCGTCAGCGCGAGGGTCGCTCGATACAGCCCCTGTTGGCGCGAGGAGACCGTCTCCCAGCGCTGGGGGTTCCAGCTGAAGTTCGCAACTACCGGCGGCTCCGGTCCGTCGTTCAGCCAAGCCTTGAGAACCGGGGTGTCGCGTTCTGCGAGCGTCGCTGAAGAGCTCTCGTACTCGCCCGTGAACGCAGCGCACCAGAACCAGCGCTTGAGCTTCGATCTCATCGCGCCCTCAGTGGGCCCGGAAGCCGTCGCGACCTCCCGCCAGCTCGCCGCGAGCGGGATCAGCATCGGTCGGTAGGGGAGCCACTTGGGAGCAAGAACGCCGCACTCATCACGGAGCAACGCCATCGCTGCGGCTGTATTGGCGACGGCCTCTGACCACGCGGCGGCGATGTCATCGGCCGGCAGGCTGAGAACGGTCCCGCGCTTGCACGGGAGCCCGAGCCTGAGCGCGATCACCTGCAGAACGTAGTACGGCTCAATCCCGTAGTCGCTGAGAATCGGGTGCTCCTCCAGCGCTCTGCTCCAGAGGTCATGCAGGCTGTGTCCTCCCGCGAAGGCTCGGGCGCTTATGAGCTCAAAAGGCGTGAGCGGCTTGCCGGTCCGGTTCAGCGTCTCGAAGATCGTGCACACGGCCTCCAGCTCGGTGTCGGTCGGCAGAATCGTGACCGGAAATGCGTACCGGACGAGAGGGTCGACGTAGGCCTCCTCGAGCCCGCGAAGCAGCTCGCGAACATGTGACTCGTCATCGTCTGCGCGAAGCTCAACGACCTTGTCCCGCCACCGCCCCGCGCCCCCGTTCAAGACTGCCGACAAGGGCATCATCAGGCCATCGGCCTGCGCCTCGATCGCCTCGAGCGAAGCCGCTCGCTCGGCCGGCAGGGCGCGAACGGCCTCGTTGACATCGGCGCCGGCCAGCAGCGCGCCCATGTCGAGAAAGAAACGTGATAGGCCGACGCCGTACAGGGCCTGGTAGAGCGAGGTGAGTCGCTGCTGCCCATCGAGGACCAGCGTGCCCGGCTGCACCGAGAGCGGCGGCGCCTGCTCGACGGCGCGAGCCTTGAAAGCAGTGCCTCCTCCCTGCAGGAGCAGCAGAGCGCCGGCCGGAAACGAGCGGATGATCGAGACGATCAGCTCTCTCGTGGCGTCAGGCGCCCATACGAAGCTGCGCTGGAAGTCGGGGAGTGCGAGCTGTCCCGAGTCGAGCTCTCCCAGCAGCTGAAGCAGTTTCCGCGGCACCGTCTGGAAGTCGTCTCGCAGCTGTGGCCTGGGCACGGTCACGTCTGACGGAATCGAGACCCGCTGCGGCGTCGCGGGCACGGCGGCGACAGCATGTTGCGGCAGCGGATCCGGTGGAGCGTCGTCGGCGTGCAGCTCTGCCAGACGCGAGAACTCTGTTTCGTAGCTCGGCCGAGTGAAGGTCAGCAGCGTGCCGGTTGCGTTCTTCGCGCCGTAGGAGAGTTCGTCGCGCTCGGCACGCGCGAACCACCGCACCTGACGGCTGTGCCGGATATCGTCGCCAAGAGGCGCATCCAGGTAGCCGTACGGCCCGTCGACGCGACCCATGAGAAGCGTGCGCGAGGCCGGCTCGGGCGTGAGCACGAGGTCGCCAGGCTTCATCGTGTTGGCGAGCCGATAAAGCAGATTCGCGCTCGTGGAGAGCTCGGCTTCCCGCGATGCTGGGGTAGCGATCCTTCACCAGGTCCTTGACGGCCTCCCGCGAGAGCCCAGTGACGTCGCCGGTATCTCCCCAACCAACCACAACGGCTTTCAGCTCCACGAAGTCAGGCGCGAAGATCCCGCCTTTGCCGGCACGCACGAGCCACACCACTGGCCGCTCGGCACCGGCGAGCTCGTCCTCGGGCAGCTCTCCGCCCATGTCCGCGATCCAGGCGGCAAATGCTGGGCAATGCTCGCGAAGGTAGGCATCATCGATGCGGGTCGTCGCGGACGCAAGCGCTTCGCGTCCTGCCTCGGTGATCCGCATGACCGATTCTCCGGGCTGCTCGACAAGGCCGGCTCTAACGAGGCTCGTGCGTGCCCATCCCACCCTGTGCTCGATTCGCAGAGCCCCTGAAGGGATCCTCAGCGCACGCGTCGCCGCATCCAGGCCCAGCAGGTCCGCAGCCATGCTGGCGACCGTCGCAGTGTCGCGAGTCTGGCCGTCTGCGAGAACTTCGAGCACCGGGTGGAGCAGCTGGTCGGTCGTAGGTGCGCGTGCCTCGAGCTCCTCAGTGAGTTGGCCTCCTTGCTCGAACACAAGAGACAGCCTAGTTGCAATAGGCGGAACGGGGAACAAAGCTCGCGGTCGGGGCGTCCGTGGCCCACTCGCGGCACCTGCCGTCAGGCACGAACCCCATGACCGCAGACCGCTCGTTCCTGCTGAAGCGTCAGCAGCGCCAGGAGAAATCCCGACGCCAAGTAGTTGATAGCCGCGGCCATCTCGTCATCGGACTCCTGAGCAAGCACCATCTCCACCACGAGGTCGAGCACCTCGTCGTCCACGCCGTGGGCTCGTAGCAGCACCAGGTTCGCAGCGAGTGCCTCGCGGCTAGAGCGATGGGCGTTGGTCGCGACTAGATCGTGCAGCTGCGCGATTGCAGCTCGCAGCGACGCCACACGCACTACCGGCTCTTGGATCATCCACGCCGGCCTTCCATCTCCACCTAGGGTCTTGGGGCCGGTGCGCCCGGCGAACCGTGTGCTCGCGAATCCTGTTTGGGCTTTGCAGTCCATACTCCAAGAAGCTACGGACTGCATGGGACACTTGGGGCGATCCGAGGTCAGGCCGAGGATCGACCGGTCAGTTCATATTGTCGCTTGCGAAGCTGCCAGCGCTCAACGTCGACGCGATCTCGCTGAACTGATCGAGCGCGGCCTGCAGGTCTTCGACGATCTCTGCAGCGATCACCTCGGGGGCAGGCAGATTGTCCGTGTCCTCCAGCGACTCGTCGCGCAGCCAGAAGATGTCCAGCGAGGCCTTGTCCCTGGCCATCAGCTCCTCGTAGCTGAACGGCCGAAAGCGCTCCGTTTCAACTCGGTCCTGGCGACGCTTGGGCTTGTAGCGGGCCACGAAATCGTCGAGGTCTGAGCGAACCAGCTGACGTGTCTTGAGCGTGAAGCTCTGGTTCGTGCGGAAATCGTAGATCCACAGCTTCTTCGTCCAGGGCTTCTCCGACGGTTTCTTACGATCGAAGAACAGGACGTTGGCCTTCACCCCACCGGCATAGAAGATGCCCGTCGGCAGGCGCAGCAGCGTGTGGACGTCGCACTGCTCCAGGAGCTTGCGCCGCACAGTCTCGCCCGCGCCACCCTCGAACAGCACGTTGTCCGGCACTACGATCGCCGCCCGCCCATTAATATCGAGCAGCGAACGAACGTGCTGGAGAAAGTTGAGCTGCTTGTTCGAGGTCGTGGCCCAGAAGTCTTCGCGCAGATAGCTCATGCTCTCGGTCTCGGCGTCACCCTCGGCACTGATCACCTTGTAGGAGGACTTCTTGCCGAAGGGCGGATTGGTCAGGACCATGTCGAAATGCTGCGACGGCTTGGAGCGAAGCGCGTCGTCGACGGTTACCAGGCTGTCCCCTTCCGGGGTTCCAATGCCATGCAGCAGCAGGTTCATCGCACATATCCGAGCCGTGGCATCGACGATCTCCCAGCCACGGAGAGCTTCATCCCGCAAATACTTCTTCTCATCGGGATCAAGCCGGTCGGACTTCATCTGCTCATATGCTGCGAGCAGGAACCCTCCAGTGCCAACCGCGGGATCGGCGATCCGCATTTTTGCCGTAGGTCGCATCACCTCGACAATCGCCTGGATCAGCGCCCGCGGCGTGAAGTACTGGCCCGCCCCAGACTTCACGTCCTCGGCGTTCTTGGCAAGGAGACCCTCATATGCGTCGCCCTTGACGTCCACGTCCAGCGTCATCCACTGCTCGTTCTCGATCAGATCTGAGACGAGACGCTTGAGCTTTGCGGGGTCTTGGATCTTGTTCTGCGCCTTGCGGAAGATGACACCCAGCGTTCCGGGCTGCTTGCCAAGCTCCTCAAGTGTGTGCCGGTACTGGACCTCCAGAAGATCGCCATCCAGCCGATGAAGAGCCTCCCAGTCCAATCCAGCTGGCACAATCGCGGGCCGGCTAAACGGAGGCTTCGTCTGCTCGTCTGCCATCTTTAGGAACAGTAGGAATGTCAGCTGCTCGATGTAGTCCTGGTAGGACAGACCATCGTCGCGGAGGACGTTGCAGTAATTCCAGAGCTTGCGGACGATGGTGGCGGAGTCGCTCATATCGTCACCTTTCTACGGCTCCGGCCTGAAGCTTGCGTGGACTTATGGACATCTGACGATGCGCGTTGAGCTGCAATACGTTCTAGCAGCACAGACGCAGGCTCCTCGCAGCTTTTTTGTGGGACGAGTTCGCCAGCAACGGCCGCCGCCAGAATGGATGAGCGCAATGTCGAAGTCCGATCCATCAGCGAGAGGGTGCAACCTGACAGGTGATCAAGGGCCGAAAGTTGAAGCTCGATGACCGATACTGTTGCCTGCTGTTCAGTTACGGACGGTATTGGTACAGGAAGCCTTCTCAGGTCTTCTTGAGGGAGATGAGCAATTGTACTGCCGCTTGCAAAGCGGTCGAACGCCCTCGTCTTGGCGTAGTGCTCCAGCAGGTATCTCAAGAAATAAGGGTTCAACGCTGTCGAACAGCGCACGCGATGTACTGCCTTTTGGAAGTAGCACTCCGCAATAGGCGCAGTCCAGACAGCCGCTCGGCCAATCTCGCCCCCCTCACAGATCAGCACGTCGCCGTAGTTGAGCCGAAACCGCTCGGCATCGGCTCCAGCAAAGTCCATAGTCGGCAGATCCTGGGTGCGGACGTGCCCCCATTGCACATCCCTATTTCGCAGATACGGCTTTGACTGTTCACCGGTCTCGCGACTGGCTGACAACATTCGGCCAAGCTGGGTAGTTGCAGCTTCAGAAAGCGACACGATAGGTGCATCTGCGAGATGGTGAACGAATGCCGTTTGCAGCACCGCCCGCCTCATCCGTTTAAGCTGCTTCTGGATCCGCCCTAACACTGCCACCCCCGTGTCAAGCCGGGATAGCTGCTCCTCGATCGCAGCAACGATTCGCTCTTGCTCGACGAGCGGCGGCAGAATGACAGCGGTGTTCTCGAATCGTGACTTGGTGATATGCACCATGCCCGAGCCGTGGGTCTGGCGCCTGAGATCATCCAACACCGAAAGAAGTAGGTAGCGATGAAAGCGCCGATCGATATGGGTGCGAACCTTGAAGATATGCTGATTTACAACGGCCTCCGGCCCCTTCCATACGAACACTCCGAGAGTTGCTGCCCACGAGACAAGAATGTCACCAGACCGGGCCAGATAACGCTCATCGGGTGGTCCCGCGAAATGATTGAAGTGTTCACTCGTGCCGGTCAGGTTTTGAATGCGGATGATTGGCCGTCCGCTATCACGCCACTCGGACTTCTTGAATCCACGACCATTGAGGTATTCGCCGACCTCACCGAGGGTTGTGTTTGTCCATCCGCGCGGTAGGTTGCTCATGCCGCGAGGGTTTCGGTCAGTTCATCAGTGAGCGGCGTCAGCCGGTCCCCGAAGATCTGCACAGCCTTCCCGATCCCACCGTGCTCAGCAAAAGGCGTGTATTGGAAAGACTCCTCCGTCATTCCCATCTCCGCGGCGATGTTCTCCTTCATCCAGGTAAGCCACTGACGCTGCTCATCAGTGAAGGTGACCCCGCCCTGTTCCTGGGCCAAGAGCCAGGAGGCGAAGCGGAGATCCACCTGGTCCCGAAACGGCACCAGCTCGTCTTCTTGGTCCAAGGCGTAGCGCACGAGCGACACGATATCCGTCAGCATCTTGCCGCCCGAGCCGCGGACCTTCGACTGGTCGAGCATCTCGTAGGCGTGCCAGAGCTTCTCGGGTGTCCATAGACGCGGTGGTTTCTGGATCGCCGTCGCGAGATCCTTGATCTCCGCGAATGTGGGCCGCTCGCTGTACGGACGGCTGTAGAGGACCTGCAGCGCGCGGATGTCCTCCTTGTGCTCCTCGATGTATTGCCTGAACGAGCCGACCATCGCGGCGGCTTGTTCGCGTCCTTCCTCAGAGTGCCCTGCGACGAGCACCGTGTCCTTGGAGACCTCGTCGATCGTCTGCTCGAAGGATCTGCGCGCGTCGAGGATCGCCGTGCGCAGATCAGGGTTCGATGACAGCGGCTTCAGCGCTTCGGCGATCAGACCCGCTGCTGCTTGCGCGATCGCCACGTCGTCCTGCCCAGACGCACCCGCCGCCTTCGCCGCTTCGATCTGCGTGTCGGGGTCCAGGGCCTCAACGATGCCATGGGCGATATCTCCCAGATAGGCGCCGCCGGCCAGCCGCGCGAGCATCTCGCGCTCATCCCTGGACAGTTGCTTATCCAGGCGCGCGAGACGGCCCGCGAGCGTCGAGGCAACCTCGGGGTCGCGGTTGCCGAAGCCGACCATCTTCATCAGGTCCTTCAGGCTCGCGCTCGGCTTGCGCTCGAGCGGGAGCAGCGTCTCCACGAGGTCCGTCTCGGTGACGCCAACCGCGTCGACCACCACGAAGCGGTCCTTATGCTCAGCGTCGTCGGTCACCGACTGGAAGTCGGTGTCGTCGATGATGCGCACGCCACGCCCGATCATCTGCTCGAAGTAGGTCCTGCTTTTCACCGAGCGCATAAACAGCAGGCACTCCAGTGGCTTGACGTCGGTGCCGGTCGCGATCATGTCGACCGTCACGACGATGCGCGGGTTCAGTGAGTTGCGAAAGGCCCGCAGCAGATCCTCGGGTTTGCCATCGAGGGTCCGGTAGGTGATCTTCGTGGCGAAGTCGTTGCCTTTGCCAAAGACTTCGCGGGCCATCTCCACGATGTCGTCGGCGTGCGAGTCGTCCTTTGCGAAGATCAGCGTCTTGGGGACCGTGGTGCGCCCAGGAAACAGCTCCGTGAAGAGCTTCTCCTTGAACGTCTGCAGCACCGTGCGGATCTGGTCCTCGGCAACCACGGCACGGTCGAGGCTGCTTGGCCGTGTATTGCACCGGTTCGTCGACCGCTTCCCAGCGGCGCGTGCGGGTCATCCGGTTGCGATAACCCACAAATTCGCCCGTTTCGATCGTGGATCCGCCCTCGGTGATCGCGGTCTTGATGATGTAGATCGTGAAGTCGACGTTGACGCCATCGGCGACGGCCAGCTCATGCGAGTACTCCATCACGAGGTTCTGGCGGAAGAAGCCGAATGTCTGCTTGGTCGGTGTTGCCGTAAGGCCGATCAAATGGGCGTCGAAGTACTCGAGCACCTGTCGCCACACCCCGTAGATGGAGCGGTGGCACTCGTCGATGATGATCACGTCGAACATCTCCGGCGAAAGCTCGGGGCTGTACTCGACTGTGACCGGCTCCGACACGGGCAGCTCATAGACGGAGTGCTCGTCGGTCTCCTCGTCCATCTCCTCGTCACCGCGGAGGATCGAAAAGATCCGCTGGATCGTCGAGATGCAGACCCGCGAGGTGAGGTCGACCTTGTTCGACCTCAAGTGCTGGACGTTGTATTCCGCGGGAAACTTGCGCTGCGTGTCCGGGACATCGAACTTGTCGAACTCGAGCTTCGCCTGTTCGCCGAGACTCGATCGATCGACGAGGAACAAGATCCGCTTCGCATCGGCGTGGCGGATCAGCCGGTAACAGGCGTTCGCGGCAGTGAACGTCTTCCCCGAGCCCGTGGCCATCTGGATCAGGGCCCGCGGACGATCCTCGCGCAGGGACTTCTCGAGGTTCGTGATCGCCTCGGCTTGAACCTCCCATAGGCGCGCCGAGTCCAACTCCGGCATTGACTTCAGCCGCGCACGAAAGGTCGGCGCAGCTGGGTTCGTGAGGATCTGCCGGCTCCACTCGGCGAGCGTCTCTGGGCGATGGAACGTGAACACCGGCCGGCTGCGTGCGTCAGGGTCATAGCCGTTTGTGAACCGAGTCTCACTGCCCGTGGACTCGTAGATGAACGGCAGCGGATACACCGGCGGCTCCATCCAGTCCGGGAGCCCTTCGACGTACTTCTCGGACTGATGCTCCACCTCGACGAGCGTGGTCCCCTCCGCCTTGGCCTCGATCACCCCGGCGGGTTGACCATCGACAAAAAGCAGGTAGTCGACTCGGCCGTGCGGCTTCTCGAGGGAGAACTCGCGGACCGCCACGCCATGACTCGCGTTGACGTCGATCTCGTCCTTACCTTGGACGACCCAGCCCGCCAACGCCAGCTGATCATCGATCTTCTTGCGCGCCTTGGCCTCACGGGCTAGATACGCGTCGTCTGAGCCCGCCATGTGACGCAAGATCCTATCTGCCGGGAGCCACCGAACCCTTCACCCGTAACGGTCGCCGCTCGCTACCTCCCGGTGCGTTCGCGATGATTGCAGCCCGGCCAGCAGCAGGGCCGGCGCTGGCCTTCCTCCAGCTCTTCCTGCGTCCGTCGAATGCGTCGTTGACGGGTAGCCTCCTGCTTGGCGTCCTCGACCCAGCAGATGAACTCATTCCGGGCCAAGGGCGTGATGTCCTTCCAAGCGTCGAGTGCCGTGGCGTTGGCGATCAGCGCCTCACGAAGATCCACAGGCAATTTATGCACCACCCCACCGGGCACTCTCTGGCCGCTCACAACACCATCGTATTGAGCGGGGCCCGCATGGCTCATAGGGTCATCCGATCCGCGAGCACCGCATCGACCAAGGCCCGGCCCCGGTCGGTGCGGCAGACTGAGCGCCAATGCTTACGGCCTTCGGCGCAGCGGCCGTGACCTTCATGGTGAGCATGTACGCCTTGGAGCGACGGCATCGTCGCTACATCCTCGCCTTCGCCTGCGGTTGTGCCCTATCGAGCACCTACGGATTCCTAGCCGGAACGTGGCCCTTCGGCGTGGTGGAGGCCATCTGGACGCTCGTTGCGCTCAACCGCTTTCGGCACTCAGACCCCTACTAAAGCAGGAAGACTGCACCTTAGAATCGCGGCCATGCCGTTCACGCTCAGGAACCTCAGAGAGGACCTGGCAGACGTCGGGTCCAACTTCGACGGCGCGCCGGACCTCGAGTTCCGTCTCGCGAGCAAGGCGCTCGAGCTCGAGCAGTCCGGCCTGAGCTATCAGCGCATCCCGCCTAATTACCGCTTCCCCTACGGCCACACGCACAAGACGCAGGAGGAGCTGTTCGTGGTCGTGGGCGGGAGCGGGCGGATGAAGCTCGACGAGGAGATCGTCGCGGTCAAGAAGTGGGACGTGGTGCGCGTTGCGCCCGGTACATGGCGCGGGTATGAGGCCGGGCCGGCGGGCCTCGAGATCCTCGTCTTCGGCGCGCCCAGCCTCGGCGAGAACCCGCGCGAAGACGTGGAGGGTCAGCGAGACTGGTGGGCTGAGTGAGCGTCGATCAGGCTAGGGATGGCCTGCTCCAGAGTCTCACGCTCTCGCCGACACCCGGCGCCAGCGCGGCAAGAAGCTCCAAACAGCCGACGCTCTCATCGCCGCAACCGCAGCCGCCCACCAACTCCCACTCATCACACGCGACCACGACTTCGCAAACCTCGACAGCATCAACGCCATCATCGTCTGAGCCAACTCCAGACCCACGATCACTCTCGCAAGAGAACCAGGCGCGTCGCCAGAAGGCGGCCTCCGCTATCACCAAACACGCAAAAGGCCCGCATTTGCAGGCCTTTAATAGCGGGGGCGGGATTGATACACAAATCCGCGACCTTAGATGGCCGGAGAACGAAGGCTCTAGCCCACAGAGTCGAGGAGTCGCGCCTGCTCGGATAGCCGGTGTCGTCCCGGAAAGGCGAGCGAGCGACGGCTACGGGACTTCGCGGTGAGGCAGAAGCCGGCGGTTAGTCGGCGTCCAGGCGTCGAGCATCGGCACGCACTGCTTGGGGCAGTACTTCTACCGCCCGGGCACGGCCGGGCCACACCACAGTTTCGATCTCACAGCTTACGGCGCGGTGTAGGCCCAGGTGCCCCTCAGCAGGCCATTGGATTGGTTGCTCCGCCAGGTCATGACTCCGCTCAACGGTCCGGCGTAGATCGAGCCTGGCATCGTCGAGATGAAGGATTCAAAGCTCATGCCTTCGTTGAATGACTGATAGACGCACATGTAGCCGGCCGCCGCCTTGCCGGCACCCGGGCATTCGACCGTCCCCGAGGCGCCTTCCCCCATCACGATGATGTGTCCTTCCGGCAGCGATTCGGGCAGGTGCGGCCAGAACTGGACCAGCACCGTGCCAGCCTGGCCATTGGCCGCCGCGGCGATGAAGTCGCCCGCCTCGGTCTGTCCGGACCCCAGGACGGAATCGGCGGTCAGGTAGTGGTCGGCGGGCTGACCGCCGAGGGCTTCAGCGTCTTTGGATGTGGTGGCCAGGTCGGCGGTGGCGGCGCCCCCGGCCGAGTCGGCGTAGGCCGCCGTGTTGGCGCTTCCGGCCGTGGTTGCTCTGTCAGCGGTTTCGGCGTGGTTGGCGCTTCCGGCCGTGGTTGCTCTGTCAGCGGTTTCGGCATGGTTGGCGCTTCCGGCCGTGGTTGCTCTGTCAGCGGTTTCGGCGTGCTTTACGTTCTCCGGGGTCGAGGTGGTCGTCGTCACCGTCGGCGCGCCACCCACGGGCGCGAGCCGTTCGCGGACCCCCTTAGCCAGCTTCGCGGCGGTCACCGCACCGTCGGCGACCTTGCCGGTGCGGACCGCTTCGGCCCGGATTTGCTTGGGCCCGACACTGCCTTTCGGCAGGGTCGTAGCTGCATAGCTGACGCCGCCAAGCGCCACGAAGAGGGCGAGGCTGGAGACTACGTTGGAGTAGGTAAGCCGAGGGCGGGGAAGCTTCATGGACAGGATTCCTCCAAGAGTTGGGGTATGCATCCATCGGCCTCCGCGGGACCGAGCATGACTCCGCTACGAAATCGGGGCGAGACGATCCTGCCTTGGTCCGGCCGTTCAGCGGTAGGACACCGAAGACGGCCCGCGACGCGCTCCCCCGCTCGGGTCGGGGATAGGTAGCGTCTCTCTCGCATCGAAGGCTTCTACTTCGGTGCCGAGCGCCGGGGCGAACCGCCCCTTCTCGGTGCGCTCGACTTCGCCGCCACGATCACGTCCGAGCTTATGCCCAACGAAAACGACCGTCCCGAAGGACAGTCGCGGGTTAGTGACATAGCGGGGGCGGGATTCGAACCCGCGACCTTCGGGTTATGAGCTGAATCGCTGGGGGCGCGCGCAGGCATATACGGCTTTCCAGAGCCAAATCAGCTCCAGTAGATTTCGTCAGATTCGCTCAGATTGGTACGAAATTGGTACGAGACCAATCCTGTGATGGATGCTGCCCGCCGGGGGTTGCGAAGGGGAGAAGCGAACTTACGGAACCTCGATGGTTCCGTAAGGATAGAACGCTATCCTTACAAAGCTCTACAAACTCCGCAAGGAACGCATGCCGCCCTTGAGAGCAAACACTGCCACTCAATCAGACGCGCCCAAGCCACTGGGCCACCATGAGGACCGCTACTGGCCGGCTGACCCGACGGCGCCCACAGGTGGTCAGCGGGGCGGCTCCTACCAGGTGTTCGTGCCCGACCCGATCGCCGAGCGCGCATTTCCGCTCGACGGCGAATCGATCAGCGCGATCGTGGAGGCAACGAAGGCCCTCGGACACCTCCAAGACACCCGTCCGCAGGTGACCTCGCTCGCCGCGCTGGCGCGCAATCTACTGCGCTCTGAGAGCGCAGCCTCCTCCCGTATAGAGGGGGTGAAGATCTCCCACAAGCGACTGGCACGCGCCGCCTACGCACGCGACGGCGGCCGGCGGGGAGACAGCCGGGCAGCCGAGGTCCTGGGCAACGTGGAAGCGATGGAGCGCGCAATCGAGCTCGGCGGCAGCGCCGATCAGCTCACGCCGGATGACATCCGCGACATCCACCGCACACTCCTGCGCTTTACCGAGGATCAGGGCATCGCCGGCGTCATACGCACGAAGCAGAGCTGGATCGGCGGCAACGACTACCACCCCCTCGGCGCCACCTACGTAGGCCCGCCCCACGAGCAGGTGCCAGAGCTCCTCGCAGATCTCTGCCGCTTTGTCGCCCGCACCGATCTCGCCGCGATCGCGCAAGCCGCGATCGCCCACGCCCAATTCGAGAACATCCACCCCTTCGCCGACGGCAACGGGCGCACAGGGAGAGCCCTGATCTACACGATCTTGCGCCGCCGCGGAGAGATCACGAACTACATCCCCCCCATCAGCCTGGTACTCGCAAGCCAGCCGAAGAACTATGTCGCCGGACTCGGCGCCTACAGCCAGGGCAACGTAGGCCTTTGGTGCACACGCTTCGCCGACGCGACATCCCGCGCCGCGACCGAGGCCGAGCGCATGGCGCAGCGCATCGAGGAGCTCCAGGCATCATGGCTGGAGCTCCTCGGACAGCCGCGTCGAGACTCCGCAGCACGCGAACTGATCAGCACCCTCCCCGCCCAGCCGGTGATCGATGTCGCCGCCGCCCAGCAGGTCACCGGCAAGTCGCACGTCGCCGTCGGCAACGCGCTGGCACAGCTCGAGGCCGCCGGCGTCTTGCAGGCGCTCAACGCGCGCAAATGGGGACGGGTGTGGGAATGCGGAGAGCTGCTGGCGCTCGTCGACGACTTTGAGCGCAATGTCTCAACCCCCTGAGCGTCAACCAAGCTGAGGAGTTCGTCGTGCTCGTCGAAAGCTCAATCGGCAATGCAACGCTCGACGTGCTCGCGGAACGAATGACTGCATCACTGCGGCAGCCGGTGGACCTCGCGGAAGGACGCCAGACGTTCTCAGTCACCGCGAGCATCGGGGTAGCGGCCGGCCGGTTCACTACCCCGGACGAGCTATTGCACGACGCCGACCTCGCGCTATACGCGGCCAAGACAAAAGGCAAGGACCGCTACGCACTGTTCGACGCGAACACCTAGAGAGCTATGTTCGTGGCGGTCAGAGATGGGACGGTCCGTATCGCGCATACCGGACCTGCTTGTGCCAGACCTTGGGCGACCCGCTCTACTGCGCCGGCGGTGCTATCCTCCGAATAGTTGGGTTTGTCACGAGGAGTGCAAGCTGCATGTTGAGGGCCGGGATGAGGGGACTGCTCGAGCAGGAACTCGGGCTCGATTGGGAGGCGCTCTTCTGGGATGTCTTCGAACGTTCTTTGAACCCGGTCGTCGTGCTCGATGAGTCGAGGCGTCTGGTGGCGGTCAATCCCGCCGCGGCTGAGACGCTGAGGTACCGCCCTGAGGAGTTAGTCGGAAGGTCGGTTGACGAGATGATCACGAGCCCTCCTCAAGATCAGAGGGTGAGGGAGTGGCGGCGGCTGCTGCAGACCGGCGAGCAGACGGGAGCCCATACATACAGGCGATCCGACGGCTCACAGGTCGAGGTCGACTTCGCAATGAGGCGCGTCCGCGTTGGCAAGCGAACGCTGTTCGTCGCCGTCGTCTTTCCGCCTAGCGCCGCCGAGCTCGCACGGCAGGTCAGCGAGAAGGTCGCGCCGCTGACTGTCCGCGAGCGGGAGGTCGTCGCTCTGATCGCTCTGGGGCTGACGACGAGCCGCATCGCCGAGCAGCTCTTTATCTCCGCTGAGACAGTCCGCACGCACGTCCGGAATGTGATGGCGAAGCTGGGGGTTCACACCCGTGTCGAGCTCGTGGCCGTCGCCTTCTCCCGAGGTGACCTGCTTGAAGCCGCGGGTGGCAAGGATTCCACCGGGTCGTGATCGGAAGGCGCAGGCGCGCCCCGCCGGCCTGACAGGCTGTCTTGCCCTCACCGTTCGCGCCTCTCGCAACGCGGCAGCTTGGGCAGCGGGATAGTCGCTGCCACCGGTCGCGCCAGATCACCGGCTCTTCGCGGCGCACTAAGGTCGCCCGCCCGGACCTATCTGGCCGGCGCCGTCGCAGCTCCCATCAAGCTAGCCCGGGATGGGGGGTTCTGCGTGCCGGTTGGTCGTTAGGGACGGACAACACGGTCGGTCGGGCAGCGTCGAGGAATCGCTCGACGGCATCGACGTCGAGCGGCCGGGAGAAGAGGAAGCCTTGGCCCTGGTCGCAGCGTTCGCGTTGCAGAATCTGAAGCTGCGCTGCGTTCTCGATGCCCTCGGCGAGGGTTTCGATGTTGAGCGTCTCGCCGAGTTGCACGAGCGTGTGGACGAGGGCGGCGGAGGCCTTGGATGTCGCGATGCCGTCTATGAAGGAGCGGTCGATCTTCAGGATGTCCGCTGGCAATCGGCGCAGGTACGCGAGCGAGCTGTAGCCGGTGCCGAAGTCGTCGATCGCGATTCGGATGCCGAGCTGCTTGAGCTCTTGGAGGCACTCCGCGGCTACGTCGACGTCGCGCATGAGTGCCGTCTCGGTGACCTCGAGCGTGAGCGCCGCGGGGTCAACGCCGCTTTGCTTCAGTGCGTCGTTGACGTCCCTGAATAGCTGGCCGCTGTCGAGTTGGTTGGCGGAGACGTTAACGGCTACATGGATCGCGTGGCCGGTTCGGTGCCAACTCGAGGCCTGCATGCAAGCCTCGTGGAGCACCCACCGTCCGATCGGCACGACTAGCCCGCTTTCCTCAGCGATCGGGATGAACTCGGCGGGCGGTACGACCCCGCGGGTGGGATGTCGCCACCGGATCAGCGCCTCCACTCCGGTGACGCTTTTCGACTCTAGATCAAACGTGGGCTGGTAGAGGAGGAAGAGCTGTTGGTGCTCGACTGCGTCGGCGAGGTCCATCTGCATCGTGAGGCGGCGCTGGGAGTTGCGTTGCATGCTGGACTCGAAGAGCGTGTAGCGGTTGCCACCGCTCGCCTTCGACTCATACATGGCGAGATCCGCATCGTGCAGCAGCTCATCGGCGCTCGCGTAAACGCCGAGCGCGATCCCGATGCTGGCCGTCGTCGATAGCCGGCGACCGGCCGTGGTGCCCATGTCGCATGGCTGGCGCAGCACGTCGAGCAGTCGCTCGGCGACGAGCTCGGGGCCGGCATCGAGCGTGGAGCCCTCGAGCAGGATGACGAACTCATCGCCCCCGAGGCGGGCGGCTGTGTCGCCCTCGCGGACGATCGTCGTCAATCTCGCAGCGACGATCTGAAGCAGCTCATCGCCAGCGGCGTGCCCAAAGCTATCGTTGACGTCCTTAAAGCGGTCCAGGTCCAGATACAGCGCAGCGACCGGGGCGTGCCCGCGGCGCGAGCGGGCGAGCATCTGCTGGGCGCGGTCGAGGGCAAGCACGCGATTCGGGAGACCTGTCAACGAGTCGTGGAGAGCCTGGTGGCTGAGCTGCCCCTGACTGTCGAGAAGATCACACTGGGCGAGGAACTGGCGCGCGGAGACGAGCACCGCGATCAGCACCGCCGTGATCGTGATGGCTTTGTCCGGGAAGAGGGGATTGTCGCCCTGCGCGACCAAGAGCAGGCCGAAACCCACCCCTACGGCCACGTAGGGCAAGCGGCTGAGCTTCTGAAGCTGTGAGGAGCCGGCTTCCACTTCGACGCCATCAACCGGGCGCTGCGCCGCGGCTGCGACGGCCAGGAGTGCGATCGCGACCATCCACAGCGAGTCGAGGGATTCGCCGCCACGATAGCTGGAGTGCAGCGTGATGTAGCTGTATATCAAGTCGCCGGCCACGAACAGCGTGAGCGCCGCCGCAAGCAGTTGAAGCGCCAAGCGGCTCGAGGGCAGTGCTCGGCGGAGAAGCAGCGTCGCCAAACCCGCCAGCAGGACCATGTCGCCCACTGGATAGGCGATCGCGATCGCGCTCTGTATGGGATCGGAAGCGAGCTGCGCCGCGGTTGGGCCGATGACCAGGTAGATGACGACCGCGGAACCTGCGATCGCCACGACGGCGAGATCAAGCAGCATCCGCACACCCTCACTCCGGTTTCTGCTCGAGGTCGGGAATCGCAAGAGTCCCCAAAGCATCAGCGGGTAGAAGATCAGGTAGAAGAGGTCCGCGACCGACGGGTAAAAGGGCTCCGGGCTTGTGAGCTCATAGACCGTCTGCGCCACGTCACCGACGAGGTAGGAGGCTGAGGCGAGCGCGAGCCATCGCCACGCCGACCTCAGCCGAGGACTCTCCAGGCAGCGCCCAGAGGCGCCCAGGGCACCGTAGATCGCGGCGAGCCCGACCGGAAAAAAGAACGCATCGCCAACAAGTGTTCTGCTCGTTGGGGTTAGGTCGAGGACCTGCCAGGCCGCATAAATGGCCAGCAGCGCCGCCATCGAGAGCGCCATTCGCATGAGCCCAGTCGTGGGCCGCACCACAGCGTGCAGTCCAGGCGTAGCCGATCGGGTCACGGATGCCGCCATCAGCGCACGTGCCGACGCGACCCGAAGGCGCCAAGATCGTGGTTCCTCCCCGAGCGAGGAGCACAGCGTCTAACGCAGTCTATGTGACGACCCAGCATCGTCCGAGGCGCCTGCCGTTCACCGACCTGCGTGCTCGCGCTCAAGGTGGGACGGGTAGTAGGGCCGACCACGCCGACACCGGACTGGGCCAGCCAGAGGGGTAGCAACCCAATCGATCCATCTCGACTGCGAAGCGCTCCTCCGTGATCGCTGTTGGTCAGATTCGCAACGATGTGCACGAAAGGATCTTCGTCGGTCTCTGCTGGGACCCGAATACCCCAATCTTGGTATTTCGCGATGCGACAGCCTGCGGTGTTTGATCTCGCCGGAGGAGCCTGTCTCTATGGCGGGTTGAGTCGTGCGCATGACCGGCTCGGCGGCCTCACACACGAGCATGCGGTAGCCGCCTGGCCTATACCACGCCGGATCGAATAAAGGCACCGCACAGGCAAGCAGCCGCTCAAGCGTTCGCTGTGCCGAGGTCTCATCAAACCGAGCGAGCGACCTGGCCATCTGCTTATGCGCCGTGGCCACCTCCCTCAGCGGAACCGCGTCACCGCTGCCGACGCTGACGGCAAAGCGAGCCGCGATCGTGAGCTCAGCCGCCTGAGCGGGGGGCACCCCCTCAGCCAAATACCGCTGCATCAAACGCACACGAGCCTCATCAGCAGGCGAATACAACCGGTCATTGCCCGCGGAGCGCCGCGGCTGCAACAGCCCATAGCGACACTCCCAAGCCCTCAGCTGGTGAGCCGGGGGGCCCGCGCGCTCACTGAGATCACCGATACGCATCCACGCAGATCGAGAAGGCAACACAAGTCCGAATACTAAACCTTAACCAAACATTGCCTAGGAGATTCGCGAGCAACCCAGGCTTGCACGGCAGGAAGCCTCTTTACCCTCTGTCAGGTCAGCGAAGCTCGGGTCTGCCCCCCAACAATGAACGGCAGGGATGGCAACGCTGGCGGCGGCGCCAGCAGCACGCTGGCTTCCGTAGTTCGCCGCGAAACTGTCGAGGTGATCCACGGTCGCACCCCAGCCCAAGGAACCCGAAAATGCCTTGGTGAATCATTCCTTGAGGTGTTCGCATTGCGGAGATGTGATCGGTATCTACGAGCCGATCATCGTGCTGGAAGGATGCGCGCCGCGCGAAACCTCGGCGGCAGCTGAGCCGCAGCTCTCACAACACGCAGGAGAGCGCTACCACCGCGCCTGCTACCCGACGAGCGGAAGTCATGGCACGAAGCATGGCGGCTGAGCCGATCGTATCGATCCCAGTACCAAGAGACGTAGGAGGTCGCGGTCACGGCGCCGACGCTCAGTTTCGCGCTGGTAGTTTCGCTGAGTGTTGGCTCCACTTTCTGGAGTTCTTTGATTTCCATTCCGGTGTATTCGCCGTTGTGGTCGGTCGAGTACGTCTCGGCGGCCGTCTCAGCTGTACGAACCTGGACCTTGGCCGACGCGTCGCTGGCCTTGGCCTTCTGGTTCAAAAACGAAGGAATAGCGATCGCGGCGAGCACACCGATGATGAGGATCACGGTCAACAGCTCGATCAGCCTGAAGCCCTCCTCATCCCGCGAATGCTGACGTAGAAGATTCCCCATGACGCTGCTCCTTACCCCGAGGTTCGGTGACGTGGCCGACATATATGTTCGGTAACGGCACATGCGCCCGCGTGGCGTATGGGTGTTAGCACCCATACTTACGGGGCTACACGAATGACCGGTCTTTTTCCGCGTCGAGTCGAGGGGAATGTGGGTTCTGCCGATCCTCGCTGCATGGAGGAGCGCGCAACAGACGTCCGTTCTTGGCTGTGCCGCGATGGCATGGCCCGCGAACGGATGATCGACATGAATCTGCGCCTACAGCCCGCAAGGCGCACAGCATTCGTCATCCTGGGGGCAGCCCTGTTGGCGTGTGGTGCGTGGCGGGGCTACTGGACGCTGCTCCCGCTGCTCATCGCCGGCGTGATCTTCAAGGTCGCTGACTCGCGGACAGCGAATGCTGCTCGCCCGGAGTACGCGATGTTCGCCGCGTGGGCGACGTCAGAGCTCATCATCGCGGCAAGCATCGTGCTGGCCGGAGGGTCGAAAACCGCGACGCTCGGATTGCTTGCGATCCCGATCGTCACATTGAGCGCTCGCTTCTCGACACGGGGACTCGTGCTCGGAGCAGCGATCGCCCTGGGGCTACTGGTCGCTATCGCGCTTGCCACGGATGCCTCGGGTGTCAGCCACAACCCGCCGTTGCTCGTCGGCCCCGCTGCCCTGATCATCGCTATCGCGATGCTCTCCACGGCGCTGATGCACTCTGACCTTGAGCATCGCAGCGATGCGGTCATCGACCAGCTCACAGGAATGCTCAACCGTCACGCGCTGGATTGGCGCACCAGCGAGCTTTGCCAGCAATCGGAGGTCAGCGGGGAGCCGATCGGCATGATCGTCGCAGACCTCGACCACTTCAAGATGATCAATGACTCCAGCGGACACACGGTCGGCGATGCCGTCCTCATCGATGTTGCCTACCTCATGCGCAAGCAGCTACGCGCCTTTGATCTCGCCTACCGGCTAGGCGGCGAGGAGTTCCTCGTGCTGCTGCCCGGCGCCGATATTGACCAGGCCGCCGCGATGGCCGAGCAGCTACGCCATCACATCGCCGGACAGACAGTCGGCGACGGCCAGCACGTGACCATGAGCTTCGGTGTCGCCGCCTCAGCCCACCAAACCCGGTTCGACTACGACACCGTCTTTGCACAAGCCGACTACGCCCTCTACGAAGCAAAGCGCGACGGGCGTGATCGCGTCCGTCTAGCGACAAGCACCTGACCCATCCCAAGCAGCGCCGCATTTCGGCGCCGATGAGGCACGCCACCGGCGTGCACGCACTACGTGGCCGTCCGGGACCTCGCAGGAGCGCCAGTCCGTCCTAGCCTAGAGAGGGAGAAGGCCGTCCTCACGTCCGTGCTCAACGGCTTAGTTGCACACCCACGGACGCCGAGCTGCCGCAGGGATCTGAGCGGGCTAAAGCAGCTCCTCGAAGGTGAGGTGGTGCGCGGCGACGGGTAGCGTGAAAGGGACGGATGAGCCTGTGGCTGACGCCGCTGCGCAAGCTCCTTCCCGGCCGCTACACGCTCAACGCTGATTAGCGGCTCTGGGCGGCACCAGAGCATTCGCAGCGAGCCATTCACGCTGCGCTAAGCAAGCAGTCAGCCCGCGGGCTTACAAAGCCGCCTCGAGGACCGGTGGCACCATGTCCGACGTCGCTCGCGGCACACCCATCGAGGCTGCCGATCTCGGCAGCTTCCCGCTGCCTTCGGGCTCGACCAGTAGATTTTCTGTTCAGGGTCGAGCGCACCGCCCAGTGACTCTCCACGCGCGACACCTACGCTGAGATGGCCTACGACGAAGAACTCGCCCATCGCATTCGCGAGCAGCTCGCTGACGAGCGCGGCGTAACCGAGAAGGCCATGTTCGGGGGGCTTGCGTTCATGCTGGCCAGCAACATGGCGGTCGGGATCTCCAATAGCGGGGAGCTGATGGTTCGCGTCGGCCCGGATGCGTCTGATGAGGCGCTCGCTCGACCTCACACGCGCGTCTTCGACATGACTGGCCGGCCGATGAAGGGCTGGATTCTGGTTGCCGTGGAGGGATTCGCGACCAATCGCCAGCTCGCCGCGTGGGTGGGCCGTGGCGTGAAGTTCGCTCGGACCTTGCCCCCGAAGGGATAGTGCGTGCCTGTCGACGTGGAGAGCCTGATCGAGATCTCCCGGCCGCGCGAGGAGGTCGCCTCTTATGCGTGTGACCCAGATAACGCCACCGCGTGGTACGAGAACATCAAGGCGGTCGAGTGGAAGTCACCCCGACCGCTCGTGGTGGGGTCGCGGATCGCGTTCGTCGCCGAGTTCCTCGGCCGGCGCCTTGAATACACATATGAGGTGACAGAGTTCTTTCCCGGCGAGCGGTTCGTGATGCGCACCGCCGAGGGGCCCTTCCCGATGGAGACCACCTATACCTGGGAGGACACCGCCGCGGGCGCCACGCGGATGACGTTGCGCAACCGAGGCAATCCGGCTGGCTTCGCCAGGATCGCCGGGCCGATGATGGCTGGCGCGATGCGGCGAGCCAACCGCAAGGATCTGAGCCGGCTGAAGCAGATCCTCGAACGCGAGGTCAGCCTCGCGAGCGGCAGTGTGAAGCAGATCCGTGTGCCTGTGCGTGCGTCGGCGAGCCAGATCCGTCCGCCGTGGGCCTCTACGATCGTGCGTGCAATAGTGAGGCCAAGGCCGCTTCCCGCGCTGGTCCGGGCCGCCTCGTTGCCGCCGCGGTAGAAGGGCTCAAAGACGCGTGGCTGGTCGGCTGCGGCGATGCCCTCGCCTGTGTCTGATACCTCGATCTCGGCCGAGCCGTCGCGCTGGTGAGCGCGCACGAGCACGCTGCCGTCGGGAGGGGTGTGGCGGACTGCGTTGGTGAGCAGGTTTGCCAGAACGCGCCCGAGCTGTTCGGGGTTTCCCCGCGCCGGGCGCAGGTCGCTTGAGATCTCCGCGCGCACTGCGACCTTACGTGCCTCTGCCTCCAGCCGGATCGCCTCGACCATCTCTGCGACGATCCCGTCAAGCGGCACAGCCTCGGTTGTCCATGCGAAGTCGCCGGCGTCGAGCCGGGAGAACTCGAACAGGTCATCCACGAGCGCACCCAAGGCACGGACGTTCGCGCCCATGGTCGTTACATACCTGCGGGCCGTTGCGGGGTCCACGAGGTCGTCGTCGAGCGCCTGCGCAAGTAGTTGAAGCGATGTCAGTGGTGTGCGCAGATCGTGGGACACCGCAGCGATCACTTGGCGCCGGGCGGCGTCGGCTTCGTCACGCGAGCGTTCCTCGTTGCGGAGCGTCTCGATCATCGTGTTGGCCGAGTCGGCCAGGTCGCTGAGCTCCTTGCCCGAGCGCGCCTGCACGTGCACCTCACGCTCGCCCTGACCGACGAAATGCAGGCCGCGCGAGACCGACCCCACATCGGCCACCACGTCGCGCAGAAGGATCTGCGCCGCACGCGCGGCGATGATCGCTGCAAAGAGCAGGATGCCTGCCGTCATCCAGGCATCGTGGGGAGAGACGAACATCACCGCAGCACCGATCATCAGTCCCGCGAGGAGCTGACCGAGGGCCAGCCCGATGCCGAGCTGGAAGCGGTGGCTGAGCGTGCTCATCCTCAGTCGCCGGGCGTCGGCGGCGTGTGCGAGCAGCAGCGCCACAAGACCGACTGGGAGGAGGATGGCGCTCGTGAGTACCACCGCGTGAGCGCCCCCGATGATCGCCATGACCCCGCAGGTTGCGATGAGCGCCCCGACGAGCGTGAGCACGGATCGTCTCATCGTCTGAAGCGGTAGCCCACGCCCCACACGGTCTGGATGAGCTCGGGATCGTCGGCGTCGCGCTCGATCTTGGCTCGCAGGCGACGGATGTGCACCGTGACGGTTGAGTCTGTCGTTGCAGGAGGAGAACTGCCACACCTGCTCCATCAGCTGCGAGCGCGTGAAGACCATTCCCGGATGGTTCGCCATGAACCACAGCAGGTCGAACTCGCGTGGGGTCAACGCCACCTCGCGCCCATCGCGAAGCGCTGTGCGTTCGCCGGGATTGATCTGCAGCCCGTCGAGTTGCAGCGGCGGATCATCGGTTGGCTCGCTGGCGCCCCGGCGCAGCACGGCCTGCACCCTGGCTACGAGCTCGCCTGGCGAGAATGGCTTGACGACGTAGTCATCTGCACCGCGCTGCAGGCCGGCGATCCGGTCTGACTCCTCGCCCTTGGCGGTCAACAGGATCACCGCGGGCCGCGCGTGTTCGCTCTCGTGCAGGCGGCGCATCACCTCGAGACCGTCAAAGCCGGGGAGCATGATGTCGAGGATCACGAGGTCGGGTGAATGCTCAGCGTTCATCGCGACCGCCTCGGGGCCGTCCAGTGCGACGCCCGTCTGAAAACCTGCCCGCTGCAGGTAGCGCGCCATGATCTCACCGATCGTCGGCTCGTCATCGACGACCAGCACATACGGCCCTGCTGAGTCCGAGCTGTCGCGCATAGCACCAATGATCATGGCAGCGGCCGCGCTCAGCCGAACGTGAACGAGTACACAGAGACCCCGGGCGAAGCCTGCACGCTCAGAACGTGGCGCTCCACACGCGGAAGTTCAACAAGACGGTAGAGCCGCTGGAAGCCGACGCTCACCGTCCCCACACGCACGTCGCCACCAGACTCAGCCGCCGGGATCGGATGACCGTCGAGCAGGACCCGTACCGACCCCGTCCCGCTCGCGGAGCCCGCGACGAGGAACACACGGCGAGCAAAGAAGTTCAGCTGCAGTCCGCTGCCGGCGACGGCTTCGGCCGATTCCGCCCTGAGCCGCCAGGTGCCCTCGTAGCGCAGATGTTCACGCGCGGGCGCCGCGCCGGATCCGAAGTCGCGCAGACCCGCGTGCAAGGGGCCGTTCTCGAAGCGTTCGGCCTTTTCCGCTCCGAGATAGGACTCCGGTGTGGTTTCAGCCGCCGAAGGCGCCTGGGCTGCGACCTTGGCGGCCTGTCCGAGCCCTTCGGCGCCGGCTTCGACGAGTAGGCTGCGAATCGCTCGCTCCTTGGCTGCGTATTCGCCCTCACCGAAGTCGGCCAGGCGGATGCGGCCCTTCGCGTCGATCAGATACTCGGCCGGCCAGTATTCGTTTTTGTAGGCGTTCCAGGTGCTGTAGTTGTTGTCCTGGACGACGGGGTAGCCAATGCCGTTCTGGCGGATCGCTTCCTGGACGTTCGAGGCCGAGTGCTCGAACGGGAACTCCGGCGTGTGCACGCCGACGATCGTCAGGCCCTTGCCCGCATACCTGGCGTTCCACGCATTCAGATATGGCAGCGTGCGAATGCAGTTAATGCAGCTATAGGTCCAAAAATCCACGAGCACCACACGCCCACGCAGGGAGGCCAGGCTCAGCGGTTTCCCACCGGGGGTGTTGAACCAGCTCTGGGTGCCGACAAACTGCGGAGCGACACCAAGCACCGGCAGGCGCTCACCCGCGTCCGCCTCCTTCAAGCCACCGGTGCGACGCGCCTTGTGCCCACGCAGCGACGCCAGGTTCTTCGCGGCGGCACTGGTTGTTTCGAGGCTCTTGGCGGGGTTGACCAAGAAGGACGGCAGGTCGGCAGCGATCGAGGTCTCAAAGCGCGTGTCGTAGTTGCCGAGCATCAGCAGCGCGATCACCACCATGATCGCCCCCATCGACATCTGAAAGCGGCCACTGCGACGCGCGAGACGCCCCGTCAATCGCCGGCCCCCGAGCATCAAGCCGTAGAGCACGACGGCCGACCCGATCCCGTAGGCGAGCGCCACCGCGAGACGACCTGCGCTGAAGCTCTGCGACGCGGACACCGTGATCACGCCCGCGAGGATTGGCCCCGCACACGGCGCATAGACGAAGCCGAGGCCGCCACCCACGAGCATCCCGGACCAGAAACCACCGTCCCCGCCGGCACGCGGAGCGCCGACACCCAAGCGCGGGCCGATCGTGCTCAGCCACGCCTCAAGCCTGTCCCCCAACGCTGGCACAAGCAAAGCAACGCCGAAGCCAATCAACGCGACGATCGACAGCGTGCGCAACAACTGGTCCGGCAGCCCAAGCGCTGAGATCAGGTACACGAGAGCCACGGTCGCGACCGTGAAGGACAACGCGAGCCCAGTAACCACGCCGAGCGGCCTGCGCCTGCCGCCCGTGACCCCCGCCGCGAGCGCGACCGGCAATACCGGGAGCACACACGGCGAGAGCGCCGTCGCCGCACCGGCAATGAACGCGAACACGATCAAGACAACCATGCAGCAGACTGTGCCCCCCAGATATTGCGCGTTCCTTACGACAACATCAGCCTGCCTCGTAAGGAACTCGTAATACCCCTGCAGCAGAGTGGCCAAAGCCGGACCCTGCCGACCACTCAACTGCAACAGGAGGAGCACCAATGAAGATCCGCTCAACACCGATCCGCCTACTCGCCGCTACTGCCACCCTCGCCGCGCTCGCGGGCGCACCCGCAAGCTCCCTCGCGGCTTCGAGCCCTTCCATGCATCACATGAAGCGGTGCACCCACCACCAAGTGATGATGCACCGCACCTCTCATTGCTCGATGCACCACGCCATGAAACACACGAAATAGGAAAAGGACAGCGCTCGACTCGACACGTGCACGCTCCGCGTGCGAGCGCCCGAGGCGGGAACAACCTTGGCGGCTGTCGGCACCGGGCGTTCGGGGGTCGCGCAAGCTACACACGGCGCGCGACCCCCAATTCAATAACCAGCAACAATCTCGGCTTCGCCCAGTACACGACAAGCTGCGGCGCGTTGGCGTGCAGTTGACAACCCGTCACGACCTCAACGAACCACTCGGCCGCGGCAATCAGCCATGATGGCCCGGGCTCGTAGAGGTCACTACTCACTCCGAGCTCGTCCGAGCACTCGAAAGGACCACTCCGCCCGATGCCCATCCCGGCCTCAATATCTGCCTTCATCGACGCCCAAGCCAAGCACTCCCCGGCCTCCTATGGGGATCTACGTGTGGTGGTCTTCAACGGCACCACAAAGCGCTCGCCAGAGCCAAGCCACACCGACGGCCTGCTCGCAACCCCGCTCAGGATCTTCTCTGCGCTCGGCGTGCGCTGCGATGAGATACGCACCGTCGACCGGACAATCCCCCCAGGCCTCTGGCCCGACATGCGCGAGCACGGCTATGAGCAGGACGAGTTCCCCGAGATCTACCGCTCGCTCGTCGAGCCCGCCGACATCCTGCTGATCGCCGGGCCGATCTGGCTCGGCGACCAAAGCTCACAAACGCGCACGATCATCGAGCGCCTGTACGCCTACTCAAGCGAGGTGAACGACCGCGGCCAATGGGCCTACTACGGCAAGGTAGGAGGCGTGCTGACAACCGGCAACGAGGACGGCGGCAAGCACGTCAGCGCGCAGGTCCTCTATGCGCTCCAGCACATAGGCCTGGTGATCCCGCCGCAGTCCGACGCCTACTGGGTCGGAGAGGCCGGTCCCGGGCCTTCCTACCTCGACCAGGACGGAGGCGGCCAACAGAACGCTTGGACGACGCGCAACACCGTGTTCATGACCTGGAACATGCTGCAGATGGCACGCATGCTCAAGGACGGCGGCGGGTTCCCCGCATACGGCAACTCAACACACGACTGGGACCTCGAGCACCCCAACCACCCAAACCCCGAGTACCGCTGAACCCACCCTCACGACCGCCGTCGACGCGCTGAGACCCGTGGGCCCGCCTCGCTAGCAACTGAGGTGCGTCGGCTCGCTTGTTTCTTTGCGAGGAACCACCTCGTGGCCAAACCGCGTCACGAGGCCGTCGAAAATCGAGGTGCCGGCGGTTCGAGTGCGCCTCTCGCCATCCGCGGATCAGGGCCGATCATGGTTTGGGCCGGGGATGCCCCCTCCCGGCCCAAACCCCCACGAATCCCCAGGAAACCAACGGCATTTCCAGGGCGCCTCATACGACGAATAGCCTGCAAATGCGGCTCTTTTCGGCCCCGAAAAATCAAGGCTGAAAATCGAGGTGTCGGCGGTTCGAGTCCGCCTCTCGCCACCATTTTGACGAAGGTCGAACCCCGGTTTCTCTCGGAGAAGCCGGGGTTTCGGCGTTCGAGGGCCACTCAGATCGCGTTCTGCGGCTTCTAGAGGCGTTGGTGGCCGCATGAGGCTTGCTGTGCTCGCGGAATTGGGGTTCGTACTTGGCTCGATCACCTGGGAGCTTCGGGACAAGGTGCGAACCCGACCCTTGGCCGTCTTCTTGAGCTTCTCATAGAACCGGTCTCTCGGCAAGCTCGCCGGCGGGCTGCTGATGCGATACGTAAGGCGAACCACTAGTCGCACAGTCGCTCGTTATTGAACCAGGCGACGTACTCAACGACGGCCAGCTCGATCTGTGAGCGAGTCGGCCAGGTGCGGTCAAGCGCGACTCGATGCTCACTTCTCATGTCTGCCTGGAGTGGGAGACACCATGCGCCTGCGAAAGTGGTCAGACCACTCAATCGAAGCTCCACGCGTCCGCCGCACGCGGCCACCGGAGTAGGCTCGCCTTGTGGGGATAGACACAGGGACCTGGGAATAGGAAAGGAGCGGCATGAGTAGACGCAGATTTACAACGCAATGTTGCGTAGCGTTCGTGGTAGCGCTTTCTGGATGCGGCTTGCTCGGCGCGTCGCCGGCGTCAGCTGCAGCGTGCAAAGTGAAACTCACGAAATGGGTGCTGTGCTCGGGCAAAAATGAAGTGGCGACGGCGCCCGTCATCGGGACGAACGAAGGCATGAATCTAAAAGGCAAAATCCTTGGAGTAGCCGTCGAAATCAGCTGCAAAGAAAAAGGCTCATTCAAAGAATCAATCTGGGAACTATCTGAATTTACAGTAAAATTTGTCTTTAATAAATGTGAAGTCGTCAAACCTGCTGGTTGTACTATAAAAGGGAAAACTATTATTACTGAACCACTGCTCGGTGTTCTCGAAAAGCCAGGCGTGCCGATGGAAGTGCAATTCAAAGGTCTAAACAAATTCGCCCAAATAACAATCGAAGGATGTGTTATAGCGGGTACTTACGAACTAACCGGTCAGCAAAAATGCGAAGTCGAAGCTTTTGCCGTGGAAGCTGCTGCGCATGTGATCGAATGCAAGCTGACGGGTAGTAAACTGAAACTCGCTGGAGCGGCGGCGGAACTCTCGACGAAAGCAGAAATCGAACTAATGGGCGTTGCGAAATATAACGTCGAACAGAATTGACCCGACGCGCGTCTCTTGAGTGCGTGCCAGGGCCGGTGCCGGCTTGCCCGGCGCCGGCCCTCTCTCAGGTTGCGACTACGCCAACGCAGCGGACCTCTCGTCGGCTACTCGCAGCAGATCACCAACCACGAGGTAAGTCTGCATGATGCACTGGTCTAGTTCGGCGGCTGATACGTCGTGTAGGTGCCGGAAACTCGATCGGCGGCGATCTTGTACTCGTGGATGAGTCCGCCAACGACATCGCGCCGTCTGATGACGGGAGGATCTTCCCGACGACGCGCAGGTGCACCCTGGGTGCTGGCGCTGCATGTCGAGCGCTCGGTGCGGCCGGTGTTCGTTGTAATGCTCGGTGTACGCACGGAGCGTCACCTCGAGATGTCCTTGCGAGGGCGTCAGCAGGCGGTCCAGACACTCAGAGCAAACGCTACGCACCCATCGCTCCGCAATGGCGTTAGCCTGCGGAACACGCACCGGAGTCTTGATAACGACCAAGCCCTCGCTGCGGGAGACCTCGTCGAACACGCCGCTGAACTTGGTGTCCCGATCGTGGAGCAGGAAGCGGAAGCGCTCGCCGCGCTCATCCGATGTCATCGCGAGGTTGCGCGCCTGTTGGGCCGTCCAGGCTCCCTCGGGGTTCGTGGTCACACCAGCGATGCGCACGCGTCTGCACAGCAGGCCGTCGAGAAGCTGATCAAGGCGGTCCTGGCCGCACGGGGCGTGGGATTCATAAAGAGCCACGCGCTGAGCTACCTGGTCGGCGTGGTCGAAGAAAACGAGATCGAGGCTCCCGAAGCTCTCTCCGGGGCCGACGTGCTCTCCCCATGGGCAGTCGAGTTCCGCTACGAGGGAGAGGAGCCACCGACTCTCGATCGGTCCACAGCCTCGCACTGGTGGAGCAGGTGCGGGAGTGGACCGAGAACGAGATCAAAGCCGCAGATCACCCGCTCCAGCCCGAGCAACAACAAGCCTAAACACCTTTACCACGCTGAGGTTCGTACGTCGATCAAAAGCGGGAGCTTCGGGACAAGGTGCGAACCTGGACGGGCTCCTGGGGCAACTGCTTGAGGCGTTGATGGAGCCGATCGGGCGGAAAGCCAGGCATCGGGCAGCCGAGGCGATTCGACGCAGCGAGACCTAACTCCGCGAAGCGCCCTCGGCGGCTCACAGCAGCTCGCGGAGCTCCTCGCGGCTGATTTCGGCGTCCTTGAGCAAGCGGCCAAGGGTCCCGATCGACATCGGCCGCTTGGCTACCGGCACGCTCAGCGTCCGGCGGGTGGCTGGATGAACGTAGATGTGATGGCTTCCCCGGCTACGGTCGTGCTCCCAACCCTTGCGCTCAAGGACACGGATGAGTTCTTTGGCGGTGAGCCGAGGGAGCTTCTCGCTCACGCAGCGGGCGCTAGTTTGCGGTGCTCAACCTTCGGCAGCGCCCAGCCGCGCTCCTCGCGGGACTCGAGATAGAGGGCCATAGCCTCCTGGATCATGGCAGTGGCTTCCTCGATCGTCTCGCCCTCGCTGACGCAGCCAGGCAGATCCGGGACGTAGGCGGTGTATCCGCCCTCGTCCTGGGGCTCGAAGATGACATCGAATTGTGGCTGCTCGGACGTGGTCATCGCTTCTTGGTTCCTTCTGAGCCCATTGTACCTGCCGCCCTCATCCCTTGGCAAGGTGTGATCTTGTCGTACAAGCGGCAATGTCGGGCGGTCACCGCAGCTCGCGAGGGCCTAGATGACCTTACGGGCGGAAATTGGAATTTCCGTAGGCCAATCTCGACGGCATCGTGGGCACGCACCCAGTCGGCGCCCACAGGAGCAGTGGAGGGACGGCCGTGCAGTACGAGGCCCAGGTTGCTTCATTAGAGATGTTCTCATATCACCCGGCAGCAGCAGCGTAACCATTTCGAGTCCCTTCGAGGGAAATGGGAGTTGATGTCGTATGGATTACTAGTACTCCTCTTTCCGTCCGCACGCAATAGTAATATCGATTGTTCACCTATTTGCAACTAGACAGAATCTAACCATTGAACACACGCTCAACCAGTAGAAGCAGGAATGCAGCAGAGGCTCGCGCCGAGTAGCTGTCAGGAGTCGGTCGTGACGCCTGATACAAGCGGGCATCTCCTTAAGACTGCCGGAGCCTGCCGATGGCAGCTAAGAAGTGTCGCCGTTTGGTAGCGTTTGCTACAAGATGTCTACCGACCGCCCTGATCTACCACCACGGTCATCCGCCAGAGAGAACGAGCGCGGGCCAACAGCACGAGCGATCCGCACGGCCTTGAAACGCCTATGCACGCGGGCCGCCCAGCCGTACTGGGTCAAGGAACGGTGCCCCGCCTTGTTGGAACTGAGGGGTGTGCGCGATGCACTTGCGGGCGAGGAACGGCCAAATCGGGACCAAGCGACGGCGGCACTCGTCGCCTACCTGAGCGGCCTGCTCGAACGCATCGAGAGCGACCAAGAGCGAGTTGTCCTACATGTGGTTCTCGGGCTCGACGAAAAGTACTGGGGACTGAAGGCGAGGGAGAGGCAGGCAATCGCCGGCGAACTCATCCGCGACGGACGCGAAATCCTCAGCGCGAACACGATTCGACAAGACTATCTCCGCGACGGTCTACAGAAGTTGTATCACCTGATTCTGGAGGATGAGGGGCTTCCTGTCCCGGCCGACGACGCCGCAAGCGGTACGGATGAACCGCAAGAACTCGCTTAGATGCCAGCGTCACTGGGGCTTGTGTACGCGAGCTGCAGCACGGATACTGTGACTAGGTCGGTGGCCCTGCCGGCCTAGTCCGGGCGATATCCTTCGTTGGGAGGGGATCGCTCCATGAGTGCGAAGAAGGTACCCTCATGCCCGATCTGGGTCGTCTCACAGTAGTTGAGGGGTCGAACCTTCTGTCGTTCATCGCCGCTGTGCGGGTGTCATTTCTCGCCCGCCACAGCTACGAGGAAGCCTCGGACGGATGTCGACGGCCGAACTCGGTCCGGCGAGTCACAGTCGAACTGTTCGACGACTTGTCACGGTACACGCAGATCGCGATAATTGAAGATCTCTTGTACGGTGGGCAGGATGTCGAATTTGTCCGACCGCCAGCCGCAGTCTTTGAGACTGCCGACTCGCCCGCTGCGCACATCGTTGATCTCGTTTGCGAGGTCGTGTGGCAGGCTCTGATGTGTGAGCCCGAGATTCGCGTTCAGGATGAGGTGCGCGCTGTACTTACAGCAGCAGCGTAACCACGACCCTCACCAATGGCGCCTATCGTGTTGCGATAGGCGCCATTCCTTTTTCGAGTCGCACAATCGGCGATGCGCGTCGTGGCATCGCGTCTAGTGCATTCCCTCGTTGCCTCCCATACGGCTGACACCATTGGTGCTCACTTGCGAGCTATGTAAGTGAGGAAATCTGCTTCCCTCTTCACCTCAGGGTCATCACCACACGGCTTCAGATCACATAGCGTCTCGACCTCCGCGAATCCTGTCGCTTGCAGCTGTGATGCCAAGAATCCGCGCTCGAAGGCGAACATGCTAAGCGAGCCGAGTTTGTTGATGGACTGGTACTTGCCGCCAGTGCGTTTTACTTCCCAGTACTCAAAAATGATGCGCTTCCCCTCACGGTGCGTTGGGGCGCCAAGTACCTCGGTTCCCCGATACACCACACGATTAGGATCATTGTTATAAGAGAAGTTATTGAGCGGGTCGGCGACGATCGTGTCCCACTCGGATATAATTTTCGCAAAGTTCCGCTCATCGCAAATCAGAAATCCGCCCGGTCGGAGCACTTTGTAGAACTGGGCGAGCGCCTCGGTGACTTGGTCGGTGGTCTCAAGATGGCACAAGCTGTTACCGAGAACAAAGACCACGTCATACTGACTAGCTTGATGCCCTTGGTCGAGCTCTAGCCAGTCGGATGCCGAAAACTGGGCAGCTGGAATGGGCGTTCCTTGCTCACGGGCGTACTTGTCGGCTGCATCTCTCAGAGAGGCTTCGATCTCATTCGCCTGAACAAAATAGCCTTGTTTTAGAAGGTAGACCGTCTCAAATCCGACGCCGGTTGCCACATCGAGGATCCAAACGTCATCCTTTGGTTTTTCTAGACGCTGCACCACGCCTTCGATAAGCGGGCCTGTTTGGGTCAATCTTTCATCGGGAAGCGCAAATCGCTTCCAATTGTCAGAAAGCTCCTTCGGGTAAAACGGGAGATCCTTGTCGAGTCGTTTGATGTTGTTTTTTTCCAAGAGCTGTACATACTCCGCACATTTATCATATAGCGCATCCCTGTGGGTGCCGGAAACTCGTCAGGCGGCGATTTGGTACTCGTGGATAAGCCCGCCGAGGATGTCCTGCCGGGTGACCGACGGTGGATCTTTGCCGACGGCGCGCAGCGGCTGTCTTGGTGCTGGTGGCTGCATGTCGAGCGCGCGGTGTGGACGATGACCGTTGTAGTGCTCGGTGTAAGCACGTAGCGTGGCCTGGAGATGCGGCCGGGAGAGTGTCAGCATCCGGTCCAGACACTCGCGACGGACGGTCCCTACCCAGCGCTCGGCGATTGCGTTGGCCTGCGGCGCACGGGGCGGCGTGGAGAACACTCTGATGCCCTCGGCTTCGAAGACCGCGTCAAACGCGCGCGTGAACTTCTTATCGCCGTCGCGGACCAGGAACCGAAACGCCTCATCTCGATCATCCAGCGTCATAGCGAGGTTGCGCGCTTGCTGCACGGTCCACTCGCCGGTCGGGTTGGCGCTCACGCCAGCGATGTGGACACGGCGTGTTGCGTGCTCGATAAAGAACAGCACATACAACCGCCGCAGCATCGCGGTTTCGACCGTGAAGAAATCGCAAGCGAGGATGCCCTTGGCCTGCGCGCGAAGAAACACAGCCCAACTCGGCCCGGTGCGCCGCGGTGCCGGCTCCACCCCAGCGTTCTTGAGGATCGCCCAAACCGTCGAGGGAGCGACCTCGATCCCGAGCCGCTGCAGCTCTCCCGCGATCCGCCGGTAGCCCCACGTGTCGTTCTCGCTCGCCAGGCGCAGCACCAGTTCGCGCGTCGCTTCCGGCTTACGTGGCCTCCCCGGCGGCGATCCGTCGCTCCAACGGCGCGCGACCAGCCGCCGATGCCAACGCAGCAACGTGTCCGGCTCCACGAAGAACCCCTTCCAGCGCTTCCGCGGCAGAACCCGCGAAAACGCAGCCAGCAAAGCCCGATCCGCGCGCTTGAGCTTCGGCCGAACACCTCGGCGGCGAAGCACCGCCAACTGGTGGCGCAACACCAGGATCTCAACCTCCTTCGCCCCACGCCCCTGAAACATCAAAGCGACCAGCTCCAGACCGCGCCGCACCGCCAGATAGACCAGCGCGAACACCTCGAACCCCAAACGCTTAGAAACCATCAGCGCACCCTAGCCACCGCGCCCCCGATCGAGTTTCCGGCACCCACAACCGCGACCCGGGCACAAAAAAGCCCCGCATTTGCGGGGCTTTTTCGAGTAGCGGGGGCGGGATTCGAACCTGCGACCTTCGGGTTATGAGCTAGCTCAAGCAAGTCGCGGTAGGGCACATATGCCCTGTATTCAAGCCATTTCGTGGCAGTAGATCGAGTTGTATCAGGCTGGTTGGGGAGTAATCTCGGGAGGAAGTTGCCGTCCACTCTGCGCGCTACGGTTCGTTACGTTCGCACCGTTCTCACGCGGTCTCAGCCCGCCCACGCAAGGAGCCCGTCATGCCGCCCGCAATCCTCGATCCGCACGCTTCGATCAGCGGCCACGTGTGGCTGTACGAGGGCAAGCGACGCAACACTTGGTGCGCCAAGTGGCGCGACCAGCACGGGCAGCACGAGAAGCGCCTCGGCCCGGCATGGGCCGGCAAGGGAGCGCCACCGCCGGGCTTCCTGCGTCAGCGCGACGCGCAGGCGCTGCTCCATGCGCTGCTCGTGGATGCCCGCCGCGGACAACTGCACCAAGCGCGGACTGGCCTCACGTTCGCCGACGTCGCCGAGGAGTGGTTCGAGCGCGGACGCTTCGAGCGCGACTGGTCGGCCAGCACACAGTTGGACTATCGCTCCGTGCTCGACGCACATTTGCTGCCCGAGTTCGCCACCAAGCGAATCGAGACGATCACAACCGAGCAGATCGAGCGTTGGCGCAACGGTCTCGCCGAGGACGGAACACGGGTACGGCACACGGTCAACAAGATCGTCACCCAGCTTCACGCGATCTTCCAGCACGCCGTCGATCACCACGGCCTGATCCTTAATCCCGTCGCCAAGGTCAAGCGGCTGCGCGAGTCCTACGACGCAGCTCGCTTTGACTTCTACTCCCCCGAGGAGATCGAGAAGCTCGTGGCCACCGCCGCCGCAGGCGGCCACCGCGACCCCAGCCGCCCAGCGGTCAGCGACACCGAGCGCGCCCTACGAGCCACCGAGGATCGCCAGGACGCCGCGATATATCTCACGGCCGCGCTCAGCGGCCTACGCCGCGGCGAGCTGCTGGCGCTGCGCTGGGAAGACATCGACTTCGAGCAATCCTCGATCCGCGTCTTCGAGGGCTATAGCGCTAACCGCTCAGGCAAGCCGAAGTCACGCAAATCGCGCACCCTCCCAATGGTCGATAAGGTCGCCGAGACGCTGGGCACCCTTAAGAGCCATAGCGACTACACCGCCAAGAAAGACCTCGTGTTCGTGAGCCGCGAGGGCACACACGTCGACGGCTCCGCCCTGCGTCGGCGCTTCCACGCGACACTCGAAGCCGCAGGTCTGCGACGACTGCGCTTCCACGACCTGCGCCACACCTTCGGATCACTCGCCATCAACGTCGCCAGCATCGTCCAAGTCCAAGCATCGATGGGACACGCCGACATCCAGACAACCATGCGCTACCTACACCACAAGAGCCGCGCCGACGACGCCCAGCTCCTCTCCGCAGCCTTCCACCCCAAAGCTTAGCCAGCCGTCAAAGCTCACCAACCCATACGAGCAGCTCAGGCGCAGGCAACATCAGCCAGAGCCGCCGACCCTCGGTCACTTACGCCAGCAATCTGAAGGTTCGCTGCGCCGGCACACTTCTGCCGGCTCCGCGTATCCTGACTTCGACGCCATACTGCCCCGGTTTGGCCAGACCTCCCTGCTGCTGTGGCCCCTCGTGACCGTTCCAGCATATAGATAGCCGCCTGTAGCGCCGCGTCGCTATGTCGCTCACGATCGTCGCTACTTCAGTTCCTGCAGCGGTGACCACGATGACGTCTACACGCACGGCCTGTGATGTGCGAAACGATATGTACTCAAATTGTCTGCCGCGCAGAACTTGGCTCCGCGCTAGCGGGTGACGACACCACGTCGTTGGCCTTGCTTCTGGCACAAATGAAGGAGTCATTTTGAACGCCTCTACGATCGTTGGGGTGTGCTTAAGGCGCTGAGTGACAAAGAAGGCGGCGAAGCACGCGACTACCAAAGCGGCGAACACTAGCGCTGCAAGGCGTTGTGTCGGCCCGTGCTCAACTGGAAGCACGACAGATTGCTCAGGCTCGATCGCGCTATTCGCTGTTGTGGGTTCCATGTTCTGCGGCGGACCAAGATATCGGAGCCGACACGCCAGCGCCGCCTCGGACCACTCTAGCCGAGCCCGCGCACACGCTCGTTCCTCGCAATTCAGTACCGAGCCGGCCCTACCGTCCTCGGTCACGGCCCCGACTTGTAACTGGCTCGCTCCAGATCCTCAGCCGCAAAGCGACGGCTAGTTCAGACTCACCGCCACCCGCACCCGACCTGAAGTGGACACGTTAGAAACCCTACTTACAGATCCGCTCAATCGACCGTCCGGCCACTACCTTTGACTTCCTGCTCTCGATCTAGTCGAGTGCCCAATCGCGGGAAGCAGCAACCAAAAGGGACCTTAGCGCACGCATTAACCCGCTGGCGCCGGGGTAATTCATTCTCACTACACGAAAGGTCAGCTAATGACAAGGCGACTCCTAGTTCTCCTATGCGTTGGGTGCATATCGCTCGTGAGCACGGCCTCGGTATTCGCAGCCGCAAGGCCGGCCCTCACAAGAGCGGACGCTGAAAACAAATCCTCGACCGATGCTCTGAACAAATGGAAAGCCACTCTGACTTTCGAAGAAGGGTGCACCGGCCCATTCGAAAACGTGAAAGGCAAAACGCAGTGGGCTTGCTACGGGTCCCTATCGGGCGGGCCGCAAAACGGCAAATTCTGGCAGATCAACCTCGACCCGTTCGGGACGATCACGTTCGAACGTCTCTGTGCGACCAAATGCCCAGGACACCCCTAAGTCGTCTATAGGGGCCTTGTCGCGGGATAGGCGACAAGCGTAGCGTTGTGAATCGTCGTCGTGGCCTGCTCGGGTTCCCAACCCCTGCAGGCCACGACACCGCAGGGGACGCCGCCAAGAGAATGGCATGGTGATTGGAAGGCAACTGCACTCGAACGGCCACCAATAAAGGAGATATTGTGCATTGCCGCGACCAACAGACGAGCGTCGGAATCCGTACCGAGTATCGCTCGGTACGCCACGAATCACGTCTCGCAACCGCTTTGCTCACTTTGCTCATCGTCGGTCTTACTTTGACGCCTTGCCCGAGCGCGAACGCCACTCCCGCTGCTCGACGCCATGCCGGAATACGCCTGTGTCACACACAGCACCGCGGAGCGGCATGTGCTGCTGTTGCCCTTCGACCCAGGTCTCTCACAAGGAACCTCACGTGGCCCTTTGCGGCATCCCTCACCAACGATCCGGCAATCGGCGGCCGCCAGATTCAATCGAAACAACCCATTCCGAGCGCCTTGAGCCCGCAGCGCCTCGCGACCGCGTACTCTCTCCCGCCAGTCACAACTTCATCGGCACTGCAAACTATAGCCATCGTGGATGCATACAACGATCCTTCTGCAGAAGGCGATCTTGCCGTCTATGACAAGCAATACGGTCTCCCCCCTTGCACAAAGGCAAACGGCTGCCTGCGCACGGTTAACCAAGAAGGCAATCCTCACCCTCTCCCTCCAACCGAAGGCGCGTGGGCGGCAGAGATATCAGCCGACGTCCAGATTGGTCACGCAATCTGCCAGAATTGCCGCATTCTCCTAGTCGAGGCGCAGAGCGCGGAATTCTCAGACCTCGGAACCGCCGTGAACACCGCCGTTCGCTTGGGCGCAACCGAGGTCAACAACTCCTACGAATCCGAAGGCGAAGAAGCGGCGACTGCCGCCGTTCTCAACGCCACGTATTACAATCATCCCGGAGTCGTCGTTACCGCGAGTGCTGGCGATTGCGGCTACCTCGGACAAGCATGTGGAGGAAGCGGGGTCAGTTTCCCAGCGTCCTCACCCGATGTGGTTGCGGTGGGGGGAACAGCTCTCGCCGAAAGCTCAGGTATCTGGGCAAGCCTTGCTTGGAGTGAAAGCGGTGGAGGATGCAGGCTCAGTGTTCGCAGCGCCATCGTGGCAGTCCGCGAGTGCGGGCTGGGCGGCAACGACCTGCGGTACGGAGCGCCTAGTCGCCGATGTAGCCGCAGCTGGCGATCCCAAGACAGGCGTAAGCATATATGACAGCACTCCAATCGCCACAGGCGGACCTGCCTTCGGATGGGAATCGGTGGGAGGGACATCGATCGCTTCGCCAATCCTGGCCGCCGAGTTTGCACTTGCGGGCGGCTCTCGCGGAGTGGACTATCCTGCGGCCACATTGTATGCCCACCTAGGTGACCCGAACGCACTGTACGACGTGGTCTCGGGGAATACCGGGGTGTGTCAGCATTCCACCGCTTGTACCGCCAGCGTTGGTATCGATGGCCCCTCTGGCGTTGGTAGTCCGATCGGTCTCACCGCGTTCGACATAGCTGGCAGCCCTAGCAACGCTGGGGCGCCGGCCATCGAAGGAGATCCCGAAGCGGGACAGGTCCTTACTGAGCGGAACGGGGAATGGCATGGAAACGCAAGCCGCTACAGCTACCAGTGGGCACGCTGCGAACGTCTAGGCGAGAACTGTCAAGCTATCCCGAGCGCAACGACGCAGAACTACACCCTCACGACCGCAGACATCAACTCGACCATTCGGGTACAGGAGACCGCGAGCAACGCATTCGGTTTGGGTGCACCAGCGATCTCATCGCAGACGGCACTCGTAAGGTCGGGCATCCCGACGATCCGCAATGTAACGCCGTCGTCTGCGATCACCGGCAACTCAGTTGTCATCACTGGCGAGCCGTTTAGTGGAGCCAGCCAAGTACGGTTCGGTGCCGAGGCGACTCGCTTCGACATCCTCTCGCCCACACAGATCGAGGCGGTCGTACCCAGCGGCGCAGGCCCCAGCACAATCTCGGTCACTACGCCAGTCGGTACTGCAAAGAGTGCTCGCGAGTTCAGACCTACATTGTCCGTGACTGGTTTCAAGCCAAACCACGGCGTAGCAGGCACGCCTGTCATCATCACAGGAGTTGGATTCACGCGGACTTCAAAAGTGAGCTTCGCAGGCACGCCCGCGACTAGCGTCACATACATTTCGTCGGATCGACTGAAGGCCATCGTTCCCCTCGGAGTAAGTACAGGGTCCATCACGGTCACGAACACCGCCAAGCCCGTCGGTACTGTTAGCAGCAACAGCAGCTATCTAATTGCGTAGCTAGAGCTATCCCTATGGAAGCCAGCAGCCTAAGTCAGACTTCCGTCCACAGCCCACAGCCAGACTTACAAGAGCAGCGCGAAACCATTTGATCCTATGTCGAGCGAGATCTGCGTTTTCCGCAGGGGACTCCGTTAGCGTTCCTTCGATGCAGTTGGTGATTCGCGAGGCCGGGATCGAGGACGCAGAGCCCGTGTCTGTCCTGTTGGCCGAGCTTGCCTACCCGAGCACCGACGAGGCGACAAGACGCCACATCCTGCGGTTCAGCGATGATCCCGCGTCTCGCCTGGTGCTTGCCGAGAGTGACGGGAAGGTGGTTGGACTTATCGCGACGCATATCGTTCCGCGTCTCGACTGAGACGAGCGCACGTGTCGCATCACCGACGTCGTCGTTCTGACTTCGCACCGCCGCCGAGGCGTTGCGACGCGCCTGCTCGACGCCGCGGGCGATCATGCAATTGCAGCGGGAGCGCCCAGGCTCGATCTATCTTCGGGCGAGTGGCGCGCCGAGGCTCACGGGTTCTACCTAGCGCATGGGTTCGAGGGCAGGTCCCGTGGCTTTACCAAGCGCCTTGACGCTAGATAGGCACGGGTGCGAGCGGCCACGAGGGTCTGGGATGATTGGGTAGGCGATAGAAGCGCCGGGCGACTCTTGCCCTCGGCTTCCATGCGCTCCAGGTAGGCGCGGAACGCGCCGAGTCAGCCCACCGCTGGCCCGAGCCTCTATACCAGCCGGTCCGCTCGCCGAGAACAGCACCCCCAAAGCACGGTCCTCGGCAAGCCGAGAACGACTCGATCTGAGCGCTTTGCCTCGACGCCCACCTCCAGGCGTAGAGCAGCGCCAAAACCCAAACAGACTACGGGTATGAAATACCGGGTGGGCCTGCTGTCCGGTGGCGATCGTAGGGTCGTTTGACCGGGACAGGGGCTCGTGGGAAGGACGCTGTGGGCAGGCCGCCGTGCATTTGGGCTGTGAGCCCGTCAATGACTAGATGGCCGCCCCTGCGACTCACCCGGGTGGGCTGAGAGCCCGTATCCGTAGTTGTCGCTGCCCGCGGTGCCTTCCATTTCATAGGTCCATTTCGTGAAGGGAGGCGGTTTTCTCGTGCGGTTCTTTGGTTTGGATGTTCACCTCGATTTCTGCGAGGTCGCGGTCGCCGAGGGCGGCCGGGTCTCGCGGGTCGGTCGGGTCGCGAGTACCCCGGAGGCGATCCGGGAGTTCGCGGCCGGCCTGAATGGCAGTGACCAGGTGGTGTTGGAGGCCAGCTGCGGCGCGATGATGATCGCCCGGCTCCTCGAAGAGAGCGACGTCGGGCAGGTCGTGGTGTGCAATGGGGCAGAGACGCGCGCGATCTCTCATGCGCGCGTGAAGTCCGATCGCTTTCGACGCGGCGATGCTCGCCAAGCTGCTATCGGCGGGGATGCTCAAAGCGGTGTGGGTGCCCGATGAGGCAACTAGCTCGTTGCGCCGGCGAGTCGCTCGCCGCGCGGGGCTCGTGCGGGCCCGCACACGCGTGAAGAACGAGGTGCACGCGGTGCTCGCCCGGTGTCTGCTCGGCCGCCCGCCGGTGAGCGATCTTTTCGGCAAGCAGGGCCGGGTGTGGCTCACAGAGCAGCAGCTGCCCGAGGAGGAGGCGGAGACCGTCGCAAGCTGTCTGCGCCACATCGACTTCCTTGGCGGCGAGATCACCGCCCTGGACCGGGGGATCGCCCGGCAGGCTCTGGCGTTCCCCGGGTTCGCGCGGCTTTTGACGATCCCCGGTGTCGACGTCGGCACCGCCGCCGCGGTGATCGCGGCTGTCGGGGACATCACGCGCTTCCCCACCGCCGGCCAGCTCGTTGCCTATCTCGGCCTGGACCCGAAGGTTCGTCAGTCCGGGTCAGAGCCGGCGCGCTATGGGCACATCTCAAAGCGCGGGGATCCGCAGGCCCGCTCGATGCTGGTCGAGGCTGCATGGATCTCAATCCGAAGCCCCGGCCCGCTGAGGGCATTCGGTGAGCGCGTCCGCGCGCGTCGCGGCGCGCAGATCGCGGCGGTCGCTGTCGCGCGCAAGCTCGTCGTGCTCTGCTGGCATCTGCTGAGCAAGGATCAGGATTACGCGTTCGCGCGACCATCGCTAACGCGGCAGAAGACGCGTCGCCTGGAACTCTTGGCCGGCGCTCCACCTCTGCCGCGTCGTCACGGCGGCCCGCCCGTCAGCCCGACGAGCAGCCAGCGTGCGGCCGAGCGCGAACTGCAACACCAGGCCGAGCTCGCCTACCGGCGCCTCGTTGATGACTGGCGCACAACAGCAACGCCGAACGGTGGTGCGGGTGCGACACCGGGGCGCGCATCTCAAAGGCCCTCGAAGGGCAAAGCCGCGCGGCAGGCCACAAGCCCCTGCCGCCTGCGCTTCGCTACGTCAGTCACCCGCACCACCGCAGATCATTCCACTCCAAAGCCCCCAGCGCGCGCACGTCGCTGATGCTCACCGCTGCGGCACGACACGCCCACCGGCACAGCAAAAAAGCCAGTACAGACGATATGCACACCCATCCGGGCTTTGCCATCGCTGTCCCACCGTCCACGAGCCGTTCGGGGCCCGCTCGAGCCCCAAATGAGCACCCCAAACGCTGGCGCTCCCCGCCGCTCCAAACAGAAAAAGCGCTCGCTGCCCTTGACTTTTCATCCGTAGATGCACTGTGCCAGAGCGTGACACTTGCTCGTACTAGATTTTTGTGGTGATGATGACGGGTGCGCTCCCCTTGGGGGGGGAGCCAACTGAGACGCCGGGTATTTGACATGTGCTGGATGAGACCCGTGAGCGACTCGGGTTGCAGGCGGGTAAGGCGGTGGGTGCGGAGCAGCTCGTGCGGCTGATGGAGGGCCGCCATCCAAAGAGCGGGGAGTTCATCCGAAGGGGGCGCAGACGGCCGCACGGCGGGCGGGATCGATTTGACGTTCCGCTCCGAAGTCGGGTTCGGCGATATGGAGCAGCAAAGGGCCGAGACCTTGCCGCCTGGACCGATTCCTACTTCTGTGCGGTCATCTTGTCGGCGAGTTCGGCAGGAGACAGACCTAAGCCACGCGCGAGGGCTGTGAAGCTCTCCGTGCGAGGGTTCTCGATCCTGCGCTCTACTGCACTCACGTAGGAGTGCTCTAACCGGCCGCGGAAGACGACATCAGCCTGCGATAGGCCAAGCTCCAGCCGTAGCGCCTTGAAGCGCTCACCGAAGGACTGCATCGCTTTGGATCGCATCTGCGAGCTTGTGCAGGTCCGCTCCATAGACCTCAAGGAATCGGAGCAGCGTGTCCCAACGGAGCCCTCTTTCCGCCCGCTCGATCATCGAGACGGATTGGACGCTAATCCGAATCGTCTTGCTCGCCTCAATTTGGGTGAGGCCAGCAGCCTTACGAAGCGTGCGCAGTCCTCGACCAAGCTCGATGTAGGGCTCGCCAAGATTCGGCATAGATGACTAGTTCTACTACACTAGGTTGTAATTTGCGGTAGGCTCGCTGACGCCACAAGGAAGCGGGCAGGCGACTGGTTAGAGGCCAGTCGCCTGCCCTACACGACGAGAAATGAGGCTTTCACGTCATGCCTGCCAACAATACAGGCGGCGAGATCGACATCGCGACCCAACGTGCGGTCGTGTCGAGAATGGTGGACATAGGCATGGAGGGTCTGCCAACGGCACATCTGAGGATTGCTCTCAACAGCCTGGACGCAGAGAGCGTCACAGCTGCAATCGACAGCTTGGTCGAGGCCGGCGTGCTTCGCCAGGAGGCTGGCGAGCTTTTCCCTTCGCCTCCGTTGGTCCGGCTGGACGTACTAGGACTGGTGCCGGTGTAGTGGACACAAGGCGCAAACAGCCAGGAACGCGAATGGTCGTCGTGCAGTTGCACCCCTGCGAGTTTGAGGGCATGGAGCGCTATGCAGCTTCCGTGCAGATGTCGGTCGGAGAGTTCATCCGGTTTGCGCTTGAACTACCGCCGTTGGAGGCCGTGCTTGAGCGAGAGAGGCGCAGAGAGCTAGGCAGAGCATTCCCCACGGTTCGCTCGTCTAGCTCTCTGCGGCTCCCTCGCGGCCGGTAGCAGCACCCGTGCAGGTTTCCCACTTCCCTGCGCACGGTGCTGCTACCGCCCGAGTTCGAGCCCGTATCAGGCACAGCTTCGCTAGGTTGGCGGGGGCATGGACCTTGGACCCGACTATGTAGCCCTCGGCGACGCTCTCAAGCGCCTCAGAGAGGCGAGAGGCATGACGCAAACACAAGCGGCTGAGCAAATCGACGTAAGCCAGCAGACCGTCTCGATGGCCGAGCAAGGAGCACGAGGGCTCAGATGGGACACGCTGCTCCGATTCCTTGAGGTCTACCGCGCAGACCTAGCCAAGCTCGGCCGCGAGATCAAGAAAGCATCCTGACCTCTGTCGCCAGACCCTAAGCCGAGCAACGGCCGCACGCAGCATCCGAATCACGCCGAGCCAGCTCGAACCCACCCAACCCCGCCACAAACAGCGGCATCGAGGAGCGGATGAATCCTCAACCGGCACGCCCAACCCCACAGCAACCCAAGCCGCAGCCGCGACCCTCACACGAACGCTACGGATTGCGGCGCAGTGGCCGCCAAAACAAGCACCGGAGGCGTCGGGCTACGCCCTCCTTGCTACAGCGACAGCTCGACACCTCGCAGGCGGTCTCGCTGGCTCGACCTCACACCGATGGGACCGTCGTAGGCCGGGCTACAATCGAGCGCACATGCCGACATCGACACCCGCCGCGCTCGATGGAACCGCGGTCGAAGCGCGGCGAGGATGAACGCGGTCGCGGCTGAGGTGCTGATCGAGCGTGCGGGCCGTGCGCTGATCGACGCGGCGTCGGCGCCTGCCAAGGTGATCCTGTTCGGTTCGCATGCTCGTGGGGATGCGGGCGAGGACAGCGACTTCGACTTCTTGGTGATCGAGCGCAACGTTGACGATCGGCTCGCAGAGGCCGTCAAACTCCGCCGCGCTCTACGTGGGTTCGGCGTCCCCGTGGACGTGATCGTGATGGATGAGGGGCTGGTCGAACGACGCTCCAAGGTCAAGGGCACGATGGTCGATCGCGCTCTACGCGAGGGGCGCGTTGTCGCTGAGTCCTGAGCAGATCGAGTACGCGGAGATGTTGCATCGCCTCGCAACGGGCGACCTCTACGCCTGCCGCAAGCTTGCCGACGACGCCGAGGTCGACGACCACATCATCGGCTTCCACGCACAACAAGCCGTCGAGAAGGCGCTCAAGGTGGCGCTCGTACTCGCCGACTCAGAACTGCCGCACACGCACGACCTTGAGCTGCTCGTGGAACAGATCAAGCGGACAGGGACGACGGTGCCTGATGAGCTGTCGGACACCGAGTGGCTCACGCCCTGGGCAGCTGAACTCCGCTACGACGAGCCGATCGCGCTCGATCGCGCCGCCGCACTCACCGCAGCCGAGAGCGCAACCGGCTGGGCGGCGTCGCTACTCGCCGACGCAGCGCTCTCCCAAACCGATCCTGGGAGGAAATCTCGGGAGGAAGCTCCATCAGCGCCCGAGTCCTAGAACGACGAAAGCCCTGGATTTCCAGGGCTTCCGCTCCATAGCGGGGGCGGGATTCGAACCCGCGACCTTCGGGTTATGAGCCCGACGAGCTACCAGACTGCTCCACCCCGCGTCGCTCCTTATGTTCTAGCAAAGAACGCGCCCTGAGCAGGGTCTGAGAGCCCTGCGCCAGCACCCCTATCGGCCCGCGTGAGCGGCCCCCTCAGAAGGCGATCGGCGCGCCATCCCGGAAGAACCCACCGGTCGGCCCATCGTCAGGAAGCGTCGCGAGCCAGACGATCCCCGCAGCCCCATCCTCGACCGGCTTGGTCGCGCCCATCGGTCCGCCCATGTCCGTGTTGACGAAGCCAGGACAGGCCGAGTTGACCAGAAAGCGCTCCTCCTTCAGCTCCGTCGAGAGGATCCGTGTGACCGCGTTCAGCGCTGCCTTCGAAACGCGATAGCCCGGCGACCAGCCACCCATCTCGTTGACGCCGCCCATGCCGCTTGAGACGTTGACGATGCGCGGGTGCGCACTCTCGCGCAGCAGCCTCAGTAGCGCGATCGTCAGGCGATAGGAGCCGTAGAAGTTCGTGTCCAGCGCTCGTTGGATCGCCTCGAAGTCGGGGTCGACGCCCGCGACACCAAAGTCACTGCCGATACCCGCGTTGTTCACGAGCACATCCAGGCCTCCCGGATCGCGCGCGATCTGCTCAGCCGCACTCGCGATGCTGGCCGGCTCAGATATATCGAGCGTCACTGGCATGACCTGCTGACCCGTGCTCGCCGTCAGCTCCTCCGCAACAGCGCTCGCCTGCGCACTATCCCGCGCGCCGAGCAGCACCTGATAGCCGCGCGCCGCCAACTGCCGCGCAACCTCCTTGCCGATCCCCCGGTTGGCGCCCGTCACCAGCGCAACCCCTCCCTCGTTCTCCGCGCTCATGCCAGGCCTCCATTTCGCTCGTGTTTGCCCACACCTCTAGCATCCCGCCGATGCGCGTCGCCGTCGTCGACATCGGGACCAACTCCACCCGCCTGCTGATCGCCGATGTCGATCAGGCAAGCGGCGCGGTCCGCGAGCTCGTCAGGCGCTCCCAGGTCACGCGACTCGGCGCCGGTGTGGATGCAGGCGGACGCCTCTCCGAGGAGGCAGCTGACCGTGTCTTCTCGGTGCTCGCAGGCTACCGCGATGAGATCCTCGCCCAGAACTGCACCGCCAACCTCGCCGTGCTCACCTCCGCGGTCCGCGACGCGGCCAACGGCGCCGACTTCGCCGCCCGCGTGCGCGAGGACTATGGGCTCGATGCTCGCGTGCTCGCGGGCGAGGAAGAGGCCCAGTTGACCTTCCTCGGGGCGATGGCCGGTCGCCCGGCCCCCACCGAGCCGACCGTCGTGATCGACATCGGCGGCGGCTCGACCGAGTTTGTCGTCGGCGTTGGCCGCAGCGCGGGCTTTCACGTCTCGCTGCACGCCGGTGTGGTGCGCATGAGCGAGCGCCACATCCACTCCGACCCACCCTCGCCCGATCAGCTGCAGGCGCTCGGCGCCGACGTACGCGCAATCTTCCTCGCAGGGCTGCCCGCCGAAGAGCGCGCCCCCGTCAAGCACGGCATCGCGGTCGCCGGCACCGCCACCTCCGCGGCCTCGATCGAGCAGGAGCTCGACCCATACGACCCCGAGCGCGTCCACGGCTACCCGCTCGAGCTGGCCACCGTCGAACTGCTGCTCGCGCGGCTCGCCGACATGACCGAAGAGGGACGCCGTCGCGTCGTCGGGCTGCACCCTGATCGCGCACCCACGATCGTCGCCGGGATGATCCTGCTGGTCGAGGCGATGCGCGCCTTTGAGCTCGAGCGCCTCGAGGTTTCCGAGCACGACATCCTCTACGGTGGCGCCCTGCGCCTCGCCGGCCTCGGCTAGAAACTAGGCGAGGTTCGAGCGCCGTGGGTAAACCACGGTGGGGTCAGTCAGCACGTTGACCAGCGCCGGCTTGCCCGCGGAGAAGGCGCGTTCGAGCGCCGGCGCGAACTCACTCGGAGCACGCACGAGCTCGCCGTGCCCGCCAAGCGCTTCCACGACCTGGTCATAGCGTGTTTCAGGACGCAGATCCGCGGCCACCGAGTATCCGTAGAGGAACTCCATCGGGTGCTTCTCTAGCGCCCAGATACCGTTGTTGCCCATCACGCCGACCACGTTAACGCCGTGGCGCGCGAGCGTGTCGAACTCCATCCCCGAGAAGCCGAAAGCGCCGTCGCCGAGCAACAGCACCACCTGGCTCTCCGGCCGCGCGAGCTTCGCGGCGAGCGCATAGCCGGGTCCCGAGCCGAGGCAGCCGAAGGGTCCGGGATCAAGCCAGCAGCCCGGCTGGTAGCTGTCAACGACGCGACCTGCGTATGAGACGTAGTCGCCGCCGTCGCCGATCACGATCGCGTCGCGATCGAGCACCTTCGCCAGCTCCGCATAGAGGCGCATCGGGTGCAGCGGCGAGCGATCGTCCTCGAGCTCAGCGCGCTCGCCCGCGCGCTTCTCGCTCTCAGCCACGCGCAGCTCCGCGACCCATGCGTCGCTCGCCAGCGCCTTCTCCCCCGCAGCAGTGCGTAGGCCCGAGAGCGTCGCGGGTAGCGCGCCGTAGCACTCGACCGCCACCGTTCGCGGATGACGACGCTCCGGTTCAGCCACGTCGATCACCACGATCTCTGTGTCCTCGCCAAAGCTCGCGCCGAAGGCCAGCCTGAAGTCCATCGGCACGCCGATCACGAGCGCCACATCCGCGCCTTTCAGTGCCTGCGAGCGTGCGCGCGAGTAGAACAGCTCGTGGTCCGCTGCCACACAGCCACGCGCGAGCCCATTCAAAAAGACCGGGATTCGCAGCGTCTCGGCCAAGGCCAAGAGCTCCTGCTCGCCGCGCCCCCAGTAGAGGTCCGTGCCGGCCATGATCACCGGGCGCTCAGCCCCGCGCAACAGCTCCCCAGCGCGTTCGATCGCCTCACCAGAGGCGCCCGCTTCAGCTGCCACGCGCCCCGCGAACAGTGATTCCTCGCTGGGCTCGGCTGCCTCCTGGAAGACATAGTCCATCGGGAAGTCCACGAAGGTCGGTCCGCTGTGCGGCGCCCGCGCCGCCGCGAAGGCGTCGTCGAGTAGGCCCGGGATCTCATCGGTCGCGCCCGGCGTCGCTGCGAGCTTCGTCAGCGGGCGCACGAACGGCACGTGGTCGATCTCCTGCAGCGAGCCCTGCCCCCAGCGCATCGCCGGTGCGCGCCCGCCGAGCACGACCATCGGCGAGTGGTTCGCCTGCGCTGAGGCCATCGCGCTCATGCCGTTGGTGACCCCGGGGCCGGCCGTAAGCGCGCAGACACCGGGCTCGCGCGTGACCTTCGCCCAGCCCTCCGCTGCGAAGGCCGCGGTGGACTCGTGGCGCACATCCACGATCTCGATGCCCTCCTCGCGGCAGCCGTCATAGATCGAGAAGAGATGGCCTCCTGAGAGCGTGAACAGCTTCGAGACCCCTTGGGCCTTCAGCCGCCGTGCTACCAGGCGCCCGCCGTGGTAGGTCGTGGTCTCCTGAGCGCTCTCCGCCGCCATCCGGCGCGACTCTATCTACTCAGAGCCGCTCACGAATATGCCCGGGGTGGGGCTCGAACCCACATGCCCTGCTTCGGGCAATCGATTTTAAGTCGATCGCGTATAACCGATTCCGCCACCCGGGCTCGCGCGTGGCAGTGTATGGAAGGGCCCACTTACGGGTAGTTACACGCAAGAAGCGCTGCAGATAAAGCGCAACTATGTCCCGGTTACGGTGTCTTTAGAGGCAGCTGCTGCAATAGAAGCGCACCGATGGAGGCCTCCACCCTCACACATCAGAGCACGATGCCGGGCCTGCGCGGCCCGAGTGCTCTGCTGCGCCTGCAGTCCGACGAGCGTCTGATCGCGCTCACGCGCCGCGGCCAGCCCGCGGCTTTCGAGACGCTCTGCGCCCGCTACCAGTCGCGTCTGCTCGCCTTCTGCCGGCACATGCTCAACTCGCGTGAGGATGCAGAGGATGTACTGCAGGAGGTCTTCGCAGCGGCCTTCAACGCCGTGCTCGCCGATGAGCGCGCGATCAACGTGCGCCCCTGGCTCTATCGGATCGCGCGCAACCGCTCGCTGAACCATCTGCGGCGCGCCTCCGCGATCGGCGTCGACTCGATGGATGTGCACTTTGCCGAGAACGGCATCTCCACGAGCGACAAGGTCCTGCGCCGCGAGAGCTTCCGTGAGCTGATCGGTGACGTGCACGAGCTGCCCGAGACGCAGCGCACAGCGCTCTTGCTCAGAGAGATCGACGCGCTCTCCTACGAGCAGATCTCCCAGGCGATGGAGACCACCGTCCCCTCGGTCAAGTCCCTGCTCGTGCGTGCACGCATCTCCCTCGCCGAGGCCGCCGAGGCACGCAAACTGAGTTGCGATGAGGTCCGTCTTGAGCTCGGCGAAGCCGCCGAGGGTCTGCTCAAGCTGAGCACGCCCGCCCGTCGACACGTGCGCAGCTGCGAGCGCTGCCTCTTCTTCAAGAAGCAGCTCAAAGAGAACAACCGCGCGCTCGCCGCGATCATGCCCGTCGGACCGCTCTTGCTACTCAAGAAACTCCTCTTCGCAAAGCTCGGCTCGGCCTCCGCCGGCGGCGCACACGTGGCCGGCGGCGCCGGCGCAACGGTCGGCGCAGGAGCCACGATCGGCGCCGGCGCGGCCGCCGGAGGGGGAAGCCTCGCAGGCGGGCTGATGACGGCCGGCGCCGGCGCGCTCGCGACGAAGGCCGTCGCTGGGCTCGCCGCTGCAGCGATCGTTACCGCCGGGGCGGTCGCGGCCGACCACGCGGTCGTCGTCCACCACCATCACCCGGCCCGCGCGAGCCACATCTACGCGAGCCTGCCCGCCACTCGCACCGTCAGCGAGCCCGTGGTTGTGCGCGAACAGGCTCAGCCGATGAGCACGAGCAGGATCGTCCACCGTGCCGACGCGGCGGCTCTCGCCGCCCGCCGTGCCCATCGCGCGGCGAAGCTCAAGGCAACGAGCACCCCCACCACGCTCACCGCCACCACCCCCGCAACGCCTCCCGCGGCCGCCGTACCGGTCGTAGCCACCCCCGCGACCCCCACCGATCCTGCCGCGACCCCTGCTCCCGTCCAGGTGACCGAGGTCACGACCGAGACCACCCAGCTGCCCACCACCGCAACGACCGAACCGCCGCCGGCAACCGTCGTGAACACTTCCACCACCCCGGCGCCGGCCACGGTCCCCGTGCCGCTGCCGACCGCCGAACCCGTACCCGTGCCGGACCCCGCACCGACACCCGCTGCCGGAGAACCTGCGCCACCAAAACACGCACCCCGTCACCACCCCAGCGGCGGCACCGAAGCTCCCGCACCTCGCCTCCCCGATGGTGGCTGGGGCGGGCGCCGCGCTATTCGAAAGTAAAGGTCTTCAGCGGTCGCAGCAGCACGCCCGTTGAGGCCACTTCGCTTGGCGCCTTCACTTCTGCGCTAGCCGTCGCGGAGGTCAGCATCACGATCTCCACCCCCTGCCGGACACCTTCACGAGGCGGCAGCAGCAGCACGTTGCGTCCATACATTTCGCGGCCCGCGATGCGCACCGTGTAGAGCACCTGGTAGCCCGGCACCGTGTTGACGCGGGTCTTGCCCTCCCCACGCAGCTCGAAGGACATAGAGCCAGCGCTGAGCTGCGCAATGTAGCCGCTCGCGTAGCGCGGCAGCGCTCCTGAGACGGAGCCCGTGTAGGGAGGCAGCCTCAGCGGATAGACCTCATAGGAGTAGCGCAATGCGCCATCGCCGTCACGGCTCTGCACCTTCACATACGCCCCCGGGTCAGCCGGTGTCCGATAGAGGTCCTTGTAGTGGAAGCTGAAAGGCACCTTGCCGCCTTGGGAGTAGCTCGCGCTTTGCAGCCGCAGCGCGATCGCAGCCGCAAGCACGAGCAGCCCAACTCCAAGCCCGATCACAATCGCCCGCACCAGGCGCGAAGCCGCGTGCCAGCGCGGCGCGAGCAATTGCCCGAGCGTAGGCCCGTACTCGGACTTCATCGGGACCGCCGCCATCGCCTTCAGAAGTTCATTCGCCGATCGAGAACATCGACTCGAGGTCATGGCGCGAGAAGGCTGCGAAGGCAACCATCGTCTGGGTGCGCGTAACCCCGTCGAGCCCGCCGATCGCAGCGGTGACCACATCCGCGAGCTGCTCATGGTCCGGGACGCGCACGATCGCCACGAAATCCCACTCGCCTGTGACCGAATAGGCCTCTGCCACACCCTCGATGTCCGCCAGCGCCCCACCCAGCGACGAGAGCGCCCCGCGCTCAGCCTCGATCAACACCACCGCGTGTGTCATCGTCATCGCTGTCCCATCATAAGCCGCTACTCCGCCTCGCCTAGGCGCTCGGCGCCGAGCCCGACGATCAGGCCGATCGCGAGGCCCACGACGCCCGCCAGCCAGCTCAGTTCGGAGAAGCCGCGGGCGAAGGGCATCGCCAGCAGCAACGCCGCGATCGCGCCCGCTCCGAGCAGATCGCCCTCGTAGTAGGAGTCGGCGCGTAGCGCCCGCAGATCGGGGACCGCCCAGGCCGCGAGCAACGCGAGCGCCGGCCCGTTGCCGCCGCTGACGATCGGGATCGGATAGACCGCCGTCGCAATCAGCGCCCCCGCGGCGCCCGCGCCGAAGAACAGCGCGAGCACGAGCACCGGCCCATGCCGGCGCTCCAGCAGCCAGCCGAAGATCGCGATCGCGACGATCGCGATGAAAGTCGTCCAGCCATAGACGTAGGCGAACTGGCTCGTGAAGAGCTTCCACCATTCCCCCTGCAGCGGCCCGATCAGGGCCATGTGCGCGTAGAGGCTCACGCTCGCGTGAAAGGCGATCCAGGCCGCACAGCTGACCGCGACCAAGGCGATCGTGGCGTATGGACGCGTGTCCGAGATGGAGCTCGAGTAGGTCGAGCGCACTGAGCGGGGACGCGAGCCCGGGCTCGCCCGACGTAGCAAGCCTCCGATCGCCGGGCCTTTGCGCCCCGTGCGCCCTGGCGCGGCGGCCCGCGGCAGCTTCGGTGCCCGCCGGCGCAGCCGGTTGCCGCAGTAGGGACACTCGGTGATGTAAGGGCTCACCTCGGATCCGCACTGCTTGCATACCACGAAGAGATCAGCACCCGAGGTCATCGTCGCTCCATTCTAAGGACCTACCGACCCCAGCCGACCCCCCTCTGGAATACTCAGAGGCATGAACCTTGGATACGACCACAAGCTTTACGTTCTCGCCTTCGACCACCGCGGCTCCTTCCAGAAGAAGTTCTTCGGGATCGCCGACGAGCCAGACGCCGAACAGACTGCGATCATCGCCGACGCCAAGCACCTGATCTTCGAGGGGTTGCTACAGGCCGTTGACGCGGGTGCAGACCCCGCCGCGACAGGTGTCCTCGTCGATGAGCAGTTCGGCTCGAGCGTGCCCGCCGAGACGCACCAGAGGGGCCTCAAGCTGGCGATGCCCGCCGAGCGCTCCGGGCAGCCAATGTTCGACTTCCAGTACGGAGATGACTTCGGAGCGCACATCGAGAGTCACGATCCCGACTTCACCAAGGTGCTCGTCCGCTACAACCCCGATGGAGACAAGGACGCCAACGCCGAGCAGCTCGTGAAGCTCAAGCGGCTCAGCGACTGGCTGGGAGCCAACGACCGCAAGTTTCTCTTCGAGTTGCTCGTCCCCGCCGAGGAGGCCCAGCTCGAGGCCGCCGGCGGCGACAGCGATCGCTATGACGCCGAGCAGCGCCCAGAGCTGATGCGCCGTGCGATCGCCGAGATCCAGGACGCGGGCATCGTTGTCGACATCTGGAAGATCGAGGGCGTCGACGAGCGCTCAGACTGCGAGATGCTCGTCGCGCAAGCCCGCAGCGGCGGGCGCGACGGGGTCAGGTGCGTGGTGCTCGGCCGCGGCGCCGACGACGCCAAGGTCGACGCCTGGCTGCAAGCTGCGGCGCCCGTCGAGGGCTACATCGGCTTTGCGATCGGGCGCTCGATCTGGTGGGACCCGCTCAAGGCCTACGTGGACGGCAAGATCGATCGCGCCACCGGGGCGCGCAAGATCGCGGAGAACTATCTCCGCTTCGTGTCCGTCTACGAGCGCGCCAAGGCGCCGGTCAGCTCTAGGAGCCGATTGCCATGCAACCGGTGGATCGTCGTTCCTGGCAAGGATCAGGACCCGCCCACCCGCGTGGTGTGCTCTGCACACGAGCGACCGCGACCGGGTCGGCGCCGCAGGACGCCGCCAGGGGCGGCGAGACATGAAAATGCGTCAGAGCCTCGCTGATTGGGAGCGGGCGTTTGTCAAGGAGATCACGCTCGATCGCCACCGGCGCGACTCGCTGCGCCGCACGAGCGAGCAACGTGCGCTCAAGCGCGATATCGAGAAGCGCCATAAGCGCGGCTCGGTTCGTTTCGGACTGCTCGTGCTCACGCTGATCATGACCGCGGTGATCGTCACCATCGTCATGTTTCGCACGCTTTACCTGCTGCTCGGCTGAGCCCTCCCGCTAGCTGCCCTCGCCCAGTTCGTGCAGCGTGTCATCGATGTCGGCGGCGGGCTCTGGAGCGTGGCCGTCCTGGCTGACCACGACTGCACCGGTTTCGCGGTGGATCTCGAGATAGATCTCCTTGCGAAAGACAGGCACTGTTTGCGGCGCCTGAATGCCGATCCGAACCTTCTCGCCCATAACCGACAGCACCGAGACCTCGATTTCGTCCCCGATCATGATGCTCTGGTTGGACTTACGCGTCAGAACCAGCATTTATGGGTGCACCTTCCTCTTTGCCGATTGGCGACCCGGCCAGCCCCAACCGCCGGTCCGCCAAGCATAGTCCCAGGACCGGGGGAACGCGATCCTCAGAGCACCAGACAGCGCGCCAAGCTGCCCCCGTGGAGGACCCCTCGATGGGCCTGCGGCGCATCGTGCGTCCTTTACGCTAGTCTCCCGGACCGTCCATGCCCCGGAAATCCCTGCGCCCGCACCTAAACCAGATCCGCGCCTGGGTGCGCCAAGGTCGTACCGACGCCTGGGTCGCCCACCAGCTCGAGGTGAGCGTGCGCGACATCGAGCAGTTCAAGCGCCAGAACGAGCTCAGCGACGAGGAGCCCGCCGAGGGCACGAGCAGCGGTGACTACCCCGAGGAGATCGATCTGCGCGCCGAGGACGATGCGCTGATTGCCGCGGAGCTTGAAGCTGCTGAAGCGGAGGCCGAGCGAGCACGGGCCGAGGCCGAGCTGGCCGGCGAAGGCGAGAGCGAGGACGATGAGGACTCACCCCGCCCGCGCACACGTGCGCGCAGCCGTCGCGGTGGGCGCGGTCGATCGGCAACGGCCCGGTCGCGTAGCCCACGCAACGCTCCGCTCGAGGGAACCTTCGACCACGGCGAGGAGGGTTATGGGCTGTGGCTCGACCCGGCCGTCCAGGAGAACGCCATCTACGCCGAGCATTGGGCCGGTCATCGTGCGGTCGAGGTGACCGTCGAGGAGGACCGCATCGTCATCCGCCGCGTCGGCGAGGACGACTAGGTCATGAGCTCCCTGCGTCCGCCCGCGTAGTCAGCGGCCTCGCGCAGGTACCTACCGAAGGCGGCGTCCACCACGACCCCCGCCTCCCACGCCCAGGGGTCCTCGGGGGCGATCTTCATCGCGACCTGCAGACACCAGCCGGTGCCTGCGCCGTAGAGCTCCACGAGCTCCTGGGCCGCAAAGCGCCCGCCCAGGCGCCGACGTAGCTCCGCAACCAGGCCTTCGATCACACGCTCCAGCAACGGCTGCTGCTCGAGTGGTGCGCGCTGCAGGCGGCGCTCGCCCTGCTGCCACTGGTAGATCGCGTTCTCGAAGGACACGCGCCGAGGCTAGCAGCGCCCGACTGCGCCCCTTCGCCCTAATTGTTGGGCAGCCCGCTGACCACGTAGGGCTGCTCGTTCTTCTTCATCATCCCAAGCTGACGTGCCTCGGCTTCGAGCATCCCGGGCTGTGTCAAGCGTTCGTGTTGGCGTTGCAGCAGACGGTGTTCATGTTCCATCGCGACCACAGCCGCGCTGTCATGGTGCGACTGGCGCCAGGTGGAGAGCATGTGGATACCGGCCGAGAGATAGAGGTAGATGAGCGCCACCATCACACAGAGCATCGCGGCCCGTCCCAGGCGATCCCAACGTACGCGTGGGCCGACGGAGCCAGAAGCCCTGACGCGGCCCTGCCGAGGCGCTTTACGCGCCGCAGGCGGGCGACGGCGCCCGGGGGCGTGCGTTGTCGAGGCGGCGGACATGCTCTCTGAGCATTCGCTGCCGGCCGGCAAGCTCCTGCCGGCGAATTCTTGAGAGATCTCCTAGCGGTCGCGGAAGACGCTGCGGCCCGGGAACTGCGCTGAGGCTCCCAGCTGCTCCTCGATGCGCAGCAGCTGGTTGTACTTGGCGACCCTGTCTGAGCGCGAGGGCGCGCCCGTCTTGATCTGCCCGCAGCCGGTGGCGACCGCGAGGTCCGCGATCGTGACGTCTTCGGTCTCGCCTGAGCGATGACTCATGACGGCCGTGTAGCCCGCCTCGCGCGCCATCGTGATCGCCCGCAGAGTCTCGGTCAGCGTGCCGATCTGGTTGACCTTGATCAGGATCGAGTTAGCGACGCCTACCTTGATCCCGCGCTGTAGCCGCTCGGTGTTGGTTACAAACAGATCGTCTCCGACCAGTTGGACTGTGGCGCCGAGGCGCTCGGTCAGCGTCTTCCAGCCATCCCAGTCCTCCTCGTCCATGCCGTCCTCGATCGAGACGATCGGGTAACGGGCCGCGAGGTCGGCCCAGTAGTCGGCGAGCTCTGTCGCGCTGAGCGTGCGGCCCTCGTGCTCGAGCACGTACGCGCCCTGCTCAAAGATCTCGCTTGTCGCGGGGTCGAGCGCAATCGCAACGTCCTCCCCGGGCTTGTAGCCGGCCGCCTCGATGCCCTCGATCAGCATCTCAAGCGCCTCCTCATTGGAACCGAGGTCCGGCGCGAAGCCGCCCTCATCGCCGCCCGCGGTGCTGAGGCCACGCGCGTGCAGTGTGGCCTTCAGCGCGTGGAAGACCTCAGCCCCGGTGCGCAGACACTCCGAGAAGCTCGCCGCACCACAGGGGACGACCATGAACTCCTGGAAGTCGACTTTGTTGTCGGCGTGCGCACCACCGTTGAGAACGTTCATCATCGGCACCGGCAGCACGCGCGCATCCGCGCCGCCGAGATAGCGCCACAAGGGCTGGCCTTCCTCAGCTGCCTGAGCTTGGGCCGCTGCCAACGAGACGCCAAGGATTGCGTTAGCGCCCAGGCGCGACTTGTTGGCGGTGCCGTCAAGCGCGATCAGCGCCTCGTCGAGCGCCTCCTGCTCGGTCGCCTGCATCCCCGCCACTGCTTCCGTGATCTCGCCATTGACGTTCGCCACAGCGCGACTGACGCCCTTTCCTGCCCAGTGCTCACCGCCGTCGCGTAGCTCGGTCGCCTCGAACTCACCGGTCGAGGCGCCTGAGGGCACGGCTGCGCGCCCTTGCGCGCCGGAGCGCAGCGTCATCTCCACCTCGACTGTCGGGTTGCCCCGGCTGTCGAGGATCTGACGCGCGTGGATGCGCTCGATCTGGCTCAGGGTGCGACTGTGCCGGTCGAGCTCGTCTTAGGAGCTTTGTACTGCTTGCAATCTTCCACCACGAAGCCGGTGCGGCAGTCCGTCTTGGCCTTCCACTTCTTCTTGAATTCCTTGACGAACTTGCTGAAGGCCGTCTGCTGGCCGGTGGAGGTCAGCTGCGCTTTGATCGAAGCCTGAACCTGCGCAAGGCTCTGCTGGCTACCGGGCTTGCTCGAGAGAACCTTGAAGATGTAATAGCCAAAGGCTGTCTTGATCGGTCCGCTGAGAGCGCCCTTCTTGGCGGCGAAGATCGCCGTGTCGAGCGCCTTCTCCTCCTGGCCTTTGGCCACTTCCGGCAGCAGCCCGCCCTTGGTCTTGCTGACCGGGTCGATCGACTTGCTCTTGGCGACGCTTTCAAAGCTCTTGCCCGATTCGATTTCCTGCTTGGCGCTCTTGGCGGCTGCTTCGGTCTTCGTGAGAACGACCTGCAGGCTGCGCTTTTCCGGCACCCCGTAGCGCGATTTGTTTTCGTTGTAGTACTTCTGGATCTGCGCCTGGGTGACCTTGGGAGTCGACTTCAGGATCTTCTGCTGGAGTTTCTGGGAAGCCAGGTTGTACTTCACACGCAGCAGCAGATCGGAGACCGTCTGGCCGGAGTTCGTGATGAATTTTTCGAATTCAGCAGTGCTCGGGAACTGCTGGGTGCGAATTTTGATGAACTGCTTGTGGACTTCCGCGTCGCTGATCTTGACGCCCTTGGCGGGAGCTTCGCCGAGCACCCATTCCAGGCCGATCAGGAAGTTGAGCACCTCGGTCTGCAGCGATTTGTACTGCTGCGCGCACTGCGTTTTCAGCTGCGCGGGCGTCGGCTTCGGCTGGCCCTTAGCCGGCTTCGGCGCGTTCGCGGCGAGGTTCGCGATGCAGGCTGTGTACTTCGGCGGGTCGGGCACGACCACCTTGGCGCTCACGCTGGTTTTGTTCGAAACCGCCGCAACCGACATCCAGTGGTTGAAGGCGGTCTTCGTGATCGAGTGGTCGCCGACCTTGACCACAGCGTTGCCAGGGATGCCACCACCGCACGCGGAAAGACCCACGAGGGCAAACAAAACGGCGCCTAGCGCCGAGGTGAGACGGAGAGCCTTGGTCACGACGCGGGCACTCTAGCGGAAAGACGGGGGCATTTGCTTAACGAGTTCCTAAGCAGCCTCACGCATGATCGCCAACAACGCGTCGGCGGCACGCACCACGCTGGGGAAACGGCCGATCCCGTCCTTTGGAACGCGCATCGAAACTTGCGAGCGGCTGGCTTCATAGATCGCTTCCGGTAGCTCCTCGCGCAGTCGCTTGGCGCGCGTGGAGTCGAGCTCGATCGGCACGACCGCCAGACGATCGCCGTGAAAGCTCACCGTGCGTGCACCCGCTTGCCCGAACTTGATCCGCGCCCGCTGTAGGGCCAGCATGTTCTCGACCGGCTCGGGCGGCTGGCCAAAGCGGTCCTCGAGCTCCTCGCGCAATCGCTCCACGTCGGCCAGCTCGAGAGCGCCTGCGACGCGCCGGTGGACCTCGATCTTGGCCTGCTCGTAGGGGACGTAGTCGGCCGGCACGTAGGCATCGACGCTCACATCGAGACGTACGGGCTCTCCCAGCTCCTGGCCCTCGCTCCCATCGCCAGCAACCTCTGCCGCACGCACGGCCTCATCGAGCATCTGCATGTAGAGCTCAAAGCCGAGCGCCGCCACATGGCCAGACTGCTCATCGCCGAGCAGGTTTCCGGCACCGCGAATCTCGAGATCGCGCATCGCAATCTTGAAGCCCGCGCCGAGCTCCGTGTAGTCCGACAGCGCCGCCAGACGCTGCGCGGCCTCCGGCGTGAGCGCCGCCGCAGAGTCATACAAAAGGTAGGCGTAGGCGCGCTCGCGGCTGCGTCCCACGCGGCCACGGATCTGGTAGAGCTGCGCCAGGCCGAAGCTGTCTGCGTGCTCGACGATCAGCGTGTTGGCCTGCGGGATGTCGATGCCCGACTCGATGATCGAAGTGCACACGAGCACGTCCGCGCCGCCGCGCAGGTAGTCCATCATCACCTCCTCGAGCTCGCCCTCACCCATCTGACCGTGGGCAACCGCGAAGCGCACCCCCGGGCACAGCGCGCGCAGACGCTCGGCCGTCTCCTCGATCGACTCGACGCGGTTGTGCAGAAAGAAGGCCTGCCCGTCGCGCTGGTGCTCGCGCTCGATCGCGCGCTTGATCAACTCCTCCTCATACTCGCCCACGTAGGTCTTCACCGGCCGGCGCCCCTCGGGCGGGGTCTCGATCACCGAGATATCGCGCAGGCCTGCCAACGACATCTGCAGCGTGCGCGGGATCGGCGTGGCCGACATCGAGATCACGTCGACCTTCAGCTTCAGCTGACGCAAGAGCTCCTTCTGCTTGACGCCGAAGCGCTGCTCCTCATCGACGATCAAAAGGCCGAGATCCTTGGCACGCACGTCGCGCGAAAGCACGCGGTGCGTGCCGATCAAGATGTCCACGCGCCCCTCCGCAAAGCCCTTGATCGCCGCTTTCTGCTCGGCCGCACTACGGAAGCGCGAGACGTGCTCAAGCGTGAAGGGGTAATCGGCCAGGCGCTCAACGAAGGTCCCGTAGTGTTGCTGAGCGAGGATTGTGGTCGGCACGAGCATCAGCACCTGCTTGCCCTCGCCGGCCGCCTTGAAGGCCGCGCGCAGCGCAACCTCGGTCTTGCCGTAGCCGACGTCGCCGCAGATCAAGCGGTCCATCGGGCGTGGCGCTTCCATGTCTGCCTTGACCAGCTCAATCGCCTCGCGCTGATCCGCGGTCTCGGTGAAGGGGAAGCGCTCCTCGAACTCACGCTGCCAGTCCGTGTCCGCCTCAAAGGCATGTCCGCTGCGCCGCCGGCGCTCGGCGTAAAGGCTGAGCAGCTCGCCCGCGAGCTCCTGCGCGGCGCGGCGCGCGCGGGACTTCATCGTCTCCCAGCGCGTGCCGCCGAGTTTGCTCAGCGGCGGGTGGTCGCCGCCCGCGCCTACGTATCTGGAGATCTTCGCGAGCTGATCGGTGGGGACGAAGACCTTGTCATCGCCCTGGTATTCGAGATACAGGTAGTCGCGCGTCACGCCCGCCACCGTGCGCGTCTCAAAGCCCGCGAAGCGCGCCACCCCGTGGTCCTCGTGGACGACGATGTCGCCGGTGCGCAGCTCGGTGAAGGAGCGCAGCGCACCGCGCCGCAGGCCACCCGGGCCACCGTGTCGCGCACCGCCCTCACCTGCGCGCTCCGCACGACGGCGGCGCAGCAGACGATGCTCGGGGAAGATCGCGAGCTTCAGCTGCGGCGCGATGAAGCCCTCGCGCAGCGAGGCCGCGGCGAAGCGCAGCGAAGGTTCAAGCACCTGGTGTCCAGCGTCCACATCCTCGGCCAGCCAGGTGGCTTTCATGCGCCCGAGGTTGTAGGCCGCGCGCTCGCCCTCGCCACGCCGGGGGAAGGCCACAACCGTGCGGTAACCCGAGCGCACGAGCTTCTCGAGCTGCGGCTCTGCTTCGGCTAGCGAGCGCGCCGCGGTGTCGGCCGCGGAGGCACGCAGCTGGATCGCTTGGTCGGCGGCCAGCGCGGAGAGCCAGATCCGCGCACGCCGCGCAAGCGTGCTCTGAATCTCCTGAGGGTTGACATAGAGGTGGTGCGCATCTTCATCGCCGAAGGCCGCGCAGACGTCGGTCCAGTGATCGCCCAGCGTCGGCTCGATCTCCTCCTCGGCCGCGACGATCAGCTCGGCCTCCTCGCCGACCAGATCCAGGAACGCGCCGAAGCGCTCGACCGGGAGCAGCTCGGCAATGTCAGGGCGTTCGCCCTCGCTCCCTTCGGCGCTGCTGAAAGCGCCCGTTGCGGCGGCGATCTCCGCGAGCTCGCGGTGCTCGACCGCGAGCTCAGCTGCGGGCGCGATCTCGACCTCATCGACCTCCCCGAGCGAGCGCTGCGTGAAGGTCGAGAACCAGCGCAGCGATTCGATCTCGACGTCGAACATGTCCACCCGCACCGCGCGCTCCTCGGTCGCCGGGAAGACATCGAGCAGGCCGCCACGCATCGCAAACTGGCCGCGCTCCTCGACCTGCTCGGTGCGCTCATAGCCGGCCGCAACGAGCTCGCCAGCGCACTCATCGAGATCGAGCAGCTCGCCGACTCGCAGCGTGAAGGAGTGCGGGCGCAGCTGCGGGTCGGGCACCTTCTCTGAGAGGGCCACCGCGCTGACCACAACGACCGGCTGACCGTGCGCCGCGGGCTGGCGCTCACCGCCGTCACCGAGCAGTGCATCGAGCGCGGCTACGCGCAGCCCGACGAGGTGCGCGGGCGGCGCCAGGTGCGACTCGTAGGCGACGCCTCGGGAGGGGTAGTAGCGCACGCGTCGCGGCGCCAACCAGGCGCGCAGATCGCCCGCGAGGTCACGTGCCGCACGATCATCGCCCACGACGATCAGCGTCGGGCGTTCGCGCGCCGCCTCATCGATCTCGCTTAGCGCGGCGATCACATAGGGACGCAGCGAGGCTGAGACGAAGGCGTGGCCACCCCCGTCTGCCAAGCGCAGTGCCTGCTCATCCTCAGCCAGCAGCCCCAGCAGCGAGCGCAGCGCTGCGCCTTTCTCGGCCACCTAAGCCTCCTGCCCAGGAGGCGCATCAGCGGGGGCAAAGATCGCCGCCTCGACGTGCTCGCAGGCATGCTCGATCAGCTCGCGCAGCTGCTCCTCACCCTCGCTAAAACGTCCCAACACGTGCGCTGAGACGATCTCCGGATCGGTGCTATCGGGACGCCCCACCCCCACACGTACGCGCATGAACTCGGCGCTGCCGAGCTCGCGCTTGAGCGACTTCAGCCCGTTGTGACCCGCAAGGCCACCGCCGAGACGCGTGCGGATGTCTCCGAAAGGCAGGTCGATCTCATCATGCACCACGAGCACGTGATCGAGCGCCACCTTCAGGGCACCCCGCGCGGGGCCAACCGAGCGACCGGCGTCGTTCATGTAGGTCTGGGGACACAGCACCGCCACTCGCGGCGGTTGCGGCGCTCCGAGCGCGGGTGCAGAGGCACGCGCCCGACCTTCGGCGATGCGGCCGCGGAAGCGATCCTTGCCACGTCCGAGCTCCCAGCGCTTGACGAGCTCTTCAGCGACCATGAAGCCGACGTTATGCCTAGTGCCGGCGTGCTCGCGACCGGGGTTTCCCAGCCCGACTATCAGCCAATCGACGGCTCCGCCACCGCCGCCAAAGGGGCGTCGCAGCGGTACCTACTCCTCGCCGGAGGAGCCCTCGGAGTCGCCTGAGGAGCCCTCGGCCTGGGCGCTCTCGCCGACCAGCTCGGTCTCGGCCTCGATTTCCTCGGCCGTCTCGGCCTGCAGCCGCGGCGGTGAGAGCGTCGCGACAACCGTCTCCTCAGGGTCGTCGAGCAGCGTTACACCCTCGGGGACCGCAATCGCCGAAAGCAGAATCGTCTCGCCGATCTCCATCTCGCCGACCTCGTGCTCGATCGACTCAGGAATCGCCGTCGGCAGTGCTTCGACGTTGACCTCGCGCGTGATCTGCTCGAGCACGCCGCCCTGCTTTACGCCAGGGGCATCGTCAACGCCTGAGAGCTCGATCGGAACGACCGCACCGATCTTCTCGTCGAGGCGCACGCGCAGCAGATCCACATGGGTGGTCTCGCCGCGGATGGGGTCGCGCTGGGCCTCCTTGAGGACCACGGGCGTAGCTTTCGCGCCGTCGACGCTCAGATCGAGGACCGCGCCGCTGCCGGCCAGGGCCATACGCAGCTCGCGCGCGTCAGCGTCGAAGCCGACCGGCTCGGAGCCACCGCCGTAGAGCACGCCGGGTACGCGGCCGCTGCGACGCAGGCGTCGTGCAGCACGGGAGCCCTCACCGCTGCGGCTGTTCACGTTGAGCTTGGTAGTTGTGCTTGCCATCGGGGAGGAGACTCTAGCAATCGCCTTCGTTTGGGATCGGCCTGCTGAGCGAGGTGAGCGTGACCTTGACTCCCGTGATCGGGTTCCCGCTGCGCCTGACGCCGACGCATTGCACCACCGGTAGCTGCCCGATCACCGTCCAGGCCAGGCGCGTCTTGCCGCTTGCGCCGTTCAGCGCGTAGGCCGTCGCGGAGGTGAGCTGCAGAATCTTCACCGCGCCCGCTCGCCGCAGGCGCGGGTTGCTTGTGTTCGCCTTGACCGAGGCCACGCAGGCCGGGCTCGCGCGGCAGCCGGCGATGCGGTCGAGCATGCCCGTCTCATCGCCGCGCGCCTCCGCTTCGATCAGCGCCAGGTCCGCGTCGCGTTCGGTGTTCTCGACCGAAAGGAAGCGCGCCAAGAAGCCACTGATCACGAGGAACGCCAGCACGCCGAACGCGATCAGGAGGATGCGTTTCAGAACAGCTGGTTCTCGCCGCCGAAGACCTCGCTGACGGAGTCGTCGACGAAGATCCGCCGGATCGAGTCGGTCAGGAGCTCGGCGCAGGGCAGCACGCGAACGTTCTCGGGACGGTCCGTACGCACCGGGATCGTGTCGGTCACGACGATCTGCTCGAGGTCCGATTCGCGCAGGTTCTTGAAGGCGTCGCCCGAGAAGATCGCGTGCGTGGCGGCGGCAAAGACGCGCGTCGCGCCTTCTTCCTTGACCGTCCTCGCAGCCGCCTTGAGCGTGCCCGCGGTGTCGATCATGTCATCGACGATCACCGCGGTCTTGCCTTTCACATCACCGATCACGTAGCCGATCTCCGCGACCTGCTGAGCGGGGCGCTCCTTGTCGAGGATCGCCAGCTCGGCGCCGATCTTGGAGGCAAATTTCTTGTTCAGCTTGACCCGGCCCGCGTCCGGGGCCACGACCACCAGGTCGGGCAGGCCGAGGTCGCTGAAGTACTGGGTGAGCATGAACAGCGCGGTCATGTGGTCCACGGGCTTCTGGAAGAAGCCCTGGATCTGACCCGCGTGCAGGTCCATCGTCAGCACACGATCCGCACCCGCGGCCTCGAGCATGCGCGCCACCAGACGCGCCGAGATCGGCTCGCGCGGCGAGGACTTCTTGTCCTGGCGCGAGTAGCCGAACCAGGGGGTCACCGCGATCACGCGGTGCGCCGAGGCACCGACGGCCGCGTCAATCATGAACAGCAGCTCCATCAGCGAGTCGTTCGCGGTCACGCCCGTCTGGGGGTTGCCGCAGGTGGGCTGCACGATGAACACATCCGCCCCGCGGATCGAGTCCTCAAAGCGACAGTAGACCTCTCCGTTGGAGAACGTCTTCAATGTCACCGGGCCGAGGTCAACCCCGAGCTTCTCCGCGATGTCGATCGCCAGCTGCGGGTTCGCGCGCCCGCTGACGAGCATCAGATGCTTGTTGTAATCGATCGGCAGGCTGGCCCGCGAGGCTTGGGCGAGCGGGTCCATCGCGCTCATCTGCTTCGGCAGTGTAAAGGTCCCGGCCGAATCGGTCATTGCGCTCCTTCGCGGCGTTCGACGTAGCCCTCGACGTTGCGCTGGCGCTCCCGGGCGATCCCGAGGGCACCGGCTGGCACGTCCTCGGTGATCACCGAGCCAGCTCCAGTGTAGGCGCCATCGCCAACCTCCACGGGCGCGACCAGCGTGGTGTCCACCCCCGTGCGCACGCCGCTGCCGACCGTCGTGCGGTGCTTGGCGCGGCCGTCGTAGTTGGCCGTGATCGTGGCGGCCCCCAGGTTTGAGCCCTCACCGACGTCCGCATCGCCGATGTAGGAGAGGTGCGGCACCTTTGCGCCCGCGCCGATATCGGAGTTCTTGACCTCCACAAAGGTGCCTACCTTGGCGCCGCTGCGCAGCACCGTCCCCGGGCGCAGATAGCCGAAGGGACCAACGCTCGCGCCGTCCTCGAGCACGCAGTCAACAAGGTAGGAATGCTTGATCGTGCAGCCGCTGCCGATCCGTGTCGAGCCGCGGATCGTCGTAAAGGGCTCGATCAGCGTGTCCGGCCCGATCTCCACGCCGACATCGATCACCGTTGCCTCGGGGTCGACGATGCTCACGCCCGCGAGCATGTGGCGTTCATGGATCGCCGCCTGGGCGAGCTTGCGCACCCGCGCGAGGCCCACGAGGTCGTTGACGCCGAGCACCAGCCGTTCGTCCTCGACGAGGTGTCCCGCGACCTGCGCCCCGCCGGCGCGCAGCAGATCGAGCACCTGGGGCAGGTAGAGCTCTCCCTGCGCGTTGTCTGTCCTCAGGCGCGGCAGCGCCCCGCGCAGCAGCCGCGCCACAAACACGAAGATCCCCGTGTTGACCTCGTTGATTTCGCGCTCAGCCTGGGTTGAGTCGCCCTGATCCTTGGTCTCTGCGACCCTTTCGACCGCACCGCTTTGGTCACGCACGACCCGCCCATAGCCCGTGGGGTCCGCGAGCACCGTCGTCGCCATCGTCGCCGCGGCGCCGCTGCTCGCGTGCGCATCGAGCGAGCTCGCTGATCGCCTCAGCACTGAGGAGCGGCACGTCACCGCTGAGCACCACGACCGGCGCCGCCGGATCGAGCGGCGCACCTGCGGCATCATCGAGCGCCGCCATCCCGGCCGCAACCGCTCCACCCGTGCCGTCGGAGCGTGGCTGGACCGCGAGCTCAACCCCTTCCGGCAACACCTGCTCCAGCGCGCGTACGGGCGAGTCGACCACGACCACGCGCCCAGCGCCGGCCGCTAGCGCCGCCCGGACCGGCCACAGCACCATCGGTTGGCCGCAGATCTCGTGCAGCACCTTCGGCGTCTGCGAGCGCATGCGCGTGCCCTGGCCCGCGGCGAGGATCAGGACGATGGGCGCGCTCACCAGCTAGATGCTATTCCAGCGGCGAATTCACCTCCGGTGACTGCACCCCCACCTGTTCCGCCTCGTACTGTCGAAGCCACTTGCGAATCGCGTTGTCAGACACGCCGTAACGGCGTCCCGTCCCCGCATAACCCAGGGCGTGAATCTCTCTCACAAGGTGTGTATGAGGCGGCCGCCTCACCTTCCGCCGCTCGGGTCGGGGACCTGCCACACGTGGACGTCGCACAGCGCAATACCGCGAGCAATAGCGTTGAGCAGCGTAGGCCGGCCAGAACTCCTCGCCGCAATAGAGGCAATCACGAGACATCCGCTCAAGTCGATTCTGCCGCCCGCAATGGGTGTCGAGCGTGTTTGCAACCGGTGGGGATGCCGCTACTGGGGAGCCTGGACTTGAACCAGAACTTGAAGAGCCAAAGTCTTCCGGGCTGCCAATTACCCCACTCCCCAAGTGGAATGCATATGGTCGCACGTGATCGCGATGCCGTGTGGGGACCCTGTCCGACGCGTCCCGCCCCCGCGCCTGCAAGTATTCCTGCACTCTGTCAAAGCGCGAGCCGAGCACGGGGAGCAGGATCGTGGCGTTGCTGGTGGCGGGTCTTTTGATCTGCGCGAGCGCGCTTGTCGTCGAGTCCGCAGCGGCTCGCGCAAGCTCTGGCTGCGCGAACGCCCGCCTGAAACCCAACGGCCGTAACGCATCGGCGATCGATGCGGCGACGCTCTGCCTGATCGACCGAGTGCGCACCCAGCACGGCCTGCGTGCGCTGCACGCGAACGCGCAGCTCGGCACGGTCGCGGCGAGCCAGGTGGCGAGCATGCTGCGCTGGAACTACTTCGCGGATGTGCGCCCCTCGGGCCAGACGCCGTTTGCGCTTGTCGTCGTTACCCACTACCGCGCGCACTCCTCGAGCATCTCGGTCGGGCAGAACATCGCATGGGCCAGCGGCGCTTACGCGACCCCGGAACACGTGGTGGCCGACTGGATGGCCTCACCGCCGCACCGCGAAATCATGCTCAGCGGCGAATACCGCGATGCGGGCGTGGCGGTGATGTCGGCTTTGCCGAGCGTCCTGCACGCGGGACGCCGCGGCGCTGTATTTGCGGTCGAGTTCGGCGCGCGGCGCTAGCTGCGCCGGCCCGAGCGGCGCGGCACACGCCCACCTTCGGCGCCTGCCTCCGAGGCCGGGCCGCCGCCAGATGTGATCCCGAGCACGCGCATCGACTTCAGGCCGAGGCTGAGCTTCTCGCGTCCATCGCTCGAGCTCACGTCCAAGCCCGAGAGCTCGCGCACCCGCTCGAGGCGGTAGTAGATCGTGTGGCGGTGCGTGAAGAGCCGCTGGGCGGTGCCCGCAACGTTGCCGTCGGCCTCGAGGAAGGTCTCAAGCGTGCGCACGAGGTCGGTCTCGTATTGCTCGTCGTAGGCGACCAGCGGCTCGACGGTCTCGGCGTAGAAGCGCTGCAGCTCGCTCGGGTTCTCGCTCATCGCCGAAAGCAGCAGGCGATAGGCCCCCGTCTGCTCGAAGGCAAGCGGCTCATCCTCGCGTGAGCCCTGGGCGACGTTCGCGGCCAGCATCGCCTCGCTGGCGGCGCGCGGCAGCTCGGCGGGGTCCTCGGTGATGCGACTGCGACCGAGCGCGAAGGTGTAGCCGCCGAGGCCCGCCTGCATCTCGTGGAGCACCGCCTCGGCCGCGCGCGCGGCGGTGGCCTCATCGCCGCCGGGGATCAGCAACAGCACCTCCGCGCCAGGCACCCCGTCGCGCTCTGAGAGCGCGGCGATCGAGCGGCTGGCGACTGCCCGCGCCCCACGCTCAGCGACCGCCCGCACGCGCCCGCGCCAACCCTCATCAGTCGGCGCCTGCGGATGTGCTCGGGCGACAACCATGCTCGCGCCCTCCTCGATCGCCAGTGAGAGCTCCTTCGCGCGAGCGATCAGCTCGTCGCGACCGGTCAGCTCACGACGCAGGATCGCGCGCAGGAAATCGCTCGAGGCCGTTTCCGATACCCGCTCGGGCGCACGCACGCGCTCCACCTCGGAGGCGATCATCGTCAGCAGCAGCCTGCGCATCGGCGCGCTTGGCTCGCTCTTGGCGCGCAGGTGCAGCGTGCCGACAACCGTGTCCGCGACGCGCAAGGGCAGGCTCGTGACACCCTCACCCTCGCCCAGCAGCGAGCGCTCCTCGGCCGGCGAGCGCGCCGCCACAGCCAGCGTCGCCCCCCAGGCGTCGGTCACCGCGAGGCTTGTCTCCAGCGCGCGCGCTGCCGCGCGCACGACCTCGGGGAGCCCCGCCCCCGACTCGACCGCCTCGGTGATCGCGTCCAGTGCCGCCAGATCTGACACGCGCTCAGCCCCAGAAGTAGACGGCTGCGAGCGCGCCGACCACTCCGATGCCGACCAGCACGGCCAGCACATACAGCGACAACACCGTCGCGGCCAGACGCTCCCACGCGCGCGAGTAGGAGCTCCAGGCCGGACGCAGGATCAGCCCGGCATAGAGCGCCAAGCCGAAGACCCCGGCGCCGCCTGCGACCAGCTCGTTGATTGTCGCTCTGCTCATAGCTCGATCGCCCGAGATTGTGACGTACGCGGCCGTCGGGCACCGTCCCGATGTGCGCGCTGGTGAGGCCTAAGAGTTGCTCGCGGCCAGCGGATCAAGCGTGCTCACCTCGCCAAAGCGGGCAGCGACCGGAGTGGCGCTGAGCGCGGCCGGCACACGCTCGCCGAGTCCTGCGGCGGCCAGCTCAGCGAGGGCAAGGCCGCTCTCGGGCGATCTGCCCGCGCCCGCGAACAGGCCGATCACGGTCGGGCCGGAGCCGCTGAGGAGCTCGATGTCGGCCCCCACCTGGCGCGCTTCGCGCAGCGTCTCGGCGATCTCGGGGCGCAACGAGACGGCGGCCCGCTGTAGATCGTTGTGCAGCAGCTCCGTCGCCGGCGGTAGCGGCGCGCCGTGCTCGAGCGCGCTGCGCAGCGCCTCCTGGCGCTCCTTCAGCGCCGCAGGCGAGCGCGCCAAGCCGAGCCGGTCAGCCTCGGCGTAGACCGCAGCCGTCGAGAGCCCCTCGCGGCCGGGGAGCAGCAGCAGCCCGAGACCTGGGCGGGGATCGGGCAAGACGCGCAGCCGCTCGCCCGCGCCACTGGCCAACCAGCGCGCAGGCGAGATCTGCGCGGGCACATCCGCGCCAAGCTGCGCGCCCAGCTCCAACAGCAGCGCCTCATCGCCAAGACCCGAGGCGAAGCGCGCCAACCGCAGCGCAGCGGCCGCATCCGCTGAGCCGCCTCCCAAGCCCGCGGCAAGCGGAATGCGCTTGTGCACGCTCAGGCGCAGCGGCGGCGCATCCCAGCCGGTGGCCTCGCGAAAGGCGCGCAGCGCCTGCGCCGCGAGGTTCTGCTCCTGAGGCCCGGGCAGGCCCGGGCAGAGCACCTCATCCCCGCCGAGGCCCGCCGGGGCCACCTCCAGCGTGAGCTCATCGGCGAGCGAGATCGACTGCATCACGCTGACGAGCTCATGCCTCCCGTCGCTTGATCTGATCGGCCCGAGGAACAGACCGAGGTTGATCTTCGCGGGCGCTAGCGCGCGGTAGACGGGGCTCATAGCTCGAGCATTCGCGCGAGCTCGCGGAAATCCTCGGGCGAGAGGCGCTCGGCGCGAGCGTCCGCGGGATGCCCGATGCGCTCGAGCGCCGTGCGAATCTGCTCGCGCGAGCGCCCGGGAGCACCGCCGGAGAGCCCGAGCGAGCCGGCCAGGGTCTTGCGGCGATGCGCGAAGCCCCCGCTGATCAGCCCCCTCAGCACCGCTCCAGCCGGGAGCTGATCGGAGCGTCGGCGCAGCCCGACTAGGACCGAGTCGACGTTGGGCACGGGCAAGAAGACCGTGCGCGGGATCGCCCGCAGAACCTCGACATCGCAGCTCAGCTGGGCGAGCACCGAGGGCGTGCCGTAGGCGCCACTGCCCGGTCCCGCGGCGAGACGCTCACCGACCTCGCGCTGCACCATCGCCACCCACAGGCCCACGCCCTCGAGCTCCTCAATCGTGCGCAAGAGCGCACCGGCCGCAATCCCATAGGGCAGGTTCGCGACGACCTTGTTTGGCGCCGGACTCAGCGCGCGCAGCTCGAGCGTCATTGCGTCGGCCCAGTGCACGCTGACGTTGGCGTGCGGCTCCGTCGCATCGAGCAGCGCCTCGCGCAGGCGTTGATCGATCTCGACGACGTGCACGTGCGCGACGCGCTCGGCGAGATACTCGGAGAGCACCCCGAGCCCACCACCGATCTCGAGCACCACATCCTCACCGGAGAGCTCCGCGGCACGGCCGATTACGCCGAGGATGTTGGAGTCGATCAGGAAGTTCTGTCCGAGATCGCGATCGGGACGCACACCGAAGCTGCGCATCCGACGCAGGCTGGGCTGTGCCGCAGCCGCCGGCTGCTCGCTCACGTGTGCCCAGTCATGGGTATGCCCAGTCGAACAGCCGCGCCGCGTTGGCGCTCACCGTCGCACCGAGCTCTGTGGGGCTGACGCCGCGCAGCTCCGCCAGGAAGGCGAGCGTGTGGGCCACAAAGGCCGGCTGGTTGCGCTGCTTACGTACCACCTGCGGCGTCAGATAGGGGGCGTCTGTCTCGACCAGCAGGCGCTCGTCCGGTACCTGCTTGGCGGCCTGGGCCAGCGCGATCGCGTTCTTGTAGGTGACGTTGCCAGCGAAGGAGAGCATGTAGCCACGATCGAGGCACTCCTGCAGTTGCCGGGGCATCGAGAAGCAGTGCATCACCACGCTCACCCCCTCAGCTTCGGCGGCGAGCTGGGCGAGCGTCTGGAGCTCGGCCGCGCGTGAATGGATCACGAGCGGCTTGCCCGTCTCGCGCGCGAGCGCGATCTGCGCGGCGAAGGCGCGCTCCTGATCGGCGGCAGGCGTCTCCTCGCGGTAGAAGTCGAGCCCCGTCTCGCCGATCGCGCGGCAGCGCTCGTGCGCAGCCAGCGCTCGCAGCTCAGCGAGGTCGGCCTCATCAAAACCGCGAGCCGCACTGGGGTGGCGCCCAATCGCGGCATATACCTGCGGGAAATCTTCAGCTGCGGCCAGCGCAGCGCGACAGGAAGCGCCGTCGATGCCGACCGTCAGGATGCGCGTAACGCCGACCGCGTCCGCGTTGGCGATGAGCTCTGCGTTCGAGGGCTCGCAGAGATCGAGATGGGTGTGGGAGTCGATCACTAGAGGTCCTTGGGGAAGAGCGACTCAAGCGCCTGGACTTGCACAATCCTCCCTGCTCCGAGCTCGGCCCCGGACAGCGCTAGCTCACCTGCCCCAAGGGCCCCGAGCAGGCGCTCGGCGCTGCTCGGCAAATAGGGCCACAGCAGCACGGTGACCACACGGATCCCCTCGGCGAGGCTGCGCAACACACGATCGAGCTCCTCGGCGCGTCCCTCATCCTTGGCCAGCACCCAGGGTGCCTGCTCCTCGACATAGCGGTTGAGCCGGCGCACGCGCGTCCAGATCTCCTCGAGCGCGAGGTGCAGCTCAGCGCGATCGATGTGGGCCTTGACGCGCTCACGCAAGCCCGCGAAGGCCTCACGCAGTCCCGCGTCCATCTCGCCCGCGGAGACCGCGCCATCGCGGTAGCGGTTGAGCATGCCGATCGTGCGGCTCGCAAGGTTGCCGAGATCGTTGGCGAGCTCGCTCTCATAGCGCAGCTCAAAGGAGGCCGTTGAGACCGAGCCGTCCTGGCCGAAGGGCACCTCGCGCATCAGGTAAAAGCGCAGCGCATCCGCGCCGAAACGCTCGATCACCGCGAAGGGGTCGAGCACGTTGCCGAGCGACTTGCTCATCTTCTCGCCGTCCATCAAGAGGAAGCCGTGGACGAAGATGTGCCGCGGTAGCTCGATCTCCGCAGCCATCAGCAGCGCGGGCCAGTAGATCGTGTGAAAGCGCAGGATGTCCTTGCCGATCAGGTGATAGCTCGGCGGCCAGAACTCTGCGGTGCGGTCCTCACCAGCGGCGTAGGAGAGCGCGGAGTAATAGTTCAAGAGCGCGTCGAACCAGACATAGAAGACGTGCTCCTCATCCCAGGGCACTGCCACTCCCCATCGCAACTTGTGGCGTGTGAGCGGCACGTCGCGCAGGCCTGAGCGAATAAAGGAGAGCGCCTCGTTGTAACGCGAGCGGGGAGCGACGAAATCCTCCTGCTCTTGATAAAGCTGCTCAAGGCGCTCTTGAAAGGCGGAGAGCTTGAAGAAGTAGTTCTCCTCCTGCTCGCGCGTGAGCTCGATGTGGTGAATCGGACAGCGATTACCCTCATCGATTTCGTTATCGGCCTTGAAGTCCGCGCAGCGTGGGCAATACCAGCCCTCGTAGGTGCCCTCGTAGACGAAGCCGTTCTCGCGCACCCGGCTCAGCACTTCCTGGACGACCGCTTCGTGCTGGGGGTCGGTGGTGCGGATGAAGAAGTCATTGCTCACACCTAGTTGTGGCGCCAGCGCCTTGAAGCGCTCAGCGTTACGGTCGGCGAGCTCCTGGGGCTCGATGCCGAGCGCGTGCGCCGCGTCGGCGACCGGCTCGCCGTGCTCGTCGGTGCCGGTGAGGAAGAACACGCTCTCCCCGCGCTGGCGGTGGTGGCGCGCCATCACGTCCGCGGCGATCGTCGTGTATGCGTGCCCCAGGTGCGGGGCAGCGTTGACGTAGTAGATCGGCGTTGTGACGTAGAAGGACATGCGCCTTCCCAGGCTACTGTTCGGAGGCGGTGAGCTCCCGGTAGAGCTCGTTGGCGCCGAGACCGGTGAGCTTCGCGACAGCTGCAGCGGCGGGCCGCGCCTTGGCACCCGCCTCGACCAGACGCGTGAGCGCGGCGAGCGCCTCCTCGCGAGGGAGCTGCCCGGGGGCGCCGGCAGCACAGACGAGCACCACCTCTCCGCGGGGAGGATGCGCGCGGTAGTGGGCCGCGAGCTCAGCCGCGCTGCCGCGGCGCACTTCCTCGTGGAGCTTGGTCGAGCTCGCGACAGACCGCGAGTTCACGCTCGGGGTCGCGGGCGGCCAACAGCTCGAGGCTCGCCGCCAGCCGCCGCGGTGACTCGAAGGCGATGAGCGTCTCCCTCGCGCCCACGAGCAGCTCCACGAGCTCGCCGCGCGCACGCGGCAAGAAACCGACAAAGCACCAGCGCCCAGCCGGCAAGCCCGAGGCCACGAGCGCACTCACGACTGCGCTCGGCCCGGGCAGGACTTCGATGGGGAGCCCTGCCTGCTGGCAGTCGCGCAGGAGCGCGAAGCCCGGGTCGGAGACCAGCGGCGTGCCTGCATCGGAGACCAGCGCGACCACCTCACCGGCTGCGATGCGCGCTGTCAGCTCGGCTGCGCGTGCGCGTTCGTTGTGCTCGTGGAAGCTCAGCAGGCGCGCGCTGATGCCGTGGCGATCGAGCAGGCCGCGGGTGTGGCGTGTGTCCTCGCAGGCGATCACATCAGCGCTGCGCAAGGCGTCGAGCACACGCAGCGTCACGTCCTCGAGGTTGCCGATCGGCGTCGGGCAGACGAGCAGGCGCCCGACCGGCGCCTCAGGGGAGGTCATCCCGCAAATATAGGGTCCCCCTGATGCCCGACGACCGCGAGGAGCCCCCGCAGTACACGCGCTACCGTGCGCGCCCGCGCCTGTTCGGCGGAGGTGAACGAGAGCCCGCGCGCGCCGAGCGCAGCGCGCGCCCCACGCTGAGAGGCATCCGCAAACGCCCGCCCAAGCCGGGGGTGCCGCTCGGCTGGCGGCGCTGGGCCACGCCGAAACGAGCCCTGCTGGGACTGATCGCCTTGATCTTCGGCTGGCTCTTGCTCTCGGTAGCGCTGTTCCTGCTCAGCTCCGCGATCAACCGCACCTCGCCGCCCGGCGATCTTGCCGCATCGCTCGACTCGGCCGGCTACCCCCTGACCTCGGTCAACAACATCCTCGTGCTCGGCTCAGATCGCCGCCAGAAGAACAGCAAGGAACCGGGCGCTGAAACCTCGGGCCCCGGACGCTCGGACTCGATCATGCTGATCCGCACCGGCGGTGGCCACGCCGCGCGACTGTCGATCCCGCGCGACACGATCGTCGAGATCCCCGGCCACGGGCTGCAGAAGATCAACGCGGCGCACGCCTTTGGCGGACCGGCGGAATCGGTGCGGGTGATCAAACGCTGGCTGAAAATCCCGATCAACCACGTGGTCGAAGTCAACTTCGAAAACTTCCCGCAACTGATCGAAGCGATGGGCGGCGTGGACTACACGGGCGGCTGCGTGGTTTCGCGCATCGACGGCGGCTTCAGCCAGGGCGGCTACACGCTGCGCCTGCGCGCGGGCACGCACCATCTCGACGGCAAGCAGGCGCTCGCGCTGGCGCGCACGCGCGAGAACCTCTGCGCGCCCAACCAGAACGACCTGCAGCGCGAGGAGCACCAGCAGGCGCTCTTCAACGCGATGAAGAGCCGGCTGCTCTCACCTTCAAGCTTCCTACGCCTGCCATGGATCGCCTGGGACGCTCCCCCCGCGATCATCTCCGACATGAGCGGGCCGACGCTGCTCGGCATGTTCGCGGCGCTCGCTGCGGGCGGCACGCCACCGACACGGGTCTTCAAGCACCCTCAGGCCGAGGTCCTGCCGGGCGTCGGCGACGGGCTCAACATCTCCGAAGCCGAACGCGACGCAGCGGTCGCGCAGTTCCTCTCGGGCTAGCCCTTGGCAGCGAGCGGCTTGGCGGCCTTCTTGGCCTTGGCCGGCTTCTCGCTCTTGGACTCAGATGAGGATGAGGATGAGGATGAAGATGAATCAGACGAGCTGGAGGACTTCTCGCCGGAGGATGAGGACTTCTCAGAGGATGTCTTCTCCGAGGAGGACTTGTCCGCGGCGGCGGCTGTCTCACGCTGACGGTTGCGAGTGCCGTAGTCGGTGTTGTAGAAGCCTTTGCCCTTGAAATGGACGGCGGGGGCGTGCAGGACGCGCTCGACAGGGACGCCGGTGTCGGGGTCGACGGTCAGCGCCTCTTCGCTGAAGGACTGCTGCAGCTCGAAGGTCGTGCCATCGGGGCGTCTGTACTCGTAGATCGGCATTGGCGGCCGATTATAGGAGCGTCAATCGGTCAGCAGAGCGCGCACACAGCTGATGCCCGCGCTGATCGTCGGCGCAAAGTCGCGATCCGGCTCGCTGAGCATCCGCAGCGCGATGCCGTCGCCGAGGGCAAAGAGGATCTCGGCGACCGCCTCGGGCTCGGCGTGTAGGTGCAGGATGCCCTCGCTCTGTGCTGCGGCGAGCAGTCCCGCAACCTGTTCGCGCGTGCGCCGCAGCAGCGCGGCGTACTCGGTGGCGATGTCCTCGTTACGACGCGAGAGCGTAAAGAGCTCGAAGACGAGCGTGACGAAGTCAGGGTCCTCGCGAACGGTGTCCTGCAGGTTCTGGGCCATCAGGCCGATGAAGTCATCTGCGGTGGTCGCGGTCGCGAGCTGGCGCTCGAGGCGCTCCATGCGCACCTCGCCGTCGCGCCGCACAGCCTCCACGAGCAGCTGCTCCTTCGTGCCGAAGTAGTAATGAAGCAGCCCTCTGGATACGCCGGCCTCACGCGAGACGCGATCGAAGGTCGAGCCCGCGGTTCCGCGCTGCGCGACGCTTGAGCGCATTGCGTCAACGATGCGCTTGGCCTTGTCACCCGAAAGCGGTCGCGCCGCTGTCGGCGCGACCTCGGCCTCTACAGCCGTCACCTCAACTGCCCCCACGTCTCCCCCCTCGCGCCGACTTAGCTACCAGCGACAGCCACCGGAGCGGGCGTCGCGGGAGCGGTTGTCGAGCTGTAGTCAAACTCCTCCTCGGCGCCAAAGAGGGCGTCGAGGACCTTCGAGCGCAGGCCCTCGCTGAGCGCGATTGCAAGCGCACCGCCGACGATCAGCAAGAGCAGCGTGCGCCCGAGACCGCCTTTGCGGCGGCGTGTCTTGGGCGGCTCGCGCAGCGAGCCCGATGCGTCACGCAGGGCGCTGAGGGCGCTCTTTAGCTCGTCCTGGAGCTTGCGATCCTCGAGCAGCGCCTTATGCGGCGGCGTGCCGTTGCTCATGCGCCCGTAAGCGCTACGTGCTGCCTCATAGGCGCTGAGCAGGCTTGCGCGAAGCTCCTGATCCTCCACCAGACGCTGCAGATACTGGTTGTTCTGAGCGGCCTTCGCAGCCTGCTCGGCCTTGCTCATTCTGCCCTTTGCTGCCATGTCGCCACCGCCTCTGCCGAAAGCTTTTTGGTCTGCAGCCCAATATACCCCGCGAGGCGATCCAAAACGCACTCTAGACGTGTAGCGCAGCCTGCTCCTGGGCGGAGGGGAAGGCCCAGGCGGCGCGCGTTCGGCGCTCCTGGCGGAAGACGAAGCGCAGCTGCTGCGGTGGTTTCAGCTGCGCCTCATGAGGGCGGAAGGTGCTGCAGGGCTCAGCTACCTCGAGCGCACACAAGAGGTTGACCCTAAAGAAGCACTGCTCGCAGCTGACCTTTGGCGCGGTCCGTTTGGGCGCGCGCCCGCTCTGCTTTCTCTGCGTCTGCACCTATCCCCCATGCAACTCGAAATGAACGTGACCTGAGCCCGATCAAAGCATCATTCCCAGAAGCGCTCAAGGCACAGCGCAACCTCAATCCGCAAATCGCAGGAAAACAGTTTTTCTACCCGGAAATAGCTTTCAAGACGTCACTTGGCTGTGACGATCTCCCTGGATATGCCGCAGTTTCCGGCGATCTCACTGCAAGCCCGCAGGACAACGTCATGATCTGTGGCGATGCGCATCCTCGTCACCGGCGCGAGCGGCTTCATTGGCTCATCGCTGATACCTCGCCTGTGCGCGGAAGGCCATTCTGTGCGGGCCTTCGGACGCGAGCCTAGCCGTGTCGAGCTCGCGCTGAGTCCCAGCTGGCGCGAACGCGAGAGCGCCCCACTCGAGGTCATCCAGGGCGACGCGCTCACCGGCGCCGGACTCGACCGCGCACTCGCCGAGATCGAGGTTGCCTATTACCTGATCCACTCAATGGAGCCCTCGCCCATGCCCGGCCCTTTCTCCATCCGCGAGCGAATCGCTGCGGAGAACTTTGGCGCGGCCGCACGACGGGCGGGGGTCCAGCGGATTGTGTATCTCGGCGGCCTCGTGCCGCAGTGGAGCTCGCGTCATCTCGCGAGCCGCGAGCAGGTCGAGCGGATCCTGCTCGAAGCGGTCGCGGATTCGATCGCGCTGCGCGCCTCGATCGTGATCGGCGCGCGCTCGCGCTCGTTCCGCCTGCTTGTGCGCTTGGTCGAACGCATGCCTGTGCTTGCACTGCCCGCTTGGCAGCGATTTCAGACACAACCGATCGACGCGCGCGACGTGATCGCGATGCTCGCAGCCTGCGCCTCCCTGCCAGAGGGTGGGCGCCATTTGGAGATCGGCGGGCCTGACATTCTCAGCTACGGCGAGATGCTGGGCCGCATCGCTGAGCTGATGCTGATCGGTCGCCCAAGCCTGAAGCTCAAAGTGAACATGACAGCTGTGACCGCACGGGTGGCGGCCGCGATCGCCGACGAGGACCCCGAGCTGGTGCTGCCGTTGATGGAAGGCTTGCAGGGCGACTTGCTGCCCGCTGAGGACCATGCCGCGGAGTTGCTCGGCGTGCGCCTGCACTGCTTCGATGCGGCAGTCGAACATGCGCTCGCCGAGTGGGAGCAGACTGAGCGCCTGGCAGCACGCTGACGGGGTAAGAGCCCAAGCAGAGCGCAACGGCTACGGTTCCTGACGGCGCTTCGCGGCGCCAGCCCACCCGATGAGCCTCGTCACAGCCACCATCCACATCGATGCGCCGCCGGCCGATGTGTGGAAGACCGTCATGGACCCAGCCGAGCTGGAGCGTTGGGTCACGATTCACCGCAAGCTCGTGCACGCCGATGAGGGCCCCGCAAAGGTGGGATACACGATGGATCAGCAGATACACATGCGCGGTGTGAGCCTCGAGGTTCACTGGAAGCTCGTCGAGTGTCGCCCCTGTGAGCTTGCGGTGTGGGAGGGACGCGGACCTGCAAGGTCTCATGCACGCAGCGAATATGCGCTCAAAGCAGACGGCGAGGGCACGCGCTTTGACTACCGCAACGAATTCCGTGCACCGCTGGGGCCACTCGGTGCACTGGTTAGCCGAGCACTCGTGGGAGGGATGCCCGAGCGCGAGGCGAAACGCACGCTCGATCGCCTACAGACCCACATGACACGGGTTACAGAACGGAACTAGTGTAAGGTCAAGTCACAAGCAGATGTGAGTAACTCACATCAACACTAGTGAAGAGGACTCAAACCGTGACTGACTTTCTTGATGAGAAGCGCCGCGAGATCACCGACCGGCTGACAGAGCTCAAGCCCCTGGTCGAGGAGTACAGCCGCCTTGAGGCCGCCGCCTCGGCCCTCGCTGGCGTGGGTGGCTCGACCAGCTCGAGCGCTGCCGCCACAACGACGACCCGCCGCCGTGGACCCGGACGTCCGCGCGGGTCGGTCAACCGTGCAAGCGCTGCGCCGGCGAGCCCTGCTGCCAAACCAGCACGCAAAGCGGGACGCCCGGCGAAACGCCGCGCCGGACGGCGCAAAGGCAGCGGTACGCGCGCGCTCGAGGCACTCTCCTTCGTACAGGGGCAGCCCGGGATCACGATCCCCGAGCTGGCAGCCAAGATGGGCATCAAGCAGAACTACCTCTACCGCGTCCTTCCTGGCCTTGAGCAGGAAAGCAAGGTTGAGAAGAAAGGCCGTGGCTGGCACCCTAAGTCCTAGTCTCGTCGTCCCTGGCGGCGTCCTGCGGCGCCGGCCCGGTCGCGGTCGCTCGTGTGCAAAGCACACCACGCTCCCTGCGTCCTTGCCAGAAACGACGATCCGTCGGACTACCCCACTGACTTTGCGGGGTAGTAGCTGCACTTAAAAGAAAGAGGCGCGATCCGAGCGGTCGCGCCTCTTTCTATTTAATGGAATGCGGACCGGTTAGTTGGAAACGGGCCTGGTGCCCTGGTTCGCCGGCGAGGTGATCCCGCCGGCGAGGCGGCGGACTTGCTAGATCAGGCCCAGCTCTTTGACGGTGTCGTACTCACCGGTTAGCTCAGCGAGGGATGCGTCGATCTTGGAGCGGGAGAACTGATCGATCTCGAGGCCCGGCACGATCGTGTACTCACCGTCCGCGCAGGTGCAGGGGAAGCCTGAGATCAGGCCCTCGGGGACGCCGTAGGAGCCATCGGAGGGGACACCCATCGAAACCCAGGCGCCGTCGGTGCCGTTGACCCAGTCATTCACGTGGTCGATTGCCGCATTGGCAGCAGAAGCGGCTGAGGAGGCGCCGCGGGCCTCGATGATCGCGGCACCGCGTTTACCGACGTTCGGCAGGAACTCGCTCTCGATCCAAGCCTGATCGTCAACGACGCCTGCAGCCTGGCGACCACCGACCTGGGCGTGGAAGAGGTCGGGATACATCGTCGGCGAGTGGTTGCCCCATACGCCCATCTGGGTGATGTCGGTGACCGGGACGGCGAGCTTGGCGGCGAGCTGTGCCACGGCGCGGTTGTGGTCGAGGCGCATCATCGAGGTGAAGCGCTCACGCGGAATATCGGGCGCGTTGTTCATCGCGATTAGACAGTTCGTGTTGGCCGGGTTGCCAACCACAAGCACCTTGATGTCGGGGGCTGCGACGGCGTTCAGCGCCTTACCCTGAACGGTGAAGATCTCGCCGTTTGCGCTCAGTAGCTCGGCGCGCTCCATGCCGGGGCCGCGCGGACGCGAGCCGACGAGCAAGGCGATGTTCGTGCCATCAAAGGCATCGGCGGGACGATCGTGCAGGTCGAGCCCGGCGAGCAAGGGGAAGGCACAATCGATTAGCTCCATCGCCACGCCCTCAAGCGCTCCCATCGCCTGGGGGATCTCAAGCAGGCGCAGGTCGACCGGCTGGTCAGGCCCGAGCAGCTGCCCGCTGGCGATGCGAAAGACGATGCTGTAGCCGATCTGCCCGGCGGCGCCGGTGACGGTAACTCGTACGGGATTGCTCACAAATTCATCTCCTGATTGTGCGGTTCGTAATAAGTAGTTGCTGGCTGCTCGTGCGCCCGGTCGCTCAGGCGACGGCGCGCTGCAGGTTCTCGTCGATCGCGGCGAGGAACTCCTGAGTGCTCTGCCACGGCTGATCGGGGCCGACCAGCAGCGCGAGATCCTTGGTCATCTTGCCGCTTTCGACCGTCTCGATGCAGACACGCTCTAGCGTGTCGGCGAACTCGATCACCTCTGGGGTCCCGTCCATGCGTCCGCGCGCGGATAGTCCGCGGGTCCAGGCGAAGATCGAGGCGATCGGGTTGGTCGAGGTCGGCTTGCCCTGCTGGTGGGAGCGGTAGTGACGCGTGACGGTTCCGTGCGCCGCCTCGGCCTCGACGGTCTTGCCATCGGCGGTCATCAGCACGCTCGTCATCAGCCCGAGCGAGCCGAAGCCCTGGGCGACGGTGTCGGACTGGACGTCGCCGTCGTAGTTCTTACAGGCCCACACGTAACCCCCTTCCCACTTCAAGGCTGCAGCGACCATGTCGTCGATCAGGCGGTGTTCATAGGTGATGCCGGCCGCCTCGAAGTCACTCTTGAACTCCTCCTCATAGACCTCCTCGAAGATGTCTTTGAAACGCCCGTCATAGCGCTTGAGGATCGTGTTCTTCGTCGATAGATAGACCGGGTAGTTGCGCTCCAGCCCGTAGCGCAGCGAGGCGCGTGCGAAGTCACGAATCGAGTCATCGAGGTTGTACATCGCCATCGCGATGCCGCTGCTGGGAAAGTCGTATACCTCGAGCTCGATCGGCCCGCTGCCGTCGGCCGGGGTGAAGCTGAGCGTCAGCTTGCCCTCGCCGGGAACGAGCATGTCGGTCGAGCGGTACTGGTCACCGAAGGCGTGGCGCCCGATCACGATCGGCTTCTTCCAGCCCGGAACGAGTCGCGGGATGTTGGCGATCACGATCGGCTCGCGAAAGATCACGCCCCCGAGGATGTTGCGCACGGTGCCGTTCGGCGAGCGGTACATCTCCTTCAGGCCAAACTCCTCGACGCGCGCCTCATCAGGGGTGATCGTCGCGCACTTCACGCCAACTCCATATTGCTTGATCGCTTCAGCCGCTTCTACGGTCACACGATCCTCAGTCTGATCGCGACACTCCATACCGAGGTCGTAGTACTTCAGGTCCACGTCCAGGTAGGGGACGATCAGCTGCTCCTTGATGAACGACCAGATGATCCGCGTCATCTCATCGCCGTCGAGCTCGACAACCGGGTTGCGCACCTTGATCTTGGCCATGTAGGGGTCCTCGGGGTCTCGGCGTTGGGGGGTGGCCGATGCTATCGCCCGGCAGCCATCGTCATCTGCTTCACTTCAACCTATGGCCATCGCCTCGCAGGGCACCCGCGAGAGCACCGCGCCGTGGCAAACGCACACGGTCTTCAACCAGGCGCCGCCGCTCACCGGCGTGGACGTCTTCGCCAGCAACCTGCCGCTCGTCGAGGCGCTGGCGCGCGAGGGGGGCCAGTGGATCTCAGAGCGCGCCTCAGCGCTTGGCCGCACGGTCGGCGGCGCGCCCCAGCTCCAATGGGGTCGCCTCGCCAACGAGAACCGGCCGGTGCTGCATACGCACGACCGCTATGGCCACCGCATCGACGAGGTCGAGTTCCACCCCGCCTGGCATCAGCTGATGAGCCTCGGCGTCGAGCACGAGCTGCACTCGCTGCCCTGGACGAGCGAGGAGCCTTCCGCGCACACGGCACGCGCGGCGATGTACATGACCGCAATGCAGGCCGAGGCGGGCTTTGCCTGCCCGATCACGATGACCTTCGCGGTCGTGCCCGCACTACGCGCCCAGCCCGAGCTGGCCGCCGAGTGGGAGCCACTCGTGACGGCCACGCATTACGACCCGCGCTCGATCCCCGCGGCCGAGAAGGGCGCGGCGATCGCGGGCATGGCGATGACCGAGAAGCAGGGCGGCTCCGATGTGCGCGCGAACACGACCGTGGCCACGCCGATCAACGGTGGCGGCGCCGGCGCGGAGTACGAGTTGACCGGCCACAAGTGGTTCTGCTCGGCGCCGATGTCCGACATCTTCCTGGTGCTCGCCCAGACCGAGGAGGGCCTCTCCTGCTTCTTGCTGCCGCGGATCCTGCCCGACGGCACGCGTAACGCCTTCCACATCCAGCGCCTGAAGGACAAGCTCGGCAACCACTCCAACGCCTCCTCGGAGATCGAGCTGCACGGCGCCTGGGCGCAGATGGTCGGCGACCCTGGCCGCGGCGTGCCGACGATCATCGAGATGGTCGGCCACACGCGCCTGGACTGCGTGATCGGCAGCGCCGCGGGCATGCGCGTGGGCGTCGTCAACGCGACCCACCACACTGCGCACCGCAGCGCCTTCGGCAAGCTGCTGATCGATCAGCCGCTGATGCAAAACGTGCTCGCCGATCTGTGCCTGGAGTCTGAGGCGACGACGGCGCTGGCGATGCGCCTCGCGCGCGCCTACGACGAAGCTCACTTCGACGCGGAGTCAGGCGAGGACTCAAGCGACGCGCAGCTCTTCAAGCGCCTGGCCACGGCCGTGGGCAAGTACTGGACCTGCAAGCGCGCGCCCAACCACGCCTTTGAGTCGCTGGAGTGCCACGGCGGCGCGGGCTACGTGGAGGAGTCGGGCATGCCACGCCTCTACCGCGAGGCGCCCCTGGCCTCGATCTGGGAGGGCTCGGGCAACGTCATGAGCCTCGACGTGCTGCGCGCGCTGACGCGCTCGCCACGCTCGTTGGAGGTGTTCGTCGCCGAGCTTGAGCTCGCCCAGGGCGCCGATGCGCGGCTCGATGAGAGCGTGCGCCGCCTCAAGGACCAGTTCGCTGACCCCGCCACGCTCGAGTCGCGTGCGCGGCGGGTCGTCGAAAGCATGGCCCTCTGCCTGCAGGGCTCGCTGCTCGTGCGTAACGCTCCGCCGGCCGTCGCCGACGCCTTCTGCGCGGCGCGCCTCAGTGGCGAAGGTGGCCTTGAGTACGGCACGCTCCCCGCGGGCGTCGACTTCGAGGCGATCATCGCGCGCTCGCTGCCGGAACGCCGCACGTAGCTCACGCTTCGCGCGCTGCCGGCCCTTGTCACGCACAGTGCGTGATCATGTCACAGGGGCACCGTGGATCCGATTTGGCTAGTCTTCCTAATCCGGATTGGTCGGCTATGCTACTCCGATGCAGTCGGATACACTGACTAGCCCGGAGGCGAGCACATGGCGTTGATCGCTCGAGCGATCGAAGATGAGCTCCGCGACATCCTCAGCGTGAGCCGCGCAGCAGCGATCGTCGGCCCACGGCAGGCGGGCAAGAGCACACTCGCCAAACAGCTGCAAGCAGCTGGGATCGTCCCCAACTACTTCAGCCTCGACGACGGGGCACTGCGGAGGGCTGCACGCGCTGATCCAGACGGGTTCGCGCTATCGCTCACCCGACCAGCGGTGATCGACGAGATACAGCGGGTGCCGGAGCTGATGCTCGCCATCAAGCAGATCCTCGATCGTGACCAGGCGCCGGGCCAGTTCCTGCTCACGGGCTCTGCCGATCTGGTCACGGCCAGAATCGTCGCGGACGCACTACCAGGGCGCGTGGAGTACGTGAATCTCTGGCCGCTATCCCAAGCCGAGATCGCGGGCAGACGCGCGTCCATCATCGACGCACTGCTCGATGGAATTCCACCGCAGATCAACGGCGCACCCAAGGGTCGCATGGCGAGCGCAGAGATTGTTCTCGCGGGCGGCTTCCCAGACGCGCGAACCCGCGCCCCACGCCAACGCGCACGCTACTTCCGCTCATACGTCCAGACGATCCTTGGCCGCGACCTACCCGAGATCGGCGAGGTACGGATCAACCCGTCAAAGCTCGAGCAACTGCTGCGACTCTTCGCAGCCCGCACGAGCGGCATGGTCAACTACGCAGCCCTCGCACGCGAGCTCTCGCTTGACGACAAGACGGTCAAGGCGCACGCGGAGCTTCTGAGGGAGCTGTTCCTTTTGTACAGGCTGCGACCATTCTCGACCAACCTCGGCTCCCGGCAGCTCAAGACACCCAAGCTGCTGCTGACCGACACAGGCATGGCCGCCGCGCTCCTCGGCGTCGACACATCCCGCTACTCCGCGCCCGATCAAGGCGCGATTGCAGGAATGTTGTTCGAGACGTTCGTGCTCATGGAGCTCGTCAAGCACGCAACATGGAGCACTACCCCGGTTGAGTTGTTCTTCTACCGTGACACCGAAAAGCGCGAGGTCGACCTCGTCATCGAGGCCGCCTCCGGTGACGTCGTGGGGATCGAGTCGAAGGCTGCAGCGACCGCCACCACCTCAGACGCCCGCGGGCTGCGCCTACTGCGGGACAAGCTCGGCACGCGCTTCAAGGCGGGCATCATCGTCTACTCAGGAGAGCACACGTTGCCAATCGCAGACCGCATCTGGGCTGTGCCCGTCTCCGGTCTATGGCACTGATGCGCGACTTCCGAAAAATGGAGGGTGCGCATCTCGGCCTACCATGGTGGAGAAATGCCCCGCGGTAGGAACATGCAGCTCGCCCGTATCTTCGGGATTCGTATCGGCGTCAGCGCGAGCTGGTTCTTCGTGCTTTTCTTCCTGATCTACTGGCTCTCGCACAGCTATTTCCCTGAACTGCTCGGCGGCTCGCAGACGACCGACTACTTCGTGGCAGTGGCGGGCGCGCTCGGCTACTTCGCCTCGCTGATCCTGCACGAGCTCGGACACGCGCTCGCAGCGCGGCGCGTCGGGATCGAGATCGTCGGCATCGACCTATGGTTCTTCGGGGGCCTCTCGCAGATGCGCCGCGAGCCGCAGACCGCGGGCGAGGAGCTCAAGGTCGCGGCGGCCGGCCCGGCGGTGACGCTGCTGCTGTTCGGTCTCTGCGTGGCCGCTGCCGCGCTGCTCACCACGACGGGCAGCTTCACCGACGTGGCGCTTCCGCGCCAGGGCTTCACGACCACGCCGGCGCTCGCGCTGGTCGGCTGGCTGGGCTTCATCAACGCGATGCTCTTCGTCTTTAACGTGGTTCCCGCCTTCCCGCTCGACGGCGGGCGAATCGCGCGCGCCTTGATCTGGTGGCGCACGGGCGATCGCAACCGCGCGACCGTCGCGACCGGGCGCTCGGGGCAGGCCTTTGGGATGCTCGTCGGCGCCGCCGGGCTATGGAGTTTTGCCAGCGGCGGCTCCTCGCTGGGGCTGCTGACGATGCTGCTCGGCTTCTTCCTCTACCAGGCGGCCGGCGCGGCGGTCATACAGGGAGCGCTCGGCAAGCGCATCAAGGACCTCACGGTCGCCGACGTGATGGACCGCGAGCCCGTCACGATCCCCGCCGCGGTGACCTTGCTCGACGCCCAGGAGCAGTTCTTCCTGCGCTATCGCTCGCCTTGGTTCGCGGTGGTCGATCCCGCGCAGCACTTTCTCGGCGTGGTACGCCAACAGCGGATCGAGCAAGAGATCGCCGCCGGGCGCCCCGCGCTGCCGGTGATCGACGTGCTGGAGATGGACATGCCGGTGCGGATCGGCGAAGAGGCGCCGCTGGAAACCCTGCTCGGCTCCGAGGGCATCGGGCGCCTCGGAGCGATGGTCGCGGTCGACAGCGAGGGCGTGCTGCAGGGCGTGGTGACGCTTGCGCAGGTGCGCCAGGCACTGCAACCTGCCCGCTCGGCGACTTGAGCGACCCAGAGCTTGCTTGGCGCTGCGTTATAGAGTCCCGAGCGCACACGACCGTCCGCAGAGAACTCGACCCCAGGGAGCTATGCCAGCACACGACGTCTTGATCATCGGCGCGGGCCTCGCAGGCCAGCGAGCGGCGCTGGCCGCCGCCCAAAAGGGCGCGAGCGTGGCGATCATGAGCAAGGTTCACCCGGTGCGCTCGCACTCGGTGGCCGCCGCCGGGGGCATCAACGCCGCGATCAGCGTCGATGATGACTGGCACTCGCACGCCTACGACACGGTCAAGGGCTCGGACTTCCTCGGCGACCAGGACGCGATCGAGATCATGTGCTCGGAGGCGCCCGGCGAGGTCATGCACCTCGAGCACATGGGCGTCACCTTCCACCGCAACGACAAGGGTGAGATGGACCTGCGCGCCTTCGGTGGCGCCTCGATGAAGCGCACCGCCTACGTCGCGGACATCACCGGCCAGGCGCTCCTGCACGTGCTCTACGAGCAGCTGATGAAGCACCACGAGACGGTCGAGCGCTTCGAGGAGTGGTTCACGACCTCGCTGCTGAAGGACGACGCCGGCAACTGCTGCGGGGTGCTCGCGCGCGATGTGCGCAGCGGGCGCATGGAGGCCTTCACGGCCAAGAACGTGATCCTCGCCTGCGGCGGTGCTGGGCAGGCCTACAAGCCGACGACCAACGGGCTGATCGTGACCGGCGATGGGATCGCGATGGCCTACCGCGCAGGCGCACCGCTGATGGACATGGAGATGGTCCAGTACCACCCCACCTGCCTCGTCGAGACGGGCATCCTGATCACCGAGGGCGCCCGCGGCGAGGGTGCGCACCTGCTCAACGCCAACGGCGAACGCTTCATGGAGAAATCGGCGCCCAACAAGATGGAGCTCGCCTCGCGCGACGTGGTCTCCCGCGCCGAGCAGATCGAGATCAACGAGGGCCGCGGCGTTGGGCCCAACGGCTCGGGCATCTTCCTCGATGTGACCGTCGTGCCGCGCAAGCGCACGCTCGAGGCCTTGCGCGAGATCGTCAACCTTGGACGCGACTTCGCCGGCGTGGACATCACCAAAGAACCGATCATGATCCGCCCCGGCCAGCACTACATCATGGGCGGCGTCAAGACCGACGTCGACGGGCGCACGCCAATCGAGGGCCTCTATGCGGCCGGCGAGGTCGCCTGCGTCTCGGTCCACGGCGGCAACCGCCTCGGCGCGAACTCACTGCTGGACACGCTGATCTTCGGGCGCCGCGCAGGCGAACACGCCGCTGAGCGCGCCGCCGCGATGAGCATGCCTGCGATCGACCCCAAGCCACAGCTGCGCGAGGATGCTGCGCACATCGACGCGATCATCGCCCGCCCGCACGATGGCCGGCGCGTCTCGGAGATCAAGAACGAGCTCGGCGAGTTGATGAACAAGCACGCGGCCGTGTTCCGCGACGAGCAGGGCCTGCAGAGCGCTCTGGAGGAGATCGGGCGCCTCAAGGAGGAAGCCGCCAAAGCCTGGATCGATGACCGCGGCACGGTCTTTAACCAGGACGTGCTCGGCGCAATCGAGCTCGGCTACATGGTCGACTGCGCCGAGACAACCGTGGTCGCGGCACTCGAGCGCAAGGAGTCCCGCGGAGCGCAGTTCCGCACCGACTTCCCGGAGCGAAACGACGAGGAGTGGCTCAAGCACATCGACATCACGCTCGATGGCGAGACTCCGAAGGTCAGCTACTCCCCCGTCACGATCACCCAGTGGCAGCCAGAGGAGAGGAAATACTGATGGCCGAAGCACACGACCGCCCGCCTGAGCAGTTCACGCTGCGCATGCGCCGCTACGACCCCGAGTCCGGCGAGGCGCCCTACTGGGACGAGCACACGATCGAGCTTGAGCCGCACCGCTCGGTACTCGAGGGGATCCTGCAGGCGCGTGACCGCTTCGACGGCTCGATCGGCATCCGTTGCTCCTGCCGCCAGGCGATCTGCGGCTCCTGCGGGATCCGCGTCAACGGCGAACCCGCGCTCGCCTGCCACACACACCTCGACGCCGCCAAGGCAAGTGCGAAGGACGGCGTGATCGAGATCGAGCCGATGGGCAACATGCCCGTGCTCAAGGACCTGATCGTCGACATGGACGCGGTCCACTGGAAGAAGATCCAGCGCGTGACCCCCTGGCTGCTCGCCAAGCAGCCGGTACCCGAGCGCGAGTACATCGTCGACAAAGAGGCAATGGTCGACGTGACACAGTCGATGGCCTGTATCCAGTGCGGCGCCTGCGTCTCAGACTGCCTCGCGATGGAGGTCGACCCGGGCTTCATCGGCCCCGCGGCCCTCGCGAAGTCCTACCGCTTCGTGGGCGACCCCCGCGACGACCAGCAGTTCGAGCGTCTCAACGACCTCGCCCAAGACCCACAGGGGATCTTCGACTGCACGCACTGCTTCAAGTGCGTCGAGGCCTGCCCCAAGGGCGTCAACCCGATGGGCCAGATCATGCGTCTGCGCCGGATCGCCACGAACGACCATCACATCGTCGATCAGAACAACGGCGAGCGCCACGAGGCAGCCTTCACCTCGCTAATCAAGAACAACGGCATCCTGTGGGAGGCCGAGCTGATCCCCCGCTCCTACGGCGGCAACTCCTGGTTCGGGAAATTTGCCCCGGCCGCGGGCAAGGAGCTCGTGAGCTCGATCCCGACCGCCATCAGGGGCCTGCTGCGCGGCAAGATGACGATCCCCAAGATCCTCAAACCGCACAAGATCCCCAGCAGCGACCTCAAGGCCGTGCAGGCGATCTACGACAAGGTCGAGGCGCGCGATAAGCGCTACGAGCTGAACCTCTACATCGTCGGCGAGGACGAAGCGCCCGAGCCCGTCGCCGCGAGCCCCGAAGGGAGCGCCAACTGATGAAGGTCGCCTACTGGCCCGGCTGCGTAAGCCGCGGCTTCACCCCCGAGCTGCACGGCTCAATGGCACAGGTTGCGCCGCTTTTGGACATCGAGTTGGTCGAACTCGACCGCGCCTGCTGCACGGGTGCGGGCGTGATCGCCGAGCACAACCAGGAGCTCGCGGACACGCTCAATGCGCGTACCTTCGCGCTCGCCCAGCAGGTCGACGGCGCGGCGATGATGATGAACATCTGCTCGACCTGCCAGGGCGCGCAGAGCGAGTGCCAAGAGCGCCTCGACGCGAACGCGGAGTACCGCGCGCACGTCAACACGACGCTCGCCGGCGAGGGCCTCAGCTATGAAAAGGATCCCGCCCGCCCGCTCACGAACAAGAACTTCCTCTGGCTGCTCGTCGAGGAGATCGGCCTCGAGAACCTGCACGCGCGCGTCAAGCGTCCGCTCACGAACCTGCGCGTGGGCCCCTTCTATGGCTGCTACATCGTGCGCCCGCGCGAGCGCTTGGGCATCGACGCTGAGCATCCGCGCGATCACTACCTCGACCAGGTGATCGAGGCGCTCGGCGGCACCGTGATCGAGTACGCGGGCATGCGCAAGTGCTGTGGCTTCCCGATCATCACGATGAACAAGGAGGCCTCGCTCAAGCAGGCCGGCCGCCACCTCGGCGACGCGGTCGACGCCGAGGCCGACTGTCTCGTCACGCCCTGCCCGCTCTGCCATCTGAACCTCGACCTGCAGCAGCCGCTGGCCGAGAAAGTCGTCGGGCGCGAGCTCGAGATGCCGGTCCTGCACCTCCCGCAGCTCGTGGGGCTTGCGCTGGGGCTCGAGCCCAAGCAGCTCGGCCTGAACCGCCACGTGGTGCGCCCGACCTCGGTGATCGACTGGTCGAGCTCGGTGGTTGGCGCAGCGGCGTAGGCGTCTCACCGGTGCAGCGCTCGCTCGAGGGCTGAATCGCATCGACACAATCGATCGTCTACCCCTCGCCGTCGGGGGGCCGGATGTGCCCGTACTCCTCCTCGAATTCCGCAAGTGTCGCTGGCGTCAAATCGTGGCGTCTGCGTACCGCCGCCATGCTGGTGTCCGGTACCAGCAGCAGCGCCCCGTCGGGACGTTCCTCCTCTATGACGTACTCACCGGCGCGATCGCCGCTGAGAGTCACATGCGGTTGCGCTGCCACAGCAATCATGATGCCAGACCCTCCTCCGGTCGTGAAGCGTCTCTATTGAGCCTCTACCGACCAACCTACGCTGCGCTTGAGACGGGACGCGGGGGAGCTGTTGGTATTCCTACGGGTGAGCACCGTACGCAGGGTCTGATCGCGTGACACGACAGACACGGCGGACAGACAGGCTCTAGGCTGCGCCCGTGCGCATCCTGACCGTCGTCGGCAACCGCCCCCAGTTCATCAAGGCCGCAGCCGTGTCGGGGCCGCTGCGCGCCCAGCACGAGGAGATCCTCGTGCACACCGGCCAGCACCACGACGACTCGCTCTCGCGTGTCTTCTTCAGCGAGCTGGGCCTCGCGCGACCCGAGCACGAGCTGGGTATCGGCGGCGGCTCAAACACCTCCCAGACCGCGCGCATGCTCGCGGCGCTGGAGCCGCTGCTCGAGGCCGAGGAGCCTGACGCGGCGCTCGTCTACGGCGATACCAACTCGACGCTCGCCGGCGCGCTCGCTGCGGCCCAGGCGGACATCCCCGTGATCCACGTCGAGGCCGGTATGCGCTCCTTCGACCGCACGATGCCCGAGGAGCGCAACCGCGTGCTCGCCGATCACCTCTCAGAGCTCTTGCTCTGCTCTTCTGAGACCGCGGCCGGGAATCTCAGGGCCGAGTCGGTCGCTGGGCACATCGCGGTTGTGGGCGATGTGATGGTCGATGTGGCCCTGCGCTGGCAACCCTCCGCGCGCGCTGACGCAACGGTGCCTGCGGCCTATGGGCTCGAGCCCGGCGCCTACCTGCTGCTCACCGCGCACCGCGCGGGCAACGTCGATGACCCCGAGCGCCTGCGCGCACTCGTTGCGCTGATCCGTGCGCTACCCCTGCCTGTCCTCTTCCCGCTACATCCACGCACGCGTGCACGTCTGCAAGAGCAGGGGCTGCTCCAGGAACTCACAGCCCACGAGGGTCTCGAGCTGTGCGAGCCGCTCGGCTATCTCGAGTTCAGCGCGCTGCTCTGCCAGGCACGGGCCGTGCTGAGTGACTCGGGGGGCGTCCAGAAGGAGGCCTATCTTGCGGGGGTGCCCTGCGTGACGCTCAGAGCAAATACCGAGTGGGTCGAGACCGTGCAGACGGGCTGGAACACACTCGTCGACCTCAACCCCCAGGCCGCGCTCGCCGCGCTCGCGAGCCCGCCCCCAGCGGAGCGTCCGCCGCTCTATGGCGATGGGCATGCAGCGGAGCGCTGCGTAGAGGCGATCGGGAGCCTGTGATGCCCAGAGCTACCGAGCGTCTGATCGACGAGGGTCTACGTATGGAGGACCATCCGGGCATCATTTTTCGGGATGGTCCCGCGGGACGCCGGGCGGCGCTGGCTGCAGGACCAGACGTTTGGGAGGTAATCGAGACCCTCCGAGGCACGGGACTCTCAGGCGAGCAGGCGATTGCAGCCACTGCCGAGTGGGGTGCTCTGACGCTCGCTCAGGTGCGAGTGGCCGTGGGCTACTACGCCGAGTTTCGCGCGGAGCTGGACGATTGGATCGCCTTCAATCGCAGCGAGGCCGAGCGTCGAAACTATGCAGCGGTGAGCCTCCACCCACGCCCCTGCCCATGAGCGACCCTGCCACACCGATCCGAGTCGGCGTGGTCGGCCTCGGCTACTGGGGCCCGAACCTCGCACGCAACTTCGCCGCGATACCCGGCGTCGAGCTGGCCTGGCTGTGCGACGCCTCAGCCGAGGCTCGAGAGCGCCTGCAGAGCGCCTTCCCGACCGCGCGTGCCACAGCCGAGCTCACAGATCTGCTGAGCGACGAGACGCTCGACGCAGTCGTGCTCGCAACCCCCGTACCGACGCACGCAGAGCTCGCGATCGCGGTGGCGCAAGCGGGCAAGCACTGCTTCGTGGAGAAGCCGCTCGCAACGAACGCCGCGGACGCCGAACGCGCGGTGGCCGCGGCTGAGCAGGGGGGCAAGATCCTGATGGTCGGCCACCTGCTCGAGTACCACCCGGCGGTCACAAAGCTCAAGGAGCTGATCGACGGCAAGGAGCTCGGCGGGCTCTACTACATCTACGGCAACCGCCTGAACCTAGGCAAGCTGCGAGCCGATGAGAACGCGCTCTGGAGCCTCGGAGCCCACGATGTCTCGGTCGCGCTGCATCTGATCGGCGAGGAGCCCGTCGAGTGCCTGGCGCACGGCGCCTCCTATGTGCGCGAGGGAGTCCAGGACGTGGTCTTCTGCTACCTGCGCTTCCCCTCCGGCGTTGTCGCGCACCTGCATCTCTCCTGGCTCGATCCGCACAAGGAGCGGCGCATCACGGTCGTGGGCGCGCAGAAGATGGCCACCTTCGACGACATGCTGATCGAGGGCAAGCTCACGATCTACGACAAGGGCTTTGACGAGGACACGCGCTCCTGGGGGGAGTACATCGCCCGCTCGGGCGACACCTTCTCGCCGCGCATCTCCAACCGCGAGCCCTTGCGGATCGAGTGCGAGCACTTCATCGAGTGCATCCGCAGCGGCACCACACCTCGCTCGGACGGGCATAGCGGCCTGCGGGTGGTGCGGGTGCTGGAGCAACTGCAGCGCTCGCTTGAGGGCTGATCGCAAGACCGATTGCGACTCTGAGCGCGTGGAAGAATTGAATCGTCCCGGCGTTGTTAGGGCAATGTCAAGAACTGAGATGCACACTCCCCCACGCCCAAGGCGCCGCACACCGCTGCTGCTAGCGATCGCCGCGACCATCCTCCTGCTCACCGTCGGCGTCGCCACGGCCGCTGCGACCGCCAGCATCGAAGGCGTCTGGTCGTTCAACGGTGGCCAAATCGCCATCCAACCCGAAGGCAACGGGAAGTTCGAAGGCATTGTCGTCTCACCGACCAAGTTCGCAGCCTGCACACACCCTGTCGGGCAGAAGATCTGGAAAGAAATGACCGCCCAAACGGACGGGTCCTACTGGGGCTTTCACCAGTGGTACAAAACCGAAGCTTGCACGGAAAACCCGATCCTCGGACCAACGGCATGGCGGGTCGTTGAAGAAGCCAACGGGTCGCGCTATGTGCGCGTCTGCCTGAGCAATCCCGGATCCGGACAGCCAAGCATCCCGCGTGGCAGCACAGGCGTCGGCGCCAGCTTTGGCTGCCAGAACTCCGGCTTGACCGCCCCCCTTGCCAGGCTCGGGCGTCGGCAGCTTCAAACAGGTCGTCTCGCTGCCGAGCAACAAGAAATGCGTGAGCGCAAGGAAGTTCGCGATCCACATCCGCGACGCGAAGTACGACCCCTTCAAGAGCATCGTCGTGACACTCCGGAGACACAAGCTCAGGATCGCGCACCGAGGCAGCACCTACGTCGCTACGGTCAACCTCAAGGGCCTGCCGCTCGGTGCCTTCACGATCAAAATCAAGGCGACAACCGTCCGAGGCCACGTGGTGGCGGGGAGCCGCACCTACCACACGTGCGCAAAGAAGCCCATAAGGTCGAAGCCCAAGAAACATAAGTGACGCGCAGGGCGAGCCGCGCAGATGCCGGGTTGCGCCGCCACACAGGCTCGACAATCGCGGGCATCCATGCCCCATATCCAAAACGCCTAAGCCATAAGGAGCGCGCGCTGCTCGCTATGGAGATCCTCGCGGCATACGCAGAGGCACGGCGTGCGTTGCGCCGTGATCCGATCGCCACCGTCGTGGCCCGTCTGCGCGCGCGCTCACCGTCCGCTGGCCCACCTGTCACGAACTCGCTTGCCGAGGCCCGTCGGCTCGGTCGCGCAGTCGCACGCCTGCTCAGGTATGTCCCGGGTGACACCCGCTGCCTGGCCCGCTCGCTGGTGCTGACACGCCTGCTCGCCCGACGCGGCATAGAGGCCAAGCTCGTGATCGGGGCACAAGCAGAGCCCAAGTTCCTAGCCCACGCATGGGTCGAGCACGACGGCAATCCGGTGCTCGACCCGGGCAAGGATTTCGGCCGTCTGGTCGAACTGTGACAGGAGGCGCCTCCCAGCTGAGCCTTGCCGCGTTTGGCCTCAGCCTGCTTACCGACGCGCCGCCTCCGGGCGCGTGGAAGCCGCGCCCTTTCCACGAGCCGAGCCTGCAGATCCGGCATGGCACAGCTCAGGAAATTCATGAGGGTTGGTCTGGGCTTGAAGCGATCGGCTGGGAAAGTGTGATCGATGGCTCTGGGTTCGTGGTCGAGCGAGGGGTCGACGGGGACCATCGCTTTGTACACGGCGCACAACCGGACCGCGACGGCGCCCCCTCTGCGCAAACCCGCGCGATCCATCATCTCTGTGCGGATGCAAGCGTGTTGCAGTGCGCACCTTCAAACCCAGCCGACCCTGCCTGGTGGCGCGCTGTGCTCGATTCGGTGCTCTTCACGGTCGCGTTGCTTCGAGGCTATGAGGCCCTACATGCCGGCGCGGTGGCCACGGCCGGTGGCGTAATCGCCATCACGGCGCACACCGGCGCCGGCAAGAGCACCCTGCTCACAGCACTGCTTGGGCGCGGAGCAGAGCTCATGGCAGACGACGTGCTGATCCTGGAGCCTCGTGATCGGGAGCCTCCGCTCGCCTACCCCGCGCCGCCCGTGATGACCGTCCCTGCCTCGAGAGTCGATGGGCTGGGCGAGGCCCAGGCGCCTGAGACGATCTGCTCGGTCGAGGATGAGCTCTGGCTCGCTGTCCCCGTCTATGCAGAGCCACTGCCGCTGAGAGCCTTGGTTGTTCTCGACCGTCGACCCGGATTGCACACCTCCCTGACGAGGATCGAGAACCCGCTCGCCGCTCTGCTGGGCTCGCTCATCGGCTATCCCCGCATTCCCGAGCGCGAGCGGACACGCTTCGAGCTCGCGAGCGCTCTCGCCTCCCACGTTGGCATCTGGCGACTCGCAGCCAACATCGACACTCCGCCGGAAGTCCTCGCGGATACGCTCTTGGCAGGCGCGCTATGAGCTCTTCGTCCTTGTCAGCACCACTTTCCGATCAGCCACCCGCAGGTAACTCGACCCGAGAGTCGATCCTTGAGCTCAGAGACGTCTATCACCGCTGGAAGGGCCCAAAGCCACCTGTGCTTGATGATGTCAGCCTGACGTTGCGGGCGGGTGAGGTCACCTGGATCGGCGGGCGCAACGGGGTCGGCAAGACCACGCTGCTGCGCTTGGCCGCCGGGATCCTGCTTGCACAGCGAGGAAGTGTCAGCATCGGCGAGCTTACGCCGCGGTCGAAGAGTGGCCTGTACCGGCGGCAGATCGGCTTCCTCTCGGCAGGTGACCGCAGTCTGCAGGCACGCATGCGCGTCACGCAGCAGCTCGACTATTGGGGTCGGCTGGCCTATGTACCTCGTCAGCGGCGGGCCGTGCTCGTGGCCGACAGCATGCGGCGCTTTGGCCTTGAGGAGTTCGCCGATCGCCGTGTAGACCGCATGTCGATGGGCCAGCGTCAGCGCATACGGCTGGCGATGGCCTTCCTGCATGAACCTCGGGTTCTGTTGCTCGATGAGCCACGCAACTCGCTCGACGACGACGGCTACCAGCTGCTGAACCAACAGATCGAGCAGGCGGCGGGGCGCGGGGCGACGATCCTGTGGTGCTCGCCGCGGGGCGAGGATCGCGTGATCACATGCGACGCGAGCTACACCCTCACCGAAGGTCACCTGGAGCGAGTCGGATGAGTCAGATAAGGCCTTGGTGCGACGCGATGTGGGGGATCATCCGCCGCGACGCGATCCTGTTCGTCAGCTATCGCGCCCAACTCCTCGCACAATTTGTCGGGCCGCTGTTCTCGATTACGATCTTCTATTACATAAGTCACATCGTCACGGCCAGAAGCATTCACTCTCCAGGTGGCTACTTCGGGTTCGTGATCGTCGGCCTAGTGATCGTCCAGATCCTCACCATCTCCATGGGCGTGATGCCGGTGACAGTACGACAAGAACTCGTCTCGGGCACGATCGAGCGCTTCCTCGTGAGCGCCCATGGGCCAATCAACGGCATCCTCGGCACGATGCTGTTTCCGCTGATTAACGCGCTCCTCAGCGGAGTGCTGATGCTGACCTTGGCGGCCGTGATCTTCGGGCTGCCCCTGGCCACGACAGCGGTGCTCGCGATCCCGGTGGCACTGCTCGGCACACTGGCATTCATGCCGTTTGCGTTCTTTCTCGTCTCGTTGGTGATGGCGTTCAAGCAAGCATCCTCCGCGACTCAGTTCATCGTCGCCGGCGTCGCGATCGTCGGCGGCCTGTACTTCCCAATCTCGCTGCTACCAGGATGGATCAGATGGGCGTCGGATGTCCAGCCGTTCACGCCAGCAACCGACCTGCTTCGGCATTTGCTAATCAATACCCCTCTGATCCACCCCGCGGGGATTGAGCTGCTCAAGCTCGTCGGGTTCAGCGCCGTCCTGCTCCCCGCGGGTGTCATGCTTCTGCGGGCGTCGATTCGCTACGGTCAGCGCAGTGGCACGATCGCCGAGTATTGAGATGCCAGAGAAAAGAGTCGATACCCCGGTCATGCCCCAGCTTTCTGACGAGGAGCTCCTAAAAACCCGCGCGCGCCTGCCCCAACACGTCGTGCATCGCAGCTTCGTCGCCGAGACGGTGGTGCTGAACCTCCGTACGGGCAAGTATCACGGCCTGAACCCAACCGCGGGCAAGATGCTCGAGGCGCTCGAGGCAGCGCCTACGGTCGGAGGGGCAGTTCCCATGCTCGCCAGCGAATATGGTCTCGAGCAGGAACGAATTCAGAGTGACCTGCTCGTCCTCACCCGCGGGCTGCTCGAGCGAGGCCTCATCGAGACCGTGGATGACGACGCCGGCTGACGAGCGAGCGAACGTAGGCCGAGAGGAGTACTCGCGCACCGCGTTCGGCCTCGCGCTGTCAATTGATCAACGCATCTCGATCCCTGGACTTGGACACAACCGGGTCTCGGTTGCGGCGGATTTGCCGTCACGTATCCGCCTGGATCCCGAGGCGCTGAACCAACGCTGGGACACGGCCACCACCACCCCATTTCGGGCCCGGGAGCTGCGCTTTGGCGACACGCTGCTGATGTCGGTCGATTTCGCCGAGCCGGCTGGCTATCTGCTTTGGGCTCGAGACTTCGGACGCGTGCTGATCTCGCCCGAGGGCACCGAGCTGCTGTGCGAGCCGGATCCCGAGAGTGAGGACTGGGCAAATATCTTGCCGTTTCAGGCACTTCCGCTCGCTGCGACGATCCGGGGGCTGGAGGTTCTGCACGCCTCGGGCGTCGTGCTCGACGGCAGAGCCGTGCTCGTCGCGGGTCCACCTGGCGCAGGCAAGAGCTCGCTCGCCGCAGCGCTCGTCAGAGCTGGTGGACAGCTGCTCAGCGATGACGCGGTCGCGCTCGAGCTCGGCAGCGGCGCGCTAATTGCACACGCGGGATCAACCACACTCCAGCTGCGCGCTGTGGAGTACCAACGTCTGTCAGCGGAGGAGCGCGCGATGCTGGGGCACGCGATCGGCTCCGTAGCCGAAAAGCAACGCTACGTAAGCGACAGCACACCAGAGCCGGTAGCGCTCGGGGGCATGTTCCTGCTCGAGCGCTCCGATGATGAGCCCGCTGTGGAACGAATCGCAGCCGTCGACCCATTTGAGTTGATAGCCAGCACATTCAACTTGTCTGTGCGCACGCCAGCCCGCCTACTACGCCAGCTCGATGTGGTGTCGACAATCGCGGATCGAGGGCTAGCGCATCGACTGCGGGTGCAGTCCAGCATCGACGCCACCCAGCTCGCGTCGATCATCAAAGCGCATCTCGAAAATGGCGATCTCATGAGCGACGGTCGCGCACAGGAGCTCTGAGCAGCCAAAGTGCTCGTTGGAGCCTGGGGCGCACAAGCCGGCGTGCTGCTCGAGCGTGCAGCCGAGCGCCGCGGGGAGCAGGTGCACCGAGTCAGCGAACTGACGATGCTCAGCCCGCCCGATCTGATCGAGGGCGACTGGTGCTGCTGGCTGTTCGGCGAGCCCGAGGACCGCGGGGAGCTCGCGGCTCGCTTTCTACTGGAGACCCCCGAGGGCCTGGCCGCAGCGTTTGGCCGTGCGCTCGCCGAGCTGGGCGAGAGAGCATGCGAGCTTCTGTGGGGAAGGTTCGTGGTCGTAATGCTCGAGCGCGGGCGCATCCGCTGCACGGTGGCACGCGATCAACTCGGCGCCCAGCCGCTAATCCATGCGCGCACCGCAGGCGGGCTCTTGTTCAGCGAGCATGAGTGCGATCTGCTCGACCTCCTGCCCCGCACCCCCGATGCGGATCGCCTCGCGCTACTGCAGTGGATCGAGAACGGCCTCACGCCAACGGGACGCACCCTGTACGAGGGCGTCTGCCGCCTGCCGGCCGGCCACCGGCTGAAGCTGGATAAGACGCATACAAGCGTCGAGCGCTGGTGGAACCTGCGCTACGAAGACAGCAAGGAGGGAAGCGTCGAGGCGCTCGCCGAGCGCATGCGAGACGCGAGCCTAGCCGCGGTCGGGCGAGCTGCATACGGCTCCGAGCACCCCGCCGTGAAGCTCAGCGGTGGCCTGGATTCCGCCTGTGTGGCTGCAGGTCTGAGCGCTAACAGCTACGCCGACGGTCGTGCACTCGCGATTGGGGGCACTTTTTCTGCTTATCCCGTCACCGATGAGCGCGAGTTGATCGAGGCGACAGCTCACCACGCTCACCTGCCGCTCAAGTTGGTGGCGTTTGACGAGGACAGCTCGATGCTGGGCCCTGCGGTCGAGCACATCAGCCGTTGGCGCGTTCCGCCAGGCACACCGAACCTGTTTCTGTGGCAGCCGGTGATGGCTCGAGCGCGGGAGCTCGGCGTCGATCGCATGCTCGACGGAGAGGGCGGTGACGAGCTGTTCGGGCTGGCGCCCTATCTGATCGCCGACATGATCCGCGCAGGTCGACTACCAACGGCCTGGTCGCTCACACGTCTGATACCGGGCCTGGGGTCTGATCCCGACAGGAGCATGCGCCTGCGTGTGCTCCGCCATTATGGCTTGCGTCCGCTCGTGCCAAACGTGGTTCAGCGTCACCGCGAACGACGCAGGGCGGCATCCTCTCGCTCGCTCATCTCACCGGCCGACACGCAAGCGCTGATCGACCTGGAGATCGCCGGCCAGGAGAATCGAGACGGCCCAGCCTGGTGGCGGTTCAAGGCAGAGAGCCTGATCGACACACGAGACCGCCTCGATATGGGGGGCCATTTTCGCCGTGAAGCGGTCGAAGAGAAGATCGACCGCCGCCATCCCTTCCTCTACGATCTGCAGCTGATCGAAGCCGTGCTGCGGCTCCCACCACGTCCTCAATTCGATCCATCGCGCGATCGTCCCCTGTTGCGCGAAGCGCTGCGGGGCCTCATCCCAGAGACGGTACGTACGCGTCATATGAAGAGCCACTTCACGCCGCTGGTGCTTGCGGGCATCCAAGCGGACGAATCGGAGCTGATCAAGCCCTTGGAGCAGGCAGATGCACCGGTACGCGCCTTCGTAGCGCGGGAGGCTCTCGACCGGGAACTCGCGATACCGCCAATCGACCGCGCACTGCTCGGCGCGGGCCCTCTCTGGCGGGTTGCGATCGCCAACAGATGGCTCGTCTCCCAAGCTGGCGGAAGCTCGTGATCGGCTTCAGCAAGCCATTTTTCCACGACCTGTACTTTTTCAGGCCTTGTAGCAGACCGGACCACCTCCCTAAGATGCGTCTCCTCCACCAAGCAAAGGAGGCAACATGGAGAAGGACACAACCACGCCGGAGTATGAGGCTCCCCGCATCGCGGATCACGGAAACCTCACCGAGCTCACCGCCGCTGGCTCGCCCTATGGCCAGTTTGACGCGAACTACACAGAAGGACAGTCCATACCCCCGGGCGGTGCCGGGAACTCGACGACGCCGTAACCGTGGCTATGCCGGTCTCCCCGCGAGGGAGGCCGGCCACGTGTTTCATCCGCAGCCTCCCGGTCAGACAAGGCCTGGGGCGCGTCCGTGACAGGCTCCGCCGCTTACGCGTTGTCTCTGCTGGACGATAGAGCCTCGCTGGCGCAGGCCATCGAGCCGCTTTTGGCACGTTCGGCCCCAGATCCAGCGGATGATCGTACGGTTATCGGCCTTCTGGGCTGGGCGAACGCCTCCCAGGAGGAGGTCGAGTCGCTTGCAGATCTACGGAACCGCCATGACGGGCCGCTCGTGGCGGTACTTGCGGAGTTGCCCAGCGCACGCGGCGCTCGCGTGATCGCAGCTCGCCTAGAGGGCGCCGTGATGGTCGCCGAGATCGAGCGCGTCCTAATGCCCACACTCGCCGCTGTGGCAGTCGGTCAATGCGTCATCCCACGCACGATCCGACAGATCGTCGACCGTCCGCCACTCTCCCCCCGCGAGCGCCAGATTCTGGCGATGGTTGTGCTCGACTTCTCCAACGCCGAGATCGCGCGCAAGCTGTTCGTGAGCGAAAGCAACGTCAAGAACCATCTGTCCTCCGCCTTTCAGAAGCTGGGCGTGAAGTCGCGCAGTGCCGCTGCCGAGCTGATTCTGGACCGCGAAAGCGGGCTCGGACCCGGAATCTTGCGTATCTCGCCCGAGGAGGCTCTGCCAGAGATCGGCTGACCGGTCTCGCGGCACCGCAAGTCTGGTATCCGCCACATCGTTAAGTTGGCCGTGCCGACGACCGATGTCACAGCTCAGACAGCCACTGTGCCGCAGGTAACCCAGCGGCCGGCTACCCGTCGGCGCAGTGAGGCCGTTTTGGGAATACGCTGGCGACTGTCACGCGCCGTACCAAATACCAATCAGCCATCCATAGCTAATACATTGATCCCCGGCTACTCAACTGATGAAGCATCGACTCGGCCCACCCAGAGAATGCGCTTGATGGACGCACCACTGGCCGTCGTGACGGAAGCGTGTGCCGTCCAAACAATCGTCGACGCGGCCGATACAAAACGCGGACACTGGGCGATCACCGCGAATCTTGATCATCTTCGACGCTACCATTGCGAACCCGCATCCAAGGCCCTAATTGACGAGGCCGACTTGGTCGTCGCTGACGGGATGCCTCTGATCTGGGCGAGTCGGCTTGCCGGCGTGCCGCTGCCCGAGCGTGTGTCCGGGTCAAGCATGGTCTGGGCGATCTGCAAGGCCGCGAGCGCCCGCCGACAACGGGTGTTCCTTCTCGGCGGCGATCCCAGCGTCGCCGAGCGTGCTGCGCAGATCTTTCGAGACAGCTATCCAAATCTCGAAATCGCCGGCACAGAGTGCCCTCCAATAGGTTTTGAGACCGATGAGCAAGAACTCTGCCGGATTCGGCGTCGTGTCGCTGACGCAGCGCCCCAAATCGTGTTTGTGGCGCTGGGGTTTCCAAAGCAAGATCTCTTGATTCGCACTCTGCGTACTTCTATACCGAATGCATCTTTCCTCGGCGTAGGGATCAGCCTAAGCTACGTCACAGGAGACCTATCACGTGCCCCAAGCTGGATCTGCCAGCTCGGACTAGAGTGGGCGTACCGCCTATCGCAAGAACCGACGCGCCGTCTCGCTCGCCGCTATCTTGTGGATGGCCTTCCATTTGCTCTGCGACTGATGGCGTCAGCCGTGTGGCATCGTGTTCGTCGTGGACATCCAGACGCGCGCTGGCGCTAGCGAGACTCTCAGGAAGTTAACGGTGCCTGCCAATCCCATTCTCCCGCTCGCATTCCTACGACGGGTATGCACACCGCGCGTTCCCCTCCCCGAAGCTCCATTCCCGGTCCCAGCTCGCCTGGGCAAATGCCCGCCAGTCAAGTCCACGCCTTATACCATCCACCCAATGCACGGGACTAGTCAATGACAACAGCAGTTTCTCGGCGGTGGACGGTCTTGATCGCTCCCGTCGGTACGCGTACGGCAACCACGCTGGGCTTGATCGGGCTACTTCTCGGGTGCGGCTGGGCGCTGGGAGCAGAACACGCGAAGATCCTCTTCCTCGCCTTTGCTCTCATCGGTATGTGCGTGCTGGCGCTCAGCCAGCACGGCGCGCTCATCGGGATTCTCGTGCTCGCCTCGCTGAATGGGCTGCCGTTCATCGACACCTCAACGCTTGTGACAAGCAAACTCGCCCTGGCCGACATCGCCGTCATAGCACTTATAGCTGTGGCCAGTATGTGGAATCTGCTCAATGGCGGTTTTCGCCCTTTGACGAGAGCAGCCCGCCTGATCTCACGCTTCGGCCTGCTCCTCTTTCTCTGGTGCTCGTACGTCATGGCACAAACGGTAATCGGCCAGCACGTTCCCTTCCTACGAGCCATCTATCTTGGACGCGACTTCATCCTATTCGCATTGCTGCTCGTTGTCCTTCCATCGGTGCGACTGAAACAACGAGATGCGAACATACTGCTCGGCATCCTCGCTACTGGCGTATGCGTCTTCGCCGTTGGGCAGATTATGATCGCCACAGGTCTAGGGCACCCGGGAAACGTAATCCATTTTCACTACACATTGGCGGAATCCGGATTGACGCGCGTTTACTCCAATATGACGGACCTAGTCACCGCGTCGCTTTCCATGAGTATAGCTGCAACCATGCTAGCCCGTACGCGAATCGTGAGAGCTATTGCACTGCCAATCATGCTCCTACTGATCGTGAGTACCGTCGTACAGCTCACGCGAGCGCGTTGGATTGGGATTGTCATCGGCGTCATACTCGTGAGCCTTTGGCTCATCGTCGGGAGCAACGCACACATCAGTGCCACCGTACGCCGACGCCTGTTCCTTGCGGTTGGCGCACTTGGCGTCGTCGGGGTCATCGCCACTTTGACCATACCCAGCATCACATCGGGAGAGGTGGTAACCCGATTGACCTCGATCTTCACAGATCTCCAATCCGGGGCAGGAACAGTAGCCGTTCGTGAACAAGTCACCAATACCATGACGTCCCTTTTGGGAGAACACTGGCCGTTTGGACTTGGGTTCGTTCCTCCATTTTCACATTACTTTTTGGGACTGCCGGGCGGATCAATTAGAGATCCTGATGTTGGGGCTCTCAATGCAGTGATGACTATGGGGGTCTTGGGAGCGATCCTGATCTACTTTCCCGTCATTGTGGTGCTGATCGACTGCCTTCATCGCCTTTCCCAGCATCGGGCGTCGGAATTCAGTTGGCTGTACTGCGGTGGCGCTATATGGATCGTCGCAACGCTCGCCTCATCGGTGACGTTGATCACTCTATTTAGCACAAGCGGCCTCGCGCTGACTGCTGTCTATCTAACGCTTCTGGTCCAAACCAGCGCCTCAGACATGCAGCAAGCTGGAGGTGCATGGAGGATGGTCCGCAAGCGAACGACACTCGGAGTTCAGGTCACCCATCGCTCGCTAACCACATGACCATCACCAGCTTCAATATCCTGCCGTTGACAGTACCGTTGAACTGGAAGTGGCTCGCCCGCACTGGATCGGGCTGTTCAGCGGTTCGGCGCTTCGCTGAGATATCGCGACCTTGGGACGCTACGCTTTTCGCCCGCTAAGCGTCGCACGCCGGTCCCCCTCTCGCACTGACACGACCCCGTAGATACGGGCCCGGATCCGCCCATGGAAAGCTGTCCAAACCGGGCCACAGAGAGTAGTGTCACTATGAAATACACGTCAGCTTGGCCAAAAGCGGCACATCACCTATAACGCCAGAACGAAGTTCGTCGCTGCACTCAAGAGTGCCCTTCGCCCATTGCCAGCAAGCGAAACGCAGTTACGTTAACTCCGACGCGCCTACGTGCAAGCATCATGAGAATTGTGTTCCACAGGACCAAGCTTGCTCCCGATGCGATCGCGCCCCCGGTGACCCCCAGTGGCGGAACGAGGATCACCCCGAGCACAACGTTGGCGAAGAGCCCCGCAACAATTCCGCCGACTGCGACCCGCTCATTACCGGTCATAAGCAGCACATTGCCGGCCGGGCCCGCAGCGGCGTTGACGAGCTGAGCCAGGGCTAGGATTGTGAGAGCCGTGCCCCCAATTCGGAAGCCCGCCCCAAAGATGTTCAAATATATACCAGGGAAGACGGCAAAAGCCACAGCGAGCGGCGCCGAGGCGAGCAGCGTAGCCTGGGCAACACGTTCCGTTGCATGCTGAAGGCCTATCTTGTCTTTGCTAGCGTACATCCGTGCAATCACAGGAGCTAGGGGGATATTAGCTGCGACCAAGATCAACACGATCAGTTCGGCGCCCTTCTCAACGACGCTATAGACGCCAGCGGCTCGCGGCCCATCCAGACTGCCAACCACCAGCGTGGTGCAGTAGTTGTTAGCTGCCCATATCCCACTGATCAGCATCATCGGAAGTGCGGCGCGCATCCACTCACGTGTAGCGAATTCCGGCCGGCTCAAACGCAAAGCCGCCGGAAGCGCGCGCCTCAACAAGACCGCACCGACCATAAACGCTGCCGCGACGCCCATCACGTTGGTCCCGACCGCGGTCGCCGAATTGAGGCTCCCTCCGCCGATGAGCTTGAGTGTCCCGATGCCAACAAGAATCAAGACTGGCCTGATCGCGTACTCCGGCAACTGGCCGGTCACCACACGGCCAATCGCCTGCATCGTACCCTGACGTATGAGCGTAAGTGCGGTTAGCGGAACGAGCAACATAGCTATGGCGAACGGCAAGCGTAGCGGTCGCGAAAGCCATAGGATGCTGACCATGCAACCTGCTCCACCAATCGCCACCGAAGTCAACAGCACGAGCTGATTTGTGCGTCGCAGCAAACCTCTCATGAGTGGTAGCTTCTGTTCCACCTCGTAGACAGCAATACCTCGGACCAAGAAACGATCCAGACCGAGAATGGCCGGAATTCCCAAAAGTCCTGCCCACGCCAGCGCGAACACATAGCGCCCGTATCCTGTCTCCCCAAGAAAGCGTGCGAGCACGACGGCGGTAAGGAAGCCCAATGCAAGCGATGCCCCTTGGAGTATGACGGTCGCGGACGCACTGAGAAGTATCCGCTTTACCACGTGTCTCGTCGGGCGCCGTAAAACTCCGAGATCGCCGTCACCGTTCGGCCGCTCACCCACCCCTTCAGGCTGCGCTTTACTCACGCTCGTCCAATTGCGGCATCTGGTGCCACGGAACCGACGCACCCAGCAGCGCGGAAATCCGGTCAGCGTCCGATGCAAAATGCTCCCGCAGCCGCGCCACCGTAGCGGCACTCGGCTCATCCAGCTTCTCCTGGCTGTGGCGGTTCCAGAGATCCATCCGATAAGCAAGGTCTGCATAGCCGCGGCTAATTGCATATCTTGCCCCGCGCGGAAGCGAATGCCAAAGCCTGCGCGTCAACGGGTTCCGTGCGATGCTTCGTACACTCTCGTCGGGGTTCAGTCCCGGAAACCGGCGCGTGCTGCCCCCCTCTCGGTATCTCACGCCGAGATTATCAGGTATAACGTCAGATCGGACCCCCAGAAACGCATGGACGCGGAGCAAGAACTGCTCTGGTGTGTGTTCGAGTTCATCAGTAAAGGCGACTAGCATCTGCTCGCGCGGAAAGACTTCGCAGTACCCCGTTAGGATGCGTCCATACTCTCCCCAGGTAACGTATCCTGTGGTCTCATCTGGCCACGCGCGAGACTTCTTAAGCGCGTGCGGTTGGAGCAACTCGCGGATTGCGTCGTCGAACGACCGCCGCTCACGCCCATTCATTACCATCATTTTGTGGTGCGAACGTGCACGTTCGATCGGGTCGCGAAGTAGCGCAACGAGCCGCACCGCCGGCAAGCGCCGACTTATACGTAGTGGCACAGTACGCTCGCTATAGCCTCGGGCCTCGCTGTGTCGGCTCGTCGCGTCGTAGACACCGCCGACCATATAGGACGGACTCACCGTTCCCCATTTACAATTGGGATCAGCCATAGAAAAGTGACGACTCAGATACTGCTCCCACGCTAGCGAAACCTCAGCGTCGTGGCTGAAGTATGCGGCCTCCTTGCCTAGCGGCAAATAGATTTCCGGATGGCGCCTGAGATACTCAAAAAGCGACGTTGTGCCCGCCTTTTGCGCCCCAATGACGATGAAGTCCAGTGTGTTTTTCACGATCGTTGAGACTGCTTGCATTTGTGCAGATCACTGGTGGCCGTCCTATGGAGAGACTCGGAGACACCCTCTAGGTTCTGCAGCACCTCCTCATCAAAAGGCATTTGGAAGTACTTGATGTTCCCGCGAAGCACATTTCGGGGCCAGTTCCACCATGCCACCGCGTTCAGACGCGCCACTAACGGTTCGTCATATCGGAGCCGAATGGTTCTCGCTGGACTACCGACGACAATCGCATAGTCAGGCACGTCGTCCATCACCAGAGCACCAGCGCCGATCACAGCTCCATTTCCGACTGTCACCCCCGAGAGAACTATGGCATTGCAACCGATCCACACATCGTGCCCAATATGGACAGGCTCCGGCACGAGACCTCTCTCATAAACAAATCCACCATCGATAGCGTTCCAGGGAAAGGTATGTGTCGTGGCTCGGTCAAGATGGTGAGCACTGGCCCCAAGTGTTACGCCCCATGCGACAGAGCAAAACCGCCCTACCACCGCTGCATGTACTACCGAGCCTTCGCCGATATAGGAATAGCGTCCGATATGGCTGTCGCAGACCATAGTGTGACGCCCGATTCGTACTGGCGACTCAAGTACAGTGGCCTCGTCTATTTCGGTGCCAACAAAAAGCCTAATCCGATTGCCTCTACGCTTTCTCTTCCAGAGCCGTGCCTCTTCCGCAAGCCTCTTGATGCCTATCATTGCCCGGAGCCCCAGCGCGCCTGAGGAACATCCATAACTATGCGCCTCCAGTATGACGAACACGATCGCGGCGAATTGCCTCTATGGTGCGAAACGGAGCCAATGCAGTTCCTGTGCCGTAGACCTGCGGTCGCCGTGCGAGAGCGCGATACCCGCGGTCTAGAGTCACGCCGACAGCGAGCACACATCGCGCGAACTCTGCATATACGCGAGAGTGATACTTACGGTAATACAGGTATGCGCTATGCATGCGAAACGCCGTCATCAACGGCCCGTCCATACCCTCGCTTGATGCGTTGTGTTCGTGGCCAACGCGAGCGGATGACACTAGCAGCGTGAGCCAACCACATTTGCCCAGGCGACGCGCGAGATCATCCTCCTCAAAATATAGAAAGAATTGCTCATCGAACCCCGCGACTGACCGTAGCGCCGCAACGCGACAGAGTATAAACGCACCGACCGCATAGTCGACGACTACATGATCCTGACTTTGATCAACTTCTATACGGCACTCATACCGCCGAAACGGGAATCTAGAGCTTAGCGCTTTCGGAAGAAAGCCAACCATCTGTCCTGTTATCCGGACGAACTTACGTGCTTGGTATGTATCTTCGAAGGCAGCTCCTGCGATTGCGGCTCTTGGGGTGGTCATAAGAGCAGACAAGAGGCGCTCAAGTGCGTCGGGGGCAGGCGCTACGTCCGGGTTGCAGAACAGCACGAACTCGTTCGACACCGCACCTAGGCCAGCGTTGCACGCAGCCCCAAATCCGTCGTTGGAGCCCGTCTCGAGCACCTCAAAGCCTGCCGCGACAGCGCTATTAACCGTGTCATCAGTAGACGCATTGTCCACAACGAGCATTCGTGCCGGGAGCGTAGAACTGGTCGAGAGCGAACGTCTCAACGCTGCGAGATGACGCGCACTGTTATGAGTGACGACTACTACCGCGACATCCGCTGCCTTGCGAGGCATACGTAGGAGGTCACCCTCTGCCGTCGCATCGCACGGATTCACGCACATAGTCGCATGAGTCGACTCCTGCACCGCAACATTGTGCAGTCAAGTCCGCATCGTGTACTTATTGGGCGCACCAACTCCGGCCAGACAATAGCAGACCGCTGAGAAGGCTTCTCGATCGGGCCAGGGCCGTTTCAACTCCTGAGTGCGTATTGACGCTTGGCTCCTTGGAGCTCGACTGCAACGGTTGATGCCGACTCGGTTATCTAGTCGATTAACGGAGCTCTCAGCAATCAAGCTAAGGAAATCCGCGTAAGGAAATCCGCCCTCGCCCGCAGGGCCGGCCAGATCGAGTTCACTGCTTCGCCTAGGTCATGACGGCCCCCACAATCGCGCGCCAAGTCTCGGCACGCACCTCTGGCGAATAGCGGAGATCGAGCATATCCCAGGTCTCTGCCATTTCAGACCCCGAGAGAGCGGCTCCACCTCGGGTCCACCAGGCGGCGAGCGCTGAAGCGAGAGTCTCAGCGTCCCTATTTATCGTCTTCACTGCGTTAGGAAAGTCAACCGCCACATCCGACGGTCCTCCCCCCTCGAACGCGAGTACTCGACAGCCATAGGCGAGCGCTTCCAGGATCACCATACCAAATGGCTCAGGCTTGAGCGACGGCACTACCACTAGCGCGGCCGCCCGAAAATAGTCGGCGGGATCTGCTACGAAGGGTAAGACCTCCCAACCCCAGTCGCGGCCTCTCACCTTCAGTGCATCTGAGCGAGCCGCAAACCTTGTTCCCTGCTGCGCACCCACGAATCGCAGCGATGGCCGCTCTTTGCTAGGCGCGAAGGCTTTTTCGTATGCGTTTGCCAAGGTCTCTTGGCCCTTCCAGTCGTTAAATCTGCCAATGCACAATATTCCGGCTCGTTCAGAGCTCTCTGTTCCAGATTTCAAAGACTCCCAAGCCACGTCGAGGAAGTCGCGCTCCAGCCAATCGTTAACCAGGAACTGCAAGCCCGGTCCACGAGCACAACGACGCCATTGAGCAATCACGTCGGAGGAAATCCCCACCACGGCGTCCGCGCCAAGACGATGGCGAAGCGCAAGCGTGCGATGCCGGATCGAGTTCGGCTCCAACCACTCTCGCACAACAATGATCTTCTTCTTGATATGCGTTGGAGATCCAACGACGGCAGTTGAGTTAAAAATAGTGAGGTCAGCGCCACCAATGCCCCGGCGTGGCATGACAGCGAACGGAGACTCAATACCCTTGCTGCTTGCTATAGCGATATCGCGCTCATTGTAAGCGATGCCCCGCACCGCGGCCTCTGTAGCGAGTCCTTGCTCGGGGCGACCTGCAGGGACGACCAGCCCGGCGCTGAGACCAATCGAATTCAGCACCTCGGCCAGGCGAAGTGCGCATCGGTCGGCTCCAAAAAGCTCTCGGCTGCTGCAAAGAATTTCAACGTTCACAAGGAATGATGTAGATCAATGAGAAAATGGGCGTTCGCCCCTTGCCTACCCCGCACGCTCGCGCCTCGCACTCAAGCAACTCTTGATGTCGCAATATAGCGAAATGCCCTTGATTGCGAGTCGTGATGCGCGATGCGTGACGTGGCAGCTCCGGACGCGACGAGCGAGATCCCGGCACTAGCTGTCTTGTGATGCTCCTTCCTCGATGAGTCCTCGCACGTCGCCATCATCATGAGACGCCTCTCGGCCACTCCTGACGCCGGAGCACGCAACGACACAATGGTCGGACCGCCTACGGGCAAAGAAGATGTGCGAATTGTCCTATCTAGTGAGTCTGATGGCGACTAGGAGATTGGGCCTAGAGCCGTTTTGGACACCGATCTCGGGGCCTAGGCCTTCTAGCTGAGCCAATTCGCCTCGAGCGCGGCGCGTCCCGACCGTTTCGATGGCTGCAGCTGCCATCGAAAGGGTTGCCACACGGCCGTACACGATATGCATCTCGGCTTGACAGGCCGTGTGGGATCTCTATCATTTCACAGCCAGTGGACAATGTAAGCTCGGAACTATTGGTCACAGGCCGCTTGAGGATATGCGTTGCATGAGAGCGTCGTTTGTTACGCTCATCGGCGTCCCAGCTGGAGGGCAACGCCCAGATCTAGAACGACTTCTGAAGGCTCTTGCTTCCGAATACGGCTCTCGCGATGACATTCGGTTGCTGGTAGCGGATAACAGCACAGACGGGTCTGCTCGAGCTGTCTTTGATGAATGGTGCGGAGCGTTCGGTGATCGCGCAGTTTACGTCCATGAACCTCGTCGGGGTTACTCTAATGTCCGCAACGCTGTTATCAGCAATGCAGGCGACTTCGACGCTATCGCAATGATTGACGACGACGAGATTCCAGCTCCGGGCTGGCTAGACAAGCTACGGGCGGCACAGGCGCACTCGGGTGCCGACGTCATCGCTGGACCAGTCAGGCCAGAGTTCCCGCCCAACGCTCCGGCCTGGTATGCGGCCAGTGGAGTCTTCGACATCGAGGCGCCCGCGTTCCCTGAGGGTGGCGAGATGCCGTGGTGTGCTTCAAACAATACGCTTGTACTATCCGAGGTCTTCAGACGCGTCCCTGAGGGCTTTGACCCCAAGTTCAACTCTACGGGCGGTACTGACACCAACTTCTTTATGCGCGCTCGACTCCGGGGTTGCAAGATAGTGTGGACGCACACGGCGATCGTCCACGAGTTTTTGCCGCCGACCCGCTTGACGCGGCGCTGGATCTTTCGACGTGCTACCCGGGTGGGCAACTCGCGCGCTGTCATTGAGTTCGAACTCATAGGAGGGCCAAAGACCCGGATCACGCGAGCGGCCAAGGCACTGGCGCTATGTGGATTCGGGCTTGCTTCTACCGTGACTGCGTTGCTGCGCCGCGACAACGCCCTTGGCCTAAGAGCGTTGCATCGACTTGGTCTAGCCTATGGCATGACACTCGCATTTAGAAGCTCTGAGCCGTGGAGGCCATAGCCTTTCTGCCTCGCGTGCAGGACGACGCGGGAGCCATCGCCCAGCCTCTTCAACCTACGTGCGGCGCAAGGCGACCCTCTTGCGCTTTGCTGGTTCTCGATATTGAGTGTCCATGATCGAGGCGCGCCGGACTTTCCGCATATCGTTCACACAGGGTTGCCCTTGACTGCTCCGCAAGCGGAACCCATACAGACTCACGGAGAGAACAGTGGGTTGTGTTTTTCTACGAATGGGAAGATGCCTCGCTCGTCTTCGGCACCAACCGTTCTCTTGTGAGCGAGAAGCAATGACTCTGCGGGTCGTCGCCGACATGTGTTCGCGTCGGCAGCCGACTTTCTTTCCCGCTTTAAACCTGTCCCCGTGCTTGAACGTTGGGCCCTTTACGCCAAGTGCTCAATGTTCGCTCCACTCCGACCGCCGCGTCTATTCTGAGCGTGCGGCTTACGCTAGACATTCGCGGTCTACAACCCCGACCTCAAGTTCGCTAGGATTCTGCTTCGTGCGTACTGTACATATTGGCGGTCATTTCGCGCCCACCTTCCGCTTGGAGCAGATTGAACTATGAAGCTAGCAATTCTTGGGAGCCGTGGCTTTCCCAGCACCTATGGTGGCTACGAGACTCTTGTACGGTACCTTGCGCCATACCTCGTGCAGGCAGGATGCGACGTGACGGTCTACTGTCGTGCGCGCGACAACGGGCACCGGACATGGTTCGCCGAAGATGTCCGGTGCATTGCAACGCCTGGGTACGACACGAAGTCGTTTTCTACCTTGACGTTTGGTATGACTGCAACGCTCGACGCTAGTCTTCGCAACTTTGATTCGATACTTGTTCTCAACATCGCGAATGGATTCTGGTTCCCTGCACTTCGCGCCACGCGCACCCCGTTCGCGGTCAACACAGACGGCATAGAGTGGGAGCGAGGCAAGTGGAGCCGCATTGGGCGTATTACTTTTCAGGCCGGTGCGTGGATGACCGCCCGCAACGCCAGCACACTAATCTGCGATTCAAAAGCTATTGGCGCGATCTGGAATGAGCGCTTCGGTAGTGAGTATGTCTTTATCCCTTATGGTGCACCGGTGCTCGACGATGTCGGTCGTGACCGACTTGATCTCTTGGGGCTCGACAAACCCTACCTGCTCGTCGTGGCTCGTCTGGCCCCCGAGAACAATGTTGAGTTGACGCTCGATGCACTCGACCTCCTTGGTGACAATGCTCCTCACGCAGTTATCGCTGGAAGCGCCAACTTTGACTCACCGATCGAGGGAAGACTTCGGAAAATGGCGGCAGCGGGAGACGTTACATGGCTCGGCCATGTCGACGATCAGAGCCTCCTCACTCAGTTGTGGGCGAATGCGGGGGTATACGTTCACGGCCACTCGGTGGGTGGCACAAACCCAGCATTGCTGCAGGCACTCGGCGCTGGGGCGCCGACCATAGCGTTGGATACGCCGTTTAACGCCGAGGTGTTGCCGTTCCTCGAGCACCGGTTCCCACAAAATGCTCGTGTACTTGCAGAGCGCATTCAGTCAGTCATAACATCTCCTTCGCTGCAGGAAGAAATGGCGCAGCGTGGCCGCTCGATCATACGCGAGCGCTATTCATGGGCTGACGTATGCCAGTCCTATATGGATGTCTTGGTGTCCCTGGCGGGTCGGCGCCGTCACTAATGACGCACGCGACGGAGACGTCTATTCGCGAGATGTGAAGGACACATGCCTTCGACGGGCCCTTTTCCTAGTTACGCGATCTATTCGGGCGTGAGGGCTACGATTGCAGCACTTGCCGCGCGCATCAGGACGTTAACAGAGCGGCGCCCACGAAGGTGCCGTGCGGGCCTGGGACGCCATCGTCCTGTCCTAGTCACTCCAGCGCCGCTGAAGGAGATACCGCTGCTTGCCTCGACTGATGGGCCAACGAGTCTGTCCACCGTAACCGTATAACCAGCAGTGGAGATGGACACCGCCTGGGCCGTCCCGGCGGTAGCGAGGTTGTTGATGGCGATCTTGACAGTACCGCCGGGTGAGATGGTCGCCCAGACTGTTATGTTCGGCAGCGCCCTCGACGACATGAGCCTTGTAGACACGAAGCGCCCGCCCTCGAGCTGGCGTGCGGCGAGCATCCCATAGTACTCCGGCTGTGCGGTCACGTTTCCAGCATTCGCAGTCTTTCCATCGCCGGCAGCACAGATCGGACTCTCAGGATAAAGAATACAGGGGTAAGGGCCGCCGTGGAAATTTAGACCCCGGACGCCGCTACTCGCGGCACGTAGCGCCCAATCCAGCGACCACAGTGCGCCAGCGAACCCTGGATTGGTATAAACGGTCGGCGCACAGGACACGCTGTTAGTCTCTCCAATTCTCGTTGGGCGCCCCGCAACGCTCCCAGCATGGCTAAGCGTTTGGAGAAGGTCATTCTCTCGCTGGCGAATTATGGGTGAAAGCAATTCTGAAGAGGTAGACTGAGGATGAGCAGGAGTTGCGGTTGGGCACGTGTTAATCTGGTGGATTGGGTAATAGTGTTGGGTTAGCTCGGTGAACACGCCCGCGGCAGCCCCCATCTGAGTCAACCACCTTGTATCGCTCAGGGCCGGCCCGTAGACCGCCACGCCCGGAACCGCCGCGGTCAGCGCCCTGTAGTAAACTTCTGCGTCTCGTAGATAGTCGTGAGCGTCGTAAGGAGATGAACGCAGCTTGTCTAAACGGTGGGTGTAGCTGTTTGGCTCGTTGCCGATCTCTATGCCCACTAGACTCGCACCAAGGATTTTTTGCGAATAGCGAGCCTCGTCCGCCACGCGCGCCGATTCGCGATGACCAAAATTCACTCCGAGCAGCACTCGCCATCCCGTGGCTACCAGCAACCTGTGAAGGACAGAGAGGTCGGCTGGCGTGATCGAAGCAGTTGCCCATGAGGGACGCGGTTCACCACTACTCGTCCACCACGAACTGTCGACGGTGCCACCTCCGATCCGCAGCAATGACGGGCCCAGCAGCCGCATGAGCCGCACAAGACGATAATGCGTTGCGGTTAGACGGCCCCTACTCAATTCCGCTGCCTCCATCGACAGTCCCACGGCACCTGGAGCGAACCAGTTACCTTGGCGGCTCGTGTCCACTCTCAGAATGACGGCCGAGCTGGACCTTCCGGTTGCGCTGGAGTGTGCCACCGCCCACGCGGAAGCCATCGCAATGCCTGTGATCAACGCAGTTAGCATGCGACGACCAGGTCGAGCTTCGATCCATGCTATGTCGGCCAGTGCAGCAAACCGCCCTAGCCACCGCATCTGCACCACACCATCAGCGATGACGTGAACAGTTGGTGACGAAGGCTGCGCTTCAGGTCTTCGCAGTTGGGGCCAGCTTTTCGGATGATGACGCCCTGCCCATCAATGCGGCGGTGGAAGACGACTCCCCGTTGCTGGCAGCGGCATAAGCAGTGGGATCGCCCGACTTCGATCCGTTGGCGATCACGCCGAGCAGCGGTGCTCCACTGCTTGCAAGGACGTGGTGGAGTCGTTCCGCAGCGCCACGTCGGCTTTGTCCGATCCGTCCGACAATCGCGATGCCGTCAACCTTAGTAAGCAGCGGAAACGCATCCGAGACGGCAGTGAGCGGTGGTGTGTCGATGACAACAAGGTCATACGCGGCCCTCGCCTGTTCAATCACTAGGTCCGTGGCATGACTCTCGAGCAGCTCGCCTGGGTTGGGTGGCAGTAGCGCACCTGCAAGCAACACATCAAGGGTACGTCCGCTAGCCCCCTCCCCGGGTGCTGCGTCCAGATCAATCGATTGGGTCGCCTCGCTGATCGGTACGGCGTCAATCAGCACATCAGCGAGACCGATCTCCGACCGGATGGCGAGATGCTCGGCAAGCGTCGGATGCCGCAGATCCACCTCAAGAAGTAGCACCCGCGAGCCCGATCTTGCCGCCGCCTCAGCCAGATGGCGTGCGATCGTAGTCTTACCGTCACCCGGCTCGGCGGATGCGATCACGATTGTGCGCAGGTTGCGATCAATGTTGAAGAATCGCAAACGAGCACGGATCAGACTGAACGCCTCGGCCTCGGCAGCCGGTACCACTGCGGGAACTCCTCGCTTGTCACGCGCAGGACGCGAAAGCGCCGGGCTTGGAGAGATCTCGCCAAGCAGGGGAAGGTGATAAATCCCCTCTAGCTCCTCAGGGCTCCTGATCCGGTGATCGAATCGCTCGAGTACGAAAGCTAGGCCAAGGCCTATCAGGAGGCCCACGACAATGCCAAGCACAACATTTTTCGATGTCTTTGGTGAGGATGGGATCGTGGGAACCCGGGCTGTCGCCACTACCGCAGCGTCTCCTTCCTTCAATTCTGAGAGGAGGCTCAGTGTCTGCGCGCGAGCTTGGAGCTGCACACCATTGGAGCCGGCTCTCTCACGCGGAGAAAGTCTCGCGAGCTGCTTATGCACGATCGCGAGGACCGCCTTGTAGTACTGCTCATTGGCGCTTTGCTGCTCCTTTACGAACTGAAAGGCGTAGGTGTTCGCGATCTCCGCCGAAAGTTTCGGGGAGGTCGTCGTAGCCGAGACGACGACGATGCCGGATTCTCCCTGCCCAGCAACGTTCAGGCGTCCTAGGACCCCCTCTTCGGTCAGCCCGTGGCCAAGAAGGCTTGCGGTCTTCGCTGCCATATCCCCGCCCTTGACAAGTTCGACGTTGCTGGCCTCCTGGGCCAGCAACGCGCTACCTGTGTTGCTGACCGGGAGTCCAGCGATCTGCCGGCTAAGTGGATTGCTGTTGAAGGCAAGAGACGCCGATGCCGTGTACTGCTTCGTCTTCTCCTTGGAAAAACCGAACGCGGCACCTGCGACGACCATGATGCAGAGCGCAACCAATGGTGCGCGACGGCGGAGGACGCTCAGAGCTCGCTCTAGGCTGATGGCGTCGAGATCATGCTGCACGTTTGTGACGTCGAGATCATGCTGCACGTTTGTGAATATCCTTTCAGACGGTCGAGCATCCTTGCGCCTACCATTCACGGGTCCCAGCGATTGTAAACTATCTGCACTTGTGTGTGCTCAGAAGCCCTACGATGTCGCATGACCTCGGCTCGCGTCCATGCCTCATACTGGGCCTCAGTCGCAAAGCGGTCGACCGCACAAGCGCGAGGCTGGGTTGAGCACCTCGCCGAAGCATTGGGAGCGCCTCGTCTCAGGGGACAGCGGGGGCACCGGGAGCGCCCGACCACGCGAATAGATATACCGCTAGTTCTATTTATTTGGGTGACGCTGCTTGTGCGCGTCCTCACCGACGACCTCTCCGCGCCGGAAAGCCGCCACTCCAGCAGCCTCAACTTTTCCGGAGGGCTAGCTGTGTTGCTGATTCTAGTGGCCGTCTGTCTGCTGCTCCGGAGGCGCCAAGGCGTCCTCCCTTCGGCGCTGGCCGCACTATGGCTATTTCTATGGACATCCATAGCCGTGAGCACCCACGGCTCATCGCCCGAGACTCTCCGCGAGGGTGTGCGAGAGGGCTCGGTGCTCGCACTTGTCGTGATCGTGTATAGCGTACGTGGAGCCATGACAATCTGCACCGCGACACGCATAGTGCAGGCCATCGGCTTTTTCCCGGCGCTTCTAGCTCTCGAGCAACTCGCAACCCATACTGGAATGAATGTTGCGGGCGAACTCCGCGCAAATGGCACATTTGCTCACCCCAACAGCGCCGCTATGTTCTTCGCCATTGCGGCCGTGACGTCTTTGTGGCGATATTTCGACGTTGGACAACGCCGATCTGACGTAGTTCTGATGATACTTTTCACCGCTGCCCTCATTGCGACGTTCAGCATCGACGGCCTAATAACCTTGGTCACAATGCTGATGATGCTTGGGACGTTGCGCCCCGGCTCGCTCCGCGTCAAATCTGGACCGTACGTGATCGCGGCTATCATTGTGTTGGTGTTTCTCGCAACACCCCTAGGCACGCAACGCATCGCCAAGGAGTCGGCAACAAACGTCGCGACCGCAGAACGTGGGGAAGCAAATAGCTCCCTTGCTTGGCGCATCAATAGGTGGAAAACGCTACTACCGGGCTGGGAACGATCACCACTCTTTGGCCAAGGTCTCGGCACGACTACAACCGCCGAGCGCGTACCTGGCAATCAGTTTACCGGCGCACTGCCCCACAACGAATACGTACGATACCTTGTCGAGACAGGCATTGTCGGCGTAATAACTTTGCTCGTGGCGCTGACCGCCCTGATTTGCTCCCTCATCCGCAAACGGAGAGCCCCCCGGACGGTGGATACAGACGTTCTCAACGCATCGGCACTTGCAATCACTGTTGTGTTTGGATGTCTTGTCAATTCGCTCGCAGATAACACACTCCTCAATAGCCCCACCTGCTACACCGCCGTACTGATCGTCGTCGCCGTCTTGACCCTGTCGAGTATTGAGGTACGACGAACAGATGCTCCATATGAATGATACTGGGCGTGAATTACGTGACCCAAGCGATGCCTTGACGGACGCCCTGACCGTTCGTCACTTCGGTCCCGATCCCACCACAGTCGGGGGCATAGCCACAGTTATACGTATCCTCACCGAACATAACGTCGGCGGCGCCATCGTCGACTCCTGTTCGACGTGGAGGCCTCGATCGCCGCTTCTCAACACACTCCTCGCCGCAAACGCCGCGCGGGCTCTTCTCAAGATGCCACCACCCCAAGTCGCACATATCCACCTATCCGAGCGAGGGTCATTCCTACGCGAGGGATCGCTTGTTGCGCTTGCACACAGACGACACGTTGTCACGGTCGCGACGATTCACGGTGCCTCTTTTATACCCTTTGCACTCAGAAACCCGCGGCTCGTGTCTCTAGTCTTGAGACGCGCACACCTTATAACGTGCTTGGAGCAAGAGACCCTCAATATGGTCAGATGCAGAGCTCCAATCACTCGCTCTGAGATCGTCCCTAATCCCGTTGTGGTTAATGACGAGCAATTTCCTATAGAGACGACGGACGAGTTGGTCGTATTCGCGGGCGAGATAGGCCTGCGCAAGGGCGCCGACATCTTGCATCGCGCATGGCAACTAGTGGCTCAAAGACGCCCCGAGGCACGATGTCTGATGGTAGGTCCTGTGACCGACTTTGCGCCTCCTTGCGCGGAGCGCCTCGAGGTCTGGCCACCCGTTGACTCGATTAAGCTGAAGGAGATATTTAGACGCGCCCGCGTGGTTGCACTGCCTTCGCGCGCAGAGGGGATGCCGATGGTCTTAGCGGAGGCTATGAGCCTGGGTCGGCCCTTTGTGAGCACCCCCGTCGGAGGCATCCCTGAACTGGCTAGCGCGGGAGGCATACTCGTGCCAGTTGGCGATGAGGTCGGCTTGGCGGATCGTCTGACTGAGCTACTGACGGACCCCGGACTCGCGCGGACCCTTGGCGAGCGCGGCCGACGATTCTGCTTGGAGACCCGAAGCGTCGAGGTCATTGATGCTCGGCTTCGGGAGTTGTATTCAGCAGCTGCTTCCAGTGATACTCTGCGCCATTAGGCGCAATGATCCTTAGCGCAGAGTTTTCGGGACACGCACCAGACGAGTCATCGTCAGCCCATACCGGGCCAGCACACCAGCACCTCGACCCAGGGGCGATCTGGCCCGCTGCCTGGCTGCATGCCGAGCTTGTTGGTCCAAAACCTCGGGGGGAGGCACCACTTGGCGCCGCACAAATGCGCTGAAGCCACCCGGCGGCATCAACAGCCCGTCGATCAAGCCAATGTCGGCGTAGAGTCTGCGACTGGCTGGAGTGGGGGTTGGGGTTCGCGAGCCTCACTGCCATGCGTTCGCGGAGACCTAACTGAAGCGTGTCTCGCGTGATCTCTGCGGCCGGCAAGCCCACGATCTTCTCAGCCACTCTAATTGCCACAGGAATGACACGCCTGAGGGCTGGATATGTACGCATCAGCTTATCCAGGGCACCCGGCCCCAAATCGGCGCCATAGGCATCCCACCAGGCGCTCAGGTCACTAGCCAGACGCAGACCAACGAAGCCGTCCCTCGCGTAGAACAAGAGCAGCGCAGCGAGCTCGTCGGCAAGGGCCGGGCGCCAGTCTCCCGACGGATTCACCACGCGTGGCAATAGCCGCTCGCTCGCGAAGCTCTCCTCGTACCAATGGACGCGCCAATGCAGCTCCACCGCCGGCAACTCTCCCCTGTCGTGAACGAGCACAAAGTGCAACAACGGCAGCCCCGAGTCGTACACGTAATCGATCGGGGCTCTGTAGCCCAGGTCGCGAATCACTTCGACTGCGGCGTGCAGCTGCTCCGGCGGGACGAGCAGATCAATGTCACTGGAGGGACGCCGGCCGGGATCACCGTAGAGTGCCTCTCCCAAGAATGGACCCTTCAGTGCGATGGAGCGAATCCCCGCGTCCGCGAGCATGGCAATGGCACGCAGCGATACGAGCTGTAGGAAGGCCCCGTGGCGCCGCCCCGTCTCGATCGCATGCTCCACCGTCGCGCCGAACTCCTCGCTCGCACGCCCCTTCGCGAGCTCAACCATCCGTGGGCCCAACATGGGAAGCAGCTTGCGACGATACAAGGTCTCGGCGAGATCGGGCCAACTTACGTCTTCAATCAGCCCCTCAACCCGCTCACTCATGGCCAGCCGTCGAGCGGCAGTACCGGCACTAAGCAGGATCAGCTGCTGTTCGGATCTGGAGCGTGCCATACCGCTGCAGCCTAGCGTTGCGCCCTGATCTCAATGGCTGGAGTGCAGTTCCATCTGCAGGAGCTGGAGGTGACCCCACGGAAAGACAGCCAGAAGCTTGGACGGCATCTGCCCTTCGAAGTAACCGTGTGAGCCCAAGTACGGGTTGGCGCCCGTCCGGGTCGGATCCTCACCGTAAAAAGCCAGATTCGACGCCTTGTCTCTTATAAAGATGCCGTAACGCTGAGCGGCTTCAGCCATCATCAGGGTCAGCCGCGGAAGATGCAACGATGCGAGATCGAGATTCGGATCAAGCCGTAGGTGTGCACCCTCGGGTAGCGAGAGCGGGCGGGTCGAAGACCCGTCCGTGCGCTGCGCAGGTGATGCATACACTCCCCAACGCGCGTTGGGGACAGCCAGCGCCAGCGCGTGATTGATCTTCCCCTTTTCGAGATCTTCAAGAGTGATCAGCCCACCCACGATCGGCAACGAGGAGGCAGACGCCCCCCAAAAAGTCAACGCTCCGGACCACGCTTCAGGACCATATACGCCCCGGTTGGCGGACACATCCTGAATCGCTCCACCCCACGATGCGCCCCAGTCTTCCCCGACCTTTTCCAAACGCCAGAACTCCCACATCCGATCCGTGCTCGGCTGCCAAACCACAAGGTGCTCGTCTGTTCCCGTGGCTGGGTGAGCATCTGCTGGCAGCGGAACCGCGCTCCAAGCCGCCTGCAATGCAGACGACACATGATTGAAAAGCGTAACGCGAACGGTCGGCTGGCCAGCCGACACAGTGTAGATCGGCACAGACCAACTCGTGGTGTTGATTGTCGGGCCATGTTTAGCGCTTTGCTCCGCTAGCTCTTCTTCTTGCAGAGTAGCCACGACCGCAGCGGAGCTCGGATCCAAGGGCGCACCTGTAGGAACCGGCTCGTTCCAGAAACTCGTAGGAGCGAAGAATCGGAACGGTGTCGTAGCTTCAACCGGTGGCGGTGTACCTGAAGGTGGTTCTACAGGCGGTGGTTCTACTGTCGGCGGTTCCGCGGGAGGCGATTCCACCGGAGGCCTCTGGATCGGAGGCGTCTGGATCGGAGGAGCGATCGGCGAAGGCTGTTCGACCGGAGGGGTCATTTCGGTCGGGGGGGACACTTCGCGGGGCGTCGTCGGTAGAGATTGCTGCCCGGTGATGCTGAGAGGCTGTGCTCCAAGCACTCCTGGTACAAAGATCGTTGGCTGAGGACGCTTGCTGGCCCGCTTGGACCCAGCGGATTTGCAGTGCTTGATCGCGTTCCGCCGCGCATGACGGCGCCCAGTGGAGAGGCACGCCCGTCGCGCCGAAGACCTCGCGCCCTGATGTGCCGAGCTGGGATGCGCCGACACGCGAGCGGCGGGGACGGCCGCACGCGATGGGCCAGCGCTTGCCTGGAACGCGAGAATGAGGAGGAAGACAGCGATCGCGCCAACGATAACCGGACGGCCTTCGGACTTTGACGAGCGACGAGCACACAGCCCTGACATGAGACTCCTTTTGCCCTGCGGGCTGCAGCTGCGCCTCGGAGAGGGACCGAGCGACCAACTGCGGAAGTAGCTGAGAGTACATCGGAGCGCCTGCGACGAAATGAGAGCTCAGCGACCAGCTCTGGACAGTCGTTCCTGCAGCTTGCAGGCCCGCGCGTAAGCTAGGGCCCTTCATCGACGTTGTAAGGACGTGTGTTGCGATCGACCGGATCCGAGCGTGAGCTCATCGCGCGGCGCCAATGATCCGAGCGCCCATGCCAGCCGCAGCGTGACGTTGCGCCTAGGTGATTTCGTGTGGGAGGCGATCGATCAGGAGGCCGCACGTTCGGACTCCTCGCGAGAGGAAATCATCGCGTTCGCAGTGCTCTACTACCTTGCCGACCTCGACAGTGGGCGGATCGCGCGGAGTCGGCATCCGCGCCTCCAAAACGATCAGCCCGGGGAAGCTCCCGACAGCGAGTGGGCCGTGCTCCCGCGACCGCCGATCGTCGATCGTCGATAGCGACGCTCCTAAAGCGCCCGCGAACCTGCTGTTGCCGGAGCGGCCCCGCGCCGCGTCAACTCGGCTCTCAATGCCCTGCGTCCGCGATGGTGAAGTCCATGAACGGACCCCTCAGAACGTCCTGTCTGCGCCGCGATCTCAGTCGGAGAGAACCCGGCGAAGTGGCGCAGCACCAGAACTTCGCGCTGGTCTTTGGGCAGCCCGGCCAGGGCTGCCTGGAGGTCACGCATCTGTCCGCTGCCCGCCGGGTCTCCGCCACCCTGGTCCGTCGTCCAGACCTCTTCAACCGGTATCGCCCGCTGACGTCTCAGGTGGTCGAGAGCGACGTTGCGAGCCACCCGCAAGACCCAGGCGAAGAAAGGCACCTCGCGCTCCTCGTATTTGCTGATCACGTGGATGAGCTTGGTGAACACCTGCTGTGTGACGTCTTCAGCCTCGTGTGCGTCATGGACGATGCTCCGTACGTAGCCGTGCACGTTGTCGGCATAGCGAGCGTAGATGAACCCGATCGCCTCGCGGTCTCCCCCTTGAGCTCGCTTGATCGCCTGCGAAATGCGCCACTCCGAGCAGGGCGTGCCTGTGGCCTGAAAGCTCACCACCCACGACATCCAAAGACGTAAACCACGGTTCGTAGCAAGATCTTGATGTCCGTCCAAAGCGACCAATTCGCTACGTACAGGTAATCGATCGCGACCATCTCAGCGAGCGGCACTCGCGCCGGCCCGAGAATCTGCCAGTGCCCTGTCATTCCGGGGGTCAGCTCAAGACGCCGACGATGCCAGCCCTTCACGCGCATGTCCTCCTCGAGGATCAGCGGCCTGGGCCCAACGAGACTCATCTCGCCTTTGAGGATGTTCAGCAGCTGAGGCATCTCATCCATCGCCGTCTTGCGCAGCAGCTTGCCCACACGCGTGACCCGCGGGTCGTTTGCGATCTTGAAGAGACCCTCGCGCGCCTCGTTGCGGTCGCGCAGCGAGTCCTTCAGGGCCTCCGCGTCCGCCACCATCGTGCGAAACTTGAGGATGTGGAAATGCCTGCCATGCCTGCCCACGCGCAGTTGGCGGAAGAAGACCGGTCCACGGCTATCGAGCTTGATTGCAACCGCAGCGGCGATCATCAGCGGGGCGACCGCGAGGAGCCCGAAGGACGCACAGAGCAGATCGAAGGCACGCTTGACTGATGCCGATGATCGTGTGAGTTCGAAGCGCCGCACACCCATCACGGTTATGCCGTGCAAGTTGTCGAACTCCACCGAGGACCCAACAACCTCAAGCAGACGCGGCAGCACGCTGACGCGGACTCCCACCGCCTTCAGCGTGCGCACGAGGTCAAGCACCTCGCCGCCATCCGCGCTACGCGGCGCCAGGATCGCGCGGTGCACGTCCAGCTTCTGTGCGAGTTCGCGCACCTCCGCCAGCTTCGGCGCCGAGAGCGCATCCGATGACCACGGCGCGATCTTGTCCAGGTCGAGGTGGGCGACCATGTGAGCCCGAATGCCCGCGTGACCGCTCAGCTTTGCGCTGATCGTGGCGGCGGCAGCGTCGTCGCCGATGAACAGACACCGCTCGGCCGGTGCGATACGCAGCGCGATCATTCGCGCCACGGTGCGGAAAACGATCAGAAGCAGCGCGAGAACCAGCCACAGAAACAGCGCCTCATGACGATCCAGAGCGCCTGTCACGATCGCTCCACCGGCCAACCAGGCCACCAGGGCGCATAGCGTCGCCAGCTGAAACAGCTTCGGCGCCTCCTCGAGGGTTGTCTTTCGCAACAGCGCATCGTCACGGTCATACAACCCCGAGATCTTTGCCCCGAGAACTAGGATCGGCAGGCCCGCAGCGCTTGCCCAGGTCAACTGCAGCGAACGCGAGGAGAGCGCCATTGTCAGCAGGAACGCCCCCAGGATCGCGAGCGCGTCTGCGCCCAAGAGCATGCGACGAAAGATCGAATCGCGCAGCAGGCTCGCAGCGGGACCCCTCAGACTCCGCGGCGGGCAACGACGGCCTGATCGTTTCCAACGCACCCAGACGGCGCGCCACACTTGATCGGCCAACGGTGACTCCGGTCACCGCGGGGTCTGCGATTTCGCTATCCATAGCTCCCTTGCAGCAGTGAGATCCCAACCGATGCTGCGCCTGCCCCCATCCTGAGACTCATGCGAGAACCCGACTGTCTCCGTCCGTCTCGCTTGCTGCGTGTATAAGAACGCATTTGCGACCCCGCGTCAAGAGTGCGGATGTATAAAACGCATTGGACACAAGTCCTTAGTGCACATTTGCGTTTCTCGAAGCAGTTTTCACCAATGGCTCGAAAAGAAACACGCATATTCAAAATGTCGGGCCGGCCTGGCTGAGTCCGGGAAATGCACGGGGCACTCGCCACTCGTCCTCGAAGCGAGGTCCTAGCCGTGGACCGCGGGCTCCACCAGGAGATCCGCGTCAGACTCTTCGTTTGATCTGAGTAGGAGCCAGGCTGCCCGCATCGCAAGGCGCGGGCTGCGCTCGAGCAAACATATCTCCGCTGCCCCGACGAGAATATCCTTCAGCTCTCCTCCTGCAGGCGGCTTTGACTGCACGTCGCGCACGGCGAGCTCCTCGATATTTGATAGTTAATTCGAGAAATGTCTGACTATCGTCAAGCCGGTTCTATTTCCGGCGTCAAATACAACGTAGACGAGCCAGCAAAGCTTCCGCAGCGATCGGTGTCGCAGATTTGCGCGTGCCGATTGGACACGCGTCCAACGCAGCTAGCGGTGAACCGCGCGCCCTCCCATGGCGTTTGCGTCAGACACAACCCCGTCCTCCCTGAGCAGCACCCAGGCTGCGCGCACCGCCAAGTGTGGGTCTTTGCTGAGCAGGCATATCTCAGCTGCTCCGAGCAGCACACCGGCGACGTCGCGCTTGGGACGCGCGCGCGGGCGCACATTTCGTTGGTCGATGGCACGCACTTCGGGCGCCGTTGGACTGCCATCGAACTGCTCGCGGCGGGATGCAAGAGCCCTGCGACTGCGAAGTCTCGACTGTGTTGCGCTCACGATCCGCACTCCCCCCTACTGGACACTTAATACGATGAGTGTTTCCTCATCTCTTTTGTGAAGATATTGTATATTAGCTGACAGACGCAGGGATTTGTTGTAAGACGACAAGTCCCGTAGAAGCACCGGATGGGGCCCATCGCGATCAGGGTTGTGGGGCAGGACGGCGAGCGCGGACTTGACCGCGTCTTCAGAGCGGGCGAATAGCTCGCCAAATCTCGACTGGCTGACCCGGCTTCTGTTCGGCCCAGCGCCTAGACGGCGGGTGTGCGCCGCTCAGGGCCCTGCAGGCGACGGCGCTGCATCTGGCGCCGGTCCTGGCGCAGCACGGGCCCCACGCGGTTGCCTACGGCACGGAGCACGTAAGCGTCGCGCGAGCCGCTGTAGCGGAGCACAGGGCCGAGCAGCCTCAGCCAGTGAGGCGCTACATACCGACGCGGGCGTCTAACTACGCGCATGTCCATTCATCCTTGAAAGTGGCCAAACGTAACGAGTTGCGTAGGAATTGTTGCAGATTGCAGCTAAGAAGTAGGACTGGCGCGGAATGGCTCCTCGACGAGGATCGTGTCATCGCCCTCGAGCTCAAAGGCCCCGTGTAGCGCCTGCACCGCCTGGGCCACGCGATCGCGATCGATCACGCAGGAGATCTTGATCGGCGAGGTCGAGATCATGTCGATGTTGACTCCCTCCTCAGCAAGGACCCTGAAGACCTTCGCGGCCACGCCCGGGTGCGAGCGCATGCCCGCGCCGACGATCGAGACCTTGCCCATCTCCTCGTAGCTGCTCAGCTCCGCGAAGGCCTCGCCCGCGAGCGGTTCAAGCGCGGTGCGCGCGACACGCAGATCATCGCGCGGCACCGTGAAGGAGATCTCCGCCTGTCCGCCGCCCGAGGCCGGCTCGTTCTGGACGATCATGTCCACGTTCACGTTCGCCTGCGCAAGCGCGCCGAAGATGCGCGCTGCCGCGCCGGGCGTGTCGGGGACGCCGGTGAGCGTGAGCCGCGCCTCCTCCTCGGAATGCGTCACCGCCGTGATCAGGGCCTTCTCCATCGTGTCTCCCTCTGCCAGCACAACCGTGCCGGGCTCGTCGTTGAAAGATGAGCGGCAATGGATGCGTACGCCGTGATTGCGTGCGTACTCCACCGAACGCAGCTGCAGCACGCCCGCACCCGAGGCCGCCATCTCGAGCATCTCCTCAAAGGACACCGTCTCCAGCTTGCGTGCATTCGCAACCAGTCGTGGGTCGGCCGAGTAGACGCCCGCCACGTCCGTGTAGATCTCACAGACCTCCGCACCGAGCGCCGCTGCGACGGCCACCGCGCTCGTGTCCGAGCCGCCGCGTCCCAGCGTCGTTACGTTCTTGGCGTTCTCGGAGACCCCCTGGAAGCCAGCCACGAGCACGATGTTGTCCTCCTCCAGAGCGCGGCGGATGCGGTCGGCCCGGACGTCGATGATCAGCGCCTTGGTGTGCGACTCGTCGGTCACGATCCCCGCCTGCGAGCCCGTTAGCGAGATCGCCCGGTGGCCGAGATCGTTGATCGCCATCGCGCACAGCGCACATGAGATCCGCTCGCCCGACGAGAGCAACATGTCCATCTCGCGCGGGTCCGGCGTCGCTGAGACCTCCTCGGCCATCGTGATCAGCTCATCGGTGGTCTTGCCGCGCGCTGAGAGCACGACCACCACGCGGTGGCCTGCTTCGCGCTTCTCCACGATCCGCCGCGCCGCGCGCTTGATCCGCTCGGCGTCCGCGACCGAGGTGCCTCCGAACTTCATGACGATCAACTCAGACATCATTCGCAGGATATTGCCCCTGGCGTGCCCGGTGGCCCCGCCCAAGCCCGCTCATCGATGCGGGTGGGCAATGAAAGCTCCGATCGTCTCCGACTTGGCCGCGTGCTCAAACGGCGCGGCGCCCGGCGAAAGCCTTGCCGAGCGTCACCTCGTCGGCGTACTCGAGGTCTGAGCCCACGGGTAGCCCACTCGCCAAGCGCGTGACCTTCACAGCCGGGGCACGCCCACGCAGCTCCTCGGCGATATGCAGCGCCGTAGCCTCGCCCGTCGTCGTCGGGTTGGTCGCCAAGACGACTTCCCGCACCGACACCTGCGCGGACTCGACGCGCGCGAGCAGCTCCGCGATCTTGAGGTCGTCCGGGTCAATCCCGTCGATTGGCGAGAGCGCCCCGCCGAGCACGTGATAGACGCCGTGGTACTCGTGCGTGCGCTCCATCGGGATCACGTCCGAGGGCTCCTCGACGACGCAGATCAGCTCCTGCTCACGCCTTGGGTCCTGGCAGATCCGACAGCGCGCTTCGTCGGTGAGGTTGAAGCAGATCTCACAGAGCCCGATCTTTTCCTTCACCTCGCGGATCGCCTCCGCCAACGCAGCGGCGTCCTCGGGCGAGGCGCGCAGGATGTGGAAGGCCAGGCGCTGCGCCGTGCGGTTGCCGACGCCCGGGAGCTTTGAGAGCTCGCTGACCAGGCGCTGGACGGGCGGAGCGTAGGTGCTGCTCACAGCCCTGGCATGCCCAGGCCGCCGAGCCCTCCGAGGTCGAGCCCGGCGGTGGCCCCGCCCATCTTGCTCTCAGCCAGCTCCTGCGCCTTGCGCAAGGCCTCGTTGATCGCTGCCAGGACCATGTCACTGAGGATCTCGACGTCCTCCGGGTCGACCGCGGCGGGATCGAGCTTGACCTCGCGGACGACCAGGTCACCGCTGATCTTGACCGTCACCATGCCGCCGCCCGCCGAGGCCTCCACGACCTCGTTCTTGAGCTCCTCCTGAGCGAGCTCCATATCCTTCTGCATCTTCTGGACCTGCTGCATCATCTGCTGCATGTTTCCCATCCGCGGTTGCTTTCCCATCAGGCGCCTTTCTCGTTGCTGGTCGCGGGCTGAGCGCCGCGCTCGCCATTCTCCTCCGAGGCGATCTCCTCAGCGTCGAACTCCTCGATGAAGCGCCTGATCCAGTCCTCCTCCGAGCTCCCCGACGCTTCCAGGCCCGTGGTCCCGCCGAGATCCTCGCGCAGCTCGTAGGAGAGGCGCCAGCGACGCCCCGTGACCGCGCGCAAGGCCTCACCGACGATCAGACGGTTCGCGGGATCCTCGGCCTTCTTCTTCAGGAACTGATCCGTCGCCGCAAAGGCGAGCGTCAGATCCTCGCCATCCACGGCCACCGGCCGTGCCACCTCCACGACCGCCCCGATCAGCGCGTTCTCGCCGCGCACGAGATCGACCACGGCCGGCCACATCGCTCCCATTGAGTCGAGGTCGTCAGCGGAGACCGCCGCTGCCGCCTCGGCGGGGGCGGGAGGCGTATCCGGTTCGGGCTCTGGCTCGGCCACGGCTGCCGGCGCCGCGGAGGGGACACCGCCGTTCGTGGCGGGCGGCTGCGCGACCGCAGCTGGCTCTACGGCCGGGGCGGGCGGCGGCGGGGCTTGCGGGGATGGCTCGACCACGGCTGCAGCAGGCGCAGCCACCGCCGGTGCGGCGCCTCCACGGCCGCTCTCCAATCGCTCGATCCGCGCGAGCAGTGCGCGCACCGAGCTGTCGACCTCGGGCCGCGCTGCCTTCACGAGCGCCAGCTCGAGACGTGTGCGCGCATCGGCCCCCGCGCGCGCGCCCTCCATCGCCTCACCCAGCAGCTCGAGCAGGCGCACGACCGTGGCGTGCTCGACGCGCTCGGCCTGGGCCGCGAGCGCCGCGTCGGCCTCGGGCGTGAGCGCGAGCTCCTCGGGCACCTCACCGAGCGTCTGCACGACCAAGAGCTCACGCGCGCGAACCTCGAGGTCCGCTGCAAATGAGGCCGCGTCACGCCCCTGCGCGAGGCACTCTTCAAGCGTCTTCAGCGCGCGCCGACCATCGCCTGCGGCGACCGCGTCGACGGTCTCTTCGAGCAGCCGCGCGTCGGCCACCCCGAGCACTGCCAACACGTCCTCAAGCGCGATCTCGCTGCCGCTGTAGGTGACGATCTGCTCGAGCGTGCCGAGTGCATCGCGAAAGCTCCCCGTCGCCGAGCGCGCAAGCGCCGCAACTGCAGGCGGCGGAATCTCGATCCCCTCCGCCTCCGCCGCGCGGCGCACAACGCTCGCGATCTGCTCGACCGTCGGGCGATGAAAGTCGAAGCGGTGACAGCGGTCCACGACGGTCGCTGGCACCTTGTTTGCCTCGGTCGTCGCGAGCACGAAGACCGTGTTCGGCGGCGGCTCCTCGAGCGTCTTCAGGAACGCATTCCAGGCCGCTGTCGAGAGCATGTGCGCCTCATCGAGGATGTAGACCTTGCGCCCGCCGCTGACCGGTGCGTAGGCCACGCTCTCGCGCAGTTCGCGGATGTCGTCGACCGAGTTGTTTGAGGCCGCGTCCATCTCGATCACATCGAGTGAGTTCGCGCGCGCGATCGAGAGGCAGGACTCGCATTCACCGCATGGCTCGCTCGTCGGCTGACCGCCGCCGCGCTCGCAGTTCAGGCAGGCCGCGAGGATCTTTGCCATCGAGGTCTTGCCCGTGCCGCGCGAGCCCACGAACAGGTAGGCGTGGTGCACCTTGCCGCGCTCGACCGCGTTGCGCAGCGTCCTGACCACGGGCTCCTGGCCGACCACCTCAGCGAACGTGCGGGGGCGGTGCCGACGGTACAGAGACCGCTGTTGCTGCTGTGAAGACTCCTCTACCGACACCGTTCGCCTGAGTCTACCCACGCCGCTCGAGCAGCCGCCCGAGCGGATAGCGTCCGCGCTCATGACCGCCGCGATCAAGCGCTTGGCGCCGCGTGCTGGAGGCCCGCTCTCGATCATCGCTGGTGCCGGGCTGCTGAGGCTGATCAGCGGCGTGGGTTTCCTCAACTACGACACGCTCTACGCGCTCGCCTGGGGCGGGCAGGTCTCGCGCGGGCAGCCGCCGGCCTACTCGGTCGCGGTCGCTCCAACCCCGCATCCACTGCTCGAGCTGCTCGGCGTCGTGCTCGCGCCGCTGGGACCCAGTGGCGTCGATCATGTCACGGTCGCGCTCGGCTTCCTCGCGCTCTCGGCCTGCGGCTGGGTGATCTACCGGCTCGGCGCTGAGTGGTTCTCGCGCCCCGCCGGCCTGCTCGCGGCGCTGATCTTCCTCACACGCGTGCCCGTGCTCTCCTACGGCGTGCGCGCCTACGTCGATCTTCCTTACGTGCTGCTCGTGCTGAGCGCGCTGCTCCTCGAGTCGCGCAAGCGTCGCGCGGGCGCACCGGTGCTCGTCCTGCTCGCGCTCGCGGGGCTGCTGCGCCCCGAGGCCTGGGCTTTCTCCGGCCTCTACTGGCTCTATGCGATCGAATGGTGCCTCTCCAGCCGCCCGCCGCGAGAGCTCGCTCGGCTCGCGCTGCTGGCAGGCGCCGCGCCGCTGATCTGGGTCGCGAGCGATCTGCTGATCACGGCCCATCCGCTGTGGTCGCTGACCAACACGCGCCACACCGCGGCGACGCTCGGGCGCATCAAAGGCATCACCAACGTGCCCGAGTACATCCCGCGACGGATCGGCGAGATCCTGCGCCCGCCGGTGCTGCTCGGGGCGGCGCTTGGCGGAGTGCTTTCTTTGCTGTGGCTGCGCTCGCGCGCACTGATCGGCGCAGCCGCGGGCCTGCTTGCGGTCCTCGTCTTCGCCTTCTTCGCTGCGCTCGGGCTGCCGATCAACACCCGCTACGCCTTTCTGATCGCGGCGATCCTCTGCGTCTTTGCAGGCGCCGGCGTCTTCGGTGCGATCAACCTGGCGCGCAGCGATCCCCGGCGGCGCTGGTGGATCGCCGGCGGCGCGCTCGTGCTGGTGGCCCTGATCGCCTACACCCCCTCGCAGTACCGCAGCGCGCACCGCGAGCTCCACAATCTGGCCCGCCAGCAACACATCGAAGCCGACCTACTCGCGCTCGTCGACAACCACGCGATCAACCTCTCCTGCGGTCCCGTCGGCGTGCCGAACCACGCTCCGATCCCGCTGCTCGCGCTCTATCTAGAAACGAGCCCGCGCAACATCATCAGCGCTCAGACCGGTCATATCGAATCGGGTGTCTACGTCGATCCGGCCAGCAAGGAGGTCGAAAAAGACTACGTGCTCGATCCGCGCGATCCCGTCAAAGCCGTGAGCGTGCCCCCCGGCTTCACCGAGACGCGCGCCAACCGCTCATGGCTGATCTTTCATCGATGCAGCTGATCATGGACCGTGCACCCCGCTTTGTGATTCCGAGCATCCGGCGCCTGCCTCCGCCCACGACTCCGGTCCGGGAGCTCCCGCTGCGCCTGCCGGTGATCGCTTAAGGCTGCTTCCTTCCGGACCTGACCTGGTTCGCAAGCCGACACCGCGCGGGACCCGAACCATCGACGCCCCGAGCGACGGAGCGACCAGAGCCAGAACCCCTCGGAAGGGAATTCAGCCCCGCTAGAGCGGATTGCGGATTCAGGGCACCGCTACCTCCCCGCCTAGCACGGTCCGTCAGCGATCGTAACGCACGGGGCTTGCCCAAGTTCCTGCACACCGCCTATCCAAGTTCCGATAGGCTGCGCGACCGTGACCTACATCAACGCCTTCAACTCCACCATCCGCCCGCGCTGCGCCCTCGCGCTGACGGGCCTCGCCGCGACCCTGCTGATCGCCGGCTGCGGCAGCTCCGGTAACTCGAGCACGATCACCGTCGGCCTCGAGAACAAGTCCGACAACGCGCTCGTCAAGCAGACCGAAGCCCACGCGAAAACAACCCCCTCCAAAACCAGCAGCTCGGCGACGGCGAAAACGCCGACCAGCGGCCCGCTCTCCAAAGAACCGAAGGTCACGCCACCCTCGGGAGCAGCCCCCACGAAACTTGAAATCAAAGACCTGATCACAGGTACCGGCCCCGAAGTGAAGGCGGGCGGCAGCGTCACCGTGAACTACGTCGGCGTGCTCTTCAAAGGCGGCAAGATCTTCGATGCCTCCTGGAAGCGTGGCGAACCGGCCACCTTCCCGCTCTCGGGCGTCATTCCTGGCTGGACCAAAGGCATCCCCGGCATGAAGGTCGGCGGGCGCCGCGAGCTCGTGATCCCCTCGGCACTCGCCTACGGCGCCAAAGGCTCACCGCCCTCGATCCCGCCGAACGCGCCGCTCGTGTTCGTGATCGACCTGCTCGGCACCTCCTAGGTGGTTGATTCCACGAGGGTGTGCCGTTGTTCGGGAGGTGCGGATGGTCGAGTCTGCCTAGGACGCAGGCCGAAGCCCTTGCTGGTGGCAAGGGCGAGGCCGAGGACGACGGCAGGCGAAGGCCAGGCGTGCCTCCGGCGGTGCAACATCGTGGAATCAACCACCTAAGCGCCGCAACGCAGGCTTTCCGCAAGAGGTCCTTGCGCGGTCCGCTTCTGGGCGCGGCGCTGCTGATCGCCAGTAGCGCCGCCTTGATGCTCGGTGGCTGCGGCTCCGATAGCGACGCCACGCCCGCCGCGACGCACCTCGAACGCGAAGACTTCGCAGCCGTGAGTCACGCCCTGGGCGGGCTCACTCCGGCGATCGAGCAGGAGGTCAAGGCCACCAAGGCGGCCTGGCCGCTCGTCGCAAACGGCCTGCCTGCGAACCCCAGCGCCGCTGCTCAGACGAGCATTCATGCGGCCGCCCTGCGCGCCGCTCAGCTCCCGCTGCCCGCAGTCTTCAGCGAAGCGCGCGCCGCTTCGCTGACCGGTCCCGCCGCGCATCTCGCCGGCCTCTTCCGCAGCTTTCGCGGCCTGACCACACGCGGCTGGCAGCTGATCGAAGCCGCACTGCTGCAGAGCACACGCGGGCCATCCGCCGCCAATCGCTTTGCGCGCGCGAACGTCGCGCTCTATATCGAGAGCGTCTACGACGGACACTTTGGCCTCGCGCAGGTCGGCAAGCAGTTGAGCGATGGCTACGCCAAGCTCGGCGGCGCCTCCGCCTTCGGCGAGACCCTCACAGAGGGCGAAGTCGACCGGCTCGTCGCGACTTACTCCGAAGCGAGCGAGCGCCTGCACCCGCATGTCGGCGTGCGCCTCGGCTCGTGAGCGCTAGCTGAGGCTCGCGACCAGCGGCGCGTGGTCTGAGGGCTTCGTGCCCTTGCGGTAGTCGCGCCTGATCCCGCACTCCACGATCCGCGGTGCCAGCGAGGCATCGAGCAGCACGTAGTCGATGCGCAGGCCCAGCCCACGGTGGAAGTGGCCCTGGCGGTAGTCCCACCAGGTGAACTGTTGCTCCTCGGGGTGCACCTCGCGGTAGGCATCCACGAGACCTCCTTCGCTCAAGATCCGCTGGAGGCCGCTGCGCTCCTCGGCGGTCACGTGCGTCGCTCCCGCGAAGGCCTGTGGGTCATAGACGTCGCGATCCTCGCGCGTCACGTTGAAGTCGCCCGCGACCCCGAACGGCGTCTCGCGCTCGGCCGCAGCACGCGCTGCGATCGCGTCGAGGAAGGTCAGCTTCTCCTTGAACCACTCGCTGCCCACCTCGCGCCCGTTCGTGACATAGGCACTCGCCACGCGCATTCCCGCCACGCTCGCCTCGATCCAGCGCGCCTCATCGGCGCGCATCTCCCCTGCGAGCCCCGCCTGGGGGTCTTTCAGTCCGAGGCCCTGCCGTGCGAGGATCGCCACGCCGGCCCAGCGTCCCGCGCCGTGGTGGACCGCCTCGTAGCCGGCCTCGGCCAGCTCGCTGCTTGGGAAGGACGCCTCGTCGCACTTGGTCTCCTGAAGCATCAGCACCTCGGGAGCCTCCTCCGCGAGGAACTCGAGGACACGTGGGAGTCGGGCTCCGAGCGAGTTGACGTTCCAGGTCGCGAGCTGCATTGGGCCGGAACGCTATCCGGCCGGCTCGCTCCTCAGCAGCCCGCGACGCGCAGAGCAATACAATCGCTGATCCAGGGCGCGTAGCTCAGTGGGAGAGCGCTCGCTTCACACGCGAGAGGTCGCAGGTTCGAAACCCGCCGCGCCCATGCCTAGCCTCGCCTGCTGTAGAGCCAGATTCGGCCGTTAGGCTGCGTAACGCTCAGTCGCCGCGGAGGGCGTCTCAGCGGCTCGTCTGCCAATAACTGCCAATTCGTTGCCCTCGATCAGCGCGCGGAGCTGCTGCTTCTCGTCCGTCCGGTAGCGACGAGAGCCCTTGCTTGGCGAGATTCTCGGAGCCGTAACGCCCCCTCCTCGAGCGTCGCCCCGACCGCACCCTCACCGGCCGCGATGAGCACGACTCGAGGCCCGGCGAGCGCCTCCAAATGTCGTCCGTCATGACGTTGCAAGACTTAGGTCACCGTTACGATTTGTACGATAGTGTCGCCTGTAGGTTCGCATTAGGTTTCGGTATTCGGTTCATACTGGGAGAGCTTTGACGACGCTTCAGACAGAGATCTATCCTCAGCCGCCGCTTGAGATGGTGGCATTCGAGCTGCGTATCCCGCATACCCTGAGCCTCGCCGACAGGGATGCTCAGGCACAGGTATGGGAGCGCATCAAGGAGCGAGTGCCGATCACCCAACCAGAGGCTTCGCTCCAAGTCACGCTGGGCGCGCCTGGCATGGTGCACGCTCAGGGGCCGTTGCGCATGCTCGATCGTGGGCGCACCTTGGGCGTCGTGGTAGGTGCCGAGGCGCTCGTAGTCGAGAGCACCGGCTACCGCTGCTACGAGGAGTTCTGCGAGTTCCTCCGCTACGTCCTGACCGCGATGCCAAGCGGCGACGTGGCCGGCTTCGGACGGATCGGGCTTCGCTACATCAACGAAATCCGTGTTCCGGGTATCACGCTTCCCGCCGACTGGGACGGACTTGTAGCTTCTGCGCTTCTCGCCGACACGAAGATTTCGGCCGCCGGCTTGGCCGCACAGAGTTCACGCGGGAAGGTTGAATATGCAGGCGCCGACGGATTGAGGGTGCAGATGCGCCACGGAGCAGCGACAGGCCGCCTAGTCAACGCGCAGGGACCCCTGCGGACCCGCACCCAGGATGCCGGGCCGTTCTTCTTCATCGACCTCGACAGTTATTGGGAAAACCCCCCCGAGTGCGAGCTACCTGAGTTCTCCACGGAGGCAATCATCGAGAAAACCACCCGACTGCGAGAGCCCATCCACCACCTGTTCGAGACGGCGATCACTGACCAACTGCGTGAGAGATTTCGGAAGGAGCCAACATGACCCCAGAAGGCACGGCCACAGGCACAGGCATGATCACCGAGCTGCCACGGGCGCCCGCCACGGCGTTTGATGGCTTGGCCAAGCGGGCCGCGGCAGTACGAGACCAGGTTAAAGTCACAGGGGAGGACGCCGACGATCTGCACGGCGAGCTTCAGGAGCGCGTCTTGGACGGCCGCACGGCTGCCGTTGCTCAAGGCGAGCCGGCAGAGCTTCTGGACACCCTGTCGACGGAATGGGGCCTATCGTGGACGCTCACCGCACAGCTGCTCGGCGTGAGCCAGACCTCGATCAGAAAGTGGCGGCGAGGCGAGCCGATCACTCCCGAGAACCGCAGGGGAGTCGCCCGGCTTGTCGCGTTCCTTGAACTCCTGCGCACTGAATACCCAGCGATCTGCGACCAAGCCTCGTGGCTTGAGATGCGCATCTCAGCCGAGTCCACGCTGACCCCTGCAGACCTGTACGCAATGGATCGGTGCGAACTCCTATTTGATCTCGCGGCGCTGCGCTGCGCGCCGCACGAGGTTCTGTACGCGGTAGACCCCGAGTGGCGGTCCAGATACGGGGTTGACACCGGCTTCACCACCGTCAAGGGACCGGATGGCATGCCGACGATCGTCGTACAGCACGACGCCTAGGTGAGCAGTGCTGGACTCGCCCGTCGACGCGGAGGAGGTCTATCTCGACCGCGGGGGAGATATCGATCCCTACAGACCGGTCTGCCAAGGGGACATCTTCGTTGATGTCGAGATCCCGGGCCTCGATCCCGGTCATGGCGTGATGGTGATCGCCCACCCGTGCGTAATGAGGGCCGGCCCGCTGCTCCGGTCCAAGGTGACGGTCATCCCGGTCCGGCATGCAGGTTCCCGATGGCATTCTCGGCCCGGCTGCAGTCGCCACGGGCACGGTCACTCACATCGACCCGACGAGCGGCCGACTGACGATTCGCCTGGACACATCCGTCGGCGGCTACAACCTCGTGACCGCCGACCCGAGCCGGATACTCGCCATCAGCTAGGACGTCCGTCGTCCAGCCGACGCGCCCATCTTTTGCCTCGACGACTGTAGAGCCAGGTTCGGCCGTTAGGCTGCGTAACGCTCAGTCGCCGCGGAGGGCGTCTCAGCGGTCCGCCTGACAATGTCTGCCAATTCGCTGCCCTCGATCAGGGCTCGGAGCTGTGCCTTCTCGTCCTCGCCGCGACGCATTGACTGGCGGTAGACGCGGAGCGCGAGGGCGGGATGTGTGTGGCCCATCTCGTCCATGACGATGCCGGGGTCCTCGCCGAGCGCGTAGAGGACGCTTGCGAAGGTTCGCCTGAGCGAGTGTGGGGTGATGCCGTCCGGTAGCGGCGAGAGTTTCTGCTTGGCTAGGTTCTCGTTCGCGCGCTTGACGGCGATCACGGGATACTTGTGGCGCCAGAGGTGACGAAGGGTCTGCGAGCCATCGAGCAGCAGCCAGGCGTAGTAGGCGAGGTCGTCGTAGTGGATTCGGCCTGTGCTGCGATGCAGCTCGCGCAGGCGCGCGGCGACCCCGTCGTTGCTGGGTCTCGGCTCGGTGAGACGCTCAGGGCGCCCGTTGGGCAGGTTGTACTCCAGGGCGGTGCTGTAGTCGGATACCTGACGTTTGTCTTTGTTCACTCGCTCGACGCCTTCAAGCTCGATCGCGGCCAGCACGTCCGCTTCGCGCTCTGTCCCGGTGGCGAGCTCAATCGGCAGTGGGAGACCGAGAGAGGTTCGATACTGAGTCACCTTCTGCCAGAACCACGCGTGGTAGTTCGTGATCTCGGTTCTCGCGCGTTGACTCGGTGTCAACGACTCAGCGGAGTAGGAGTCCAGTTGCGAGCGTGCGCTACGGCTGAACGTCAGCACCAACGCTCTCTGCGTAGCACCAATCCTGCCGGCATCTACCCCCCGCTCGCATTTGGCCCGTGACAGGGAAGGAGAAGCTACGTGCGCGTGTCGAAGATCTCAGCGAACAGGAGGCCGAGGCCACCCTCGATTTCATCGCCTCGCGTGGGCGAGCAGCTGCGGCGCTTGGCCGACCGCGGCCCTGTTATCCTTACAATTGATCGTTAGTAAGGAGCGGTATGGACTCGAGCGCGAAGATCACTTCCAAGGGGCAGGTCACGATCCCGAAGGACGTACGCGATGCACTGGAGCTGCGCGAAGGTGACGAGCTGCACTTCCGCGTCGAGCGGGCGCGAGCGGTGATCGCCAAGACACCCAACTTCCTCGAGCTAGCCGGCAGCGTCCCGGTTCCAGCTGCAAAGCGTGGCACGCCGTGGGATGACGTGCTGCGCGTCAGCCGGGCGCACCGTGCGGGACGACGTCACTGACCGCGTTCCTGGACACCAATGTTGTGATCCGGCATTTGACCGGCGACCCGCCGGAGATGGCCGCTCGGGCAACTGCTGCTCTAGCCGCGGCTGAGGAGCTACTGCTCGCCGATGTCGTCTTCGCCGAGTGCGTGTATGTGCTCGAGTCGTTCTACGAGGTAGAGCGCCAGCGCGTCGCAGAGCTGATGCGCGCGGCACTCACGCTGCCGTCGATCAAGACCGTTGACCGCGCATCGTTGCTGCGCGCACTGGAGGTCTATGAGGTCGATCGTCTAGACTTCGCGGAGGCTTATTTGGTCGCGCAGGCCGAAACCTCGGGGGTGTACGCGATCATGACATTCGACCGTTCAGTCGATCGGGTCAGCACCGTCAGCCGCCAAGAGCCGTGACGAGCGGAGCTTTATGACGAGGCGTGAATCGCGGGGTAAGTGATGGCGTCGTGGATGAGTCGAGGGGGATCTGCAGCGGATAGCCGGTGACTGACCGCTTGCTGGCGCCGCTGCCGCGTTGCATCAGCGGATCGCGACGATCCCGACTGGCTAAGCGGCGACCGGCTCGTGATCTTCGACGACTCCGATGGGCCTCTGATGGCTACCTGAGAGCTGTGTCTAGCGCGGTCGATTGTTCGGGGAGACGGATCTCTAGCGTCTTGCCTTGGCGAGGCGTGATTCGTGTGGCGAGCGAGGACGCAGTGGAGGAATGAGCCGCGGAGGCGACCCGTGGCGGACCGCCGGCAACCAGCGTCTTCAGGCGTTGGCGCTCGCCGTCGCGACGGCTCATCTCCCGGGCGTAGATGGCGAGCGTCAGCACAGGGGTGGTGTGCCCGATCTGGCTCATCACATACGTCGGTGGCTCCCCGAGAGCGAACAACAGCGAGGCAAAGGTGCGACGTAGCGAGTGGGGCGTAAGGCCAGTTGGCAGCGGCTGCTGCCCTCTGGATTCGAGATCGGCGTTCGCGTTCTCCACGGCACGGGCGAGCATGCGAACGCGTATGTTCGAGGAGCCGAGCGGACGTCCCACGGCAGTAGGGAACACGAGCCTGGCCAGGCGCGGCTTGGATGTGGCTTCGGTATTGACCGAGCTCACGCCGCAGGATCGGCAGCATGTGCACGATCCGTACCCCCGCGTCGGTCTCGGCTTGGCAGACGCGGATCGTGCCGCGAAGGAGGTCCACGTCTCTCCAACGCAGGGCTTGCGCCTCGCCGATGCGCAACCCCGCAAACAGGAGCGTGGCGATCAGCGGTCCTCGCAGCCCGACAGAGGCGCGACCGGCTCGGTCGAGCTCGCGCGCGGCATCGAGCAATGCACTGATGTGGTCGGCTCGATCCAGCCAGGAGCGGTGGGGCTTGACGGCGGGCAGCCTCCTCTTGCTTCCCTTCGCTGGGTTGCGGCCGATCAGCTCGTGTTCCACAGCCGTCTCCAGAATCGCTGCGGTTTCCTGTACTCAACCACCACCCGATCCAGGCGGCCATCGCTCCTCGCCCGGTGGAGTAATCTGACCTGGTCGATACCGCAGCGACACGGAGGGGGCAACACGTCATGAGCGTCACCAGTCAGCAGCAGACGCCGCTCGATCAGGTACTCGTCGGCGATCGCGAGAACTTTCAGGATGGGCCGCCACACGAGCTCTTCGCGCGCATGCGCTCGGAGTGCCCGGTCCATTGGTCGGCGCGCATCTCCGAGTATCCCGACGAGGAAGGCTTCTGGTCGATCACGACCGCCGACGACGTCTACGAGGTCAGCCGCGACTGGCAGACCTTCTCCTCCGAAGTCGGCGGCTTCACCGCCCTGAAGAACGCGATCCTGCCGCTGGAGCTGCAGCAGGCGATGTTCATCGGCATGGACCCGCCCAAGCACGATCGCCTCAAGGCGCTCTTCCAGCGCGGCTTCACGCCGAAGCGCATCGCCGAGCACGAGGACGCGATCCGCGCGATCACGGTCGAGGTACTCGACCGGCTCGAGGGCCGGGAGACCTGCGATCTGGTCACGCGACGTCGCGCAGCCCGTGGTGGCGCGTGTGATCGGCAGCTTCATGGGCCTCCCGCCCGAGGACGACCAGGTGTGGGCGAACCTGATGAACACGATCGTCGGCGCAGGCGACCCCGACGCGACGCCCGAGGGCGCCCAGAGTCGTGATGGAGCGCGAGGTGCCGGAGGTGTTCGAGCGCTGCGGCAAGCTGATCGCCGAACGCCGCGAGACCCCGACCGATGACCTCACGAGCGTGCTCGTGCACGCCGAGATCGACGGCGAGCGGCTCGAGGACCACGAGATCGTGATGGGCTTCCTGCTGCTGATGGCAGCCGGCAACGACAGCACCAAGGCGACCTACTGCAGCGGCATGCGCGCGCTGATGGAGAACCCCGAGCAGCGACGCAAGGTGCTCGAGGACCCCTCGCTCGTGCCGGCTGCCGTCGAGGAGTCGCTGCGCATGTTCCCCGCCTTCGCCCACTTCGCCCGCACCGCGACCCGCGACACCGAGCTGCACGGGCAGACGATCCGCGAGGGCGAGAAGGTCGTCATGTGGTACCCCTCATCGAATCGCGACGAGACGCGCTACGAGGACCCCGACCGCTTCGACGTCACGCGCAACCCCGAGCACCAGGCGTTCGGCGCCGGCGGCCGGCACTTCTGCCTGGGCACCGCGCTCGCGCGCCTGGAGCTGCGGATCCTGATCGAGGAGACGCTCGCGCGCTTCCCCGAGATGGAGATCGCCGACACCCCGAGGTACGTCGAGTCGCCGTTCGCCAATCAGCTCAAGACGCTGCCGGTGCGCCTGCGGCCCTAGGCTTTACCCCGCCCGACGCGCCCGGTGAGTTTGGCGCTTGAGCTTGACCACCTTGAACGCTTTCGATGCGCGCTCGCCCGTGGGCTTGGCGGTGACCACGAGCGTGACCGAGTGCAGTTTCGCCGCGTGTAGACGCTTGCGAGCTCCCTTGGCGAAGGTGAACTTGAGCTGAACCTTGCCGTCGCTTCCGGCGATCGCCTTAACCTTCGCAAGCGTCCTGCGCCCGACTCGGATCGAGGCGGAGATCAGCGTGCCGGGCGGCAGCCCTGTGACCGAGGCGCGTGCGCTCCTGGCGGAGCGCTTGAACGCCTTCATCCTCAGCAGCGACGGGGTCAACACGAAGTGTTTCGCCGTCGGCGGCGGGAGCAGATTGAAGGTCGCTGTGACCGCCTGATCGGCGCCCATCGTGAGCGCACAGCTGCCCGTGCCGCTGCATCCAGCGCCCGCCCAGCCCGCAAAGGCCGACCCGGCAGCTGGTGTGGCGGTGAGCGTGAGCGCCGCGCCGTCGTCAAATGACGCCGAGCAGGACGCTCCGCAGTCGATGCCCGGCAGGGAGGACTGCACCGATCCCGAACCGGCGCCCCCCTTCGCGACATGCAGAGCAAAGGGATCGCCGAGCACTCGAAAGACGAGCAGGTTCTCATCAAAGGTCGCGCCCACGGCGACGATCCGGCGATCGGGGGAGAGCGCGAGCGCGTTCGCGCCCGCACCGGACCCCACGGTGACGGTCGTGGCGCCGCCTGTTCCGAAGGTCGGGTCGAGCGCGCCGTTGACCGCGCCCGTACCTCCATTTTCACTCAGCCGCCAGACATCTGCTGAGCTCGGGCCTGTGCCGACCTGGCTGGCGCCCGAGACGAGGATCTTGCCGTCCGGTTGGAGCGCGAGCGCCGTGGCATAGGCGGCGCCGCCGCCGTCGATCGCCGCCGCACCATCCGTGTCGAAGCTCGGGTCGAGCGCATTGTTCGTGACGCCCGAGCCGCCGTCCGCCTTCAGCCGCCAGACCATCGCGTCGCGATGGCTGGGTGCATCTTCGCCATAGCCCGCGAGGACGATCTTGCCGTCGGGTTGCACCGCGACGCCTTCGACCGCATCGTCGCCGCCGCCATCGATGTCGGCCTGGCCGTCCGTGTCGAAGGTGGTGTCGAGTGCGCCGTTGACGCCGCCAGCGCCGCCATCGGCCTTGAGCCTCCAGACAACCGCGTCACGCGGGTGCGTAGCAAGGGCAGTCGTTCCCGCGAGCACGATCTTTCCATCAGCTGTCAGCGTGATCGCGCTGACGATGTCTTCTGCGGTGTCGCTGATTTCGGCAGTGCCGTCGGTGTCGAAGCTGGGGTCGAGCGCGCCGCCTGCGGTCAGCCGCCACACGGCGACCTTGTTCGGTCCGACCGCGTTGAAGCCGTAGCCAGCCGCAACGATCTTGCCGTCCGGCTGGACCGTCACGGCACTGCCGACGGTGTGGGTGAAGGTGCCGATTTCAACGACGCCTTTGGCGCCGAACGTGGGATCGAGCGCTCCATTGGGCGCACCAGAGCCACCGTCTGCGTTCAGCCGCCACACGACCGCGTTCTCGTTGCTACCCACGGTCTTGAAGCCGATGAGGACGATCTTGCCGTCAGGCTGAAGCGCGAGCGCGTGGGCGCTGGGAAAGCCTTCGGATTCGATCGTCGCCTGTCCGTCGCCGTCGAACGTGGGGTCTGGCGCTCCATTTGCAAGCAACCGCGACACCGTTATTACGCCGTTTGCTGTCGAGACGGTCACGATCTTCCCACCCGCCACGAGCCCGGCGCGTGTCGGATAGGTCGAGGTCGAGCGTACGAAGACCGTCGTGCCGCCCGTGCCGAAGGAGGGATCGAGCCCGCCGGAGCCGGCGAGCGCAACCCCGACACCCAAGCCTGCCGCGAGCAGAACCGCGACGGCCGCACCGCGCAGCGCCCAGCCGCGACCGGGCAACTTCCGCCATCCCCCCATTGGCCACTTCCTCACCCCGTGAGTATCTCTCACGACGCGGGTGATCACAAACACGCCGAAGCGCGCTGCCGCTCAGCGCGAAAGCGTGAACGCCCGCGCCGCGACGATCGCCGGCTGCCCAGCCACGACGAACGACCCCTTGGCGGTCATCCTGATGTGGCCCGCGTGCTTCAGCAGCCGCCTGCCCGCGCTCGTGAGCCCGATCTTCACGGTCACCGTGCCCGCCCGCGAGATCGTGGCCCGACCCGTGGCAACCGTGATCGGCTTCGCTTTTGCAGCCTTATAGGACCAGGACACGCGAATGCTGCCCGCGATAAGCGCTCCAAACCGCATCGGATAAGCGCCCTTGCGCTTCAGCGTGGCGATTTTGGCCGCGTTTCCGCTCGGGCGCAAGGCTTTCAGCAGCGAGGACTTCAGCTGCGCCGCCGTCGGCTGGCCAGCGCCACCCCCGCCCGATGTCTGAAGACATTGCCAGGTGAGCAGCACCCCGGGGGTCAGCTGCTTAGCCAGGATCGGGCGCTGGGAGAAGCTGAATTCACAGGCCGCCTGCATGTCCGCCGGCGAGGTGGAGCCGTCCGCGTGCAGACACTGCCAGCTCTGGTTGGGCGGGGCCGTGTAGCTCGCGCCACTGAAGCCGAGGTGCTGGCAGTAACCCGACACGTTGGGTCCGCCGAGATCGCCCTGACCGCTGGCGGCTTGAGCAGGCACGGTCATGCTGAAGAGCACCAGCGATAGCGCTCCGATGCAAAGGCCTAGCCCGAACCTCGCGCGCATGTTCCTTAGGGCCATGCCCTGAGGCTAGCTGATGATCTGGAAGGCGGCCTTCGCCGACCTACCCACGCTAACCGCGGCGCATCAGCCGCCCGACGGCCGCCATCAACTCGGCAGCGCGCTCCTCCTGCTGCTCGGGCGCAGCGCCAAGCACGCAAGTGCGGGCGTGTCCGTCGAGCAGCCCGAGAGCCACCTTGTCGAGCGCAGCCTGGATCGCCGAGATCTGGGTGAGAACGTCGATGCAGTAGCGGTCCTCCTCGACCATGCGCTCGACGCCCCCCACCTGGCCCTTGACACGCGCAAGGCGCGCGAGCAGCTGCTCCTTGCTTGCCTGGTAGCCCCGACCCACAGAGGCAGACTGGATTGTCGCCATCGACATAGGATACCACTACGGGGGAGGGGTATAGTGGGCACATGGACGTGTTGAGAGTCGTCGGCAACGGATTCAAGGACGCCTTCCTGATGGGTTGGGAGGTTTGGTGGGCACTGGTACTCGGCTTTGCGATCTCCGCGGTTGTGCAGGCCTGGGTGCCACGTGAGCGCATCCAAGCCGCGCTCGGCGGCAGAGGCTTCCGCCCTGTCGCCCTCGCGAGCGGCCTCGGCGCGGCATCCTCCTCCTGCAGTTACGCGGCGGTCGCGATCGCCAAGAGCCTTTTCCAGAAGGGAGCCAGCGCCGCCGCCGCGCTCGCCTTCCAGTTCAGCCTCGACGAACCTAGTGATCGAGCTGGGGATCGTGATGTGGGTCTTGATCGGCTGGCAGTTCACGCTCGCGGAGTTCGTAGGTGGGCTCGTGCTAATCGCGATCATGACCCTGCTGCTGCGCCTGTTCGTCTCCAAGCGACTGGAAGAGCAGGCTCGCGAGCACGCCCAAGCGGCCGCCAGCGGCCATCAACACCACAGCGCAGGCGAGCAAGCTCACGCTCCGCGAACGTCTGCGCAGCGCGGGCGCCTGGTCGGATGTCGCGCACAACTTCCGCAACGACTCCTCGATGGTGTGGAAAGAGATCCTGATCGGCTTCCTGCTGGCCGGCTTTATCGGCCAACTCCCCGACAGCTTCTTCAACGGGCTGTTCATCACGGATGCGCCTGCAGCGCTGAAGCTGATCGAGAACGCAATCGTGGGGCCGCTGATCGCGATCCTCAGCTTCGTGTGCTCGGTCGGCAACGTACCGCTAGCCGCCGTGCTGTGGTCGGGAGGCATCAGCTTCGCGGGCGTCATCGCCTTCATCTTCGCCGACCTGATCGTGCTGCCGATCGTGCAGATCTACCGCAAGTACTACGGCAACGCATACGCGCTGCGGATCGTCGCCCTGATGTTCGTGACGATGGTGGGGGCCGCACTGATCGTCGACGGCCTGTTCAGCGGCGCCGGGCTGATCCCACACGTCCGGCCCACTCGCGCTGACATCTTCGGCGAGATCAAGCTCGACTACAAGCTCATCACCAACGTGCTCGGACTCGCGGGCTTCATCGCGCTCTTCGCGGTCACGATGCGGCGCGGTGTGAGCGACCCAGTCTGTGGCATGCAGGTCGACAAGGCCAAGGCGCTGCACGTCGAACGCGATGGTGAGACCTTCTACTTCTGTTCAGAGCACTGCCTGCACAGCTTCCAGGCCAGCGCAGCCGATGCCCACTGAGGAGCGCTATGTACCCGCGGCCGGCCGCGGCTGGCTGACCCGGCTCTATGACCCTGCGATGGCGCTGACGATGCGCGAGCGCGTATGGCGCCCAGCTCTCATCGCCACGGTGCTCACTGACCCACTACCTGGCACGGTGCTCGAGGTGGGCTGCGGCACGGGGACGCTCTGCATCCAGCTCGCCTTGGCCGCCCCGAACGTACAGGTTCTCGGTATCGACGGTGACGAGAAAATCCTTGCTCTAGCGCGCCAAAAGGGGGCTCGCTTCGGCGAGCGCGTGCGCTTCAGCCAGGCCCTGGCTGGCGAGCTGCCGCTCGCGGACGCCTCGGTCGATGTAGCGATCGCGTCACTACTCCTGCACCACCTGAGCCCCTCCGCGAAGCTCGACGCGCTGCGCGAGGCCCACCGCGTGTTGATCGCAGGCGGGCGCCTCGTGATCGCCGATTGGGGTCCAGCCCATGACCCGCTGATGCGGGCCGCCTTCTTCTCATTGCGTCTCCTCGACGGGTTTCAGAACACGCGCGACCATGCTGGCGGGCGGCTACCCTCGCTGCTGAGGAAGGCCGGCTTCCAGGAGGTGGCCGTCAGGCAACGCTGGCGGACCGTCTGGGGAAGCCTCGAGGCGATTACAGCCGAACGCCACCCGTAAGCAGGGAATCAGAGACGACCCGGGAGTGGGCACATCGCCAAGGTGGCAGGTACCTACCGCTACTGCTGCGGCTAACGGTTCGATCGCTTAGCCTCTGCCGGTGCTCTTTTTCCTCATCCCGATCGCTTGGCTAACGGTCATCTACTTCGGTCTGATGATGTGCCGTCTCGCCGGCCACAGCGATCGCCTGCATGCCGCGGCGTTGGCGGAGTGGATCAGGACGAGCTATTTCGCTGGATCGAGCAAGCTACCGAGCGAAGGCCGCGCCGAGCACCTCGCCTTCGACCATCTCCACCGCCCTCGCCGGGCGACGGGCTGATCATGACCCAGACGCCAGCAGCGCACGATTCTAAGCATGCGTTTATGATCGAAGCTCGGAAAGCGTCAGCAGCTAGGAACATGGTCGGGCTAGCCAAGAGTCCCTCGACACGGATTGTCTGCAAACGCCTCCTCGGGCTGAGGCTGGTCGTCTTGGCCCTGCTCGGCTCGTTGCTCCTCGCGGGTAGCGCCTTCGCCGACGCCCCATCCACCGAATCACCTCCGGCGGCGACTGCCTCGGAAAGCCCAGAAGGCGCGTCCACGCCGCCGGCCGAAGAAAGCCCGGCGAGCACAACGCCACCGCCGGCCGAAGAAACCTCGGAAGTCGTAACGCCCCCGCCGGCCGAAGAAACGCCAGCGGAAACAACGCCACCGCCCGTCGAAGAAACCCCAGAAGCCGTCACGCCACCTCCGCCGGTCGAAGAAACGCCCGCGGTCGTCACTCCCCCGCCGCCTGTCGAAGAAGTGAGCACAATCCCGCCCGTCGAACCGGCTCCGGAAGCCCCACCTCCTGCCCTCGAAAGCGCACCCGAAGTCACGAAGGCCGTTCCGGTTGAAGAAACCCCTGAAATCCTCGCTTCGCACACGGTCACCGAAGAAGCTGCCGGCGCCTCACTCTCGGGCCCATCCTCGCCGTCAGGCGCCACGCCCGCAGCTGAAGCCGAAGCCGCTTCCGGCATTTCAACCGCACTGACCAGCTCGGCCGCGCCGGTCTCACCTCCGACCGAACCGGGCGAAACCCCGGCGAGCGCTGCCGCAGGAGCAGTGCTGCGCGCGCTGGCCCGGATCGCCACACCTCAGCGGCCGGTAGGCCTCGGCTGCGCCCTCTCAGCACTCGAAGGCTCCGCAGCGAGTTGCGCGGCAGGCTGGCTGGCTGCGCAGACCCTGCTCCCCTCGTCCCCGACAGTCCTTGCCACGACCGCTGCGGGGTGGACGGTGGCGAGCACGCGTGCGCCTAGCGACGGCGACCACGGTAGCTCCGGCGCGGGCACCCGCCCTTCCAACCCAGCTCCCGGTCCGACGCCCAGCGGGGCCTCCGGAGGCTCGGCCACGGGCGGCTCCGGTCTTGCTCTCTCAGCTTTCCTGACACTCGCGGGCCTGCTTCTGTTGGCAGCCCCGCGCGCGCTATGTCGCCTGCGGCTTGCGTGTCGGCCGTTCCTCACGGCCTTCTTCGTTCTGATTCCAGAGCGCCCGGGCTAGCTCCTCCCGGTCTCTCAACGTCGGCGCTCGATCGCGTGATCTGGCGCCTCTGGATGTCAATTCGAAGCGATCTTTTGGAAGGAGCAGTATCTGATGAAGCGTCAGCTGATGGCATCAGCAAGCGTCGGGACCCGAAGCGAGCGCGGCGGCTCAGAGAGCGTCACAACCAAGACACGCGCCGCCTTCGACAGCAACACCCGCCCAGTGCGGACAGCGAGCGAGCCGCCCCCCACTCTCACAAGCGTGGGGGTCTGGAAGCACACCCTGAGCCTTACGGGCGCACTGGACCACCACTCCGCACACAAGCTCGAAGCGGAGATCGAGCGCCTCTGCGAGGAGGGCGTCACCAGCATCACGCTGGACCTCCGCAAGCTCACATACATCGATTCGATAGGGGTGGCCGTGATCGCGTTCCGTTGCAGCCTCTGCAAAAGGCGTGGCTATGACTTTGCTGTGATCCCGGGCTCGCGTTTGATCCAGCGCGCGTTCGAGCAGGCCGGCGTGACGAACCTGCTCCCGTTCGAGCAGGACAGTGTCTCGATCACGCGGCTGGGAGCGATGGCGCTTCGGGAGCGCCCACGCGATGGCTGCGAGGTGTGAGCGGGGTGCGTGGCAACTTGCGTAAGGGTCCCTCGCACCCCAATATCAGGTAATTATTCGTTTACGGTGTAAAGGTGGCTTTATTACACTTGTCTTGACGTAGACGCAACTAGTTGTTTAGATCAACCCTCGTACACTGACTGCGCGGACGGGGGCGCTGGGCCAGCGGCAGCTGGCAAGCCTTCCTACCGCTCGACAATCCAGATCGAAAGGGCGGGGGTAAATGAGACAGATGGGGGCAGTGCCTCGTAGCGACCGGCTGCGTATAGAGCGACTCTTCCTAGTCGCTGCGACTATCGTCGCTGCATTGGCCGTTTTGGCAAGTGCACCTGAAGCCCTTGCTTCGCTGAAGCAGGACATGGCGCGCTTCTCCGACTGCCCGATCTCCAATCCCGCCGTCACGCAGTGCGTGCTTTCAACGACGAGTTCCGGCGAATTCATTATCGGTAACAGCGCCGTGCCGATCAACCAGACGATCACTATCCAAGGCGGCCTGGCCTCGACCAAAGTGATACCCGCCGTGGACGGCAACACACTCTCAAAGACGCCGCTAGCAATCCCCGGAGGACTGATCGGCATCGAACTGCTGGGTAACTTCACCCAGGTCACAGCCACCGCCGAACTCGCCGGCCCGGCACAGATCGGCACACAGGTGGTCTTGCCGCTGAAGCTCAAACTGGATAATCCGCTGCTCGGTAGCAACTGCTACATCGGCTCCTCCTCGCAACCCGTGAGCCTGCACCTCGGCTACGGCACGACGAGCCCGCCGCCACCCAACAAACCGATCACCGGCAAAGCCCTCGTCACCACCAAGGACGGCGGCGCGATCTTGAGCATCGCCGGGACGCTCGTCGACAACGCCTTCTCCTCACCAGGCGCGAGTGGCTGCACGCTGCTGCCGCTGATCGGCGACCTCGCTGTGAACGTCAAGGAGGGCCTGCCTGCGGCCGCGGGCAAGAACACAGCGATCATGACCGGCACGACCGAAGAGGCCAATGCGCAGGTTGTGCGGGCCGTTGCGCCGCTACCGGACTTCGGTCGCTGCCAGAAAATCGCCGGCGTGAGCGAAGGCAACAAGCTGACCTACCACGGCGCCTATCTGACATCCGCCTGCACCACGGAATCCGGCGAACACACGGGCAAGTACGAATGGACACCTGGCCCACCTCCGAACCATAAATTCACCGGCACGAGCAAAGCGCTAACGCTTGAAACCGTTGGTGGCACACAGACTCCTCTGCAGTGCGGGGAGCAACGAAGGCGAATACACGGGCGCCAAGACCGAGCGCATCTCGCTGAAGCTGACAGGATGTGCACTCGGTCCGAAAGGCCAGGGCGTCCCCTGTCAGACGAGCGGCGCGGCAGCTGGTGAAATTCAGACAAGCACGCTCCAGGGCACGCTTGACTTCATCAAAGAGAACGAAGCGCCCGCGAAGCCGATCGTCGGCCTGCAGCTCGCGCCGCTCTCTGACCCGAACCTCGCGCTCTTCGAATGCGGCGGCACGATGGTCTCGGTCGCGGGCTCAGTGATCGTGGAAATCGCGGCGGTCGACAAAATGGCCACCAGCCTCAAACTGAAGGGCATCGCCGCGCTGGGACACCAGGTCCCCGAAGCGTTTGAAGTCGGAGCCAAGAGCACGCTCACCGAGACGCGCTCGGGCAGCGGAGCTGAACAGAGCGCGCTAAGCGTCACGAGCACCAGCTCGGGCGAAGAAAAGCTGGAGATCAAAGCGGTCATCTGAGCCACGCGCGCGCACCGAGCCTGTGGGGAGGCCATTGGACCCCACAGGCTCGGTCGCCTCGCCCCGTAGAGTCCACCGATGCAGCCCACCGAGATCAGCCGCGGGCTATGGCGCTGGAGCGTGCCGCACCCCCAGTGGAGATCCGACGCGACGCCCGGCAGCTCTGCGGACTGGCCGCGCGAGGTTGGGTGCGTGCTCTACGAGGCGCCCTACGCGACCGTATTTATCGACCCGCTCGTTCCACCCACGGGCAAGCGAGCCTTCTGGCGCTGGGCCGATCGGCACAGCGCCGGCCGCAGGGTCCTTGTGCTCAACACGATCCGCTTTCATCGCCGTAGCCGCGATGAGCTGATCGCGCGATACGGAGCGAGCTCCTCACGTGCCAAGAGTGCCCTCCCGCAAGGCGTCCAGAGCGTGATGCTCAGGGGCGCCGGTGAGACGCTCTTCTGGCTCGCCGAGCCCCGCACCCTGGTCGCCGGAGATCGGCTCATCGGCGGAGGCGATGGCCTGCAGTTGTGCCCAGAATCGTGGCTTCGCTATCTGCCGAGCGGGCTCACGGCTGATGGGCTGCGAGAGCTCTTGCGCCCGCTGCTCGAGCTGCCGATCGAGCGGGTCCTCGTCTCGCATGGCGAGCCTGTGCTGGCCGACGGCGCACGCGCGCTCGCCCGTGCGCTCGAGTAAAGCTCGGCCCTGCCACCGGCCCTCTGCGACTGTCGCCGAGGAGGGCACCACAGGACTAATGAGCTAGTTCGCGTACGCCGATGCCAAGTGCATTGGGAGGGCCGAAGCGGCCCGATACGAGGAGAAAGCTTGGGCATGTCCGCCGTTGATGACGAGGTTGGATCGTGGCGCCGCAACCGCGCGAGGTTCGCGGTCGCGGCGCTTACGCTCTTGCTCCTAGCCGGCGCTCCGGCGCGCGCCTCGGCAACGAGCTTGATCTCAAGCTTCAGCGCCGGCGTGCTCGTCAACGAAAACACGGCCAATCCCCAGACCTCTGATTACGCCACGCAGGCCGGAGCTCACCCCGACGTCGCCTTCACCAAGTTCACACTCGACACGAGCCTCGGTTCCGCCGAATCCGTCCGTGTCGACTTGCCGCCCGGCCTGTCGGTCAACCCGCAGGCGATCCCGCACTGCAGCGCCACCGGAACAACGCTAAACACCTGCCCCTCGAGCAGCCGAGTGGGAACGAGCACGGTCACGATCGCCAATATCCCGCTGATCGGCAAACAGACGGTATCGGGCGCCGTCTACAACATGACCCCACCCAACGGCGCGCCCGCCGACTACGCCTTCCAAGTGACGGTCGGGGCGCTGTTCACCATTCGCACAGATCTCATTGGCGGCGTCCGCTACTACCCCAGCAACGGGCGACCGGCCGACTACGGCGAGTACTTCACGATTGGTGGCATCAGCAACCTGCTCGGCACCTCCCTGGAAAAATCTGAACTGATCTTTTGGGGAGCCCCTGAGGAACACAACGGTGGCGGTGCACCCAATAATGCCTTCCTCAGCAACCCGACCACCTGCAGCGGGCCGCAGACCACCTACATATCAGCCTCGACCTACGCACCGGTCGCGAGCGGCACCGCCTCCTTCACGACTCCCGTCGGGGCCTCCGGATGCGCGAGCGTGCCCTTCAGCCCGACGGTGTCGCTCACGCCGAACACGACTCAGCGCGACAAGCCGAACGGCATCGCGCTCGACCTCCATATCCCCCAGAATCAGAATCCCGCCGCGACCGCCACTTCGCACCTGCGCGAAGCATCCCTCACGCTGCCGAGCGGCATGTCGCTGAACCCGGCCGCCGGCAACGGCCTGCAGGCATGCAGCGACGCCCAGTTTGGGGCAGGCACGAATGGGGCAGTAGCCTGCCCAGCCGCCTCGACGGTTGGCACGGTTGAAATCGCCACCCCCGTCCTCGCGGGCGCGCTGACGGGCAACGTGTACGTCGGCGAACCCCATGAAGGCAACCCCTACCGTGTCTTCATCGACGCCGAGAACGCCGCCAGCGGCGTGATCGTGCGGCTCGTGGGCTCCGTGACGGCCGATCCCCTCACGGGCCGCCTGACGACGACCTTTGCCAACAACCCGCAGCTGCCCTTCACCGATCTCAAGCTGAGCTTCAAGACCGGTGCGAGCGCCCTGTTTGCGAACCCGCTCACCTGCGCCATCGCGACGACCACCACAAGCCTCGCGCCCTACTCGGGCAACCTCGCAGCGACACCGAGCAGCAGCTTCACGGTCGACAACAACGGCGCGGGTGGCACCTGCCCCAGCACCCCGCCCTTCACCCCGAGTGCCGCTGCGATTCCCTCGAGCACGACGGCTGGCGCGAGCACCAACCTCGCGCTCACGGTGGCGCGTGCGGACGGCGAACAGACCCTTTCGAACATCACCACAGCCCTCCCGGACGGCATGCTTGCCAACCTTTCGACGCTGACGCTCTGCCCCGAACCTGCGGCGGCCCAAGGCACCTGCACGACCGCGAGCCAGATCGGCACGACCGCGGTCACCGCCGGGGCGGGCGCGAGCCCACTATCGCTGCCCGGCACCGTCTACCTGACCGGCCCCTACAAGGGCGCCCCCTTCGGCCTATCGATCGTCGTCCCGGCAATCGCGGGCCCCTACAACCTCGGGACCGTAGTCGTGCGCGCGAGCGTCGATCTCGACACCGTCCATGGACGCGTAACGATCGCGACCGATCCACTGCCCACGATCCTGCAAGGCATCCCGCTGCGTCTGCGCAGCGTGGCGGTGACGATCAACAGACCCGGCTTCCTCGAGAACGCCGCCAGCTGCGCGAGCACCGCGATCACCGGCTCAGTCGGCTCCACCACAGCCCAGACGCAACCCTTCTCGAGCCCACTAACGCTGACCGGCTGTGAATCACTGTCCTTCGCTCCCACCCTCGAAGTGACGCCGACGAGCACCCAGCGTGATACCTCCGTCGGCCTCGGCATGGACCTGCACCTAGCGGCCAAAAGCGCTGACCTGCAGGGAGCGGTGCTGCGACTGCCGGCCGGGCTCACGCTCAACCCGGCGATCGCCAGCGGGCTCGAAGCCTGCAGCGACGCGCAGCTCGCGCTCGGCACCTCCAACCCCGTCAGCTGTCCCGCTGCGGCGGCGATCGGAAGCGTGGAAATCGACACGCCACTGCTGCCCACCCCGCTCACGGGCTCGCTCTTTGTCGGCGAGCCGCTCAGCAACGAACCCGAATCGGGACAGGAGTACCGCGTGTTCCTCGACGCCGAGAATGCGACCTACGGGGTCTCTGTGCGCCTGGTCGGATCGCTGGCCGCCGACGCCACCACCGGCCAGCTGACCGCGACGTTCGCCAACACACCGCCGATCCCCTTCAGCGACATCAGGCTGAGCCTCACCGGCGGTCCCCATGCGGCGCTCGCCGCTCCGCCGACCTGCGGCACCGCGACGTTCACGAGCACGCTCAAACCAAGCACCGGCATCACGGCCACACCGAGCAGCTCCTACGCCGTCGATGACAACGGCGCCGGGGAGCATGCCCCGCTTCACCCCCCTTCAACCTGACCCAGTCCACGCAGGACGCGCCCAGCAGCGCGGCGGCTGACACGGCCTTTACGCTGCAGTCTCGCGCGCGCCGACGGCAACCAGTACCTCAGCCGCGTGCGCACGGTGTTGCCGGCGGGCCTGCTCGGACGGATCGCCACCGTGGCCCCGTGTACGCCGGCGCCCGCCGACGCCGGGAGTCTGTCCACCCTCGAGCCAGATCGGGACGGTTCTCGCGGCCTTGGGCACGGGCTCCAGCCCGCTCGAACTGCCCGGTGCGGTGTATCTCACCGGGCCCTATCAAGGTGCGCCATACGGGCTCTCGATCACCGTCCCTGCAGAAAGCGTCGGCCCCTTCAACTTCGGCACCGTCGTCACCCGTGCCGGGATCGAAGTCGACGAACACACCGCCGCCGTCACCGTCAGTACAAGCCCGATCCCGACAATCGTCGGTGGTGTGCCCCTGCGACTGAAAGCCTTGACGATCGATATCTCACGACCTGGCTTCATGCTCAACCCAACCAGCTGCGGCGCGATGGCAACCGAAACGCTGCTCAGCTCAACGCTCGGCGCCACGCAGAGCATCTCCACGCCATTTCAGACGACGGCCTGCCAGGCACCTCCCTTCGAACCCTCGCTAACGGCCGCGACCAGCGGACAGCCCTCCAAACAGAACGGCGCGAGCCTCGAAGTCGACCTCAGCTTCCCGAGCGAACACCAGGCCAACATCGCCTCGATCTCGACCACGCTGCCCGCACAGCTGCCAGCGCGCCTCAGCACCCTGCAGAAAGCCTGTCCCGAAGCGACCTTCCTCGCGGCCCCCGCCTCCTGCCCACAGGGCGCGCAGATCGGGCAGGCCAGCGTCCTCACGCCGGTTCTGCCGGATCCCGTCAGCGGCCCTGCCTACCTCGTGGCAACCGGTGGCGCCGCCTTCCCCGACCTCTATCTGATCCTCTCCGGCGACGGCCTCAAGCTGATCCTGCACGGACACACGGTGATCAAATCAGGGGTGATCACCGCCACCTTTCCGACGGTCCCAGACGTGCCGATCTCGCATGTCGCCCTGGATCTGCCGCAAGGCCCCTACTCGGCGCTCGCGGCCAACGGCGCGCTGTGCGGCGAAACGCTCGTGATGGGGACCACGATCACCGCCCATAACGGCCGCCAGCTCAGCAAGCAGGTCACGCTCGCAGCCTCCGGCTGCGCCGCCACAAACGGGGGCGGCCCCTCGCTCTCGAGCTTGCGGATCGCGCCGGGACGCTTTGCCGCCGCCGCCAAGGGCGCATCGATCACGGCTCTCCCTCGCCCCCAGCGCGGGCACCGGCACCGCCACACGAAGCACCGCGGGGCCACGATCTCCTACCGCGACACGCAGGCGGCCACCACCACCCTGTTCGTGCTGCGCTCGGCCCGCGGCGAACGACGTGGCCGGCGCTGCCTAGCGCGCTCCAGGCACCGGCGCCGCCACGGCCGCCCCTGCAAGCGCTACATCCGTATCGGCTCGTTTATGCACCACGACCTTGCCGGCCTCAATCGCTTCCAGTTCAGCGGGCGCCTCTCCGGACGCAAGCTCGCGCCCGGCTCCTACCGCCTGGAAGTACGCGCCACCGGTGCCGCCGGCTCACGCAGCGCAACGGTGAGCGCACGCTTCACCGTCAAGCGCCACTGAAGCTCAGAGCTTGACCGGCAGGTACTTCAGCTGATTCAGAAAGAGCGACTCCGCTGCGAGCGGCTTACCGGCGAGCTCGAATCTGCGGGAAGCGTTTGAGCGTCTCTTCGAGCATGATCTTTAGCTCCAGGCGCGCGAGCGCGGTGCCGAGGCAGAAGTGGCGGCCGCCCGCGCCGAAGGCCTGGTGATCTTCTTCGCGCTTGATGTCGAAGCGGTCGGGGTCCTTGAAACGCGTCTCGTCGCGGTTCGAGGAGACGTACCACATCACAACCTTCTCGCCCTCTTTGATCTTCTGGCCATGCAGTTCCGTGTCACAGGTCGCGGTGCGGCGGAAATGCGCGAAGGCGGGGAACATCCGCAGCGACTCCTCGACCGCCCCCGGGATCAGCGAAGGGTCCTCGATCAGCAGCTGCATCTGCTCGGGGTCTTCCATCAAGCGCACGCATGCCACTGCAGTAGGTCGCCTTCGTGCTGTCGTTGCCAGCCGCCATCAACAGGAAGAAACCCATCACGATCTCGTGTTCCTCGAGCTTCTCCCCATCGACCTCAGCGTGCACCAACACGCTCGTCAGATCATCCGTGGGGTTGGCTAGCCGCTCGGCGATCAGCACACGGCAGCGCTCGAAGATCTCCGGGATATCTTTCTCTACCGCGCCGTCGAAGCCGTTCGGGTTCAGATCGGGGTCGCCCGCGCCGAGCGTCGAGTTCATCAATCTCGCCCAGATCGCGTCGTCCTCCTCGGGGATGCCCATGAAGCTGCCGATCACGCGCGCCACCACAGGCTGAGCGACGTCGTTGACGAGGTCACAGGTCTCGCTGCCCTCGAGACGATCGAGCACCTTGATCGTGATCGCGCGAATCGCGTCCTCGTGCGCGGCGATCCGCTTCGGCGTGAAGCCCGCCTGAAAGAGCGCCTTGAGGCGATCGTGCTTGGGCGGGTCCATGCCGATGAACATCGCCTGCGCGAGCTCGAGCGGGAAGCCGCCTGCCGCGGCGATCACGCCGCCGCGTTCGGAGGAGTAGGTGCGGAAGTCGCGGCTGACCGTGTGGATGTCCTCAGCGGTCGTCACCGACCAGAAGCCGGCCTCATCGGGAAAGTCTTCGAAGTTCTCGGTCCAGTGGATCGGGCACTTGCTGCGCATCTCCGGAATGCCTCGAGCGGAGGCCCGTCCATCCACAGCTCACGCTCGGTGAGTTCGAGGCTCTCGATATCGCGTCCGACCGTCGCCATCCCAACCTCCTGTGCTTGCCGCCCAAGTGCTCGCTCGATAATACTGGCTGGCTGGCCAGTTTAGGAAGAGGGAGACGCTACCAGGCCGCCGGCGGCGGGTGAAACCCCCGCAGCGCCCGTCATGCTCTGGCCTGAGTGACGCTCGCCTCCGCCCAACCCAACGTCCCTGGGAAGGGGATCGTGGCCTCCTACGGCTGCCCGCTTCTGGATGCTCGTGGTGCTCGTGGGAGTGGGCGCCGGCCTCGGCGGCGCGGCTGCTGATGGAGCTGCTGCGTGCGGTGCAGCACCTCGCCTGGTCCTATAGCTCGGGCAACTTCCTCGACGCGGTGCAGCACAGCCTCCGTCAGCGCCGCGTGATCGTCCTGGTGATCGGCGGCGTCGTCGCTGGCGGCGGTGCGCTGCTGCTCGCCCGCACCAGCGCCGTCGACGTCTCCGAGGCGACTCTGGCTGCAGGATGCGCGCCTGCCGCTGCTCGCCAGCCTCGCCCGCGCGGTGCACTCGATCGTGATCGTCGCGCTCGGCGCCTCGCTCGGACGCGAGGCCGCTCCGCAGCAGGCCGGCGCGGCGATCGCCAGCAAGCTCAGCATCTGGGCCGAGCTGCCCGACTGGCAGCGACGGCTGCTCGTGGCCTGTGGAGCCGGCGCCGGGATGGCCGCGGTCTACAACGTGCCCCTCGGCGGCGCGCTGTTCGCGCTCGAGGTCCTGCTCGGCACGCTCACGCTGCCGCTGGTGCTGCCCGCGCTCTTGACGCCGTGATCGCCACCGCCGTCGCCTGGCTCGCGGTCCCCAGCCAGCCGACCTACACGATCCCCACCTACGGTGTCAGCGGCTCAGAGATCGTCTGGGCCATCCTGGTTGGGCCGATCGCCGGTCTCGCCGCGATCGCCTACATACGCCTGATCGCGCGCGCGCACGCGATGCGCCCGCGAGGGTGGCTGCGCTTGGGCGCGCCGATCGCGGTCTTCGCCGCGCTCGGCCTGCTCGCGATCGCCTACCCGCAGCTACTTGGCAACGGCAAGAACGTGTCCAGCTCGCGCTCGTCGCACAGCTCAGCGTCGCGCTGCTCGCGGTGCTGCTGGTCCTCAAGCCGATCGTCACCGCCGCCTGCCTTGGCAGCGGCGCGCCGGGCGGGCTGTTCACACCCACGCTCGCCTTCGGCGTGCTGCTCGGTGGCCTGCTCGGGCGGGGCTGGTCTGAGCTCTGGCCCGGCAGCCCGTTGGGCAGCTACGCGATCATCGGCGGCGCAGCCGTGCTCGGCGCCTCATGCAGGGACCGCTCGCCGCGATCGTGCTGCTGCTCGAGCTCACCCACCATGCCGACGCGCTGATCGTGCCGGTGCTCTTGGCTGTGGTCGGGGCAACCGTCCTCGCACGCGTGCTCGGCGCCCCCTCGATCTACTCCGCGCGCCTCTTCACCACGAAGGAGAACGCGACATGAGCCCGCTTCAGGCGAAGCGCTCGAGCACGCGCGTGATCGCCTGCGTGCCGAACTCCATTGAGGCCGCCGGCAGGCGCTCGTTGGCGGCGTGGATCAGCTCCATGAAGGGCATCTCCTGTGGGAAGCTGCATCGGCAGAAAGCCATAGGTCTGGATGCCGAGACGCGAAAAGAAGCGCCCGTCGGTCACCCCCGGCAGCAGCAGCGGCACCGCCTTGCCGGCGGGATCGAGCTCGCGCAATGTGCCCGCGAGCGTGTCGAACATCGCCATGTCGGGCTCCGCCGCGACGGGGTCGTGGCGGACGACCTCGAAGTCAATCTCCACGCCCGCGAGCGCGCGCAGCTCGGCGAAGATGTCCTGCGGGCTAAACCCGGGCAGCAGGCGACAGTCGAGCTCGAGGGAGATCTCATCGGGAATCACGTTGATCTTCTCCCCACCCGCGAGGATCGTCGCGCTCGCGGTGTTGTGCAGCAACGGGTCGAATGTCCGCGTGCGATCGCCCATCACGTCGAGCAGCCGGTCGGTCAGCCGCGGTGAGAGCAGCCCTCGCAGTGGCAGGGCCAGCGGCGCGGGGAGCTCCGCCGCGATCGCCTCGACCATCGAGCGCACCACCGGCGTCACGTGCACGGGCAGGCGCCGTTTGTCGAGCGCCGCGAGCAGCTGGCCGAGCTTGCCCATCGCCCCGCCGCGGATCGGCATCGAGCCATGCCCGGCACGCCCGCGGATCCTCGCGCGAGTCCAGCAGAGCTGCTTCTCCGCGACCATGATCGGGTAGAAGCGGCTTGCGCCCACCTGCATCGTGAAGCCACCGAACTCGCCGATCGCGTAGCGCACCCCCGCGAACAGCTCCGGGTGCTCCTGCACGAGAAAGCTCGCACCGAGATCGCTGCCCGCCTCCTCGTCGGCCAGCACGCACAGGATCACGTCGCCCGGCGGAGGCGTCTCGCCCACCTTCGCGCGCATGAAGGCCGCGAGCATCATCGCCACGCCACCCTTCATGTCAAGCGCCCCGCGCCCCCAGATGTAGCCGTCGTGGAGCTCGCCCGCAAAGGGCTCATGGCGCCACTCGCCGCGCGCGGCGACCACGTCGACATGGCCCTGGAGCAGCAGCGGTGGGGCGTCCCCACGGCCGGGAATGCGCGCGATCAGGTTTGGGCGCTCGGGCTCGCGTGCAAGGACCCGCACCTCGCAGCCCAGCTCCTCGAGCAGGCCGCGGATCCACTCGATGCACTCGCGCTCGTTGCCGGGCGGATTGGTCGTGTCGAAGCGCAGCAGCTGCTGGAGCAGCTCGACCGGGCGATCCTGGAGCGCCGACACGGGCATCGCAACAGTCTCCCTGATGTCGTTTAGCACGGGACTTTGCACCGCTGTCTGGCGCCCTTGCTACGTGGTAGTACTTGCCCCTATGCCCCGTTCGATGTGGACCGGCGCGATCAGCTTCGGGATGGTCAGCGTGCCCGTGAAGCTCTACAGCGCTCTCAATCGCAAGAGCGTGCGTTTCCACCAGCTCTCGGGCAAGACGGGCGTGCGCATCGCGCAGAAGCGTGTCGATCCGAGCTCGGGTGAGGAGGTCCCCTACGAGGACGTCGTCAAGGGCTATGAGATCGCACCCGACCGCTACGTGGTGATCGAGCCCGGCGAGCTGGAGACACTGCAGCCCAAGAAGACCAAGACGATCGAGATCGAGGACTTCGTCGAGCTCTCCGAGATCGACCCTGTCTTCTACGACCATCCCTACTACCTCGCACCCGGCCCCGGCGGCGCCAAGCCCTACCGCCTGCTGCGTCGAAGCGATGCGCGAGACCGGCAAGGTCGCGATCGCGCGCGTCGTGATCCGCTCCAAGGAGCAGCTCGTCGCGCTGCGCCCGATAGGCGACGTGCTGGGCATGGCCACGATGATCTTCGCCGACGAAATCCTGCCGCCCGAGCGCCTCGACGAGCTCGCCGAGGCGGGCGAGATCAAGACGACCAAGCGCGAGCTCGACGTGGCCAAGCAGCTCGTCGACTCGCTCGCGGGCGACTTCGAGCCCAGCCGCTACAGCGACACCTACCGCGAGCGAGGTGCTCGCGCTGATCGAGCGCAAGGCCCAGGGCGAGGAGATCGCCGTGCAGCCTGCACCCGAAGTCCTCGCAGCGCCGGCCCCCGATCTGATGAGCGCGTTGAAGGCGAGCCTCGACGCGGTGCGCGCCCGCGAAGAGAAGGGCAGCGGCAGCAAAGCGCGGGGGAAAGCGCCCGCCAAAAAGGCCGCGGCCAAGAAACCGGCCGCGAAAAAAACCGCCGGAAGCTCGCGCGCTGCTGCCAAGAAACCCGCGTCCTCGCGCACCTCGGCCAAGCGCTAGGCGCGCCCCCCTCCGCCGCGGGCGTGGGGTAGTGCTCTCCTTGTGAGGACTGCGTATAACGATGGCTATACGCAAGGTTCAAGACGAGGACAAGCCCCCGGACACGAACAAGGCCCGTCTAAAGAAGTACCGCGCCAAACGCGACTTCTCGGCCACGCCCGAGCCAGCGCCCGCGCCCGCCGAAGCGCCGGCCGAGGGCACGCCACGGTTCGTGATCCACGAGCACCACGCCCGCCGCTTGCACTGGGATCTGCGCCTCGAGCGCGACGGTGTGCTCGCCTCATGGGCGATCCCCAAGGGCCTGCCCGAGGCGCCGGGCGAGAACCGCTTTGCGGCCGCCACCGAGGACCATCCACTCGAGTACCTCGATTTCGCACGGCGAGATACCCGCCGGCCAGTATGGCGCCGGGCGGATTGCGATCTGGGACCACGGCACCTACGAATGCCTGAAGTGGGAGCCGCGCAAGGTCGAGGTCGCGCTGCATGGCGAGCGCGTGCAAGCCCGCTACGCGCTCTTTCCGATCGACAAAGTACAGCCGCCAAAGGACTGGATGATTCACCGCATGGATCCGCCCTCCGATCCCGCGCGCGAGCCAATGCCGCGGCGGATCGTGCCGATGCTCGCGCGACCAGGAACGCTGCCCGCCGACGATGCGCGCTGGGCCTTTGAGATCAAGTGGGACGGCGTGCGCGCGATCGCCTACTCAAGCCCGGGCGAGCTGCGCCTGGAAAGCCGCAACCTCAACGACATCACCGACAAGTACCCCGAGCTCGCGCGCATCGACCGCGCGCTCGGCTCACACGCCGCGGTCCTCGACGGCGAGATCGTCGCCTTCGACAGCGCCGGCCGTCCGAGCTTCTCGGCGCTGCAGCAGCGCATGCAGGTCGCCTCACGCGCGAGCAGGCCCGACGACAGATGAAGACTCGCCCCGTCACCTACATGATCTTCGACCTGCTCTGGCTCGACGGGCACTCGCTGATGGGTCTCCCCTACAGCGAGCGGCGCGAGCGGCTGCGCGGGCTTGCGCTCTCCGGCGAGACTCCTGGCAGACGCCAGAGCACCACGTCGCTGATGGGCAGGCGCTGCTCACAGCCAGCGTCGAGCAGGGCCTCGAGGGGATCCTCGCCAAGCGGCTCGACTCCCCCTATCGCCCGGGCCTGCGCTCGCCGAGCTGGATCAAGATCAAGACCCTCGCCCGCCAGGAGCTCGTCGTCGGCGGCTGGGTGCCGGGTCAGGGCAAGCGCCACGAGCGTGTGGGTGCGCTGCTGCTCGGCGTCCACGATGAGCCGGGCGGCCCGTTGCGCTATGCCGGCCGCGTCGGCAGTGGCTTCAGCGAGGGCGAGCTCGACCGCCTCGCCAAGCTGCTTGCGCCGCTCGAGCGCCGCGACTCACCTTTTGTGCCCGGCGCCACCAAACCGCCGCGGGGCGCCCTCTTCTGCGAGCCAACGCTCGTGGCAGAGGTCGAATTCAGCGAGTGGACCAGCGATGGCAGCCTGCGCCATCCCGTCTATAAGGGGCTACGCGAGGACAAGCCCGCGGCGGAGGTCGTGCGCGAGCAGGCAGCCCCGGAGACCGCCACACCGGCGGCTGCCGACACGCAGGCCGGGGTCCCCACGATCGCGATCCACGAACTAAACGTCAAAAGCGCCGAGACCAACATCGAAGGGCGTAAGCTGAAGCTCTCGAACCTCAGCAAGGTCCTCTATCCGAGCGCCAAGTTCACGAAGCGCGAGCTGATCGACTACTACCTCGCCGTCGCGCCGGTCCTGCTCGGGCATCTCGCCGGGCGCGCGCTGACCGTCACGCGCTGGCCCGACGGCGTCGAGGGCTCCTCCTTCTTTCAGAAGCAGGCCCCCGCGCATCGACCCGCTTGGGTGCGCACCGCGGCGCTTGCGAGCTCGAGCAAGTCGATCGACTACACGCTCGCCGAGGATCTGCCAACACTCGTCTGGCTCGCGAACCTCGCTGCGATCGAGTTGCACACGCCGCTCGCGCTCGCCTCCTCGCCTCAGCGTCCGACCGTGCTCGTCTTCGATCTCGACCCCGGCGCACCCGCCACGATCCTCGAGTGCTGCCATGTCGCTCTCTTGCTGCAAGGCATGTTCGAGCAGCTCGGCCTCGAGGCCTTCGCCAAGACCTCCGGCTCAAAGGGCCTGCAGGTCTATGTGCCGCTGAACAGCGAGGACGTCAGCTTTGCTCAGACCAAGCCCTTTGCCAAGACCGTCGCCGCGCTGCTCGAGGGCGCCCAGCCCGAGCTGATCGTCTCGCGCATGACCAAGACGCGGCGCACCGGCAAGGTCCTGATCGACTGGTCGCAGAACGACGCCAAGAAGACCACGATCTGCGCCTACTCGCTGCGCGCCACCGAGCGTCCGACGGTCTCCGCGCCTGTCTCCTGGGATGAGGTTCGCGCGACCCTCGACAGCGGCGACCCCGCGAGCCTCGCCTTCGAAGCGGCTCAGGTAGTTGAGCGGGTGGCCGAACGCGGCGATCTCTTCGCCCCCGTGCTTTCGCTCGTGCAGCAGCTACCCACGAGCGGTTAGCGTCGGCGGACAGCTAGGGTCGGCGGACAACTACTTAGGAGAGGCACGATGGCTTACCTGTTGACGCACTTCTGGCCGAACGGCACCGAGGAGCAGTACCGCACCACCGTCGCGGCAGTCCACCCCGCTGAGGGTCTACCGCCAGGACAGACCTACCACGCGGCCGGCCCGACCGACGGCGGCTATCTGGTTGCCGCCATCTGGAACTCGAAAGGCGACGCCGATGCCTTCGTTCAAGAAAAGCTGATGACACCGATCGAGGGTGGGTTTCAAGGTGCACCGGTCGAGCGCACCGCCGAGGTCTCGAATCTGCAGAGCGCCTAAGAACGTGACGGCCAGCTCGGAGCGTGATCGCGCGCTCCGAGGGCCGGAACTACTCGAACTCGGGCTCCTGCCACCAGGGCATGATCTCGGGTAGGCCCGCGCTAATGCGGTCGGGGAAGTCGGCTGGGCGCTTCTCGAGGAAGGCCGTGATGCCCTCGACCGCGTCGGCCGACTGACCGCGCGCGACCATCCCACGCGAGTCCGCGCGGTGCGCGAGCATCGGGTGCTCCGCGCCGAGCATCCGCCACATCAGCTGCCGCGCCAGCGCGACCGATACCGGCGCTGTGTTATCCGCGATCTCGCGTGCCAGCGCATTGGCCGCCTCGAGCAGCTCGCCACCCGGATGCAGGCTGCGCAAGAGGCCGCCTTCAAGACCCTCCTGGGCGGAGAAGACACGGCCGGTCGAGACCCACTCCATCGCGCGGCTGATGCCGACCACGCGCGGCAAGAACCAGCTCGAGCAGGCCTCCGGGATGATGCCACGGCGCGCGAAGACGAAGCCCATGCGCGCGTCATCGGCCGCGAGGCGGATGTCCATCGGCAGCGTCATCGTCGCGCCCACGCCGACCGCCGGCCCGTTGATCGCAGCGATCACGGGCTTCTTGGATTGGAACACGCGCAGCGTGAACTGGCCGCCGTTGTCGCGCTGCGGCCCCTCGGGCGCGCGCTTGTTGTAGTCGAAGGTGTCGCCGCCGCTACCCAGATCAGCACCGGCGCAGAAGCCGCGTCCGGCGCCCGTCACGATCACCGCGCGCACCTCATCGTCCGCGTCAGAGCGGTCGAAGGCCTCGATCAGTTCGCCGCCCATCTGCCCCGTCCAGGCGTTCAGGCGCTCCGGCCGGTTGAGCGTGATCGTCAGAACCCGGTCGGCGACCTCCGTGAGGATCTGCGGCGCATCGCTCTTGATCTCTTCAAAGCCCATCGCCGCCACAGCCTAGAGATCCGCCGCGCAGAGTTGACGCTCGTAGGGGCCGCGCCCGGTCAGGCAGACCGTGCCGCAGCGCGCCGCGAGCGCCAACGCAGCCTCGATCTCCATTCCCCGACCCAGCCCGAAGGTCAGCCCCGCAGCAAAGGAATCCCCGCAGCCGTAGGCGTCGACCAGCTCGCTTGTCGGCGCCACCGCCGCCCAGCGTCCGCGCTCGCCCGTACGGGAACGGTAGCTGCCGCCCTGGGCGCCCTCGGTCGAGACGATCAGTTCCGCCTCGCCCTCGGCGCGCGCCGCCTCGCGCCGCTCGATCTCATCCTCGCCGCTCAACACGAGCGCTTCGAGGTGCACGCCATGCCCGAGCGCACTGCGAGCGCGCGGGCTGGCCACGAGCACGCGCGTGCTCTCACGCGCGGCCGCGAGCGCCTGTGCGTCGCCGGCCGTGAAGTACACCGCCTCAAAATCCGCCCCAGCGAGCTCCTCGCGCGCGTCGCCCTGCGCGAACGGCTCGAGTCGCGGGCCAAAAGTCGTGATCGTGCGCTCGCCCGCTCCGTCCACGAGCGTCACCGCGCGCCGTGTCGGCTCCGCGCAGAGCGATGCGTGCACCTCGACGCCGAGCTCCTGCAGACGCTCGCGGGCCCTGCGCCCCTCCGCGTCCTCGCCGAGCGCCGTGTACAGAGCACAGCCGCCCGCCAGGCGCGCGAGCTGCACCGCGGCCACCGCGCCGCCGCCCGCCGGCTCCGCAAAGACCCCCTGGGCGTGCACCACCTCGCCCGCACGGGGCACCTGCTCGACCTGGGCGAACTGCACCCACTCGACATGCCCCACAACCGCCACGCTTCCCTGCCGCTCCCGCACGCCCGCCAGTCTCACACATGGTTGCGTTGATCAGTGATCATTCCCCTGATGCGGATGCTCGACCCGACGTCGGTCTCCTTCGGCTATCTGCTGCCCACGCGCGACGCGGTCACGCTCGGGCAGCCCGCCGCCATGCCCCTGATCGAGCTGGGCGTGCGCGCCGAGGCGCTCGGCTTCGACGCTGTCTGGGTCGGCGATGGCCCGCTCGCGCGCGCTCGCCACGATGCGCTGCTGATGCTCGCGGCGCTCGCCAGGCACATCGTGCTGCGTGTGAGCGACGAGCAGGCAGAGCGCGGCCTCGAGGCGGCCGCCGCTGCGATCCCCGATCCCGATAGGAGCTGGACATGAGCGAGATGCCGACCCCCACCCAGATTCGCGACACGATGCCTTTCGCCGCATTGGTTGGCGTTGAGCTGACCGAGACCTCGCCCGAGCTCGTGCGCGGCACGCTCGACTTCGCGCCTGAGCGCTGCACCGCCGGCTCGCTGTTGCACGGCGGTGCGGTGATGGCGCTCGCTGACTCCTGCGGCGGCGTGTGCGCCTTTCTCAACCTCCCCGAGGGCGCAATCGGGACGGCCACGATCGAGTCGAAGAGCAACTTCCTGCGCGGCGTGCGCGAGGGCACGATCACAGCGAGCACGCGACCGCTGCACCGCGGACGCACGCTGGCCGTGCTCGAGACCGAGATCACCCGTAGCGACGGTGCGCTGATCGCGAAGGTGACGCAGACACAGGCCTTCCACTACCCGCGCGCTTGACACGAGAGGACATAGGATGGCGGCGATGACCCCGCCCCTGCTCGTCGATGAGCCCGCCCCACACGTTCGCCGGCTGACGCTCAACCGCCCCGAGCAGCTCAACACGATGACCGCTGAGCTCTGTGAGGCACTGCACGAGGAGCTGCGCCGGACCGCCGCTGAGCGCTCCTGCCGTGCGGTGATCCTGACCGGTGCGGGACGCGGCTTCTGCGCGGGCCTCGACCTGCACGGCTATGGCGCTGCGCCCGGGAACGACGGCAGCGATGAGCCGCGCGACCGGCTCGCCAACCAGCAGCACATGTCCACGCTGATCCTCGCGCTGCGCGCGCTGCCGCAGCCCGTGATCGCCGCTGTCAACGGCCCCGCAGCGGGCTTCGGGCTCGCGCTGAGCCTCGGCTGCGACATCCGCTACGCAAGCCCCGAGGCGGTCTTCCGCGCGGCCTTCATCAACATCGGCGTCTCCAACTGCGACATGGGCACGAGCTGGCTGTTGCCCCGTCTGATCGGCGCCTCGCGCTCGCACGAGCTGATGCTCACCGGACGCCGTGTGAACGCTGAGGAGGCCTTGCGCATCGGCCTCGTCGCTGACGTCACCGCCGAGTTGCCCGCGCGCGCGCTCGAGGGCGCCACGCAGATCGCCGCGCTCGCGCCCTGGGGAGTGCGGCTGACCAAGCAGGGCATGTGGAGCGCGCTTGAGATCCCCTCTGAGCGCAGCGCCGTCGAGTATGAGGACCGCCAGCAGATCATGGCGACCTTCGGCAAGGCGCTGCCCGAGGCGGTCGGCGCCTTTCTCGAGAAGCGCCCCGCGGAGTTCAGCGACTAGCGATGAACGATCTCTTCGACATCTCCGGCAAGACCGCGCTCGTGACCGGCGGCTCGCGCGGCATCGGGCTGATGATCGCCCGTGGCCTCCTGCAGGCAGGAGCACGCGTGATCATCTCCTCGCGCAAGAGCGAGGATGTGCACGAGGCCGCCAAACTGCTGGCCGAGTTCGGCGAGTGCAGGGCGATCCCCGGAGACATCTCGCGGCCCGAGGGCGCTGCCGCGCTCGCCGCGGAGGTGCACGCGCACTTCCAGGCGCTGGACATCCTCGTCAACAACGCCGGCGTCGTCTGGGGTGCTCCGCTCGAGGACTTCCCTGCGGGCGGCTGGGACAAGGTCCTCAACACGAACGTCGCAGGCGTCTTTCACCTCACTGTCGCTTTGCTGCCAGCCTTGCGCGCCGCCGCTGAAGCCGATGACCCCGCGCGCGTGATCAACATCGGCTCGATCGACGGCCTGCGCGTGCCCGCGATGGAGAACTACAGCTACAGCGCGAGCAAGGCCGCCGTGCACATGCTCACGCGCCACCTCGCCAAGCGCCTGGCCGCAGAGCACATCACGGTCAACGCGATCGCGCCCGGCCCCTTCGAGAGCAAGATGATGGCCTTCATTCTCGAGAACCCCGAGACGCGCGCGGCCGTCGAGCAGGAGGTGCCGCTCGGGCGCATCGGCCGCGCCGACGACGTCGCCGGCCTCACGCAGTTCCTCGCCTCGCGCGCCGGCTCCTACCTGACCGGCGCAGTGATCCCGCTCGACGGCGGCATCACCGGCTGCGGGTAGTGTTTGGTAGGTGAATCGCACTCGCAGACGAATCCTCGAGCGCGACGACTACACGTGCCTGTGGTGTGGGGAGCGGCATCGCAGCGGCAACCTTGATGTCCACCACCTTGTGCCGCGCCGGCTGGACGGCCCCAACTGCGACTGGAACCTCGCTGTGATGTGCCGGCACCATCACAACCTCATGACCGTGGCGCAGCAGCTGAGCAGGTTCGAGAGCTGGTGGAAGGCTGGGGAGCCGAACCTCGCGCTAGGCGAGTGCTTCGCGTGGGGATTGGCTACGAGTTCCAAGACCGAGACCGAGATGCCCCAGCATGTCCAGGACGCAATCACCGAAGCGTTCCGCCGTATGAGCAGCCCGCTCCCTGACCGCTGCTGGAATGGCGACGACTGGAAGCTTGCGGACGTCGTCGCCGCTCTCGGCTCGCCCTTGATGTCTGCGGGTGCCGCCTAGGCCGGCTGCGGCTAATTCACACGGGCTCGGGCCGGTAGGGGCCCGGCTTTGGCCTGACCCTGCCGCCGGGGAAGGCCAGGCGCAGGATCGTGCGATGCACGGTGCCGAGCTGCTTGTGCAGCGGGCCGGTGTTGTAGGGGAGGCCGTAGCGTCGGCAGATGTCGCGCACGCGCGGTGCGATCTCCGCGTAGCGGCTAGAGGGCATGTCCGGGTAGAGATGGTGCTCGACCTGGAAGCTGAGGTTGCCCGCCAGCAGGTGAAAGAGCGGACCGCCGTCGATGTTGGCCGAGCCCAGCAGCTGGCGCACATAGAAGCCGCCGCGCGTCTCCTCGGCGACCTCCTCCTCGCTGAAGGTGTAGGTCTGGTCGGGGAAGTGCCCGCAGAAGATGATCGAGTAGGCCCACACGTTGCGCACGATGTTGGCCGTGAAGTTCGCCGCGAGCGTCGCCTTGAAGGAGCGCCGGCTGGAGGCCAGCGAGCCTCGGCCCGCCACAAGCGCGGCGAGCGCCGGGAAAGCGACGTAGTCCTTGACGATCTGGTTGCGCGCCTTCACGCCGATCGCCTTCAGCTCTTCAAGTACCTGCTCCTTTGACTTTTCGCCAGAGTGGATCGCGCCGCGATTGAGGTCGTGCACGGCGACGCCCCACTCGAAGAAGCCCATCAGCAGCAGGTTGTAGAGCGGCTGAGCCAGGTATACCGGATGCCACTTCTGGTGCGGATCGATGCGCATGATCTCGTAGCCCAGATCGCGGTCCTTGCCACGGATGTTCGTGAATGTGTGATGCTCGTAGTTGTGTGAATGGCGCCAAGCGTCTGCCGGCGATGCGGTGTCCCAGTCCCAGTTTTGGGAGTTGATGTCCGGGTCGTTCATCCAGTCCCACTGGCCGTGCATCACGTTGTGGCCGATCTCCATGTTCTCGAGGATCTTCGCCAGCGAGAGCGCCGCCGTTCCAGAGAGCCACAGCGGCTTGTAGCGCGCGCCGAGCAGCAGCGCGCGCGCCGCGAGCACCAGTTGGCGGTGCAGCCTGATCGTGCTGCGGATGTACTGCGCATCGCGCTCGCCGAGGTCCGCGTAGACCTCCTCGTGGATCGCGTCGAACTCGCGGCCCAGCGCCTCGATCTGCTCTGGGGTGAGCCGTGCGAGGGGGCTCTCGACGTCATCTGCGATTGCATCGGCCGGCGGGTGCTCGGTGAGGGTGGCTGACATTTGGGTTCCTTTGCTGGGTTTGATCAGAGGTCGATCTCGACCGCGCCCTCGGGCGCGTTGATGCAGGTGCGCAGCAGTTCTCCGGGCTGACCGTGCACGCGGCCGGTGCGCAGGTCGCGCACCTGGCCACTGCGCAGGCGCCCGACGCAGCTGTGGCAGATGCCCATGCGGCAGCCGAAGGGCAGACATGCGCCGGCGTTCTCCCCGGCGTGGAGGATCGGCTGCTCACCGTCGCTTGAGGCCTCAAGGCCGCTCCCCAGGAAGTGGATCGTGCCGCCCGTGCCGCGCTCGCCGTCGCCGACGCGCTCGTCGGGCTGGAAGTGCTCGACGTGCAGGCGCGCTGGGTCTCCGAGGGCACGCCAGTGCTCGTCCATCGTTTTCAGGAGCCCGGCGGGGCCGCAGAGGAAGGTCTCGCGCTCGCCCCAGTCCCCACACAGCTGCTCGAGCCCCTGCGGCTGCAGCCGGCCCTGCTCGCCCGTGATCCGCAAATCGAGGCTATATCCGGGGTGTGTCGCGTCTAGCTCGGCGAGCTCGTGGGCGAAGATCACGCCCTCGGCGGTGCGCGAAGAGTGCAGGTGCACAACATCGCGCAGCTCGCCGCGGGCGGCTAGATCGCGCAGCATGCTCATGATCGGCGTGATCCCGCTGCCCGCGCTGATGAAGAGCAGACGCGGGGGCACGGGCTCAGGCAACACAAAGGTTCCTTCGACGCCGCCGAGACGCACGATCCTTCCCGGCCGCACGCGCGAGAAGAGGAACGGCGAGACCTTGCCGTTCTCGACCAGCTTTGGTGTGATCGCGATGCAGCCGTCGGCGCGGCCTGGGTCGGAGGTAAGCGAGTAGGCGCGCCAGTGGTGGATGCCGTCGACCTCGATCCCGAGGCGCAGGTACTGCCCAGGACGGTGCCCGGGCCACTCCCAGCCCGGCTTGATCAGCACGCTCACCGCATCCGCGGTCTCGCGCTCGACACGTTCGATGCGCCCGCGCAGCTCGCGCGTCGACCACAGGGGGTTGACCAGCTCGAGGTAGTCATCGGGCAAGAGCGGCGAGGTGAACGAGCGGATCAACCCGAGCGCACGGCGACGGCCTTGGGAAATCTGGGGGACCGCTCCGCGTTCAGCCAGCGGGAAGGTCCTTGTCGTGTGATGTCGATCATCTCGCTTGAACTAACCATTACCCCAAACGAGGTTACATCAAACATGGTAGCCTTATATAGGGATGGCAAGACCGCACCCGACAAGTCGAAGCCCGCGCGCAATGGCTCCGCCAGCGAGATCGCCCCACCCCCGCGCGCAGACCTGACCGTGGAGCAGCTCGCCGCCGAGGTGGGCATGTCGGTGCGCAACATCCGCAATCACCACACGCGCGGCCTGCTCCCGCCGCCCGAGGTGCGCGCACGCGTGGGCTACTACAACGCCGAGCACGTAGCCCGCCTGAAGCTGATCCTCGACCTACAGGCCGACGGCTTCAACCTCGCCGCGATCGAGCGCCTGCTGAGCGGCTCCGATGGGCTCGCCGAGCGGCTGCTCGGTCTACGCAAGGCGGTCACAACGCCCTTCGAGCCGGAGCAGCCCGAACTGATCACCGCGGCCGAACTGATCGAGCGCTTCGGCGAGCTCGAGCGCCAAGGACGCCGACCGCGTACGCAAGCTCAAGCTGCTCTTGCCGCTCGGCGATGACCGCTTCGAAGTACCCAGCCCGGCACTGCTGCACGCCGCCGAGCAGGTTGTTGCGCTGGGCATCCCGATGCACTCCGCGCTCGTGCTCGTCGAGCGCATGAGCCGCGACTGCGACTCGGTCTCCAGCGACTTCACGAAGTTGTTCCTGCGCGAGCTCTGGCGGCCCTTCGACGAAGCGGGTCAGCCCGACGATGGTTGGGATGAGCTGATCGAGGGTGTCGATGCGCTGCGCCCGCTCGCCTCCGAGGCGCTCTTGGCGCTCTTCAAGCTGCGCATGACCGGCCAGCTCGAACAGGCCTTCGGCAAGGTCATCGAGCACCAGGCCAAGCAGAGCAAGCGCAAATAGACTGATGCGATGCGCAAGGCCAACGTCTTCAGCGACGCCTGTGGGTACGACGCCTCAGACCCGCCGGGCTACGAATCGGCGGCGCTACACCTGAGCGAGCTGCTCGGCGGGAAGAGCCTCGCCGTCAAGGTCTTCGAGCTGCCGCCGGGACAGAGCATCTGTCCGTACCACTACGAGTACGAGGAGGAGTGGCTCGTGGTACTCGAGGGCAGCGTCTTGTTGCGCACGCCCGAGGGCGAGGAGACGCTTGCGCGCGGCGAGGCCGTCTGCTTCGCGCCCGGCCCGGCCGGCGCCCACAAGACGAGCAACACCGGCGCAGACACCGCACGGCTGATGATGTTCTCAAGCGCGCGCACGCCCGCTGTCGCGGTCTATCCCGACAGCGACAAGATCGGCGTGTGGCCCGACGATGATCGCGACAAGATCATGCTCCGTCGTGCGGACGGCGGAGTTGACTACTGGGACGGGGAGCGTTAGGCGCTTCAGCTCGCCCTCCTCGCGAGCGGATAAGTCAGTAGCTCACCGCTCAGCGCGACCGATCGGGCTATCCATAGAGGCCGAACTAGATGAGCCAAACGAATTGCTGTGACTGTTTGACCACCTGTGTGGACCTGAGGGTGAAAAGCGCCGTTTGGGTACTTGCATGTTTACGTCATAGCCCCTAGGCTGGCTGCCCTCGGGCCGGCCTGCGCTGCCACCCAGTGACCTGAAGGGGGACAAATGTCAAACGTTCGGTGGAAGTTCTTTATCTCTGCTTGCCTGCTCGGCAACGGCCTTGCCGGCTTCATTCTGCTCGTGGAAATTGTTGAACACACGGCGTCGCAGCGAGAGAAGCGCTGGTTTGGACACGTGGCTTCACTGGAGGGGATCATCCTCATATCGCTGCTGATCGGCGTGCTGCACAGCATCGCCGTGCGCCGTGCCAAGCAGACGACCGGCGACCCGCAGACAAGCATCCCCGGCATCCTCGTGGGCGCCGACAATCGACTCTCGACGTCGAAGTTGAGTGCCTTCGCGTGGACGTGGGTGCTCGGGTGGGCGATGCTGTCCCTGGCCGTGGCCGATTGGGTGGGCGCCCCGGGCGGTTGGAAGCAGTTCCTCGACCAAGGGCTGCAGGACGAATATCTAGTCCTGCTAGGTGGCCCGTTCGTGGCGCTTGTCGGTGCCAAGGCGCTTGTCACCAGTGCCGTCGAAAGAGGCGCGCTGGTGAAGCTCGCTGCCGGGGATGAAGAAACCAAGCTTGCAGAACGCGTCTCTCAGGCCTTCTCCGATGACACGGGTCAGACCGATCTCCTAGACACGCAGTACCTCCTCTTCGGCGCAATCACCCTGCTTGTGTTCATCGTCATGTTCATCCGCGAATCATGGGAGGGCTTGCCTAGCTTGCCCGAACTGCTCATCGGCCTCTCCACGCTCGGGGCGACTGCATTTATCGCCAACAAGTGGACGGCGAAGGACGCCAAGCCACGCATCGACCAGATCGTCCCCGAAAGCGCCAAGGAAGGTGATGAGGTCGTGATCTACGGCTCGAATCTGCTGACCGTCTCCGTCGGCGGTAAGCGAACCCAGACCAAGGAGCCGATGAAGGTCCTCTTTGGCTCGCTCGTCGAGCAGGACGTCTCACCGACCGCGAGCCAGGCTGTCACGAGCGCCTCAGGCTCGGATTGGGTCAAGCTCACGGTGCCGAAGGTTCCCGACGCGGCCTGGGGCACGGACAAAACGAAGCAGGCTCCGATCGTCGTGCGCAACGCAATCGGTGTGACGTCGGAAAATAATGTGCCGTTCACGATCGAACGGGCTTAGAACCTGTTTCAAAATGATCGGCACGCCCGGATGCGTCCCTGGACGCGGCGCTGGAGCGCCACGTACCGTCTTGCCCGTGCCACCAGCACGGCCTTCACCGGCCCGCGTCGCCCAGCTTGGTCCATGAACACCCCGACCGCACCCTCATTTTGAAACCAGGTTCTATGCGGCGAAGGGCTGCGACCGGGTTGAGCGAGCGCGCTCAGCCCGCTAACCCTCGAGGCTGAGCCCGTCGCGCCGGGCAGCGCGCAGGCGCTCGCCGGTGATGTGGCCGGGCTCGTGCTCCCCGGGCGGCGCGACGACGCCCCCACGGGGCTTGGCGCGCAGCTCCGCGGCGGACAGCTCGCGCTCACACTCGGGGCAGTAGGGCGAGACGTGGACCTCACTGCCACAGTCGGCGTGCACGACGCGTACTGGGCCACGTGCGCCTGGCCACTTCCAGCGGTCCCCCCATTGCATCAGCGCCAGCAGCGCGGGGACGAGCTCGGCTCCCTTTTCGGTCAGCCGATACTCGTGGCGGGGCGGGCGCTGCTGGTAGGAGCGCGTCTCGAGGATGCCCTCTCTGACGAGCACCTCAAGGCGGTCGGCGAGCACGTTAGCCGAGATTCCAAGGTCCTCTTGGATCTCGCCGAAGCGGCGTACGCCGTAGGCGACGTCGCGCAGGATCAGCGGCGTCCACCACTCGCCGACCACGTCGAGCGTCCTCGCGATCGAGCAAGGGTGATGGTCGAGCGGTGTGCGCTTCATGCTCTCGCATCATATCGCTTGCATAAGAAGAGTCACTCGTTTATGGTCACTCTTGTTAGAGGAGTGACTTGTCCAACCGATGACTCCGGCTCGCGCCGGAAGGAGGCACAAACCATGCCGATGCTCGATGCCTACATCCCTGCCGGCGCCCTCTCAGCCGCGGCCGAGGAGCGACTGCTCGCCCAGCTCACCGACATCCTGATCGTCAACGAGGGCGCTGACCCGACCAACCCGCAGGTCCGCTCGATCGCCTGGTTGTTCGTGCACCGTCCCGAGAACGTCTACGTCGCAGGCGCCCCGGCCGAGGCCCCGCGCTACCGCTTCGTGGCCTCGGTTCCCGAGGGGCAGTACGACGCCGAACGCCGCCAAGCGATGGTGGCTGCGATCACCGAGGCCGTGCTCGACGCGGAGGACGGCGCCCACGAGCGCGATCCCGCACGCGTGTGGGTCTTCACGCCGGAGATCCCCGACGGCACCTGGGGGGCGCTCGGCAACATCGTCACGCTCGCTGACATTGCGACCTTTGCGACCGGCGACGCCGAGCGTGGGCGCAGCTATGCACAGGAGCGCCTGGCGGGACGTCGCAGCGCCGTCCTCGCAACGTGAACCGGGCCGCGGCGGCTCAGCTGCGTCAAGCTGAGTCGTCGATGGCCAACCTTTCCGAGATCAGGCGGGTGCTCGCGCACCGCGACTTTCGCTTCCTCTGGCTCGCGCAGTCCGCGAGCGTGATCGGCGACAAGATCGTGCTCGTCGCGCTGGCGCTGTTCGTCGTCGGCCTGACCGGCAGCGCCACCGACCTCGGCCTGGTGCTCGCAGCCTACGCGCTCTCGATGGTGACCTTCCTGCTCGTCGGCGGCGTCTGGGCGGACCGTCTCCCCCGCCATCGCGTGATGATCGTCACCGACCTCGTGCGCTTCAGCCTGCACGCGTTGCTGACCGTACTGATCTTCACGGGCTCGGTTCGGATCTGGCAGGTGATCGTGATCGAGATGCTCTTCGGCAGCGCCGACGCGTTCTTCCGTCCAGCCGCCAATGGCCTGCTGCCCCAGACCGTGCCCGAGGATGACATCCAGCCGGCGACGGCTGTCGCGACGATGTCCAACAACGTCGCCGAATTCGCCGGGCCCGCGCTCGCGACGGCGCTCGTGCTCGGCGCAGGGGCGGGTTGGGCTTTTGCGCTCGACGCCGCGACCTTCCTCGTCAGCGCCGCCCTGCTCCTGCAGGTCCGCCCGCGCCGTCGCGACAGTGCGACGATCGCCGGCGAGGTGGGAGCAAGTAAGGAAGGAACCACTGCACCGGAAGGCGTCTGGGAGGGCATCCGCACCGGGGCACGCGAGGTCCGCTCGCGTGTGTGGGTATGGGCCACGCTCGCCTCCTTCTCCCTCGGCCTGTTCTTCGGTCTCGCGCCGTGGTTCGTGCTCGGACCACTTGTCGCGCGTCAGCAGTACGGGCACGTCTCGGTCTACGGGATCGTCGAGGCCGCGCTCGGCTTCGGCACGATCCTCGGCTCACTCGCAGGCGTCGCCTGGCGCCCCCGCTTCCCGATGCGGATGGCGATGTTGATGGCCGCGCTGTGGCCGCTCACAAGCATCCTCTACGCGCTTGGCTTGACGCTCACCCTCGTGATCCCCGCCACGGTGATCGCAGGTGCCGGCTTCGCGCTGTTTGACATCTGGTGGCTGACCGCGCTCGCGGAGCGGATCCCACCCGAGGCGCTCTCGCGCGTCAGCTCCTTCGACTGGATGATCTCCTTTGCGCTGCTGCCGGTTGGCTACATCCTCGCCGGACCACTGGCTGAAAGCCTCGGTGCAGTCGAGGTGCTGATCACCGGATCGGCGCTCGCCTTTGTGGCATTTGCGCTCGGGTTGTTGCCACACCAGACGCGCAGGCTCGAGCGCCTGCGTGAGGGTGTCTCAGCCGCTCGCCCCGACGAGTCCCGCCAGCTCCCACACGCGCCCGGCCGCGGATGAGCGATCGCCCACACCGAGCTTGCGAAAGGCATGCTCGAGGTGCTTGCCGACCGTGCGATAGCTGATGCCTAGGGCGGCAGCTATGTGGTGGTTTGAGCGACCCAGCGCAAGTAGGTGCAGGACCTCGGACTCGCGTTTGGTCAACCCCGCCGCGCGCAGCGCCGCATGGGGGAGGCGAGCATGCCCTGGCGCAGCTCCTCGATATCGAGCAAGCCACACACGTCGCCCACTACTGCAAGCAGTTGCTCCGCGTCCGCCGGGCTCTCTTGGCCGTTCCCGGGCATACGTCGCTGGGACGTATAGCAAGTTCGCGTAAGCTGCGCGCTCGTGGACTTCCTAGTTGCCAAGGACGACCTGCACCGCACGCGCTTCAGCGAGGCGCCCACGCCGGAGCTGCAGAGCGGCCAGGCGCTGCTCAACGTCAGTGCCTTCGGGTTGACCTCGAACAACATCACCTACGCAATGTTCGGCGAGGCGATGTCCTACTGGAACTTCTTTCCAGCCGAGGAGGGCTGGGGCCGCGTGCCGGTGTGGGGCTTTGCCGATGTCACCGCGAGCAACGTCGCCGAGCTCACAGTGGGTGCGCGCGTGTACGGCTATCTGCCGCCCTCGAGCGAGCTCGTGGTCGCGCCCGTGCGCGTGGACGCCCGCGGCTTCATCGATGCCACGCCGCACCGCGCAGCCCTGCCGGCTGCCTACAACGGCTACACGCTGACCGCGGCCGACCCGACCTATGCCGCGGACACCGAGGACGCGCAGATGCTCTTGCGTCCGCTGTTCTTCACCTCCTACTTGATCGACGACTTCCTCGCAGACAGCGACCGCTTCGGCGCTGAGATGGTCGTGCTCTCAAGCGCCTCGAGCAAGACCTCAAGCGCGCTCGCCTTCCTGCTCTCGCGCCGCACAGGCGTCGACGTGGTCGGGCTGACCTCAGCCCGCAGCGCGGAGTTCACACGCGGGCTCGGCGTCTACGACGTCGTCGTCAGCTACGACGAGCTCGACGCACTGCCCCAGGGTCGCGCGGTCTACGTCGACATGGCGGGCGATGCCGAGCTGCGCAATAGCGTGCATAACCACTACCGCGAGGACCTGGCCCATTCGGCGGTCGTCGGCGCAACCCATCACGACAGCCTCGGCGCGGTGCCCGAGGCGCTGCCCGGGCCGCGTCCGACCTTCTTCTTCGCGCCCGACCGGGTCGCCAAGCGCACGGGCGACTGGGGCCGCGAGGGCTTCGAAGCGAAGCTCGCCGAAGCCTGGCAGCCCTATGTGGAGTGGACCGAGCAGCTGGCTTTCGGTGATCCACGGCCAAGGCCCGCAGGCCATCGAGCAGGCCTATCTCGATCTGCTCGACGGCCGCATCGACCCGGCCACGCGCGCACGTGCTCACGCCCTAGCCAACCTTCAACACGAGCTTGCCCGTGTTCTCGCCGCTGAACAGACGCAGCAGCGTGTCAGGGAAGTTCTCAAAGCCCTCGGCGATGTCCTCGCGCGAGACGAGCTTGCCCGCGGCCAGCCAGCCGGCCATCTCCTGCGCACCCTCGGCGTAGCGAGCGCCATAGTCGGAGACCACGAAGCCCGTCATGGTCGCGTGGTTGACGAGCAGCGAGAGGTAGTTGGAGGGGCCCCGCACCGCGCTCGGTCGCGTTGTACTGGGAGATCGCGCCGCAGATGATCACGCGCGCATTACGCGCCAGGTGCGCAAGCGCCGCGTCGAGGATCTCGCCGCCGACGTTGTCGAAGTAGACGTCGATCCCCTTCGGGCAGTGCTTCGCGAGCGCGGCCATCACGTCCTCGCTCTTGTAGTCGATCATCGCGTCGAAGCCGAGCTCCTCGAGCGCGTGGCGGCACTTCTCCGCACCGCCCGCGATGCCGACCACGTGCGCACCCTTGAGCTTGGCGATCTGCCCGACGATGCCACCGACCGCGCCGGCGGCGCCGGAGACGACCACCGTCTCGCCCGCTTGCGGTCTGCCGATGTCGAGCAGCCCGAAGTAGGCGGTCATGCCCGGCATGCCGAGCGTGCCGAGGTAGACCGGCAGCGGCGCCAGCGAGATGTCGACCTTGACCACCGCGTTGCCGTGGGCGACCGCGTACTCCTGCACGCCGAGCAGGCCGGTGACGTGATCGCCGACGGCGATCTCGGGGTGCTTGGAGGCGATCACCTCGCCTGCTGCGAGCGCGCGCATGACCTCGCCGATGCCCACCGGCGGGATGTATGAGCGCGCGTCGTTCATCCAGCCGCGCATCGCGGGGTCGAGCGAGATGTAGCGCACCTTGACCAGCACCTCGCCGTCGGCGGGCTCGGGCACTGGCGCTCTCGGCGTAGGTCCAGTCGCTGGGCTTGGGCAGACCGACCGGGCGGCGCGGCGAGCTCGAAACTGGTGGTTCACGGCATCCATGGCGTTGGCCTCTCCTCTTGCGGCTGCAGACGCGGTCTTGCGGCTGCGGCAGACACCGCTATGCGAACATTCGCCAGTCCCCGGACGAGCGCCGGAGGGCACCCGACCAGCGACGCACACAAGGAGCCAGCCTATGCCCGACATCGAGTTCCCCACCAGCGCCGGCAGCGCTCCCGGCTATCTCGCCGTGCCCGCCGGCGAGCACGGTCCGGCCACGATCGTGATGCAGGAGTGGTGGGGCCTTGACGAGCACATCCGCTCGATCTGCGACCGCCTCGCCGCCGAGGGCTTCTACGCGCTCGCCCCGGATCTCTACCGCGGCGAGACCACGACCCAGCCGAGCGAGGCCGAACAGAAGATGATGGCGCTGTCGATGGAGCAGGCCGAGAAGGACATGTGCGGGGCCGCCGACTACCTCAAGTCCCAGCCGGGCGTCGAGGGCACGGGCGTCGGCTCAGTCGGCTTCTGCCTCGGCGGCGGGCTGTCGGTGTGGGCCGCCGCCACGTGCCCCGAGATCGCCGCAGCGGTGACCTACTACTACGTGATGCCCCACGGCAAGCCGGATTTCTCCGACGATCAAAGGGCCCGTGCTCGGCCACTTCGGCACCGCCGACGAATTCGTGCCCGAGGAGGCCGCAGAAGCGCTCGAGACCGAGCTGCGCGAGGCGGGCGTCGAGGTGACCTTCGACTACTACGAGGGCGCGGGACACGCATTCTTCAACGACACGAACCGCCTCGGCACCTACGACAAGGCGCAGGCCGAGCTGTCCTGGGAGCGCACGGTCAGCTTCCTGCGCTCGGCGCTGGCCTCCTGAGCCGGGCTGCTCGCGCCGGGCGCCGTGTGCTGCGCGCTTCCCGCGCTGGTCGCGCTCGCTGAGCGCAGCGAGCCTCAGTGCCGTGCTCAGCGGGAGCGGCGTCAGCGTGGCCGCTGTTGGCGTGTGGTCGCCGCCGGCCACGCTCTCGAGCCTGCCCAGCGCTTGAAGCGCCGCAGGTGCTCTTCCCGGACGACAGCCCGAGTCACGCAACCGGCCCGGGCGCGGTCGTATGGCGTGCTGCACCTGCCTGTGCCGGCGGTGAAGGCGCCCGCGTGGCACGACTGGGCGCAGGCGATGTGCCCGGCGGCGAATCGATCCCTAGAACCGCCGCGGGGAAGCCGCTCCCGCTGACGGGTCCGCTACTCGCAAGCGCCGCACCACACGGGCAGATCGTTGCTCGCAAGCACTCGCGGCGCCCGTGCAGGCGCCGGACAGCTCGCACAAGGTCTCGTCGGCGGACCCTTTAGCCCACTGGCGAGCGTCTCCGCCCCGTTCGCCCTCGCGCGCGGCTATCTGGGGGATGTCGCGATCGCTTCCACCGCTGCCGGCGGTGTTGTGGGCCTGCGCGTGGAGCGCTACTTCGCTCGCAGCCTTGCCTCGCGCGCCGTAGTGAGTCACCCACCCGAGATCGGTGCCCCGCAGAACCTCTCGCTCGCGCTGGACTACCGCACCGACGCGCTCGCGGCCTGGGTACAGGACGGCACGCTGCTCGCCCGCTGGCTGCCTGCATCCGGTGGCCTGCAGCCACTCCAGCGTCTCGCGAGCGTTGCGGGCCGAGTCGCACCTGACAACGCTGCTCAGCGACGACAACCGCGCGATCGTCGCCTGGGCCGAAGATCGCCACGGCAGCATGCGCGTGCTACCTCGACCGCTCCGGTACCGGCGTGCGTTTCGGCACCCCCAAGCTGCTCGAGCAGCTTCCGCGACCCCGACCGGGTCTCCCACCCCGAGTGCCTCACCGCAACTCGTGCGCCTGAGCTCCGAGAGCGTGATGCTCGCCTGGGCCGGCCTAGCGGAAGACCGCTGGGTGATTCGCACGCGCCGCGATCGACCTGCTCGGGATCGGCGCCGCCGACGACGATCGCTGCGCCCGCCGGCGATGCGCTGCTCGAAGCGCTCGCGCCCGGGCCCGAAGGGCGATGCGCTGCTGCTGTGGAGCGAGCCCGGCGAAGGCGCGACAAGCGCTCTATGTGCCGCGCGCGGCTTCGACACCTTCCCCGACAGGACGGCCTTCGCCGCCCCCGAGCAGGTCGCGCCACCCGGCTCCAACAGCCAGGCCGCGGTCGCGATGGACCCGGCCAACGACGCGCCGTGGCTGTCTGGCGCGGGCCGGAGGGGTCTTGCAGTACGCGATCCGAGCGAGCCTCGAGACGCCTCCTGAGCGCGCCTCGACGGAGGGCGCACCGCGCGAGAGGCCACCTTTAGGAAAAGATGCGGGCCCGCATGGATAGGGACTACGAGCTGCAAACCCACCAGGCCGAGGATCGCCACTGGTGGTATCGAGGGCGACGCACCGTGCTCGAGGGCGTGATCGCCGGGCTGGGGCTGACCGAGCGGCGCGCGCATCCTCGACGCCGGCTGCGGCAGCGGGCGCAACATGGTCGAGCTCGCCCGCCACGGGACGGTCACGGGCGTCGAGCTCTCTGAGACGAGCGTCGCGCTGGCACGCGAACGCCACGCCGGCGAGGTGATCGCGGGCTCGGTGCTGGAGATGCCCTTCGCCGACGACAGCTTCGACCTCGCGGTCAGCCTCGACGTGATCGAGCACCTCGAGGACGACCTCACCGCGCTGCGCGAGCTGCGCCGCACCGTCGCGCCCGGCGGCGTCGCTGCTCGTGACCGTGCCCGCCTACCAGTGGCTGTGGAGCGGGCACGACGAGATCAACCACCACCATCGCCGCTACACACGCCGCTCTCTGCAGCGCGTGGCCGAGCAGGCCGGCTGGCGGCAGGCGCGCACCACCTACTTCAACTCGCTGCTGCTGCCCGCCGCGATCGTGCTGCGCGTGCTCGACCGTCTGAGCACGAAGACCACCGAGTCGAGCCTCGACCTGTGGGTGCCGCCGGAGCCGCTCAACTGGGTGCTCGAGCGCCCGCTCGCACTCGAGGCGGCGCTGATCAAGCGCGGCGTGCGCATCCCCGCCGGCCTCTCCCTGCTGGCCGTCTTCCGCTGAGCAGCGCTCAGTCGCCGTCGACCGCGGCGACGGCCGGCGTGTGCATGCGGAACGTCCACGCGCGGTTGGCGAAGAAGGTGGTCACGTCACGACCACCGTCGCGCAGCGCCTGCGCGAGGAGCTTGTCCAAGCGCGCGTCGTGGACGAGCAGGTAGAGCAGGCCCTCGTTGATCGCGAGTCCACAGCCCTGCACAATCGCCCAGCGCACCGGCGTGAGCGTGTCACCGACGTGCTCACGGAACGTCCAGCGGCGATTGAGCAGAAAGCCGTTCGTGGCCCCCACACCGAAGCCGATGGCCGAGGCTGCGAGGTACCAGACGCCGAAGACCTTCAGCAGCAGCGTGTAGACGATGAAGGTCAGCAGCGTGTTGGAGACGCCGACGATCCCAAACTTGACGAACTGGATCAACAGCGGTGCGTCTTAGACGCGCGCGCGGTCCCGCTACGCTTGTGGGCGACTGCTTGGGCTGTCTTGTGCTCGGCGGACATCCACAGACAGGATGAACGATAAATTGAGCGATGGCTTAAGCCTCTCGTCGAAGATCCTCAACAGACGACGGCTCAACCTCGCCCGCGGAAGGCAACGACCATGTCGGACACACCACTTCGCACACCCACTCTGCTCAGCGTGGTCGCGCCCGGTCTACGACGAGGAGGAGCTCGTCGAGGAGTTCATCGCGCGCACGACCGCCGCGGTCGCCGACTTCGAGTTCGAGCTCGTGCTCGTCAACGACGGCAGCTCCGACAGCACGCCCGAGCTGCTCGACCGCGCCGCGGCCGCCGACCCGCGGGTGCGCGTCATCCACCTATCGCGCAACTTCGGCCATCAGGCGGCGCTAACCGCCGGGCTCGAGCACGCCGTCGGCGATGTCGTGGCGATGATCGACGCGGACCTGCAGGATCCGCCCGAGCTGATCCCCGACATGATCGCCCAGTGGAGCCAGGGCGCCGACGTGGTCTACGCGGTGCGCAAGGAGCGCGAAGGCGAGACCGCCTTCAAGCTCGCGACCGCCTCGTGGTTCTACAAGCTCTTCGACAAGCTCGCCCAGGTCGACCTCGAGCCCAACTCCGGCGACTTCCGCCTGCTCGACCGCCGCGCGCTCGACGCGCTGCTGGCGATGACCGAGCGCTCACGCTTCCTGCGCGGGGATGACCGTGTGGGTCGGCTTCAACCAGACCGCCGTCTCCTATCAGCGCGACGCCCGCCACGCGGGCGAGACGAAGTACACGCTGCGCAAGATGCTGCGCTTCTCCCTCGATGCGATCGCCTCCTTCTCCCATCTTCCGCTGCAGCTGGCCACCTATGCCGGGATGCTCTCCGCCGGTCGTCGCCTTCATCGCGATACCGGTCGTGATCGTCCTGCGGATCTTCGACTCCTACCTGCCCGGCTTCGGCGCCATCACGATCGCAATCCTGCTGCTCGGCGGCATCCAGCTGATCGCGCTGGGCGTGATCGGCGAGTACGTCGGGCGCATCTACGACGAGGTCAAGCACCGCCCGCTCTACATCGTGCGCGAGGAGCGCAACCGGCCTTCTGGCAGCGTCCCCAACCTCGCTCCCGTGGCCCGTGCCGGGCTGTCCGCCGTGCGCCAGCGCGAGCCCATCGGCTGAGCCGGCCGCTCGGCGCTGTGTCCAGAAGCTCGCGCCGGTGGGGCCCCCAGCTCGCCCGCACGACATAAAAAAAGTTGCTGTATAGCAATGGCGATACAGCGTTCGATGGCAAACATATGAGCTCGTGAAGGAGTTGCACACGACCGCACCCTGCGCCCCCACCCGTGTTCCGAGCGGGCAATGGGCCCCTCATCGCCGTCTCTTGCGCAGCCTGCCGATGGAAAGGACGCCGCTGCCATAGGCGTCGCCCCGCTGACGGCATCCCTCCTGGCTCTGGCTCTGGCTCTGGCGCTCGCCCTCAGCATCACAACCGCCGCCGCCTGGGCCACGCCCTGTCCCGGCGCGATCTCCTGCCCCTATGTGGCCGCCCAGGTGATCGGCCAGCGCGCCGAGGGCGTCCTGCGCTTCCCCGAGGCGGTGGCGGTGGATGCCCAGGGCAACGTCTACGTCGCCGACCAGCTCAGCTATGTGGTCCAGAAGTTCAGCCCAGCCGGCGACATTCGTGGCGAGTGGGGCTCCTATGGCGGCGGCCATGGGCAGTTCGGGCCGATCGGCGGGATCGCAACCGATGCGGCGAGCAACGTTTACGTGGTCGACTCCAGCCACAACCGCATCCAGAAGTTCGACACGAACGGCAACTTCCTCACGGCCTGGGGGCACCAGGGCAGCGAAGTCGGGGAGTTCAACTTCGGCTCCTCACAGAACTACACAAAGCCGCCGGGCGGGGGCATCGCGGTGGCGGGCAACTACGTGTACGTGGCCGACAGCGGCAACGACCGCATCGAGCGCTTCAACCTCTCAGGCGGCGAAGGGATGGCCTGGGGCACAAAGGGCAGCGGCCTCGGGCAGTTCTCCTATCCGCGCGGCGTGGCGGCGAATGAAACGCGAGGTGATCGTCAGCGACGACGACAACCATCGCATCGAGCGATTCGCACCCGAGAGGCGCTTTCCAGGCGGCCGTCGGTACCCACGGCACCGGCCGGGGGCAGTTCGGCTTCCCCTACGGGGTGGCGCTGGACGCGCCGAGAACATGTACGTCGCCGACGACATCAACCACCGCGTGGTCAAGTTATCGCCGCAGCTCGGCCTTCCTCGGCGCCTGGGGCGGCTTTGGCTCCAAACCGGGACAGCTCGCCTTTCCTCGCGCGTTGGCGAGCGACCCCGCGGGGGATACCTACGTGACCGATACCGCCAACGACCGCATCGAGGTCTACGACCCGAACGGCAACTATCTGCGCACGCTCGGGATCTCAGCCCGCGGCCCCGGCCAGCTGACCGCGCCGCGCGGCTTGGCGATCGATCCGGCAGGGCGGCTGTTGGCCGCCGACACGGTCGGCAATCGCATCGAGACCTTCGCCGCCGGCAGCGGAGCGTTCACCGGGCAGTGGACGACGGCAGGCGGTTATGCCGCGAGCTTCAACGCGCCGGCCGGGATCGCGGTCGACCCACGCGGCTCGGTCTATGTCGCCGACCGTGCCCACTCACGGCTCGTGCAGATGTGGGGCGATGGGACCTTTCTCGATGAAATCGCCGGTCCCGCGGGCATCGGCGGGGCACAGTTCAGCGGCGCCGGCTCGGTCGCCGTCGCGGCCGGCCCCGATGAGACCTTCGTCGCGGACACGGGGCATAACCGGGTGCTCGTCTATGGACCCGAAGGCACGCTGCGCGCCAGGTGGGGCGCGGGCGGCGGCAATGGCGAAGCGGGGAGCGGAGTCGGCGAGTTCAATCATCCGGCTGCGGTTGCAGTCGATGGCGACGGAACGGCCTACGTCGCAGACACCGGCAACAATCGCATCGTCAAGCTGACGCCTGCAGGCAACGTGCTCACGATCTGGGGCTCACGCGGCACGAGCGACGGACACTTCCACTCGCCGAACGGCATCGCGATCGATGCGGGCGGGAACGTGTTTGTGCTCGACAGCGAAAACAACCGCGTCGAGGTCTTTGACGGCGAAGGGCATTTCCTCACCAAGTGGGGCGGCGCGGGGCCGGCTACGGCTAGCTTCTCGCAGCCGGGCGCGATCGCGGTCGGCTGCGACGGCTCGGTCTATGTGGCGGACACGAACAACAACCGCATCAGCGCTTCAACCTAATCGCTCCAAACAGCGGCGGCTGCTCGGCACCGGACAGTTGGCCGCCGCCGCTGGACGTGGCGCCGGTGCTGAAGGTTGAGCCTGCCGCGAGCCAGGGGCATGCTCGCGCGGAGAGCCTTGGCGCTCGAGCGTGAGTTGTCAGCGCGGCTGCAAGGTTCTCGTCTCAGCGACGCTCGCCGCGATCGGGAAGCCCGGCGCCAGGTAGCGCTGATCGCTATCGCCCGAGGACTACCGGCCGCGCGCGCGGGCCACGTGCGCCTGCGCGTTGGCCCGGTCGGCCTGCGCCTGCTGCGTCGCGAGCTCGGGCAGGCGCAGCGCGATGCGAGCGCGCGTCAAGATCGTCGCTGCCGGCCCCACGGGCCGGCGCACCACGCTTTTCGCAGAACTATATCGGTGCGCCGCTGAGCATAATGGAAGCGCGTGAGCAGCGATGAGCCATACGCGGAGGACCCCTCGCCCGTGATGGAGCACCGCCAGGAGCGCATCCGGGTTGAGACCGAGCGCCACCGCATCGAGGGCGTGCTGACGCTCGCGCGCGATGGCTACCGCAGCCGCGTCTCAGACGTCCTGAACGCCTCCGAGCGCGACTTCATCACGCTCACCGACGTGACCGTGGCCCCGTTCGAAGGCGGCCCAATCGAACTGCACCCGTATCTCACGCTCGCACGCCGGCACATCGTTTTTGCGGTGTCCGCCGCCGAGACGCCCGCGGACTGACGAACGCCGACCCCCTTCTCGGCTCAGGCGCCGCTTGCGGTCGCGTTGACCGCCACGATCTCGAGTGCGATCTTGACCTTGCTCCCGAGCAGCAGGCCGCCCGTATCGAGCGCCTGATTCCAGACCAAGCCGAAGTCGCTGCGCTCGATCTCGCCGCGCAGCGAGATCTCCGCGCGCATCCCCGCGCCGGGCTCGGGCACGACGCGGTCGATCTGCCCCTCGAGCTGAATCTCGTGGCTGTTGCCGCGGATGCTGAGCGGGCCGATCACCTTCAAACGCCGGCGGTCGAGCTCAACGCAGGTCGAGCGGAAGCTGATCTGGGGATGGCTGGCGAGGTCGAAGAAGTCCGCCGAGTTCAGCACGTGCTCATCGCGAACGCGCTCGCCCGTAGCGAGCGAGGCGACCTCAACCGAGCCTGAAGCTTGCGCGGCCCCATCGCTGAGGCTGAGCGTGCCGGCGAAGTCGTGAAAGGAGCCCTTGACCGTGCTCATCAGCATGTGCTTGAGGCTGAAACCCACATTCGAGCGCGCACAGTCCACGACCCAGTCGCCTGCGGGCAGATCACCCATCCTTCACACCTCACCGCTCGTTTCCAAACAAGCTTATAGCGGTGTACACTCCCGCGACCAGCAGGACGCTGGACAGTTGCGAACGCTCCCGGGGATGAGCTGTCAAGAAGAGGGGAATGGATGTCGTCGTTGCTGAGCAGCACCATGACGCTGCGCCACCGCACGCTCGCTACGGCGCTCGGTGCACTTCTCGCCACGTTCTTGATCGGCCTCATCGGCACCAGCGAGGCCCGCGCCACGCCGGCTGAAGGCATCCACAACATCAAGCATGTGGTGATGATCATGCAGGAGAACCGCTCCTTCGACTCCTACTTCGGCACCTACCCGGGCGCCCGCGGGATCCCTGCCGGCGTGTGCATCCCCGATCCCCTCAACGGCGGCTGCATCGCGCCCTACCACAGCTCCAGTGACCGCAGCTACGGTGGGCCGCACGGCGTTGCAGCGGCGATCGCCGATGTCGATGGGGGCAAGATGGATGGCTTCGTGGGACAGGCCGAGACGGGGCTGAAGTGCAGCTCGACGAACCCCAACTGCAGCTCCTGCAAAGCGTCTGAAAGCGAAGCAGAACCCGAAGGCGAAGTCGAAAAAGAAGAACCCGAACCCTGCAGCGTGATGGGCTACCACGACGCGCGCGAGATCCCCAATTACTGGGCCTATGCGCAGAACTTTGTGCTGCAGGACAACATGTTCCAATCCTCCTCCTCGTGGAGCCTGCCCGAGCATCTGTTCCTCGTCTCGGGCTGGTCGGCACGCTGCCCCAATGGCGACCCGGCCGGGCTGGACTGCACGAACTCGCTCGAACCGGTGCTCCCCGGCGTCGACTGGAACAGCCCGATCACGCCCGGCAAAGCGACCTACGCGTGGACGGATCTCACCTACCTGATGGCCAAGGCCAATGTCAGCTGGCGCTATTACATCTATGAAGGCGCCGAGCCGGACTGCGAGTCCGACGAAGCGATCAAATGCAAACCGATCAAACAGGGCCCGAAGACTCCAGGCATCTGGAACCCGCTGGCGGACTTCACCGACGTCCAGCAGGACGGCCAGCTCGAAAACATCCAGTCGCTCAACGGCTTCAACAGCGCGGTCAAGGAACCCGGCAAATGCGGGCTTCCGAACGTGTCCTGGATCGACCCCAACATCAAGGTCTCAGAGCACCCGCCCTCGCGAGTGTCCAAAGGCCAGGCCTACGTCACGACGCTGGTCAACTCGATCATGCGCAGCCCCTGTTGGGGCAGCACCGCGATCTTTCTCTCCTGGGATGACTGGGGTGGCTTCTATGACCACGTCGTGCCGCCGCAGGTCGACCAGAACGGCTACGGCCCGCGCGTCCCCGGAATCATCATCAGCCCCTACGCGAAGACCGGTTACATCGACCACCAGCAGCTCAGCCACGACGCCTACCTGAAGTTCATCGAGAACGACTTCCTCGGAGGCTCGCGCTTGAACCCCGCTACCGACGGACGTCCCGACGCGCGCCCGGACGTGCGCGAAGAAGCTCCGGGGCTCGGCGAACTCGCCAGCGACTTCGACTTCAACCAGGTGCCGCGCCCGCCGCTGTTGCTCTCCACCCGCCCCGAACCAGGCCCCGCCTCAAAACCACCCGGACCCAATGCGCCCGTGGTGGAAACGAGCTCCGCTACTGGTGTCGGACAGAGCACGGCCGTATTGCACGGGAGCGTCGACCCCGAAGGCGCCTCGTTGAGCGACTGCCACTTTGAATATGGCACCTCGAGCACATATGGGCTGAGCGTGGCCTGTGCCTCGCTGCCTGCGGCAGGGAGCGATCCGGTGGCGGTGTCGGCGAACCTCAGCGGGCTGACGCCGAACAGCACCTACCACCTGCGTCTGGTGGCGAGCAGCATTGGTGGCACGAGCCGCGGCACGGACCGCACCTTCACGACCGCCGAACAGCTCCCCGAACTCGGGCGCTGCGTCAAAACGCCGGCCGAAGGCGGGGAAAAAGTGCACCACGGCCGCTACAGCGACGCAGGCTGCACGCTCGCAAGCGAAGCGGGCAACGGTGAATTCGAATGGACACCCGGCGCGGCCAAGCGTGGCTTTCGTCTGGCCGGCAGCCCGAGCGTGCTTGAAACCGCGCACCTGCAGCTGAGCTGCGCGGCCGACAAAGGCAACGGCGAAATCGCCGGTCCGCGGAGCTTGAGCGTGCGCATCACGTTCACGGGCTGCGAAACACCCGCCAAAGCCCCATGCCAGAGTGAAGGCGCTGCAGCCGGCGAAATCGCGACCAACACCCTGCAGGGCAAGCTCGCCTTCATCAAGAACCGCCTCAGCGGAACGAAAATGCTGATCTCGGTGGGCTTGTCGATCGGCTCGGGCGGAGCACCGGCCGCGACATTCGAATGCAGCGAACCGCTGGGCGGGCTGGGTGCTCAGGTGACGCTTCAGGGCGCGGCGATCGCGGCTGTGGTCAGCGAAGACCGAATGGTCGCCGCCAACACGCTCAAGTTCACGGCCACCGGGCCCAAGCAGAAACCCGAAAGCTTCGAAGTCGGTCCCACCGAAGTGCTTCAGGCCTCGCTCGCGGGCGGCGTCTTCGAACAGGCCGGGCTGAACCTGAAAAGCACCTTCTCGGGCGAAGAACTGCTCGAGATCAAAGCGACTCCCTGACGCTCAGACCGGCCCACTCGGCGCGGGGATGTGACCGGCAGGCTGCTGGGGCAGCGAGTTGGGTGGGACGCTCAGCCCGGGCGCGGCGCAGAATTCGCGTTTAGGCAGTAGTGCCTTCGGCAGCGCCGGTTTGCTGTGGTCCGGCGCGATGAAATTGAAGGCGCTCGTCAGATCGCCGGTGGTTTCCCGGCGCCAGGCGCTCAGGTTTGGTACCTCCGCCCCGAAGCGCGTCTCCAGGAAGCGCAGCATCGAGGTGTGATCGAAGGTCTCAGAGGCGAGGAAACCCCCCTTGCTGAAAGGCGAGACGACCAGCATCGGCACCCCTGAAGCCGAGACCGATCGGCCCGGGGATCCCGCCCTCAGCGCCGGTCAGGTCGGCGACGGTGAGGAACTCGCCCGGTGTGCCGGCGGGCGGCACGGGCGGTGCGACGTGGTCAAAGAAGCCGCCGTTCTCATCCCAGGTGATGAAGAGCGCCGTCTTGGCCCAGATCTTCGGGTGCTGGATCAGCAGTTTCAGCAGTTTCGCGACAGCGTGCTCGCCGATCTTTGCGGTCGAGAGCCCAGGATGCTCGGTTTCCAGCCCCGAGGTGTTGACCCATGAGACCGCGGGCAGTTCGCGCCGTTCGAGGTCCGCCTTGAAGTCGTTGGGGTAGGTCGGCGCGAAAGCCGCGGCGGCGAGTGCCGGATCGGTTTGGTAGTTGTGGAAGTAGCTGAGGACGTTGTCCTCCTGGCCAAAGGGCGAGCCGGTGTAGACCTTCCAGCTGACCCCCGCTGCCCTCAGCTGCTCGGGCATCGTCGTCCAGCTGAAGCTGCCCGCGAGCGCTTCGCGACGGCCGAAGTCGAGCGTCTGGATCAGCGGACCGCCGTGGCTGCCCTCGGGATCGATCGTCGCCGAGACGCTGTAGAGGCGGTTCGGATCAGTGGGGCCGAGCACCGAACAGTGGTAGCCGTCACAGATCGTGAAGGCCTCGGCCAGCGCGTAGTAGAAGGGCAAATCGGCGCGTCCGTAGTAGCCCATCGTCGCGGCGCCATCCTGCAGGCCGTCGGCCGCGATGTGCGTGCGCACGAAACCATCCATCGCGCCGCCGTTCCAGCTCTTGTGCTGCGCCGACCACTCGTGGGTAATGTCGTTGATGCACTGCGAGGAGCCGCCCGTTTCGAGGTGGAACGGCAGCAGCTCACCTTCAAAGCCTGCGACCGGATAGCCGGGTTGTGAGAGCACAGCCGCACTCGCGTCGCCGAAGCCACGTACGCCGGGGAGCATGCCGAAGTAGTGATCGAAGGAGCGGTTCTCCTGGACAAGGATCACGACGTGCTCGATGTCGCTCAGCTTGCCCACCCCCGGGGCGGCCGCCAGCGCCTTCTGAATCAGCGGATCGGCGCTCAGCGCCACGATTCCCGCGGCCGCCCCTGCCTGCAACAGCTGCCGACGCGTCATCCCTGCGTGCATGCGATCCCCTCCGCTCGATCGTGACCTTCCCCGTCACGATCATAAACACGCGCCGTACTATCTGCTCAAGTGCTCAGCTCGCTTCGGCGTAGCGCAGCGAGCCCGGCGTGGTCAGCGTCTGCCCGGTCTCCAGCAGCGTCTTCAGACCCGAGAGGATCATCGGCCAGCCGCCGTAGAGTTCGCCGTTGGCGTCGGAGCCGAGCTGGTCGTGGGTGACGGTCAGCCGGCAGGAGTCGCCGACGGGCTCGATCTCCCAGGTGACACGCGAGGTGCCTTCGGCCCTGATCTCATCGCTCCATAGCGCCCTCATGCTCTGCACAAGCCGGCGCGGCGGATCGACCTCGAGGATCTCGCCCTCAGCGATCGTGCCGCCGCTGGGGTGAGCGAGCGCATAGGTCGAACCCTGCTGCCAGTCAGAGACCACCGCGACGCCGAAGTTGTAGCGACGCCTCGCCTCCTCGTCGGTCAGCGCCTCCCAGAGGCGCTCTGGGGTGGTTTTGATGTAGATCTCAAAGACCTTCTCCTCGGGCGCCGCCGTCCAGGGCCGCTTGCCGCTTGTCTCGGAACTCGTCGTCATCGTCGTCTCCTCTAGTTCTGCCTTCAGGCCGCTGAGCCCCGCGGCCCAGGGCTCGGCGTACTTGCTCACCCAGCGATCGTGGACAAGCCTGATCGGCACAGGGTTCAGGAAGTGCAGCTTCTCCCGCCCGCGCCGTTTCGTCGTCAATAGACCGGCCTCCTCGAGCACCTTCAGATGCTTCATCACGCCGAAGCGCGTCATCGGCAGGCGTTGCTCGAGCGCGCCCAGCGTCTGGCCGTCCTCGCGAAAGAGCTCATCGAGCAGGCTCCGGCGGGTTGGGTCGGCGAGGGCTCTGAAGACCGCGTCCATACCGCCCACTATAGGTGACTATTTAGGGCGATTATCCCCTAACAGTAGGTAGATATGGCATCCGATAACCGTCCTACTCTGCCCCGTCCAATCCAAACAATTGGCCGGGGCGACAGCGTGAACTGCCCCCCGGCCTGTCACCAGGAGGTTGTTCCTGATGCAAGACGAGGATATATCCGAGGACCGGCTGCATCCGCTAGACGAATTGGAGCGCAACGTGCTGTATCTGCTGACCCAGCCAGACGACGGTCAGCCGCTGTGGTCCGTGGAGGACATCGGCCGGGAGATGGAATCCAAGGAACCGATGACGCATGTGCGTGGCTTGCAACGTGCGGGGCTGGTCAACATCACGACAGACGGCTTTGTGTTCGCCACGCGGGCAGGCGTGCGGGTCACGCAGTTGATCGGGCACGTCGTCTAAGACGCTCTCTCAGAGTGCCACGTCGCCTTTGCGGGGCGTGGCGCTTGGGCGCGAGGTGCCGCTAGATGCGCCGCCTACTCATCGTTGCCCCAAGGATTCTCTGGCGCATTCGGCAGGTGGACTTCCACTATGAGGCGATCGAGCCGGACGGCCGTGCGGTGCCCGTCTGGAGGACCTGGGCGGGTGCCTGAAGGGATCGATCGCATGTATAGATCGTTGTGAGCGATCTTGAGGAAGTCTCCGCCTCCCGTGTAATGGGCGACGTAAACGCCGACTCCTGGGGGCGGCAGTTTGCGGTCCACAAGGGCTTTGCAGACCTCCAGCGGCCAAACACGTTCGTCTGGGGGGTAGACCTGATCGAGCGCCATCGCGGTCTTTGTGGCCCACTGGGCGACAGTTGCCTGCTGCTCCACAGTGAGTCCTTGGCCTTCGCCTCTGAGCATGGGCTTGAGCGTCGTGGAGGCCCAAGTCTCTAGGTCGCTCATCCAATGGTGGTTGCAGTCTCTGCAAACACTGCCCACGGTGATCCCGATGACCTTGGAGCGAATCTGCCTCCCGTGGCGGTCGGTGCGTACGAACATCTCGTCTGGATATGCCCGGCCGATCCATTTGGGGGATTACGTGCTCGGGCGGCGCTTTGGCGTCGATCTCAGAGCCGCAGAAGGCGCATCGGCGCATCGCGCTAGCCTTGATTCCGATGGCTGACACTCACAAGGCGGAGCCTACTCAGCCTCAATCGGATGAGTCGGATCAGCGGGAGGCACTCAAGGAAGCTAAACGCTTCGCGGCGACGGCTGAGGCGCATGAACGCCGGGTCGCGCTTCGCGAGGAGTCGGCACGGTTCCTTGACGAGCGCGGCGAGTCTGAGGGTGCGGAGCGCGAGCGCCGCGAGGCTGACCTAGAGCGCGACGCTGCGCGTCTCGCGTGGGATCGCGCCCGCGCACTCCAAGGTCCTACACAGGTAACGGACGCCGGTCTCGAGATCCCGATACCGACACGTGGGGCGTTCCTGCGGAATCTTGAGAAGGTCGCGCCGACGCCTAAGCCCGATCGCGACGACTACAACAACGACTAGTCCTCGTCCATCCCGCCACGAATGGCCTGGAAGATGTCGTGGGCGAAGAAGAGTTGGCGCCACTTGCGGCCGGTTACCTCCCGGAGTATTCCTTGCTCCTGTAGGTCTCGAATGGCGGCACGCGCGGTCGGGGCCGACACTTCCAAGACCGTCGCGGCGCGGGGGGCGACGAGGTAGGGGTTGATAAATAGCTGATCGACGAGTTGGTGAGCCGCTTGTCGAGCTTTTGCCTCCGTGAGAAGGCTGTGATACTTCGCCTGTAGGTCTAGAAGGCGCTCCGCGTCCTCGACCGCGGCCTGCGCTTGAAGCTCAACGCCGCCCAAGAAGTAGGTCAGCCACCCGTTCCAATCGCCATGAGTGCTGACGCGTAGAAGGCGGTCGTAGTACTCGGACCCGCTCCGCTCAAAGAAAGCCGAGATATAGAGCAGCGGCTGCGGGAGCAATCCACGCTGATGGAGCAACAGCGATATGAGTAGCCTCCCGATGCGTCCGTTGCCGTCGCCGAACGGATGGATGGCCTCGAATTGATAATGCGCCAGAGCCGCCACGATAAGGGGCGGAAGGGTCTCGTTATTTAGGAACGTCTCAAAATCTGTCAGCGCGGTTTGCATGTCCGGCACGGGAGGCGGCACGTACCGAGCCTCCTCGATTGGAGCGGCCCGCCCGGGCCCGATCCAGTTCTGGTACGAGCGGAAGCTTCCCGGGTGGCGCTCATGGCCGCGCACTCCTTGCATTAGGCGCTCGTGGGCTTCTCGCAGGAGTCGAAGGCAAAGTGGCAGGTCCTTGAGAGCTTTGAGCCCATATTCGTTCGCGTCTAGATAGTTGCGAACCTCACGCACATCGCCTCTCGCGCTGCCTGTAGCCTCGTCCTCGTAGAGGTCTGCCAGCGTGCTCATGGTTCCCTCGATCCGCGAGCTGAGGACCGCCTCGCGACGAAGATACGGAGCTATGAGTAGGCGAGGGTTCGTGAGATTCCGGCCCGTACCCGCAAGGAGCCCTACGCTGCTTGCGGCCCTGCTCAGGGAGGCGACTAGCTCGGGCGTAAAGTCGAGGTCAGGCGGTAGCGGCGCTGGGACGAACGCGGTATGCCCGTCATAGGTGACGAGGCGACCAGGAGCTTGGGCTGTGAAGATCGCGCGGTCCATCGAATTTTGGGCGGCTTAGAAAGGGTGCTTGCAAAGTCTAGCGAGCTTAGAAAGCTAAGCGGCCTTTTCTTTCTTTTCTTAGGAAGAATAGAAAGCAGGCTTTCAAGACTGTCTGATGGGGCGGACGGAAACGTCCGGACGGCCTGATACTGGCTTATCAATCGGTAGCGGTAGGCCCAGCGACGTTTGTGTTCGCAGCTCTCAACAGCAGCATCTCAAACATCGCGCGTCCGTCGTAGCGGTGGTTGTAGCGCCACGTGTACTCGTTTAGGTAGGACTGGAGCCACTTCGCTGAGACGCCGTGTAGTTCCCGGCGATGCCGTTCTTGACGTTCCCAAAGAACCCCTCGATGGTCTGCGTGTGGACATTGCCACTTGCGTAGACGCGGTCCGTGTGGCGGATCGTGAGGTGCGCAGGGTGGGTGCTATGGAGGTTGCGGTACCCGGCCCACTCGTCCGTGTAGACGGTCGCTTTCGGGTCGATGTGCTGGCTAACGGTCGCTAGAGCTCCCTCGCGTGGTTGGACGTAGGCGCGGACGCGGCCACCGCGCTCGACCATTGCGATGACGCCTGTCTTGCGGGCCTTGGCGAACGTCTGCGCTTCGGGCATCGACATCCCGCGCGTCATCCCGGCCTTTGGTTTGCCGCCGTAAGCCGTCTCGTCAGCCTCGACCTCGCCTTTCAGCGGCCACTGGTCGTCCTGCTCCATGAGGTGAGTGCGGATGAGGTTGCACATCCGCCACGCGGTCTTGTATCCGACGCCGATCTCACGCTCGATCGCCTTGGCGGACACTCCGCAGCGAGTACTAGTCATCACGTACATCACGTAGAACCAAAGCTGCAGGGACGTGGCCGACTTGTGGAAAATCGTCCCTGCGGTCGGGTGGATGTGGTGTCCGCATGAGTCGCAAGACCAGGACGGACGCGAGGACACCTTGTGGAACTTGCGGACCCGCTTACACTTTGGCTTCGGGCAGTAGGCGTGCTCGCCATCCTCAGAGAACCGCGACCGCCAAAGGTGCTCTAGGCACGTAGCGTCGTCAGGGAACTCGCGGGCGAACTCCATCAGCGAGTATTCCGACTCCGACGCCTTGGACCGTTTCGGTGCGTTGCGGTTGACCTTGGACATGGGTCAAGTGTATCAGATCTACCTACGACTAGGGGATAAGCGCCCTATTTAGTCACATGTCAGGTGGTAGCGCTACTTCGAGTAGCGTCCCCGAGATGCGCGGTCCGCTATGTCTCCTCACAGCCTTGTTTGCGATCGCGCTCGCGCCAGGATCGGCAGCCGCCTCGAACTACTGCGTGGGCGCCGTAGCCGTCGCAGAATGCGCCGGCAACTACCAAGCCACGGGCGCAGGCTTGCAGTCTGCACTCGAAGATGCCGACAACAACGCCGACATCGGCGGCACGCCGGACACTGTCCGGATCGGCCCTGGAAGCTACTCCGCGGTGAGCGGCTTTCGTACGATCGGCGGCGATATCTCGGTCGTCGGCTCGGGTCCAACGACCGTTCTCAGCTCGAGCGGCGGGACCGCGAACGACACGGTCCTCGCGCTGAAGCTGGGCGGCACTCCAGCCGCTGCGGTCCGGGATCTGCAGGTTCAGCTCACGGGCACCCAGGCCGAGGCCATCTGGGACTTCAGCGAAGTCACCGACGTGCATATCGGCGGACCCGGAACCGTGTTCGACAAGGGCATCCGTCTTCCACCGGGCGGTCGCGTCACACGCGTGCTGATCGATCCGGCACACGTGTCGGGCTTTGGCGCGGCGATCGTTGCGACCAGCGGGGTGATCGAGGACAGCCTCATCCGCGTGGACAGACCCGCTGGCTCGGGCTACGCGTTTGGGATCGTGGCCTCGTCGCTCAGCCCATCCGGAACCGACGCCCTGAGCGTTCGTCACGTATCGATCCTCGGCGACGGCTCGCCCAAATCGATCGGGCTGATCGTCGAGGGCCGTCGCTCCGAAGCGGGCGTGGTCACCGAGGCTGTGCACCTGCGCGACTCGTTGATACACGGCTTCGAATACGCGCTCGACCGGGAAGGCACGCCGGGCACACCAAGCGCGGGCTGCACACCGACCTGCTTCGAAGGGCTCGCCAACATTGACATTCGCTATTCCTCGCTCGCGCTCACGCCCACGATCGAAGAAGGGCCGGGTGCGACCAGCACCGACCAGGGCAACCTCGCTGATCCGCCGCCTGGCCTGGACCTCAATGGAAGCCCGCAGGCGGGCTCACCGCTGATCGATGCCGGGGATCCGGCAAGCCCCGAAGCGGGGGATTCAGCCACAGATCTCGCCGGCCACGCACGCGTCCTCAACGGCCGGCGGGACATCGGCGCCTTCGAGTTCGTTCCGCTGCCCGCCACACCGTCACCTTCACCGTCGCCGACCGGCGCGGCCAGCGAGAGCCCAACCCCGCCGCCTCATGTGGCACCAGTGATCTCCGGGCTGACCCTTAGCCACACGCGCTTCCGGCGGGGCTCCCCTCCCAAGCGCGGCACCGCAATCCACTTCACGATCTCCGCGCCGGTCACCTACACCCTGCGGATCGACCGTGTGCTGGGCGGGCATCTTCGCCGCAGCCACGGCAAGCCGCTCTGCAGTCTGGCCAACCGCGCCCGAGGCCGACGCTGCCGGCTCTACCGACGCGAGAGCGCCCTCACTGGGGTCACCCAAGCGGGCTCGGTGGGCATAGCATTCTCGGGGCGTATCGGATCAAAGCGACTTGGGCCCGGCCTCTACCACCTCACCGTTGAAGCCCGCGACGATGCAGGCGCTAACGCGCTAGCTCGTCACATCAGCTTCACGATCCTCGCTTAGGGCGGACCGCGGCGGCCATAGCGGAGGCCTGCCCTTCTCAAAGCTGTTCTGTTTATCGGATTAGACGAATGTCCAGGCAGGTTCGATTCTCCTGAACTTCAGGGTAATGCCGGACCATGAACCTTTTCTATATCAGCGAGGAAGTAGTCGATGGTGCCGAGCTCGTGGTCTTGGCCGTTAGCGGGGAGCTCGACTACCAATCCAGTCCGGACCTCGGCGAGCGCATTGCTAGCCACATCGCCACCGGCAGCAGGCGCCTTGTGCTTGACATCTCAGACGTGACGTTTATCGACTCAACTGCGATTGGCGTGCTGATTGGCGCGGTGGCGAAACTACGACATCTTGGTGGCGGCTCGCTTGCGGTCGTCTGCGCCGGCGAAAACGAGAATGTCCTGAAGATCTTCGACATCGCTGGCGTTGAGAGCCTGATCACGCTGCACACCTCACGCGCAGAGGCTCGCTCCGTCCTGGCGCTGGCTGATTAAGGTGGGCGCTCGCGTTCGGCGGGGTCAGCGAAGCCGTGCCGCACACGAACTGCGCTTGCCCGCCAGACCCTCGGAGCTCCATGTGGCGCGGGAGTACGCACGGGGCGCCGCGACTGCGTTTGGCCTGGACCCCGATGCCAGCTACAAGTTCGCGTTTGCTGTCAACGAGGCGGTGACCAACGCAATCAGGCACGGCGCACCTGACGCACAGGGACATATCCGCCTCAGCGTCGTGATGGACGCCGACCGCTTGACGCTCGCAGTCCATGATTACGGCAGGTTTCTTCCGCCCACGCGCGGTTGTCACGCGATATCTGAGAGAGGGCGAGGATTCGCGATGATGGCTAGCTGGGCAGAGGTCGAGCTGCGCCTGGCTCCTACCGGCACGATCGTCCGGCTCTCGACGACGCGTGGCCAATAGACAGCGATTCACCACGAGATGAGCCTTTTCCACATCAGCGAGAACCTGACGAGGCAGGATGCCGAGTCCGGCGCTGGCGCTGTTGTGTTGGTCGCGAGCGGCGAGCTCGATTACGGGGCGAGCCCGCAGCTCAGAGAGCGCATCCTCAACCACATCGCGGCCGGCAGGCGCCACTTGGTGCTCGACCTATCGGCGGTGAGGTTCATCGATTCGACGGCGATCGGCACGCTCGTTTGCGCTGCCACGAGACTGCGGGAGGTGGGCGGGTCGGTAAGAGTCGTATGCACCGAGGAGAACGAACGGGTGCTACGCATCTTTGAGATCTCGGGGGTGGCTAGCTTGATCGCTTTGCATCGCTCTCTCAGAGAGGCCCTGTCCGCCGTCGTCGATGTGGCTGCTCGACCGCTCGAGGTGCGCGCATGGGCGCTGGCGACCTCAGCCAGCGCGCTCACAAACGATCTGCGTCCAGCAGCTCGCCGCCGGAGCCTGGAGGCGGTACGGACATATGCCGGGGAGATGCCCGCGCTACTTGACGGCGTGTCCACGGGCGTCATTAGCCGCACGGTCGACGAGTTGGCCTGAACGCATCGCGTTTGATCTGCGTGCACCTCAGCGCCCCCGGCCCCAAACCGGGCTCAATCCTCGCGCGGTTGAGCCGCGTCGAGGTCGTCCAAGTCGACGAGGTCACGCGGACGCCCGGCAGCCCGCTTCATCGCCCTCAAGTGTTCGAGCGCGCATATCGCAATCGTCAAGTCCGCCATCTCGACATCGATCGCCTTGGATCGAAGCTCCGCGTAGGGCAAGACGCCCTCGAGACCCTGGACCACGTCCAGGTCTCCGAGCTGTGTGGCGATCAACGCTCGTGCCACTACGCAGCAGCCCCGCGATGGAGCGCTCGGAGCCGAGCAACGCCTCTCCCATCTGGATGTGGCCACCAAGCTCAGCTGCAACATGGGCGAGCATGTCGAGGTTCTCCGGAGCTGGATCGGGCACGATGTCGCAGTCCTTTGTCCCACGCACGACGCCCCACGATCCCAACGCCAGGCCGCCAATAACGACGAATCGGACATCCGCCTGGACGAGACGAGCAAGAAGCTGATCAAACAGCGGGGCGCTCAACGGGCGCGCCGCGCAGCACATAAGGGACGGGGATGGCGGGAAGACTCTCGAAATCTCCGTGGCCGCTGATCCGGAGGCTCCACAAGGAGCGATTTGAGCCATGACCGACCGTTGCGTGCAGTCGCGCGATCAGCCGATATCGCCGCGTGGTGCGACCCACACGCTCGGAAACGACAGCGAAGTGTGCTCCACGATGATGTCGTAGTCGTGGTCGTAGTGCAGCACCCCAAGATCCTCAGTAGTGGCGACTGAGGCGATCAGCAGATCGACTGGCTTCACGCGATGTGAGATCCCGGGCGTCGCGGCAAGCTCAGCTTGAGCCGTGATAGCGGTCGCAGCGGCCTCCGCGGTCAGAGGCGCATGAGGAAGCGCATCGAGCCGCTTGGCGGTGATGGCGAACCCGTCGCTGTCACGAGCGCTGTAGCGCATCTCCAGCAGCGTTGGCGGACACGTCCACAGTTCGTCCGCGACAAGCGCCGCCTCGAAGGTCTCACGCGCAGCACCGGCGAGGCGTCCGTCGAGCAGCCGAGCCCATACTGAGTTATCGAAGAGCAGTGGCCTGCCGTAGCCGGTCAATGCATCCAGCCATGCTCGCTGACTTCGTAGGCGGCGTCCACATCGAGGCCGTCTCCAGTACGCAACTGCTCGATCAACTCACGACGAAGCTCGACCTTCTCAACCTCTTCTCCTCGTCCGACTTCAAGCTCTCTCAGCCGATCACGAGCGCCACGGATCACCAAGTCGTCAAGCTTCACACGCTCCCCTCGGCGACGGAGGGAATCGAGAGCCTCACGAACAGGGGGAGTCTCAGTGATCGAATGACGCGGACGGCGAGTAGGCACCCAGTGAGTGTAGCACCCGGTACAGCACCGGCCCGGCAGGCTACACCTACGCGTTTGCACTCGGTGTGGTTTCGAACAACGACCTCAAACCCGGCAAAAACGGGGAGTTCGGGACGCGTTTCGAACCGTCAAGCGCGGCTTGATGCTCTGCTCTGTCTTCTGATGGAGCCAGCTGGGCGGGAGGCACGCCGAAGTGCAGCCCAGCCCAGGCGACCCGGGAAGCGGAGCGCTGACGAGCGGATCTCGGATCAAGAGCGCCAGCGGTTTGGGACAGGCCGAAATTGATGCCCTACTTGATGCCCTATACTGGGTGCCATGCGTAAGACGAGCGTCTATCTCGATGAGGATCAGGCCCAGCGCCTCGCCCGGATGGCCCGTGAGGAGGGCAGGTCGCAGGCAGAGATATTGCGCGAGGCCGTTGCCACCTACCAGCCAAAGCCATCCCAGGACCGGAACTTCGCCCTGGCCGGCTCAGGGCGCGGCGATGGCACGTCGATCGCGGATGTACCTGAGGAGGATCTGCTCAAGGGCTTCGGCGAGTGACCGTCGTCATCGACGCCGCCCCCCTCGTGGCGTTTGGCGATGCCAACGACCCGCACTTCACGCGGATCGACGAGCTACTTCGAACTGTCGACGGACCGCTGATCATTCCAGCGCCCGTCACCGCTGAGGTGGACTACCTACTGGGACAGCGGGTTGGACGTGGGCCACGGCGAAACTTCATCGCCGACCTCGCCGCCGGACGATTTGCCGTTGCCTGTCTAGAGCAAGAGGACTATGCCACGATCGGAGAGCTCGACGCGCGCTATGCGGATCTCGAGCTTGGGCTTGCCGACTGCGCGTTGGTCGTGATCGCAGACCGCTACAAGACCAATCGCATCATGAGCTTCGACGAGCGGCATTTCCGAGCCGTCACACCGCTCCGAGGCGGAGCCTTCACGATGCTGCCCAGCGATAGCTGACGAGCGGCCCGCGGCGCGAGTCCTTCCGGACGGGCGCACGGCTTCCCATCTGGTCGGGACGGGGTGTGCGGGCAAAAGCTCGAGCCCTACGCCGCCCTTCTGTCCGATGATCTTGTGCCAGATGTCCTGAACGAGGTCGAGCTGATCCGCTCAGCGGCCAGTGTGGGAGCGCATACGCAAGCTACACGCTCAACGCTTCAGCGAGAATGGCTTTGTCAGCTCAGCTGCGGTGCGAGCTGCAGCCCGGTCTTCGGGAGCGCGCGGCGTACTCGTCGGTCGAACGACGCCAAGTGCGCATGATGCGCCTGCGCGGTGGCAAGCGCGAACCCATCCGCGAGACTGATGTTCAGCGCACGGTGCCGGGCCGCGTTCACCGCGATCGCGGGCGTCGGAGCGATCAGCCGAACTCCCATAGCAGCCAGAGCGTCCTTTGCTGTCCGCAGGGTGCTCTCGTCTTCGGCGGGCCTGACCAGTGTCTCGGCATAGTTGATCAGCGACAGCAGCAACGGCACGCCGTCCTCGGACAAAGCCTTGATCGCCTTTGCGGCCTGCGGATGGTGAGGGTCACGCCGGTCGAGCGCAGCGATCACGACGTCTGTATCAAGGACGCAGCCGCTCACGCCCGCTCGCCCGAGCGAAGCCGCTCCAGGTAGCCAGGCTCGTACAGGCCGTTGAAGACGCCCAGCACTCGCTCCGCATCGCGCGACACGCGGCGGACGACAATGCGATCGGCTCCCTCTGCTTCGATCGCGACCTCATCACCTATGCTGAAACCAGCCTGCTTCAACGACTCGACCGGAAGCGTAACCTGATGCTTGCTGGATATCCGCGCCATTCCTTTACCATAGCGTAAAGGCTTGTGCCACGGCCCTCAAGTAGCGGACGGGCTGCACGGGACGACTCTCGAAACTGGACCCGGCCTGGGATTGCATCTGCGAGCTACATGCCCAACGTTTCGGCGGGTGATGATGAGGACCAGGCAACCGAGCCAGCCGCGAGGCTATCTACGCCCGAAGAAGACGCGGCCGTAGGTGGCTGACGCGCGTCGCCTCGTCTGCAAGACTTCCAACACGGCTCAACAGCCGAATACCGACATAGGAGGTCGAGACGATGAGTGGAAAAAAGGGCGGCAACAGCGGCTCCTCTCAGCGGGGCATGTTGAATAAAGCTCTTTCCTCCAAAGGCAAAGATTCCCAGGACCGCGAGAAGAACATGCGGCCCAAGGGGGGTAAGAGCGAGGAGCACAGCCGCCGCAGCAAGGGACAGCAGTCCTGGTAGCTGGCTAGGAGAAGAGAGGCCCCGCACGGGGAGGGGCCTCTGCTGCCGCAGCTTTCGCACCGGAGCCGCAATGAGTCGAGCACGAATCGATTGCATGCGGCGGACTCGTATCTTCGGCGGCTCCACGAATGCGTCTCTCGCCAAGGCGAGACTCGCCCAACCACCGTCGTGTTAGGCAGTGCTTCACTTAGCTCGCGCTCGATAGGGCTCAACTCGCGTGCCATGACGCGCAGTGTCCTCAGTACCCGCGTAGTCGCAGGACTCGACGTGCGCCGCCGCTCATCCTCCGCGTGATACGCCGCGTTCTGAGCGTAGGGAACGAGAATCGCGAGGACCATCAGGAGAATCACAAGCCAGTCGCGACCTCCCTCCTGTGTGGCGGGTTGAGCCGGCCCATTCTCGTGATGTAGAGAGGGGTCGTAGATGATTTCTGGAGGGGGATTGGTCATGGCAACTCGCTGCTATCGGGCACTGCGTCAGCTTGGGGGTGTGCGACTTCCCCCTGCCGATCGGCAATGCGCCGTGGGCAGCTGCCACGAGCAACATGACTCCATCGCAATCGGCCTGGTGAGCTGAGGAGCCGACTTGCGAGTAGGTCGCGTGGCCGACGAGCCGGTTGACCACAGCTGTGCCGCGGATCGGCTCGGCGACGAGGTGTGCGAACAGCGTGCGCCGCGCGCGATTTACGAGTGATTCAAGATTCCAGCGTCGAAACATCGTCGCTCTCTTCTGCCGGTGCATACCGGCGAACGAAGGGCTTGGGTGGCTACACGATGGTGCTTCGGAATCTGACTAGAGCTATATCGGCGCGCCACGCCCCAGCCTTTAGAACGTGGCGCTCGCCGACCTCCTACATGCTGATCTCGTCCGCCATCAGGGCAGCTCGCGTGGCCCAAAAGAACTTCTTGTCGAGCCGATGGATGAGTCCGCCGCCGTACAGCCGGTTGAGGCTGTCGATCGGGTTGTAGCCCATCTCCCGCTCGATCTCCTCGAACGACCACAGCCGCTGATCCTCCGCATTGACCAGCAGTCCGAGGATTGCCGAGTCGGTCATGCCCTCGCGTTCAGCGGGGCTCAGGGTAGGCTCTTGCTGCATGGGAAGGTCCGTCCTTTCCGTGCCACGCCCCCGGGGCAGTTTGCGCTGTCGCCGGGGGCACAGATTGACTTGGTGTGCCTCAGCGTACTATCACATCGGCGGTATGTCTAGGGCCGAGGATCAGCTCGGCTCGTCGGCTAGGGCCTCGGCGCGTTTGACGAGCGTCGAGGTTGGGATACGCAAGCCCTCGGCCAGCCGCACGACGTTGCTCCAGCTCGGGTTACGTCGGCCGTGCTCGACGTTGCTGATCCAGGCTCTGCCGGAAGCCGGTGGCCTCCGCGAGCTGCACCTGGCTGATGCCGCGCTCAGTACGGACGGCATGGACGGCTCGCCCCAAAGCGGCGACATCAGGCGAGGCAGTCATGGCTAACGGTCTGCTTCGCCGTCCGGGGCCGAGAATCCTTGCCCGTCGAGCAGGGCCAGGGGGTCGAGGTCGATGCTCTCGGCCAACCGCTCCAAGCTCTTGAGGGTCAGGTTGCGCTCCCCGCGCTCGATCCCGCCCATGTAGGTGCGATGGACCCCGAGCACGTCCGCAAACGCCTCCTGGCTCAGTCCTCGGGCTTCGCGGTAGACCCGCAGGTTGCGGCCCACGACCTGCTGTAGCTCTCCCTCCACAGCCCGGAACAGTCCCGAACTGCTACTTGACAGTCTACATACCTATAAGTAGCGTAGCCCACTGAGATCAGGGAGCTACCAGGCGTTGGCTGCTTCCGCCAAACATGGAGGTAAGCGTGCGCGCGCATCGACTCGGCCGGGCAAACCTGACGCGGACATTCGCCGCCGTGACAGCGATGGGACTGGCAAGCCTGCTCGTGCCAACGGCTGCTCAAGCCTCAGCAGCGCTGGCCTGGTCGGCACCGAGCTCGATCGACACTCTGCCGCTGTTCGCGGTCAGCTGCCCAAGTACCTCGCTCTGTGTAGCCACCGACCTCAACGGCAATGTTTTGACCTCCACCAACCCCACGGGCGGGGCAGCTACGTGGACGTTGGCGGCAGCCGACCCCGGGGAACCGCTCGGCCCGCCGAGCGTTCTCAGGTCAGTGTCGTGCCCGTACTTGACGCTCTGCGTGGCGGCGGATGGCCGGGGCAACATCGTTACGTCCACCGACCCAACCGGGGGAGCTAGCGCCTGGACGGTCACGAACGTCGATCCGGGCAACGGCCTGGCCAGCGTCTCCTGCCCGCACGTCGACATTGCCTCCGTGCTGTACTGCGTAGCGGTCGACTTTGCCGGGAACGTGGTCTACACCATCGGCAACCCGACCGACGGCGCTATCGCTTGGGCCATGGCCCACATCGACGCGCCGGAAGCCTACTTCACGGGCGTGTCGTGCGCCGACTTCAGTCGGATGTGCGCCGCCGTTGATAGCAGGGGCAACGTCCTGACCTCAACGGAACCGGAACTGGGAAGCAGCTGGAGCGCTCCGGTCGGCATTGCGGCCTTTGCCAATGAACCCCGCGAGCCACTAGAGGGCATCTCGTGTCCCACGATCCATTTCTGCGCCGCGACAGATGGCTACGACTACCTCGACTATGAGGGCTACTCCCGAGGTGATGTCATCACGTCCAGCAACCCGACCGGCGGGGCCGAAGCGTGGAGTGAACCGACACAACTAGCCCAAGGCTTGTTCGCCATCTCTTGCCGCAGTAGCGAATTCTGTGCTGCTGCCGATCTCAGCGGCGATGTCTTTGCGTCCACCGAACCACAAGGCAACATCGGCGCGTGGAGCAACGAACACATTGATGCTTCCAAGGGCCTGATGTCGGACATCACGGGGCTGTCTTGTCCCGCCACAACACTCTGCGTGGCGGTAGACGCTCAGGGCAACGTTCTCACCGGCACCGCCGCTGCCGAAGAAAAAGAACACGAACCTGAAGCCAAAGAAGAACACCCGACCGGCGGGGGCGGGAGCGGGAAAACGAGTGGCGGCGACACATCGTCCCCAACCACCATTCTCCCGGCCATTGCACCCTCGGGCGGCGGGCCAGCGCCCCTGACGCACGCCCAGCTGACAGCGCTGCTCAGCAAACAGCTGGTGCCCGCGGGTACGGCCAGCAAGATCGTGGCACTGCTCAAGCACGGCGGACTTACGCTATCCGTTCAGGGATTGGGCGCAGGCACCCTGGCTGTACAGTGGTACGCGGCGCCCCTGGGAGCAAAGCTGGCAAGGCAGGCCAAAGCCAAGCCGGTGTTGGTGGCATCCGGCAAGCTAACGCTTACCGCCACAGGCACAGGCGCACTCAGGCTGCACCTGACGGCGGCAGGTCGTCGTCAGCTCAGGCACGCTGCGCGGGTGAAGGTGGTGGCGAGAGGGGCGTTTGCGTCGAGTAGCGGAGTGGTGGTGAGGACTACGGGCGTGGTGTTTCTCCGATGAAAGGCAGGGGCGAGCTGACTACGGAGCGCCCAACTGACACGCCCAATACCTCTTGGGGATATCGCATTGACTGGCTAGTCAACTTAAGCAGCCCCCAGTGAGTGTCTAGCGTAGTAAGAAACCCGACGGCGCAAATAGCAGTACCCACGCAACTTGCGCTCCGCTATCACCCCAGACCGCATTCTGTGGGACCTATGCTATAGATTCCACATCCGTGAACTCGGGACGGCGACTTCGACGCGCAGGTGCTTGGCTCGCTCTGTCGCCTCCGGCTCCGCGACTGCGCTACGGTCGTGGGCTCTGCCACCCCGACAGGAGGCGTCTCGGTCGGGGAGCAGATCGCAGCTTCCGGTGCGTTGTAGATCCCGGTGAGGGCTTGACAACGCACGCCCTATCCACGACGATATTCACATGGCCTCTGCCGAAAACCCACCTCGATTATCCGGTTTGCAAGAACCCATCCAACGCTTGCGCAAAGTCGGATGGTTGGAAAGACTGTGCCACTGGTTGGAACGCGAGCAGGGAGGCGAGAGCGTGAGTGGGGGAAATGGGGATGGGAGCGAAACCACTCCTGCGCAGAATGAACCAACAAAATATGCTCCCGATCCTGCAAAGTCTCCTGTCAATGATCAGACATCAACGGAAGAGTTCCTGGCATTACTGCCGGAGAACTTCCCCCCTGAGGGTAAGAAGCTCGGGCTAGAGCTACTGCGCCTCAAGAGGAAGGCCGTAAGTTATCCAGCATTTGACTTGGGGCCAAGCGCTGATGCTCCCTATACCCTGGGTAGTGACTGGCGGCGCCATGCGCCGCCAGGTAGCAAGGCCTACCAGGATGCTATCGATCATCCAACAGAGGGTCTTGATCACGGGGTCTTGGATGTCGTGATCGACATCGGCCTCCCGGGCCTGGATCCTGACTGGTAGCTCATTCAGCCAACTGCTTCGCCGTAACTAATGCCATCAGTCTTGCAGCAAGGTCTCTCTAGAGCCGCGTCGGTGTGGCATGAGTCACAGCGCCTGCTACAACCCACGCCAGACTTGGCAGTAAATACATCTCAGCATGTCGCGTGCTTGAGTAAGATTTTCGACAACCCTCGCCGATCTACCCAACGGTTTGTTGAGCAACTGACATTCTTGCCCGAAGGGGGGCAGCGTTGGACGCGCTCGCTTCAGATCCAGATTCCACCTAAGAGTCTTCCCGAGGGCCGGGCATGGCGTGTAGTTTCTCTCGGCCCATTCCGACGGCGACGGCTTCCTGATCTAGTGGTTCGCGATGCTACTGGATCTCAGGTCAATCTGCTCACCAGACACGATCATGGGGCTATCCTTCTAGGGGTCATTACAACGAAGCATTTCACTGGATTTACGGGCGAGTTGGCGCAACTCCAAAAAGAGCCTACATCTTTTGCGTGTGAAACCTACCATCGGTTGCTTGGTGCCCTTTACGAGCGATTCACCACCGTAGGCGATCTCCCTGACCTCGAGGAAAGCGTTAATCAACTGACGAGCATGTACGAGTGTCTCCTAGGGTTCCTAGAGCCGTCGTCAGGAGAGATGCCAGAACGAGTGGGCGCATTCCGAGCCAACGTGAAAAATATGTGTGAAAATACGCGTTATCTATGCTGGGTGCTAGCTGCGCCTGGGGAGATAATACACTTGAACGCATCGTATACGACGGCGGACGCCCGACAGCGGCCCGAGTGGCGCATGGGGAGTGAGACAGGCATCCCGTCGTCATCTGGCCGTATCCATGAAGCCTTGTTTTCATCGTACCGCGAACTCGGTTTGGCTCCTTTGAAGTATCGGTTTCTAGGTCGCAGCCATGCAAATAGCTATTATTTTACACTTGAGCCGCCACCAAGAACTGAGGTCACACATCTAGATTGGTCGACTGGTAATAACTTTGAGGACGGCAGAACCGAGCTGGATTCTGCACTAGATTGTGTACACTTTCACTATCCGCATAACTCCTCTCCCGGTCTGTCTGAAGCATCCCGAGAAATCTGGGTGCATTTGCGCAGTATGACCCATGGGCATAAGCAAATCGCCATCGGTGCAGCCCTCAACATTATGTTTGTTTTCCTAATAGCGCGAGGTAGTTTTTCAGGGGTCGTTAGCGGGTCCGTACAGACTTGGCTTCTTGTAACACCCACCGTACTGACCGCCTATATAGCCGACCAACAACGTCACTATTATGCGTATGCCACGCGTCGGCAGCGTGGCATTTTGTGGCTTTATTTGGTCATTAGCGTCAATTTCCTAGTGGCGATATCGTTTCACCTTGCTGATGAGTCGGCAACAGGCAGTGATCGCTGGAGTCAATATACTGCGATTTCGGCGGATGGATTGCTTGTCAGCAGCGTCTTGGTGTGTGTTTGGTATGCCCTGCTTGGGTATAGTTTTCGCGCAGTGACGCAATACCTTACGAAGCGTCCCCTCGAAAAGAGGGCCGACTTTCAGCGACTTATGCGACGCTTTGGACTTCCTCACGAGATTGGAGAAAATCTACCATCCTCGTCAGAGATATATGACACTGCGGTTTACAGGTATTGCAGTGTAATCTTTGGTGTCATAGTTGCATTGTTGATAGGTATGTGCCTTGTTCTAACGCAATGGTGGACATTTCCTCCTACTGACGAAGCGCTCCAAAGTGGTTCGGCGACGCACGTCGTGAGGAGTACTGGTGCCGTCACATTGACGACATGGCCATCACGATACTGCCCTGCGCAGGGATGTAATTTTGATCTTCGCTTTGTTCCTTCACAGACGAAATGATCTATTTTCCGGGTGTGATACAGCGTTCTGTGTATCAGGCGTCTGCCCCTCCACACGCACCAACACATCAAGCCCCAGCATGTAACTCTCCGGGAAGCACAGCGCTCCTGCTCCATCCACCATCTTGAAGTAGGCGATCGATGAGCAGTCGTAGGTGGGAGCCTTGAGCGGGGCCGTGATCTCAGCCACCGCTCCTGCCTCGGTGCTCGGTATGTCCACGAACCGCAGCGAGCTAATCAGGCCCGGCCCTGTGAGCGGCCCCTGCCGTTCAAGCCGTCGCCCCACCCAGTTCACCGTGCCGCTGTTGCGCACCGTCCAGGTCTGCTCAAAGACCTGGCCTGGCTGCATGAGCGTGCCGTGCGGGATGGTGTCACCGAGGAAGGTGGACGCGTCCCCGGGGATGGCGTGTGTGAGCCTCGGCCTTCTCCCACCAGCTCGCCGCCGTTCCTGCTCCGGGGCGATGCTCGGCTACCTCGAACAGACTGAGCAGCAAGCCGTCGGCCTGGAAGGTGTACTCGTAGAACTGGACTAGCTCCCGGCTGGGCTTGCTGCCTTGCTCGACACGGGAGATATGGCTCGCGCTACAGCCGAACGCCTCGGCCACCTGCTTGCCCGTCCAGCCGTGGACGAGGCGTTGCTTCTGCATCGACCAGCCGAGCACCGTCTTGGGCTGGCGGGGCACCAGATGAGGTGGTAGCTGGGGGCGAGGCATAGCTCCAAGAATTGCAGGTTGCTCAATAACGCTGGTGTGGTGCACGGTTCAGAAAAGCCGCCAATCAAGGCGGGAAGTCGAACCGAAAGGAACGAGCGAAGCATGTCCAGCCTCATCCGCCGCACCCCAGCCCAGCCCACCGAACCACCAGACCATCGCCTCAACGCTCAGGTCGCCGACGCCGAGCGCGTCGGTATTGCGGCCGTGGCCCGGTTGCAAGCCGGGGCCTTTGCCACGTCAGTGGCGATGCAGAACGCCTGCATGTTGAGTAGAGCCGCCAATGCCGCCTTCAAGGTCAGCCCAATGGGTGAGGAGATCTATCAGTCGATCCTCATGGCCTACGGCAATCTGGCGGTGATGGAGATCCAGGGTCTCGGCTTGCAGGGCCGGGGGTGATCCTGATGGCGGTCATCTCAGTAGCGCTGGCGATTGTCGCGATCTTGGCTGTCATCGCGGCGATCACCGCCCTGACCCGTCCAGAGCCAGCAGCACGCCCTCCAGCCGAACCAGACCTAGCTGCCCCCTACCGCGAAGGGCTGCACGCCGCCGTTCGGCTCCAGCGCAGTGCCCAGGATCTGGAGGCACAAATCTGGGCTGAGGCAGCGCGGTACGAGGACGGCACGCGATGAGCAGTCATCAGCCGCCGTGGGAGCGCTTGCTGGCTTGGCTGGTGGTGGGAGCCATCAGCTTGCAGATAGCGGTCAGCGTGCTCCCCCGGCTGCTGGTGCCCGTGGTCGTGCTGGCAGCGGTCTTTGTGGTGGTGCGCCTGGTGCTTTTCCACACTCGCAAGTGGTGAGGCCAAATGTAAATCCCACATCTTGACCGTCCAACTGCTGGCGCGAGACAATAGAGGGTTACGTTTTTGTTCAAGTTCGAGAGTGCGACGTGACCCGAGGCAGCAAGTAAGTGAAAAGGAGGTCACGTTCGTGCCAAGAAAGAAAAAACCCACCCGCAAGCGACTGGAGCGCGTCTCCGTCCGGGCCGAGCTGAGAAGCGAGCCGGATTGGGATAAGTACGCCTGGGCCTTGCTCCAGTACGCCCGGCTGCTGTCCGCCAGCAAGCAGGCCCCGCCCAAACGCCCCAAAGGTGAACCGTGAAGCACGCGGAGCTGACGTGGTATCGGCTGCGCTTCCCGCGCGAGTTGAACGCCGAGGCGGTGCTCGCCGCGTTGTCGGCTTTTTCTGGCGTGTCGCACAACACCCGGCTCGTCTTTGACCTGAGCGCCACCGCGAGCGGGATCGAGCACCACCTCGCCACCGGCCCCCACGCTGCCGAAGTCGTGACCGGCGCACTCCGGGCCACCGTTCCCAGCCTCAGCCTCGATCAGATAGAGCCGCCCGAGTCTCGCTATACGCGCCGGGTGCTCTGGCAGCTCGCGCCGGCCACCGCCGCCATTCGTGTAGACGACCACGCCGTTACCGCCAACCTGCTGTCGAGCCTGTTCCCGCTGCAAGCGGGCGAGGCGATCCGCCTCGTCTGGACGCTGCGCCCCGCCGTACGGCCACCATTGCAACCGACCCCTGAGCATCGCCGCGAGGGTTATCTCCACGCGATGCGCGCCAAGTTGGGGATCTCCGGCCTGGCCGGGTACGGCGAGCTGCACGTGCGCGCGCCGAGCAGCACGCGAACCGTCCAGCTCCTGCATCGCACCTCTGCCGTGCTGCGCAGTCTGTCCACCCCCCACGGCCGCCTGCTCCAACACAGCTATTGGTACGGGCAGCTCTTGCACCTGCTCGGCTTGCGGGGTCGCTATTTCAGCGTCGCCGAGCTGGCGACCGTAATCGGCTGGCCGATCGGCTCACCTGATCTCCCCGGCCTGGAGCTCGGCGCGAGCAAGCGCCTGGTGCCCGCCCAAGTACTGCCCCAGCTCGGCCGGGTGCTCGGCGTCAGCGACTTCGCCGGTCTACCGCGCGGCGTTGCCATCACTCCCACGGCCTCCACCCGTGGGCTGTACGTCCTCGGCCCGACCGGAACGGGCAAGACCAGTCTGCTCCAGAACCTCATCCGCGACGACCTGACGCAAGGCCGGGGCCTAGCCGTGATCGAGACCAACGGCGACCTGATCCGCGACCTGTGCGACCTCATCCCACCCGAGCGCACCAAAGACGTGATCCTGCTCGATCCCACTGACCCGGACTATGCGGTCGGCTTCAACCCGTTCGCTAGCAGAAGCGACCCCTCACTGGTCGCCGACCAGCTCGGCGAGCTGTTCCAACGCCTCTGGAGTGCCTATTGGGGACCACGCACCGGCCAGCTCGCCCACATGGGGCTGCTGACCCTCGCTCGCCGCGACGGTTCGACGCTGCTCGATCTGCCGCGCCTGTTCCTCGACCTGCCGTTCCGCTCCCGTGTACTGGCTGACCTGGACGATCCGGTTGGCCTGGCCCCGGACTGGCACTGGTTTAGTGAGCTGCCCGCCCGCGAGCAGGCCACGGTCATCGCGCCGCTGCTCAACAAGGTGCGGCAGTTCACGGCGCGGCCCGCTATCCGCACCATGCTCGGCCAAGCCAGGCCGCCGCTGTCCATGCGCCGCCTCATGGCCGAGCGCCAAATCCTGCTGGTGCATCTCCCCAAGGGCCTGATCGGTGCTGAGACAGCCACGCTGCTCGGCTGCCTGATCCTCACCAGCCTGTGGCAAGCCGCCACGGAGCGCGCCCGTCTCCCCCAAGCGCAGCGTCAGCCCTTCGGCCTCTACGTCGATGAGGTGCAGGACTTCGCCGCCGCTCCCATCCCGTGGGATGAAATGTTCGCCCAAGGGCGCAAGTACGGACTGGCACTCACCGTGGCGCACCAGAACCTGGAGCAACTACCGCGCGAGCTGCGCGAGGTCGTCCTGGCTAATGCGCGAAGCAAGGCCGTGTTTGCCCTGAGCGCTAGTGACGCCAAGGTCATGGGACACCTCTTTGCCCCGGCCCTCACCGCTGCTGATCTGCAAGCGCTCGATGCCTACGTCATCGCCGCCCAGGTCGCCCTCGACGACGGCAGCACCGCGCGGCCGGTGACGCTGCGCACGCCGCCTCCCCCCTCGCCGCTCGGCAGTCGTCAGCAAGTCCGCCATGCTTCGCGCGCACGCTACGCCACCGAGCGCCGCATGGTCGAGGCTGACCTGCGCCGCCAGATGCGTCCCAGTCCACCGGCCGCTCCGGTTGGCCGCAAGCGGAGAACGCCCTGATGTGCGTGCCAATCGCCCGTCCGGTCGCGTTGAGCTGCGAGGTCGCCCACGCCCGAAACTGCTGGCCCATCCAGCCTCAATTCGCCACTGACTATTACCCCCAAAGCGAGTGCCAAATGAGCCGCCGCTACCTGACCGCGACTCGTCACAGCGCCCTCGCCGCCCAGCTCGTTGCCCGTGACTTGGAGGTCATCCAGCGCGTCTCTGATCTGCGCTTCGTCAGCGGCGACCAGCTCACCCGCCTGTGCTTTACCGATAGCGACGATCCGGCCGCCAATGCCCGCGCTGCCCGTCGAGCGCTGCTGCGCCTCACGCGCCTCGGTCTGCTTGAGCGGTTGCCCCGAGCGGTTGGCGGCGTGCGCGCTGGCTCGGCGGGCTTCGTCTATCGACTCGGCGTTGGTGGTCAACGACTGGCTATCGAGCGTGGCTGGCAGCCCGAGCAACGCAGGCGGCGGTCGCTTGTTCCTGGCACCTTGTTCCTGCGCCACACGTTGCGAGTCGCTGAACTACACACCCAACTCATTGAGCGCGACCGTTCCCGGCGTATCGAGGTGCTGGAGCTGCGTGCTGAGCCCGCGTCTTGGCGACGCTATAGCGGGAACGGCGGGCAGCGCTGCATCCTCAAGCCAGATAGCTACCTGCGCCTTGGCATGGCCGCGTACGAGGACAGCTACTTCATCGAGGTCGACCGGGGCACCGAGGGCAGCCGAGCCCTGGAGCGCCAGCTCCAGGCATACCTCGCCTACTACCGCAGCGGCACCGAACAAGCCGAGCGGGGCGTCTTCCCGCAGGTGCTGTGGCTGACACCGGACGAGCGGCGAGTCGAGGTCATCGCGGACGCCGTGCAGCGGCTACCGACCGGCCGCGAGCTGTTCCAGGTCGCCCGCTTCGAGCAAGCAATCGACGTGCTGACCAGCGCAGAATCGCTTGATCCAGATATAACGCCAATGATATAATTGTGGAATTAACAACGCCCACGGAATAGAGAAAGGAGGCCCCATGCCAGCACCATCAGCAACCAAGTCAACCAAGCCAGTAGAGGCGGCAACGGCTAGAGCATTCGCCTATCTGCGGGTGTCCTCCGAGGGCCAAGTTCGCACCGACTACAGCGAGGACGGCCTGAGCATCGATGCCCAGCGCGAGGGCTCCGAAGACAAGGCCGCCCAGCTCGAAGCCGAGATCGTCCGTGAGTACAGCGACCCCGGCCGCAGCGCCTACGTCGATCTGCACAAGCGCACCGGCTTCCTAGAGATGTTGGACGAGTTGAAGCGGTGCAACGAACACGCCTCGACTCGCGTCGAGTACGTCATCGTCTGGAGTCTCTCTCGCTGGGCGCGCAACCAGCGCGACCACTGGCAAACGCGCGAGCTGGTGCGCGAGGCCGGAGCCAAGCTCATCTCCATCACCGAGCCGATGATCGGCGACAACAGCGCCGCCGCGTTCCTCTACGAGAGCATGATCGCCACGCAGAACCAGTTCCAGTCGATGCAGACGAGCGAGAACGTCAAGCGGGGCCTCAAGCAAAAGGCCAGCGTCGGCGGCACGTACAACATCGCTCCCCTCGGCTATCTCAACAGCGTGGACGAGCTGGCGGACGGACGGCGGGTCGCCATCGTGACCGTTGACCCTGACCGGGGGCCGCTCATCACGTTCGCTTTCCAGCTCTACGCCACGGGCGAATACTCCATCGCTGAGCTGGCCGCCGAGCTGGATCGGCTTGGCTTGCGCTCCCGCCCCACGGCTAAGCGAGTGCCAAAGCGGCTCGGCACGACGGTTGTCCAGCGCCTGCTGCGCAACCCGTACTACGTCGGCAAGATCGTCTACAAGCGCGGCACCAAGGACGAGCAGGTCTTCGACGGACGGCACGACGCACTGATCGACCCGGAGACGTTCGAGCGCGTGCAATCACTGTTGGACGCCAAGCGGATTGCCGGGGAGCGCCCAAGAGTTCGCCAGCACTACCTGCGCGGCAGCGTCTACTGCGGCGAATGCGGCAACCGCCTGACCTTCGGTATCTCGACCGGCAAAAACGGGCGCAAGTACCCCTACTTCTTCTGTAGCGGCCGGGTCAACGGCACGGCCTGCACCCGACGCGCCAACATCCGTCCCGAGCTGATCGAGAAGGTCATCCAGCTGCACTACGCGACGGTGGAGCTGCTGCCCGCCCGCGTGGAGCGCGGCAAGGCCGCCATCCGGGCGCTCGCGGCGGTCAGCCAGGAAGCGATGGATGAGGTGAAGCGAGCCAAGACTGGCCTAATAGCCAAGCTAGAAGCCCGCCAGGACGAGCTACTAGAGATGCGCTTTGCCGAGAAGTCGATCTCGGCGAGCTTGTTCAAGCGCAAGCAGAGCCAACTAGAGGACGAAATCTGCGCGGCACGGCAATCGCTGGCCGAAACGGACGAGCGCATGACGATCGACCGCGAGCAAATCGAGTCTGGCGCTAGAGCTGACTGAGGACGTGCAAGCCGTCTACCGCGAGGCCGACGAGCAAACGAAACGCGGCTTCAATCAGGCGTTCTTCAAGAAGCTGTACGTCATGGGCGAGTGGGACGAGGAGCAGGGCGAAACAGTGGTCTGGATCAGCGGCGTCGAGCTGACCGAGCCCTATGCGCTGCTGCTCAGCGAGGGCCTATTCGAGCGAGCCGAGACTGAGGCCCGCGCGCTCAGGGCCGGGACAAAAAGAAACCGGGCCAGAAGCACCGAGGCGCTTTGCTCTGACCCGGTTTCGATCTACGAACAAATGGCGGAGAGGGCGGGATTCGAACCCGCGATGGAGTTTAACCCCCATACTCGCTTAGCAGGCGAGTGCCTTCAGCCTCTCGGCCACCTCTCCTTGAGATTGTGCAGGGCCTCAGTTTAGAGCTTGCCAGACCCTGCCGCGCGCGTGCGGAGCATGATCACGAGGCTGCGCAGCAACCGCCGAGCAGCTGAAGCTCGCCCACGAGATCTACAGCGATCGACTCTATCGTCGTATGGAGCGGTTCTTGGCCAAGAATGGTCACGCCAAGTGCCAGCTTCGACGGCACTAGCCCGAAGGTCTCAACACTGCCCCGCACGACAGGCTCATGCGTTGTGGGTACCAGGCAATATTCCCCGGACGCTGCTCCCACGCCAGGCGAAGCCGACTGTTCAGCAAGGGACGGTCTGCTCTCGGCGGGCCGACATCCGCCCCGAGCTGCCTGCTCCCGTGGCGCGTGGCAAGGCCGAGGCTGAGCCCGAGTTGTCAGGGCCGGGACGAAGAGCGACCGGGCCAGGCGCGCCGACTCGAGCCCGGTTTCGATCTACGAACAAATGGCGGAGGGGGAGGGATTCGAACCCTCGTCGGAGGGGTTACCCCCGAAACAGTTTTCAAGACTGCCGCATTCAACCGCTCTGCCACCCCTCCGGGTACAGGCGACGCACCAAGGCTAGCCCATCAGACACTCGGCAGCCCAGACCCAATCCTCAGCCTAGAATGCGTCAGGCCGCTCTGAGCCCAAGCCATCACGCGCCGCCCTCGGCGAGAGCGCTCTGGACCGCCGCCTCCACCGATTCCGCGTAGGTCGCGCGAAGCTTCCCATCCGGCTTCTGCCCCCAGACCGTATAGCCGATCGTGTCCTCCTGCTCGACTTGTGGGTTCCACTTGCCCGGAGAGATCAATCGCACCAACAGGCGACCACTCCCGCGCTTCGGCGGTGAGATGGCGAGCAACTTGCGGCCCGTCTTCTCGGCCAGCAAATGCCCTCCTGTGGTGTCCAGCGCAAATACATCTTTGCCCTTCCAGACGAGGAAATCGGGATAGAAATTCCTCGTCGGCCCAACGCTCACTAGGGGAATTGCATAGCCACTTCGCGACGGATTCCTACACCACGTGAGCCCGGTCGCGTCGAGCGCTGTTGCAAATGAGACCTCGAGTGGGTTCAGGTCGCTATAGCCTTCGTGCACCGCATTCTTGAAAGTGGTCCAATCGTCCTTTCGTACGAAAATCGCCCCAACGTGGTATGGATCGACCCGCTTCTGCTTCAGGAATACATTTTCTGTATATGCCTCGACCACCTCAGCCGCGATTCGCACGATGTCCTGGTGTGCAGGGCTGTCGAATCCAACCATCGCGTCAAACTTCTTAGCATCGGTAGGCGCCAAGCGGAGCGCCCCGCTGCACTGACGCCTGACCTCGCGATTGAAGAGCCACCGAGCCGAGACCATATTCGTGTGCTCGAATTCCTCCCACTTGAACTCTGGCTTCGCCGAGACGCCCACCACCCGCTGAACGGCGGCCCTGCTCCCTTTGCTCTTGGTATTCGTTCCGTCATCGCTTCGATAGTCGTTCATGCCATCGAGAAGTTTCTGAATCGGCTCAACGGCCTCTTCAGGTGCGTATGCAGTCCCGAATACCGTCTTGTCGATCCTCGGAGCGATGAGCTCCGGCTTAGCTTTGCCCGGCGGGCTCCTTACCAGCTTAATTCCGGGAGCATCGGTTGCGAGCTTGGCGCTGACGACATCCAACAACTCGTTGAAGACCCCCTTCCGATCAACCCGTATGTAGAACTGCGCCATGTTCAGCCGCTCTGCGCCGTAGTGCTGCTGCCCAGGTTGCCGAAGAAGTCGTCCGATCACCTGCTCGACCTGCACGTTGGATTCCATGCTCTTGTCGATGTATGCGAAGTAGGCGAGCGGATCGTCCCAACCCTCTTGCAGGCTGAGATTGAAGATGATGTGTCGAAACGAGCCAGTGACGAGCTTGTAGTAGTCCTTATCGCCTCCCCCGAATAGGCGGAAGTCTGTCGGCGGAGGGAACCCTTTGTCGAATTTGAGCGAGCAATACACGACGATTTCGTCAGGATCCACCCCACCCTGCTCGGTCAGGTACCTCCAGATGAGGATCGGCGGAGCCTGCCGCTCCTTGAACGGACGCTTGGGGTCATCGCGCTGCAGGCTGTCGCCCTCAACGATGTTGGTCTTACAGACGTAGATCGCCTTTGGCGGCCCGACTCCGTACGCGATGGCATCGCTGCTCGTAGCGCTCATTTCCGAGAGCAGCGACGAGATTGTCTCCTCCATAGGAGCCTCATAACCGGACAAGACCACCGTGCCCTTGACCAAGCCTGATTTTGCCACTGCCTTGGCGTCGACCTGCGTTATCAGATCGGCGTCCGTCCAGCCCTCCTCGCGAAGTCGCTGGATCTCAGTGCTGAGCGCCGGCGGGCGCCTCATGGTGGCACTCGCGGCAACAAGTGCATCGGGCTCAAGCTCGAGCAGCAACTCGGTCTGCTGATCGCTCAGATTCTGTGCCTCGTCATATACAACGATCAGTGGCCTGCGAATCCCGTCGAGTGTCGCGCGGAGCTTGAGCGCCTCCCACGTGCTCGTCTCGGCCACGTCGATGTCGCTTCGGAAGATGGCTCGGTCACCACCCTCCTTGTCTTTCTGGTTGAAGGTTCCCACCGTAGCGAAATACACGAGCGGCTCGGTGGCTTCTGCGACGTCGTCAACGTCGTATTGCGCGAGGGTGCTTACCTTGGCGGGTGCGAGTAGGTGATGGTACTTGCCGCCTTCGGCCAGATTCGCGTAGCTCTGCTCTACGACAACCTTGCCCTTGGATAGCCAGATGATGATCGGGAAGACTGCTACCACCGCGGCCATCGCGGAAACTGCCTCTGCGAGGATCGCCGTCTTGCCTGAAGCGGTTATCGAGGACAAGGCCTGGTAAAACGGCACAACCCGCCGGTTCTTCTGCGTGCCGCGCATCGGAGGGTCTTCGTAGTAGCGGCGGAACCGGTCTACAATCTGTTCGGCGGCTCGCTCTTGGAACTTATAAAGCTCGATCAAGGGGCGTCCTCGTTGTACGGTTCTCCCTTGATGTCCAAGCCGAAGTCGGTGAGGATTCTGTCGGGGATCTGGTAGAAGACCACATTATTTGTCTGGTACAGATCCAAGCGGGCGTAGACGTGATAGCGAGGGGCTAGCTTGGCGCGCTTGGCCTCGGAAGCACATGCTTCGTATATATCCTCGTCAAAGTCGGCCTTGCCCTTGGCCCCGTTCCATATGAGAAAGAAGCCTTCATTATTCGCGTTCCGAGCCACGAGGTACTTGAACGCCCGATTCTCGGCAAACGTCACTAGTGATTCTCGGCGCCGCCGCTCGGGGTCGAAATGAGACCCTATGATTGTGTCAGTGAGCTCCTCTCGCTCCATGCTCAGCAGTGCCTGTGCATCCACCTTGTTGCCGAGAGAGACAAATCGAAACCCACCTCCGAGCGGAACGCGCAACTCATCCTTGCCACTCGCCCAGTCCGCGTCGACCACACGCCGAAGTCTGTCGGCGGTCAGAGAGCGGGCGTAAGAGTCTCCTTTGTCGGGCCGTCCTTGCTCCACGAGAAGGAAGCGACGAGATGCGTCTGTCGCGAGATTCAAGCGCAACACGGCATGCCCTGCGGTTCCTGATCCGGCGAAGGGGTCGAGCGTGACGCCATCCGGAGGACACCAGATCTGGATGATCTTCTCAAAAAGCTTCAGCGGCTTGACAGTGTTGAAGCCGTGGGCATCGCCAACAATGCTTGTTAGCTCGTCAGCGCCGTCGCTCGTTCTCCCAGACTCACGATATCCCCAGGAGGTCGAGCCGAGCTCAAGCGGCTCGTCGTCTCCGTCGTACTCGTCATCCGCCCAGTAAGTAACGGGCACAACTCCTTTACGCACCCTCGCGAGATATGTCTTGACACGGGGACGGCCCAAACCATCGCGCCCAAACCAAACGAACGGCCAAGGTCCTTTTGTGAGAACGGATTGAGCTCGCTTGCTCACAGCGTTAGGGACGTCTCCCGGCGCAGCTCCGACCATCAATGCCTTCGCGCGTCCATCTTTGAGATCACGCTCGACGTAGCGGCTTCCCCATTCTTCTAGCCATGCCTGCAGATTTCGCTTTGGATGAGTCCAGGAGCGATTCCCCGGTGGATAGTGCACCTCGCCAGTGAATGGCGACTGAATGCCGTAGTCGCTTTTCGCTGAATAGGTCTTCGCACTTAGGTTCGCCTCCCGCCAGTTGCCTTCGGGGTCATTGTCAGGATTGCTGTACCGCGAGAATGACTGCTCGCTGCGCTCCGGGCCGCCAGTGATGGCATGCTCCTTGTCCTTGGCATAGACGAGGACATACTCAGTGGATGTCGAGACATGCGCGTTGTCCGGTCGGGGAGCACTGGCCTTCTGCCAGTTGATAATCGCCAGCCGGTTCTCCTCTTTGAAGAGTTCATCCAGCATCTGTCCCAGACGAAACAGCTCGCGGTGATCGATGCAGATTGCAAGCACACCGCTCGGCTTGAGCATCGACCTCATCATCGCAAGACGCGGCCACATAAACTTCATCCACTTCGTGTGACGTGCGCCGTCGTCAGCCGTCACCCAGTCACCGAGGCCCGCGTCATTCGGATCCTCGTCCCACTTGTCGTTGTAGCGCCAGTCGTTTCCTGTGTTATAAGGCGGGTCGGTCAGGATCAGATCGATCTGGCCACGCTCGCGGAACAGCGTGGCCATCGCTTGGAGGTTGTCGCCCTCGATCAAGAGATTGCGGGCCTGCTCGTCCGCGCTCCCCGCAGAGTACTTCTTGAGGATGCGGGCGACCCGCGGGCGAACGCGCCGCGAGAGCTTCCTGGCGTTTGTCTTGCCAGAGAAGTCGATGTGAATTCCGCCCTCGCCGAGAGCCTCGAGTCGCTCGAGCAGCTCATCGCGCGAGAGCGCATCCGGTTCAGGCGTGTTCTCGGGAGCAGACAAGCTCGACAAAATACGCTGATCCCCGGCGGCTCGTCTACCGTCCCATTGCGGCCCCAGACGCCCACGCCGCAAAAACATTCGCTGCAGTAATCGTCAAGTAATAGCCGTATCCGTGTAAGCTGCCTGCTCGCGCCGAGTCATTGGGGAGGCGCACGACGAGCGAGAGGGACAACGAGGGGAATGGACTTCTGGATGGCGCAGAGGGGCGCCAAGGGGCCCGGCCGGGCAGCACGGCTCTTCGCCGGCTCGGCCGTGGCCCTGCTCGTCGCATTCCTGCTGACCAGCTCCGCCAGCGCCTATAGCGCCGCCAGCTGGGGCGAGAACCTTTACCGCCAACTCGGTGACGGCAGCACCAACGCCTCGAGCGCGACGCCAGTGGCCGTCAGCGGGCTAACCGGCGTGACCGCCGTCGCCGCCGGCGGCCGCCACAGTCTCACGCTGCTTTCGGGCGGCACCGTGATGGCCTGGGGCGATGACGAAGCGGGGCAACTCGGCGACGGCGGCTCGACCCTCTCCAACGTGCCCGTCGCCGTCTCCGGCCTGACCGGCGTAAAAGCGATCGCGGCGGGCGCCAACCACAGCCTCGCACTGCTCTCGGACGGCACCGTGATGGCCTGGGGCGAAAACGAAGAAGGCCAGCTCGGCAACGGCAAAACGACCGACAGCGCCGTTCCCGTCGCCGTCAAAGGGCTGACCGGCGTGAAGGCCATCGCGGCGGGCGGGAACCACAGCCTCGCACTGCTCTCGGGCGGCACCGTGATGGCCTGGGGCGAAAACGAAGAAGGCCAGCTCGGCAACGGCAAACTGACCAACGCGAGCTCACCCGTCGCGGTCAAAGCGCTCAGCGGCGTGAGCGCGATCGCCGCCGGCGCACACCACAGCCTGGCGCTGCTCACGAGCGGCACGTTGATGGCCTGGGGCAGCAACGGATACGGCCAGCTCGGCCACGCCGAAGGCAGCGAAAGCGAAGAAGAAGGCTTCAGCAATGTCCCCGTGAACGTGCTCGGCGTGAGCGGAGCGAGCGCAATTGCGGCCGGCGGCAGTCATAGCGTCGCGCTCGTCAAAGGCACGGTCATGACCTGGGGCGCAGACGAACAAGGTCAGCTCGGCAACGCCACCGCCGCCCGCTCCTTCCAAACGCCCACGACCGTCGGCGGCCTCACGGGCGTGAGCGCGATCGCAGCCGGCGGCCAGCGCACGATGGCGCTGCTGAGCAGCGGCACTGTGATGGATTGGGGCGATAACGAATGGGGCGCGCTCGGCGCCGGCAGTGTGGGCGGCTTTAGCAACATCCCGGTCGCCGTTAGCGGCCTCGGCCAGGTCAGCGGCATCTCCGCGGGCACCCTGCACAGCCTCACCTACGGCGAACCGACCCCCGTCGTCAGCACGATCAGCCCCAACACCGGCTCGGGCGCGGGCGGCACATCGGTGACGATCACCGGCAGCAACCTTGCCGGCGCGAGCGCCGTTAACTTCGGCACCCACGCGGCGACGAGCATCACGGTCAACTCCGCCAGCTCGATCACCGCGATCGCACCCGCAGGCGCCGGCACTATCGACGTCACCGTCACCACTCCCGCGGGCACGAGCCCCGCCCATGCGGTCGACAGGTTCACCTACCTCCCCCCGCCGATCCTAAAGAAACTCGCGCCGAACACAGGCCCGGCCGGCGGCGGAAGCTCGGTGACGATCACCGGCAGCGGCTTTCTCAATGTCAGCGCGGTCCACTTTGGCGCGAGCAGCGCTGCGAGCTTCGTCGTGAACTCGCCGACCTCGATCACCGCCGTCTCACCGCCCGGCACGCCGGGCGCGGCCGACGTGACCGTTACCACCGCTTCGGGAACGAGCGCGCTCGTGGCCGGTGATCGCTTCAAATACGCCCCCAGCGTGAGCGCGATCTCCCCGAGTAGCGCACCGATCACGGGCCACGTCGAAGTCACGATCTCCGGCAGCGGCTTCGCGCTCGGAGCGACCGCCACGATCATCAAGTTCGGCACGAAGCGCGCAGTCTCGGTCAACTGCAGCTCGAGCACCACCTGCACCGCCGTGGTTCCCGCTCATGAAGCGGGGACGATCGAGGTCAGGGTGACTGTCAACAAAGTCACGAGCCCGCTCGCGCCGCCCGGCGACTCCTTCACCTACGGCTGAGGCCCCGCGTACCCTTGGCCTATTTGAGGCTGGCCTCGGCCGCACTCAGCGAGGTCCCGAGCACGCGGCCACCGGCGTCGAGAGCTTGCACCGCCAGATACGGTCCCGCCGTGGGCGTCGGGAGCTGGATCGCCGTCTCAAAGCCCGTGCGCGGCGCTTCCGCGACCGCGTTCAGCGCGGAGGCGTGGGCGCCCGCGAGCACGCGCCAGGTCGCCACCTGGGTTGCCCCGTTCCAGCTTGCGTAGAGGACGCCCGAGCGTGGCGCACCCGGCGTGAAGGCAAACACAGGGGGATGCGCCGGGGTCCCCGTCCAGGCGAAGCGAAAGCTGCGGTAGGACTGCTCGTGCAGCGGGAAGTGCGCGTCGAAGAGCAACGTCCCTGCAGCGTCGAACTCCGAGAAGTCCGGTTCCTGCCCCCAGCCAATGAACCAGTCGCCGTTGGCCAGCGCCTGCACGTTGCCCTGGCTCTGGGCGATCAGTGGCGGCGTATGGATGAACTGGCTCACGAGCGTCGCCGTCCCGTCCTGCGCATCGAGGCTCAAGACGAGCCCGCGTGACTGGGGGTGCACGGTCGGCGAGGCGCCGTTGTCGAACAGGCTGATCAGCCCGCCCGGCAGCTGGCGGGGGTCGTGCTGGTAGGCGGTGCGCGTCCCCGCAGCCTCCTTGAAGCTACTCTGCTTGCCGCCCAATCGCCAGAGGATCTGGCCGCTGTTTGCCGCCACGTCATAGATCGCCCAGGTGTTGCGCGCGGAGATCAGCAGCGAGCCGTCCTGGTCGAGATTGAGCGAGTTGATGTGGAAGAAATCGTAGGGCCAGCCCGTCGATGAGGTCTTGGATTTGGCGTAGGACTCGCTCAGCGCCACGTGATCGAGGCTCGTCCATTCGTACATCACGAGGCCCGTCTTGATGTCGATCTCCTGGAAGACCCCGTCTGTGACCGCACCGTAGGCGGGGCCGCCGATCGAGCCGAGGTTGCAGAGGATCGGGTCATAGGCCGTGATCAGAGCCGTGCCACTGGGCGTCAGCTGTAGATCGTGCAGATCAGCCAGATCGCCGTTGCCGGCCCTGACGTGCGCGATGTCGGTGTAGCTGGAGTCCGCAATCACGCCCTCGCCGCGCCCGAAGCCGTGCACGGAGATATCGCCCTGCCACCACGTCAACACCGGCTTGCCCGCGTATTCCTGAACGCGGAAGTTCGTGGCCGAGGTGTAGCGCGGCAGCCCCTTGAACCACACGAGGCCCCCGTTCTGGTCAAGGATCATCGGTCCGGCCTGCCCGGGACCACCGTAGGGCGCCACGAACATCTCGTCAGCTGCAACGCTCGCCGAGTTGGCCATGACGCTCAGCAGCGGAGGCTGCAGGTCCGGACGCGAGCGAAAGGACTGGATTTCGCTCGCCCCGCCCGGGTGGATCGCCTCGGGCGTGGTCGTGATCGTGTCCTGGGTGGCGATCGCGAACACATCGAGCAGCGTCTGCACCCTGCCGGCTTTGCGCAGTCGCGCACGGACCGTGACCCGCTCGCCTTCGGCGAATGGGCGGTCCGGCAGGAAGCTCGCACCGTTGCCCTGTGAGTAGCGAGCCAAATGCCCGCTGTGGGGGCCGCTGCGCGAGCCCGTTACGCTAAGCACGCTGAGCGTCGAGGCGGGCACGCCGAGGAAGCTGATCTGGGTGCTCCGCGAGGCATCGCGGCTACCGGACAGGGGCGAAACGGTCACTGATCCGCCCTTTAGAGCCGAGGTGTTCAATGTCGCCGGTGTGCAGCTCGGAGCCGCCTGCGTGGCCGCGGCGCTGCCCGCAGCAAGCCCCAAACCGAGAGCCACCCCGGACCCTAGGATGAGAGCGCGCATGGAGAGCATTGACCCGGCAGAGCATAGGAGAGTCGATCGGCGCACGTTCGTCAAGAGCGGCCTGATCGCCGGCGGCGCGCTTCTCGGTGCCGGACTCGGCATTCGCGCAGCGACCGACGGTGGCAGCGACTCGGGATCGCGCCCGCTGGCCGCCGCCACGCCGCCGGCCGTCACATCTCCGTCAACGCCTAACAGGCGCCCCAACATCCTCGTGATCATGGTCGACCAGCTGCGCTTCCCCCAGTGGTTCGGGGCCGCCCCCCTCAGCGTCGAGCTCCCGCCGAACATCCGCCGGCTGCGCCACGGGGGGGTCTCCTTCGCGCGCCACTACACCGCCTCCAACGACTGCACCCCGGCACGCGCGACGCTTCTAACGGGCCTCTACACCCACCAGACGGGCTGCCTGATCACCGGCGGCAGCACGCTCGACCCGGGCTTTCCGACCTGGGGCACGATGCTGCGCGAGCACGGCTACCACACGCGCTGGCTGGGCAAGTGGCACCTGACCCACCACGACAACCACTGGGACGCCTTTGAAGGCGAAGAAGCGCTCGAGCGCTATGGCTTTGCGGGCGGCATCTTTCCCTCCCCCGACGGCGGCCCCGGCCAGGGCTGGCGCACCGACCCGAAGATCGCCGCTGAGTTCACGGACTGGTTCAAGGAAGAGGGCGGCGCCGAGCCGTGGTGCACGACCCTCTCCTTCGTAAACCCTCACGACATCGCCTGGTGGTATCTGTGGAGCGATCGCGTTCCTGCCGAGGCCGTGGCACGCAACACGGTGCGACGACTGCCGCCGAACTTCGAGACCCCCGAACTGCTGCTCGAGCGTCACAAGCCACGCCTGCAGCACTCCCTGCAGCAGACCGCCGCCGCATCCTTCGGCCCGATCGGCTTCAGCGGCCGTGCAGCCGAACTCAAATGGCTGGCCTTTATCGATCTCTACACGAAGCTCCAACGCGAGGTCGACCACCACATCGGCCACGTTCTGCGCACCCTTCACAGCCGGCCTGACGTGGCCGCGAACACGGTGATCGTGTTCACCTCCGACCACGGCGAGTACGGCGCTTCGCACGGGCTGCGCGGCAAGGGAGCGAGCGGCTATGAGGAGGCGATTCGCGTACCCCTGATCGTCAAGGATCTACGCGCGCAGAAGATCACAGCCGCACCGACGCAGGCGCGCACGCAGCTGAGCTCGAGCGTCGATGTCGCGCCGCTTTTGCTGACGATCGCGACCGGCTCCTCGCAGTGGCGCCATGAAGCGCAATACTCCCATATCGCCCACCGCCTAGATCTCGCGCAGATTCTCGAAGACCCCCAAGCCGCAGGCCGCCCGTTTGTCTTGCACGCCACCGACGAGGTCGTCACCGAGTTTGCGGTCGCCCCCTACACCGCCAAAGCCCCACTGCACGTGGTCGCGGTGCGTACGCCCGCAGCGAAGTACGCGGCCTACACCCACTGGGAAGAAGAAGGGATCACGCCGCTCACCGAAGGCGAAGAAAACGAGCTCTACGACTACAGCACCAGCAGCGGCCGCCTCGAGCTCCACAACGCCGCCGGCGAAAGCGCTTCCGAGGAAGAACTGCGCGAACTGCTGCAGCGCGCCTTCCGCCAGGAGCTGCGTGGCCCGCTACCCGCGCGCCTCGGCGAAGCCCACGCGCGTGGCTTCGCGGACTACTTCTCCACGGCCCAGCGCGCGGCCGAGGGCGCTGCAGCACGGCGCAAACGACACGAGGAAAGCGAAGGCGGCTCGACCGAACCGATCACCGGCGACACCGAAGCCCAGGGCAACCTGCGCCCTAACTCTTTGCGACCCGCACGGCGGCGGAGACACCGATGACGGCGCCCGCCGCGTCGAGCGCCTGCACCGCCGCGTAGGAGCCTGCGCCGGCGGGGAGCGCGATCGCCGTCTCAAAGCCCGATCGAGCTGCGCTTGCGAGCGGCGCCATCGTGGTCGGCGAAGACCCCGCGAGCGCGCGCCAGGAGCTGATCTGCGTGGCGCCGTTCCAGCTGGCGTAGAGGAGCTCGCGCCCACCTTCGCTGCCCGTCGCGAGCGCCGGGCGCCCGGAGGGATGGGCGCTCCAGGGCAGGCGATAGGCGCGGTATGACTCATAGCCCGCGGGCAGGTGCGCGTCGAAGAGCAGCTCTCCGCTGGGGCCGTATTCCGAGATGTAGGGAACCTCACCCCAGCCGATCAGCCAATCCCCGCCTGCCAGTGTCTGAAGATTGCCCTGGCTGCCCGCCACGAGCGGTGTCGCGTGGCTCTCGCCACGCACGAGCGAGGCGCTCATGTGCTGGGTGTCGAGCGCCAGCTGGATCGCCCGTGACTGCGTGTGCACGCTCGGGCTCGCGCCGTTGTCGAAGAAGGTGATCGTGCCGTCTTGCTGTCGGCGGGCGTCGTGCTGCCAAGCGGTGCGCGTGCCGGGAGGAATGCTGAAGCTCGAACGCTTCCCCTCCAGGCGCCAGCGCACCTTGCCTGTTTGCGCTGCGATGTCGTAGGCGGCCCAGGTGTTGCGCGCGCTGAGAAGCAGATCGCCGTTCGGCTGCTCGTCGATCGAGTTGATGTGAAAGTAATCGAAGGGCTTGAGCTGGCTTGAGTGTCGCGCTGAGGCATAGGACTCGCTCAGCGCGACGTGGTCGAGGCTGTGCCACTCATATCTGACGAGGCCCGTCTTGACGTCGATTTCCTGCAGCAGCGTGTCGGCTACAGCCCCGTCGGCCGGCCCGCCGACAGAGCGCAGATCACAGTCGATCCCATCGAAAACAGTGATCAAGGCCGTGCCGCGCGGCGTCAGCTGGAATTCGTGCAGGTCGGGCTGGTAGCCGTTGCCGGCGCGCACGATCGCGATCGTCTTGTAGGAGGCGTCGGCGATCACGAGCCCCGACTTGCTGCTCCCGCCGGCTATCAGCGGATCCTGCCACCAGGTCAAGGCGGGCGCGCCTTGATAGCTCTGCACGCGAAAGTCCGCCGCACGCGTGCCGCGCGCCAAGGGCTTGAACCACACCAGCTGGCCGCTTTCGTCGAGGATCATCGGCCCGTACTGCCCGGGACCAGAGTAGGGAGCGATGAACAGCTCCCCGGGCTGGCGCCCGCCGCATGTGCCGTCACGGTGACCGTCGGGGGCTTTAGATCCGGGCGCGAGCGGAAGCTCTGGTAGTCGCTGGGGCGCGGCGCGCGTGGTGAGCTGCCGCCAGCGGCGCCGGCCGTGTCGCGCACCGCGACCGCAAAGCCCCAGGCAAACGGCGTGCTCACGCCCGCGCTTGTGAGCGTGCCGCGGACGGTGACCTGCTCGCCGTCCGCGAAGGGCCGACTGGGAACGAAGCTCGCGCCATCGCCCTGGGAGTAGGCGAGCAAGTGCCCGCTGTGGCTGCCGGTGCGCGAGCCCTTCACCGTCAGCGCTGTAAGCTCATCCGCGGGGGCACCGAGCAGGCTGATCTGGGTGGCCGCGGAAGCGTCGCGGCTGGCAGGCGCCGGTGAGACGCTCAGGCGCGAGCCCGCAAGTGCGGCTGAGATGTCCGGGCGCGGGGGCACGCAGCGAATCGGCGCGCCCGAGGCACCCGCGGCACGAGCCTTGGTCGAGCGCTCAGCGACACGCAGCGTCTGCACCGTGTCTGTCGCCGGCCGCGAGAGCAGCGCGACGAGTCCACAGGCCCCGGCGAGCGAGGCCAGCCCAGCAAGCAGCACGCGCACGGCGGAGGGTTGCCCTCAGGCCTTGACCGTCGCAGAGACGGCCAGCACCGCACCGGTGCTGTCGAGTGCCTGCACGGCCACATAGGGCCCGGGCGAGGGCGCCGTGATCGTCGTCTCAAAGCCGTTCTTGGTGGCCGACGCCACCGGCGCGAGAGCGCTTGACGAGGGACCCGCAAGCACGCGCCAGGAGGCCACCTCGGTGGCCCCGTTCCAACTCACCGAGACCGCCAGCGCACTCGCACCGCTCGCCTTGGCGAGCACCGAGGGAGTGCTCGCCGGCTGCCCGCTCCAGGGCGAGAGGAAGGTCTTGAAGTCCTGGACCTCCTTGCCGAGCGTCGCATCGAAGAGGACATGGCCGGAGGCGTCGAACTCGGTGAAGTTCGGCAGCCGACCGTAGCCGAGCAGCCAGTTGCCACCGGGCAGGCTCAGCGCGTTGCCCTGGCTTTCGGCGAGCAGGGTTTTTGTCGGGTTGGCGAACGCCTTCACGAGCCTGACCGTATGAGCGGAGGTGTCGGGGGCGAGCAGGAGGCCGCGCGACTGCTTCTCCTTCGGCGGGTCCGAGCCGTTGTCGAACACCGAAATCAGCCCGCCCGGCTGGAAGTCAGCGTCGTGCTGCCAGTAGAAGTGCGTGCCCGCACCCGCTTTGAAGCTTGAGTGCGAACCCCCCAGACGCCAGCGGATCGCGCCGCTGCGCAGGTCGATGTCATAGAGCGTCCAGGTGTTGCGCACCGATACGAGCGCATCGCCGCTCGATCCGGGCACGGCCGAGTTGAGATGGGCATAGTCCCACGGATAGCTGTGCGGCACCGGGTTTTTGGATTCGCTGAGAGGAATGTGACCGAGCGTGTGCCACTCCCACATCACTAGGCCCGTCTTGATGTCCACCTCCTGCACAACCGAGTCGGTCAGGACCCCATTGGAGGGTCCGTGCACGCTCGCGAGGTTCATCTTGATCGGGTCGAAGACGTCGATCCAGGCTGTTCCTTCGGGGGTGATGCGCGTCGCGTGCAGATCCGCGCGATAGCCGTTGCCCGCACGTACGCGCGCGATCTGACGGTAGGAGCTGTCGTAGAGGAGCGTTTCACCCTGGCCGAAGCCGAGCTGCAGGATGCGTCCCTGCCACCAGCTGAGCACAGGCTTGTCCTGGTAGGACTGGACCTCAAAGTTGGTCGCGCTCTGCCCGGCGGGCAGCGGTTTGAACCACACCAGGTTGCCCGCTTGATCGACGATCATTGGCCCGGGCGTGCCCTTGCCTTGGTAGGGCGCAAGGAAGAAGTCGCCGGGGCTCGCTCCCGGCTTTGCCGGGGTGGTGATGTGCACCGTCGAGGGCGTTAGCGTGGGTGCGGTCGCGTAGTGCTGGATCGCGTTCGCATCGCCGGGGTTGTTGGGGAACTCTTTCTGGCCAATCGGCGCCTGGTGGGCGATCGTGAAGGTCGTCTTGGCCGTGCCCGCTGCGGGACCGGCGATCTGGGCGCTGACCGTGACGCGCTCGCCCGCCTTGAAGGGGTGGCTCGGGATGAAGCTCTCGCCGGTACCGGTCGCGTAGGCGCGCAGTACGCCGCTGTGGCTGCCGCTGCGCGAGCCCACGACATGCACAGCAGAGACGGTCGTACCGGCCGCCCCGAGGAAGCTGATCTGCGTGCCCGCCGACGCATCGGGCGTGCCCGGCTGAGGCGAGACCGCCACGGGGTTGGCTGCGGCGAGATGCGCAGCAGCGCCGGCGCCGCCGGGTCCCTGGCTCGCGCTCGAGGTGCTGCCGCAGGCTGCCAGCACGCCCCCGCTCGCAAGCGACAACGCGCAAAGAACGATCAGACGCAAGTTGACGATGATACCGGTCAACCCCTACGGCCTCGCCGGTAGCCGCGGGCTCCGACCCTCAGGCGACCGCGCGCAGATGCCGGTAGGGAGTGCCGCGCAGCTCGCGCACGAGCGCATCGACGACGCCCTCCTCGTCCTCCTCGCGCCCGTCGGTGACGGCACCGATCACCGCTCGCTTGCGCTCGAGCAGAGTTGAGATCGTTTCGTCGATCGTTCCCGCCGCGAGCAGGTAATAGGCGTTGACGGCGTCCTGCTGGCCGATGCGGTGACAGCGGTCCTCGGCCTGGTCATGCTTGGCCGGCGTCCAGTCGAGCTCGAGGAACACGACGTTCGAGGAGCGGGTCAGCGTCAGGCCATGTCCGGCCGCCTCGATCGAGCAGACGATCAACTGGTTGCTCGCATCGTCGGGGCCCTGGAAGGCCTCGAGCGCCCGATCGCGTGCCGCGTGGCTGTCGGCGCCAAGGATGTGAAGCGCCTTTGGGAAGTGCTCGAGCACAGCTCGCTGCATCTCGCGGTGGTGGGCAAAGACAACGAGGCGCTCACCCGAGGAGCAGAAGTCGTGGATCCAGGTCAAAGCCGCGTGCAGCTTGCCGCGCGCCGCGAGCACCTTCAGCGCGTTCAGGCGCACGAGCCGCTCGGCGCGCATCGCGGCGGCGACCTTCGCGTCGAGCTCGCGCAGATCGAGTGGCTGACTACGAAGCCAGCCGATCAGGTCGCGCTCAGCATGCCTGTACTCGGCCTCGTTGTCGAGCTCGACCGGCACGACCGCGCGCGTCTTGGCCGGGAGCTGCCCCAGCACCTCGCCCTTCAGGCGCCGCACAAAGCAGCGCGCGCGCAGATGCCAGTGCAGGCGTAGGTGGGCGTCGTGACCACGGAAGCGCTCGCCGAACTGCGCTCCCGAGCCGAAGTCCTCGAGTCGCCCGAGGATGCGCAGCTGCGAGATCAGCTCGGTCGGGCGATTGACGACCGGCGTGCCGGTGAGCGCGAGCACGTAACCCTCGCGTGGGACCTCGCCAGCGAGGCGCTGCACCGCTTGGGTGCGCTTGGCCGCGGCGTTCTTGCAGTAGTGCGACTCATCGAGCACGAGTGCCTGCGGTTGCATCCGCTGCAGCTCCTCCAGGCGTGGGGCGAGAATGTCGTAGTTGAGGACCGTGATGTCCGCCGCTGCGATCTCCTCGCCGGAGCCGTTGCCCGCGAGCGCCTGGGCGCTGCGCTGCGGCAGCCAGCGCTTCAGCTCGCGCAGCCAGTTGAGCTTGAGGCTCGCCGGGCACACCACGATCGCCGGATAGGCCTGCGCGGCCTCGAGCGTCGCGAGCGCCTCGATCGTCTTGCCGAGACCCTGCTCGTCGGCCAGGAAGGCACGGCGTTGCGCGAGCAGGTAGCTGACGCCGGCGCGCTGGAACGGCTTTAGCTCCCCACCAAGCCCCGGCACCTCAAGCGGAGCGTCGGTCGCGGCCGAGAGCTCCACCAGCCCCGCCGCGGTCCCATGCTGCTCGCGGATCTCCTGCAGCAACGTGAGTGCTTCCGGGTCGACCCACACTTCGCCCTCAGCCAAGAAGCGGTCGAGCTCCGGCACACAGAAGGGATCCGCCCGGATCGCCGGCAGGCGGGCGTGCTCGCGAGTCACACCGCGGCGGGGCTGTGCATGCGGCTGCAGCGCTCCCCGCAGCGCGCCGAAGCGCTCGAGCAGCCCCTCGTCGTGGCCGGGGGCGAGCACGAAGCTCTCGTGCTCATGGACACCCGAGCGTTCAAGCACCGCAGGCGGCGCGGCCCGTCCCTCACGCAACGCCGCCACGCAGCGCTTGGCCCCGTGCGACATCCAGCCATCCAGCTGCGCCTCGATCACGCGCCAGTTCTCGAGCGTGAGCGCCACCGTCGCGCCACCGGGCACCGTGCCCGCCTGTTCACGCAACGCTCGCGGCAAGCGCATGAACTCGCCGAGCAGCAAGAACACAGGCGCATCGCTGGGACCCTGCACCTCGATGTTTCCGCGCCACGTCGTAGCCCGCAACAGCCAGGCGGAGACACGGGGGTCAACATCGGCGTCCTCGAGCTGTGCGAGCAGCTCGCGCAGCTGCTCCGCATCGGACTCGACCGCCGCCAAGCCGACCGAGCCGGCAGGCCCCTCGAGCGCCCGCAGGGCCGCGCGCGCGGCCAGTACACGAGCCAAAGCCGCGTGACGACCGGCGAGGAGGATCCAGTGCTCACCGCGCCGATCGCGGCGGAACTCCACGTCGTGGCGCGGCTCGGGCGCCACTGTCGCAGATGGCACGGCCGATCCATCGCCCGGTCCCTGCCGTGAGCGTTCGAGCAGCGCGCGGCGCGCGTGCTCTGAGAGGCGCAGCCCGCCGCGCACCTCACCGAGACTCTCGAGCAGCCCCGCGGCGTGATCGTCGAGCGGGATCAGCGCGCGCCCAATCGCCGGCACCTCGCGAGCGCCGGGATGCTCAAGCAGCGCGGTCACAGGCTCCTGTGCCCCATCGGTGGCGAAGCTCAGCCACCAGTCCGTGTCGGGGCGGGCGAGGTCGACGAGGCACTCCTCGCGACTGCGCCGCGAGCGCCTACGCCTGATCGCGCGCTCGAGCTCAGCGGTGACATCGGGCTCGGCCGGCAGCCCGGCGAACAGCTGCGCGAGCGCCTCGGCCTGCTCGGGGCCGAGCGGAACGCACCATGCGCGCTCAGCGGGGTCCCAGCGCCGCCCGGGAATCGCGCGCAGCAGCTGACGTAGCCCCTCGTCGTAGGGGAAACGCAGGACTGCCTCTTCGCGGGCGAGCTCGGCGGAGAACGGTGCGGGGGACATCGAGCTCAGCACGATAGGTGCCGGCGGGGATGAGCTAGGCGTAGCGTTCGACTTTGGCGAGCGCCTTCGTGATCGAGCGCGTCAGGGACGCGCGCACGATCACGGCAACGCCAGGGAGCGGCGATGCGAGTCGGATGTCGTAGACGAAGTCGGTCCCGCCATCGGTGCTCGGCGCGAAGGTCATCACACCGAGGTGTCCGCGCAGAGGACTGCCTTTGGTGATGCGATAGACAATCCGCTCGCCCGCGACGAACTCGGTGACGGTCTCCTCAAACGGCGGCAGCGGCCCGATCCTCAGCTCGCGCACCGAACCGACGCCGTTGCGCTCACCGTCGTCGCCGTCACGCAGACGCTTGATCTTGGCGCCGAAGAGCACCGCGAGGTTCTCGTGCTCGGCGAGATAGGCAAAGATCGCCCCCGGTGCCTTCGCGAAGTGGTGTTCGACGTGGACGTGGTGGGCGCGCATCAGCGGATCCTATTGCCGGCCTGTGGTGCGCGCATCGGAGACTTCCTCGAGGCGCTCGAGCGCCGTCGGGGTGCCCATCGCCAGGATCACATCGCCGGGGGACAGCTCGCGTCTCCGCCGGCGGCTGGGGCTGAAAGTCCGCGCCGCGGCGCAGACCGACGATCATCGAGCCACCGCGGATGTCGCCGATGGTCTGCCCGACCGCGTCACAGCCCTCGTCAACCATGATCTCCTCGAGACGGTATTCGGCGTTGACGTCGACCACACCGCTCAGCTGCGGGTGCAGAGCCAGCCGCGCCATCTCGGTGCCGCTGGCCTTGTAAGGGGAGATCACGCGGTCGGCTCCGGCGCGCTTGAGCTTCTTCTCGGTGTCCTCGATCGCGGCGCGCGCGACGATCGGGATGTCGCCGCGCAGCTCACGCGCGGTCAGCGTGATGAAGACGTTGTCCGCGTCCGAGTCAGCGCAGGCGATGATCGAGCGGGCCCGCGCGATCCCGGCCTGCTCGAGCACCACATCGTCGGCGGCGTCGCCCTCAATGAAGCTGATACCCAACGCCCTCAGCGCGGTGCCGGTTGCGATCGTCGGCGTCGATCACCACGTAGTCGGCGCGCGCCGCACCCAGATCGTGGGCGACCTGGCGCCCCACACGGCCGAAGCCGCAGATGATGTGGTGGTCGGTGAGCGAGTCGATCATGCGCTGCATGCGCCTAGCGGCGAGCAAGTCCCCGAGATGCCCCGCGACAAAGAACTCGGTGACCGTGGCCAGCGCGTAGAAGAGCGTACCGACGCCGAGCACGGTCAGCCCGACCTGGACGATCTGCCCGGCGGTGGAGTGTGGTTGCGGGAAGCCGCCGACCGTCGCCGCGGTATCCAGCGCCCAGCGGAAGCAGTACCAGAGGCCCGTCGCCCTCGCTGACGGCCAGCCCGACGGACCCGAGGAACAGCAGGATCGCGGCCACCGAAGCGAGCGCTGCGATGCGCCGTGCGAAGACCGTGAGCTGACGGTGCGTGGCGGGACCGGTGCGGCCTGGCGTGCGGTGCAGCGTCCGGTCTAGCTCTGACATGGCAAGCCACGATAATGGCCCCATGGATGACCTCGAGCGCTGGTGGTCGCGGGGGGAGCACCTGCCCCTGCAGCTGGGTGGGATTGAGCGCTCGATCTTTCGGCGCAGGATCGGTGCAGGGCCGATGATGACGCTGCTGCATGGCTTCCCCGAGCTCATCCCACGACTGGGCAGCGGTGGCCGAGGCGCTGGCCGCGGAGCACACGCTGCTCGCGGCGGACTTCCTCGGCTTCGGAGCCTCGGCCAAGCCCACCGATCACACCTACTCGCTGCACGAGCAGGCCGATCTGATCGAGGCCCTATGGGAACGGGAACAGATCAGCGCGACCAGCCTGGTGGCACACGACTACGGCGTCTCGGTCGCTCAGGAGCTGCTCGCCCGCAAGGGGGAAGGAACGCTTAAGGTTGAGCTCGAGCGCGTGCACTTCCTAAACGGCGGGCTGTATCCCGACTGCACCGTCCAGAGCCTGCCCAGAGTGCGTTGCTCGATCCCGAGCAGGGGCCCAAGCTCAGCGCGCTGCTGAACGAGGAGCTGTTCGTGGCAGCGCTCGCGCCCTCCTTTGCGCCGGGCTATAACGCAGCGCAGGACAGCGCCGAAATCTGGCAGGCGACCCACCGCGCGGGCGGCGAGCGCATCGCGCATCTGTTGATCCGCTACATCCGCGACCGCGAGCAGCACGGCGCGCGCTGGACGGGAGCGCTCGAGCAGACCGAGGTGGGGCTCGCGTTCATCTGGGGGATGCTCGATCCGATCTCCGGAGCGCACATGGCCGAGCGGATTCGCGAGCGCCTACCGAGCGCCCCCTTCACGGCGCTCGCCGAGGTTGGGCACTGGCCACCGCTCGAAGCCCCCGAGCGGGTCCTCGCTGCGCTCCTGGCTTAGACCGTTGTATTGAGGCGCAACAGACGACCCAGAGACTGCAAGACCCTTGAGCGCGACGCGCTCACGCAGACGCCCCGGGGCGAGCGTCTCGGGATACTCGAGCATCAACATTGAGAGGTAGACCGGTACGCGTGGGTCGCGCGCACTCTTGATGTTGCGGGCGCGCATCAGCTCGTAGATGTGTTCGATGTAGTCCTCGAAGCGCTCGGCCGGCCGGTGGATATTGCGGACGCGAACCGGCACACCCGAGCGATTCCTGAACGTGTGCAGGACCCCAGCTGGGACAGCCGCAGACTCGCCGGCCCAAGCGTTTTCCAGCTGCCGGCGACCATCAACTCAAGCGTGCCCTCGAGCACCTCATACTCCTCGACCGGTCGCGGGTGCACATGCGCGGGCGGTGGAATCGCGCCCGAGGGCAGCGTGAACTGCATCTCTACAAAAGCACCTGCGTTCTCGGCCGTAGCGGAGGTAACCGCGTAGACGCTGCCATCGGGCATCGCGAAACGGTCGCCGGTCTTTGCCATCGGTCCGGCTCCAATCTCGAGTGCGTGCTGGAGACAAACTTCGAGCTCACACCATAACGGCTGCCGTATGAACGGCCACGCAGCGATTGCAGCTGACGCCGTTCGGTTATAAGAGCTTGGTCACGTGAGGGAGCGTGGCTGGGTCGCGCCCGTCACAAGCGTTGGCGGCCTACCAACAAACACAGGGGAGGAAACACCTATGCGCAAGCGCATATTGGGGTTCACGATTGCAGCACTCGCTGGGGCCGCGATGCTCGCTGGCACAGCGCAGGCGGAACTGCCGGTCATCTACAACGGGACGCTGGGCTACGCCCACATCAGCTCGACCGCCAGCCCCCCGGGCGCGAACAACTTTGCCTGCAAACCATCGGCCGCGCACCCGCGACCTGTGATCCTCGTACATGGGACCTTCGCTGACATGTCCGACAGCTGGCAGGCGCTCTCACCGCTGCTCGTGAACCACGGCTACTGCGTCTTTGCGCTCAACTACGGCTCCTATGCCGGTGCGGGCTCGCTGGGGATCTACGCCACGGGCGACATCGCGACCTCCGCCGGGGCAACTCTCGAGCTTCGTCAACGAAGTACTGAACGCAACGGGCGCAAGCCAGGTCGACATGGTCGGGCACTCCCAGGGCGGGATGATGCCGCGCTACTACCTGAAGAACCTCGGTGGCGCAGCGAAGGTGCACACGCTCGTGGGTCTAGCGCCCTCCAACCACGGCACGACCCTGCTCGGCCTGGCCACGCTCGCTGGCTACTTCCCAGGCGCGACCGCTTTTCTCGGCATTCTCTGCCCGGCCTGCGAACAGCAGACCGCGGGATCGTCCTTCATTACCAGCCTCAACTCCGGCGGCGACACCGTGGCCGGGGTCGAATACACGGTGATCGAGTCGATCTACGACGAGGTCGTGACCCCCTACACCTCAGCCTGGCTGTCGGGCTCGAAAGTCACGAACGTCAACCTCCAGCAGCAGTGCTTCCTCGACGGTGGCGAGCATCTCTCAATGCCCTACGACCACATCGCCGACGCGGACGTGCTGACCGCGCTCGACCCGGCACACCCACAGCATCCAGCCTGCTATCCGGTGCTGCCGGTGGTCGGCGGCTGAGCTGAACGACGCGAGCTGGTGGCGGAGCGCATGTCTCCGCCACCAGCCTGCTCGGCAGCTACGGTGCGCGCTGACTAGCCCCGCGATGCGGGCGCGGGCCACTGCGATGACACAATGGGCGGACTCGTGCGGCGAACCCTGCCCCTTATCAGCGTGCTGCTCGCCGCGATCGCCCTTGCTTCCTGCGGCAAGGGCAGCGTCACCGTCACCGTAAGCTCAGGCGTTGCGAGCCCGAGCGAGAGCCAGACCACACAGACACAGCCAAGCCCGCCCGTACAGCCCGGGCTGACGCGCGCGCGGGCGCTGGCCTTCGCTGCCGCGGTCAACCTGCGTGCGAGCGATGTCCCCGGCCTGCACCCTGCCGACAAAGCCGAACAGCAGTCATCCTCGGGGAAGGCGATCGAACGCGAACTCGAGCATTGCGTCGGCGTCTCGGGCGCGAACCAGCTGGCCGAAGCGGGCTCAAAGGACTTCGAACACGCCGGTGGTGTCTCACACTTTGACGTCAGCTCGAACGTGTCGGTCTCGAAGTCGGCGGCGCTTGCCACCAGTGAACTGGCGAAGCTGCGCAGCGGCCACGCCAAGGACTGCTTGAAGCGTTATATGAGCCTGCTCTTCAAAGGCTCGACCTACCGCGGCGCGGTGATCGGTCCGGTCCGGGTCGCCGAGGGCAGCCCGCCTGCCGCGGGCGCAAGCGGAAGCATCGGCCTGCGCATCTCCACCTCGATCACGATCCGCACGATCCGAATTCCCTTCTACCTCGACATCCTCGGCTTCGTCTACGGCCCCGCTGAGGTCTCGCTGCTCTCAAGCGGGCTGCCGGTGCCCTTTCCCGCCGCCACGCAACAGCATCTGTTCCTGTCCCTTCTCGCGCGGGCCAAGGCGCACCGCCTCTAAGCCGCTTGAGCGCTGAGATCATCGACCTGCGCTACGGCGGGCGCACAGGTGCGCTCGGGGCGTGGCTCGCAAGCGAGACGCTGATCGACTGCGGGCCGAGCGCCTGTGTGGATCAGCTAATTGCCGCGCTGGGTGAGCGCCGGCCGCGTGAGCTCTTGCTGACCCATATTCATTTCGACCACGGGGGCGCCGCCGGCGCGCTGGTCGAGCGCTGGCCGGATCTGGATGTCTATGTGCACCCGCGCGGCGCCCCGCATCTGATCGACCCCTCGCGGCTGGTGAAGAGCGCACGACGCGTTTTTGGCGAGCGCTTCGACTCGCTGCTGGGCGATGTGATCCCTGTGCCCGAGGCCAACCTGCACACGCTCGAGGACGGCCAGCGCGTCGGCCGCTTCCTCGCCGCTTGGACGCCGGGGCACGCCAACCACCACATCGCCTTTCTCGATGAGCAGAGTCGCTGGGCCTACCCAGGCGATGTCGCGGGCGTGCGCCTCGCGCCCGGCGTCGTGATCCCGCCAACACCGCCCCCCGACATCGACCTCGCGGCCTGGCGCGAATCGCTGAGCGTGCTCGAAACCTGGAGCGCTAAGCGACTGGCGTTGCCGCACTTCGGGCTCGTGGAGGAGCCGGCCGCGCACCTCGCCCAGCTGCGTGAGGCGCTCGACCGTCACGAGCGTTGGGCGCGTAAAGGCGAGGAGGTGTTCGTTGCGCGCCTGAGCGAGTGGCTGAGCGAACGCCTGCCGGCGAGCGCAGCCGAGGACTACGGCTTCACGGCGCTCGCCCGGCCAAGTGCGGCCGGGCTGCGCCGTTGGATTGAGCAGGGCAACGCGCCCGGCGCTCAGTGAATCCCGCCGCCGCCTTCTTCTTCAGTCCCGCCGCAGAGCACAGCCAAGACGGTGCCGGTCCCTGGGTGACCGGGGTTGCCTGCATAGCCCACGTTGGTAGCGACGAGCACGACCTCGGCCGTGTCACCGCTGATCGTGCGACCGGACTTGGTGATGTGGCTTGCGACGAGCACTTCAATCGTTTCAGGCAGTGGTCCAGCAGGAGGATCGGAGCTGTTGCCCGGGTCGGTGCTCCACGGCGCTCCGCATACGGGTGGCGACTGGAATGAGTTCGCAAAGCCCTTGAAGGCAGCCGGCGCCGCGCCACCGCTGAGCGCATTGTCCTTCCACCACTGCGCGCCCCAGAATGTGACGGCCGTACCGACGGTTGCGTTTTCGTCGCCGATCACGAAGTTCCCGGCCGCGCCCGCGCTCGCCGTGAAACCGAGCGTAAGGCTGATCGCCAGTACGCCGAGCACCATCGTTCGTCTCATCACACGCGCTCCTCGCGCTGCAGTGATATGCATTTCAAACCCCCTGATTCGATTGTCCCGAGCAGTGAAGTGTGGGGTTCAAGCAGACAGATCTCAATGGAACATTCGGCTATGCGGACGCACGCGCGTGCTCGCAACTGAGCAGGAAGTCGTGCAGGCGCTCGTTGTAAGGCTCGCCGGTCGCCGGAATCGTGTGGTTACGTCCGGCGACCACAGCGCGCTCGGCACCGATCTCGTCAGCGAGCTTGTCGCAGACCACCTCAAACACCTCGGAGTGCGCGCCAGAGATCACGAGCTTGGCAAAGGCAGCGCTGCGGAGCTGCTCAAGCGGCGGCTCGGCCTCCCAGGGCGGGCGTTCGCGCATCAGCATGCGTGCACCGGCGAGCAGGCTCACCGGATAGTTCCTCGGGCGTCTCATGCGTCGAGCCGACCCCGCCCCGGAAGGCACGCAGGAACTCCAACGGCTCGAGCTCTGAGCCATGGTCATAGAGCATCTCGCCGCCGGCGATCTGCGCGTCGACGAGGGGGTGTTCAGAGGCGATGCGCAGGCAGCCGGGCTCAGAGACGGTCAGCGAGCGCACCGCCTCAGGGCGCAGCGCTGCTGCCTGCAACGCGATCACCGCGCCGTATGAGTGACCGACGAGGTGCGCGCCCTCGCCGAGCAGGCTCTGCGATCAGCGGCGCCTCTGCCTCGAAGTCCCCCCGCGCGAGCGGGGTGCTGTGCCCGAAGCCGGGGCGGTTGGGAAGCTCAAGCGTCCAGTGCTCAGCGAGCGCGAGCTGGTGGCGCCAGGTTCGCTCTGCGCCAACGACACTGCCGTGCACGAACACGACCCTCGGCCCAGACCCCACCTGCCTGGACTCGAGCATCACCGCGCAGCGGCGCGTCTCTCAGCTGACCGCGCCGGGCTTGCGAGCCGCGGCGGCGATACAGATGAACTGCGCCGTGGAGGCGCCGCTGTGCAACAAGAGGCTCACGCCCAGCGTCGAGGGCATGCTCATCGCCGCAACCAGCGCCGGTGCTCGCAAGCTGGTGAGCTTGACGCCACGCGCGCGGAGGGTCGCGCGGACGCCGATCGAAGAGTAGGCGGAAAGACCGGGGAGCGAGAGTCGGCAGGTGAAGCCGCGCCCAGCCGAGGTCCTGGCCGAACAGCCACCGAGGCGGCGGTTACCGATGTAGGCGCTCAGCGAGACCACGCCGGCGCGCCCGGCGCGCGTGCTGAGGATCAGTTTCGAACCGACGAGCAGCGCCTGCGGCGCGGAGAGGCCAGCTGTCGAGGCGCCCGCTCCAGGCACCGGGAACTGGGCCGCCGGCGCAGCCTGGGCCACCGGCACGGGCAAGATCGTGATCGTGCGCTCGTCGCTCCTGTTCCCGCGGCGCGCGTGGATTACGACCTTGCCGCTGTGTGGCGGTGCGGTGTAGAGGCCCTGCGCCGTGATCTTGCCGGCACTAGCCTGCCAGGAGACCGCCTCGGTGCCTTCTTTGGAAGGTGCAGAGAGCTGGACGCTCGTGCCCGCGATGATGCTCGCGGGAGCGCCTTCGATCGTCACGCTCGGGACAGGTGCGGAAGCGGCCGCGGCTGAGGTCACGGCTGGGGCAGCATGTGTAGCCAGGCGCGCCGCAGATTCGGCGACGCTCGCCGCACCCGAGATCGTGCCGAGCGCCTGGAAGCCGACGGGGCCCTGGTTATAGGCTTCCCAGGAGGCCTGCGCGCTCATCGTCGTGAGGCCGCCCGTGATGCTCTCGAGGTTGCCCGCGCCGCCTGAGCCGACCGCCGCGTTGTAGTGAAGTTTGGCGCTGGACGGACCGAGCGGCAGCGCCACGAGCCAATATTTCGTGCCGCTCACGATCGCCTTGGAGACCGGAGGAGCTTTGATCCAGGAGTTGATCGGGGGTAGCCCCGAGGCCGTGGCCGCAGCCAGGACTTCGCCTGGTTTACCCGCGTTTTCGGAGAAGATTCCGAGCACCACGCCCGTTACGCCGGTGTTGGCAGTGCCGTTCGTGCGGAACTGCAGTTCTTCGATCGTGCCGCTTGATTTGGCGGTGAACTGGAACGCTTCCTCACGCCCGGCCGTCGTCTGGTCGGCGACCGTGTAGGTGGCGGTCGCGTCGCCCGCGAGCAGGCCTTTTGTGACCAAGGCATGGATCAGGATCACGACTTCGGCTTTGGCGCCCTTGACGGTCGTGGCGGTGATCGTCACCCTTTCGCCGGCCGGCGGTTCTGACGGCGCTGTGTAGAGGCCTTCGGCAGTGATCGTGCCAGCGCTGGCCGCCCATTTGACCGTCGGGCTGTCGTTGAGCACCGTGTCTTTCGAGCTGCACGCTCGTGCCCACCGTCATGCTCGCCGGCGCGCCTTCGATCGTGACGCTCGGTTCGGCGGTCGTGATCTGGATCGTGACTTCGGCTTTGGCGCCTTTGACGGTCGTGGCGGTAATCGTCACGTTGCCGCCGGCGGGCGGTTCTGAGGGCGCCGTGTAGAGACCTTCGGCGCTGATCGAGCCGGCGCTGGCCGTCCATTTCACCGTCGAGCTGTCGTTGAGCACTTTTGCTTTCAGCTGCACGCTCGTGCCCGCCGTCATACTCGCGGGTGCGCCTTCGATCGTCACACTCGGTTCGGCGGCGCCGCTCGAGCCGAGCGCCTGGAAGCCGACCGGACCCTGGTTGTAGGTGTCCCAGGAGGACTGTGCGCTCAGCGTCGTGAGGCCGCCCGTCACACTCTCGAGGTTGCCGGTGCCACCCAGGGCGACCGCAGCGTTGTAGTGGAGTTTGGCCGAGGAGGGGCCAAGCGGCAGCGCCACGAGCCAGTATTTCGTGCCGCTCACGACGGGGATCGAGAGACCCGAGACTTTGATCCAGGAGTTCGTCGCCGGTTCGCCCGAGGCGGTTGCAGCGCCGAGCACCGAACCCGGTTTACCCGCGTTTTCGGTGAAGACCCCCAGCGCCAGACCGGTTACGCCGGTGTTCGCAGTGCCGTTCGTGCGGAACTGCAGTTCTTCAACCGTGCCGCTCGCTTTAGCGGTGAACTGGAACGATTCCTCACGCCCGGCCGTGGTCTGGTCGCTGACCGCATAGCTGCTCGTCGCATCGCCCGCGAGCAGGCCTTTGCCGGTGGCCACGCCGACTTCGATCGCGACCGTGGCCGTGGCGGGGCTGCGCGGGAAGGGACTGGTCGGGTCGGCCGCTGAGAAGGTGAAGGAGTCCGAGCCGGTGTAACCCGCCGTGGGGGTGTAGGTGACTTGGTTTTTGTTGACCGCGCTGAGCGTTCCATGCGCAGGGGCCGTGACGATTTTGTAGGTCGGCGTCGCTGAGTCTTTGAAGGCTTTGGAGGTGAGCGTGATCGTCTGTGCTGTGCCGGCCTGCGCGCTGACTGACTGCGCGAGCGCATTGAACCCCGGGATTACGACCGCCGAGGTTGTGTAGGAGGGCGCGTTTGCGCCACCTGTTTCTTTGATTACGCCGGTCGGGTTGACGTCCGCACGCAGGAAGTATTCGCCGGGCAGGACGTTCGAGGCATCGACCCATTGGAAGGCGAGGTTCGAGCTGTAGAGGTCGCGCCACCCGGGTGAGATGCCCTCGAAGAGGCTCGTCGCTTCGGGCTGATGCTGGCGGCAGAATTCGCGCCCCGTGGCATCGGAGTAGACCGCTTCTTTGGGACCTACACCGGTTTCGACGTGTTCGCTGTCATCGAGACAGAAGCCGACCTTCATCGCCGGCGCCACTTCAGCGCTCTTGGCGAGGTTCCACAGCGAGTACTTCGCGGCACGCTGCAGGTGCCAGTGTTCGTGTCCATCAGCCGTCACATAAACCAGTTCGGCCGCACTCGGTTCTTCTTTGAAAGTCCCGTCACTGTTGTAAACGCGCTGAAAGGCTTTCATCGGTTCGCTTGTGGAGCTGCGCGAGCCGCGGAAATCGATCGCACCCGGACCGAGATTGTGGAGATAGCCGTTGAAGCGCAGCAACAGCTCTGGGGGCGCTTCTTTTTTCAGGCCGCCTTCGGTTGTGCTCGTTTCAAGCGAGATGTTGCTTGGCGGGTCCGCGACCAGGTTCGGAAGCAGCTGTTCAGCGGCGCGCGCCTGCGCAGCGAGCATGAGCCACGCTCCCAGCAAGGCGGCGCAGACGAGCAGAAACCGCGCGGCGGCGGATGAGAACTGCCGAGTAATAGCTGTCGTCCATGACATAGCTCGTGCGGATTCTACCTGTCCGTCAAGGGCTGCGACAGACACTGCTGTACATATAGGGCTTTCTACTCAAACCCCCGCGAGCAGCGCCGGCTGGTCCTCATAGCTCTCGCCGCGCTCGGCCTTCTCCACGAGTGAGGCCGGCGGCTCAAAGCGCTCGCCGTAGGTGCTCGCCAGCTCGCGAGCCCGCGCGACGAAGCCGGGCAGCCCGCCCTCATAGCCGTTGATGTACTGCAGCACCCCGCCCGTCCAGCCGGGAAAGCCGATGCCGAAGATCGAGCCGATGTTCGCGTCGGCGACCGACTCGATCACGCCCTCATCGAGGCACTTGACGGTCTCAAGCGCCTCCGCGAAGAGCATCCGCTCCTCGAGGTCCTTGAGCGAGAGCATCGCAGGATCGGCCATCTCCGGGAAGAGCTCTTTGAGCCCCTTCCACAAGCCGGTGCGCTTACCGTCCTCGTAGTCGTAGTAGCCCGCGCCCGCGAGCTTGCCGCCGCGGCCCGCGTCGAGCAGCTTGTCGACGACCTGGAAGGAGGCGCGGTCCTCAAAGACGCCGCCTTCGGCTTCGACCGCGGCCTTTGTCGCATCGCGGATCTTGCGCGCGAGGTTGAGGTTCGAGCTCGTCGGAGAGCTGCAGCACCGGCGCCGGGTAGCCGGCTTGGCTTGAGGCCTGCTCGATCGAGGCTGCCGGGATTCCCTCCAGCAACATGCCGACGCCCTCGGTGATAAAGGTGCCGATCACGCGGCTCGTGAAGAAGCCGCGCGAGTCGTTGACCACGATCGGCGTCTTGCGAATCAGCTTGGCGAGGTCGAGCGCGCGGTAGAGCGTCTCCTCACTCGTCTGCTCGCCCTTGATGATCTCAAGCAGCGGCATCTTGTCCACGGGGCTGAAAAAGTGCAGCCCGATGAAGTCTGCGGGACGTGAGACGCCCTCGGCCAGTTGCGTGATCGGCAGCGTCGAGGTGTTCGAGCCGAGCAGCGCGCCCTCGGCAAGGTGCGGCTCAATCTCCGCGAAGACCTGCGCCTTGACGGCCGGGTCCTCGAAGACGGCCTCGATCACGAGCTCGGCGCCCGCGGCATCGGCGGCCTCGGCGCTGGGCGTGATCCGGGCGAGCAACTCCGCGCCCTGCTCCTCGCTCGAGCGCCCGCGCGAAACGGCCTTCTCGACAAGCGCACGGGAGTAGCCCTTGCCGCGCTCTGCCGCCTCCAGCGAGACGTCCTTGAGCACGACCTCGATGCCGGCCTTGGCGCAGACGTATGCGATCGCTGCGCCCATCATGCCGGCGCCGAGCACGACCATCTTCGCCGGCTTGAAGCGCTCAATGCCCTCAGGCCGACCGCGGTCGCCGCTGACCTGCTGCAGGTCGAAGAAGAAGGCCTGGATCATGTTCTTGGCGACCTGCCCCGTGGCGAGGTCGGTGAAGTAGCGGCCCTCGATCTCGATCGCTCCTTCGAAGTCCACCTGCGCGCCCTCGACCGCCGCGGCCATGATGTGGTGCGGCGCGGGGTAGTTAGCGCCCTTGAGCTGCTTGCGCAGGTTCGCCGGGAAGGCCGGCAGGTTCTGAGCGAGCTTCGGGTTTGAGGGGGAGCCGCCGGGGATCTTGTAGCCCTTTACATCCCACGGCTGGGCGACCTCCTCGCCGCTGGCAACCTTGGCCTCGATCCATGCCTTCGCCGCCGGCACGAGCTGCTCGCGCGAGGAGACGACCTCATCGACGAGACCCATCTCCAGGGCCTTGGCCGCGCGCAGCTCCTGGCCCTGCATCAGCAACTGCATCAGCGCTTCGACGATGCCGAACATGCGCACCGTGCGCACCACGCCACCGGCGCCCGGCAGCAGGCCGAGCTTGACCTCGGGGAAGCCGAGCTTGACCTTCGGGTCATCGAGCATCACGCGGTGGTGTGTGGCCAGGCAGATCTCAAGGCCACCGCCGAGCGCGGCACCATTGATCGCAGCGACGACCGGCACGCCAAGCGTCTCCAAGCGGCGCAGCTGTCCCTTGACCATGCGGATGCCTGCAGCGAACTCGCCGGCCTGCTCGCGGGTGACGGTCTTCAGATCGTTGAGGTCCCCGCCCGCGAAGAAGGTTTTCTTGGCCGAGGTGATCACGACGCCCTTGATCTCGTCCGTCTCCGCCTCCAGACGATCGAGCGTAGCGCCCATCGAGGCGATGTAGGCCGCGTTCATCGTGTTGGCCGACTGGTTGGGATCATCGAGCGTGAGCAGCACGATGCCGTCCTCGCCGCGCTCGTAGGTGATGGTGCTCGACTCTGCCATTTAGATCGCCTCCACGACGGTCGCGATACCCATGCCGCCGCCGACGCAGAGCGTCGCCAGGCCGTAGCGCCCGCCGGTGCGGTGCAGCTCATCGACAAGCGTGCCGAGAATCATGCCGCCGGTCGCGCCGAGCGGGTGACCCATCGCGATCGCGCCGCCGTTGACGTTGACCTTTTCCATGTCCAGGCCCATATCCCTGACGAAGCGCAGCACGACGGCCGCAAAAGCCTCGTTAATCTCGACCAGGTCGAGGTCCTCGACCTTGATCCCGGCCTTTGCAAGCGCCTTCTTCGATGCCGGGGCCGGACCCGTGAGCATGATCGTCGGGTCCGCTCCCGAGACGGCCGTGGCGAGGATCCGCGCACGCGGCGTGAGGCCGAGGTCGCTGCCGGTCTGCTCGTTGCCGATCGCCACTAGCGAGGCGCCATCGACGATCCCCGAGGAGTTCCCGGGCGTGTGGACGTGGTCGATCTTCTCGACCCAGTGGTACTTCTGCAGCGCCACAGCGTCGAAGCCGCCCATCTCGCCCATCACCTGGAATGAGGGCCCCAGCTTGCCGAGCGTCTCCACGGTCGTGCCCGGACGGATGAACTCGTCGCGGTCGAGCACGACGTTCTCGTTGAGGTCCTTGACGGGGATCACCGAGTTCGCGAAGCGCCCCTCGGCCTGCGCGGCGCTTGCGCGCTCCTGCGAGCGCGTGGCGTAAGCGTCGACGTCGTCGCGGCTGAACTCCTCGATCGTCGCGATCAGATCAGCGCTAATGCCCTGCGGCACGAAGGAGGTGTCGTAGTTCGTCTCCGGGTCCATCGCCCAGGCGCCGCCGTCGGAGCCCATCGGTACGCGCGACATCGACTCCACGCCGCCAGCGAAGACGAGGTCCTCCCAGCCCGAGGCAACCTTCTGGGCGGCGATGTTGACGGCCTCGAGGCCCGAGGCGCAGAAGCGGTTGAGCTGCACGCCCGCGACCGTGTCGGGCAGGCCGGCCTTGATCGCGGCGGTCTTGGCGATGTCCGCGCCCTGGTCGCCGACCGGCGAGACGCAGCCGAGCACGACGTCGTCGACGCGGTTAGGGTCCATGCGCTCGTTGCGAATCAACATCTCGTGCATCAGCCCGACAACTAGGTCGACAGGCTTGGTCGCGTGCAGTGATCCGTTGACCTTGCCCTTGCCGCGCGGTGTGCGAATAGCGTCGAACACCAACGCCTCGGTAGCTGCCATGGGGAGACTCCTCTTTAGTCGGAATGGGGCCGCTGGCGCGCAGCATAACATTCATTCGTGAACGCAAGTTCCTCTAGCATCGGAGGTCGCATGCCCGCCTCGCCAACTGCCCCCGCTCCCCGCCGCAGCCAGGCCGAGCGCAGCTCCGCGACACGCGTGGCCCTGCTCGAAGCGACGATCGCCTCGCTCGTGGAGGACGGCTACGCGAACACGACGACGAGCCGTATAGCCGAGCGCGCGGGTGTCTCCCGCGGCGCGCACCTGCACCACTTCCAGACGCGCCAAGCGCTCGTGGCGGCAGCGATCGAGCACCTCGCGCAGCGACGCAGCGAAGAGCTGCTGCAGGCCGCGGCAGCGCTGCCGCACGGCCCGGAGCGCATCGCCGCGGGCCTCGACCTTGTCTGGACCAGCTACGCCAGCCCGCTCTATCAGGCGGCGCTCGATCTGTGGACCTGCGCACGCACGGACGCCGAGCTGCGCGGCCACCTGATCGAGGTCGAACGCGAACTCGATCGCCAGACGCTCGAGCTCGCCCGGCGGCTGTTTCCCGAGCTGGCCGAGCGCCCCGACTTCGAGCGCCTGATCGAGATGTCCGTAGCCACGATTCGCGGCCTCGCGCTGCTCGACACCCTGCACCCGGGGGACGAGCGCAACCGCAAGCAGTGGGCCTTCTGCAGGGCACAGCTCGTGCAGCTGCTCGAGGGCGCGGCTTAGTACCACGCGCGTTTCCGGGAGACACCCCTCTAGTCTCTGCCGTCGTGAAGTTCGCGATCACGCCGCATTCCCGCTCGGGCGCACCCGAAAATGCACTGGATCTGCTCTGGGAGCAGCTTGAGGGTAAGCGCTTCGAAGATGTCTCCTTCAGCCGCAAGGGTGCGGAGCTGATGGCCCGCGCGGGCCATGATGCACCGGTATCGATGGAGCGCGACGAACGCGAAGAGATCGGGCGACTGGCGGTGCTCGACTGCGTGACCAGGGTCTGCGAGCGGGTCCCAGAGGCTGAAGGCAGCCTGGTTCGCGATCAGCCCGCTGCGCTAGCTCAGACGCTCACAGCGGTCCGCGGGGCCTTCTGGACGGAGGCGATGAAGGGCTCGATCGCCTCCGCGCTGAGCGGCCGTGAGAACAGAAATCCCTGCCCCATGTCGCATTGCTCGCGCCGCAGGCAGCGGAGCTGCTTGTGCTCCTCGATGCCCTCGGCCAGCGTCTGGACGTCGAGCAGCTTGCCAAGCTGGATCAACGTGTGGACAAGCGCAAGTGAGGACCGCGAGGTGGCGACGCCCTCGACGAACGAGCGGTCGATCTTCAGCACATCGACCGGGAAGCGGCGCAGGTAGGCGAGAGAGCTGTAGCCGGTACCGAAGTCATCGATCGCGACGCGCACCCCCAGTCCCTTGAGCAGGGCGAGTCGCCTGGCAGTCGCCTCGGGGTCACGCATCAGCGCCGTCTCAGTGACCTCAAGGGTCAGCGCGCTTGACTGCAGACCACTCCGGCGAAGCGCGTCGGCGACGTCCGCGACAAGCACATCTTCGTCGAGCTCGGCGAGCAGAGACGTTGACCGCCACATCAACTGCATATCCGTGCTCGTGCCAACGGCCCGCTTCGCGGCAAGCCTCGCCCAGCACCCAGCGGCCGATCGGTACGACCAGTCCAGATCGCTCCGCGATTGGGATGAACTTGTCCGGCGTGAGCGTGCCACGGGTCGGATGCCGCCAGCGGATCAAGGCCTCGATCCCCGTCAGCGTTCGCGAGCGCAGGTCAAAAATTGGCTGGTAGAGCAGGAAGAACTGCTCCTGCTCAAGCGCCTCCAAGAGATCCATCTCAAGCGTTAGCCGCTCGTGAGAGCTGGTCTGCATCGCAGACTCGAACATCACGTAGCGATTGCACCCGGCTGCCTTGGCGGCGTACAGCGCGAGGTCGGCGTCGCGCAGCAGTTCATCTGCGCTGTCGCGGGCACCAACTGCGATGCCGACACTCGCGGTAAACGTGAGCCCGCGCTTGGGCGCATCGTCGATCTCATACGGAAGGCGGAGCGCCTCGAGCAGCCGTTCGGCAACGCGCTCAGCGCCTTCGCTGAGGGTGGCGCCCTCGAGCAGCACGACGAACTCATCGCCACCGAGACGTGCAGCAGTGTCACCGTCCCGCACGACGGTCAGCAAGCGTTCGGCCACGGCTTGCAGCAATTCGTCGCCGGCCGCGTGCCCGAAGGTGTCGTTGACACCCTTGAAGCCGTCGATGTCCACATAGAGCACGGCGACCGGCAGATGCTGTCGGTGCGCGCGGGCGAGCATCTGTTCGGCCCGATCGAGCGCGAGCAAGCGATTGGGTAGCCCGGTCAGGGAGTCGTGCAAAGCCTGGTGGCGAAGCTCACTGGTCTTCATGCGCACCAAGTCGAGCGCACGTTCGCGCGAGCGCATCAGCACGAGCGTCAGCGCGGCCAGCAAGAACGTCACGATCGAGCCTCCGCCCAGCACCATCAGGCCGCGCACGGTTGCAGAGGTTCCCGTCGCAGCGATCGTCCCCGACACCCTCGCCTCCCACGGACCTTCGATCTGCAGGGCCCTGGTGTGGGAGACGGTGTTGCGTGCCGTGAGGGCACCAAGACGGTGCACCAGCGTCATCTCTCGGCCCGGGTTGCGGTGATAAAGGGAGATCCTGAGCCCACGGTGGCCGCCGAGCGCCAAGCGCATGATCGTTGGAATATCGAAGGAGGTCAGCACCCAGCCGGCCACAGCGGCGCGTCGTTGTGGCAGCGTCGCGATGGGCATGCCTCTCCGGTAGAAGGCCATCTCGAAGACGATCGTGTTGACGCCCTGTCCCACGGCTGGCGCAACGAGCATCTGTCCCGCGTCGGTCTGTGCTTGCAGGAGTGCCGCTTGCGATCCGCCCACCGGCGAGCTGTGCCGACACCAGTCACCCTGCAGCACTCGCGCAAGCGCGAGTTCCAGACCTGGTTGCACTGACCCGCCTGCCAACAGGCAGTATGGGCCTGGACCGACGGGCGCAACGGGCTCAATGCTTCTCCTCACAAGCGCCCGAAACGTGGGCTCGCTGTTACGGCGCGCAAGGAAGGGGGCCAATGAACGTGCCCCCACCCGCTCGACGAAGATCGCGCCACGACCGCCGGCAAGCCGTTGCGGACCCTGCAGATCGGCGAACCAGCGCTGGAAGCCAGCTGTACGCATGTGGGGTTGGACCGTGAGGACGGCGCGCAGCGTCGTGACGAAGTCAGCGTCGCGTTGCAGGAGCGTGTCGAGCGTTGCCGTCACATCCGATGCGGTTTCGTTGAACGTGTCCCGTTCGCCCCGCTGCACGCTCGAACGCCACAAGGCACCACCGACCAGCGACGCCCCCAGACCGACCACTAGCACAGCCGCCGTAACGACCATCCAGCGCTTGCGCTCGCGCGGCGCCCGATGCACTTGATCTTCCATCAACTAAGCGAATCGTCCCGCGGAAACAACAAGGTGACCGTAGTCAGCCACATTTGTGCGCGCGTAGAGATCCCTGCCGGCGACGAGCAAAACGATCCACCCAGCCGCTAGCTTTCAACCGCATGACGCGCGAGAGCGAACACGGGCAACCACTACGGCGCGCGGATCTCGATCAGGACCCCGAGCGCCAGTTCAGCGCGTGGTTCGCCCAAGCCGGCGCAGCGGGGATCAGGTTCCCCGAAGCCGCAGCCCTCGCAACCGCGTCGGCTGAGGCGGCGCCATCCGTGCGGATGGTGCTGGTGAAGGGCTTCGCGGCGGGTAGCTTCCGCTTCTACTCCAATCACACGAGCCGTAAGGGTCGCGAGCTGGCAGCCAACCCGCGCGCGGCGCTGCTCTTTTACTGGGAGGCCCTCGGCCGACAGGTGCGGGTCGAGGGACCGGTCGCACACGCAACCGCCGAGGAGACCGCAGCCTATGTGCGCAGCCGCCCGCGTGGGAGCCAAATCGGCGCGCTCGCCTCACCGCAAAGCCAGGTGGTCGCGAGTCGTGAGGAGCTCGAGCGCCAGGTCGCAGAGCTAGCCGAGCGCTACGGCGACGGTGAGCTGCCGCTACCCACGAACTGGGGCGGCTTCGCGCTCACGGCCGAGACTTATGAGTTCTGGCAACAGCGTGCCGATCGCCTGCACGATCGCCTGCGCTACCGACGTGAGCAGGGGGCCTGGCTGATCGAGCGCCTCGCGCCGTAGCGCCCGCAGCGATCCGTCCGAGCTACTCGACGCGCGCCCGTGAGCGACCTTGACCCATCACGAGTGGCGTCAGGTGCCTACTGGCAAAGCCCTCGAGCGCGGCTCGATCCTGGAGCTTCACTGCACCCTCGGGCGTCAAGGCAAAGGAGTGCACAAGCCGGATCAGGATCTCCGCGATCTCCTCGGGATCGGAGACAAGCTCGAGCAGGCCGTCTCGCTGAGCCTGCTCGAGCAGACCCACCGCGGCAGCGATCCCCATCGCCAGCAGCGGGCTCGCCTGGGTCGTGATGCGGGGCAGAAAGGTGTCTCCATCGAGCGCGACCATGCGGTTAAAGAGCGCGTTGCGCCGAATGTGCAGAACAGTGGCGGCGAAGGCTGTGGTGATGCGCTGCTCGAGCGTCGGCAGCGGCGATGTGGCAGCGTTGACATGGGCGATCAGGCGCTGTGCCTCGCGTGCGATGACCCCCTGGATCACATCGTCCTTGGAGCCGACGCGGCGATAGACGGTAACCCGATCGATGCCCGCGCGCCGGGCAATGTCCTCGATCGTGCTGCGCCGAATGCCGATCTCCTCGAACTGCGCGAGCGCGGCGTCAAGCACCTCGGAGACGCCCGGATTGAGCTCGTCGGGCGAGGACTCGCCCGCGAGAGCGGAGGCCAGCGGTAGGGGCTCCGGAGCCATCGCAACACGATACCGAGGCAGGGAATGCAACGATGCAATCGGTTTTGTTGCGCTGTATACTGCTGGCGCGATGGACTCAGGGGAACAGAGAGGCGGAGAGTGAGCACCGCCAACACCGCGGCGAGGCCCTATGAGCTCGCGCGCGAGATCGACCCCGAGGAAACGAGCTTCGTAGCGCGCTTGGAGGACCTGCCGGAGACGATCGACCTGCGGCTCGCCCGACGTATCCAGCGGGGGCTGTGGGAATCCGATGCGCTCGCGGACGACGTCGTGGTCGAGTTCTCCGAGCTCCCTTCCGGCGAGGGCTGGCGGCTGCTCGACGAGGCGCTCATCCGTGGCGCCGAGTCACTGCCCGACCTACCGCCGGCGCTGCGGGCGCTACTCGAACCGATCCTCGACCCGCCGGAGTGGATCAGCTGGGAGCTCTTCGAAGCCGGGCGCGTCGCGCACTGGCGAGTCGGACCGGCAATTGCCTTCGCGGGCGCGCTGAGCCTCGGCTACGGCTACCCGATCCCTCGCATCGCAAAGATCCTGCTCGGGACCGGACGCATCGACGAGAAGGCCGGCAAGCGCATGCTCGAGACTGGCCAGTGGCTGCTCGAGGTGACGGCCCCCGCGAACATGCGCCCCGATCGCCCTGGCAGCGGAATCGCCGCCACGATACGCGTGCGGCTCGTACATGCCTTCCTGCGCCGCCACCTCCTTGCCCAGGACGATTGGGACCTGCACAACGATGGCATCCCAATGAACGCAGCCGACGTCGCCGCCACGTTGAACATCGCCTTCTTCACGCTGCATCTCCAGGGCATGCAGAAGCTCGGGATCAACTACTCCCCCGGCGAACGCGAGGCGATGGCGCACATGTGGCGCTGGATCGGCCACGTAATGGGCATCGCGCACGATCTGCAGCCGCTCTCCTACGAGCGCGCAGTGCAGATGCAGGAGACCTATGAGGCCTTCGACCAGCGCACCGACCACGCAAGCGGCACCGCCCTCACGAGCGCGCTCGTGCGCCGCGGACTGCCGCGCATCGCGTTCGGTATCCCCGCATCGCGCGCCAACGATCTGGCGCTGCTCACGGTTCCGTTCACAGGCGCACTGCTGGCCTACATGCTCGGCCCGCAGGCCGCTCGCCTGGTCGGCCTCGGAAACCACCGCCTGACCCACGCGATGCGTGCCGCGCCGCTCGCCGGGCACGCCTCCAACCTGCTGCGCGCAACCGGGCTGCTCGGCGACGATGCCGCCCTCGCACGCAGTTTCCACGCGGGCGCCCGCAAGCTACTGGCGAGTGCAGGATCGCCGACCGAGCCCCTGCATCCCGAAACCGCTGTCCAAGAGTCCCGCAGCGTGGCGCGAGCCGCAGCGTAGAGCTAGATGAACTTACGCTCGATTTCGGCGAGAAACGCCTGCGCCAGGAGGGAGAAGTCGTCCTCGTTGAGCGCGATCTGCTCACCGGGCTTGTATTTCAGCAGCGACTCCGACGGCTCGAGCTTGATCGATTTCTCCCCACCCATCTTGCCGCCGTTCTCCAGCAGTGAGCTGGCGAGCACGCGCGACTCGTTGAGCGGGTTGCCATCCTTGCCCTCGACTCCTCTGAGTCGGTGACAGAAGCACTGCTCGAGCGCCAGCACCATGTTGTTGAAGAACTGCGCTTCGAAGGCCTTCAGCCTTGAATCGAGCTCGCCTCGCTGCGCTCCTTTGACGCTACGCGTGGCCGCGACCAGCGCCCGATAGGACGCGAGCTGCGCGTCGATTCGTGAACGACAGGCCGCTACGTACTCCGGGGAATATTTCTTGACGCCGAGCATGGGCTCCTTTCGCGCTTGTGATTCACCCCTCAGGGCGCTCACTCTTAGACGAACGAGGAACAATGAAATCGACAGCGCGGGCCAGCGCTGCGGGATTACCGCGGGAGCGCGCGCTGTTCTACCGATGACCCTAGCCACAGGGCGGGTTAGCCTGCCCGCGTGTCCGATCAGCTCACAGCACTCGATGCGACCTTTCTCGAGCTTGAGCAGCTGGATGAGGGCGCAACGATGCACATCGGCAGCGTGATGGTCTTCGAGCCCGTGCCGCACGGACCGCTGCCCACGCTCCAGGAGGTTCGCGAGAACATCGCCTCACGGCTGACTTTGCTGCCACGCTACTCCCAGCGCCTCTCCTCAGAGCGAACGGGAGGACTGAGCTGGCCGCACTGGGAGTACTACGAGCAGTTCGACGTCGCCGACCACGTGCAGCGCGCGGCCCTGCCCGCGCCCGGTGGCGAGCGGGAGCTCACCGAATGGGCCGCTGACTTCTTCTCACACCGCCTCGATCGTACGCGACCGTTGTGGGAGATGGTGCTGCTCGAGGGTCTCGAGGGCGGGCGTTGGGCGCTGGCGAGCAAGACCCACCACTGCCTTGTCGACGGCGTCGGCTCGGTCGGGGTCGTTCACCTGCTGCTCGACCTTGAGCCCACTTCCGCGCTGCATGCTCGCGGCGAGCGAGCGTTCGATCACGGAATGAGCCACCCGGATGGCGCGGGCTGGATCCCACGTCCACCCGAGGTGATCACCGGGCTCGCGAGCACGGGCATACGGGCAGCTGCGGCGGGGTTGCACGCCTCGCTGCATCCGCGCGAGACGCTCGAGCGCTCACGCGCGCTGGCCGAGCTGTTCGTTCGCGATGAGCTGATCGGGGCGCCGTCCTCGAGCATCAACGTGCCGATCGGCGCGACGCGACGCTATGAGGTCGTGCGCGCACCGCTGGCCGAGCTCAAGACGATCGGGCACGCGCTCGAAGGCTCGGTCAACGACGTGATCCTCGCGGCCTGCACAAGCGGCCTGCGCGAGCTCTTGCTGTCTCGTTCTGAGATGCCTCCCGCCCAGGGTTTGCGAGCGATGGTGCCGATGAACATGCGCGCCGGCTCCGAGCAGCTCGCGCTCGGCAACCGCGTCAGCTCGCTGTTCGTCGATCTTCCCGTCGCGGAGCCCGACGCATACGCGCGTCTGCGCAAGATCATCGAGTACACGCGCGCACTAAAGGCCTCGAACGCCGCGCTCGGCGCGGCCACGATGCTCGACCTCGCCGCGCTCGCGCCGCCGCTGCTGCACGCCGCGCTCGCCCGCTCTCTATATGCGACGCGGCTGTTCAACCTGACGATCACCAACGTGCCCGGCCCGCGCGTACCGCTCTATGCCTTCGGCGCCCCGCTGCGCGAGGCCTTGCCGATCGTGCCGCTGGCCGCCCACCACGCGATCGGGATCGCGATCGTCTCCTACGGCGGCAGTCTCGCGCTCGGGCTCAGCGCCGATCGCGACTCGACGCACGACCTCGATGTGCTCGTCGCGGGCATCGAGGAGGGCTTTGCGGAGCTGCGTGGACTGCTGCCCACAAAGCCTCAGCCCAAGCGCGCGCGCCAGGCGGCGCGGATCTCCAGATAGCCCGGGGGCAGCACACCGTCGAGCCGTTCGATGATCTCGAGCCAGCTAAGTGCTGAGCGGAAGTCGCCACTGTGGGCATCCGCTTCAGCGAAGGTCAGCGCCAACGCGCGAGCGTCGCGATGCGCAGCCTCAACAAGCTGCGGGTCGCGCTCAGAGGGCGGACGCTCAGCGAGCGGAATGTGGCGCTCAAGGCTGCCCGCAAAGGCTAGATACGGTCCGAGATAGCGCCCTGCGATCTTCGTTGGCGGCCACCACAGCGCGTTCGTTGCGACCTCAGCGCCCGCGCTCGACTCGGCGCCACCATCCGCGCGCATATACAAAGGCGCGACCCCCGTCAGCAGCATCCCCTTCAGCAGCGGCGCAAAGGCGGCCGGCTGCACCGGAGCGCCGAGACCAGCGGCGATCCCTTCGGCGGCAACGTCTGCCTGCTGGGTGGCGATCCCACCCTGCTTGATCGGGAAGGCGACACCGTCGCCGGCCGCATAGACGTCCTGCATGCCGAGCACCCGACAGTGATCGTCGATCAGGATGAAGCCTTCCTCATCGCAGGGCAAGCCCTCGACACGCGGCCCCTCGAGCCGTGGGAGCGCCACGACCGTGTCCACCTCGAGGCTCTCGCCGGAGCTCAACTCGAGACGCTCCGCAGCGAAGGCCTGCGCGCTCGCTCCCTTGCGCAGGCGGATTCCACGATCGCTGAGCAGATCGCTGAGCATGCGGCCAGCGCCGGAGCCGAACAACTTCAGGGGCTCAGCCTCGGCGGTGAGGACCGTGAGCTCAACGCCGGCGATCCCCCGCTCAGCGAGATGTGCGGCCGTCAGCAGGGCGAGCTCATAGAGCGGCAGCGTCCAGCTCAGCGCGGGCGGGGAGACAAAGGCCACACGCGTGACCTCGCCTTGCTCCAAGCGCTCGAGCAGCGCTGCGATCACCCCAATGTCGGGAGGCCCACCGAAGGAGAGCGCGCCCTCGAGCCAGCGCCTGCGTACCGCGCCCACGGCGATGAGCGTCGCGTCAAAGGCCAGGCTTGAGCCATCCTCGAGCAGGATTTGGCGCGCCTCCCCGTCGACACGGGCGAGCGCTCCGCGATGCAACTGCGCGCCGAGGTCCTCGGCAATCGCGGCAAGCTCGAAGCGACGCGTCTCGATGAGCCCAAACGGCTCGGCCACGGCCATCGGCGCATAGATGAACTTCTCGTTGGGCGCCAGGAGATCGATATGCGGACGAATCGCGAGGATCTCGCGCAGCGCGAGCATCGCCTCCACGGCCGCAACCCCGCCGCCGCAGACCACCACACGGCGGGGCGTTTTCATCTGAGAAGCCCAACCTCGCGAACCATGCGAAAAAGCTATGGCACGGCGCGCCCCCGGGAAACCGTATTTCCTCCGCCCACCCCCACGGGGGAGTACCGATGCCGCTGCGGTGGTGCGCGAGGACGCCGAGTCGTCGCTCAGCGGGCAACGATCGTGAAGCTCAGCCGGTGGGGCGTCGAGCGGTTGCCGGCTGGGTCGGTCGCTGTGATCGTCAGGCGGTAGCTCCCAAGCGCGAGCGCCTTGCTGCCGAGTCGCCCGCTGAAGGCGATCCGCTGCGCCCCCGGCTGCAGCGCCCTGCGCGTGAGCCGGCCGGCGAGGATGTAGCGGGTGCAGCGCTTGTGTCTGCGCAGCTTCACGGTCGGCTTGCGGCAGGACCTGCCGAGGCGGCGCCCGGCGCGTGGCTGTTCGAAGAGGACCGTGACGCTCGCGGTCTCGCTGAGCGTGAAGCGGATCGTCGTGCCTTGCTTCACGCGTGCGGCGTGGCGCCGCTTGGCGATCACCGCTGTCGCCTTGCGTGAGCGCCGGAAGCGCTTGTTGGTCAGCGAAAGGTTGCTCAACAGCGGCGGCGTGTGGTCGGCTGGCGGCGGGGGCACCGCTCCCGTGCTCGGGGGCGTAGGCAGGCAGGAAGGCTTCAGCGCGCGCAGGATCACCGTCTGGAAGTCGGGCGAGGGAATCGAGCCGGGCAGCCCGGGCGAGAGCAGCGGCCCTTCGCCTTCTTCGCCCGTGCCCCTGAGCTGCATCGCCACGCAGCCCGCATCCCCGTCCAGGGCCCCGCGCGCGACGCCGTCTTGCAGCGGCGCGCCGGCCGCTGTGCGGCCGATCAGCGATGTTGTGGCGCTCGCGAGGTCGCGCGCGTAGAGGTCGCTGGTTTTGTCGGTGTCTTCGGGCAGGACCGGGGCGTCCGTGATCCAGGAGACGGTGCTGCCGTCTTCTGAGAGGTCAAAGCTCTGCACGTTGAACGTGGGTGCATCGGGCTGTGAGACAAGCGTGGTCGTGCCCGCGCTCAGATCGCGAAGGAACACGTCCTGGTTCGGCGTGGTGTCCGCCGGGTCGAGGTTGGTGGCGTTGCTGGCAAAGGCCACGCGCGATCCATCGCCGCTGAGGACCCCGTTGAAGGCCCCTTCGTTGTTCGGCACGCCACCGGGCCCCTGGCTAACGAGCGTGGTCGTCGCGCTTGCGAGATTGCGCTCGTAGATCGACTGGAAGGCGTCTTTGTCGGCCGGGTCGAGGTTCGTAGCGGTGGTCTCGAAGGTCACGTGCGTGCCATCCGCGTCGATGGAGGGCGATTCGGCCGATTTGTTGGCCACGAGCCCAGCGGTACCGCTCGCGCGGCTGACGAGCAGGGTCTGGCCGCTCTGCAGGTCGTGCACGTAGACCTGTCCTGCGGGTGCGCCGAGGTTCGTCGCGGTCGACTCGAAGGCGACCCAGCGCCCGTCGGTGCTGAGCGCAGGGTTGCTCGAGCTCGCGTTGCCCGCGGCGCCTTCGAGCTCGCTCGCGAGCTGCGTCCTGCCGGTGCTCAGGTCGCGCACGTAGACCTGATCGGTGCCGCCGGGAACGCCCGCCACCACTTCGGCTTCGCTCTCGAAGGCGACCTTCGTGCCGCCGCCGCTGATCGCCGGATTGCGCCCGACGACGGCGGCGCCGCCCGCACCGTCTGCGCGCGAGGCAATCGTGATCGCACCCGTCGAGAGATCACGCACAAGCACGAGGTCGCCCAGCGGCGTGCCGGGCGGACGGTAGGCGTTGGCGAAGGAGACGAAGGCGACGAAGCGTCCGTCGCGCGAGATCACCCGCCCCGGCGCGCTCCCGAGCCCCGAGAAGCCCGCGCCGCCCTGCCAGGGTGTGCCCGCCGGCGGCCGCGAACGCCAGCTGGTCGTGGTCCCTTCGCGTACGTAGACGTTGCCGAAATCGGGGTCGGTTTCGTTGCTGAGCGTGGAGTCGATGCTCGCGAAGGCGACCGGTGGGAGCGCTTCAGCGCTGGCGGTTGCGATCGACGGGGCGCCCATCGCCTGGACGGGTGCGCCGCTGGCGCCGTCGGTGCGCGAGATCAGCGTGGTGGTGCCGCCGCCGATCGAGCGCACGAAGGCGCGTAGTCGTTCGCCGGTCAGCCCGCCCGCGAAGTTCGTGGATGTGCTCGCGAACGCCACTTTCGTGCCGCCGCCGGCCTCGGAGATGGTCGCGCTGATCGATGCGCCATTGCCGGTGGCGCCGCCTTCGGAGCCCGACTGGCGGCTGATCTGGACGGTCGTTCCGCCTTCACTGGTGTCGCGCAGGTAGACCGCCTGTTGGAAGCCGGGTTTCGGTGGGGCGAGGTTCGTTGCAATCGAGGTGAAGGCGACAAGTTGGCCGTCACCGCTGATCGCCGGGTCGCTCGACTGTTTGTCGCCCTTGGCGCCTTCCCCACTCGCGCGGCTGATCAGCGTGGTCGTTGCTCCCGTGCGCAGATATACGTCGCTGAGGGTGTCCGTGTCGGGGTTAGAGGCTTCGTCGATGTTGTTCGCTTCGGTTTCAAAGGCGACTGCGCCGCCGTTGAAGTCGACCGCCGCACCGGCCGCGTTGCCGGCGGCGTCTTCACCGGTGCTCGACTGACTGATCAGCGTGAGCGCACCGCTCGAGACGTTCGCGGTGTAAACGTCCTCGTCGGGGTCGGTGTCATTGCTCGAGAAGGTATTCGCGACGGTCGAGGTAAAGCCGACCGTCGAGCCGTCATGGCTGAGGTCGGGTTCGAGGTTCAGACCAACTCCCTGCGCACCGTCGGAACGGACGCTAATCAGCTTTGTGGTGCCTGTTGCGAGGTTGCGCAGGTAGACATCGGACTGTTCGTCGGTGTCCTGCGGTGAGAGGCGCGCGCGCGAGGTGAACGCCACCTCGCTTCCGTCACCGCTGATCACGGGTTCGGTCGAGTCGCCTTCGTTCGATCCACCGGGAGCGGGAACGTTGACGAGCGTCACGATTCCCGTGAGGCGATCCTGAACAAAAATATTTATATAGATGTTGTTATCGGCCGCAGAGAGACCGTCCGCCTGCGAGGCGAAGACGAGGTAGCGCCCGTCGTCGGAGAGCTTGCGCGTGTTGTCGGACTGGAAGAAGGACGTCACCGTGTCGCCTTTATCCAGCGACGAGGTGTTCGCCAGCCCCGGCAGGAAGGCGTTGACGCCGGGCAGCCCACTGACGGCAAACAGTTCGCCGGGTACCAGCGCCGAGGCCGGCGGGCAGAGCGCGAGCGACATGGCGAACGCGAGCGAGGTGATCGCCACGCTCACATGCCAGCGCTGGAACCGCTTGAGCATGGGCTCACCCTACCCTTATCGGCCGCTTGAAAGTGCGCTGTCACTCGACCACGGCCGCGACCGTCTCGAGGTCGTGGAGCATGAAGGCCACGTAGAGCAGCTCCGGATCGGGGCTGAGGTGATCGCTCTTGCCAAGGATCATGCCCCAGACATAGGTGCGCAAGCAGTGGTTGACGAGCAGCGGCGAGGACGCTTCCCGGCATAGTTCCTCGGCCTCCTTGGCCACCGCGGAGTCAGGAATCGGCAGCTCGCTGGGATCGTATGAGAACGCGCCTCGATTGCTCAGCCCAAGCCGCTGACCCAGCTGGGCGGGCGCTGTACGCAACAGCACCCCGACGGCGTTTGCGACCTCGCGTATCTGTTCTCGCGGCGACATCTCACCATCGCGAGCGCGCGCCCAAGCAAGTGTGCCGAAGGGAGGTGTTGTGCCCATGCGCTCACCCTCTCAGCAGCATGCAGCAACCACAAGGACTTATTTCCCTCGCTTTCTGCCACTAGCAAGCGACGCGGTTCAGCAGCTCGCGCCAGCTCCTGACTGATAGAACTTCCTGGCAGATGGGCACGATGTTCGACACCGTCGGTGATCCGAAGCACACGTTTGCCGGTCTCGATGTCGAGGCGGTGGCCGCATACGGCAATGGCAAATTCGCCAACTTCAACGCGGCCAAGGCGGAGTTCCCACACATCCCCCTTCTGGAGATCGACGTCAATGGTCAGGGCATCGGTAACGCCGGGGACTTTGAGGCCGGCGACATGGCCATCGCACACGCGGGGAGCTGGGCGAAGGCGCGAAAAAGTGCCGGGGTAAAACGGCCGGTTCTCTACTTCTCGGTGTCGAACTGGCAGGCGATCATGCAGTCGCTGCGAGCTGCCGGACTCAACCGCAGCGATGTTCGAATCTGGACCGCGCACTACACGGGTAAGCCACACCTCTGCTCCTCCGCCTGTGGATTCGGAGTGACCGGTACGGCCGACGCCACGCAGTGGGGCTCCTCAGACGCGCCGGGCACCCTCAAGCCTCCATTCGTGGGACGCAACATCGATGTATCGATGTTGGCCGAGAACTTCTTCGCTGCAAACCCGACCCCGGCCCCGCCCTTCCCCGGACGGAATCTCCACCAGCCACCGGCTATGACCGGTGAGGACGTGCGCACGTGGCAGACGCAGATGGCACATCGCGGCTGGTCGATCACAGCGAACGGCACCTATGACGCCGCCTCCGAGCACATCTGCCGCCAGTTTCAAGCCGAGAAGGGCCTCGAGGTGACAGGTGTGGTCGATGCAAAGACCTGGCATGCGACCTGGACGGCTCCAATCACCTGAGCCACGGAGGGGGAGCGATGGTTGAGTTCAGGCAGCTGATCCTGCCAGGCGACAGCGGCTCGGACGTCCTCGCCGTGAAGCACGCTTTGCGAGCGATGGGAACTAAAGGCGCCGAGGCGATGAACACGAGCCAGGATGCCGGCCCGGCGTTCGTAAAAACGCTGCAGGCAGCGCAGCAGCACGGTGGGCTCTCCGCAGACGGGAAGTACGGCAAAGAATCACACAGCCTGATCGCGCCACACTTCACATCAGCGGATGAGGAGCTTTACAGAAGGGCCAAGATCCGTATCCACGACGCCCCTCCGGCTCCCAGTGGGGACGCCGCCACGAACGCCAAGCTCCTGCTGCAGTTCCATACCGACGGCAAGTACCACGCAGACAATGCTGGGGACCTGAGCGATATCCAGACGACCGCCGCAGGTCACGCGGTCCGAAGTCAAAGCGGCCAGCTAGTACATATCGACGCGCGCGTGATGCGCGTCCTTGTGCACCTGATCGAAAACGGACACACGATCGGGACCTCCGCGATCTGCTCCGACCACCACGACGACGGGGTCAACGGCCACGCTGGCGGCAAGGCCGTTGACATCTCGAGCATCGACGGACACTCGATAGCGCTCGCATCCGCGCGAGCGCTCGTCATCAAGGTCGACACCGAGTTGCACCACGCTGGCGCCCTGGTCCCCCGCCAGCTCATCACTGGCGGCGTCGGCAAAGTGCGCGACGCGGAGATCTCACGTCTCTCGATCCCCGGCGCCGACTCCTTCTATGGGCCTAAAACGATGGCCGAACACTGCGACCACATCCACGTCGGGTACTAATAGGTGTGAGGCACGCGCGAGGTCCGCGGATTAGACACCAAGCGAAACGGGGTGCGTCTGGCGCTGCGGCTCGGGCAGCTGTGCAGCGTGGACGTCCAGCGGCTCTTCAGATCCCGCTTCGGTCGCTACAACCTGGACGAGGGCCTGCACCACACGTGGGTCGAACTGGCTGGCAGAGTTCTCGAGGAGCTCGGCCATTGCGACCTCGTAGGGGAGGGCCTGCCGGTAGGAACGGTCGGTACGCATCGCGTTCCAGGTATCGCAGCAGGCCACGATTCGAGCTTCGAGCGGGATCGCCTCGCCGCTCAGTCCGTCGGGATAGCCGCCGCCGTCCCAACGCTCGTGGTGCGAGCGGACGATCAGGCCAACCTCGCGCATGAAGCCGCCGACGCGCTCGAGCATCTTCTGGCCCTCGATCGTGTGGGTCTTGATGATCCTCCACTCCTCGGGGTCGAGCTTGCCGGGCTTGTTGATGATCTCCTTGGGTATCACGACCTTGCCGACGTCATGGAGCAGCGCTGCGAACTCCAGATTGCGGCGCTGCTCGGCTCCGAGGCGCAGGCTCCTCGGCCACTGCCAGCGCCAGGCCAACGACCCGCTTGCAGTGCAGCCCGGTGTAGCCGTCGTCGGCCTCAACCACATCGCCGAGCACAAGCGCCGTGCCGCGATAGGCGTTGTTGAGCTCGAGCAGGCTCTCGAGGCGCCGATGGCGCTCGCGCGCGAAGACGGAGAACAGGCCCATCACCGGGACCAGCGCCAACATCTCGATCGGTTTGCTGCGCACGTGCTCGGCGATGATCAGGGCGATACCCGAGAGCGCAGCGTCAATTGCATAAACCGACCACGCCTCACGAAACTGAGATGCAAGATCGGCTTCTCTAACGATCATGTAGAGCAGGCTCGAAGCGGTGAAGTCCACCAAGAATTGTGCTGCGAGCGCCGCCAGCAGAAGCAACGCGCCGGCCTGGCCGGGTTCGGTGTCTGCCAGTGCAAAGACCAGCGCCGGTCCGACAGCGAACCAGGAGTTGGGGGCCGCCTGCAGCAGACGGCTCGAGGGGACCTGACCGCGGATAACTTCGGGCAGCCGCGCAAGCGCGAGCGTGACCATTACCGCCGCCGGAACGAGCACCGCGGGCATCGCAAATAGCAGCGGCACGAAGGCGAGCTGGGTGGGGACGGTGAAACCGAAGGGCGTATCGATCGGTGCCCGCGTGGCCAGCACCATCACCAACGCACATACCAGGACCGGGGGCGCAGCAAAAGCGCCGGGGGGGCGCAGCCAGCACAACAGGCCGACCGCCACGATGAACCCACCACCAGCGAGCGCGCCCGCGACAAGCTCGCGGCGGGTCATCTGCGATCCCTCCCGCGCGAGGGTATCTGCGAGCAGCTGCTGCTCCTCCAAGCTCGGCTCTAGTGCCATATCGCTCTCTCATCGACCTGGCCCCTGGGCGACCTAAATGCCTGGACACACGCGGGACAGATGGCCAAATCTGCAACGAACGTCCAAACCATCCTCTCCTACTCATTCCGCAGGCCCGAATGGCCGATCAGCTGCCCGTAAACCAACTGAAAAGGGCAAACCCGGCGTGAGTCGGGGACGCAAAGCAAGAGGTCTCGCGATCCGTGAGATGGCTCGGCTGCCAGTGCACACACGGAAGGTGCACTCAATCATGCAACGCCTTTTCAACCGACGGTCCTTCGGGCTTGGACTGGCGATCGCTGCGTCCGCGGCAGTACCGGCGGGAGCGCAGGCGGCGACAGTTGACACCTCGATGTGTAGTGCCAGGGAATTCTCTCAGCCGTTCCTCGCTCTGAAGGACAGCAACTGGTACACGCTCGCCCCCGGGATGAGCATCGACAATGTGGATGGAACCGGCTGGGAACTGAGCGGCGGAGCGAAGCTCACCACCACGACCTTGGCTGACGGCAAGACGGGCTCGGTCATCAATCTGCCGAGCGGCGCAAAGGCAGTCAGTCCGGTCATGTGTGTGACCTCTGAATACCCCAAGGCACGCGCCTACATCCGCAATCTGAAAGGCACCGAGGGTGTCGGCTTCTTCGTCTCCTATGAGGGAACCAAGACCTGGGAAGTGGCGAAGAACACCGGCCAGCTGCACGGGGAGCTGCACGCTGTGGACCGTCTCAGATCCCGTCAACCTCCAGCCCAGCAGCAACCCCGGATGGCAGCCGATGCGGGTTACTCTGATCGCGAACGGCAGGACGAGCGACTTCCAGATCTACGACCTCTATCTCGATCCACGCATGTCGCACTGACGCAGCAGCCGATCATCGTGAGCTCAGGAGGGGCTTGACTATGAGAGACTTCCTTGTGTGCTCGCACGAACGACACGTCGTGGAGGGCGAGCGCTGAGCCTCGCGATTACGATCGCGATTGCAGCGGCGGCCTCAGCTGGAGCGTCTACCGGAACGATCAGCGAGTACCCGATCCCGATCGAAACGACGCCCTACGGGATCACGACGGGCCCGGACGGAAAGATCTGGCTCGTCGACAGTGGCAACCACGTGGGTGGAACTTTCATCGGTCGGATGGCGACGAGCGGCGCGATTGCGAGCTCGGACCTCGTCAAGCTGCCCTCCGCCGGCTTGGGGCTCGCAGCCACGCTGGGCCCGGACGGCAACATGTGGGTCGCACAGGACGCGCAGATCGACAAGGTGCCCGTCGGCGTCGCGCTGACGGGCGAAATCACGGGTTACCCGCTCGGCAGCGGCACCGGCGGCTACGGATCGATCGTCCCCGGACCGGATGGGCGGCTGTGGTTCGGCTGGAACCAGCAGGTTGGCGCGATCACGACCGCCGGCACGATCGAAGGCTATGCGACCAAATCCGGCACCTCGGTATCGGGGGTCACCGTCGGATCCGACGGCAAGCTGTGGTTCGGCGAGGGCAACGCAATCGCGCGCATGGACACCACCGGTCACATCGGCGCAGGCGATGAATTCCCGCTGCCCGTGGGCGATAACCAGATCAACGGCCTGGTGCTCGGCCCCGACGGCAACATCTGGTTCAGCCTCGGCCTGCCGGCCGCGGTCGGGCGGATCACGCCGGCCGGCGCCATCACGATCTTCCCCACGCCTACGCTCAATAGCCTGCCCTTCGGCCTCGCGGTCGGGCCGGACAAACAGATCTGGTTCGCGGAGCGCAACGGCGACGCGATCGGCGCGATCCCGACCACCGCCACCTCCGGGGCCGACATCGTCGAGTACCCGATCAGTGGCGCCCCCAACGTCGGCGTGCTGTACGTCACCGCAGGACCCGACGGACGTATGTGGTTCAGTGAGTTCAACCGCGGCGCAATTGGTGCGATCACCACCGGCGCTGCGCCCCCGAGCGCTCCCCCAGGCGGCGAAATCCATCCCAGCCCGCTGCCGCCAGCCGGGACGGCGGCGCCGTTCCCATCCCGGCCCGCGCCGGCAGCGTGCGTGGCCGACAAGCTGATCCTCACCGATGTCTTTCCGCAGGCCGGCAAGACGCAGGTGCTCGGCGTCGCGCCAGCCGCCGCGGTCGGCAAGAGCATCAAGATCTTCTCCTCCTGGAACGGAATGTCGGTAGCCAAGGCCACGGTGCAACCAGACCTCTCCTTCAAGGCCACCGTCGCGCTGCCGCCGCGCTCGCTGCGCTTCACAAACCGCGCCACCTACTTCGCCAAGCTTGGCAAGACGCGCACGGGCGTGCTCAAGTTCGCGCGCCGCATGTACACGACCTCGATCACCGCCTCGGGTCGCAGCATCACCTTCAGCGGCACAGTGACCGCCCCGCTCGCGAAGCACATCGAACCGATCACGATCCGCGTCGCGGCCTCATGTGCCTCAGTGGCGGCCGGAACCGTCGTCGCGACGGTCAACCCCACACGCAGCGGCGCATTCAGCGCGACGCTGCAGCTGCCGCCGGCGTTGCAGAATGCGCCGAAGGTCTACCTGCAGGCGCAGACCCGCGTGCGCCAAAACCGTCACAGCAAGAAGACCTACCCCACCTCCACGCTGATTCGCGGCGTGACGCTCGCCGCGTAGTAGTCGGCCCGCTCCCGCCCTAACTTCTCAGTCACGCTGCGCCAGAGCACACAGGTGATGGCGTGCAGGCGAGCCGACGCGCATCCACTCAGTACGAACTACTGACATTATTTCGCAGTACGGTGACGGTGGTACGGTAGCTGCCCTTAACAACCTCGACGGCGGGGGCGCAGCGTAGTGAAACGCCCAGCAGACGAACTCCCGCCCCCGCCGCCATCGCTCGATCGCGCATATGGCGCGGAGCTGACCACCCTGACCGAACAGGCCCTACGACGCCAGCGCCGGGAACTCGCCCTGGCGATCGACAGGGCCTTCGACCACATACCGCGACCGCTGCGCGGCGCTGTGCGCAGGGCGCTCGGCGTGTGAGCCGCAAATCGGAGAGCCGCGCCGAGACGGCCAAGCTCGCTCGCCTGCTGGGAGTCGAAGACGTGCAGGCGCTTGCATTTCTGCTCCCGGTTGCGGCCCCGGAATTGCGTGAGTACCGCGAGGCGATCACCGATCTGCTCTATGACGACGACCAAGAGCTGCTGCAACGCACGGCTGACGCCGCGCACATGCTGCCGGCGCGCACGCTCGCCTCGATCGGCGAGAGCGCGCTCGGGCCGCTCATCTGCGCGCGCCTGACCGGCCTACTCGATCCCCACCGTGCCGTCGAGATCTCCAACCACTTCACGATCGATTTTCTCGCGCAACTTGCCGCCGAGCTCGATCCGCGCCGTGCCGTCGAGGTGGTCACCACGATCGCCGCCGACACCCTGGTCGCGGTCTCCGCAGCGATGGCCGCCAATGGCGAGCATGTCGCGATGGGTCGATTTGTGGCCTACCTCGACGACGCGACGCTTAGCCGCTGCGTAGAGGCCCTGGGCGACGAGGACCTACTGAAGGTGGGCTTCGTGATGGAAGGCGAGGAGCGCCTCAGCTCGGTCTTCGAGATTGTCGGGACCGCGCGCACCAAGCGCATCCTCGCGGCAGCACACGCAAACGGCCTTGACGAGGAGGCAAAACACGTGGCCGCACGCCTCAAGAGCCTCCGCGGGGCAGGCTGAGCGCTCTCGCCGCCGCTGCCGATACGGGGCGTTATGCCTTGCGTGTGCGCCCGGGGTCGATCTGCTTGCCGAAGGCAACCTCGACGGCCTTCGTCATCGTGGGCTGGAAGGCGGCTGTGAGCGCCTCCGAGGCAAGTGGTCGCAGCTGATCGAGGGCTGCCTGCACATGAGGCCACTCGGACTCGGGTCGGCCGGCCTCATCGAAGGGTTTCCAGATGAACTCCAGGAAGATCCGTACAAAGGCCTGCGCGATGCGCTGGGTGTCTCGTCTGAGCTTGTCCATCGTGTCGAGCGCGGCATCGAAGGGCACACCCAGCGCGACTAGCCGCTCGCCGGCGCCCAAGAGGGTCGGGCTGGGAACTTCGAAGCTGTCCTCGCCGATTGGGATCACCAGGCCGAGCTTCTCGGCTTGAGCGATGAGCTTTGGCTCGATCTGCCCGCCGAGCCGCTGCAGCAGCTCCCCGCGCTCGACGATCTCAGGGGTCTCGGTCTCAAACGGGGTCATCAGCGAGCGGGTGAAGCCGAGTATCTCCTCGCTGGCACCCGCGGCCTGCTCGAGTAGATGGGCGATCGCCGCAAGGTTGAACCCCTGGGCCTGCATCTCGCGGATCAATGCCAGCCGCGCAAGATGCTCGGCGCCGTAATAGCCAACCCTGCCCTGTACATCCGGTGGCGGGATCAGCCCGCGCGACTGGTAGCTGCGCACGTTGCGCACGGTCAGCCCGGCTGCTTGTGCGAGCTGGTCGATCGTCAGTTGCTGCTCGCCGGGTGCCTCTCCCATCTTCTGATCCTATCTGTGATCAATGTTACACAAGATGGTGTTACGTTGATCTATGCTCCATGTTATAGTGGATAGATCTATGCGGAGTTGGCGTGCCGCGATCACCAGCTAGGAGGTCACCATGAGCAGGCGCAGTGAGCCGGCGGCGAAGGTACCGAGGTGGCGGTCCTGGTCGATCTTGCTTGCCTGGGGCCTGGCTATCGGCGCGCTCGCGCTCTTTGGCAGAGGCCTGGAAGGCAGGCTTGCGCCGATGTCGCTGGCGGTGCCCGGCACGCCCTCCTCGCGGGCCGAAGCGATGCTCGCCACGAAGTTCGGCAATACGGTCCCGATCGCCGTGCTGCTGCGCGGCCCTCCCGGGGAAGTCGACCGTCAGGGGCAGCGACTGGTCGCCGCGCTGCGTGAGCTCACACAGGTCCAGGTGCTCTCGCCATGGGACCGGTCGAGCGAGGTTGGATCACTGCGTCCCCAGCCCGGGAGCGCGCTCGTGCTCGTGAACTACATCCGGCCCGCAAGCCGCGCGATGGCGGTGGTGCCCAGTGCTGAAGCCGTCATTGCGCGCACTGTGCAGCGCCCGGTGCACAGCTACATGACCGGCGTAGCGGTGATCGGGCGTGCACTCCAGAACGCCACGATGGCGGATACCGAGCGGGCCGAGATGATCGCGCTGCCGGTGCTGATCCTCGTGCTACTGCTGGTCTTTCGCTCGCCCGTGGCCGCCGCCGTGCCGCTCGCGATGGGTGGCGCCACGGTGATGGCCGGCCACGGGCTGCTGTGGCTTTCAAGCTTCCTGACGCCGATCAACTCTCTGGGGGTCGCGATCGCCGCCATGATGAGCCTCGCCCTCGGCGTTGACTATGCGCTGCTGATGGTCTCGCGCGTGCGCCAGGAGCTTGCGCGCGGCTGCGACCACCAGACGGCGGTCGCGACCGCCGCCTCCTGCGCCGGTCGCACGATCCTCGCGGCCGGCGGCACGCTGGCGCTGACGATGCTCGCTGCCAGCGGGGTCGCGACGCCAGGGCTGCTCGGTCCTGTGGCCATCGGAGTCGTCATCTCGGGCCTCTTGAGCGTCGCACTGGCGCTCACGGCAATGCCAGCGCTGCTGCGCCTGCTCGGTCCCCGACTTGACCGCTGGGAGATCCGACTCACGCGCTCAGGCGCCTCCACGCGCCATGGCGGAGCGGGAGCTCTGGCAGAACGGCTGATCGCACATCCCGCGATAACCGTCCCTGTGATCCTCGTCGGGATGCTCGCACTAGCCTCCCCCGCCGGCGCGCTGCGCATGGGTCCACCCGATGCATCAGAGCTACCGGCTTCCAGTCCCGCGCGAATCGCGATGCGGATGGTGGAGCAGACGATCGGACCGGGATGGGCAGCGCCATTCGTGATCGTGGCGAGCGCCGAGCACAGCCCGATCACCACCCCGCAGCGCCTACTAGCACTGATGCGCTGGCAGGAACACCTCGCCCGTGAACCCGACGTGGCGGCGGTATTTGGTCCGGCGTCAGTCGCCGGGGCGCAACGCGAGCTCGCCGAAGCCCACGCCGTGCTCGCATCCGCGCCGAAGCGCCTGGAAGGCGCGGAGCATGGGATCAACGGCCTGCGCACCGGGTTGAACCGCGCAGGCGACGGCGCCACACAGCTGCAAGATGGCCTCGACTCAGCAACAGCCGCAGCGAGATCGCTCAGTGAGGGCGCCGGTCATGCGGCCGGTGGCGCCGAACAGCTGGCCACACAGACGGGCAAGGCCGAGGTTGGCGCCAAGCGGCTGACGCGAGCAACCGGTCGCGCCCACTCGGGCGCGAGGCGCCTGGCCCACGAAACTGGCCGCGCACACGCAGGCGCGGCAGCACTGGCGAGGGAAACGGGGCACGCAAGTGCGGGCGCGAGGCAACTGCAGCAGGGGATCGCCCAGGCGGCCGATGGATCGTCCGCACTCGCGGGCGGGCTCGACGAAGCCGCCGCGGGCGCCGAACGCCTGGCGGCCTCCGACGCGCAGCTCACGGCCGGCGCGGCACAGCTGGCGCAAGGTCTGGACACGCTCGACAACACCGTGCACGCGTTGCTCGCGCCCGTCGGGCTGCTCGCCGAACAGCTCCACACCTGGGCAGTCTGGGTCACCGAACTGCAAGCCTCCGATGCGGAGCTGCACACTCGGCTGAGCGAAGCGAAGCACGAACTCGACGCGATGACCCTCGCGCGCGGGGACCCTCGCTATCCGGCACTCAGCCAAGATCTCGCCGCCATCACGGAACTGATCGAACAGAACGGTCCATCCAAGCTCACCCGTATTCGGGAGCTGTTGTCGAAGGGACTCGAATGGCTCGCGAGCCTGCCGGCGGAGCTCTCACAGCTGACCACCGGCCTGGACCGACTGCGCACCGGCGCCGACCGGCTCGCCGCGGGCACGCGGGAATCCGAAGCAGGAGCGGACGCGCTCGACTCCGGCCTGCACCGTCTGGCCACGGGCGGGCACACGCTCAGCAATGGCCTGGCCGGCCTGAGCGGTGGCGCGGGCCATCTCACCAACGGGCTCGGGCGACTCACCAAGGGCAATGCCAAGCTCGCCACCGGACTCGGCAAGCTCACAGCCGGAAACACGCGACTGGCGGGCGGGCTCGGCAGGCTGACAAGCGCCAACAGGCATCTCGCAGGTGGACTGGGACGGCTCACGAACGGCGGTGCCCAGCTCGCCGCCGGGCTCGATAGCCTTGCCACGGGCAACACGCAGCTGGCGGACGGACTCGCAACCGGCAATGGCCGCACCGCGGCGCTCGCCGCCGGTCTGTACAGAACCGGGGGACCGCTGCGGAGCTACGCGAGGATGCTGCAGGGCTACCAGCAGGACAGCCGGCTGCTGCGCACCGACTCGCCGCACGCGCTCGACTCCGGCTACCTCGTGCTCACGGCGCTCGATGGCACCGTCTCACCGACGCGCGAGCAGGTCGCTCAGCTCGTCAACGTCGACGGTGGCGGCCAGGGCGCACGCATGATGGTGATCGCCTCCAGCCCACCCGACTCACCCGCGACCGCGGCCCTCAGCAGAAGGCTGCGACGCTCCCTACCATCGCTCGCCGCAGCCACCGCTAGCAAGGTCGAGATCGGCCAGGGTGCTCAATACCTACTGGACTACACGAACACGAACACGGCCCGCTTCCCGTGGCTGATCCTCGCGCTCGCGATCGTTGCCGTGCTCACGCTGATCGTGGTACTGCGGGCGCTGCTGCTTGCGCTGATCGCGGTCGCCCTGAACCTCGCCACGATCGCCGTAGCGCTCGGAGCTCTGGAGTTGCTCACCGAGGCACACGTGCTCGGCGGGCCGGGCTACATCGACGCAGCCTCCGGCGCTGGCATCCTCTCGATCATGTTCGTCCTCTCGATCGACTACGAGGTCTTCCTGCTCACCCGCATGCGCGAGCAGTGGGCCGCGGAGGGCAACTCCGAGAACGCGATCCGGCACGGCCTGCGTCACACCGCCGGGATTATCACCGGCTCCGCCGCGATCATGACAGCCGTCTTCCTCGCCTTCGCCGCAGCCGACGTCATTCCATTGCGCCAGTTTGGCGTCGGACTAACCATCGCAGTACTGCTCGACGCGACGATCGTCAGGCTCGTGCTGCTGCCGGCGATCATGCGCATCGCCGGCCCGCGCATATGGTGGATACCGGACTGGCTCGCACGCAGGCTCCCCGCAATCGAGTCGACACAGATGGACCCAGCGAACGCCCAGGACGCGCAGCACCCACCTGATCCGTGCGTTGTAACTGTTCCGCCAGTTGGGTGTTAATGAAGGTGAATGGGAGAGGTGCCGAAAAGCCACCGATAGGGATTGAGCCACCCGAAAGGAAGTGGTGAAAATGCCGACTCCCAAGACCGTCGTCTCCGAGGCGCTCGTCGATCAGACATTCGCTGAGGAGAGGCCGGACCTATCTGAGCAGTGGCTGGAGCTCGCCAAGGTGAGCCAGCGAACTGCGATCGAGACTGTGCGTAGATTCCTTGAGACCGCCGAGAGCATGCCGGTTCTCGGGCTGGGTCTGTCCACAACCGGGCGCATGGCGCACATGGAGTACGACGCCCTGCGCAGCATCGTGCACAGCGCCGTGAGCGTCGATGTAGGCGTGAACGTGGACGTGCTATCGAAGGGCCTGCACGTCGACGTCCTCTCGAAGGGCGTCAACGTGAACGTGCTGTCACGGGAGGCCGCACCCTGACCGCGGTTTCGTCGGGTTGCGTAGCTTTGGCGCTGGTCACTCCGAACTCTCCACGGATGGCACCGCCGTCGAGCCGACATAGATTCGGCAGAGACGCCATATTCAGCAAAAGGAGGCAAATCTCATGCCACAGGCCAAGGTCCAGCGCCGCCCGCCGACAGCCAAGGCAGCGGCCACCCACAAACCTTCCGCGTCGAACGGGAAGCACAAGCAGGCGAGCACGATTGACCGAACCGCCGGACTTTCCGAGGATGTGCTCAAGTCGCTTGAGTCCGGGCAGCGTGCCGCGATCGACGCGGTGCGCAAGTTCATCGACACCGTCGACGAGCAACTGCCGGCCCTCGGCGAGCGACCCTCCAAGCGACAGGAGATCATCGACGCCGCGATGGAGATGGCAGACCGGCTGGTGCACACACAACACGAGTTCCTGCGCAACGTCGTGCAGAGCGCCGGAAAGGCACTGAGCAAGCCAAGCGGGAAGTAAGGCTGGTAGGGGCGCGGCCGGTGCGGGCCGCGCCCCAGCGGCAGCGACACCGTCCGCGACGCGATGGACCGCACCGACGGCTGTTCATGTGTCGTATCGGCTTCGTTGAGACCCTCCGCGCCGTTGGGCTAAGCGCAGGCCAAACAGCCGCCAAGACCGTACGCGAAGAGTGGTCCGCATTCAGTGTTATCGAGGTGGACCAGCGCCTGGTCGAGGACGCCGCCAAGCTCGCGATCGACCACGAGCTGCGCAGCCTCGACGCCCTGCATATCGCCGCAGCCCTAATACTCCCCCGCGACGATCTCCTCCTCGCTACCTGGGACCGCCGCCTCCACACAGCTGCCGGTGCTGAAGGACCCGCGCTCATTCCAGAAGGGCTCGACTGATCTGTAACTACGTCCGGTCTCCGCAGGCAGGTCCTCGACCTGGCTCGCTGTCCAATACGCTCGATTGATGGACTCTGCGCAGAGCCGACGCGGGGACTCGAACCCCGGACCCCTTCAGTACGAGTGAGCCCTCGCAAGGCGCCTAAAAGCCTGTAGCGGCGCCATATTTGTGTCCTTTGCTGGGATTTCGCCGTCTTGACCAAGCGGTCAAAGGCGGCCAAATGAGGACAAGAAGGTAGCGCGTTTACGGTGGCACTGCGGTACCAAGACGGCACGGCTTCGCTGACCAACGTTGCGGCGGAGGGATGGCCGCCGAGCAACCACACCGTTCCGAACTTCGCATGCACCGTGAGTCGAGATTCGGCACTCTTGGGGCAGGTGCACGTCTTCCTCTCTCACAACGCCGCGGATAAGACCTCGCTCGCCGGCTCGGTGCCCAGATGCGGCTCAGCGGAGCTGACGTCTGGTTCGATGAGTGGGAGATCCGGGCCGGCGATTCGATCCCCGGCAAGGTCAATGATGCGCTGGAGACCGTCGACACGGTCGTGCTGCTGTGGTCCGCGGACGCGGATCGATCGAAGTGGGTCCGAGCGGAGTTTGAGACGGCACTCGCCCGGGGCATGGAGGACGGCTCGCTGCGGGTGATCCCGGTGCTACTCGACGACACGCCGTTGCCCGCGCTACTTCGCCGGATCCGCTGGGTCGACCTCAGAGATGAGGATGAATCGCGCGCGGTCAATGAGATCATGGGGTTCTCCACCGATCAGGATCGGCTGCTGGCGATCCAGCAGCATCTGGACGAGGCGGGGCTCCAGGTGGCGTTCTTCGAGGGATATGGCCCAGTGGTGTGTTGCCCACGCTGTGGCGCAGGATGAGCGGAGCGACGACATGTACGCAGGCGTGAAGTGCACTAGATGCGGCTTCAACGACGGGGGCGAGTTGTAGCCAGAGTACCCCGGATGAGATCTCTCGTTTTGAGCGATCTTGTCCCTCACCGGACTTGGTCATTCGCCGGACGATATCTCTCATTTTGAGATATATTGTCCAATATGCCTGGATCGGTCTATGACGCCATCTTTGAGCTCGGGGTCGACAACTACGGCTTCGTCAGCCAGACCCAAGCTCGGGAAATCGGCATTCCCGCGCAGCGGCTGGTAGTGCTCGAGGATCGAGGGCTACTCGAGCGCCGCCGCCACGGTCTTTACCGCGTCGTCGCTTTGCCCGTATCGCCGCTCGACAGCTACATGGAGGCGACCCTTTGGCCGGTGGGCGTCCAGGGAGTGCTCTCGGATGAGACAGCCCTCGAGCTCCATGGTCTCAGCGATGTCAGTCCAGCGAAGATCCACATCACCGTCCCGCGCCGTCATCGCACGCGTCGCCCAGTGCCAGCCCAGTACGTCATTCACCGCCGGGACCTCGACCCGAGCGATGTCACGAGCCACGAGGGGATTCCGATCGTCACCGCAGCGCGAGCGATTCGTGACGCGCATGCCGGCCATCTCGGTCCAGCGTTGATCCGACAAGCGATTGACGACGGCGAGCGACTGGGCAAGCTCAGCCAGACGATCGCTGACGAGCTTCGAAAAGAGCTCCTGGCAAAATGACCGAGTACCGCCGACCCAAGCGCACACCCAGCCAGGTGGGCCATCTAGAGCGGCTCCTGCAGAGCTACGGCCAGGTAACGGGTGTAGCGCCGAATCGCCTACGCCGGTGGCTGACGATCATGGTGATGATCGGCGCGCTCGACCGCGTACAAGCCGACCCGGACCAGCCGCTGTTCCTCGTTAAGGGCGGGGTGGCGATGGAGTTGCGACTGCGGCACGGCGCTCGCGCGACTCGGGATCTTGACATGGTCTTCCTCGGTGACCCAGACCAACTCCTCCTTGCTTTGGACACCGCTTTTGCCGAGCCGTACTCCCTGTTCAGCTTCGAGCGCGGCCCGGCCGAGCCAATCGGCACCACACAGTCTCGGCGCCTCGACGTCAAGGTCGCCTTCAACGGCCGCTCATGGGCGACCGTACGGCTTGAGATCTCGCCGCCCGAGGGCCAAGCCGGGCACGAATCGGAGGTTCTGGACGCGATCAGCATCGAGGATTTCGGGCTGATCGGGCCTGACAAGGTGCAATGCCTGTCGATCCGCTATCAGGTCGCCCAGAAGCTGCACGCCTGCACCGAAGTATTCGCGACCGGCCATGAGAACGACCGCTTCCGCGACCTCATCGACTTGCTTCTGCTGCGTGCACTTGAGCCCAACTTGACGGGCATCCGCCATGCCTGCATCGACGTGTTCGTCTCTCGCGCCAAGCATGCGTGGCCGCCTGTCTTGAACGCACCGACTAGCTGGGCCGAGCCGTACGCGCGGCTCGCAGATGAGCTCGAGTTCACGATCACCGACCTTGGCGAGGCGGCCACCCTAGTCGCTGAGTTCATCGCCGAGATCGACGAAGCCGTCGACCTCACGCCTGTGTCACCCCGACCAGGTCAGACCTGGCGTCGTGACGACGGAATACGCGTCGAGATCCAGGAGGTTGATTCCACCCGGCTCTTGGTCGCCGAGTCCGACCCTGAGACCGGCACGACCGTTCTCAACGCGATTGGTCCCGAGGATGTCAAAGGCATGGTGCTAGTAGCCGATCCCGGCCAGCCCATCTGGCGGCTAACAGTTGTTGGCTCGTTCGACGGACCGGCCCATGCCGCTCTGCTCCGGGTCGGCGAAGTTACGGGCGCCTCATCACTACGCATCACCGATGACACATTGACCGGACCAATGCTCGACGCGACGATCGTCGCCGCCGACGAGAGAACCGCGCGAGCCCTGGCAGAAACCGTCCTGCCAGCGAACGCGACGATCCTCGCGTCGGAACCTGCTTAGGGCTGGTGACCTCGGGCAAGCCTTCAAGCTCCTGCTCGCTGGTTCGCTGGCCACCCGGAAGTGATATCTGTGCACCGCTCGATCTTCTCAAGGGCTTCGGCTTGGAGAGGTCACGCTGAATCTCGCGGGGTGCCTCGGAGACCCTGACCCGCTCCTCACCAAGGTCGGGCCAATCCGCGGAAGCGCGCTGTCCGGGGATAGATGAGCCTCCGCCGAGCAGGCCGAATGCACCACCTCGGCGTCGGCGCCAAACACGCCCGCAAACGCGTCCTCGCGCTCGCCGACGACCACCACATCACCGTCACCGACCTCACCACCGGCGAGATCCTCAGCCGCCACCTGATCGAGCCCGAAAAACCTACTGGCGCAACCAAACAAAGAACCAGGCCGCCGGCCTAGCTCTTCAAACTGAGACCCAAGTCCCGACTCACACGAGACCTATGTCCCGACTCATGACAAGTAAGCCGACGCGGGGACTCGAACCCCGGACCCCTTCATTACGAGTGAAGTGCTCTACCAGCTGAGCTACGTCGGCGCGGCCCCGGATGCTAGCGCCGCCTCGGCCTCACACGGCTAGACGCGAGGCGAGCCTCGCCATCGAGCTGCGCCTCCAGACCCTCGAGCTCCGCCAGCAGCGACTCGCCGTGCTTCTCGCAGAAGGCCGGCCCGATGCCCCTTGATCTCGATCAGCTCCGCCGCTGCTCACGGGCGTCTGCGCAGCACCTCCGCCAGGACCGCGTCCGCCGCCACCGTGAACGCCGGCTTGCCTTCCGCGCGCTCCATGCGCCATGCGCGCAGCGCGCTCGAACTCGCGCCTCGTCCACCGGCTCGCGCGTCTCCACCGGCGCTCGCGCGCCCGCGATCCACGCGCGGCGCCTGCGCCTGCGCCAGGCGCCGTCGCGCGCCGCGTCCGCCGCCATCGCCTGCGCGAGCGCCAGGTCGGGATCGCACACGTCGCAGCAGCGCCCCGTCGGCCGCGCCCTGCTCGCGCGTCGCCGAAGTGGTCGAGGATCTGGCGCCGGCGGCAGATCTCCGCGCCCGTGCTGTAGCGCTCGATCGAGCGATAGGCCTCCCAGCCGCGGTCCCTCGCCGCCTTGATCGCCGCATAGGCCTTGCGCGGGCTGCCCTGCCCGGTGAGCCCACAAGCAGCCCCTCGCGCCCGCCCGGCTCGAGCTCGACCGCGCCGGCCCGCTCCGCGATCGACAGCAGCACCCGCTGGCGCTCGCCCGAGCTCGCCGTGACCGATCGTCACGCTCTCCGTCCTCGGCCGCGCGCGCGCAGCCCCGCCACGTAGCGCTTGACGTCCTCGACCGTCGTCTCGCGCTCTTTGATGAAGCGGATCAGCCGACCCAGGTCCATCCGCGAGGCCAGCAGCAGCGCCCGCGCCTGCTGCGCCGTCGCGCCCGCCCCTGCCCGCCTCCTGGTAGTAGGCCTCAAGGCTCGTCGGCAGCGCCCAGTGCGCCACCGTGCGCACATCCGCCTTGTCCACGCCCATCCCGAACGCGTTCGTCGCCACCACCACCTCCGCGCGTCCCTCCATGAACGCCTGCTGGCTCTCGCGGCGCGCCTCCGGGGTCATGCCCGCGTGGTAGGCCACCGCGCGATCCCCTCCTGCCGCGATCCGCTCGGCCACCTCCTCGGTGTCCTTGCGCGTCCCGCAGTAGACGATCGCCGGGCGCGCCTGCGGATCGCTGAGCACGTGCATCAGCGCCGCCCGCTTGCGCGCCACCGCGCCCTTGCCCTCCACGCTCAACCACGTCGAAGGTCAGGTTCGGGCGGTCGAAGCCCGAGCGGATCGAGACCGGCTCGCGCAGGCCGAGACGCGCTGCGATCTCCTCCGCCACCCGCGGCGTCGCCGTCGCCGTCGCCGCCATCACCGCCGGGCGGCCGAGCGAGGCGATCGCCTCGTGCAGGCGCAGGTAGTCCGGGCCGGAAGTCGTGGCCCCACTCCGCCACGCAGTGCGCCTCATCGACCACGAACAGGCCCACCCGCCGGCGCGCGAGCGCCGCGCGGAAGGCGCCCGAGGCGAAGCGCTCCGGCGCCGCCAGCACGAGCTGCGTCGCGCCCGCCTCGATCTCCCGCAGCGCCTGCGCGTTGTGGCCCTCCTCCATGCCCGACGCCAGCATCGTCGAGCGCACCCCCGCCTCGCTGCAGCCTGCGCCACTGGTCGCACATCAGCGCGATCAGCGGGCTCACCACGACCACCAGCGGGCGACTCGGATCGCCCTGCGCCGCCAGCGCCGGCAGCTGGTAGCAGAGCGACTTGCCGCCGCCCGTCGGCATCACCACGAGGCTGTCGCGGCCCTCCAGCGCCGCCTGCACCGCCTCGCGCTGCCCCGGCCGGAAGCTCGCTCAGGCCGAAGCGCGCCAGCAGCTGCTCGGGCGTCGGGCGCTGCGATGCGCTGGCGCGCTCATCGCTGGCGTCATCTGCCGCTGAAGCTACCCATCGCCTCGGCCGGGATCGCCGCCGGACGCCGCAACGCGCCGGCCGCCACCGCGCACGCCCGCCGGGCCGCCCTCGAGGCGGCCCTCATAAAAAGCTCTCATGCCGCCTGCTCCCACACGACCCGGGCGCCCGCCGCCGGCACCAGCGTGATCGCCCGCCGGCGCGTCCACTCGCCGCTCGCGCCAGCACCGTGCGCCGGGGAGCGCTCGGCTCGAGCTCGCCGAGCATCGTGCGCAGCATCAGCTTCATCTCCAGCTGCGCGAAGGACGCGCCGATGCAGCGGCGGATGCCGCCGCCGAACGGGATCCACGAGAACGTCTCCGGCGCGCTTGTCGAGGAAGCGCTCCGGGCAGGAACTCGCTCGGGCGCTCGTAGACGCGCGGGTTGCGGTTCGTCAGGTAGATCGACGGCGCCACGCGCGTGCCCGCCGGCAGCAGCGTGGCGCCCAGCCTGCAGCTCCTGCGGTCAGCAGCCGCACCACGATCGGCACCACCGGGCGCACGCGCAGCGTCTCGTTGACCACCGCCATCATGTACTCCTCGCTCTCGCCCGCGTCGATCTCCGCCGTGAGGCGCGCGAGCTTCTCCGGATGGCGCACCAGGCGCTCGATCGCCCACGCCACCGAGGTCGCCGTCGTCTCGTGCCCCGCCAGCAGCAGCGTCACGAGCTCGTCGCGCAGTTCCGCGTCGCCCATCGCCTCGCCCGTCCTCGTCGCGCGCCTGCATCAGCAGCGAGAGGATGTCCGTGCGCTCCTGCAGGTCGCGCTGCTCGCGCCGCGCGCGATCTCCTCGTAGATCAGCCTCGTCGAGGCGATCCAGCGCCCGCGCCGATCGCACCGCTCGGGCGCTCGCGTCGTCGGGCGGCGCAGCGCGATCCGCAGCAGCCGCCAGCGGTGTGCATCGGCTCCAACAGCTCCCCGATCGCCGCGCGCAGCGGACCCATCCGCTCGGCCTCCACGCCGAACACCGCCCGCAGGATCACCTCCAGCGTGATCGCGCGCGTGTGCTCCTGCAGGCGCATCGGCCTGCCCAGCTGCCAGCCCGCCATGTCGCGGCGCGTCGCCTCGACGATCACCTCCTCGTACTCGCGCATCCGCTCGCCGTGGAACGGCGGCAGCAGCAGCTTGCGCTGGCGCATGTGCTCCGGGCCCGTCAGGACGAGCACCGAGCTCGGCCCCATCACCGGCGCGATCGGCGAGGTGCCCGCCGCCGACGGCGCCACCTCCGGCGGCGCCGTGAACACCGCCTTGACCGCCTCCGGGTCGCTGATCAGCACCAGTTTCATGCCCGCTCGGCGCGAACGTCATCGTGAACACCTCGCCCAGGCGCCGCGCGCAGCGGTCCATCAGCCACGTCGGCGCCAGCGCCCACGCCAGCGTCTGCAGCATCGCCGGCGCCTTCGGGCCCGGCGGGAGCACGGCGCTCGAAGGACCCGCAACGGGCGCGCTCGCGGGCATCCTCTGGCGCTTGCCTGATCGCCGTAGCCATCCCTACAGGCTAGCGCCGCGCGGACGCACGCGGGCGGCTCCATCCGCCATTGTCTTATGCAGACAGTCCAGTCGTTCGATCGGGCAGGAAACGGCGCTCGCGCGCTGCACGCCTGCGCGACTGCTCCTCGAGCAGCGCCTGCGCGATCCGCTCGTGGGCCTGCTCGATCTCTGCGCCGAGAGCTTCTGCGGGCGACGGCCCAGGTAGCTCGGGAGCATCCTCGCGGGCAGCACCCGCACACCCTTGCGCCGCGCCATCGGCCTGTCCACCCATGCGCGGCTGTAGACGATCAGCGGCTCCACCTCAAGGCCCGTGACGCGCTCGACGCCTCGCCGCTGCGCCTGTGCCTGGCTCAGCGTCGCCCCGTGCACGCGGCCCACGCGCACCGGGCCGGGATGGCTCTTGGTCTCGACCGTGAAGACCCCCGCCGGGCCGATCAGGATGTGGTCGACGTTTCCATGGCCGAGGCTCGCATCGTGGATCACCGCCCACTGCTCCTGCGGCAGTCCGTCCAGCAGCGCGCCCACCTGCTCCTCGCCGCTCGCGCCACGATCGCGGCGCTCAACCAGCGGCAGCACGTAGCGCGAGATCACGAACATGCTCACCAGCAGCGCCACCTCCGAGGCGAGGAAGCGCGCATCGTGCAGGCCGAACGTCCGCCCTAGGAGGGCCGTCGCTACTGCCAGAGCACCCAGCACGACGAGCGTGCGCATACGTAGGCGCCGTACCGTCTCCCGCGCGTACTGGCCGGCGGTACGGCTCGTCGGATCGGTGTGGACTGCGTACATCTGCCCTTCCTGTCGAGGCTCTTAGAACATTCATCGGCCACAGAGCATCCCGTCCTTGAGCCCCCGCCAGCACAGCATCACCGCAAACTCGCAAGTACTGGACAAAGTGCCGAAGCAGTCGCGAAAAGCGTGGAGTGCAAGGGCCATCACCTAAAGCAGCGATAGCCACCGGCCGAAGCGAAATTGACCGACCGCACCGCCAACACCACGATCCTCGATGACAGACATGCCAGACCATTCCAATATCTCGGAGCCCCAGGACATCTGCGTGCTGCTCCGCGCCCACGGCGAGGAGCATTGGCTCCTCGCCGAGGTGCTACCCGTGCTGCGCGAGCTCGAACAGCCCGGCGCGATCCCCGAGGACCAGCTCGGCGCTGCCCTGGCCTATCTCGAGATCCTTTGGCTCGACGCGCGCCGTCGCGCCGCCGAGACCGACGCCGCCTACGCGCGCCTCGACGCCACCGGGGCCCAGCGCGACCTGACCCTGCACGAGAAGGCCAGCCGCTACCACGCCTCCGTACGCCGTCTGCGCACGAGCCTTGCCCGCCGCGTACACGAGCGCACCTGGTTGCCGGACGAAGCCGTCGGCCACCAGCACGCGCACCACTGAGCCGATCGCATACGCTCAGCGGTGATGTCAACCCGCTTCGACCTGCAATCGCACTCGACCCACTCCGACGGCGCCCTGCCCGCAGCCGAGGTCGTCCAGCGCGCCGCCGACGCCGGCGTCGAGCTGCTCGCGCTTTCTGACCACGACACCGTCAGCGGTGTCTCCGAGGCGATCGAGGCCGGTAAGCGCCTCGGCGTGAAGGTCGTCCCCGCCGTTGAGATCTCAGCCGTCGACGCCGGCTCTCTCCTCCCGCGCGAACTGCACATCCTCGGCTACAACATCGACCACAGCGGCCCCGTGCTCACCGCGCAAGCTCGCCGAGTTCCTCGCCGACCGCGAGCACCGCACCCTGCGCATGCGCGACGCCCTACGCGAGGTCGGCTTCGAGCTCGACGAAGCCGAGATCGAGGAGCGCATCGCCCAGGGCAAACCGATCGGCAGGCCACACCTCGCCGGCGCCGTGCTCGGCGCGCCCGCCAACGCCGCACGCCTCGAGGAAGAGGAGATCGACGATGTCGGCTCCCTGATCCGCGGCTACTTGATCGAGGGCAAGGCGGCCTTTCGTCTACGCGAGACACCAACCGTCGCCGAGGCCGTCGAAGCGATCCACGAGGCCGGCGGCGTCGCGATCTGGGCGCATCCCTTCTGGGACATCTCAGACGAGGCCGAAGTGCTCTCCACGATCGACCGCTTTAAGGCGCTCGGCATCGATGGCGTCGAGGTCTTCTACGTCACCCACGACGAAGAGCAGACCAAGCTGCTCGCCACGCGCTGTGCGGAGCTCGGCCTGCTCAGCACCGGCTCGGCCGATTACCACGGACCCGATAACCGTCTTTTCTCGCGCTTCATGGCCTTCGAAACCTTCGGCCTCGAGCCGAATCTCGGGCCAATCTCAGGCGCTGAGTAGTTTTTCCAGCCTGTAAGCCAGCGCCTCCAGGGCCAGCTCCTCAGAGACGTTCACCTGCAGGCTGAGACGCGCCTCGCCGACCAGCGCGATGGCCTCGCGCAGCCGGGCGCTGTCGCGCTCCTGCGCATCCTGCTCAAGCTCGCTGCGCCGGTCGACCGCGTAGATCAGCTCCGCCCGCCCCTTCGCAGATACAGAGCACGTCGCGCAGCCACAGCTCCGCTAGGCGCAATGCGAGATCGAGCGTGCTTGTACGCGTGCGACGCTCACCGCGCCGACGCGCATCGAGCGACTCGCGTTCGAAGCGTTTGCGCTCCTTGCTCGGCACCATCTCCAGTTCGCTTTCCATCCGCTCCTGCGCCGCCTCGCCCGCTGCGGCCCCCGCCGCCTTGGCGGCCTCGAGCAGCCCCATCCAGGGTCGCTTTGCGGTCGCGCCCGCGAGCGTCGCGCGCACGAGAAGCTCAGCGCTCGCCCGCAGCTTGATGCCCTCCTCGCTCGCCAGCCTGCGCGCGAGCTCCGCGTTCCCCAGGGCCAGGCGCGCGCAGGCCTGCGCCTGCAGCTCTTCCACACCCTCCAGGCCACGCGCGATCACAGCAGCGGGAAGCGGGTCAAAGCGCACCTGCTGACAGCGCGAGGAGATCGTCGCCATCACGTCCTCACGGCGGTCGCTCAGCAGCAACAGATGCGCGAATGCGGGAGGCTCCTCGAGCGTCTTGAGCATGCGATTGGCCGCCTGGTCGTTCATCCTGTCGACCGCCTCGATCACGAACACCCGCCGCGCCGACTCAAAAGGCGTGCGCGCTGCCGCCGCCACGACCGGCTCCTCGATGTCCGCCACGAGCATCTCCGCCGCACCCGAGGGTGTGACCCACGTCAGGTCTGGGTGCGAGTCACGCGCCACGCGCTCCGCAACCGTCTCCGGGCTGCGCGCGCCCTCAGCCAGTAGCGCCGCCGCGAAGGCCCGTGCGACCGCGCGCTTGCCCGTTCCCGCCGGTCCGTGGAAGAGATAGGCATGAGACGGATGTCCCCCGGGCGCGAGCGCCGGGAGCAGCACCGCGCGGGCGTGCGGGTGGGCGTCGATTCCCGGGAGGGACAGTGAACCTTTACGCTGAGCCACTACGGATAACGACCATGCAGACGCTTATGAGCCCGCTCGTAGACATTGCGGGTTCTCTCATTGGTGGGGTGGCGCTCGCCGAAGGCAATCAGGTTCCAGGCGAGACTGTCGTCGGGCATACGGGTCAGCTGGAACACAAAACCGTAGGGCGCCTGTGAGGAGCCCTCCTTGCCGAGCGGCACGTAGAGCTTGAGACAGCCGGGGAGCTTGGTCCTACCCGGGCCGTCGGCCTTACATCGCATCCAGCCGAGCTTTGTGCTCTTGGCCTCGATCGTCTTGCGGGCGCTCTGTGCCTGGATTCGAGCCGGCGAGCGAGGGTCATAGCGCTCGACCTCCTCTCTCCACTCAAGCGAGCCAAACTCGACCGGAACCGATGGCCGCCCGCCCGTCGGAATATCCGGCAACGCTAGCCCTCGTCGTCAAAGGGGAGATCGGCTGAGAGGCGCTCGAAGTCCTCTGCGGAGGCGGGCTTTGTACCCCTCCGAGCGTGCAGCTCGGCCGATGGTGTGATCGACGGCTCGATCGTCACGCCACCCTCACGATCCGGGACGACCTCATATCGGCGCCCAGCGACCTCCACGAGCTCGCCGACCGTCAAGTCGAGCCGCTTCACAGCAGTTGCCATGGATCAATGGTAGCCCCGAAGGCGACGGGCCTGCAATAGCAACCTGAGCGACTCCACCCACCAGTAGCCTGCCCGCGTGGCCCACGGCAAGCTGATCACGATCGAGGGGCTCGACGGCGCCGGCAAGTCCACGCTTGCCCAGACCCTGCTCAGTGCGCTTGGGAAGCGTGTCGAGCGCGTTGAGCTGCTGCGCGAGCCCGGCGGCGTGGAGGTCTCCGAGCGTATTCGCGCGCTCGTCAAGGACCCTGCACTGGAGGTCGCCCCCCGCACGGAGGCGCTGCTCTATGCCGCCGCGCGCGCCCAGCTCTGTGAGGAGCGCCTGGCGCCGCTGCTAGGTAAAGGCGCCCTCGTGCTGCTCGACCGCTTCGTCGACTCATCGCTCGCCTACCAGGGCGCTGGACGCGGCCTCGGCGTCGCGGCCGTGCGCGCCATCAACGCCTTTGCCACCGGCCCGATCGCCCCCGAGCGCACCCTGCTGCTGCGCATCGAGCCCGCCCTTGGACGCGAGCGCCAGCGTGAGCGCGCCGAGGAGCCCGACCGCCTCGAGCAGGCGGGCGAGGACTTCTTTGCTGCGATCGCCGCCGCCTACGACGAGCTCGCCCGCGCTGAGCCACAACGCATCCGGGTCATCGATGGAGCCCAGGCGCCCCCACAGGTGCTCGCTGATGCGATGGCAGCGCTTGAGGATCTGCTCCCCGCCGAGTCTCCCCCGGGCTAGCATGAACTCAAGATGAGCTCCCCCCTCCACCGGTCCCGCGCGGGCTCTAGCCTGGGCCTGCTAGCGATCCTCGCGGTAGCTGGCGCAATCGCCGCGCCCGGCGCACAGGCCATTGCGGGCGGCGCCTCCGCCTCCACGCCGGCCACCACGCCGACCTTCCCCGTGCCCGCTTCGGCGAAAGTTCCGCCCGGGAGCACCGCTACGACCCCGACCACCCCCGCGACCGGCGGCACGGTCACCCCGCCCACGACGACCTATACGCCGCAGAGCACGACGCCGACCGGGAGCGTTGCGACCACCACGCCGACCGGCCGCACGATCACAACCCCGACCTCGGCGCATGCGACCAAGTCGAGCAAACTCTCAACGCCAGCGATTGCGCTGGCGATCCTGGGCGCGCTGGTCGTGCTGCTCTGCCTCGCCTGGGCGATCGCGCGAGCGCAGGCCTATGAACCGCACTGGGTGCGCTCGCTGCGCCATTCGCTCGCCGAGGGCGGCTTTCGCGCCTCGGCCACCTGGGCAGAATTCGGCGACTGGGCACGCCTCGGAAAATAGGTCGCAGACAGCGGCCTGACCCTCACATCAGAAGACCCGCAAAGAGCGGGCAACCTCCTAAAATTGATGGTGTGTTGCATACGCTTCCGTCCGGCACTCGCGGGAGCATGGTCGACCCCCGACAACAGCTTTCGAGTGAGCGTCCTGACGTAGGCGCAGCAGAGGAGGAAGGCCGATGAACCCCGCCACACACACAGCGATCTCCCAGGACACGACACCCGGACAGGCGCTGTCGATCAAGCGTTTCTTCACGACCGTGGGGACCCATCCGTTTGAGAGCGTCGAGTGGGAGATCCGCGATGCGCGCATCGGCCACGGCGACCGCGTCGCCTTCGAGCAGACGGACGTGGAGTTCCCCAAGAGCTGGTCACAGAACGCGACGAACATCGTCGCCCAGAAGTACTTCCGCGGACAGCTCGGCTCGCCCGAGCGCGAGAGCTCTGTCAAGGAGATGGTCAGTCGCGTCGCGGGGACGATCACCGGCTGGGGGCGCAGCGGCGGCTACTTCGCAAGCGAAGAGGACGCCACGAGCTTCAACCACGAGCTGACGCACATCCTGCTGCACCAGATCGCAGCCTTCAACTCACCGGTCTGGTTCAACGTCGGCTTCGAGGAGAGCCCGCAGTGCTCGGCCTGCTTCATCCTCTCCGTCGATGACACGATGGAGTCGATCCTTGGCTGGAACACCAAGGAGGGCAACATCTTCCGTGGCGGCTCCGGCTCTGGCATCAACCTCTCGAAAATTCGCGGCTCGATGGAGCCGCTGGCCAAGGGCGGCACCGCCTCTGGGCCGGTCTCGTTCATGCGCGGCGCGGACTCCTGGGCGGGCACGATCAAGTCGGGGGGCAAGACACGCCGGGCGGCGAAGATGGTCGTGCTCGACGTCGACCACCCGGATATCCGCGAGTTCATCTGGTGCAAGGCCAAGGAGGAGGACAAGGCCGCAGCGCTGCGCGACGCCGGCTTTGACATGTCGATCGACGGCGACGGCTTCTTCTCGATCCAGTACCAAAACGCCAACAACTCGGTGCGCGTCACCGACGAGTTCATGCGCGCAGTCGAGGAGGACGGCGAGTGGCGCCTGACCGCACGCACGACCGGCGAGCCCGTCGGCGAGCCGGTGAGCGCGCGCGAGCTGATGCGCGAAATCGCGGAGGCCGCCTGGCGCTGCGCTGACCCGGGCGTGCAGTACGACACGACGATCAACCAGTGGCACACCAACCCAAATTCGGGTCGTATCAATGCTTCTAATCCGTGTTCCGAGTATATGAGCGTCGATAACTCGGCCTGCAATCTGGCCTCGCTGAACCTGATGAAGTTCCGCCGCCCCGACGGCACCCTGGACGTCGCCGCTTTCGAGCACACCGTCGACGTGATGCTGCTCGCGCAGGAGATCATCGTCGGGCCCTCGAGCTACCCGACCGAGGAGATCGGCGTCAACGCACGCGCGTTCCGGCAGCTCGGCCTCGGCTACGCCAACCTCGGCGCCTACCTGATGAGCAACGGCATGGCCTACGACTCTGATGAGGGACGCGGCGCAGCGGCCGCGATCACAGCGCTGATGACCGGTCGCGCCTACCGCCGCTCAGCCGAGGTCGCAGGTGCGCTCGGGCCTTACGAGCACTACGAGGAGAACCGCTACGCACACAACGCCGTGATGCGCATGCACCGTGACGCCTCGCACGCGATCCCCGACGCGGCCTGCGGTGATGAGAAGCTGCTCTCAGCGGCGCGGCGCTCGTGGGAGGAGGCCGTTGAGTTCGGTGAGCGCCTCGGCTACCGCAACGCCCAGGCGACGGTGCTCGCTCCAACAGGCACGATCTCCTTCCTGATGGACTGCGACACGACCGGTGTGGAGCCGGACTTCTCGCTGGTCAAGTTCAAGGAGCTCGTTGGTGGCGGGCAGATGACGATCGTCAACCGCACGGTCCCGCTCGCACTGCAGACGCTCGGCTACTCCGAGCCGCAGATCGAGCAGATCGAGGCGCACCTGGCCGAGCACGGCACGATCATCGGCGCCCCCGGCCTCAGCGATGAGCACCTGTCGGTGTTCGATGTCGCGGTCGGCGAGCGGCCGATCAGCCACATGGGCCACCTGAAGATGATGGGGGCGGTACAGCCCTTTATCTCGGGCGCGATCTCAAAGACGGTGAACATGCCGCAAGAGTCCACAGTGGAGGACATTGCAGACGCCTACACCCAGGCCTGGCACCTCGGGATCAAGGCGCTGGCGATCTACCGCGACGGCTCAAAGACCGCGCAGGCGCTGCGCACCGACGCGCAGCAAGAGGTCGCGGCGCCAGCCGATGTCGATCAGCTGATCGAGCAGGCCGTGGCCAAGGCAGTGGCCGAGGTCGGCCCGAAGCGCAGGCGGATGGCGCGCGAGCGCCAGTCGCTGACACACAAGTTCTCGATCGGCGGGCACGAGGGCTACATCACCGCCGGTATGTACGACGACGGCAGCGTCGGCGAGATCTTCCTCACGGACATCGGCAAGGAGGGCTCGACGCTGCGCGGGATGATGAACTCCTTCGCCACCGCGATCTCGATCTCACTGCAGTACGGCGTGCCGCTCGAGACGCTCGTGCAGAAGTTCAGCTACATGCGCTTCGAGCCGGAGGGAATCACCGGTAACCCCGAGATCCCCTTTGCGAAGTCGATGCCCGACTACATCATGCGCTGGCTGGCCTCGCGCTTTCTGGACACCGACGCCCAGGAGGAACTTGGGATTCTCACCCCTGCGGTACGAGCACGCAAAGCCGGGCAGGAGGCCGCACAGTCGCTGGCCTCCTCCGACACGGCCGGACCGAGCGCGGAGGCGGAGACGCCGAACGCATCGGCAGGCAACGGCGGCGATGGTACGCCGGCAGCAGCGGCCTTTACCGAAACGCCGCCCGTCGTTCCGGCGCGCATGCAGGGGCTTGATCTCGGCCCCGCCTGCAGCCAGTGCGGGGGCATGATGCAGCGCACGGGCTCCTGCTACACGTGCTCAAGCTGCGGCAACAACACCGGCTGCGGCTGAGCTTCGCAGTAGCGCGGCGCTAATTCGAGGCTTTGTCTTCGAGTTCGCGCCGCGCCTCCGCTTCGCGTTCTGAAGCTTCCCGCGCGGCCTCGGCTTCGCGTTCGGATTTCTCGCGGGCCGCCTCAGCTTCGTTTTCGGATTTCTCCTGGGTGGCCTCGGATTCGTGTTCTCCTGACCCGCCCGCTTCGTGTTCGCCTCCAGAGCCGCCACCCGATACGGGGCTGGTGGGATCGCTTTCGGAGCCATCGCCACCTTTGGCGCCACCGCCAACTTCGGCCACCGTCCCGACGTCACCGCCTCCCGAGCCCGAGCCTGCGTCGCCCTTGGCGGGCCCGTTGCCGGTCGGCTGAGTAGCCACCGGCGAAGAGAGCGCTGCGACGCGTTTGGTGGGTAGCACCCGACTGGAGGTCAGGTTCAGGAGCGGAACTCCATGAGCGTGCGCGCCGGCCGAGACCCTACGCACCAGCGCGGGTCCCAGCCCGACTGAAGACTTCCCCGAGGCGGACTGGAGATGAGCGCCAGGGCCAGCGGAAGTCGAGGTCCCTTCCCGATCGGCGGTCGCGGACTGGACCGCGGTGGACGCAAGCGCGCGCCTCGCTGACGCGGGATGGCTCTTGGCATGGTGTCCGTGTAGCGGACCGAGTACAGCTCCGGCCGCAAGCGCCGCAGTGCTGGCCACAGCCGCGCCCTTCAAGAGCACTCCGCCGAGATCTGAGCCCGCGCCGCCCGCGCTCACCCCGACGAACCCTCCGGCGGTCGTGGCCAAGCGGCTTGTGGCCTGTGAGAGCCAGCCAATCAGCGGCGCCGGCGTAAAGGCGGCCGCAGCGGCGCGCAGCGTGACGCGCGCCCGATAGAGCAGCCCGCGGACCGCGACATCGGTGATGCCGAGCGCGCTTGCAACCTCCTCGTGGGAGCGCCCCTCGACCGCGCTGAGCAGCATCGCGTGACGCTGCATCGGCGGTAGGGCGGCCACGTGTGCGAGCGCCTCACGCGCGGCCGTGGTCCGCTCCAGCTCCTGACTCAGACGCCGTTGCTGCGTCGATCAGCGCGGCGTCCAGGTCCAGTGCGCGCTCCTCGGGGAAGCTGCGCATCACGTTGATCGCGGTGTTGTGCACGATGCGGTAGAGCCAGGCCCGCAGCTCGCGTACCTCAGTGCCCCCCTGGAGCGCCAGCCACGCCTTGAGCAGCGCATGCTGCAAGGCGTCCTCGGCGCGTCCGTCAGCGAGCCCGAGACGGTGGCAGTAGCTCAGGAGCTCTCCGCGATAGCGCAGGACGAGCGCCTCAAAAGCGCGCTCATGCCCCTGGCTCAGCAGCTCAAGGAGGCGCCGATCGGACTGCCTGGCAAGCAGTCGCGTTGAGACTCTTGGACTCATCTCAGCAGCTCCCCCATATTCCCAATCTAATCGGCCAATCGGCGCAGATGTTGCGCACTGGACAAAAAAGTACAGGGGTGGAGCGCCGGCACGCGCCACCCCTGTAACGATTCACTTCATGAGCGGCTAGGAGATCAGGTCCACGTGATCCCAGACCGCACCCGAGCTGCCAACGCTCAGCTCGGCCTCAGCGACGAGCGCACCTGGAACAAGCGCGGCCGTGGTGCACGTGCTCGGCTGACCCGCTCCGCCGTCCTCGCCATCGCCAGCGCCCGACATGTGGTCTCCGTGGGAGCCCGCGAAAGGACCGCCCTGAGGAGCTCCGTCATCGCCGTTGCCGCCACTAGCTTCGTCGCCGTTCTGGTCGTCGTCGCCCGCTTCGGTTGGGGGCGCCCAGGACTGGCAGCGCAGCTCGGTCGTTTCAATGACCTTGCCCGCGACGGTCGAGCCGTCTTTCAGGGTGATCGTCAGCAGGCCGCCCGTGAAGGAGGCGACCGTGCCCGCCGTTTCGGGTGGTTCTGAGGCGGGAGCAGCGGGGGTGCTTGCACTGCCGGGGGTGAGCGTCGTTGAGGACGGTCGACCGAAGGTCAGCACCCTGGCGCGGCTGGCGTGCCGTGACTTCGCGCAGGCATGGTGCGCGTGGTGATGGCACTTGCTCTTGTGGGCTGCCGATGCCAGGCCGGGGGCGGCCAGTGCGAGCATCGACGATGAAGCCGCCGCGATTAGCATTCGTTTCATGTGGGGGAACCTCCTCGCTCGCCATGCTGCCTGGCGGGCGTTTGGTTTTGGGGTACGTCCTACTAAGACACTTCGCTGCGGAGAACCTCACGCGGCTCATATATATGTCCAGTCGACCTAGGATGCGCTCATATGAGCTCGCATCCAGATCCGCCACCGACCGCGCCCCCCTCACCCTCCTCGCCGCTGCAGGGCGGCTGCCTCTGCGGAGCGGTGCGCTATGAGATCACCGCGCCCTTCATCAGTGCCGGCTATTGCCACTGCACGCGCTGCCAGCGGCGCACCGGCACGGGCTCCTCAGCCAACGGCCGCATCCCGCGTGGGGGCTTTCGCCTGTTGCAGGGAGAGGATCACCTACGCGCCTTCAGGCCCCCCACGGGCGTGCCCAAGCTCTTCTGCACGACCTGTGGCTCAGCGCTCTTTAGCGGTGACCCCTGCTCCGATGAGGAGGTCGCCGTGCGCCTTGGCGGCCTCGATCGGGATCCCGGCATCAGACCACAGTGGCATCAGTACCTCGACTTTGCTGCACCCTGGGAGCCGCTGGTCGAAGACGGTCTCGAGCGCCACGGCGGCCCGCGTACGCACTGAGCGCTACCGCTCCTTCAGCGTCAGCGCAGTGCGAGTCGGCTGTGGGGGGCCAGCCCAGCGCTCCTGGTTGCGATGCCCGCGCCGACCCGCACCTGCCGCGCCCGCGCACGCCCGCCAAGGCGCGCGGCGCGCTCGCGCAGCCAGCTCAGGGAACGAGGCTCGCCGCAGTGCTCGCGCCAGCCCTCGAGCACGCGCTCGAGCCTGCTCGTGCTCATCGACCCGCGCGAGCACCTCGACACGACCTCCGCCCTCGGCCGGTGAGCCGAGGCGCACGAGATAGAGCTCACCCGTGTCTTTGACCCAGGCGGCGCGATGCAGGGGACCCTCCTGCTGCTCGCGCCACCACAGCCCGACGTCGAGCTCACGCGAGTGGATGCGGCGCTCATCAGCTGTGTAGAAGCTCGCGAGCGAGGGATAGCCCGCGGTCGGTGGCGCGCTGCGCCCGGCAACTTTCCGTCTCATCAGGCATACACCCGGCTTTCGCGATGGAGGTTGAGCGAGAAGCCTCCTGCGCCTGCCTAAACGGCGGGTTACCGAGTGGTAAGGATTGCTGCACTTTTTGCCGGGAGGACCTCGTCACCGGCCACGTGGGCCGGTGACTCAGTACTCGCGGGGACGGCGCTCAGCCGTTCAGGCGCTTCTTGAGGGCGCTCGCCGCTGAGAACTTCGCCGCCTTGGAGGCCGCGATGTTGATCGTCTCACCGGTCGATGGGTTGCGCCCCTGGCGTGCGGCCCGGTGGCTGACGCTGAACTTTCCGAAGCCCGCAAGCGCGACTTCACCTCCGCCGGCCAGCTCGTCGGAGATCACCTCGATCGCCGCCTCCACCACCTGTCGTGCCTGGCTGGCGGCCAGTCCAGTGCGCTCTGCGACCTGCTCGCCTAGCTCGTTCTTGGTCATGCCACTCCCTTCTCGAGTGTCGTTGCTGCGAGCAGGCTAACCGCTGGTGAGGACGGCCATGCGGCAAAACGGCCCCGTGAAGGCCCCCGGAAGCCCTAATTTCCGGGGAACTTCGCCGGTGCGACCGCCCGCAACGACCCCTCAACCCCATGCTCAGGGGCATTTTCGGCCTGCTTGGGGGCCAACGGGCCGGCCGCAAAGGCCGCCCAGAGGACGCACAGCCAGGCCCCGCAGGCGAGTCCCACGTGTATCCAGACGAGCTCCGTCGGGAGGTGGGTCTCGTACTGATCGAGGCCCACAGCACCCTGCAAGGCAAGCAGCACGCAGAGGATCGTCAGCGGGCGCTGCACGCTCGCGTCGAGCGCGCGCTTGCGCGCCACCCACCAGAGCGCAACAGCGAGCAGGCTGAAGAGGAGGGCAATCTCGGCGTGGCGGTGGATCACGAAGTCCATCGTGCCGCGGCCATCGAAGCTCAGGCGGTTGATCCGCTGCCCCGGTGAGCCGCCCGCATTGGGGCCGGCGGCAGTCGCAGCCGTGCCCGCGAAGATCGTCACTGCGCCCAGTACCGCCAGCGCGCGCAGCGAGAGTGCCACGGTGCGGTCGATTGGCGGTCGCGTTGCCCTAGCCGCCTCTGCCCCCGCCGCCTGCTCGAGCGGCTCGTGCGTGGCACGCCATACGAGCAGCGCAGCAGCCAGCAGGATCAGCATCGACAGCGCGAAGTGACCCATCACCCAGCCGTAGTCGAGCGCGCCTTTGACCGTGAAGCCACCGAGCACCGCCTGAGCGACGACCCCGAGCGGCAGTAGCGCCCCCAGCCACATCAGATCGCGGCGGTAAGGACGGCGTCTGAGCGCGCCGAGCCAGGCCGCCCCGGCGGCGAGCACCACGGGCACGCTGATCACGCGATTTGAGAACTCGATAACCGCATGGGAGTTCAGCGGCGGATAGACGTTGCCGTAGCACTTCGGCCAGGTCGGGCAACCGAGACCAGAGCCCGTCAAGCGCACGGCCGCCCCACTCAAGACGATCAGCGTCAGGGCGCCGAGCGCTGTGTAGGCGATCCACACGAACTGCTCAGCCGTAACCGTGTAGCCGTTGCTGCGCTCGCGCAGGCGCTCCAGTCGAGAAGGCATTGGCCCTAAGGATGCCACTGAAGATGCGCTCGCGGAGTCGTGCCACAAGGTGCCTCGTGGTGGTACGATCTGGGAATGAGCGATCACTTCAGCCTTCGACTTCAGCCTCAAGTCAAATCACGGCTTCTCGGTCGGGCAGCGCAGGTCGAAACGCAGCCGCGCACATTGGCACAGCGCTATATCGAGGAGGGGCTTCGCCACGACGAACATCCGCTGATCCATTTCCTGCCCAGTCCGCGCGGGCGGCGCGCGGTGGTGTTGGGCACCGGGCTGGATGTCTGGGAGGTGATCGCGACGGCGCGCGACAACGACAGCGACCTTGCCACGACGGCCACATATCTCGAGATACCGATTGGCTTGGTGGAGGCCGCTGTCGCCTATTACGGGGAGTATGAGGAGGAGATCGATCGACAGATCGCTGACAACGAGGCCGAGTACGAGCGCGGCTTCAGGGGATCTGAGGCGGGCAGGCAAGCACTCAAGGCATGAGGGCACTACTCGACGAGCAGCTCTCGGCCGAGATCGCCCGGGAGCTACGACGGCGTGGTTGTGAAGTAGAGGCAGTCACCGAGCGCCGTGATCTCATCGGGCGCGCCGATGAGCAGCTGTTGGAGCTCGCGGGGCGGGAGGATCGCGCGATGATCACCAACAACATCCGTGATTTCCGCCCCATCGCGGCGCAACGACTCGCGCAGAGTAAGGGGCACGCCGGGCTGATCCTGCTCCCTTCGACTCGCACTCGCAGCCGCGCGGCCGTCGGCTGGCTGGCAAACGCCATCGAGGCGATCATGAAGGCCAACCCCGCCGGAGTCCGCAGCAGCGAGCGCTGGATCGCACCGCTCGCCTGAGGTCGGCCGCCTGGGTCTCGCGTCCGACTGGGCCCCCGTCAGGCGCCCTCACCCACGGCTATAGACGAAGGGCAGTTCGTCGGCGATCTCGCGTAGCCGTGGTGCCTTCGCGTCGCGCTCAGAAACCTTCAGCTCTCGAGGCGGGCAGCGACCAGTCGATCGCGATGTCCGGATCGTCCCAGGCGATGCCTCGTTCCACCTGCGGGTCGTAGTAGGCGGTCTGCTTGTAGATCACGTCAGCGACCTCGCTGAGCGCGCAGAAGCCGTGGGCGAAGCCGATCGGCACATACAGCGCGCGCATCTCCTGGTCGTCGAGCACGACCCCATCCCACTGACCGTAGGTTGGCGAGCCTTTACGCAGATCGACGCCGACGTCGAGAATCGAGCCGCGCGCACAGCGCACCAGCTTGGCCACCCCCGCACCGATCTGGAAGTGCAGCCCGCGCACCACCCCGCGCGTCGAGCGCGAGTGGTTGTCCTGAACGAACTCGAGGGCTGGATCGATACCCGCCTCGGCGTGCCACTCGCGACGGTAGGTCTCGACGAAGAAGCCGCGCTCATCGGCATGGGCCGTCGGCTCGAGCGCCACGAGGCCTGCGATCCGGGTCGGGATGACGCGCATAGGCGCCAGAGGGTAGTGGTCGCGGGTGATAGCGGCACAAAAAGTCGCAGGACAGGTCTTCAAGATCGAGCGGCCGTCCGGCACCGTGCTTCATCAGAAGCAGATGCCCGATTGAGCAGACCGCCACAATCTGAATCTATAGCTAGTCGTATAGACTAGTTATAGATAGCATGAATGGCTAGCCAAAATCTTTGGCCAGGGGCCCCCGCGCGACGGAATGGAGCCCGGCTATTACTAGCTCAAGCGACTATCATTAGATAGCCATATAGACTAGCTCGACAGAGTCTACGGCGCTATAATCGACAGATGGCTCTCAATCCATTTGTCTGGGACCGCCCGCTGGAGGACCCGGCGAAGATCGTCGGTATGGATGACTTCGCGCGCGACGTTGCCCTGATGCTCAAGGCCCAGACCAACGTGGCGATCTTCGGGGCGCGCGATACAGGCAAGTCGACCTTCCTGACAGTGCTCGGCCGTGAGCTGGCGCTGGAGCACGAGGCTGACGCACCGCCCTATGTGATGGTCCGCGTCAACCTCAAGCGCGCGTTGAGCATCCCCGCGTTTATCTCCTGCGTCAACAACGCGCTCGAGGAACATCCCGAGCGCACGGTTCGCCGCGCGGCCGCCCGCGAGCTGGAGGTTCTCGAGCGCGAGATCGGCTTCGATTTGAAGGTCCTAAAGGGCGCGGTCCGCCGCGGCGCGCGTCCGGCCGAGGAGGCCGCCGAGATGCTCCACGCGCAACTGCGAACGCTGCCTCGGCTCGCCGCGCGAGTCGTGGTTTGCTTCGATGAGTTCCAGCGCCTGAACCGCTGCCCGGGAGAGCCACTCGCAATCATCGGCTCAGCGCTCGTCGGCCCGAGCGCGGGCAACGTCTCGCTGCTGCTCACCGGCTCAACCAGGGAGTACCTGGAGATGATGCTCAACAACAGCCGTGAGCCCCTCTTCAACCAGGCGTTCAAGGCTCGCCTCCCTACGATCGGCCGGGCTGAGTTCTATGAGTTCCTGGCCTTTCAGTTTGAGGCAACTGGGCGCGAGATCGCTGAGCGAGCGCTCGACTACCTGCTGGCGCTCAGCCAGGCGCATCCGAAGCGCACCCAGCAACTGGCCTGGGCTACCTGGCGCCAGAGTGCTCGCCGTAAGCCTGACATCTCCGCGGTGCAGGACGCGTTCGAGGAACTGATGGACGATCAGCAGGCGGACTTTGCCGTCATCGAGGAAACGCTGGCCAACGGTGAGGAGGCCGAGGCCACTGAGCGCAAGGCGCTGTACCTGCTCGCAGATCATCCCGATAGCGGACTGACCAGCACCGCCCTCGCCACGCGCTATGGCCTCGGGGCCCACACGACCGCCAAGAAGGCGATGCCCCGCCTTGCACGACGAGGTCTCATCGAACGAGCTGAGCGAGACCGCTGGAAGATCATCGACCCCTTCCTAGCCGAGTGGTTGCGGCGGAACTCGCCGTTTGGGGAGTAGCTGTATTGCTCTCTATCACTCGAGCGGGCTCGATCGCGAGATTGACTCCATGGACGGACCTGCCCACCGCCTCGTCGGCTGAGTGGGCGCCCGGTCCGCTCAGTCCACAGCTCGACGAGGGCGCCGTGCACGTGTGGCGAGCCGACCTCACGACCCTTCCAGACGATCTCGGCGGGCTGCTGTGCAGCGATGAGCGCCAGCGTGCCGCCCGGTTCCCGCGCAATCACGATGGACGACTGTGGGCGCGTTCGAGAGGCGTGCTCAGGGTGCTGCTCGGAGGCTACCTGCGGAGCGATCCGAGTTCGCTACGCCTTGTCACTGGGGAGCATGGCAAGCTGGCCGTGCTCGACGACCGACCGCTTCTCTTCAACCTGTCTCACTCCGACGGCCTCGCCTTGTACGTGTTCGCCAAGCACGCCGAGGTCGGCGTCGACCTCGAGCTCCCACGGCGAGCAATCGACAGGCTGGCCATCGCCAGGCGCGCCTTCGGACCGGAGGAGGCCATTCGCCTGGAAGGGCTCGATCAGGCCACCCTGGAGCACGAGTTCTTGCGAGCCTGGGTTCGCTACGAGGCCGCATCGAAGTGCCTCGGAGACGGCATCGGGGGGACGGACACACGCAGCGGCGGACAGGAGCTGTGGATCGCGGATCTAGACATCGAGCGTCGTGGGGCGGGAGCTGTTGCCGCAGAAAGCGCACCATCGGAGCTCCGCTGGTGGGACTACCCCAGCCAGGCCGAATCGCCATCAGGCCGGCTAATCAGTAGAGACCCGTGGTGAGGAGATAACGGGGCACTGTCACAACCGAAAGCCACCCCCAACGCCGGAGTCAACCATGAGTGTCTGGTTTGCGCGCCAAGAAGTGTTGCCCATCGACATCGTGTACAAGGGCGCGGCCGGCATGTCTACTGGCTTCTGTCGCGGGACTCGCGCTCGTAGCGCCCTGCCAGGTATTCCTCAACCCATGCGCGCGTGCTGCGCCAGGTGCCGTCGGCGGCCTTCGAGGCCTTTAGGCGGCCTCGAGTCGCGGCCACACGTAGCGCGTTTGCGGAGATCTCCTCGGAGGCCAGAGCGGGCAACGGGACCAAGCGTGACGGGCCGGCGACGGCGGGGACTACGAACTTGTGGAGGTTGTCGAGGATGGCGCGCGCGAGCAGCTCTCCGAGCGGGCCATGGTCGCCACGATCGGCGCTCTGGAGTGCGGCCAAGTATCGCCGGCGATCGCCCTTGAAGATGATCGCGGGGGGATAGCCAAGCCTGACGAGGAGCAGATTTAGAGCAAGCCGGCCGGTGCGCCCGTTGCCGTCGAGAAATGGGTGGATCTGCTCGAAGCGGGCATGCACCTTGGCTAGCGCTTCGGGCTCGATGCCCTCACCCTCCTGGCCGAGCGCTTGCACCTCGCGAATCCAGTCTGTGACCATGGCGGAGACCTCGGGCCACGGCGGTGGACGCATCCCGCCTGGAAACGGCCGGATGTCGTGCTCGCGGAATGAGCCTGGACTCTCGTTGTGGCCGGCGTTCGGATGAGGTGCGATATCCCATGCGGGCGTGAGCGCGAGGCGGTGGATGTGCCGAAGCTCGGTCAGCGAGAGCAGCTCGCCACTCGACCACGCGCGGGGATTGAGCGCCTGACCGTAGACCCAGTTGGCAGCGTCGGCGTACCCACGCACCTCCATGTACTCCCTGAGCTCCTTGTTGCCCACCGCTCGGCCCTGCTCGAGCAGCTGCTCAACCTGCTTGAGCACAAGTGTGTTGCCCTCGATCGCAGTCGAGTGGTGAGCCTCCTCGAGCCAGATCCCTCGCCATATCTCGCCTGCTTCCCCGGGCGCGGGCAGGCCGCCCAGCCGGTCGCGCAGCTCGCTGATCTGAACACGTAGACGCTCGTAGACCGCCGCTCGCGTTGGTCGGCCGCGGCCGGTCGGGACAGTTTTGTTCGGTTGAGGCACTATCTAACCGTACCGAACATCTTAAAAGTGTGCGGCTGATACCAAGCTAATTGCACCGAACAAATAAGCGAAACGCCGTCCGTCGCGTCAACCACGTGGGGCTTGCGGAAGACGATGCTCTGCGGCTACTCTGAACGAAGGAAAGATCATGAACGCCATCCGCATCCTGCACCACCAAGCGCCCGGTTATGGCTGGAGTTTCGAGTCCCCGGATATTCCGGGACTGACCGGAGGTACCGACGCTTACGGTGCCGTCCACGGCTGAGGAGGCGGCCAGGTTTGCACTTGCTTCTGCAGCTGAGGCCGGCGAACTCGGGCGGGACCTCGACCCCGGTCTTGGCGAGCTTGTCGACCACCCAGCCCGCACGGCCCCTCGGCTCGCTCGTCTTACGCCGCCCGCCTGACAACCGTTGATCGCGGGTCCTCGGAGCTGAACACCGACCAACCCCTGGCATTGCCACCAACGCCGAGGGCCCTGTTTACGTCGTCCACCTCGAAGCGCGCCGGATCGAACTCCGCTGCCGCCTGGAGACCAAGCCACTCCAGCATCTCCTCATGCTGCTCATGAGCGGAATCGGCGAGCGCCTCGCGCAGGTCCTCGTAGCCCCATACACCCCCGCAATCCTCGGGCGGACAGGCGCCCTTGCCGGCCAGACACAGCGGGTAGCGCACACCCGACTCGGCAGCGAGCACTCCCTCGACGACGATCTCGTGCTCCCAACCATCGCCGAAGTCATAGCTGTAGCGAATTCGCTCACCCTCTCGCGTGAGCAGCCGGCCGAGTGTCACCTTGCGCTCGTCCCCGTGCCCCAACTCCGCGTCCGCCAGCCCATACTCGCAAGAGCCGTCCGAGAAGGCGTGCATGTGACAGTCCTCCCAACCCATCGCCGCCTGGATCACCCCGTGCAGCCGATCGAGTCGAATGTCGGCCGGGACCAGCAGCCGCCGCCAGACCGGCGGCTTTGACACCCCGAGGAGGCTGAGCTTCACCTGCAGAACTGGATCACCCTGGCCCGCCCCGCCCGCGGCGCGAAGCATCCACCAGGACCCGAGCTCGGTCAAGGTCGCGTGCTCGTCACTCAGCCGCAGCGCGCCGAAACGCTCGAGCTCCCCGAGCGCGTGCAGCACATCGCGATCATTGATCCTGTGCCACAACGTCCGCTGCTGCTTGGTGGCGGCTTCCAGGAAATAGAGCGCCGTCACCGTCTCCCAGGCAAGGCCGCAAGCCTGCTCGATATCGATGCTCCCGCCCCGCCGCGCAGCTCCTCGAACAGGGTCTCCATGGCCTCCCGAAAGTGGCCGCGCATAAACGACTCCGCCCACCCAGGCGGACACAGCGCCTCGCCAAGCCGCGGGAACGCCTCCATCATCCGCGCCCACAGGCTCAAGCGGACGATTGAGCAGCGCCACATTCTTCTTCACCGGAACCAGGCGCCCTTTGCTCACGCGCACCAGGCGGCTCGCCTTCGCCCACTCCACGACCGTCGTGAGTCCCGGCAGCTCCGTGCTGCTCGAAATCCGCCACCCCGCCTCATGCTTGTCGGGCAGATCGCCGGTGTTGAGCAGCCCGACCAGCTCGCGAAGATCCGCCAAGCGCACTCTTCCCGTCTGCGTGAGCGCCCGTCCCTCCCCCACCCATCCGAGGAACGCCCGCACCTGCCCAACCGGCCGCGCCCGGCTGGCCGCGATCACATGCTCCTCATCAACCGGCCCGCTCATCTCAACTCCGATCGCACGCCATCAAGGCCATAGCGCCATCGCCACGCACGGTACCCATGCCCCCAGATGGACAGCGCGTCAAGCAAGCACGCTCTGGGGCGCGGGTCAGGCGGTGCGCGCTTCGCCTGCGGCGGCGGACGATGGTCGTCCTGTGCTCCCATTCGCGGCCTCGTGCATCATCTCGATCGCGCGGCGGGCGCCCTGGGAGAGCAGCATCGCGCTTTCGGCGACCTCGCGGTTGACCTCCGGGGTCGTCTCTACTAGCCGGTCTCCGCAGACTGTATGGGCGTGGCTGAGCGTCTTCTGTGGAGGGAAGGGACCGGTGTCCTCAGTCCCTCGTCGCAACACTCCACGATGTTGAACTCGAGATGGAGGGAGTTGCGATAGCGAGGAAGCGCAGGGAGTACTCCGCGGCTGAGCGCAGGGAGCTCTGGCAGCGCTGGAAGCGCGGAGAGTCCTACGGCGACATTGCGCGGGCACTCAATCGAGTGCCCGCGCACGATCTATTGCACGATCCGCCGGGAGGGCGGGGTCGCTCCACCCGAGCGGCGGCGCAGCCGCCTGGCGCTGACGCTGTTTGAGCGGGAGGAGCTCTCACGGGGGATCGCGGCGGGAAGATCGGCTCGCAGGATCGCCGCGTGTCTGGGCAGAGCCCCCTCGACCGTCACCCGCGAGATCGACCGCCACGGCGGCAGGCCCAGCTATCGGGCTGCTGAGGCTGACGAGCGAGCGTGGGAGTACGCGAGGCGACCGCAGGTCTGCAAGCTGGCGTGTGACCGCACGCTGAGCCAGCTGGTCGCCACCAAGCTCGCGCAGGATTGGTCTCCCGAGCAGATCGCCGGCTGGTTGAAGGCCGAGTTCCCGGCAGATCAGACTATGAGGGTGTCTCACGAGACGATCTATCTGACGTTGTTCATCCAGGCGCGGGGAGCGTTGAAGCGAGAGCTCGTGGCGCACCTGCGCCGCAAGCGCTCCATCCGCAGGCCAAAAGGCGCGAAGCGGAACCGTGGACAGGGTCAGATCGTCGGCGCCGTCTCTATTCGTGAGCGCCCGGCCGAGGCCGAGGACCGGGCGATCCCGGGCCACTGGGAGGGAGACCTGATCTCCGAGGCGGCCAACACTTACCTCGCCACGCTGGTCGAGCGCCACTCGCGTTTCGTGATGCTCGTCCCGGTCGATGGCAAGGACACGCGATCGGTCACCCGCGCCCTGAGTGAGCACGTGCGCCGCTTGCCCGAGCAGCTGCGTGCCTCGCTTACCTGGGACCGCGGGACCGAGATGGCCGACCACGCGAAGTTCACAGTCGCCACCGACGTGAAGGTCTACTTCTGCGATCCGCAGAGCCCCTGGCAGCGCGGCTCCAACGAGAACACCAACGGCCTCCTGCGCCAATACCTACCAAAAGGCACCGACCTATCCAAGCTCACACAACCCCAGCTCGACGAGATTGCCACCAAGCTAAACACCAGGCCACGCGAAACCCTCGCCTTCAAGACGCCGGCGGATACCCTGGAGGCAGCGTTGCAATGACGGGTTGAGAGCACCAACCGTTTTCCATGCCTTCAGGGTATCTCATGTCGGATCGCTGCTCGCACGCTCGATGCGCGCCGTCCTCGGCGCCGATGAACCTGACGTTTGGTAGGCCGAAGGACCACAGCGCCGCTGACAGAGCAATGAAGCCCACGCGGTGGTTGCCGTCCATGAAGGGATGCACCCGCAAGATGCCTGCATACAGAGCCGCCGCGGCTCGTGCATAGTCGAAACTGCTCGCGGTTTTCAGCGCACCAAAGCTCAAAGTTCATTAAAGTACCAGCTACCACCAGTGTTGTACCACGCCGAAATCTGACCGTTGGTACCGCCGTAGTAGGCGTCCAGTAGGCCATTCGGGCTGACGATGGCCGTAGGGTCACCGCCTAGAACTTCGAAATAGCCAAGCTGTTTCACGGTCCATTCTGAGCCTTTTATGTACCAGTAGGACAATGCTCCTTCAGGTCCGCGAAAGAAGACATATTCACCGCCGTTTGCCGTGAGTACCACAAACGGGTTCCCGGCCAGCTTGCCGGCTTCGCCCCACTGGGTCAGATGGTATTCAGTCCTTGTGTTGTTGATGTACCAGTCCCAAAGCGCCCCGCTAGTCCCACGGTAGTAGACATTCCGGCTGCCGTTGGATTGCAGCATCACCGCAGATGGGTTCCCGGCCAGCTTGCCGGCTTCGCCCCACTGGGATAGGTGATATTCAGTCCTTGTGTTGTTGATGTACCAGTCCCACAGGGCTCCGGTCGTGCCGCGGTAGTAGACGTCCCGGCTGCCGTTGGACTGCAGGACAATAGCTGCTGGATCGCCCGCTATCTTTTCGGCTTCACCCCACTGGGACAAATGATATTCTTCTCCATTTTTATTGATAGACCAGTCCCATAGCGCCCCGTTGGTGCCGCGGTAGTAGACATCCTCATTGCCGGTCGATTCCTGCACCACAGCGGCGGGATTACCCGCTACCTTCCCGGATTCACCCCATTGCTTAAGACTCCACGAAGACCCGTTCCAATGCCAATCCCACAGTGCCCCCTCGGTACCACGATAGAAGACGTCCTGGTTACCGTTTGTTAGCTCCACGGCCGACGGACCACCAACCACCCTGTTAGTATAACCAAGTGCACCAGATGTCCATGTAGACCCGTTCCAGTACCAGTACTCCACCTGGCCATTGGTGCCGGTATAGTAAACGTTCTGATTGTTGTTCCAGGAAGCCACGGCAGACGGCGTCGCCATGGCTTCAGTGGTAAATTCTTCGTCTTTTCCCCTGCTTGTGATCCCTCCGCTGGTGGCAACAAGACGGTCGTGATAGATCGTGCCTGGCTGCAAGCCCGTGATTGCCGCGGGCTGCGACACCGCTCCCACGCCTTCACCGGCGTCACCTTCTGGTGTCACCGAACCATACGACGCCGTGATCCCGTATTGGTAATAATATTTTGCGTCGTAGCCGCGTGGGTTGACAGTGCCGTTTAGCGTTGCTTCTGCCTGTCTAATTCCCGTTGCTGGGTTGGTGGCTGCTTCGACCGGGCCAGGTGTGGCGAATTCCTGGTCGCTGCCGTAGCTCGTGCCTATATTGTTGACAGCGACGATCCGGTAGTGGTAGGTCGTGCCTGGTGAGAGACCTACTGTCGTGCTTGCTGGCACGGTGCCTGCAGATCCGGCATCGGTGCCTGGGGGTGCGGGCTGGGTGCTACCGTACGATGTCGTTGTCCCGTACTGGAAGTAGTAGTGGGTGTCAGACCCGTTCGGGTAAACAGTTCCGTTTAGGGTCGCCTGGGTAGGCGTAACGCCCGTTTGCCCACCGGTGCTCACACTTGGGCAAAGCGTCGATGGGAGCGGTGTCCCGCCGCCAGCGTATGCCATGTGGTTGTAGCACAGCCCATTGAGAGTGTGGCTCGTGACCATCCAACCATAGAGCTTCTGAGTTCCGGTGTTCACGTATCCGTAGCGGACTGTCACGGTGCCGTTTACTGACCCATTTTGCCCGCTGTAAGACGGTTTTGAGATTGGCTGCACGTTCGCGGGATAGAAGAGCTCTCCTTCGGCTACCGCTGCGCGAGCGATCCCTCCACCAGCCACATCTATCCAACTCCATGTCGTAAGGGCGAACCGCGCCCCGCCGACCGGTTCCCCATACGGCGCGTATTCATACCATTCGCCACATGTATTGGGTGGGGCAGGGATACTAACAGGCACGTAGCACATGTGATGATCGATAGTCGCAGGCGTAATTTTGTATGCGGGTTCCCCTGGTGCGACTGGTGCCGCAGTCCCGTTACCGGCGGCATCCGCTCCATTGACCGACGGTCGCGAGGCTAGTTCAAAGACCCACACGAAACCAGGAGCCGAGGCGCCACTACTCGGCCACGCGTAATACATCGTCATGCCTTTGGCTACTACCGCCTCTATACCCTCAAACCGGATACCGGATTTACCTCCGCATGTTTCCGGCGAATCAGTCACCGGACCACTAAGGGTATGGGAGTCTGGTTACCTTCAGCGTCCCTAACCACGACCGCTTTGTTCCCAGTCGTCGCGATGCACTGTTCGTTATGACTCACACCCGATTTATCATAAGGACCAGCCGATTCTTCAGCCCACGACGGCGCCGCCAGCACACAGCCTAGACACAAAACGCCAAAGACCACGCCGAGTAGACGGCGGCCAGCGCTAGCGCTCGTGCTATCGGCGGCACGCGGTCCGACTGATATAGACGTGAGTGCATGACGGCCCAGCCTGCCCATGATGAATCTCATCCGTGACTCTCCCCGTGGTATCGGTTCGGCACCTGGGGTGCCGCCCCTACCAAAAGGGACATCCCGGTGGTCTGTTGGCTAGCGGTCTTGCCGCCGAGGAGGGACTTTTAACCGGCTTGTGTGGCAGCCGTCAAGAGTTCACACTGAAAACTGTGGGACGCCCAATGAGTGATTCACACTGTTGGTAAGTCGCCTTTATTTCATGTGAATAGCGAGCGCTCGCTGGTAACCCTCGAGTGCTTGTGCTATTCGACTTCCCTCGGCTGTGAGGGACCAGGCGTTGGGGTGTCCGGGGGCACCTGCGTGCTTGACGAGCAGTCCCAGATCACGCAGGCGCGCCAAGAGCGTTGAGATCTGGCCCTGATGGGTAACGGCGATGGCAGCTCCGATCGTCTGATTGCTTGCTCCCGGGTGATTGGCCAGATAGAGCACACACGCCCGTGCGCGTCGAGCGAGCGGATGCTGCAGCATTTTGGGTATCTGCGTCTTCGTACTTGGCGCGACTGGAAATGCAAGGCGCTGCTGAGAGATCTCGCGTGCCAGCCGTTCCGCCTGCTCGACCCTTTCGTCGAGAGAGCGGTCGTCGATCCGGGGGCCCAAGACGAGACTCACCAACTCGCCGAGTAGGTCGATGAACGGGGGCGCATCGCCGCTGACGAGCCGGTTGTGGAGGATCCCCACCACTGCCGCGATCGTGGGCTCGGCGGTGAGCGCCAGCGGCACCCGGGCAGGAGACGCCCGGTCTTGCCTCGCATCGATCAGCGGCTCCAGCACTCTTAACATGCACGCGCGGAGTTCAAGCGCCATCGTACCTGCCCCGAGCGACTCAGTCAGGCAGACACGTGTTCGCGCCGGTTCGGCATCCAGCGAGACCAGGAGTGCAGCAAGGCCGGCAGCCGCACCGTCAGGCCATGAGCTCTCGCGCTGAAATGCCTCGAACATCAGACGCGTCGAGTGGCTCATCACCTCTCCCAGCAACGTCAAGAAGCAGTCGTCCAAGTCCTTGAAGAGGACATAGAACGTGGCGCTGGAGATGCGAGCCTGCTTGAGCACGCTTCTCACGGTCGCACGCCGTATCCCCTGCTGGGCGGCGACTTGCGCCATCGCGTCGAGTATGCGGGTCCGCTGCCTCTGCAGAGCCTGGTCGTGGCTGACGGGGTCGCACCCAAGGTGTGTCCCATGGGATGACGCATCGACGTAGCTGGTCAAGATCGCCCCGCGGGCAGCGAGAGACCTAGACGCGCGCTCGGCTGATCGGGGCTTGGTCGAGCGCGGCGCAGACAAGAGGCGACACTCAACAGCGAGCACTGTAGCGTGTCAAGGGGTAGCGCTTGCGCACATCGACCGTCTTTTCAGAGTCCAGCCGTTCAACAGAGTCCAGCGGTTCAACCTCGTCTCGATGGAAGCGGAGGTTCGCCGCAGCTCGACGGTCTCCGATTGCGCCGGTGCTTCTCGTAGTGTTCGATCCGCTACCGGCGAGAGCCTTGTGTCGGGCCCAGACGGCGCTTGGCAGCGCGCAGCGGAGCCGTCATCCTCCAGCTCGTCGAGCCGTGGATGCCATCGAGCCACGTTTGGTGGCGGCTCAGCTCAGCGCGCAGCTCGCGCTCGAGCGCGGTGGCGTGCTCTCGTAGCGACTCGGTCTCAGCGCGGAAGACGGCCGCCTTTTCTTGAGACTCCAGAACCGCCTTCCGGAGGGTCTCGCGGACACCGTAGCCCTGCGCGAGAACTTGGGCCACGCCGGCCTGACGGGCGCGCACCTCGGGGAAACATGTTCGATCGTCTCAAAGTGTACAAGGCGCCTGACATGCGCAACGCGTGCCCTCTGAGTCATTGCTAGAAATCGCGGATGGGGGTTCCCAGAAACGTGCGCACCGGTTCACCGAGATGTTTCCTGCACGTGCCCAAGAGCGGCGGCTCGAGCGTCTACGCTGCGCTTGAGGGCGCGCTACCGGCCGGGTCGCTGGCGCCGCGTCGCTTCGACAGGTCGACCTTTGCGGACTTCCACGATTTCGGGCTCCTCGGCAAGGACGCGCGTGACCTCGTGGCGATCAATCGCGACGAGGTGCAGGCTCTCGGCCAGTACCTCGCGGTGAGCGGCCACTTCTCGCTGACGACATTACTTCAAATCACCGACGCCACGTCGATCGCCACGGTGCTACGCGAGCCACGGGCGCGGCTGCTGTCGCTCTACTTGTACTGGCGAGTCCCCAATGTCGGCGACGTCTGGACACCCTACCGAGTGACCGGTCACGCGCGGCGGCCCCTATCTGAGTTCCTGTCCGAGCCACGCCTCGCCCCGATTGTCGACAATCAGGTTTGCAGGCTGCTCCTATACGGCGATGCACGCCTACCGGAGTCGGGCTTCGTGGCGCGAGGGGACATCGAGTCGCTTGCGGCGGATGCGATCGAGCAGCTAGACGCGCTGGGCTTTGTCGGCGTTCTGGAGCTCAGTGACGGCCTCTGGCCAGGGCTGGCGAAGCTGTTCGAACTAGAGCTCGACCCGACCAGCGTGAACGTGACCGAGGAGCTGGGAGATCTGATCCCCACACCACCAGCGGATCAGCTACTCACGACCGAGACATTCAAGCTGATCGAGCAGCGCAACGAGGTGGATCTCCTTATCTATGACCACGTGCTGGCTCGCGTCGGCTTGGACGCCCGCGAGCGTCGGCGACTCGGGGACAGCGCCTTCGCGCGCGAGCTGGTGAAGCTGGGTGATCTCCTGGGCCGATCGGCGGCCCGGGCGGCAGAGCAGGCTGGACTGGTCGAGGTGTCTCATGCGCGCCAGCTCGCACATGAACGTACTATCGGGGAGCACGAGCGCACGATCCACGCCCTCAACGCCGAGGTCGCTCGCCGCGAGGATGACTTGGACAGGCTGCGCCGCTGGCTCGACGCGGTGCATACATCGGCGAGCTGGAGGCTCACGACGCCGTTGCGCGCGGCTAAGCACGCAATACAAAGCCTACAGCGGGCCCCGAAGCCTGCCCCTCGGCGAGACAGATTGGATGGTAATCCGTGAACCCTGTGTTTTAGTGGTGGCGCTTGCGGCGGTGCTTGGCCTTCGGACGCGCGTGGTAGACGGCCAGGTTCACGCGGGAGATGTTGCGCTCCTTGTCGTAGGCGATGAACGTAAGCACGTGCCTTCCAAAGCTGATGTGCTTGGCGCCCTGCCAGTGCAGCACCCCCGACAGCGTCGAGGGGTACCCGGAGCCGTCATAGTTGCGGATCAGCCGCCCGTCAACCTCGAGGCGAATGCGGAAGACACCCTGCGAGCTCTTGGCCCAGACGTGAATCGGCAGCGGCCCACTGTATTTGATGTGGTTGAGCGGCGAGGCGACCGTGATCCGTGGGCCAGTGAAGTTGCCGCAGGGTTCGCTGAGCTGGTCGCCATTCTTGACGTAGTCATGCATCGCCGCGAACGAGGGCTTATGCGAGCCGTCGGCGCGGATCAGCCCGGAGAGAGTCGAGCCTTCGTCCTGCAAGGGGAACCAAAGCGCGACCTGAACGTAGGGATCCTGCGCGAGACAGTGGTAGGCCTGCCGAAGATAGGTCGCCTGCGTGGCCTCGCTCACGCCTGCGGCGGTCTGCCCCGCCCAAGCCCCTTCGCTGCAGGTCGCAGTTGTGGTACGCCAACTCATCTCGGTCATCCAGATCGGCTTGTCGTCTCCGTTGGCGAGCATCACGGCGTGGACTTCGCGGTAGGCGAGAAACGAGTCGGTGATCAGGCGATTGTCGACGCCGCGCAGGAATTCGTAAGGGGAAAGTTTGTTGCAGGCCGTGTCCGTGTGCACCCCAACCGCATCGAAGGAGCCCTTGCCACCGGCCGCATATACGCCTTCAAGAAACGCGAAGTCATTGCCTGTGAGGCCACCAAGGACGACCTTCGCGTTGGGGTCCGCCGCCTTGACGGCCGGGTATGCGGCCTTGAGCAACTGCGCGTAACCGGCCGGGTCCGGAGCTCCCGCCCACCAACCCGGGGCGTCCTCCTCGTTCCAGATCTCGTAGGCCGTGACACGTCCTACGAAGCGGTGCGCGAGCATCCCCAGCATCGAGGCGTAGTCCTGGGGGTTTGCCGGCGGCGTATTCGGCGCCCCACCTCCCGTCTCCCAGCTTGGGGAGTCGACGACATCTAGGAGGACCTTAGTGCCCGCTGGTAGCTGGCTGAAGGCCTGTTCGTAGGAAGCGATCCAGTTGGGGGCGTAGACGCCGCGAGAGGGCTCGATGTCAGGCCAGGTCACGAACATGCGCACCCAATGGGTGCCCAGGGCCTTGATTTCGGGTGCGTGCAGCGCGCCGGGGCCCGGGACGGCTACTCCGGGTTCGACTGCCGAGGCCGTGGCTGCACCAAGTAGGGAGACTGCCATCGCCACCACGGCCGCGACAAGCGTGCGGTAAACGACCCGATGGATCCTGGCCCCTCGTGCTGGGACGGTGTAGGTGGGCGGATTCATGGTGCATACGGTCGACCAACGATGGCCATTCCATGAATCTTTGCGTCTGGGCCTCGACAGATCGCTCTGCGCCGAGTTGCGGGGATGGGGTGCGCACTGGGTTGCTAGTCCGCGATGAAGCCTTCGGACCGCGATAGGGGCCGATCAGGTAGACGCAGCCCACTGAACGAAGGCCCGAAGGGCAAGCGCGATCCCAACCTCACGGCAAAGCGCCACGGCTACGAGGACGGGTCGATGGCCTTGGGTGGACAAACATGCAAGTTCGCCGGTTCGCCGCATGGTGACGTCAGTGACCATATCCGCGACGCTGGCGGAGCCTGATTCTCGACTGTGCTCAGGTAGTCTTCGCCACTGAGGCGCGCAAAGACACGTTCAACGAGTTATTTTAAACTTGGCCCACTCACCACTTCTGCGCCCCGTACGAGATCGTCTCGGGCGCTGGTTGCACACACGCATCGATGCAGTAGCGGCCGCACGCGTACGCAGCGAACTACTCAAGGAGCGCGAGGCCCAGCTCTCCACGCCGCGTCAGTGGGGGCCAGACTGGCGAACCCACATAGCGCCTACGGCGCTGATCAACGATGCGCTGCTTAACACCGTTTCGGGCGAGATCACGGTGGAAGACCACGCGTTCTTTGGTCACGGCGTGGCTCTGCTCACCGGCACCCACGACATTAGCCGCACAGGACTCGATCGTCAGCAGGCGATGCCAACCACAGGCCGCGACATCGTGATCGAGCCTGGTGTATGGGTCGCATCGCGAGCAACCATTCTCGGGCCATGCCGGATAGGCGCTGACGCAGTAGTCGCTGCGGGTGCGGTTGTCAATGCTGATGTACCCTCCGGCGCGATCGTGGCCGGCGTCCCCGCGCGGCTCGTCGGGCGCGTAGGAGCACCGTCCGTCCTCCCGCCCGCCGTTCGAGCTCATGACGGACGTGGGAACGCTTTCCGCCCATCGATACGACGAGGTGATCACGCCGTATCTACGCGAGCATGGCAGCTGGGAGGCAGACGACCGGCGGCTGCTGGAGGCAGAGCTGGTCCCAGGCGCAGTCGCCATCGATGTGGGCGCGAACATCGGCTACATGACTCTCGCGGCCGCGCGAGTGGTCGGACCCAGGGGGACAGTGATCGCCATCGAGCCTCACCCGGACAACCTGGCTCTGCTGCATGCCAACCTCGAGCGCAATGGGGTGGCTGGCCACGTCCGCGTTATTGGCGCGGCAGCGTGGGACACGACCGGTACCGTCGACCTCGCAGAGTGCATCGAGAACACAGGCGATCATCGCGTGCAAACCTTGCAAAGCAAGCGCACCCTACTGAGCGTCGACGCGGTGCGCCTGGATGATGTCATCGCAGAGAATCTGAACGTGGCAGTGATTAAGCTCGACACGCAGGCCACCGAGCATCGTGTGCTTTTAGGCGGTACGGCCCTGCTAGAGCGAGATCGTCCCGTCATCCTCTGCGAGTTCTGGCCGCAGGGCTTGCGAGAACGCGGAGAGGACCCACACGCGGTCCTAGCGACATTTCGGCGGCTAGGCTATGAGATGGAGATACCCGACGAGCCTGGGGTGGTCAGGCTCGACGATATTGCGCTCACAGAGGCTATCCACGCCCGTCCCGCCGGACCGTTCGGGGGCTTCGCGACGCTCCGCCTGCGGCCGCGGGACTGAATTACTCGTCCTAACTTGGGCCAAGCCACCGTCGGCAGATCGCGGCACGCCCCGAAGGAGACGACGTTGCGACCGGCCTGTCGTAGAGGATGTCTCCAAATGGATCCCAACTACGAGCTTCTGACTCACTGGGCCGTGAACCGACAGGTGGTATCGCGGATGTCGACGTGTACTAGATGCGGTCATCGCTGGCTTGCGGACTCCCGCGCGCCTGCAGATCCTGGACGCCGACGGCGGCAGTGGGCGCAAAATGTTCGAGCTGGCATCCCAAGGCAACGTCACCGGAAGCGAGCTCTCCGAAACGGGCGTCGCGCCGGCTCGCCACCCCGGCATCGGCGAGATCGTCGAAGGTTCGGTTACGACCATGCCATTCGCCACCGACAACTTCGATCTTTCGCCTCGCTCGACGTGATCGGGTACCTCGAGGACGAAAGGTGTGACCTGCGGGAGCTGCGGCGAGGGTCACCCCTGCCGGCGCCCTGCTCGTAACCGTGCACATCTGGCAAGACATATTCACTCGAGAGCTGGCGATGCTCGCACTACTTGCCGCGCTGGGCAGCGGACCTGCGACGTACCTGGGTCGAGGCTTCACCAAATCGATGCGCATCTCCCTCGCGCCGGTTCTCGGGCTCTGTCTCGGTACTTGCGTGTTTACTTCCACTCTGTGGTTTAGCCCGGCCCGCTTCACCTATTGGCTGCTGCCACCGCTTGCTATGGCGTCTTTGACAGTTGCGCTCGTTCGCTCGCGGACCCATCGTGCCGCTAGACGCGACGAGTCGGGAAGGCCAGCAAGTGGGCGATTGCAAGCGGTTACTAGGTCGGGCTACCTCGACGCCGCGTCTCTTGTGCTCATCTGTTTGGTGATCTCTGCCCCGCTCAACTACACCTTGCACGAACGTCACAGTGTGGGACCAACCGGCTTTGAGGTTTGGGATTCCTTTGCGTTCACCGCCGAGGCCGACGCAGCAGTCAACGATTCGATCCATGCCGCCGAAGGCGAGCTCAACCGCTACGGCCAGAATTTTGCGCAGCAGTACTACGCTGGGATTGCGCACTTCGAACAGCAGCTTGACGCCGTGCCTCTTTCGGCCAATGTCAACGAGCTCCTTGGGTTGGGTTCAACTGACACCCAAACGTTGTTCCTGATCGTCTTCCTCATATCAGGAGGACTCGGCGCGTTTGGCGCAATTCGCTATGCAGCGCCCAAGCCATTTTGGGTCGCCTCGCTAGGCGGAATGCTATTTGCGGGGCCGTTCTTCCTACAGCTGATCTCGGACGGGAGCCAACCGTCGACCTGCGGCTTGACTCTGATACTGCCGATCCTCGCCGTGGGGGCGGACGCACTGAAAAAGCCGCGTCTCGCAAGCCTTGCGGTCTTCGCACTGCTCATATCGGGCCTCTTGGCGCTTTACCCGCTGTTTGTGCCCGGCATCGCAATCACGATTGCGGCGATCCTCTTGTTCTGCGCGGTGAGAGCCCGTCGCAATGGATCGCTCACAGGCCCGGAGCTGCTTCGCGGCGGCGCGGCGGTTGGGTTCGTGGTCGTCCTCAGCGCCTGCCTGAACCTGGTGGCCTTCACCCGCGATGTCCAATACTGGAGAACTGTTCTCAAAGGCGGCTGGTACCTGACCGGCTACCCGCAATACCACCTGTCGATCTCCGTCGTGCCCGGCTGGCTGCTGCAGACACGCGAATTCTATTCGCTGACGGGGCTTGGCAACGCCTCTGCGAAGGAACTCCTCCTCGGCGTACTCCTGCCGATCGTGTTCATCGGCGTCATCGCCTTCGGCGTCAAGCTCTCAAGAGCAGGGCTCGTACTCATAGCCCTGCTCGCCGTCTACGCGCTGATGGGCTACTACGAGAGCGCCGCCCACAAATGCTCGTACTGCACCGATCGTGCCCTGCTGCCGGTGGCGCCGGTGTGCATTGGCCTCCTGGCAATCGGCATTGCAGCGATCGCCACCCGCCCAGGCCGATGGTCGCGCTGGATGGGCGCCGCGATCGCGGTCCTGTTGCTCGCGGCAGTGGCCCAGCGCACGCGGATCGAGCGCGTGCGCTTCTCGGACCAGGGCTACTTCATGGAGGCGGCGAACGCCGCGCTCCTCCAACACCTGCCCCAGGGCAAAGGGAGCCTCGACATCGAAGGGTACGGCCAGGACCCCGGGAAAGCGCCGGGCGAGGAGGAGTTTGTGTATCTACTGGGCTTCGAGCGCAGCCACAACCACGTGTCGGTTCCTTCGGAATACACTGACTACGCAGGCTTGGCCTATCTGGCAGGCGCCAAACCCACTAACCCGCAGTTCGATCCGAAATACCGCTACGTATTGACGCGCTTCGGAGGGCTGGCCACGGGTAGACGCGTGATCGCCCGTTCGGGCTCACTCGCTCTCGAGGAACGAGCCGGCTCGCTCGACGCCACACTGGTATCCGGGGTCGCCGTGCCACCCGTGCGACTGGATGCCCAGGGCCTGGCATGGGTGCAGGGCCCACTTCATTTCATCGTCACCGGCGCTCCTGCCGGTACCGCCTGGGTGTCACTCAGATTCCAGGCGAGCGAGCCGGTGTCGATACCAGCGCAGGCCGGAGTGCAGGCGCGCATACTTAAAGGCGGCGCCGTGGTTGCGTGCGCGCAAGCCATCGGGAGCAGCGCAATCAAAAGGGCTGCGATCTCACTTTCGTTTCCCCTTGCCCCAGGTGCGACCCCCAACGAACTGTTCCCGATCGAGAACCCTCCCCAAGGGCTGCAGCTCACCGCAATGCGCGCAGTCGAGAAGTGTGTCCTCCCTAGCGCCTAGCTATCACTAACGCCCGGCTGGCTGCAGCGCACACACCACATTGCGGAAGTCGGAGAGGCCCAAATCACCAGCAACGAGGCGCTGAGTGCATTCCTACTCTACGTCGGGCTATCAGTCCCACACGGTTACTCGCCCTCCCGCCTAGCTGCAGCGGGCTCAATCGCTCTCAGGCACGGGCCGAGCTGCAACAGCGTAAACAGGCTGGCTGTTTCGATCCGCCTCAAAGGAGCCGGTCCCAGTCGGGTGAAACCAATAGGCCTTGGCAAAGCCCGAGATGCGGCACAGCTCAAGCGCCACCTCCGGGAAGATTGGGTGTTGATGTGTGAGGTCAACCCAGAAGGCCTTCATTGCGTGAACAGCATGCGGATTGACCGTCTCGAACAACAGTAGACCATCCTTTCGCAGGCGAGAATGGCTCAGCTTCAGGAACTCCATCAGCGCCTCGAATGGCATGTGCTCGACGACCTCCAGCGCGACGATTGCCCCTAGCGTGCCGGGCTCCAAGCCCCGGAGATACTCGTTGACGTCGCCAAGCGCCACGTCGTGTCCCTTGGCACGCACATGATCGACCATGCCGGCATCCATATCCACTCCGCGGGCCGCGATCCCGGCGTCGCGCAGCAGATCCAGCAGCTCGCCCCGTCCGAAGCCGACGTCGAGCACTGGGTCCTGCTCCCGCAGCAACGGTAGATAGGTGCGCTGGGTATCGCTGACACGCATCTCCGGACCGCGGAATGTCGACTCGAACTCGAAGTAGGAGCGATCGGCTGCTGCGTCAGCGTCGGACGATCGATACCCGACCACGAACCCCGCGATCGGATCCGCCCACTGCTCGAAGCTGCGCTCCTCGCTCATGTAGGGAACGGTCTGATGCTCGGCCAGATGCTGCTCGATCTGACGGCCAAGATCCTCAAGAGCCTCGATGCGAGGGCGCGGCTCGACTATCTCAAGCGCCTCGACGGACGCCTCGTTTGCGGCCAAACCCGAGCGGACGCCGCCGAGCTCGGCCTGGAGCTTGCGCGTCATCGTCAGTGACTCGGCGAAGCGCGCCTCCTGCTGATGTTCAAGCGCTTGCGCAACCTCGCGCATGCGGCTGTCAGCGCGAGTGATGCTCTCGATGATGCGCTCGTTGATCGCGCGCTGGCGCGCTAGGAAAGGCCGCATCAGCCGATCGACTGGACGTCGCAGTATCCGCTTGACCCGGGCATTCAAGCCGGGGCCTTTGATCAAAGGCTCACCTGCGACCAACTCCAATAGTTCATCAAACCCGAGGGCCGCCATGTAAGGCACGTTCAGCACCCGAACTCCATCGCTGATCTGTCGCTCATGAATCATCCGCAGGCGGTCGCGCATGGACTTGCCGGCCACGGAGGGAGCATGACCTGCCAGCACATGGCGTCGACCCACCTCGCCGCGTTCCCGGGCCCGCTCGGGATCCGCAAACACCTCCCGCATGAGCGCCGCCGCCTGATCGAGATCAGGATCGGCCCACACCCCGCTCGCCGGGTAGGGATGAGCGCCCTCACCAACCTCGATCGGACTCCAGTCGACCAGATAGGCAGCAGCGTCGGTGGTGAACTCAAGCGTGCCGCCGTAACGCGTTGCGATCACGGGCTTTGCGAGCAGCATCGCCTCAGCGACCGTCAGACCGAAGCCCTCAGAACGATGCAGCGAGACGTAGCAGTCGCAGGCATGGATCATCGCGTTCTTCTCGGCCATCGAGACGTAGGCGTCGATCAGGGTGATGTCCGGATGATCGCCCGCTGCCAGCACCACGCGGTCGTGTTGGTGGGGGAGCTTGTCGGCGTTGATCGACTTCACCACAAGCTTCGCGCCGCTGCCGGGCGGGAACGCGCGCTTGAACGCTTCGATCAACCCTACCGGGTTCTTGCGGGCCGCTGTGGAGTGATAGTCGTGGATGAACAGGAACAGGAAGCCATCCTGAGGCAGCCCCAGCTCAGTGCGCGAGCGACGTGCGACACGGGGCATCACGACCGGCAGGGTCACCTGCACGACTGGCACCGGCGAGGCCGGGGAGATCGCGTCATAGATATGCCGCGAGGCAACCCACACCTCATCTATGTGTTCGAACGCGCCCTCCCAGCCAACAGGAAATTCGCCTACCTCCCACCACCACAGCGCGATCGTATGACGGTCCTCGAAGAACGACGTGCCGACCTCGCGAGCAAACGGCGCAATCGAGTCGCCGTTCATGCACACGATGTTGATCGGATATGCCGCCGCGTCAGGATTGGCGTAGGTGAACTCGGCTTCCTGGCGACACGGCGGAACGAGCTGTGCCTGGACAGGCAGGGCGGGTACTCCGCTGGCATCCAGACCGGCGATCAGCAGCCGCGCGGCCTCGCCGAGTCCCAGCTCAGAGGTGAAGAAACCCGCCACGTTGACGCCCCACAGCGGCTCACGCTCGTGCAACTTGGACGCGGCGTCGCGATGAATGTGCGCGGGAGCCGGTGGCAGAAGGTCGACTATCAGTCCCTCCTCCACCGGGCCATGCACGCATAGCCAGCCTGCGTAGCCAAGTCCGTCGGGACCGTCTAGGTGAGGATAAGCAGTGCGGAGATCATCGCGAGCATCCCAGATCGCCAAATGCAAGCTGGTCAGACCCGCAGCTTGCCCGCGCTTCGCAGGCTGGTTAAAGTACGCGTACAGAGCCTGGCGGCCCGCCTCGGTGAGCGGAGACTCCAAGAGCTCGCCCCGCTGGACGGCTTCGATCATCAGCTTGCGCATTGCCGGCGTGAGACACACACCATTGCCGAGTTCGCCCAAGCGCTCGGGGCGAGCAACATCAGCCTCGTAGCCTGCAGCGAGTAGCTCGCGCGCGTGCAGCTCGCCGAGCTTTGCAAGCACCGGCACAGTGCTGAGTGCGACGGTCTCCTTGGAGTCGCAAAACCTGCCCGGCTGCAGCGGATCGAGATCGCCGAAATCAAATAGCCGCGCGAGATGCCCAGCTACTTCCAGCACGCCTTGGCCGTCGCTTGGACGCCACGCTGGCAGCGTCCAAGGATCGAGTCCGTAGCCGGGCACGTGCAAGACGGCCGCAGCGCCCGTTATCGCTGGAAGGCCGTCAAACCACGAGGAGAGCGCCGGGCCATCGTCTAGGAACCAGCGTGGCCACGCATTGAGCACCCGGTTGACTTCCTCGCCGCCCCTGACAGCCAGCAAGCGTCGGCTCAATGCCCCACGGCCGTTCGATCCAGCGAACGCCAGCGCGTCCTGCGGCTCGACAGCGATGCGGGCAGCCAGCACCAACTCGTGCTGGTTGACCATATCTTCCAGCTCTACCAGCGGGCCGAGCACGCGCAGCCCGGGGTCCAGATAGACGACCGGCCCGCCATCGGTCTCCTCGAGCAGTGATTCCAGCAGACGGGGAAGCACCGCCATACCGACCGCCCGTCGTGGACTGCCCGCGAGCGTCAGCCCAGCCCGCGCCCCGAGCAGCTCCTCGCCCTGCAGCACGCGCGCGCCCGGGACTACATGGGCGCCATCCAAGCCGTCGAGCATCAAGACCGTGAAAGGCAGATCGGGATGGTGTTCGTGAAAGGTTGAAACGAGAACGCGTGCCCACGCTAGCTCTCGCCGACTCACGATGGTGCATGCGATCACGTCGATCAGTCTATGACGAGACCTCGAGCCACGAGAGCCACGTATCGCATACGCTCCAACGTGAGCTCGGACGAGCAAGCGCGCACGGGGTAGTGGACTCATTCGCGCCGTATTTTGAGCTTGGTCTTTTCGGTCCAGGCGCATCTGCGTGCCACCTCGACGAGGGACGCACTGGTAAGTTCAGCCCGTGACGAGCCTGACGAAGCGCCCGCGAATTCGCCGGGTCATAGTCGCTGCCACGACTCTCGCCTTACGCGCGACTGCGAGCACCGAGCTAGCCCCACCTCCACCGCGCGAGCCGCCGCCGCAGCCGGTCGCCCCCCCTACACCATCGCCACAGGATTTCGCCCGGGCCATCGCTGTCGGGGGGTTCGCGGCCGCGGAGGAGCAAGCCGTGACCAATCGGCTGTTTGCGACGCTCAACGCTGAGGACATTGCGGAGGTGGAGAGGCGGATAGCCGAAACGCCCGAGGCGAATGCCCACTATGGCCTTGCACCCAACGAGGCAGTACGCCGCTTCTTGGTGCTCGCCTATGGGATCTGGCTAGGGGTGCCCGCCATCCCCGCAAGGACTGGGCTGAGAACAGCCCAGCCACCCGACGACGTCCACGCGATGGCGCGCGGGCCGCACGCCGCGGCCGGGGGCCTCTATGAGGCCGACCTCGTGATCGACGCTCTTGCGAGCACCGGCGTCGAGGTCACGAGCGTGGGCGCTGCACTCGACTTCGGCTGCTCCTCGGCACGCGTGATACGTGTCCTGCAGGCCGCCTATCCCGAGATTGAGTGGCACGGCTGCGACCCAAACGAGCGCGCGATCGCATGGTCCAAGGAGAACCTCCCCGGCATCGACTTCTTCGTCAACGGCGACGAGCCGCCGCTGTCTCTCGCCGACGCCTCTCTGGATCTCATCTACGCGATCTCAATCTGGTCGCACTTCGCGCCCGAGCTCGGCCTGCGCTGGTTTGAGGAGATGCGGCGTCTGATCCGGCCGGGCGGCCACCTCGTGTGCACGACCCACGGGCTCACCTCCGTGGCGCACTACGCGCTCGGCGAGATGCGAACACCGGAGCAATCCCGGGAGATCGCCGAGGCGCTCTACCGCCAGGGCTGGTGGTATGCAGCCGAGTTCGGCGAGGAGGGAGACTGGGGCGTGGTCAACCCCGATTGGGGCACGGCCTTCCTCACGCCAGAGTGGATGCTCACGCAACTTTGCCCGCACTGGCGCGTTCTTGAGTTTGCACCGGGCCGCAATCAGCACAACCAGGACGTCTACGTGCTCGAACGCGTCTGAAGCGCCGCGCGCCGCATTGCTAGCGTTCCCCCAGCCCTTGTCGACGACGATACCCCTAGAGTCATCCACTGCGGGTGCCGGTGCACAGGCGGCACCAGTAGCCGTCTCGATCCACGAGGTCAGCAAGACCTTCCGTCTGCCGCACCAGCAGTACTCGACACTCAAGGAGCGCGCGCTGCACCCCTTCCGCTCCACCGAGTACGACGAGCTGCACGCCGTCACCGATATCTCCCTGGAGATCGCCAGTGGCGAGTTCTTCGGCATCGTGGGCCGCAACGGCAGCGGCAAGAGCACGCTGTTGAAGTGCATCGCCGGTATCTACGGAGTCGACCGCGGCCGTATCTCCGTGGCCGGCCGACTGTCTCCCTTCATCGAGCTCGGTGTGGGCTTCAACATGGACCTCACCGCACGAGACAACGTGGTCATCAACGCGATCATGCTCGGCCTCAGCCGTCGCGAGGCGCGGCTGCGCTTCGACGATGTGATCGCCTTCGCCGAACTCGAGGAGTTCATCGATCTCAAGCTCAAGAACTACTCCTCGGGGATGCTCGTGCGGCTGGCCTTCGCAACCTCGATCCAGGTGCAGGCCGAGATCCTGCTGATCGATGAGGTGCTCGCCGTTGGCGATGCGGCCTTCCAGCAGAAGTGCTTCGAGGAGTTCTACCGCCTCAAGCGCGAGGGCAAGACGATCATCTTTGTCTCACACGACATGTACTCGGTCGAGCGCTTCTGCGACCGCGCGATGCTGATGGAGCGCGGCGACATGGTGCAACTGGGAGACCCACGTGAGATCGGCCGCGCCTACCACAAGCTCAACTTCGGCCATCTGCCCCACGCGGCGCCCGCGCAGGAGGAGCAAGCTAGCGGCACTGTCATTGCCGAGGCCTGGTTCGAGGACTCCAGCGGCTCACGCATCACAAGCGTCAGTCAAGAGGAGCAACTAAGCATGTGCTTTGAGGTGCGCCTTGCCGAGGAGCTGCGCGATCCCGTCTTCGCAGCCACGCTACGCACCGAGCTCGGACACACGATCGTCGTCGCACGCAGCGACCAGCATGGGCACACCTCGGGAAGCTTCGCCGCCGGTGAGACCGTGCTCGCACACTTCGACCTGCCGAGCTGGTTGACGCCAAGCCGCTACACGCTGACGCCCTCTATCGCCCGGGAGGGCACCGGCGAGAACGCGCTCGCGCTCGTCGAGGACATGGCCTCGATCGTGATCCACGGCAACTCCAGCGGTGGCATCCTCGAGCTTCCAATCGAGGTTAGGATCGAGCGCCGATGAGCAGCGGCGAGGGCTTGCGACTGCCGATCCCCGGACCAGCGCCGGCCGCGCATCGCGTCCACGGCCCGTCGGCGCTGAGCGGCGATGTGCGCCGCTTCTGGTCGCTGACCTTCACGCTCGCGCGCACCGAATTCAAGCTGCGTTTCTTCGGCTCGGCGCTCGGCTACGTGTGGACGCTCGTGCGCCCGCTGCTGTTGTTCGGCGTGCTGTACGTCTTCTTCACCGAAGTCGCCCACGTCAACAGCTCGAATAACCCCGGCGAAAAGTACTACGGCGCGCAGCTGCTCGGCTCGATCGTGCTGTTCACGTTCTTCGCCGAAGCGACGGCCGGAGCGGTGAAAAGTGTCGTCGACCGCGAGAACCTCGTGCGCAAGATCCATTTTCCGCGCCTCGTGATCCCTGCCTCGGTCGTGCTGCTCGCGCTCTTCAACCTCGGACTCAACCTGATCGTCGTGATGATCTTCGCGCTCGCCTCCGGCGTCACGCCGATGCTGAGCTGGCTCGAGCTACCGCTGATCGTGGCGATGATCGCGGTCTGTGCCGCGGGCGTGGCGATGCTGCTGTCGGCGTTGTATGTGCATTTTCGCGATATCTCACCGATCTGGGAAGTGATCTCCCAGATCCTCTTCTACGCCTCGCCTGTGATCATCTCGATCCAGACCGTCAAAGCGAAGCTCTCCTCGGGCCTGCTGCACGTCTACATGCTCAACCCGCTGGCTGTGATTCTGCAACAGTTCCGCCACGCAATGGTCACGCACGCGACGCCCGCCGCCGGCGCCGTGCTGGGAAGCTGGACGAACCTGCTTGCGCCGCTCGCGCTCGTGCTCGCCCTGTTTGTGATCGGCTTCGCCGTCTTCAACCGAGCGGCGGCGAAAATCGCGGAGAACCTCTGAGATGAACGCCACGAGAGCAGGAGAGAGCGAGATGGTTGACCAGACTGAGATCGAGCAGCTGCGCGGACGGGTCGCCGCTTTGGAAGCTGAGCTCGTCGAGGTGCAGTCCCGCGCCAACGCGGCCGTCGCCGACTGGCAGGAGCGTGCCTACTGGCTCGACCGTTGGCACCTCGACCTCAACGCGCTCATGCGCAGACCTGGCGCCTCGCAGTTTCGTGCGGCCGTGCGCGCCGTGCGCTCGGTGCTGTGGACCGTGAAGCGAATCAAGCGTCGTCTCACGCAGTCGTGAGCACGGTCTCGGTCGTCATCCCCGTCAAGGACGGGGAGCGCTACCTGGCGGAGCTGCTCGACGCGCTCGCTGACGAAGGCGTCGATGAGACGCTCGTTATCGACTCCGGCTCGCGCGACCGCTCGCGCGAGATCGCACGCGCAGCCGGCGTGGAGGTGCTCGAGATCGCACCGGAGGAGTTCGGCCACGGCCGCACACGCAACCTCGGCGCCGAGCACACCTCGGGAGAGCTGATCTGCTTCTTGACTCAGGATGCGACCCCGAGGCCTGGTTGGCTCACCGCCTATCGCGAGGCCTTCACCCTTGGAGACCGCGTCGGCGTCGCCTACGGCCCTCACTTGCCGCGCCCTGATACCAGCCCGATGATCGCGCGCGAGCTCGAGGAGTTCTTCGCCGGCTTCTCTCCCGACGGACGCCCCGTCATCCAACGCGCGGGCGACAGTACCTTCCTCTCCAACGTCAACGCCTGTTACGCGCGCGCCTGCTGGGAGGAGATCCGCTTCCGTGACGTCAGCTACTCAGAGGATCAGGCCTTCGGCACCGACATGCTCGCGGCCGGGTGGGCAAAGGTCTACGCCCCCGACGCCGCTGTCCTACATGCCCACGACTACGGAGCTCTTGAGTTCATGCGCCGCTACTTCGATGAGTACCGCGGCCTGCGCGAGAGCACAGGACACGTTGAGCCCTTCGGGGCTGTGAACACGGCGCGCCACGTGCTGGGCCAGCTCGCCGCCGATCGCCGCTGGATGTCCGAGCGCGGGCTCTCCAGCGCCGAGCGCCTGCGCTGGAGCGCTCGCGCCATGACCCATCACACCGGGCGACGAGTCTTCTCGGCCGTCGGCTCGCGCGCCGAGCGCCTGCCGGCACCAGTGCGCCGCCGGCTTTCGCTCGAGCGCCGCGACGGTGTCACCACGGCCACAAAGGGCGCGACGGGCACGCCGCTCCCCGCAAGCACCCATATCGAGAGGAAGCTCTCCGGTGAGGTCTACGACGTGGTCAGCCGCGTATGGCAGAACTCGCCCGCCCCGCTACTCGACCCCGTGCCGGGGATGGCCGAACGCGAGCGCCTGCGGCTGGCGATGGTGATCCCGCCGTTCAGTCGCGGCAGCGGGGGGCACAACACGCTCTTTCAGATCTTCTCGCGCCTAGAGCAACGCGGGCACACGTGCAGCGTGTGGCTGGCTGACTACCAGGGCTATGCACGCGATGTCTGGCCGGCGGTGCTGCGGCGTGAAATCAACGACTACTTCGCCCCGTTCGACGGACCCGTCTACAAGGGTTTCGATGCCTGGCAGGGCGCCGACGTGGCGATCGCGACGGGTTGGCAGACCGTGCACGGCATGCTCGAGCTCGACCAGACGCGCGCTCGCGCCTACGTCGTGAACGACCACGAGCCCGAGTTCTATGCCTCCTCGACCGAGCGCGAGCTGGCCGCGGACACCTACCGCCATGGTCTGCACTGCATCGCGGCGAGCCCTTGGCTGCGCGACGTGCTGATCGACACCTACGAGACGAGCGCCGAGGCCTTCCAGCTCGGCGTCGACCACAACACCTATCAGCCGCGTCCCGTGGAGCGCCGCCGCGACACGATCATCTACTACGCACGCTACGTGACACCCAGGCGCGCGGTGCCGATCGGTCTGATGGCGCTGGCCGAGCTCAAGCGCCGACGCCCCGATGTGCGCATTGTTCTGTTCGGCACCGGCGAAGTGCTACATGCATCCTTCCCCTACGAGCATGTCGACGTGCTCAGCCCCACGCAGCTCTCGTGGCTCTATTCCGAAGCGACCGTGGGCCTGTGTCTGTCACTGACAAACTTCTCGCTGATGCCCAAGGAGATGCTCGCCTGCGGGCTGCCCTGCGTGGAGCTGGAAGGCATCAGCGCCGAGTCGATCTTCGGCTCTGATGGACCGCTGGAGCTCGCCTCGCTCGACCCCATCAAGCTCGCCGACGCAATGGAACGGCTGCTCGTGGATCGCGAACGGTGGGAGCGCCGCTCACAGGCGGGGATCGATTTCGTCGCCTCGCACACGTGGGACCGCGCGACCGACGAGGTCGAGGCAGGTCTGCGCCACGCGCTGAGAGAGCGCGAACTAGTCTTGCAGCGGTGAGAACCCGCACAGCTCGCACCGCCGCGCTGCCGCGCGAGCTGCTCGCACTCGGCGGCGCCGTGATCGGCTTCATCGCGATCACGGTGTGGTGGCTGACGCAGGAGGACCGCGTGCAGGACTGGGACAACGGCCTGCACACGGTCGACGCGCTCACGATGCACAACGAGATCGCCTCAGGACATCTCACGATGCCATTCACCGAATTCAATATGTACCCGCCGCTCGGCCACCTCGTCGGCGCGCTCGGAATCTTCGTCGGCGGGATCAGCCCCGCATCGGTGATCCTCGCGTCCAACCTCGTATTCGTGCCGCTGCTTGCGGCGGGCTGCTTCGGTGTCGGCCGGCTCGCGTTTGGATCGGCACGCGCCGGACTACTCGCCGCGCTGTTTGCGATTGGCACGCCGATGATCGTCTCGGAGTTCCACGAGTTCCTGCTCGATCCACAGCAGGCAGCGATGGTCGCAGTGAGCGTCTGGGCGATACTCGCCTCGCGACGCTTCGAGCGCACGGGTGTGGCCGCGCTCGCGGGTGCGCTCTCAGGTCTTGTGATGCTGAGCAAGCAGACGAGCATCGTCTTCCTCGCCGGGCCAATCGCGGTCATGCTGCTGCGCGGAGGCTGGCGCAACTGGCGCGGGATGCTTACGTTTACGGCCGGCTTCGCGCTGCTCTGCGGGCCGTGGTATGTCTACCACCGGCACGAACTCAAGGGGCTCTTGGAACTGCACGGCAGCGAGCAGTCCACCGCCGCCACGCAGCGCCTCTCCAAGCAGGGCCTCGCCTGGTACTTCTGGTCGACGATCAACATCCAGCTACTCGCCCCGCTTGCCCTCGCCGTTCTGATCGGCGGCGTGTTGGCCGCACGCGATTGCCTGCGCCGGCGGATCTCCTCCGAGGACCTGCGCCCGGAGCTACTCGGCGGCCTTTTCGTCTCATGGCTCGGGATGACGTTGATCACGCACAAGGACCCGCGCTACACGCTGCCGGCGCTGATCTTCATGGCGACGCTCGGCACAGGCTGGATCGCAACAGCAGCACGCGGACGCGCCCTCCTGAGTGGTGCCCTCACGCTGGTCGTCGCGGTCAACCTGGTCGGCGTATCGGCCGGCTTCGGGGGCACGCTCCGCGTGACCTTCCCGGGAGCGCCCAGCGGCCACCCTCCGCCCGGCCAGCGGAGCATCACGGCCTACTCGCCAGACGGCTGGCTACGCGGTGGCCCCGAACACGACGGTGACATCCTCAGTCTGATGCGCGGACTGCGGCGCGTCGGGGTGCACAGTGTGACCTTCGACGCGGCTTCCTCGAACGACATTAACTTCAACACCTCAGGTCTGCAGGTGCTCGCGTATGAGGCTGGCGTGCCCCCGACCCTCGTGTACAACCCGGCCGGTCTCGGAGCGCATGATGCGTTTCTCCTGCGCCACGTGCCTCAACCTGGAGACCCGCCGCCCTGTCGGCGGCTCAAGGACGGCTCGGGCGTCTACGTCGTGCTCGGAAATCCCGTCATCCCGTTTGAGCTCTATACATTCCTATGTCCTGATCGCAAAATGCTGTTCTACAAACGCACGGTGCCGCTCTCGCTGGAAACCGAGTCTCAGCTGCACCCGGATATCACGGGACAGCCGCGCGCGATGCTGCTCAGGATAATGCTCGCACTGCACCGCAGGGGCGTGGCGCGACTGCAATTTGATCGCGCTTCCGCCAACCAACTGTTCTTCCAGCCAACCGGCTTGGAACGCCTCGCGGCAGCCGCGCAACTACCGGTTCCCGCCGGCCTGCTGCCGCGAGAACTCACGCCGAACGACGCCTACCTCTTGCGCAAGCCGGTCCTCGCAGGCGCGCCACGCCCATGTGGGCGCTTTCCTGACGGTACAGGCCTGTACGTCGTGCTCGGTGACCCGACTGTGCCCAAGCCTCACTTCTACTGCCCGGGCAGCCGCTTCTGATCAGCCGTAGTAGCGCGAGATCGTCAGCGTCTCGGCGAACAGCCCGTGTGTCATCGCGAGCACAACTAGAGCCGCGCCGAGCGCCGGCGCCCAGCGGCGGCCGACGCCACGTGCCGCCAGCACCAGAAATAGCGCGTAGAAGCTCAGCAGCGGCAACAGGTAGCGCGCCTGCTCGAACTGGCTGCCGGTGTTCATGCGGTAGCGGATTCCTGAGTAGCCGATCGCGCCAAGCAGGCCGACCGCCATCACTGCAAAGCAGACGAAGATCGGTAGTCGCGCCCTGATAGCCAACCGGACGCGGACGAGCCCCACAAGCGCAAGCACGCCGAGCGCTATCGCCAGGTCGCGGGCGGCCGTGTAGACCCACGCTGGGAATGTGTAGTCGAGCCAGCCAAAGTGGCCGACCACGCCGTCTAGCCAGATCGCGGTCAGCGGGGTCGAGGCGAAGTAGGTGTGATGCATGAACCACAGCCGCGGCAGGTACAACTGCCAGGTGTAATCGAGCGTCTCGCGCAGGGTCACCACGCCCCCGCGCGCGAGCGTGCTGTTGGTGGCACCTGCCACGCCGCCCGCAGTAGGACTACCTCTGTGCCAAACCGTCACGTTCAGCAGCGCATACAGAGCCACCGGCGCAGCCACTACGAGAAGCACCGCAGCAAGCGCCCGCAACGCCGCGGCGCGTCCATCCGGCAGCGCCCGCCACGTCAGCAACAGCAATGCCAGCCCGATCCCAGGAAGCAGCGCGATGAACGTGAGCTTTGCGAGCAGCCCTACGCCCACGGCAGCCCCGATCCAGAGTGCGCGGCGCATCGTCAACCCGCGCCGATAGGCACGCAGCAGCAGCAAGATCGTCACGCTGGAGGCGAGAAACAGCAGGTTGTCACCTTGGACACCGGCTGCGATGAAATCGAACGTCGGCTGGAAAGCCACGGCGAGCGCACCCACTGTCCAGGCCCAGCGCCAACTCGGCAAGAGCTCACGCAAGAACATGAAGATCGCGAGCACCGTCGCGGCGGCTATTAGCGCCGAGAGCAGGCGCATAAACGCCAGGCGAGTGAGGATTTCATGCGACGGTGAGAGCCAGTAGGGGATCGCCTCCAGGGCGTAATAAAGGGGCGGCTGGTTGGTCGCAGCGCTGGTCCCCCCCTGTCCTAGCGGGCTCGGGTGGGCGGCAAGATTCGCCCGCAGCGCCCGCTCTTCAGCAGCAGTGAAGATGCCGCGCAATTGCGGCCGTCCAATGACGTTGAAGAAGTAGAGATCGTCGAGCGCCGTCTGCTCTTCCGGGGAGTACTGCAACAGCGGTCCCTGCGGCGGCGGCTTGCCCGTCTCAGCGAGGTACTGCGCATAGCCGAAATGCGAGATCTCATCGGGCACCTGAAATGGCGGAACGACCACTCCCCAGATGGCCGTGTTGACAAAGGCCAGCAGGAAGCAGGCGCGTCCGGCACGCGGGATCCTCCGCGTTTGCGCTAGCGCCCAGCGTGCAGCCGCACCGAGCCCAGCCCTCGCTTTGCCCTTGGCGCGCGGCGCCGTAGGCGCCGCTGCGCCGAGGTCACCCGCCGCGGCACTCACGTGAGCTCACGCAGCAGCAGGCGCGCCGCCCCGAACCACACGCCTGCCAGTACCAGGACGAGAACCGGCAGCGTCCAATCGCCGAAAAACGAGGCCTTGCCAAGGCCGAAGCGACGCGTGAGAGTGGGCAGCAGTTGCCACCAGGTTTCAGAGCCGGAGCGAAAGTACAGGAGCCCGACGAGCCCAGCCTGCGGGATCCCGTCGACTGCCTCAGAGCTCGCGTTCGCCGGACCGCCCTCGCCACCAAGAGCGATCCTTGTGGAGCCCACACGTAGACAGACCCGCGTCGCGCCGGCAGCACTCCGCGCCTGTCGCAGCGGCAACGTCACGAGCCCCTCAGCGCCTCCCGCAGCCAGCCGGCCATCAGCCACGACCGCACCGGCAGCGTCGAGGTAGCGCAGCGCCAGCGCCGGCACGGGATGGCCAAAGCTGCCAATCAGCAACTGCACGCGAGCCGCGTCGGACGGGGGCGGTACAACGGGCTCACAGAGTTCTCCGTGCGGCGGAACGGTAGCCGCAAATACGGGTGTGCTGACGTGGTTGCTACCGGCGGTGCGAGGCGCGCTCCCCGACATGTCAAGAACGACTGCACCCAGCGCGAACAGGAGCGCCATCGCGAGAACGACGCGGACGCGCACGTCAGCGGCGGCGCAGACCCAGGATGCTCAACAGAAAAGCCGAGAAGAAGATCTGAATGCCCACGATTAGCAACGAGGCGGCGACCACAGCCAGGCGTTCATCTGAAAGCGAGCCAAAGCCGTGCGCGATCCAGGTCGCGATGATCAAGCCGCCCATCACGAGGCCCACGAGCACGAAGGCCCCCCCGAGCAGCAGCCCATGCTCGAGACGGAAGCGCGAGCGCATGCGATCGAACCATGGGTCTCGCTCGCCCATGAAATAGGTGCCGTAGGCGTGCGCGCAGAGCCCGAGCGCGAGCACCTGCGTGCCGACGATCATCAGCAGCGTCCCGCCGATCAGCGCGTGCAGGCCCCAAGCACGACCGAAGAAGTCCAGGCCGGACTCGACGAACACGACGATCAGCGTTCCGAAACCAGCGAGCAGCGCGCCGGGCACGATGAACAGATGGTTGGGGCTGTGCACGAGCAGGAAGCGCAGATGGCGCCAGCCGTCGCGGAAGCTCGAGAGCTTGCTCTCGCCGCCACGGGGGTGGTATTCGATCGGGAACTCCGCGATCTTCAGGTTCTCCTTGGAGGCGCGAATCACCATCTCGGAGGCGAACTCCATGCCGGTCGTGCGCAGATCCAGGCGCGGCAGCACATCGCGACGCACGGCGCGCATCCCACAGTGGGCGTCGCTGATGCCCGTGCGGAAGAACAGGTTGAGTAGCCCCGTGAGGATCGGGTTGCCGATGTAGCGATGCAGCCAGGGCATCGCGCCGGGCTGGATGTTGTCCATGCGATCGCCGATCACCATCTCAGCGCCGTCCTCGAGCGCGGCCACAAAGCGCGGGATCTCGTCGAAGTCGTAGGTGAGGTCGGCATCGGCCATCACGATGTAGCGCCCGCGCGAGGCGGCGAAGCCGGCCAGATAGGCGCTGCCGTAGCCCCGCCTTGGTTCGACCACGACCCGCGCACCGGCCTGCTCAGCCAAACGCGCGGAGTCGTCCTCAGAGTTGTTGTCAGCGACGACGACCTCACCGCTGACGCCCATACGCACGATCGCTTCCATCGCCGCCACCACGCAGGCCTCGATGTTCTCGGCCTCATTCAGGCAGGGGATCACGACCGAGACGACGGGCTCCTCGGAATCCTGAGGAGCGGTCCCTGTGGGCGAGATGCGTGGGGCGAGTGTGCTCATCGGCTCATGTCGTAGTTGCGCGGTTTCGAGGAGCCGGACAACGACGTCCCGGGTTATAACCCCAGAAAGGGCGGAAAGTGACGCTGCAATGTGTCTGCCGGCGAGATGAGATGCTAGCGGTATGCGCATCTGCCTCGTCTACGACTGCCTCTTCCCCTACACCGTGGGGGGCGCCGAGCGTTGGTACCGCAACCTCGCCGAGCGTCTCACGGCCGAGGGTCATGAAGTCACATATCTGACGCTGCGCCAGTGGCCTCGCGGTGAGCCGCTGGATCTCGACCCGCGTATCCGCGTGATCAGCGCCGGTCCGCGCATGTCGCTCTACACGGCCGGCGGGCGGCGGCGGATACTGCCGCCGCTGGTGTTTGGGCTGGGCGTCTTCGCCCATCTGCTGCGCCACGGACGCCGTTACGAGGTCGTGCACACGTGCGCGTTTCCCTACTTCTCGCTGCTGGCCGCCGCGCTGCTGCGACCCGTGATCGGCTTCCGGCTCGTGGTCGACTGGTTCGAGGTCTGGAGCGATGAGTACTGGCGCAGCTACCTGGGCGGGACCGCGGGGCGCGTGGGCGCGCTCGTGCAAAGGCTCTGCGCACGCGTTCCCCAGCAGGCGTTCTGCTTCTCCCAGCTGCACGCGCTGCGCTTGCGCGAGGAGGGTCTGCGGGGCGCGATCATGGTCCTGCGTGGGTTGTATGCAGGCGCCGAGGAGCGGGTGCAGGCGCGCCGGGCCGATCCGCTGGTGCTGTTCGCAGGACGCCTAATCCCGGAGAAGCAGCCGGTGCTCGGCGTGGCCGCCGTCGGACTCGCCGCACAAGCGATCGCAGGGCTGCAGGGTGAGTTCCTGGGCGAAGGGCCCGAGCGGGACGCCTTGAACGCGGCGATCACCGAGCGGGGCCTGCAAGAGACCATCTCGGCGCCGGGCTTCGCCGACGAGGAGACCGTCGACGGCGAGATGCGGCGCGCGATGTGCGTGCTGCTGCCCTCGCGCCGCGAGGGCTATGGGATGGTCGTGGTCGAGGCCTCCGCACGTGGCACCCCGAGCGTGGTCGTCGCAGGCGCGGACAACGCCGCGACGGAGCTAATCGAGGAGGGAGTCAACGGCACGATCGCGCCACATGACGATGCCGAGTCGATCGCCGCGGCAATCGTGCGCGTGCACGAAGCGGGACCGGCGCTGCGCGAAAGCACCGCTCGATGGTTCGCCCAGAATGCCGACTGGCTCTCGCTCGAGCACTCCCTCAAGCTTGTGCTCGAGCGCTATGGGGAGCCGAGAGCGCGTGCGTAGCTCTCGAGCGTGAGCCGCGCCGTGCGCTCCCATGTGAACTGCTGAGCGCGCACGCGCCCGAGCGCACGCAGGCGCCCGCGCAACGGCTCATCGCCAAGCAGCCGTCGTAGTGCCGCGGCGATGTCAGCCGCGTCACGCGGATCGAACATCAGCGCCGCCTCGCCGGCAACCTCCGGCAGCGAGGACGCCGAAGAGCAGGCCACGGGGACGCCCCGCGCCATCGCCTCGAGCACGGGCAACCCGAACCCCTCATAGAGCGAGGGGAACACAAATGCCTGCGCGAGCGCCCAGATACCCTCGAGCTCCTCGGCTGAAAGCCAGGCTGGGAAGCGCACATCGCCCTGAACGTCTCGCGCCTGTGCGCGCTCGCGCAACTCCCCCTCGTGCGCGGTTGGATAACCGGGGAGGATCAGCACGGGACGCTCCGCAGGGGGAACCTGTGCCAAGGCGTCGATCAGCGCCAACAGGTTCTTGTGCGGCCGCTTCGCCGAGAGACTGAGCAGCACCGCGCGCGTGCCGAGGTCGAGGCGAGCGCGCAGCTCGTGCTCGGGGACCGGCTCGCTGCGACGAACGGCACCGAGGCCGAGCGGCACGACATCGATCCGCTCAGCTGCAATCCCGATGATCTCGATCAGATCGGCACGCGTGCTCTGTGAGTCGGCGATAACACGATCCGAGCGCCGCGCCGCCCATGGTACGAGCAGCTTCATGCCCTTGTCACGGATGCCTGCATGTGCTTCCGGAAAGCGGGCGTAGATGAGGTCGTGAACCGTCGTCACGCGCTTGAAGGAGCCCCACACGGGCGCCGTCGATGCGAGGCTGTGGAGGAGGTCGACGCCGGCTGCGGCGGCCAGGCGCGGGAGCATCGTTTGCTCGCCGATCACCCACTGCACGCGGTTGCGCGCATGCACAGGCACGGTCACCGCCTCGAGCAGCTCGCCCCAGGGGCCATCGGCGGCACTCGCCGCCTCGCGGTTGATGAAAGCCGTGAAGCGCATACCCGCAGGCGCACGTGCGAGCAGCGCGGGAATCAGCTCGCGCGCAGCCACCTCCATGCCGCCGGTCTCGCCTGGCACGAGGAAGATCAGGTTGAGGCCGATGTGTGGCTGTCGCGTGGCCAAGACCGTGAAGGCTATGCGACCGCCCTAGCTGCCCTAGCATGGCGCCGTGGCCGCCTCGATCGACGTCGTCGTTCCCGTGCACGGCCACTACGAGCTCACCCGCAGCTGCCTTGCGCACCTGGCGCGGCAAACGATCGCCCATCAGGTGATCGTCGTGGACGACGGCTCACCCGATGAGACGCCTGCGCGTCTGCGTGGCGAGTGGCCGCAGGTGACGATCGTCGAGCTCAGCTCTAACCAGGGATATACGCGCGCGATCAACCGCGGCGTGCAGGCTGGGAGCGGCGAGTATCTGGTCCTGCTCAACAACGACGTCGAGCTGCGCGGCGACTGCCTGGAGCGCATGATCGCGCCGATGCAGGCCGATGCGGGCGTGGGCTCTGTCGCATCCCTGATGCTCGCGGCCGACGGGGAGAGGATCGACAGCCTCGGCGTCACAGCCGACTCGACGCTCGCGGGCTTCGCGCGCTTGCAGGGTCAGCCGCTGCCTGCGGCAACAGGTCCTGGCCCGCTGCTGACCGGGCCGGAGGGCACGGCGGGCGCTTATCGCAGGTGCGCCTGGGAGCAGGTCGGGGGACTCGACGAGGGCATTCGCGCCTACATGGAGATCCTGGACATCGCCTTGCGGCTGCGTGCCGCCGGCTGGCGAGCCGCTGCCGCACCGGAGGCGATCGGAGTGCATCTGGGCTCACAGACCTATGGCCGTCGCTCTGCCCGCCAGCGCCGTCTGGCGGGCTTCAGTCGCGGCTACCTCTTGCATCGCTACGGCGTGCTTGGCACGCGTGCTGGCGCGCGAGCGCTGGCGACCGAGCTGCTCGTGGTGGCAGCCGACCTGATCGCTCACCGCGACAACGAAGCGCTGCGCGGGCGCCTCGAGGGCTGGCGAGCCGCCAACGGGCTGGCGCGGCGTCCCTGGCCGCCGGCTGACGCAATCGACCACACGATCTCATTCGGGGCCTCGATCGCGCTGCGCCGCGGCGCGCTGCCGGGCGCCGGCCCATAGGCTCAGCGCGCGCGCACGATCCGCTCGAGGTCGCGCAGGGAGCGGCGCCGCGAGCGCTGCACCTCACGGCGCTGCGCAAGTACCGCGGGAAGCCCACGTAGCGCGTCGCGCCAGGCTCGCAGCCACACGCCGAGCCGCCGTTCGCGCAGCGCGAGCAGCAGAATCTTGAGCTGTTGCAGCAGAATCGCCGGCGCGTATCGCACAAGCGCTGCGGCGGGATAGTCCTTGACGATCAACCACAACCAATTGCGCCAGTTCAGATAGGCCATCGACGCGGTCAGCGTGCGGCCGATCGTGGCGCTGCCCATGTGGTAGGCGATCGCGCTCGGTACGTAGCGAATTTCGAGCCCGAGCAGCTGAGCGCGAAAGGACCAGTCGACGTCCTCCAGGCCTGCGACGTATCGCTCGTCGAACTCGCCGACCGTCTCGATCGCGGAGCGCCGATAGATGACGACGGCACCGCAGGCGGCGAAGATCTCCCCCGGCTCGTCGAAGCGGCCGTCATCGGGCCGCCCCTGCGCGCGACGCGTTGCGGCACCGCGCCAGAAGAAGATGTCACCGGCGCCGTCGAGCAACCTGCGGTCGTGAAAGTCCACGAGCTTCGCGGCCGCCGCAGCCGCTCCTGGATGAGCATCGAGGGCCGCGACAAGTTGTGCGATGCAGCCTGCATCCAGCTCGACGTCGTTGTTGAGCAGCACGACAAACTCGCTGTCGGACACGCGCAAGCCTTCGTTCATCGCCACGGTGACGTTCACGTTGCGCTCGAGCGCCAGCACCTCGACATCAGGCCAGTGCTCGCGCAGATAGTCGACGGAGTCATCACTCGAGCAGTCATCGATCACGACCGTGCGCGTGGGTTTCAGGGTCTGAAGCTCAAGCGTGGGCAGCAGAATCTCAAGCAGTGCGCGGCCGTTGTAGTTCGGGATCGCAACGGTGATCTCGCGGTTCGCGACAGGTGCCTGCGAGTCACGTGCGTCCTGGACCTGCTCAGCCATGCCGATCACCGCTGCCGGGCGCGAGAGGCCTCGCAAGCCTGCCCCACGCGAACGCCGACAGGAGCTCTCGGCGCTCGAGCCCGCCGTTTGCGTAAAGCCGAGTCTGGTTGTCGGCGACCAGCAGACGCTCCTGATCCGCCTGCCAGAAGGTGTTGCTGAGATGCCAGCGCTCAGGCTCGTAGGCATCGCCCTCGCGGTCGACTACGAGCGTACGCAAGCCGCGACGCTGCAGCTGTCGGGTGATGCTGTTGCGTCCGCTCTCCAAGCGGTAGGCATCCATCTTGCGCTTCAACGAGCCGAACTGGAGCTCGGCAAACAGGCACCGCTCGATCATGAACCCGTTGGTCCGCAGATGCTCCGCGGGAAACCCGTCGAAGCGCAGTAGCTGCTCGGGCATCGGCGGCAGCGTCTTGAGGGTCGCCACCACCGACGAGGCAAGCGTGCGCCGCGAGGCGGGTCGCTGCGCGAGGTCGTCTGCATCCGACGTGTCCGCGGAGGGATGTCCCGTCCTCGCGCCGAGGTCTTCGATTTCGCGATTCATCGTGATGAACTGCTCGCGTGCGACAGCTCGCCCGGGGACCACGCCACGGTAGGGGTTGGGCAGAAACAGCGAGTTGAGCACGCCCGAGCGCAAGCTTGCCCACGAGCCGGTTGCCCCGGCGATGCCCGCCCGCGGCTGATCCAGGCCGCCGTTTAGCTTGGCAAGCCAATTGGGAGCTAGGAGCTGGCTGTAGGAGTTCAGGAAGCAGACGCGCTCATGCTGCAGGCGCGCCGCAACCTGTGCGTAGGCGGCGAGATCCTGCACCGGCTCCTCAAGCTCGATCACGCGGTGCTCGAGCCCCACGAGCTCAGCTTCGAACTCCGGCCTTTGCGCACTGTCGATGCCGTTAAAGAGCACAACGAGCTCATGCTCGACCCCTGCCACATGCTCGCGGTAGGAAGCCAGGAAGCCTCGCAGCGGAGAGGTGCCGAACGGGCCCCATACGAGATGCACGACGGCGATCATCGAGGGTCATCCTGGCGCAAGTGTCGCAGCGGCCCCGTACTGGGCACGAGGTCGAGCAGGCTCGACCGGGAATGCGCGCAGCGCGAACAGGACAGCCACGAAGAGCGTGGTCGAGAGTGCCAGCAGAGCGATCGTCGGCACGCCCATGCTCACCAGTGCGAGTGGCGTAAGACCCATTGTGGCTGCGAGTGCAACGCGCGGAAGAATCCGAGCTGAGGGGCGCAGCTGGGGGCGCCCACGGATCACCGCCCTGGCCTGCACAACAGTGAGGATGATCTCGGCAACGCCTGTGCCGATCGCCGCACCGCGAGCACCGTCCAGCTCAATGAGCGAGGCCACCAAGATCGCGTTGATCAGCAGCGCCGCGGTACTGATGACGAGGATCTGTCGGTAGAGCCCAAGGCTCAAGAGCCCGTTGGCCCAGACAGCGCTGACGAACATCGCGCCGAGCGCGACACCTTGGATGGCGAGAACAGCCGCGGCAGGCTTGAACTGGGCGCCACCAATGATCTTGATGGCAAGGGGAGCACCAACCGCGAATGACACCGCGACCCAAGCGCCCACGATCACCGCGACTTCGTGCACGCGGCCAAGCCCATATCCCAGGCGCTCGTGATCGTCGCGCGCCGCCCGCGCGAAGATGGGGAATGCTGCACTCGCGAGCAGCCCGGGGACGATCGTGAGCACTTCGATCATGCGAAAGGAAGCGCCGAAATACCCGTTTTGCCTGCCGTTGGCGAGCGCCGATACAAGCAGAATCGACACCCTGAAGTACACCGCTGAGGCCGCCACCGCAGCGGAGTACGGCAGCATGGGCGCGGCAAACTGACGCCAGCGGCGCAGGTTGAAGGAGGGGCTGAGCGAGCGTGTCGAGCGCACCAAAATGGCAGTGGTGAGGAGCACGACGAGGCCCACCGGGATCGAGATCCCGAGGAAAGGCAACAGTCGAGCGCCGAGTAGAACAAACAGCACCGTCACGAGCGTGGTTAGCAATTGGCGTGCCAGATCAAGCGCCGAAACCCAACCGAGGCGCAGGCCGACAACGAGCGGCAAGGCGTAATTGTCCTGGGTTGCCTGGAGCAGCAGCCCAACACCGGCAAGCGCCACTCCGGCTGCGAGTGTGCCCGAGTAGAGCAGCCATGCAACCACCGTCATAACCAGCACGCCAATCACCGTCAGCGTGATGCGCAGGCCAAGCAGGTCGCGCGCGAGAGCCCAGCGCTCTCCCTCCGGACGAGTTGCGATCTCGCGCACCCCCACCGCTGTCAGACCCAGGTCAGAAAACGCTCCCACAATCGCGATGAGGGCGAGCGCGTTGATGAGATGCCCCGTGTCGACGGGGCCGAGATGACGGAACAGCAGCGCCGCCGAGACCGCGCTGACCAGCGCCCCCAGCAGGTAGCCGCCAACGCGCATCGCTCCTCCACGAACCGCAGCCGGCCCGGCAGCCGACGTCGAAAGAACATCCGCGACCGGCTCGATGCCGCTACTCATGACCACGCGCGCCTGGGTCATTCAAGGGAAGGATGTCTGACCGCAAGCCGGCGTACTCGACCTCGGAGTCGGAGTCGCCGCCAGAGCCGGCCGATGCGCTTGCTTGCGATGCGATGGCCGGTGATGCTAGAACCCCGGCGTGATGACTCGCGGGCTCATAGCCACTCCATCCAGCGTGTTTCGAGACCGATCGCCGGCGCGAGCAACAGGTCGCGAGCCTCGAGTTCTCGAGGTATGAGCCGCACCGAGCTGTCCGAGCGCGTACGCGCTCGGATCGATGGAATGCGAAAGGACCGCTCACTGCTCGCAGCCGCAGAGCTCGTTTGCCGGCACAACAGCCCTTGAGCCGGGAGGACCAAGCGCCTTGTTCGGTGCCGATGGCGCCGTTCCCATATATCCGAAGCTCGCGGCACTTGACACTCTCGATTACTCAGAGCGGACGCTGTGGTCAGACGCACCGCAGGCGCACGAGCCGGCATTGGTATCAATACGCCGGCGACTCATTGGCGAGGCCGGCCACCTTGACGTGCCTAACGACACCTACGACGCGGTGCTTTCGTCCCACGTGCTCGAGCATCTCGCAAACCCACTGGGAGCGTTGGCCGAGTGGCAGCGCGTGGTGCGGCCGGGGGGATACATCCTGTTGATCGTTCCGCACCGTGACGCTACCTTCGATCACCGTAGACCGACCACGACTCTCGAGCATCTGCGTGAGGACGCCGCCAGAGAAACGCCGGAGGATGACCTCACACACCTGGCTGAGGTCCTTCGGCTGCACGACCTCGAGCGTGATCCAGGAGCGCCAAGCCGCGAGATCTTCGAACAGCGCTGTCGTGAGGTCATGGCCACCCGCGCAATGCACCACCATGTGTTCGTCTCGCGGACCGTCGCCCAAGTGTGCGTGGAGGCAGGACTCGAAGTGCTGCTACTAAGGCCCAAGCGGCCTTTGAACATCATCTGCCTATGCCGCGTCAACGATGGTCGAGGTCGCGGCTTGAGTGAATCGGAGCTTGCGAAGATCGATCGGCGCAGCCCATTCGCCTCCGACCGCACGGGCAGACAGTAGGCAGGCTCGATCAGCCCCTCACTGCCGCCGAGGTTCCGAGCACTTCCCCGGCGCCACCCAGTGCCTGAACTGCAAAGTTGGCGTTGGCTGGAACAGAGATCGCCGTCTCGAAACCCGCCGAAGGAGCCGTCGCAAGCGCAGAAAGCGTGGCCGGCGTCGGCCCGCCGAGCACCCGCCAGGTACTAACGCCCGTCGCCCCATTCCAACTGGCATAGACCGTCGAGGTCGCACCTTTCGTCGTAGCGGCCACCTTCGGCGGGACCGCGGGCGTCGCGCTCCAAGGGAAGCGATAGGCACGGTAGGACTGCCCCGGGGAGGGAAAGTGCCCGTCGAAGAGGACCTGCCCCGAGGTGGCGAATTCGGTGAAGTAGGGGTCTTCGCCCCAGCCCACGAAGGAGTTGCCGTTGGCCAGCACCTGGTCGTTGCCCTGGCTGCCCGTCAGCAGCGCGGGCGTGCGCACGCTGCGGCTGACCAGGGAGACCGTGCGGCGCTTCCAGTCGATCCGCTCGCGAATGATGCGCGACTGCGAGTGCGCTTTGGGCACCGCGCCGTTGTCGAAGATCGTGAGCGTGTGATCTGGCTGCCAGCGCACATCGTGCTGGTAGGCCGTGCCCGTACCAGGGCCCATCTTGAAGCTCGAGCGCCTGCCGCCGAGATGCCACATCACCGTGCCGCTCACATGGTCGATCTCATAGGCCGCCCAGGTGTTGCGCGAGGAGACGATGAAGTTGTCGTCGCCCCAAGTGTCCAGCGAGATCGAGTTGATGTGGAAGAAGTCCCAGGGCACGCCGTTGCTCGGTGGCGTGGTGTAGGAGTCGTGGAGGTCCACGTGACCGTAGGCGTGCCACTCGAACATCACGAGCCCCGTCGGTATGTCGATCTCCTGCAGCACCGAATCCTGTAGCCCCCCGTTGCGCGAGCCTCCGACCGAGGAGAGGTCTGTGTCGATCAGCGTGTAGGCCGTGATGAAGGCCGAACCCTGCGGAGTGATCTGCAGGTCGTGCAGGTCCGCTTCATAGCCGTTGCCCGCTGAGAGGGTGGCGACGGGCGTGTATGCCGTGCTGTAGATCTCGTCGTGACCAAAGCCCACTCCAAGCGTCACCGGGATGCGCCCTTGCCACCACACGAGCACCGGTTGGCCGCGGTAGCTCTCGACCTGCAGGTTCGCCGCGACTTCCCCGCTCGGGAGTGCCAGGTTCCAGATCAGCTTCCCGTGGCCATCGATGATCATCGGGCCCGACTGTCCGAGGCCGTGGGTTGGGGTGATGAAGACATCGCCTGCACTCGCCGCAGGCGAGGAGGCGGTGATCGCGACCTTCGGCGGATGCAGCGAGGGCTCGGAGACGAAGCTCTGAGTCGTGCCCGCGCGAGCTTTGGCCGGAGGCCCGGTGGCCGGCGCTCGATAGCCGGAGAGGCGAGCCACCGTGAAGCTCGTTCCCACCCGGCGTGTGTGCCCGCGGGGACCGACTAGCGCACTGACCGTGACCTGCTCCCCTTGGGTGAAGCCTGTGCTCGGCAGGAAGCTCGCGCCTGCGCTGCTCACATAGGAGCGCAGCTTGCCGCTATGAGCGCCCGTACTCGAGCCGACGACCGAAACATGCGTGATTTCGTTCGCGGGCACGCCGAGGAAGCTGATCTGCGTACGTGGAGAGGCGTCTGGTGTGCCGTTCAAAGGCGAGATCGCGAGCGTGCGCGCAGCGGCGCTCGCCACCCCAGCCGTCGCTGCCACAAGGCAGCAGATGCAGCTCCAGAGCAGTAGCCGTCCCGCAATCCCCTCACGCAACCCTCTGATCGCCCTCATTCTCCGCCTCTCTGCAGTCGAGCCTTGAATCACCGGCCCCAAAACGCGGGACAGGATGGCGTCAGTTACCCAATACGCGACGCACTTCTAACACCCTCCCAGCGCCGAGGTAGCGGTTAGCGCTCCTGCACCGCCAACACTCGCGAGGAACCACTGGCGAAGGGGTAGTCGGACTCGGGTTCGCAGACCACCCGGAACTGGTAGAGGGCCGGTCCCGGGAACTTGAAGCGGTAGCTCGCCCGGTAGCGGCCCCGCGGATTGCTGCGCACGACCTTGAACTCAATCCACGAACCTCCAGGGGAGCGCGCCTCCAGAACCACCTGCTTACCCGCCGCGGGAACCGGGTGGCCGAGGAGTTGCCCCTTGAAGAAAATGCTCTGCCCCACACCTGCCGTGCGGGGGGTGATCCGCAGAGTGAGACCTGCCTTCACCATCAGCTTGAGCATGCCCGTCGCGGCGGGGGTGAGGTCCCCGATATGCGAGCGATAGGCGAAGCGCAGCGTGCGCGAGGAGAGCCCCCTGGCCAGGCGCATCGTGAAGCGTCCATCTCGGTCAGTTAGTGGACCAGCCATCGCGACCGCCGTGCCGCCTGTGCTGGGAGTTGCCTGCACATCGATCTGCGCCGCCGAGATCGGCACGCCGTCTGGACGCATCAGCCTGCCCGTGATCGTCTGACGGCTACCGAAAGCGCTCGTGAGGCTGGGCTTGCGCGTGCGCTTCCAACGCACCGAGAGCCTGGCTTGAGCTGACGCGTTGGTGCCGTTTGGCGGACCGGGAATCCCGGGCGCTGGCGGGTTGTAGAAGCTCACGACCCGATCGAGAACCGCAGCCCCATTGCCTGCCGCATCGATCACGCTGACCGTCAGGCGATGCGTGCCGTTGGCGACCCGCGTCGTGTCAAGCGCAACGTCCGCACCGACCGACCCCGGACACGGCTGCAGGTAGAGGAACGCTGGCGTTCCATCCGTCGTCTGCCCGACGTTCTGGCATCGGCCCCCCGCTTCGTCCACGACCGTCCGCTGCACCACCTGGCCGTCCACGCTGAAGACCGCCTCATATACGCCAGCTCCCGGGTCCGATGCGTTGAACGTCAATGCGCTTCTGCCTGTGACCGTTGCCGCGCTTGCCAGTTCCCCACCAACGTTTGTCGCTGTGGGGCCGGCGGTTTGTTCCAAGGTGATGTCGGCTGCGTAGAGGTAGACGACGGCGGCGTAGCCGCTGGGGTCGCCTTTGCCTGCTGGGCACGGGTACCCCACCGGGCCAACACACGAGGCATTTGCGAAGAGACCACCTTCCAGATTGCCCTGTGGAACCACAACGACGTTCGCACTCGAGAATGGCTGTGTCATGGTCCCGAGACCGCTCCGACACAAAGATCCTCCAGGGCACAAGCCGAAGTTGTCTGCCGGAACCGTGATGTCGTTCACGGGCCCAGCGAACCCAAACTCAAACTGGCCGCCAGCTTCTGCACCTCCATCGGCATCGCCAGCCCGCCAGAATGTCGCCGCAACAACCTTCTCGGAAGATGCTGGCCCAAACGCCCAAGTCCCCCTGTCGGATTCCGCCGTGCGCGACACCTGATCACCAAGCGCCGCAACAAGCGCACCACCGGGAAGCCCGCACGTGTCCTGCGCGTAGGACTCGGGTCCGATGACCGACCCACTCCACCCATCAACCGGCGCGCTTGCCCCGGACGGCGTACGACACGAGTAGACGTGAAAACGGCCCGCGAAGGCAGCCGCAGGAGTGACCGCAAGCGCTACAACAAGCAGGATCAAGGGCACCAAGCCCCGCATCGCCCGCATCGATATCCATTCGAAGAACCGGACCATCTCAACCCTATGTCGCTCGTCGAGGCCTCTTGCCTCCCCTGCGAATTATTTCAGGTTGTGGGCTCTTGCAACGAGAAGCGGATCGGCAGCTCGGCGAGGCCGTAGATGCCGGAGACGCCCTCGAAGACCGGCTCCCCATCGAGCTCGAGCGTCCGCACGTGGCGCGCCAGGAACTCAAGTCCCTCCTGCAGCTCAGCACGGGCGAGGTTGGCCCCGAGGCAGTAGTGCACGCCGGCCCCAAAGGTGAGCGCACGCGCTCGACCGCGATCGACGGTGATGTCAAAGCTGTCTGCACCCTCCTCGCCGACCGCCTCATCACCAAGGTCCCTGTTGCCTGTGAAGGCACACACCATCACCACGGTCCCCTCGGGGAAGGTCACGTCGCGGAAGACGACCTCCTCAGTGAGGATGCGCGCTGTGAAGGGTGTGATCGGCTCGTAGCGCAGTGCCTCCTCGACGGCCTGCTCGGCGAGCTTCGGGGCCTCGACGAGCATGGCCCACTGCTCGGGGCGTTCGGCCAGCAGCCTGACCGCGTGGGCGAGCTGGCTCTGGCTCGTGTCTACCCCGCCCACGAGCACGTTGAAGACGAGGTTGATGCACTCCACATCGCTGAGCCGGTCGCCTTGCTCCTCCGCGGCGATCAGCTTTGAGATCAGGTCATCTGCCGGGCTCTGCCGTCGTGCGCGCACGAGCTCCTCGGCGTAGACGTAGAACTCCTCGACTGCCTGCTCGATCTGCTCGCGCTCACTGGCCATGCTGACAGCATCGAACTGGCGCTGGATCCAGTTCGACCAGTGATGCAGCCGCGGGGCATCCTCAAGCGGCGCGCCCATCACCTCCGCGATCACCTGCGAGGGGTAGGGCTTGGCGAATGCCTCCACGAACTCGCAGCTGACCTGCCCCGCGCCAGCCGATGCGGACACCGCTTGCGCAAGCAACGCCTCGAGGAAGGAGCGCATCGCGGGCCGGAAGCGCTCCACCGCACGCGGCGAAAGCGCCGGGTTCACAAGACCGCGCAGGCGTGAGTGGTCGGGGCCGTTGACCTGCAGGATGTTGTGCCGCATCTGCTCAAAGAGCGGCCCCTCGCTGACGCCGAAGATCTCCGCGATCTTCATCCCCGGGAAGATCGCTGCGCGGGTGCGCAGGAAGAACTCGCCCGCCTCGCGGTCGAGCGTCATGTAGCCGTAGGGCGACTGCGCCAGCCAGCCCTTACGGCGCACCTCGCTCATCGCCCGATGGAAGTTCTCCCCGCGCATCGACGCGTCCGTGTGGTCGAACGCGGGGAGCTCCAGCTCGGTGACGAGCGCCATTGTGGCGTCCTATTTTTTCTTCGGGCTTACTGCCTGCTTCAGAGAGGCACCAGCCGAGAACTTCGGGGCCTTGGAGGCTTTGATTTTGACCTTCTCACCCGTGCGCGGGTTGACACCCTGGCGGGCGGCTCGTTTGACGACCGAGAACTTGCCGAAGCCCGTGATGCTCACCTCGTCGCCTTTTTTGAGCGTCTTGGTGACCGTGTCCAACAGCGACTCGATTGCGCGGCTCGAGTCGGCCTTCGAAAGGCCACTGTCGGATGCGACAGCCTCGATCAGCTGGGTCTTGTTCATTTCTTGGCGCTTCCTTTCAGATAGATGTCACCGGCGAGGGCGCAGGGTACCTTGCCAGCTTCTTCCCTGGGTTGAGCAGCCCCTTGGGGTCGAAGACCCGCTTGATCTCTTCATGCAGATCGAGCGCCCGCTGCCCCCACTGCGCCGCCAGGCGTCCGCGCTTGAGCCAGCCCACGCCGTGCTCTCCTGCGACCGAGCCGCCGAGCGTGGCCACGAGCGCGAAGAGCTCCTCGCCGACCGCCTGCGCTGCGTCGAGCTCGCCCTCGCTCTCCGGGTCCACGAGCACCGTCGCATGCACGTTGCCCTCGCCACCGTGCCCCCAGGCGCACGAGCGAAGCCCGTGAGACGCGGCGATCTGCGCGAAGCGCTCGAGACCTTCCCTCAGTCGCTCGAGCGGGAAGACCACGTCCTCGCTGACCTTCGCTCCGCGCACGCCCGTGACGATCCCGTTGATTCCGTCGCGCCAGCGCCAGAGCTCCGCCGCCGCCGGCTCCTGCACCGTGATCGCCGCGCCACCCAGCGTCTCGAGCAGCGCCGCGCGTTGGGCCTCCACGTCCGCACGCGTTCCGTCGAGCTCCACAATCAACCCAAAGCCTGCGCCATCCGGAACCTCGCCGGGATAAGAGCCGGCCGCCATCGCAAGCGTCTCGCCGTCGAGGAAGTCCAGCACCGCCGGGCGCAGTCCTCCTGCCAAGAGCGCCTCGATCGCCGCGCACCCCTCCTGCTCGGTGTCCAGGAACAGGACCAGCGCAAGCGCAGCCTCGGGCGCGGGCAGCAGCCGCAGCCGCACCGCTGTGATCACGCCCAGCGTGCCCTCTGAGCCGATCAAGAGGCTCTTGAGGTCATAACCCGCCACGTCCTTGCCGACCCAGCCGCCGACCTCCACGAGCTCACCCGGCGCGAGCACCACCTCTAGGCCAGCCACCCAGGCACCGGTCACGCCGTACTTGAGCGCATGCGGCCCGCCCGCGTTCGTGGCCACGTTGCCGCCGATCTGCGATTGCTCGCCCGCGCCCGGGTCAGGGCCAAAGAAGAGGCCGTTTTCGCGCGCAAGTCGCTGCACGTCGCGTGTGCTCACGGCCGCTTCGGGCAAGATCCGCCACAAGGCCGGCTCGAGCTCGCGCACCCTCCGCAGCCGCTCCAGCGAGCAGACGACCCCCCCGTGCGTGGCGACCGCGCCGCCCATCATGCCCGTGCCCCCGCCGCGCGGCACGATCGCAACGTCGTGCTCATAGCACCAGCCCACGAGCGCCGCGACCTCTGCGGCGCTGCCCGGCAGCACCACCGCCTCGGCCCGTCCTTGGACGCCTCGCCGGCGCGCCGCGTCGTGGTTGTAGGGGGAGCCAGCAGACGCCTCGAGCACGTGCTCGGCACCGATGATCCGGCCGAGTTCTTTGTGCATGGTGGAAGGCATCGGGTCCAGAGAGCTTAAGATGGGGGAGTCATGGCAGTCAGCGCAAAGCCGCCCACGGGCACAAACGACCCAGTCGAGGCGAGCGAGCGGAGCTTCCGCACGCTCTCCGGCGAGCCCGTGCGCGAGCTCTACACGCCCGCTGACCTGCCTGCGGGCATAGGCGCCGAGCCACCCGCGGAGGATCCGATCGGCCTCCCTGGCTCCTACCCCTACACGCGCGGCATCCACTCCTCGATGTACCGCGGCCGGCTTTGGACGATGCGCCAGTTCGCGGGTTTCGGCACGAGCGAGGAGACCAACGAGCGCTTCCACTACCTGCTCGGCCACGGCCAGACAGGTCTCTCGACGGCCTTTGACATGCCTTCGCTGATGGGCCACGACTCCGACTCGCCGCGCTCGCTTGGCGAGGTCGGCCGCGAGGGCGTGGCGGTGGACACGCTCGACGACATGCAGACGCTCTTCGGCGGGATCGACCTCGGCGAGGTCTCGGTCTCGATGACGATCAACGCGCCCGCGGCGATCATGCTCGCCTACTTCGTCGCCGCGGCCGAGCTCGACGGCGATGGCCACGGCGGCGCGGTGCCACCCGAGGCGCTCTCGGGAACGATCCAGGCAGACATCCTCAAGGAGTACATCGCGCAGAAGGAGTGGTGCTTCCCGATCGACCCCGCGATGCGCCTCTGCGGCGACATGATCGAGTGGTGCACGCGGCGGATGCCGCGCTGGCACCCGATCTCGATCTCGGGCTACCACATCCGCGAGGCCGGCTCGACCGCTCAGCAGGAGCTCGCCTTCACGCTCAAGGACGGCCTCACCTACGTCGAGCAGGCCCTCGCGCGCGGTCTCGACGTCGACGAGTTCGCGCCGCGCCTGTCCTTCTTCTTCAACGCGCAGATCGACTTCTTTGAGGAGATCGCCAAGTACCGCGCCGCGCGACGCATCTGGGCCCGGGAGATGCGCGAAACCTTCGGCGCGAAGAACCCCCGTTCCTGGCAGATGCGCTTCCACTCGCAGACCGCCGGTGTCTCTCTCACCGCGCAGCAGCCGCTCAACAACATCGTGCGCACCGCGATCGAGGCGCTCGCTGCGGTGCTCGGCGGCACGCAGTCGCTGCACACGAACTCCTATGACGAGGCGCTCGCGCTGCCCACCGAGGAGGCCGTCACGATCGCGCTGCGCACCCAGCAAATGATCGCGCACGAGACCGGCGTTACGAACACGGTCGACCCGCTCGCGGGCTCCTACTTCCTCGAGTCCCTGACCGATCAAATGGAGGCCAGGGCCTACGAAGATTTTAAGAAGATCGACGAGTTGGGCGGGATGGTGGCCGCGGTCAAGCTCAACTACCCCCAGCGCGAGATCGCCGACGCCTCCTTCGCCTTGCAGCAGGAGATCGACGCCGCCGAACGCGTCGTGGTCGGCGTCAACCAATACGTCGCCGCTGAGGAAGAGCCGATCCCCACGCTGCGCGTGGACCCGGCCCTGGAGCGCAAGCAGATCGGGCGTCTACAGGCCGCGCGCGCCGCCCGCGACGGCGCTGCCGTCGAGCGTTCGCTTGCGGCCCTGCGCGAGCACGCCGCGCACGAGGACCACAATTTGATGGAGCCACTGCTCGACTGCGCCCGCGCGCACGCCAGCGAGGGCGAGATCATCGAGTCACTGCAGCAAGTCTTTGGTGACTACACCGAGACACCCGTCTTCTAGGATTCCCTGCTCTCCCGCCGTTTCTGCGCCCTCCCGGAGGACCCTTGACTCACCGCACCCGCTTCGCCGTCATGGCCTCGCTGCTCTGCCTGCCGGCGCTCGCTGTCAATGCCCAGGGCGCAGTCGTGATCTCGCCCTTGCCCGGCACCCCGACCGCGATGCCCCGCACCCAGATCAGCTTCCTCGGCGCCGCAGCCGCCGCGCTCAGCCAGATCCAGGTCGTGGGCTCGCGCAGCGGTCATCACGCAGGCCATCTGCGCTCCTACTCCTCGACGCTCGGCACGAGCTTGATCCTCAGCAAGCCCTTCCTCGCAAACGAGCACGTCCGCGTCAGCGCGCGCTTGCGCGAGGGCAAGACGATCGTCTTGGTCAGGACGCACTTCAAGATCGCCAGCCCAGTGACAGTGCCGCGTACTCCATTTCCCACGACCCCCGGCACGGCCGTCGACATCCAGAGCTTTCATTCACTGCCCACGCTGCACCCACCTACCGTGACCGTCCACCAGCCCGCCGGAGGCGCCAGTCCTCCCGGATACATATTTGCCGCGCCGTTCTTCGGCCCCGGGCAGTACGGGCCGATGATCTTCGACAGCGCGGGCAACCTCGTCTGGTTCCGCCCGCTCGCCGCGGGCTTGGACGCGACAGGCTTCCGCACGCAGGTCTTCCACGGCAAGAACGGCCTCACCTGGTGGCAGGGTCGCACGATCCAGCTGGGCTACGGCCTCGGTGAGGACGTGATCGCCAACGCCAACTACAAGACCGTAGCGGTCGTGCGCGCCGGCAACGGGCTACAGGCCGACGACCACGAATTCAACGTTACTCCGCAGGGCGCCGCATTCGTGACGGCCTTTAGCCCTGTGCAGGCCAACCTGACTTCTGCCGGCGGTCCCGCCGCGGGCGTGGCGGTCGACAGCGTGATCCAGGAGATCGACATCCACACTGGCCTCGTGATGTGGGAGTGGCACAGTCTCGGCCATGTCGACCCGTCGGAGTCCTACTCCAAACTGCCCGCTGTGCCCAGCACTCCTTACGACTACTTCCACGTCAACTCGATCGTCACGGACCACGACGGCAACCTCCTGATCTCCGCGCGCAACACGTGGGGGCTGTATGAGATCGACGGCCACAGCGGCGCGATCATCTGGCGCCTCGGCGGCAAGAAGAGCAGCTTTACGCTCGGCCCGGGCGTGCAGTTCGCCTACCAGCACGACGCCACCTGGCAGGCAAAGAACGAGATCGGCCTGTTCGACGACGAGGGCGCCCCGCCCGTCGCCCCACCCTCGCGCGGCGAGGTCGATCAAGCTCGACCCGAAGACGAAGCGGGCGACACTCGTGAGCCAGCTCGTGCGCACGAGCGGACCACTCGCCACCGCCAGCCAGGGAAACGTCCAGGCGCTGCCCGGAGGCGGCTTCATGGTCGGCTGGGGCGGGCTGCCGAACTTCACCGAATTCGACGCTCACGGGCAGATCGTCTACGACGCACAGCTCCCCGCGGGCGAGAGCAGCTACCGCGTCTACCGCGAGCCATGGGCGGCACAGCCGCTTGAAGCACCTGCGCTCAGCGCAACCACGAGCGGCGCGACCACGACCGTCTACGCCAGCTGGAACGGCGCCACCACGCTCGCCTCCTGGCAGCTACTCACGGGCGCGAGCGCTGCGCATATGAACGTCGTCGCGAGCGCTCCTCGCACTGGCTTTGAGACCACGCTGAGCGCGCCTGCGGCCGCGTTCGTCGAGGTCCGCGCGCTCAGCGCCTCGGGCAAAGTGCTCGCCACCTCCAAGGCCCTGCATGCGTAGGTTCCTCCTCATCGCGGGGATGATCGTGGTCCTCTCAAGCGTCGTCACGCTGGCGCTCGCCTCGCGACGGATCGTCTCTGAGCAGGCCGCTTTCACGGCCCCCGCTGCGGGACGCTGCGAAGCGACCAAGCTCAACGTCTCAGCCGTGCTGCCCGAGACGACGGTCGCGGTCTCGCCGCTGCCGGGCTCCTACGACGCGCCGGCGCACACGCAGATCAGCATGCTCGGCGTGCCCGCGCGCGATCTCTCAGCGATCCACGTCGACGGCTCCAAAAGCGGCTCGCACCCAGGGCGCCTGCGTGCCTTCTCACAGGGCGACGGCGCGAGCTTCGTGCCCTCAAGCCCCTTCATCGCGGGCGAGAGCGTGAGCGTGCGCGGGCACGTGCGTGCGGGCGCACACACCCACAAGTTCTCCTACAACTTCGTCGTCGCCCACCAGGACAACAACCTCTACTCGGCCAGCGCCCATGTCAGCCGCAACGAAAACCAGATCATGCACTTCCACTCACGCCCTGAACTGCAAGCGCCTTCGCTGGTTGTAAGCGCGAGCTCTCCCCAGAGCGCCCCGGGCTACATCTTCGCCGCGCCTTACTCCGGCCCCGGGCCAGCCGGCCCGATGATCTTCGATGAAGCGGGCAACCTGATCTGGTTCGACCCGCTGCCGAGCGGAGCCTCAGCCAACCTGCAGGTCCAATTCGAGGGCCAAACCCCCGTACTGACCTGGTGGCAGGGACGGATCACCACCCAAGGCTTTGGCCAAGGCGAAGAGATGATCTACGACAGCTCCTACCGCCAAATCGGGCGCGTGCACGCAGGCAACGGCCTGAAGGCCGACCTGCATGACTTCCACATAACCCCCGAGGGGACCGCGCTGCTGAGTGCCTTTGACCCGATCGACTGCAACCTTTCGGCGCTTGGCGGTCCGGCCGGCGGCGCCGTGACCGACACGGTCATGCAGGAACTCGACCTAGCGACGGGGCTCGTGCGGCGCGAGTGGCACAGCATCGACCACGTGGCGATGGCCGACTCCTACAGCAACGCCAACCACGCCAGCGAGGCCTGGCCCTATGACTACTTCCACCTGAACTCCTTCCAGCAGCTCGCGGGCGGGCGCACGCTGATCTCCTCGCGTAACACCTCGGCGCTCTACGAACTGGACACGACCAGCGGCCAGGTGCTGAGCCGCATCGGCGGCAGGCACTCGAGCTACAAGCTCGGCGCCGGAGCCTCGACCGCCTACCAGCACGACGCCAAAGAGTTGGCGAACGGGACGATCAGCATTTTCGATAACGGCGCTGTCCCCAAGGTTCACCCCCAGTCGCGCGGCATCGTGGTAGCGCTCGACCCGCACAAGAAGATCGAGACCGTGCTCGCTCAGTACGAGCACCCCAGCCCGCTCTCCGCCGGCAGCCAGGGCAACTTCCAGACGCTCGCCAATGGCGACATCTTCATCGGCTGGGGCTCCTCTCCCTTCTTCTCGGAGTTCAACTCCGCGGGGAAGCTGCTCTTTGACGCGCACATGCACGGCACCTACCAGTCCTACCGCGCCTACCGCTTCAACTGGACCGGTACACCTAGTGAAATGCCAGCAATTGTTGCCGCTGCGGGCAGCGCCGGCGCCCACACGAGTGTCTATGTCAGCTGGAACGGAGATACCCGTACCGCCAGCTGGCGCTTGCTCGCCGGACCAAGCGCGAACCAGCTCACACCCGTTGCCACGGCCGCCCACAGCGGCTTTGAGACCACCATCACCGCGCCTGCCGCGGAGCCCTTCGTGGCTGTGCAGGCGCTCGATGGGAGCGGCGCCGTGATCGGCACCTCGAAGGTCATAAAGGGCTGATCCACAAGCCAAACCCCGGGATCTGTCTGTAGACACCGTTTGATAATCTCGATTTGGGTTGTTGTCAAGGGGAGGTTTGCAAGGCATGGCGGCTAGCGATGTCACGAACGAGCCACTCACGGACGAGCCGGGGGCCGATCGTTACCGGCCGCTACCTACCGGCACGCACGGCCTCGACCCTGAGCTAGTCAAGCTCGACCAGCGCGGCCGGCTGCGCGGAGCGATGATCGAGCTGATCGCGCGCAAGGGCTATCCCTCGGTGCGCATCGTTGACCTCGCGAAACTCGCGCACGTCTCGCAGCCGACCTTCTACACGCTCTACGCCGACAAGGAAGAGCTCTTCCTGAGCGCCTATGACGAGATTGCCCAACGGACTGCACAGGCCGTGATGCGGGGCTATGAACCCGAGGGCACGCGCGATGCACGCCTGCGCGTCGCGATGCGTGCCTTCGCCGAGCTGGCCGTGGCCGAGCCGGAGGCGATCTCGCTGCTGGTGCTCGGGGCCTTCGGGGCCGGCTCGAGAGCGCTCGAACGCAGGCGCGCGACGCTCGATGCGCTCGAGGAGCGCATCCTCACAACCCGCGACCGCGCGCCCTCACGCGGCAAAGCCGACCTCACGATCAAGGCGATCCTCGGCGGCATCCGCGAGGTCGCCGCGGAGCGTCTGCGCACGGGCCGCGCGCAGGAGCTCCCGAGCGTCGTCGAAGATCTCGCCAACTGGGCAGCCTGCTATCCCCGCAAGGTGCCCAACGGGCTGGGCGCGCCCGCGATCATACGGCGTAAGCCCAGCGCAGCGCAGACCTCCGAGCGCGCCCGCCGCGCGGAGGGACGTCTACCGAGCGGGCGCAGCGACCTGCCCCGCCAGTTCATCGTCAAAAGCCAGCGCGAGCGGATCGTCGATGCGACCGCGGCGATCGTCGCCGAGAAGGGCCTCGCCGGCCTCACGATCCCCGAGATCGCGCGTCGCGCGAACGTCTCAAACCAAACCTTCTACTCGATCTACTCCTCTAAGCACGACGCCTTCCTCGGTGCTCAGAAGGTCGGCATGCACCAGGCACTACAGGTCGCCGTCGAGGCCTACCGCGCACAGGGCGAGGATTGGCCGCGGGCGGTTGCGGCCGGGTTGCGGGCACTGATCGACTACCTCGCCTCCGAGCCAGCCCACGCCCACCTGAACCTCGTCGACACCTTCGCGGCCAGCCCCGAGGCGATCGAGATCCGCACCGCCTCGATGCACGCCTTTGCCTCCTATCTAGAACCCGGCTTTGAGTTCGCTAAGGACCGCGCGGCGGTGCCCGGCATCACCGCCGAGGCCGTCGCGGGCGGCATCTGGCAGGTCTTTCACCACTACGTCGAGAACGAGTGCGTCGAGGAGCTCACCAAGGCCGCCCCGCAGCTCACCTACATGGCGCTGACCCCCTTCATCGGGCCGCAAGAGGCCGCCAAAGTTGCGCGCGCCGCCAAAGTTGCAGCCCAGAACCCGCCTGAGCCCGCGGGCGCCCTTCAGTGAGAGCGCGCAGCTAGCGCGTAGGCGGCCTTGCCTTCGCGCTTGGCGCGCGTAACCGTGCCCGTGCCGAGCAGTCGCCTGAGGTTCTCGCGGATGTTCTGCCCGCTCATCGCGGTCACCACCCCAAGCTCGGCGACCGTGTGGGAGCCGTGCTCAAGCGCCGCCAGGATTGCCGTCTGCGCGGCGCCACGGGGAGCGCGATTACTCGCCGGCGCGGCTTCCTTTGCGGCTGTGCTCTTGCGGCGTGGAGCCGGCGCTTTCCGCGCCGCTTTCACTTTCGCTGGTTTTACAGCTCGGAGAGCCCGCGTCGGCGTCTCACCCGTCGGCAGACCGAGCGCCTCAGCGGCGCTCAGCAGCTGCTGATACTCCTCTACGCGGGGGCGTAGCTCAGCGCAGCGCGCCTCGATCTCCACCCGGATCCGCTCAAGCAAGTCATCCGTCATCAAATTTACCCAGCCCCCCATCGACACTGACGAGACACCACTTCTATCAGTTCAGCTCTCAAACGGTCTGGCTATGAGGCGAGGCGCAGGTAGGCAAGCACCGCGAGCACACGCCTGTGATCGTCCTCGCAAGCGGGCAGCTCGAGCTTCGCGAAGATGTTCGTGATGTGCTTCTCGACGGCCCCCGCCGTTACCACGAGGCTGTCGGCGATCGCCGCATTTGAGCGACCCTCGGCCATCAGCGCGAGCACCTCACGCTCGCGTGCGGTCAAGCCTTTAAGCGCCTGCGTATCTTCACCCCGCGGCGCCATCAGCTCACTGACAACCTGGCGGTCGAGCACCGTCCCGCCGGCCGCGACCTGCCGCAACACCTCCAAAAAGGCCGCCACGTCACCGACGCGCTCCTTCAGCAGATAACCGATCCCCGCGGTGTCATCGCCGATCAGCTCGCTCGCATAGGCGGTCTCAACGTACTGCGAGAGCACGAGCACCCCCAGCTCGGGCTGGCGCCGGCGCGCCTCGATCGCAGCCAAGAGGCCCTCGTCGCTGAAGGTCGGCGGTAGGCGCACATCGACAATCGCCAGATCCGGTTTGTGCCCCGCGATCGCACGCAGTAGCCCGGGGCCGTCCTCGACCTGCGCGACGACCTCGATGTCGTTCTCGCGCAGCAGCGCCACGAGACCCTCGCGCAGCAAGGCGAGATCCTCAGCGATCACTACCCGCACGGCAGGCGCACCTCGACGATTGTGCCCTCATCAGGGGGGCTCTGCACGCTCATGGAACCGTCGAGCGCCTCGACGCGCGCGCGCAGCCCCGCAAGGCCCGCGCCCTGCGCATCAGCGCCACCGCAACCGTCATCGCCGACGAGCACCACGAGCGCGCGCGGCTCGTTGCGCAGCGCCACCCAGCTGCTGCTCGCCTGCGCATGCTTGGCCGTGTTCGTGAGCGCCTCGGCAACGACGAAGTAGGCCGCGCTCTCGATCGCGGGCCCGCGTGTGCGATGCGTGTCGGCCTCGACCGCGGTGCCGAGGCCGTAGCGAGCCGCGAGCGACTCGACCGCGGCTACCAGCCCGCGGTCGGCCAGCAGCGGCGGCACGATCCCGCGCGCGAGGTCGCGCAGCTCGGCGATCGCCAGGTGCGCCTCACGCTTGGCGTTCTGGATCAGCTCCTGCATCTCGGGCTGGTCTTGGGCGCGCAGCTCAGCGCGGCCGAGCTGCAGCGTCAGCGCCACCAGGCGCGCCTGCGCCCCGTCGTGGAGGTCGCGCTCGATCCGACGCAGCTCCGCGGCCTGCGCATCGACTGCCTGGCGGCGTGTGCGCGTGAGCAGATCGATCCGTGCGCGTAGCGCCCGGCGACCGCGCGCCACGAGCACGCGATCCTGGAGCGCGATCAGCGAGTAGCCGCTGCCCGCCGTCCCCAGACCGAGCAGCGCCCAGGCCGGCCAGAACTCATGCACGCCCGCGAGCAGCCAGGTCAGAAGCCAAGTGAAAATCAGGATCACCGCTGCTGCCCCCACGAGCGCCCACACGCAGGCGACCCGACGGGCAGCTCCGGGCTCTCGCCGCCAGGCCCAACCCGCGCTGAGATCGAGCAACACGAGATCGCCGAGGCCGAGCCAGGCCCAAGCGGGCCACAGATAGCCCTGCCCATCCAGCGCCCAGATCGCGCCGAGCAGCACCGCCGTCAGCAAAGCCAGGCGACGCAGCAGCGAGCGCGCGTATTCGCCGATCGAGAGTCCTGCTGCGAGCGCGGGCATCCAGCGCCGGTGCGCCACGCCTGGGGGCATCGGGTGCTCAAGTGAAAGCCGCGCGCGCTGGTCCATCGCGGCTATCGTCGCACGGCCTCGCCGCAGTCGAGCGCTCAGTTGCTGAGCGCCTTCGCCGCGCGGCGCTCAGGCGTGATGCGCTGTACCTCCCAGACCAGCCCGAGGCGCTCGAGCGCTGCGATCACAAGACCTGAGAGGTCGACCTCAGCGCGGCCCATGCCATGAAAGGCCGAGGTGGGAAAGGCGTGGTGGTTGTTGTGCCAGGCCTCGCCAAGCGAGAAGGGCGCCAGCCAGGAGAGATTGCGCGAGTGATCCTCGGTGCGAAAGCGTCGGCGCCCGAAGAAGTGGCAGAGCGAGTTGATCGAGTAGGTCACGTGGTGCAGCACAAAGATCCGCACCGCACCGCCCCACAACATCGCCTCCAGGCCCGTCGCAGGTGTCCCCCCGATCAGCACGCCCAGCCCGAACGGGATCGCCAGACCCACGAGGGACCAGACCACGAAGGTCTTGTCGACGAAGCTCACGACCGGGTCCGCCAGCAGGTCGGGCGCGAAGCGCTCGCGCGCACCACGCTGGCTGTGGTCGAAGAGCCAACCGAGGTGCGCGTGGCCGAGCCCACGCAGCGCGCCGCGCCAGCCGCCGCCATGGTCGACGTGGGGGCTGTGCGGATCGCCGAGCTTGTCGCTGTAGGCGTGGTGCTTGCGGTGGTCTGCGACCCAAGAGATCACCGGGCCCTCGACCGACATCGTCCCGAGCACCGCCAGCAGTCCGCGCAACGCAGGCGAGGTCTTGAAGCTGCGGTGCGTAAAGAGGCGGTGAAAGCCGACCGTGACGCCGAGCCCGGTGGGCACGTACAACAAGGCGAAGATCAGCACGTCGCGCCAGTGCAGCGCGCTACCCCAGAGCCGGGCTGCGGCAAGCACGAGCAGCAGCGGCGGCACAGCCGTGATCAGCGCCGTGACCGCGCGGTCGAGGTTCTTGAGCACAGGCACCCGAATCTCCTCGGGCGTGGGCCCATGTGCGAGAGGTGGGGCCGGCTCGGTCTCAGAGCGCGGCGGCAAGGCGACCGCTGCCGGCGCGTCGATGACCTCTGGCGGGCTGGCGCTCATGCCCTTCCATGCTGAGCCCCGCGGGTGTGGATGTCGATGCAGGCGACCACCGAGTTTGCGGTGGCGGGCCCCCGTCGCGGGGTGGGGCTAGCCCCCGCTGGTCAAGCATTGCCACCTGGACTTTGCGCCGCACAGCGCGCGGCGCGCAGAGCGGCTGGAACCCTTGCGGTGAGCTTGCGATCGTGGTGGGACGCGTGGTAGCATGCTCGTATAAGTTCATAGAGTCGAACTCGTTGGGCTGCTGGCACAGCGAGGTCTTGCCAAAGGCGCGCTCAGCGCGGAGGACGGAGCAAGCATGAGTCATCCCATATTCCGGCTCGCGTTCGTGCTGTGCGCCGTCGTAACCTGGGCCTCGTGCTACCGGGCGTCCCAGGCGCTGGCGGTTGAAGGCGAAGCGCCGAGCATCAGCAGCGTCTCCGTCACAGGCATCACAGAACAAGATGCGATGCTCGAAGCCAAGATCGACCCCAAGCTTCTGGAAACCACGTATCAGTTCTGGCTCCAAGCCTGCGAACGGCCCGAGCCCCTGTACTGCGAATCTGGTCAATATATGTCATCGCAGGAACCGGTAGGTCAGGGACTCATCGGCGCTGGCAATGAAGCTCAGGTCGTTAGCGTCGATCTGAGTAACCTGAAGCCGAGTCATTTCTACACCTACGAGGTAGTCGCCACCAATTCAGGCGGCAAGACTGTCGGCTCGTCGCTACCTCGCCCATTTGAAACACTTCCAGAAGGCGCGCCGCACAACCCGGCAGGTGAAGCGCCCATCGTGCGTACTGGCAGCGCCTTTGTGTCTGACGTCACCGACCACGACGCGACGCTCGAAGCGCAGATTGAGCCTGGGGGGCTGGAAAGTACCTACGAATTCTGGCTGTCCACTACTGACTGTCAGAACGCCCCCGCAAGCGGCCAGTGCGGACCGACGGTAGAACGCGTGGGGTTGGGACACATCGCCGCAGGCGATTCAGGCCAGACTGCCAGCACCAGTCTAAGCGATCTCGAACCGGGCCACGCCTACGAGTATTGGGTTATCGCGAGCAACTCGGCCGGCATCAGCGAAAGTCCGAAGGCCGAATTTCTGGCGTTGGGACCTTTGAGTGAAACTGGCTTCGCATCGAACCTCACCCAGACGAGCGTGACGGTAAGCGGCACCGTCAATCCGCGGGGCGCGATGGAAACCATGTACTTCTTTGAATACGGCGCTACGGCCGCCTACGGAACGAGCGTTCCAGCTACCCCAAATATGATTCAACAAGGTATGTGCGGCATCCCATGCGAGCTCACGACTCCGCAACCGGTCAGCGAAACCCTGGCGGGCCTGGACCCTGGGAGTACCTACCACTACAGGCTCGTTTCCAGTAGCGTTTCCGGGACCAGCTACGGTCACGACGCCACCTTTTCTACGGCGCCTGCACCTGGGACGGAACAGTCTTCAGGCAGTCCATTCGTCGCAGTCCTCACTCCAGCTGTCGTCTCCACGCCGCCGATCACCGCGACACCGAGCACAGCGAAGTTGCAAATGAATAGGGCACGCCTAAAGCTCATCCGCGCGCTCAAGGCGTGCAAGAGGCTGGCCAAAAAGCACCAAGCAAGATGTCGGCGGCGCGCCCATCGACAGTATGCATCGACGATAAAGCAGCTTGAACTTAGCGAGAAGAGGCGTCACTAGAGCGCCTGGTGGCAACCAGTACGTCGGGGGCTCCTCCTTACAGGTAGCGCAAGAGAGTGCTCGCTGATCAGCGAGGCGGGCAGTGCAATCCGAGTAATCATGCAAGCAAAGGAGTTTCTCGTGAAGCATCGCCCGCGAGCACTAGCAGGCAGAACGCGTCGCCTACCCTGCCTGATATTCGCGTCTGCTGCACTCTTAACATATATTCCTGCGCCGGATGCGAATGCCGCAGCTCCCGCGCCGGCACCCAAAATTTCTGTAACTCCCTCCACGACCGCTCCAGCGTATGCTTGTCCTAGCGGACTATGCTACGCGATCAACGAGCCGCCAGTCATCAAGACGTCATCTGGCTATAGACTGCCGTGGGCTAGTGCCGCGCTACAGGGGGGCGGCGAAAAGGGAGGGTTCGACCCCGAAGACCTGCTCGCTGCCTACAACTTGCCTAAGTGGGCGGGGACTGGGGAGACCGTCGCTGTGATCGAGGGCGGTAACGACCCCACGGCTGAATCGGATCTCGCTAAGTACCGCTCTAGGTACAACATGCGGGAATGCACTAAGGGTAATAGATGCTTCACATGGCTCACGGGGACCGGCGAAGAAATAAAAGGCACCGAAGGCGAAGGCGGTGGCTGGAGCACCGAGACGTCGCTTGATCTCGACATGGTGTCGGCTGTGTGCCCCAAATGTCACATAATGCTGGTCCAAGCAACTGAAGAAAGCATCGCAGCGCTCGGAACCGCCGTGAATACCGCCGTCGCACGAGGTGCGGCGGTCGTTAGCAATAGCTATGGTACGCCCGAAAGCTACACGGAACGCTGCGGTGCGACCCGATGCGAACAGTATAATCCCGACTACACTCACACGGGTGTTCCGATTGTAGTTTCCGCGGGCGACTCCGGCTACGATAATTCGCTGGCCGGGTATGCGACGCCGAACTATCCAGCCAGCTCCAGTTCACCTAATGTCATTGCCGTAGGCGGAACTACCCTATATAGCGAAGCTGGCCTGTGGCACGCGACAGTGTGGTATGAACGCGAAGTTGAACTAGAAGGACAACGCAGATATCATTCCGCGGCTACTGGGAGCGGTTGTAGCGTCAAAGAGCAGGAGCCACTGTGGCAAAAAGAAGACTCGCAAGACGCGGGCTGCAAAACCCGTATGGATAACGATGTCGCCGCAGTGGCCGCTTGCGCCACACCAGTGTCGATTTACAGCACTACTACAAACAAAGGGTGGGGCCTCGAGTGCGGGACGAGCGCGAGCGCGCCCATCGTCGCCGGGATTGAGGCGCTTGCCAGCACCGCCACGAAACGTGCAGGCGCCGAAGTCTTTTATAAGCAGCCCAGCGAGCTCGTCGACATCATCGCTGGCGAAAACCTTGCAAACTGCGGGATCGAGCTTGGCGAACAGGCGTACTTTTGCCAGGCAGGGACGGGTTACGATGGTCCCACGGGTAACGGGACGCCCCACGGCGTGTTCAATGTTCCAAGCGCCCCCTCTGTGACAACGGGCATTGCTTCGGGTATCACAGAACTCGAAGCTACGCTGAGTAGCGCTCTGAACCCAGGAAGCGCCGAAACGAAATACTACTGGGAATATGGCCGAAAAGCTGGCGCCTACGAAGAACGAACCGCTGAAGCCGTGGTCGCGGCCGGGACCTATAACATGGAAGAGATTGGAACGCTCCACCACTTGAACCCGGGAACGGTCTATCACGTTCGCCTGGCAGCTTCCAATCACTACGGCACAAGCTATGGCGAAGATGTCACCTTTACCACTAACGGTGGGCCCCGCGCCTATTCGAGCGAATTTCGGAAGGGTGGTCTAGGGAAAACCGGGGAATTCAACTATGTGTCTGGTGTCGCGGTTAGCCCGAAAGGGACTATCTGGGTCACCGACGAGGGCGAAGGTCTGCATCCACCTGCGAATCACCTGTATGAGTTCAACGAAAAAGAGGAACTGATGAAAGGCCTCGCCCCGGGAGGTACCGGTAACGGCGAACTCAAAGAACCGGATGCGCTAGCCGTAGACGCGAAAGGCGAAGTATGGGTCGATGACGGCGGCAACAAACGCGTCGAGATATTTAACGAAAATGGCGAATATCAGAAAGCGCTCACGGGGGTGACCGGTAATATCGTTGCTGCCAAAGGCCACGTGTGGGTCGGCGAAAGAGAGTACGGCGAAGGTGGAGAATTCATCAAAGAAGTCAAAGGCGTAGCCGGCGTCCCCGGAGCGGGAGCGATCGACTCGAAAGGCGACTTCTGGGCGCTATCGAAGAGTGCCACGGCCGTCTACGAGTACAATGAAGAAGGTAAAGAACTGAGACACTTCGGGTCCTGGGGGTCGAGCAACGGCCAGTTCAAGGAACCGGCTGCTATCGCCGTCGGCCCAGAAGGCGGCATCTGGGTCACCGACGCGGGTAACGATCGCGTCGAGGAGTTCACCGAAAACGGGGAATACGCCGGACAGTTCGGCACGCCAGGCGAAGGCGAAGGCCAATTCAGCAAATTCAGCTGGACGCTCGGGAACGGCCTCACGGTAGACCCCAAAGGAGCCATCTACATCACCGACAACGGCTGGGTGGAGAAGTGGGTTATCCCGGTGGCCTATTCGAGCGAATTTCGGAAGGGTGGTCTAGGGAAAACCGGGGAATTCAACTATGTGTCTGGTGTCGCGGTTAGCCCGAAAGGGACTATCTGGGTCACCGACGAGGGCGAAGGTCTGCATCCACCTGCGAATCACCTGTATGAGTTCAACGAAAAAGAGGAACTGATGAAAGGCCTCGCCCCGGGAGGTACCGGTAACGGCGAACTCAAAGAACCGGATGCGCTAGCCGTAGACGCGAAAGGCGAAGTATGGGTCGATGACGGCGGCAACAAACGCGTCGAGATATTTAACGAAAATGGCGAATATCAGAAAGCGCTCACAGGGGTGACCGGTAATATCGTTGCTGCCAAAGGCCACGTGTGGGTCGGCGAAAGAGAGTACGGCGAAGGTGGAGAATTCATCAAAGAAGTCAAAGGCGTAGCCGGCGTCCCCGGAGCGGGAGCGATCGACTCGAAAGGCGACTTCTGGGCGCTATCGAAGAGTGCCACGGCCGTCTACGAGTACAATGAAGAAGGTAAAGAACTGAGACACTTCGGGTCCTGGGGGTCGAGCAACGGCCAGTTCAAGGAACCGGCTGCTATCGCCGTCGGCCCAGAAGGCGGCATCTGGGTCACCGACGCGGGTAACGATCGCGTCGAGGAGTTCACCGAAAACGGGGAATACGCCGGACAGTTCGGCACGCCAGGCGAAGGCGAAGGCCAATTCAGCAAATTCAGCTGGACGCTCGGGAACGGCCTCACGGTAGACCCCAAAGGAGCCATCTACATCACCGACAACGGCTGGGTCGAGAAGTGGATAAGTCAAGAATGACTGGGCCACGCCAATTCTCCCCCTACAGTGGGCGTACCCGACTTTCATACCTCTTTGGCGTAGCGATGCGGCGTTGAAATCGGCTGTGACCCGCGTTCTATGTGGGCGATGTATCGAACAGCTCGATCTGTGCTCCATGGCCGGGGGTCGATGCGAGGCGGGCGTCGCAGGTGACGAGCGGAGCGGAGAGAGCCTCTGCGAGCGCGATGAACGTGGCGTCATAGGCCGTGATGTTGTGGCGGAGATCCCAGACTCGGTCGTTTAGGGGCTGGTGGCGGTAGCGCACAAGTGCGAGGTCGGCGAAGTCGCTGCGGGCGTCTTCAGCACGCTCGATGCTGATCTGATTGTTGATGTGCATCCGGCGGAGTGCGTTGAGCAGGCTCGGTGTCTATGAGGTGCGGCCCGTGGAGATCGCCGTCTTCGGCGAGGCGCTCGATCAACCCTGGTGCGGGATCGCGCGCCGCGATTGCCTCGAGGACTGCCGAGGTATCGACTACGAGCATCGTCAGTCGCGGTCGCGGCCGGCACGGATCGCAGCGACGATCGCGGTGCTCTGTGCGCCCCCGGCGCGTGCGCGTGCGCGCTGGAGCAGATCGGCGACCGGCGGGTGCTGCGCAACGCGCTCCAGCTCGCCGAGCGCGAAGTCGGAGAGCGAGACGCCCGTGGCGGCAGCTCGCGCGCGCAATGCACGGTGTACATCGTCCGGCACGTTGCGTACTTGGATCGTCTTCATGGTGTGATCGTACCAACTTGCATGTACCACACCCAACTAGCCTCCAGTCTTGCCGGCGCCGCCAGGCAGAAGCCAGAAGGACCTCCGCCCGCCACTTCCGGGGTACCCGAGCGCTACTGTGGAGCTCAGCATGCAAGCAAGCAGACCGTGAGGTACGCAGAGGAGCTCGAGTTGCGCGAGCTCGCCCTTCATGGCCACCGCGTGGCCTACCGCCAAGCCGGCGAGGAGGGCCCAGTGCTGGTCCTGATCCACGGGATCACCTCTGACTCGAGCACCTGGCGGCGCGTGATGCCCTACCTCGCGCGGCGCTTTACCGTGATCGCGCCCGATCTGATCGGACACGGCGCCTCAGACAAGCCCAAGGGCGATTACTCGCTCGGCGCCCACGCGAGCGTCGTGCGCGATCTGCTCGTCGCGCTCGGCCATGAGCGCGCGAGCTTCGTCGGGCACTCGCTCGGCGGCGGCATCGCGATGCAGCTCTCCTACCAGTTCCCCGAACGCTGTGAGCGACTCGTGCTCGTCAACAGCGGCGGGCTCGGCCGCGACGTCAGCCTGCTGCTGCGCGCCGCCACTCTGCCGGGCTCAGAGCTCGTGCTGCCGCTGCTCGCCGCCACGCGCCTGCTCGACCTCGGACGGATCGCGGGCGGACTCTTGGGGCGCCTCGGCCTGCGCGCGGGCACCGACATCGAGGAGATCGCCCGCGGCCACGCGACGCTCGCCGATGCCGAGACGCGCTCGGCCTTCGTGCAAACGCTGCGCTCGGTTGTCGAGCCCGGCGGACAGCGCGTAAACGCCGCCAACCGCCTGTATCTCACCGAGCAGTTGCCGCTGCTTTTGCTGTGGGGCGAGCACGACTCGCTGATCCCCGTCAAGCACGGACACGAGACCCACGCGCTGCTGCCCGCCAGCCGCCTGGAGATCTTCAGCGAGTCCGGTCACTTCCCCCACTCGACCAGCCCGAGCGCTTCATCGACGTGCTCAGCGACTTCATCGACTCGACCGAGCCCGCGGCGCTCGACGCCGAGGGCTGGCGCGAACTGTTGAAGGCCGGCTAAGCGAAATCACGAGGCGCTCACCCGGGCGCGAGGAGGACGGCAACATGGGATACCCGGTCGTGCACTTTGAGATCACCGGCACCGACAGCGCCGCGCTGCACAAGTACTACGGCGAGCTCTTCAATTGGCAGATCAACGCCGATAACCCGATGGGCTACGGCCTCGTCTCACGCGATGAGAACCAGACCGCCGAGGGAGTCGGGATCGGCGGCGGCATCGCCCAGGGCCCCGAGGGCTACCCCGGCCACGTGACCTTCTACGTCGCGGTCCCCGACGTCGAGGCTTCGCTGCAGAAGGCCGAGCAGCTCGGAGGGACCCGGGTGATGGGCCCCGAGCAGGTCATGGAGGGCGTCGAGATCGGTCTCTTCACCGACCCGCAGGGCCACGTCATCGGCGTCATCAAGGGCTGAGGTCGGGTAGCAGGCGCGCTCAGGCGGGGCGATCAGCCTCGGCGAGCGACTCCTCCAGAGCCGGCGCCAGGTCAAGTTGCCGTGACTACGACGTACTGCTCCGGGCGCATTGTTTGCGTCCGAGCCCACGATTACCTTCGATCCTCATGAGTGTCTCGAGAAATTCTCCGTGCCCGTGCGGGAGCGGACTCAAGTACAAGCGCTGCTGCCTTGCCGCGGCCGAGCGGGCGAAGCAAGGATCACGGCTCGATGACGAGGTGGGCCAGCGGATTCAGGACTGGGCCTCACGAGAGCTGAGCGACGAGATCGGTGTCGCGCTCGAGCAGTTCGCCGGACGCGAGCGCGTCATGGACGACACCGACGTGCAGATATTCACCGCCTGGTTCCACAACGATCGCGAGCTTCGTGGTGGGGAAACGCCGGCCGAGCGGTACGCGGCGCGCTCGGAGCTTCCGGCCGACGAGCGCACCGTAGCCTCGCGAATCGCCGCCGCCCGCCTCGGCATCCACCGCGTGCTCGCCGTTGAGCCGGGAGTCTCGCTTCTGCTGGAGGACGTCGTCGGCGGCGGACGCGTCGAGGTGCGCAGTGAGAATGTGTCCCGCGAAGCGGTTCGTTGGGACATGCTCATCGGTCGGGTCATGGATGGCGATCCGCCGACCCTATGGGGGCCGGCTCGCTTGCTCGAACCCGCGGATGAACCGGGCCTGATCGTCGAGTTCGAACGGCTCGCCGGCGACAGCGTCTCGAGTATGCGCGATCACGCGACCCACCTGTTTCGCGTCCATTCGCTCGAGCTGATGCGGTACCGACCGCCGGGTTGGGATGTCGAGCCGAGCTTCTTCACCGTCGAGGGCGATCCGATCGTCCAGGGTTCTGCAACCTGGAGCGTGAAGGACCGCCGCGAGGTGCGGGAGCGTTTTCGCGTCCTCGGGAGGCTCGCTCCGCATGACCCGCTCGAGATGGACATCACGGCCCCGCGTGGCCGACTCGTCGCGGAGCGCCCGCAGCTACCCGACGGCGCGATCGTGATCGAGGCTTCGGCGGGCGACCTCGACACCGTTTCGGTGGCCACCCTACGGCTCGAGGGAGAGCATTTGTCGGTCGAGGCGATGTCCGAAGAGCGGCTCGACCACGCGATCGACATCGTCGCCACGGACTTCGATCAGCTCGTCGAGCTCTCCCACCGCGAGGTCCTTCCGATCGAGCCGCTTCTCGCCGAGCATCGACAGGCGCCGTCCCCTGCCAGCAAGAGCTCGTCCACTGGGCTGCCGCCGGCCGAAGAGCGCCGCATCGTGGCGGGCTTCATGACCGAGTACACCCGCAAATGGCTGGACGAGCCGCATCCTCAGCTCGGTGGCTGCACGCCGCGCCACGCTGTTGCCGGCGAGCACCGGGCCGATCTCGTCAGCCTCGTGCGCGGCATCGAGAACAGATCGGAACGCGCTCGTCGCGACGGCGAGCCATTCGCAGACGTTGCGTGGATCCGTGAGGAGCTCGAGCTTGACGAGCTCGACGTCGAAGACCTCGCTGCGTGACCTCGGCGAGAAGGCTCAGTCTACGAGCAGCGTCTGCTGGACGGCTTGCGGCGTGGTCTCGGCTTCGATGCGAACGCGGCCGTCGTAGACGGCGTCGTCGAGGAACGCGCGCATGAGCTTGTCGTGCGCGCGATATCGCAGCGCCTGCGCCTCACGCCGGACGGCGGCCGCGTAGTCCCCGGGGTCCACGGGCCGCTCTTCGGCGAGACGGCGCGCGAGGATCTCCTCGGCGGCCCACATGTAGAGCGTGTTGGCTGCCACCTCGACCTCGAGCATTCGGTAGGGGAGGTATTCGCGCACGCGCGCCGCGGGCAGCCCTGAGCGACGCGCAGCTTTCTCCAGGGCCTTGAACTCTCGACGGCCCTCATACACGGTAACGACGCCCGTTTCTGGGTCGAAGTGCGCCTCGATCTCTGCGTCCTCGTCCTTGCGGGCGATCTCGCGAACCCAGCCCGTCGCACGATGGCGCACCACCAGCACGACCAGCTCGGCGGTGTGGCCGCCCGCCTCGGCGAGCGCACAGAGACGAGCGCCCGGCTCGGCGGACACGCGGCATCGCAGGTTCGCGTCGATGCGCGACCAGCCACTACGGTTGGGCGCGGGGACGGCGTCGGACCACAGATTGACCCCCAGGCCCGGGTCGACTGCCACGTGCACGACCGTACCCGGGGCAATGCGTGCCGGGTCGACGAGGAGCGAAACGCCGCGTCGCTCGCCCGGGTGCAACCGCACGAGCGCCTGCTTGAAGCGCAGCGGCGCCTTCTCGGCTGCCTGCGTGTCACCTTCGGGTCCGACTGGTAGACCGGATCGCGTCTCGACGGTTTCGCCGTCGTCCACCACTGCCGGTGCTGCGGATGGCTGCTCGCCGGCCTCGAACCCCGCCTTGCCAGGAGTATCGAACGCGTTCTTGAGCGCGTCGTTGAGGGCGCGCAGGCCAACCTGGTCTCGTGCGCGGAGCGCCCCTCCAGCGCGCACGAGATGAGCGCCGGCGCGACGCTCCTCTTCGGCGACGATCGGTCGTAGCACGCGATCGATCGCGCCATACAGCGCCTTGACGACTGGATGGTTCTCGTTGAGTCCGCTTCGATCGACCTTGACGACCACCTGCGGTCGGGGACTGTCGAGCGCGGCGCGCTGGAGATCCTCGAGCGCATCACACCTGACATCGCCGTACAGGTGCTTGGTACCGGGCAGGCCCTCGAGTCCCGCGAACGTGGACTCGTGCGCGGCGCGGCCGGAGCGCACCACCAGGCCGCCGAGGCGGGTTGCGCGCGAGGTGCCCGCGGGGAGCGGTCTCGCGCTGCGGCGCACGGTCACATGCGCGCTGACGCCACGGCTCACCTCGACCTCTGCATCGAACAGAACTGGGCGCTCGTGGTCTGGCTCTGCGACGGGGAGACGCACGATCTCGACGGTGCCCGACGGAAGCTCGAGCCATAGCTCGCGCTCGGGATCTTCCAGAACCGGTCTGATCTGGACGAGCTGCGAGACCAGCGTGCGCAGGCGGCCGTCGGCGGGCAGTCGCTCGAGCGCGAGCGGCACCGTCACCCGCGTGCGCGAGCGCTCGCCCGACACCGGGTGGTCTTGGACATGGAGATACGCGTATGGATCGTCGCCCGCCGCCGGGAAGAACCACGACTCCACGGTCCGTCCGTCTCGCACGCCTTCGATGCGGCCTGCTCCCTGAGCCAGCCATACGTCGCGAAGGCCACGACCGAACAGGCCGCGCTGGCCGCCCTGCTCGGGCAGCTCGCCGAGCGCGCCGAGCCGGCGGTCGACCGCGGCGGCGTTGACGCCGATGCCGTCGTCTTCGCAACTCACCTCGAAGCGCCAAGAGCGCAGCGCCGGAACTCGCAGTGCGCGCATCTGTGCACGCCAGGCTGCGAGGAAGGCCGGGTCCGGCGCACCAAAACGCACCTCGATCCGCCCGCGGGAGCGACCGCCGGCGGCGATCGCGGCATCTGCATTGGTCACGAGCTCGGGAACGATCTGCACCAGGTCGATGCCGCCCTGGGCGAAGTTCTCGCGGAAGTAGCGTCCACGCACAGCGCCAACCCGCACCGCCTCCGCCGACAGCAACTCAGCCATAACCTGCGAGGCAGCTTATCCTCGTCTGACGACGGCGAGGCGGGCCAGGAGTGCCTCTCGGCGAGCGCGCTCTACTCAGGCCCCCTGCCCAGCGTTCAATCGTTGAGCACCAGGACGTGCGCGATCGTGCTCCACACCTACCTCCTGTGCACGTGGCTGGTTCGGTGTCAAGCGAATGAGCTCCTCTAATGTGCTGCGCTCGCGCATCGACGCCGCCTCGCTGCAGAAGTCCGCGCAGACTCGGAGGGACCCGGATGATGGGGTCCGAGCAGATCACAGACGGCGTCGAGATCGGCCTCTTCACCGACCGCAGGGCCACGTCATCGGCGTCATCAAGGGCTGAGGTCGGGTAGCAGGCGCGCTCAGGCGGGGCGCACGTCGAGCACGATCTTGCCCGTCGCACGCCGCTCATCGAGCGCGTGCAGCGCATCGGCGGCGCGCTCCATCGGGAAACGCGCGCCGACGATCGGGTTGATGAAGCCGCCTTCGATCATGCCAGTGATCGCTTCGCCGATCTCGATGTTCAGCTGCGGCTTGCCCATCACGTAGGCGCCCCAGCCCGCGCCGACCACCTCGGTGTTCTTCAGCAGCAGCCGGTTGACCTTGACCTCGGGGATCGAGCCGCCCGTGAAGCCCACCACGACCAAGCGACCGTTCTCGCGCAGCGAGCGCAGGCTGTCCGTGAAGCGGTCCCCGCCGACCGGGTCGAGCACCACATCGACGCCGCCGCCAGAGAGCTCTTTGACCTCGTCCTTCCAGCTCTCGCTCAGCAGCACCACCTGATCGGCCCCGGCCGCTTCGGCGACCGCGCGCTTGGCCTCGCTTGATACGAGCGCGATCGTGCTCGCGCCGAGCGCCTTTGCGACCTGCAGCGAGGCGGTGCCGACGCCACCCGCGGCGCCGTGCACGAGCACGCTCTCGCCCTCCTTCAAGCGCCCGCGCATAGCCAGTGAGAAGTAGGCCGTGTGGTAGTTGAGGATCAGCCCCGCCCCCTGCGCGAAGTCCATCGAGTCCGGCAGCGCGAAGGTGAAGAACGCGGGCGCGACCGCGGTCTCGGCAAAGCCGCCGAGCGCGCAGAAGGCCGCAACGCGATCGCCTGCGGCAACCGCCGCACCAGCGGGCGCACTCAGCACGATCCCGGCGACCTCGCTTCCGGGCACGAACGGCAGCGGCGGTTTCATCTGGTACATGCCTCGCGTCTGCAGCAGCTCCGGGAAGGAGACCCCCGCGGTGTGGACCTCGACGAGTACGCCTTCGCCGGGCGTGAGCATGTGCGAGGCCTCGGGCTCTCCCAGCTCGACCAGCGCGAGCGCGCTGTCGGGACCGGACTCCTCGACTATCTGGATGGCTCTCATTGGCGTGATTATGTCCGAGTCAGGGACGACGGGCTGCGCCGAGGATATGAGCAGCCGGCGGCACGTACTTCGCGGGCGCGAAGGCGAAGCGCCGACAGCTCTCAAGCTCAAAGCCCGCCGCCGCGATCGCCGCGGTGGTGTCGCGGCCGAGATGACAGCCACCTGCGATCCGCGGCCAGAAGGTCACGTCGGCCATGTCCTGCACGCGTGCTTCGCCGGACTTGCGCGCACGCACGTGCTCGTAGAAGCGCAGCTCCCCGCCCGGGCGGATCACGCGGAAGAGCTCCGCCAGCGCGAGCGGCTGGTCGGGGACGGTGCAAAGCACGAGCGAGGCAACCCCCACGTCAAAGCTCGCGTCCTCGAGCGGTAGGCGCGAGGCGTGCCCCTCGCGCACCGAGACCGCCACCGGCGCAGCGGCTGCAGCCTGCACAGCGTGCTCCCGTAGATGGCGCTCGGGCTCAAGCGCGAGCACCTCAACGACCGTGGCGGGATAGTGCGCGAAGTTGGCCCCTGCACCGGCGCCGATCTCAAGCACACGTCCGCTCGCGCCCGCGAGCAGCTCGCGCCTATGCTCAGCGCCCCCGCGCGCGTCCGCGCCCTGCGCCAGGCGCATGTAGACGCGCGCGAAGAACGGGTGGTTGACCTGCTCCGAGGGGGTCGCGTGCGAGCTTTCTTGTGTAGCCACGACCAGCGACGATACCCACCTCGCGCGGCTCGCTAGGGTTCATGCCATGGCCAAGGTCCTCTGCGTCCTCTATGACAATCCCGTCGACGGCTTCCCACCCGCCTATGCGCGCGATGCGATCCCCACGATCAGCTCCTACCACGACGGGCAGAGCGCGCCCACGCCGGAAGGCCTCGGCTTCACTCCCGGCGAGCTCTTGGGCAGCGTCTCCGGCGAGCTCGGCCTGCGCGAGTTCCTCGAGTCGCGCGGTCACGAGCTGATCGTCACCTCCGATAAGGATGGCCCCGACTCGGTCTTCGAGCGCGAGCTCCCCGATGCCGAGGTGGTCATCTCCCAGCCCTTCTGGCCCGCCTACCTGACCGCGGAGCGGATCGCCAAGGCGCCGAAGCTGAAGCTCGCGCTGACCGCTGGCATCGGCTCTGACCACGTCGACCTGCAGGCGGCGATCGCGCAGGGTGTGACCGTCGCCGAGGTCACCTACTCGAACAGCATCAGCGTCGCCGAGCACGTGGTGATGATGATCCTTGCGCTCGTGCGCAACTACATCCCCTCCTACAAATGGGTCGTCGACGGTGGCTGGAACATCGCCGACTGCGCAGCGCGCTCCTACGACCTCGAGGGCATGCAGGTCGGCTCGGTCGCGGCAGGCCGGATCGGCTCGGCAGTCCTGCGCCGGCTGAAGCCCTTTGAGGTCGGCCTGCACTACACCGACCGTCACCGCCTGCCGAGCGAGGTCGAGCAGGAGCTGGGCGTCAGCTTCCACGAGAACGTGGAGTCGCTCGTGGAGGTCTGCGACGTGGTCACGATCAACGCGCCGCTGCACCCTGAGACCGAGAACATGTTCAACGCGGAGCTGCTCGCCAAGATGAAGCGCGGCTCCTATCTGATCAACACCGCGCGCGGCAAGATCTGTGATCGCGATGCGGTCGCAGCCGCCTGTGCGAGCGGGCAGCTCGCCGGCTACGCGGGCGATGTCTGGTTTCCCCAGCCGCCGCCGCAAGACCACCCCTGGCGCACGATGCCCCACCACGGCATGACCCCGCATACCTCGGGCACGAGCCTCTCCGCGCAGGCCCGCTACGCGGCCGGCACGCGCGAGATCCTCGAGTGCTTCTTCGATGGACGCCCGATCCGTGAGGAATACCTGATCGTCGACGGCGGCAAGCTCGCCGGTGCGGGCGCGCACGCCTACAGCGAGGGCGACGCCACGGGCGGCTCAGAGGAAGCTGCGCGCTTCAGCAGCAGCTGAGCAGCGCAGCACCGCTTTCAGTCGACCCGCAGGACGGCCTTGCCGGCGATGCGCCGCTCGAGTAGCGCCGCGATCGCCTCTGGCGCCTCACGCCAGGATGCCTCGAGGTCGATCGAGCAATCCAAGCGCCCGCTCGCCACGAGTTCCAGCAGGCGCTCGAGATCGCGCGTGCCTGAGCGCTCGTGACGCAGCTGCCCAAACAGAAAGAGACCGTGCAGACGTGCGCCCGGCGCGCGCCCGAAGAAGGACCGCGTGGGGAACTGCACCGGGGCGGTGTCGCTGGAGGCAAAGCTGACGATCGCGCCGAAGGAGCCGACCCGCTGGATCGCCGCCGCGAGGCTCGCCCCGCCGACACCCTCGATAATCGCGTCGAACTCCTCCCCTTCGGGCGTTAGCTCTGAGATCACCTGATCGGCGCCCAGCTCACGCAAGCCCCGTGCGCGCTCGGGACTGGCTGAGACGCCCGTGACATGCGCGCCCGCGAGCTTGGCGAGCTGGATCGCGAAGCGCCCCACGCCGCCGCTGGCGCCCGTCACGAGCACGCGGCGCGAGAGCACGGGCCCGATGATGTCCAGTGCCTTCAGCGCTGTCAGCCCGGCCACCGGCAGCGTCGCTGCCTGCACATCGCTTACGCCCTCGGGCAGCGGCGCGAGCGTGTCGGTGTCGAGCGCGACGAGCTCTGCCCAGGCACCGCGCGGGCTGAGGCCGACCACGCGCGTGCCCTGTGGCGGGCCGCTGCCGTCGGCCGCTGCCTGCTCGACCACGCCCGCCGCATCCCAGCCGGTCAGCTCGCCATCCTGCATATCGGGGAGCCGGCGGCACTCGCCGCGATTGAGCGAGAAGGCGCTGACACGGATCAAAGCCTGCCCAGAGAGCGGCGTTGGCGCCGGAACCTCGCTCAGGACGACATCTCCGGGAGCTCCTGGCGAGACGGTCAGGGCGAGCATGGAAGCGATGCTAGCTATCGGCGAAGCGCGCGACCGTGAAGGAGATCAGCACGGGCACATGCACTGCGAACACGACCAGCGAGAGCGTCAAAACGACCAGCGGTCCACCACTGAGGTTGTTGCGCAGGAAGGCGTACTCGATCATCCCGGCGATGATCAGGTAGGCCACGAGCGCCCAGCGCGCGATCTCAAAGAAGCGTCCCCAGGGAAAACCTTTCACGCGGGCCAGCGCCGCGAGGTTGCCAGCCAACAGCAGCGCCGAGCCACACAGCAGCACGATCGCAGGCGTCAGCGAGACGTGCTCGGGGATGTGCGCGGAGAGGTAGATCCCACCGGCCACGATCATCGCCAGCGAGAGCATCCCCACCTGCGTCACAGGTGGCAGGCGGACCGCGGTCCCTTGGTCGTGCTCGCTCATCCGGATGCGAGCTTGGTCATGATCACGAACGTCGCCACCTGCATCAACCCGGTCGCGCCCGCGGTGTAGATGAAGCGTTTCATCAGCCGCTCGATCACCTCTGGGTTGGGGCGCGGCTTCTTCATCTCGACGAGCACCGCGATGTTCGCCGGCTCGAGCAGCCCGAGCGCGATCACCGCCATGATGCCGACCACGATGTAGCTCGCCACGATCCAGCCGTGCAGCGCGTAGCTCGTGTGCGTGTTGCCGAGCTTCGTCGCCAACTGCCAGCCGGCCGCGAGCGTGACCGTCACGACCGTCGGCATGATCAGCACCATCTTCGGCATCAGCCGCGTCGTGAACTCCATGCGCGCAGGGATCGACATACGCCCGATGATCGGGCCGAGCACAAAGCCGAGGAACAGGTCGATCACCGTCCAGGCCGCGCCGCCGACGACATGCAGGAAGGTCAGCGGCCACTCTTCGTTGACCGCGATGCCGGCGATCGTCAGGGCGAGGACGACCGCCACGATCGGCAGCCCCGCGCGCGGGACGATCTGGAAGTCCGGTCGCTCGAGGGCGACTGGAGGCCCATCCCCAACGGCCCCCGGGGCTGAGACAGCGTGCGCCATGGGCGCAAATCTAACGCGCTGGTGGACGGAACGCTAGCCCTGCTGTACCGCTTGGCTCGCGCAGGTCCGCGCGCACCCACACGACCGTCCCAGCAAGGGCCGATACCAGCAACACCGAGGGCCACGCACCGATCTGCGTGGCGAGGATGTGCGAGACGATGAACGCGACCAGACCGACCGTCGTGAGCGTGAGCGCGGTGCGCGGATCGTGGCGCGTACTCCATGCACGCGCACACCAGCCGCCGCCGATCAGCAGCACGACGCCACCGAGCGGACGCGAGCCGCTGGCGACGGCGACCGCGTAGCCGGCGATCAGGGTGGCGGATGCGAGAGGTGCTGTGGGGAGGCGACGCACACGCGCAGCCTAGCGCCGGGCCAGGGCGCGCGAGCCCCTGCGTGCTTGACCGTGCCGCGATGACGGAAAAGTACGGATGGACGGAACAGCGGGGCGCACATAGAGTCGCCCTCGCAAGCTCTAGCCAATCGGAGGAGGCTGGTAGTGAACTCTGCAGGCGTGGCCGTGATCGGCGCGGTCTTCAACCTCAACCACCCAGCCCACACCGTGGACTGGAGCTTTATCCATCTGTCGGTCGCCAACGTCGTGGTCATCGCTCTGATGCTCGTTGTGTTCGTGCTCGCGCTGCTGTTGCCATTCCCCGGCGCGGCCGGAAGGCGGGGAGGTAAATCGTGAGCGCCACCGCACCCCCTCCGAAGCCACAACGGTCGAGCTCGTGGACGGTGCGCGTCCGGGAAGCGGGCGTCGCGGCCCTGCCTCCCGAGAAGCTCCTTCCGAACGGCCAGCCAACGTACGTTGCCTCCTGGATATACGTGTTCGGCGTGGCCAGCATCGCCTCACTAGTCGTGATCGTCGCCTCCGGGTCGATCCTCGCGTTGAAGGGGCCCGCCTGGTGGCACTACACGGGAGTCGGACACTTCTTCAATTCCATCCACATGTGGGCGGTCGAGCTGTTCTTCTTCGTGATGGTCGTGCACCTGTGGGGCAAGTACTGGATGGCGGCCTGGCGCGGAGGCCGCGCCCGCGTGTGGATGACCGGCGCGGTCACCTTCCTGGTGGCGGTCCCCACGGCCCTGACCGGCTATGTCTCACAGCAAAACTTCGACGCGCAGTGGATCTCCACGCAGGCCAAGGACGGGCTTAACTCGGTCGGAGTGGGCGCCTTCTTCAACGTCACCAACTTCGGCCAGATGTACAGCTACCACGTGCTGCTGTTGCCGCTGGCGGTGATGGGACTCGTGGCCGCGCACGTCCTGCTCGTGCGCAATCACGGCGTCGTGCCGCCATTCGAGCTCGACAAGCGCGCTGCCTTCTCGCCTGCCAAGCCCACCGCGGACCCACCAGCCGCTACTCCGGCGGGAGGCCACTCATGAGTCGCCTCGGAGCCCTGCTTCACCCGCAGGACGACACCCAGCCGTGGAAAGGGAGCTACGCCCCCTATGACCTCGTCAAGGAGGCGAGCATCGCCGTCGGCGTAATCGCGCTGCTGGCGATCCTGCTGAGCATTCTGTTCTCCTCTCCCGATGACAAGCCGAGCACGATCGCCCAGTGGTCGCGCGAACAACCGGTCAACTTCCTAAGCGCGGCGGCCAAAGAGCTGGACGGCACCAGCGGAACAGCCGAATACGGCCCGCCCTACAACCACAACAGCAAGGGCGTGCACGCGGCCTTCCTCTACCCCCAGAAATGGTTGGGGGTCAGCCACCCGATCAACACGGCCAACGACTTCGTGATCGACCCGCTAAAGACCGTTCCCGACGACCCCACACTGCAGAACGCGATCGCCCAGTACCAAGGGGCGCCCGCGACAACCCAGAAAGCCTGGGCCGAAGCCTACGAGAAGCCACTCGCAGAACACGAAACGGCGATCGAAGAAGAAACGACGCCAAATGGCGACGTGACGCTCGATCAGGCGACCGGGACGGTGACCGTCACGGCGAGCGAAGCCGGCCCCGTCCCGACGATGATGAACGGCCTGCTCGACCTCGCCAAGAGCGGCGGACTCGATGGCAGCCTGCTGACCAGCAGCCAGTTCTTCCAGACCGACTACACCAAGCCACTGCTGTTCATGGCCGACGGCGGCCTGCTGGAAGAACGCGCAGACGCCCAACATCTGCTCGGCGAGCAGTGGGGAATGATGAACGAGACAGGCAGCTACCCCGGACAGGCGTGGCTGTGGCTCTACTCCCTTTGGTACCAGGTCGAACCCTTTAAGGAATCCGCAAACGCGGACATCCTCGTGCTGCTCCTAATGAGCGTGCTCAGCCTCGCCTTCATCTGTGTCCCGTTCATCCCCGGCGTGCGCAGCCTCCCCCGCAAGATTCCGATCTACCGACTGATCTGGCGCGAGCACTACAGCTCGGGGGCGAGCGACACTACCGGGCGATGAGCCCGCGCTCCAGCGCGTAGCCGACGAGCTCGGCGCGCGTGGCGAGGCGCAGCTTCTGCTGGATGTGCGAGCGGTGCGTCTCGACCGTGCGCACCGACAGGAACAGCTGCTCGGCGATCTCCGCGTTGGTGTGCCCGAGAGCGATCAGGCGCAGCACGTCGACCTCGCGCTCGGAGAGGTCGTCGGGCGGTCCTGGTGGCGGCTCCGAGGCGATGCGCGCGCCGAGCCGCGGGGTTTAGGTAGCTCTCGCCAGCAGCCGCCCGGCGCACCGCTTCGACGAGCTCCTCGTCGGCAGCCTCCTTGAGCACATAGCCGAGCGCTCCGGCGCCGAGCGCCTCGCGTGCGAAGGCCGGCTCCTGCTGCATCGTCAGCACCACGATCTGCGTCTCCGGCGACTCTGCGCGGATGGTTGGGATCGCCGCGAGGCTTGAGCCACCGGGCATGTTCAGATCGAGCACCAGCACATGCGGGTGATGGCCGCGCACGTAGCGCGCGGCGCCCTCCACGTCGCTGGCCTCGGCCACGACTTCGAAGTCGGCCTCGCTGTCGAGCAGCATGCGCAGGCCACTGCGGACGACCGCATGATCGTCCGCGAGCACGATCCGGATCAGCTTGGGCGCCCCCGCCTCCGTCTGCTCTGCGGAATTCTCCGCACTCACGCGATTTAAGTTAGCGCTGTGCTCACGCCGGTGTCGGTACCTCGGCCTCAGCCGAGCCTTCCGTCGCTTTCTCGACCGCGCCAACCGCCGCACGGGGCAGCACGAGCAGCGAGCAACGCGCGTGGCGCTCGAGGAAGTCGGAGGTGCTGCCGAGCACCAGACGGCGCAGCGGCCCGTAGCTGCGCGAGCCGACGACGAGCACATCGACATCGTCGCCGAAGGCCGCCAGCTCCTCGCCGGTCAGCCCATAGACGGCGCGGCCCTCAACGTCGGGGATCTCGCTCAGACGTGTCGTTGGCTTCGCGGATCATCGACTCGATGCCCTCGCCAAGCGCCGGCGGGATCATGCCCGTGTAGGCGTAGGTCGGGATCGAGACAACTTCGAGCGCGTGCACGCTCGCGCGCGTCGGCTCGGCGACCTCGCGGGCAACTTGGAGCGCGTCCTTGCTCTCGGGCGAGTCGTTGTAGCCGACCCCGACCTTCGCGATCGGCGTCGGGTGCTCGGCGTATCCGCGCGCCGCGATCGCCACGGCGCAGGGCGCACCGTTCAGGGCCGCGCGCGTGTCGTCGCCGAGCATCGCCCGGCCGAACAGCGCTGCGTCCGCAGGAGCCGACGACCAGCAGGTCGGCGCCTTGCTCCTCTGCCTGGCGATGGAGGCCGCCGCCCGGGGATGCGGCGACGATGCTGACGAGCTCGGCCTCGACATCGGCCGCGGCACGTTCGCTCTCGAGCAGCTCTTCTGAGGCTTTGCGCTCCTCGACCAGAAGCCCAGGCGTAATCGCGTGCAGCGGGTGCAGCTCGCCGGGGTGCACATGGGCGAGCGTGAGCTTGCCGGCGGGGTCCATCAGGCGCGCGGCAAGGGCCACCGCATCACGGCCGTTGGCGCTGCCATCAACTCCTACGAGCACGTTCTTGAACATTTCATCTCTCCTTGGATCGCTGCTGAGAGCCTAGGCATGCAGCGCCCCCGCAGCGTCCGGGTTTGGCACTCGCACACCTGCGGGGTTCTACGTAGGTCGCGCCGACCCTACGAGCACACACAAGCGCCGCGCCGCGCACAGGCACACGTCGCCGATCCCGCCAACCGGGTATCACCCATAGAACGCGTTTATCAGCAGCGACCCAGATGCAGGCAAACGTTCCCGACAATGCTCCCTCTCCTCCGCTCTCGGCAGCCGAGCTGGAGCGACTCGACGCCTACTGGCGCGCGGCCAACTACCTCTCGGTAGGGCAGATCTACCTGCTCGCCAACCCGCTGTTGCGCGAGCCCCTGCAGGTCGAGCACATCAAGCCGCGCCTGCTCGGCCACTGGGGCACGACCCCGGGGCTGAACTTTATCTACGCCCACATGAACCGGGTGATCCGCGAGCGCGATCTGAACGCGATCTACGTCGCCGGCCCCGGCCACGGCGGCCCCGGCCTGGTCGCGAACGTCTACCTCGAGGGCACCTACACCGAGGTCTATCCCCACATCGGCCACGACGAGGAGGGGCTGCGCCGGCTGTTTCGCCAGTTCTCCTTCCCCGGCGGGATTCCCAGCCACGTGGCCCCGGAGACCCCGGGTTCGATCAACGAGGGCGGCGAGCTCGGCTACTCGCTATTGCACGCCTACGGCGCCGCGTTCGATAACCCCGACCTGCTCGTCTGCTGCGTGATCGGCGACGGCGAGGCCGAGACCGGGCCGCTGGCGGCGAGCTGGCACTCGAACAAGTTCTTGAACCCCGCGCGCGACGGCGCCGTGCTGCCGATCCTGCACCTCAACGGCTACAAGATCGCCAACCCGACGGTGCTCGCGCGGATCGGCCACGACGATCTGCGCAGCCTGCTCGAGGGCTACGGTTACGCGCCGCACTTCGTCGAGGGCTCCGAGCCCGCGGACATGCACCAGCAGATGGCCGCGACGCTCGATCAGATCACAGCCGAGATCGCCGCGATCCAGCACAGAGCCCGCACACAGGGTCTCGGCGAGCGGCCGCGCTGGCCGATGATCGTGCTGCGCACCCCCAAGGGCTGGACAGGCCCCAAGCTGGTCGACGGACTGGCGGCGGAGGGCTCCTTCCGTTCGCACCAGGTCCCGCTCGCAGATCTCGACTCCAACCCCGAACATCTCGCCCAGCTGGAGAGCTGGCTGCGCTCCTATCGGCCCGAGGAGCTCTTCGACGAGCAGGGCGCGCTCGTCAGCGAGCTCGCCGCGCTCGCGCCGCAGGGCGAGCGGCGGATGGGCGCCAATCCCCACGCCAACGGCGGCTTGCTGCTGCGCGCCCTGGAGATGCCCGACTTCCGCGCGCACGCGGTCACCGTCTCGCGGCCGGCCACCACAACGAGCGAGGCGACGCGCGTGCTCGGGGAGTTCCTGCGCGAGGTGATCCAGCGCAACGGTGAGAGCTTCCGGATCATGGGTCCCGACGAGACCGCCTCCAATCGCCTGAGCGCGGTCTTCGAGGCGACCGCCCGTGCCTGGGAGGCCGAAACGCTCCCCGGTGACGATCACCTTGCTCCCGACGGGCGCGTGATGGAGGTGCTCTCCGAGCACCTCTGCCAAGGCTGGCTCGAGGGCTATCTGCTCAGCGGCCGCCACGGTCTCTTCAACTGCTACGAGGCCTTCATCCACATCGTCGACTCGATGTTCAACCAGCACGCCAAGTGGCTAAAGGTGACCGCGGAGATTCCCTGGCGCGCGCCGATCGCCTCGCTCAACTACCTGCTCTCCTCCCACGTCTGGCGCCAGGACCACAACGGCTTCTCCCACCAGGATCCGGGCTTCATCGACCACGTGATCAACAAGAAGGCGGAGATCGTACGCGTCTACCTGCCCCCGGACGCCAACTGCCTGCTGTCGGTCGCCGACCACTGCCTGCGCAGCCGCAACTACGTAAACGTGATCGTCGCGGGCAAGCAGCCCGGGCTCGACTACCTCTCGATGGAGGAGGCGATCGCACACTGCAGCCGCGGCATCGGCGTGTGGGACTGGGCCAGCAGCGATGAAGGCACCGAGCCCGACGTGGTGCTCGCCTGCGCGGGCGATGTGCCCACGCTTGAGACCGTGGCCGCCACCGCGATCCTCGCGCACGAGTTGCCCGGGCTGAAGGTGCGGCTCGTCAACGTCGTCGACCTGATGCGCCTGGAGCCCGACAGCGAGCATCCGCACGGTCTCTCCGCGGAGGAGTTCGACGCGCTGTTTACGACCGCGCAGCCCGTGATCTTCGCCTACCACGGCTACCCCTGGCTGATTCACCGCCTCACCTACCGCCGCACCAACCATCACAACATTCACGTGCGCGGCTACAAGGAGGAGGGCACGACCACAACCCCCTTCGACATGGTGATGCTCAACGATCTCGACCGCTTCCATCTCGTGATCGACGTGATCGACCGTGTGCCCGGGCTGATGGAGCGCGCGACGCACCTGCGCCAGCACATGATCGACGAGCGCCTGCGCCACCGCGCCTACACGCGCGAGCATGGCGAGGACCCGCCCGAGCTGCGCGACTGGCGCTGGCCTGAGCAGGAGCCTGCGGCGGGCCTCGACCCCGCCGCTGGATAGAGCCGCGATGCGCATCCTCACGGTCAACGCCGGGTCGAGCAGCCTCAAGCTCGCGCTGCTCGACGAGCGCGACCGGACGCTCGCCGCGCAGGAACTCGCCGCACCGCGCGCACAGGTCGACCGCGCCGAGCTTGCCGCGGCGCTCGCCTCACCGCTCGGGGAGGCCGACGCGGTTGGGCATCGCATCGTCCACGGCGGCAGCCAGCTGCGCAAAGCGGTGCGCATCGACGCAGACGTTGAGCAGGAGCTGCACGAGCTGATCGAGCTGGCCCCCCTGCATCAGCCGAAGTCGCTGCAAGCGCTCGACGCGGTCAGCGAAGCCCTGCCCGAGCTACCCGCTGTCGCCTGCTTCGATACCGCCTTCCACGCGACGATGCCCGACGCAGCCGCGACCTACGCGCTACCGCGTGAGTGGCGCGAGCGCTGGGGTCTGCGCCGCTACGGCTTCCACGGCCTCTCCCACGCCTGGGTCGCGCGCCGCGCGCCGCAGTTGCTCAAACGCGACGCCCAGGATCTGCGCATCGTCAGCTGCCATCTCGGCGCGGGCGCCTCGCTGTGCGCGATCTCCGCCGGGCGCTCGCTCGACACCACGATGGGCTTCACGCCCTTGGAGGGGCTCGTGATGGCCACGCGCTCGGGCAGTGTCGACCCGGGGATGCTCCTGTGGCTAATGGAGCGCGAGGGTCTCAGCGTGCAGGAGCTGAACGAGGCGCTCGAGCATCGCTCCGGCTTGCTCGGGCTCGCTGGCACGGCCGACATGCACACGGTGCTCGATCAGGTAGCCGCCGGTGAACCACAGGCGCAGCTGGCGCTCGACGTCTACACGCACCGACTGCGCGCGTCCATCGCCGCGATGGTCGCAGCGCTCGGCGGCCTCGACGCGCTCGTCTTCACCGGCGGCGTCGGCGAGCGTGCCCCCGAGGTGCGCGCGGCGGCAGCCGCGGGGCTGACCTTCCTCGGCGTGGCGCTGGACGGCGAGCGCAATCTCGAGGCGCGCCCCGATGCAGAGATCTCCGCGGCAGGGGCAGTGGTGCGCACGCTCGTGCTCGCGGCGCGCGAGGATCTCGAGATCGCACACGAGGTCAGAGCACTGCTGGGTGCGGGCGATGTCGGCGATCGCTGAGCGCGGCGAGGACGCAGGCGTCGGCCTCAGCGAGGCGGACGCCAGCGCGCGTCTGGCCGCGCGCGGCACCCCCGCGCGGGCGCAGAGCAGCCGCTCCTATCGCTCCATCGTGCGCGCGAACGTGCTGACGGTCTTCAACCTGATCCTCGCCGCATTCGGCGCGGTCACGTTGCTCTTTGGCGATGCGCGCGACGCGCTCTTTTTGGGCGTGATCCTCGCCAACGCCTCGATCGGCATCGCCCAGGAGGTGCGCGCCAAGCGCGCGCTCGATCGACTCGCGCTGCTCGTCGCGCCGCGCGCGACGGTCGTGCGCGACGGCCATCCCCGAGAGGTCGCGGTCGAGGAGGTCGTGCCCGGCGATCTGCTGCGCGTGCGTGCCGGCGATCAGATCGTGGCCGACGGTCCGCTACACGAGGCCAACGAACTGCGCCTCGATGAGTCCGTGCTCACGGGCGAGTCAGAGGCGGTGTCCCGCGCGCGCGGCGAGGAGATCCGCTCGGGCGCCTTCGTCGCGGAGGGCACCGGCTCCTACCTCGTAAGCGCGGTCGGTTCCGAGAGCTTCGCGGCACGCATCCTCGGCGAGGCGCGCTCCTTCCGCCACCCCCGCTCACCGTTGGAGCAGGCCGTCAACCGCCTGCTCTACGCGCTCGTCGTGCTGATGGTCGCACTCGGCGCGGTGCTCGGCTTCTCGCTCTATCACCGCCACGTGGGCAGGCATGTCGCGGCCTCGACCTCCGTCGCCGGCGTGGTGAGCTTGATCCCGGAGGGCCTGATGGTGCTCGTCAGCCTCACCTATGCGGTTGCCTCGGCACGCATGGCGCGGCGGGGCGTGCTCGCGCAGCAGCTCAACGCGCGATCGAGTCGTTGGCCTCGGTCGAGGTGATCTGTGTGGATAAGACCGGGACGCTGACAGAAGCCGCGCTGCGCGTCGCCTCGTTGGAGCCCGCAAGAGGCGTCTCAGAGGAGCAGATGGTCGAGATCCTCGGCCGCTTCGCGAGCAGCGCAACGGCGCCCAACGCGACCTTGCAGGCGATCGCCGAGACTTACCCAGCCGCGCCGAGCAACACGCTGGCGGAGGTTCCCTTCAGCTCGCGCCGGCGCTGGAGCGCGGTTCAGCTCGAGGACGGCACCTACCTGATGGGTGCCCCGGAAAGGTTCGCGCTCGGAGAGCTGCACGAGCACGCCGCCGAGCTAGCCCGCGCCGGACGCCGCGTGCTGGCGCTCGCGAGCACAGCCGCGCCGCTACCAAGCGAGCATCGCGAGACGCCGCCTGAAGCGAGCGTGCTCGGCCTGGTCGTGATCGCCGAGCGACTGCGCCCAAACGTCGCCGAGACGATCGCCTTCCTGCTCGAGCAGGGCGTGGAGATCAAGGTGCTCTCGGGCGACTCGCCGCATACGGCGGCCGCGATCGCGCGCGACGTCGGCATCCCGATCGATACGGTCAGCGACGGCAGCGAGATCCCAGAAGATCCCGCGGAGCTTGCCGAGTTCGCGCTCAGCGCAAGCGTCGTCGGGCGGATCTCGCCGGAGGGCAAGCGCGCGATCGTCGCCTCACTGCACGATCAGGGCCGCTACGTGGCGATGCTTGGCGACGGCGTCAACGACGTCCCTGCGCTGAAGGCCGCGCGCTTGGCGATCGCGCAGGGCAGCGGCGCGCAGATGGCGCGCTCGATCGCCGACCTGGTGCTCGTGCAGGGCGATTTCGAGGTGATCCCCCAGCTCGTGCGCGAGGGGCGCCAGGCGCTGCGCAACCTGCAGCGCGTGGCCAAGCTCTACGTCACGAAGTCCGCCTTCGCAGCCTTCCTGATCCTCACGATCGGGATCAGCTCGGAGGCCTACCCGCTGCTCCCGCGCCACCTCAGCCTCGCGGCTTCGCTGACGGTTGGCATCCCGACCTTCTTCTTGGCGCTCGCACCGAGCAGCGGGCCGTGGCGGCCTGCAACCTTCGTGCGCAGCGTTGCCCGCTTCGCGGTTCCCGCTGGAGTCCTGATCGGCACCGGCACGGCCACGGGCTACCTGTTCGCGCTGCACGACCTCGACTATCCCGTGATCGAAGCGCGCACGGTCGCCACGACCGTGCTGATCGCGCTCGGCCTCTACCTCGTGATCGCACTCGAGGCCGCGGGCTCGCTGAAACGCTCGAGCCTCGTGGGCACTATGTGCCTGGTGCTGGCGGGCGCATACGCCGCGCTGCTGCTCACGCCGGCCACGCGCCACTTCTTCCAGCTGAGCAAGCCGAGCGTCGGGCTCTTGCTCACCTCCGCTGCGGCCGCGCTGCTCTCGATCGGCGCGCTTGCGCTGTCGGGCTTCGGACCGCGCACGCTCGGCGAAGAGCGCGCGCCCGTGAGCCCTTAGCATGGGCAGCGTGCCCGAGGAACGCCAGGTCGAGCCCGAGCGCCCGAGCGGCGAGCGCTCCGAAGCGCATCCGCCGATGCCGCGCGACAAGCGCGGCTGGCAGGTCTCGCCAGCCCCGGACGGACGCGGCATGCCCGAGCAGACCCCGAGCGGGCCGCCGCCACACCGGCGCCCCGGCTTTCTGTGGTTCGTGCTGCTGCTGGTCGCCCTCAACTGGGCCTCGGTGCTGTTGTTTGCACCCACGACCGGACAGCCTCGCGTAACAGTCCCCTTTAGCCCCTACTTCCTCGAACAGGTCAAGGCCGGCCAGGTCCGCTCGCTGTCATCCAAGGGCGACACGATCGAAGGCACCTTCAAGGCCAAGCAGCGCTACCCAAACGCGAAAGCGAAGCCGACGACACTCTTCGCGACCGAGGTGCCGACCTTCTGGAACGGCGATCAGCTCTCGGCGCTCTTGCAGGAAAAGGGCGTGAAGATCGTCGCCAAGTCGACGAGCACGAGCCAGTCGCTCTTGACCGAGCTGCTGCTCGGCTTCGGTCCGACGCTGTTGATCGTCGGGTTGTTCGTGCTGTTCGCCAGCCGCGCCGCAAAAGCCGGTGGTGCGATGGGAGCGCTCGGCAACTTTGGACGCTCGCAGGCGCGCCGCGCCGATCCCGAGCAGATCCGCGTCACCTTTGCGGACGTCGCGGGCATCGATGAGGCCAAGGCCGAGCTGACGGAGATCGTCGACTTCCTGCGCAACCCCGAGCGCTACGGGCGCCTCGGCGGGCGCATGCCCCACGGCGTGCTGCTCTCCGGCGCCCCCGGCACCGGCAAGACGCTGCTCGCGCGCGCGGTCGCCGGCGAGGCGCACGCAGCCTTCTTCTCGATCTCGGCCTCGGAGTTCATCGAGGCGATCGTCGGCGTCGGCGCGGCGCGCGTGCGCGACCTGTTCGCGAAGGCCAAGGAGGCAGCGCCCGCGATCATCTTCATCGACGAGCTCGACGCGATCGGGCGCTCGCGCCAGGGCTCGGTGTCGGTGACCGGCGCCAACGACGAGCGCGAGCAGACGCTCGACCAGATCCTCACCGAGATCGACGGCTTCGAGTCCTCCGAGGCCGTGGTCGTGCTCGCGGCGACCAACCGCCCCGACATCCTCGACCCGGCGCTGCTGCGCGCCGGGCGCTTTGACCGGCGCGTGACCGTGCAGGCACCCGATCGCGGCGGACGCGTGGAGATCCTCAAGGTGCACACGCGCTCGATTCCGCTCGCCGAGGACACCGATCTGGACGCGATCGCCGCGAGCACGCCCGGGATGGTCGGCGCCGACCTCGCCAACCTCGCCAACGAGGCCGCGCTGCTCGCCGCCCGCCGCGAACACGAGAGGGTGCAGATGAACGACTTCACCGACTCGCTCGAGAAGATCATGCTCGGCTCGCCGCGCGGGATCCTGCTCTCGCCGGCCGACCGCGAGCGCACCGCCCACCACGAGGCCGGCCACGCGCTCGTGGGGATGCTGACCCCCGGTGCCGATCCGGTCCGCAAGGTCTCGATCATCCCCCGCGGGATGGCGCTCGGCGTGACGCTCTCGACACCGGACAGCGACCGCGTGTCCTACTCGCTCGAGGACCTTGAGACCAAGATCAAGGTCGCCCTCGGCGGGCGCGTGGCCGAGGAGCTCGTCTATGGATCGATCACGACCGGCGCCGAGTCAGACATCCAGCAGCTCACCCAAATCGCTCGCCAGATGGTCGGACGCTGGGGTATGAGCGAGGCGATCGGGCCGATCTCGGTGATCGCCGAGGAGGGACAGGGAATGTTCCTACCGGGCGTCAGCGCCACCTCCGAGCACACGCAGCGGCTCGTCGACGACGAGGTCCACCGGCTCGTGGAGTCCGCCCACGCCGAAGTGACGAGCCTGCTCAGCGCCCACCGTGAGCAGCTCGAGAGCCTCGCCCAAGCCCTGCTCGCGACGGAGACGCTCGACGCCGCCGATGCCTACGCCGCTGCCGGGCTCCCATTTGCCCCGAGCGAAGCCGAGACGAGCCCGATCTGAGCTCAGCCGGGTGTGGGCTCCAGCCGCACGAGCATCTGCACACCGACGGTGCAGATCGCGAGGCTGGCAAGCGCCGCGGCGACGATCGCGGTTGCGGTCACCGATGAGAGCAGGTGCTCGGAGAGCCCGAGCGAGGCAACCGCAGCCGGCACCCCGAGCTGTGCGGTCGCTGCCAACGCCCCCGCCAGCGAGCGGCGCAAGAGGACTGCGGCGAGCAGGTGGATGAGCACGTTCAGCCCCGCCAACGCCGCGGCCAGCGCGAGCATCGAGGGTTCGCTCACAAGGCCCCCCAGATCGAGCCGTGCGCCGAGCACGACGAAGTAGAGCGGGATAAAGAAGCCTTCAGCGACGCCGCGCACCTGCGTCGAGAGCCGTTTTGGGCCGCCGATCACGGCCACCGTGACCCCCGCACCGAAGCCTGCGATGAGGATGCTCGTGCCGCCCTTCTCGGCAATCCAGGCGAGCACGAACAGCATCAGCAGCGACAGGCGCAGATCGAGCGCCCAGTGGCGCTGCTTGGAAAGTTGGCGCACGTGATGGACCCACTCATGGCCGCCGAGCGCGCGCGCCACGGCGAGCGCCAGCGCCGCCGCACCCCCCACGAGCAGCGCGCCCAGCACAGCGTGCCCGACCCGCCCGGGCTCGAGCACGATCGGTACCGAGAGGATCGTGATCACATCGGCGATCGTCACCTGCGCGATCACGCTCATCACCGCGCTGCTTTCGAGCCCTAGCTCCTCAAAGGCGGGCAGCAGCACCGCAGCCGAGCCCGAGGCGAGCACGACCGCATAGATCGTCGCGTGTCCGGTGCCGGCGATGCTCGCGGCGAGCAGACCCGAAGGCAGCGCGAGCAGACACACGAGCAGCGCGAGCCCCGTGCCGTGGCGGGCGGAGGCGGCCAGACGCCGGTCGCGTAGCGGTAGGTGCATACCGACCGTCAGCATCAGCATCGCGAAGCCGACCTGGCCGAGCGTGGAGATCGTCGCGTTGCCCGGATCGACCCCGTCGAGCACCGTCGGGCCAACGAGAATCCCGGCGAGGATCTCACCGCCAACGACGGGGACAAAGCGTCGCTGGCCGAGCACCGCCAGCAACGGGCCGCCGAGACCAGCGAGCACGATCACGACGAGCGTGCCGAAGCTCACGTCCATCGCAGGACGCGGTCAAAGCCCTCCAGTGCAGCGGTGTCGTGGGTAATCACCAACACGCCGCGATCGTCGCAGACGTTCAACAGGTTCGCCATCACGCGCTCGGCAAGCTCCGGCTCGAGGTGCGCGGTGGGCTCATCGAAAATCAAAAAACACGCCTCCGACAGCAGCGCCCGCGCCAGCGCGATGCGCGTGCGCTGCCCGCCCGAGATCAGCTCCCCACCCTGCCCGACAAGCGTGTCGAGCCCCTGCGGTTGTGCGCTGATGAACTGCTCGAGCTCGACCGCGGCGAGCACGCGTGTGAGCCGCGCCTCAGAAGCCGCGTGATTGGCGAGCAGCAGGTTCTCGCGGATCGTCGTGTTGAAGAGGTGGCTGTCCTGCGCACACAGCACAACCGCTTCGCGTAGCTCTGCCTGAGTGAGCTGGCGCAGGTCGGTTCCGTCGAGGCACACGCTGCCCCGCTCGGGGTCGCGGAAGCGCACGAGCAGCTCCGCGAGCGTGCTCTTACCGATGCCGCTCGGTCCGACGAGCGCGACACGTTCGCCCGGTGCCAGACAGAGCTCAACACCGCTGAGCACCCACGGCTCCTCGGGTCCGTAGCGAAAGGAGACGTCCTTGAGCACGAGCTCGCCAAACACGCTCGCCGGAAGCGGCCGTGGTGGATCGACGACGGCCGGCGGGGTCAGCTCGAGCTCATGCAGGCGCGCTGCGGCCGTGGCGCAGGCGCGTCCCGCGCGCGCCACGCCGGACAGCGGCAAGATGCTCTCGTAGGTGCCCAGCAACAGCAGCGCGAGCGCGGCGAGCAGCACGCCGCTGAGCGCGCCCGAGTGCACCGCGGGGATCGCGACAAGCAACAGCGCAAGCAGGCCGGCGCCACTCAAGAGGCCACCGGCGGCGACCGTAGCCGCTCCCGCAAAGGCGTCGCCGCGTGCGATCCGCGCGAGGCGGGCGTCGCTGCGCTTTAGACGTGCGACCTGCTCCCCGGAGCGACCTGCCAGCGCGAGCTCCAGGGCACCGTCGATGCCCTCGACGAGCTCGCTCGTCAGCTGCGCGCGGGCCGGCGCCTGGCGGCGAGCAGCACGAGCGCTCGCGGCGGCGCTCAGCGCGGGCAGCGCAAGTGCAGCGAGCGCCAGCGAGCCGAGCACGGCGAGGCCGGCCACGGGCAGGATGATCCATGCGGCGAGCGCACCGCCGAGAACCACGAGCACGGCGAGCAGCCCAGGAATCAGCACCCGCGGGTATAGATCACCGAGCGTGTCGACATCGGCGACGAAGCGGCTCAAGAGGTCGCCGGAGCGGCTCGTGAGCGCCCCCGGCACGTGCGGTGCAAGGCTGCGGTAAAAGCGCTTGCGCAACCGCACCAGGCCGCGCAAGGCAAGATCGTGGGAGGCCAGGCGTTCGCCGTAGCGCAGCGCCGCGCGCGCGATGCCGAGGCCTCGCACGGCCACGATCGCGACCATCAGCATCAGGATCTCGGGGCGCTGCGCGGCGCGCGAGATCAGATAGCCCGAGGTCGCAAGCAGCGCGATCGCCGCTGCGGCCGCACCGCCCGCGAGCGCGAGCGCAAGGATCAGACGCGCGCGCTCGCCGGGCTGCGGGCGCGCGACTCGCCAGATGGTGTGCAGCTCGGGTGGGATCACGCCACTGCCCCGCCGATCAGCAAGCGCTCCGGCACAGAAGCGGCCGGCTGGGCAACATTCGCGCCGTCGAGCAACCTGCCTGCGGAGAGCCTGTAAGTGTCATCTGCGAGCTCTGCGAGCAGCGGCTGATGCGCGATTAGGAGCGTCGTGCGGCCTCGCGCGAGCTCGGTGATCGCCTCGGCAACCCCCTGCGCGCTGGCGTCGTCGAGATGGGCGGTCGGCTCATCGAGCGCCAGCAGCGGGCGTTCGGCCAAGAAGGCGCGTGCGAGCGCGATCCGCTGTGCCTGCCCCGCGGAAAGACGCCGCGCGCCCTCGCCGACCTGCGTGTCGAGACCACGCGGCAAGGCCGCGATCAGCTCAGCGGCGTTCGCCGCTTGTGCTGCGCGCTCGATCTGGGCGCGGCTAGCGGCGGGCGCATAGAGGGCGATGTTCTCGGCGATCGTCGCGCTGAAGAGCGTTGGACGCTGAGGCACCCAGGCGATCTGCGCGCGCCACTGCTCAGGGTCGAGCTCGCGCAGGTCGACCCCCGCGCAAGTGATACGTCCTGTGCTCGGGTCCGCGAGGCGCATCAAGAGGCTCGCGAGCGTGCTCTTGCCGGCGCCGCTGGAACCGAGCAGCGCCGCGATCCGTCCCGGCTCGAGCGTCAGGTCGATCCCGTCGAGCACCGCCCCGGGTCGTCCCGGGTAGGTAAAGGAGACCCCCTCGAAGCGCACCGCTGCGCGGTCTTGCCGCGGTGCGGGGCGCGGCTGGGCAGGACGCGCGAGTGCCGGTGCTCGGTCGAGCACGTCGAAGATCAACTCCGAGGCCGTGCTCGCGTCAGCGCTTGCGTGGAACTGCTGGCCGACCAGGCGCAGCGGCCCATAGAGCTCGGGCGCGAGCAGCAGCACGGTCAGCCCGGCCTGCAGCGTGAGCGCGCCGGCGACGAGCTGCACACCAATCGTCGCAGCCACGAGCGCGGTGCCGATCATCGCACAGAGCTCGAGCACTAGCGCTGAAAGAAAAGCGATCCGCAGCGTCGCCATCGTCTCTGAGCGGTAGCGCTCGCCGACCTCGCCGAGCGTCTGCTCCTGGACCTGGTCGCGCCCGTAGGCGCGTAGCGTGGCGAGGCCCTGAACGACGTCGAGGAAGTGCGCCCCGAGCAGCGCGAGCGCGCGCCAGCGCGAGCGCGCCTGCGCACGAGCGCCCTTGCCAATCAGCACCATGAAGAGAATCAGCATGGGCACGCTCAGCGCGAGGATCAGGGCGGTCAGCGGGTCGAGCACGGCGACCCAGGCGATCACCGCGAGCGGCACCGTCGTGGCGAGCACGAGCTGGGGCAGGTAGCCCGCGAAGTAGCTCTCAAGTGCATCGACACCCTGCACGGCAGTCCCGGCCAACTCGCCCGTACGCGCCGCGCCCGGACGCTGCTCGGGGCTCTTCAGCAGCAGGCGCTCCACGAGCCGGTGGCGCAGCTCGGAGATAACCCGCACCGCACTGAGCCGCCCCGAGAGCTCAAACGCGCCGCCGATCAGAGCGCGCGCGGCGAGCACCGCGGCGAGCGCGATCAGCTCGCCCTGCAGCGAGGCGAGCGCTGCGTGGTGCATCGCAGTCCGGTCGATCACATAGGCGAGCAGCGCGGCCTGCGCGACGATCAAGAGCGCCGAGATCAAGCCGAGCGCGCTGGCGAGGATCAGCTGGGCGCGCGCCCCACCGCTCTCGCCGAGGAGCCGGCGGTCGACGGCGGCCATGCTCAGGGAGAGGAGCCGGCCGGCTTGGAGGCGGGGGGCGGGGCACCGGGGCGCGTGCCGTCACCGTCATGGCGGTGACCAAGCTGCTCGAGCACGGCCATCGGCGTCGGCGTGCCCTCGAAATCATCGCGACCCAGCCGGTGGCGGAAGACCCAGTATGTCCAGGCCTGGTAGGCGACCACGATCGGCACGAACACGACCGCCACGACGGTCATTACCGTCTGCGTGTAGTGGGTCGAGGAGGCGCCCGCAAGCGAGAGGTCAAAGGCGTGGCTGGTCGTCGAGGGCAGCGCGTTGGGGTAGAGGCTCACGAACAGGCTCACGAACAGCAGCGCGATCGCACCGGCGCTGAGCGCGAAAGCGCGCCCGTCACGCTCGCGGGCGAGCGCGGCCGGGACGACGAGGGCGAGCGCCACAGCACCCACCGCGAGGATCAGCGCCGAGACCTTCAACCCACCGGGACTCGACTGGTCGATCGTCGTCCATGTCAGGAACGCCGCGATCAACACCGCGGCTGCTGCAGAGGCGCGCCGTGCCAGCGCACGCGAGCGCTCGACGAGATCGCCCTTGGTGCGCAGCGACAGGAAGATCGCCCCGTGTGCGAGGAACAGCGTAAGCGTCGTCAGCCCGCCGAGCAGCGCGTATGGGTGCAAGAGATCCCACAGCGAGGCGGTGACGTCGTGCCCCGCGTTCATGGGCACGCCGTGCACGATGTCGGCCCAACCGACGCCCCACAGCAGCGCGGCGAGGAAGCTGCCGATCGCGGCCGCCCACTCCCAGGTGGCACGCCAGCGCGGCGAGTCCTCCTTGCCCCAGAACTCAAAGGAGACACCGCGGATGATCAGCGCCACGAGGATCAGGAAGAGCGCGATGTAGAAGCCCGCGAAGAGGCTCGAGTACCAACCAGGGAAGGCCGCGAAGGTCGCGCCGCCGGCGGTCAGCAACCACACCTCGTTGCCGTCCCAGACGGGCCCGATCGAGTGGATGATCATGCGCTTCTCGGTCTGGTCGCGGCCGATCAGCCGCAACAGCATGCCGACGCCGAAGTCAAAGCCCTCGAGCACGAAGTAGCCGACCCAGAGCACGCCGATCAGCAAGAACCAGAGGGTCTGCAGGAAGTTGGGGTCGCGCACGCTCTGCTCGCTCTCAGTAGGCCAGGACGAGGTCGGGACGCTCAGGCTGAGACGGGGTGGTGGGGCCATCGTGGCCCGGCTCGGGCTGCGCTTCAGGGCCGTGCGCGATCTCGCGCAGGAACAGCCGTCCGCCGACCGCGGCGAGCACGCCGTAGAGCAGCGTGTAGCCGACGAGGCTGAGGATGATCGTGCTCGAGCCGACCAGTGGTGAGCGCGCTTCGTTGGTTTTCAGAAGGCCGTAGACGATCCACGGCTGGCGACCCATCTCAGTGAAGATCCAGCCGGTGAGATTGGCCAGCGGCGGCAGGAAGGCGCCGACCACGGCCACGCGCAAGAACCACTTCGTGCGCTCAAGGCGCCGGCGGCGGAGCAGCCACAGGCCGAGCAGCGGCAGCAGCACGAGCGCGAGCCCGACCCCGGCCATCAGGCGGAAGGTCCAGTAGGTGATTCCGACGATCGGCACGTAGTCGCCGGGGCCGTATTTGGCCTGCTCTTCGGCATTGACCTGGTTGATGCCCTTGACCTTGCCGTTCCAGGAGGCGGTGCCGATGATCGAGAGCAGGTGCGGGATGCGGATGTCGGTACCCAGATGCGAGGGGTGACGTTCAAAGGGACCGGCCGCGAAGACCGACAGGCTCGCGCCCTTCGTGGTGTTGTAGAGCGCCTCGGCGGAGGCCATCTTCATCGGCTGCTGTTTCTCCATCAGCGTGCCCTGGGCATGCCCCGCGGCGCCGGTAGCGATCGCTGCGATCAGCGTCAGCGGCAGCACCATGCGCACCGAGCGCGAGAAGACGTCGACGTTACGCCCGCGCAGCATCCCCAACGCGGAGATCCCGAGCACGAGCATCCCGCCGGTGCAGATCGCACCGAAGATCGTGTGCGGGAAGGCGAGCAGCACGGTTGAGTTGGTGAGCACGGCGCCGATGCTCTTCAGCTCGGCGCGGTGCGTGGTGTGGTTGATCACGTAGCCGACGGGGTGCTGCATCCAGGAGTTGGCCGCGAGGATGAAGTAGGCCGAGAGGACCGTGCCGAAGGCGGTCAGCCACATTGTCGCGAGATGCACCTTCGGCGAGAGACGCCCCCAACCGAACAGCCATAGGCCGATGAAGGTCGACTCCAAGAAGAAGGCCATCAGGCCCTCCATCGCCAGCGGCGCGCCGAAGATATCGCCGACGTAGCGCGAGTACTGCGACCAGTTCATGCCGAACTGGAACTCCTGCACGAGGCCGGTGACGACGCCGATCGCGAGCGAGATCAGCATGAACTTGCCCCAGAAGCGCGTCATCCGCAGGTAGACCTCATCGCCCGTGCGATACCAACGCGTCTGGCAGTAGGCGACCCAGATCGCAAGGCCGATCGACATCGGCACGAAGATGAAGTGAAAGAGGGTCGTGACGCCAAACTGCAGGCGGGCGAGTTCCAGAGCGTTCACGCCACGAATCTAAGCCCTGCGCGTGGACTGAGAATCAGTCTCTCCGTGCAAAAATGCTGCGGCAAACTACCGAATGTCTAGCGAGCGCAGCAGGCGCAGCTCATCGCGCAGCAGCCGCGGCAGCAGGAAGTTCTCGCGCACGCGTGCCTGGCCACTGCGTCCGAGCTCGGCGGCAAGCTCGTGGTCGCCGAGCAGCTCGAGCATCGCCGTGGCGCACTCCTCGGCGCTCTGTACGAGACGCCCGCCCACCCCCTCGGGCATCTGCAGCGGAATACCACCTGCGCGTCCGGCCACGACCGGTGTCCCCTTCCACAGTGACTCTGAGACGACCAACCCAAAGCCCTCGCGGATCGACTTCTGCAGGACGAGCTCGGAGAGACGCTGGAAGGCGTTGACCTCGACGTTGCCGACGCCCGTGAGGTTCGTGAAGAGGTTGATCAGCGGATCGCGCTCGGCCGCCTCTGAGACTTCGCGGTAGACGTCCCAACCCTCGGGATCATCGAGCGCCATCGAGCCGACCATCGCCAGCTGCAGGTCGCCGATCTCCGCGCGTACGAGCCGGTAAGCCGCAATCACCCCGAGCGGGTCCTTCCACCTGTCAAAGCGCGAGACCTGAGTCACGAGCCGGCCCGGCAGATCGACGCCGATCCAGTCGAGGATCTGCGTGGCCGTGGCCTGATCGAGCGGGATGTTCTTAGGACTGAGCGGATCGATCGCGGGCGCGATCACCTCGGTCCGGGGCACCGGGAGATCGGGCGGCACGAACTCCGCCATCGTGAACACAGCCGCCGCATAGCCATCGAGATAGGGCCGCAGAAATGCCCACGCGTCGGGGTTCGGCTCGCTGGTGTCGATATGGCAGCGCCACACCCAGCGCGCGCTGCCGCCACCATGGACGCTCAGCAGTCCCGCGGGCTGCGGGTCATGGACGACGATGAAGTCATAAGTACCGTCGAGCGTCTCGGCGTTTTCTTCCACACAACGGCGGTAGGCGAGCCGCTCGGCGTCGCTGAGCGAGCGCTCAGACCCCTGTAGTGCGTTGTGCAGCGCCTTGGTCGCCGCGAAGAACTCGGGACTGCCGCCCATCACCTTCCAATCGACCTCCAGGCCGAGGTCGCGCAAGAGCGGAACACTCGAGCGCAGCAGCTCTGAGACGCCGCCACCGTAGGGCGTGGCGTTGACGTGCAGGATGCGCGCGCCCGCGAGCTCATGCGCGAGCTCGCGTAGCTCCTGCAGGATCTCCCCAGGGGCGATCCCGTCATAGCCAGCGAGCGACCAATGCCCGACGTTGACCTTCTGCAGCATTGCGCCGTTGCTCATTCGCCGATCAGATCTCTGCGGCGAAAGCTCCACAGTGCCGCGGCGGCGGCCAGCGCCGCGATCGCGAGCATCGCAAGCGCATCGCCCACACGGAAGGATTGCGCCGGGACGAGCCCCACGTGCGCGAAGGGGGAGATGTCCAAGAGCCATTTCGGCGCACCGAGCAGGCCACCAAACAGCTGCCACACAAAGGCCGCCGCGACGAGCCCGTAGCCGAGCCCGGCGCCGGCCCGCGGGACGATCGCGAAAGCGAGCACGGCGAGACCGAGGAAGAGCAGCGCCACGGGCAGGCAGTTGCCGGCGGCTTCGAGCATGCTCGACAGTGGGATCCCCGCCCCCTGTACCGCCGCGCCCGCCCAGGCGAGGATGCCCGACAGCAGCGCGATGCCCACGGCGCCTGCGACGGCCAGCGCGAGACGGCCGGCGAGCCAGCGCTCGCGCTGGACGGGCAACGCGAGCAGCGTCTCCAAGCGCTCCTGGGATTCCTCATGGCGCGCGGCCGCGATCTGCGCACAGCAGAAAAGGCTGATGATGAGGATGAAGAACAGGAAGCAGAGCCCGATGTAGCCGGCCGGTGTGGTGATCGAGACAGCAGCCACTTTGTGCAGCTGGCGTTCGAAGTTACTCGAGACGCCAACCGAGGAGATGCTCGTTGAGATCGCGCCGATGATCAGCGCAAAGGCACCGCTGCCGAGCAACCAACCGGAGAGGGAGCCCCGCTCTTCACGCAGCGCGAGGGCAGTCGGCGAGGACAGCAGCCGCATGCGTGGGGCCGCACTGTCTCGCGCCGCGAGCAAACCGCGCCCGACGTCGCGACGCACCGCGATCCAGGCCGAGAGCGCGATCAGCGCAGTGGCACAGGCGAGCGGCAACAGCAGCACCACAGGGCGCGGACCGGTGAAGGCATGCAGCTCCTCAACCCACCCCAGCGGCGTCGCCCAGCGCAGCCACTGCAGCCCGGAGGCGGTGTCGGCGATGACCCGCAGGGCCAAGGCGACGACGAGCACGAAGCTCGAAAGCTCGAGCGCCAGGCGGCGAGTCGGAGCGAGCTGGCTCGCAAGCGCGCCGACGCCGACAAAGACCGGCACGATCGAGATGGTGGCGAGCGCCAGATAGGCCGATTCGGCGACCGGCAGCTGTCCCGCGATCAGCCCGACCAGGAGCGCGAACCACAGCAGGAGCGCCCCCGCCGCCGTCGCTGCCAGGCGCGCCACAAAGACCTGCGCGCGCGGGAGCAGGCCCGCGAGCACGATCTCCTGGCGCCCGGTGTCCTCCTCGGCTCGCAGCGCGCGCACCGCCGCGAGCAGGCCCCACATCGCGGCGAAGATCGCCATCATCCCGCCGACCCGCCAGGCGCAATAGCCGCCGACGCTCAACAGGTCGAAAGGCTGGCCGTAGAACAGGCGCACGCTGGCATTGCCGCCGAAGGCATGAACAAAGCCGAGGCGATCGGCGAGCGTGGGGTAGGTGTTGCGATAGCCGACCGGGTTGATGTAGGCCACGAGCGCGAACAGCACCGCGAAGGAGATGCTGCGAGCGCGCGAGTCAGCGAACGTGCGACGGGCGAGGGCGCTACTTGCCGACACGGCCGTCAGAGGCGTCGTAGTGGTGCAGGAAGATCTCCTCCAGCGAGGGCTCGCGGCTTGAGAGCGCGAGCACAGAGTGCCCAGCGAGCGCCGCGATCACGGGACCAACGCTACCGCTGACCTCGAGGCGCAGCGCATTGGCGCCCGCGCTTACGACGTGCACGCCAGGGAGACCGTCGAGCGTTGGCGCGGGACCGTCGAAGGTGACCTCGATCGTCTGGGCGCTGAGGTGGCGCAGCTCGGCAAGCGTGCCCTCATCGACGAGACGCCCGGCGCGCAGAATGCCGACCCGGTCGCAGAGCGCCTCGACCTCGCTGAGGATGTGCGATGAGAGGAAGACCGTCTGTCCTCGACGCTTGGCCTCCATCACGGTCTCGCGAAAGGCCACCTCCATCAGCGGATCAAGCCCGCCGGTCGGCTCGTCGAGGATCAAGAGCTCAGCGCGGCTGGCAAAGGCGGCGATCAACTGGACCTTCTGACGGTTGCCCTTGGAGAGCGCCCTGATGCGCTTGCTTTGATCGAGCTGGAAGCGCTCGACGAGCAGCTTGCGATAGGCGCGGTCGGTGCTGCCGTGCAGGTTCGCGAGCGAACTCGAAGGTCTCCTCGCTCGTCAGCGAGGGCCACAGGAAGGGCTCGCCGGCCACATAAGCGACGTGGCGGTGTGCCGCGACGGGGTCACGCCAGGCGTCGATCCCGAACAGCTCCCCGCGTCCCGCGCTCGGGCGGTGCAGGCCGAGCAGCAGGCGGATCGTCGTGGTCTTGCCCGAGCCGTTGGGCCCGAGATAACCGTAAACCTCGCCGCGCTGAACCGTCAGATCGAGTGTGTCAAGGGCGAGCGTGGGGCCGTAGCACTTACTCAGACCGTGCGCACGGATCGCGGGCTCGTTGCCGTTCTGCGCCTCGCTGCGCCTATCGAGTTGGGGTTGAGAGGAGATCGCCATGTGCTGAGGATCCGGGGAATAGCGAGGCTTCACATCCGGGGTTTTCCCGCAGTCCGCCGCGGTAGTGCCGCGTCTTGCACGCCGGCGGTCGCGAGCTCTACGAATCCGTGCTTACCCGCAAGCGATCGGAGTGTAAAACCCGGTGGTCGGGACTCGTTGGGAGGACTAACTTCCTCCCATGGCATCCATCCTTCATCTGGCGCTCACCCCGGCAGACCCTGTGGCTCCGACAGTTAATGGGCCGATCGGCGTGGTGCTCGCAGAGGATCACGAGCCGATGCGCCGCAGCCTGCGGCTGCTGCTCGACAGCGAGCGCGACCTTGAAGTTCTCGCGGAGGCGGGAGATCACAAGACGGTCGTCCACCAGGTTCACGACTGCCGCCCACAGGTGCTCGTGCTGGATCTGCGAATGGCCGGGAACTCGAGCCTCGACGCTGTGCGCACGCTGAGCGAGCGTGCGCCCGAGACACGGATCGTCGTGATCTCGATGGAGGACAACCCCGTGTTCGCCCAGCGCGCGCTCACGGCCGGTGCGGTCGGCTACGTCGCCAAGGACCTCGCCGACGCGGAGCTCCCGCAGGCGATCCGAGCCGCGGCCGCCGATCAGGAGTTCGTCAGCCCGCGGGTCGCCGCGCGACTCGACGCGCTGCACCGCGCGCTTACCGACCACAAGCTGACACAACGCGAGGTCGAGGTTCTGCGCCTGATCGCCTTCGGTCACACGAGCGTCGAGATCGCCCGCAAGCTGCAGCCTCTCGCCGCGCACGATCGAGACTCATCGCGCCCACATCCACAAGAAGCTCGGGCTCGCGACCCGCGCCGAACTGGTGCGCTACGCGCTAAGACGCGGCTTGATCGGCGCGTGAGATCGCAGCCGACTCGATCGGGCGGTGCGCGGGCAGGCGCGCGCTGAGCAGCGTCCCGCCCTCACACGGTCCGACATCCAGCGAGCCCCCGGCAAGGCTCACGCGCTCGCTCATACCGGCCAGGCCAAAGCCCCGCTCGACGGTCGCGGGGTCGAAGCCATCGCCGTCGTCCTCAACCTCGATCGACAGCTCGCCCTCAGACTCGGCGACCTTCACGCGCACACGCGTCGCATTGGCGTGCTTGACGACGTTTGTGAGCGCCTCCTGAACGAGCCTGTAGACGGCCGTCTCGAGCGCTGCCTCAAGGCGCAATGCATCATCGCCAGCGACTCCCACGGCCAAGTCACGCTCGATCTCCAGCCCGTTGTGCTGGCTGGCGCGGTCCAGCAGCGATTCGATCGCGGCGCGCAGTCCGAGCTCGTCGAGCGCGGCGGGGCGCAGCTCGGTGATGATCGAGCGCAGGTTCTCGATCTCGCGCTCGATCCGGGCGACAGCCTCGCGCATCGCCTCGCGTGAGAGCTCTGGCTCATCGCGGCGCAAGGCCGCAGAGAGCAGCACGCGCAAGCCGCCGAGGCCCTGCAGCGTCTCGTCATGCAGCTCGCGCGCCCAGCGCTGCGCTCCTCATCGGCCGCGGCTAGCGAGGCGCGCAGTCGATCGGCGAGCACGCTCTGCGCGAGCGCGACCGCGGTCGCGGCGCTCGCCGCGAAGGTGCGCAGCATCTGCTCGTGCTCCTCGCTGAAGACGCGCCGTCCTCGCCGCGATCGAAGGCGGCGAGCACACCGACGGCTTCGCCGCGGTAGAGCATCGGCACGAGCAGCGCCGTGCTGCGCGTCCTCGACGCCGAAGCTGCGCCGGCGCGATCCCCAGGCGCGCATCGACGTCGGTGATCCGCTCGGGCGCGGCCGCGTTCGAGCACCTGCCCGGAGGTGGAACTCGGAGATCGGCAGGCGCGCGCCACGACGCTCCTGCGACGTGGCCAGCGCTCGCGTGCACAACCAGCTCGTCGCCCTCGCGGAGCATGATCACGAGGCTGCGCGCGCCGACGAGCGCGCGCCCGCGCTTGGCGATCAGCTCGAGCACGTGCTCGAGCGCGATCTCGCCGCCGATCGCGACGGCGACGTCGCGCGTGGCCTCGAGGCCGCGGACGGCTTTCTCGAGCTCATGGCGGCGCAACTCGCTGGTCTCGTACAGCCGCGCGTTGTTGATCGCCACGGCTGCCCAGTCAGCGAGGATCACCGCGGCCTGCTCATCGCGCTCGCTGAACTCGCCGCCCTCCTTCTCGGTCAGGTAGAGGTTCCCCCAAGCCTCGCCGCGCACGACCACCGGCACGCCGAGGAAGCTGCGCATCACCGGATGGCCGGCCGGGAAGCCGTAGCTGCGCGGGTGCGTGCCAACGTCGGCGAGCCGCAGCGGCTCGGGGTGCTCGATCAGGACGCCCAGCACCCCGCGTCCGCGCGGGAGGTCGCCGATCGCTGCGGTGGGTCTCCTCGTCAATGCCCGAGGTCAGGAACTGGGAGAGCTCGGTGCGGCGCTCGTTGAGCACTCCGATCGCGGCATAGCGCGCTCCGGTGATCTCGCGCGCGGTCTCGAGCACGCGGTCGAGCACACCTTCTGGTCGAGCTCGGTTACGAGCGACGCGGCCCACCTCGAGCAGGCGACGCAGCCACAGCTCATCGGATTCCTGTGAGATATCTTCGAGCTTAGTACGCTCCGCTCGGGTCTGTACGGAGGCGCGTAGAAACCCGCAGCGCTCGCGGTCAGCTCGGCGGTGGACATTGTTGAGACCCGCGCATCAGTAGTTCGCCACGGTTTCTGGGCGGTCTTCACCGTTCCATATCCCCGCGCGCCGCCTACGCTCGTTTGTCGATGAGCGAGATCAGATGCCAGCCACTGCGGGAGCCGATCGGCGTATATGAGCCGCTGATCACGCTCGCCGAGGGGCACCCGCGCGAGACGTCGCGTGCCGCTCGAGCCGCAGTCATCAACCATGACGCGCAGTGCTATCACCGCAGTTGCTTCGAACAGGTCCAGGATCAGCCGCTTGAGTAGCAAGGCGAGCCGTGGGCGTGCAGGCGACCCACGATCTACGTAGTTTTCCGGTACACGACGGCGGTTTTTCTCGGCTTGCGCCCGCCACCTTGCGCGACTAGGTTGGAGGCATGACAAGCCAAGACCCCTCCTCCAAGCTCCGCGTCCTGATCGTCGGCGGCGGCGTGGCGGCGCTGGAGACCGCGCTCGCGCTGCGCGAGCTCGCACCCGGGCTGACCGACACGACGATCCTCGCGCCCAACCAAGAGTTCGACTACCGCGCCGATGGCCGTCCGCGAGCCGTTCGCCTACCCGCAGGCGCGCCGCTATCCGCTCGCACCGATCGCGAGGGATGCGGGCGCCGAGCTGGTGAGCCGACGAGCTCGCCTGGGTCGAGCCGACCAAGCGGCTGCGTGCACACGGCTGCGGGCGCCGAGCTCGACTACGACGTGCTCGTGCTGGCGATCGGCGCGCGTATCTCCCCGCGCTACAAGCACGCGATCACGATCGACGATCGCCAGCTCGACGAGACCCTGCACGGCCTGATCCAGGACATCGAGGAGGGCTACGTTTCAAGCGTCGCCTTCGTGGCTCCGGCACGCATGGCCTGGCCGCTTCCGCTCTACGAGCTCGCGATGATGACCGCCGCGCGCGCGTACGACATGAACGTGGAGCTCGCCACCACGATCGTCACGCCCGAGGACAGCCCGCTCGCGATCTTTGGCTTGACCGCCAGTGCCGCTGTCGCTGAGCTGCTCGAGCAGGCCAAGATCAAGGTCATCACCTCGGGCTATGTCGAGGTGCCGCGTACGGGCGAGCTCGTGATCAACCCCGGCGACCACCACCTCAAGGTCGACCGCGTGGTTGCGCTGCCGGAGCTCTACGGCCCCGAGATACGCGGGCGTGCCGCTAAGCGAACACGGGTTTCTGCGCGTCAACGAGCACTGCCGGCTGCTCGAGGACGAGCACATCTACGCGGCAGGCGATGCCACGGAGTTCGCGGTCAAGCACGGCGGCATCGCCTCCCAGCAGGCCGACACGGTGGCTCAAGCGATCGCGGCGCGTGCCGGAGCGGAGCTGACCCCCGAGCCGTTTCACCCGATCATCCGCGGAATGCTCCTGACAGGCGAGAAGCCTCGCTATCTGACCGCCCGCATAACCGGCGGCGCGGGCTTCAGCTCAGAGATCAGCGAGGAGCCGACCTGGTCGCCGCCGAGCAAGATCGCGGCGAAGTACCTCGCTCCATATCTCGATTCGCTCGAGGAGGCGCAGGCATGACGAGCGCCAAGGAGACCGGCTCTCCTCGATCTGGGCGCTGCCTTGCGCTCGGCTTCGACCGCAATGAGAGCTCGCGCCGTGCCGCCGAGTGGGCTGCGCGAGATTTGCTGCCCGAGGGCAAGCTCGTGTTCGTGCATGCCTGCCGGCCGCTACACGCACCGCCCTCACCGCTCTCCACCACGAGCGAGCGCGAGCAGCTGGGCAAGGCGATCATCGATGAGTTCCTGCTCGAGGGCGAGAACTCGCTGCGCGACCTCGAGCTGGCGGTCGAGATCCTCGACACGGACCCCGTCTCAGCCTTGATCGATGCCGCTGGGCGCCACAAGGCAGACGCGATTGTGGTCGGCACCGAGCTTCACTCGCGCGTGCATCGCGCGATCGGGGTCGTCACCACTGAGCTGCTGCAGCGATCCCCTGTACCCGTGATCGCGGTACCCCAGAGCGTCGTCAGCGGCTGAGGTCCAGCCGCTCGTCCGCGTCGAGGACGAACCCGGCAAGTCCAAAGCGCTCGGCGAGCAGCGCCGGCACCGCCTGACGCTCCACCGGCGTGTCGATGCGCCCAGCGGGCGTGCGTTCGCTGAGCGTGGGCGCACCGGACCAGTCGCTCAGCGACAGGCGCGTTCCATCGGGCTCGTTGGCGCTCACGATCAGCCCGGTCACAAAGGGTGAGAGCGGATGGGTGGAGGTCCACCAGTTGATCGTCTCAACGTCGACCGGTGCAACGGCTTCGACCGGGAAGCCATAGAGGTCGATCCACTCACCGCCCTCAGTACTCTGGAGCACGTACTCGGGCCCGTCGGCGATCACGCGAAAACGCCAGCCGTCCTGCTCGTGCTCCTCGCCGGGCCCAAAGGGCAGCGGCTCGAGCAACGTGCCGAGCCCAAAGCCGACATCGGCGTGCCAGATCGAGCCCTCAGCGTGCACGCGCAGCAGGAGGTGGCTACGTGGCCGCGTCACCCCCGGTGTGAGCCCCAAGCGCACTCGTGCGAGGAACAGCTCGACCTCGGCACCAAGCGCTTCAAGCGCCGCCTTCAACAGCAGGTTCTGCTCAAAGCAGTAGCCGCCACGTCGCTGCTCGACGAGCTTGCGCTGCAGATCCTCGCCCGCCAGCGAGACCGTCACGCCCCGCTGCGGATCGAGGTTCTCAAACGGGATCGCGCGGCTGTGCGCACGATGCACCTCGTGCAGGCCAGGACGCCCGCTCAGGCCGATCCGCGTCAGGTAGGCGTCGAGGTCGAACACCTCGGGAACTTTATGTCGTCTGGGCGCCTCAGCGCAGGGCAGCGCGGCGACTCTGTTCGAAGCGCAGACCGCCGCGTCCGAGCCGAGCGATGAAGCGTGAGACAACCGCGCCCACGAACAGGTAGGCGAGCAGCGCGATACCCCAGTCGACCGTGATCGCCCGCTTGGGGTGGCCGTTGAACGTGATCAGGCCGGTAAAGGCACCCGCGAAGAAGTTCGCGCCTTCGTGGATCCCTTTGACGATCGTGTTGGCGCCGTTAGCGTCGACGTCGCGCAGAACGATCGCCAGACCGATCAACAGCGCAATCAATGACGCGCTCAGCATCACCAAACGGGCCAGCACGAGCACGCCCGAGCCAACCGCGCCGGCAGCGCTCACCCCAGCGCTGCGCGTACGCCAGCCGACCCCGCGCCGGCGCCTGGCGAGCGAGCGTTCCGCCGGGTGTTCTGCGGGCGCTTCCGTCGGCTGCGCAACACGGGTGCTGCGTTCACGTGGAGCCCCGCCTTCACTGCCTTCTTGGACCGGAGCGGCTTGATTACGTCGAAAAAGTCTCATAGGAGGTGACTACCCGTCTTTGGGCTACCCAACACAAGGCCGGGCAGCTGAGGCTCAGGCTTACCAGCACCGTCCTCGCGCATCCGCGGGGCGAGCACGAAGATCTCGGCGTTGTAATCCGGATCGTGATGGGTGGCGCTCATAAAAGCGACCACGCTGCGCTGGAGCTCCTCCTCAATGACCTGCCTGAAGCGATCGTTCATCACTTCTTGGAGTTGCACGCGCAACTCCATCACCGCACGCGTGCGTCCGTCCTCGATCAGGGTTTTCTCCGCCTGGGTATATCCACCGCTGAGCAGCACGACCACGAGCTCGCCGGAGTAATAGGTGCGCGCCTGGGTTGGACCCTTGCCGTAGTGCTCCTTGAGCAGCCCCACCACGCGACGCGAAACAGCGGCCAATGCGGTTCCAGATTCGGAGGCGCCATCCTCAGCCCCGCTGACGGAAGGCGATCGTCCGTCGTGACTCATCCTCGCCTCAAGGTGCGACAGTGAAGAAAGCCGCAGCGGGCAACACGTAGCGAAGCGGTGTGCGCTCGGTTGCGCCCACGCCGTCGTGCAGCCGCGAGCCATGCAAGCCACGACGCGGGGTCGAGGCGGGCACGTCGTCGGGCACACCCGCGTGGTCGGTAATCCAGCCCATGATCGAGATGAAGTCCGGCCCGGCGGCGAGGATCGCGGCGCGCTCTATGACCTGCCCGCCGGAGGCGTGTGGGCGCGAGAGGCTCTTTACGAGCCCGCGGATTGCGTCATCGTCCATTGCGCCGCGCCTTAGCAGGCAACGGCGGGTAGAGCTTGCGCTCGTCAGAGGTCATCTTGCGGATCTTCAGCGACCCTTCCTTGAGCTGACGCTGGACGTCCTCCAATTTCACACGACGCCGCTCGGCCGCTCTCTCTGCCTGAGTAATCACACTATTCAGGATAGCGTGCTTATCACAACGCTCCGCTCAAAGGAGTGACGGTGCGCATTGCTCGGCGCGCCTCCGCGAAGGTCACGAGGCGCGCGTGCTCCTCGTCCCACAGCTTGAAGCGCACCGCGCGCATGCCGTCCCACATCGAGAGCATCGGGACATCATGGAAGATCGGGTTCTCGTCGTGGGCACGCTGCAGGTTGTAGTTGGGGATGCGCGCGCTCAGGTGGTGTACGTGATGCAGGCCGATGTTGCCCGAGAAGAACTGCAGGACCTTGGGCAGCTTCAGGTAGGAGCTGCCGCGCAGCGCCGCGTCGGCGTAGCTCCAGCTCTCACCGCTCTCCCAGTAGGCGTCCTCGAACTGGTGCTGAACATAGAAGAGCCAGATCCCAGCCGAGCCGGCGAGCAGCACGGTCGGGGCCTGCACGAGCAGGATAGTCCCGCCAGCCCGAGTCAGCCAGCAGAGGCCGCCGACGAGCAACGCGAGCGCGAGGTTCGTGCCGATCACGCTGCGGCGCAGCCGCGGGCGTGCGTCGCGCGGCACGAGTCGTGGGCCGACCAGCAGCGCGACGATCGGGCCGATGCCGAACATGATCAAGCGGATTGCGGAACAGGCGGTAGCCGAGGCGTCCGCGAGCGGCGAGCGCGCTGATATTCGGAGACGGTCAGCGTGCGCACGTCGCCGCCGCCGCGCCGATCGAGGTCGCCCGAGGTGGCGTGGTGGATCGCGTGGTCGTGGCGCCAGCGCAGGAAGGGCGAGTAGACGAGCAGGCCGAGCACGGTGCCGAGCCACATGTTCGCGCGCTTGGAGGGCAGGAAGGAGCCGTGCGAGCAGTCGTGGAAGAGGATGAAGGTCCGCACGAGGAAGCCCGAGGCGGGGATCGCGATCGCCAAGCTGAGCAGATAGGAGATGTCCAGCGCGAGGTACATCGCCGCAGAGAGCCCAGATAGGGCACCACCGAGGTGGCGAGATCGAGCAGGCTGCGCCCGAGATGTGGCCGAGCGTAAGGGGCCAGCGTCTCACGCCAGAATGCACCCTAGGTTGAGAGGTCCCGGCTGTGACGGCGCGGGTCGCCGGTGCTGCTTGACTCATATTCGATCCCCTTGCCACACACTGGTGGCTCTGTCGCCGGAACGTAAACGAACCGGCGGCTGATCGCGGAGGAATCATAGACGCTCGCAGGGACGGCGAGGCAGAACCGTGCGCAGGCTGGCAGACCTCAGCGAGCGCTCCGCCAGCCGCAGGCCCATCCAAACATGCGGGATTCCCGCTTCCTCGAATGGCTCAGATTCGACCGTGAAGCCGGCGCGCTCATAGAGCGCGCACAACAGGCGTTGGGAGGCCAAGCGCACTTCTTCGCAGCCGCGCTCGCGCACCTCGGCAAGGGCCAGCTGGAGCATGCGCGAAGCGATTCCTCGCCCCCGCCAATCGCGCTGCACGACGACGCGGCCGATTTTGGCGCGCGAGCCGTCGAGCAGCAACGCGCAGCGTGCCGATTACCTGCGCCTCGATCCGGGACAACGCGATCACATGTAATGCCTGATCATCGAGCCCGTCGAACTCCTCCTGCTGGGGCACGCCCTGCTCTCCGCAGAAAACCTCTTCGCGCAACGCAAAGGCCCCCTGTAGCTCGCCGGGCTCCTGGACCCAACGAACGCTGATCTCCTGGGCCTCCATGTCGCTAGCGCGCGCCGAGCGCAAAGCTCGCTCGCAGGCCACCGCCGGTCAGGCGTCGCACCGCCACAATCCCGAGCGTGGCGACAAACAGGCAGGTGACGCCACCGACGCCGAGGCCGGCGCGGGCGCCGGCCTCGGCGATCACCCAGCCGATCAGCGGACCGCCGATCGGCGTGGAGCCCTGGAAAGCCACGAACCAGAGCGACATCACGCGACCGCGCATGTGCGGCGCAGCCGCAAGCTGGAGCGTCGAGTTGCCGCTCGACATGAAGGCGATGCTCGCGCCGCCCGCGAGCGCCAACGCAACGAGCTCGATCGGGAGGTTCGGAGCGAGGCTGGCCAACAGCAGAACGACACCGAACGCCGTCGCCGAGGCCACGAGCATCGGTAGTCCCGTCCGGCCCTTCGCGGCTACGAGCAGTCCGCCGAGGACCGCGCCCACGCCCATCGCCGAGGTCATGAAGCCAAAGCCCGTGGCGCCAACGTGCAGGCCCTGGCGCGCCATCACGGGCAGCGTGACCTGGAACTCGTAGGCAAGACAACCAGCCAACGCCATCATCAATAGCGGCACTCCGAGCTCGGGGGTGGCGCGCACATAGCGCAGACCCTCGCGCAGCTGGCCCGGTTCGCGCACTGTAGGCACAGTCGGTCGCAGCGCCTTACGATTCAGGCTAATCAAGGAAGCAACGACCGCGGCAAAGCTGGCGGCGTTGAGCAGGAAGCAGACACCCTCCCCGACCGTCGCGATCAGCACGCCGGCGAGGGCCGGCCCGATCGTGCGTGCAACGTTGACGATCACCGAGTTGAGTGTGACCGCGTTGCGCAGGTTCTCAGGACCGACAAGCTCGAGCATGAAGGCCTGACGGGCGGGGTTCTCGAAAGCGTTGTTCAGGCCGAGCAAGGCCGCCAGCGCGCCCACCTCCCATAGGCGCACCGCGCCGGTCACGGTCAGCAGGCCGAGCGCCAGCGCCTGCAGTCCCATCGCGACCTGCAAGATCACCATCAGGCGGCGCTTGTCCACGCGGTCCGCGACAACCCCGCCATAGGGGCCGAGCAGCAGCACCGGAAGCGTCTGCAGCGCGATGATGAAACCGAGCGCAGTGGCCGAGTGCGTCAGCGTCAGCACGAGCCAGGACTGCGCCGCCATCTGCATCCAAGTGCCGATCAGCGACACCGATTGGCCCGCGTAGTAGCGGCGGAAGTTGGGGATCGCGAGCGCCGCGAAGGTGATTCGGCTGACGCTGATCAGGCGCGTCATGCGCGCGGCCCCGGGGAGACGCTCGGCGAGCTCCTCAAGGACCGGTAGGGCAGCCCACAGTGCCTCGCGCTGGTCCTCATCGAGCGCCTCGACGTGCGCGCTCAGCGCCTGCGCGCGTTCCCGGTGAATGCGCTCGCGCATACGTCGTCCCGCCGCGGTGGCACGTACGAACGCGGCGCGGCGATCCTCGGGGTCGGCATCGCGCCGAAGCAGACCGTCCTCGCAGAGCTGCGCAGCGATGCGCGAGAGCATCGTCGGGTTCAAGCCCTCGATCTCGGCGAGCTCGGAGAGGCGCAGCGGTCCGAAGCGCGCGACCGTAAACAGCACCGAGGTCTGCGAGGGGGTCAGACCCGAGCCGGCCACAGTAGGACGCAGACGCCGCGCGAGCTTGCCGATTGCGGCACGCAGTCGTGCTCCGTCCTCCTCAGGGACGAGCGGGCGATCAACCTCGCCAACCGCTGCTTGCTGCCTCGTCGCCATTGCGTCCTCCAATATAGTTGCCTGCTAGCAAGCATTATAACGAAGATGGTCGCGCATGAAGGCCACCCGCGCCGGTGTTGAACCTAAGCCGCGGACACTTCAGGAGCTGCTCTGAAAAGCCGATAAGGCCATGTGTGCCCCACCAATCACAACGCGACCTGCACAGCGGTCCTCTCGCGCACCGATGCGCGGCCCGGCGGGCTGGTCGCGCGCCTCGTGTGCGAGAGCTGCAACGAGGTGCTGCAGGAGATTGGCTTCGTCGATCACACGCTCGAGCCGATCCTCGCGCTCGCCTCACCTCCCCCCGAGCACTGAGCACGCGCCTGCGGGCTGCTACCGTGGGTGATTCAGGTCGGGCAATTCGCCCGGCAAATGCAGTGCCCGCGCTCGTAGCCTTTGCTCAGCAATCTCCGCGTTCGCAGCACTTCAACGCAGGAGGAACACACACATGGCTACAGGAACCGTCAAGTGGTTCAGCGACGACAAGGGCTTTGGGTTCATCACGCCCGATGACCAGTCCAAGGACCTCTTCGTCCATCACAGCGCGATCGTCGGCGAGGGCTACCGCTCTTTGGCCGAAGGCGCAAAAGTCTCATATGAGGCTGAAGCTAGCGACAAAGGCCCCAAGGCCGCCAACGTACAGGTCGTGTAGCGCCTTTCGGGCCTGCCGACCACGAGCGGTTTGCAGGCCCGAGACGCTCCCGCCAAGGGAGGTCTCATGCCCCACCCACAGCGCGAGGACTCGATCGCCATCGAGCACGAAGGCGTCGACCGTCTCGCGAACCTGATCGTCACGATCGTCCCGCTGGTGCTGCTCGGATTCGCGGTCTTTCTAGCCTGGGGCAACACCCTGCACTGGCAGGACATCGCGGTCCTCGCGATCAGCTACGTACTTACAGTCGCCGGCATCACGGTCGGCTACCACCGCCTCTTTACGCATCGCAGCTTCAAGACGAGCGCCCCCAGTCGAGATCGAAGGCCGCTCTCATCGCCGTGCTCAGCTGAGGCTCCTGATGATCGAGCAACACACCCACCTGGTATCGCAGGGCATCGCTCGGGATGGTGGTGACGTTGTCGCAGCTCACGACCGACGGTCCTGCGAGCCCGTTAGCCGCATCGACATGCACCTCGGTGGAGAGCCCACGGATCGTGGTCGTGATCGGCGCGACCGTGACGGTCGCGAGATGCGGGCGCACGAGCTCACGGGTGAGCACAAGTACTGGTCGTGCCTTATCGAGTGCGCGATGTGGATGGGGCGCATCAGGCGAGCGCAGACGGCACGCCCGCTGCATAGGCCGCCAGTCCAGCGAGCTCCCGATCCGGGCCCGTGCGGGCGAGGATCTCGGCATCCCTTTCGGCGACGGCGCGGCGACGTTCGCGTTCGAGCGCGCGCGTAACCACTGCCGCACGGCTGCGTCCGCCACCAGCGTCGACCACCTCGTCGACGAAATCAACGAGCTCATCGGCTAGCCGCACCGCGATCTGCTTGCTCATCCCGATACGGTACCAAATCGGTAGCATGGATGGATGTCGCGGGTCGTCGAGGACCGACACCGCCGGATGCTGCGCACCCGCGATGCGATGGACCGCTCGTTTGCGCAGCCGCTCGACGTCCCGGCGCTCGCACGGCTCGCCCACGTCTCGCCGGCGCACTTCAGCCGCCAGTTTCGAGCGGTCTTCGGCGAGACACCGCACCGCTACCTACAGCGCCGCCGGCTGGAGCGTGCGATGGAGCTGCTGCGCGAGACCGAGCGCCCCGTAACCGAGATTTGCCTCGACGTTGGCTTCAACAGCCTGGGTACCTTCAGTCGCACCTTTCGCGCGATCCTCGGCGAGTCGCCGTCGGCATATCGTGCGCGCTTCAGTGCCGAGGGCACCGTTCTGCGCGTGCCGGCCTGCTGGGCACTGACATGGATGCGACCGGCGGGCTAAAGAGCAGATTCGGAGAAGCAGATTTCCGCGAGGCCGTCTAGCGTGGCGGCCATGCCCAAACGAATTAGCCACACCTTCATCTACGTGCTCGACCAGGGCCAGGCGCTCGACTTCTACGTCGGCAAGCTCGGCTTCGTGGTCCATACCGACGCCGACCTGGGCGTGATGCGCTTTCTAACGGTGAACCTTCCGGACCAGCCCGACGTCGAGCTCGTTCTGATGGCACCAGGCGCGCCTGCCCACGACGAGACCACCGCGGAGCAGATTCGCGAGCTCGTGACAAAGGGGGCCGGCGGCGGCGGACTGATCATCGCGACCGACGACTGCCAGGCCACCTATGAGAGCCTGCTAGCCGCGGGCGTCGAGTTCACTCAGGAGCCGACCGAGCGTTTCTACGGCACCGACTGCGCCCTGCGCGATCCCTTTGGGAACCCGATCCGCTTCACCCAGCCACCAGATGGCCCGATCGTGGTGCCCTCTGCCGAGGCTTTGTAGGCGCAGGCCTGACCGGGCCCAAGGGCTGCTTGACCCATGATTCGGCCCGAGATAAGTTGCGCCTCATGGGAGCTACGGGACCATGAGAAGCCTCGTTGGCGCACTGCGACTGCCACATTGGATCGGGCTCGGCCTGGTCGTGGCAGCACTCGGAGGAGGCCTGCCAAGCAACTGGTATGGACTGGTAAGCACAAAAGTCAGCGAGGTCGAGCGCCTGAGATCCTGCCTGCAGCAACACAGCGTTGAGCTGGCCTCGCTGGTCACAAGCATCGGTGACCCGCAGTCGCTCCTGGACGCGACGCCGTCCGCGCGCAAGCACATGGTGCATGTGGCCGAGCGACGCGACGGTCTCAAGCGGCGCGAGGCGAACGCGGTCGTCGCCTGCGCGCACACGGTTGTGCCTCGCTGACGCATCCTTCAAAGGGGCCGTCGGCTGGTCGGTATAACTCTGTTATACTGCCCACTCGTGAAGACGGCCATCTCCGTTCCTGACGAGACATTTCAGCGCGTAGAGCAGGCCGCGAAGCGTCTGGGCGTGTCGCGCAGCGAGTTCTATGCGCGAGCTGCGCAGAATTGGCTCGATGCGCTTGATGATGAGGACACCACCGACGCAATCAACAGCGCGATCGCCGGACTTCCGGTCGAAGGTGAGTTCACCAGCGCCGCTGCTGCGGCACTTGCCTGCGACGATCACAACTGATGCGCCGCGGCGAAGTATGGTGGGCTGATCTCGGCCTTCCGCGGGGGTCCGCTCCTGCCCTTCGCCGCCCAGTGCTGATCATCAGCGGCGACTCTTACAACCGGTCGCGCTTGAAGACAGTCACCGTGGCTGTCCTCACGGGCAACGTGCGGCTCGCGGCACTTCCTGGGAATGTGGCGGTCTCGACCGAGTTTGCCGATCTGGAGACTGACTCGGTTGTGAACGTAACCCAGCTTGCGACAATCGACCGCGAGACGCTTGAGGAGCGAGTCACCACGCTGCCGGATTGGCTTATGACCCAGGTCGACGTGGGCCTACAACGGGCCTTGGCTCTGGTCCCATCCAAGTAGAACGCACCCACCGAGGGTGGCGTAATTACTACCCCTAGGGTGTCTTTCCGGCGGCCTGGTCGGGACCGAAGATGGCTGAGCAGACCAACCCCGCCTACAAGGAGGCAACAATGCTCAGCAAGACCCGCTTCACCATTGCCACGATGATCGCAACGGCCAGCTTCGCGATCGCAGCAGTTGCACCAGCCGTCTCTCAGGCCCAATGGCACACCTATTGCGTGGCCGGACACTGCACCACCCACACGAACTTCACGATCGGCGGCGTAAGCCCCTGCGTCGGTGCCAGCTCCAACTACAACAAGGCATATGAAGCGCTGCTCGAAGCGATTCAGACAAAGAAAGAACAGGCCGACAAAGTTCACCCAGAAATGACCCAAGCTGAAGCTCAGGCCAAAATCGAAGAAGCCGAAGCACAGGTGCACCTTGCCAGCGTCGCGGCCTTCGAATGGGGTTGCGATATCGCGATGCACACCTCGCCGAGCTCCGTCGTCGTGGCCAGCGTGGGCGTGGTTCAGGCTCGCAGGAGCGCGGTAGCCAAATTCCGCCTGAGGCACCGAAGCGACAGATGAGAGCCCCCACCTGACAGGGGGCTCTCTGCGTTCAGGTCCGGACGTCGGCCATGAGGTGCTCGGTGGTGAGCGAGCGGATTCCCTTCCGCCCCGCGACGAGGTCCGCGGGAGTGCCCTCGAAGACGATCCGGTCGAGCAGCTGCTCGACATCGGCGAGGTGGCAGACCGGTGGCCCGCAACGCCGTTCAACCCCAAGCTAAGTAGGGAGATCGACGCCGCGCGCATCGCGTAGAAAGCACGAGCGCGCGAGCGGGCGCCGGCCTTGGCTCCTCACCCTGCCCGCCGGTAGCGAATGTGCGTGGCGAGTGGAGAGTGGAGCACCTCGACCGGTTCGAACCCGAAGGACTCGACTCCGTCGAACAGCCGCTCGCCGGACCCGAACAGGACGGGGACCACGTCGAGTGTGAGTTCGTCGATCACTCCGGCGACGAGCGCCTGACGGACGGTCGAGGCGCCGCCCGCGATGTCGATGCCATCCTCGCCGGCCATCTCACGCGCCTGCGCGTAGGCGGCCTCGAAGCCCTGGGTGACGAAGTGGAAGCTCGTGCCGCCCTCCATCTCGATCGGCTCGCGGGCGTGATGAGTGAGCACGAAGACCGGCGCATGGTAGGGCGGCTCGGAGCCCCACCATCCATCCCAGTCCTGATCCCACTCGCCGCGGATCGGCCCAAACATGTTGCGGCCCATGACGTAGGCCCCGCGCGGTCGCATGAGCCAGCCTTCTGCCGTCGCGTCGGCGTCGTTCGCGCGCTCGTCGCCGAGGTGCCAGCTATGGACCTCCCTGCCGCGCTTACCCAGCGGATTCTCCCGGCTCTGGTCCGGCCCGGCGACGAAGCCGTCGAGCGAGATCGACATGTGGCAGGTGGTGTCCGGCATCGGGCGTCCTCCAAGTAATTGCGATTTGCATGCGTCGGCACCAGCGATCGTCCTCCTTTCCGCGCTGAGCAGGCGAGCTGTCTGCGGCCGGGATCGCGTGCCGGCGAATCTATGTTGGACCGGTCCTCGTCGAGCAGTGCCCGGACTAACCGAAAGCGAATCGAGGTCCTACCGTAGCGACAGTTCGGCGTTCTCGAAAACGCGCGAGCGCATGCCGGTGACCGCGGCCATGAGTCCGCTCGCTTGCAGCGCCTCTTGGTGCTCCGGCTCGGACTGATAGGCGTCGCGCGCCGCAGCAGATTCCCACACCGTGCATACCACGACCCCGCCGTCCATCGGTGCGACGACGCGGGCCGTCATAGCCGATGTCGGACGGCGCGCCTCCAGATCGGCGGCTGCGGCAAGCAACGCCTCAGGATCGCCGTCCATCTCGAGACTCACCATCAATGACATCCAAGCCTCCTCCGCAGAAACGAGTCGCCAGGCGCGACGACACTACCCGGGATGAGCTCGGCTTTCCCGACGTGAGCAAGACGCCCGACCAAACCAGCATTGCGCACTTCTCGAGCCTCTAGGACCCGCGAGCCTGGAGCGCCCCTGCTTTCACCGGAGGAGAGCCATACGCAGCTTGCCTCTCGACGCCAGCATCGAGATCAAGCTACCCGGTAGGAGCCTGACCCGCCCCAATCACGGCCGCTGGCGCTCGTAGGCTGTCGTCGTGGTCTGAGACATACCTCCAATCCCCCAATCCGCTTGGCGATGTTCGCTCAAGCGGCCTCGCCATCTGGAGGGACTTGTCGGGCTTCATGCCCTCCGATCCTTCGCAAATCACTGCGCGACTTGCATAGCATTGTTGTCCACAAGGAGGCGAGCCGCGCGTACGCTTTGCTCCAGCATAAGTTGCAGTGAATTGAGCGCGCCAGTACGCTCGGGCGATGCGCCGGCCGCAACAGCTGCTTGCACCTGGCGATATACCTCCTCTAGGTCTCGCACGATGAGGGCATCATTTACGCTAGGAGCTGTGCCTGAGTATTCACGCTCAGATCACTCGTCGGCCTTTATTGGCGTGACCGCACGCGCGGCCACCTGGGCGCTGGCGGGTACGAGGCCGCTCCACTCCTCGTGAAGGTGCAACTGGAGACTGCGTGACCGTAGCGGCGAACTGTCGGGTGCGCTGCGTCTCCTCCACATCGTATGGCTGGACCTGGTTCTCGTAGCGGAAGCGCTCTGCCTCGAGAGCGCGCTGGTAGCCGCGGTAGAGCTTCCACCGCTCGTGCGGGCGCTCGAACTGCAGGATGCCAGCAGTCGTAGCCGCTGCTGCAGCGAGAATCGACGGGGCTAGCTTCCCCCACGCGAACTCGCCGCCCTGCGTCGAGATGATGATCGAGACAGGGATCAGCGCGCTCGTGCCGATGATCATCCCCGAGGCAACTCCGGCGAACCGCTCATTGCGGTCTGCCTTGCCGCGGACCGAGTCGATGGTGCGCCCACAGGCAGCCAGAGGGTCATCCCCATTGGCTGCCTGCTCGGGCGGTCGCCTGAAGAAAGCACGCATCGGTACATTCTTCCTATCGCGTAGGCGGAATCGGTTGGACATGCGACTAAACGAGCCGACTCGCTGGCTCCGGCCCTTGATCAATCGAGTCCGTCCGCCTAGAAAGACGGCGTGAGCGTACTCCAGGAATGCTCTACGGCTGAGGTCGCGAGGGGATGGGCGAGCGCCGTACGCAATGACATGCGCGTTCGATAAACCTGTGGCATGCCCTACGCGATCGCCGAACTGCTGGTAACCGAGGCTGCGATCGACAAGCTCGGTGCTCGCGGCATAACAACTCACGACGCTCGCCAGATCCCTCGCAACGCTCACGTTGTCGCGCGCAACCCAAACCAGACATCTCCCGGCAAACGTCGACTGCTCATCGGCCACACCAACGGTGGCCGAGCCTTGACGCTCGTCATCGAGCAGACCGTAGACCCGACAACCTGGCTGATCGTCACGGGCTGGGATTCCTCGCCGCGCGAGCGTAAACTGCTCAGGAGATGAACATGGCGCACGATCCATGGACAGATCCCGATCCGCAGCCCGGAGATTTCGATGCCGACCTGACGGCAATCGATCCGCGCTACGTCGAGGCCCATGTCGGCAATCCCAATGCCAAGCTGACGATCGTCGTCGGCGTCGAGGATGATGACGCCGAGCGGCTGCAGGAGCTCGCTGCGCGGCGCCACCAGCGCCCTGCCGAGGTGGTCGCAGACCTGCTCCGCAGCGCCTGACAAGAGGCATCCGCTGACTCGCTAACCCCAGCCTCCGCCGGAGAGCTGCTGACAGGCTTGGCCTCCATAGGCTTGGTCTCCAGTATCTGTGATGACCGCTTTTCGTGAGCGCTGTTCTCAAGTTCGCAGACGACCGTCCCGCTCGTGGACGCTATTTCGCATGCTCACGCCGAGCTATCCAGCCTCGCCCCAGGATCGATCCCCGACATCGACCAAGCCAGCAAAGCCCTCCAAGACTTCACGCTGTTCTGGCAGAAAGAGAGCGACCCAGCCAACAAGCGCCAGTTCCTGAGCCTCGTCTTCGACGGCGTGTGGCTCGACGACCACCGCGTCATAGCCGTCCAGCCCAAGCCTAGTTTCCTGCCGTTCTTTCAGACACAGCACCGAAAAGCGCCAAAACTCGCGGGGGTAAATGACGGGAGCGACGGGGGTCGAACCCGCGAATGACACCCCTGTGATCGAGATACGCGTTTAGGGCTCGGGGCTAGGCGACCTTCAGGTATTCGCGCAGCGCCTTGCGAATCACGGAGGAAGTTGTCTCGTGATCGTGCTCGGCACGCTGGGCCAATGCCTCACGCAACTCGGGCTCAAGGCGCACAGACTCGACGCTCGCAGCCGCCGAGCCCATCGCGGGTCGCCCACCACGTCTGCGTAGCGTCTCCTCGACGTCGTAACCGGCCTCTGCCTTCGCTGCAAGCCTGTCGATCAACTCGTCTGTGATCGGTACGCCGCTCGCCGTGTTGCCATGCGCCTTCTTCGCCATTGCTCAGCCTCCCGGTAGCAGCCGTTGGTACTTGGCTCTCATCCCCATCGCGTGGATCACGATCTCGGACCCGTCGTCGCGCACGATCGTGACGACCTCCAAAAGCGCCGCGCTCCGCGCCGGGCCTAGATACAGGCGGGTGTCGTCGTCTTGATCCTCGATCGTCATCGCGTGCTCCACAGCGTGGTCAATGTCTGCATCGGCGATGTCGTGCTTGCGCGCCGCCGAATGAATCTCCACTCGGGAATTGTAGTACGAAACCAAGAGGGCGGCGCGCATTCCTGCGTGCGACCACGTCTGGCAGCACAACGCCCAGATGTTTCACCGGTGATACTTGGGGGAATGACAGCTGCTCTCGTTGGCTTCCTGGGCGTCGTCGTTGGCCTCGCAGTTGGATTCGGCTATCGCTTCTGGTCGACCCGCCGTGAGGAACTCATGGCCGCGACCGTCGCTGCGACGCTCCTCCGCGACGCCGCCCGCGCTTCGCGACTCGAAGCCGGTCGGAGCGTCGCACTTACGAAGCTTTGGGAAGAACATCGCGTCGCCTTCATCCGGCTGATCACTCCAGCGGACTATGAAGTCCTGTCACGAGATATCGAGTCGCCGCGAGCCGCGTCGAAGCTCGCTGACATCCTCGATCGCCTTACAGCGCTCTTTTGGAGCGAACACCAAGCGTTCATCCTGACACCGCTCGTCAAATACATCCGCCGCGACGATCTCTCTGAGAAAGTCAGCGCCATCATCTGCGAGGCTGAGCGAGTAGCCCAAATCGACATCGCGCAAGCCGCAATGTGAGCCTCCGCGCTACTCAATTGTCATCCCCGCTGCGTTTATTGAGATTCGGCTTTAGCGGGCAGGGCAGCAGCGGTGGCCGTGACCTCAAAGCACGCTATTACTGCTCCACACGCCGCTTGAACCGCTCCTGTGACCAGCCGATCACGCCCGTCGAGCGCGTCGAGCAGCAACTCGTGCAGTTCCTCACCGGCTTCGCGCCCAGCCACACCATCCAAAACGAGATCCTGCAACGTCTCGCAAACCCAGCGTCCACCGCAGACGCGAGCAAGATCGCGAAGCGTCCAGCGACCCTGGAAGAGCGCCTGCGCCAAATGCGCGACCTATACGAGCTCGGAGACCTCCCTCGCCCCGAATACGTCGCTCGCCGCGACGCCATTCACGCCGAGCTATCGGGCCTCGCCCCAGGACCGATCCCCAACATCGACCAGGCAAGCAAAGTACTCCAACACTTCACGCTGTTCTGGCAGCAAGCGAGCGACCCAGCCAACAAGCGCCAGTTCCTGAGCCTCATCTTCGACGGCATCTGGCTCGACGACGGCCGTGTAGTGGCGGTCCAGCCAAAGCCCTCATTCCTGCCGTTCTTCGAGAACCGACACGAGAAGCGGCAGGGAGGGCGGGGGTAAAGTACGGGAGCGACGGGACTCGAACCCGCGATTGATACCCCGCGGATCGCGATTCGGTACACGTCGAGCAAGTCGCACCACCCACACGCTCCGCTCTAAGTCATCGGCCTACTTGCGTGTTCCAAAATAGAAGCCGGTTGCTGAGCCGAGCAGGGCACTGAGGGCCGGGACCAGAATCTGCAGGTATTCCTTCGCGTCTTCCCACGACTTGGTCCCGATCTCGACGAAACCAAAGATAATGACCAGAGCAAGCAGTACCACGAAGGAGATCGCGAGCCCGGCTCGTACGAGCTCCTGCACGAAGAGACGGTAGTTCTGCCTAGGGAGTTCAAATTCCTCCCCTTCTCGGGGAGCGTGCCCCCGGGCAGTGGTTCTAGTGTCGTGGCACCAATCTCGATGGCGGCCTTGTCCGTGTCTCCTACGTCGAGTTCGCTGAGCTCGTCTGAGCCGGGCTGCATAAGTCAGGACGCGTTGCGCTGCGCGCTCAGTCGCGGGGAACTACCTCGCGGATGCTGCCGTCTGGCTGCTCTACGAGAACCTTGCCACCCTCACGTCGAGTCTCATCGAACCAACGCTCAAGGGCGATGGAGTCGCGGAGGACCTCAGACATGGTCTTGCCCTTACGCGTTGCGAGGGTACTGAGGTCGTTGTAGGCACCTTCGGAGAAGTTGACGTTGAAACGATGGGCCACTAAGAGCTCCTTTCGCCTGTTGGCTGTTGGCATCGTACTCATCTTGTACATCAGTCTAACACATGTATTGAGGAAGATCAACATCAATACACTTGACATACATCATTCTGATGTGCTATTCTACACCTAAACTACATCAAGGAGGTGCGAGATGGCAGCATGACGGAACACCTCATAGCCGCGTCGAGAGCGGGGCCCTCTGGGAGCCCCGCTCTCGTATCCCAGGACCAGCTGACACCTAATCCAGAGCAGCACGGTCCTCTCAAAGAACTGGAGGTACAGATGACTGACATGGTCCAGACGACGGCCAGAGCTGAGGTTGAGATCCTTTACAACGGCCGTTCGGCGAGGCTGCACTGGACGCCGACCGAGCGGGTCGGCACGCTGCTACACCGGGCGCTGCGAGCCTTCGCGATAGTGGCCAACCACGAGGAGATGGCGCTTTTCACGACTAGCGGGGCTGAACTAGAGAGGCACCAGGAGCTGGCGCAAGTGGGGGTAAAGGCGGGCGATGAGCTAGTGCTGCGTCAGCGCGCCGTTCAGGGTGGCGGCCGATGCCTGTGAGGATCAGCAGAGTCGTGCTGCTGGCGATGCTCGACGTGCTTAGAAGCTGCGGCCACGGCGAACGCGAGTGCGTCTGCTGGCTGACCGGGCCGCTGGACCACCGGGGTTTGGTCGACGAAGTCATCCACCCGATGCACAGCTCCTCGCCGGTTGGCTACCGCGTGCATGAGTATTGGATGACCGAGAGATGGATCATCCTCGCTAGGGAACGCCGCGAGGTGCGTGTGCAGGCGCACACGCACCCACGCGGCGCCTATCACTCGGCAGTCGATGACGCCTTCCCGGCGGCGCAAACCGCTGGGTTCATATCGCTCGTGATTCCGAGATTCGCACAGAGCGCCGTCGGGCTTCATGGCTCCCATGTATCGGAACTGGGGCACGATGGAACATGGCGATTCGTGCCGAGTGAGCGCGCGTTGGAGATTGTCGGATGATCGACACGCGTGAGGCTCTGTCTCGTACAGCACTATTGGTACAGCGGGATGTGTTCCCCATCCTCCGCAGGGAGGAGATCATCACAGGGCTCACGCGTCAGCGGGTACGTCTGCGCGCCGACGCGGCAAACCTTGCCAGCCACGGCGGTCAGACAGCCCTCGTATCATGTGCCATAGCGGTAGCCCAAACGGGGGCGAAGCTCTCGCTTGATGTTGCGAATGTTCCGCTGAGCGGACCTCAGCCACCCCTCTCTCCCGGATCTGGGCTTGCCGACGCACTACGGGCACACTGCGCGCTCCTACTGCAGCCGGCCGATTTGGACAACAACGCGGAGGTCGATATTACGATCGCGCTCGGCGACACGCAACACCTACCACAGCAGGGCTGGTAAGGTTGTGTGGCTCAGAATGGGACGGCGAGACAGTTGTCGATAGCGGTGGCAGCCGTTGGCGGGCAAGAAACCCGATGGGCGGCTTGCTGTCCGGCGTGGCCGGCTGCGCGGAGGTGTTCCGTTTCGCCCTAGCGGCGATCGCCGCTGAGCACGCGCTCGAGCCGCTGCCAGAGCACCGCATCGGCGCCCCCTCGCCCGTGCGATTGAGCCTTTCGCCGCTCGCGCTCGGCGAGGTGGTGGCACTTGGCCATGTCGATGCGATTAGACAGTATGGGCGGCAGCGTCTGTGCTGACTTGTTGGGCTGAGATCGTCGACGCTCCCGTGCATCGTGTGGCGCGGGCTGGTTACCGCATCGATGGAAAGGGAGCGTCGACATGGTTGAAGGTATCTGTTTCGCGGGGCTGGATGTGCACGCGCGAAAGACGGCGGCTGCGGCTGTGCAGCTTGGGTCGGGTGAGGTCTGGAAGGCCCAGTTGCCGGGGTCCTCGGCGGCGGCGATCGAGTGGCTCAGGTCGCTTCCGGGGCCGGTGCGTGCGGTCTATGAGGCGGGGCCGACAGGGTTCGAGCTCGCGCGGGCCGCGCGGGCGGCTGGCGTGGAGGTGATGGTCTGCGCACCGGGTGCGATCCCGCGCCAGCCCGGTGACCGGATCAAGACTGATACGCGTGACGCGTTGAAGCTCGCCCGGCTGCACGCTGCCGGGCAGCTGAGGGCTGTTGTGGTGCCGGCGCCTGAGCTTGAGGCGTTGCGTGACCTGGTGCGTGCCCGTGAGGATCTCCGCGGAGATCTGATGAGCGCCCGGCATCGTGTCAGCAAGCTGCTTTTGCGCCGCGGGCTGATCTGGACAGGACCGGGAGAGGCATGGGGCCAGCGTCACTTGGCATGGCTCAGCAAGATCCGTTTTGAGCAGCCGTTGCTGGAGGTCGTCTTCGGCGAGTACTTGGCTCATCACGAGGTGCTGCTCGCACGACGCGACCGTCTGGACACCCTGATCCTCGAGCAGTCCACCCAAGGGCCGTGGGCACCAACGGTCGCGCGTTTGCGGTGTCTGCGTGGCGTGGACACGTTGACCGCGGTCGGTCTGGTCGCCGAGATCGGTGACATCAGCGCGTTTTCGCACCCTAAGTATCTCGCGAGCTATCTCGGGCTCGTCCCGTCAGAGCACTCCTCGGGGACCAAACGCCGGCAGGGAGCGATCACGAAAGCCGGATCCAGCCATGCGCGCCGGCTACTCGTCGAGGCGGCCTGGCACTACCGCCGCCAGCCCAGCATCTCCCTGACACTCAAGCGCCGCCAGAAAGACCAGCCGCCCGCCGCGATCGACGCCTCGTGGAGGGCACAACTGCGGCTGCATCGCCGCTGGGCGCACCTCGACACGGCACGCGCGAAGAAACGCACGACCGTCGCTGTCGCTGTCGCCCGGGAGCTCGCGTGCTTCGTCTGGGAGATAGCTCAACAACCCGACTGAACCCCCATCACACATCCCGTTCGGTGTGGGGGTGGCGGCCGGCGCCGTGCCACAAGGGGTCCGCGAAAGCGCTATGAGCACCAACCAATGGTTGGCGCGCTCGTTTTTAGACAGCGGCCCAGGCGCAGCGAAGCACCGTCCTGAGGTACCCAGCCCTCGCATATCAGCATGACTGCCCTCGCAGCCCCGGCCGCCACCCGCACACCGAACCACAGCCACGACCACGACGCCAAGCGCCCCGACCACCCCTACCCAAACTTGACAACCACACCCATATCAGCGCTGGGGCGATAACGAGCAGTGCGTTTGGTGCACTGCTACGCGTGCCAGGAGCACAGGGTTTGCTGCGAGTGTTCGACGCCGACGTCGTCGAGGTCAGCAACCTCAATCGTTATCCTCTGGCCAGTCGACAGCTGTTGGGGACAAAAAAGGTTGATGCCCTGGCAAAGTTCTCCACCAACGCCATCCGTGTCGAGCCAGTGGCGCAACGGCTGAACACATTCGGTGGTCCCCTGCGCCTAGCTTCGCGGGTATTGGTGGGCGTAGATCACATACCTTCGCGCTGGCTAGCGCAGGCGCGGGCCAGCGACTGGCTGGCCGTGGCAGGTACGAGCCGGATGGAGATGCTCGTTTCAGAGCACGTGCCCGGGGGGCCATGTGCTGGATGCATGCACCCGCACGACACCCGAGATAATCGGATGATCCCAACGGTATCCTTCGTCTCACAACTCGCTGGAGTGCTATTGGCTTACCGACTTTTGCGCCAAGCGGTAGGTGCGATCCCGCAGGCGCCGGTGCTGGCCTACGGTCTAGGACTTGGAGGCCGTCGTCCACTGCTTGCGATGGGACAGCCGGCAAGGACGGACTGTCCGGTAGCCTGCGCGGCGTCAGCCGCTCTGACAAGCGAGGGGCCAGCCCGGGTAACGCCGACTGCCGCATAGCAGGCTCTCTGTAGAAGGTTCATGTCCGCGCGCTAGCCGCGCCAAATGTTGCACCGAGGGTTGAAATTTGTTGGGCCTGCGGTATATGGTTGCGTAAAGTTACGTTGTACCCCAGATCAGGGGTTTACTCGGCTTACGCTGATAGACGTAGCCAGCGATCTGCGGGGAGCACCGCCCTTTTCGGTTAATCAAGGCAAGGTCTCTAGCCTCGCCACCTTTTCGATGGAGGCTGACTTTGACAATCGTTGTTGGCGTTGGTTCACCGGATGGCCTAGTGCTTGCGGCCGACAGCCGCACAACTCAGATGGAAGGCGAGCGCCACAGGATCACGACCGATGCGGCCGAGAAGATCTTTGGACTGAAGGGGCGCAACGGGGAGATGAGGTACGGCGTAGCTACCCACGGCGACGCATTCATCGGCGAGCGGACGATCAGCGGTCTTATGGACGAGTTCGTGGCCACCGTCGATGGCCCAGCTGAGGATCCAGAGGCCGATGACGTCGAGAAGCTCGCAAACGCGCTTGCGAGCTTCTTTCAGGAGCGCTACGAGAAAGAGCATGGCGCTTCTAAGAATCCCTCCAAATGGACATTGGGCTTCATTGTCGCCGGCTATGACAGCGCAGGCATAGGACACCTATGGGAGATCACGATCCCAGAGCCCCGAGTCGTACGCACAGACGTCAACACACCCGACCGCGGGGCGCTGTGGCGAGGTCAGACGGGCGTTATCGGGCGACTGATTAAGGGCGTCGACTGGGCCGCGCTCCGCGAGCACGAAGTCACATTCGATGAGGCCGTGAACGAGACACTAGAGAAGCTCGAGTACATCTTGCTTCAGCCTGTGACTCTGCAAGACGCCGTGGACATGGCGGCGCTCCTTGTTCGCACTACAGTCGACATGCAGCGCTTCGGCGACGGGAACGGCTTCCGCCGCGGCCTTGTGCCGGCATGTGGGGGGCGGATGCAGATGATCACTGTGACCCGCTCGGGGGCCAAGTGGGTGAGCCGGAGGCAACTGACCACACCAAGCCGCCCGGGGTGGGCGGAGGGCGCCGACGAGTTCGACGCCTAGCTGCTGCCGGTCTCCGCCTTGCAACTCGCATTCTCGTTCTGCTCGGCCCGGTCACGCAACTCCCGGGAGCGCTGCGAGGTATAGGTGTCGCGCTCAAGGTCCTGGCTGGTGATCACTACGGTACCGGGATCGGCCAACTCCAGACCGCTACGAAGGACTTGGATCTGGCCCCCGCTGGCCATCGCGCTATGACTGTCCACGCTGCCTCCTTTGCCTTCAGTCGTTTTTCTGCGTCTAGGCCACATGCATACCTTGTCGGCACACGTCCCGGACACTCTTTAGCGCCTTTCGAGACGCCCGTCAATTCGCCTGCCGGTGATCGTATACCCGATCGAGCGGCGGAGTCGCGCCCAGGCCACGAATTCTTAGTCTGGTGGCGGATCTACTGCGCGCTACCAGCGCAGGGGACGACTCCCACCAGATGGAGACGTACTCGAGATTGTGCTGGCACAAGTTGGACGAATAGGCGAGGATATTCCCCATCGCCTTCGTATCCGCTGCCCGTGACACCTTCAGGCCATCGTGAAAGACCTTCCTTAGGACTCGACTTCAACGGTCGCGCCGAGCTCCTCCATCGTCACGCCGATTGCGTTGGCGATCTGCCGCACAGTCGCCCAGGCAGGGCTGGATTGCGCTAGCTCGATCCGGCCGAGCGACCCCGACGTGATCCCGGCCTGGTAAGCAAGCGCTTCTTGGCTCAGCCCGCGTTCTTCGCGGAGGCGGCGTAGGACGGCAGCCAAGGCGGGGTCTGCTGCGGGCGGCCGTGGCATCGGCGGTACCCTCGCAGGCCATCCATGTCCAGATCCAGGGGCTATAGCATCCGTAGTTGACATACCGTGCTATAGCACTGTAGTCTGCAGGACAAAAGTGCCCCCGCGCTGCGGAAACAGCCGGGGGCGTGGCACCAGGAGAACGACACTCCCGGCGCGCTAGACAGCCTATCGGTACGGAATGGGTGTCTTCCTCGCTTGAAAGCCGTCTCCCGGGGCCTCCCGAACGACAGGAGGAACCGTTGAGTACCCATGCCGAAGCTTTCCCTGATGAGCTCGATTCTCGCCGCTATAGATCGTGCTATTCGCCATCGCGCCAGGGAGGGTGGGGTGGGAAAGGGCTTGGTCTATCTCCATCTTGCGGTCCCGTCACGCTCGGGGCCAGCTCGCTACGTCTACCGTCGGCTCCCCGTGTTGGAGGCAGCTGGGCTGGTCGAGCGTGCGCGTCGTCACAGCATCGATGTGTGGAGCCTCACGAGCGCTGGGCGTCGTCGCCTTAAGCGGGCTAGGCGTTTGGGCGGGGTCGAGTTGCCGGAGTCGCCGCAGCATGAGGCGTGGCGCAGCTCGCAGCTTTTGGCTGGGAAAGAGATCGATCGCTGCCTGTTGGGGTTGCGCCATGGTCTTACCGATGCGTTGCGGGTCCTCGACGCGGACCCTCCTGCCGGTTCGGATGCGTTCTTCGAGCTGGCTGAGCAGTTGGAGCGCAGTTGCAGGCGCGTGGCTACAGCGACCTACTGCCTGTATGAGTGGCCTGAGCCAGACGACGCTACCCCAGATATTCACGACAACCTCGACCCGGCCGAGCGCAGTCTTCCGCGGGATGAGCAGGCGCGGCTGCGCTCCAAACGCGTCGGACGACGCGGCATTAAACACTGGGACCGACATGCATAAGGCGGGCGCAATGGTGAGCCCGGACGAAATCTGTTGTCGCTGGCGGCTAGTTACGTGCATTAACCAATAGATGCGCGTATGTCGCCAGAGAACCCTGGGCGTTCTGAATGCCCTCTGGACGGTCCTCAGACCGCGGGCGCTGAGAGCGCTCGCACGCCCTGGCTCGGTTTGCCGTTCGCTCGAACGCGATCGGCAACCCAGCGTGTGCGGGATTTGGCTTGGTGGTGCGAGGTTTGGGATGTTGCGGCGCGCCCGACTCTCTACACCACTCAATCACTGTGCCTTTCTGAGGACGGTTGCGCTCTACCAGGCCATCCGAGAGCCCAGGACCTCTGCCCATGGCTGCTAACCGCGCTGGCGGCCGGGATCGTGTCGTCCGGGCTCGTCGTTCCTCGGATCTCACCGCGGCGATGCTCGCCGAGATCGACCAGCGGCTGCTCGGCGTGCTGTGCGCGCATCGTGTCGTGACGCAGAACCAGCTCGCCCGGCTATTCCCCGGTGTGCCTGAGCGGACGCTTCGCTATCGCACACGTCGCCTGCACCAGCTCGGCCTCGCCGGGCGATCCCGCCCCTACCGCGAGTGCGGCTCAGCCCCGAACCATCATTGGCCGACGCGGCGCGCGGATTGCCTGATGCGCGGCGACCCGGCGCCGCGTGGCGGGGAGCGCCGGCAGCCCAACCCGATCTTTCTCGCGCACGCCGCCGCGCTCACCGGACTCTATGTCGCGCTCACAACCCAAGCCGCTGACGCAGGACTCTCCGTGCAGGAGTACCAGCGCGAGGGTCACGCCCGCGAGGCATTCACCAGCCTGAGCAAGCAGCGAGCGCTTGCCCCTGATGCGATGGTGATCCTCGTTGGCAGCGACGGCCGGAAGTACGGGGCGTTCATCGAGATCGACCTCGGGAGCATGTCCCACACGCGGCTGCGGCAGAAGGCTGAGCTATACGCAGCCTACGCCACCAGCGACGCCTGGCACGCCAGGCACCTGTTCCTCCCAGCGCTGCTTTTCCTCACGACGACCGACACCCGCGCAAACAAGTTCCTGGGAACGCTCGCGCGGGCGCTCTCACTCGGACCGAGCAGGTCCGGCCGGCACGCGTTCGTTGCTGCTGCCGGTGGGATCGCCTGGGCACCCCACCGGCTACCCACCGAACCCTGCCTCGCCGACCTTGACGCGAACACCGGACTGACACTCCTCGATGTGCTCGCCACCGCTCGCGCACCGTATGAGCAGGCACTCGCATACAAGCGGGAGAAAGACGAAGCCGACGATGCGCGACGGCGCACCCTGCGCGAAGACCCTGAAGCGATGCGCAAGCACCTCGCGGATCACCGCTACGCACTCGACACCTACATACAGGCACTCGGCCCACTCCGAGCACACGCGGTCGAGCTGCTCCTCGCCCAAACCGATCCGCTGTCACCGGAGGCGCGTGGTGTGCTGCGCGCCATCGCACGCGACCTCGACCTCAACCAAGCATTACTCGATCCCCACGCGCACGACCTCACCCCGGCTGCTGGGGTGCTCGGCGAGGTTGAGCTACTCGTGGGGCATTACCGTCGCGGCCAGGCCAATCAACTAGACGCGCTCGCCACGCGCCACGGCGAGGGGCCATCGCTGCGCCGCGCACGGAACGTGCTGCGCGAGGGCAGGCTGCTCGACTCGCTGACCGTCGCCCAGCTGTCGCGGGACGCCGAGCGTGACAACGCTGGTCGCCGTGAGCAGCACACGCGGCACAGTGCATACCTGGAGTGGCGCGAGCAAGCCGCGCGAAGGCTCGCCCGGCAAGCCGGCCCACTCGGGCGAATCACTCACCGCGCAGAGGACTTCTACACCCAGCTCGACCGCGAGCGGCTCCACTTCTGCACACGCTGCTCAGAGACCGTCTACCCACTGAAAGATGCGGCCAGTAGCTACGGCTCGTCTTCCGACATGCCATGCCACTACTGCCGCGCATCGAACGCCACCAAGCCTTACGACCCAGCCGCGATCACCCCCGAGGAAAGCGAGGCATGAGCATGAGCACACGAGAGCACCGAGACGACGGAGAGGCTCCGTGCCTCGCTCCGCGCAGACGACGCGCTGCCAGCACCGAGGGTGCGCCGCGCTCTCGCTCAGCCCGCCGCAACGATGCCTGCGCGACAGGGCGACCCACAAGGAGAAGAGAACCCGATGACCCAACCCCGTTCGATGCCGCGGGCGAACTCGAAGGGTTCGCGAGCTGGTTCGCCGACTGGTGGATCCGCCGCGGACGCGACCTCACTGCCGCCCATAGCCAAGGAGGACACGATGAGTAACACGAAGCAGGTCAAGCAGCGCGCTGTCGCCTACGTCCGCGAGTCCACCGAAGAGCAGGGCCAAGGGTTCTCCCCCGACGCTCAGCGTCAGGCGATCGCGAAGTTCGCCGCCGAGAACAGCCTCGACCTCATCGGTGAGTACTGCGACTTTCACTCCGGCTGGCGGAAGTCCGAGGCACGCCCGCAATTCCAGCGGCTGATGGCCGACGCCGCGACAGGGGACTTCGACTGCGTGCTCGTGTTCCACACGTCGCGGTTCGCTCGCAACCAGGTCGAGTCCCGCCGCTACAAGCAGCTCCTCCGCGAGCGGCTTGGAATCCGTGTCGTGTCCGTCACCCAGCCAATGGGTGAAGACCACACCGACCCCTCCTCATTCCTCGCCGAGTCGATACACGAGATGTTCGATGAGTACTACTCCGTGTCGCTGTCTTTCTGGACCCGTAGCGGGCTACGCGAGAAGGCGCGACAAGGGCATCTCGTCGGCAGTCTGCCGTGGGGCTATGTCCGGGATTCTGAGAGCAAGCTCGCCGTCCCGGACCCTGAGCGTGCTCCGCTCGTGCGCGAAATATTCGAGCGCTACACGACCGGCCGTGAGTCAGACCGCAGCATCGCCGACTGGCTGAACGCGAAAGGCGCGCGCACAGCCCGTGACCGCCAGTTCAGCAAGGACACCGTCAGGGAGATGCTGTGCAACGCCGCCTACGCCGGATATGTCAGCGGCCTGCGCGACAAGACCCGTGCGATCAAAGGACTGCACGAGGCGATCGTGACCGATGAGCTGTTTGAGAAGGTGCAGGAGATCCGCTCCTGGCGCACCCGCGTCGTGAAGCCCGGACGCCCATCCGAGGAGTACCTCCTGCGCAAGCTCCTCTGCTGCGAGCGATGCGGCGCACGGATGCATGGCACGCGCGGCTCACGCGCCGGTATCCGCCGCTACCAGTGCTCCACCCGACGCCACCACGGCAACTGTCAGCAAGCGATCGTCAAGGCCGAGCCTCTTGAGGAGCAGGCTCGTGGCCTGGCTACACGCTTTCCAGCCCGACGGCAAGCTCCGCGACCTCGTGCTCGACACGATCCGCGGCGCCGGCAAGCAGCACTCAGGCGAAGACCAGGACCGCCGCCGCGAGCTGTTCACGCAGCTCGACCGGCTGCAAGACCTCTATGTCCTCGGCGATCTCACCAAGCCTCGCTACATCATGCGCCGCCAAGCCCTAGAGGAAGAGCTGCAACGCCTCGCCCCACCAGCCGACCCGGACCTCGACCGCGCGCAAGCGCTCCTCGGCGACTTCGCCCGCTTCTGGCGCACAGAGCCCAACCCCGCCGAGCGACGCATGCTCCTCACCACCCTCTTCGACCACATCTGGCAGGACAACGGCCAGATCATCGCCGTCAAACCACGCCCAGCATTCGCCCCCTACTTCAAGGCGATAGACGAGGCCAAACCGAAGCCACCGAAGGCCAACCGGCAACGCGGGGTGACAAATACGGGAGCGACGGGACTCGAACCCGCGACCTCTGCCGTGACAGGGCAGCGCTCTAACCTGCTGAGCTACGCCCCCGCGATTGCTTCGCTCCCCGGACTGGGGCGCGGTGCCCCTGCAGTATGCCAAGGCTTGAGCAGCGACCCGGGGTTCCCTCAAATTGGCCGGTCGGCCAAGGCTTCGATAGGCTTGCCGCTTGGCGCTCGTCGGCCCCCCTCCGATGCTCAACTCGAACCCCTTCGCGGTGCTCTTGAGCGACCTGCGCGATGAGCGTTCGGCCTCGGTGTCCTTTCCGCCTGGCGAAACGGGTCTATCGCTTCCGCGCACGCGGCGCTTTGCCTACGAACCACTGCCAATGCTGCTCGAGGCCTACGAGCGCTATGGGCCGATCTTCACGCTGCGCCTCTTCCATAGCAACGTCGTTTTCATGCTCGGACCACAGGCGAACCACTACATCACGGTTTCTCACGCCTCGAACTTCACCTGGCGCGACTCCCATTTCCGCGACCTGATCGGACTGATGGGAGACGGGCTGCTCACAATCGACGGCGAGTTCCATCGGCGCTCACGGCTGATCATGCTGCCAGCCTTCCACCGCGAACACATCGTCGCCTCAGTCGAGGTGATCATCCAGGAGACCTCCCGCGCGCTCGATCAGTTCGTGCCGGGAGCGAACATCGACCTATACGCCTGGACGCGACGCCTGGCGCTGCGGGTCGCGATGCGAGCCCTCTTCGGCGTTGACCCCGACGGCGCACAGGCGCGCTCGATCGACGCGGCGGGCCTGTTCGAGGATGCGCTGGCCTTCTATGCGAGCGACTTCCTGCTGCGCGTCTTCCGCGGGCCCTTTACACCCTGGGCGCGCCTGCAAAAGGCCGCGCGCAAGCTCGATGAGCTGATCTACTCCGAGATCTCGCGCCGACGCGCCACCGGCGAGCGCGGCGAGGACATCCTCAGCCTGCTGCTCGACGCGCACGATGAGGACGGCAACACGCTGAGCGACCTGCAGATCCGCGACGAGGTCATGACGCTGCTCTTCGCCGGCCACGACACGACCACCTCGACGATCTCCTTCATGTTCTACGAGCTCGCCCACCATCCCGAGATCGTCGCGCGACTGCTGGCCGAGCAGGACGCCCAGCTCGAGGACGGGCAGCCCAGCGCGAGCCAGTTGATCTCCGGTGAGCTCAGCGAGCTGGAGATGGTCTTCGAGGAGACCCTACGCATGTACCCGCCCGCCTGGGTCGGACCGCGCCGCGCCGTGGAGGCCTTTGAGTTCGCCGGACACACCGTGCCCGAGCGGGCCTTCGTGAACTACTGCTCCTGGGCCTCTCATCATCTTCCCGACGTCTTTGAGAACCCCGAGGAGTTTCGTCCCGAGCGCTTCACCCCGGAGGCGCGCGCGGCCATGCCCAAGGGCGCCTACGTGCCCTTCGGCGGTGGTTCGCGCACATGCATCGGGATGCGCTTTGGCCAGCTCGAGGTGCGCGCAATCGCGACCTTGATCCTCTCCCGCTTCACGCTCTCGCTGCCCGCCGACTTCAAGCTCGCGATTCGCCAGATGCCCACGATCAGCCCTCGGGACGGCCTGCCGATGCTCGTGCAGCCGCGCTCCGTTCTCGCGGCGAGGCCCGGCGTTCCCGCCGCCGTCTGAGGACCCGCCCGCCCGCTCAGCGCAGGCTGGCGCTCATACCGAGTCTGTAGCCGCCGCTCGCCGGCGCACTGGCGCTGACGCCTTCGACGTAGACGTGGCGATCAGAGAAGATCGTCAACTGAAAGCCTTCGATCAGGAAGCCCAACGGGTGCGCGACCAGGCGCCCGTTGCTGGCGAGCGCAACCGCGTTCACTGCCGCGCCCACTCCAAAAAGTCCGCCGCTGGCCTGCACTTCGACCTGTCCCCCCTCGCTACGCAGCAACCGCACATCGAAGCCTTCGGGAAGCGCTGCCTTGACGGCTGCTTGGTCAGCGCTTGCGAGCGCGCTGAGTCTGTCGGCCGTGCTTGTGCAGGGTCGCATCGCTGAGCTGCAATGAACCCACCCTCACTGTTTCAGCGCTGAGATCCTCGCTTGCCACATCACGCGATTCCCACAGCAGCTTGGCCGCCTGGGCCGGTTCCAACGCGAGGCTGCGGGCCTTCACGCGCACCGAGTCCGCCTGGCCCCAGAGCAGCTTGACCGCCGGCCAGGCCGAGACCTTGACGCTCTCCACGCTTCCGTAGCGCGCGACCCGCGAAGAGATCTCGCTGGCGGCGATTTTTGGCAGGAGCAGCTGCGCGAGCACGAGCACTGCGAGTACCACTCCCGCGAGGGAAAGGAGCAGCCGCTTTGCGCTGAGGCCCCCGAGCCGCATACCCGCAGCTTTGCACCTCGGCCCGCTAGCCTTGAGTTCCCCAAGACGGGGGCGCGTAGCTCAGTTGGCTAGAGCACCTCGTTTACACCGAGGGGGTCGCCCGTTCGAGTCGGGCCGCGCCCATCACCATCGCCAGACACACCCCCACGATCTCGACTGAGCCCCAAATGACCGACGCCTCCCTCATCCGTATCGCCGTGATCGGCTCCGGTCCGGCCGGTTTCTATGCTGCCGGTCACCTGCTCAAGTCCGGCGCCGAGCGCGTCGAGGTCGACATGATCGAGCGCCTACCCACTCCCTGGGGGCTCGTCCGCTCGGGGGTGGCCCCCGATCATCCGAAGATCAAGTCGGTCACGCGCGTCTACGAGAAGACCGCCGCGCACCCGCAGTTCCGCTTCTTCGGCAACGTCACCTTCGGCGAGCACGTCTCACGGGCCGAGCTGCTCGAGCATTACCACGCGATCGTCTATGCGACCGGCTCCCCTTCCGATCGCCCCCTCGGGATCCCCGGCGAAGAGCTTCCGGGCTCGCACGCCGCGACCGAGTTCGTCGGCTGGTACAACGGCCACCCCGACCACACCGACCTCGAGGTCGACCTCTTGAAAGCCGAGCGCGCCGTTGTGATCGGCAATGGCAACGTGGCTCTGGATGTCGCCCGCATGCTCGTGCTGGCCCCCTCCGAGCTGGCGCCCACGGATACGGCCGACCACGCGCTCGAGGTGCTCGCCCACAGCAACGTCAAAGAGGTCGTCGTCGTTGGCCGACGCGGACCCGCCCAGGCGGCCTTCACAAACCCAGAGTCTGCTCGAGCTCGGCGAGCTGGCCGACGCCGATGTGATCGTCGATCCGCAGGAGCTCGAACGGGCGCTGGCTGTTCCCGACCCACAGGCCGAGGAGAACGCAACCGCGCGACGCAACGTCGAGATCCTTCGCTCCTACGCCGAGCGCGCCCCGACCGGCCAGCCAAAGCGGATCGTACTCCGCTTCCTGCTCTCTCCCAGCGCTCTGTTTGCCGACGAAGGTGGCCATCTTGGTGGGGTCGAGTTGATTCGCAACGAGCTTGTCCTCGGCGATGACGGAAAACTCCGAGCACAGGCGACCGCGGAGCGGGAGACACTCACCGCGGGGCTGCTCTTCCGTGCGATCGGCTACCGCGGCATCCCGCTACCCGAAGTCCCCTTCGACGAGCGCGCCGCCGTGATCCCCAATCGAGGCGGCTGTGTAACTGACCCTGATACGGGCGAGGCGCTGCCCGGCGAGTACGTCGTCGGCTGGATCAAGCGGGGGCCCTCGGGCGTGATCGGCACCAACAAGAAGGACGCCCAGGAGACCGTCGATGCGATGCTCGAAAATCTTGGCCTAAGCAGCGGGAATGGCGTCGGACCGGGCGGAGGTGCCCACTCGCCTCAAGACCCGGACCCTGTCGCCGTGGAGGCCCTTTTGCGCTCACGCCAGCCACAGCTCGTCACATACGAGGGCTGGGAGGCGATCGACCGTCACGAGCGCGCCCTTGGCGAACCAGCCGGGCGTCCGCGCGTGAAGCTCACCCGCATCGACGAGCTCCTGCGCGTAGCCGCCGCCGAAGAGCCCTAGACACCGCTCATACGGCCTGATCTCCAAGTCAGGCCCACTCCTCGCTCAGCAAAACGCTGACTCTGGGTTAGAAACATCGAGGCGCCCAGAATCGGGGTCGCATCCAGGGGAGCTGCCTCGCGGCCTTGGGCACGGCACGATCCTCCGGTTGAGCCGCGAGAGTCGCGAGCCTGGGGCATCGCTGCGGGCCCAGATCTTCGCCTACCCTCCCATGCGGGCAGCGGGTCTGCCAGACTGTCGCGCGCAAGGCCCCGTTAGCTCATCTGGTAGAGCGCCGGACTTTTAATCCGGTGGGGCGGGTTCGAGTCCCGCACGGGGCATTTCGAAGATGCTCAGAAGTGCCCCACCTGCGCGGTACATTTGCGGCCATGCCACCCGCCAAACCCCGCATCCAAGTCACGATCGACAAGCAGCTCTCTGCCGCTGACGCGGAGCGGGGTGGCGGCAGGTGCGAAGTCGCGTACGGTGCACGATCTGGCGCTGCGCGGCGCCTCTGCCCTCCGTGAGGAGAAACAGACACTTCAGGAGAGCCTCAAGTTCCTCCGCCGACTGGATGCCGGCAAAGACGATCGCTTCGACTTCTCGGTCTCTGCACAGCTTCACGCAGAACGTTGAGCATTACGGGTTCGGGCACAGTGCTCAGCTCGACACCTCGAGCGCTCAGCGCGCCCCGATCACGCGCCCGCGCCCGTCACGCGCCACGTAGACCCTGGCCCGCTGTGCCTTGAGCTCGAGACGCTCACGCTCGGGAACCGGCTTCTTGTGCCTGGGAAGAAATGTCTTGGTGAGTCGCATATCCATCCATCGACCCGTGTTGGGCTGCCGAGGCAGCCCAAAGCCACACGCGCGCCTCGATAACTACGGAGCGCAGATGCTTCGCACCACTTAGATCGCAGTCGCGTCGAGGTTCAGGCGCACATAGGTGATCGTGGGATCGGGACCCAGCTCCTCGATCACGGCCTCAAGGTATGGCTCGCGCAGCTCCACCGGCAGCCGTTCGAGGTGTGCGCTCAAGGCGTTGATCCGCAACCACTCCCCGAGCTCTTCGTATGGCGCCGGGCGCTCGACCAGCCAGGTCGAGACGTCCCCGAAGCCGGCCTCCTGCAGGCGCTCGGCTGTCTCCTCCGGGGAGGCAAAATTCCACGGGCCCCTCCATCCGCGGAGATACTCAGCGAAAGGCGCTCGCTCACCCACAGCGTGCGTCGCGAGCTCGAGCTCAAGTGTGTTGCCGAGACCTCCGCACTGCGCCACGAGCCGTCCACCCTCGCGCAGCACGCCGCGCAGGCGCGCGAACAGCAGCGCATGGTCGGAAATCCAATGGAAGGTGGCCGTCGAGAGGATCGCATCGACCCGCCGACCGGCCAGATCCAAGCGGGTGAGGTCGCTCACGAGCAGCTCCGGCTTCCGACCGAGACGCCTGCGCGCCGCGGCGATCATCTCGGGAGAGCCATCCACGCCGATCACATGCCCGCGCGGCAGGCGCTCGATCAGCGCTTCGGTGACCCGACCGCTGCCGCAGCCCGCATCGAGCACCGTCTCATCGCCGACCAGCTCCAGCCGCGCGAGCACCTCACGGCCGATCCGCTCGAGCGGTGCCGAGATGCGGTCGTAGCTCACGCCGTCGCGATACGGTGACACCCGCATACGTATGTATGTTATCGCAGACGGACTAAGCGACTGCGGCAAGCGGCGGGCGTCGCTCTGACCAGGGCATCGCCTGCTCGAGCTGCGCGGCGAGGCTAATCAGGCTCGCCTCCTGCCAAGGACCGGCCGTGATCATCACGCCGACTGGCACGCCCTCATCGGTCGAGTGCAGCGGCAGGCTCACCGACGGCAGGCCGCTGACGTTGCCGAAGGCTGTGAAGGAAACGCTCGCCACGACCTCGAGCACGGGCTGATCCGGCGCGGCGTGCTGGGCCGCGAGGATCGCGCCGGCCTGGGGCGGAAGGATCGCCGAGGTCGGCGTCAACAGCACGTCGAAGTCACGTCCCCAGCGCACCAGCTCGCGACGACTCAACAGCTCGAGCCTCCTGGCCGCGAGCACATAGTCGTAGGCGCCCGTCTCCCCCGCGAGTTTGCGCTGGTGGGCAATGTGCGGCTCAACAGCCGACCAGTCGACACCCTCGTAATCGGCGAGCCCACCCTGGGTCAAGGCGATGAAGGGCGGGACCATCTCTTCGGAGATCGTCGGCACCTCGACCTCCGTGACGGTATGGCCTAGACCCTCGAGCGCTGCCGCCACCGCACGGGCCGCCGCCACACAGGCGGGGTCGGTGGGGATCCCCAGCGGCGCCTGGGCCATCAGCCCGATCCGCAGCGTGCCCGGCGGCGTCCCCGTCTGCTCTGCGAAGGGACGCACAGGAGCCGGCGCGTTGTACCAAGCAAGAGGGTCGAAGTGGGCGATCGCGTCCAGCACGACGGCGGAGTCGGCGACCGTGTGCGAGACAACTCCCTCGACCACCGCGCCCAACCAGCTCTGCGCCAGACGCGGCACGCGCCCGCGGCTCGGCTTCAGCCCGACGAGGCCGCAGTAGGCCGCGGGGATACGGATCGAGCCACCGCCGTCGTTGGCGTGCGCGATCGGGAACATACCCGCCGCCACCGCAGCTGCAGCACCGCCGCTTGAGCCCCCCGGCGAGCGTTCCGTGTCCCAGGGGTTGCGCGTGATCCCATAGCGGCTGTTCTCAGCGACCGTGATCACACCGAAGGCCGGCGTGTTCGTACGCCCACACAGCACGAAGCCAGCCTCGACGAGCGCATCAACGACCAGCTCGCTCTCCTCACTCGGCTCCTCCGGCGCGCCCTCGGATCCGTAGGTAACGGGCCAGCCTGCGACCGGTGTGAGGTCCTTGATCGGGATCGGCACACCAAGGAAGGGCGCCTCATCGCCGGCCGCGAGACGCCTGTCGGCCTCCACCGCGGCCGCGCGCGCCTGCTCGTCGTTACGCCAGATGACCGCGTTGATCTGCTCGTTGTGCGCATCCACAGCCGCAAGGCATGACTCGAGCAGCTCGACCGCTGAGAGCTCGCGCGCACGAAGCGCCGCAGCGAGCTCGAGTGCCGGCGAAGAGGGACCGAGCGGAGCCATGGCGCGACCCTACCAGGGTAGGCTCCCTCGCGAGAAGCGCCCAACCAGTACCCACATCCGGAGGTCCGCAGCGTGAGCCGCTCGAGCAAAGTCCCCTATGACGTCAAAGGTCGCACGGTGTTCATCACCGGCGCTGCGCGCGGCATCGGTGCCGCGGCGGCCGCGCGCCTGCACGCCAAGGGCGCGAACGTCGCGCTCGTTGGACTTGAGCCCGAGCGCCTCGCGCAGAACGCGAGCACGCTCGGCGAGCGGGCCGCCTTCTTCGAGGCCGACGTCACCGACCTCGCCGCCCTCGAAGGCGCCGTCAGCGCGACCGTCGAGCGCTTCGGCGGGATCGACGTCGCGGTCGCCAACGCCGGGATCGCGTTCACCGGATCGCTCGCCACCGCGCCCGTCGAGCAGGTCGAGCGCACGCTCGCGGTGAACCTGCTCGGCGTCTGGCGCACCGACCGTGCGGTGCTCGGCGAGCTCACCAAGCGCGGCGGCTACCTGCTGAACATCTCCTCGCTCTCAGCTATCGCCCACGCGCCGTTGATGGGCCCCTACACCGCGGCCAAGTCAGGCGTCGAGGCGCTCACGGACACACTGCGCATGGAGATGAACCCGAGTGGTGTGCAGGTCGGCTGTGCCTACTTCGGCTTCATCGACACCGACCTCGTGCGCGCGAGCTTCGCCCAGCCCTCGGCTCAAGCGATGACCAGCGAGCTACCCCCCTTCATGCGTAACCCCGCACCGCTCTCGAAGGCGATCGATGCGATCGAGCGCGGCGTCGAGAACCGCGCTGCGCGTGTCTGGGCGCCGCGCTGGGTAGGCCCGATGATGCTTCTGCGCGGGCTGCTGCAGCCGCTCAGCGAACGGCGCACGCTCGCCGACCGCGACAAGCTCGCCGAAGGCATCCGCCTGGCCGAGTCATCCGGCGAGTCCGCCCAGCAGGACCCGCTGCTCGGCGTGTCTGCTCAGGCGATCCACGACTGAGCAGACCCCGCGAGCGCGACGCGGCGCACCACTCGATCAGCTGTCCTGCTCCACCGTAGTGGCATCCTGATCGCCGTCGGCGAGGATCCGATAGAGATCGCGACGCGTCTGCGTGAGCACTTCGCGCGCGAGCCCCATCTGGGCCTCGCTGCCTGTGCGCATTACCTGCACGAAGGCCGAGGCGACCTCGCGCATCAGCTTGCCCAACTCGTGCGCCGGAGCACTGACGTCACCGCTCATCTGATCCCACGGCGCAGCCTTCGCCGCGTCACGCTCATCGACCAGCTTGCGCCCCTCGTCGGTGAGCGCGAAGAGCTTGCGCCCCTCGTGCTCCTCAGAGCGGATCAGGCCCTCGTCCTCGAGCTGCTGTAGCGCCGGGTAGACCGAGCCGGGGCTCGGGCGCCAGACGCCGCCGCTGCGCTCCTCGACCTCCTGCATGATCTGGTAGCCGTTGCGCGGCTCCTCCGCGAGCAGCAAGAGCGCCGCCGTGCGGATGTCGCCGCGACGGGCCTTGCGACCACGGCCACGCGGCCCGGGTCCTCCGGGGAAACCTCCGAACGGTCCCCCGAACTCGCCGCGCGGGCCGTGCATAAAGGCCCGCCCACGCTCGCCGGGGTGATGCGCGGGTCCACAGTGCCGCGGCCCCCCTGAATGTCTTGCATGACTAAACATATCTGCTCCTATCGTGAACTATCGAAGTAAGCTCACGATATATCGCTATCTACCTTTCTTCAAGTCCCCCCCCGACAGGAGGCTGGAGTAATGCGCCACGAGCAAGTGCTCTAGTGCCGGAAGTGTCGGCGATCGGTCGCGACCATCGCGACCTCGGCCGCGTCCACCGCGGCGACGACTTCCTCGTCGCGCACCGAGCCGCCCGGCTGGATGATCGCGCTGACGCCGCCATCGATCGCGAGCTGCGGGCCGTCCGCGAAGGGGAAGAAGGCATCGGAGGCAAGCACCGAGCCTGTGAGCTGCTCGGGGCGGAAGGAGCGGGCCTTCTCGATCGCGATCCGCACCGCGTCGACGCGGCTCATCTGCCCCGCGCCGATGCCGATCGTGGCGCCCTGCGCGGCGATCACGATCGCGTTAGAGCGCACGTGGCGGCAGACCTTCCAGGCGAAGAGCATGTCGCGCCACTGCGCCTCGCTTGGCTGCTTGGCGCTGAGCACGCGCATCTGCTCTTGGGTCTCTGAGACGAGGTCGCGGCTCTGCACGAGCTGGCCGCCGATCACCGCCTTGCTCTCAGGCTCGAGCGACGGGCTGGGCCAATCGGCCAGCTCGAGCAGGCGCACGTTTTTCTTTGCCTGCAGCACCTCGAGCGCCTGCGCGTCGAAGCCTGGAGCGAGCAGCACCTCGATGAACTGCCGTGAGAGCACCTCGGCGAAGGCGCGGTCGATCGGTCGGTTGACCGCGATCACGCCCCCGTAGGCGCTCTGCGGATCGCAGGCGAAAGCGCGCTCGTAGGCCTCCTGGCCGCTCGCGCCGATCGCACAGCCGCAGGGGTTGTTGTGCTTGACGATCGCGCAAGCCGGCTCCGTGAAGTCCTCGACCAGCTCGCGTGCGGAGCTGAGATCGAGCAGGTTGTTGAAGGAGAGCTCCTTGCCGTGCAGCTGCTCCACGCCCGCGAGCAGGTGCGTCGGTGAGCCGACGCGCGCATAGAAAGCCGCGCTTTGGTGTGGGTTCTCGCCGTAGCGCAGATCGCTGACCTTCGCGTAGGCCTCGCTCCACGAGGGCGGGAAGCCCTCATAGGTGTGGCGCGCAAACCAGGCCGAGATCGCCGCGTCATAGCGCGCGGTGCAGGCGAAGGCCTTGGCCGCGAGCTCTTTGCGGCTCGCGAGCGAGAGCCTGCCCTCGCTCTCACGCAGCTCGCCGAGCACGCGCTCGTAGTCGGCCGGGTCGACGACGATCGCCGCGAAGGGAGCGTTCTTGGCCGCCGCCCTGATCATCGTGGGGCCGCCGATGTCGATGTTCTCGATGATCTCCTCATCGCTCGCGTCGCCACGCGCGACGGTCTGCTCGAAGGGGTAGAGGTTCACGCAGACCAGGTCCACCTGCTCGATCTGCTGCTCCTGCGCGGCGCGCAGGTGCTCGGGCTCGTCGCGCCGCGCGAGCAGCCCTGCATAGAGGCGCGGGTGCAGCGTCTTCACGCGCCCGTCCATGATCTCGGGGAAGCCCGTGAACTCATCGATCGCGCGCACCGCGATCCCGGCTCGCTCGAGCTCGCGTGAAGTACCGCCGGTCGAGACGAGCTCGACGCCGAGCTCCTGCAGGCCGCGTGCGAACTCGACGAGACCCTGCTTGTCCGAGACCGAGAGCAACGCCCGTCGCACCCGTACCTCGCCGGGCGCCGCCTGCTCCACACCGGTGGGCTGATCGGTGATGAGCTCGCCTTCTGGGGCCATGTTCAGAGCCTATCGACGAGCGTGCGCCGCGGGTTCTCCGGGTCGGGCCGCAGCGCCCCCTGCGCGGCCAGGGCCACGGCCTCTGGCAGCACCTCGTGCTCGAGCGGGCGCAGCGCACGCAGAACCTCCTCGGGCTCACGCGCCTGCGGCAACTCGACGGCGCGCTGCAGGATCACCGGACCCGTGTCCACCCCGCCGTCGACGAAGTGCACCGTCACGCCGAACACCTTGACGCCGTAGGCGAGCGCCTGCTCGATCGCCCCAAGTCCGGGGAAGGCCGGCAGCAGCGAGGGATGCACGTTGATCACGCCCGCGGGAAAGCGCTCCAGGAAAGCGTTCCCCAGCAGCTCCATGTAGCCGGCGAGCACGACCAGACGCGCGCCACGCTCTTCGAGCCAGCCGGCCATCGCCGCATCGCGCGCCGCACGATCGGCGTAGTCGGTGCGCGGGAAGGAGCGCGCGGGCACACCGCTCGCGCTCGCCCGCTCCAGCGCCTGTACCCCCGTCGCGCTGGATGCGACCGCGACGATCCGCACCTCATGCCCGTGAACCGTGTCGAGCAGCGCCTGCAGGTTCGTGCCTGCGCCCGAGACCAGCACGGCGATGGGGAGTTGCTCGCTCACGCCCGCCGCACGATAGCTGTGACGCACCTCACAGAGTCCACAGCCCGGCCGCACTTAAGTACTGAGGGGGTGGAGAGCTCGAATGGCGATATGGACCGCATACCGATCTCGATCTCTAGGACAAATTCAAATGCTTTCCGCAATCCTCATCACCCTCTTCATCGTCGCGGCCCTCGGCTCTGCGCAGCGCACGGGGCGCAATGACGAGCTGATCATCCACCACCCCTTCAACAACCGCCACAGCGACGCCTCAGGCGCACGCGAGGACCACGTCGGCTAGTTCGCCGCAGGCAGCTCAGGCGCTGACAAGCGGCAGGGGCGGCGCATCGGCGTCACCCTCGTCGTGCTCGAGCGAGTACTTCCCGCCCGCCTCATCGCTGCCCGCTAGCGGATACTCGCCGCTGAAGCAGGCGTCGCAGTGCGTCTCACGGGTGGCACCCACGGCCTCGTAGATGCCGGCGAGCGAGAGGTAGTGCAACGAGTCGCAGCCCAGCTCAGCGGCCACCTCCTCGGTGGTGCGCCCGTGGGCGATCATCTCCTCGCGCGTGGACATGTCGATGCCGTAGTGGCAGGGATGCTTGATCGGCGGCGCCGAGATACGCATGTGGATCTCAGCCGCGCCTGCATCGCGCAGCATCTGCACGATCTGCCGTGTCGTGTTGCCGCGCACGATCGAGTCATCGACAACGACCAGTCGCTTGCCCGCGATCACCTCGGGCAGCGGGTTGAACTTCAGGCGCAGCCCGTGCTTGCGGAGCTCCTGCCCCGGCTGGATGAAGGTGCGCGCGACGTAGCGGTTCTTGACGAAGCCATCGTCCTGGGGCAGCCCCGCCGCACGCGCAAGCCCGCGAGCGGCCGGGTTGCCGGAGTCTGGCACCGCGATCACGAGGTCCGCCTCGACGGGCGACTCGCGCCAGAGGATCTCGCCCATGCGTCCGCGCGCGACCTGCAAAACCTGGTCGTTCATGCGCGAATCAGGACGCGCGAAGTAGATGTACTCGAAGACGCAGAAGGCGCGCCGTCCGCCGCCGGCGACCACGCGGCTCTGCAGGCCCTCCTCGCCGAGCGTGACGAGCTCGCCGGGCTCGACATCGCGCAGGTACTTGGCGCCGATGATGTCGAAGGCACAGGACTCGCTGGAGACGCAGTAACGACGCTCTCCGTCAGGGTCATCGGGGCCGGGCTCGAGCACGCCGATCGCCAGCGGCCGCAGGCCGTGCGGATCGCGGAAGGCAACCACACGGTCCTTGGTCATCGCCACGATCGAGAAGGCGCCGCGCAGGCGCGGCAGCACCTCGGCGATCGCGTCCTCGACCTCCTCAGCCGGGTGCGTGGCGATCAGCGCCGCGATGATCTCCGAGTCGGAGGTCGAGCTGAAGCTGACGCCCCGCGCGAGCAGCTCCTCGTGCAGCTCGAGCGCGTTGATCAGGTTGCCGTTGTGGCCGAGCGCGACCTCGCGGCGCGAGCCGTTGGTGCCCTCCGAGCGCTGCACGGGCTGTGAGTTCTCCCAGGCGTTTGAGCCCGTGGTCGAGTAGCGCACGTGTCCGATCGCGAGCTCGCCGGCGAGCGTGCGCAGGTCGTTCTCGGTGAAGACCTGGTTGACGAGCCCGAGCTCGCGGCGCGTGATGATCTGCCCGCCGCGATCGGCCGCAGCGATGCCCGCGGACTCCTGGCCGCGGTGCTGCAGGGCGTAGAGCGCGAAGTACGACAGACGAGACACCTCGTGACCGGGTGCATACAGTCCGAAAACTCCGCACTCGTCGCGCGGTCCGTCACGCATAACTGCCTCCAAAGCTAGCATCTCAGGAGAAGAGCTCCGCGAGGGCAGCGTGCGCCTCAGCGAGCTCGGCCATCGCGATCTCGATTCGCACCTCGGCAGCGGTGATGCTGAGCCCCCCGTCCTGCACCCGACCGAGTCTCTGTAGCGGCACGTGTGCCTCGAGCTCGCTCAGGGCGCTCGCCCCGCCGCTGACGATGAAGCCACCCGACGCCTCCCCGAACAGCGCATCCTCCGGCGTAGACGCGGCCAAGAGCGCTGCGTCCACCACCACCGCGGCGCCCAGCCCTCCCGCCAGACAGCACTCGGCCAAGGCCACCGCGAGCCCCCCCTCGGCGATGTCGTGGGCGCTCGCGAGCGCTCCCGCGCGCACCGCGTCGCGCACGGCGAGCTGCGTGGCGCGGATCGCCTCGATGTCGATCTCGGGCAGGCCGTCGGGGAGCGCCTCGCCGCGTAGCTTCGCAAGCTCGCTCGCGGCCAGCGAGGGCGCAAAGGCACCGACCAAGGCTATCTCATCGCCGCTGCGCAGGAAGCCGAGCCCGGCTGCCCGGCGCGCATCGGGCAGGCGCCCGACCATGCCGATCACGGGCGTGGGATAGATCGGGCCGGTGGCGCCCTCGTTATAGAGGGAGACATTGCCGCCGACGATCGGCGCCTCGAGCGCGCGGCAGGCCTCGCCGAGTCCACGCACGGACTCGCTCAGCTGCCAAGCGATGTGCCCCTTCTCGGGGTTACCGAAGTTGAGGTTGTTGGTCGTGCCCAGCGGTTCGGCGCCCACGCAGGCGAGGTTGGCGGCGCACTCGAGCACGGTGGCGATCGTGCCGCGGTAGGGGTCCGCAGCGACGCGACGACCGTTACCGTCGATGCTCACGGCCAGCGCACTCCCATCGGCGAGCGCGAGCACGGCGGCGTCGGCCTGCTCGGGGCGGCGCACGGTGCGCGACTGAACGATCGGGTCGTAGTGCTCGAAAAGTGGGCGGCGCGATGAGATGTTGGGGCTCGCCAGCAGCGCTAGGAGGGTCTCGGTCGGGTTCGCGCCCACGGCCAATGAAGCGATCGGCGAGGGGTAAAGCGGCTGCTCAGGCTTGCGCGGCTCGAGGTCATAGAGCGGACAGTCATCGACGAGCGCCCGGACGGGCATCGAGCCCACGAGCTCGCCGCCGCGCAGCACGCGCATCTGCCCGCTGTCGGTGACGGTGCCGATCGCGGCGCCGTTGACCTCCCACTTCTCACACAGCGCCAGCACCGCCTCCAGGTTCGCCGGCTCGACGACGCAGAGCATCCGCTCCTGGGACTCGCTGACCATTACCTCAAAGGGCTCCATGCCGGGCTCGCGCAGGGGCACGCTGGCGACGTCAATGTCGATGCCAACCTCGCCTTTGGAGGCCATCTCCGAGGCCGAGGAGGTCAGCCCAGCGGCGCCGAGGTCCTGCAGGGCAACGATCAGGCCCTGCTCGAGCAGCTCAAGCGAGCACTCGAGCAGCTTCTTCTCCTCGAAGGGATCGCCGACCTGGACGGTGGGTCGCTTGTCCTCTTCGCCCTCGCCGCCGAGCTCAGCGGAGGCGAGCACCGAGGCGCCGCCGATGCCGTCACGGCCGGTCGAGGCGCCGAAGAGCACGAGCAGGTTGCCGGGACCAGCGGCGGCGCTGCGCACGAGCTGCTCGCGCCGCGCGAGCCCCAATGCCATCGCGTTGACGAGGCAGTTCTGCTCATAGGGGGCCTCGAAGTAGAGCTCGCCGCCGATCGTGGGCACGCCGATCGAGTTGCCGTAGTGAGCGATCCCCGAGACCGCGCCCTCGAGCAGGTAGCGCGCGCGAGCGCCTGTGGGCTCGCCGAAGCGCAGCGAATCGAGCACCGCGATCGGACGCGCGCCGATCGCGAAGATGTCGCGCAGGATCCCTCCAACGCCGGTAGCGGCGCCCTGAAAGGGCTCGACCGCGCTGGGGTGGTTGTGCGACTCGACCTTGAAGGCGCAGACGATCCCATCGCCGACGTCGACCGCGCCGGCGTTCTCGCCCGGCCCCATCACCACATGGCGGCCTTCGGTGGGCAGCGTGCGCAGCAGCTTCTTGGAGTGCTTGTAGGCGCAGTGCTCGCTCCAGAGCAGCGAGTACATCGCGAGCTCCACCTGGTTGGGCGGTCCGCCCTGCTTCTCGCAGACGAGCGCGTACTCGGACTCGGTCAGCCCGAGCGCGAGCGCGTCCTCGAGCGTGGGCAGCAGCTCGATCATGCGTGCGCACCATCGACGGCCATACGCATCGACTCAAAGATCTTCAGCCCGTCGGCTGAGCCCCCGATCAGCTCATCGACAGCGTGCTCGGGATGAGGCATCAGGCCGAAGACGTTGCCGCGCTCGTTGCAGACGCCGGCGATGTCATGCAAAGAGCCGTTGAAGTTCTCGCCCGGGGCGTAGCGCAGCAGGAGCTGTCCGCTGCGGTCCATCGCGGCGAGCGTCTCGGAGTCGGCGTAGTAGCGCCCCCAGGCGTGCTTGGCGGGAATGCTCAGGTGTTCGCCGAGCGCGCAGGCGCCGGTGAAAGACCCGCCGCTATTGAGCACCTCGAGCTCGACCTGGCGGAAGGTGAAATGGCGGTTGGTGTTGGGAAGCAGCGCGCCCGGCAGGAGCTGTGCCTCACAGAGCACCTGAAAGCCGTTACAGATCCCGAGCACGAGCCCACCGTCAGCGGCGAAGGCGATGACGGACTCCATCGCGGGGCTGAAGCGTGCGATCGCGCCAGCGCGCAAATAGTCGCCATAGGAGAAGCCCCCGGGGACGATGATCGCGTCGGCCCCCTTGAGGTCGCGCGAGCCGTGCCAGATCAGCTCTGCATCGCCGACGCGGCGCGCGGCCTGCAGCGCGTCGACCTCGTCACAGGAGCCAGGGAACTGAAGAACGCCGAACTTCATCAGGAACGGCCTGACACGGCGCATCTCTGCGTCATCGGCCCTCGACTTGGCCCGCCAAGCCTTCGGGCCTGCTTCCTTGATCTGCTTGGTCCGGCCGCCCCTGACCCTGAGTCATCCCACCATCTCTATCTCGTAGTCCTCGACGAGCGGGTTGGCGAGCAGCTTCTCGCACATCGCGTCAAGCTGGGCGGGGTCCTCGACGTCGAGCTCGACGAGCCGCCCGACATGCACGTTGGCGACGCCTGCAAAGCCGAGTGCGGGCAGCGCGCGCTCGACGGCGACGCCTTGTGGATCGAGGATGCCCGCCTTGGGGCGGATCAGGACGCGGGCTCTCACGCAGCCCCGGAGCGCTCTAGCCAGGCCTGGAAGGGCTCACCGGTGATCAGCTCATAAGCTTCGACGTAGCGCGCGCGGGTTCCCGCAACGACGTCATCGGGGATGGCAGGCGCGGGTGGCTTCTTGTCCCAACCGCTCGAGGAGGCCCAATCACGCACGTACTGCTTGTCGAAGCTCGGCTGCGAGCGCCCAACCTCAAAGCCATCGGCGGGCCAGTAGCGCGAGGAGTCGGGCGTGAGCACCTCATCGCCGAGCACCAGCGCGCCACTCTCGTCGAGACCGAACTCGAACTTGGTGTCGGCGAGGATCACGCCGCGCTGCTGCGCGTGGTCGGCGGCGAATGAGTAGAGCTCGATGGAGTCGTCGCGAACCTCTTCCATCAGCGCACGGTCGCCGACGAGCTCGACGGCACGCTCGAAGTCGATCGCCTCATCGTGGCCCTCCTCGGCCTTGGTCGAGGGCGTGAAGATCGGCTCGGGCAGCTGCTGGGACTCGCGCAGGCCCGCGGGCAGAGAGATGCCCGAGACGGTGCCGGTGGCCTGGTAGTCCTTCCAGCCGGAGCCGGTGATGTAGCCGCGCACGACGCACTCCACGGGCAGCATCTTCAGCCGCCGCACGGCGAGCGCGCGGCCCCGCGCCTCCTCGGGTACGCCCTCGCTGATCGAGAGCAGGTGGTTGGCGAGGATCTCGGTGGTCTTCTCGAACCAGAAAACGGAGAGCCCGGTGAGGACCTTGCCCTTGTCGGGGATCGGCGTGGGGTGGACAGCGTCGTAGGTCGAGATGCGATCGCTGGCGACCATCAGCAGCGCGGGCGCGCCGAGCGCGGGCGGCGTGCCGAGGTCATACATCTCACGGACCTTCCCGCTGGCGATTAGGGGCAGGTCGGCGAGGGCGCTCACGTGGCGCGATGCTACCAGCGCGGGCGGAGACCGCGAAGGCCTATTCAGGCGATCTCATCCAGGCGCGCGAGAATCTCATCAGCGTGACGCAGATAGTGCGCGTAGTCGAAGATCTCATTTAGAGGGAGGGCCGCGACGCGGTCATCGGCGGCGAGCAGATCGCGCAGCGGGATGCCCTGATCCCAGGCGCGCTGGGCGAGCTCTTGGACGACACGGTAGGCGTCGTCGCGCGCGAGGCCGCTCTCGACGAGCGCGAGCAGGACGCGCTGGGAGAAGAGCGCGCCGTGGGTCAGCTCGAGATTGGCGCGCATCCGCTCGACATCGACGGTCATGTCTCGGGCGAGCGCGATCGTGCGCTGCTGGAGGTAGTCGATCAGGATCGTGGAGTCAGGCAGGATCACACGCTCGACGGAGGAGTGCGAGATGTCACGCTCGTGCCAGAGGGCGACATTCTCAAGCGCGGCCTGGGCGTTGCCGCGCAGCACGCGGGCGAGGCCGCTGATCTGCTCGCTCTTGATCGGGTTGCGCTTGTGGGGCATCGCCGAGGAGCCCTTCTGCCCGGCGCGAAAAGCCTCTTGCACCTCGCGCACCTCGGTGCGCTGCAGGTGGCGAACCTCGGTGGCGAAGCGCTCGAGGCCAGCGCCCGCAAGCGCAATCGCGCTGAGCAGCTCGGCGTGGCGGTCGCGGGGGACGACCTGCGTGGAGACGTCCTCGCGCTGCAGTCCCAGGCGGGCGAGCACGCGCGCCTCGAAGTCGGGGCTGGTGGCGGCATAGGTGCCAACGGCTCCGGAGAGCGCGCCGACAGCGGTCTGCGCGAAGGCGCGCTGCAAGCGCTCGGCGTTGCGATGCGCCTCAAAGGCGAAGCCGGCGAGCTTGATGGCGAAGCTGGTGGGCTCGGCGTGCACGCCGTGGGTGCGTCCCACACAGAGGGTCTGGGCATGCTCGCGCGCGCGGGCGGCAAGCGTGGCGGTCAGTTGGTGAGCGCCGGCCACGATCTGCTCTCCGGCCGCGCGCAGCTGCAGGGCGAGCGCGGTGTCGAGCACGTCGGAGGAGGTCAGGCCGAAATGGATCCAGCGCCCGGCCTCGCCCGCGGAGCCGGCGAGCACATCGACGAAGGCGGCCACATCGTGGTCGGTCGTGCGCTCGCGCTCGTTGACCGCCTCAACGGTGAAGCTGGCCGCGCGGATCGCCTCGAGCTCAGGTGCGCCCGGTCCATCCTCGCCGAGCAGCGAGGGCAGCTCCTCACAGGCGGCGACCTCGACCTGCCGCCATGTCTCCATGCGCGCCTGATCCGTCCACAGGTCGGCGAGCTCGGGGCGAGAGTAGCGCGCGATCATCGCTCAGGCGCCGAGAATCTGCGCCGCCAGGATCGCGGCGTTACGCGGGTTGTCGAGCCCCACGCAGGCAACGGGCACACCGGGCGGCATCTGCACGATCGAGAGGATCGCGTCGAGACCGCCCGCGGCGCTGAGGCGACCGGAGAGGGGCACGCCGATCACGGGCAGGTCGGTGTGCGCGGCGACGGCGCCGGGCAGCGCCGCGGAGATGCCAGCGCCGGCGATGATCACGCGCAGGCCGCGCATGTGTGCGTTCTTGGCGTATTCGGCCACCACATCGGGTTCACGGTGCGCGGACATCACGCGCATCTCGTGCAGGATGCCGCGATCTTCGAGCTCCTTGCCGGCCTTCTCCATCGTCTCCATGTCGCTCTTGGAGCCCATCACGATCCCCACGCGCGGAGCGTCGACGTCGATGTCATCCAGCTGGGCCTGCACTTCCGCCTCCTGCATCGGCTCGGGCACGAGCGATATACCCGGGGCGCCGCCCGACCTACCCTCGTGCGCGGAGGGGCTCTGTGGCTTCTGATCGGGGTCGTCGGCGTTCATATCCGTGATCCGTCCCTTCCGGGCTCGGGAGGCCGAACGTTACAGCGAGGAGATGAAGTCCTCCACGGGGATCGCCGCGAGCGTCTCATAGCGGCCGGTGCCGCGCGAGCCAAGCTCGAGCGAGACGCGCGCCATCGTGCCCTCGTCGGGGGCCTCAACGACGGAGATGAAGTCGACGTGTCCGAGCGTGGCCCACTGGGCCTTGACGGTCGCGCCGAGCTGTTCGACCTCTTTGTTGACCTCGCGGATCCGCTGCGGGTTGTTCTTGACAGTCTGTACGCCCTCAGGCGTGAGGGTCGAGAGCATGATGTAGGTGGGCATGGGTGACTCCTCCGAGTTAGGCGATGGTCGCGTGCGCCGAAACGGCTGGAAGGCGTAATGCGGTTCTACCCGATCGAGGAGGTCTGCGCATAGAGACCTCTCTCACGTCACGTGAGCGGTGAACTCGATGACCTCGAGTCCGAGGACGTGTTGGAAGCCACGGTCTCGGGTTGCGAGCGCGAATCCGTGTTGTTTGCACAGCGCCGCGATCCAGATGTCGTTTTGCTGTATCGCAATGCCTGCTTGCCGGAGCAGGGTTGCGATCTCGCCGAAGACACGAGTTGTCTGGCGGTCGGGGTCGAGCACTCGAACGCGGGGTGTGGCGAGGAAGCGTTCGAGCGTGGCGGCGTTCTGTCGTAGCTTGGTTCCGTTCATGAAGCCGAACCAAAGCTCTCCGAGCACAATCATCGGTAGACCAACGGCATCGGCTGTGCGTGCTTCCTCGGCTAGTTGCTGGTTGCCTTCGCCGAGAGCCTTGTAGGCGTTCGTGTCTAGGGCGAGCTTCACGCGGCGGGCTCGACGGGGAGTGCGTCGAGCCATGCTTGCGCGTCGGCTTCCTCGCCGTCGCCAGCCGGCATGCGCCCGATGAACCAGTCGAGGTCGTCGTGTTCACAGGCTGTGGAGTGCAGCTTCGCGTTCTCGAGCGTCTGCACAACCACGGCGTTGAGGGTTTTGCCGGTCTCGCTCGCCTCGCGACGAAGCTCGGCATCGAGAGCAGGCGACACGCGGCGTATCGTGTACTGGATTCTTGACATGCCTGCATTATAGGCAGGATTTGCCTGCAATCTGGGCGGAGCCGTGCTGCTCCTGCTCAGCTCGCGACCGCTGCCGTCTGGACCTTCTCCAGCACGAGCTGCCCATCGACGGCGTCGACCTGAACCGAGTCCCCGGCGCGGATCTCGCCCTGCAGCAGCGCCAGCGCGAGCCGGTCGGTCAGCTGCTTTTGGATCACGCGGCGCAGCGGCCGCGCACCGTAGGCGGGGTCATAGCCGAGGTTGCCGAGCAGCTCGCGTGCGCCGTCGGTGAGCGTCACCTCGACGCCGCGCTCAGCCACGCGATCGATCACGAGCGCGACCTGCAGGTCGACGATCTCGGTGAGCTGCTCGCGGCTGAGCGCGTCGAAGCGCACGATGTCATCGAGGCGGTTGATGAACTCGGGCTTGAAGTGGTCGAGCAGCGCCGCGCGGATCTGCGTGTCATCCGAGCCGGCAGGCACAGGAATGTTCGAGGTCATGATCAAGACCGTGTTCTTGAAGTCCACCGTGCGACCCTGACCGTCGGTTAGGCGCCCGTCGTCCATCACCTGCAGCAGCGTGTTGAAGACGTCCGTGTGCGCCTTCTCGATCTCGTCGAGCAGCACCACCGAGTAGGGGCGGCGGCGCACCGCCTCGGTCAGCTGACCGCCCTCTTCATAGCCGACGTATCCGGGGGGCGCGCCGACCAGGCGCGAGACGGAGTGTTTCTCCATGTACTCGGACATGTCGATACGGATCATCGCGTCCTGGGAGTCGAACATGAACTCCGCCAGCGCCCGCGCGAGCTCGGTCTTGCCCACGCCCGTGGGGCCGAGGAACAGGAAGGAGCCGATCGGACGGTCGGGGTCCTGAAGGCCGGCGCGCGAGCGCCGCAGCGCGGTCGCGACGGCCTCGACCGCCTCGTCCTGGCCGATGACGCGTTCGTGCAGGCGGTCCTCCATATGGATCAGCTTCGCGGTCTCGCCCTCGAGCAGGCGGTTGACGGGGATGCCCGTCCAGCGCGCGACGACCTCGGCGATGTCGTCCGCGTCAACCTCCTCCTTAAGGAACACCGGCGCGGGGTGCTCGGGGCTGCCGTCGCGCTCATCCTCGCCCGATTCGCGCTCGGCGAGCTGGCGCTCGAGCTCGGGGATGTCCTGGTAGAGGAGCTTGGAGGCGCGCTCGAGATCGGCTTCGCGCTGCGCGCGCTCGGCTTCGGTGCGGGCCTGCTCGAGCTGCTCCTTGAGATCGGAGATGCCCTTGATCGCCTGCTTCTCGTTCTGCCACTGCGCCTTCATCGCAGCGGACTGCTCCTTCAGCTCCGCGAGCTCGCGCTCGATCGCTGCGCGCCGCTCCGCGGAGGCCTCGTCGGTCTCCTTGCTGAGCGAGGTGAGCTCGATCTCGAGTTGCATCACGCGCCGGTCGACCTCGTCGATCTCGGTCGGCAGCGAGTCGATCTCGATGCGGATCTTCGAGGCCGACTCGTCAATCAGGTCGATCGCCTTATCGGGCAGGAAGCGATCAGCGATATAGCGGTCCGAGAGCGTCGCGGCGGCGATCAGCGCGCTGTCCTGGATGCGCACGCCGTGGTGGACCTCGTAGCGCTCCTTTAGCCCGCGCAGGATCGCGATCGTGTCCGCGACGGAGGGCTCGCCGACGATGACCGGCTGAAAGCGGCGCTCCAGGGCCGCGTCCTTCTCGATGTGCTTGCGGTACTCATCGAGCGTGGTCGCGCCCACGCAGCGCAATTCCCCGCGCGCGAGCATCGGCTTGAGCAGGTTGGCCGCGTCGACCGCGCCTTCGGCCGCGCCCGCGCCGACGATCGTGTGCAGCTCGTCGAGGAACAGGATGACGTTGCCCTGCGCCGCCGAGACCTCGCCGAGCACTGCCTTGAGGCGGTCCTCGAACTCACCGCGGTACTTGGCGCCCGCGATCAGTGAGCCCATGTCGAGCGCGATCACGCGCCGTTCGCGCAGCGACTCGGGCACGTCCCCGGAGACGATCCGCTGCGCGAGACCCTCGACGATCGCGGTCTTGCCCACGCCCGGCTCGCCGATCAGCACCGGGTTGTTCTTGCGCCGACGTGAAAGCACCTGGATGACCCGGCGGATCTCCTCATCACGGCCAATCACCGGGTCGAGCTTGCCCTGCTCAGCCGCCTGCGTGAGGTCCTGGCCGAAGCGCTCGAGCGCCTCGTACTTCTCCTCAGGGGACTGGTCGGTCACGTGGTGTGAACCGCGCACCTCCGTGAGCGCCTGCAAGAGTCGCTCACGGGTAGCGCCGACGCTTGCGAGCGCGCGTCCCGCCATGCCCTTCTCATCGGCGAGCGCGAGCAGCAGGTGCTCGGTCGAGACGTACTGGTCGCTGAGCTGCCTCCCGCTCCGCTGCGCGCAGGACCGCGACGAACTCCGCGCTCGGCCCGGCCTCAGCGCTCGAGCTCTCGCCGAGCACGGGCAGCTCGGCCAGTGCGTCCTCGACCTGGGCGCGCAGGGGGCCGGGGGAGATGCCGAGCTTGGCGAGCACCGGCAGCACCACACCGCCGGCGGACTCAGCGCTCGTGGCCGCCCCCGCGGGCTCGGCGAGCAGCGCCGCGAGCAGATGTTGCGGGGTGGCCTGGGGGTTGCGGCGCTCTTCGGCCATCCTACCGGCCGCGGCGAGCGCCTCCTGGGACTTGATCGTGAAGCGATCGGCACGCATCTCTATGTCCTCTTTGGCGGTGGCTTACGGAATGGGGAGCGAGCGTCGGCGGCGCGCACGAGCTCAAGGCCGCCGCGGTAGGGGACGGTGAGCTCGGCGCGGAAGGAGCGACGTACCTGCTCGAGCTCTTCGGCCAGACGCACCTGCGCCTGCAGCGCCTCGAGCTCGATCTCCTCGATGCGCGAGTGCATGCTCTCGATCTCTTCCTCCAGACGCAGCACACGCTCGACGCCCGCGAGGTTGAGGCCGAGCTCAGCGGTCATCTCCTGGATGCGCCTGAGCTTCTCGACATCGTCCTGGGAGTAGAGGCGCGTGCCCTTCGAGGAGCGCTTGGGCTCGATCAGCCCGCGCGCCTCATAGATGCGCAGTGTCTGCGGGTGCAGGTTGGCGAGCTCGGCGGCGACCGAGATCATGAACACGCCGCGGTCGGTCTCGACCTCGATGCGCGTGACCGTGGGCACCTCGCGGCGCGCGGGCTTAGCCGCTTCGTGGCTCTCGCTGGCCATTAGCTTGCGCCTCCCTTCCCGGCCTCCGCGCTCGCCGTGTCACCAGCCGCAGCCCCGCCGTTATTAGCGAAGAGACCCGCGCGCGGATCCTCGGGCATCGTCTTTGAGAGCGCCTCGACCGCCTGTTCCTGCTCCTTGCTGAGCTTCTCGGGGACGTCGATCACGAAGCGGTAGTGGATGTCACCGTGCTCGGAGTTCTTGCCGAGCTTCGGTGGCCCCTCGCCACGCAAGCGCTGGACGGTCCCGTGCGCGGTGCCGGGGCGCACGCGTAGCGTCTTGGTCCCGTGCAGCGTCGGCACCTGCACCTCGGCGCCGCGCAGTGCCTCGGGGATGCTCAAGGGAACCTCGACCTCGAGGTTGTCCCCTTTGCGCGTGAACAGCGGCGAGGGGGTGACATGCGTGATCAGATAGAGGTCTCCTGCAGGGCCGCCGTTGCGCCCTGGCTCGCCCTTGCCGGCGAGGCGGATGCGGCTGCCCTCGCGCACACCCGCAGGGATGTTCACGCGCATGCGCTTGACCGTGCGCACCGCGCCGCTGCCTTTACAGGTCGGGCAGGGATCCTCGATCACCGTGCCCGCGCCGCCGCAGCGCGAGCAGGGCTGGGAGATCGAGAACATCCCCTGCCCCTGCGTCTCGATCCCGCGTCCCTCACAGCGCGGGCAGACGATCGGCGTGGTCCCGGGCTTGGCGCCCGTGCCGCGGCAGGTCTCACAGGTCGCGTGCATCGGCACCTGTAGCGGGACCTGGGCACCCGCGACGGCCTGGTCGAAGGTGATCGAGACCTGCGCCTCGAGGTCCGCGCCCTTCTCGGCGCGCGGCTTGGTGCGCACGCGCCTGCCGCTCGTGGAGCCACCGAAGAGGTTCGAGAGGATGTCGCCCATCGAGGAGGCGTCGAAGTCGAAGTTGCCAAAGCCGCCGAAGCCGCCGTCGGCGCCGGCACCGGTCGTGAAGGGTCCCGTGCCGCTGTCGTACTGCTTGCGCTTGTCGGGATCACCCAGCACGTCGTGGGCCTGGGAGATCTCCTTGAAGCGCGCCTCCGCGTTCTTGTCATCGGGGTTGCGATCGGGGTGGTACTGGCGAGCGAGCTTGCGGTAGGCCTTCTTGATCTCCTCGGCGCTGGCCTTCTTCTCGACCCCGAGCGTCTTGTAGTAGTCGGGCCGTGTCGCCATCTGAGCCTCCGCTATGCCGCCACGACCACGCGTGCCGGGCGGATGATGCTCGAGCCGATCCGGTAGCCGGGTTGGTAGACCTCCACGACCGTGCCGCTGGGGTGTCCGTCGGCGGGCTGCTCGGCGGTCGCCATCGCCTCGTGCAGCGCCGGGTCGAAGGGCTCGCCGACGGGCGAATAGCACTCGATCCGCGCACGCGCGAGCGCGGCGCTCAGCTCCGCGCGCACAAGCCGCACGCCCGCCAGCAGCGGGTCTTCTCCATCCGCCTCTCCACCTGTCGCGTCCGCTTCGGCAAGCGCACGATCGAGGTTGTCGAGCGCCGGCAGGAGCTCCTTCGCGAGCGCGCTCGTGCCGCGCTCAAGCGCGGCGGCCGACTCGCGCGCGACGCGCTTACGGTAGTTCTCGAAGTCCGCCTGGGTGCGTTGCGCAAGCGCGAGGTACTCATCGCGCTGAGCGGCCAGGTCCACGAGCTCATCGACATCGCCGCGCAGCGCGCTCTCATCGGCATCCTCGATCTGGTCTGAGATCACCTCGGCAACAAGCTCGGAGACGCCGTCGGGCGCCTCGCCGTCCCCCGACGCCGGAGCGTCGGGGGTCTGCTCGTCAAGGGTCTCGCCGGTGTCGCTCATCGACGCTCCTAGACCTTCGGCTCGTCGACAACCTCAGCATCCACCACGTCCTCCTCATCGGATCCCGAGGACTCCGCAGCGGCGCCGTCTGCCGAGGCGCCGTTGGGTGGGTGGGGTCCCGATGCACCGGCCTGCTCCTGTGCGCGCTGGTACATCGCCTCGGAGACCGCGTGGAAGGCCGTCTGTAGCGCCTCGGCCTTGGCGTTGATCTCGGCGGCGTCCTCGGACTCGAGCACCTCGCGGACCTCTTTGATCGCCTCCTCGATGCGCGACGTGGAGTCGGCGTCGACCTGATCGCCGAGGTCGGCCAACTGCTGCTCGGCCTGGTAGGCGGCGTTCTCGCCGTTGTTGCGGGCCTCGGCCAGCTCCCGCGCGCGACGGTCCTCCTCGGCGTGCGCCTCGGCGTCGGTGACCATGTTCTTGATCTCATCATCTGAGAGGCCCGAGCCGGACTTGATCTCGATCTTCTGCTCCTTGCCCGTGCCGAGATCCTTGGCCGAGACATTGAGGATCCCGTTGGCGTCGATGTCGAAGGCGACCTCGATCTGCGGGATGCCGCGCGGCGCCGGCGGGATGCCGGTGAGCTGGAACTTGCCGAGCGACTTGTTGTATTGCGCCATCTCGCGCTCGCCCTGCAGCACGTGGATCTCGACCGAGGGCTGGTTGTCCTCGGCGGTCGAGAAGACCTCGCCCTTGCGCGTCGGGATCGTCGTGTTGCGCTCGATCAGCCTCGTCATCACGCCGCCCTTGGTCTCGATGCCGAGCGTCAGCGGCGTCACGTCGAGCAGCAGCACGTCCTTGACGTCGCCGGCGAGCACGCCCGCCTGGATCGCCGCGCCGACGGCCACGACCTCATCGGGGTTGACCCCGCGGTGAGGCTCTTTGCCGGTCAGCTCTTTGACCTTCTCCTGCACCGCCGGCGAGCGCGTCATGCCGCCGACGAGCACGATGTGCTCGATCTCCTTGACGCCCTTGCTTTTGGCGTCGTCGATCGCCTGGCTGACGGGCGCGACGACGCGGTCGAGCAGCGCCGAGGTCAGCTCGGCGAGCTTGGCGCGCGTCAGGCGCGTATCGAGGTGCTTGGGGCCGGAGGCGTCGGCGGTGATGAAGGGCAGGTTGATCTGCGTCTCCTGCGTGGTCGAGAGCTCGATCTTGGCCTTCTCGGCCGGCCTCATAGAGACGCTGCAGCGCCATCGGGTCGGCGCTCAGGTCGATGCCCTGGGACTTCTTGAACTCGGACACGAGCCAGTCGACGATCGCCTTGTCGAAGTTGTCGCCGCCGAGGTGGTTGTCGCCGGCGGTCGACTTGACCTCGAAGACGCCGTCGCCGATCTCCAGCACGGACACGTCGAAGGTGCCGCCGCCGAGGTCGAAGACGAGGATCGTCTGGTCTGACTCCTTGTCGAGGCCGTAGGCCAGCGAGGCGGCGGTGGGCTCGTTGATGATGCGCTTGACGTCGAGGCCCGGCGATCTTGCCGGCGTCCTTGGTCGCCTGGCGCTGGTCGTCGTTGAAGTAGGCGGGGACGGTGATCACGGCCGAGTCGACCGTCTCGCCCAAATAGGCTTCGGCGTCGGACTTGAGCTTCTGCAGGATCATCGCCGAGATCTCCGGCGGGGAGTGCTGCTCGCCGGCTGCCTCGACGCGGGCGTCGCCGTTGGGGCCGGAGACGACCTTGTAGGGGACGATCGACTCCTCCTCGCGCACCTCGGCCTCCTTGCGGCCCATGAAGCGCTTGATCGAGAAGATCGTGTTCTGGGGGTTGGTGACGGCCTGGCGCTTGGCGACGGTGCCAACCAGCCGCTCGCCGGAGGCGGTGAAGGCCACGACGGATGGGGTCGTGCGACCGCCCTCGGCGTTCTCGATGACGGTCGGCTCGCCGCCCTCGAGCACGGCCATGCACGAGTTCGTCGTGCCGAGGTCGATGCCTATGGTCTTGGCCATGTGGGAATGCTCCTTCTAGATACGCTTTATAAATCTAAGTGAGAGTGTGGCAGATTTTCTACCTTGCTTCAAGTGCTCTGAACGGCGCCCCCGTGAGCGACAAGAAGCCTCCTGCGTTACCACAGAGAAAACATCCGTAAAGGCCCGTAACCTCGGGCGACACTTGAGGTAATGCCCGATAAGTGACCCGCCTGGAGCGCAACGTGAACATCGCGGCGGTCGTGATCCCCTTCCTCGGGGTGATCGCAGCCGCGGTCCTGCTGTGGGACCGCTTCCTGGGCGTGCGCGACCTGGCGATCTTCGCGGTCATGTACCTGCTCACCGCGCTCGGCGTCACGGTCGGCTTTCACCGCCTGCTGACCCACCGCGCCTTCCAGACGCACCGTGGCTGCGCTACACGCTCGCGATCCTTGGCTCGATGTCGTTGCAGGGGCCGGTCATCGACTGGGTGGCGGACCATCGCAAGCACCACACGTTCACCGACGAAGAGGGCGACCCGCACAGCCCCCACGCCGGCCACGGCGCCGGCTTGCGCGGGATGCTCGCCGGCCTGTGGCACGCGCACGTAGGCTGGCTGTTCGCGACGCACGGCCAGGCCTCCTCCAAACGCTTCGCGCGCGACCTGCTCGAGGACCCGGTGATGCGCCGCATCAACCGCAGCTTCCCGCTGATCGCGCTGCTCAGCCTGGGGCTGCCGTTCCTGGCGGGCTCGCGCTGAGCGGCGGCTCGCTCGCGGCCGGCGGCCTCAGCGCGCTGCTGTGGGCGGGGCTCGTGCGCATCTTCCTCGTGCACCACGTCACCTGGAGCATCAACTCGATCTGTCACTTCTTCGGCCGCCGCCGCTTCGACACTGACGATCACTCCACGAACGTCTTCTGGCTGGCGCTGCCCTCGCTCGGCGAGGCCTGGCATCACAACCACCACGCCTTCCCGCAGTCGGCCTTCCACGGCCTGCGCTGGTATGAGCTCGACCCCTCCGGCTGGTTAATCCTCGGACTGGCCCGCGTAGGACTGGCCTGGGATGTAATAAAGGTCTCGCCCGAGCGCGCCCAGGCAAAGCTGGGGCGCGGTACCGTCTCTACATGAACCTCACGGCCCGCCGAGCCGGTCAAGCCCCGGCTGCGCGGCGTCCTGCACGAGTACGCCTTCTTCGTCTCACTCGCCTGCGGCGCTCGCCTTGATCCTCGCGGCATCCGATGGACGCGCACGCGTCGCGGCGGCGATCTACGCGGCTGCGCTCTCGGGACTGCTCGGCACGAGCGCGCTCTACCACCGCGTGACCTGGCGCCCGACCGCGCGGCGCTGGATGCGCCGGCTCGATCACTCGATGATCTTCGTCCTGATCGCCGGCACCTACACGCCGGTCGCACTGATCGCGCTGAAGGGCGCGCTGGCGAGCACGATCCTGATCGTGCTGTGGCCGGCGCGCTCGGCGGGGTGGTTTTCAAGCTGGTCTGGATCGACGCCCCGAAGTGGCTGCTCGCCGCCATCTACGTCGTGCTCGGCCTGGTCACGGCTGCGGTCTTCGGGGAGCTGCCCGCCACGATCGGCTGGCTCGGCGTCGCCGGCCTGGCGACGGGCGGGCTGCTGTACATGATCGGCGCCGTGGTCTATGCCAGCGGGCGACCGAACCCGTGGCCCAAGGTGTTCGGCTACCACGAGGTCTTCCACGCGCTCGTGATCGCCGCGGCGGCGCTGCACTACGCGGTGATCGCCTTCGCCGTGCTCCCGCGCGGCTGAAAGAGACCGCGACTCGGGCACATGCGCGCAAGCGCGCACTCCTCACAGGCAGGACCGCGCGCGTGGCAGGTGCGCCGCCCGTGGCGCAGCAGGTTGACGTGCAGCTCGAGCTCCTCCCCCGGCGGGGTCAGGGCGAGCATCTGATCGTGCAGCTCCTCGAAGGGTGCGCCCGCGCGCAGCAGGCCGAGGCGCGTACCCACCCGCGAGACGTGCGTGTCGACGGGCACATCGCGCAGGCCGTAGGAGAAGAGCAGCACGCAAGCCGCGGTCTTGCGTCCCACGCCCGGTAGCGCGGTGAGGTAATCGCGCGCCTGCTCGATCGGCGCCCGCTCGAGCCAGTCGAGCGAGAGCTCGTGCGGCGGATCCCTTGGCTCGTCGCCGATGGCGCGCAGGATCGCCTGGATGCGCGCGGACTTGACCTTGGAGATGCCGCCCGGGCGGATCGCCTCCTCGACCTCCTCCAGCGGCGCGTCGCGCACCTGCTCCCAGCTCGGCGAAACGCTCGCGCAGACGCAGAAAGGCGACGTCGCGGTTGCGGTCGTTGGTCGACTGCGAGAGCACCGTTAGCACAAGCTCGGCGATCGGGTGCCCGTGGGGCTTCATCAGCGGCTTGCCGTAGACCTCGCGCAGCCGTTCGCGCACTCGCAGCACGCGGGCACGCGAAGGCAGGCGCCAACTGTCGCGGGGGGCGCGTGCGGTTCGGCGGGGCGCGGGCGGGCTCATGCGCTCACGGTATCTGTCGCGACACGCACCTATATCCTCGCCTCACCGATGGCCGACGTCAGCGAGCACACCACCGAGATCGATGGCCTGCCCGTGTTCTGGCGCAGCGCGCCTGTCAGCGAAGGGGACGCGACGAACGGGGCGGTGCCGCTGTATCTGCACGGCGTACCCACGAACTCCGATGACTGGCTGCCCTTCCTGCGCCTCGGCGGCGGCCTGGCGCCGGATCTGCCCGGCTTTGGACGCACGGGCAAGCCCGGCTCGCTGACCTACACGGTCGCGGAGTACGACCGTTTCATCGAGCGCTTTCTCGACGAGCTGGGGATCGAGCGCGTCGCGCTGCTCATGCACGACTGGGGCGCCGTCGGGCTCGCCTTCGCGCAGCGCCTGCCCGAGCGCGTCGAGCGCCTCGTGATCGTCAACGCCGTGCCCTTCCTCCCCGGCTACCGCTGGCACCGCACCGCCCGCATCTGGCGCACCCCCGGCCTCGGCGAGCTGGCGATGGGCGCCACCAACCGCTTCACGCTGCGCCTCGCCTCGCGCGAGTCAAACGCCACGCCGGGACCGATGCCCGACACCTACCTGGACAGCGTGCTGGACCACTTCGACCAGGGCACCCAGCGCGCGATCCTACGCCTCTACCGCAGCTCGCCGCCGGAAGTGCTCGCGCGCTGCGGCGAGCAACTCGGCAAGCTGACGATGCCCGCGCTCGTCGCCTGGGGGCTGAAGGACCCATACATCCCCTCGCACTTCGCAGCGGACTATGTCGCGAAGCTAGGCAACGCCGAGCTGCTCGAGCTCCCTGATGCCGGACACTGGCCCTGGCTCGACCGTCCGGATCTGGTCGAGCGCCTCGCTGGCTTTTTGGGCGGCGGGTGAGCGCAGCGGCTGCGGCCCGCCCGAGCAGCGTCATCGGCGGCGCGCAGCGGGACTGGAGCGAGCGGCTGCCGCCCGCTTGGACGATCACCGCGGCGCTCGCGCTGGTCTATTTGATCCTCGCCCCCTCGAGCCCCGACCTCGCCGCCGCGAGCTACCGCAGCAACCTCTTCTCCCAGCATGGCTTCCTGCTCTGGGACAACTCCTGGTACGGCGGCCACCATCTGCTCGCCTACTCGCTGCTTGCACCACCGCTCGGCGCGCTGATCGGCCCGCGGCTGCTCGCGGCACTATCGATGACGCTTGCCACGGCGCTCTTTGCGGCGCTGCTCGATGGGCTCTTCCCCGCACGTGCTGTACGTGTCGCGGCCGCCTGGTTCGGGCTGGGCGCGGCGATCGGCCTGCTCTCAAGCCGCGTGCCCTTCGACCTTGGCCTCGCGATCGCGCTCGCCGCGCTGTTGGCCGCGCAGCACCGGCGCCCGTGGCTCGCGCTCGTGCTCGCCTTGCTCAGCTCCGTGGCCAGCCCTGTCGCCGGAGCATTCCTCGCGCTGGCCTTTCTCGCCGGGTGCCTGGCCGGCCCGGCGCGCGCCTGGCCCGCAGCGCTCACGGTCGCTGCGCTCGCGCCAATCGCGCTGCTCACCTTTGTCTTCCCCGAAGGCGGCTCGCAGCCGTTCGTCGCCTCGGCCTTCTATCCGGCGCTCGCCGGGGTGCTCCTGATCGCGGCGCTGATCCCCGCCGAGCAGCGCGCACTGCGGATCGGTGCGCTGCTCTATGCGGGCGCCCTGATCGGCTCCTACCTGTTGGCCACGGCAGTCGGCGGCAACGCCGATCGCCTCGGCTCGCTCGTGGCCGGACCCGTCGCCGCCTGCGTGCTGCTCGGCGGCTCGCGCGCCATCGGCCCAGGCAACGCGCGCCGCACACGCGTGCTGCTGGTGCTTGCTCCCTTCCTGCTCTACTGGCAGGCCAACGCCCCCGTCGCCGACTTTGCCGCAGCGTCCTCCGATCCGGCAGTTAAGGCCTCCTACTACGCGCCCCTGCTCGCCGAGCTGCATACGTTGGGGGTCGGCTACGGAGCGCGTCCAGTGCGAATCGAGGCGGTACCTACGGTCGATCACTGGGAGGCACGCTGGATCGCCCCCCAGGTGATGCTCGCGCGCGGCTGGGAGCGCCAGCTCGACCGCTACCGCAACGGGCTCTTTTATGACGACCCGACGGGGCTGAACAGCGCCAGTTACCAAGCCTGGCTGAGGCGTAGCGCGGTCGACTACGTCGCGCTGCCCGATGCGCCACTCGACTACTCAGCGCACGCCGAGGCATCGCTGTTGCGCAGCGGTCAACTCAACGACCTGCAAGAAGTCTGGCGCTCAAAGCATTGGCGACTGTTCGCCGTGCGCGACCCACAGCCGCTGGCGGATGCGCCCGCGAAGCTCGAAGCTCTCGGCATCGATTCGCTGCGTATGTGGGTCCCGCGCGCCGGCGTTTACAGGGTGCGGGTGCGGTTCACGCCTTACTGGGCCCTGTCCAGCGGCAGCGGCTGCGTCTCACGCGGAGGCGAAGACTGGACCAACATCCAAGCGCACCGCGCGGGCTCTCTGCAGCTCGTAATCAGCTTCTCAATTGGGCGCGTCTTCAGCCGCGGCCTTCGCTGCCGCTGAGCATCGTCTAGGCTTTTTCGCGATGGTCGCCCGCGCTCGTCTACTGCAGGCGCGCGTCCTGCCGCACGGCTGGGTGGATGCGCTGCGGCAGGTCTCGCTCTTCGGTCTTGCCTATCTCGCCTACCGGCTTGTGCGCGGGCTCGTCGAGGGCGATGCCAACGCAGCCTTCGCGCATGCCTCCGATCTGATCTCGCTCGAGCGCACCCTGCATCTGTTCGTCGAGCCCTCGATCCAGGCCTGGGCCTCGAGCAGCCATGTGGTGATGGTCGCGGCGAGCTGGCTCTACGTGAACGCCCAGACCTCCGTCACGATCGGCGCGCTGCTCTACCTCTACATGCGCCATAACCGCAGCTTCTACTTCGTGCGCAACATGTTCATGATCGCGATGGCGATCGCGCTGATCGGCTACATCGTGTTCCCCACGGCGCCACCGCGCTTCCTGCCCGAGTGGGGCTTCATCGACTCCGTCTCGGACTTCACCGGTGTGCACGTGTCGCACACGAGCGCCTCAATGAACGCACTGTTCAACCCCTATGCGGCCGTGCCCTCGATGCATGTCGCCTTCGCGCTGATGATCGGCTGGCCGCTCGCGCGTCTTGCGCGTCACCGGATCGTGAGCGTGCTGTGGCTGCTCTATCCCTTCCTGATGACCTTCGTGATCGTGGTGACCGCCAACCACTTCATCCTCGACGCGCTTCTCGGCGCGCTCACGGCGGGCGCCTCCGCCTACGGCGCCAGCTGGCTCGCGCGCGCTCGACCGAGCGTGTGGCGCTTCTCGAACGTCCCCGCCGCCCAGCTGACCGCGAGCGGCTGACCCCGTGGCACCCAGACAACAAGCCGCCTCGCGCCGGCGGCGTAGCCGCGGCGCGCCCCGTGCCGGACGGCGCACGCGCGCGCCGATCGGCGCCGGTCAACGACGTGAGCTCGTCCGCAACCGCCTGATCGAGTCGCGCCTGACGCCCAACGCGATCTCGCTGACGGGCTTTGCGCTGAACATCGTCGCGGCGGTGCTCGTCTGGGAACGGCTCTTCTTCCTCGGTGGGATCGCCTTCATCGTCGGCTCGATCATGGACACGCTCGATGGGCGCTACTCGCGCATGTCGGGCAAGGGCACGCCCTTCGGGGCCTTCCTGGACTCCACGCTCGACCGCATCGAGGAGGGGATCGTGCTGACGGCCGTGGCCGGCTACTTCGCCCTGCACGGCAACCGCGAAGCAGCGGCCGCCGTGGTCGTCGCGGTGCTCGCCTCACTGATGGTTAGCTACACGCGCGCACGCGCCGAGGCGCTGGGGGTCGAGTGCAAGGTCGGCATCGCCACGCGCCCGGTCCGCGTCGTGATTCTCGCGATCGGCCTGGTCTTCGCTCGCGGGGCATCGCTCGGCAACTTCGAGCTGCTCGAGCCGGCTGTGTATGTGCTCGCGGCACTGAGCGTCGTGACCGTCGCGCAACGCATCCGACATGTGCGCCGTGAGCTCTCCGTGTGACCTTGAGAGCCCGGCGGAGTAGATAACCCGAACCTAGGAAGGACTTCCCCTTGAGCATAAATCACAGTAACGGCGCCGCTTCCAAGAACGGCGCCGCGCGTTACCAGTCTGAGAAGGTCCGCGTCGCAATCGTCGGCGTCGGCAACTGCGCCTCGGCGTTCGTGCAGGGTGTCAACTACTACCGCGACGCCAACCCCAATGAGCGCGTGCCTGGCCTGATGCACGTCGACCTCGGCGGCTACCACGTGCGCGACATCGAGTTCACCGCGGCTTTCGACATCGACGCGAAGAAGGTCGGCAAGGACCTCGGCGAAGCGATCTGGGCGGGCCAGAACAACACGATCAAGTTCGCCAAGGTGCCCAAGAAGCTCGGCGTGCCGGTCTACCGCGGCATGACCCACGATGGCCTCGGCAAGTACCTCAAAGAGAAGATCACGAAGGCTCCCGGCGAGACCGCGGACATCGTCAAGATCCTCAAGGACACGCACACCGACGTCGTGGTCTCCTACCTCCCGGTCGGCTCCGAGCAGGCGACCAAGTGGTACGTCGAGCAGGTGCTCGAGGCCGGCTGCGGCTTCGTCAACTGCATCCCCGTCTTCATCGCCCGCGAGGACTACTGGGACAAGCGCTTCAAAAAGGCCAAACTGCCGATCGTCGGCGACGACATCAAGTCCCAGGTCGGGGCCACGATCGTGCATCGCACGCTGGCGCGGCTGTTCGCTGAGCGCGGCGTGGAGATCGAGCGCACCTCGCAGCTGAACGTAGGCGGCAACATGGACTTCTACAACATGCTCGAGCGCGAGCGGCTGGAGTCGAAGAAGATCTCCAAGACCAACGCGGTCACCTCGATCATGGACCACGAGCTGCCCGCGAGCGACATCCACGTGGGCCCCTCGGACTACGTGCCGTGGCTGACCGACCGCAAGTGGGCGCACATCCGCGTCGAGGGCCAGGCCTTCGGCGATGTGCCGCTGAACCTCGAGCTCAAGCTCGAGGTGTGGGATTCGCCGAACTCCGCGGGGATCGTGATCGACGCAGTGCGTTGTTGCAAGCTCGCGCTGAACCACGGCCTCGGCGGCCAGTTGGATGGGCCCTCCTCATACCTGATGAAGTCGCCCCATAACCAGCGCCCCGACGAGCTCGCACGAACCGATACCGAGAAGTTCATCGCGGCCTACAGCGGACGCCCCGGTGCGCGCGGCAAACGCCCCGCGCCGACAGCCAAAGCGGCGACGGCGAAAAAAGCCACCCGCGCCAAGAAACCCGCCAAGCCGCGGGCGGTCAAGGCGCCAGCCGCAAAATAGGCACGCCCCACGGGGCGCAGAGGGGAATATCGTGGGGGCGGTGAGCTCGCGCTTTGCCATCGCCCACGTGACTCCCTATCCCTGGGAGGCCGAGAACGACGTCAACGCGCACGTCGCCCGCGTGGCCACGGAGCTCTCCGCTCGTGGCCACCGCGTGCTGATCCTCGCGCCCTCTCGCTCTCAGGAGCGAGTACGCGCCTCGCGCAAGGCCCTCCGCGCCGCGCGGGGACGGGTGGGCGGCGCCTCCACGCTGCTTGAGGGCAGCGACCAGGGCCAGCCCACGGTGATCGCCGTCGGTGAGGTGCTCGACGTCGCGCCAGGAGCGCGCAGGCGTCCTGGCGCGCTGCCGATCGACGTGGCGCGCACGGTCGAGGAACTGCTGAGCACCGTCGAGCTGGACTTCGTGCATGTGCATGAGCCCTTTGCGCCGAGTACCTCAAACGCCGCGCTGCGCCACTCGCGCGCGCTCAACGTGGGCTCCTTTCACTCCTCCAGCGAACGGCTGCTCTCGACGCTTGTGGCGCGCCGTTTTGTGGAGAGCTTCTTCGGGCGCCTCGATGCGCGCACGGCGAGCCTGCCCGCCACGGCCGAGCTGATGGATCGCTACTTCCCCGGCGATTACCGACTCGTGCCCGACGGGCCGGGCATGACCGATCAGGCTCGAGGAGATCTACCGCGCGCTCGCCGCGCGCCGGCATCCGCGTGATGGCGATCCCGTGCTGCGCGAGCGGCTTAGCGCACGCCCATTGATCGATGTCGACCTGCACATGCACACCGATCACTCTCACGATTGCGCGACGCCTGTCGAGGTGCTGCTCGCAAGCGCCCGCGAACAGGGCCTTGGAGCGATCGCCGTGACTGACCACAACGAGATCTCGGGGGCGCTCGAGGCGAGCGCGCAGGGGCCCGCGGCAGGCGTCAAGGTAATCGTCGCCGAGGAGGTCAAGACCGCCAGCGAAGGCGAGGTGATCGGGCTTTTCCTGAAGGAGAAGATCCCACGCGGGCTCAGCCTTGAAGAGACGATCGCCGAGATCCGCCGCCAGGGTGGCCTCGTGTATGTGCCGCATCCCTTCGATCGCATGCACTCCGTGCCCGACTATGAGCACCTGCTGAAGGTCATCGATGAGGTCGATGCGATCGAGATCTTCAACCCGCGCGTGGCGATCAGCGCCTTCAACGACGAGGCGGTCCGCTTCGCGGCCAAGTACCGGATCCCGGCCGGCGCGGGCTCGGACTCGCACGTCGCCCAGGGGCTCGGCTCGGTGCGCATCCGCATGCGCGACTTCGAGGGGCCGGCGGAGTTCCTGCAGTCGCTGCGCGACGCGGAGATCATCACGAAGCCCTCCTCGCTGCTGTATGTGCAGGCGCTGAAGTTCCTGCAGACACGGGCCACCCCACCCTCGGCACGACGCGCCAGCAAGGCGCGGCGGTTGAAGCGCCTCGGCCGCACTCACGGCAGTGGCGGACGGAGATAAAGGACCCAGCCCCCGCGCAAGTACTGATGCACCGTCAAGGACAAGAGCCCACCCCGTCAAATCCCTCGGGGTCGATGCCTGTAACCGATGACGAGATTCGCGAGAAGTATCTGGAGCGCGCTATCCGCGAGCTGAACACGCTCACGCGCGAGCTACAGGCCTGCCCGCACTGCCCGCGCGGCAACCTGATGCCGGTGCTCGGCTCGGGCCACCCGCAGGCCGACATCATGCTCTTGAAGCACTCCGCGCGCCCCTCGGAGATCGAGGAGGGCGTCGCTTTCTATGGCCGCGCGGGCGGCGCGCTGATGAAGTCACTGAAGCGTCTCTCGATCGATCCGCTGGCCGTCTACGGCACGCTCTGCGTGAAGTGCCCGCTCAGCGACGCCTCCCTCGCGGACTTCGCCTGCGTGGCGCGCGTGATCGAGGAGATCGCGATCGTGCAGCCGAAGATCATCGTCGTGATGGGCGCCGAGGCGCTGGCGGCGCTCGAGGAGATGAAGATTCCTCTCGCCCACATGCTCGAGCCACGCCTTGGCGAGGTGCAGCAGCTGACGCCGACGATCGACGCGCTGTACGTGCCGAACATCGATGACTCGCTCGACGAGCAGGACGCCAAGCGCGCTTTCTGGGCGGCCTTCCGAGCGCTCGGCGAGTGGTACTCCGCGCAGCCGCCCTACTGAGCCTCAGAGGGTGATGACGATCTTGCCGAGCTTGCCCCCGGCGGCGAAGCGCTCGTAGGCGGCAGCTGCCTCGGCGAGCGAGAAGGTCTCGGCGACGGGCACGCGCAGCTCGCCGGCGGCGAACAGCGGCAGCACCTCGCGCTCGACCCGGCGCGCGGCAAGCGCTTTCTCCTCCAAGGGGCGCGCGCGCAGCGTCGAGCCATGGATACGCGCGCGCTTAGCCATCAGCGCGAGCAGGTTGAGCTCGGCCTTCGCGCCGGCCGAGACACCGATCACGGCGATGCGCCCACCGGTATCGAGGGCCTGCAAGTTCTCGGCCATGTTCGGCGCGCCGACGAGCTCGAGGATCACATCGAAGGGACCGTGCTCGGCGAAGCCCTCGGGCGCGATCACGCTCGCACCGAACGCGGCGACCTGTTCGCGCAGCGCCTCATGGCGGACGCTCGCGCTGACGCTCGCCCCGGCCGCGCGCGCGAGCTGGATCGCGGCGGTGCCGACACCGCCGGCGCCACCGTGCACGAGCAAGCGCTCGCCCGGGCGCAATTCGCCCTGCGTGAAGAGCGCGTCGTGCGCGGTCGTGAAGACCTCGGGCAGACCACCCGCGGCCGCCCAGTCGAGACCCTCGGGCACGCCCATCAGCACACGCTCGTGGGCCGTGATGAGCTCCGCCTGGGCGCCGCCGCCGACGATGCCCATCACACGATCTCCCACAGCGAAGCGCGGAGCGCCCGGACCGAGAGCCGCGACCTCGCCGGCAAACTCCATCCCGGGTATGTCCTGCGGTGAGCCGGGCGGCGCGGGGTAGAGGCCGCGGCGCTGCATCATGTCCGCGCCATTCAGCGCGGCCGCATGAACCCGCACCAGCACCTCTTCGGAGCCTGCCACGGGATCAGGATGCTCCTCGATCAGGATCTCGCCCTCGCGGATTGTGGCGGCGCGCATGATGAATGGCAGCCTACAATGCCGCTATGCCAACACCCCCAGGGCGCAGGCCGCGAGGTCAGTGGACTCCCGAGGAGATCGCGCGCAATGAGCGAGCCAATCGGGCGCGCCTGGCGAGCGACCGTGCGAAGACTCCGGAGGAGCGACTCGAGGAGACGGTGCGTCTCAGCCGATTCATCAGCGAGTTGAGACACGGTGCACCCGGTGATGTTCGAGCCCGATGAAACTTCAGCCTCGTGCCCTGGCTGTGCAGTTCAGAGGCGCTGAGATACGCGTGTGCAGCCTTGAACATCTACGCGCGATGAAGCTCGCCGCTGGCAGACCACAGGATCTGGAAGACCTGAGGCGTCTCGAGTAACTACGCCCGCTCGAGCAATGCGACGCACTCGATGTGGTGCGTCTGCGGAAACATGTCGACGGGCCGCACCTTCTTCAAAACCCAGCCCGCCTCAACAAGTTCGGCGGCGTTGGGGGCGAGCGTGGTGGGGTTGCAGGAGACGTAGACGATGCGCTTGGGTGAGCTTTCGATGATGCGGCGCACGACTTTCTTTGAGAGCCCCGCGCGCGGCGGGTCGACGACGAGCAGGTCGGGGCGTCCGGCGCGCTCGAGCAGCTCGGGCAGCGCCAGGCGCGTGTCGCCGGCGAAGAAGTGGACGTTGGTGATCTCGTTGCGCTTGGCGGCGGCGATCGCATCGGCGACGGCTGACTCGACTAGCTCGATCGCCCACAGCTCGCCGGCGCGCGGCGCGAGCGTGAGCGCGATCGTGCCGATGCCCGAGTAGAGGTCATAGACGCGCTCCCAACCCTCGAGCGCGGCGTAGTCGATGACGATCCCATAGAGCAGCTCGGCCATCTCGGTGTTGGTCTGGAAGAAGGCTTCCGAGGAGATCCGCAAGTCGAGCTCACCGAGGCGCTCGGGCAACTCGGCATCCCCCCAGACGAGCTCGGTCTCTCCCCCCGCGGTCGTCTCGGCGAGGCTGCGGGTACGCGTCCAGAGCACTCCCGAGAGGCTCTCGCCGAGCGCGGCGCTGAGCGCGCCCGCGAGCGCGCCGGCCTCGAGCTCCCCGTCGGTGGTCACGATCCGGACCTGCAGCAGGCCGGTGTGACGACCTTCGCGCACGACCAGGTTGCGCAGGCGCGCGCGCCCATCGCCGGCGGGCCCGGTGCGCTCCTCGCGTCCGGGGCGGGCGCCCTCGATGCGTCGGCGCTCCCAGGCGATCAGCTGCTGCGAGCGAGCCCACTCCAGGGCCACGCGGCGCGCCTGGTTGCCGCGCTCTGAGGCGAGCAGACAATCCTCCATCGCGGTCACGTGGTTGCCGCCCGCGGGGGCGTGAAAGCCGCAGACAAGCTCCTCGGGGTGGGCGGGATCCGAATCCCCGCCGCCGAAGGAGTACTCGAGCTTGTTGCGGTAGCGCCACTCCTCAAGCGCGGGGACGATCGGCTCCAAGACAAAGTCGTCGAGCTTGCCGATCCGCCGCAGCGCTTCCTCGACCTGTGCGGCCTTGACCTCGAGCTGGCGCTCGTAGGGCATGACCTGCCAGGCGACCCCAGGGTGATCGGCCTTGGGGGCGATCCGTTCAGGGCCCGGCTCGAGCACCTCGAGGGTGCGCGCGTGGGCGTAGCTGCGCTTGCGCTTGTGCACAACCGCGCGCACACGATCACCGGGAATTGCGCCCGCGACAAAGACCACGTAGCCACCGTCGCCGAGCCGCGCGATGCCCTCGCCGCCGAAGGCGAGCGAGTCGATGCTCAGCTCGAGCTCATCACCACGCTGCGGCCGGGGGGTAGCGTCGGGCGCCGCGTTCACGCGGGCGCCACCAGCAGCTCCAGCAGAGCCTTCTGGGCGTGACGGCGGTTCTCAGCCTGATCCCAGATGCGCTGACGCTCGCCGTAGAGCACCTCGGCGGTGATCTCCTCACCCGGATGCGCGGGCAGATCGTGCATCGCGAAGGCCCCCGGCGCGGCCGCGTCCAGGAGCGCATCGTCGAGACGGTAGTCAGCCAGGTCGCGGCGGCGCGCATCGGCGGTCTGCTCATCGCCCATGCTCACCCAAACATCTGTATAGATGGCGTGCGCACCGCGAGCCGCCGCGTAGGGGTCGGTCTCGAAGGTGAGCGTGCCGGTGGCGCCGGCGGCAAGTCGAGATCTGACCCTCGAGCGAATAGCCGGCGGGCGAGGCGAGCACGACATCGAGGCCGGCAAGCGTGCCGAGCACGGCGAGCGAGCGGGCGACGTTGTTGCCGTCACCGACGTAGGCGAGGCGCAACCCCTCGAGCGAATCGTGGGCCTCGCGCAGCGTGAGCAGGTCGGCGAGCGCCTGGCAGGGGTGATGCCCGGCGCTCAGCATGTTGATTATGGGCACTGTGCTGTGCGCTGCGAGCTCCTCGAGCGTGGCATCGGGCCCGGTGCGCAAGCCGACCGCGGCGACATGCCGGGAGAGCACGAGCGCCGTGTCGCGCAGCGCCTCGCCCCTGGAGAGCTGCATCTCATCGGAGCGCAAGATCAGCGGATGACCGCCGAGCTCCTGTACGCCGACCTCGAAGGAGATGCGGGTGCGGGTTGAGGGCTTCTGGAAGATCAGCGCGACGCTCTTGCCCGCGAGCGCTTGGGAGGAGAGCGGCGCGCGCTTGAGCTCAAGCGCGCGGTCGAGCAGCGCGCTGAGCTCGGAGGTGCTGAGCTCAGCACCGGTGAGGAGGTGACGTGGTGACATCGGAGCGGTGAGTCTAGGAGGTGCGAGAGCTTGCAGCCGGGTCCGCGGGCGCAGGCTCCTGCAGTGCGACCGCGAAAGACACGGTATGAGATGGTCCGACTACACGAATATCGCTGAGAAAGGATCGCCCCAATGAGAAGAGGCCTCACCGCTTCGCTTGCCTGTTGCGGTCTGCTGCTGATCGCGGGCTGCGGCTCCTCGAGCAGTAGCAGCACGACCACGAGCGCGACGACCGCGAGTACCTCCTCGAGCGGCCTGAAACCGAACACGACCCCCAAGTTCGGTACCCCGTCCCCCTCCGCCCCAGTACAGAGCGGGGTTGTGCAGATCGCCTACCGCAATATCGCGATCGTGCCAGATACGCTGAAGGTCAAGGTCGGCTCGACGATCAAGTGGACGAACTTTGACTCGGTTGAACACAACGTGGTCAGCGAGGGCGGGCCGCAGAAATTCACCTCCAAAGACTTCGGCGAAAACGGCACTTTCGAAATCAAGGCCGAAAAGCCGGGGCTGATCCACTACGAGTGCACGATCCACCCGGCCTCGATGAACGGCACGATCGAAGTCGTTAAGTCGGGGAGACGACGGTGCATGCACCGTCGTCCGGGACGGGCGCATGCGCCCGTCCCCGGGGCGCGCATGCGCGCCCCGCACAGCATCAGGCGAAGTCGGCCAGGCCCTCGCCCGGGCTCGAGGCGCTGGCAAAAGTACGGCGGGGAATACGCCCCGCCGTATAGGCCAGGCGGCCCGCCTGCACCCCGTCGCGCATCGCCGCGGCCATGCGCACGGGGTCCTGGGCACGAGCGATCGCGGAGGCGGCCATCACGGCATCGCAGCCGAGCTCCATTGCCAGGGCCGCATCGGAGGCAGTGCCGATCCCTGCGTCGAGCACGACGGGCACATCGACCGCCTCGCGCACGAGCGCGATGTTGTAGGGGTTGCGTATACCCATACCACTACCGATCGGCGAGCCGAGTGGCATCACCGCCGCGCAGCCAATGTCGGCCAGCCGTCGCGCGAGCACGGGGTCATCGGTCGTATAGGGCAGCACCACAAAGCCCTCGTCGACGAGTTCCTCAGCGGCGCGCAGCAGCTCGGGGGCGTCGGGCAGCAGCGTGTCCTCATCGCCGATCACCTCCAGCTTGATCCAGTCGGTTGCGAAGGCCTCGCGTGCCAGCCGCGCCGTGAGCACTGCGTCGCGCGCGGTGTGGCAGCCGGCCGTGTTCGGCAGCAGCTCGACGCCGGCGGCCGCGAGCAGGTCGACAAGTGAACCTCGACGTCTGAGTTCCCCGCCCACCCCGATGCGGCGCAGCGCGACCGTCACGAGCTCTGACCCGCTCGCGGCGATCGCTGCGGCCATCAGCTCGAGCGAGGGGAAGCCGCCAGTCCCGAGGATCAGCCGTGAGCGCAGCGTCCTGCCCGCGATGATCAGTGAGTCCTCCATTACCCGCCCTGCATCGCTGTCAGCACCTCGACACGGGCATGCTCGCCGAGCGTGTGCGAGCTCCAGTCGGCACGCGGCACGACCTCACCATCAACCGCGACGGCCACCCCGCGGGCACTCTCGGCGAGACCCATGCGGGCCAAGACCCCTGCGACGGTCTCGCCGGCTGGCACCTCAGAGCTCTGCCCGTTGACGATGATCACGAGCCCCTCCCCGCGACCGCGAGCGGCGCCTCTTCGGCCTGCGCGCCCCCCTGCGTCAGACGCTCCGGAGCACATGTCGCAAGCAGCTGCTCGTGCTCGGGCCTGGCCGCGGAAGGATCGAGCAGACCCGCCAGGAGCTCAGCGGTGAGCGGGGCGAGCAGGATGCCGTTGCGGTGATGACCGGTGGCCCAGGTCAGACCCGCGAGCGCACCCGCTCCGATCGCCGGGGTGTTGTCGGGCGTACTCGGGCGCAGCCCCACCGAGAGCTCCTCGATCTCGAGATCGCGCACGCCGGGCACAAGCTCGTTGGCGTCGCGCAGCAGCTCATAGACAGCGCCCGCGGTCGGCGCGAGCTCGAAGCCGCGCTCCTCCATGCTTGCGCCGAGCACGTAGCGCCCATCGCCGCGTGGCAAGAGATAGCCACCCTCGAAGCGCACCGTGCGGCGCAGCAAACCTGGGCCGGCAGGATCGCGCAGGCGCAGGATCTGGCCCTTGACGGGACGCACGGGGACACGCGCGCGCGGCGGCAGCCCCGCGATCAGCTCACTCCAGGGACCGGCCGCGAGCACGACCTGCTCGGTAGCGATCCGCTCCGCATCCGCGAGCACCACTCCGCACACATTTTCGCCAGCGTCGAGCTCGATGCGCGCGACGGCGGTCTGCTCGCGGACGCACACCCCCGTCCGGTCACAGGCCTCACGCAGCGCGGCGAGCACCGGGCGTGGGTCGATCGAGTGATCGTCGGGGGCTTCAAGCGCGAGTCGCAAGGTCGGGGCCAGCGCGGGCTCACGCTCGCGCGCCTGGCTCGGACGAAGACGCTCGACTCGCAAGCCGAGGGAGGCGCGGAAGCTGAGCTGGCGCTCGAGCTCGCGAGCCTCATCATCGTCGCGCGCGAGCAGCAGGGTGCCCGTCTGCTGCAACTCGAGCGCGATCCCCGAGGCTTCCTGCAACTCAGCGGCAAACGCGGGCCAGATCGCGGCCGATCGCAGGCCCAGGCTCGAGCAGCCGCCGGCCACTCTCGCCAAACTCAACCTCAGCCACCGGCGCGAGCATCCCCGCCGCGACACGGGAGGTGCCCTGGCCGGACTGGTCGCGCTCGATCAGGGTCACGGACATGCCGCGCTGGCGCGCGCGCCAGGCGACGGCCAGTCCGATGATGCCGCCGCCGACGACGATCACATCCACATGGCGCGTTTCGCCCATGTGTCTGATGCTAGCCCGCACTCGAGCCGGAGAGCAGGATCGCGGGCCTGCGAGACTTGTGGGCGATGACAGTGCTCGATCTTGGCTCCGAACGGCGCGCGCGTCTGGCAGCCGCGCGTCTGTATCTGGTCTGCGGCGCAGCTCCCGACGCGAGCGCCCTGCCCGAGCTCTTGCGCGGGGCGGTCGCAGGCGGCGTGGAGGTAGTGCAGCTACGCGAGAAGCATCTCGCCGATGACGAGTTGGCCGCGGTCGCAAACGCGGCCAGGGCGCTGTGTGAGCGCCTAGGCGCTTTGCTGATCATCAACGACCGCCCGACGGTGGCAGTAGAGGTGGGCGCCGACGGCGTGCACGTGGGTCAGGAAGACATGCCCGTTGCAGAGGTGCGCGAGCTCGTCGGCCCGGAGATGCTGATCGGACTTTCGACGCACACGCCACGGGAGATCGACGCGGTCGATCCGGCGCTTGTGGATTACATCGGCGTGGGCCCGATTCATCAGACGCCGACGAAGCTCGGCCGGCCCGCGGTCGGGCTCAAGCTCATCCACTATGCCGCCGCGCACGCCCCAGTGCCGTTCTTCGCGATTGGCGGTCTCGACGCGAGCAATCTCGGCGAGGCACTCGAGGCCGGTGCAGAGCGCGTGTGCGTGCTGCGCGCAATCGCCGCGGCCGCGGACCCCGAGCAGGCAGCCCGCACGCTGCGCAAGCTGATCGACGCGCAGCCGATCGCGCGATGAGCACACCACGCGGTGGTGGCGAGGAGCGTGCTCGCGCGGCGCTGCTGCCGCTCGCGGCGGACGAGCGCCCGGCGGCACTGCTCGTGGCGATCGCGGTCTGCGCGGTACTAGCGGTCGGTGTGATCGCGGGCGCGCTCAGCGTGCACGATCTGCGCCACCGCGGCGGCTCGCTGCCGGGAGCGATCGCCATCGCGTCGATGCTCACGCTGCTGGCGCGCGGGATGTACGCGCATCGCTACTGGGCGGTGCTCGGCTTCGAGGCGCTGCTGGCCTTCCAGGTGCTCGTGACCTCGCTCGCGCTGGTCGTGGCCTCGACGCTAGTGGCGGCAGGCGTCTGCCTCGTCTCGATCGGGCTCGGCGGCTGGCTGTTCTGGAAGCTAGTGCGCGTCATGGGCCGCATCCAGGCCCAGGACCGTCGATAGCCTGCGCGATACGGCGTCCTCGGTCGCTCGCGTGCTCTTGCACGCCACGCTCCCTGCGTCCTTGTCTCGCTTGACTCTCGCCGATCCTGGTCGGGTTGATGACCTTCGATAGGCTGCGAGCGAGATGGCTGAGAACTCCTACGACTGCATCGTGATCGGCTCGGGGCCGGGTGGCTATGTGGCCGCGATCCGCGCGGCACAGCTGGGTCTGAAGACCGCCGTGATCGAGCGCGACAAGGTGGGGGGACGCTGCTTGAACTACGCCTGCATCCCCGCCAAGGCGGTACTGCGCTCGGCCGATCTGCTCTCGGAGATCCGCGAGGGCGAGGAGTTCGGTCTGAAGGTCTCAGGCGTGGAGGTCGACTACCAGGCGATCCAGGCGCGCCGCGAGAAGGTCGTCTCGACGCTCACCTCCGGTGTCGCAGGGTTGTTCAAGAAAAACAAGATCGATCTGATCGAGGGTGATGCCGCCCTCGGCGCGAATGGTGAGGTGCTCGTCGGCGAGCAGACGCTCACCGCGCGCAGCGTGATCCTCGCGACGGGTTCGGTTCCGCGCCCAATCCCTGGCGTGGAGCTCGGCGGTCGCGTGATCGGCACTGAGCAGGCCTGGGCGCTCGCGGAGCTGCCCGCGCGCCTGGCGGTCGTCGGCGCGGGCGCCTCCGGCGCTGAGATCGCCTCCGGCTTTGCGCGGCTCGGCAGCGAGGTACTGCTGCTCGAGGCGCTCGAGCGCGTGCTCCCCAGCGAGGACGCGGACATCTCACGGCTCGTGGAGCGCGGCCTCAAGCGCCAGGGCATCGACGTGCAGACCGGGACCCCAATCGCCGACGTCAAGGCCGGTGAGAAGGGCGTCAGCTTCTCTCACGGCGAGAGCTCAAGCGAGGTCGACTACGTCGTGATCGCCGCCGGGCGCGGCGCCGATGTCGAAGGGCTCGGCCTCACCGAGGCGGGCATCGAACTGGATGAGCGCGGCCTGATCAAAGTCGACGGCGCGTTGCTTACATCGCGCAGTGGAGTCTGGGCGATCGGCGATCTCGTGCAGGGACCGGCGCTCGCACACAAGGCCTCTGATGAGGGCATCATCGCCGCGGAGGACATCGCTGGGCGCCCCACGCACCCGATCGCCTACGTGGACATCCCGCGCGCAACCTTCTGCACGCCCAACGTCGGCTCTTTCGGACTGACCGAGGCACAGGCGCGCGAGCAGGGCTATGAGGTCGTCGTCGGCAAGGTCCCCTACGGCGCTGTCGGCGGCGGCACCGTTTACGGCGACCGCACGGGCCTGGTCAAGGTCGTGGGCGAGTCCAAGTACGGAGAGTTGCTCGGCGGGCACATCGTCGGCTCGCGCGCGACCGAGCTGATCCAGGAGCTCGTCAACATCCGCGCGCTCGAGGGCGGCTTCCCCGAGCTCGCGCGCATCATCCACGGCCACCCGACTCTCTCTGAGGCCGTCATGGAAGCCGGACGGGCCGCCGACGGCTGGCTCATCCACGGCTGAGAGGGCGAGGACCCGAGCAGGTGTCCTGGGCGCCGGCCGCCTTCTACTTCGATCTCGCTAGCCCGCTGGCCTATCTCGCGGCCGAGCAGGTCCTGCAGGTTCTGCCGGGCCCGGCCGAGTGGCAGCCGGTGCTCGCACGCGAGCTGGGAGGGGCCGAGAGCTTCGAGGCCTACCGCTGTGCGGAGGAGCGCGACATCGCGCGCGCGCAGATCGAGCGTCGCGCCGAGGAGCTCGGGCTGCAGGCGTTGCGTTGGCCCGAGCCTTTTCCCTTCAACAGCGAGCTGGCGATGCGCGTGGCTACCTACGCGCGCTCGATCGGGCGCACGGTGCCCTTCGTCCAGGCCGCCTTCCGCCAGGCCTTCGCGGGCGGGCACTCGCTCGAGAACCCCGACTTCGTGCTGATCGCAGCGGCGGCCTGTGAGATGCACCCGACCGCCGTCCTGCGTGGCGCAGAGATGCGTTCGGTTGCTGAACAACTCAGCGCCTGCACCCGCGCCGCCGTAGAGGCCGGCGTTCGCGACGTCCCGGCGCTGGTCGTCGCGGGGCGCGTCTTTCACGGCGAGCGCGCGCTCGCAGAGGCCCGCGCCTACATGCAAGCCGAGCCCGCGAGCAGCGCACCACGATGAGGGCAACGCATGCCTACCGTCTGATCGTGACCCGCGGCGGCCGCGCGCCAGCCCTGCTGGCGGATGCCAGTCGCGTCGATCACATCGAGATCGTGGAGGTCGATAGCGGCGAAGTGGTGCTCTTCTGGGACCGCTCGCCCCAGGCTGCCTCCAAGCTCGCGCGCGCCCTGCGTGCCGACCTCGCCCAACTGGAGGCTCCGGAGTTCATCGCGCGCTGGAGTACCGTGGAGCATTGATGGCAGATATCCCCACGGCCAGCCTCCCCGAGCCGGAGCTCGCACGCGAGTGGCTCACGACGATGACGCTGATTCGCCGCTTCGAGGAGCGGGCCGGTGAGATGTACGCGCGCGCCAAGGTCGGCGGCTTCCTGCACCTCTCGATCGGCGAGGAGGCAACAATCGTCGGAAGCGCGCGCGCCCTGCGCGACGAGGACTACCTGATCTCCACCTACCGCTCGCACGGTCACGCGCTCGTGCGCGGGACGCCGCCCGAGAACGTGATGGCGGAGCTGTTCGGACGCGTCGACGGCTGCTCGGGTGGGCGCGGCGGCTCGATGCACATGTTCGATCTCTCCAGGCGCTTTATGGGCGGCTATGGGATCGTCGGCGGAAACCTGCCGATCGCAGCCGGGATCGCGCTCGCGAGCGACTACCAGAGCACCGAGGAGATCACGCTCTGCACCTTCGGCGACGGCGCCTCCAACCAGGGCACCTTCGGCGAGACGCTCAATCTCGCCGCGCTGTGGCGGCTGCCGGTGGTGTTCATGGTCACCAACAACCAGTTCGGCATGGGGACCGCCCTCGGCCGCCACTCGGCGGTCACCGATCTACAGCGCAAGGGCGAGAGCCTCGGCGTGCCGGGGATGCGCTGTGACGGCATGGACGTGCTTGACACCCACGCGGTGCTCAGCGAGGCGGTTGAGCGCGTGCGCGAGGAGCGCCGGCCTGTGCTCGTGGAGGCGATCACCTATCGCTTCCGCGGCCACTCGATGGCCGACCCGGAGCAGTACCGCAGCAAGGAGGAGGTCGCCCACTGGCGTGAGCGTGACCCGATCCCGGCGTTCGCCAAACGCCTGATTGAGGAGGGCGTGATCGATGAGGCGGAGCGCGAGCGGATCGATGCAGAGGCGATCGCGCGCGTCGATCGCGCGGTCGAGTTCGCCGAGGCCTCGCCTTTCCCGACGCCGGAGTCGCTCTATGACGATGTCTATGTGCTCGACCCCAACGTGCGCGGCTGGTACTCGGCGCCGACCAGCGAGGAGTCGGCCGGGCGGGGGCGCGAGCAGGGGGCGGCTGATCCCTCCGAGCCGGCCGCCAACGACGAGATCCCGCAGCAGCTGACGCACGCGCTGGCCGCTGGCGAGGATGGCCGCGAAACGCCCGGCGGCGTGACCTGATGACCGTCATGCGCTACCGCGAGGCGCTGAACGCCGCGCTGCGCGAGGAGCTCGCGCGCGATGAGTCGGTGCTGCTGATGGGCGAGGACATCGGCGTGTTCGGCGGCGCCTTCAAGGTCACGGACGGGCTGCTCGCAGAGTTCGGCGAGCGTCGCGTGCGCGACACGCCGATCTCTGAGAACACGATCGTCGGCATCGGCGTCGGCGCCGCGATGACGGGCCTGCGCCCCGTGGTCGAGCTGATGACGATCAACTTCGCGCTGCTCGCCTTCGACCAGATCGTCAACCACGCGGCCCACATCCACTACATGTTCGGCGGCCAGGCGCGCGTGCCGCTGGTCGTACGCATGCCCCAGGGCGCGGGCCACCAGCTAGGCCCCACGCACTCGCACTGCCTGGAGGCGATGTTCCTGCACGTGCCCGGCCTGCTCGTCGCGGTGCCGGCTACCGCTGCCGACGCCAAGGGCCTCTTGAAGAGCGCGATCCGCGAGGAGAACCCGGTGATCTTCATCGAGCATGAGTCGCTCTACAGCATGCGCGGCGAGGTGCCCGAGGGCGAGGATGAGCTGGTTCCCTTCGGGCTCGCACGGGTGGCTCGCGAGGGCTCAGACGTGACGATCGTGGGCGTCTCGCGGATGGCCGTGACCGCGGAGCGCGCAGCCGAGACGCTGGCCAACGAGCACGGTGTGCAGGCGGAAGTGATCGATCCGCGCACGCTACGTCCCCTCGACCTCGAGACGATCCTCGTCTCGGTGCGCAAGACGAACCACTGCGTAATCGTCGAGGAGGGCTGGCCCCACGGCGGCGTCGGCGCGAACCTCGCGGCGCTCGTCTCAGAACAGGCCTTCGACGATCTCGACGCTCCCGTCCAGCGCGTCACGGGTGCGGACGTGCCGATGCCCTACTCAAAGCCGCTCGAGGACATCGCCTATCCACACGAGCCGCAGATCGTGCAGGCGGCGCTCGCCTGTTTGAACCGCGTGCCGCAGAGCAGCGAGGCGAGCAGCACACGATGAGCGAGCTGGTAATGCCACGCCTCTCGGACACGATGGAAGAGGGCACGATCCTGCGCTGGCTGAAGTCCGATGGCGACCAGGTCGCCCGCGGCGAGGAACTCGTCGAGATCGAGACCGACAAGGCGACGATGACCTACGAGTCAGACCAGGAAGGCGTGCTGGAGATCCTCGCGCCCGAGGGCAGCACGCTCGCCGTGGGCGAGCCGATTGCACGGGTCGGCGCGGGCGGTGCAGCGCAAAGCCCACCCGCTCGCGTGGCCGCGCCGGAGGAGCAGCCCGCGCAGCCGAGCTCCCAGCCACTCTCCGCGACAGCCCCGGCCGCGCCCGCGGAGCCAGGAGAAGGTGAGCGTGTGAAAGCCTCGCCGCTGGCCCGGCGTATCGCGCGCGAGAGCGGAATTGACCTCCATGCGCTGCATGGCAGCGGCCCAGGGGGACGGATAGTGAAGGCGGACGTCATCAGCGGTGACCAGCCCGGAGCGGCTGAACCGAGCACGCGCTCGGTGCCCGCTGCGAGCGCACCGACGGAGACGGGCGCAGCGCTCGCAACGGCCAAGGGCCAGACGACCGAGGTCGAGCTCACCCGCACGCAGCAGACGATCGCACGGCGGATGGCCGAGTCGAAGGCAACGATCCCCGACTTCAGCATCCAAGCTGACGTGGACATGGAGGAGTGCGTAGTGCTGCGCACTGAGCTCAAGCGACTCGCGCACCCGGCGGCGGGCGAGGAGCCGGGGACGCAGCCAGCGGCGCCCACCTACAACGACATGGTCGTCAAGGCCTGTGCACTAGCGCTGCGCGAGCATCCGCGCGCGAACGGCAGCTACCGCGATGGGCGGCTGCAGTTGTACTCGCGCATCAACGTCGGCGTGGCCGTCGCCGCCGAGGAGGCGCTAGTGGTGCCCACGGTATTCGACGCCGAGGAGAAGTCCCTCGGTGAGATCGCCCGCGAGACGCGTGCCCTGGCCGAGCGCGTGCGTGCCGGCACAATCACTCCCCCCGAGCTAGGCGGCGGAACATTCACGGTCTCGAACCTGGGTATGTATGGGATCAGGAGCTTTGCCGCGATCATCAACCCACCGCAGGCGGGGATCATGTCCGTCGGGCTGCTCGAGCCCCGTGCGGTCGTCAGAGATGGAGTGGTCGTGGCACGCCAGACGATGACGCTTACGCTCGTCTGCGACCACCGCATCCTCTACGGCGCCGAAGCGGCGCAGTTCATGGCGCGTGTGCGTGAGCTGTTGGAGAGCCCCACCGCGCTTACGCTTTGAGGGACATCTGCGCGCTCCTCACTGGTGTCGGGTCTGACGCGCGACGCTAGGCTGAAGGAACAGATGAACAACTTCTCTGGCGAGCATTCTCATCAAGAGCGTGGGTGTGCCACCTGGGTACGGTGCCCTACGCGCAGGCGCTCGCCACCCAGGAGCAGATCCGCACCCGGCGTCAGGCCGGCGAGATCCCCGACACCCTGCTGCTGCTCGAGCATCCGCCCACCTACACCCGTGGCCGGCGCTCCGGTGCGGAGGACCTGCCCTTGGGGGAGGACTTCTACCGCGCCAAAAACATCGAGATTCACACCACCGACCGCGGCGGGCGCCTGACCTATCACGCCCCCGGCCAGCTCGTGGGCTACCCGATCATGGGCATCACCGACATCAACCGTTACCTGCGCACGATGGAAGATGCGATCGTGGCGGCACTCGCCGAGGAAGGCGTGCAGGGACGCACCCGCCACGATGAGGGCGTCGACTACACAGGCGTTTGGGTGGCCGAGCGCAAGGTCGCCTCGATCGGAGTGCACGTCTCCCGCGGCGTCACTACGCACGGCTTTGCCGTGAACGTCACGAACGATCTCGAGCCCTTCTCCTGGGTCGTGGCCTGCGGCCTGCCCGAGGTCGCGATGACCTCCCTCGAACGTGAGCTCCCCGCTCCGCGCAGCAGCGGGCTCGCCTGCTTCCGTAGGCGCATGGCCTTCCACTTCGCCAACGCCCACGGACGCCGGCAGCGTCTCGTCTCACCCTGGCGGCTCGGCATCGATACGACCGATAGCTCCCGGATCGCAGTCCTCGCATGAGCGCCACTCGATCCCGCGCGAATCCCGGAGGGATGGACGTCCTCACGGTCCTCGGCTCCGACGTGCGCCCCCTGCGCGAGCGTAAGCCGCCCTGGTTCAAGGTGCCTCCGCCCGGCGGTCAACGCTACCGCGAGTTGACCACGCTGATCCGCGAGGAGAACCTGCATACCGTCTGCCAGGAGGCTGCCTGCCCGAACGTAGGCGAGTGCTGGGAGCGGGGCACCGCGACCTTCATGATCCTCGGCGACACCTGCACGCGCCGCTGCGGCTTCTGCAACGTCAAGACGGGCAAGCCGACCTGGAACGACCCACTCGAGCCTGCGCGAGTTGCGCGCTCGATCGCCCGCATGGGCCTGCGCCACGCGGTCATCACCTCAGTCGACCGCGACGACCTGCCCGACAAGGGCGCCTCGGCCTTCGTGGGCGTGATCCGCCAGGTGCGCCGTCAGGCTCCCGGCTGCCAGATCGAGGTGCTCACCCCCGACTTTCAAGGGCAAGAGATGCCGCTCGCGAAGGTCATCGCCGAGCGCCCGGACGTCTTCAACCACAACGTCGAGGTCGTCCCCCGCCTGTATCCGATCGCGCGCCGCGGCTCGGAGTTCAAGCGCTCCTGCCGCGTCCTGCGCCTCGCGCACGAGCTCGGCGAGGGCGAAGTCGTGACCAAGTCCGGCCTGATGGTGGGCCTCGGCGAGACCCACGATGAGATGGTCGAGACCTTCGCCGCGCTGCGCGAGAACCACGTGCAGGTGCTGACCGTCGGGCAGTACCTACGCCCCTCCGAGCGCCATCTGCCGATCGTGCGCTACTGGCACCCCGACGAGTTCGCCGCGCTCGAGGCAGCCGCCTATGAGCTCGGCTTCGACCACGTCGCCGCCGGCCCCCTGGTGCGCTCCTCCTACCACGCAGACCAGCACGTGCCACAGCCTCACGCGGGTGTCGGGCCCCTCGCAGCGCAGGCCTGACCCCAGCCGGGCCGCGCCCCGATGTTTCCCCTCAAAGACAACATCCCCCTTGCGCGGCTGCCGATCGTGACGATCGCGCTCGTGGTGATCAACGTGATCGCCTATCTGCTCGCGATCCGCCACGGTGGGAGCTTCTTTGGCGGCCCCGCCGACCCCATTGCAGTCCACTACGGCGCGATCCCCTACGAGCTCACCCACCCCGGCAGCCACTGCGACATCGCGACCGCGCAGAATGCCGAAGGCGTGCTCACCAGTACCGTCGCCTGCCAGGGTCAGCCGGGGGTGAGCGGCAGCCCAGGCCCACAACCCGCCAGTTGGGAGACCGTAATCACCTCGATGTTCCTGCACGGCAGCTTCCTGCATATCTTCGGCAACATGCTCTTCCTCGCGATCTTTGGCCCGACCGTCGAGGACACACTCGGGCGTGCGCGCTTTCTCCTCTTCTATCTCCTTGGCGGGGTGATCGCCCTGGCCGCCCAGGTGCTGGTCGACCCCAGCTCCACCGGTCCCACGCTCGGCGCCTCCGGGGCGATCGCGGGAGTGCTCGGCGGCTACATCCTGCTCTATCCCCGCGCGCGCATCCTCACGCTTGTGTTCATCATCTTCTTCGTCACGATCGTCGAGGTCCCGGCGCTCGTGCTGCTCGGCTTCTGGTTCCTCGAGCAGCTCTACTTCGGCCTCGGCGGCCTCGCCGGCCCGCTGGGGGGTGGCGAAACCGTCGCCTACTTCGCCCATATCGGCGGCTTTGCCTTCGGGCTGCTTGCGATCCGCCTGTTTGCGCGCCGCCATCGCGCGAGCCAACCGCCGCTGCCGGTGTACTAGGCAGGCGTGCACCCCGCCCCAGACCCCCGATGACCCGCCTGATCGCCCTGCTGCTGGCGCTGTTCTTCATCGCCGGCTTCGCCTTCCTAACCTTCCGCGCGATAGCCGAACAGGGAGTTACCCTCGCGGGACTACTCTCGATCTTCATCCTCGTGCTGCTCGCCGTCGGGATCATCGGCGCGCTGCGCAACCCCCCACGATGACAACCACCTCGCCATTCATGACCCCCGGCCAGAGCCGCCAGCGGCGCGCCGTCGCCGCACGCCGCCGACGCCAGCGCCAGTTGTTTGGACTCGGTTTGCTCGGCCTCGCCCTGCTCGTCGCCGCCGGGATGATGGCCTTCGCGGGCCAGCTCCAAGGTGGGGCACAACGACAAGCACACCGCTTCCAGCCACACGCTCAAGATCACAGGGACGCCCGTGCTCTCCCCCGCCGGGCTCACCCTCGCCAAGCCATCGCTCGCGCTCACCGGCATCACCACGCCGACCTCAAGACCCGATCCAGCTCGCCTTCCACGCCCCGCCACGGGCCGGTCTACTTTTCAACCTCTCAAGCGGTCAAGTCCTCTGGCAACGCAACGCCTATAAGCGTGTGCGGATCGCGAGCCTGACGAAGATGATGACCGCCTTGCTCACCGTCGAGTCGGGCGCGCCGAGCGACCGCGTGCTGGTGACGCGCGCCGCCGTCGACTCGGGCGGCTCGAAGGTCGGGGTACTCCCACTCGGCAAGCACGTGCGCTTGGAGACGATGCTCTACGGCCTGCTGCTCCCCTCCGGCAATGACGCCGCAGTGGCACTCGCCCAACACCTGGCGGGTTCAATCAAGGGTTTCGTCGCGCGCATGAACGACGAGGCCGCCAAGCTCGGTATGGGCTGCACGCGCTACTCCTCGCCCTCGGGCTACTACGACGCGGGCAACTTCTCCTGTGCTGCGGACCTCGCAATGCTCGCCCACGCTGACCTCGCCCAGCCGCGCATCGCGCGGGTCGTGCACACCTACTCCGCCGCGCTTCCCTTCCCGATCAAGGGCGGCAAGCTCTACCTCTACAACAACAACCCCCTGCTGATCTACCACTACCCAGGCACGACCGGCCTGAAGACCGGCTGGACACTCGCCGCCGGGCGTTGCCTGGTGGCGACCGTCGAGCGCGGAGGGGTGCGCCTCGGGGTCGTGCTGCTCAACTCCCCCAACCCCGCCACCCAGGCCCGTCAGCTGCTCGACCGCGGCTTTCACGACGTCTACCACCTGCCGCGCGTAGCCGAGCCCGAAATACCTGCCGGCGCCTGAGCTTCCACGCCGGCCCTTCGGTCCGACGCTTCGACGCGCTCGCCCGCCTTGGGGTACCGTTCCCTTACAAGGATTGACTGGCTAGTCAGCCAAAGGAGAAATCGTGGATCTTGACGACACACCAGAGCAGGCCGCATATCGCGCCCAGGTGCGCAGCTGGCTTGAGGAGCACAAGGCAGAAGCCCCCGTTTTGCAAGGGCCTGACGCGCTCGAGGATGAGGCCGAGATACTCGCCGCGCGCCGCGCCTGGCAGGGCAAGCTCGCCGAGGGGGGCCTCGCCGGCGTGACCTGGCCCAAGGAGTACGGCGGTCAGGGCCTCGGCCCAATCGAGCAGGTGCTTTGCAACCAGGAGATCGCCCGCGCCAAAGTCCCCAGCATCCTCGACGCGATCGGCGTGGGCATGCTCGGGCCAACGATCATCGCCCACGGCAGCGAGGAGCAGAAGTCGCGCTACCTCGGCGCGATGCTCCACGGCGATGAGGTCTGGTGCCAGCTCTTCTCAGAGCCTGCCGCCGGCTCGGATTTGGCCGCGGTACAGACGCGTGCACACCAGGAGGACGACGGCAGCTGGCGTCTGAGCGGGCAGAAGGTGTGGACGACGAACGCGCAGTTCGCCTCCTACGGCCTGCTGCTCGCGCGCACCGACGCCGACGTGCCCAAGCACAAGGGCCTGACGATGTTCGTCGTGCCGATGGACGCCGCGGGCGTCACGATCCGCGGTCTGCGTCAGATCTCCGGGGAGGCCGAGTTCAACGAGGTCTTCTTCGATGACGTCGCGCTTGACGCGGATGCGGTCGTGGGCGGAGTCGGAAATGGTTGGGGCACAGGCCTCACCACGCTGATGTTCGAGCGCGTCACGATCGGTCTCGGCGGCGAGGGCATGGGCTACAACTCAACTCGCTTTGCCGCCGCAATCGCCGCCGATGAGCACGCCCGTCGCGACCCGGAGGTCCGCCACCAGCTCGGCGAGATCGCCAGCGAGCTGCTCGCCGTGCGCTTCACCGGCTACAGGACCCTGACCGCGCTGCAGAAAGGCCAGATCCCGGGCCCCGAGGCGGGCCTCGCGAAGGTCACGATCGTCAGCGGCGCAATCAAGGCCGGCGACCTGATCGCAGACGTCCTCGGACCCGACACGCTGCTCGATGACAGCGAGTGGTCCTACATGATCTCCTTCCTCCCCGGCCTGAAGTCCGCCGGTGGCACCGAGGAGATTCTCAGAAACACGATCGGCGAGCGCGTGCTCGGCCTGCCCCCCGAGCCCCGGCTCGACAAGGGCATCCCGTTCTCGAGCTGCGCTCCAAGGAAAAGGCGGCGGCATGAACCTCGCACTCTCAGACGAGCAGGTATTCCTGCGCGAGGCCGCCCGCGGCGCACTCTCGCGCTTCAAGACGCTTGAAGGCGCCCGCGAGGCGCTCGACGGCAACTCGGGTGCACTGCCCGACCTCTGGCCGACCGCCAAGGAGGCCGGCTGGACGGGAATGCTGATCAGCGAGGAGCACGGCGGCGCGGGCTTGGACGCCTTCGACGCGATGCTCGTGCTCGGCGAGTGCGGTCGCGTGCTGGCCGGGATCGGTCTGCTCGGGCACCTGCCCGCGACAGCGATTCTCAACGATGCGCCGGGCGGAGCACCGATGCTCGCCGAGCTCGCGAGTGGTGAGCGTCGTGCGGCTTACCTGCCCGTCAGCCCGCCTGACGATCTCAGCGACACCTGGAACGTCGACCCCGCAGCGGGGCTCGCACGTCCGGGCGCGCCGATCGCCACGGCGAGCGGCGATGCTCAGGCCACGGTCAGCGGCGAGCTGGCCTTCGTGCCGGATGCTCCCGCGGCGGACCTGCTCGTCGGCGTGGCGCTGCTCGATGGGAAGCCTGTCGGCGTGGCGATCGAGGCCAGTGCCGCTGGCGTCGCCGTCGAGGCGCTCACGCGTTATGACTCGACCCGCTCGCTCGGGCACGTCTCGCTGAAGGATGCACCAGCCAGAGTTCTGGACACGCCTGTGGACGCGCTTACTGGTGCCTGGTATCTGGCGCAAGCGCTGATCGCCGCCGAGTCCCTCGGCAGCGTCGAGACAGCGCTTGACGTGTCGGTCGCCTACGCCAAGGAGCGTTTTACCTTCGGTCGTGCGATCGGCTCCTATCAGGCCGTCAAGCACAGCCTGACCGAGGTGCTGCGCCAGCTCGAGAACGGGCGCTCGCTGCTCTACTACGCGGGCTGGGCGCGCAGCGGCGGACCGGATGAGTTCCCGCTGGCAGCCAGCGCGGCGCGCTCCGTTGCCGGGCGTGCGCTCGACACGGCTGCACGCACGATGATCTCCGTGCACGGCGGCATCGGCGCAACTTGGGAGCACGACGCACCGCTGTACTTCCGCCGCGCGCAGCTCTCACGGCGGCTGCTCGGTGGCACCGCCAAGGCGACCGACCGGGTCGCCGGCGAGCTGATCCTGCAGGCTGACGCGGCTTAGCGCGCCGGCCGCTCAGTGTCGCTGCCGGGACGTGGCCGCTTTGGCCACGTCCTTGGCTGGCGGCCCGAGCAGCGTCGCGAGGACGGGGGCGCCGTAGGCGCCGTGGACCGCTACGGTGAGCCCCGCCTCGGTCGCGCAGTTAATGCAGAAGCCGTGCTGCGACCATCCGATCGCGCGCGCCAAAACCTGATCGGCGTAGGTCACGCCGGTGGCGTCATGCCCGTAGTAGTCATATGCCGCGATCCAGGCTGAGTCATCGAGCGCATAGCCCGCGCCGTCGGCTGAGAGCAGGTGTGCGGCGGCCATGATCGAGTCGAAGTCGTCGTAGATCGATGGGTGCGCCTTCGTCATGTGTCCGTAGCTGGCGGGGCGCTTTCCGTAGATGTATGAGTTGCTCACACGCTGCCAGGTGGAGACGGGACCGTTCGTGACGTTGAACTGCATCGGCCCTGCGCAGCAATGCGCGAAGTTGAGCCCGTGGTATGTGCTCGGCGCCGTCGAGAAGGCGGTCTCCTGCATGTGGATCGAGGCCAGCAGCAACCAGTTGACCCCGAAGGTGCCCTGCGCGGTCGCGTAGATCGGGTAGAAGCCTTCCATCCAGCGCCGCGCGATGTGGCTCTGCGTAGCCGAGGCAAAGCGTCTCGCGTCAGCGCGCTGCTGAGCGGCGGTGGGCCGCGCGAGGATGCGCGCTTTTGGCCGTCGTACACCGGACGCAGAAAGCGCACCGCCAGTCACCGGCGCCGGCGTCGTGCCTGGGGTTGGCGTGGGCGCTACCTGCAGAACCGCGGGCGGCGAGCGCAGCACGGTGCTCTGCCCGACGATCCCGCTGAGCACGGCCACCAGGACAGCCAGCCCGAGCAGTCCGATCGTGCACGCGAGCAGCCACGCGCGTCGTTCAGAGGCGGGCGCGGGCGGCGCAGCAAAGCCCACGGCGGCGCTGCCCGTGACGTCCGCTGCCTCCCTCGAAGCTTGCTCTGCGCTATCCATCGGCCGATACAACGGTACTCATGCAGGCCTCCGAGCGAAGCGATCATCTGCGCCGCGGGTTTGTTGAAGCGATGCGTTGCCGCCGTATTACCTTCGTAACACTCGCTTTTGCGCTGTTCCTCGCCTTCACGGCGAGCGTCCCCGCTGCGCCCGCGGCGCGCAGCTCAGCGCTGCCGTCTCTGACGGGCACCCAACAGCACTACCTGGCACTCGCTCAGGCGGGCGTCACAAGCGCCGAGCGGCGCTGGTACGACGCGCGCCGCGGTTGGTACGACGCGCGCCTACACGACCACGACCATTATCCGCTGGCGACGATCTGGGACATCGTGCCGCTCTTTGAGTCGCTCGACGCAATCGCGATCGCCCAGCCAAGCCCCGCCAACAGAAGTGCCGTCACGCGCTTCGCGGCCGGCGCCGAGCGTTACCTCAACCGCGGCCTGCGCCCGCTCGCGGGCTACTCACCCTATCCGGGCGACCGCACCGCAGGCACCGAGACCTGGTTTGACGACAACGGCTGGTGGGGCCTTGCCTTTATGAACGCCTACCGCGCCACCAGTGCGCGCCGCTATCTGGGGGACGCCGAACGCGCGCTGCATTACATTGCCCGCGCCGGCTGGGACCCACAGGCCGGGGGCATCTGGTGGAACACCCATCATCCCTACAAGGCCGGCGAGGCGCTCGCCTCGGGCACGCTCCTGGCGGTGCTGCTCTACGAACAGACCCACTCCACCTTCGCGCTCGCCCAAGCACATAGGTTCCTGGGCTGGGCAGACTCAAACGGCTTCAGCCCAGCCGACCGCCTCTATGCCGCGAGCAACATCAGCCCCACGCCGATCGACTACATCGAGGGACCGCTGATCTATGCCCAGGCGGCCCTCTGTCGCGCGAGCTCCACGCCGGCCCTGTGCGATCGTGCCGAGCAGCTCAAGTCCACCGCGCTGAGCCGCTTCGGCTATCTGCTCGACTTCTCACCGCAGTACGACGCGATCTATCTGCAGTGGATGCTCGCGCTCTACGCCCTCGACGGCGACCGCAGCCTCTACGCGCTCGCGGCCGACAACGCGCTGGGCGCGCAAAGCCGCGCGCTCAGCCCTGAAGGCCTCTACCTGCTCTCCTGGAACGGCCAGACGCTGCCGAGCAGCTACGCCCGCCCAGGGATGCTTCAGACCCAGACAGCCACGACGAGCGTCTTCGCCTGGCTGGCCGTCTACCCGCCGCCCTCCCCCTGAGCGACCGCTCAGACCCCGAGCGCGCGACGGGCGATACGGTCGAAGACGTGGTCGGGTAGCAGCCGCCGCACGACCAGCATCGCTTTGGCGTCGCGCCCCACGACGTAGCGAGCGCGCATCCGCGAGCTCGTCAGCGCGCGTTCAATCGTCGCCGCCACCTGCTCGGCGGGCACGCCGCGACGTCCGGTGTCCTGCATCACCTTGTCCATCGCGGCTGGGACCTTCCCGTATTGCGCCTGCAGCTCCGGCGGGATCGAGATGCGGTCGGCCTCGACGCGGCTCTTGTCCCAGATCGGCGTGGCGACCGAGCCGGGCTCGATCAGCGCGACCTGCACGCCGGAGGTACGCAGCTCGACGCGCAGCGCATCGCCGAAGGCCTCAATCGCGTGCTTGGAGGCCGCGTAGGGGGCGGTGAAGGCCATCGCTACGCGGCCGCCGATCGAGGAGATGAAGATGATCCGCCCGCTGGCACTCCGCAGCGCGGGAAGCATCGCCTGGGTGACCGCGACCTGAGCGAACACGTTGACATCGAACTGGCGACGCAGGTCCTCTGGGGAGACCAGCTCAAGCGGACCGCCGATCCCGATGCCCGCGTTGTTGACGAGCGCATCGAGACCCGACGCAGGCACTTGCGCCACCGCCGCGGCGATCTGCGCCGCGTCGGTCACGTCGAGGGTGAGCGCCGTCAGGCTCCCGGCCGGCGCCTCTGCCACGAGCGACTCCGCCGCCTCGCGGTCGCGCACTCCAGCGAGCACCGTCCACCCCTTGCCGGCGAGGCGCAGAGCCGTCGCGCGCCCGATACCTGTCGATGCGCCGGTGATCAATACCGATGGCACCCATGCGACGTTACCTGACCATGCTGTGGGAGGAGTCTCACCGCCCGGTTAGCGGCCCCTTAGGATGCCTGAGGATGCTAAGCCGCGTGCAGATGCCATCGCTCGCCGGCGACCGAGCCTTCCTCGCGCGTATCGCAAGCGTGCTGGTCATCGTGACGTTGCTCGCTGGCTGTGGCTCGGCGACCAAGCGGGCGAGCGCCGAAGGGCCACCAAAAAGCTGTGCGGCGACCGTGCTCGACACGCTTGGGCGAGTGCTCGCGCGGGTCTACCGTGAGGGCATCTTTAGCGAACGCACCGCCTCTGCCCATCACATGATCGAGGCCTCGCTTCCTCTGCGCCGAGCCCTCGAAGCGGACAGCCCAACGGCCGCTCGAGCCGCCGCGCGGGAACTCCTCGCTACAGGGCACGTGACAAACCTTCTGATCACGCGCGGGACGCACAAGCTCGCCGAGTTCGGCGGCGCAGCACTGACGCCATTTGGCGGCACGATCAAGGACGCCCAAGGCAAGACGCTCGGCAACTACCTCACGAGCGTCTGGTCAGATGCCGGCTTCATCGCCGAGGGCAACGGCGTCGCCGAGGGCCTCGTCGCGCTGCGCTCCGGCTCGACTCAGATCGCCGGAGCGCTCGCACTCCCAGCGGGTCCGCTCGGCAGCGAAGGTACGGTGACGATCAAGGGCGTGCCCTATCAATACACCTCATTCCCAGGCGCGGCCTACCCATCCGGCGCGATCAGCGTCTTTCTATTGCGTCCCGTCAGCTCGACCGCCCCCCTGTGCGGCTCGAGCTCCCTCGAGACAACCGCCAACACGCTGGGACGCATCGCCAATCTGATCTACACCGCCGAGGGGGGGCACCGTACGCTCACTCAAATCCGACGCGTCCAGCGTGACCAGCCTTTGCTGCAAGCTGTGGCGCGCCGTGATCCGCTCGCCACGAGGACGGCAGTAGAAGCGCTACTGCACAAACATCTCGTGCGTCTGCGCGTGCTCGCCGCCGACGGCAGTCTGCTCGTCGATGATGGTGGCCCCTACGTGCTCGCCCCTGTCACAGCCCCGCTGCGCCTCGGTGGACAGAAGATCGGCTCGATCGTGCTCTCGATCCAGGACGACGAGGGCTACAAGCGTCTGCTCGGGCGGCTCGTGGGGCTGAAGGTGCTGATGTATATGGGCGACGCTGCCCACCCGAAACTCGTCAAGAACAGCCTTGGACCCAACCCCGGCAACGTTCCCGCCAGCGGCGACTACAGCTATCGCGGCAACGACTTTCGCGTCTTCACGGTTAACGCCGAGGCTTTCCCCTCGGGACCGCTGACGATCCGCGTGCTGATCCCGATCCCCTACCGCTAAGCGCAGCTCAGGCGGGCGCGAGCGCCTGGCGCTTGTCCGCCAGCACAGTCAGGAGTTCGTCGAATGAGGCCGCAAATTTTTCGACCCCCTCGCGCTCCAGCGTGTCGGTCAGATCGTCGTAGTCGATGCCCGCCTCACGTAGTTCATCGAGTAGCTCCCGTGCCTCCTGCATGCCGCTGCGCAACCGCGGCTCGGGGTTGCCGTGGTCCTGGTAGGCCTTGATCGTCTCCTCGGGCATCGTGTCGACAGTGTCCGCGCCGATCAGCTCCTCGACATACATCGTGTCTTTGTAGGCCGGGTTCTTCGTCGAGGTCGAGGCCCACAGCACACGTTGCGGCGTGGCGCCCTTGCCGGCCAGGTACTCCCAGCGCGGCCCCGCGAAAGCCTCCAGGTAGTGGTCGTAGGCGAGGCGCGCGTTGGCCACCGCCAGGCGACCTCTGAGCTCGTCGTGACCGCCGATCTCATCGAGGCGTTTGTCGCCCTCGGTGTCGATCCGCGAGACGAAGAAGCTCGCAACCGAGGCGACCTTGCGCGGGTCGCCTCCCTCCGCGACGAGCCGCTCGAGACCACGGATGTAGGACTCCGCGACCTCGGCATAGCGACGCAAGGAGAAGATCAGCGTGACGTTGATCGAGCGGCCCTTGGCGATCACGTCCTCGATCGCTGCGAGCCCGGGCTTGGTCGCAGGGATCTTGACCAAAAGGTTCGGCCGGTCGACCGCCTCGTGGATGCTCATCGCCGCGCGGTAGGTCTCAAGCGTGTCGTAAGCCAGGCGCGGATCGACCTCGAGCGAGACGTAGCCGTCGCGTCCCTGCCCTCCATCCCAGACGGGGCGAAACAGATCGCAGGCCTCGGTGATGTCCTGCTGGGCGAGCGCCCAGAAGGTCTGCTCGAGGTCGCTGCCCGCGGCGGCTAGCTCATGGATCTGCTCGTCGTAGGCCTCGCCTGAGCCCATCGCCTTCTGGAAGATCGTTGGGTTCGAGGTCGCACCCACGACCGCGTCCTGGTCGATCAACTCCTGCAGGTGCCCGCCGCGGATCGACTCGCGTGAGAGGAAGTCCACCCAGACGCTCTGCCCGAGCGCTGAGAGGCGTTGCAGGGGCGAGGTTGTCTCGGCGGCCATCTGTGGCTCCTTAGGACGTGGTTGGCTGGAGCAGCGCTCGCGCGCGTGTGAGGATGTTCTCTGTGGTGAAGCCGAACTGTTCGAGCACGGTCGCGCCCGGTGCGGAGGCGCCAAAGCGGTCGAGCCCGAGCACGTCGCCGTCGCTACCGACCCAGCGCCACCAGCTCTGGCTTGCCGCCGGCTCAACTGCCAGGCGCGCGCGCACCGCGCTCGGGAGAACCTGCTCGCGGTACTCCGGCGACTGCGCTTCAAAGAGCTCCATGCAGGGCATCGAGACCACGCGCACGTTGCTGCACTCGGCGCCGAGCGTACGCGCGGCTGAAAGCGTTATCTCGACCTCGGCGCCCGTGGCGATCAGGATCAGTGCGGGCGTAGCGCTCCCGGACTCCCAGAGCACATAGCCGCCGTGATCGAGACCGTCCGCGCTCGCCACCTCCGAGCGATCGAGCACGGGGATGTTCTGGCGCGAGAGCAAAAGCGCGACCGGGCCATCCTCGCGTTCGAGCGCGACCCGCCATGCGGCGCTCGTCTCGTTCGCGTCACCAGGCCTGATCACCCACAGCTCGGGGATCGCGCGCAGCGCCGCGAAGTGCTCGACCGGCTGGTGCGTGGGCCCGTCCTCGCCGACCGCGACCGAGTCATGCGTCCACACCCACACGACCGGCAGGCCCATCAGTGCTGAGAGCCGCACCGCACCGCGCATGTAGTCGGAGAAGATCAGGAAGGTCGAGCCGTAGGGCTTGACGATACCGCCGTGCGCGGCCGCGCCGTTGACGAGCGCGCCCATCGCGTGCTCGCGAATTCCGAAGGGCACGTTGCGGCCCGCGTGCACGCGTGAAAACTCGCCACCGCCCTCAAAGAGCGTCTTGGTCGACTCGACCAGATCGGCCGCGCCGCCGATCATCGTCGGCGCATACTCGCCGAAGGCCGCCATCACCTTCTGCCCGGCCGAGCGCGTGGCGATCGCTTCACCGGCCTTGAAGCTCGGCAGCGCCTCGCGCCAGCCCTCGCGCAGCTTGCCTGCCATCGCGCGATCCCAATCCTCTGCCATCGCCGGGAACGCCTCCCGCCACTGTGCGAAGCGCTCCTGCCAGCGAGCCTGATGGGTGGCGCCGCGCTCATGCAGCGACATGTGCTCATAGACGCGCTCCTCGACCCAGAAGCGCTGCTCGGGGTCGAAGCCCATCACACGCTTGGTCGCCTTCACCTCCTCTTCTCCGAGCGGCGCCCCGTGTGCCTTCGCGGTGTCGATCGCGTTGGGGGCGGGGTAGGCGATGTGCGAGCGGATCGCGATGAACGAGGGCCGCTCGGTTTCCTCGCGCGCGGCCGCGATCGCCGCCTCGAGCGCCTCGACGTCCTCGGAGTCGGACACGCGCTGCACGTGCCAGCCATCGGCTTCGAAGCGTGCCGTGTGGTTCTCGCCGTCGAAGGAGATCGAGGTCGTGCCGTCGATCGTGATGCGGTTGTCGTCGTAGCAGACGATCAGCTTGCCGAGCGCGAAGTGTCCTGCGATCGAGGCCGCTTCCTGGCTGATGCCCTCCATCATGTCGCCGTCGGAGCAGATCGCATAGACATGGTGGTCGATCAGCTCGCGTCCCGGCCGGTTGAAGCGATCGCCGAGAAAACGCTCCGCCATCGCCATGCCGACCGCGTTGGCGACGCCCTGCCCGAGCGGCCCGGTGGTCACCTCGATGCCGGGTGTGTGCCCGCGCTCGGGGTGGCCCGGACAGCGCGAGCCCCACTGGCGGAACTGCTTGAGCTCCTCGAGCTCGAGGTCATAGCCGCAGAGGTGCAGCAGCGAGTACTGCAAAACGCAGGCGTGGCCGGCGCTGAGCACGAAGCGATCGCGGTCGGGCCACTCGGTGTCCTTCGGGTTGACGCGCAGGAAGCGCTGAAACAAGACATAGGCGAGTGGCGCGAGCGCCATCGCCGTGCCGGGATGGCCAGCGCCTGCCTGCTGCACCGCATCCATCGAGAGGCCGCGGATCGTGTCGATCGAGAGACGCCTGAGCTCCACCTGCTCGGGTGTGAGCGCAGCGAGGTTGGGTCCGCTCGATTCGCGGGTGGCGGCCATGACCTCGATCCTACCGCCGCGTGCCGCTAGCATCGCGAGATCGTGTCCGAGCAGTTCTGCGACGTCGGCCGGGGGGTCACCCTCTGCTACGAGACCATCGGCAACCCTTCGCACCCGACGGCGCTGCTCGTGATGGGCCTCGGCACGCAGATGGTTGCCTGGCAGGAGGACTTCTGCGCACAGCTCGCCGCGCACGACCTCCACGTGGTGCGCTTCGACAACCGCGATATCGGGCGCTCCACGCACCTCAGCGGACGCCCGCCGAGCGTCGCCCAGCTGCTGATGCGTTCCAAGCGCGCCGCCCTCTACACGCTCGCCGACATGGCCGAGGACGTCTCAGGCTGCTGGCACGCCTGGAGCTTGCACCGGCGCACGTGATCGGCGCCTCGATGGGCGGCATGATCGCCCAGACCCTCGCCGCGCGCCATCCCGAGCAGGTGCGCTCGCTGGTCTCGATCATGTCCAATACCGGCAACCGCTTCAGCGGCCAGCCCTCGCCGCGTGTCTATCCAGCGCTGCTACGCCGCGCACCGCGCGAGCGCGATGCTTTCATCAGGCACATGGAGGGCGTCTTCGCGGCGATCGGATCACGCGGTCTGCCACGTGATCCCGATGACATCCGCACCCTGGCCGGGGTCAGCTACGACCGTGACCATGACCCCAGCGGCCCTCCGCGCCAGCTCGCCGCGATCATCGCCTCCGGCGACCGCACCGCCGAACTGCGTGGGATCGAGCGGCCCACGCTCGTGATCCACGGCAGCGCCGACCCGCTCGTCACGCCATCCGGCGGACGCGCGACCGCGCGCGCGATCCCCGGCGCGCGCCTGATGAGCATCGAGAAGATGGGCCACGATCTGCCGCGTGTGATCTGGCCGCAGCTGATCGAGGCGATCGCCGCGCACGCACACCGCGCTGAGGACCGCCTCCAGAACGATCCATCCCCGCAGGCCCCTCCGGCTTCGATCCCGGGCCTGCGGGGATAGATTCCCCTCGCCTCGATCCCCCTCGAGCTTTACGGGCGCCGGCTGTAGGCGCGCAGGCCGGCCAGCGAGTGGTTGCGCGCGCTTGAGCAAAGGCACGGCTGCGGCTGAACGCGGACCAGCCAGTGGAGGTCATGGCGGCAGTGCGAGCGGCGATACGGCCAACGGCCGTGCATACCGCGCAGCATCCGCTGCTCGTGGCATGCGAACACCCTCATCTCCATTGGACCTCCATCCTTTCCTTGCGCCCACCGCGTCCCTAGTCAGATGCTTGGAGGCGATTGCTCTCTTCGGACATATAAATCACGTTTTACGCAGATTGTCAACTTAACCCGATTGGATGACATGCGACAGGAAAGGCCCGAAAACGGGGCCCCAAACGGTCAAAGGACTGGTTGACAAGCCTTAAAACCCCAGCACTGCAGGGCGAAATAGCGCGCGCGGGTTCGATGCGCGAGCCAGAGGTCAAGGCGAGAGGGCCGCATCCGGCCGAGCGTGAAAGTCTCGACCTTCGAGAAAAAAGTGCGCCCGGCGGGAATCGAACCCGCGGCCTGCGGCTTGAAAGACCGCTGCTCTTTGGCTCCCCGAAGAGAACCGTTGACCACTGAGCTACGGGCGCGCGATATGAGCGTCAGGCGACTGGCGCTCTGACGAGCAGCCTATTCTAAGCACGCCTCGTTAGCGAACGCGCCGCGCATCCCCAGAACTTCAACCTGCCTCACGATGCGGAGGCGTCTCCCACTTGCTTGGCACCCTCGGCGGCTCCCGGTCAGCTGACGGGCGCCCGCAGGCCAAAGACGCGACGCGCGTTCTCGTGCAGGTAGAGCTCGTGGGTCTCCTCATCGAGACCAAGCTGATCCAAATCCTCAAGGGCGCGTGCCGGGAAGATCATCGGGTAATTGCTCCCAAACAGCACCTTGCGCCGCCCGGAGCGGGAGCGCATGTAGGACACGAGCTCTGCGGGCAGACGCTTGCTCGTGTAGGCCGAGGTATCGATGTAGACGTGCTCGTGCTTGCGCGCTACCGCGATCATCTCCTCGGTCCATGGGTAGCCGATGTGTCCGCCGACGATCACAAGCTCCGGGAAGTCCAGCGCGATCTGGTCGATGTATGGGATCGGGCGACCGGGCTCAGACGGGCGCAATGGTCCGGTGTGTCCAACCTGCGTGCAGAAGGGCACGCCGAGCTCGACGCAGGCGGCGTAGAGCGGATAGAAACGCCGGTCCGTGGGCGGCGTTTCCCACAACCAGGGCAGCATGCGCAGCCCGACCATGCCGAGCTCGTTCACGCAGCGGCGCAGCTCGCGCACACCCTCCATCGGCCTGTCCAACGAAACCGCTGCGAGACCCGCGAAGCGATCTGGGTGTGCCGACACCCAGATCGCGACCTCGTCGTTTGAGATCAGCGCGCCCTCGCGCGGTGCGTGCCAGGCGGTGAGCAGCCCGAAGCCCACGCCGGCCGCATCCATCGCCGCGACGCTCGCCGCGATCGGGATCTCCCCCGCTCCCAGCTCCAGCTCGGAACCGGTCCAACGCCGCAGCGAGGCGAACATGTCGTTCTCCAGAAAGCGCCGTGTCGGGTGCTGCATCCAAGCGTCGACGATCATCTGCGCAAGCCTATGGGGCACGCTGGAGGATCGCGCCGCGCGGAAGCTGCCGGCGCGAGATGCCTCTGCCCTCGCAGAGGCGGATGCACGGCTCATACACCGGACGGAAGCCGAGCAGCTCGGGGATCGTGACGATCCGATAGCCGCGTGCGCGCAACGAAGCGATGATCCCCGGGTAGGCCGCGAGCGTCTGCCCGCGCGGGCCGCCGCCATCGTGGGAGATGACGATCGAGCCGGGACGGACCTGGGCGAGCACGCGCTGCTTGATCGCACCGCTACCCGGCAGCGCCCAGTCACGCGGGTCGACGTTCCACAGCACCGTCGCCATGCCGAGCGAGCGCGCACTCTGCACAACCGCGTTGTCATAGGCGCCGTACGGTGCCCGAAACACGCAGGGCGTGTAGCCGGTGACGGCACGAATTGCGCCGAGCGTGCGCACGAGCTGTGAGCGCGTGTCCCGCGTCAGCGTGAGATTTGGATGGCTCCAGGTGTGGTCGCCCAGCACATCCCCGTCGCGCAGCGCGCGCAGCAGCGTGGTCCTGAAGGTCGAGCTGACCTGGCGGCCGATCAGGAAGAAGGTCGCACTCGCGTGGTTGCGCTCGAGCATCGTGAGGAACGCGGGCGTGTCTGCGGCGGGACCGTCATCGAAGCCGAAGGCGACCTCGCGCCGGGCAGGACCGCCGCGATAGGCGCCGCCGTGGCTACGGCAGCCAACGATGCGATACAGCGTTTCCGCGGGTTCCATGCGTGTCCCCACCGCTTCTGGCCCCAAAGCGCGCAACCCCTGCACGGCTCCGCGAGGCTCGAGGGCTTGGGCGGCTGGGGGGTCCCGACGGTGAGCAGCGGCAGCACCGCAGCGAGCATCCCCAGGACCGAGCCCGCCAGCGGCGGGCGCCAGACACGACGCCACACGCCTTCGAAGCGAGAGAAGGAGCGCACTGCTTCCCACGATACACCCGTGGAAAACCCGCTTGCGGAGGCTAGTTGCAGGTGTAACCTTTGCGTAACCAGAGTGCCAAGGGGAAGCGCAAGGATGGCGCCGTGGGAGGGATATCCGTCACATCGGGGGTGACGGTGAGGGTTGGTGGACGAGGGGAAACGCGCGTGCAGGGAGTGCCTCACGAGCAGGGCTTGGCGGCAGCGCGCCTGTGTGGCCTGATCCTGCTCGCGTTGCTAGTGACGGCTCTGCTGGGCGCCTTCGCAGTGCCCGCCGCTCACGCGGTCATCGCGCGTCTCGCTGACGGGCGCACGCTCAGCTTCGAGGCCGTGCCTGGACCGCACGCGGCCAACCCATTCGATCAGCTCTTCACAAACCTCGACTACAACGGCGGCCCCGTAATGAGCGCGAACACGAACTACGCGGTCTACTGGACCCTAGCCGGCGCACCCGCATTCCCGGCGGACTACGAGAGCGGGATCGACCGCTATCTCGAAGATCTCGCCCACGACAGTGGCGGGCACGAGAACGTCGACTCGGTCGCTGCGCAGTACAACGACACGAGCGCCTACGCCGCCTACGACTCGCATTTCGGCGGCGCGATCCTCGACACCGACCCCTATCCGGCCAATGGCTGTGCGGAAACGGCGATCTGTCTCAGCGACGCGCAGATTCGCGCTGAGCTGAGCGCCTACATCACCGCGCATGGCCTGCCCGCGGACCTCACGCACGAGTACTTCCTGCTCACGCCGCCAGGTGTGGAGAGCTGCTTTGAAGGCAGTTGCTCCGCGGGCACCCCTCACCCGGGTTTCTGCGCCTACCACGCGAACCTCGCACTCGGCGCCGGCGAGCTCGATCTACGCCAACGTCCCCTACCTCGCCGGCTCCGTCTGCGACGACGGCAACCACCCCAATGGCACGAGCGCCGATGCGAGCATCTCAAGCCTCAGCCACGAGCACAACGAGTCACTCACAGACCCCGAGCCGAACACCGCCTGGACGGACTGGGCGACCGGGGAAACGACCGGCTTTGAGAGCGCTGACAAGTGCCGCGTGTTCGAAGCCACGCGCGAATTCGGCACGCCGCTCGGGACAGCCCCCAACGGCGCCTCCTACAACCAGCTGATCAACGGCCACGAGTACTGGACCCAGCAGGAGTGGAGCAACCAAGGCCACAGCTGCATGCAGCGCTTCACGCTCAGCGAAGGGCAGCCGGTCGCGTCCTTCACGAGCAAATTCTTGAGCGGTGCACAGGCCACGCTGGACGCGAGCGCCTCAAGCGCACCGGGCGGTATCAGTGCCTTCGAGTGGCAGTTCAACGACGGGTCCGCACCCGTGGAGAGCACGAGCCCGACGACCTCGCACACATTCCCTTCCCAAGGCGTCTACGACGTCGCGCTCACCGTGTTTGCCGCCGACGGCTCGAGCGTCGGCGCCGCCCACAACGTGATCATCGGGCCAGTGACGCTACCGAGCATCACGAAGGTCTCGCCGCGCAAAGGTCCAGCGAGCGGGGGCACAAGCGTGACGATCACGGGCTCCCATCTCGGGGAAGCAACGGCCGTGCACTTTGGAGCGCTACCCGCCGCCTCCTTCAAAGTGAGCTCCCCAAACAAGCTCACCGCAGTCTCACCGGCGGGCACGGCCGGCAAGCTCGACATTACGATCACGACGCCGCAGGGCACGAGCGAAACCAGCTGGGCAGACCACTTCAAACTCGGGCCACCGACCGTCACGAAAGTCAAACCGAGCAGCGGACCGCTCGCGGGCGGCACGCTGCTCTACATCACCGGTAGCGGCTTTGCGCTCGGCGCGGGCGCCACGCACTTCAAGTTTGGGCGCGTGCGCGGCAGCGAAGTTAACTGCGCCTCGATCACCGCCTGCACGGTGCGGTCTCCCAAGGGCGCCAGCGCTGGCAGCGTCGATGTAGTGCCCTCCGTCACCGGCTCCACCGGCAAGGCAAGCCCGCCGGGCGATCAGTTCACCTACAACTAACCCCGCGCGGGCGTAGGGTGCGCGCATGGCCAGCTATGTCGCGGCGATCGATCAGGGCACGACCAGCACGCGTCTGATCCTGTTCGACGGGGACGGCCAGATCGCCGCCGTCGATCAGCGCGAGCATGAGCAGATTCACCCGCAGGCGGGCTGGGTCGAGCACGACGCTGCCGAAGTCTGGCGGCGCACGCGCGAGGTGATCGGCGGCGCGCTCGCGAGCTCTGGGGCCGAGGCCGGTGAGATCGCCGCGATCGGGATCACCAACCAGCGTGAGACGACCGTCGTGTGGGACCGTGAGACAGGTGAGCCGATCTGCAACGCGATCGTCTGGCAGGACACGCGCACGGCCGAGCTTGTGCACGAGCTCGCGGGCAGCGCCGGCCTTGACCGGCTGCGTGAGCGCGTCGGCCTACCGCTCTCGACCTACTTCAGCGGCCCCAAGCTCGCCTGGATGCTCGAGCACGTGCCGGGCGCCCGGCAGCGGGCCGAGGGCGGAGAGCTCGCCTTTGGCACGATCGACAGCTGGCTACTCTGGAACCTCACCGGCGGCCCCAAGGGCGGCGTGCACGCGACCGACGTGACAAACGCGAGCCGCACGATGCTGATGGATCTGCAGACGCTCGACTGGTACGAGGAGAGCCTCGAGCTGATGGGTATCCCTCGCTGCATGCTGCCCGAGATCCGCTCCTCCAGCGAGGTCTATGGCGAGGCGCAGGGCACCGCGCTGGGCGGGCGCCCGGTCACGGGGATCATCGGCGACCAGCAGGCGGCCCTGTTCGGGCAGAGCTGCTTCGAGCGCGGCGAGGCCAAGAACACCTACGGCACGGGCTCCTTCCTGCTCGTCAATACCGGCGAGGAGATCGTGCAAAGCCCGCAGTTGCTGACGAGCGTCGCGGCCAAGATCGGCACGGCCCCGACCCGCTACGTGCTCGAGGGCTCGATCGCGGTCACCGGCGCCGCGGTGCAGTGGCTACGCGATCAGCTTGGGCTGATCGAGACCGCCGCCGATGTCGAGCAGCTCGCGAGCACTGTCGAGGACAACGGCGGCGTGTACTTCGTGCCGGCCTTCTCGGGCCTCTTCGCCCCCTACTGGCGCGATGACGCGCGCGGTGTGATCGTCGGGTTGACCGCCTACGCCCGCGCGGGGCACATCGCGCGCGCGGTGCTCGAGGCCACGGCCTGGCAGACGCGCGAGGTGCTCGACGCAGTCGACGCGGTCACGGAGGTTCCCTTCGCCGAGCTGCGTGTCGACGGTGGTATGACTGCGAACGAGCTCCTGATGCAGTTCCAGGCCGACGTGCTCGGAGTGCCGGTGATCCGACCCAAGGTGTCCGAGACGACAGCGCTTGGAGCGGCCTTCGCCGCCGGCCTCGCGGTCGGCTTCTGGAGCGATCAGTCAGAGCTGCGCGAGCGCTGGCAGGAGGAGCGCCGCTGGCTGCCGCAGCAGCAGCGCGAGCGCGAGTACGCGCAATGGAAGAAGGCGGTCACACGCTCCTTTGACTGGGCCTAGCCATGCGCCGCCTGCTCGCGCTGATCTCGGCGTTTATGTTCCTGGAGCTGTTCTTCTTCGCGGTGCTCTCACCGCTACTGCCGGGACTCAAGTACGAGCTGGCGCTCTCCACCTCACAAGCCGGCCTGCTCGTGGCGATGTACGCGCTCGGCGCGCTGCTCGGCGCGGTGCCAGCAACGATCGCCGCGCTGCGGGTCGGGGTCAAGCGCACAGCGATCACAAGCCTCGTGATGTTCGCCGCGATGAGCGTCGCTTTCGGCCTCGCTCAGAGCTACGACGCGCTGCTGCTCGCGCGCTTTGCCCAGGGTGTGGCGGGCGCTGCGCTGTGGACCGCGGCGATGGTCTGGCTGCTGGAGGTGGCCCCGGTGGCGCGACGCGGGGAGATGCTCGGCTTCGCCTTCGGCGTCAGTGAGGCAGGTGCGATCGCGGGTCCGGCGGTCGGAGGTGCAGCGGCCGGCGCCGGGCGCGGGCCCACCTTCGTGGCGATCGCGGTGATCTGTGGCGCGCTCGCAGTGCTCGCCCTGCGTGCCGAGTCACCGGCCGCGCTCACCGACACGCGCCTGCGGCTGCGCTCGATGCTTGGAGCAAGCCGCGTGCGCACGGCGATGTGGATCGCGGTGCTGCCCGCGATCCTGCTGGCGGGCATCAGCGTGCTCGCGCCTCTACGCCAGCACAAGCTCGGCGCCGGCGCGGGTGAGATCGCGCTGACCTTCGGCGTCGCCGCGCTACTCGGGATCCTCGTGCGACCGCTGTTCGGGCGCTGGTCTGATCGACAGGGCCCAGTACGCCCGATCCGGCTGGGACTGCTCATGAGCGCGCCCGTCGTCTTCGCGGTTCCGTGGCTGCAGAGTCGTTGGGGCTCCGCGGCGCTCGTGATCGTGGCGCTCGTGCTCACCGGCGTCTTGTGGGCGCCGCTGATGCTGATGCTCTCCGACGCCTGCACCGCTGCCGGGGTCGGGCAGATCATGGCCGTCGTGATCATGGATCTCACCTGGCCGCCCGGCAACGCTGTGGGCGCTGCCGGCAGCGCCGCGATCGCCCAGGGAGCGGGGCAACGCTGGGCATATGCGACGATGGCAGCCGCGCTGCTCGGCGGCTATCTGGCGCTCTCGCGCTCGCGCGGCAGATATGAGCTCTGAGACAGCGATCACTCCGCCCCCGCGCGCTCCTTACTTCGAGGACCTGCAGGTCGGGTGGTGCGAGCGCTCGGCGCCCTCGGTCACGCTCAGCGAGGGTATGGCCGCCGTTCACCAGGCGATCCTCGGCGATCGGCTGCGCCTCGCACTCGACCGCAAGCTCGCGCGTGATCTACTCGGGCTACGCGGCCCGATGGCGCATCCCGCGCTCGTCTGGGACGTGGCGATCGGGCAGTCGACCGTGCTCACCGCACGCGTGATCGCAAACCTCTTCTATCGCGGCCTCGTGCTGCTGCACGTGCCCGTGATCGGCGACACACTAAGCACGAGCACCGAGGTCGTGGCAATGCGACAGACCACGCCACGCCCAGAGCGACCGGCGAGCGGGCTCATCGTCCTGCGCGTGCGCACCGTCGATCAGGAGGGCCGCGAGGTGCTCGACTTCTGGCGCTGCGCGATGCTGCCGCTGCGCGATCCCGCGGGCACAACAGGGCACACGGACAGCTTTGAGGCGATCCCCGCCGAGCTCGATGCTGCGGCACTGCGCTCGTCGACCGCTACATGGGATCTGCGCGATTTCCCCGGCGGGCGTGGAGCGGAGCTCGCACAGCTGCAGCCTGGCGCGCGCTGGAGCGCCCACGGCGGCGACGTGGTCAGCAGCGCACCCGAGCTCGCGCGGCTGACGCTGAACGAGGCCGCCGTGCATCGCGACTGCCACTGCTCGCCCGACGGACGCCGGCTCGTCTACGGCGGCCACACGATCGGGCTGGCCGCCGCGCAGGCCTCACGGGCGCTCGCAGAGATCGTCACGATCGTCGGCTGGCACTCCTGCGAGCACCTCGCGCCCGTCCACGAGGGTGACACCTTGCAGAGCGAGCTCGAGCTGGAGTCGATCGAGCCGCTGGAGAACGGCGGCGCGCTCGCGCACCTGCGCTCGCTCGTGCGGGCCCACAGCGAGGACGGCAGCGAGCCGCAGGCCGTGCTCGACTGGCGCTTTGTGGCGGTGCTGGCCTGAGCGCTCTCGCCTAGGGCGTGAGCACGATCTTCAAAGCCTCGCGCCGGTCATAGACGGCGTAGGCCTCGGGCGCTTCCTCGAGCTTCATGTGGCGGGTGACGAGCGCAGTCGGGTCGAGCACGCCCGCGGAGAGCATCGCCAGCACGCGGTCGACGTGACCGATCACGTTTGCCTGTCCGCCGCGCAGGTTGATCGCCTTCAGCCACAAGAGGCCCATGTGCACCTCGGCGCGCTCGGCATAGACGCCGATGCACTGGATCGAGCCGCAGGGACGCGTGAGGCGGATCGCGCTCTCGAGCACCTTGGGATCGCCGACAGCATCGACACACACATCGACGCCGCGATCTTCAGTCGCGCCGCGCACGATCGCGCGCACGTCCTGCTCGCCGAGATGCAGCGCCTCGGCGCCGAAGGATTCGGCCACCGCCAGGCGCTCGGGCACGGCGTCGATTGCGAACACGTGCGCTGCGCCCGCAGCACGCGCGGCCTGCACCGCGCACAGGCCGACCGGGCCGAGGCCAAGCACCGCGGCGACGTCGCCTGGTCGCAGCCCGCTCGCCTCCACGGCGTGAAAGCCCGTGCCCATCACATCTCCAGCGAACAGCGCCACGTCGCTCTTCATGCCCTCGGGCACCTTGCGCAGCACGATGTCCGCGCGCGGCACAAGCGCCATGTCCGCCTGCGTGCCCTGCAGCGAGCCGAGCGTCGCGCCGTGACCGAAGGTGCGCGACTCCAGACAGCGGTGATAGAGGCCGCGCCTGCAGAACCAGCAGCTGCCGCAGGCCGTGTGGAAACAGCCGAGCACACGGTCACCCACAGCCACGCGCGTGACCGCATCACCCGTCGCGACGACCGTGCCGACGTACTCGTGCCCGATCGTGAAGCCCGGCTCGATCTGTACGCGGCCGTGGTAGATGTGCAGATCCGAGCCACACACGCCCGTGGCCTCGATGCGTACGATCGCATCCTCGGCGTCGAGGATCTCCGGCTCGGGGCGCTCCTCGACGCTGACGACCCCGGGGGCTTGGAAGGTGACGGCGCGCATGCCCGCGGGAGCTTATCTTGCGGGCGTGGCAGCCCAATGCGTTCTGTTCTTCGGTGACTCGCTGGTCGCAGGTGTCGGCGATCCCGACGGCGGCGGCTGGGTCGCACGGATCGTGAGCGCCTACTTAGATCGAGGGCTGCCGCTGACGGCCTACAACCTTGGGGTTCGCGGCGAGAGCACTGTGCAGGTTGCGAGTCGCTGGCGCGCGGAGGCAACGCCGCGCAAGCTGTCCGGTAGCGACGCTCGGATCGTGGTGTCCTTCGGGACCAACGACACAACGCTCGAGCAGGGCGATGTCCGCGTGCCCACGCTGAGCTCGCTTCAGACGCTGGCGCGGATCCTCGCGGAAGCGCGCGTGCTTGGCTTCGCGCCGCTCGTTGTGGGTCCGGCACCGATCGATGACAGCGAGCAGAATCGTCGCATCGCCGAGCTCTCGGCGTCCTTTGCCAAGGTCTGCGACGAGCAGGACGCGCCCTTTATCGCGGTATTCCCGACGCTCTTAGAGTCGTCCCTTTGGATGTCAGAAGTGAGCGCCGGTGATGGCGCGCACCCCGGCGCTGCCGGCTATCAGACGCTCGCGCAGCTGCTCATCGAGAAGGGCTTGCTCGCCTGGTTGACAGCCAAGCCAGATGTGGCGCGGCCCTCGAGCCCCCACTGAGATGGGAGTCCGAGGGCCGCAGCCGCGATGATCCGGCTCGCTCCTAGCCCTTGGCCCAGAAGCGCATGTCCGGCAGGTCGCTCGAGTAGTAGCTCGTGACCTTCTTGCCGAGCACCGCGACGAGTTCGCTGTCATATACCCAAACCCGTGGCGTGGCCTGGATGTACAGTTCGTCGGCTTTGTTCAGGAGTTCCTGACGTTCCGGTTCCTTAGTCGTTTCAGAGACCTTCCTCATCAGCTTGTCCGCCGCCGGAATACAGACGTCGGTGTCGTTGAACTGGTTATTCGGCGGACACTGCAGGTCGTATGCCCAGTGGTAGTCGGGCGCGACGACCTGCGGACCATCGAGGAACACCGAGGCTCCTGCGTGGTTGGTGTAGACCACTTCCAGGAAGGCCGCCGGCGAGACAACCTGGACTTTGGCGTTGACGCCCAACTGCTGCCAGGCACCTGCTGCCGCGGTTGCGATTTCCTTGCCGATGTTGTCACCCTGCCCGACGTAGATCGAGAAGCTGACCGGCGTTTTGATCCCCGAAGCCGCGAGCAGTTCTTTCGCTTTCGTGAGATCCGTCGGACGCGGTGCGCCGACCTTCGCGTCATACCACGAGTAGGAGGGCATCCACTCGCCGAAGTACAGCTTGCCGTAGCCGTAGGCGACCTTCTGCAGGACCGCTTCATACGGGAACGCGTAGCTCAAGGCCTGGCGGAAGTCCTGGTTCTTGAAGTACGGGTTCTTGGCGTTCTCCGGGAAGTTCAGCGTCTCCGCCTGGCGCGACTTGAAGGAGGCGATCGTGCAGCAGGAGTTGCCGACGAGGCTGTGTGCTGCCTGGTTGGTCAGCCCCAGCGTGATGTCCGCCGCACCCGACTGCGCGTCGAGCAACAGCGTTTCGTTGTCGGGGATGAAGTTGAGGATGATCTTCTTCGCCTTCGGCGGTTCGAAGAAGTCGGGGTTCGCTTCGAGCACCAGCTGGTGGTTGGCCTGGTAGCTCTTCAGCAGGTAGGGCCCGTAGCCCGCGCTGTGGCTCGCCAGCCATGCGTTTGGCGTGGCCTTCTTCACGCCACCGTGTTCTTCGACCAGTTTCGGGTCATAGATCGCGCCGGCTGTCGGCGTCGAGAGGACCTGCAGCTGGTTAGGAGCGGGACGCTTGTACTGGAAGACGACCGTCAGCGGGCCCGTCGCCTTGACTGACTTGATCAGAGGCGGCGTGTAGTCGGTTTCCTCGAGCACCGAGTAACCACCCTCTTCGAGCTTGATGTCGCGTTCGATCGACCACACCACCGCGTGCGCGTCGAGCGGGTCGCCGCTCGGGAACTTCAGCCCCGGGCGGATTTGGAAGGTGAGCGTGCGGTCGCCGTTTGAGTACTTCCACGACTGCGCCACATAAGGCTTGATCGCCGTGATCGAGAGGTTCTGCTCGGTCGTCCCCGCGGTCTTCGCAGGCGCCTGTTCGACCTGGGTCAGCGTCGAGTACATCGCACCGTCGAAGCCAGGGTCCTGATCGTTCGTCGTGAGGCCCGGGTCGAGCGTCGCTACCGGTACGGAGTTGTTGACGATCAGCGTCGCGTTGGGATCCGACGTCGCTTTGCTCAGCCCCGCTGAACTCGACGATGAGCTCGAGCTGGAGCTGCTGCCACATGCGGCCAGGACGAGCACTGCGGCGGTGCCGAGCAGAGCGCACATGCCCCTCAGTCCCCCTCGCGTGCTTTCTCTACTAATGCGGTTCATCGGATCTCCTCGGTAGTGCGATTCATCGGGGTCGCTTTCGACTGCCTGTCACCAAGCGAGGTAGCTGCTGGACACCACCCCGAAACGCCTTCGCCTGCGGCGCCACCCCCACCCGGCACGCTAGACGAAAATTTCGGCCCGTATTCATGACGATCAGTCGGTATGCGAAGAACCTATTGCGCACGCCGAGTGTCGTCAAGGGCCAGTGTCACAAGCCCCGCTGGAGACGCTGGACAGGTGTCCAAAGCCGATCCGACGGGCAACTCTTGACAATGTCCGAGCGCACGGCTAGGTTCCGAATCGACTGATCGATATGCGAACTTTGGGGGCTCGACGGTGGTTGCGAAAGAACTGCGGCAGCGCTGTTCAACCGCCGATTTCGAGGATCGCGCGCGCCTGGGCCGGCGTCGCGACGGAACGGCCGACCGCCTCGCAGAGCGAGCTTGCACGGCTGACCAGCTGGGCATTCGATTCCGCGTACTCACCCGGTGCCACATAGACGACATCCTCAAGGCCCGTGCGGATGTGACCCCCAAGTGCGAGCGCAACCGCCATCATCGGGAAGTTGTGTCGACCGATTGCCGTCACCATCCAGGGAATCCCGGCCGGAACCAGCCCGGCAAACAGCGCGATCGTCTCGACGCTCGCGGGAGCGCCCCCGATCACACCGAGCACCAGATGCATCATTCCCTTCGCCCCAGGCGCCGTGGCACTCGAGCTCCGCCGCCGTGACCGCCATACCGATGTCGAAGCACTCGTACTCGGGCACGATCCCGCGCTCAGCCATCTCCTCCGCGAGCTCGCCGATCAGCGATTTCGGGTTCAGAAAGACGACGTCGTCGGGACCAAAGTTCAGGCTGCCGCAGTTCAACGAGGCCAGCTCGGGTTGCGCCTGCAGCGAGCGGCGTCGCTCCTGCGGCGGCGCTCCGAGCTTGCCGCCGGTAGTGAAGTTGAGCACGACGTCGGACTCGTCGCGGATCGCCTGCTTGATCGCCAGATAGTCCTCCGGCGCCTGGGTCATCTCACCCTCGAGCGTGCGCGCGTGAATGTGCACGATGCTCGCTCCGGCGTGCGCTGCACCAAGCGCCTCGCTAATCACCGCGTCACGGTCGGCCGGCTGGTTGGGGTTCCCGGTAATGACGCCACCGGAAACAGCGCAGGTGAGCATCGCGGGAGTGCTCATGAGGCGCTCGCAATATACCGAACGAATGTCTCCCAAATCGAACCCCAGAATGAGGGCAGGCGATGAGCTCGGCACCGCTGCGGCTTGGCGAAAGTCGTGCAGTTGAGCCGGGATCTCCGCCCGGCACGGGACTCTCTGAGCGCACGCGGCGCGGCATCGCGACGGTCCGCGCCGACCGTAAGCTCGCTCTGCCCCTGGCGGTACTCACGCTGCTCGTGCTGTTCGCGATCATCGCGCCAGTTGTGTGGGGACAGGCGCCGGACAAACAGGACCTGATCAACTCGCTGCAGGGCCCCTCCTTCTCTCATCCCTTCGGTACCGATCAGCTCGGCCGCGACGTGTTCGCACGAGTGGCCAGCGGCGCGCGCATCTCGCTCGTGGTCGCAACGCTTGTGACGCTCGCGGGAGCGCTCGTGGGCGGCCTGATCGGGCTGCTCGCCGGCACGATCGGGGGCGCAAGCGACGGCGTGGTGATGCGCATCATGGACTCGATCCTCGCCTTTCCCCCGCTGATCCTCGCGATGGCCGTGACCGTCGGCCTCGGCATCGGCTTGAACACCGCTGCGATCGGCGTCGCGCTGGTGTCGGTGCCATGGTACGCCCGTCTCCTACGGAGTGAGGCGCTGCGCATCCGCTCGCTGCCCTTCATCGAAGCCGCACACGCGATGGGCGCCACACGCGGGCGCATCATCAGCCGCCACGTGGTCCCGCACATGCTGCCCGTGCTCTTCATCCAGATGGCCGCCGCCTTCGGCTACGCCGTGCTCGCGCTCGCCGGCCTCAGCTTCGTCGGCCTCGGCGCCCAGGTGCCTACACCGGAGTGGGGCGCGATGATCACCGAAGGGCTCTCCTACTCGCTAACCGGTCAGTGGTGGATCTCGATCTGCCCGGGGGTTGGGCTGCTGATCACGGTCACCGCCGCGAGCATGCTCTCTGACCGGATGCGCGACCTGCTCGACCCGCGCGGGCAGTACGCGAGGCTGTAGCCAGATGAGCCGCGTCGTTCTCACAAGGGTCCTGGGCTCGATCGGCGCCGTCTTCGGCGCCACGGTGCTCGCCTTCGTGATCATGCGCGTACTGCCCGGCAATCCCGCGCGCCTGATCCTCGGGCCACTCTCCACGCAGCATGCGGTCGACGCGCTCAACCACCAGATCGGCCTCGACCGACCGTTCTACGTGCAGTACTGGCGCTACATCTCGGACTTCTTCCAGGGCAAATGGGGCTACTCCTACAGCGACGGCGAGCAGGTGCGCACGCTGATCGGCGAACGCGCCCCGGCCACGATCGAGCTGGCGCTCTGCTCCTTTGCGATCACGATGTTCGCCGCCGTCTCGCTCGCGCTGCTCTCGACCTACCGCCACCGCCCGCTCACCGATCGGATCGTGCGCGGCGCCTCCTACCTCGGCTTCGGCACACCACCCTTTTTCCTAGCGCTGCTCCTCTTGATCGTGTTCTTCACGACCTTGCACGTGCTGCCCGGACCGGAGGGACGCCTCGGGGTGCAGGCAAGCGCGCCGCCGGCGCTCACCGGCATGTTCACGATCGACGCGCTGCTCGCCGGCCAGCTCGGCACCTTCTGGGAGGCCTTCAAGCACCTGATCCTGCCGAGCCTCGCACTCGGTATCTCCTCCTTCTCCTTTCTCGTGCGCCTGCTGCGCGCCAACCTGCTCGAGGTCTCGCGTGAGCCCTTTATCACGGTCGCACGCGGCAAGGGCCTGCGCCGCTGGACCGCCTTCCGCCGCCACGCGCTGCCCAATGCCTTCCTGCCCACGCTGACCGCGGGCGGGCTCGTGCTCGGGGAATTCCTCGCCGGCAGCGTGCTGATCGAACGCGTCTTCAACTGGCCCGGGATCGGCTCGCTCGTGTTCGACGCGATCGTCAAGCAGGACTACGCGATCGTGCAAACCTTCATCCTGCTCAGCGCGGTCATGTTCGTGCTCGTCAACCTGATCGTCGACTTGCTCTACGCGGTGATCGACCCGCGCGTGCGCATCCCAACGGTGGCCACGGCCTAGCATGCAGCCTGATGAGCTCGCGCTGGCGGTGCGCAACCTCAGCACCGTCTACGACACCGGCGATGAGACCGTGCAGGCGGTGCGCGATGTCAGCTTCGACCTGCGCCCCACCGAGCGCCTCGGCGTCGTCGGCGAGTCCGGCTCGGGCAAGTCCGCCTTGGCGCTTTCGATCCTCGGTCTGATCGAGGCCCCCGGGAGGGTCGTGGGCGGCGAGATCCGCCTCGCGGGACGCGACATCTCAAAACTCACCGACCGTCAGCTCGGCGCGATCCGCGGCAAGGAGATCGCGCTCGTGCTGCAAGACCCCTCGAGCGCGCTCGACCCGGTTAAGACGATCGGCTCTCAGATCGTCGAGGCGATCGCGGTGCACGAGCCCGAGCTACGCCGCTCCGCCGCACGCAAACGCGCCGCAGATCTGCTGCGCGAGGTCGACATCTCCCAGGCCGACAGGCGCCTGGACGACTACCCGCATCAGTATTCCGGCGGCATGCGCCAGCGCGTCGCAATCGCGATCGCGATTGCGAACAACCCGCGCGTGCTGATCGCAGATGAGCCGACAACCGCGCTCGATGTCACGACCCAGGCACAGGTGCTCGCGCTGCTCGATCGGCTTGTCGAGCAGCACCGCACTGCGGTGATCCTAATCACGCACAACCTCGGGATCGTCTCGGACTTCTGCGACTCGGTCGCGGTGATGTATGCGGGGCGCTTCGTTGAGACCTCGGGCGTTGATCACATCTTCCTCGCACCGACCCACCCCTACAGCGAGGCGCTCTTGAAGTGCGTGCCCAACCCCGAGCGTCTCGCCGAGGGTCCATTGCCGGCGATCACCGGCTTCCCGCCCGATCTCGCGCGGTTGCCGGGCGGCTGCTCCTTTGCGCCGCGCTGCCCCGTCGGGCGCGACATCGCCCAATGCCACAGCGAGACCCCCAGCTCCCACCAAGTGATCGGGCCGGCAGGGAGCGCTGCCGTCGAGTGCCATTTTGCCGAGCAACGCATCAGCGGGCACACGCCATGAACGAGACGACACCCACCGCACCGGCCACGGTCCTGGAGGCCGAGAACATCTCGAAGGTCTTTCAGGTGCGCGGCGGCGAGCGCTTCGGGCGCAAGCTGCCCGTGACGGTGCTCGACGACATCTCGCTCAGCGTGCAGCGCGGCGAGAGCTTTGGCCTCGTGGGCGAGTCCGGCTGCGGCAAGTCCACGCTCGCGCGCTGCCTGCTGCGGCTGCTGGACCTAAGCGCCGGCCGCGTGCTCTTCGATGGCATCGATCTGGACACGCTCGACCGCGACGCGCTACGCGCGCTCAGACGCCGGATGCAGTTCGTCTTCCAGGACCCCTTCGCCTCGCTCGACCCGCGCATGAGCGCCGCGGCGATCGTCGAGGAGCCGCTCTTGATCCACGAGCTCGGCGACCAACAGGAGCGCCAGGCGGCGGCCCTCGAGATGCTCGCCGACGTCGGCCTCACCGCCGAGCAAGCCCGGCGACGTCCGCACGCCTTCTCGGGCGGCCAGCGTCAACGGATCGGCATCGCGCGCGCCTTCGTGCTGCGCCCCGAGGTCGTGATCCTCGACGAGCCGATCTCCGCGCTCGACGTCTCCGTGCAGGCCCAGGTACTCAACCTGCTGGGCAGCCTGCAGGAGCAACTCGGGCTGACCTACGTCTTCATTAGCCACGACCTCGCCGTGGCCGAGTACTTCTGCGATCGCGTCGCCGTGCTCTACCTCGGCCAGGTGATGGAGATCGCACCGCGCGCCGAGCTCTTCGCGCGGCCGCTACACCCCTACTCCGTCTCGCTGCTCTCAGCCGTGCCTGTGCCCCTCGCCGGTGGGCGCGCGCGCCGCGCCCACCGGCCGCAGCCGATCGGCGAAGTCGGCTCGGTCGTCGAACGCCCGCCGGGCTGCCCCTTTGAGCCGCGCTGCCCCGTCGGGCGCGGGCGCGAGATCTGCCGTGGCGAGCGCCCGCCGCTGCAGCGCCATGCCGAGGAACACTTTGCAGCCTGTCATTTTCCCGGGGAAATGACAGTGCACCGCGCGGGGGGGCGCGAGGGGTCCTAACCCCCGGTCGGCCAAAGCTGGCGGCCGGGCTCGATCAGTTCGAGCACCGAGTCACCCTCCTGCTCGGCAGCGGGGACCGCACCGAGCCTCGCGAGCTCCTCGCGCCGCGACGCGGTTGCTGCCTGATCGATGCTCCCGTCGGCACCCAGCACAACCCCATAGGTGTCACGTGCGCGCTCCGCGCTTACCCAGCCATCGGCCACATCGTGACGCACGTGCTCGGGGTCGCGCTCCAGCGGCGGGCCGTAGCCGCCGCCGGCAGCGGAGATCGAGATGATCGTCTCGCCCTCCTTGAGCATCACCTGACCCCACGGCTCGAGCTCGACGACCTCGCCGCCCTCCTTGCGCATGAACGGGCGCAGCAGCGCGCCGGGCTCACCGCCGCGCGCACCGAGCGCCGGGTTGACGGTGCCGTCGGCTGCGTAGTGCACACCGAGCTCGGTGTCGACGGGCCCGTACTCGACATACAACGAGGGCGCGCCGCGGAAGCGCCCGTCGCCGCCCGTGTCGGGCACGATGCGATCGGCCCACACGCGAATCGGACGCAGCAGCTCGAGCACCTCGGTGCTGTCGCGCATCATCGAGCCGCCGTCGCTCGTCTCGCCGTTCGTCAGCCACCCATCGCCACGCGCATGAGCTGCGCCACCCGAGTTGCCGAGGATCATCATGTCGACGAAGGGCGCGTTGCCGTGGCGCGGGTCCTGCCCGATCAGGCTCGCGGTCGCCGGTGGGCACTCGGGTCCCGGCGAGGCCATGCCCATGCCGTCCTTGAACTCGGCGAGCGTACGCTGCACGATGCCGCCGAGACGCTCCGCCAGGCCGGTCGTCGCCAGCGAGCAGCTCGCCGGGTGCACGGGGATCCCGACGCAGCAGTTCTCGCGCAGCAGCACCTTGATCGCACGAGCGCTGCCCGAGTTGCGCGGGATCGTGTGGTCGATGCTGTTGAAGACCCCGATCAGCGTCGAGGTCGCTGAGGTCGACTCGGTCAGGTTCAGCCCGCAAGGCAGACAGTCAGGGTTGTTGCGTAGGTCGATCTCGATCTCGCCCGCCTCGGGATCGACTGCGACCGTGACCTCCATCTGCACGCCTTCCTCGACGCCGGGCAGCGGCACCGAGTCGTGCAGGTCATAGCCCGTGCGTCGCCCCGCGGGCAGCGTACGGATCGTGGCGCGGATGCGCTCCTCGCTGTAGTCGAGCCAATCGCTGACATAGCTGTCGAAGGCCTCCCAGCCGACCTCCTCGCCGATCTTCTGCAGCTCGCGCTCACCCACGCGCGCGGCGCCGATCATCCCCATGTAGTCGCCATACCAATCCTCGGGCACACGAATACGCGTCTGACAGAGGCGGATGATGTCCTCAACGTCGCGGTAGTCCTCCTGCACCTTCGTGCAGTTGAAGATCAGCGCGCCCTCCTCGTAGACGTCGCGCGCGGTTGCGGTCATCGTCGTCGGTTCGGCGTTGCCGATGTCGGCCATGTGCGCCTTCACGACCGCGGTCGCACGCACACGACCCTGCTCGTCGATGATCGGCACCATCACGCAGTGATCGCCCGCGTGGGAGTTACCGTGGTAGGGGGAGTTGTGCAGGAAGGCATCTCCGCGGCGCGGTTTGGGGTGGTAGTGCGCCAGCCAGCGCGACATCAGATCTGGTCCACGCATCACGTGGATCGGCAGCGACTCGGCCATCACGAGTAGGTCGTGCTCGGAGGTGACGACGCAGCAGGAGAAGTCGCGTGCGGTGTTCAAGAGCGTCGAGCGAGCGGTGCGAAAGAGCGTGTTGGTCATCTTGCGCACGACGCCTTCCATGCGGTTGGTCATCACCGCGAGCGCGACCACGTCGCGGCTCCTCTGCCCCGCGGCCATCAGCTCGCGACCTCCGAGGAGCCCGCCCTGGAGACCACGGGCTCGCGGGCGTCGGGCACGATCACGAGGCTGCCGCTGGATGCGCGCTCAGCGTGCGCACCGGGGTTCAGGACGATCGTCGTGAACGAGGACTCGACGATCGCTGGCCCCTCGATCTGTGTACCGACGCCCATCGCCTCCAGGCGCCAGATCGCTGCCTCGACGGCGCCCACGCCGCTGAAGAAGACGCTGCGGGTCGTCGGCGCTGCCCCATCGGGCTCGAGCGCGACGGTGTCGGCGACGCCGCCACCGAGCGGACAGGTGACGCGCGCGCGCAGGTTGACGACCTCGACGACCGCGCGCTCGTCGCGCACCGCGTAGACCTCCTCGTGCACAGCATGGAAGTCCTCGACGAGCAGCGCGAGTCCCGCGGGCGTCGCCAGATCGCCGCGCAGCAGCACGTCGAGCTGCCACACCTGATGGCGATAGCGCGCCTCCGCGATGCAGCTCGATCTGCGGCTCGGCGCTGATCGTGGCGCGCTCTACAAAGGCAGCGCAGCGAGCGCGGAGTTCCTCGAGCAGCTCGTGTGCGCGATCGTGATCGAATGCATCGGAGCCTGTGAAGAAGGCCGCGGCGTACTCGCTCATCAGGTCGCTCATCAGCGCGCCGCGCGCGCTGAGCACCGCGCCGGCCTGCGGGATCACGATCCGCGGCGAGCCGAGCCGGCGTGCGATCGCCACCGCGTTCAGCCCGGCCGCGCCGCCGCCGCCGATCAACACCGCGGTGCGCGGGTCGACGCCCTGGTTGACCGTGATCTCCTCGATCGACTGGATCATGCGCTCGGTCGCGACCGCCATGATCGCAGCGGCCGCCTCGCTTGAATCGAGACCGAGCGGCGCGCCGATACGCTCCGCGATCGCGCGCTCGGAAGCCGCTTGCGTCGAGCTCCATCGTGCCGCCGAGGAAGTAGTCGGGGTCGATGTAGCCGAGCACCACTGCCGCGTCGGTCACGGTCGGCTCGCTGCCGCCACGCCCGTAGCAGACAGGGCCCGGGTCGGCCGCTGCGCTCTGCGGTCCGACGTGCAGCAGCCCACCCGAGTCGATCCACGCGATCGAGCCGCCGCCGGCGCCGACGCTGCGCACGTCGACCGCGGGGAAACCCGTGATGTGCCCCTCGTACTCGAGCCCGAGCCAGGTCTCGCGCGTGACCGGGATGCGCCCGCGTCGCACGAGCGCCACGTCGTAGCTCGTGCCGCCCGTGTCGGCGACCACCGCGTTCTCGCTGAGACCGTCGAGCGCCGCGTAGTGGCGTCCCGCGACAGGCGCCATCGCGGGCCCGGAGTTGACCGAGTGGATCGGTGCGGCCGCCATGTCCGCAGCGTCGACCACGCCGCCGCTGGAGGTCACCATCAATAGCCGCCCCGCGAAGCCGCCTTCGCGCAGACGCTCCTCGAGGCCCTGCAGGTAGGTGCTCATCAGCGGCTTCAGCGAAGCGTCGATCGCGGCGCAGGAGGCGCGGCGATACTCGCGCAGCGTCGGGTTGAGCGCGTGCGAAAGCGTGTAGGGCACGCCCGGCAGATGACGCTCGAGTAGCTCGCCGAGCGCCAGCTCGTGCGCGGGGTTGGCGATCGACCACAGCAGGCAGACGGCCACCGACTCGACCTGCAGCTCGCGCCAGACGCGCAAGCACCTCCACGGTTGTGTCCTCTTGCAGCGTCGCGCACGACCTCGCCCTGGCTGCCGATGCGCTCGTCGATCTCGAAGGTCAGCGCGCGCGGGATGTAGGGGTCGGGATAGCCGTAGGTCCAGTTGAAGGCGTCCGTGCGCCCACCCTCGCGCAGCAGCAGCATGTCCGGGTGTCCGCGGGTGGCCAGCAGCGCGGTGCGCGCGGTGTTGTTCGGTGAGGATCGCGTTGATCGCGCGCGTGGTCCCATGGATGAAGACCTCGACGTCGCCGAGCAGCTCCGCGACCGAGCGATCGAGATCCTTCGCGGCAAGCGCGACCGCGTCGAGGATCCCCCTGGCCGGATCCTTCGGGGTGGTCGAGGACTTGTAGAGCCGCACCGTCTGCCCCTGCTCGAGCACGAGGTCAGTGAAGGTGCCGCCCGTGTCCGCCGCAAGGCGCAGGGTGCCGCGGGCTGCCATCGCTATGCGCCGCCTCGCGCGGCCATCATCAAGACGTCGCGCCCGGCCTGGACGATCTCACCGCGATCGCTGTGAACCTCCACGCCAAGCGTCGCGAAGCCAACGCCGGGGCGCGAGCGGCTGGCGCGCGTCTCGAGCACCTCGAGCTCCGCCCACACGGTGTCGCCGGGGTAGACGGGCGCGCGGAAGCGGCGCTGGCACTCCACGAGCGCGAGGATCTTCCAGCCGTCGCGCACGCTGGCAAGGCCGTAGCTCATCGACAGCACGAGCGGGCCGTGCGCGATACGCCCCTCAAAGGGCGTCTGCTCGCGCGCGAAGATCTCATCGACGTGCAGCGGGTTGAAGTCGCCTGAGACGCCTGCGAAGGCGACGATGTCCGCCTCGGTCACGGTGCGCCTGACCGTCCGGAAGCTCGTCCCAACCTCGATCTCCTCCAGGTGGGCGGCCACGTCCATCGCTCTCAGCCGCCCGACCGCGGCCTCAGCCGCTGACCGGCACGCCGCTACCGGCGCCCGCTAGCGGTTCCTCGCGGAGGCCGTCGGGGAACAACGTGCGAATCACCTCTTCGCGAATCTGGTGACCGCTGAGCGCGGCCTCCGAGGTCAGCGCCTGGATCGCAAGCCCGTTAAGGACCGCGTCGAAGCGCCAGCTCCAGGGGATCGTCGTCTGGCGCGTCGGCCGGCACGAGCCCCTCGAGGGCGCGATCGATCAGGTCGTACCAGCTGGTCAAACGCGACTCGATCGTGTGCGCTAAGCTCGGGCAGGCGCACCGCCTCGCCGTAGGCGTTGATCCACACCCGCCAGGTCTCGACCATCTGCTCGTCGTCGGCCAGCGCGCTGTCGAGCAGGGCGTACAGTCGCTCGCGGCCCGCCGGCACGTCCTCGATCGCTACGCGATAGCGCTCCTGGGTGCGCTCGGAGACGTAGATGAGCGCCTGCGTCAGGAGGTCTTGACGGTTGGCGAAGTAGTGGTTGAGCATCCCCGTGCTGACGCCCGCCTCCTCGGCGACCATCCGCATGGTCGAGCCGGCGAAGCCCTCGCGCGCGATCACGACCGCCGCGGCGCGACAGATCTGCTCCCGCCGAATCGGTCCCATCCCGAGCTTTGGCACTCTCTTCCTCCAATTCGAGTCCTTGCGAGGCTTCGCCTCCCCGACCGCGACTTGACGAGCCGGCGAGGTCGTGCTTGACAACGTCATGATGCTAGTGGTTGACGATGACGGCGCTGCCGATAATCCCCCGACTTGCGCGGGCTTGCGTCGCTGCCTATAGTCGCATATCGAGTGATCGGTTTGCAATAGCGCCCAGCTGAAAGGACCCTCCTCCGTAATGAGCATCGAGCGCCACACCACGAACCCCGCATCCGGCTTTTCCGACGCCGTCACCGCGGTCGGCCCCGGCCGCCTGATTCACGTCGCCGGCAACGTCGGCTTCGGCCCCGACGGCAAGGTCGTCGCGGGCGGCATGGGCGCCGAGGCGCGTGCGACCTTCGACAACATCGAACGCACGCTGCGCGAAGTTGGCGCGGAGATGTCCGACGTGGTCAAGATCAACGCCTTCGTGACCTACCTGGATAACTACGCCGAGTACGCCGAAGCACCGAGCTGAGCGCTTTGGCGAGCAGCTACCGGCGAGCGCGACCGTGCAAGTCGCGGGCCTCTTGGTGGGCGCACAGATCGAGATCGACGCCGTCGCCTTCCTCCCCGACGCCTGAGCCGTGAGCGAGGCCCTACCCAGCGCGCGTATCACCTGCGACATCGGCGGCACCTTCACCGACGTGGTCGTCACCGACTCAAGCGGGCGACTCACGGTCGCCAAGGCGCTCACACAGCCGGCGCATCTGTTCGGCGGCCTGCGCGCAGCACTCGAGCGCGCAGCCGAGCAGCTGCAAGAAGGCCTCAGCGAGTTGCTCGGGCGTGCGTCGCTGTTCATCTTCTCGACCACGCAAGCCACCAACGCGATCCTCGAGGGCACGACCGCGCGCACCGCGTTCCTCTGCACCGAGGGCTTCCCCGACATCCTCGTCCGCCGCGAGGGCGGCTCGCTGCGGCCCTATGACTACACGCGCGAGTTCGCCGACCCCTACGTGCCGCGCCGTCTGACCTTCGAGATCCCCGAGCGGATCGAGACTGACGGCAGCGTGCGCACCCCACTCGACGAGCGCGCCGCGCGCGCGCAGCTCGCCCAGGCACGAGCGCTCGAGGTGGAGGCGATCGCGGTCTGCCTGCTGTGGTCGACCGCCAACCCCGCCCACGAGCTGGCTCTGGGGGAGCTGATCGAGCAGGAGCTGCCCAGGCGTGCCCTACTCGCTCTCACACCTGATCAACCCGATCGTGCGCGAGTACCGCCGCGCCTCGGGTACCTCGATCGACGCCTCGCTGAAGCCGCTGATGCAGACCCACCTGCCGGAGATCGCCGAACGGTCTCGGCCAGGAGGGCTTCAGCGGCGAGCTGCTCGCCGCGAGCTCGGCCGGGGGCGTCGTGCCGATGTCTGAGCTGATCGACAGCCCGCTGTGGTCGGTGCGCTCGGGCCCCTCGCTCGCACCGGTTGCCGCCCGCACGGTCGCGGCTGCGGAGACCGGCAGCGGCGATGTGATCGTGTGCGACACCGGCGGCACCAGCTTCGACGTCAGCCTCGTGCGCGAGCGGCGATCTCGTGTTCACGAGCGAGACCTGGCTGGGCGAGCCCTTCGCGGGCACCTCACGGGCCTCTCCTCGGTGGATGTGCGCTCGATCGGCGCCGGCGGCGGCTCGATCGCCTGGGTCGACCCCGGCGGGCTGCTGCGCGTCGGGCCGGAGAGCGCGGGCGCCGATCCCGGGCCCGCCTGCTACGGCCGCGGCGGCACCCGCGCCGACGGTCACCGACGCAGCGCTCGTGCTCGGCTACGTCGACCCCGACGCGCTTCCTCGGCGGCGCGATGGAGCTCGACACGGCCGCGGCCGAGACGGCGCTCGGCGAGCTGGCCGACGCGCTCGGGATCGCTCCCCGAGCAGGCTGCCCACGCGGTGCTGCCGGTCGCCAACGAGCGCATGATCGCTGCGATCCACGAGCTGACCGTCAACGAGGGCGTCGACCCGCGCGAAGCACGCTCGTGGCCGGCGGCGGCGCGGCGGGCCTGACGATCCTGCCGATCGCACGCGAGCTCGGCTGCCGCGAGGTGCTGATCCCGCGCGCCGCCGGCGTGCTGTCGGCCTTCGGCGGTCAGCACTCAGACATCGTCCGCGAGGTGACCGCGCCACACGTGACCAACTCGCTGGCGTTCGACTTCGCCGGCGTGCGCGCGCACGCTCGAGCGCTTGCGCGAGCGGATGAGCGTCTTCGAGTCCGAGCTGCCGCCAGGTGTAGCTGGCGAGGTCCAGCGCCGCTACTTCGTCGAGGCGCGCTACGCCTACCAGGTATGGGACCTCTCGATCCCGCTCGAGGGCGAGGGAATCGAGGACGAGGACGCACTCGAGCGTCTGATCGAGAGCTTCCACGACGCCCACGAGCGGATCTTCGCGGTGCGCGAGCCGGGCCAGAAGATCGAGATGAGCCAGTGGAAGGGACGCGTCGTCGGCGAGCACCGCCAAGCCGCCGCTCGCCGCCGACGCGCGAGGCGGGCTCGCCGGCGCCGCCGAGCCACAGCGCGCGGCCGCGCTTTCTTCCCCGAGCTGGGCGAAGTCGAGATCCCGGTGCACCTCGGCGAGCAGCTCGCGCCCGGGCACGAGCGTGCTCGGCCCGGCGCTGGTGATCGAGCCGGAGACCACGATCGTCGTCTATCCCGGCTGGACGCGCCGCACGTCACCGACGCTCGGCAACTACAGACTGGAGCTCGAGCCATGACCGCAGCCAGGACGGCACCGCGCGCCCGCGAGCTCGACCCGACGCTGATGGCGGTGCTCGCGCACCGCTTCGAAGCGATCGTGCGCGAGATGACCAACACGCTGTTCCGCACCGGACGCTCCTCGATCCTGAACATGGCGCGCGACTTCTCCTGCTCGATCATCACCGCCGAGGATCAGCTGTTCGCGGCGGCCGAGGGGCTGCAGGTGCACGTGCTCGGCGCCGGGCTGCAGACGAGCTCGATGCGCGAGCTGCACCCCGACCTGCGCGAGGGCGACGCCTACCTGCACAACGACCCGATGCTCGGCAACACCCACACCGCCGACCACACGATCCTCGTGCCGGTGTTCGTCGACGGCGAGCACATCTTCACCGCCTCGGCCAAGGCCCACCAGGCCGACTGCGGCAACGCCGAGCCATCGACCTACGTGACCTACGTCGAGGACGTCTACGCCGAGGGCGGGCTGGTCTTCCCCTGCGTGAAGGTGCAGGAGGACTATCGAGGACATCGAGGACATCATCCGCATGTGCCGTCGGCGCATCCGCGTGCCCGAGGTCTGGTACGGCGACTACCTCGCCGACGGTCGGCGCCGCGCGGATCGGCGAGCGCCGCCTGAAGGAGGTGATCGCCCGCTACGGCATCGACGACGATCAAGCACGTTCGTCGAGCGCATGGCTCGACTACTCCGAGCGCTGCATGGAGCAGGCGATCCGCAAGCTGCCCGCCGCGCCGACTCCACGCCAGCTCCCGCCACGACCCGATCCCCGGCCTGCCCGATGGCGTCGAGGTGAACGTCACGATCGACGTCGACCCCGAGCGAGGGCCGCGTCAGCTTCGACCTGCGCGAGAACCCCGACTGCATCCCCTTCGGGCTGAACGTCTCCGAGAGCTGCGCGCGCGGCGGCTGCATCATCGCGCTGCTCAACTGCCTCGAGGAGGACATTCCGCGCAACGCCGGCTCCTTCCGGCGCGTCGAGGTGCTGCTGCGCGAGGGCTCGATCGCGGGCGGGCTGGTCGAGCCCTACTCGGCCTCGGTATCGACGACGAACGTGCTCAACCGCATCATCAACGCTGCCCAGAGCGCCTTCTGCCAGCTCGGCGAGGGCGAGGGCCTGGCCGAGGGCGCAGGAGCGCTCGGCGTCGGCTTCGCGGTCTTCTCCGGCACCTATCCGGAGAGCGGCGAGCCGTACGTCGCGGAGATGGTGATCGGCAACAACGGCGGCCCGGCCTCGCCGCACTGCGACGGCTGGATCACCTATGCGATGCCCGACTGCTCAAAGACGATCTACATCGACAGCGTCGAGATGCTCGAGCGCACCTACCCGCTTGCACTTCCGCTCGCTGCGCCTGCTGCGCCGACTCGGGTGGCGCGGGGCGCCTGCGCGGCGGACCGGCCTCGGAGGTTCTCTATGGCCCGACGCGCGACCCCTCTGCGGGTCTTCTACCTCGCCGACTTCGCTCGCAATGCGGCCCAGGGGGTACGCGGCGGACTGCCAGGCACGGCCGCCTCGGCAAGCGTGATCGATGAGCGAGGGTGGTGAACTGCAGGTTGAGCCCGTGGGTGACTCGCTGCTCGCGCCGGGACAGTGGATCCGCGGCGTTGAGGCCGGTGGCGGCGGCTACGGCGATCCGCTCGAGCGTAACCCCGAAGCCGTCTTGCGCGACGTGCTCGAGCGCTGGGTGAGCGCGAGAGCGGCACACGATATCTACGGGGTGGTGCTCGCCGAGGAGGGTCCAGGTGGAGAGCTCGTGGTCGATTTGAAGTCCACACGCGAGCGCCGTGAGGAGCTGTGCGCCGCGCGAACGCCCCTGAACGACGGCGGAGGCTGAGCGTGAGGGTGAGCCACTTGCATTACCGCTCCATTCTCGAGTATGCTGCATACCAATCAGTCGATATGCAAACCCTTAGGACCACCGGCAAAGTCTGGGACGAGCGCAACGGGGAGCCGCAAGTCAAGTGTCTGAGCATCAGATGACGAGCATCGAACGGGAGTACCTGCGCTTGACGCCCGGCTCCGCGCAGCTGATGGAACGCGCCAGCGGCTCGATGCCCCGCGGACTAACGCGCACGCTCAGTTGGTTTGCGCCCTATCCCGTGGTCTTCGACCACGGTCACGGAGCGAAGCTCTATCGACGTCGATGGCAACAGTTACGTCGACCTCTTTGGCAACGGCCTGAGCTTGATTCACGGCCACGCCTACCGTCCGATCGAAGAGGCGCTACGCAAGGCACTCACGCGCGGCACCGCCTGGCCGGGTACCTCCGATGCACAGGTCGAGTTCGCCGAGCTGCTGTGTGCGCGGGTACCCGGGGATGTGCAGGTGCGCTTCACCAACACCGGCACCGAGGCGACAATGCTCGCCGTCAAACTCGCGCGCCACGCAACCCAGCGCCCGCTGATCATCAAGGCCTGGGACGGCTACCACGGCTCATACGATGACCTCGAGGTAGGCCTGCAGGGCCAGGGCGAGATGCCGGGGCGCGTGGCGCTCGCAACCTTCGGCGAGATCGACAGCTACGCGGAGGCGCTCGCGCGCCACGCCGGCGAAGTGGCAGCGATCGTCGTCGAGCCGGTGCAGTACACCGGCGTGGTCACCCCGCCGCCCGAGGGCTTCCTCCCACAGCTGCGCGAGCTGGCACGTGAGGCGGGCGTGCTGTTCGTGCTCGACGACTGCCTGATGTTCCGCCTCGGCCGAGGGTGGCTCGGCCGAACGCTTTGGCCTGGAGGCAGACATCACCTGCCTCGGCAAGTGGGTCGGCGGCGGGCTGCCCGTCGGTGCGATCGCCGCCTCAGCCGAGCTGATGAGCACCTTCGATCTGGCGCCCGAGCGCCCGCTTTACCACGGCGGCTCCTTCAACGGCAACCTGCTCGGGATGGTCGCGGGGGCGATCGCCGTGCGCGACCTGACCTCCGCCGAGATCGCACGCATCGACGCGCAGGCCGACGCGCTGCGAAGGAGTCTGGCGGAGGCAGCTGCAGCGAATGGTGTCTGCGTGCGCACGAGCGGCGTCGGCTCGGCATTTGGTCTCTACGTACTCGAGGAGTCCGACGGAGCAATCGATTGGCAGGCGACCAAGCTGCTGCACCTCGCGGCGGTCAACCGCGGCGTCTACTACGGCTTCGGCGGTGAGTTCGGCCTCTGCACCGCGCTTAGCGACGAGGACCTCGAGCACGCCCGGACCGCGCTGAGCGGAGCGCTCGCCGACGTCGCCGAGGTCGTTGTCAACCGCGTCTGAGCGCGCGCACCGCTCACAGCCGCACAGGCGAACGTGCGTCGTTCAGGAAGGCCATCGGCTCCGCTTCTGCTCCGCTGGGCACGTACTCCAATCCGATCGAGCCCTCGTAACCCGCTGTCCTCGAGCGCCTCGAGGATGCGCGGCACAGCTCAAGCGAGCCACTGCCGGGCTGGCCACGGCCGGGGAAGTCTGAGATCTGCACATGGCCGATGAGCTCCGCGTAGCGTTCGACCGCGACGAGCGGGTCGGCGCCCACGCGCGCCACGTGGTAGACGTCAAGCAGCATTCCCAGCGCCTCTGAGTCACAACGCTCGATCAGCTCGGCGGCTACCTGCGGGGTCGCGAGCAGGTAGTCGGGGTTCTCAAGAGAGTTGAGCGGCTCCAGCAGGATCCGCAGTCCCGCGTGCCGCCGCCTCGACAGCCAGCTCGCGCAGGGCATCGAGGATGCGCCAGCGCTGACGCGTGATCGGTATGTCGGGTAAGGCCCTCCCGACGAGCAGGTTTAGGTTGCGAGCTCCAATCCGCTGTGCCAGCTCAGCTGCCGCGAGGAAGTCGCGCTCGAGCTCCTCGCGGCGCGCGTTGTCGTTGAGAAAGCCGCGCTCTCCTGATGCGATGTCACCCTCGTTGCAGTTGAGCAGGGCGACGCCGATGCCATGCTCAGCGACCTTCGCTCCCAGGCCATCGCGGTCCGCTGCATGCTGCGGCCAGGCTGTTTCGATCCGCTGGAACCCTGCTCGCTGCGCGGCCTCGACCCGCTGCAGGTAGGGCACCTCGCCGAACAGCCAGGAGATGTGGGCCGACCAGATCAGGCCCACCTCGGCACCTCAGCCTCGACTCGGGGATGAAGGCCACCGCCTCGACCTCGACGCGTGCGTCGGCGACGAGTCCCGCAACCTGCACTGTCGCGCTGCTCGGCGGGTTGCCTGCGAAGGCCTTACCGCGCGCTACGTCGTAGTCGGCGTAGTGCTCGGTGCTCGTCACATAGCCGGTGATCTTGACGACGTCGCTCATCTGCGCGCCGGCCTTGGCGAGCGAGGAGGCGATCCGCGCAAAGCACTGCTCGGCCTCAGCGGCAAAGCTGTCTTTGACGATCGTCCCGTCCTCTTCAGCGCCGATCTGCCCCGAGACGTAGATCCAGCGGCCCGGACCGCTGAAGCTGATCGAGTCACAGAAGGTCGTTCCCCAGGGGCTGGGCACTCGCTGCTTGTCCATCAGGCCTCCTTTATGTCGTTTGATCGCTCCGCAGCCGGGCGACATCTGCGAGCGCCTGCAGCAGTCCCTCATGAGCACGGTCAAGCGCCGCGCCGGTCGTCGTGCTCGAGAGCGCGATCTCGCCGCCGGGCCCCATCAGCACGCCGTGGTTGAGCGCCGCGAGGTGCAGCAACTGGGTCGCTTCACCGGCGTTGAAGTTGCCGTCATGGCGGACAAGCTCATCTGTTACGTAGACGCCCATCACCGAGCCCGTGCCGACGATCTGCAGCGGCAGCTCGAGTGCGGCCGCCTCGGCTGCTAGCGCGTCGCGCAGACCCGCCGTGCGTGCATCCATCGCAGCGATCGTCTCGGCCGTGAAGTGCTCGAGGCTGACACGGCCGGCGATGCAGCTCAGCAGGTTGCCGTTGAAGGAGCCGCCGTGATAGAGCGGGTCTTCGCGGTGGGGGTCGAGCACCTCCATCACCTCCGCGCGGCCGCCAACCACGCCCATCGGCAACCCCCCGCCGATGAACTTTCCGAGAAACGTCAGGTCCGGCTCGAGGCCGTAGAGCTCAGCCGAGCCGCCGTAGGCGAGGCGCAGCATCAGGCAGTCATCGAGCACGAACAGCGCCCCGGCGGCACGCGCCGCCGCTTGCACGCGGCGCAGAAAGCCAGGCGGTGCGGTCGTGACCAGGCCGCTGAACATCAGCGGCTCGAGCACGACCGCGGCGATCTCCGAGCCGTGGGCGGCTAGCTTTGCCTCGAAGGCCTCCGTATCCCCAAAGGGGGCGAGATAGACGCGCCCGGGGATCTCTGGGCGCTCGTAGAGACCGACCTCTAGATCATCGAAAGAGCCGTGGAAGCCGTCGATCGCCTTCAGCACCGCCGGCCGCTTCGTGTGCGTACGGGCGATCTTGACCGCGAGCATCCCCGACTCAGTGCCCGAGTTTGTGAAGCGCACACGCTCGAACGCCACGATCCGTTCGCACAGCATCCGCGCAAAGGCGATCTGCTCCTGTGAGGCCACCAGCCAGCCCGAGCCACGCTTGAGCGCGCCACTGAGCGCTTCGACCACCGGTCCGAAGGCGTGGCCATGAATCAGGCTCAGGCCGTTGTTGACAAGATCGACGTAGCGGTTGTTGTCAAGGTCGATCAGCTCCGGGCCCTCGCCACGTGCCGCCACGATCGGATAGGGCCGGTGATAGCCCCAACCGCGTGTGATGCCGCGCACCATGTAGCGACGCGCCTCCTCCATCGCCCGCGCCGAGCGTGGGGTGCGGCGCCTGTAGGTCTCCTCCAGGGCAGCACGAGCATCGGCTTTGAAAACAAGACTGTTCACTATGCAGGCTCTAAGAGAAATCCGTTCGATATCTTGACTACAAGACCGATTCAGGCTACCACTGTCAGTCAGCTATTCATACGGCTCTTCTTGATGTACAAATACGTTTGTGGAAGGCGCCGTTCAGCCGATCGCGCGCAATCTCCGTCGCTGGAGAATGGCCCGCGAGTTGACCCTGTCGGCCCTGGCCGAGCAGGCTGGTGTGGCCAAGTCCACGGTCTCGCTGATCGAGCGCGGCCAGGGTAACCCTTCGATCGACACTGTGTGGGCCCTGGCCGAGGCCTTGGGAGTGCCGTTTTCGAGCCTCTTCCACGACGACCCGCCGACCGAAGACCTGACCGTTGTACGCGGCAGCGATGCTGAGGCCGTCGCGGTTGATCGCGCGGGGCTCAAGACCGAGGGCTTCGTCGGACGCCACCTGCTGACACGCACGGGTGGCGATCTGATCGAGATCTACCACCTCGAGGTCGAAGAGGGCGCAGTGCGCCATGCCGCCGCACATGTCAATGGCCTGTTCGAGCACCTCGTGATCACCGCCGGCACCGTGGAGATCTCCACGGACGCGTTCTGTGAGACCGTCTCCGCGGGCGACTTGATCAGCTTCCGCGCGGACCGCCCCCACACCTATCGCGTGATCGAGGGCCCGGTGCGCTTCGTCTCGATGCACGAATACCCGAAGCAGGGCAGCTAACGACCCAGACGCAACGGGCCGGCTAATAAGAGCGCGGCAGTCCCAGGACGTGCTGAGCGACATAGGCCTGAATCAGGTTATTGCTCACGGGGGCAAGCTTGTAGAGGCGCGTCTCGCGGAACTTGCGCTCGATGTCGTACTCCTGCGCAAAGCCGAAGCCACCGTGTGCGTCTAGCGCGGCGTTGGCTGCCTCCCAAGAGGCTTCCGAGGAAAGGTACTTAGCGATGTTCGCCTCGGCACCCGCGGGCTGATCGTGGTCGTAGAGCCAGGCCGCCTTCCAGCGCATCAGATCAGCCGCGCTCATCGCCATGTGCGCCTTAGCGAGCGGGAACTGCACGCCCTGATTGGCGCCGATCGGGCGCCCGAAGACAACCCGATCGCCGGCGTAGGCAACCGCGCGATCGAGGAAGAAGCGGCAGTCACCGATGCACTCGGCCGCGATCAATATGCGCTCGGCGTTCATGCCGTCGAGGATGTAGCGAAAGCCCTCGCCTTCCTCGCCGATCAAGGCATCTGTGGGCAGCTCGAGGTCCTCGAAGAAGACCTCGGTCGTGGCGTGGTTGATCATCGTCTTAATCGGCCGGATACTCGAGCTCAGAGCCCCTCCCGCGCATGTCAAACAGAAACACCGACAGGCCGGCGGTGCGCTTTGTGACCTGCTCGAGCGGGGTGGTACGCGCGAGCAGCAGCATCAGATCGGAATGCTCGGCGCGCGAGGTCCAGACCTTCTGTCCGTTGACGATGAAGCCATCGCCCTTGCGTTCAGCGCGCGTGGTGATCTGCGTCGTGTCCGAGCCGGCACCCGGCTCGGTGACAGCGAACGCCTGCAGGCGCAGCTCGCCCAGAGGCGATGCGTGGCAAGAAAGCCTGCTTCTGCTCCTCGCTGCCATGGCGCAGGAGAGTTCCCATCGTGTACATCTGCGCGTGGCAGGCACCCGCGTTGGCGCCGGCGGCGCAGAGCTCCTCAAGGATCACGCTCGCGGTGGCCAACGGCAGGCCGGAGCCCCCATAGCGCTCAGGTATCAGCGCCGCGAGCCAGCCCTGCTCGGTCAGTGCCTGCACGAACTCCGCGGGATAACGATCGGGCTCGAGTCCGCGCCAGTACTCGCCGGGAAAGCCCTCGCAAAGCGAGCGCACCGCCTCACGGATCGGCTGGGCGTCGGCGGGTTCGTTGAAATCCATTGCGCCGCTTAGCCGAGCTCGCGCTCGAGCGCGGCAGCGACCTCGAACAGATCGGCCACGGCGCCGTAGTGAGCGACGTCGAAGATCCGTGCGTTGGGGTCGGAGTTGACGGCGATGATCGTCTGTGATCCTGACATGCCCGCAAGGTGTTGTGGGGCACCGGAGATGCCGAGCGCGAGATAGACGCGTGGCGCAACGGTCTTGCCCGACTGCCCAACCTTGAGCCCACGCGGTGCCCAGGCCCGCTCAACAAGCGGCCCGGAAACTGCAAGCGTTGCGCCAACGCGCTTCGCAAGCTGCTCCAGCTCAGGCACACGATCGGCCGCGCCAACGCCGCGCCCGATCGCAAGCAAGAAATCCGCCTTGGTGATGTCCTCCCCAGTTGCGGGCGGATCAAGCAGCTCGACGCTGCTCGGTTCGCGCACGGTCACCCAGGTCGAGTTTGACGCGCGCGATCGCGGCGGTGCCCGCGCCGCTCGCCGGCACGAAGGCGCCCGGGCGCAGTTGCAGGAGGACCGTCTCCTTGCCGGGGAAATCGAGCTCCAGGACGAGCCGCTCGCGCTCGGCGCTGCGCACGGCGCCGACGCCCCCCGCGCTCCACGTCGACGCTCGGTCACGTCGCTGGCAAAGCCGTGGCGCCCGCGCGCGGCCACGGCCGCGACGAAGCCGAGTGAGTCGATCGTGTGCCCGGCGAGCACGACCGCGGGGCGGCGCTGCTCGATCAGCGCTTCGCAGGGCCGCTTGGGCGGTGTGTGCCTCGAAGTGATCCAGCGGTGAGGAGACGAGCAGCACCTCCCGCACACCCGCAAGGTTGAGCTCGTTCACGTGAGCCTCTCCGTCCCGCGCGGTCAGCGCCACGCTCAGCGGGCCTGCGCCTTGCTCGCTGAGCGCGCGGCCGGCGCCGATCAGCTCGAGGCTCACGCCGCGCAGCTCACCGCGGCGGGTCTCGGCAATGACGAGCACGCCGCTCATGCGCTCAGCGCCTCCCGGACGATCGTCGCGATCTGAGTCGCGATCTCCTGCGGCTCGCCCGCGAGCAGCCTCGCCCCCGCACCGCGCTCACGCCCGCGCCGCTGCACCGTGCGCGAGCCCACGCACGCCTGCAGCGAGTCGCTGCCCAGACCGAGCTCGCCCGGTGTGAGTACGGTCAGCGGCTTGCTGCGTGCCTGCTTGATCGCGCGCAGCGTCGCGTGGCGCGGCTCGTTGATCCCCGCCTGCACGGTCAGCAGTGCGGGCAGCGATAGCAGCAGCAGTCTCAAGCGCGCTGCCCTCGAGCTCGCGCTGCACCTTCAGCTGCTCGCCGTCGCGCTCGATCGCTGCGACGACCGCGACACGCGCGAGATCGAGCAGCCCCGCCAGCGCGACGCCGGTCGCCGCGTTGGCCGCGTCAGAGGATTGTGCCCCGCAGAGGATCAGCTCGGGCTGCTCAGCTCCGTGCAACCGCGGCGAGCACGGTCGCGAGCAGCAGCGGGTCCGCTTCCCCGAGCACCGCATCCCACACGCGCACCGCACGGTCGGCGCCCATCGCCAGGCAGGCGCGTAGCACCTGCTCGCCTGGCTCATCGGCGACCGTCACGACGATTACCTCATCCGCGTCACCGTGGGCCAGCTGCAGCGCGGCCTCGAGCGCAAGGCGTCCACTCGTTGCGGCCTCGAGCGAGAAGGCATCCCACTCGTTGAGCTCTTCGCCCGACCTGCTTGACGGGGACGAGGATCTTCATCCCATCTCAGGCCGGGCCGAGCAGCGTGCCGGTGGAGTCGTGGGAGTGAAAGCCCTTGCGCACCGTCTCGTGGACCTCCCAGCGAGCACGCGTGCCCTCGGGGATGAAGGCGAGCTCACCCGCGCTGACCTCAATTGGCTCACCACCTTCGGGGGTGATCGTCACGCGACCGTCGATCAGCACGATCGTCTCGGCCGGTGGCTCGAGCATGAAGGTGCCCGGCGTGCAGTGCCAGACGCCGTTGTAGAGCTTGCCGTCCTGCGAGCGCCAGAGGATCGCCATCGAGGACTCGGGACTGCCGGCGATGATGTCCTCGGGCGGAATCGGCGCAGGTTCGAGCGGCACGTCGCGAACCGAGCACGTCGTGATCTGGGTGGCGAGTTGGTGCATGACTCTCCTTGTGGTTGCTTTAGCCGGCACCCTGCGCCGGTGCGACTGATCGTGCACGGTGCACGTCGGGCAGCTCACGGATGTAGGGCAGCGGCGTTGCGGGATCGCCCGTGTCGATCTCGCGCGCGAGGCGGTGACCGTCGAAGATGTTTTCGGCGATCGTGCGTGGCGCGAGGCAGTCGCCGATGCGATAGACCGCCTCGATCTCCTCTGCGACGAGGCGCCCGGAGTCAGCCATGAGTTCGTCGTAGAGCGCGTCCTGCGGCTGGCGCTGGGTGACGAGCACGACCGCGTCCGCCTCCCAGCGCACCGGATCCGGTGCCCACACGTTCTGCCCACGAGACCCTCGCGCGTGATCCCGCTGAGGATGTGCGAGGGAATCACCTTGACCCCTTGCGCGCGCAGTTCGCGGTTGACGCGGAAAGCCTCGCCGGTGAAGAACATAAAGGGCGAGAGGTTCGGGAAGGGGGTGAGCAGGGTCACCTGCTTGCCCGCCGCGAGCAACATCTCGGCCATGCCCACGGCGGTGAAGTAGCCGTCCGCGTCATACACGAGCACGTGCTCGCCGGCGATCGCGCCGTTTGCGGCCGAGACCTGCTCGGGGGTGTAGACGAAGTCGTGCTGCGCGCCAGGGATCGGCGCCTGCGTCGGGCCGTTCATGCCGTCGGCGCGCCAGCTTGCTCCGGTCGCGATCACGACGATCTCCGCGCCATAGGTGAGCACCGCCTCACCGTCCAGGCGCGTCTTCGTGATGACCTCGACGTTGGCGAGCTTCTCCAGCTGGATCTGGCGGTAGGTGGTGACGCGGCCCCACTCGCCGAGGTTCGGGTAGGCACTGATCGTGCGGATGCAGCCGCCGATCCCATCCTGCTCGTCGAGCAGGTGCACGGCGTTGAGGCCACGCTTGCCGAGCACCATCGCGCACTCCATGCCCGCCGGCCCGGCGCCCACGACGAGCACGCTCTTCTCGGCGTTCGCGGCCTTTGTGAAGCGCTCGGGATGCCAGCCACGGCGGAACTCCTCGCCGAGCGTCGCGTTTTGCGTGCAGACGATCGGCGCGCCGAGGCCGAAGCGCGAGGCGCAGATGTTGCAGCCGATGCACTCGCGGATCTCGTCGTAGCGGCCCTCTTCGATCTTCTGCGGCAGGAAGGGGTCGGCGATCGAGGGACGCGCGGCGGCGATGATGTCGATCACGCCCGAGCGGATCGCCTCGGCCATCGTGTCAGGGTTTGTGAAGCGCCCCACTGCGGCGATCGGCTTCTTGGTCGCGGGACGCACCGCTTCGATGTACTCGCGGTGGCTGAACTCGCCGGCGAAGCGCGAGGCAACCGCGTCATCGCCGGCCCATTCGGCGGCGACCCAACCGCCGGCCTGCAGATCCCAGAAGTCGACGAGGTGATCGGCGAGCTCGATGAACTGGTAGGCCTCCTCGGCGGCGCGGATACCGAGCGGGTTGTCGTTGAGCGTGTCCACGCACAGGCGGATCGTCACCGCACAGTCATCGCCGACGGCCGCGCGCACCTGCTCGGTCAGCTCGATCCAGAAGCGCGCGCGGTTCTCCAGTGAACCGCCGTACTCATCGGTGCGATGGTTGAACTTCGACATGAGGAAGTGCTGGGTAATCGCCCCGCACTCGGCGCCCTCAATGTTGATCATGTCGAAGCCGACATCGCGGGCACGCTTGGCCGCGGCCACATACCAGCCCTGGATCTCGCGGATGCCCGCCTTGTCGAGTTCGTAGCAGCTGGTCGAGTAGAGGCTCTCGTCGGTCAGCTGGCTGACGCTGCGTGCGGGCAGACGCGACTCGAGGTTGCCGGCGACACAACCGCCGTGCCAGAGCTCCACGCCTGCGAGCGCACCATGCTCGTGCGCGAGCTCAGCCATCTTGCCGAGATTGCGCGCATCATCCTCATCCCACAGACGCGCCGAGACCAGCGGGCGCGAGTCGCTTGAGGGATGCACCGAGCAGAACTCAGTGTTGACCGCGGCCCAGCCGCCCTCGGCCTTCATACCGCGAATGTGAGCCTGGGCGCCTGGCAGCTCAGCACCAAAGCTTGTGCAGTGAGGGCTCTGATAGAAGCGATTGCGCAGCGTCTTCACGCCGATCCGCACGGGCTCGAAGAGCACGTCATGGCGGGGATCACGACCCATCAGGCGCTCGGCTCAGTTCTCATATCGATCGGTCGATATAGAGTACAGGAAGAGATCAGCCACTCCATCGTGCGGAGCATAGGCCGATCGCGAGGCTAGGTGTCGGGCTCGGCGCTGACCTCGCGCAGGATGCCGTCCTCGGGATTGAAGACGAAGCCGCTGATGTGCTCGCGCGCGATCAGCTCGCGGCTCGTGCGCAGACCGAGCGAGGCTGTGGCGCAAGCGTCGCCTCGACGTCCTCGAAGGCGCCGAGGCGCCAGTGCGGTAGCGCGCCGTCGGCGGCGAGCGCCTGTGTGAACTCATCCTCGGAGGCGCCGTGCAAGCCGCAGCCATCGTGCATCACGACAACGATCTCCTCGGTTCCCAGGAGCCGCTGCGAGGCGCTCAGCGAGCGCAGCGCATCGTCGGTCACAAGGCCACCGGCGTTGCGGATGATGTGCGCGTCACCGCGCTCGAGGCCAAGCATCGGGAACAGGTCGATGCGGGTGTCCATGCAGGCGAGCACCGCAACCTTGCGGCGCGGGCGGGGACTAAGCCCGGGGGCGGCTAGCTCGCTCGCGCGGGCAGCTGCCGCGGCGAGCATCTGATCGGCGTTGAGCATCAGGCGTGGGATCGTATGCGCTGCGCGGGCCGCCGCGGTCCCGCACCACCTGCCTGGGTGATCTAGGCAGCGACGGCAGCGTGCGGCTTGGCGGCCGTCGCTGCACTGTCGAGCACGCGCTCGAGCACGCGGTAGACAGCGGGGTGAACCGACATCCCGCAGTGGCTAGAGTCGACCTCGATGCGCTCGGCGTAGGGGTCCAGGCAAGCGCGCCAGTCGACGATCGCGTCTGCTGCGCGAGTAGATCGCGGCCGCCTCGAATGCTCTCGGCGAGCGGCGCTGCGAGGTGCGCACGAAAGTCCTCGCAGCACTCGCCTTCACGGCAGCTGCTCGAGAACACCCCGGGAAGTCCGAGGTCGCCGAGACGGGCCATCCAGCGCACCGTGCGCAGCACCGACGCAGAGACCGCGAGCGAGGTCGCACACGGGCGAGCCGAGCATGACCAGACCGCAGACAGCTGTCCGGGTCGCGCACCGCGAGCGCACGGGCGAGCGCACCGCCACGGCTTTGCCCGATCAGCACGACCGGGCTGTCGCAAACGTCTGCGAGATCCTGCAGACGGCATCTCCAGGCGCGAGACGATTCGCTCGGCGCAGTTGACGTTGGCGAGGATGCCGCTCATCGCGACACGATGGCCACGCCGCGTCAGCCAGCGGCGCATCATCGCTAGCGAAGCATCACCGGCCATGAAGCCGGGGATCAGCAGCACCGGCGGCGCCTCGGCACGTCGCTGGGGCGGGTTCAGGGCCGTGCGTGCCAGCAGGCTGGCGAGCTCCCCGCTATAGCGAAGCTCCCCCCACATCGGCGCTACGGTCGCTGCCGCCACGCTATCCCGCATGTTCATAGTTGTCATAGAGTACGCGCCGATGGAGCTCGCCGACAAGCACATCGTCGTCACCGGCGGCGCAGGCGGCATCGGGCGCGCGCTACTACGGCGCTTCGCCGCCGAGGGACGCTCGCGCGCTGGTAGTCGCCGACCGCGAGCTCGACACCAGCCGAAGCGATCGCTGCCGAGGTCGAGTGGGCTGGCCGTCGAGCTCGACGCCGGCGAGCGAGGACAGCGTGCGTGCGCTGATTGCCACCGCGAGCGCTGCAAACGGGCCGATCGACATCTTCATCTCGAACGCCGGCGTGCCCGGGGCGATGGGCGGTCCCGAGGCCGCCGACGGAGGCCTGGGAGGAAGCCTGGAGGGTCAACGTGATGGCCCACGTGTGGGCGGCGCGTGCGCTGGTTCCGGAGATGCAGGCGCGCGGTGAGGGCTACCTGATCAACACGGCCTCGGCTGCGGGCCTGTTGACACAGGTCTCCTCGCTCGTCTACAGCGTCACCAAGCACGCGGCCGTTTCGCTTGCCGAGTGGATGGCGATCGAATATCGCGATGCGGGGGTGCGCGTCTCGTGCATCTGCCCGCAGGGCGTGCGCACGCCGATGCTCGACCTCGCGATGGAGGAGCCCGCGGGCGCAGCCGCGCTGATGTCGGGTGGGCTGATCGAACCGGAGGACGTCGCCGACGCGGTCGTCGCGGGCATCCGCGATGAGCGCTTCCTGATCCTCCCCCACGAGAACGTCAAGCGGCTTCATGGCGCTGAAGGGCAGCCGAGCCCGAGCGCTGGCTGAAGGGCATGCGCCGGCTCGTGCGCGAGGCGCGGAGTTCCGTAGCTCACGGTCGCGCCGTGGCGCTCGAGGTGAATGCGCGTCGTGTGAGCAGATCAGCTCGACCTCATCGCCATGGCGCTCGGCGAGCTCGCGCAGGCGCTCGACGTTCTGCCGCCGTGCCGTCGCCGTCGACCTGGTTCAAGGCCGCGGACACGCTCAAGCCACGCGGGCAGCGAGCGGGGGTCTGCACCTCGCCGTGGTGGAAGTAGGCATCGCCACAGTGCAGCAGCCAGCCGTCGCCGCGCCTGACTGCAACGCCGGTGTGCCCCATCGTGTGGCCGGGGAGCGGGATCAGCAGGATCTCGGCGTCGCTGCCGGGCAGGATCCGCACGCTGTCGAACCCCAGCCACTGCTCGCCCTCGACGCCGTGCTCGACCCAGCTCGGGCCGTGAGCCCAGTGTGCGGAGATGTAGCGTGGGCGCTCGCGCCAGCCCGGGCTCATGGCCCCCTTCGAGCTCACGTGCGAGCAGGTGGACCTCGGCCTCGGGAAAGTCGGGCAGGCCGCCGGCGTGGTCGAGGTCGAGGTGGGTCGTGACGATGTGGCGCACGTCCTTGGGATCGAAGCCGAGCCCGCGAACCTGCTCGATCGCGGTCTCGGACGCATCGAGCTGTGGCCGGGTCATCGCGTTGAAGATGCGCCCGAGCTGGTGCGGACGGCGCACGTCCTCACGACCGAAGCCGGTATCGACGAGCACGAGCCCCTCAGCGCCCTCGATCAGCAAGCAGTGACAGACCAGGTGAGCGCTGTCCAACCACCCGCCTTCGCCGGTAAGCAGGCGCGCTCCGCGCGGACACATCGTGCCGCAGTTGAGGTGATGGATCGCGCGCGGGGCCGTGTTCATGCGACCGGCTGCGGCGTCGGGCTGTTCTCCTCGGTTGCGGGCTCGGCGAGCGCGCGCCCATGCAGGATCAACTCGGCGGCGCGCTCAGCGATCGCGATCGTAGGCGCATTCGTGTTGCCGCGCGGCACCACCGGCATCACCGACGCGTCAACGACGCGCAGGCCTTCGAGACCGTTGACGCGTAGTTGTGGATCGACGACAGCTGCCTCGTCCTCACCCATCCGGCAGGTACCGACCGGGTGGTAGATCGCGAAGGTCGTACGCGCGATGTGTGCGCGCATCGCCTCCTCACCGCCATCCGCCGGGGTGTTGAAAGGCGTGGCGCAGTAAGAGCGCATCGCCGACTGCCCGCAGATCTCAAGCGCCAGCTCGAGGCCCGCGCGCATCCGCTGCATGTCATCGCCGGCCGTGTAGAAGGCGTTGTGGATGACGGGCTTGGCCGATGGGTCGTTGGAGGCCAAGCGCACTGAGCCGCGGCTCTCCGGTGTGAGCAGACAGGGCGAGACCCACACACCGTGCGCGTCGGGGTCGCGCATCCCCTCATCGATGATCTGTAGTGGAGCGACGTGGAGCTGAATGTCGGGCGCCGGCGCTCCGGCGCCAACCCGCGCGAAGCCACCGCACTCAGCGAGGTTCGAGGCAAAGGGCCCTGTCTGTGTTGCTTCGAATTGTTCCAGCGCGGCCGGCTCGAGCGCCAGCAGCAGACTCTGCTCCTCGGGTGTCGTCCACACCAGCTGTGTGGCAGGGTGGTCGGAGAGGTTCTCGCCGACCGTTGGGCGGTCGAGCAGGACCTCGACCTCGCGCATCGTCAGGTGTTCGGCGGGGCCAACGCCCGAGAGCATCAAGAGCTGCGGCGAGTTGTAGGAGCCGCCGCATAGGATCACCTCACGCTCAGCACGCAGCTCCTGCGATTGGCCGAGCTGGCTTGCGCTCACCCCGACAGCGCGGGTCCCCTCAAAGAGCACGCGCTGGACCTGCATGTAGGGCATGACCGTCAGGTTGGGGCGCTGCATCGCGGGGTGCAGATAGGAGACCGCGGTGCTCGCGCGCATGCCGCCGCGCTGGGTCACCTGGTACATGCCGACGCCATCCTGCTCGGCGCCGTTGAAGTCCGCGTTGCGTGCGAGCCCCGCCTCGACGCCGGCCTCAACAAAGGCGTGTGAGATGAGGTTGCCCGAGCGCTCCTCGCTGACCGCGAGCGGACCGCCCACGCCATGCCACTGCGAGGCGCCGCGCTCGTTGTCCTCGGCCTTGAGGAAGTAGGGCAGCAGATCCGCCCAAGACCAGCCGGGCACTCCCCACTCGTCGTAGTCGCGTCGGTTGCCGCGGATGTAGACCATCGCGTTGATCGATGATGAGCCGCCCAGGACCTTGCCGCGTGGCAGCGGTATCCGCCGTCCCGAGCACTCCTGCTCCGGCGCGGAGTGAAAGTCCCAGTCGACCTCCGTGCCGCCGAGCTTCAGATAGCCGAGCGGGACGTGGATGTTCTCGTTCACATCCGGCGGTCCGGCCTCGAGCAGCAGCACCTGCACATCGGGGTCCTCACTGAGGCGGGAGGCAAGCACGCAGCCCGCCGATCCGGCCCCCACGATCACGTAGTCGTACATGTCCTCTCTCCCTTGCCGCGTAGCTCTCAAGGCCGGCCCTCCGCAAGCCCGAAACATGGCTATGACGCCGCCTCAGAGCATGTCACTTTCCGGACGGCTGAGAGGCACGCGTCTCCCGGCGAGCAGCCCTGATCCTGAGCCGCGTGTCTCTAGGAATCGCTGAGCGCGGCGAGCCCGAGGCCGACGGCCGACAGCGCCGTGGCAGTCACAAGCACGCTCGTGACCTTCGGCAGGTAGCCAGCGCGCCCGCCCGCGTAGCCAGCAAGCACATCGGCCGCGTCACAGGCGAGCCCCGCCACGAGCCACTGACGCTGCACCTCGCCCTCGCTCGAAAGCACGCCCCAGGCGAGCGCAACGTCGCGCGCCCCGAACAGGCGCGCGAGATAAGGCGATTGCGGGTTGGCGCCTGCGTCCAAGCCGAACAGCTTGCCGGCGACCCTTGGGGTCCCCCAGGACGCGACGCCAACCGCCACCCTCAAGCCTGCAAGTGCGCTGATCGCGCTCTTCCGATCCATGGGCGCGACTTTACTGCAGTCGCCGCAAAGCGTGGTGAAAGCGCTCAGCCATCGCTCGCAAGCATGAGCTTGGCCGCCTCGCGCTCGCTGCTGATGCGCACAACATCCCAGGCGAGGCCGAGACGCTGTAGGCCAGCGATAACCCAGGCCGAAGGATCGAGCTGCCACCAGCGCAGCCCGTGGCGCGCAGAGGTGGGGAAGGCGTGGTGGTTGTTGTGCCACGCCTCCCCGAACGTCGGCAGCGCAAGCCAGGTGAGGTTGCGCGAGTGATCGTCCGTCTCGAATCGCCGCCGGCCGAAGAAGTGACACAGGGAATTGATCGAGAAGGTCGCGTGGTGCAGGAAGAACATGCGCACCGCACCTCCCCACAGCAGCGCGGTGAGCCCACCGACGGCGGTGCCCGTGAGCGCTACGCCGAGCCCGAAGGGGATCGCCAGCCCAACCGCGACCCAGAACAGGAACGTACGGTCGACGAAGCGCACCACGGGGTCCGCCAGGAGATCCTTGGCGTAGTGCTCCTCGTCGGCGAGCGCTCCACCGCCGAAGATCCAGCCGACATGCGCGTGGTAGAGACCGGATAGCGCGCCGCGCCAACCGCTGCCATGGCCGACGTGCGGGCTGTGCGGGTCGCCGGGCTGGTCGGAGAAGCGGTGATGCTTGCGATGGTTGGCGACCCACTCAATCACCGGGCCCTCCACGGCGGCTGAGCCCATCGCCGCCAGCACACCTCGCAGCGCGGGGCTCGTCTTGAAGCTGCGATGCGTGAAGAGGCGATGAAAACCCACCGTGATCCCGAGGCCGGTCAGCACGTAGGTGAGCGCCATTACGGCCAGATCCGGCCAGTGCAGCGCACCACCCCATGCCTGCCACGCGGCGAAGCCAACAAGACCAACGGGCACGACCGTTACCACGACGTTGGCGACACCATCGATGGACCACCCCTCGGGAGCAGCCGCGGCCGCAGGAACGCTCGCGGGCGTCTCCTGCAGGGGAGCAACATCGAGGGTCATCTACCGCCTTTCCGGCCGCTCCTCGGCGGCACGGGCCTGGTCGCGCCCTGGCTGGCGCGACACCTGCCCAATGACGATACCGCTCCGCACCCGATGATCCATCGCGTGCGCTCTCGCGTAGTGCGGTGTGAGGCTCGATTACCGACCGGGCCTCATATCTCATTACTCGAACCGAACGGGGACCCGATGTACAACGAGTCACAGCAAGCCGAGGAGCTCGGCACAGACGCGTGGAGCGCGCCCACAACCAGAAAGGGCTTTCTCAAGGGCGCCGTCGTAGCGGGCGCGGGCGCGGGCGGCCTGGCAGCGCTTTCACCGGGCGTCGCGCTCGCCAAGCACCACGCCAAACGCGGCGGCCTCACCCAGCGCGATCTGGCGATCCTAGGCGCGGCGCAGATCGCTGAGGCGCTCGCCGTCACGACCTACACCAACATCATCAACACGGCACCCTTCTTTAAAAACCTCGCCGCCGATGATCAGGGCTATCTGAAGGCGGCGGTGCAGGAGGAGATGTCGCACTACCTGCTCGAGGAAAGCCTTACCCACAAGCCGGCTGCCTTCACGACCTTCTACTACCCCGCGAAGATGTTCGCCGACGCGCAGACCACGCTGGACATCCTCGTGACGCTCGAGGACGCCTTCATCGCCGCCTACCTGATCGGCGTGCGCGACTTCAGCACCAAGGAGCTACGCGTGACCTCGGCGCGCATCATGGGCATCGAGTCCGACCACCGCACGCTCGCCCGTGTCGTCGGCCCGGGCGTAGCTGGTGCAGACGGTGGTCCGATCGAGCAGATCACCGGCATCCAGAAGAAGGCCGAGTCGGTCGACCCTCCGAACAACAACGGCTACGAGCGCACCCTGAAGCTCGCAAACATCGGGCAGGCGGTCGAAGCGCTGAAGCCCTTTGCGGTCAAGGCGAGCGCCGAAGCAGCCGGCTTCGACGTCTCCAAGCCCTACAAGTTCGTGCCCTTCACGCCCTCCTTGGCGGAGCCGCTCGGCGAATTCCACTCGCTCAAGGGCTGATCGAATCTCAAGGTTTACTGCGGTGCTCGATGCCGGCCAGCACGTCGGCACCGAGCACCGCGTCGACCTCGAGCTGTGCGGTTGCCATCACACGACCGACCATCATGTATTGACCGATCACGAGCAGCAGTTGGGTGATCTGCGCAGGGGTGAAGCGCGCGCTCATCGCCGCGAAGGTCCCCTCATCGGGGGTCGCCTCGCGGACGACCTGGGTCGTAAAGCGCACCACCAGGCGGCCATCCTCGCCAAGCGCCTCGGACTCAAGCTGATCCCCCTGTAGCGCAGCGACCTGCTCCTCGCTACCGCCGACCGCGAGCAGGATCGGCACGTGTTGCGCCCACTCATACTCAGCCCCGGGTGTCAGTCGCGCGACGTGCAGGATCGCGAGCTCTCGCAGCACGGGGTCAAACCAGCGCGGGTCCAGCAGATCGCCGCCGAAGCCCAGCCAGTTGACAAAGGAGCCCTGCGCGTTGGCGACCGTCGCGAACACCGCCAGCGGCGGCAGCCGCTCGAGCGCCTGGCGCACCTGCGGCTCGGCGTCGTCGGGGTCGAGGGGAGCGATACGCGCCATTGGTGCGGAGCCTACCTGAGCCCATTGGCAACCCGGCGGAGCCTCGAGCGCTCGGGTCCAATCCATTAGAATCGCCCTGCATGGCCGGAGCGATCAGGTTCTACGACGTGGTGCTCTGGATCCACATCACCGCTGTCGTAACAGCCTTTGGCGCGCTCTTCGCCTACCCGATCTTTCTCGCGGTGAACGCCCGTGCGCCGATCGCCGAGCGCGCCAACTTTCACCGTCTGCAAATCGCCTTCAGCAAGTTCATCACCGGCCCGACGATTGGCGTCGTGCTGGTTGCCGGGGCCTATCTCGCGAGCGACCGGCACCTGTGGTCGCGAACCTGGGTGATCGTGCCCTTCATCCTGTTGCTCGTGATCGCCGGGCTGGGAGCGACCGTTCTACGCCGCGGTGAGCAGGCCTTGATTGCGAGCTCCGAAGCCCGGGATGAGCCCGCATATGACGCGCGTCTTGCAGTGGTGCGCAACTGGACGCTGCTCACGATCACGCTGATCGTGGTGACGATCTTCTTCATGTCCGCCAAGCCTTTCGGCTGACGGGCTTGCGCGCTCACAGGCGAGCGCTAGTGTGAACCCATGCCCTCTGCATGGCCGACGCTCTCCTACTCGCGGTGGAGCGCGACCTGCGACACGCTGCATGCGCATACGCAGCTGCTCGGCAAGCTCGCGGTAGCGCTCGCGCCACCGGAGCCTCAGCTGCAACATGCGGCCCTACGCCTGACCGCGCGCGGTTGGGAGACCACGCCACTGCCAGCGCCGGACGGCTCGGGGGCGTTCGTCGCGGCGCTTGATCTACACACCCACGAGGTGGTCATTGAGCACAGTGACGGGCACGCGGTGCGCGTCGCACTCACGCCCAACCGCTCGGTGGGTGAGGTAACCCGCGAGTTGCTCACAGCGATCGCCGGGCTCGCGGGCGCGGTCACGATCGACCCCACACCGCAGGAGGTCGCCTGGAGCGTTCCGCTGGACGAGGACGAGGAGCACGCGAGCTATGACCCCGCGCAGGTCGACGCCTACTTCGCCGCAGCGACGCAAGCGGCGCTTGTGCTTGCCGAGTTCCGCGCTCCCTTCCGCGGACGCTCCACCCCGGTGAATGCCTGGTGGGGATCCTTCGATCTTGCGGTCAGCCTCTTCTCGGGACTCCCGGCCGAGCCGCCCTCGCAGGACTTCATCATGCGCAACGCGATGGACTCCCAAGAGGTGGCCGTGGGCTGGTGGCCCGGCGACTCCCGCCACGATGGCGCAGCTTTCTACGCCTACGCCCATCCTGCTCCCGAGGGCTTCGCGGGCGCGACGCTTTCACCAACGGCCGCGCATTGGGATGACGCGCTCGGTGAGTACATCCTCGCCTGGGAGGACGTACGTTCAAGCACAGATCCACACGCGCTGAGCCTGGAGTTCGCGCGTTCGGCCTTCCAGCACGCCTGCCTGGTCTGCGGCTGGGACGCGAAGCTCGCCGCGAGCGCCGCGGGCGAGCCACCGCCGATCGCTTGAGCTTGCCCGCCTAGTAGTACTTTGGTGGGTGTCATTCGTCGTGTCGTGGGTGGAGGGGTAGCTGGTTCAGGTCGATCGGTTGCTGGCAGGTTTGGCAGCGGCCGGTCCAGCACTTGAAGATCGGCTGGAGCAGTAGGACTGCCCTTGGCAGGGTCAGGCCGGCCGCTGGGCTTTTGGGTGAAGGCGCTCCAGTGTGAGGAATCCGTGCGCTGCGGTGACCAGGGCGGTGTGGTGATACCAGCCGAGCCAGGAGCGGCCCTCGTAGTGGTCGAGGCCGAGCTCGCCCTTGAGTTGCTTGTAGTCCAGCTCGATCTTCCAGCGCAGCCGCGCCAGCCGCGCGAGCTGCTCAGGCGGGGTGTCCTCGGGCAGGTTCGATAGCCAGAAATCGAGGGGCTCATCCTTGCCTTTGGGCCACTCGAGGATCAGCCACTCCTCTCTGGGTGGCCACGGGATACGCGTGTTGAAGCGGTTAGCGGCGCGCACGCGCAGAAAGGCAAACTGAGAGCTCATGGACTCACCGTCGGGCCCATCGCGGAAGGTGACCGTCTCCAGGCACTCGCGACCGAGCCGCTTGATCAGCTCCGCGATCGACTCTGGCTTTCGATCCGGTCGTCGGCGGCTTGGCGGACGGCCCGTCTCGCCCGCTCGCTCCCCGACCACAAAGCTCGTCTCGGGTGAAAACACAGTAGTGGCGCCACCAACGGAGAACACGTAGTGGCATGCGGCCCCGTCCAGGCGCTCGCGCAGCTCCGTGTTATCCCCATAGGCCGAGTCGCCTAGCACCGGTGCCTTGGGCACATCCCACCCCACAGCTTGCTCGATCAGCTCGACGCCCAACTCGGGCTTGGTCTTGAACGTCACCTGCTCGGGGATCTTCGCCTTCGCGCGACGCTCCGGGTCCTCGCACCACTCCTCGGGCAGATACAGCGCCCAGCCCAATGGCACCGTGCCCTTCCCACCGACCGCGTGCACCGACACCCCGATCTGGCAGTTGCCGATCTTCCCCAGGGTGCCCGAGTATTGGCGCTTGACACCCGGCGATCGCTTGCCGTCCTTGGGGAACCCCGTGTCATCCAACACCCATGCCTGCACCCCAATCTCACCCGTCACGCGCTCTGAGACCGCGCGCACCAGAAGCCCCGGATCCCACGGACTGACCGCCAAGAACTGCTGCAAGCTCTCATAGTCAGCCTCGCCGCCGAGCCGCGCGGCCATCGGCTCAAGCGACTTACGAGGACCCTGCTCGATCAATCCCCGCAGATACAGCCCGCCGTTGAACAACTACACCGGACGGTTCACCGCCTCCGCCAGCACCTCCTCAGCAAACGCCCCCAGACGCTCCCGCACCTCAAGCCCACCATCTACCGTCATCGTCGCCATCATCGCTCCCCGCGTCGACAACCAGACACGAGAACAGTTCGCCAAACCACCACCGAACCCTACGCAACACCTACCAAAGTACTATTAGTCCCCGTGCGAGGGTGTCCTTTTAACTGTGTAGGCGGTGGTTGATGGTGTCAGTTGGGTAGTCGGTCGCCGAAGTGGATCTTGAATGCGAGCATTGCCTTTGTCCAGCCGCGGGTTCGGGTCCATTGCGGGACCGCGTTTTGGATCGCGAGGTAGATCAGCTTCCGTGCCGCGTCCTCTGTCGGGAAATGCCCCTTGGTCTTGACTGCCTTTCGTAGCTGCCGGTTCAGCGCCTCGATCGCGTTCGTCGTGTAGATCACGCGCCGGACCTCTGGGGGGAACGCCATGAACGGGGTGACGTGCTCCCACGCGTTTCGCCAGGCTTGCCCGATCACGGGTATCTGCTGGCCCCACTTCTCCTCGAACGCCTCGAGCGCGTGCATCGCGGCGTCTGCGTCGATCGCGGTATAGATCGGCCGCAGATCTTTGGTGACCCGCTCGTATTGACGGCGTGGGACGTACTTCAGGCTGTGACGGATCAGGTGCACGATGCAGGTCTGAACCGTCGTCGCGGGGAACGTCGCCTCGATCGCTTCGGGGAATCCCTTCAGCCCGTCCACGCACGCGATCAGGATGTCGTTGACGCCGCGCTGTTTGAGGTCGGTGAGGACTTGCATCCAGAACTTCGCGCCCTCGTTGGCCTGAAACCACATGCCGAGCACTTCGCGCTCGCCGTCCATCCCGATCGCCAGCGCCAGATAGCAGGCCCGGCGCTGCACGCTGCCACCGTCACGGATCTTGAGGACCATGCAGTCCAGGAACACGACGGGGTAGACGTCCTCGAGCGGCCTGCTCTGCCACGCACGGGCGTCGTCCATCACCGCGTCGGTGACCCTGCTGATCAGATCCCGTCCGACTTTGACGCCGTAGATCTCGGCCAGGTGCGCTTCGATATCCCTCGTTGAGAGCCCACGCGCATAGAGGGCGAGGATCTTCTGGTCGAACCCCTCGAAGCGCCGCTGACGCTTGCGGACGATCTGCGGCTCGAAACTGCCATTGCGATCCCGAGGGGCATCGATCTGCACCGGCCCGTGCTCGGTGAGAAGCGTCTTTGGGGTACTCCCGTTCCTTGCGTTCCCAGTGCCGCCAGGCGGCTCCAGATGCGGCTCATAGCCGAGATGGTCTGCGAGCTCGACCTCCATCGCGCGCTCCACCAGCCGCTTCGTTAGCTGCGAGAACAGCCCGCCCGGCCCGACGATCTCCTCCTCCCCGCGGGCGCCGGCGAGCAGCTCGTCGACCACGCCGTCAGGGAGAAGCTCCTTCACCCGTTCCGGCAAATCGGCCACCCCGGGAGGGATACCAGGATCGCCCCCGCGGGCGTTCCGCTGCGCTCGCCCTCCGGGCTCGCTCCGCGAAACGCCCGCGGCACCACTGTCCTTCGTCTCGACCTGCGTCGCTGTAGGCATGAGTCTCCTTTCGACTCAGTGCCTACACAGTTCGCCGGACACTCCCATGGCGAGCTGATGGGCTGGATTGCGACCGAGCCGGGCGGGGAGGCGACTGGTGGGTATCGCATGTTCCAGCAAGGCGACCAGAACATCGCTGGCCCGATGGGCCACATGCAGCAGGGGGGTCAGCCCACCGCATGGGCTACCTATGTGAGCGTCGCTGACGCTGAGGAGATAGCGGGCAAGGTAAAGGCGGCCGGCGGCAGCGTCATAGTCAAGGCGATGGATGTGACCGACATCGGGCGGATGGCAGTCTTTGCCGATCCGACGGGAGCGGTGTTTGGTGTGTGGCAGCCGAAGACCTTCACCGGTGCGGATCTTGTCAACGAGCCCAACTCGCTCTGCTGGAACGAGCTACTCACCCGTGACGCCGACGCAGGCAAGTCGTTCTACCAGGCGGTCTTTGGCTGGGAGGGCCGTCCCCCCGCGTTCGAGGGCGCCCCGGAGAGCTACACGGTCTGGGAGCTGGACGGGAAGCAGGTCGGCGGCATGATGCAAATGAGCGATGAGTACTTCCCGGCCGAGATCCCGCCGCACTGGGGCGTGTGTTTCGCGGTCGCCGACTGCGACGGCATCGTCGCGAAAGCCCGCACGCTAGGGGCAAGCATCACGAACGAGCCGATGGACATGCCGATCGGACGCTTCGCCGGGCTGATCGACCCCCAGGGCGCCTCCTTCACGGTAATGCAACCCACGCAGACTGCATGAGCTACCGACGGGCATAAGTAGCGCCTGGATTGCGGGGGTGATGTAAAGGGCAACGGCTGAGGGTGGGGACGAGGCTCTGCGTGGGTCTGTGCTGCTGGCGCTCCATAGCTTCTCGGCCGGCGACGTGGCGCTGGCCGAGAAGTCGAGGCACTCAAGAGCTGCTGGCGGCGCTCGAGGTTGATCCGGCCATCCGGCTCAACGCATTGAGTCGCTGCCTGCGCTATCCGTCGGAGATGGGCATGGAACTCGGGTCTCGTCTCCGCGATACGCGCTGTGCTTGACGCACCTCATGGCCGGAGGTACAAAGCGGCGCAACGGCGAGGTAGACGGTCCGCATGCTCGTCATGGATTCTAGAGAGCCGGTCAAATAGCGATGTTGGAATCGTCGTCGGTGCCGGGAGGCGCTCAGCAGGTCGGCAACGCAAGCGCAGCAACGTAGCCGGCCGGTAGCCACAGCCGATGGATCGAGTGGGCGCCCGACGGCCGTTCAAGACGTAGGCGACCAGGCCCGTGTCGCTCTCGTGTGAGCACCACGTCTTCGAGCTTGCCGGCGAGGCCAAGTCCGAGCGCCTTCAGCCACGCCTCCTTGCCCACCCACCGTTCGAAGAAGGCGGTTGGACCGCGTTCGAGAGACTCCTCCAGAAGGCGGGATAGTTCTTCGGGGCTGCAGGCCGCTGTCGCGATGCGCCTCCAGTCGCGGCGGAGGTCAACCCACTGGACATCTACGCCCACTTCACCCGATGCGCGCAAAGCGATCAATACGAAATCGCCAGAGTGCGACACATTGAACGCCAAAGTTGGATCGTGCTTGAGGCTCGGCTTTCCATACCGGTTGTAGACAAGCTCTACCTCCAGCGGCGCTAGGCCCAGTCGTTCGCCCAAAAGCCGCCGGAGCATTGAGCGCCCAGCGGTGAAACGTGTTTTTGCCTGCGACCCAACGATGTGACTCGCTCGCTCGCGCTCAGTTGCGCTCAGCAGCGGGGTGGTGGCCCACCGCCATTGTGCCCGGCCCATGTCCAGGGCATAGACCTCGACGCCGGCGGGCAGAGCTTCCTCGCCGTACAGGGGGCTGACCAAGTCGGGGCAAACTCGCATCGTTGTCGAGGACGCGGCATCAGAACGGGATCCGCCCCAGACGATACAGTGTTCGCGTCCGATCGCGGGGAGTGCCGAGCCCGGCCGTATTCTCATTGATCGTATGTACCAGCTGCCGGGTCACGCCCGCAGCCGCGGGCATAAAGCGGCCAGGGGCTTGACGCGGCTCAGTGAACGCGCCGCATCCGCGCGCTTCGGGCACCTCCCGCCTGATTGCTGTTTTCGCTTGGACCGGGAAGGTAACCATCCCCGGTCCAAACCCCCAGGAATCCCCAGGAAATTAACGCTATGTCCGGTGGGCATCGTCTAGTGAAGGCCCTGCAAATCGCACAGTTTTGGCTGATCGACGAGCCCTCTTTATTGAAAATCAGTGGGGGTTTTGGGTCACCCGGCTTGAGCTGAAAATTGAGCCAAAAGAGCCAGATTTTTCAGGTCCTAGTAGCTTTTCGTTTCCTCGCCATCTATTCGAAACGCCTGTGAACATGTGGTGTCCCGGCACTTCACGTCGAAGTTGTTCGCGAGCATCGCGATCGAGATGTAGGTGCGCCGCAGCGTGTGCGGCGTGGTGCTGGGTAGCGACGGCAGGCCCCTCTGGAGCTGTTGCTCGCTGCCCCCAGCGCTGGCCTTCGCCAGCACCGCCGAGGTCCGGCCACGATCGTTGCGGCCGCCTCCCGCACTCGGGACCAGGAAGGCCTTCGTGCCGGTCGGCTAACCAATGCGGCGCAGCCTGGCGATGTGGCTCGCTCACTGCCGCGGCGAGGTCCGGGGTCCTCTGCGCCTCGCGAATCCCGGTCACGGTCTCGAGTCGAGGATCTGAAAGCGCCCGCCGTCGCTGCCGTGCAGCCGCAGACCGATTCGCAGTTCGCACAGCTCGCCGACGCGCACGCCCGAGCGCCCGAGGATCTCGACCCGCGAGCTCGTCCATCTCCATCCATCAAAGGGGTGGGGTGGTCATCGGGGTCAGGGTCCCCAGGTTATTGGGGATCCCGCGATCCAGCAGAAAGGTCCCCGCAACCATCGCTGTCGTCCTCGCGGGAGTGGTCCGGTCGCCCGGCACGCGCTCGACGAGCTACGCCGACCCATCGGCGCTCGTGTCGCAGTCGGGGCCATGGGTTGCACAAGACGTTCAAGGAACGCGGGATCAAGCCGGAAGTAGCCTTACGACGGCATGCCTCTCATGAGCCGTGGTATGCTCTATCAAATGCTTGATGTGGAAAGTCCAATCGCCCGTTGTGAGTACTAAGAACAATCCAACTCGTAGACCTTCCCAGCCCGTCGGTACGCGTGAGGGTCGCGGAGGGCCTACGCGGGAGCGCCTAATCGACGCGGCTATGGAGCTCTTTGCGAGCCAGGGGTATCGCGGAACGACCGTGGGTGAGATCGAGAAGAAGGCCGGCCTGGCACCGAGATCCGGCGCCTTGTACCAGCACTTCGATGGCAAGGAGGACGTCCTCCGCGCCGGATTGCAGCGCCACGTCGACGATCTGGCTGAAGTAGAGTCGGCGATCGATCTCTTGCCGCTCGGCGACCTGCGCTCAGAGCTAATCCTCCTCGGTCGCTGGACACTCAATGACCTAACCAGGCGAGAGCCATTGCAGCGATTCGTCCGCAAGGAGAGCGACCTCTTCCCTGAGCTACTGGACCAGATTCGTGAGTCGGTGCACGACAAGCCCCATCGCCGGCTTGCCGAATGGATTCGGCGCACCACCGGCGAAGCCGGTGTTCCGGAGCCCGATGCCGAGGTGCTCGCTCTGATCATCGCTGGTTCGATGGGGCACTTCCGAATGCTGGAGTCGCTGTATGGAGAGAAGCCGCTCGGCATCGACGACGACCGGTTCCTACAAACCTGGGTCGAGGTGTGCCTCGCGATCGCTGTCCGATACGGGCTTCCCGTCGATGACCATGACCGTGGCAAGGATTGACGGTGACGCTTGACCCGTCGATCACGCAGAAGGAGACAGTTGACGCCAGTCAACTGACCGCATCGTCTCTAGCCCGGCCTCACCGCGCCCGAGAGCCTTGTGGGCACGCCGCCGATCGCCGCGGATGATCGTCCTCACGCCCACATCGGCCGGGGGGGGACGCCGGAGCGTGCTGCTCGTCACCACACTGGCTGCCTTCATCGCGTTTCTCGACGTAACGATCGTCAACGTCGCATTCCCTGACATCGAGCGCTCGTTTCCCGACGTTTCGCGCTCGACCCTATCGTGGGTGCTCAACGGCTACAACGTCGTCTTGTCGGCACTGCTCATGCCGATTGGCCGCTACGCCGATCTGCTCGGACGACGGCGCACGTTCCTGATAGGCCTGCTCATCTTCACCATAGCCTCGGGGCTGTGCGCTGCAGCACCGTGGTCATGGGCGTTGATTGCCGCGCGCGCGCTGCAGGCGGTCGGGGCGGCGGCTGTGATCCCAGCGGTCGTCGCTTTGGTACTGCCCGAGTTCTCCGCCGATCAGCGAATACGAGCGATCGCCGTGCTGGGAGCCGCCGCCGCAGTGGCGGCAGCCCTGGGGCCATCGCTGGGAGGGCTGCTGGTCCATTTCGGCAGCTGGCGGCTTGTCTTCATGGTGAACCTACCGTTCGGGGCGGTGGCATGGGTCTTGGGATCACGAGTCTTGCGCGAGACGCGCGATCTGTCGCGCGGGGCGCGTCCCGATGTCGTCGGCATCCTGCTGCTGATGGTGGGTATGGGGATGGTGGCCCTAGCCATCGTTCAGGGCGGCCAATGGCATTGGCTGAGCTTGCCGACGACCACTGCCGGAGCAGGCGGACTTGCCCTGCTGGCGTTGGCGCTGCTGCGGGCCTCGCGACACCCATCGCCGGCGATCGAGATGTCGCTCCTTCGGCTGCGTTCGGTGCGCTGGGCTAACACGGCGATGCTTCTCTTCGCTCTGGCGATCTACGCCAAGGTACTCCTCGACGTCCTGTTTCTCGACGACGTCTGGCGCTACCAGTTGATAACCCTCGGCCTCGTTCTCAGCACTGGGCCGCTCGTTACGGCAGCCGCGGCAGTTCCGGCCGGCAGGCTGACCACGCTGTATGGGGTGCGCCTCGTGGGTAGCCTCGGCGCACTGGTCTACGCGGGCGGGTGTCTCTGGTTCGCACTTGTACCCGGCACGCATGCGTTCTACTTGGGCGCGTGGCTGCCGGGCTCCGTCCTGACCGGGGTTGGGAATGCGATGACGTTCCCAACCCTGACCAGCGCCGCGGTCGCGGATCTAGCCACCAGCCGATATGGGCTCGGCAGCGCGATGAACGCCGCGTCGCGTCAGGTCGGCGCCGTGCTCGGGATCGCTCTGGCGATCGCCATCCTGGGAACACACTCCTTGCTCGGCGACATCGCTGCCTTCCGGCGCGGTTGGACGATGACGGCGATCGTCGCAGCGCTGGCCGGGGTGGCGGCGTTGCGCCTGGGTCGCAAAAGCGCCAGCGTGCTAGACCAGCCGAGTGCTCGGCTCGGCCCAGCGGATGATCGTACTCGCCAGAACCGCCAGATACGGACGAATTGAGCGACGGCGCGGAGGCAGGACGACCTGAGCACCTCCTGGGCTCACCTCACATCACAATGGCCAGCACTGCGCGGGACCACACGTATTGCCGGCTCGCTCGCCCGGCTACAAGTACACAACTACCTCATCGCCCTCCAGTGCGGCCTGGTAGGTCGGGCTGCGTAGACGGTGCGGCTCGATTGGCGAGCACCCCGTCTGGCACTCGGTCTCGAAGTTGTGCCACGGGCAAATGACCACGCAGCGGCTCTCAGACGCGACGTGATGGCCGACCTCGTCGGAAATCCACATCCGCTCTAGCGTGCCCCCGATCAGCGGGCCACCCTGGTGCGCACAATGCCCTGACAATGCCAGATACTCGTCCGCTGGCGTGCGCACTACGAGAATGCGGCGGACTCCCAGCTTGAGCTCGCGCATATCGCCGGGTCCCAACTCGTCTGCCCGGCACACGACGTAACGGGTACGTTGACGTTCCACACCCTTTTTCGGGGCGTGCCGCCCTGTCCTGCTCATGTCTCCTCCTCAGAACCCGTAGAACTTGACGGCATTGTCGTAGAGGATCTTGCGCCTCAGCTCCTTCGGGAAGCTGCGGGGCAGCGACCGCTCCGGAGAGTCGAAGTCCCAGTGGGGATAGTCTGTAGAGAAAAGCAAGAACTCGTCGTTGCCGACCATTTCGAACATCTGGTATAGGTGATCAGCGTTCTCGACGAACTCCATCGGCTGCGTCGTGAACCGAACCCGCTCGCGCAGGTATTCACTGGGCATTCTCTTGACCCACGGGACCTCCCGGCGAAGCGAGCGGAAGTTGTGGTCGAAGCGCCACATCAGGTGCGGTAGCCACGTCCAACTCGACTCGATCATGATCACACGCAGATCCGGAAACTTGTCTAGAACGCCGTGCACAACCAAGCCGATCAGCTGTTGCTGCCAGGCCTGTGCGATGCCGGTATGCCACTCGATGTAGTACGGCGGCAGCCCACACGCCGTCTCGATCGAGGCTCCCTGGTGAAAGCCCACCGCCAGACCGTTGCGCTCGGCGGCCTCGTAGATCGGGTGATAGTACTCTCGGCCCAGAATATCGTGCGAAATCACGGGTAGCATGACCTGCACCATCTGTGGGTGCTGACCGACCCGATCGACCTCGCGCGCGGCTACCTCGGGGAGCTGAGCCGCGACATGAACTGACCCGCAGAAGCGCTCGTCGCGAGGCAGCCAGTGGTTGATGATCCAGTCGTTGTAGCCCTTGGCGAGGCCGGCAGCGAACTCTGGCTGCACCTTCATCTCCGTTGGATAGAGCAGGCCAGTGAGGATCGCCCTCTCGATCGGCCACGTGTCGAGCAGTTGCTCTCGCATGAAGTCAGGGTCTGATCCAGCCCGAAAGCCGCTCGGCGGCCGGGCATCGGCCTTGGCCAGCCCACCGGTCGTCGGCCAAGAGTAAGGGATGGAATAACCCATCCAGTTGTCGATATGAATCCGGCTGCGCCAGGGTTCGTCTACGTAGGGCAGCACCTCGAACGGGTTGCCGATCATCTCGTGTACGTCAACGTCGATGATCGGCTCTGCGAGCTGCGTGATCTCTGGCGATCCAGCATTTGACTCCGGCCTCACGGTTGTCACGACTCCTCCTTCACGTCGTCTAGGTGTCCCAAGCTCAGGCTGCGGTCGTTAGAGCGGGCGGATGCCGCGTCTAGCGACCAGTGGGCGACAGCCTCAAGCTCACCGCGCATCAGACGCGCCCGACACTCCCCTCGCTGACGCTTGCCGCTCGAGGTTTTGGGCACGGTGCGGGGTTCGACGAGCGTCACTGTGTCGACCCTCACCTCGAGGCTGCTGGCCACCGCCTGGCGCATCGCGCGTATCACGTCTTCAAGCGGGCGACTTACCCGCGGCGCAACCTCGTAGACGATAGCCAAGCGCTGATCGGAGCTCGCGTCGCTGCCGATGGTAAACGCGGCACCGCAACTCGGACGCAGCTCTGGAACGTTGGCCTCACAAGCCAGCCTCGATGTCGAGCGGGTCATAGTTGCGGCCGCGCAAGATAATGACGTCCTTGATGCGCCCAGTGACATACAGGCTCGCCATTCAGCAAGAAGCCGAGGTCGCCCGTTCGCATGAACGGATCGCTCTCGCCCTTGATGCGCGCGCCGAAGGTGAGCCGTGTCTGGCTCGGCTGGTCCCAGTAGCCACTGGCGACGCCGGCCCCAGCGATCCAAATCTCCCCGACCTCACCATCCGGACGCCGCGATCTCTCCTCTGGGTCGGCGATCACCACACGTGTTTCCCTGACGGCTGTGCCACAGCCGACGAAAGACTTCGCCTGCGCAGCGGTGGTCGCCGTCACCACCCGGTTCGTCGCCAGTGCCTCGCGATCCAGGTGCAGCAGACGCAACGGAGCAAGCTTCTTGCCGCCGGTTACGATGAGCGTGCTCTCAGCCAAGCCATAGCACGGATAAAATGCCTTCCGTCGGAACCCACATGGAGCAAACGCATGTGCGAAGCGCTCAAGCGTCTCGGAGCGGATCGGCTCGGCGCCGTTGAACGCAACGTCCCAGCACGAGAGATCCAGTTCCTCGCGCTGCTCAGGCGTGCTTCGCCTCAGGCACAGCTCATAAGCGAAGTTCGGCCCCCCGCTGGTGTTGGCGCGGAAGTCCGAGATCGCGCGCAGCCAGCGCATGGGACGAAGCAGGAAGCTCATCGGCGAGAGTGCCAGCCCCGCAAATCCCACGAAGATCGGCTGCAGCATGCCGCCGATCAGCCCCATATCGTGATAAGGCGGCAGCCACGTCACACCACGTGTCTCGCGTGTATGACCGAAGCTGTCACGGATGGCCATTGAGTTGGCAATCAGGTTTCCGTGGGTTAGCATCACCCCGCGCGGCACCGAAGTCGATCCGGACGTGTATTGGAGAACCGCGACCGAGTCCCGAGTCACTCCCGCAGGCCGCCGCCAGCCATCGGGCACCTCCCCTAGATCGCCGTCGGTGGCGATCACCCGCAGGGCATTCACTCCGGCTTGCGCGCCCACGAACTGCTCAACGCTCGCGCGCAGTGCCTCGACCGTCAGCACGGTGACGGCCTGCGAGTCGCGGATGATCCCCGCGATCCGTGAAACGCTTTGGCTGAGACGCTGGATATCGGGTGGGTAAGCGGGCACGGCGACGACACCAGCTAGGAGGCACGCCGTGATTGCGATCAAGTAATCGGGGCCCGGCGGGTAAAGCAACAGCGCGCGGTCGCCCGGCGACAGCGCAGTCTGCAGGCACGCAGCCACTGAACGGGCATTCGCGTCCAGGCGACCAAAGGTATAATGATCGGAGCCCTCGTCGTCAGCTACGAAGACGAACAGATCGTCGTCGGTGTCGTTCTCGCCGCGCACCTCGAGTACGTCGATAAACGTGGCCGATTCCCACCTATCAACCATGCGCCGTCCGCGAGGCCGTACCAGATAGCGGGAACTCATGCGTACGCTCGTGCGAAGACGTTCACGAGATCACCGACGGTCCGGATCTCAGCCATGTAGGCATCGGTAGCCGGCATCTCGACGCCCAGCTTCTGCTCGAGGCGCACCACTACTTCGACGATCGCCATGGAGTCGGCCCCTAGCTCGTCCCGCAAGTCCATGCCTGGGCGAAGCTCACCCTGGCCGACAGCGAAGGCATCCTCGATGACGGCGTACACCCGGGCGCTCACGACGGATGCAGTGTTCACAGCCCATACCTCCTAGCGACGAGACGTTCGACCTGATGGCAGGGAACAAAGCGCTTCGCAAAGACGAGTGCGGGCCCATGGCTGCCGACGGAGTAAACGGGTGCGGGACAGCCTTTATCGAGTACCTTCCACACCTTCTCGGCGACGGGGTACGGATTACCCCCCGTAGAGCCCGCGCCGTCCACCCGCTCGTTGACGATCCTTAGTCTGTCGGCATAAGGCGAATTGTCATCCAGCATCCGCTCGCGGTCGAAACGAATCTGGGTGTCGTAGTATCCTGGCTGCACCAAGGCCACCCTAATCCCAAAGGGGGCGACCTCCGTGCGCAGCGCTTGCACGAACCCGTGCAACGCCAGCTTGGTCGCCGCGTAGGTAGACTGAAACGGGATCGGAAACTCCGCCATCAGAGAGCCGATCATCAAGACGGTACCTTGCTGCTTCGCGCGCATGGCAGGCAGGCACAGCTGCGTGAGTCGGATCTGCCCGAACACATTCACCTGAAAGAGGTGCTGAATTGACACTAGCGGAAGCTGCTCCAACGGCCCGATCTGGCTCTGACCGGCGTTGTTGACCAACACGTCCACCTCGCCGACCTCGGCGGCACATCGTTCGATGCTCTCGGGGTTGGCCAAGTCGAGTGCTACATAGGTGACGCTGGGCAGCCGATCCTCGGCGGACAACGCCTCTGGATCGCGTGAGGTGCCCACCACGCGATAACCTCGCCGAACCAGTAGCGAGGCGATCTCTCGGCCGATACCCTTGGATGCCCCGGTGACGAGCACCTTCCGCCGATCGCCCTCTCCGCCCATCGGCTGTCTACGCAAGACTGTCGAGGAGTCGCTCATAGGCAATCGCCACCTTGTCGTTGTCGCGCTCGCTGTGTGCACAGGACACCATGTCGCGCCCCAGGCGGGAGAGCACACCAGCGTTCTGCACGGGCAGCATGTATCGGCCTAGAAGGTCGCGCCGAGCGATGATGTCCTCGACGCTCTCGGCACCTTCGATGCGCACCGCTTGTGGCGCCGTCAGCTCGATCTTGACGATCGATCCAAAATGGTAGGCAAAGAAGTCGCGGCTGTGAGATTGGAAGAGCGCGTTGAGCTTGCTAACCAAGTCGGCAGCTATCGCGATGGAATGGTCGATCACGCCCGGGCGCTCCGCCTCGCATAGGTTGAAGTAGCAGGCTGCCGCTGACAGAACGTTGCCCGACAGGGTGCCGCCGATGTAGGTCGACGGCTGCCCGTCCGGAAGCGACACACTGGCGATGTCGACGATCTCGCGCCGACCGCCAACCGCTCCGCATGACGGGAAGCCGTTCATGAGCGCCTTGCCGAGGGTCGTGAGATCGGGATTAACCCCGAAGTACTTTTGCGCCCCACCGAGACCGACGCGGAAACCGGTGACGATCTCATCGAAGACGTAGAGCGCTCCGTACTCATGTGCCAGTGCATGGGCGGCAGGGTGGAAGCCCTCGTCGAATGGCACCAGCGCGGACTCTGCACCGACAGGCTCGCAGAAGATGGCGGCGATCCCGCCATCGTGTTGGTGCCTTTGCAATGTCGCTTCCAGCTGGTCGAGGTCGTTCTGCTCGACGAGTACGGTCTGACTGAGGAGCTCCTCCGGGATACCACCTGACATGAACTGGCCGGAGCCGGGCACCTCAATGTCGACGAGGAACTGGTCGCCCCAGCCGTGATATGCGCCGCAGAACTTGATGATCTTCTTCTTGCCGGTGAAAGCGCGTGCGATGCGTGCCGCGGCTAGGTTGGCCTCAGCTCCCGAGGCCGTGAACCGCACGCGCTCGATCGCTGGGAAGATCTCGCAGATCTTCTCGGCCGCAGCAATCTCATACTCATCGAGAAAGCCGTGGAAGTTTGTCTTGTCAGCGATCAGCATCCGGATGCGATCGTTGAGCGCGGGGTGGTTGTGACCGAGCAAGACGACCCCCCCAGCCAGGATATAGTCGACGTAGCGGTTGCCATCTACGTCAACGACCTTGCTGCCCGACCCAGCGTGCATGAACAGCGGATACGGATAGGCAAGCGGGTCGACGTGCTCGTTACCGCGCGGCAGCACCGCCGCTGCGCGCCGGTTCAGCACCGCCGAGCGTGGAGTCCGAAGCCGGTAGGTTTCCATCTCCGACTCCAGCCGGTCGGCTCGCAGCGGACGCGTGGGCCTCTCGGCGATTCGCCGCGCACGCATGCGAATCTCTTTTGCCGAGGGCATCGTGGTTGGGGCTCGCGCAATGGTCGATCCGGTCATCGGCTGACTCCACGGAATACGCCCACCAGGTCTCGGAGGTCCGGAAGCTCGTCATAGGCCGAGGGCGGTTCTGCCTGCAAACAATCGGCGGCCACCGAGTCGCGCGCGCAGACAAACGCGTCCACGGTCTCATGGACATCATCGATCGTGTGAACAGCTGTCGGGATGAGGCGCAGCATCAGCACCCCAGCGGGGACCACCGGATAGACCACCGGCGAGCAGAACACCCCGTACTGGTCGCGGAGAACGGACACGAACCGCGCCGCCTGAGGGAGTGAGAACGGCAGGAACACTGGCGTGATAGGCGAGTTCGTGCGTCCGAGGTCAAACCCATGCCCGCGCAGTCCGGCCTGCAGCTCCTGCGCGATCCGCCACATGTCGGCGCGTAGCTGAGGCCGGGTACGGATCAGCCTCAGGCGCTCTCGGTTGCCGATGATGATCGGCTGCGGTAGTCCCTTCGAGAAGATCTGCGAGCGGGCCGCATAGCGCAGATACCAGATCGCCTCTCGCGGACCGGCAACAAACGCGCCTATGCTCGCCCCCGCCTTCGCGAAGGTGCCGAAGTAAAGGTCAATCTTGTCCTGGACGCCCTGCTCCTCGCCGCTGCCGCGACCCTCAGGCCCCATGATCCCGAACCCGTGAGCGTCATCGACGAGAAGACAAAACTCGAACCGGCGCTTGAGTTCGACGATCTCGCGCAGCGCCCCCTGCTCACCGGACATGCCGAACACCCCCTCAGTCACGACCAGGATGGCTCCGGAGTCGCGTCGCATCGCAGTCGCACGCTCCAAGAGCGTCTCCAAGTGGTCGGTGTCGTTGTGGCGGAACGCAAGATGACGCCCCTGGTGCAACCGTATGCCATCGATGATGCAGGCGTGTGCCTCCGCGTCGTAGAGCACCCAATCGTGACGCGTCACCAGCGCATCGATCACCGAGGACATCCCCTGGTAGCCGTAGTTGAGGAACTGCGCGTCCTCCTTGCTGCTGTACTCCGCTAGCTCCCGCTCCAAGTGCTCGTGATGGTCAGTCTCGCCCGACATCATCCGCGACCCCATCGGCGCTGCCAGCCCGTACTCGGCCGCGGCAGTCGCGTCCGCATGCCGCACCTCCGGATGGTCGGCCAGTCCCAGGTAATTGTTTAGGCTCCAGACCAGGCAGCGCCTGCCACAGTGAGTCATCCTCGGGCCGATCGCCCCCTCCAGCTTGGGAAAGCTGAAGACGCCGTGAACATGGTCAGCAAGCTGACCGAGTGACCCCCGATTGGCGGCTACCTTGGTGATCAAATCCATGCCGGTTCCTCTCTCAGCGAGACTGGGCTAGGGAGAACGAGGGTCTTGATCACGGTCATCTCGTTAATCGCGTAGCGAATCCCCTCGCGGCCATGGCCGCTGCTCTTCACGCCGCCGAACGGGATGTGCGGCGAGTCGAACGACGGACCGTCCATCAGCGCCACACCGCCCACACGCAGCGCGCCGGCGATCCGCATGAACCGCTCGAAATCGCGAGTCACGACACCGGCCTGCAACCCATACGCGGTTGAGTTGGCCACCGCGACGGCCTCCTGATCGTCGCGCACACGGATCACCGGCGCGACCGGGCCGAAAGTCTCGCGTATCACGAGCTCAACGTGCGGGGACACCTCGTCGAGCACCACGGGAGCGAGCAGCGCTCCGTCGCGCTCTCCGCCAACGATCAGCCGGGCGCCGGCGTCGCAGGCCGCCACGACGCGGGCCTCGACGCGTTCCGCCGCGACGGCGTCGATGAGCGGCCCGACATCAGTAGCAGGATCAAACGGGTCTCCCCACCGCTTGGACGCCGCACGGTCGGCGAGCAGGTTGACAAACTCGTCCGCCACCCGATCGGCAACGATCACCCGCTTGATCCCGCGGCAAGACTGGCCGGCGGTGGCGAACGCCTGATCGGCTACGAGTTGCGCCGCCCGGAACACATCACCGTCGTCTAGAACGATCAGAGGATCGTTGCCCCCGAGCTCAAGTGCCAACTTCTTACCAGCGGCCAGACGCGCTACACGCTCGCCGGCCGTATTACCACCAGTGAATGTGAGCATGTCGATCAGCGGGCTGGAGGCCAGCGCGACCCCAGCCACGTCTGGGTCTCCCGTCACGACTTCGAACGCCGCATCGGGCAGCCCGCACTCGCGCAACAACTTCTGCAGCTTCAGGCAGGTGAGGGGCGCCTTCTCGGACGGCTTGACCACTACCGCGTTGCCGGCAGCGATCGCCGGCGCCACCTTGACCACGACCTGGTTCAGCGGCCGGTTGTACGGCGTGACCGCCGCCACGCGGCCGACCGGCTCGCGTAGAGTGACTGCCAGACGCGGCTCGTCGCGGATGTTCACCGGCAACGCCTCTCCGAAGATCCGCTCCGACTCCTCAGCGGCCACGGTGAGATTGGTGCAGGCACGGTCAACCTCGCTGGCGCTCTCCTTTATACAGATACCGGCCTCGCGCGTGATGAGCGTCGCGAACTCGTCGCGTCGGTAGCGCAGCAGCGAGGCAGCCGCACGTAGCACCGCGCCGCGCCGCGCCGCGGTCAGCGTCTCCCCGGCCGGCTTCAGTGAGGCAAGGATCCCGTCCACATCGGCGTGCCTCAGCCGCGGCACCGAGCCAACCACCTCACCTGTGTAAGGATTGGTCACATCAATCGACGCGGCATCGTAGCTGGCTCTAGCTGTGAGCACGCTCATCATCTTCCGACCCTCTGCCTAGCGCACGACATATCGGTCCTCAAACGCTTGGATGCCTGAGTAGTCGAAGACCTCGAACAGCTCCTCGAAGGTGAGCTCGAGGCCCATCCGCTGCCAGAACTGCTGCGTGGTGCCAGTCTCGCGCAGCTCTTCCATCAGCTTGCGCAGCACCGCCGCCGCCGCCTTCCATCCGGACAGTGGATAGATCACCAGATCGAACCCAATCTCCTCGAGCTCGGAGGAGGTGAGCCACGGGGTCTTCCCGCCCTCTACCATGTTGGCCAGCAGCGGCGCGTCGATCTCCGCCCGGATTTGCCGCATCTCGTCCTGCGACAGCGGGGCCTCGAGGAAGATGCAATCGGCGCCTGCCTCCACGTAGGCGTTCGCCCTCCGGACTGCCTCATCCATGCCAATGCACTCGCGAGCATCGGTGCGAGCGATGATTTGGAAGTCGTCGTCCTCTCGAGCTGAAACGGCTGCCTCGATCTTGCCGACCATCTCCTCCATCGGGATCACACGCTTGCCCTCAAGATGTCCGCAGCGCTTCGGCGTCACCTGATCCTCTAGGTGCAATCCGGCCACACCCGCACGCTCGAGCTCCCGCACCGTGCGCCAAGTGTTGAGCGCATTACCGTAGCCCGAGTCACCATCGACGAACACCGGCACGTCGACCGCAAGCACCAAGTTCTTGGCATGCATTGCCATCTCTGAGCTCGTGGTGAACCCCATGTCGGGATAGCCGAGGAGACTCGCCGAGGTGCCCGATCCTGTCATGTGCACGGCTCGAAAGCCAGCCTTCTCGATTACCTTTGCCGACAACGCGTCGTATGCGCTGGGCGCGACTAGTATGTCAGGCTCTAGGATCATCTCCTTGAGTTGCGTCGTCTTGTTCATGCCCCCTCCAGTGTTGTTGTCTGCATGTTCGGCTGGGTGCTCAGGCCGGCGGCGTCGAGTTCGTCGGCCAGCCGCAACAGTTGGTTGTATCTCGCGATCCGATCGCCCCTTCGAGGTCCGCCGACCTTCGCGTAGCGTGCTCCCACCGCGACGGCCAGATCGCAAATTGCCGTGTCCTCCGTCTCGCCCGAGCGGTGCGAGACGCACAGCGACATCCCGGCCGCACGTGCAGCTCTGGCAGCCTCCAAAGTCCTCGTCACGGTGCCGACTTGGCTCGGCTTGAGCAAAATCGCGTTGGCCAGCGATGCGTCGAGATAGCAGATGTCGGTGCCAAACAAGTCGTCGCCCACGATGCACACCTCACCACCGTGCCGTGCTGTGAATGCTCGCCACAGCGCCTCGTCGGAGGCATCGAACGGATCCTCCACGTAGACAAGCCCGGCATCCTCCACAAGCCGATCAAGACGATCGATCAGGGCACTGCCTGACAGCAGGCGATCACCGCAGCGATAGCACCCGCCGCCGTCGCGTAGATGCTCGGCGGCAACATCGACCGCCAGCCCCAAAGGCCGGTAGCCGTCGCTGAGCTGCGCAGCCATCGGCTTCAGATGAGCGAGCAGTTCCTCGTCGCTGAAACCCCGCACGACCATTCCACTCGACGGCGATAGTCGGTGCCAGATCCCGCGCTCGGCGCACCAGTCCTCGACTGCCGCGAATGCCGACAACGCCAGATCGATGTCCTCGCGAATGGTGGGCCGTTCCGTGACGACCATAATCTGCTGGAAGCTGTGAGCGGCATCCGCCACATGCACGCCGCCGCTGAAGATGTTGATGAGTGGGTGCGGCATCGAAGGCGTGGTGCCTGCAAGGTCTGCTAGGCGCTGGAAGAGCGCGATATCGTCACGCTGGCACGTCGCGCGGCAGAAAGCCAATGAGAGCGCGATAGTCACATTCGCGCCGATCCCCAAGTCCGCGGCAAGCTTCTCGAGAGCAGCATCGAAGGCGGCCTGGTCGGCGAACACGCGGTCGGCTAGCACGCCGCGGACCACTCCGGTGAGGGAGCTGATGCCTTCCTGGACGGTCGATCTCGCTCGCTCACGGCGCCCTGGCGCGATCGCGACCGGCGCCGAGCCACGGCCGTTGCCACCGTTCTCAAGGGCGATATCTGCCTCCACGGTCCATGCCGCACGTGAGTCGAGAATCACTCGCATCGTCGAGCTCGGAGAGTGCAGTACTCACAGCGGCACCCCGGCGACCGCAGTCAGATAATCGAGGAGCTCGGGCGCACGCGTGACCGGGAGACCACCCCGCGCCGCGTCGCGCTCAGAGAACGCTGCACAGCTATCAGCGGTGATGGGACCACCGGATACGATGGTAGGCACTGGCTCCGCTGAGTGGATGCCCAGCTCGCACGGGGTAGCGTGGTCGCTAGTGATCACGAGCAGATCCTCGTCTGACAGGCGCGAGGACAGCTCACTCACGAAACACTGGTCGATCAGCTCGAGCGCCGTTACCTTCTCGAACGGCTGGTTGTCATGGCCGTGCTCGTCGGCGCCCTTCAGATGCACAAAGACGAGGCCCGACTCGTCGGCCGCGAGCGTGGCAGCCAGCTCGCGGTAGTAATCTCCGAGCGATTCGGAGCTCGTTGGATGAGACTCGGTGAAGCGACCGCCTATCAACCGACAGAGGCCGTGCTCCGCCGGAACCTGTCCATACAGGGACAGCGTCAGGCCGGTTCGCTGGGAGAAGCGCTGCAGCGTGGGGAGCTCGTGGCCACCATCGCGGAACAGGATCGCGTTGGCGGGGAGCCTTGAGGCTGCGATCCGGCGCGCGTTCACCGTGCTGGCTGACAGTACTGCGGCGCTCTCCGTTACAAAGGCGTTGACCGCTCGGGCACAGTTGCGGGCGCCGGGAGAGGCGTCAAGGGGCTGGCATTGCTCTGGATACATGCTGTACGCCGCATTGGGAACACCGAAGGCACCCACCTTGCGAAACCCGGGATCAGTGTTTGTTACATTGCCGCTCAACGGCGTCGTGGCACTGGTGAAGCACAGGATGCCACGGTGGCGACCGAACGCCGTAATCTCGAAGCGCATCCCGGGGCATCCTGTGAGCCGGACCTGTTCGCGCACTTCCTGCGTTAGCTCTTGCAGCTCCGAGTCAGAGAGGTCCCGTGCGGTACGCCGGTCGAGCGTTCCCGACTCTGGATCAACGCTAGCGAAGTTGATGCGGAAGGCAGCCGTCGCCTCGTGATCGCGCCAGAAGCCCATGCCCAACCCCTCCAGTGGACCGCGCCCCGTGTAGTGCGTCAATGGGTCATAGCCCAAGAGCGCCATGGCTCCCGAGTCGGACTCCGGGATGATGCCGTCATCGATGATGGAGAGCAGTCCAGACACGCCGCGAGCGGCCAAGTTATCGAGGTGCGGGATGCGTGCGGCCTGCAGCGGAGTACAGCCGCCGAGCCGCGCGATGGGCCGGTCTCCCGCTCCGCACAGGATCACCAAGAACAAGCGACCCAGTCGCCCCGCACGCGGAGCAGCAGTTTTATCTGCAGGTGTCACAAATCCGCTCATCGATCCTTTGCTCCTTGATGACGCGTGCCACCGCCTTAGGCACGAGATGCTCCCACTCTTCGCCGGTTGCAATGCGCCGACGAACATCCGAACCGCTGGTGACCCTCCATGTACGACGCCACAGAACACGAGTCGAGAGCCCGAGCTGGCGAAAGCGCTCAAGCTTCGTCTCACCCCAGTCGTCGTAGATCGTCAGCAGATACAGCGCGTCAATAGGCGCGTAATTGAGCAGTCGCTCGGGCGCGCCGTGCGGGAACGGGACGATTCTGAAGTGAGAGAGCGAGACGCCACTTTCCAATAGTGCGCCCTCTACCATCAGATAGCGCTCGTAGAACGTGCACGGATTGCTCCTGGCCAGCCCACGAGATGGGGCCGCTGGCTCGAACACCGTCGCTCCCGGATCGGGGTTAGTGATGCCGACAATCAAGCGCCGGCACTCCGCTACCCCGGCCAAGAGGTACTCAAGATGGCCGATGTGTAGTGGCTGGAAGCGGCCGTGAATTACTGCGCTCGTGTGGCGTGCTCCCGGCATTGGACCGGCGTGCGGGGTGAGCGTGTGGGTGGCGCCCGGCAGGGTCACGGAGCCTCCTTGGCATCCGGAAGCGAGCCTGCCCCTATGAGCGCGACCTCGGCCCGAACACGCGGCCGCAGCAACGGGCCGGTCACGAACTCGCGGAACCGCCGTGCTACCTCCGACGGGAGTAGTGTCGGCCGGCCCAATCCCTTGACCGAGCCTGGCAGCACCGGGACGCGCAGGAGGTGGGGGCCGCCGCCGCGCAGCGCGCGGCTCAGACTCACGGTCGAGCTCGTCAAGCGTCAGACAGGAGACAGCGGTCCGGTACCCGCAGGCGGAGGCGATCTCGCCGAAGCGAATGCCGGCGGAGGCGGTTCGCTGACCGCCCGTTGAGTCGTGCACGCCGTTATCGATCAGGAGATGGACCAGATTGCTCGGCGCTTGTGTTCCGATGGTGGCAAGATTGCCCAGCTTCATCAGCGCAGCCCCATCGCCATCGATGACCACCACCGACCGCGGTGTGTGTAGCGCGGCGCCCAGCCCGATCGCGCTCGCGCAGCCCATGGCGCCGACCTGGTAGAAGTGCTGGGGTCGGTCAGCGAGCGTGAACAACTCCCGTCCCGTCTTTCCTGTCGTGGCCACAATCGCAGCGTCGTCCGGCACGGTGCTGAGCACCTGTTCGAGCGCAGATATGCGCTTCACCCGCGGGTGCTCGTGTGGCTGATCCTCGAGACGGCCTCGCAGCGGCAAGACAAGAGCGGGCTCGTGCAAAGCCGCCTTGGCAACCGAATCCCTGCGCATCATGAGGCAAAACGGCAAGCAGTGCTCATCCATCCACACCTCGGCGCGGTCGAGAAGCGGCTCGACCTCCTCCGTCGTGGTTGGGAACGCAGCTGCCCCGATCTGGACGAGCTCCAGCAGACGAGGCGTCACCTTGCCCATGAGTTCGTGCTGGGGCTCGTCTGCCAGGCCGGGCTCCCCGCGCCAGGTGCAGACAATCAGGAACGGGATGCGACACGGCCATACCAGCGACGTGAGTGGGTTGACCATGTTCCCGAGCCCCGAGTTCTGGCACATGACCACGGAGGAGACACCGCTGAGCCACGCTCCCACCGCCAGCCCGATGGCCTCGCCCTCACTCGTTGCTCCCACGTACCGCACAGAGCTGCTGATGGCTCCATCGATGAGCGGCGTCAAGAATGAGCACGGAACCCCTGTGACGAGCGTCACCCCGCGCCCTCGAACTGACTCGATGAAGGTCTGCGCCTCGATCATGCCCTGTCCTGATATCCCTGTGGACCCACCCGCTCCGCCGCCGCGAAGCGCCGCGCCGCCTCTTCCAACTCGTCGTACTCCATGAGCTGAAAGACCTCATCCAGCGACGCGAGTTCGATGTCAGCGTGGATCACGCTCTCCGTCGAACGGATGGTGCGACACACTCGCCGCATCGCGGCAACAGCAGCGCGCATGCTTTGATTGGCCCAAATAACCGCTGAGATCTCGCTGCGGCGGAGTGTTTCGGTCGACGTCGTAGACGCGTAGGTTGTGGGCGCGACGACCAGCGGCAGCCGCCCGCCCCACTCTCGCGCAAACGACTGAACCTCCTCCGCACTGCGCTTCCGTGAATGGATAAAGATGGCGTCAGCCCCCGCGTTGCGATAGGCCTCTGCCCGGCATAGCGCCTCCCTGAGTCCGAGGCCGGCTATCAGCGCCTCGGTGCGCGCGATGACGCAGAAGTCTGGGTCATCCTGACCCTCCTTGCAGGCGTTGAGCGTCCCACAGAACGTCTTGACGTCGGCAAGACAATGGTCGTAGCCCACAAATGAATTCATCTTTGGGTACAACTTGTCCTCGAAGCACACGCCTCCCACGCCGATGCGTTCAGCCTTTAGAGCAAAGCGCCGCGCGGTGTTGAAGTTGCCGTAGCCGGTGTCACCGTCGACCAAGATCGGAATCTCGGCCGCCCCCCGCATGCACTCCACCACGCTGAGTAGCTGAGACCAGGACGCCTCGTCACTATCTCGGACACCAAGCGCAGTGGACATCGAGAAGCCCGAAGCCCAGATCGCCTCGAACCCCTCCACCTCAGCAATGCGGGCAGACAGGCCGTCGTGCGCCTCCATCAAAAAGCCGAGCTCCTCACTCTCAAGCATGGTCCGCAGCCGGCCTGCGGGCGCCCTCACCTCGGCGCCAAGCTCGATCCGGGGCTTATCTGCGGGAATTATGGTGTTCACAGACACGGCGACCCTCCTTTGCTTGCTTTGAGGCTACGCAAGGCGGGCCTCCGGTGGTGGCGCGCCGTGCCGAAGAACGTGTGCGACGCCTGTGGCAACGCGACGCCGCAGGCTCCGCTCTGACTCTGTTGACAGAAATGCACGGTGCGAAGAAATCACCACGTCGTCACGCTGCAGGAGCTTTCGGCCGTGCTCAGCGGTGTTCGGGTCCTCCGGCGAGAAGACATCCGAGGCGAAGCCGCAGAGTCGGCCGTCATCAAGCGCTGAAAGAACCGCGTGTGGATCTACCAACCGTCCGCGCGCCGTGTTCACCAACAGGGCCCCGGGCTTGACATCGGCGAGTGTGTCGTCACCGATCAGCAGATCGGTCTCCGGTGTCAGTGCCGCGTGCACGAGGATCACGTCGGAGCACCGCATCAGCTCTGAGAGCTGGGTACAACAGCGGACACCGTAGCCCGCCATTAGATCCGCCGAGACGTGCGGGTCGTAGGCGGCGATCGAACCGTATACGGCCTGAAACTTGCGGCTGCTGGCACGGCCTACGCGTCCGTATCCGATGATACCCACTGTCAGCCCGCTCGTGCGCCGCGGGACCCCACCGCCATAGATGCTCCAGCGATTCTGCCTAATCAGACGATCCTGTACGCAGACTCCGCGCTCGAGCGCGAGAGTGAGCGCCAAGGCGTGGGTGCTGACCTCGTCGCCACAGTAGTCGGGAACGTTGAAGCCGAAGACCTGGAAGTCGCGCAGCAAGTCCGCATTCAGGTTGTCGATGCCGACCCCCTGCCGCGCTACAACCCTGCAGTGCTCGCCGGCCGCCCCCAGCAGCTCCGGGGTTACCTCGCAGCGGTACACAACCAGCGCATCAGCACCGTCGACGTACTCCCAAAGCTGTGGCCCGTCGGTCACAAAATGGCCATCAATACAGACTCCGAGCCCGAAGTCGATGTCATCGCCGAACACCTCACGCTCGACCACGGCGAGACCGGCATCGATATACCGCGTCTCATCAAGGGCCCACGCGGGATCAGTGTACGCGACGCGCATCTTGATCAGCTCTCGTTCTGCGAGTCGTAGCCCCAGCCCAGCGTGCTACACCGTCCGCGCTTGAGAGTCGCTTCCGCTGCAAACGTGTTGCTCAGCTCGATCTGGTCGAGGTAGCCGACGTGTCGTCCGCTGCTCAGCTTGATCACGGCTCCGTCACCTAGCCACGCGTGCTCCACGAATGGCGCAACCCAGGCCGTCGCATCCGGAGTCAGCCCGACGATTTGACGCTCGCCGGCCGCATCACGCCAGGTCAGCATGAGCTCCCCGTCGGTCACCAAATAGTGGCTCTCCGCGTTATCGCATAGGTCCAGCCCACCGTCGCCCGTGGACGGGCGCGTCACGCGCATGAAGAGACCGACAAGATCTGGAAGGTGCGGAGCGACGGCAGTCGAGGCAACGGAGTAGCTGCAGAAGCGACGGGCTGTCGCGCGGCTCTCATCGATCGAGCAACAGCTCTTGCCCACAGAATCGTGACAGGCGACCGGTGGGAGTAGGACCCGATAGTCGAGCCCGAGGGCATCGCCCAGGCGCCATAGCTCTTCCAGCGCTAGCGTGGTTGCATCGCCCGACAGGAACTCCCTCAAGCGACTCTCTGGCACGCCGGCCACGCGTGCGGCGTCTGGCACCTCGAAGCCACGCCGGGCGAGCATGGCTGCCAGCATCCGACCGGGACCGCAGTCGCCCAACCGATCGAGCAGGGCATTGAAGGCAGGATCGGTCCAGCTGTTGATGTCGCTCAGCAACGATGCGAGGTTGGACTCCGAGGTGTACGAGATTATCCGGGCTGGCTGCTCGGACACCAGTGAGTAGGCATGCGGGCAGTACGACGGCTCTACGTAGGAGTCACCGGCGATCCACGCATCCTCACCGTCATTGGCCGCGAGTACGTGCCAGGTATCAGCCGCGAGCTCCTTCCCCCAGCGCCCGTGGATGTCCCCCGGGCCTAGGTTGATCGTGATGGCCGGCTCGAGGTGACCGTTGTTCAGCGCAGGCACCCGCTCGGCCGGACACAGAACGTCGAGGATGACCGGCGCAACACGCCCGGGGGGGCCCGCCATCGAATAGTAATTGTAGAAATGGATGCCGTCGCGCTGAATCGAGCGGCGTGTCGCGGACACCTGGGTGGCGCTCATCGCGATCACCGTGGGGGTACGACCTGCACTGCGGGTGATCTGGCTCGGCGCCACGCGCAGAGCGGCACTTAGGCGGTCACAGACGCCCTCGGGCAAATCCGACTGCGCACTGCGGACGAGGTCTTCGATGGCGCTCGGGTGAACGTCCAGGGCGACCGAAAGGTGACTGGGCGTCAGCTTCCGAACATTCATCCAATACGCCAGCTTGTACGAGTCGATGGCTACGGTCTCGCCCACGTCCACCCTCCAAGCGGCGGCAGGAAGCCCGTCAGGTCGGGCTCATTGAGCCCTGTCCCGGGCGATCGAAGCCACCAGCTCGGTCGATGGGCTGATCCCGCATACCCGACGGCCATGACTCCCGACCAATCGAACTCGCCAGCATATGCGTATCGCTCCACAAACACCCCCTACCCCTGTGTTTCTTTGCACGTTGGTTTGCGACGCTACATCACCTGCTGGTGTATGTCAAGTCGTTGTTGTGAAATGCTCCACCTTAGATTGAACAAGAGCGGGCGTCGGACGATGGTGCGCCAAGCACGCCTAGCTGATGCGCCATTGCGACGGACATGTGGTGCATCGGCGATGGCGAGGCCTAGGAAACGGAGCTCCGCGGGCCGTTTGAGCACACAGCCGCGGCCGGATCCGCCCATACGCTCCTCGCGTTCATGTCAGACCGCATCGATGCCGCCTTGCTCGATGCTTGTCCTAAAGCTGCTGGTCGTGGCGGGCGCGTTCAAGGGCGCCAACGACGTCGAAGTCTCCGCCTGCACGAAACGCGGTAGTGGGTGACGGTTTGTGCCCGACCTTCTCTCAGCCCCGGCGGCTGAGCTCACTGTAGGCCTGATCATTTCGTTGCCCACCGTGACGCGGTGGTCCGTGGCAGTCGGTTCGTTCGGTGGCCTCCATGCCTATTTGGAATCGGCCTCGAGAGGCCGTCTGTGGGCATCGTTGGCGGGGCGGGCGATCGATATGCAAGCTGCCGAGAGTAGTCTCCAGGTGATCGCCGGCCGACGCCCGGGGTACGCGATCAACAGGTCCGTGGAAGCCGAGCAGCTGAAAGCGCCAGCCAAGTTATGCGAATTGCGGTGGTATCCGACATCCATGGAAACATGACCGCCTTCGAGGCGGTCATGGCGGACCTCGAGCGGCGGGGAATCGATCGTGTCTTGCACGGCGGCGATCTCGCCCTCATGGGCGCGCAGCCGGCGGAGGTCATAGACCGGGTGCGTGAACTGGGCTGGGCTGGTGTAGTCGGGAACACCGATGAGGTCCTATGGCGTCCCCAGGAGCAGGCCCGTCAAGAAGTCATGGCCCCCAAGCTGGGGGCGCTATTGAAGTTGATCTTCCGGGCATACGTGCCCGCGACATCGGAACTGCTGGGTGAGGAGCGGATTGCGTGGATGCGGCAGCTTCCTGCCCAGCAGTACGCCGAGGGTATGGCCCTTGTGCATGCGGCCCCTGGCGATCTATGGCGAGCGCCGATGCCAGATGCGTGTGACGATGTGCTATCGACCATCTATGGGCCATTGAAGGCGGCCACTGCTGTCTACGGTCACATCCATCGTCCGTACGCGCGGGTGCTTGACCGGCGGCTGACGGTCGCCAACAGCGGCAGCGCGGGGATGTCCTTCGATGGCGACCCGCGTGCCTCGTATCTGCTCGTCGAAGATGGTCGGCCCCGACACATCCGTGTGGAGTACGACGCCGAGCGAGAGACAGGCTCTGCTGCTCAACAGCGGCTATCCAGACGCGCCAAGGTTGGCTGAGATGCGCCGGCGCGGAGTGTTCATACAGCCTACACAATCCGCCTGAATGGGCACGGGCAACCGCCAGGTCGCGGCTCTCGACGTTGTGCAGCCTGGGCTGGCGAGGCGAGCCCCGCTCGTGGCCTTCTCGAAAGGTTTGACCGGAAACTGACTGTGAGTGGCTAATTGGGAGGCATCTCGACCTTGGAGGTAGTGATGCGCTCCCCGGAAGTGTGCCGGCTGGGTGCCTAAGCGCAGACCGGAGCGTCAGCGCGTGGACCGCGACCGCCGGGCACCCGCTACGGCTTCGGCGCCTATGACATCCACGGCGACCGTCTGCGGACACGCCTGCACAGAATCGGAGCTCCTTCCGAGAAGGCCACTAGTAGACGAGCCACGGCCCCGGCGCCTGCTCGACAGGCTCGCTACTGCCTCTCGCGATTTCCGATGCCGCGCTCTTACTCCGCGAGGACCAAGCCTTCGCGACAATGTCTCGCCGCACAACCAAACCGTCCTAGCCTCTTCTCATAACGACGACTTGACCCAGCCCACTCTTGTTGGTACAGTGGCGGGCCACTGAAGGGTCGAGACCTCACGCAACCCCGCGGTGATCCACAAGTACACGAGATCTTGAAAAGGGAGTGATGTCATGAAAGTGCCCATCTGGCGATTGCGGCCAACGCGCCATTTCCTTGCCCTGCTAGTAGCCGGAGCAGCTCTGTACGGGAGCGCAGCAACCCCAACCACAGCGTCAGCGCGACCAAGCAGTCGAGCGGGTGCTCCGGCTAGGGCGGCACGGAGTCAAGCGATGCACGAGGCCATCCACATGCGGCTCGTCAGTCATCACACCTCGATCCTCAACGAGACCGGGGCAGGCAAAGGGACGTTCAACTGCAACATTGTCCTCGAAATCCACCTCTCTTATACGCACGCTTACCTCATATTCACAGCGTATCCACCGGGCGGCGTGCTACGCGGCCATGGTGAAGCGGCGTTCTACGTCAATGGGCCGCAGGCTAGGTTTAAGGGCACCCTCACACTAAGCGGCGGGAGCGGCAGGTACAAGCACGTCTCTGGCACCGGGCTGAGTCTTCAGGGGACACTGCAGCGAGGTACCTATGCCCTGTCTGCCACCGTGACCGGGATGATGAGTCTCTAGGAGCTTGCCAACAATGTGCCTGATCTCGACACCAACAAAGCGTACCCTTGCGCTCGCCTATGCCGTTTTTGTGTGCTTGGCGGTCGGCAGCCCAGGAGTAAGCTGGGCGTCTAATCCGCTCGTAAAGCTCACTACCGGGTTCATCCCCAACCGCCTTGGGGCGAGTACCACTATGACTGTAGACTTCCTAATCTCGACTAGAGACGGCTCTTTGCCACCGCCACTCACCAGGGTGAGACTCGGTCTCCCTCCGGGGGTCGGCCTCGCAACTACCACGCTTGGGCTAGCGGCATGTGAACCAACATTGCTGGAAGAACAAGGCATCAAAGCGTGCCCTTCGAACTCGCTTATGGGCCGTGGGACCGCGCTTGTGACTGTGCCCATCGGAACCGAGGCCCTGAATGAGCACGTCAAGGTCACTATCGCCATGGCCCCGTCCAGTCTCGAACATACCACTATGGAGATGTATGCCGCCGGCAAGTCCCCAGTCGTAGCACAGGTAGTGTTTCCTGCGGCGTTGATAGAAGAACCACCTCCCATCGGAGCCTACCTTGAAACCAACGTTCCAGTCGTTCCAACGGTGCCAGGCGGTCCCGACGCCGTAGTCGTGAGCTTTAGCTCGACGTTCGGCCCCCAAGGCCTCGTCTACCATCGCCGGTTCCATGGCAGGACTATTAACTATCAACCGCTGGGGCTGACGGTGCCAACGCGCTGTCCAAGAGCGGGTTTTCGGTTCACAATCGCCATGAGCTTCTTGGACGGCTCACAGGCGTTTGCATCGCACAGAATTCCATGCCCGCCTCGGTGAGCCAGCACGAGCCCAAGATCCCGGAGAAACGCCTTAGGCGACGCCTCTATATTCTCACCTCACGTTACCCCAGGGTTGTACTGGCTGTCTGGATTATCGTCGTAACCGGGGCGATCCCGCTTGCGTCCCATAAGGCCGATCACTTGATTTTGGGCGGCTTCCCTACGGCAGGCTCTCAATCCGCAAGGGTAAGTACTACAATCACGAAAGAGTTCCCGCAGGTGTCTCGCAACAGCCTCGCGGTGCTTCTAGCACCGCGCCGAGGCGCTACGGGCAAAACGCTAAGTATCGCGATCGACCGCATAGCCCGTGCACTGCGTGGCGTACGAGGCGTTAGCCTCAGCAAGAACGTCATCAGCGGCGCGCTGTTCGATGCCGGCCTACTTGAAACCACCGTTCTACCCCTCGAAGTCAGCCTGGATGGAGCTGAAACCCAACAGCTCGTCGAGCGACTACGTCGGCAATTTGACGTAAGTAATGATCAGCACCGCCCGATCGAAGTACACTTTCTCGGTGAGAGGGCTTTCGCGGCCAGCCTGGATGATGCCTCCAAGCAGCAGCTGACGAAGGCAGAGACCATCGGCTTTCCAGTGGTGCTGATTGTTCTAGTGGCGATCTTTGGATCGATAATCGCCGCGCTCGTACCGATCGCGCTCGCGATTACCGCCTTGATTGCGACGGGGTCGGTGATCTATCTCCTGTCGTCAGTCATGCAGCTCTCTGTCTTTATTACCAATACGGCATCGCTGATCGGAATTGGAGTCGCAGTGGATTACTCGCTTATCATATTGGCGCGCTTTAGGCAGGAACTAGCGCGGGGCCAGACCAATGACGACGCGAGAGATATCGCGATGATGACGGCTGGCCGAACCGTGTTGTTTTCAGGCATAACGGTAATCGCATCCCTTTCGGGATTGTGGGTCATTCCAAACACGACGCTGCGGTCTATGGCGCTTGGCGCGATCATAGTGGTAGCTGTGGCGGTAGTCGCCTCCCTCACCCTTCTGCCAGCTCTTATTGGGATATTCGGAGCTCGCCGCCTCGCCTCACAAACCTTGATGGAGCGTGTACGAGAACGAGCCAGGCTAAGGGCCCACGGTGATGGGTGGGCCGCATGGACGAGACTCGTTACCCGCCACCCCTGGCGGGTAATCTCGACGGCGGGAGTCAGCCTCCTACTGCTGTGTAGCCCTGTGCTCGACATGAACACGGCGAGTGGGCCACTCGGTCAGCTCCGCCCGGACGATGAGACACGCGTTGGATACGATGAGGCAGCGAAGCTCGTCGGGCCGGGCTCTCTCGCGCCCATACACATAACGATGCGCTGGACAGGTAACAGCTCAAGGACCGCGGCTAAAAACGAACTCGCACGTGCCCGTAACGTCGTCACGCGACATCACGACGTGCTTCGTGTTAGCAGTGCGCAGATGTCCCATGACGGGAGATACGCGTTCCTTGAAGCCGTACCCAAGACAGGTCCCGAGTCGAGCACTACGAAGCGGCTGATTCAGACACTCCGATCATCACTCGCGCGAAGCGTTGGACGAGACACGAGCATCGCAGTGGGAGGCGCGACAGCCACCCTGCTCGATGAAGAACATGCCGTCGCGACGAATATGTGGAAGGTGATCGCCACCGTTCTCGCCATGGCGTTTATCGTACTACTGATCCTACTGAGGTCCGTGATACTTCCGCTGAAGGCAGTCGCTATGAACCTGGTCTCGGTTGGCTGCGCCTATGGCACTTTGGTTGTCGTGTTCCAATGGGGCTGGCTGGATCGAGTAACGGGCTATAAGGCACCCGGGCACCTAAACACGCTGACGCCACCCCTTATCCTCGCGATTGTATTTGGCTTGTCAATGGATTACGAGGTTTTTCTTCTTTCGCGAATACGGGAGTACTGGCTCGGCTCACGTAATGCGAGCGATGCGGTTACGCGAGGGCTTTTGGCGAGTGCAAAGACGATCAGTAGTGCTGCCCTGATATTGATGTGCGTCTTTGCGGTCTTCATAGGTACTGGACTGCCGGCAATCAAAGAAGTTGGCCTCGGAGTTGCCGTGGCAATCGGAGTGGATGCCTCTGTGATAAGGCTGGCGCTCGTACCGGCGATATTGATTCTGCTGGGAGACGCGAGTTGGTGGGTGCCGTCGCGGCTGACGCGTATCGCCAGCAGCGCCTCAACACGATCTGTCCCTGCCCCAGCACAAGCGGACCCGGAGACGGTGGACGCCTGAGCCGAGATCCACCGCGCGATTGCCTGACGGATAGGGTGATTGATGCGGGCGGCGTGGTTGGATCTCTCGTTGGTGTTGGTCAGCGGGGGGAGTCTTCTCGGAGATCACGGCGAGCGTGTTTTCGGGGCGGGAAGGGTGCGGTGGGAGTGTTCGACGAACTGTGTAGGCAGTGAGTCGAAAGGAGACTCATGCCTACAGCGACGCAGGTCGAGACGAAGGACAGTGGTGCGAGCCTGGAGGGCGAGCGCAGCGGAATACCCGCGGGCGTGATGCTGGTATCCCTCCCGGTGTGGGTGATCTACCGGACCGGGTGAGGGAGCTTCTTCCTGACGGGGTGGTCGATGAGCTGCTCGCCGGCGCTCAGGGCGAGGAGGAGATCGTCGGGCCGGGTGGGCTGCTTTCGCAGTTGACGAAGCGGCTTGTCGAGCGAGCGATGGAGGTGGAGCTCACTGACCACTTGGGCTTTGAGCCGCATCTGGAGCCGCCCGGCGGCGCCGGGAACGCCAGGAACGGGAGCACGCCGAAGACACTGATGACCGAGCACGGGCCGGTGGCGATCGATACCCCTCGGGACCGCAACGGGACGTTTGACCCGCAGATCGTCCGCAAGCGCCAGCGGCGGTTTGAGGGGTTCGACGAGAAGATCCTCGCGCTCTATAGCCGTGGCCTGTCGACGAGGGATATCGAAGCGCACCTCGCGGAGATCTACGGCGTGAAAGTTGGGCGGGACCTGATCAGCAGGGTCACTGATGCGGTGATGGACGACGCTCGTGCGTGGCAGGCCCGGCCGCTGGAGGACGTCTACCCCGTCGTGTTCCTGGACTGCATGGTCCTGAAGATCCGCGAGGGCGGCAGCGTGCAAAGGCGCGCCTGTTATCTGGCGTTGGCGATCGGGATGGACGGTGAGCGCGAAGTGCTCGGCATGTGGTTCCAGGCCAACGAGGGCGCGAAGTTCTGGATGGGAGTCCTCACAGACCTCAAGCAACGCGGCGTCAACGACATCCTGATCGCGTGTGTGGACGGGTTGAAGGGGTTCCCCGAAGCGATCGAGGCGGTCTTCCCCGCCACGACGGTGCAGACCTGCATCGTGCACCTGATACGTCACAGCCTGAAATACGTGCCACGCAAGCAATACGAGCAAGTCGCCAAAGACCTCAGACCGATCTACACCGCGATCGATGCAGACGCGGCAATGCACGCGCTCGAGGCATTCGAGGAGAAGTGGGGCAAGCAGATACCCGTGATCGGGCAGGCATGGCGAGCGGCCTGGGAGCACGTCACACCGTTCATGGCGTTCGAGCCCGAAGTCCGCAGGGTCATATACACCACGAACGCGATCGAGGCGCTCAACCGGCAGCTACGAAAGGCAGTCAAGACGAAGGGGCACTTCCCGACCGAGGACGCAGCCCGGAAGCTGATCTACCTCGCAATCCAGAACGCTGTCCCGCAATGGACCCGAACCCGCGGCTGGACAAAGGCAATGCTCGCGTTCAAGATCCACTTCGGAGACCGGCTACCCGACTGACACCACCAACCACCGCCTACACAGTTAAAAGGACACCCTCACCGAAGGTTATGAGACAGCTTCTTAGTAGTACTTTGGTGGGTGTCATTCGTCGTGTCGTGGGTGGAGGGGTAGCTGGTTCAGGTCGATCGGTTGCTGGCAGGTTTGGCAGCGGCCGGTCCAGCACTTGAAGATCGGCTGGAGCAGTAGGACTGCCCTTGGCAGGGTCAGGCCGGCCGCTGGGCTTTTGGGTGAAGGCGCTCCAGTGTGAGGAATCCGTGCGCTGCGGTGACCAGGGCGGTGTGGTGATACCAGCCGAGCCAGGAGCGGCCCTCGTAGTGGTCGAGGCCGAGCTCGCCCTTGAGTTGCTTGTAGTCCAGCTCGATCTTCCAGCGCAGCCGCGCCAGCCGCGCGAGCTGCTCAGGCGGGGTGTCCTCGGGCAGGTTCGATAGCCAGAAATCGAGGGGCTCATCCTTGCCTTTGGGCCACTCGAGGATCAGCCACTCCTCTCTGGGTGGCCACGGGATACGCGTGTTGAAGCGGTTAGCGGCGCGCACGCGCAGAAAGGCAAACTGAGAGCTCATGGACTCACCGTCGGGCCCATCGCGGAAGGTGACCGTCTCCAGGCACTCGCGACCGAGCCGCTTGATCAGCTCCGCGATCGACTCTGGCTTTCGATCCGGTCGTCGGCGGCTTGGCGGACGGCCCGTCTCGCCCGCTCGCTCCCCGACCACAAAGCTCGTCTCGGGTGAAAACACAGTAGTGGCGCCACCAACGGAGAACACGTAGTGGCATGCGGCCCCGTCCAGGCGCTCGCGCAGCTCCGTGTTATCCCCATAGGCCGAGTCGCCTAGCACCGGTGCCTTGGGCACATCCCACCCCACAGCTTGCTCGATCAGCTCGACGCCCAACTCGGGCTTGGTCTTGAACGTCACCTGCTCGGGGATCTTCGCCTTCGCGCGACGCTCCGGGTCCTCGCACCACTCCTCGGGCAGATACAGCGCCCAGCCCAATGGCACCGTGCCCTTCCCACCGACCGCGTGCACCGACACCCCGATCTGGCAGTTGCCGATCTTCCCCAGGGTGCCCGAGTATTGGCGCTTGACACCCGGCGATCGCTTGCCGTCCTTGGGGAACCCCGTGTCATCCAACACCCATGCCTGCACCCCAATCTCACCCGTCACGCGCTCTGAGACCGCGCGCACCAGAAGCCCCGGATCCCACGGACTGACCGCCAAGAACTGCTGCAAGCTCTCATAGTCAGCCTCGCCGCCGAGCCGCGCGGCCATCGGCTCAAGCGACTTACGAGGACCCTGCTCGATCAATCCCCGCAGATACAGCCCGCCGTTGAACAACTACACCGGACGGTTCACCGCCTCCGCCAGCACCTCCTCAGCAAACGCCCCCAGACGCTCCCGCACCTCAAGCCCACCATCTACCGTCATCGTCGCCATCATCGCTCCCCGCGTCGACAACCAGACACGAGAACAGTTCGCCAAACCACCACCGAACCCTACGCAACACCTACCAAAGTACTACTAGGAACTACAGCTAGACGCCTGTTTCAAACTGATCGGCACGTCCGGATGCGCCCTCCGGACACGCCGCTGGATCGCCACGTGACGTCTTGCCCGTTCCACCAGCACGGGCTTCACCGGCCCGCGTCGCCCAGCTTGGTCCATGAACGCCCCGACCGCACCCTCATTTTGAAACAGGTTCTATGCGGCGAAGCGTTGCGCGGAGCGAGCACGGCGCTTGGCGGCCTCAACCTCGCGGTCCTTGGGAGGCGCCGAGCTCACGAGCCCGTCGAGCAGCCGCGTCGTCGCCAGCGTGACCTCCTCGACGGCGCGCTCGAAAACCGCAGTGTTGGCTTGTGAGGGTTTGGTCGAGCCGCTGATCTTGCGGACGTATTGGAGAGCAGCATCGCGAATCTCAGACTCGTTCGCGGGCGGCTCAAAGTTGTGGAGAGATCTGATGTTTCGGCACATAGGAGAAGCCTAGTACGCCGCACCTGCGTAGGAGCCCTGAGTTTGCGTCCGGGACGGCCCATATCGTCGCCAGCCCCTCCCGAGATCACAGCGCCGGTGCCACTGATGACCACTTCACTCCCCTCAACTCTGGCGCACGCTGAGCGGTGAGCACGGCCGTCACGATCTGGTTGGTCATCGTCTTGGCGGTGTCCGCCGCCATCAAGGCTTGGCGCTTTCAGCGCACAGCGGCGGCACTTGAGACCTACGGCCTAGCCGGCGCGATCGCACTCGCCGCAGCCGCGCTCGTGATCGCTCTCGAGCTCCTGCTCGCGACAGCGCTCGCCGCAGGAGCCGAGCTGGGCAGCGGCCGTGGCCGGCGCTCTCTTTGGAGCTTTCACTTTGGTCACGCTTGCGGCACTGCTCGCCGGTCGCAAAGGCCGCCCCTGCGCCTGTTTCGGGGGCGGCTCGCGCTTGGGATGGTCATCGCCCCTGCGTACGGGCGCACTCGCTGGCGCGAGCGCCGTGCTCGCGCTGGGATGGTTGCCCAAGGCGCCCTCGAGCTATGACCGCTGGCTGACGGTCGGGCTCTCGCTCAGCCTCGCGGCCGTGGCGGCGCTCGCGCTCGCCCTGATCGCACTCGCCCGCGAGGTCGGCGTGCTGCGTCTCGGGATCGCGGCTGACGGGGCGCTTGAGATTCCTCAGGAGGGCCCCGCGGTGGGCTCACGCCAGCCCTGGGCGGCAGCCTCGCCGGCCACTCCGCGGGCGATGCTGCGCCTAGCGGTCTTCACCTCCGAGGGCTGCCCGCTTTGTCGACAGGTGGCTCCCGCGGTCGCGCACGTCGCCGAGGACCCGCTGGTGGAGGTTGAGATCCTCGACGAGGTGCGCGCAGCGGATTCATGGCGCGCGGCGGAGATCCCGGGTAGCCCCTACGCGGTGGCGATGACGCTCGACGGAGTGGTCCTCGCCAAGGGCACCTTCAACGGCCTCGGTCAGCTCGAGAGCATTCTCGGCAGCGCCCGGTTTCGCGAGCGGGAGCATCCGCTTGCCGCCTGAGGAGCGCAAGGAGCGCTTCAGCGATGTGGTCCTGCGCCGCTCGAGTCGCCGCGGGTTCCTCGAGTGGGCGGGGATGGCGATCGTCAGCTTGGCGGGTGTGGGCAGCGCAGCGCGCGCGGTGCTGCCGGACGAGGCCGATGCCTATACGAACTTCTGTGGACACACCTACACGACCGGCAACTGTCCCCATCCGACAGGGCTGCCGCGCGTCGACCGACACGACCTGCCGCTACGCGCCGCGGACGGGCATCCCGTGGACGATCTCGGCCGCCCGATCAACGCGGAGGGCTACCCCGTCGATCATGCGGGTGCGGTCCTGCGCGAACCGGACGGCGAGCCGCTCGCGCCGGCACCTCGCTCGAAGGTCTGCCAGGCAGCAGGCGAGGCACACGACCTGAAGCTCCAAATCCAGGGCTCCTGGTATCGCTGCTGCGGTGGCAGGGTGCGGCGCCTGATGGACTGCTGCGGCTACACGAAGGTGCGCATCAACGGCGATGCGGCGCTGCGCGGCTACTGCTACGGCGGGCGCAATGTGTTCTGCGTGCAGTACTACGAAACGATGGTCCCTTGCTGAGTGCGCTCGCGATCTGCGCGGCGATCACGGCCGTGGTCGCTGGCGTGACGGGCGCTTGGTCGCCATGTGGCTTCTCGATGGTCGAGACGATCGGCAGCGCGCTTGGCGAGAACCGTCGCGGGGCGACGCTCGCGGCCAGCGCGACCTTCGCGATCGGGGCAATGGTCGGTGGTGTGATCACCTTCGGCGGCCTGGCGGTACTCGGTCACATGGCTGGCCCAGGCGCCGGCGGGGTGCGCGCGGGCCTGGGCGTAACGATTGCCGTGGCGGCCGCGATCGCTGACTGGCGCGGCGTGAAGATCGCCCCACAGATTCGCCGCCAGGTGCCCGAGCGCTGGCGCTGGAGCACCCCGCTTCCGCTCGCCTGTGGCCTTTACGGCGTGCTGCTCGGGCTCGCCTTCACGACTTTTGTGCTGGCCTTCGCCGTGTGGGCCCTCGCGGGCATCAGCTTCGCGGCCGGTGACCCGCTGCTCGGGGCGCTCATCGGCGTCGCCTTCGGCCTCGGCCGCGCGCTGCCCGTGCTGATGATGGCTCCCGGCTTCAGCGGCGAGGGGCAGGGCGCACGGCTGCTCGATGGGATGGCACGGGAGCCACGCATGTGGCTCGGGCTGCGCCGTCTCGACGCGCTCGGGCTGAGCCTCTGCGCCGTGTTCTTGAGCGGCGCGAGCGCGACCGCGGCGGTCCTTCCACAGGCCAGCGACCCTTCAGCCGCTGGCGGGCGACTCGCGTGGCAGGCGCTCGCCGGTCCGGCGCAACTGCGCCTGCCGGGCGGACACACGATGACGCTACCGGGATCCGATCCAGCACTCGGTGGCGGACGTATAGCGTGGCTGAGCAACAACACGATCACGGTTGCAGACGGCGCGACGCTCGCGCCGCAGATCAACATTGCTGCCAGCGGCGTCAACGCGCTGGCTGTCTCCGATGCCTGGCTTGTCGTGCGCGGGCTGACGCCGAGCGGCGGCGAGGAGCTGCTCGCCGAGGCGCTCACTGGGACCGCGCTCACGCGCTCGATCGCAAGCTCCCCACGGATCGGCGAGATCGGCCGCCCGAGCCTCAGCGGGGAGAGCCTCGTCTACAGCGAGAACACCACCGACGGCAGCCGGCTGGAGCTCGTCAACCTCGTGACCGGGGTGCAGCGTCCGCTGCGTATCTCACGGCGGGGAGCCCAGCTGGCCTACCCCGCGCTGCTCGGCAGGCACCTGCTCTACGAGCGCATCGATCGCTGCAGCCAGCAGCTGCGACTCGGCTCCTTGCGCCCCGGCGGCCGCGAGCGAGTGCTGCTCAGCCTGCCATCAACCGCGACACGCGATCCCGGTTATCAGCGCGGTTATGAACACGCCTACAACTCGGCCAGTCGCTGCCGCAACCGCCACAGCGGGCACGGTGCGCGGATCCGGCTCGGCGCCACTGCACTCGCCAGCCGCGCAGCATTTGTGACCGAGGTCAGCTCGGATGCGACCCATGCACGCATCCTCTCCCTGCACCTCTGAGACCTAAGCCTCGCTCGAGGGCGCCCAGATGTTGATCTCGCTATCGAGCGCGTAGCGGTCGATCTCGGCGAGCTCGTCCGCGCTGAAGCTGAGCTTCGCCAAAGCACCGAGGGAGTCCTCAAGCTGGGCGACGCTGCTGGCTCCGATCAGCGCGGAGCTCACGCGCGGATCGCGCAGCACCCAGGCGATCGCCATCTGCGCAAGGGACTGCCCGCGGCGCTGGGCGATCTCGTTGAGCGCACGCACCCGCGCCAGCGCCTCCTCGCTCAGCAGCCGCTCGGCGAAGTGCTCGCCGCGGCGCACGCGCGAGTCCTCTGGCACACCCTGCAGGTAGCGGTCGGTGAGCAGTCCCTGGCCGAGCGGAGAGAAGACGATCGAGCCGACGCCGGTGCGCTCGAGCACGTCGAGCAGACCTCGCTCGATCCAACGGTTGAGCAGCGAGTAGGAGGGCTGGTGGATCAGCAGCGGCGTGCCGAGCGCGGTGAGGATCTCGACCGCCGCGCGCGTGTGCGCGGGTGAGTAGCTGCTGATTCCGACATAGAGCGCCTTGCCTTCGCGCACCGCGCTGTCGAGCGCGCCCATTGTCTCTCGCAAGGGCGTGTTCGGGTCAAAACGATGGGAGTAGAAGACGTCGACGTAGTCGAGGCGCATGCGCCTGAGGCTCTGCTCGAGGCTCGCGAGCAGGTACTTGCGCGAGCCCCACTCACCGTAGGGGCCGGGCCACTGGTCATAGCCGGCCTTGGTCGAGATGATCAGCTCGTCGCGGTAGGGACGGAAGTCCTCGCTGAAGATGCGCCCAAAGTTGATCTCCGCGGCGCCGTAGGGCGGCCCGTAGTTGTTGGCCAGGTCGAAGTGCGTTACGCCGAGATCGAAGGCGCGACGCAGGATCGCCCTGCTGCCCGCGAGCGGACGATCGTCGCCGAAGTTCTGCCATAGCCCGAGCGAGATCGCGGACAGCTGCAGGCCGCTTGCGCCGACGCGGCGGTAGGGCATCCGCTCGTAGCGGTCGACGGCGGCCAGATAGCGAGCATCGGCACGCCCAGAATCGAAGGGCATTACTTACGCGGCGCTTTGGCGCCGGTCCGCGGCTTGGCCTTGGCTGTCCCCTTGACCCGCTCCGCCGGCTGGCGCAAGGTCGCGATTGTCCGTTCAAAGAGCTCCGCTTGACTCTTCATCAGCGCCGCTGACTCCTCGAGTGCGCGGCCTGCGTCTTGCAGCGCCTCGGCCTGCCCGCGGATCGTGGAGCCGGCCTGTTCAAGCAGATCAAAGATCGCATCCACGGGCGCGAGCAGGCGCGTGGCGAGGTCACCCTGCAGACGCCGCTCGCGATCGACGATCTCCTGCACGAGCTCGAGCTGGCGCTGCATCGCTCCCACGAGCTCACCCGGCAGATCTTTTCGCGCCGTCGCCGATGTCGCTGAGGCGATCACAGCCTCCATCATCTGCCGCCACTCGCGCAGCAGGTCGCGTCCGTGCAGATCAGGCATCGCGCATCATCGCTCTACTCACATCATGGCAGCGTCGCGCCTAGATCCAGCCGAGCAGCGGCCCGAACATGAGGCCCGGCCACGAGATCGAGTGCGGCAAGGGAAGCGACCGTGCGCAGCTGGCGCGAGCGCTCTTGCATGTCGTGGACCCAGAAAGCCACGATGTAGAAGGTGAGGTAGCCGAAGACCACGATCACCGGGAAGCTCGCGACGTTCCACCACCAGTAGTACCAGTGAAAGACGCCATCGGCGTGGAGCAGCAGCTCGACACCCACGGACACGAGCGAGAGGCCGATCGCGAGCGCCCAGCGATTCGGCACACCGAGGATCCGCGTGTGACGGTCTGGCGCGAGCAGCTTCGCGAAGATCACACCGTTGATCGCGAAGAACAGCGAGATCTCGACCGTCAGCCCGATCAGGATCACGTAGCTGCTCGTGCCGGTGACGGTCCACAGCGCAGCGTGACCGTCGAAGTGCAGGAACAGCGCGTTGATGATCTCGTTCACCCAATCCATCAGCCAGAAGGCGAGACCCGCGAGCACCGCGTTCCAGTTGGCGCGCTCGACCTCGACCGCGTAGACGTAGACGACGAGCGCGAGCAGCGTGACAGTCGACCAGTTGAAGTGCCCGGTGGCGCGCAGCAGGTGCTGGGCTTCGCGCGTGACCTGTGTGGCCGTTGACAGCATGGCTAGCTGCGCGCGGTCTGTGCCCGCGGCGCCGTTTTGCGGTGCGGCTTAGGCGGGGCCGCAAGCGCGAGCAGTTGCTCCATGCCCTGCTCGATCCCGGCGGTCAGCACGCGATGTCGGGAGCGCCGTCGTAGTCGCCGGTAACACCAAAGTAGAGACCACCGTCATAGGAGAAGATCGCAACCACGATCTGGATCGAGCCGACGACGGGCACGAAGGGGATAGGACTCAAGCATCCGCCGTCCGAGCGTCTGCACGGGCTGCTGCGGGCCGGGCACGTTGGTCGTCGCGGTGTGCATGTTCAGACGCGGAGAGAGCGTCACGAGCCGACTGCCCAGCGCGAGCAACAGCGGTGGCGCGAAGCCCGACAGCGAGCTCAGCACGTCTCCCGCGACCGCCTGCTTGGACTCCTTGATGCCATCCATCTCGGCGCGAATGTGCCGCAGGCGCTCGGCCGGATCTGCGATACCGACGGGCAGCCCCGCGAAGACGGCCGAGACGCGGTTGTTGTAGACGCCCTTCTCGCCGCGGCGGCGCACCGACACGGGAACCATCGTGCGCACGACGCTGGCCCTCGGCGATCGGCTCGCCCGCGATCCTCGAGCAGCTCGCGAAAGCCTTGCGTGATGAGCGTCGAGCACGACGTCGTTGACCGTGCCTCCGAGCGCGCCGCGCACGGCCTTCACGTCGGTCAGGCGTGCTCGCGCCCAGCTCCAGCGCCGGTGGGGACCGATCTGCCCGGTCAGCGAGGAGGCGCCGACGGGTCGCAGGGTGCGCCCTGCGGAGGTGGTGGCGCGCGCGATCTCCGCGAGCGAGCGCAGGGTCTCGCCAGGTGCGCTCAAAGCGCGCTGGAGTGCCTGCACCTGTCCCGCAGGGCTCGCGCGCCGCAGCAGCGAGCGCGCGAGGATCTCAAGGCCCGAGGGCTCCGGCGGCGCCGACCATGGATCCGCCGGTCGAGCCGCTTGAGTCATCGGAGAACATCACCGACATCAGGTCGGTGGCGGCGACGCCGTCGACCATGCAGTGGTGGACCTTCGACAGCAGCGCCCAGCGTCCCTGGTCGAGACCCTCCACCACCCACAGCTCCCACAGCGGCTTGTTGCGGTCGAGATGCTGGGAGAAGATACGCGCTGGCCATCTGGCGCAACTCCCCGATCGCTTCCGGGAGCGGGAACAGCGGTGTGACGTAGGTGGTAGTTGAGGTTGAAATGTGGATCATCGATCCACGCGGGCGGTCCCGCGGCGAGCGGCACGAAGCGCACCTTCTGTCGGTAACGCGGCACCAGCTCGAGCTTGCCCGCGACCATCGCCTTGAGCTCTGCAAACGGCGGGGGCGGTCCAGCGAAGATGCTCACCGCACCGATGTGCATCGGCGTCGCGTCGTTCTCGACATGCAGAAACGACGAGTCGATCGCGCTCATCCACTCCATCGGTCCACGCTACTCCAACACAGCGCTCCCGTGAGAGCACCTACCCCGCAGGCGCAGCCGGGGAACTAGAACTAGCCGGGCACGGCAGGCGCGCGAGGCGCGCCCGATATCGGCCCATGTCGGCGTGGTTGAAATCAGAGTGGGTTTGATGCTGGAAGGCTGGGACGAGATCGTGGTGGTAGGGCGAGGAGAGGCTCTCGTTGTGCCCGATGACGTTCTTCAGAGCGATCGCGTAGCGGCAGCGCAGCCAGCGCGTCAGGCTTAGCGAGGAGGCGAGCTGCGCGTGGTCGCCGAGGATCGCCTGGTCGGAGAGGCCCACGTTCTCGATCCCGATCGCGGTCCAGTTGAGGCCAGTCGTGTGCCGGCAGCGCAGCGACAGCGCGACGAGCTCATCGATCCTGCCGTCCGGCTCGACGAGGAAGTGCGCGCATGTGTTCGGCAGCTCGTGGAACTCGCTGTCGGGCACGTCCGGAGCGAAGGTGTTGAAGGCTTCCTGCGCCCCGGCGGTCTCCGTGTAGTGCTCGACGATCACTTTTGGGTTGGTGAGTCGATAGGTGTCTTCGCCGTAGTGACGCAGCGAGTAGGCAGCCATCTCACGCCTACGAGCCGCCCCGTACGGGATCGGCCACTGGTGAATGACCGGGAGCAGCGACGGCGTGATCGCACCTTTCGTCACAGGCGCCACCGAGGTGGCCGGGACGCTCGTCGTTGTCGTTGCAGCGTCTGCTGCTGCTGTGGCGACCAGCTTCTTCACCGTCACGGTGCTCGCCTCCGAGGAGGTGCCCGCGGTGCCACTGCAGCCGGCCAGCATCAACCCGGCGAGCAGCGACCCAAGCACCCGACGCTTCTGAATCCGTCTCAGGGCAGCTCCGTGAGGAAACTGAGGATCTCGGGCCCGACGATCGCGGGCTCCTCGAGGTGCGGCCAGTGCCCGGCGCCCTCGACGATCAGCGCGCGACTCGGTGGCGGGAGTAGCTGCGCCGTCTGCGTGGCGAGCTCGGGGGCGACGAGATCGGCGGTACCCCCGACGATCAGCCCGGGTACCGCGGGTGGATGGTCAAGCACGGCGGGTGCTGGGCCAAGTGGCAACGCACGGTAGTAGTCGATCGCGCCGTCGAGTGTCTGCGGCGAGGACAGGGCCTGCTTGGCGTGATCGATGCATTGCTCGCGGACGCTCCCCGACCAATTGGGGGCCCAGCGGCTGTAAAGACGATCGAAGTAGGCGAAGTCGTTGCGACGGGCACTACGCGCGGCCCAAGGCAGCTTGAGCGCGAAGAAGTGGCGCACGGCCCACAGCGAGGCGGGCGTGCGGCGCAGCTGGCTGGGGTGCGGGATCGCCAGCGCGACGAGTCCGCGGATGCGTTCAGGCTCGAGCCCAGCGGCGACATAGGTCGCGAGCGCCCCCCAGTCGTGCCCGACGAGCACCGCCTGGGGCGCCTCGATCGCGTCGAGCAGGGCGAGCACGTCGCGGCCGAGCGTGACGGGGTCATAGGGACGACCGGGCACGATCGTCTCGGGGTGATAACCGCGCAGCCAGGGCACCGTCACGCGCCAGCCGGATGAAGACAGTGCGGCCTCGAGCTCAGCGTAGGAGTGCGGCGTATCGGGAAAGCCGTGCAGCAGCACCACATCTGGACCGTTGCCCGACTGCGAAACGACGAAGCGCTGAGCACTCCCGGAGATCGTGCGGAACTGCACGGGCTGGAGTGTACGTGCGTATAGTCGCCCGATGTCAATAACTCCGAGCTCGACCAACCACCAGATACGCCTCGCCGCGCGGCCGAGCGGTCTGCCTAAGCCCTCCGACTGGAAGCTCATCGAGGAGCCGATCCCGACGCCTGGCGAGGGCGAGTTCGTGGTCGCGGTCTCCCATCTCTCGCTCGACCCCGCGATGCGCGGGTGGATGAACGCGGGCGCCTCCTACATCGACCCGGTAGAAGTCGGCGACGTGATGCGCGCCGCCGGGGTTGGGCGCGTGGCTGCTTCTGAGCATCCTGGCTTCCCGGTCGAGGCATCCGTCTACGGCACCTTTGGGATCCAGGAGTACGCCCTCAGCGATGGCAAGGGGACGCTGCTGATCGACCCCACAATCGCGCCGCTGCCGACCTATCTGGGCGCACTCGGCATGCCCGGCATGACCGCCTACTTCGGGCTGCTCGACGTGGGTGCGATGCAGGAGGGCGACACGGTCGTGGTTTCTGGCGCAGCCGGCGCAGTCGGCAGCGTGACTGGACAGATCGCCAAGATCAAGGGCGCGGGACGCGTGGTCGGGATCGCAGGCGGCGCGGAGAAGTGCAACTGGCTGATCGAGGAGCTCGGCTTCGACGCAGCGATCGACTACAAGTCCGAGGACGTGCGCCTCGCCCTGCGCACGGCGGCGCCAGATCGGATCGACGTCTACTTCGACAACGTCGGCGGCGAGATCCTCGATGCCGCGCTGACCCGTCTCGCGCGTGGTGCGCGGATCGTCATCTGCGGGGCGGTGTCGCAGTACAACGCGACCGAGGGTGTGCGCGGGCCGGCCAACTACCTCTCGCTGCTCGTCTCGCGCGCCTCGATGACGGGGATGGTCGTCTTCGACTTCGCCCCCCGCTTTCGGCAGGCCGCGACCGAGATCGCCGGCTGGATCGCAGACGGATCACTGATCTCCCGTGAGGACATCGTTGAGGGCGGGGTCGCGGCCTTCCCCGAGACGCTGCTGAAGTTGTTCACGGGCGAGAACATCGGCAAGCTCGTGCTGAAGGTCTAGCTCTTGGTGCAGTTTTTCGCGGGGCGCTCATGTCCCGTGGGCTGAGCTCCGATGGGGATCCCATGCGAAGCCTGATTCTCAACGGAGCCCTCGCCGTTCTCGGCGCGATAGCACTGCTCGGGTACCTCGCGCTCACCGTTGCCGCGCGTACCGCGGTGGCGATCGCCCCCGGGTTCGGCGAGCTGCTCAGCAGCTAACCAGCGAGTCGCTATCACTCGACGATCGGGCGCACCTCGATCGCACCGCCCATACGCGCCGCCGGGATCCGCGCGGCGAGCTCAACTGCGGCCTCGATGTCCGCGGCTTCGAAGAACAGATAGCCGTTGATCGCCTCCTTGGTCTCCGCGAAGGGACCGTCGGTGCGAAGCGTCGCGCCGTCTTTGACCTGCACGGTGACCGCCATCTCGGGTGCTTGCAGCCGCTGACCTGGGCTGACGCCGGGGGTTTCGTTGATCGCCTGGTAGTCGGCATAGACGGCGCCTCGCTCGGCCTCGGACAGCTCATCCCACTCCTGCGACGGAGGGGTTGGGGTCGTGCCCTGGTGAATCATCAGCATGAACTTCATCGACAGACTCCTTCCTCGACGTGGTCGCCTATGAGACGAATGGGACCCGTGAGAATCGACAGCTCGCGAAGGCGAGCGGCGATTCATTCGACGTGGAGCGTCGCCTTCATGCCTTTTTGCTTGTGTTCGGGCAGCGAGCAGAAGAGCGTGTAGGTGCCTGCGCGCAGGATCACCTGCTCGTCGCTGATGCCCTTCGAGGGCGTGTTGGCGAAGGCGCCAGCGACGGGCCCTTCAGCGGGAACAATGTTGAGGTTGTGTTCGTCTTGGCCTTGGTTGACGAACTCGAAGATCACCTTGCCGGCCGGGACGCTCGTACGTGAGAGCGTGAAGCTGTACTCGACCGCGGTGACCTGGACCCGGGGAACCACGGGTGGCGCGGGTGGCGGCGGCGCGGTTTCCCCGGGCCGCCCCGAGCTGGAGGTTCCCCCGGGCGCTGCGTTGCCCGAGGTCACTGTCGTGGGCGCGGTGCCGCCTGCGGAGCTGGAGCCGACTGCTCCGCTTGACCCGGGCGCGGGCGAGTGATCTTGCACCGAGCTGCGCCTGGGGGCGCGACAGTGGTGGGCACGGCGGGCACCCTGGCGCGCGTGGGGATGGCGCGCGCACCAGTGTCCGTGCGAGACGCTGCGCGGCTGCGCGCTGAGACGAGCGGGCGCGGCCACCGCGACTGCACTCGCTACCGCCAAGGCAGCGACGCAGAGGAGCAGTGCCCAGATCTGCCTGCGCGAGCGCCCCATCAGACGATCAGCTGCGGGATCGTCCCGTAGGGGCTCGGACCGGCCTGGCCGCTTCCAGCCCCAGGGATCACGAGGCCCGCTTCGGTCTGAAACCACTGCCCGATCAGCCCTGCGTACATCGCGCGAAAGTCCGAGGTGTTGATGAGGTTTTCGTTCGGGTCGAGTTTGGAGAGACCCGGGAATTCACCGACCATTTTGCCGCTGACACGGCTGCCGATCAGGAAGGCCAGCCCAGCAGCGCCGTGGTCTGTACCTGAGCCGTTTTCCTCGGGACGGCGACCGAACTCCGACCACAGCTGGATCACGACGCGATCATCGAGTTTGCGCGCTTCCAGATCGCGCTGGAAGGCGAGCACCGATTCGATCGTCTGGGCGAGGTTGGTGCTCAGCGTTTCGCTCTCATCGGAGTGTGTGTCGTAGGAGCCGACCGCGCTGAGCGAGACGCATTTGATCGGCAATGTGTTGTCGGCGATCATCGCCGCGAGCACAGCCAGGCGGGTCGGGAAGTCACCGCCGGCGGTCGGATAAGTGACGGGCGAGGTGAAGCCGGGCTTACCTTCCTGTTCGCCGAAGGGAGCGATCTGGTTACGAATGATCCCCGTGTCGAGCGCAGCGGTGCGGGCCTGTGCGAAGGCGGGCGAGGGTGCGCCGAGCGCGCCGAGCGCGCCGAAGGTCTCGAGCGTAGGAGAGGTGAGCGGTTCACCCAGACCGTAGGCCCAGAAGTCGTAATCCGAAGGCGATGCGACCGCGGCGACCGGGACGCGTGTAGTCGCCAGCGCGGGAGCAAGCGAGTAGTCGAGCGAGAGCCCTTGCAGTGGGTTGCCCGGATCGCCAGCGACATCCAGATAGCGCCCCATCCAGCCTGAGCGCGTCTGGGTGTTTAGTTCTCCAACCTCCCAGTAGTGACGGCTGGTGAAGTGGCTCTCATCGGGCGGGTCATAGCCGATTGCGGGGAAGACGGTGACCTTGCCTTCAGCATGCAGCTGTGCAAGCCCGCCCGCCTGCGGATGCCACATCAGGTTTTCATCCTCGGTGAAGGTCTGCCCTTCACCTTCGACGCGGCCGAGCGTGGGGCGCAGTTCGTGGTACTTGGCTTCCTTGACTGGGGCGAGCACCGAGAGCGCGTCCCAGCCGCCTTCCATGAAGATCGAGACGAGCACCGGCTGGTTCGGCGGTGCTGCAGCGGCGGCTTCGGCGATGCCCTCTTCGAAGTGACGCGGAGAGAGCGCAGAAGCACCGTAGACGGCGAGCATCGCGCCCGCGGAGCGCAGCAGAAAGGAGCGTCTGTCCATGCCGCTGCCTGCGGGCAAGGGCATGCCTGGCTCGATCGCCGGCAGCCCGCGTCCCGCCTGGGCGATGCCCGCGCGCAGCAGCTGTGCGCGGGTGAAGTCGTTACACGAGCAGCTCTGGGCCATGGTCAGCTCACCTGTAGGTCGGGGGAGGTAGCGATCAGCATGCGCAGCGCGTTTTGGCGGAGCGCGCGGTAGGGACTCTGCTGCCATTTGGCTTTGGCAACGCCTTCCAGGCAGGTTTGCGAGAAGCTCGCTAGGCACTGCTGAGATTCAGCGGAGAGCTGCGGGTTCGCCCAGTAGGTAAGGGCGCTCGCGAGCGCCGTAGCGGGATCCTCGGTTTCGCTGTATTTCGCTTCGCCTTCTTCGGGCCAGGGGTTCACGTAGCTCTTGGCGGTCACATAGCTCGCGATTTCCCAGCGAGCCTTGGCGGTCGAGGTATCCAGCCAGCGTGTGAAGTCCCAACCAGAGACGTTGGGCGGGTAGAAGAGCTGCTGCCCCGCGCCTGCAGACAGCCAGGCCCAGTCGGTTGTGTCGATTGGGCGCGCGATCGCGCGCAGCAGGCCCGCGTTGTAGACGACCGGCGGGGTGACGAGCTCGGGGCCGTCGAGGAAGACAGGGTGCTGCAGGATCGCCTCGAGCACCGCCCTGATGCTGTAGCCAGAGCCGAGGTAGAGGCCTTGGAGCGAGGCGAGCGTGGCTTCGTCAGGTGGGACCGGCACGAAGTAGCTCCAGAGCTTCGCCACGAAATAGGACGGGTGCAGCGGGTGAGCCACGCACAGACGTACCGCGTCTTCGTAGCTCCATTGGCCTGTCTGACCGAAGACGGTCTTGTTGCGGTTGTCGTGGCGCGAGGCTTCAAAGCGGAAGTTCTGCAGCCCACTGCTTTCTGTCCAATCGGCGCGCCAGCCGGTGAGCGCGCGCGCCATTTCGCGCACGTCCTTCTCGGTGTAGGCACCGCGATCGGCGCCCAGCGAGAAGAGCTCCATCATCTCGCGTGCATAGTTCTCGTTGGGATCGGACTTCGAGTTTTCGATCCCGTCGAGGAAGATCAGCATCGCCGGGTTCACAGTCACCGCTTGGAAGAGGTCCTGGAAGCTGCCGAGCGCCTTTTCGCGGAACAGGCCATTCTGGTCGAGCATCCGCTGCTGGCTGTTGATCTTCTCGTTGGAGTTGGCGAACCAGTCGTGCCAGATGAAGGTCATTCGCTCGACGAGCGGCTGATCGGAGCGCACCATGCGATCGAGCCACCAACAGTGGTCATGTCCCCACGCGTCCGCAGGCGCCAGCGCGTTGCCTTCATCGTCGGTCGGTTCGGGACCGTGCAGCGTGGCGGCGCCAGACGGGCGCGTGAGCGACTGCACGACCTGTTCAAGCGGCTGCCCAGCGAGCGCCTCCGCTTGACCGGGCGCGGGCCCGAAGCCTGCGCGCCACAGCAGCCGGCGCGCCTGGGCGAGGGTGATTGGTGTGCTCTGTGCCGCGACGGGGGCTTCTGAAGGCGGCGGCGGGTTGACGGGGATCGGCAGCGGTGCGGGAGCGCCTGGCAGACCCGTGACGGGCGCTGTGTGTTTCTTGTGATGGCGGTGCTTGTGACGGCGGCGGCGCTTGTGGTGCTTGCCGTGTTTGTGCAGGCCCGCCTTGCCGTGCGCATGCGCGTGCGCAGGGTGTTTAGCGGGAGCGTGCCCCTTTGGCGCAGCGCCCGTCTTTATTGACCCCGCGCCGGCTGTCGTCATCGAGCGAGCGTCGACCAGGAGTGTGCGAACACGAGGCATCCCATGCGCGGGACCTCGGCAAAGACAAGCGTCGGGACGGAGACCTTGGGGTCCAAGTTCGACGTTTGTTCGACGCGCGCCCACACGCCTCGCAGACACGAGATCGCAACCTTGTAAGTCAAACTAGGAGTAGGCTTGACAATTACCGCTTGCTCGCATGGCAGGCGGCGCTGGTGTCCTGGCCGACGCGACGCGAGGGGAATGCGATGAGCTTTCAAACACAGGTCCGAGCCGGAGTGGCTACAGCTGTTGCGCTGTTTGTGGTCTTTACCAGCATCTCCTCGGCGGTTGGCGAGGTGCCGTCATTTTCCGCAAAGCTCAGACTGCCGGCGCTCGAAATGGGGGGAGCGCCGAACGTCACAAAGGTCGCACCTCCAACCGGACCGCTTGCCGGCGGTACGACGGTGACCCTCACCGGGAGCAACTTCCTGGGCACGAGCGAGGTCGACTTCGGCGCGACGCCGGCGAGCTTCAGCGTGATCTCCGCCAACAAAATGGAAGCTGTTGCACCGCCCGGAGCCGAAGGCACGGTCGACGTCACGGTGACGACGCCTGAAGGCACGAGCGCTGTGTCATCAGCCGATCACTTCTCCTACGTGCCCCCGGGACCGTCGGTACTCGAACTGCAGCCCAGCAAAGGGCCCGTAGCCGGTGGGCAGGAAGTCAGGATCCAGGGTGCGCATCTCGACACGGCGACCGAAGTCCATTTCGGTGCCACGAGCGTCCCCTTTGTGATCATCTCCTCGGAAACGCTCCACGCAACCGCCCCACAAGGCGAAGCGCCGACAGTTGACGTGCGCGTCACCACACCTGAAGGTGTCAGCCCAGTCAGCGCGGGCGATGAGTTCAGCTACTCGAGCAAGGTGCCTGAGATCTCTGGCGTCTTGCCCAATAAGGGGCCGGCCGCGGGCGGCAACGCGGTGACGATCAGCGGCAGTGAATTCTGGGGCGTCACCGACGTCAAGTTCGGCGCAAGGAGCGCGAGCGGCTTCACGGTCAACTCGCCTTCGTCGATCACCGCGATCGCGCCACCTGCGACAGTCGAAAAGACGACGATCCAAATCGAGACGACGTTTGGCCCCAGCGCACCCGAATGGTGCGTTCACCGGGGCAACACAGGTGGGTCCTGCTCAGTCCGTGACTACTACAAATTCCTCGAACCCACGATCACCGGCGTGACACCGAGCTCAGGCCCAGCCTCCGGCGGCACGACGGTGACGCTCACGGGCACAGGGTTCGGGCTCAATGAAGACGAGACGCAGATCACGATCGGCAAGCTCCCCGCGACGAGCGTCAACTGCAGCTCGATTACAACCTGCACCGCAGTGACACCAGCGCACAAAGCGGGGTCGGCCAATGTCCTCGCTATGGTCAACAGCAACGAGCCGAGGCACAGCAAGGCGAGCCCCGCAGCGGTATTCCACTATGAATAGGCGGGTGCCCTAGCCGAAGCGGGCGGCGGCTTCAGCTAGGGCAGCGAAGGAGGGCTTGTGTACGCGACTCTTCGTCTCGATCCCGTAGAAGGCGTTGGTGCCGTAGTCGACGTAGTTGAAGTAGATAACCATCGGTACGTAGCCGGTGGCGTGTGCCCAAGTCATGAAGCGGGTGACGTTGGCGGCCTGCTGCGCTTGAGTCCATTGCTGGCTGTCACCGGTCGAGGGCTGTCCGACCGCGGTGGGCCAGCCGATCTCGGTCACATAGACGGGTAGAGCGGAGGCCGCGTGCGCGCCTTCCACATCCTGACGTCCACCAAGTGCGCCACCGTCCTGTCCGTTTGAGCCGCCGTAAGGATGGACCGTGACACCGTCGCAGTAGGCCAGCGCACCGCTCGCCTTCAGCTTGGACCCCCAGATGCTGCTTGGGCCGCTACCGCCGTCCCAATCGCACAGCTCCACGGGACGGCTGGCGGCGGGCAGTTTCGCGAGTCCGTCGTGGACGGCCTTGGCGAGCTTTGCGTAGGCGGCAGTGTTGCCCGCGTCGGACCAGAAGATTGAGTTGTTCGCCTCGTTGAGGAGTTCGACCGAGAGGCCGCCCTGGCGACCGTATTTCGTGAAGTAGCTGACGATTTCGTTGGCGTAGGCGGTGGGATTGATCGCCCCGATCGTGCCGCTTTCGCCGAAGACCACGCTTGCGACCTGCACGCCGGCTTTGTTCATTTCAGCAAGGAGGCCCCCGTGCGACGAGCCGGTGCGGATGTAGTTGATGCCGCCAGAGGCGAGGTCGGTAAAGCTCGAGCCTCCCCAGCCGCCGGAGTCCACACCGATGACCATCCCGGCCGGGCCTTCTTGGACCGGCGGTTCTTCGGGGCCGGAGGTCGTTTTCAGTGGCGGGGTCCAGCCGCCGATCGGTCCGCTTGCGCTGTAGGCGCGCATTTCCACGACGGGCATCCCGGCAGGCGGCGTGTAGAGCAGTTGCGAGGCCGGGATCGTGAGCGGTTTGCGGCCTTCGCCGGCGAAGTTCTTCATCACGGCGACGCGAATGCTCGTCGTGCCCGCCGGCTCAGAGGTCACCTTGACCGCTGCGCCGCCCTGAGCGAGTTTGTTCGTGATACCCGTTTGGCCGTCGGCAATGGGCGCGGCGAGGAACGCCACGCAGGCCGTCGAGATAGCGACGAGCTTGCGCATACAACGCCCACCGTAGAGGCATGCTGTGGAGGTTTGCGCAGGTTGACGGAGGTTTGCCTAGATCCTAAAGTTGACAAACCGCCCCTGAGCAGGGGTTTTTATCAAGGCTTATTTTTGCCTTTAATAACAAGTTGGAGACGTTCTCGCCGACCGGGGCGCGTCGAGTTGGGCTTTAGGCGCCGAAGGTCTTTGAGGTGCCGATCACGCGGCCGCCTGCCGCGAGCGCCTGCACCTTGAAGCTCTTGTAGCTCTGTGCGACTGGGATCGTGGTCTCGAAGCCGGACTTCGCGACGCTCGCCACCGCGGTCACGTGTCCGGGGGTAGTTTCGGCGAGGACCCTCCAGGAGGCGAGCTCGGTGGCGCCGTTCCAGCTCGCATAGACCGTCGTCTTGCCGTCATCGCCGCGCACGGCAGCACCCGCGGGCGGGGAGAGCGGCAAGCCGACCCACTGCTCCAAGGTCGCGCGGTAGGAGAGGTTGGGGCCCGGCAGCTGCCCCTCCAGAAGCAGGCGCCCGGATCGACTGTACTCCGAGAAATAGGGTTCTGAGCCCCACCCGACGAAGACGTTGCCGTTCGGCAGTGGCTGGGTGTCACCCATATATTCGGTTTCGTACTTGCCCCTGCTCTTGTACTGGGCCACGAGCGTCGCAGTGTGCGCACTCTGGTCCAACTTGAGCACGAGCCCGCGAGATGGGCCAGTCGCCGGGACGGAAGTACCGCCGCCGGTGAGCTGGCAGCAATGGTCGTCAAACATGGTGGCCGTCGAGCCGTTTTCGAGCCGCACGTCGTGCTGCCACTGGAAGGCGGCGCCCGGACCGAACTTGAAGCTCGAGTGCCTGCCGCCGAGCGTCCATTCGATCTTGCCTGAGTCACTGTCGACGAGATAGGCGGCCCAGGTGTTACGCATTGAGACAAGGAACTTCCCGTCGCTAGGCAAATCGATCGAGTTAATGTGGTAGGCGTCCCAGGGGAAGCCGTTGGTCGGCAACGATGCCTGCGCCTCGCTCAGCGGGATGTGATCGAGCGCATCCCAGTTGCGTATGAGCTTGCCGGTCTTGAGGTTGTACTCCTGCACTGCTGAGTCAACCAGCGCACCGTTGTAGGCGCCGCCGTACTTGGAGAGGTTCATCGGGATGTTCTTGTTCGCGGTCACCCAGGCGACTTCACCGCGGATCGCAAGCTCATGCAGTGTGAGGACCCATCCACCGGTCGCTTTCAGCCGCGCGACGGGCTGGTAGTGCTGGTTCACGACAACATATTCACCTGTTTCAGTAGCGCCCGTATTTGTGACACGGCCCTGCCACCAGGCCAATGCGGGTTTACCTTCATATCTCTGCAGGCTCAGGTTGGCAGCGGCGACCTTTTCGGGCACCGGTTTAAACCAGACGGGCTGCAGACCATCATCGAGGATCAGGGGACCGCTCTGGCCGACGATCGGCGGTTCGTTGAGGTTGTAGAAACCGGTCGTGAAAATGTAACCCGGTGCGAGTTCACCGGGGGAGGCGTGAACGGTCCTGCGGATCCCCGGCGGGTGCAGGGCGGGCTCAGAGACGAAGCTGTAGGCGCCCTCGAGGGTGTACTTGCCGATGGGGTCACCGTGAGAGCCCGCGAAGGCAATGGTGAGCGCGAGGAAGATAGCGAGCACGGCGGCGATCCCGAGTGCGAAGACTCGTGCTGCGCGTCCAACCGCATGCTCGGGGCGCGGTAGCAAGGTGAAGGTCATCACGGCCGCAGCCGCTGCAAGGCCAGCACCGATCAGGTAGGCGAGGCGAAAGCCATGGGTCAGCGCCGGGGCCACCTGCTGCCCTGCGCCGATCAGGTGCGTGGTGTGCTGGGTCGCGAGCGTGATCAGGACCGCGAGCCCAAGGCCACCGCCGACCTGACGGGAGGTGTTGACCAGACCCGATGCGAGCCCCGCTTGACCCTCCTTGGCACCCTGGGTCGCGACGATCGTTGAGGGGACGATCGACATCGCGATGCCCGCGGCGGTGAGCAGTCCAGGGATCATGATGTAGACGATCGGGCTACCACTCGAGCCGACCCGGGCGAGCAGCAAGAGGCCTGAGGTGAGCATCAAGAGGCCCCCGCCGAGGACCGTGCGCACGCCGAACCTGGTCACGAGCTTGCCAGCACGCGAGGCGACGAGCATGATCATCAGCGTCATCGGCAGGAAGATCAGCCCGGTGTGCAGCGGCGAGAGACCAAGTACCTGTTGCAGATAGAGCGAACTCACGAACCACATCGGGAAAAGTGCGGCACTGAAGAGCAGCACGATGTTGTTGGCAGCGCGCAGCGTGTGGGTCAGTTCCTTGAAGGGAATCAGCGGCGCGGAGGCGACGCGCGTCTCAATCACGCCAAAGCCCCCGAGCATGAGCAGGCCGAGAACGATCGGGCCGAGCGCGGCGAAGGTATCCCAGCCCTTCAGGCCCGCTTCGACGACCCCGAAGACGAGCACCATCTGGCCGATCGTCAAGGTCAGGGCACCGGCGAGATCGAAGCTTGCGTCCGCACGCGTTCGGCGCCGCTCGGCCACAACCGCGTAGGCCACGACTGCGACCGCAAGCGCGATCGGGGGGTTGATCAAGAGGATCCAGCGCCAGTTGAGCACTTCGACGATTACTCCCCCGAGCAGCACCCCGGCTGCGCCGCCGAGACCGTTCATCGCCGCCCAGGTGGCGATCGCGCGGTGGAGCTTGGGGCCGGGCGGGAAGGAGGCCGTGATGATCGCCAGCGAACAGGCCGCCATCAAAGCGCCGGCGAGTCCTTGCAGCGCGCGAGCGGCGACAAGCACCTCCTTTGTGGGTGCGGCGCCACCGGCCAGCGAGGTGATCGCGAAGAGGACAAGTGCGAGGACGAAGGTCCGGCGCTGGCCGAAGTGATCGGCCGCGCGGCCGCCGAACATCAGAAAGCCCGCGAAGGTGATCGCATAGGCGTCGACGACCCACTGCAGCTCCGGCGAGGAGAAGCCGAGCGCGGATTGGATTGAGGGCAGCGCGACGTTGACGATGCTGAGGTCGAGGATGACCATGAACTGCGCCACGCAGCAGACGGTCAGCAGCCAGCGCGCGGGCGCGCTCGAATCGCCCTCCTTGGAAGCGGCCTCAACGACAGCTGGTTTCGGGGGCACCTCGACGCTCATGAAGCCCTAAGCAACTGGGTTTGACGCTGGAAACGCCTGGTAGGGTGAGCGCCCGAGCCCGCGAACGACAATTGGAGCCCGGCCCATGAAGAGAACACCACTGACCGCCATGCTAACGCTCCTCGCCGTCCTGGCGAGCACCTTCGCGGTGACTGGGTGCGGCGGCAAATCGGGCGGATCGACCACCAAACCGGCGACGAGCAGCAACCCCACAACAACGCCGGCGACAACGACTACGGGCACGAAGCACAAATCCAAACCGGCCTACTGAGCACGCCGCTCATCCGGCCTGCCCGGAGCCCGGGAGCGAGGCTGCGTAGCTGATCACCTTGGAGGTGTGCGAAGTACCGAGCACACGTCCGTCTGCGTCTAGCGCCTGTACCTCTACATAGTCGTAGCGTTCGGGCAGGGTCGTCGAGTTCTCGAAGTCCAGCGCTTTGATCGTGGCCTGCGGGGTCAGCGACCCGGGGTGCTTGCCCGCGAGCACGCGCCAGGCGACGACCTCGGTTGCGCCGTTCCAACTCGCGTGCACGATCGTCTCTTCGCCGGTGTTATTGCGGCTGGCGAGGACCGCGGGCGGGCTCGAGGGGCGCCCGCTCCAGGGGAAGCGGTAGGCGCGGTAGAAGGACATGTCGTAGGGCTGATGCGCGTCGAAGAGCAGCGAACCGTCGCGGGCGAACTCGCTGATCGCGGGCACGCCGCCATAGCCCACGAGCGTGTTGCCATCGGGGAGCGTCTGCATGTTGCCCTGGCTAGCAGCGAGCAGCGGTGGATCGCGATGCGTGAGCGAGGAGACGAGATGCGCTTCGTGGGTCTTCTGGTCAAGCCTGATGCGTATGGCGCGGGACTGGTGGTGGATCGGCGGGTTCGAGCCATCGTCGAAGAAGCTGAGCTCCCCGTTCGCGAGCAGGCGCCCGTCGTGCTGCCAGGCCATCTGTGTGCCCGGGCCCATTTTGAAGGAGCTCTTGTTGCCGCCGAGACGCCAGATGACCTTGCCGGTGCCCGCTTCCAGCTGATAGCCGGCCCAGGTGCTGCGCGCGGAGATCAGCAGATTGCCGCCTGGCTCGGGGTCGATCGAGTTGAGGTGGAAGTAGTCCCAGGGGATCGTGTCCGTGGGCGTTTCGACTTCGGACTCGGGGGCGCCGATGTGGTCGAGGCTGTGCCATTCCCAGCGCACGAGGCCGGACTTGATGTCGATCTCCTGGATCGCGGTGTCGACGATCGCCCCGGCCCGCGATCCTTTGACCGCGGTGAGGTCGCAGCGGATCGGGTTGTAGGCGGTGATGTAGGCGATGTCGTGCGGTAGGAGCTGAAGCTCGTGCAGGTCTGCCTTCAGACCATTGCCGCCGGGGATCCTCGCGACGGCCTGGTAGCTGGAGTTCATGAGGATGTCTTCGCCCTGCCCGAAGCCCAGGGAAAGGACACGCCCTTTCCACCAGGTCAGCACGCGCTGACCCTTGTAGGTCTGCTCGCTCAGGTTCTCGGCGGTTTCGCCGCCTGAGAGCCTTCCGAACCAGAGGAGCCGCCCGGTCGAGGTATAGATCAGCGGCCCATACCGACCCGGGCCGGGTCCGTTGGTGGTGAGGATGTCGCCCGCCCCCGGGTCGTGATCGGGCACGGTGACGGTCATGATCGGCGCCTGGTAGCCGGGCAGGGTGTAGAAGCTCTGATAGTCGGCGGGCGCGGCTTGCGGGTTGTGGAACTCGGGAACGCGCTTTGTCGGATAGGGGGTGTCGACGCGAAAGCGAAAGCCGACGGGCTTCTCGGCACCTGCGACGGTGATTACGGCGCGTACGGTGACGGTCTCGCCGGTCTCGAAGGGAGCGTCGGGCGCAAAGCTCGCGCCGTCGCCCTGGGAGTAGGCACGGAGATGGCCGGCGTGCGGACCGCTGTGCTCGCCCACGACCGAGACCTCGCGTACCTCCGCAAGCGCAGCGCCGAGAAAGCTGATCTGGGTGCGGGGATTGGCCGTGTCTGTATCCGGCGCGGGCGAGACATCGACGTCTGTCCCAGGCAGCTTGGCACTGTGCTCGAGGGTCGCAGGCAGGCAGGCAGGCGAGACAGCGTTGGAGGAGGCACTCGAGCCCGAGGAGAGCTTCAGGCTCGCAGAGCCGAGCACGATCGCGAGGACGCCCCAGGTGAGCACGACGACCCCCAGGATGATGAGTAGGTTGCGGCGCATGTTGAGGACAGAGAGACCCGAGGGCGCCGACGCGCACCGCGAGGTCGAGGCCGGAAGCCTGCCATATCTGGCGCTGGGAGACGTAAGAGTTGCGTTAGCTTGGGCCGGTGCGACGTCTGCTGATCCTTGTGTCGGTGCTCGTGCTCGTGGACACGATGCTCTACGCGGCGCTCACGCCGTTGCTGCCCCATTTCGCGCGCGAGCTGCATCTCTCCAAGGCGGGCGCAGGCTCGCTGGTCGCGGCCTATGCAGCGGGAGCGCTGATCGGAGGACTGCCCGGTGGTCGTGCCGCCGCCCGGCTCGGCCCGCGGCGGGCGGTGCTCGTGGGCCTTGCCTTGATGGGAGCTGCGAGCATCGGCTTCGCGTTTGCAGATGGCTTTGCGGAACTAGTCAGCGCACGTGTGATCCAAGGCATGGGCAGCGCCTTCACCTGGGCGGGCGCGTTCACCTGGCTGATGAACAGCGCACCACAAGGGCAGCGGGGCGCGCTGATCGGCCGCGCGATGAGCGCGGCGGTCTTTGGGGAGCTGCTTGGGCCGGTGCTCGGCGTCGGGGCGAGCGCGCTCGGACGAGCAACGGTCTTCAGCGGGCTGGCAGGTCTTGCGGTGCTGCTCGCGGCCTTGACGGTGCAGATCGAGGCGGCCTCGCCGATGGAGCGCGTGGAGGTGACGTTGAGGAGCGCGCTCGGCGTGCGCCGCTTTGCGGACGGCCTGATCCTGCTGGCGATCGCCTCGATGCTGTTCGGCTTGCTCTCTGTGCTCGCGCCGCTGCACCTTGCCGCGGCCGGCTGGGGCGCAGCGGCGATCGGTGCGACGTGGCTCGTGGGCGCGGCGCTCGAGGCGAGCAAGTCGCCGCTGATCGGCCGACTCAGCGACCGCAAGGGGGCGATGAGCCCCGCGCGCCTGGCCCTAGCAGCGAGCGTGCCCACCTCGCTGGCGCTCGCCACCGAAGCGATCCCCTTCATCTATGCACCGCTGATCGTGCTCGCGGGCCTCTCCTATGGAGCCCTCTTCACCCCATCTTTCGCTTTGGTCTCCGAGGGCGCCGAAAGCGCCGGGCTCGCACAGGGCATGGCCTTCGGTCTGATGAACGCGGCCTGGGCGACGGGAGCGATGATCGGTCCCGCGGCGGCCGGGGCAATCGCCGGGGCGGCGGGTGACTCGCTGCCCTTTGTGCTGGCGGCGGTTGGCTGTGTGCTGGCGCTCATCTTCATGCGGCCTTCGGCCTAGGCTGCCCGCGCCCGTGCACTCGTAGGCGTGGGCTATCCCGGCGCTGTGCGACGATCTGGCGGATGGCACGACAGGCAAGCGATGACACGCGGGCCGCGATCTTGCGGCGGGTGCGCGCGATTCCACCGGGCTTCGTACGCACTTACGGGGACGTGTCACCAGGCGCCCCGCGCGTGGCCGGTTATGTGCTGAGCCGCGTTGATGGGAGTGAGGCGCCGTGGCATCGCGTGATACGCGCCGATGGGTCGCTGGCAAAGGGAACTCACCAGCGCCGCCTGCTCGAAGCGGAGGGCGTGCCCTTCCGTGGTGAGCGGGTGCTGCTTGCGAAGGTGCGGCTCGACGATCTCGACGCGATGTTGCTCTAGCCGGGACGGACGTATCACTGGATTAGGGCATCTTTGGCCGGATGTCCATACCGCCGCGCGACGGCCGAAGCGACCATCGTCGCATGGCCCTCAAGCCTCTCACGGCGCAAGAACTCACCGATACGCCGACGCTGTTCTCGAGCTTCATGGGCTACATGGACGCCCACTACAAGACGTTTGGGCAACTGCGCGCGATCTATCGGGAGCGCAGCAGAGCCCTCCGAGCAGGAGAGGACCAGGCGGACGATCTGCGCGTTGAGCGTTTCATTACGGACATGTCGAGCAATCGCTGGAGCACGGATGTGGTCGTGCGGGTTGGCCTGTTCGACGGCACCCTGCTCGTAATCGACGGCATCCATCGCGGCATCGCATATCTCGCGTGTATGGAGAAAGGGATTAGCCCGGAGCGGCTACCTGCGCTGCTCGTCGACTGCTGAGAGGCGCTGGACAGCCCGAGACCGCGCTCGACGATGAGGATCGCACGCGCATGTGCTCCGCGAGCGTCGCGGCTACGCGCCCGGCGCGGTGAAGACGTCGGCGCCGAAGGTGCTCGTCACGGTCTTTGCGTAGGCAAGCTTCGCCACTCCAAGCAGCGACTCCCAGCTGGCGAGCGATGAGTAGTGGTTATATTCGACGGCGCTCAGGGTGCCCGGTTTGATGAACGGCGAGAGCAGCACCGCCCCCACCCTGCCGCCGCCCGGTCCGAGCACGCCGGGAAGAGGCGAGCCGGGGCCTGGCAGCTCGCCGCAGCACGACTGTGCTTCCGAACTGCCGGCCTCGTCGAAGACGATCTCGAGCAAGCCGTTTCGCTGGTAGGCGGGCGAGCTCGTGATTTTCGGCACCCAGGTTTCCAGGAAGGTGTCGATGTCGGCCAGTGCCGAGGTGCCGCTTGACTGGTTCGTGCAGGGATAGTCGTGGCCGTCTTCGCATAGGTTCGGTGTGATGAACGACAGACTCGGGAGTTTTGGCGCTCGCCGAGAGGTCAGTCGCGAGCCCCGTCTCGCCGTGCAGAGCCGCCGCGGGCATTTCCCCATGCGGTCCCCCGAGGGCGACCACGTGCTTGTCGCAGAATCTCGTTTCATCGATCACGGAGTGGAAGTAGACGAACGGGTCGTGGCGGGTCGCGTAGCCATCGCCCGTCTCGGCTTTCTGGGTTCCATCGGTACTTTCGAGCGACGGGTGCCCACAGGCGGCGGTCTCGCGGTTGGGGTCGTTGCCCATGTCGCCCATGTAGGCCTTCCACGATCGTTTGGCCGCCGAGAGCTGCGTGCCGATGGTGGAGACCTCCGCCGGATACACGCAGCCGGTGCCCGCCTCGACCCCGGTTTCGAGCATCAGCGCACCGGTAAAGTTGTCGAACCAGGGGCAGTCGGCCTGATTTTGCGCGTTCGGCGGCTGGCCCGAGACAAGTGAGATGTAGTTGTCGTTGCTCGCATGGCCCGTCGCGTAATAGCTTTCGAGCAGCGCGCCCTGTGCGGGCAGTGTCTGCGCGAGGTACGGGTCCGCCAGGGGCGCGCCGAAGGTAGAGGCGTAGCCCTCGTTCTCGAGCACGATCACGAAGACGTGGTGCACGTGCGGCAGTTTGAATACCGTCGTCGTCGCGCGGGCCTGAGCCGCAGCGCACAGCAGCAGGGCAGTTGCGGCACTCGCCGCGCGCAGAGAGAGCGCGCGACGGTTCATGGCGCTGTGAGCGCTGCGGTCGGGGCCGGCGGTTCGGCCAGCACGGGCGGGCTCAGGAACGCAGCGTTGCTCGGGTCCAGGAAGTCCATGACGGTTCGTGCGTTCGCGTCGCGGTAGGTGAGCCGCGGCAGGTTCCACTTTGCCTCCACGGTTGCGAGGAAGGAGGTGTGATCGTGCACTGCATTCGTGACCGCGTTCGCCTTGGAATGCGGCGAAGCGACGACAGCAGGCACGCGCGGCCCGTAGATGTTGTATTTGCCGGGCACGTCTCCAGGTCCGAGCACCGGCTGGATCGGGTCTGGTTCGAGCGCTGCGGGTGGCGGCACGTGGTCGTAGTAGCCGCCGTGCTCGTCGTAGCTGTAGATCAACAGGATGCGCGGCCACGCAGGCGAGGAGAGGATCGCCTTTACCGTCTGAGAGGCCCAGTACTCGCCGTAGGACATGTCCTGCGGATTCTCCTCGTCGCCGCCCGTCGTTTCGAGCTTTTCCGCGATCGGAGCGAGCCCCGGCACGGTGGCGAGACTCGATCCAACGACCCCGGCGAGGCCGAACTCCGGGTCGACCAAGCTCACAGAGGGGAGGTTGCCGGTGGCGCAATCGGCGTAGAACTGCGCGAGCGGCGCGATGTTCGTCGGGTACTTCTCGATCGTCGAGGGGATGATCCCCGTGGACGGCAGGTCGGTGAAGTAGTTCTTCCAGCTCACCCCGTAGGCGTGCAGCCGATCCCAGATCGTGCCGTTGGGGGGAGGCGGGTCTTTGAGGCTTTCGGTGTCGGTCGAGATGTTGCCGTAGGCCGTGCCCGCCATCAGGAAACGCCTGTTCGGGTATGTCTGACAGGGCGCGGAGGAGAACCAGCGGTTGGCGACGCAGAAGGTACTCGCCATCGAGTAGACAAAGGGCAGCACCTGCGGTGTCCAGTAGCCCATCGGCTGATCGTTTTCGACCGAGCGCACGAACCCGTCCATCTTGCCACCGTCGAGTTGCATGTGGGTGGCGTTCCAGTCCTGCGCGACGTGCGTGCCCTGCGCTGTGGTCGCGAAGGGGAACGAGCGAACCGGCCCGGTGGCCCCGGGGTTACTGTTGAGCGCCACGCCCTTGCTCGAGAATCGCAGCCCCTGCGCCTTCGGCTGTCCCGAGTGCGCGAGTGCGCCGAGCGCATTGTCGAAGGAGTGATTCTCCATCATGATCATGATCAGGTGATCGAACGGCATCGTTCCGTTCACGGTGCCGGCGGGTACCTTGGGGTTGGGCAGGCTGTCCGGTGGGTGAACCAGCGCTCCCGTCGCAGCCATGGCACGCCACAGCGCGCCGCTCGACAGTCCAGTGACTGCGAGGCCCATGCGGCTTCCGTGGCCGAGGAAGGCCCGGCGTGTGTGCGGCTTGCCGATCGACTCGCGTCGGTCGTGCTCCATGACTGGCTCACTCTCGTTGGCTTGAACGACTTGGTACGTGCGCTCACGCGCCTGCCTGCGCTCGCTACCCATGTATGCCCGCGCCGCAAACAGGACCGGTGAAGATTCTGTGAGCGGCCATGGGCTTCGATCGGCGTCGTTAACCAGTCGCCTGGTGGCTCTCGGCGCATCGTCAAGCGTCACACTGTCATCTATGTCGACACCGTCCCGCTGCTCCCGCTTTTGGCTCACCCGAGATGCTAAGAGCCCTTGCCGCGCATGAACCGATCGAGATCCGTGTGCCTGAGCGAAGACCTGCGGTAAGGCATCGTGCCGGAGTCGCCATCGACGACAAGCTGAGCTAGAGGCTGGGGATTATCACGAGGAGTTGAGGCTCGTAGCCGTGTCACACAAGCGGCATTGGGAGGCACAAATGTGCTCAGCGTATTGGCTAGCGGTGGACTGCGAACCAACGAGCCATTGCCCGCTCGGGCGATGTACCCAGGGAGATGATTACTCGGGAAGGATTGCTATGGCCCACCAGCCGCGCTCTACGCGCTCGAAGTAGAAGACCCCAAGGCTGACCTCAACGAGCTGGAGCTCGGTGAGGGTTCCGGCAAACGCCAGTGGTTGACCGACCGCCTCCGACAAGGTCATCTCGTAGCCTACGTATGATGGAGCCCAGAATGTCGGAGTCGGCCATTTGAAGTGCTCGGTAAACGTTAGTTTGCCGGTCGTATCGTCGTACTTCCCCGCAATGCTGGTGGTACCGATCGTGGAGTTGACGAGATTCCCTGCGCCATCCAATGCTAGGGAGAGCGTTCCCTCTACGCCGTTGACAATCGCGCTGTAAGTTCCTGTCGGATCAGCCATTTCAAGATGCCCAGCTCGTTCCTAGGGTGGCAATCTATGCGACGCTACAGCTGCGACGGCCGTGTGTCAAGGACGCTGACGCGCCACATGGGTAGGCTGTCCGTCTCCCCGTCTGCGGGCTTTGACGGCGGGTGGTGAGACGGTAAGGCCGAAGTAGAAGACGACTCTTTGGCGGACGCGCTCGAAGCCAATACCGACCCGCTCGCCGATGGCTTTGAGCGAGAGCCCCTCAACGACCCGCAGGCGGAAAATCTCCAGGTTGCGGCCCGTTGACGTGGGGCATGGCGTCACCGCCGACGAGGTGGGAGACGCCGGTAGGCAGCCTGCTGAGCCGTCTGCGAAACTGTCTTAATGGAGGGTGCCTCGTATGACGACGATGCTTTTTGACGTGTTTCCGTCAGTGGAATCGGTCGCTGGTGGGCCACAGTTCGAGGGCGCCAATGTCTGTCGGGCGTCGGCCCTAGCGACGTTGCTGGGAGGCAGCAGTAGGGTGGTGGAGTCTCTCCGTGAGCCTTTGTCGGACTTGGGTTTTCCTGACGCGCGTTGAGCTCAGGAGAGCAAGCCGAAGACGTGGCGCGCCGGGCCGGACTGGCCCCGTGATGGCGGCCCAGGATCGAGCAGCGGTCCACACGTAGAGATTCGGCGGGAAGTTGACGCCCTGACACCAGACCGATAGCATTTCACCTAGTTCGGATCCGCGGGACTCGCCTGGATGGCGGACTTTGGCAATGATGGACCTACGCCAGCCGCTGGCCCGTTGTTCATCAACCGAATAAGGGGAAGCAATGTCTGTCCAAGAGGACGCGTGGGCCGAGAGTGGCCGTCTAGTGCGAGCCTTCATTCAAGGGTTTAACGAGGGTGGCTCCTCCCAACCTCAACCCGCCAAGGCGCTCCCGGGGGCGGGCATCGACGCCTTTCTCAGCCACTTCGTGATCGCCGTTCAGTTCGCGGACGGCGACTTCGCCGAAGCCCTCACCGTTCTCACGCTGCCAGCCGCCGTCCAGACGGTCGCCCGCTCGGCACCATTTACCTACCGTGGCCCGACCGCTGAACACCGCGTGGAGTTGCCTCTGCCGGAGGGAAGCAAATTGCCGGCGAGCATCAGCGAGAGCGACTTCCTCGTCCGCCCGGACGATCTCTTCGAGACCGGCCGCGAGACTGTCTGGCTGCAGATCCTCAACATTGATGCTCGCGCGGAGACCGCGCTCGGTCCGGTCAGGATCATCCTCGGCGAGACCTTCCGTCGCGAGTATGAGGACGTCTTCCAGCCGTCATTCGGCGCCGTCCAGACACTCGGCGGAGGCGGGTTCCCGGCGCGGCTGTTCTTCAGCCCCAACGCGATCATCGAGACGCCGCTAGGAACGTTCAAGACCCGGCCCAAGACCCTGGTGGGCGCCAAGATCGAAGCCTTCCCCCCAATCGGCTCGGCACCGACGCTACGCGCGGCCGTACCGCTTGACTCGGTCGACGCCATCAGGGCCAGCGGCCTCGCGCACGCCGAGTCGCTCCGGCCAGCGGCCAGCATCGTCGCCCTCGCTCACCCAATCGACGCGGCCCTCACCCAGGGCGGCGATCCAGCCTTCGCACTGGTAGAGAGCACCATCGCCCACACGTAGCCCAGCGCTGGCTTCAAAGTGCCAGACTGGACCCGACCCTTCGTCCCGCTAAATCCGGCTGGTTCGGTTGTCACACAATCGGCGATGGGCGAACGCGTTACGCAGTGACATGCGGGAGGTTGTCCTGGTTCGCTCGCGAATACCCAGACATGTCCATGTCCCGCCAGGACGCCGACGAGGCGCTGAGGCGTGCTCTCGGAGAGATCGAGACGCTGCCCATCGTGCATAGGCCCGGCCATGCCCCGCTCGAGGCTATTTACCGGTCCTCGACGGAGACGCTCCGCGCCTGGGTCTACGCGAACGGCTTGGAGGGGCGTGCGTTGCAAGGTCGAGAGGAGCTACTTCGGCGCGACAGCATCAACACCCTTCGTGCTGCCCAGCTAACGCTGGTGGTAAGCGTGATCGCGCTCGCGGTTAGCGTGATCCTCGCGTTCACAAACTGAGGTAGGACGCCACCGGACTACTAGCCGTTTCGTCTGGCCTTTTTGATGCGTAGAAAACCCAGCCGCCCAGACCGGAAAACGCGCCCTATCGGTGACAATAGGGCGCGCTGCGTGACGCTAGTATCCGGCGATAGCCTCCCTCGCCTCATCCTCCATCCTGATGGATGGATCATCGATCAGGCTTTGCCAGATGACCTCGCAGACCACGTCGGTTATGTATGCCATTGGTGAATCCGAGGCGATGAACACTTCCGCGGGGAGGCGATCAAGCTTTAGTTCCTGGTTGCGGCTCACGAGATCCGCGATTACGGCGAGCTGAGCCTCGACTGAGAGATCATCGTAGACCTCAAGAGCGACGACGCGCTCTCGCGGCTGAACCGCATCCACCCGCTGAAGGAGAGCACCTTCGTGCTCGACTTCCGCAACGACACCGAGGACATCGTCGAGGCGTTCGAGCAGTTCCACGGCTGCACCGTCGCGCCGCCGACCGACCCGAACATCCTCTCCGATACCCGCCGTCACCTGGATGACTTCGACGTGCTGCGGCCCGAGGAGATCGAGGCGGCGATGGGCGCGCTGCTCGGCGCCGGCGCCAGCGACGAGAAGCCCTCGGCGGAGACCTACGCCGCCCTCGCACCGGCGAAGGGTCGCTTTGAGCATATGGACGATGAGAAGCGCCTGGAGTTCCGAGACGCTCTGACCCGCTTCGTGCGGACCTACTCGTTCGTCTCCCAGATCGCGACCTTCACAGACCCCGCGCTCGAGCGCGACTACGTCTACTGCCGGGCGCTCTCGCTCATCAAACTTGGTTTACCCTTTCCACAGGGAGTCGTTTCCGGGGTGCAGTCGTCTACAGCTCCGGGGGCCTGGTACATGAGCCGACGTGCGCGTGAGGCACCGAGAAAGCGCAGCAAGCCGAGCTGGTTCCAGATCGGCAGGAGTAGTGCTGCCGCGTTTGCCCGCAACGAGGATTGGCTGTTTCGCCGTGTCGAAACGATCGAGTTCGTCGGTCGACATTCCGTCAGGCGGAGCATAAGCGTCGACTTCGAGGTTCCGAAAAAACTTCCCGATCTGGGCGAGCGCGCCGCAAAAGGAGCCGTGTTGGTGCCAATTTCGGTTTTTCACAAGTGGCCGCCGCTGATGGATCTCAGCTTCACCGGACCGACCGGCGACCCGGTCTCTCGCTACGTTAGAACGACGAACGACAAGCTCAACTTCGGGCTCTTGCTCGGCATGGCCGATCGGGCCCTGGCCCTCGGCGAGAGCCGAGCCAAGCGCGCAGCGTGGGAGAAGCAACGAAAGCTTGCGCGCAAGCGCGGACGTCCTGAGCCCGAGCGACTCTCGCCATCGCTGCGGCGGGCGCTGTCCGCGGTGGTTCAGACTCCACACCCTTCCCAGGCCGCCGTCGCGCATGCCGTCAACGGGCTCAGGGCCGAGCTACATGACGTGCTCGGCGACACGCTCGATTTGGAACTGAGCCGAGGCGAGCAAGAGATCGCTACCCGCATCGCAGTTACCGTCGACCTCGCCGCTCGACTCGCCAACAGCTCGATTCTTTGGGTGGCCGTCGACGGTGCGCCGGGGACCGATCGCATAGTGAAGTTCTCATACCTCGACGCGTATCGCGCACGAGCACCGAAAAGTGCCGATGAAGAGACCCTCGACGATGGGGGCAAAGGTGAGCGTTCAATCGCCACCGAGGCCTGGTGGAAGCGAGTCCTGATCTCGTGCTCGTGGCGCCGGCGCAGGGTCTTCATCTCACTTCCCCACGCAGGCCGTCACGTGCGCTTTCACCTCGACGTTTGCGCGCCGCAGGCGGGCGTCGAGCTCGTCACGGCTGACGCGTGGGCCTACCCGCCGGTCCCAGGTGCCGAGGACATCGGTGGGGACGCCGTCGTCAGACCGGTCGAGTATTTCGCGCGAAGGCTGCGGGGGCTCGACGTGCCGGACGAATTGGTAGGTCCAGAGAGCAGTCGTTTCTACCTCGACTACGGCGATCCGAAACGGCTAGCGAGCGCCACGGAGCCTTCTGGTGACGAAGCCCAACCGGCGATCGCGCAAGACGCTCACGCCGAAATCGTTGACCGCCGCGCGCACGTCTATCTCGGGATGAAGAGCGCGCCATCGCATCGTGTGTTCTTGCAGGTCAAGCTCGCGGCGTCGCGCGGAGGCTTCATTCAGGGCTGCATGATCGCTGCCATCATGATCGCGGCGGTGATGGCGCTGGTGTATGCGGGGCTCTCATCGGTGGCGCACCACCTCGAGCCGACTGTAGTGCTTCTGTCGGTGGTGCCCGTCGTCCTGGGGTACGTCCTGGTGAGGCCCAGCGAAGATGCTCTCGAGCGCCACCACATTGGCGGGGTGCGGTGGATGGCGTTGCTCTCGGGCGTGACGCCGATAGCCGGCGCGCTCTCGCTCGTTTTGACCCATAAAGGAGGCGGCGATTACCCGCCGGACCTATCGATGGTTAGGGAGATATGGCGATGCCTGCTGCTCGTTAACATATTGACCGTGGCGGGCTTGATCGGGAGCACCGTGGGTGCCGCCTCGCCAAGGGGAGCGAGACGGCGGCGTGGGCGGTTGTGGAGGCGGGCTTGGGGTTTGCTGCACCGCACGCGCTAGCTGCGGTCGGCCGAGCGATGGTGCGGCCCACATGCCAAGGCCGATTACAGCATCGTGGTGTCCCCAGTTGGGAGGGGCGCGCGAGGGCGCGGAGGCCGCGCAGGTTGGTGCGAGCCACCGCGGATCGTCGAGTTCGATGAGACCCAGCATTTCAATCGCAATCGCGTGATCACCCTTCGTCGCTGGAGGTCGATTGGGCGCAAATCGTGTTCTTGCGCCGTGCGGGGCTCTATTGGGCTATGCGGGTCCGCACTGAAACATCGCGTTTTGCAGGCCATTTTCGAATGGAGCCAACCGGGATCGAACCGGTGACCTCCTGCTTGCAAAGCAGGCGCTCTCCCAGCTGAGCTATGGCCCCTTCCCGGCCAAGTTTAGGGGACAAGCGCCGAGCCTTCACCGAGCCCCACAGGGACGACCATGTACGGACAGGTTCCCGCCTGCCTATAGCTAGCCGCGCCCCGTTTAGGTCCGCCGCCCAACCCGCCGATAATTGAATGTGTTCAAGGTAGAGGGAGTCTGATGTGCCCGATGTGGCGGCCTTGCGGATGCGCGAAGCCACAATTGCCGCGGGTATCTGGCTGACGCTCGGCATCGGCGCGCTGGGCGAGATCTACGTCGCGCTCACCTGGCAGCGAGCGCACCGCGCAGAGCTCACCGTGCTCTTCGCCTTGGCGATGGTCGCCGCGCTCATCGTCTGGCTGCTGCCGCGTGAGCGCATCGTGCGCAGCCGTTGGCGCGAGCCCTTCTTTCTCAGCTGGACGCTCCTCGATTTCGGGATGCTCGTGATCGGGACGCTCGCCGACGGAGGCACGGGAAGTCCGCTCGTGCTCGCTTTCTTCATCCCCGTGGTCTTCTCCTCGATGTCCTACCCCCTTGGCTCAGTCGTCGCGGTCGGGATTCTCAGCGTTATCAGCTACCTCGCCCTCGCTCTCGCAGAGGGCGGCTCAAGCGATGAATACCAAGGCGCCTTTGCCGCTGCCCTGCTCTGCACGGCCGCGATGAGCGCCTGGCAGGCCCAGAACCACAAGCGCCAGCACCGCGCCCTCGCGACCGCCTCGCGGACGGATCCGCTCACGGGTAGCCTCAACCGCCGCGGCTTTGTGGAGCGTGCGCTCGCTCGAGCTCGAGACGATGCGCCGCAGCGGTCGCACCGGCGCGATCGTGGTTCTCGACATCGACAACTTCAAGCCCGTCAACGACCGCTTCGGGCATGCGGCCGGCGATGAGCTGCTCTGCTGGGTGGCCGCGACCCTCGAAGGCGCTGTGCGGCCCAGCGACGCGGTCGGGCGTATCGGCGGCGATGAGTTCGCCGTCTTCCTCTGACCTGGACAGCGAGCAGTCCCAGGCGAGCGCTGCGCGGATCGAGCAGGCGCTCCAGGAGCGCGCCCCTGCCTCGCTCGGGCTCGCGCACTTTCCTGAGGATGCCCTCGCCCTGGAGGAGCTCACCCGTCGCGCAGACATGCGCCTCTACGCCTCACGTCGCGCCCGCCGCCATGGTGCAGCAGCCGAAGCCGATCTCACCGCCGATGCAGGCGCCCCCTCGACAAACGGACGATGGCCAAGAAGCTTCGGGCCCTCCGATCTCTGGCGCGCAACGCTCGACGCGATGCCGCAACGTGCTGACGGCTCGCGGCGAGGACGCCAGACGAACCTGCAGGAGGCCCTGCTCGACCAGATCGACGCCTCGGTTGTCGTCGCAGACATGTCCGGCCTCATCATCAGCTGGAACAGCGGCGCTGAGGCCCTCTACGGATGGACCAGCGCGGAGGCCGTCGGGCGCAACGCTCGCGAATTGATCGTTCCCGAGGACGCCCTGCAAGCAGAACAGCTCGTGGTGCACCTACAGCGCGAGGGACGTTGGGACGGTGAGCTGCTCGTGCGCCGCAAGGATCGCTCGCTCTTCACCGCCTACGTCCGCAACCGTCTGATCTGCGACGAGGACGGCGCCCCGTCGGCCGTCGTCGGGGTCGCCGTCGATGTCTCTGCACGTGTCGCCGCCGAAACCGAGCTGCTGCGCGACGCCAAGGCGCTCGCCTGCCTCGACCGCCTCGAGAGCGCCCTCGCGGAGGATCGCCTCGTGCTCCACGCCCAGCCGATCGTGGATCTCCGCACGGGACAGGTCGTGCAGCGAGAGCTCTTGCTGCGCATGCGCGAACCCGACGGACGCATCGCGCCTCCCGGGGAGTTTCTCCCCGTCGCAGAGAAGTACGCCCTGATCGGCGAGATCGACCGGTGGGTGATCAAGCAGGCCACGAAGCTCACTGGAGCCGGCTGTCCCGTGCAGGCGAACATCTCCGCGCGCTCCGTCGGTGATCCCGATGTGCTCGAGCACATCGAACGATGCGTGCGCCAGTGCGCGGTCCCACCAGGAATGCTCGTCTTTGAGATCACCGAGACCGCCATCCTCGAGGACCAGCAGGCGGCGCAGACCTTTGCCGAGCGCCTGCATGCCCTCGGCTGCAAGGTCGCGCTTGACGATTTCGGAACCGGCTACGGGACCCTGACCTACCTCAAGCAGATGCCCGTCGACTTCATCAAGCTCGACATCGAGTTCGTGCGCGACCTCGTGAGCAGCAGCGCCAGCCGACACGTCGTCCAGGCCGTCGTTGGCCTCGCTCGCGACTTCGGCGTGCAAACCGTCGCGGAGGGCGTCGAGGACGCCGAGACGCTCGAGCTCCTCGGCCGCTTTGGCGTCGACTTCGCCCAGGGCTTCTATATCGCGCGACCCGAGCCCTTCGCAGAGCGCCCCGGCGATCTCAGCGCACCCGTGGCGATCCAACCGCTGAGCGTCAGACGCACCGCACCAACTTCCGCTCTACAGCAGCTCACGGCCACCGGCCGAGCACGCCGCTAACTCCCACGCTACTACTCGAACGTGAGGCGCTCTTGCCCCGGGATTTCCTGCGGCGGGGGAGCGTTCTCGCCCTGCTCCAGATCGACCGGCATCTGCGCCGCCCGCACCGGTCGCGCCGCGACGGGAGCCGACGGCAACTCCCCGTGACCCTCGATCACCGTGCTCATGTCCAGCTCCGCGGTCTCCTGACCCACGTGCGTGAAGTCACTCGCTTCCGCTGGGTCTCTACCGCCATCAGCAGCCGGCTCAACGTCGGGCTCTGCGACCAGCGACTCCTGCTGATCATCAGCTTCTAGAGCCTCCTCATCCGGGAAGACTGGGGCGAGAGCCTCATGCTCCTTGTGTGCGATCTCGCCCGGATCCGCGCCGCTACGGCGCTTGAGCTCCAGGTGTTCGCGAATCGCGTCGTCGAGCAATCCCATTGCGCCCCCTAACCATACTGCGCTCATCTGAATGGGTTCTGCCACTACACTTCCCCGGCCGGTCGCTTCGACCGCCGGCAACCGTTCGCGGGGCTATAGCTCAGCTGGTAGAGCGCCTGGATCGCACCCAGGAGGTCGGGAGTTCGAGTCTCCCTAGCTCCACTTCTTAAGGGCCTGCAAATACGCAGGTTCGTAGTGGCCGTTAAGCCCTCTTGGAGAGGAGCCGGCCATGACCCTAATCAAGTTCCAGTCAAGTAGGGCCTCAAAAGAAGCCCTACTTGCGAGCGCAGACCGCGATGCGCTCCCGGCTCCTCACGCGGATACGGACGCAGCGGCCGGCGAGCGTGTCGCGCGACGCCGCTATTAGCTGTCGCCGTTGAGTCGGGCGACCAGTTCGATCATTGCGTCAAGGGCGGCCTCTAGCGGCTTGGCGTCGCGTTTGACCTGAGTGAGGAGAAGGCCGCCCTGCAGGGCGGCGAGCAGCGCGAGGGCGAGGGTGTCGGGCTCGGTGTCGGGCGGGAGCTGGCCTCGCGCGTGCATCTCTCGTAGACCGCTCTGGATCGTGGCTTCCCAACGTTTGAAGCCCTCGGCGACGTGGGCTCTTGCGTCGGGATCGGTCTCGGCTAGCTGGCCTCCGAGAGAGCCGATTGGGCAGCCGCCGATGCAGTGGTGCTCGCGCTGGGCCGCGATAACGAAGTCGCGCCAGGCTCGGAGGCCATCCAGCGTGCTGAAATCGAAGTTCTCCTGCCCGCCGACCATTGTGTCGGACTGGTGGTCGACCACGGCCCAGACCAAAGCCGCCTTGTCCTCGAAGTAGTGGTAGAGCTGCGAGCTTGAGACGTCCGCTGCCGCGCGTACGTCCTCGATCGTCGTGTGGGCGACACCTTGCCGGAAGATCAAGTCGGCCGCCGCGTCAACGATGCGCTGACGGGTCTGCTGGCCCTTGCGCGTCAACGGGCGAGGCGAGGGGCTAGTCGTGTTCATATCGCAGATTCTACCAACAGAATGGATCGGGCTATCCATTCTGTGTTAGAGTGGAACGCACGATCCATTCGGGGTCGCGACAACCACTCAAAGGGAGAACGCGATACATGTCTCTTCAAGGCAAGTCCGCCCTTATCACTGGCGGCACATCCGGGATGGGTTCCGCCACTGCACTGGCGATGGCCGAGAAGGGCGCGAAGGTGACCATCACCGGCCGCGATGAGACCCGCGGCGCGAGCACTGTCGGGGAGATCCGGGCCGGTGGGCACGATGCCCAGTTCATCGCCGCTGATTTCTCGGAGATGTCCGAGGTGGCCCGCGTTGCCGACGCAGCAGGCGAAATCGATGTCCTCGTCAACCTTGCAGGCGTTGCGGCGATGGGGCCGACGGTTGACACCACCGAGGAGACGTTCGACGAACTGTTCCAGATCAACGTCAAGGCACCGTTCTTCCTCGTCGCCGCGCTCGCCCCGAAGATCGCCGCCCGCGGCGGCGGATCGATCATCAACGTCTCAACGATGGTCGCGAGCTACGGCCAGCCAGGCTTGGGTGCCTACGGCGCGTCGCGTGCGGCGATCGAGCTGCTCACCAGGGCGTGGGCTGCCGAATTCGGGCCGCAGAACGTCCGCGTCAACGCGGTCGCTCCCGGTCCGACGTTGACCCCGACATTGGAGACGAAATTGGCCATGGCCGAAGAGTTCGCGAAGACGATTCCGCTCGGCCGGGTCGCTGACGTGCACGAGCTGTCCGACGTCATCACATTCCTCGCGACCCCGGCCGCCGGCTACATCAACGGCGCGATCATCCCCGTCGACGGCGGCCGCCTCGCGATCTGAGAGGGGAGGAGATGAGGCTGGTCACAACGCCCGGCGACGTTCGGACACGAGGCCACGCAGCTGCTGGCTCACGATCGTGCTCGCCCGCAACCCGTACCTCGGATCACCAATGACCATGTCTGTATCTAAGGAGCCAAGCACTCAAATGCAAACCACCGCAGAAAAGACCGTGTTGATCACCGGCGCCAACGTCGGGATCGGCAAGGACATAGCCCGGCAACTGGCATCTCGTCCCGAGACCGCTCGCATCTACCTGGCGTGCCGCAACCAAGACCGGGCGGCAACGGCAAAGGCCGATCTCGAAGCGAAAACCGGCCGGCGCATCTTCGACATCGTTCTCATGGACGTTGCCGATCCGGGCTCGGTCCGCACCGGCCTGGCGGGCATTGATGGATCGCTCGACGCGGTGGTCATGAACGCCGGTGGAATGGGCGGCAAGACGCCCATGAAGTTGACCGCCGACGGCGCCACTTACATGTTCGCGCAGAACGTTCTTGGCCACGTCGTCCTCCTCGAGACACTCCTGGCCGAGAACCGACTTGGCGAGGTGGCGGTCTTCGCCGGAAGCGAGGCAGCCAGGGGAATCCCGAAAATGGGGTTCAAGCGGCCGTCGTTTGACTCAAACTCCGCCGACGAGCTCGCCACTGTCATCGACGGCAGCTATTTCGCCGGCGGCAAATCTGACGTCAATTTGGCCTATGGGCAGGCCAAGCTGATCGGCATCCTATGGATGGCCTACCTGGCCCGCCAACACCCCGACCGCCGATTCATCTGCGTGAGCCCCGGCAACACCACCGGCACCCAAGCACCCAATGACCTCGCATTGCCGCTGCGCATAGCGGCCAAGTACGTCATGCCCCGCCTGGGCATCGCCCACAAGCTTGACGTGGGCGCGAAGCGACTGGTCGACGGCGTCACCGACCCGACACTGTCGAGTGGCGTGTTCTACGCCAGCGCGGGGGAAGTCCTCAAGGGTCCCGTGGTCGACCAAGCAGACATCTTCCCCGACCTGGCCAACCCGTCGTTTCAGGATCACGCCAACGCGGCCATCCACCGCTTCATCACCTAAAAGCCATTCGCGTGATTTTCAGGCCGGCAGCAGTGCCGCCGGCGTGAGCCTCGGAAGCGCCGCCGACCCAGCGCCACCCAGCTCGGCGGCCTGCTCGCTCCCTGGGCCGGATCAGCACCACCACCACCACGTCACGGTGTCCACGTCTCGGGCGTCGTGAGCACAGCCATCGACGGACAGCCGGAGCCTTCCAGGCCGTGGCGAGTAGAGATGCGCATGATCGTGTTTCTCGAGCCGATCGTGGCTCACGCTGAAAGCCTGACTTCTCAGGTTGCCGCTGACATGCGAGTGGTCGGGCCGCCAACCTGGGCATCGACTCCTGGGTGGCTGAAAGGAATCGACGAGCCCGGTGCGATCACGATCTTCTGCACAGTGCTAGCCGACGACGCGAGCGATGCTGAATCGGTTGCTGACGATGTCTTCGAACTGGCCATCCAGAGCCTCATCGAACAAGAGCCACCAGGCTTGCTGCTGCCGGTACTCACCGACCCCCGCGTACCGCGGCGCTGAACTCTCGTGCGGTTGCACGCCTGGGGATGGCTGCCTCCGAAGCACGAATGCGAGGATTGGCGTGAGCTCTGCCAACGTCGCAGGATGCACCGTTTCGTATGGCGCCATACGAAACGATCCACCAAAACCCACCAAATTCCGCCAAGCGCACCGCGACGTTCAACGGACACCGCTAGGCTCCATTCACCTGAAAACCCCTGTAACCAGGCGGGCATGACGGCGCTACAAGGCGTGGAGGATCCTGAATCGCACCCAGGAGGTCGGGAGTTCGAGTCTCCCTAGCTCCATAGACGAATCGCCTGCTAGATCGCGGTTTCTTGGCGAGGCTTTGCTCGAGTGGCAGACGCTGCCGAGACGTCAGATGACTATTTGTGCCCGTTTGTGTCCGCTCGGGATCATCGGAGGCTTCGGATCGCCAACAACGCCCCGGGATGTGGAACCTCGAGTAGCGCATCGCCCCGGGCTCCCGGGCGCACAATCTCGGCGGGCGGCCCGCTCGCCACGGATCTTGCACGGGCGTTCGAGCCCGCAGGCGATCGTCGGACTACGGCACGGCCAGCGACGGTGGTGGAGGCGTAGAAACGATCGTCGTCGTAACCGTCGTCGTGTTGAGTACGGTTGTCGCTGGCAAGGTCACCGTTGTGGACGTCGTCACGGTCTGCCCGCCGACGGTGACCGTCACGGGGACTCGCTTCGTCGTCGTCGTGCCGGTGCTGCCGTTGCTGTTCCCGATCGCGTAGCCGGTAGCACCGCCGGCCGCGGCGAAGGCAACCAAACCGAGCGTCCACAATGCCGCCCGCCGTAGGCTCAGTTGGAGCTTGTGCTGCAGTTCGTCGGTTTCGCGCAGGCACTGTTGGGCTGCGGAGAGATCGCCGGTGCTCGCCAAGGCGGTGGCGATCTGCCGCAGCAGCCAAGCCTCTGACCGCCGGTCGCCTAGCGCGTGCGCCGCGCTGCGGCCGCGATTGAGGAGCGTGAGCCACTCCGCAACACGACTCGCGATCCCGAAGCACGCTTGGAGCGTCTTCACGAGCTCAAGCAGCCGCTCCCACTGCTGCAAGTCTGCAGCCCACTCGGTAAGGCCAAGAATGGCCTCGGCGTCATCCAACAGCCGCTCAGGTGTCAACTGGCCGCCCTTGGCCAACGTCGTCACGTACTGCAGCAGGCGCTCGCCGGTCGAGAGCGCAGCGTCGGTCTGGCGAATCTCCTCGCCGATGCGGTCCAGAAGGCTGAATCGCTGCTTCTCGTCTCGTCTGATCAGACCGCGCTGTTCGAGATCAGCGACCAACGGTGCGACATCCTCCACCGCGGCGAGCTCAGCCAACTCATCGCTCGACAGCGACGCACCACCGACGACAGCCAGTGCAGCCAAGATCTGGCGCTCCGCCACAGGCAGCGTTGCGATCTGCGGCGGAGCGGCTGGCCAGTCACCTGTGTCGGTCACCGATGCGTCCTCATCGGGACAATTCTTGCAGGTGGGATCGCAAGGCGCCCGCGCAGGCTTGCCCCGAACGCCTGGGTTGCGATGCGACGCGAACTGCAAGATGCCGAACAGGAACTCGTGACGGTGAGGGGCGCACTACCAATCGCCCGCACCGACGAGGCTCGGCGATCCGTGAAACCTAGAGTTCGATTCCGTAGCCTAGGTGGACGATGGACGGTGACTGGGAGGACGTATCGCAGGACCCGCGAGACGGACGCACACGTAGTACCGCCTCGGGACGCATCGAGAGCCTGCGAGATGGCCGGCTCGGGAACATCCACGGTGACAATCATGCCCACTATGTCGGCCAGCGCGGCAACCCAAACGCACGCTATGTCCGCGATGCTGGCGGTGATGTGGTCTTCGATGACAGGTGGGCGCGCGCGCACGAGTGCAAGCTAGGTCTCATCGAGGAGGCCGAACAGCTCGCGCGTTCGTCCGACTGGAAGACGGCGAGCGCCCGCCAGCGCGAGCTAATGACTCAGTGGAAGGCGGCCGGTTACGCCGGGCCCGTAACAGACGGAGAACTTTGGGAGCGTTTCCGCCGCGCGCGCCAGGATTACTACGACCGTGCGGATCAGCATCACAAAGATCGAGCCAGAGCACGAGAACGTGCACTGCACGAGAAGGACGCATTGATTCACGTCGCCGAGTCCTTGAGCGGATCGAGCGACTGGAAGAGCGCCGGAGACCGTCTGCGCGAGCTTCACGGCCAATGGAAGTCTGTCGGCTCCGCCGGGTACGAGCATGAGGAGCGTTTGTGGAGTCGATTCAAGGCCGCCGGGAACGAGTTTCACCGACGTCGCGTCGAGCACTTCGCGGACCTCGATCGCAAGCTCAGCGCAAATGGATCAGCTAAGGAGCAGCTCGTTGCCCGGGCAAGAAGGCTGCGCTCACACGACGACTACAGGGCAGCCAAGGAGGAGTTCAGGAGCCTGATGGGCGACTGGAAGGCAACCGGTCATGCAGGCGATCGCGAGGAGCTGCTCTGGCGGGACTTCATGGCCGCAAAGGATGCTCTTTACGAGGCCGCACAAGCGCAGTGGCGCGAACGTCAGTGGGCCTATGTTCAGAAGGTCGAGCTGCGCATCTCGCGCCACCAAGATGTCATCGCGAGACTTGGGTCGCTGCGCTCTGATCTGATGAATCGACGGCATAATGTGATGCCCGGGCGCCGCGAACTGGAGCTAGTCGAACACTACGACGGGCGGATTGCGGAACTCGACGCCGCAATCGACCAGCGGCACGGGTGGCTTGATGAGGACGTCCAGAAGCTCCTTGAAGCGAAGAGCCGCCTGTAATGCAAGTCAGCCTGCGGCGAGACGCCGTTCCGCACTCATCGCCAGAAGTGCCCAAGACCGCCAGGATCGAAGGCGGACGAGGCGACGACGCGAGACGGGCTGCTGCGAAGTTGAACTGCTGAGACCTATGCGTGAGCAGCGTCTCGACATGGCGGTGCTTCCGCTGAGCACTGGCTGCCAAGTCTCCCTAGCTCCCTTGGCACCCGGCATGTGAACCCCCACGACGCCTCGTGGGCGATCGCCGAGCCTGCCCCGCTAGCGCACTCAGAAGCAGATCGGATCGGGAAGTGGTGTCGCCGCCGTGGGAGTGCAGATGGGGCTCGAAGCCCGCACGACGGCTTCGACTGGGGCTTCCGTCCTTATCCGGCTCGTCCATGCCAACGTCCATGGCGGCATCACGCCTCCTCCCGCGGGCCAGTGGGTCGTTGTGTTGAAGACGGGGTAGGCGCTGAGGACGCGTTCACCGGATGTGGCCTGCTCAGGAGCCCCAAACCGTGAGGGGAGGCCTTTCCCGATGGCGGCCGCGAACAACACGCCTTCCACATAGTCGGGAGCTTCCTCGCGGATCCACGTCAGCAGCTCGCCGACCCTCCCGGCCGCGCCCGCGAGGTCGCCGGCCTGCTCGTTGGCGGGCGAGAGCGCCTGCGAGGTCGTGTAGCCCCCTCCCCGAGGGCCGTAACCAGCGCCGGTGGGATATGCGACCTTGACTACGGCTGTCCTCGCTGAAGGTACGCCCGTCCGGGCTGATTCAGCCGCAAGGAATGCGATCGTCGGCGTGGACCAGGGCACCGCTATTACCACGGGGGCAAGGCTGCGACCCGATGGTGCAGCCGCGAGTCCGATCGGGTCTCGCTCGAGCCGGCGCGCCTTCACGAACCGCTTCAGGCTCGCGGGCTGCACGGCGACTTCGATGTAACCCGGCGATTCACATCCTCCCTCGCAGAGCTGCGTGTGGTACCACGCGACGACGACCTCACCGAAGTCGCCGACAAAGGGCGTCACGTCATTCTCGGTTCCCACCGCGGCCGGACCGAGGCGCGCCGTCCTGCCCCATGCGCGGCGTCCTTCCCGGACGCGGGCCAGGAGCGCTCCGCTGCCGCTGTCGAACGCCACCACCATGCGACGGCTGCGGCCGATCGCTGCCCGCACCTGTTCGGGGCGCCCGTTACTCGACAAGCGTTGCGGAGCGGAGAACCCCCCGCGCACGATGCGTACGCTGGCCCACACCGACCGATGTTCACCGTGCGCTCCGGCGGCGATCCAGCTGACCAACAGGTCCCCCAGCGTGTTGCCCGCTAGGCTCGCGCGGCCTGCGAAGACCGAACCCGGGACCGGGATGGGCCTGCCGAACCTGCCGTCTACGCTTCCGATCGCAACCGACATGGAACTCGTGTTGGGGCCCCGCGGCTTGAGGATAAGCTGTGCGACCCGGCCACCCCCGATATTTACCATCGATCCCGTTAGGTAGCTGGCGGGCAGACGCTGCTCCACGCCGAACGGCTTGCCTGGTCGTGCCACCGCCTCGCGCACGCCAGCGCTGGCGCGAGTCCCCAACCCGGCCTCGTAGGTCCAGGTCGCCAGGGTGCCGGCCGGCCCGCTGGCGAACAGGACGTTCTGACCGTAGAGGCCACCGATGAACATATGCGGCTCGGAGATCGTGGCGGGGGCCGTCCAGGCCCCGAGCGCGGAGGGGGCAAGCAGCACCCAAGAGACAGCTGATGCGGTCAGGATCGCGCCAGCGAGCTTATATCGATGGGAGATCTGCATTAATCGACCGTAGGGCGACGGTCTGGGCGCCGCCACCGTCGAAACCCCGCAGGCATCTAGGTACTAGTCCGCTGCTTCAGATGCTTCAGATCGGTCACGGGTCAGGGGTATTGCTCCCTAGCTCCATCGAATCGTGGACCTGACCTGCCGGGGCTCAAGCCCCATGCGAAGCCTGCTCCGAAGCATTTGGGGATGGGCCTTCTACGACGGCTGTCTGAGCAACGCCCGCGAGCAGCGCGGCGTCCATCGATCGTTTGGTCGCTGGCGCTGCTCTTTGCCTTCAAGAGCCTCGTGGCGCTCGCAGTCGTCGCTTTCCCGCTCAGTGTGCACGAGCCGACCCGCCTGCTCGCCGCCGGCGGGATCGTCTCGCTTGCCGCTGCCTGCGGTCTCTGGCTGTTCGGCGCGCGCATGGGGATGCTCGGCTTCGAGTTGCTCGCCGCAATCGGCGCTCTGACCGCCAGCGGACTGGTCGCGCGCGCTGAGACCACCGGCGGCATGATGGTCGCCGCATTCTCTTACCCCTGGATCGCGATCTACGGAGCGCATTTCTTCCCACGTCGTGTGGTGAACGTGCTTGGCCTGCTGATCACCGTGGGGTTCGCCGCCGGGCTCGTGATCAGCGGCCTGCCCCACGCGACGGTCTACTGGTTTGTCGTGACCGCGACCGTATGGTCGATCTGCGTCGTGCTGGGCGGGCTGAGCGAAGGCCTGCGTCGTCAGGTTGGCACCGATCAGCTCACCGGCGCACTCAACCGCACCGGCTTTGCGACCGCAGCGCTACGGGAGCGGGCGATCGCCGACCGCACAGGCGCGCCACTCACGCTTGCCGCGATCGACCTCGACGACTTCAAGCAGGTCAACGACCTCGCGGGTCACGCCGTTGGCGACCGCGTGCTTGCGATGCTCGTGAGCGAATGGCGTGCGCGCCTACGGCCCGGCGACATCCTCGCGCGCCACGGCGGCGACGAGTTCGTCGTGCTGCTTCCCTCCACGCCAGAGCCCGAAGCGCGATTGGCACTAGCCCGCCTTCAGACTGCGGAGGACCCGGTCGGCTGGTCTGCCGGCTTCAGTGAATGGCGGCGCGGCGAAGAGTTGGCCACGGTCTTGGCGCGCGCCGATACCTTGCTTTACGAGGAGAAGCGCGCGAAGCCGCGCCGCGCGGGCGACCGGCGGCCCTTGGTCAAAGCTCGTGGTCTCGGCGCCTCTCCAGCGCATCAAGGATGAGGTCGGACCCGGACTCGCCCCTGCTCTCAGGCCGCTTTGGTCAGCCGCCTGGTCCTTGAGAAGCACAGCACGCCGTCCTCGATCGCACCGTCGCGCAGGGTTTGTACATCCTGCGCGTAGCTCATCTTCACCTGCCATGGGCCACTGGTGCCCTGGCGGGGGAAGCTACTCACCGCTCTCTGTACGTAGCCCGCGCCGAAGTCGAGGAACGGTCGGGTGGGCATCGATCGCTCAGCGTTCACCGGCACACAGGTGTCGTAGCCGTCGCGATCCATGTGCGCGATCAGCCTGCAGGCGTAGTCGCAGACGAGGTCGAGCTTGAGCGTCCAGGAGGAGTTCGTGTAGCCAAAGATGAACACCAGGTTGGGGATGTCGCTGAGCATCGCACTCTTGTAGACGAGCTTCTCGGGCAGCGCAACCGGCTGCCCGTCGAGGATCAGCTCGATCCCGCCGAGCGCGATCAGATCAAGCCCCGTCGCCGTGACGATGATGTCCGCCTCGAGCTCCGCGCCCGAGGCGAGTCGGATGCCGTGCTTAGTGAACTCCTCGATCTGGTCGGTCACGACCGACGCGGTTCCCGCAGAGATCGCCTCGAACAGGTCTCCGTCTGGCACCGCGCACAGGCGCTGGTCCCAGGGGTTGTAGGCGGGCGTGAAGTGCCGGTCGATGTCGTATCCCTCCGGCAGTCGCCGCTTGAGCATCCTGCGCAGCAGCCCCTTGATTAGCCAGGGCCGACTCTGGCTCAGGTTGTAGACGGTTCTCTGCAGCCAGATGTTCTTGCGCCGGGTGACCGCGTAGGCGGTGCCGGCCGGCAACAGCCGCTTCAGCAGGTTGGCCACAGCGTCCTTCTCGGGGAGCGAGATGACATAGGTCGGCGAGCGCTGGAGCATCGTCATATGTGCCGCTTCACCCGCCATCGCAGGCACGAGCGTTACCGCCGTCGCGCCGCTGCCGATCACGACGACCCGCTTGTCGCGGTAGTCGAGATCCTGGGGCCAGTCCTGCGGGTGGATGAGCGGACCACTGAAGCGCTCGGCGCCTGGGAACTTGGGTTGGTATCCGTGGTCGTAGCGAAAGTATCCGCTCGCGCAGAACAGCCATGAACATGTGAGGCGGACCTCCTCGCCAGTGTCCGTGCGCTGCGCACGGACGGTCCATCGCGCATCCTCACTCATCCACTCGACACGAGTGACCCGATGTGCAAAGCGGATCTGGCGCTCGATCCCGTTCTCGGTCGCCGTCTCGCGTATGTAGCGCAGGATCGCCTCGCCGTCAGCGATCGACTTCTCGTCGGTCCACGGCTTGAAGGCATAGCCATAAGTGTGGAGATCCGAGTCCGAGCGGATTCCCGGGTATCGGAAGAGATCCCACGTGCCCCCGATCGCTTCGCGGCCCTCGAGGATCGCGTAGCTCTTCCCAGGGAGCCTCTGCTGGAGGTGGTAGGCCGCCCCGATTCCCGAGAGGCCCGCGCCGATGATCACCACGTCCAGGTGCTCCGGCGGGCTTGCGGGTCGATTGGTCAGCTGCGTGATGCTCGCCACGGTGCGATCTCCTGTCTCGAATGCAGTCTCAACTCGTCAGCAAACGCTAGCTGGCCAGACAGCCAGGCCCCATCCGCAAGAAACCACACTCATCTCATCCGAAGTCCCCGGAAGAACCCTCAGGCGGAGCCTCGAAGCCTCTCCAGCGCATCAAGGATCAGCTCGAGCCCGAACTCGAACTCATCCGCGAAGTCGTAGCCGTCCCCCGTTACATAGCCGCCGACGGTCTCCGCTATGTAGGGATAGTCCTCGGCGGGAAGCTGGCGAAGCATCGCCTTCGCCAAGCTCTCCTCATTGGCCGGCAGGGTGCTCCGCTGGACCGCAAAGCCCTTCTCCTGGAGCGCGAACCCATAGATGTAGCTGTCCTGAAGCGAGTATGCGTGCACGGCCATCTCGACCGAAAAGCCTGCCTCCCGTAGACAGCCAAGCACTGAGTCGTGGAGGCGAATATTCGCCGGCCCGGGCCTCATCTGCGACTCCATCAGACCGACTGCCCAGCGGTGGCGCGCGAGCGCCTCACGGGTCGAGATCGCGCGCCCGCGCATCGCCGCCTTCCAATCGCCTCCGATGCGCGGCAGCTCAATCTCGCTGAAAACGATGTCGATGATGCCGTCGAGGATGTCCGCCTTGTTGGCGACGTGGTTGTAGAGCGACATCGCCTCCACGCCGAGCTCCTTTGCGAGCTTGCGCATCGTCAGCGACTCAAAGCCCGCCTTGTCCGCGAGCGCGATCGCCGCACGTAGCACCCGTTCCCTGTTGAGGGGAACTCGCACTTCCGCGCTTGGCTGAGCTTGCGCCGCGGTCTCCATCGCTGCCCAAATCCTAACGTACAACGTAAGTCTTGCAAACGCACTTGACAGACTTACGCTGTATGTATAGCGTACACCGTATACTTACACTGTACGCACGCAACTAGACGGGGGAGCCTCATGACATCGCCGACCAACCTGGCCCAAACGCCGCTCAGCCGTCTGGCCCATTTCACTGCTCGTCACCGCTGGCCGGTGATCGGACTCTGGATCGTGCTCACGCTGCTCGGAGGCGTCGCAGCAGGGAAGCTCTCCTCGCGCTGGTATCAAAGCCTCGCCGTCCCCGGCAAGCCCGCCTACGAGGCAAGCCAGCGCACGCTCAAGGCCATGGGTGTGGGCGTGCGCCCGCCGAACGTCGTCGTCTTCCACACGAGCGGCAACGCAAGCAAGGACAAGAGCATCGCCCAGGCGATCGATCGCGCGGTCGCGACGATGCCGGGTGCACGTACGAGCTCCTACTTCTCGACGGGCAACCCCATGTACCTCTCACGCGACCGGCACACGACCTTCGCCGAGGTCTACCCGCCCGGGCCGGCCCGGCTCGACGCGAAGGCTGGCGCGGACAGCATGCGCGCCGCAGCAGCCAAGGGCCTCGCGGCGGGGATCGCCGTCAACGTGACCGGTCACGACCCGCTCGAGGAAGCATCGAAACACGGGACAAGCGGCGGATCGAGCGTGCTCTTGGAGGGAGTGATCGGCGGGCTTGGCGCGCTCGTGATCCTGCTCTTCGTCTTCGGAACGCTCCCCGCCGTGCTGATACCGCTCGCGGTCGCGATCGCCGCGATCCTCAACACCTTCACGCTCGTCTGGGCGCTGACCTACATCACGAACGTCTCGATCATCGTCCAGTTCCTGGTCACGCTCGTCGGCCTCGGCGTGGCGATCGACTACGCCCTGCTGATGATCTTCCGCTTCCGCGACGAGCTCCGCGAAGGCAACGATGTCGAGTCCGCGCTCGTCGAGACCATGACCCATGCCGGCCGTTCGGTGATCGTCTCCGGCTCGACCGTCGCGGTGGGGCTGCTCTCGATGATCGTGCTACCGCTACCGCTGATCCGCTCGATCGGCATCGGCGGCATGCTGATCCCAGCCGTCTCGGTGCTCGCCTCACTGACCTTGCTTCCGGCCCTGCTGGCCGTGCTCGGCGAGCGCATCAACAGCGTGCGCGTCATGCCGCGCCGACTCGTCGACCGCGGTCACCCAGAGGACGGCGCCTGGGGCCGCTGGGCGCGCTTCGTGCTGCGCCGCCCGGTCGCCGCTGCGGCCGTCGGGCTGGCGATCGTCGCCGTGCTCGCCGGTCTTGGAACGCAGCTGAACCCGAACGAGGCCCAGCTGAGCAACTTCCCCGGCAGCGGCACCGCGATTGCCGGTCGCGCCCAACTCGCTGCAGCGGGGATCAGCCCAGGCGTGATGAAGCCGCTCGACGTGCTCGTCGAGCACGGCGGCAACGCCGCGCAGATCGCCGCCAAGCTCAGCGCCGTGCCGGGCCTAGTCGGCGCGAGCGCACCGCCGACGTGGCATCAGGGATCCGCCGCGATGGTGGAGGCCTTTGCCGCAACAGATGGCGCCGCCCCGGGCATCCAGACGATCATCGATCACGCGAACGCCACCCTCAAGGGGACCGGGGGCACGCTGACCGGCATCGCTGCGGTCGACCGCGACTTCCTGCACGCACTGTTTGGCAGCTTCCCCTACGTGCTCGCCTTCGTGATCGCGCTGACGCTGCTGCTGCTTGCACGGGCCTTCCGCTCGATCGTGCTGCCGATCAAGGCCGTACTGCTGAACCTGATGTCACTCGCCGCGGCCTTTGGGATCGTCGTCTTCGTCTTCCAGCAGGGACACGGATCTTCGCTGTGGGGCATCGAAGCGACCCAATCCGTCACGGCCTACATACCGGTGATGATCTTTGCCTTCCTGTTCGGGCTCTCGATGGACTATGAGGTCTTCATGCTCACGCGCATGCGCGAGGCCTACGACGAGACCGGCTCCACCGAGAAGGCGATCGAGCTTGGGCTCGCGCGAACCGGCAAGCTCGTAACCAGCGCCGCGATGATCCTGATGTTCGCCTTTCTGGTGCTCTCCTCAAGCCCCGGCTACGAGGTCAAGCTCTTGGCGATGGGCCTCGCGGCCGGAATCATCTTCGACGCCACCGTGATCCGCGCCTTGCTCGTACCGGCGCTGATGCGGCTGATGGGTGACGCCAACTGGTGGATGCCCACCTGGACACGCACCGTCCTTCGCCTTCCCCACCCTGAGCCAATACCTGAGATCACGCCCGTAAGCGCCTAACTCACCATTTGCCGACCAAGCAGAGAGGATTCACCATGAACGCTCAATACCCGGTTTCCTTTTCAATCGATTACCCCGAACGCCAGCTCAACCGTCTCACCTCCGCGCTGCGGATCTTCACCGCGATTCCGATCCTGATCGTGCTCGCCGCGATCAGCGGCTTCACCGCCCGCTATGACGCCTCCGGGTCAGCGCGAACGGTCACGGCTGGAGGCACGGGGCTGCTGTTCCTGCCACCGCTCCTGCTGATCGTCTTCCGCCAGCGCTATCCCCGCTGGTGGTTTGAGTGGAACCAGCAGCTCTGGCGCTTCACGAACCGTGTCGGCGTCTACATCGCGCTCATGGATGACCGCTATCCCTCGACCGAGGAGGAGCAGTCCGTGCACCTGGACTTCGCCTACCCCAACGTGAGCCAGGACCTCAACCGCTGGCTGCCGCTCGTCAAGTGGCTGCTCGCGATCCCCCACTACATCGTGCTCTTCTTTCTCTACATCGGCGCTTTCTTCGCAGTGATCGGCGCGTGGTTCGCGATTCTCTTCACCGGCCGCTACCCGCGTGGCATCTTCGACTACGTCGAGGGCGTCATCCGCTGGCACAACCGCGTCGTTGCCTACGCCTTGATCCTCGTGACCGACGAGTACCCGCCATTTCGCTTGGGGGCCTGAGCGGGCGCTGCGTCCGTGCGCAGTTGATGACGCACCCCGCTAATGACTCCTACCTACGCGCGGCTATGCCCGTCGCCATCGAGCTCGCGCAATGCAGCTACAAGTGCCTCCAGGGAGGCGACAATCCGACCCCCGCTGTCAACGACGAACGCCTCGACCTGAAGATTGACCGTGGCGCCCTCCTCCCCGGTCTGACGCAAGTCCGATCGCAAGCCAAAGCAGGTCTTTCCGAGGCCCGCCGCATACCCAAGCTCGGCCACGGTGCCCGAATCTGGCTCCTGCCCGTCCAGCAATGCGACAAGCAGCGAACTGGAGTGGATCGCTGCAATATTCCGTCTCCCGATATCGAGTACCAGTTCGCTCAGCTTGCCGGCCTCTCGGGCTGCGGCAATCTCCGCGGTGTCCGTCATGGACCACGGATCGATGGGTGTGACGACCTCGATCAAGGCTGGCAGAAAGACCGTGCGGTAGTAGTGCCGACCTGCCTCGCTGAATCCGAGTGGGCTCGCGACGTAACAGCGTGGCCGGGGCCCGAGAGAGGCTACGGTCGAGTGGACGCTAGTGGTCATCCGAGTGAGAACTCCATCTGCAAACGAGGTGTATAGCGCTATCGATGGCCTCGTGAGTCGACGCTCGCTCCGCAACTCTAGAAACGGCCGCCGATAGCTCGCGCCCTAATCCATGCCGTCTCGCCCGGATCGCTCGTGGGACATCGTTCGGCGCCTCGGCCGCGTGCGACCCAAGCCATCCGGACACGGATCAATCATTGACGCCACGACATCAAGTACCAGCGCCAATTGCGTGGCCCACCTACGGGTGCGCGTCTCGCCTGAGATCCGCTCGGCCATACATCGCAAACGTACGTAAGGACTACCTCTATGCCCTATCTGCCCTCCTCGACCAAGCAACGACTCGATCCCCACATCGACCTCCTCGCCGTCGAGATCTCAGCAATCGCCGCCGAAGAGTCCGGCAGCGCAGCCTTTGCAGGATCGCTCAACTATGCCTGCACGCGGCTCGCGCTCAAGGCGATGCCTGAGCGCCGATACTGGGCGATCGCCACTGTGATCGGCGTGCTGAAGAATGTCGCGGACGAGTTTTATCGCCGTGTGGCGGTGCCTTACGAGGAAGAGCGAAGACAACAGCATGGCGATGTCTTTGAGGCTTGATGAGGGTGAGGGTTTGGTGTGTCCGGCTGCTACCCGTAAAGCCCGTGGTTCCCCATATCCCGGCGCCCAGGGAGAGCAGGCCCATGCTTATGATCACGGCCCGCAGCCACATCCGGTGGCTAAACCAACCTGCGCCCAAGACTAGGCGCAAGCGCTTCTCGACGGGACCACGCATGGCTTCGCCTAGCTGTCGCCGCTCTCGATCGTCGCGCCTAATCGAGACGCCTAGCTGTTGCTCGAGGATGTCGAGTGCAGCCCGACCGCAGTTGACGAGCTCCTCGTTACGCACGTCCATGGCCCAGAAGGCGTGGGCGACAAATGCGCCAAGAAAGCCCAGCGCCGCACCAACGACGGGGGAGTGATTGCTGACAGCCTGCGCATATCCCACGACGACCGCACCCATCAAGATCAGGAAGAAGTTAAAGGCCGTTAGTCTTTGTCGGGCATGGTATGAGAACCAGTCCCATGCGTATCTCACCTGCAGGTCGAGCTGATTTTCTGTCATGGCGGAAACGCGTCGAGTAGCGGCTGTTGGTTTCGGCACGGCCGTCCTGAGTCCTGCGGAAGTCCCGAAAGTAGTGAAGATTCAACATGGCCAGACGCGCTTTGGTCGCAGATGCCTCTTGTCACGCAAGATGCCTGCCGGGGGCGCCCACCTGCTGTGGCAGTATCCGACCGGCGCCCGAGAACACGCTCGGCCTTGCAAACCTCGTCGGCGTCGCGATCGCGCTGGGTATCCGCGAAGAGGCGCTCGTATCCGTCTGGTGTATCTATGCCGCGCTCCTCAGCGTTCTCATCGTCGAGCACTTCCGTCGCGAGCGACAACTCGAAGTGCGGCCCGCCTACGCTTGACCATCTCGATCGCGGGTATACGCTGCACACACGCTGCGTACTTTCCACGAACGGCAGGAGGCCAGATGAGGCGCCGGCAGGTGATCGCCACGCTCGCAACGCTCGGATTGGCGGTTTGGTTGTTGATCGCGGTTCCAGCCCTCGCTGCCGCCGCCCCGGGGACCGCCGTGCTGCAGAGCAGCTCTCCCCTGGCCACGCCTTCAAACCAGGTTGGCCCCAGCGCACCCGGCGAAACGGTCGAGTTCAACGTCGGACTGCAGCCCAGCAATTTGGCTGGAGCCGCGGCGTTGGCGCAGGGGGTCACCGATCCAAGTAGCCCCAGCTACCGCCACTTCTTGACCCCAGGCGAATGGGAGAGCCGCTTCTCTCCGAGTCAGGCATCCGTACGCGCTGTCACCTCCTGGCTGCGCTCGCAGGGCATCACCGTCAACGAGGTCACGCCAGACCGCTTGACCGTGCAAGCAACGGGCTCAGCGGCAGCCGTGCAGAGGGCCTTCGCGACTAACCTCGGTCAGTATCGGCACCTCGGCCGTACCGTGCGCCTGGCCTCGGGACCGCTGAAGATCCCTGCAGAACTCGCCTCGCTGATCAGTGGTGTGACGGGCGTGGATCAGCACCTCGCCAAACCGGCCGGCCTGACGGGCGCCGCGCTGCCCAGAGCAGCGCAGAAGAGACCCGGCAAGGAAATTCCCCTGCCGCCTGGCTTCCGCAACGCTCCTCCCTGTTCCCCCACCTACGCGAAGCAGCTCGACACCACCGACCCTGCCTATGGCGCCGGCTACCCGAGCCCGCTGCCCTACGCCGTTTGTGGCTACACCCCGCCTCAGCTGCAGGGCGCCTATGGCCTCAGCTCACAGATCGCCGGCGGCCTCGACGGCAAAGGCGTGACGGTCGCGATCGTTGACGCCTACGTATCGCCCACTTTGCTCGGCGACGCTCAGGAATACGCAGCCAAACATCAGCCGGGACAGCCGCTCGCGAGCGGGCAGTTCAGCGAGCTGCTCAGCAAATCCTTCACCAACATCGAACTCTGCGAAGCGAACGAATGGTATGGCGAGCAGACGCTCGACGTGGAGGCAGTGCACGCCACCGCACCCGGCGCCAACATCCTCTACGTCGGAGCCAAGAATTGCCTAAACGGCCTCTACAACTCCGTCCAGCAGGTCGTCGACGGTCACCTTGCGCAGATCATCACCGACTCCTGGGGTGACGGCGGCGGTGACCTGCTCGACTCACCCGGCTCGCGCCGCTCTTTTGACAACGTGCTGCTGATGGCCGACGCCACCGGCATCGGCGTGCAGTTCTCCTCGGGCGATGAAGGCGATGAGTTCTCCACACTCGGCATGACCGTCGCCGACTACCCCTCCTCGAGCCCCTACCAGACAGCTGTGGGCGGCACGAGCCTGCAGGTCGGCAACGGCGACGCACGCGTCGGCGAGCTCGGTTGGTCGACCTCGAAGAGCACGCTCTGCACCGCGCTGCTCGAAGTCGAAGAATTCCCCGGCTGCAGCGCCTCCGCGCTCAACACATGGCTGCCGCCAGCCCCGGGCGAATACCTCTACGGCGGTGGTGGTGGCACGAGCTATCAGTACCCCGAGCCGCCTTACCAGGTAGGCGTCGTACCCGCCGCCTTGGCTGAACGCAACTCCGCGATCACGGGCATCCCCAACCGCGTCGAGCCCGACATCTCGATGGACGGTGACCCGACCACGGGGATGCTCGTCGGTGAGACCCAGGTCTTCCCCAACGGCACCTACTACGACGAGTATCGGATCGGGGGCACGAGCCTCTCCTCGCCGCTCTTCGCGGGTGAGATGGCGCTCGCCGACCAGGCCGCCGGTGGGTCGCTCGGTTTCATCAACCCGCTGCTCTACAAGCTCGGCGCCGCAAAGGTCTCGGCAGCGGCCGCCTTCTACGACGTCGTGCCCGGCGGCAAGCAAGCGCTCGCCCGCGTCGACTACCTCAACGGTGTCGACGCAAAAGAAGGCACCTTGACCTCGGTGCGCACGCTCGCCTACGAGGGACGCGAGCTTTTCTGTAGCGGCACCGGCAACTGCACTCACCAGAAAGTCGCGCTCAACACCGCGCGCGGCTTTGACTCGATGACCGGCCTCGGCTCGCCCGCGGCCGGGCTGCCCGCCGCGCTAGCCAAACCGTGAGCTTGAGCACTCCCGCGCAGGAGATCCTCGTGCTCCAGCACGCGGCCTGTGAGCCACCCGGGGTCTACGAGGACGAGCTCGACCGACGCGGGATTGCACTGCGCCGCGTGATCCTCGATCAAGGCGAGGAGCTGCCCGACTGGCGCCCCTACGCTGCGATCGTCGCGATGGGCGGCGCGATGGGCGCCTATGAGGATTCGCTGTATCCCTGGCTCGCACCGGAGAAGCTTCTGATCGCCGAAGCCGTCCGCGCGGGGCGCCCCTATTGGGGTGTCTGTCTTGGGGCGCAGCTGCTCGCCGCAAGCCTTGGCGCCCGGGTCGCGCCCGGGCCGCAGCCCGAGCTCGGGGTCCTGCCCGTCGAGCTGACTGCGGCCGCGCAGCACGACCCGGTGTTCGCCGGTGCGCCGAGCACCTTTGCGACGCTGCAGTGGCATGGCGACACCTTCGAGCTTCCCGAGGGCGCGATCCAGCTGGCGCGCTCCGCCGCCTATGAGCAGCAGGCCTTCGTGCTCGGCCGCGCCTATGCGCTGCAGTTTCACCTCGAGGTGAACTCGGAGCTGGCCGAGGAGTGGATGCAGATCCCCGCCTACGTTGCCGAACTCGAGGCGCTTGCCGGGCCGGACGCCGTCGCCATGCTGCTCACGCAGGTGCGGGCCGAGGAACAAACCTCGGTGGGGCTCGCGCAGAGACTCTTCTCGCGCTGGCTCGAGCTGATCGTCGGCCTCTAGACGGAGGCCGGCTCGACGACCACGCGCACCGTGTGCAACAGCCGATCGCTGGCCCCGCGTACGCTGCCGCCCTGCTCGAGCGTGTCCTGGATATAGGCGAGCGTCTCCGCGGTGAGGCGCTCGCCCGGCAGCACGTTGGGGATCCCGGGTGGATAGGTCGCGAGCGACTCCGCTGCGATCCGCCCCACTGCCTGCGCCGCGGGCACGACCTCCTGCGCACCGAGGTAGGCCTCGCGCGGGGTCATCGCCAATTCGCCCCAGGGCGGCGCGGCCGCGAAGCTCTGCTGGGCGCCCTCGGGTTCAAGGCCCACACGTCGCACCACCTCGCGCATCGCCTCGACCAGCCTTGCGGCCTCGCCGAGCTCGCGCTCGCCCATGCCAAACACCGCCACGAGCACGTTCTCGCCGTAGAGCTCGAGGTTGATGTCGCCGATCTCACGGAGCAAGGGCGCGAGCTCATAGCCGTTAGCGCCAATCCCGCGCACGTCGATCGCGAGACGCAGTGGGTCATAGGCGAATACGCCGGGACGTCCCGCGAGACGGTCATCGAGCACCTCGAGGCCCGCGATCGCCTGTATCTGCGCGCGCGCCGCTGCCAACGTGACCATCGTGCGCTCGAGCAGCTCGCTCCCGTGCACCGCCGCTTGGCGACGCGCCGCGTCGAGCGAGGCCAGCAGCAGCGAGTTGGGGCTCGTGGACTCGGTCAGCGTTACCGCACGGTCGACCGTGTCCTCGCCGAGCAAGGCGCCCGCCTCGCGGCCGAAGTGCAGCATCGCTGACTGCGTGAGGCTCCCAACGATCTTGTGCGTGCTCGAGATCACTAGGTCCGCACCCGCTGAGAGTGCGTGCTCGGGGAGTGCAGCGCTGAAGGCCATGTGCGCGCCCCAGGCCTCATCGACGATCAGCGGCACGCCGCGAGCATGGGCTACCTCCGCAAGTCCACGGATGTCGGCGACGGCGCCGAAATAGGTCGGCGAGATCACCCAGGCGCCGACGGCCTCCGGTGTCGCATCGAGCGCGACCGCAAGCGTCTCGGGCGCGAGGCAATGGGCGATGCCGAGCTCCGCATCGATCTCAGGGGCGGCGAAGGTGGGGCGCATGCCCGACAGCACGAGCGAGTCGATCGTGCTCGAGTGCGCGTTTCGCTGCACCACGACCGCGTCACCTTTGTGCGCGAGCGCGAGCCCAGCCGCGAGGTTGCCCTGCGAGGCACCGTTGATCAGAAACCAGGCGCGCCCTGCCCCCCACGCTTCGGCCGCGAGGCGCTGGGCTTCTTCAAACGGCGTCGGATCGACGCCCACGTCGATCCCGTGGGTCAGCGCCGGCACATCCATGCTGAGCGCCGCCTCGCCGATCGCCTCGAGCAGACCCGGGTCTGCACCCTGGCCGCCCTTGTGGCCGGGGACGTGCAGGCGCGCCGGGTTGCGCTTGGCGTAAGCGCTCACGGCGTCTAGGTATGGAGTCCGGAGCTGGCGCTTGTCCATAGCCATCAACTTAGAGGGATTCGCTGTGCGCGTAGCCAAGCTTCGCTGCGCCGCATCCCCTCCTCAAGGGCGACCCGCGGCTCAAAGCCGAGCATCTGCCTGGCCTTCGCGATCGAGTAGGTGCCAGTGCGCGTCAGGTAGCGGATCGCGTTTGGGTTGATCTCGCCCGGCACTCCCCGCAGGCGATCGAGCCGCGCCTGCATGCCCGTCAGCGCGAGCAGCAGCCCGGTCGGCGCGGTGCGCACGTGCGGACGACCGACCATCGCGCCGAGCCGACCGAAGTACTCCGCGGTGCTCACCCCCGCTCCCCCGGAGAGCGTGATCACCTGCCCGGCAGCCTCCTGCGCGCCCGCCGCAGCGAGAATCCCGTCGAGAAGATCGTCGACGTAGATCGGGCTGTGGATCCCGCGCCCCCGCGCCGGCAGGATCACGCGTCCCCGCCGCAGCTCTTCCAAGGGCAGGAGGATCCATGGCCGCGAGCCAGGGCCGTAGACGTCGCCGGGCCTGACGATCGTCGCCGCGAGGCGTCCGCTCGCATGGGCCTGCAGGACTACCTGCTCGCCGGCGATCTTGGTGTCCACGTAGGGAACCCCGAGCAGCCTGACCGGGTGCTCCTCCTCGACCTGATCGGGGAAGTCGTTTCCGAATACGGTCACCGAGGAGAGCTGGACAAAGCGCAGCGCATCGCCTCCCGCGGCCGCGGCGAGCGCATTTGCGGTGCCGAGCACGTTGACGCGGTGGAAGTCCTCGAGCCCGGAGCGCAGCGAGACGATCGCGGCGGTGTGAAAAAAGAGCTCACAGCCCTGCGCGTGACGCTGCCACTCCCCTGGCTGGGAGACATCGCCCGCGACGATGCCGAGGCTCGGCTCCGCGCGGGCGTCGAGACCCCGCACCTCAACGCCTTGTTCGCGCAGGCGGGCGGCAAGTGCGCCGCCGATGAAGCCGAGCGCGCCGGTGATGAAGGCCCGCTGCATCGAGACCTAAGGCATCGCGCCGGTGGGCTGGGCACGGCTGCGCAACAGGCCGGTGTCGCGCGTCAGTCGCTGCGCGAGCGTCACCGGGATCAGCGTCACGAGGATCACGAACAGCACCACCACGTTGACCTGCGGCAGCTGCTGGCCGAGGCGGATGTTGCCGAAGATCCAGATCGGCAGCGTGTTCTGCGCGCCGGCGGTGAAGGTCGTCACGACGATCTCATCGAAGGACAGCGCGAACGCGAGCAGGCCGCCGGCGACGAGCGCGGTGGCGATCATCGGCAGCGTCACGAAGCGGAAGCGTCTGCCAGCCGTCGGCGCCGAGGTCCATCGAGGCCTCCGACGAGCGAGGTCTGCGTGCGGCGCAGGCGCGCGAGCACGTTGTTGTAGACGACCACGATGCAGAAGGTGGCGTGGCCGATCACGATCGTCAGCAGCGAGAAGTTGACAGCCGTTGAAGGTGATGAACGAGTTCAGCGCCATCCCCGTGATGATCCCCGGCAGCGCGATCGGCAGCACGAACAGAGCGAGATCGCTTCGCGCCCGAAGAAGCGGAAGCGGTGCACCGCGAACGCGGCCATCGAGCCGAGCAGCGATCGCGATCGCGGTGGCGATCAGCCCGGCGCGGATCGACAGCCACAGCGCGTGGCGCATTTCCTGCGTTGTGCCAGGTCGAGGAGAACCACTTCGTCGAGAGCCCTTCCAGCGGCCAGCTCTGCACGTTCGAGGGGTTGAACGCGTAGAGCATGATGATCACGATCGGGAAGAACAGGAACAGCATGATCAGCGCCGCCCACACGCCGAGCGCGACCCGGCTCCATTCGCCCGGCGCCGATCACAGCGCCTCGAACGCCCCGAGCCGGCGGGCGATCAGCAGGTAGATGCCCATCACCACCAGCGGCACGGTCGCGAAGGCCGCCGCGAAGGGCACGTTGTTGGCGACGCCGACTTCTGGTAGACGACGTTGCCGATGAAGTCCGAGCCCGACGCCGCCGACGAGCGTGGGCGTGATGAAGTCGCCGAGCGTCAGCGAGAAGGTGAAGATCGAGCCGGCCGCGATGCCCGGCAGGATCAGCGGGAAGCAGCACCGTGCGGAAGGTCCGCCAGCCGCGCGCGCCGAGGTCGGCGGAGGCCTCGATGTAGGAGTCGGGCACGCCGTTCGATCGCCGACCAGACCGGCAGGATCATGAACGGCAGCCAGATGTAGCTGAACACGATCCACATCGCCCAGTTGGAGTAGCCGATGTTGAGCGAGCCGAGGCCGAGTCTCTCGAGCGAACCAGTTGAGGATCGCCGTCTTTGGCGAGGATCAGCCGCCACGCGAACACGCGCACCAGGTAGCTCGACCACAGCGGGATCAGCACCGCGACGAACAGCACCGACTGCAGCCGCTTCGGGGCGATCCGCACGGCGAAGAAGGCGAACGGCACGCGCGAGCACCGCGTCGGTGACCGTCACCGCCGCGGCGATCCCGATCGTGCGCAGCGCGATCGTCCGGTAGGCGGGGACTTTGACCAGCGTTTCGAAGTTTTCAAGCGTCCAGCTGTGGACGAGCTTGCCGCGTGAACGGGTCGACGCTCCACAGCGCCGAGAGGAACAGCAGCACGAGCGCCGCCAGGTAGATCAGCACGAACCACGCGCCGGGCGCGGACAGCAGCAGGCACGGCCCGCAGCCACGGCCGGCGGAAGAGAGCCGCCGACACGCGGATGCGGGCCGTCCTGCAGGCCGACGGGCTCGCGAGCGATGCTCGACGCTCGCCGTCCGGGCCTAGCCGGTTACTTCGGTCCACTTCTGCTGCCAGGCGGTGTAGTCCATGCAGTCGTTCTGGCCGTTGCCGCATTCTTTCACCGGCGTCTTCCAGAACTTGATGCTGTTCGAAGTACGCCGCCGGCGCGTTGGCGTGGTACAGCGGTGCACGAGCCCTTCTTGATCTTTTCCATGTACGGCGCACGCCTTCGTGTTGGCGGGCGTCTCGCCGAAGGAGAGCGCCTGCTCGGCCTGCACTTTCGGGCTCGAGACCCAGTTCACCCATTTGTAGGCGCAGTTGGGGTCTTTGGCGTGCGCGGCGAGCATCCACGTGTCCGCCCAGCCGGTCGCGCCCTCGCATCGGGATCGATTTCCTTGACCGGCACCTTGTCGGCCAGCAGCGTGTTCGTGCTGGTAGCGGCCAGGCGGCGCCGATCGTGGCGTCGCCGCTCTTGAACAGTTCGATCTCGTCCGAGGCCGAGCGCCCAGTACTTCTTGATCAGCGGACGCTGCTGCTTTGAGCAGCTTCGGCCGCCGCGTTCAGCTGCGCTTCGGTCAGCTCGTACGGGTCGGTGATGCCGAGGCTCGGCTGGGTCTTTGACAGGTAGAGCGCCGCGTCGGCGATCTGGATCGGGTTGTTGGGGACGCGTGACTGGCCCTTGTACTTCGGGCTGTAGATCGCCGCCCAGCTCGTCGGCGCCGGCGTCACCGACTTGCGTGTTGTAGAGCAGGATGTTCGGCCCCCACTGCAGCGAGATGCCGTAGTGCTTGCCGTCGACCGTGTTGTGCGGCGGCGACTGCAGCTGCGGGATGAAGTTCTTCCATTCCGGCACCAGCGCCACGTTCATCGCCGCGACGTCGCCGCCGCGGATCAGGCGCAGGCTCGCGTCGCCGGAGGCGGAGACCATGTCGTACTGGCTGCCGCCGCCCTGGCGCATCAGCGTGACCATTTCGTCGGAGGAGCCCGCGTACTTGGCGTGCACCACGCAGCCGGTCTGCTTTTCGAACGGCTTCACCCATTCGGGCTGCGGCGTAGCCTTCCCACGCCACCAGGTTGAGCTGGCCCTCGCCGGCTGCCGATGCTCGTCGGCAGGTTGCTCGCGGAGGTGCTGCTCGAGGAGCTGCCGCAGGCGCTCGACGCCCGACGACCATCACCGCCAGCACGCGCCGCCAGCGCCCAGTCGATCTTCGCAAGCCTCATCAGTTCGCTTCCTCCTCTTGGTTTGTGTCAAGCACCGACGCATCCTCCGCCCGCCAGGCGAGCCGCACCGCGGCGGCCCCGCTCCTGCAGGGCCTGCTCGCCGCGGAGGTGTCGAGGTTCTGGCGCAGCACGATCGAGCGTCTCGCCGCCGTCGAGCTCGACCACGTAGCGCGTGACCGAGCCCAGGTAGGCGACGTCCTGCACGACCCCCGCGACGGCGCTCGCATCGTCGCTGCTCAGCCGTCGCGAGCATGCGGATCTTCTCGGGACGAACCAGGTAGCTGCGCCCGTCGCGCTCGATCACGTTCGAGGTGCCGACGAAGCCCGCCACGAACTCGTTGGCGGGACGCTCGTAGATCTCGCCGGGCGTGCCGACCTGCTCGATGCGCCCGTCGGAGAAGACCGCGATGCGGTCGCTCATCGTCAGCGCCTCGTCCTGGTCGTGGGTGACGTAGATGAAGGTGATCGCGCTCGCTCAGCTCGCGCTGGATCGCCTTCAGCTCGAGCTGCATCTCCTGGCGCAGCTTCAGGTCGAGCGCGCCGAGCGGCTCGTCGAGCAGCAGCACGCGCGGGCGGTTGACGAGCGCGCGGGCGAGCGCCACGCGCTGGCGCTGGCCGCCCGAGAGCTGGATCGGCCGGCGGTCCTCGACGCCGGGCAGGCGCACCATCTCGAGCGCCTCCGCGGCGCGCTCGGAGCGCTCGCGCTTGCCCACGCCCTTGCACGCGCAGCCCGTAGGCGACGTTCTCGAGCACGCTCATGTGCGGGAACAGCGCGTAGTCCTGGAAGACGGTGTTGACGGCGCGCTCGTAGGGCGGGCTGCGCGGTCACGTCGACGCCGTGCAGCTCGACCCGGCCCGGAGTCGGCCAGCTCGAAGCCCGCGATCACGCGCAGCGTCGTCGTCTTGCCCGAGCCCGAGGGCCCGAGCAGCGTGAAGAACTCGCCGGCTGCGCACCTCGAGCGAGAGGTGCTCGACGGCGACCACCTCGCCGTAGGTCTTGCGCATCCCGGTGAGCCGCACGGCAGCATTCGCCTGGGCGTCTCCGGGCGGCGAGGGATGCGAGCTCGACACATCGGCCGTCGTACCTCCACCGGAGATCATTCGTGGCCGAGTCTATTCCTCGCCGTGCGCAGCGGCAACTGTCCGATCCGGACAATCTGCGGCTCACAGCTACGCCGTCCGGGCAGCGCCGAGAACACTCCCTCACAGCATGCACACATATGTGTCAGCCCTGCAACAACATTGCGCCAAAACGGTAAGTCCGGCGCAATTTGCCGTCCGAGGAGCTCATTGCAAGGTACTGTCGAGGCGTCCCGCAAATAGATGGCCCGGCGGTGCGTCAACACCCCGGGCCCGGCACCGAGTCGCTCGTCCTCGATGCCAGTCGATTGTCGCTCAGCTGGCCTAACCGTGCCAGCCGACCTCGCGTGCTTCGATCGACCGGCGGCTTTGGCGCCCTCGACCCAAGAGGAGGCGAAGTGTCCAAAGCGAAGCGCCGAGCAGCCAAGGGCCCTGTCGAGCAGCCATCGCCGGAGCGCGTCCTTGCGGCCGTCGAGCGCGCGGTCCGCCATCGTGGCGAGGAGCGTCACGCGGCACCCCTGTGGGCGATCCTCGCGCACCTGGCGACCCCGCGCCGCTCGTTCGCGGCCCGTGCGCTGCGCGCACAGCTCGACGCGCTCTGCAAGGCAGCAGCCCTAGTGCACTCGCGCGAGCATGGCGTCGACCTGTGGGCGCTTACCAGCGCAGGGGGCACGCGCCTTGAGAAGCTACGTCGAGAGGGTACTGTGCTCGAGCTGCCGGAGTCGCCTCAGCATGCAGCCTGGCGCGAGGCCCACACGCTGGCGAGCCAGGAGATCGAGCGCTTCCGCCGGCGGCTCGGCGCGAGCCTCGAGGCAGCAACGGTGCTGCTCGCCGCATCTCCACAGGTCGACTCGGATACGTGGTTCGAGCTGGGCGAGCGCCTACAACGCAACTGCTGGCTGCTCGCCTCGGCAACCCATTGCCTCTACGAGTGGCCCGAGCCTGACGACGCGCATGCCGACATCGACGACTACGCAGAGGATCGAAGCTCGCAGCCAGCCGGCCTCGATGAGGCGGCGCTCGCCCGGCGCCGCACACGACGCACGGGAAGGCGCAACATCCACCTCTGGCGCGAGCGTGGCTGCTGAGAACCTGTGACTAGGCCCGTCGTCGCCGCCGGCGCGGCGGTGGCGGTTTGCGCTCGCGCGGCGCGGAGAGGTCGCCCACAAGCTCGGCGAGTGGAACTTTCAGGCTCTCGGCGAGGATCAAGAGCGTCGAGAGCCGTGGATCTGTCTTGCCCTGCTCGAGCCCGCCGATCGTGGTTCGGTGCAGGCGCGCGTGATCACCGAAGTCTTCTTGGGAGGGAAAGCGCGCACGGCGCAGCGGCACCAACCGCTCGGCAAAGCGCTGCCTGAAGTTGGCCATCTCGGCGTAGTAGGGGTGCTTGCGCGCCACGGGCCGGACACTGCTCGCCTGCAGCGCAAAAGTCGACAGACAGTTGACTGCATGAGAGGCCTCTTATGGGCCGCTACGAGTAGCGCTATTCAGGCTGGAGAGGGCACAGGCCGGCGCTGCTCGGCGATCACCCGCAGCGCGAACTGCCCTGCTGGATGGGCACGCGCGCGACGTATGAGCGCGGCGATCTGCGGCGGCAGGATCTCCGGCTGGGGCAGCGGCGTGCCGTAGACGTCAGGCACGATCACGGCCGCCGAGAGCGCGGCGAAGGTCAGATCTGCCGCGCCGAAGCGCTCACCGCATAGATAGGGACGCCCGTCCTTGAGTAGCTCGGCGACCTGGTCGAACTCGCGCCAGACGATCCGCTCGTCTTCAACCTCCACCCCGGGAGTGATCGCGAGCACCCTCTCGGCGAAGCGCTTGATCACGGGCCAGCCCCAGCGAATCGCGCGGTCCTCCCAGGCTGGCACTCCTTGGTTGTTGAAGCTCAACATCAACTGCCGCTGGGGAAACATGTGCACGTACATCAGCCGTCGTCCGCACGGCCCAAGCTGTTCATCCAGGCGCCGGCAAAGTGCCTGCACACCACGCCGCTCCCCCGGCTCGAGCGGAAACAGGCGCAGCTCGGGCGCGAGCCGCTCGTCGACCCATTCGAGGATCTCCGCTGAGCCTCCGATTACGCGCTCGGGCGTGACGAGCACCGGCACGGTGATCCCACCTCCGGCGCGGCGCGCGGCGAGCTGATGCACACCCTGCACGTGACGCTCTTCGCGGTAGGAGAGGTCAGCGCGCTCGAGCGCCCAGCGTGCCTTCTCGCAGTAGTGGCTGATCGGGATCGTGACCAGACGTAGCATTCTTGGGCGAGTATGACCCCTTTGCTAGGGTCCTGCGCGAGGTGGCGCGCTGACTTCCAGCCAGGGCAGAGGAGACCGCGAGGAGTCCCCCCGACGCGGGCCGCAGCCGGTTGCACTGCCCACGATCGCACCGCAGTTTGAGGAGTGGCAGATCGCCCTACACGGGCGCCGCGTGATCTATCGGATCGCCGGTAACGGCCCGCCGGTGGTGCTGATCCACGGCATGCTGAACTCCTCGAGCCACTGGCAGGCGGTCGCGCAAGAACTCGCCGGCGAATACACGGTCGTGGCGCCGGATTTGATCGGCCACGGTGACTCTGCCGCGCCGCGCGGTGACTACTCACTCGGTGCACACGCCGCCAGCATTCGCGATCTGCTGGCAGCGATCGGCATCGAGCGCGCAAGCATCGTCGGGCACTCGCTCGGCGGGGGCGTCGCGATGCAGTTCTTCTACCAGTTCCCCCAGCGTGTCGAGCGGCTTGCGCTGATCTCAAGCGGGGGGCTCGGCCGCGAGGTCAGCCCGATGCTGCGCACCGCTGCGCTGCCGGGCACCTCAGCGCTGCTCTCAATGACGATCCACCCACGCCTGCTCGGCGGGCTGCGCGGAGCCGGAACGCGCCTGCGCGGACGCGGGGTCGGCGCAGGCGTCTACCTGGAGGCGGTCGCACGCGCGCTGCGTCCCCTCGAGAACGCCGACGCACGCGAGGCCTTCCTGCACACGCTGCGTGCCGTGATCGACATGCACGGCCAGCGCGTCAGCGCCACCGATCGCCTCGGCCTGCTGGAGGCGATACCGACGCTTGATCGTGTGGGGCGAGCGCGACCGCACGATCCCGATCGAGCACGGGCGCAAGGCACATGCAGCGATTCCGGACAGCTACTTCCGCACGCTGCCCAAGGCCGCGCACTTCCCCCACCTCGAAGACCCCGACGGGCTCTCGCGACTATTGCGCGAGTTTCTCTCAGAGACCCGTCCCGGTCGCATCGAGGACGCGAGACTGGGGCGCCGTGCTCGATGGCACGGCGCTCGCACCGCGCTCACGCCCGCCTCGGCGGACGTCGCGCCTGACGCACCAGCCCTCGACGCTCGAGCGAGCACCCGCACGCACTCCGGATCGAACTGGCTGCCGGCGTAGCGCTCGAGCTCTTCGCGGGCCTCCGCCGCCGGACGCGCCTGCGCGGTAGGGGCGAGTACTCGTGATCGCATCGAAGGTATCCGCCACGAGCATGATCCGCGACGCCTGCGGGATCGCCTCGCCGCGAAGACCATCGGGGTAGCCCGAGCCATCGAAGCTCTCGTGAGAGTGGCGAATCCAGGGAACGATCGTCGCGAGTCCCTCGACCCGCGCGACCAGCTCCGCGCCGGCGATGCTGTGGCCCTTGGATCAGCGCAAACTCCTCCTCGGTCAGGCGGCCCGGCTTACAAAGGATGCTGTCGGGACCGTGACCTTGCCGACATCGTGGAGCATCGCCGCGATCCGGAGCATTCCTAGCATCTCCTCCTCCCAGCCAAGCGCCGCTGCGATCGCAACCGCACGGTCGGCAACCGCGCGTGAGTGCTCGTGCTGGGCGTTCATGCGCATGTCGACCGCGTGGGCGAGCGTTGCTGCCCAGCTGAGACGCTCGTTGAAGCTCGTGCGACCGGCCTCGGGACGCCCGTGGCGTGAGGCATAAAGCCGCGCGTCCGCGCGTCGCGCATAGCTCCTCCAGATCGCAGCCGTCCATCGGGAAGGTGGCCAGGCCGAGCGAGCACGGCGCGCGCTCACTCAAGGCAGCACCGATGCGGGCTGCACTTTCGAGCGCATCGGCCGGCTCGATCTCGGCGAAGAGCACCGCGAACTCATCTCCGCCGAGCCGCCCGATCGCATCGTCCGGGCGCACGACCTGCTCGAGCGTGGCCACGACCCAGCAGCAGCAGCTCATCGCCGGCCCCATGACCGTGGTGGTCGTTGACGTGCTTGAAGTGATCGACATCGAGCAGCAGCAGCGCTCCCTGCGTACCGCGCCGCGCGGCTGCCTGCATCTCTGCGAGCGCGCGCTCCTCGAAGCCGCGCCGGTTCAGGCAGCCAGTCAGCGGGATCGGCACGCGAGACATCCATCAGCGCGGCGCGTTGGCGCTCGTGGTTACGTGCTTGCCAGGCGCTCATCGCCCCCGTGCAGAGCAGCATCACCGCGAACAGCGCCTGATAGCTCCACGATGCACCGCCCAGCAGCGAGGGCAAGCGCCAGGTAGGCGGTAACCGAGAGCCCTGCGACGGCTGCGACCGAGCTCAAGCGGATAGGACATCGCGGCGAACACCACCGGGATGAAGAAGATCAGCGCGAGCGGACTGCCGGTGCCGCCGTCGGCGAGCGAGGCGAGCACGATTAGCAGCAGGTCGACGAGGCTCCAAGCGAAGAAGAACACCTCGCGGAGGCGGCTGCGCACGATCCGCTCGCGGGGCAGATTGGAGATGATCACCGCGGCCAGCAGGCCCGTGCCGAACAGCGCAATGATCTCCGTGCGGTTCGGCGCGCTGCCAGGTGAGCGCCAGGTAGATCGAGCTGCTCCCGCAGACAACGTAGGTCAGCCATACGCCGGCGGTAAAGGTCGCCTCGCGCATGCGCAGCGAGGACTGATCGACGATGCCCCGGTCGTCCCCACTGTTCATGCATGTTTATCGGAGTCCAGCGCCCCGAACGTTAGTCGCGGCTAGGCGGCCTGGACCCGCCACTGCGGCGGGATACGGCAGTGGGCGCAAGCTCGACTCGAGCTGCTCGCGCAGCGGCTCGAAGGGCGCCGGCAGCGAGAGGCGCTCACCGAGGTGGCGCTCGTCCTCGTCGATCCCGAAGCCGGGGCCGATCGTGGCGATCTCGAAAAGCACGCCGCTGGGCTCGCGGAAGTAGACCGATTTGAAGTAGAAGCGCTCCACGACCGGTGTCGGGGTCGCGCCGCCCTCGCTCACACGCATGCGCCACGCCTCGAGCTCCTCCATCTGCGCGGCGAAGGCCACGTGGTGGACGGACCCGGCTCCCTGGCGGCGATTGATCTCCGGCGGCGCGGGGTCGTAGGCGTAGAAGCTGACCCGCGCTGGGCGCCGCGCACCTCCCAGTGCTCGCCTTGCCGGCGCTCAAAGCCAAGCGCGCTCGCGAGCAGACGCTCGCTGCGGAAGGGGGCGCTGCTGTAGGCGCGCACACCCTCAAAGCCCTGTAGCGCGTGTTCGCTGGGGATCTCCGGCGCCACCGCGCTCAGCGGCTCATCATCGCTTGAGGCGAGCACGAGCTCGTGTTCGAGGCCCTCGGGGTCGACGAACAAGAGGCTCTCATCCGTCAGCTCTGCGCTCACGCCACGGGTGAGCAGGCGCTCGCGCCAGAACTCGAGCGCCTGCACAGAGGCCACCCGCCAAACGATGCGGTGGATCATCCCCGCGCCGGCCACGCCTCTGGCGGCGCCGGGGTACTCGAAGAAGGTCAGGTCCATCCCGGGCGAGCCATGCTCGTCGCCGTAGAAGAGGTGGTAGACGTTCGGTTCGTCCTGGTTGACGGTCTTCTTGACCATCCGCAAACCGAGCACGCCGGTGTAGAACTCGACGTTCCCGGGCGCGTCCCCGGTGATCGCGCTGATGTGATGGATGCCCTCGAGCTTCATCTCAGAGCATGAACTCTATGCACACGTAATGATCGGCGAGTGCAAGACGGATCGCTCATCCCGCGCTTTGGGCGCGCCAGACGCGATCCCACGCTCGCCGTGCTCGAAGGCTTCCACCCGCTCAAGCACGCTCTGCGCTTTGGTGCTGAGCTCGAGCTGGTCGTCTGTCGCGACCCCGCCGAGCGCTGGCGCGTCTCGCTGAGCAGCTCGCGCCGGATCTGCTCGCGCGCATGCAGGAGCTCGCCCGACCGGTCTCCCAAGAGCTCTTTGCGCAGCTCGCGCCACTGCCACCGAACACGGGCGTGATGGCGATCGCCACCCGCCCGCACCTAGACCCGCTCGCCGTGCTGCAGGCACCGCGTCGGGCGCCGATGGTCCTGCTCGAGGACCCGCGCGACCTCGGCAACATCGGCGCCTGCGTGCGCGTCGCAGCTGCGGCCGACGCGGCGGCCGTGCTCAGCACCGGCAGCCATGATCCCTGGCACCCGGACGCGCTGCGTGGTGGCGCGGGGTTGCACTTTGCGCTACCCGTGGCACGGCTCACCGCGCTCGACACACTCGCGCAGCGCGAGGGTCCCTTGCTTGCGCTCGACCCAGAAGGCGAGCCGCTCGAGCCCGCGGCGCTCGACCCGCGCTCGCTGCTCGCCTTTGGCACCGAGCGCCATGGCCTCAGCGATCAGCTGCTCGCGAGCGCAGACGTCCGCATCAGCATTCCGATGCGCGACGGGAGTCTCGAGCCTCAACCTCGCGACCTCGGTTGCCGCTGTCTTGTTCGCCTGGCGGCTGTCTGTAGGGAACGCACCGCCGCCAGCCTGATCGCGGCGGTGCTATCCCTAGAAGGCGCCGCTCAGCTGCGGCGCGCGCGCGCTTCGACGCCGTCGAGCAGGCGCCAGTTGCCACGCAGCGCCTCGATCGCGCGCTGTGCCATCCGCTCAGCCAGCTCCTCGGTGTCCTCGGCCTCGGCCTCGGCCATCAGCGCGCGCGATCAGCTCACGTGCCTGGCGTGCGTGCTCAATGTCGAGTAGCGCGTGCACCGTGAAGTACTCAGTCGCCGGACCTTCCTCGCTGTAGCCGTAGTGGGCGCTGAGCCCCTCGAGCTTGGTCTGAGAGATCTCGGGCTGGGAGGCCTCGATCGCGTAAAGCACGGCCAGGTGCTCGAGCAGATCTCCGCCCGCGGTCCAGCTCTGCACACACTCCTCGGTCTCGGGTAGGAGGGGCGCATCGCTGCTCAGCGGCTCAGACGGGGGCGTACCCATCGCGCGGGCGAACTCCTCCCAGAGCGCGATGTGAGAGCTCTCCTCGTGAGCGTGGCTGCGCAGGCCGGTCGCGTGCGGCTCTTCCGCAGCGGCCGCCGCTAGCTCGGATGCGCGGGCAAGGGCGCGCACCGCGTGGCGATACTCGCCGGCGTAGCAGCCGAGCTCCTCGGCACTGAGCTCGCCGGCGCTCCAGCGCTGATAGAACGGGTGCTCGAGCACGTTGATCGCGGCGCGAGCCGCGTCGAGCATGGCTAGTACGTCCATGGCACGTTCCCTTCGGTCGAGTTTTGTGTGCCTGTGTAGGAGGACACTCGCCCTCCGATGCAGAAAGTTACGGTCATAGCGTCCTTGTCGGAGCGGACGGCTGGATCAGTGTCCGCCGTCTGTGCAAGTGTCCGCGTGGGGAGCTGGGTCGACCGAGAGTCATGGGGGTGATTTCCGTGATCGTCATCGTCTTGGGGCTTGCCGCGATGGTCTTCAGCGCGACGCTTGTGCTCGCCCTCGGACATGCCGCCGCGCGTGCCGATCGCGCGATGGACGAGCTGCTCGCGCACGCGAAGCTCGATAGCGCCGCGGCAACGTCGCGAGTCCTATGCAGGGTTGGCGCGTGCCCACTCGACGATCGCGTGCGAGTCGTCGATGACCGTGCCGTCGTCGAGGACGCAGCGTCGGCACCCAGCGGTTGCCGGTCAGCTCCTGCACCTCGCGCCGTCCGCGCGTCTGGTTGAGAACGCTCGGCAGGGGCGCGAAACCGTAGGACTTGATGACCTCGGGGTCGTGCCCGGCGTCCTTGCAGAGCGTGGTAGGCGTTCGCGCAGGGGTGCCCGCCGGGTCGCGGCGTGGGGAAGGTGCCCCAGCAGACGTAGAGCTTCACGATGACCGTCAGCGTGCCTTCCATGCCGGCCTGGCGGTGACCGGGCACGGAGCAGTAGAAGGTGTAGTTGCCAGGCTTCAGCGTTAGCGTGAGCGTGCTTGGTCCCGCCTGCGAAGGTCGGCGTCGCGCCGAGCACCTTGGTGCCTTCGGCGATCGTGACGTTGTGTTCGAGCGGGAGGCATGTTGCTCAAGGTGATCGTCACGCGTCCCCGCCTTCGCGCTCAGCTGCTTGGTGTCGTAGGCGAGCTGGCCTCCGGGGTTCGCGGCCAGCTTGAGCGAGCTCGTGGCGCCGGCGGCCGGCGAGGACGGCGGCGTGGGCGTGCCCGTCGTGGCCTTGGTTGAGGCGGGCGCTTCGGCGCCGCCCGAGGATGTGCTCGGGTCGATTCCGGCGCCGGGGCTGTCAGTCGAGCTGCTGCGGTGGTCGCCGTGGCGGCGCTCGCTGCTGGTGCCTCCGCGCCGGAGGTAACGACCGCCATCGAGACCGCTGCCAGCACGAGCACCGCGCTGATCGCCATCACGGCCCGCTGCTGTGCGAGGTTGGCCGGGAAGTCGCTGCGGCGCGTGCCGATCACCAGCGAGACGAACAGCGCCCAGACGACCAGCAGGCCGCCCGCGATGTAGAACGGGACTTTGCTCTTCTCCGCCGCCAGGATCGGCGCCAGCTGGAGGGCGAGGGTGTGCATCGGGCGCGAGCCTAGCCGATGAGGCACCGGGTATGCTCCCCAGACGCGATGATCGACGTCGGTGCGCACGACCGAGGAGGCGCTGCGAGGGACTGCCGGACTTTCCCGTTCGCAGTCGCAGCTACCGCGAGGTCGAAGGGCCTGCGCCTGGCCCACCTCGACGAGGGCGAGGGCGCGCCCGTGGTCTTCATCCACGGCGAGCCCACCTGGTCGTTCCTGTGGCGCAAGGTGATCCCGCCCGTGCGCGACGCCGGCTTCCGCTGCATCGCACCCGACCTCGCCGGCTTCGGGCGCTCGGACAAGCCCACCGACATCGACTTCTACACCTACGACCGCCACGTCGAGCTGGCGGCGACGCTGCTCGAGGACCTCGACCTGCGCGGCGCCACGATCGTCGTGCACGACTGGGGCGGGCCGATCGGGCTGCGCCTGGCCGTCGAGCAGCGCGAGCGGATCGAGCGGCATCGTGATCCTCGACACCGGCCTCTTCACGGGCCACCAGAAGATGACCGACGCGTGGATCGCCTTCCGCGACTTCGTCGAGCGCACCGAGGACCTGCCCGTCGGGATTCTCGTGCGGGGCGCCTGCAAGACACGACCCCGGCGACGAGGTGATCGCCGCCTACGACGCGCCCTACCCAGACGCCGCCTCCAAGGCCGGCGCGCGCGCCTTCCCGCTGATGATCCCGCGAGCCCCCGACGCGCCCGGGCGCCGAGGCCGGGCAGCGCGTGCTCGACGCGCTGCGCGAGGACCGCCGCCCGACGCTGATGCTGTGGGCCGACTCCGACCCGGTGCTGCCGCTCGCGCACCGGCGAGCGCTTCGCCGAGGCGATCGGCCGACCGCGCGCCGCGCACGATCGCGGACGCCAGCCACTTCCTGCAGGAGGATCAGGGCCCGCTGATCGGCGAGCCTGATCGCCGAGTGGCTCACGAGCGCCTGAGCGGCGCCGCCGCCGCTACTCGCTACCGTCTGCGCTACGCTCCGCCTCGGTCGAGCTCGCCACCGGCTCGGGCTCGGGCGCGCTCGGCTGCGCGAGTCTGGGGCCTGCGCGGCAGGCTCGAGGCCGGGCTCCGAGCGCGACGGCGCGCAGCTCGTAGTCGCGGCGGCGTGTTCGAGGTCGGCGCCGGCGAGCACGCGGTCGGCCTTCATCGCGCGCGCCATGCCCTCCGAGAGCGAGCGCGGCAGCACAGCGCCGAGCACGTTGCGTGCGCTTCGCCGACTTCGGCACCCACACTTCGACGATCCCGTGCTGCAGCGCCTCGACGATCGCGTCGGCCACGTCGGCGGGCTCGAGGTTGCTCATGCCGCGCGCCTCGCCGAGGCCCGAGCCGAGTTCGGTGTTGACGACGAACGGCATCACGTAGCTGAGGTCGATGTGCGCGCCCATCAGCCGCAGCTCGCCGCGGACCGCCTCGGTCAGGCCGACGACGGCGTGCTTGGTGGCCGAGTAGGTGGCGCCGCCGGGCGCGCCGAACTTGCCCGCCTGCGAGGAGATGTTGACGATGTGGCCGCGGTCGCGCGGGATCATCCGCTCGAGCGCGAGCTTCATGCCGAGGATCACGCCGTGGAGGTTGATGTCGATCATCCGCCGCGCGGTCAGGTCGTCCTCGTCGATGAAGCGCCCGATCTGCATGATCCCGGCGTTGTTGACCAGCACGTCGAGCGGGCCGAGCTGCTGCTCGGCGCCGTCGAGGAAGGCCGCGAAGGAGTCGCGGTCGGTCACGTCGAGCGGCAGCGCGACCGTGCTCGGGCCCGAGCTCCGAGGCGGTCTGCTGGGCGGCCTCGAAGTCGACGTCGCCGATCGCGACCTTCATGCCCTGGCCGAGGAGGGCTTCGGCGGTGGCGCGCCCGATCCCGCGCGCGGCGCCGGTGATCGCGGCGGTCTCTCCGGCGAGGATGCGGGGCTGCTTGGCCATGTGTCTCCTCCTGACTGCGTGGCCTTGCGGAGTCACGTCGGCGCCACAACGCTAGCGCGCCTGCGTGCCGCGCACTGCGCCGCGGGCGCGGTAGTAGGGCTGGGTCGATGGCCGTTCTTCAAGTTCGAGGGGCAGCGCATCGCCTACACCGAGTACGGCGGCGGCCCGGCCGCGCTGACGGCGAACGGCGCGCGCGGGCGTACCGCGCGCAGCGCGCCGGCCGCGCGCGCGGCCGCTGATCCTGCTGCACGGCCTGCTGCTCTCGCAGGAGATGCACCGGCCGCTCGCCGAAGACCTGGCGGCGCGCGGCAACCGCGTGATCACGCTCGACCTGCTCGGCCACGGCCAATCGGACCGCCCGCGCGACATGTGGCGCTACTCGATGCGCCGTCTTCGGCGAGCAGATCGTCGCCCTGATGGACCACCTCGAGCTCGAGCAGGCCGTCGTGATGGGCACCTCGCTCGGCGCCAACGCGGCGCTCGAGGTCGCCTCGCGGCGACCCCGAGCGGCTGCGCGGGATGGTGATCGAGATGCCCGTGCTCGACAACGGCCTGCTCGGCAGCGCGCTCGCCTTCACGCCGCTGCTCGTCGCGCTGACCTTCGGCGAGCCGCGTGATGAAGCTGCTCGCGCGCGCGACCCGCGCGGTCCCGCGGCGACTGCTGCCGCACTACGGGAACGTGATGCTCGACGTCGTGCGCCAGGAACCCGGGCCGGGCGGGGCGCTGCTGCAGGGGCTGTTCTTCGGGCGGATCGCGCCGCCGCGCAGCGAGCGCGCGAAGTTTCAGACGCCGACGCTCGTGCTCGGCCACCGGCGCGACCCCGTGCACCCGTTCTCCGACGCCGGGATGCTCGCCGAGGAGATGCCCAACGCGCGCCTGCTCGAAGCCAACTCGCTGGTCGAGCTGCGCCTGCAGCCCGAGCGCCTGACCGGCGAGATCGCCGCCTTCCTCGATGAAGTCTGGGCCAAGCCCCGCGCGCAGCGGAAACGGCCCGCTAGCCGGCGGGGAACAGTTCCAGTTCGTTGACGCTCACGTGGCCAGGCGCTTCAGGCGTGCCGACCGCGGTGGCTGGCGCCTGACTGATCCACAGCGTCACGAAGGTAAAGGCCTTCTTTGAGTTACGCAGCTTGATGCGGATGTGCTTCTTCCGGGCGACCTGGGAGCGGCTGAGCGGCACCCACGCAGGGTCCGTGATCGAAGCCGGCGCGGTCTTGCCGTTAGCGCCGTAGAGCTGCACGGTCATCCCTGGTGAAGTTGTGATCAGCTTAATGGCTGCGAGCTTTTTGCGGACCTTCAGGTCGATCAGCACGCCCTCGGCCATCTTCGGCGCGGTAGTCGGCTCGACCTGTGCGGTCCAGCCGGTGGAGGTGTCACCATCAATCGCGAGGCTCGGGTCGCCAAAGTCAGTAGCGGCGTAGTTGTAGGGGTTGTAGGTCGAGGCCGCGTTCGTGTCGAGCAGGATCGCTTCCGGTTCCGTCGCGGCTCCCGCCCCACCTGTTGTGCTCGGCGTGGTCGGCGTCGTGGCGGTGGGGGTTGTGGGGACTGTGGGCGCCACGGCCGGCGTCGTGCTAAGCGGAATTTTTGGTGGTTTGACGGCCGTAGTTGAAGGCAGCAGCGGTTTGATCGTCGTCGGCGTTCCCGGCGTGATCGGCGTCGGCGTCGTGGTCACGGCCGGCGGCGGTGCCTGCGCGACGGTCGTGGTCACCGTCGCGGGCTTGTGCGACTTTTTGCTGAGCGCGGCGTAGCCGGCGGCGGCTGCGCCGAGCGCGAGCAGCGCGGTTGCAATCAGGATCGTCGCAGCTGAGCGCCAACCGGGCGAGCCGAGACTGCCCGGCGCGCTGGCACCGCACTGCAGGCACCAGTCCTGGGAGAGCGCCATCGCCGCTCCGCAACGAGCGCAGGTTTGATCGGCCGGGGGGGCAGGCGGAATGAGGCCGGCCGGTGTGCCAGGCGACGCAAGCTCGGCAGGGGCGCCCGCGGGCGCGTCGGCCGGGCTCTGCTCACTTGCCTGAGCAGGCTGGGAATCGACGAGCAATGTGGCCACTACCGCAATTCTAGCCCCAGGGACGTACGGGGGCGGCGGTTGTCCGGTCCGAGGCTCGGCTCGATCGTGATGGCGTAGCCTCAAGACGTGACCGATCGGCTCGCCCTGTGGGACTTCGATGGGACGCTCGCATTCCGCCCCGGACTGTGGTCTGGCTGCATCATGGAAGTGCTCGACGCACACATGCCCGAGCACGGGATCCTTCTAGATCAGCTGCGCGCCGGACTGCAGGGCGGCTTCCCATGGCACCGAGCCGACGATCCACACCCATATCCCGGTGACGCCGAGCGCTGGTGGGAAGCGATCGAGATACTCGTTGCGGGCGCGCTAGCCAGAGCCGGTGTCGAGCGAGCTGAATGCACTGAACTGGCCCGCGCGGTTCGTGCTCGCTTCATCGATCCAACCGTTGGTTGGCGGCTGTTCAACGACGCTGTGCCAGCACTCACCGCCCTGACCGACGCTGGCTGGACGAACGCAATCATCTCCAACCATGTCCCGGAGCTCGCAGACCTTGTCTTAGGAGTCGGTCTCGAGCCGCACATCGATCGCGTATTCACCTCCGCGCTCGTGGGATTTGACAAGCCGAACCCGCATTTTTCCACCACGTGGTCCAGGCCTACGACAACCCGCGTGAGGTCTGGATGGTCGGCGACAACCCAGTGGCTGACGTCGCCGGCGCCGAAGCCGTCGGACACCAGGCGATTCTGGTCCGCACGTCGGCTACCGACGTCCGCCACCATGCACCTGGACTCATCGAGGCTGTCCAAATCATCCTCGCTTGAGATATGAGCTCGGTGCGGCTCAGCGGGGGCGCACTGGCCCACCCGCGGCGATCTCGCGTCCTGTCGGGCGCAGCCGCTCGTCGAGCTCGAGTTGCCAGTAGTAGCGCGTGAAGCTCATCCCCGCCTCGAATTCCCCCACGTGCGGCTCGATCTGCTCGCCGGCGGCCATGCGCACGATCAGCTCGGGGTAGCTGCGACCCGGCTGCGCAGCGTAAGCGGGGGCCGGGAAGGCGCCGCCGAAGCGGGTGTTGACGTCGGTGATGCCGAGGCCGATTTCGGGGTCGCGGAAGACCTGGATCGTGGCCGGACCGCGCACCTCGAGCGCCTCCATCGTGCGTCTGCCGAGCTCGATCAGCTCCTCGTCGTGAACCACTTCTCCCTTGATCGACTCGCCGCCGCGTGACTCGAGCATCGTGCGTGGGATCGCGTTCAGGCAGCGTCCCTCGAGATCGCCGAGGCAGTCGATCGACAGCTCCGGCCCGTTCATCGCGCGCTGCAGCATTGTCGGCTCGGGCACGTAGTCCACGAAGAAGCGCGCCTGCGCGAGGTCGTGGGCGAGATGAATCGAGCGAGCGCCCGAGCCGCGGCGTGGCTTGACCATGACCGGGTAGGCGAGATCCTCAAGCGCAACCTCGGGAAGCACGGTCGGCGGCGAGGGCAGCCCCAGACGCTCGAGCAGCAGGTGGGTCTCGTACTTGTCATATGTCGCGCGCGCGATCGCCGAAGAAGGCACGAGCGCGGGCAGTCGACCTTCCTCGGAGGCGAGTGCGAGCACCTCGATGTCGAGGTCCGTCAGCGGCAGCACCGCGCCAACACCGTGCTCACAGCAAAGCGCCTCGAGCGCCCCCACGTAGCCGGGCTCGCTGATCAGCGGCACCGATGTACGCACCTGCGCTGCATATTGGGCAGGAGCCAGCGGCGAGGGGTCGGCGACCACAGTGGTGGTCAGCTGCGCAAAGCAGGAGACGATGTCGTAGCGCTTGCCCGCGCCCGTCAGCAGCACCGCAGGCAGGCTCACAGCTTCCCCTCCCAGCCGCCGTGCTCGCCCTTGTAGATCTCGCCGCCGCCGAGCACCATCGCCACAGTACGCCACAGGATCTTCAAATCCATCGCCAGCGAGCGATGCTCGATGTAGTCGAGGTCCAGCTCGATCCGCTGTGACCAGGGCAGCGAGGCGCGGCCGTTGACTTGCGCCCATCCGGTGATCCCCGGCTTCACCGCCAGACGCCCGCGCTGGCGCTCGGTGTACTGCTCGACCTGGACCGGCAGTGTCGGGCGCGGGCCGATCAGCGACATCTCCCCACGCAGGACGTTGACGAGGTTGGGCAGCTCATCGAGCGATGTGCGGCGTAGCAGCGCACCCACGCGAGTGATGCGCGCGTCGTTCTCCACCACCGCCAACCCAGCCCCGATGTGCTCGGCGCCCGCGACCATCGTGCGCAGCTTCAGCACCTCAAACGGATGCCCCTCGAGACCGATCCGGCGCTGGCGATAGATCACACCCCCCGGACTCTCCAGGCGAATCGCGAGCATCGCGAGCGCGAGCAGGGGCGCGCTCAGCACGAGCACCGTTGCTGAGACCGCGATATCAAGGGCGCGCCTAATCATCGCCCGGACAATAGTCAGCGTGTTCCCTCCGCTGCCTCCCATGAAGCCTCGGTGCCGTGGCGCAGCCAGTCCCACAGCCCCGCCGCGGGCGAGGCGGTGGTGAGGACGTAGTAGCGCGCGATCAACAGCGGGCGAGCGCGCAGTCCCCCGCCGAGCGCAGCCGCAGCCAATAGCGCCAGCTGCAGCGCGAGGGTCACCAGGTAGAGCGTCCCCGAGCCGTGTGCGACGAGCGTGATATTGGCGGCTAGCGCGAAAAGATGCAGGATCGGCGTGCTGTAGCGCAGCAGACGGTGGGAGATGATCATCAGCGCGTAGCCGGGTGGGTAGCCGCGCGGCGAGAGCATCCCGCCGCGCAGCAGGATCGGCCAGGTGTGGCTCATCATCCTGCGCTTCCGCGCGAACTCGCCGCTGAGCGAAGGGACCATCTTCTCGCTCGCGCGTGCATCGGGCACATAGACCGCGCGCCATCCGCGCTTGACCATGTTGAAGGGCAGCGATAGGTCGTGGCCCATGATCGGGTCGACGACCAGATAGGACTCACGGCGCGTGGCATAGATCGCGCCATTACCAGCGGTGATCGAGCTAAGGCGCGACTCGAGCGCGCGCAGCGCCATCTCGTAGCGCCAGTAGACACCCTCCTGGTTGCCCGCCTCGGCGCCGCTCGCCGCCTGCACAAAGCTGACCTGCCCGCAGGCGTATCCGACATGAGGGTCGGCGAAGGCAGCGACGAGCTTGCGTGCGGCATCCTGCTCCCACAGCGCGTTGGCGTCGGAGAAGGCGAGGATCTCACCGTGTGAGCGCTCAACGGCGGTGTCCTGCGCGCGGATCTTGCCACCCCGCGGGAGCTCGAGCACGAGATCGGCGCCTGCTTCGCGGGCTACCGCGGCGGTCTGATCAGAGCAGCCGTCACATGCCACCACCACCTGCAGGCGCTCACGTGGATAATCGAGGCTGAGCGCGTTTGCGACCTTGGCGCCGATCACCTCCTGCTCGTCGTGTGCAGCGATGATCAGCGTCAGCCTCGGCAGCTCCTCACGCTCCGAGGACCCGTCAAGCGACGGGCGACGGCTGCGCGACAGACGCGCGATCGACGCGAGTGCCAGCCCGTAGATCCCCTGCGTCCAGAGGATCAGCCCGCAGGAGAGCCAGAAGACAATCTCCAGGGCAGCTCTCATCGGCGGGGATTCTCGTGCAGGAGCTGCTCGTAGAGGGCTAGCGTGCGCTGCGCTGCCGCCGCCCAGGAGTAGGCACCTTCCGCCGCCGCGCGCGAGCGCACACCCATCTCCGCGAGCTTCGCCTGATCGGCGAGCAGCTCCTGCAGGGCGACGCGGAGAGCAGGCGCATCGCCGGCGGGGAAGATCCGCGCGCCGCCGTGCGTGGCGAGGTCAGGGAAGCCGCCGACATCGCTCAATAGCAGCGGCTTGCCGAAGGCCAGCGCGGTAAAGAGCACACCCGACTGATCGATCTCGCGGTAGGGCAGCACGACCAGGTCCGCGTGCGCGAAGAAGGCCGGCAGCTCCTCATCGCCGATGAAGCGCGGCACGAAGCGCACCCCCGGAGGCGCAGCGGCCTGCAGTGGTGCGATGTCCATGCGCGGCATCCCCGCGATCCACAGCTCAGCACCCGTGATCCCCTCCCAGGCCTCGAGCAGCAGGTCGATGCCCTTGTAGGGGCGCATCAGCCCGAAGCAGAGGACGACCGGGAGCTCGGTGGCAAACGGCGCCGCTTGAGGCGGCCCAGCGGCAAGGTGCGTGAAGGCTCCGTGCGGGATCACGTGCACACGCTTCGCCTCCACGCCTAGCTCGTTCCTGAGACGCTCAGCGCCCTGCTCGGAGTGCACGACCACCGCGTCGAAGCGCTCGTATAGACGACGCTGGGCGGCCAGCTGTCCGGGTCGCGGCTCGCGCGGCAGGATGTCGTGTGCGGTCAGCACGAGCGGGCGCCCGCGCGGGAGCAGGTGGCCGTCAAGGTGCTGGACGGTCAGCCACTGGAAGTGCACGATCTCGGCCGCCCGGGCGCGGCGGCGGTAGCGCAGCATGTCGGGGACGTGCTCGAGCAGCTTGACCGCCCGGCGCACACGCGCGTCGCGCACACGCGCAGCCACGCGATAGAAACTCTCGTGGCGGGAGTAGCCCTCGGGGCTCGCGACCGGGCCGTAGGCGAAGTGGCTTGTGTGCAGTTCCACCTCCAAGCCCGCAGCCGCGAGCGCCGCACAGAGCGCGTGGTCGTATGGCGGCGTGAAGGCCGAGGGATCGACAACATGAACGCGCACGGCACGGACAATAGGGAGGCCTCAGCGGAGGGTGGCGGAAGTAGGGTCAGGGGGTGAGCGAAATCGAGCTGAGCTACTGCGTGGTCAACACCTCCCAGCGCGAGCTGCTGCTGCGCGGTCTCGATGCGATCGCCAGTGAGCGCGAGACGCTGCCCTTCGCCACCGAGGTGCTGGTGCTCGACAACGGCTCGCGCGACGGTTCGGCCGAGGCGGCGCGTGAGCATCGCACCGTTGATGAGCTGATCGCGCTCGCGCAGCGGCGCGGCAAGGGCGCCAACGACAGCGAGCTGCTGATGCGCGCACGCGGGCGCTTCGCGCTCCTGCTCAACGAGGACTCCGAGCTGCGTCCCGGGGCAACAATCGCGTTGTATGAGGCCTTGCGAGCGCGGCCAGACGCGGCCTGTGCGGGCGCGCGGTTGCTGCGCCCCGACGGGCGCGAGCAGCCCTCGGCGTGGCGCTTTCCAACGCCGCTCACCGCCTTGGCGGGTGCGCTGTTTCTGCATCGTCGGCTGGTCGTGCAGAGCACGGGCGAGCAGACGCGGGAGGTCGACTGGTGCCAGTCGGCGGCGCTGCTCGTGCGCAGCGAGGCTGCTGCCGAGGTGGGCTATCTGGACCCTGATTTCTTCGTCTACTCCGATGAGGTCGACTTCGCGCGGCGCCTGCACGACGCGGGTTGGCGCAGCCTGTGGGTTCCGCAGGCGCTGGCCGTGCACCACGAGCAGCTCGCAACCGATCTAATCCCCGAGCGCCGCATCGTCGAAATGGCGCGTAACCGCGATCTCTATATGCGCAAGCACCACAGCGCTGCGGCTGCGCTGGCCGTACGCCTGCTGACTGCCTGGGCCTACGCGCTACGCGCGCTGGCTGCACTGTTGTTGCCGGGTCACTCGCCGAGCCGCTACTGGCGCCACGTGACAGCTACGCTGCGACCGCAGCGCGGCGAGGGGTTGCGCGAGGCGGCCGCGCGCTACAACCGCGACGCGTGAGACCTAGCTCCTCGAGCAGCGCTTTCACGACCCCCTCGTCGAGTCTGAGAGCCGGCGACGCTGCGCAGCTCCGCGAGTGCCTTAGAGACGCTCAGTGCCTTGCGGTAGGGCCGGTCGGTAACCATCGCCTCGTAGGTGTCGCAGGCCGCGATGATCCGCGCGGCGAGCGGGATCTCCTCGCCGGCGAGACCGTCGGGATAGCCCCCTCCGTCCCAGCGCTCGTGGCTGGCGCGCACCGCGGGAGCAAGGTGAGCGAAGGCGTCGATCCGCGCCACGAGCTCGCCGCCAACGGCCGCGTGGGTCTTCATCGTCACCCACTCAGCCTCAGTGAGCGGCCCCGCCTTGAGCAGGATCTCGCTGGGTACGGCGACCTTGCCGACGTCGTGCAGCAGCGCGGCGTAGCGCACGTCGCGCGCGCGCGAGCTCGGCTCACCGAGGCGCAAGGAAACGCGCTCGGCGAGTTCAGCGACCTGCTGCTCGTGCGAGGCGGTGTACTCATCCTTCGCCTCGACTGTGCTCATCAGCGCGGTCAGCGTGGTGGTGAAGGTCTGCTCCAGGTCGGTCACGAGCATTGCGCGGTGCAGCGATGAGCCGAGGCTCGCGGCGATCGCCTCGACGAGCACAGCGTCGGCCTCACTAAAGGCGGCGGTCTCGGGCGACTCGATGTTCAGCACTCCCCAGACCGAGCCATCGAGCAGGATCGGCACGCTCAGCTCCGAGCGCGGGTCGGTCTCGGGGTCGCGCACGATGTAATCGCTGTCGGCGCGGGTGTCGGCCACGAGCGCGGTAACACCCGAGCGGGCCACGCGACCGTTGATGCCTTGTTGCTGGGACTGCTCGAGCAGCAGGAACTCCGTCATCACCTCAGCCAGAGCGCCGCGGCCGGCGATCAGGCGCAGCACACCGTCGGTGTCGAGACGCTGGATCGCGGCGAGATAGAAGGTGAATGTGCCGTGTAGCTCCTCGACGACGAGCTCGACCATCTCCTCGACCTCGTTTGTGGCCGCAAGGCGCGCGGTCAGGCGACTGGCGAGGCGCAGCTGGGCGCGCAGGTAGCTGAGCTCGCCCACCGCGCCGATGCCGCAGGCACGGCTGTCCTCGTGATGTTGGCGCAGGGCCTCGGCCCGGCGACGGCGCTCATGCTCACCCAGGGGTAGGTGCTCAGGCACGCTCGGGGTTGCGGAGGACTCACGCATGAGCCGGACATCGGTCGGCCAGCGGGTTGACTTTAGGCCTGTGCGGACCGTTCGACACTTCCACGGCTCAGAGGTCGCGTAGAGGGTCCTCCGCATAGGCCTCGACCTCGCCGTGCCCAGCGCGGAAGGCAGCGACGCGGCGACGCCCATCGGCGATCAACGCGCGTACACCGTCACGCTCATGGGGTGCAAAGAAGCGCGTCGCCAGCAGCGCCGCCGGCACGAGCGCGAGCCAGGTCGCGCGGCTCAGCAGGCCGAGCGCGCCGCTCGCAGGCAGGAGCAGCTCGCCTGAGACCGCCACACCGGCGAGAATCACCACGAGCTGGGTAAGGCGCGCCCATTCGAAGCCGACGCGGAAGAGGCTGCGGGTGAGCAGGTACATGACCGCGAGCATCGTCGCGTAGGCGCCGCACAGCGCGATCCCCGCACCAGCGATCCCAAGCCCGGCACCAGCCGCAGGCACGAGCAAGAGCAGCAGCGCGACGTTGACCACGAGGCCGGCCGCGGCGGCGGGGAGGTTGCGCGAGGTCACGCGTGCACGTGCAGCGATCGCGACGAACACCAGGTAGAGCCCGTAGAGCGCCCAGCCGAGCGCCAGCCAGGGCAGCGCACGATAGGCGCCGAAGTACTTGTGGGCAGCCAGCAGGTGCACCATCCAGCGTCCGAGCAGCGCGACCCCGCAGACAACTGCGCCGGTCGCGAGCGCGTAGTAGGTCGTGACGAGCGAGTAAAGCCGTCCCGCCTCCTCGTCGCTCTCGATCGAGTAGGCCAGCGGCGGCCAGGCGTACTGGAAGCCGCGCACTGCCACGAAGACGACCGTCGCGAGCTTGATCGCCACGGCATAGAGGCCAGCCGCGGTGTGTGAGTAGGAGCGGAAGAGGTAGAAGCGATCGGCGACCTGCAGCGCGTAGACGCTGGCGTCGGCTGGCACGGTCGGCAGCCCGAAGCGCAGCATCGCGCGCAGATCGCCCAGCGAGTGACGGTTCAACAACCGCAGCGAGACGCGTTTGCGCAGCACCCACCACAGCGCAAGCACGACGAGGGCCGAGGCTCCGAAGTTGCCGAGCAACAGGCCGCGCGCACCCTGGTGAGCGAAGACGACGAGCGCGATCGTGAAGCTCACGGTCAGCGTCACGTTGGCGCCGGTTGCGAACACGTAGGTGCGCGCGCGTTCATCGACGCGCAGCTGCGCGTAGGCCATCTCCAGGTTCGTGAAGGCCCAGAGACCGAGCACCGCGCAGTCGAGCAGCAGCGGGTCCTCGAAGTTGAGCAAGGTCCGCGAGAGCGCTCTGGCGAAGAGCAACGCGAGCAGCGCGGCGAGCGTTGTTGTCCAGGCGACCGCGGCCGTGGCGGTGCGTGCGATCCGCTCACGCCGCGTGGGGTCCTCGTCGTCGAAGTAGAAGCGGATGAAGGCCTCGCCGACGCCGACGCGCAGCAGGATGCTCGAGAGGATCACCGCGGTCAGCAGCGATTCGGCGGCACCGTAGGCCTCGGGGTTGAGGTGATGGGTATAGAGCGGCAGCGTCAGCAGCGCCAGCGCCTTGGCGAGGATGTCGCCGAACTGGTATGCCGCGCCGGTCGTGACCAGGCGCTTGAGGTAGCCGAGCACTGCTCTAGACGCTACTGGCCGACGCGGCCCGCGCCTGGCGTGAAAGCGCGATGCCGACGCCCAGGAGTGCCCAGGTGAAAGGGTCCTCGAGAAAGTCAGCATAGGTCCAGGTGTGCAGGACGAGCGCCGCAAAACAGGCTGCCAGCGCGATCCGCGGCGGCGAACGCCCGGCACCCGTGACCAGCACGAGCAGCGCCGTGAGCACGAGCGCCACGTAGAGCGCCAGCCCGAGAATGCCCTGCTCAGCGGCGACGGTCACGGGAATCGTGTGCGAGGCCGAGGTCGCGTTCTGGTTGGTCGTCTTGCTGTGGCGCTTGTACTCCTTTTCGAAAGAGCCCGAGCCGAAGCCCTCGAGCGGTCGTTTCGCGAACAGTTCCAGCCCTCCCGAGATCAGCTTTGTGCGCCCGCTGGTGGCGTTACTGGTCGACCCGCCTGTGCCCTTCAGGCCGAAGTGCAAGCCAGCCGGCGCGAGCGCGACGATCGCCGCTGCCAGCGCGAGCAGCCCGAGCGCGCCATAGAGCGTGCCGCGCAGATCCCAGCGCCAGGCGGCGAGCACCGCGAGGGCGAGCAGGAGCGCGGCGATGCTCGACTGCGAGAAGCTCGTCACGAGCCCGGCGAGCAGCCAGGCGAGCGCGGCCGCGCCATAGAGGACGTCGCGCCGACGTGAGCTCCACAGCACGACGGTCGTCAAGGCGATCATCACGAGCGCGAGGAAGCGCCCGTAGATGTTGGGGTCGAAGAAGAGCGAGTTGACGCGGAAGTAGTTGTCGTACTGGTTGGCCGCCACGACCTTTGGGTTGAGGAAGAGCGACTTGCGCGCGTACTCGATGAAACCGATCCCGGCGAAGATCACCGCGAGCACGACAAGCACCCCCAGGCAGCGCAGCAAGAGCTCACGCGTCCAGCGCACTCGTGCCAGCAGAACGAACAGCAGCCCGAAGGGCACGTAGAAGAAGGCCACGTTCTCGGCCGCGCGGGCGAGGTCCGCGGAGTAGAGCGCCTGCAGCGCATAGACGCCGACGCTGAGCCCGAGCAACACCTCCAGGCCGCGCGGCGAGCGCCAAAACGCCGGAGCTCGCGGCGCGAAAGCTTCTTGCTGCTCGCCACCGCCAGGGACACCACGCGCAGCTCTGCTTGCGAGCAATTGCGCGAGCGTGCCCGCGGCGACCACGAGGTACAGCGGGATCAAGAGGTTCACGGTCTTGCCGTCCGCAGAGATCGGCACGCGAAATGGCAACGCTGCGACGGCCAGCAGCGGGAAGGCCTGCTCGTAGCGGCGCATTGCCAACACGAGCAGCGAGATCACGACGAGCGCACCTGCAGCCGCGGCCGCGAGGACGCCGGCCCCCGGTAGCCGCGTCGCGAGCGTGAGCGCCACTGCAGCGCTCACGGGGCCACCAGCGTGAAGCTCCAGGGCGATTCAACCGTGCGCGCCTGATGGCGCAGGGTGACCCGAACGCGGTATTCCCCAGGAGCGGCGAGCGGGCCGCGATTGTGCGGCACGACGAAGCTGTGGCCGCTGGAGGTCTTCTGCACGCTGTAGCCATGGGCACGCCCACGATGTCCGTTCCAGCGCAGCGAGAACTGTTTGTAGCGAGGCACGGGATATCCGTCGAGGAGCGTCGCCACGCTGTTGCCGTTGGCGTCGAGGATCGTCACGGTGACCGCGTCAGCGTGGTCGAGCTTGAAGGAGATCTGCTCGAGCTTGTTGTGCCCCGAGCGATAGGGCGAGAAGCGTGGCGTGCGTTTGAAGTGCTGCACCGACGTCGGGGTGTGCTTGAGCCGCTGCGTTACGAAGAACGCCCCAAAGCAAGCGATCACGAGCAGCGCAAACACGCTCCGCGCGAACGCGACTGGGGCCTCGCTCAATCCTCGCCGCCCAGCGCAAAGCGCTCGACGGTGTCAGAGCGCAGCCCAAGGCGCAGCGTCTCGAGCGAGAGCACGTCATCCGGCGCGATGTTGCCGAGGTTGCACTCCGTACCGAAGCGCTTGAGCAACCACACCTGTTGCTGCTGGAGCGGCGCATCGAAGATCAGCCGCTCGGGGTCGATCGCGTGGGCGATCTCGTCGATCAGCCCCGTGCGTACCTCTCCGTTGGCGCGATAGATGCCAGCCGTTCCGGACTCCCGCGCCTCGGCGATCACCTTCCACGCACCGGCCTCGAGGTCGCGTTCGATCTGCTCAACCCAGATGTAGGGGGCCATGATGAAGTCGGCGTCCTTGCTGCCCACCTCGGCCAGGACCACGAAGTCGCTCGCGAGCCGTTCGATTAGCCCGCGCTTGATCTCGGCATCGAGCGTGATCGTGCCGTCGGAGATCTCGACGTGGCGCAGACCCAGCTCGCGCAGCCATGCGATCAGACCGTCGACGCGTCCCTGACGGATCGCGATCTCGGTGAGCGTGCCTCCGAGCACGACCGGGATGCCGTGTGCCACATAGCGTTCGAGCTTGGGCTTGAGGTTGCCGGTCACGACGGCCGTGCCCCAGCCGAGCTTGACGATGTCGACCGCATCCCCGACAACCTCGAGCAGACCGTCCACCTCGGCTACGGAGAGGCCCCTGTCGATCACGTGGGTGATGCCGTGCTCGCGCGGCTTGGCCGAGCGAGCGGGAATATCGAGGAAGGAGACTATGGGCCCGTCGTGGCCTTGTCGTGGCCGACGATCACCACCACCGTCGCTGAGCCCGCCAGCGTCGCCGCGGAAGCTTCCAGAGGCTGTACCTGCGTGACGCCAAGCGTGTGTGCAACAGCTTCGGCATCCGTTTGGTGACCGCTCGTGTACTCGACGACGGTGACCGGATTTTCGCCAGGTGGGCGACCACCGACCGCGGCCGCCTGTGAGTAGCCATGCGTCTGCAGGCTCGCAGACACCTGGTGGGCGAGCCCTGCAGTTTCGGTGCCGTTGAGCACGGTGATCGTCATGTCGGCCGCGCTCGTCACAGGGGGGGCCGATTTCGAGGGTTTGGGTGTTTTGTGGTGGGTGCTCGTGCGCGTCGTGCCAGTGGTGGCCACCGTCGTTGCTGTGTGTTTCGCAGTGGCTTTGTTCGAGGAGCCACCAAGCAGCGAGAGGGCACCCACAATGATCACAGCAAGGAGGAGCAGTCCGCCCAGCACAAGGCCCACGGTGCGTCGCGAGGAGCGCGGCGGTGCTTCCCGCGTACGGCGCGCGGCAGCGCCCGGGCGTGCGGCCGCCGCGGTACGTCCACGTGCAGTCTGCGCCGCTGCGGCAGCCACGGAGGCACGCGGATCTGGACGTCGCGACTCGACTGGGGCGGGAGGCGCCGGAGGCCGGCGGGGGGCGCCTGTCACAGACGGCGGGCTGGGCGCGCGCGGGTTTGCAGATGCAGGCTTCAGACTCTGGGCGGCACCCGCCGCGGATGCAGGCGCACCGACAGGAGACGGCGCGGCTGCGGTCTGGCCAGATGCCGGCGGGCTTGCCTGAGGGGTCGGGCCCTGTCCGGGCACAGGCGCCTGCCACGGAATCGGTGCCTGCCCGGCGCCGGGCACGGGCGCCGCGGCAGGGGTGCTAGGAGCGGCAGGCGCGGGGGCAGCGGCTGCAGGGGAATGGGTCGTCGCCGTCACGGTGGGCGCCGCGCTCGCTGGTGTCGCCGCGACGGGCTGGGGTGCAGCCGGTGAGGGCAGCGGCGGCGCGGGGGTGCCCGCAGCTGTCACGGGCTGAGCCGCTGGCGCGACAGGCGGCGCAGCCCCTGGCTCCACGGGTGCCCCAACCACGCGTGTCGCAGTTGCAGCACTAGCCGCCACCGCACGAGTGTGGATCGGCGCGGCTCGCGCCACGGGGGGCGCGCTCGGCGTGCCTGCAGCTGCGGTCCCCTGTTGCTGTACACGCGCTGCTGCTGCCGCTGCCACGCGCTGCCCCGCGTCGGCGTCGCGCTCGGGAGCGCGTCCCGCCCACTCACGTAGACGCTTGATCTCCCGGGCCTGCGAGAAGACGAGCAGTGAGAGCACGGCGATCCCAACCAGCGCGGCGAACGCGGCGACGGCGCCGATCTTGGTGAACGTGCTCGAGATGGAGAGCGCGAGCGGCAAGGACGTCATGAATCCGGGGAGTGTACGAGGGGAGCAGGCGCCTCGTGCCGGTCCCCTTGCGGTTGGACACCGTTTACGGCCGCTGGAGGCACGTCCGCCGCCCCCTCCTCGGGGGCTTCGTCGCGACTGGAGACCTCGCGCTGCTCGGCCGAGAGCTCGGAAACCCGGGCGGCGAGGCCGGCTGCGTCGCCTTCGAGCACAAGCAGGCGAATCTCATCGAACATCGACTCGACGGCCTCCACGGGTAGCGGCTCGCGTTCGGCCAGCAGGATCTTCTCGGCGTCGGTTGGGCGCGAGCGCTCGTAGCTGTTGAAGAGCTCCTCGTGGAGCTTCTCCCCAGGGCGCGCACCGACGATCTCGACGTCGATGTCGCGGTCGGGGTCGAGGCCCGAGAGGTCGATCATCGCGCGGGCGAGATCGACGATCTTGACCGGTTCGCCCATATCGAGCACGAACACGTCCGCGCCGCGACGACGACGTCGGCGCTCCACGCCCAGCGGCGGGCCCTCGCTCAGCTCGGAGCGCGAGACCAGTGAGCCGGAGCGGATGATCAACTGCACTGCCTCGGGAATCGTCATGAAGTAGCGCGTCATGCGCTCGTCGGTGACCGTCACCGGCCCGCCACGCTCGATCTGGCGGCGGAAGATCGGCACGACGCTGCCCGAGGAGCCGAGCACGTTGCCGAAGCGCACGGCCGCGTAGCGGGTGGCGGGGTAACGCGCGGTCGTGGCTTCCAGAGCGAACTCGGCCAAGGCCTTAGAGGCGCCCATCACGGTCGCCGGGCTGACGGCCTTGTCGGTCGAGACGAGCACGAAGCGAGTGGCGCCGTGATCGCCAGCGACGTGGGCCACGACCCTCGTCGCGAGCGCGTTGTTGCGGACGGCCTCGACCGGGTTCGCCTCCATTAGGCCGACGTGCTTGTAGGCGGCCGCGTGGAAGACGATGCTGGGGCGGTGCTCGGCGAAGATCTCGCGCATCCGCTCCTCCTCCTTGCAGTCCGCCAAGACCGCGGCGAGCATCGAGGGCGGCACGTGGCGCTCATCCTCGAGCTCGCGCTGGATCGCGAAGAGGTTGTCCTCGGCGTGGTCGAGCAGGATGATCCGATGCGGCTCAACGCGCGCGATCTGGCGGCAGAGCTCCGAGCCGATCGAGCCACCGGCGCCGGTCACGAGCACGGTCTCACCGGCTAGATAGGCGCCGACACGCTCGAGCTCCATGTGCACGGGCTCGCGGCCGAGCACATCCTCGACGCGCACCTCACGCATCTGGCGGGCGAGTGCGCCGCGGGTCTGCAGCAGCTCAAAGACGGTCGGCAGCGTGCGCACGGGGATCGCGCGGGCGCGACACTCGCGCACGATGCGCGCGCGTGTAGAGCCGGGAGCGGAGGGGATCGCGATGATCACTTCGTCGGGCTCGGCCTCGTCGAGCACGCGTGGCAGATCCCCTTCGGTGCTGCCACGCACGCGCACGCCGTCGATCCGCAGGCGGCGCTTGCTGGGATCGTCGTCGAGGAAGCCCACCGGCACCAGCCCGAGCTCACGGTTGCGCAGGATCTCGCGCACGACCATGCGCCCGCCCTCGCCGGCGCCGGCGATCAAGACGGTACGTTCGCCTTTGCGCCCCCCGCGAAACGCGGCCAGCGGTCTGCGCTCGTAGAGACTGCGTGCAAAGGCGCGCACACCGATCAAAAGCACGAGCAAGAGCAGCGCGAACAGCACGATCACCCCGTTGGGGAGCACGACCGCAACGGTGCTGTGATGGTGCGTCGAGACGCCGTCGACAAACACGAGCGGATAGCTGTGAACGGGACGCAGCACCTCGATCGCGACGACGCTCAGCAGCACGATCGCGACGACTGCGCGCACAACCGCCTCATAATCGCGCTGCCCGGCGTAGCGCCAGCGGCGCTGGTAGACACGGGCAAGCACGAGCAGCGGCAGGCTGCCGAGCGCTACCCATAGAATCGTCTCGCTGCGCAGCTCGGCGTACTGTTTCGGCGGCCCGCTGTCGAAGCGCAGCTGGAAGGCGAGGTAGTACGCGAGCGCGACCAGCGCCCCGTCCACTGCGAGCTGTGGCAGCGAGTGACGGTGGAGGGGTAGGGCCGCCGAGCGGATCCGTCGGCGCATTGTGCTGATTGTAAGGGCCTATCCCGACCGGAGCGGCGCGCTCGGCGCCCGCGTCACCGGCGTGAGCAGCAAGTCGATCAGCGTCTGCGGGTCGCGGCGGACGCGGGTCGCAGTGCTTGCGCGATCGCGGTGCTCGAGATCGAGCTCAGCGACGTCTGAGAGCATTCTCATCCGGCCCTCGGCGAGCAAGCGCTCATCAACGGCGCCGAGGCGGCCCTGGAAGGTCGTATAAACGGGCGTGCCGAGCGCCACCGCCTCGCGGTTCATCGTGCCGCCGGCGGAGATCACAAGGTCCGCGTAGGCGATCAGCGACTGGGCGTCGATGGCATGCTCGGGGACGATGAAGCCTCCCGCGCTGCGCAGTTCCTCGCGCTGGGCGGCCACGCGCGGGAGCACAACCGTTTGCGTGCCGTGCTCAGCCGCCGCGTGGCGTAGGCGTTTGAGCACCTGCGCGAAGAGATCGTTCTCGAAGCGGTGATAGAGCGAAACCTCGGGGGGAGTGCGCACCACGACGATCGTCCGCGCGGGGTCGAGGGCGAGCCGTTCGAGCACGCTTCCGTCGGGCTCGAAGTCCGCCAGGTAGTACTCCTCCTTGAGCCCCTCGTAAGCGCGAATCTTGCCGCGCGCCCCGTAACGCGCGAGGCGCTCAGGCGGGATCGCGTCGGGCACCACGACCGCACGGGCGAGCCGGCAGTTGACGTTGTGCTGAACGGTCGCCCACTCGTAGTCGAACATTGTCGAGCTAGGCACACGCAGCAGCGCTGCTGCGACGCTGATGTCGTTCGAGCCGTGCCCGAGCGCGATATCAAAGGAGGCTCCGGCCGCACGCGCCTCGGCGCGCGCCCAGCGCACGAGCGCTCCCGAGCGCGAGGCGAGCCCGGTCGCCTTGGCGGCTAAACGTCCGCCACGGTGGTGTCCGATCGCGGCATGTTCGATCGCGAAGCGCTCGCATAGCTCGAGCGTCTGGGCGAAGTCACGCGCGGTCACACGCACCTCGTGGCCGCGCACGCGCAGACCCTCGATTAGCGGGCGCATGACCAGCACGTGCGGGCTGTTCGTGAGGTCGATCCAGACACGCATCAGCGCAAGGACGCTAGCTGGTCACGGTATCGTTGCCGACCATGCTCGTCCTGGCGTCGATCTCGGAGTCGCTGGTCAACATCGCCTGGCACTTCGTCCGCGACGCGGGGCTGCCCGCGGTGTTCGTGCTGATGGTCGCCGAGAGCGCCTGCATCCCGATCCCCTCCGAGGCCACGATGCTGTTTGCTGGTTTCGCCGTGGCCGATCCCGGTCAGAGCAACGCGCACCACCACCTGACGCTGCTGGGGATCGTCGTGGTCGGCGTGCTCGGCAACCTCGTGGGCTCGTGGATTGCCTACGGAGTGGGACGTGCAGGACGCCTCGAGCTGGTCGAACGCCACGGCCGCTGGCTGCACATCAAGCCGAGCCACATAGCCTGGGCCGATCGCTGGTTCGCGCGCTATGGAGCGCCGGCGATCCTGATCAGCCGCATCCTGCCGATCATCCGCACCTTCATCTCGCTGCCGGCCGGCGTCGCGCGCATGCCCTTCATGCGCTTCACGCTGTTGACGCTGATCGGCTGCATACCCTGGGTGCTGGCACTGGCGCTGATCGGCGAAGCCGTGGGGCACGACTGGACCAGCACGCGCAAGAGCTTTGAGTACGTCGACTACGCGATCGTCGTGCTGGTGGTGATCGGCGTCGTATATGCGGTCGTGCGCCGGCGGCGAGGACGCCGCGAGCCGGCGAGCGATGCCGCAGGCTGAGCCCGCGCTGGCGCTGAGCCACGCCGTGACGCTGGGTCTCCTGCAGGGCCCGGCGGAGCTCTTGCCGATCTCCTCCTCGGCGCACACGACGCTCGTTCCCTGGCTGGCCGGCTGGCCCTATGCGGAGCTCGATGGCGAGCTGCGCAAGTCTTTCGAGGTCGCCCTGCACGCTGGCACAGCGCTTGCGCTCGCGCTCGAGTTCAGTGGGGAGCTTGAGAGCTTCGATCGACAAAGCGCACTCATGCTTACGCTCTCGCTTGCTCCCGCGGCGTTCGCGGGCTTCCTGTTGCGCGACTCAATCGAGCGCAGGCTGGGGGCTCCGCGCTCGATCGGCGCGGGGCTCGCGGGCGGCGGGCTGGCGATGGCAATCGCCGACAGGAGATGCGCCGGCGGCGGGCGCACGCGCGCGGACGCCGGCGGGCTCGATGGACTTGCCCTCGGGATCGCCCAGGCAACCGCGTTGATTCCCGGTGTCTCACGCCAAGGGGCGACGCTCACGGCGGCACGGGCGCGGGGCTTCGGGCGCGAGGCCGCGCAGACGCTCTCGTGGGAAGCGGGGCTGCCGGTGATCCTTGCGGCGGTCGCACTGAAGGGCTTTCGACTACTGCGCCACGGCGTCCCACCGGCAGCGCGCGCACCGCTCGCGGCGGGCACCCTCAGCGCGTTTGTCTCGACGCTCGTGAGCGCGCGATTGCTGCGCGGCGGGCGTCGGTCTGGACGCAGGCTCGCACCCTACGCGCTCTACCGCTGCCTGCTCGCGGTCCTGGTTCTGGTCCACGAACGGCGCGAGCGCTAGCTCAAGATGAGCATCATCGGCACGCTGATCGCGGGGCGCTATCGAATCGACGCGGAGATCGGCCGCGGCGGCATGTCGACGGTCTACCGCGCCTTCGACACCGTCCTTGAGCGTCCCGTGGCAATCAAGATGATGCACCGCGAGATCGCCGCCGATTCCGACCAGCTCGAGCGCTTTCGTCGTGAGGCGCGCTCGGTCGCGCAGCTGAACCATCCCAACGTCGTGACCGTGATCGACGCGGGCGAGGAGCCAACGACTGAGGGCTCCCACCCCGGTGGGGAGGTCGGCACGCCCTACATCGTGCTGGAGTTCATCGCTGGGGAGACACTCAAGGACGTGATCCGGCGCGAGGCGCCGCTTGAGATCGCCCAGGCGCTGGCCTACGCGATCGAGATCGCACGGGCACTCGGCGCGGCGCACGAGCGCCAGATCGTGCACCGCGACGTCAAGCCCCACAACGTGCTGATCAGCAGCGAAGGGGCCGCGAAGATCACCGACTTCGGGATCGCGCGCACGCTCGACGAGGAAGGCCTGACGATGGTCGGACGGGTGCTCGGCACGACCGACTACGTCTCTCCCGAGCAGGCGCTTGGCGAGGCCGTGACCGGGCAGTCAGACCTCTACTCACTCGGCGTCGTGCTCTACGAGATGTTGACCGGCGAGGTGCCCTTTAAAGGCGACTCACCCGTGGCGGTGGCGATGAAGCATGTACGCGAGGAGATTCCCGACGTGCAGCTGAAGCGCCCCGCGCTGTCAGCCGCGACTGCTGCTGTCGTGGACCGAGCGGTGGCCAAGGATCTCTCGCTGCGCTACCCCGACGCTGCGAGCATGGTGGCGGCGCTCGAGGAGGTGCTGGCGCTTGAGGCCTCCCGCAGCGGCCAGGCCACAGGCGAGGCGACGACCGTGCTGCGCTCGCTGCCCGGGCGCGCACGCAGGCGCCTGCCCTGGCGGATGCGCCACCCGGCGCGCTGGGTTGCCTCGCTGGCGCTGCTCGGCGTGATCGTCGCGCTCGTATTGATCCTCGCCCTTGGGCAGACCCACCGCGGCACCGGCACCGCCGCCGATCTGCCCGCCCGGTCGGGCCTCGAACAGGTGGCGCTGAGTCAGACCGCCGCGCATGGCTATAACCCCTTTGGCACCGGCCCGGAAAGCCGCGACCAGATCGACAACGTCGTCGATAACGACCCCAACACGACCTGGAGCACCGAGCAGTACTACGAAGGCACGTTGAAGAAGGCAGGCGGGGTCGGCCTCGGCGTGTATCTCGACGCGAAGCCGGGCGTGGTGGGTAAGGCGATCGCGATCCAGACGCCCACACCGGGCTTCGCGGTGCAGATCTATGTCGCTGACCACATCGACCTATCTGAGCCATACGGCGCCGCCAAGCCGCTGAGCGAACGGGGCTGGCAGGGACCCGTCGGGGCCAGCGCACACGTCAAGAGCGGCGGACACATCGAACTGCATCTGCATGGGGTGCGCCACCGCTACTACCTGATGTGGATGACCGAGCTCCCGCCCGCCAAGCAGTCCGCGACGATCGCTGAGCTGACGCTGTTCAGGTAGCCCGGCTGAGCTCTAGTGCAGGCGCGCCCGGTGTTCCTCGTGGCGCGCCAGCGCCAGGTGACACAAGCGCTCGAGCAGCTCCGGGTAGGGAACGCCCGAGGCTGCCATCAGCTTGGCGTAGACGCTCGTCGGCGTGAAGCCCGGCATCGTGTTCAGCTCGTTGACCAGGACGCGCTCGCCATCGACAAAGAAGTCGACGCGCGCGAGCCCCTCACAGCCGCTGGCCTGAAAGCTCTGTACGGCGAGCTCCCTTACGCGCTCACGCGCAGCCTCTGAGATTCCGGCGGGCACCCGCAGCTCCATCCCGCCCTCGGTGTACTTGGCCTCGTAGTCATACCACTCGCCCTCGAGCAGGATCTCGCCCGGCTCAGAGGCGATCGCGCGCGAACCCGCGACACCTGCGGACGACTCGAGCACCGCGCACTCGACCTCCACCCCGGCACCGAGTGCCTCGACGATCACGAGTGAGTCGTGGGCGAAGGCACTCTCCAGCGCCCCCTCCAGAGCAGGCTCCTCGCTGATCTTCACGATGCCTACCGACGAGCCGAGGTGAGCCGGCTTGACAAACACCGGCAGCCCGAGCTCGCCGAGCTCGCCCAGGACCTCTGCGCGGGCATCCGCAAAGCGGCGAGCGCGCACCCCTCGATAGTCGACCTGGGGGATCGCGACGGTCGACATCAGCTCCTTGAAGAGGACCTTGTCGAGACATACCGCCGAGGCGGTGACACCGGCGCCGACGTAGGCCACATCGAGCATCTCGAGCAGCCCCTGGACGGTGCCATCCTCGCCGTAGGGGCCGTGGAGGACGGGAAAGACGACGTCGGCCCCCAACAGGCCAGCGCCCGGCGTCACGCTCAGCTCCTCACCGTTGCGGCGCCAGCGCCCGTCGCGGCCGATCTCGATGGAGATCACACGGTGCCCGCCCGCGCGCAGCCCGTCGCGAACCGCCGCGCCTGAGGCGAGCGAGACTTGATGCTCGGAAGAGCGCCCGCCGGCCAGCACGACAACTTCGAGTGCTTGCTCGCCCACGCTCAGCCGCCGCCCGCCGGTGGTATGACCGGCGGCGTTGTTGTCGTTGTCGTGGTTGGTGTCGTCGGCGTTCCAAGCACACCGACGGTCAAGGTCACGGTCGCGCCCTTGGTCGCGTTCGTCCCTGTGGCGGGGCTCTGCTTCAACACGATCCCGACCTGTGCCTGTTCGCTAACCGTTTCGGGTGTCGTCTTGGGCGTGAAGCCCGCCTTGCCGAGCGCTGCGGCGGCCGCGGTCTCGTTCTGGCCAACAACGTCTGGGACGGCCGTTTCCTTCGGCGCCTGCGCGACCACGAGATTGACCTTGTCGCCCGCGTGGACTGAGCTCGCCGGTGCTCGGGGATTGCGCGAGCACGGTTTCCGGCTGTTGCGTATTGGAGACCCGCTGGGTGACGGTGCCGAGCGTGAGTTCGGCGTTTGTCAGCGTCGCTTCGGCGGCGCTCAGCGACTGCCCTACGACGTCTGGCACGCGCACCGGCGCAGGGCCGCTTGAGACGATCAGCGTGATCGTGCTGCCGACCTGCACCTCGGTGCCCGCGGAGGGTTCGGTGCTGATCACATGCCCGGTGGCAACCGTCGTTGAGGGCTCGCGCTTCGTCGTTGTCTTGAAGCCAGCGCGCGTCAGGTTTGCCTTGGCTTGAGAAGCGGTCTGGCCCGCAACGCTGATCAAGGCCGCGCTCGCCGGACCACCGGAGATCACGATGGAGACGCGCGAACCCTTTTCAACCCGCTCGCCCGCCGCCGGGGACTGGCTGACCACGAGGCCCGTCGGCACCGTCGAGCTCGCGGCGAGCGATGGAACGGGGTCGAGGCCAGCCTGGCGCAGGCTTGCGCCCGCAGCCTGTTCTGTGCGCCCACCGACATCGGGCACGGTCACCATCTTGGCGGGCTGTAGCAGCACGATCACGAGCGCGGCGATGCCCGCGAGCACGAGCAGGGCCAACCCCCACCACAGCGCACGGCGTCGGCGATTCTCGGCTGCTTGCGGCGCATACTCCTCGCCGAGCGCGGCCGGCGCCATCAGCAGGGCGCCCGCGGCGGGGTGGTGTTCAGAGGTGTGGTGACCGTCATAGGCGCTGGTCAAGGCAGTGCCCGCCTGAGCCGCGAGCGCGTCGCGCTCGTGCTGCAGTGCGTTGATCAGCTCATCGGCGTCGGCATAGCGCTCGGCTGGGTCCTTCGCGAGCGCGCGCAACACGACCTGGTCGAGCGAGTGGGGAATGCCCGGCTTCAGTTCACTCGGCGAGCGCGGCGTCGCTGAGACCTGCTTGAAGGCGATCGCCACGGCTGTCTCGCCCTCGAAGGGGACAACCCCCGTCAGCAGCTCGTAGAGGATCACCCCGACCGAGTAGATATCGGAGGAGCTGCTGACGCTGTAACCCTGGGCCTGCTCGGGTGAGAGGTATTGGGCAGTACCCATGATCGAGCCGGTCATCGTCATGTCGGAGGCGCCGGCACGGGCGATGCCGAAATCGGTGACGCGCGCGCGTCCCTCCTCGTCGATGATCACGTTGTGGGGCTTGAGGTCACGGTGGATGACCCCGCGGCGATGGGCGAAGCGGGCAGCGCGCAGAATCTGGATGACGATGTCGATCGCGGCGGCGGGCTCGAGCGGCCCGTCTTCGCGCACGATCGCCTTCAGGGAGCGCCCGGCCACATACTCCATCGCGATGTAGTAGGTGCCGTTCCACTCGCCGCGGTCGAAGATGCCGACGATGTTTGGATGCGAGAGCGCCGCGGCGCTTGATGCCTCACGGCGGAAGCGCTCGACGAACTCCTGATCTTCAGCGAAGTGGTGGTGCAGGACCTTGATCGCCATCTCGCGACCCAGCAGCTGGTCCTGGGCGAGGTATACGTCGGCCATGCCCCCCGAGCCGAGGCGTGAGATCACGCGGTAGCGCCCGTCGATGATCGTCTCCGGTTCAATCATGCAGGAGCCTTTCAATCACTTCTCTGGCGACCGGCGCAGCGAAGGCCGCTCCCTGGCCGGGGACCCCTTGCAAGGTCACCGCGATCGCGACCCGCGGCGCGCTGGCAGGGGCGAAGGCTACGAACCAGACGTTGTTGATCCTGTTGCCGATCAGCGTCTCTGCCGTACCGGTCTTGCCCGCGACCTGGACGCCCGGAATCTGGGCTGCGGTGCCGGTGCCTTCGTTGACCACCGCCTCCATCATCGCGGTCACGGCGGAGGCCGTCGTGGGCTTCATAACGTCGGCTTGCACGCGCGGGGCGATCCGTTGCACGGTGCGTCCTTCGGCGTCGACGATCCGGCTGGTCATATGCGGCACCATCAAGCGACCCCCGTTGGCGATCGCTGCGGCCACCTCAGACATCTGTAGGGCCGTGACAGCGAGTTTGTCCTGACCGATGCCCATGCGCCCCACATCGACGCGTGAGCTCGTCGGCGAGAGCAACCGTTCACCGAGATACTCGCCGCTACTGGACATTTCGGTGGCGGGATAGTCCAGCTCGGGCTTGCGGTCGAAGCCGAAGCGATCCATGTAGCGCGCGAGCGTGCGCTTGCCGAGGCGTTCAGCGACCTGCGCCCAGACGGTGTTGACCGATTTCGTCAGCGCCTGCGTCAGCGTGATCGGCCCAAAGCTCTCGTTTTCGTCGTTCTGGAGGGGGACGCCAGAGATCGGGATGTCGTTGCGGCCACTGACGGTCGATTCGCGTGTGAAGGCGCCTGAGTCGATCGCTGCCGTGGCGGTCACGAGCTTGAAGGTCGAACCGGGCGCATAGCCAAACTGGGTTGCGCGGTTGATCAGACGCGCAGCCGGATCGTTTTTGATGCTCGCGGCAACCGCAGGTGAGCGCATCGAGTTAGGGTCATAGCCGGGGCTTGAGGCCATCACCGTGACGGCGCCGCTGCGTGGTTCGAGCGCGACAACTGCGCCTTTGTGGCCCGCGAGAGCCGTATTTGCCACCTGCTGGGCGCGAGGATCGAGCGTCGTGACGACCTTCTCGCCACGTCGGCGCTTGCCCTGCAGCTGGTCGAGCACGCTCTGCAGCTTGCCGACGCTCTGCCCGCTGAGCTGGGTGTTGCGATAGCTCTCAAGGCCAGTCTTGCCGAGCGTGGTGAAGTAGTAGCCGATCGCCTGGGCGAACTGGCCAGCGGCCGGGTAAGTGCGTTCGTAGCTACCGCCGGAGCGGCGCACAGAGCGCGCGAGCACTGAGCCGTCGGCCGCAACGATCGGCCCGCGGGCGATCCGTTCCTGCTCGAGCAGGGGTCGTACGTTGAAGGCGTTGTTGCGCAGCGAGGAGGCTTCGAAGACGGTCCAGCGCGAGGTGAAGGCGACGAGCAGGGCAAACAGCAGCACGACGAAGCCGAAGAGGCGAAGGATCGGACGGTTCACAGCAGCCGCCTCATTCGAGCTGCCCCAGTTCGAGGCTGCGGATCAGCGAGGCCGCGTCGCCTTCGGAGCGCAGCGAGTGATCGAGCAGCGTGCGCCGCCGCTGCGCGGTGAGCGTCGAGGCGCTCACGCCCGAGACGTACTCGCTGCTGTACAGGTCAATGTTGCCGGGCAGGCGCACCGGCAGTCCGCGAAAGAGCGTTACGAGCCCGCGGTCGTTGGTCCCCACGAAGTAGACCCGCTGCACCGCTAGATAGGCGGCCGCGGCAAGTACGCCGACAACGGCCAGTGCCACGGCGAGAGCACCCAAGCGTCGTAGCCGCTTGGGGCGGCGCACCAGCGCCTGGGGTGAGCTCGCGGCCGCTGGAGGGCGAGGGCTGCGGGGCACACGCGGAGGACTCGCCAGGGGCTCGACAGCTGGCATATCGGTGAGCGTCGCATGCTCCTCGAGCGGGTGCGCCTGGCCCGGGGAGACCTCCTCGAGGCGCAACAGCAGCACCGTGATGTTGTCGCGTCCGCCCGCTTCGTTGGCGGCCGCGATCAGCGCCTCGCCGGCGTCGCGGAGATTCACGTTGGCAAGCAGGAGCTCAGCGATCTGCTGCTCGGAGAGCATCGTCGTCAGACCGTCACTGCAGAGCAGATAGATATCCCCGGCGCGGGCGCGGAAGGAGCGCGTGTCGACCTCGACCGTGCCCTCGGGGCCAAGCGCACGGGTGATCACCGAGCGCTGCGGGTGCTCGACGGCTTCCTCGGGGGTCAGCCGCCCCTGACGCATCAACTCATCGACGAGCGAGTGATCGTCGGTCAAGCGCAGCGAGCTCGTCGTCGCGTAGGCAGTAGGCGCGCGAGTCGCCCACGTGGGCGATCGCGACGTCGCGCTCGCCCACGTATACAGCGGTGAGCGTTGTGCCCATCCCGGCCTGTTCGGTGTTCGAGTGCGAGAGCTCATGGATGCGGGCGTTGGCTGCGCGCGCGAGCTCAGCCAACGCGAGCTCGGGCTCGAGCTCCTCGCCAAGGCCGGGCTGGAAGGACTCGACCGCAATCCGCGAGGCGACCTCACCGGCCTGGGCGCCGCCCATCCCATCGGCGACCACGAACAGCGGCGATCGCGCGAGCAGCGAGTCCTCGTTTGCGCGCCGTTGGCGCCCGGTGTCGGTCCCGGCATATTGCTCGGCTACACGCAGCACCTCAGCCGACCTCGAAGGTGAATTCGCTATCGCCGATGCGCACGCGGTCGCCGGGATGCAGCGGCCTCGGCGTCTGCAGCAGCTCCTCGTTGAGATATGTCCCGTTCGTGGAGCCGAGATCTTCGATCACAACCACATTGCCCTGCTCGTAGATCAAGGCGTGGCGAGAGGAGGCGAAGGGATCCTCAAGACGGATCTCCGCGCGATCGCCGCGGCCCAGCACGAGCTCACCGTCGAGGTCATAGATCATTCCCGGATCGTGCCCTGGCGCGCGCTCGACAACGAGCCGCGGTGAGCTGTGGGCAATATCGATCGGACCGAGGCTCGAGGCCGAGTGCAGGCCGGTGGCATCCGGCGAGCCCATCCGTGGATCCTGGCCGAGCTCGACGCGGGTCGGAGCACCCGCGCTTAGGTCACGGCGCGCGCTGCGCACGACCCACAGCAGGAACAGATAGAGCACCGCCAGGAAGCCGAACTTGAGCGCCACTGATACCGGTTCGAGCGTGTTCATCCCAGCTCGAAGAGGATCTCTGTGGAGCCGAGCTCGAGGCGATCGCCGGCGCTCAGCGGGCGGGCGCCATGGATCTCGCGTCCGTTGATGCGCACGCCGTTGGTCGAACCGAGATCCTCGATCGTCCAACCATCCTCGTGGGGGCGTAGCTCAGCGTGGTGGCGTGAGATGCCAGCGTCCTCGAGCACGATCTCACAGTCGCGGCTGCGACCGATCACGCCGCCGGCCGGGGGGATTAGCAGGCGACGCGCGCCGACGATCAGCAGCGCGCGCGGAGCGTGGCGGCGTCCCTGGGCTTCTTCGACGGGACCGCCGACGCGCGCGGAGGTGCTGTAGATCATCGTCTGGCCATGCTCTTCCTGGTCGAGTGCTACCACGGAGTGCTCCCCACTGTGGCCGCCGTGGCGGACCAACCGTGCCTGGATGCCGAACTCCCCCAACGCGAGCCGCTCGTCGGTTTGGAAGTCGATCTGGGGCGGTGAGGCCATGATCAAATCCTCGCGGCGCGCGTGCTCGAGTAGATAGGCACAGAGTTCGTCGATCACCTCATGCTCGACGCCGTCATAACGGCCGCGGTCCTCCCGGGAGAGCCAGATCGTGTACTCGTTGGGCACGTAGACACGCGAGACCGAGACCGTGCGGTGGGCGTCCATCTCACGGGCGAGCTTGCGGGCGAGCTCCATCGGGCGAACCTCCGAGCGAAATACGCGCCCGAAGGTCCCCTCGACGAGGTTGGCGATCGTGGTCTCGACGCTTTTGAGCAGGTTCATCGGCGGGGGCTGAGCCAATCGGGGTTAAAGCGGCCGGGCACCGTGAGCCATGCTACGCACCCTACGTCAGACGGGCCCGCGCAGAGCCCGCGCAGCGACTGCCACCAGCCCGCCAAGGATCGCCCCGAGGAGCGCTCCACGGGCCGTGTGATACGCCGCGTGGGACGCGAGCCCCGAGTCGAGCGCCGGGGTGAGCAAGAACACACCGACCGTCCACACGCTGGCGGCGCCCAAGTCGAGTAGCGCGCTGCGCCCGCGCACGAGCCACGGCAAAGCGACAGCGGCGACGGCCCAAAGGAGTGCACCGAACAGCACGCCAAGGCTCAGCAGCGGACCGATGACGTGGCCGGCGGTGAGGTCGATCGAGCGCTCCCAGGAGCTGCGGGCGGGAGTCGCCGCGGGCGAGCCGAGCCACAAGCGGCGGGCGAAGAGTGGCTCTGCGAGCGTCAACCACCAGTAGCCGAGCGCTCCCAGCAGCGCGCGCTCGCGCCAACGGGAGGCCTGCCCCGCGAGCGCCGGGAAGGCGCCGGCGAGACCGGCGAGACCAAGAGCCGGAGCGAGCGCCGCCGCGAGCCAACCGACACCGAGACGGCGGCGCTCGACTCCAAGCGCCAGCACTGGCAGCAGGGCGGCGAAGGCGAGCAGCCCGACACCGGCGCGTCCAGCCGCGACCTCCCAGCCAACCAGCCCCACCAGCGCGGCGAGCCACACGGCACGCGGCAGCGTTAGGCGTCCGCGCGACTGATGCCGCTCGCGCAGCTCCTCCTCGCGTGCCTCATCAAGCGCAAGCGCGGGCATCGGCGGCTGCACTGCGATTGGCCGACGTCTGAGAACCGGCGCCTGCGTGCGCTGCGCCGCTTGGCGGGTGGGTAGCTCTGCTGGGCGCGTCAGCCGGCGCCGTAAGGTCGGGCGATCGCCTAGAGGACCCTCGAGAGCTTCTTGAAGGACAGCTTTCAGGTCCTCGAGCGTGCCGCGATCCTCGGGCTCGGGCGAGAGGGCCTCGTCGAGGGCGTCGATCAGCGTGCGGGGCAGATCGCGGCGGTAGCGACACAGCGACTCGAGCTCGCTGCCGATCCGTCGCGCGGTCGCCGCCGGCGTTGCTCCGCGCACGGGGTTCACGCCGCTGAGCGCCTCATAGAGCACGAGCGCCAGCGCATAGAGGTCCGCCTCAACGCCGACCTCTTCCCCCTCAGATTGCTCGGGAGCCATGTAGGCGAGCGTGCCGAGCACATCACCGGTGCGCGTCAAGCCGTCCTCGCCGAGGAGGCTGGCACCGCCGAAGTCGGTCAGCTTGGCGGCCGCACCGTGCTCGCCCCGCTGCCTCGGAATCAGCACGTTCTGAGGCTTGATGTCGCGGTGGATGACCCCGCGCGTGTGGGCGTGGGCGAGTGCCGCGGCGAGTGCCAGGCCGATCTCGAGCAGCTCGCGGTCCTCAGCTTCGCCGCCGGCGATCAGCTGCGCGAGCGTTTCCCCCTCGATCAGTTCGGAGATCAAGTAGCAGGCGCCCTCCACGACGGAGGCCTCATAGAGGGCAACGATCGCCGGATGCGCCAGGCGCGCCGCTGCAAGCACCTCGCGTTTTGCGCGCTCGCTGTCGCTCTCGGGCCCGATCAGGATCTGCTTGAGGGCTACCTCGCGGTGCAGGAGCTCGTCACGAGCACGCCAGACGACACCGAAGCCGCCGGCGCCGAGGCGCTCGCAGAGGCGATAGCGTCCGAGCAGGAGCGCATCGGTAGCGAGTGCTTGGTCGCTGGGGGCGCTGGGCGGACTGCGAGCGATGCGCCGCAGGGGACGATCTCGCCCGGCGTCATCGCCGCGCGGGGATCTCTGTAGGAGGGTGCGCGGAGACTCCACCGGATGTCGCGTTCGCCGTCCTCAGGTCACCTCCCTGCACGCAGAGGCAGGAAAATGCGCTCTGACCGAGAACTTGCAGGCTCGTCACGGAAGTTGGCTGCAGTCATACTGGGCCCCTTCCGGGAAGTCCCTGCAAAGAGGCGGTTGGCTTTTGTCGTTCTTTGACGATGGCGAGGAGGAGACAGCCGCACGGCCGGTCTCAGCTCGCACACCCCGACAGCCGCGACCCCGCAGGCCAGCTGCCGCGGGCCGCGCCTCAGGGCTTGACCAGCACACGCTGATGGTGCGCCGCCGCGTAGCCGCGGGCGCCGCGGTGGTGGCGCTGATCATCATCGTGCTTGTCATCAACGGCTGTCTCAAAAGCCAAAAGCAGCAGTCGCTGAAGGACTACAACCACACAGTCGGCGAACTCGCCTCCGAATCCGACTCACAGGTCTCGCGGCCACTGTTCACCGCGCTCGCCGGCGCCAGCGGCAAGTCCGCGCTCGACGTCGAGGTGCAGATTGACCAGCTGCGGCTCGCCGCGCGCAAACTCGCTGAACGCGCGTCCGGTCTCAAGGTCCCTGGGGAAATGGTCGGTGCACAGCGCGCGCTTACGCTCGTGTTCCACCTCCGTGAAGAAGGCATGACGAAGCTCGCGGCGCTCGTGCCAACGGCGCTGGGCTCCAAGAGCAAGCAGGCGAGCACGGAACTCGCCGGGGACATGGAGATATTCCTCGCCTCCGACGTCATCTATTCCCAGCGGGTCGCGCCGCTGATCGCGCAAACGCTCGCCTCAGCCGGGATCAAAGGCCTGACGACGACGCCGACGCGCTTTCTGGCGAACGTCGGCTGGCTCGACCCGACCACGACCTTCTCGAGGCTCACCGGTCAGCCTGTGGGCTCCGCCACGAGCGGGCAGACCGTCAGCGGCAATCACGGCAGCGCGCTCAAGGTCGTGAGCGTCGCCACCAACACGCTGGCGCCGGAACCGACGCTCAATCACGTCAGCGGCGGCGGCAACCCGACCTTCACCGTACAGGTTGAAAACTCGGGCGAATTCCCCGAGACGAACGTCAAGGTCGACATCGTCGTCACGGCCGGGGGCAAGCAATACAAAGCCTCGCACGTGCTCGAAAAGAGCGAACCGGGTAAGGCGGTCAACGTCGAAATCCCCGTCACGGGCATCCCGCTTGGGGCGGCGGCGAAGGTCCAGGTCAACATCGAGGGGGTTCCTGGGGAGAACGACCTCGAAAACAACAAGGGCACGTTCCTGGTGATCTTCGGCGCCTAGCCCCACCAGCGGCTAACTTGTGGCGATGCTCGCCAGCGTCACCAACACCCAGGGGATCATCGCGATAGCCGCAGGCGCCGTGGCAATCGCGGCGCTGCTCGGCTGCCTCGTGCTGAGCCTGCGCGTCAGGCGCCTACGGAGCGCGCAGCGGATCGTGCTCGGCAGCGGTAAGACGCAGGACCTCATGGCGCAGGGGGCAGCGCTGCAAGAGGCTTTCGAATCGCTCCAGGAGCACGTGGATCATGTGGCGAGCCGTCTCGACGGGCGTCTGGCCGAGGCCGAGGGGGCGCTGCGCGGCGCGATCTCACACCGGGCGCTCGTGCGCTATGACGCCTACAACGAGCTCTCGGGCCAGCAGTCGATGTCGATCGCGCTGCTCGACGATCAGCAGTCGGGGATCGTGCTCTCCTGCATTCACCACCGCGACCAGGCCCGTGTCTACGGCAAGCAGGTGCGTGGGGGGCAGGGCGAACTGGAGCTCTCGCCGGAGGAGGCCGACGCTGTGCGCCTGGCGTTGAGCGGCGCAGGGCAAGCAGAGCAGGATGAGCACCCTGCCTGAGGCCGCAGAGGGCCGCCAGCGGGTCGGCTATCTCGGACCTCAGGGGACCTTCAGCGAGGAGGCGCTGCTCGCGAGCGTCCAAGGCGAGACCGTCGAGTCGGTTGCGATGGGCTCGATCTACGACACGATCAAGGCGCTACGCGAGGGTCTTGTGCGTTGGGCGATCGTGCCGATCGAGAACTCGCTCGAGGGCTCGATCAGCGTCACGTTGGATGAGCTCGCGGGAGAGCCCGCGGATCTGAAGATTGTGGGTGAGGTGGTCCTGCGCGTCCGACATGCGCTGATCGCCGCGGAGATGCTCCCGCTCGCGGAGATCGACACGGTGATGACTCATCCGCAGGTACCCGGCCAGTGCACGCGACTGCTACGCGAAGAGCTCGCCGGGGCCCGCGTACTTCCTGCGACCTCGACCGCTGAGGCGGTGCGTCTAGTTCTCGCTGAGGGTCGCCGTGGGGCAAGCGCAATCGGCACACCGCTGGCCGCTGAAATCTACGGCGGCACCGTAATCCGTTCCGGAATCGAGGACCGCGAGGACAACGAGACGCGCTTTGTGTGGCTTGCACGCACGGAGGAGCAGCAGAGCCCGACGCCGCTGCACGAGCCCAGCCCGGAGTGGAAGACGTCGCTCGTCTTCTGGGGACTGGGCGCTGAGCGACCCGGCTGGCTCGTGCAATGTCTTGACGAGTTCGCCCGCCGCGAGATCAACCTCACCAAGATCGAGTCGCGCCCGCGACGCGAGCGGCTGGGCAGCTACAACTTCTTTGTGGATCTCTCCGGGGCCCTGCAGGAGGCTGATGTCGCTGCGGCCGTTGAGGGGCTACGCGGCCACTGCGAGGAGGTACGCGTGCTCGGCTCCTACCCGGCCGCCGTGCGCGAGCTGCGGCAGACCGCCTGAAATCGGAAGCTCGCACACGCACACATCGGCGCCCTGCCCCGCTACACTCGGCGCTGAACATGGAGAGCACAGTCCCACCAGAGCCGGTGGGGTCCGTGCCGCCCCTAGAGCACCAGCGGCACGGACCTGATTCATCGCCCCGTGGGGCGATGGGCGGCCGGGTGCTCGTTTTGAATGCGACGTTTGAGCCGATCAACGTCTGCACCGTGCGCCGCGCGGTTGTGCTGCTGCTGAAGGAAAAGGCCGAGCTCCTCGAGCGCAGCCGCTGGGAGCTGCACTCCGAGAGCTCGACGCTCGCGCGGCCGGTCGTGATCCGCCTTGTGAGCTACGTCAACGTGCCGCGCGATGCGCATCGCCGCAAGATCACGAGACGGGCCGTGTTTGCGCGCGACAGCTGGACCTGCCAGTACTGCGGCTCACGCTCGAACCTGACCGTCGATCACGTGATCCCGCGCTCAAAGGGCGGGGGCTCTAACTGGGAGAACATCGTCGCCTCCTGCGCACCCTGCAACCGGCGCAAGGGCGACCGCCTGCCGCGCCAGGCGGGGATGCACCCGCGACGGGTACCGCGCACGCCGCGCGCTGAGATCTTCATCCACGTGGCGAGCCCAACGATCCCGACGGCTTGGCTGCAGTACCTCCCGCAGGCGGCCTGAGCCTTAAGCGCGTGAAGGGCGCCTGACGAGGGCGCCCTTCACGGTACGGCTATTGACTGGAAAAACCGAGAGCGACGTACGCAAGGCCGGAGGGACCAGACCGGCTGTCGTCTCGGGGTGTCCCGGGTTGGATTCCGCTGACCGGTTCGGGGACGCTCGCGAAGCGAGCGTCAAACCGGTTCGGTCGGACCAGCCTCCCGACCTAGCGGCCGGTCACCTCCAGGGTCCCGTAAGGCATGTGAGTCAACGTTTGGACCACCTCCTTTCTCTGGTCTCGCCAGAGTAGCGAAAGGAGATGACGAGGACGGCGATTTCCTCGCGGCGTCCTCATTGGATGATGACGCCGAACTCCTGCGCGTAGGTAGCGCCGGGCGCGCCGTTACCGAGCGAGGCGGGCACAGCTGCGGTGATGCCGATCCCGGTTTCGGTGTACTTCGCTTCGAGGATATTCGCGAGATGTCCGGGCGAGGCGATCCATGCCGCGACGATCGCCTGGGGGGTGGCCAGGTTGTAGGTGCCCCAGGCGAGGTTCTCACCGAGGACGTAGCCAACTGAAGGTCCGGGGATGTAGCCCGTGGCACGAATCCTGTCGACCGGCGTCTCGCCGCTGGGGGAGATGTGCGCGAAGTAGTCATCCGCAATCAGTTCGCTGCAGTGCCCTTCAGCAGCCTGTTCGAGGCGATCACTGAGCCGCAACGGGTTCTCGTCGTGCTGCGCGCGCTCGCGGTTGACAAGGCAGAGAACTGCCGTGCGGATCAAGGGCGCGTTGCTCACTTCGGGTGTTAGTTCGGTGTTTGCGCAGGGCGTCGCGAGCGCAGCGGCGACGGCCGCGGCGTTGAGTGGTCCGGTGCCCGCGGCGGACACCGGAGTGCCCGTTTTGGTCACCGAGCGAGCCGGCGGCGGCGTGGGCGCGTTGGGGTGTGACCGGCCACGTATCTCGGTGCGCAGCTTGCGGGCCGCGGCTTTGCATCCAGCACGACGGGCGTGCACCCGGGTGCGAGCGCTAGAGCGGCACGTACTGTGTCTGACCCGCCCTGCGCGACGTGCGTGCGTGCCCGCGCGGGTAGCGGTTGCTCGCGGCGGGGAGGCGGCAGCGGACTGGAGGGGAACTAGCCCAGAAGCGGTGCTCAGCGCGGTACAGGCGAGAGTGGTGGCGATGAGCTGGGCCGGGCGGTACACCCTCTCTCTGTCGGATGAGGGATACCCCTATCTGAGCGTGGGAGGGCGATCTTGGACGGTTTGGAGGAAGTCCGCGGCTTATGTGCGAAAAGGCACAGTAGTCCCGCCAGTCGGGACTAGGACTACTCCGCAGGCGGCGCTGCGGGCTCTGCGCCCTCGTCAGGCAGCCCTTGCTCGCCCTCGGGTAGGGCGACCTCCTCACCGGTATCCACGACCAGCGCGACAGCGCTGACGATGTCTTCGTCCTTGAGATTCATAACGCGCACACCTGTCGCCGAACGGCCCTGCTGGGAGATCCCAGCAGCGGCCGTCCGCTGCACCATGCCGGTGACACTGATGAAGACAAGCTCCTGGTGATCGCGCACCACGAGGGCGCCAGCGAGGCTGCCCTTCTGCTCGGTGAGGCCAATCGTCTTGACGCCTTTAGCGCCACGGTTGGTCTTGCGGTACTGGCTGATCTGGGTGCGCTTGCCGTAGCCATTCTCGGTCACAACGAGCAGATCCATGTCGTCGCGGGCGACGTCCATGGCGATCACCCGCCCCGTCTTGCCGACGTCCATGCCGCGCACGCCGGTCGTGTCGCGACCCATCGAGCGGGCGTCGGACTCAGCAAAGCGAACCGTCAGGCCTGCACGGGAGACCATGATGATCTCATCGCCCGGGTCGACAGCGCGCACCGCGAGCAGCTCGTCGTCGTCGCGGATGTTGATCGCGATGATGCCGTCGGCTTTGATCGGCGTGTTGTAAGCGGCCAGCTCGGTCTTCTTGATCGTGCCGTTGCGGGTCGCGAAGACGAGGAACTGGGTCTCTGAGAAGTCACGCGTGGAGACGACCGCCTGGATACGCTCGTCTTCGCGCAGGGGCAGGATGTTGACGAGCGCACGGCCCTTGGCGGTGCGCTGAGCCTCGGGCAGTTCGTAGACCTTTGAGCGGTAGACCTTGCCGCGGTTGGAGAAGAACAGCAGGTAGTCGTGGGAAGAGCAGACGAAGAGGTGCTCGATGAAGTCGCCGTCCTTCATGTCCATACCCGTGACACCACGCCCGCCGCGCGCCTGCTGGCGGTAGGTGGCCAAGGGCAGCGACTTGATGTAGCCGGTCTGGGTGATCGTGATCACCATCTGCTGGTCGGCGATCAGGTCCTCGATGTCGATCTCGTCCTCGGAGTGGCTGATCTCGGTGCGCCGCTCATCGCCGAAACGCTCGCGGATCTCAGCGAGCTCCTCCTTGATCACCGCGAGTACTCGCGTCTCATCGCCAAGAATCGCGCGCAGCTCGGCGATCCGCTCGGAGACATCGGCGTGCTCCTGTTTGATGGAGTCAGCCTCGAGCGCGGTGAGCTGTGAGAGGCGCAGGTCGAGGATCGCGGTCGCCTGGATCGTGCTCAGCTCAAAGCGCGCGACCAGTTGCTCGCGGGCCGCGTCGCGGTCGCGGGAGGCGCGGATCAATTCGATGATCGCGTCGAGGTGCTCGAGCGCGGTGAGCAGTCCCTCGAGGATGTGCGCGCGGGCCTCCTTCTCGGAGAGCTCGTGCTTGGTGCGGCGTACGATCACCTCGCGCTGGTGCGCGACGTAGTGGTGGATCACCTCGCGCAGGTTCAGCGTCTTGGGCACGTTGTCGACGAGCGCGACCATGTTCACGCCGAAGGTCGTCTGCATCGAGGTGTGCTTGTAAAGCTTGTTGAGCACGACCTTGGGGATCGCGTCGCGCTTGAGCTCGATCACGAGGCGCATGCCGCGCTTGTCGGACTGGTCGATCAGGTCGGAGATCTCGGGGATGCGTTTGTCGTTGACGAGTTCGGCGATCTTCGTCATTAGGTTGCCTTCGCCGCCCTTCTTGACCATGAAGGGCAACTCGGTTACGACGATCGCCTCCTTGCCGTGCGTTAGCGGCTCGATGTGTGCGCGCGCCTGCACGCGGACCCTGCCGCGCCCGGTCTCATAGGCGTCTTTGATGCCGCCGTGGCCGAGGATGATGCCGCCGGTCGGGAAGTCCGGTCCTTTGACATGGCGCATCAGTCCGGCCGTATCGATGTTGGGGTCGTCGATGTAGGCGACCGTTGCGTCGATCACCTCACGCAGGTTGTGCGGCGGGATGTTCGTGGCCATACCCACGGCGATGCCAGAGGAGCCGTTGACAAGCAGGTTGGGGAAGCGCGCAGGCAGCACGAGCGGTTCGCGGCGCGAGCCGTCGTAGTTGGCCACGAAGTCAACCGTGTCCATATCGAGATCGCGCAGCATCTCGGTCGCGATCCGCGCGAGGCGCGCCTCGGTGTAGCGCATCGCGGCCGCCGGGTCGTCGTCGACGGAGCCGAAGTTGCCCTGGCCGTCGACGAGCTCGTTGCGCATCGAGAACTCCTGCGCCATACGTACGAGCGTGTCGTAGATGGCGGAGTCGCCGTGCGGGTGATAGTTGCCCATCACCTCGCCCACGATCTTGGCGCACTTGGCGTAGGAGCGGGTCGGGCCGAGGCCCAGCTCGTTCATCGCGTAGAGCACGCGGCGGTGGACGGGCTTGAGGCCGTCGCGGACGTCGGGCAGCGCGCGTCCGACGATCACCGACATCGCGTAGTCCAGGTATGCCGTGCGCATCTCCTCCTCGAGCGCGCGCGGTTCGACGTTGCCGCCGCTGATCACGTCAGCCGATGCCATGCGTCACCTCCTGACTACACATCTAGGTTGGCCACCGCCCTGGCGTTGTCCTCGATGAATGCTCTGCGCGGCTCGACCTGGTCGCCCATCAGCATCGAGAAGATGCGGTCGGCGGCGAAGGCGTCCTCGAGCGTTACCTGCGCGAGGGTGCGGGTCGCTGGCGCCATCGTGGTTTCGCCGAGCTGCTCGGCGTTCATCTCGCCGAGTCCCTTGAAACGCTGCAGTTTGGTGCCCTTCTGCGCGACACTCATGACCGCCGGGTGCAGCGCCTCGAAGGAGGCGGCGGGTTCACGGGCATCAGCGAGACGCACCTCGAAGGCTGGGGTTCCGGCGAGCTCGATCAACTGCGCGTGGACGCGAGCGAGCGAACGGTACTCCTGCGAGTCGAACAGGCTGCGCTTGATGCGGTGGATACGGGCGAAGCCAGTCTTCTCTTCAACCGCCTTCACGCGTAGCTCGAGCGGGTCCTGCTCGAGCAGCTCGGTGGCATGGGTATCGCCGTCGGCGGCGGCGTTTGAGAGCTGCTCGATCGCTGCCTCGGCACTAAGCACTTGATCGCCGAGCAAGGATGACTCCTCGAGGAACTGCACAACGTCGTGTCCGTGCACAGCACGTAGCGAAGAGGACCAGCCCTCGTATTGCTTGAGCAGGCGCGTGAAGCGCTGCCAGCGCGCCTCGGTCAGCTTGAACTGGGTGCCGTGGCGGTCGAAGATCTCGATCTTGTCCCACTTGTCCGAGAGCAGGATCTCCTCGAGTTCTGAGTCCTTCTCGATGTAGCGCTCGCGGGCGCCCTGCTTGAGCTTGTAGAGCGGCGGCTTGGCGATGTAGACGTAGCCGGCTTTGATCAGCTCCTCCATCTCACGGAAGAGCAGCGTCAGCACGAGCGTGCGGATGTGCGCGCCGTCGACGTCCGCGTCGGTCATCAGCACGATCTTGTGGTAACGGGCGTTCTCGATGTTGAACTCATCGCGCACACCGGTCCCGATCGCGGTGATTAGTGCCTGGACCTCGGTGTTCTGCAGGACCTTGTCGATGCGCGACTTCTCAACGTTGAGGATCTTGCCGCGGAGCGGCAGCACGGCCTGGGTGTTGCGGTCGCGGCCCTGCTTGGCTGAACCGCCAGCGGAGTCACCCTCGACCACGAACAGCTCCGCCAGCGAGGGGTCCTTGACCGAGCAGTCGGCGAGCTTGCCCGGGAGCGTCGAGTTCTCGAGGGCAGACTTGCGGCGCGTTAGGTCGCGCGCCTTGCGGGCAGCCTCGCGGGCGCGCTGCGCCTGGACCGCCTTGGAGATGACCGCGCGCGCCTCGCTGGGGTTCTCCTCGAGGAACTCGCCCAGCCCGGTGTTGACGATCGACTCGACGAAGCCCGCCATTCCGGGGTTACCGAGCTTGGTCTTGGTCTGACCCTCGAACTGCGGGTCGCGCAACTTGACGGATACCACCGCCGTGAGACCCTCACGGACGTCCTCGCCGGAGAGGTTGTCCTCTTTCTCCTTGAGCAAGCCGTGGTCGCGGGCGTACTTGTTGACGGTGCGCGTGAGCGCTGAGCGAAAGCCCGAGAGGTGTGATCCGCCCTCGGGTGTGTTGATGTTGTTGGCGAAGGAGTGAATCGACTCCTGGTAGGAGGCGTTCCACTGCATCGCGATCTCGGCTGCGCCCTCCTCGGACTCGCCCGCGAAGAAGACGACCTTGCGGTGCACCGTGTCCTTGTTTTCGTTCAGGTAGGAGACGAAGTCCTCGATGCCGCCCTCGTACTGGAACTCGGCGTAGTGACCCTCGCCGCGCTCGTCCTTGATCGAGATCTTCAGCCCGCGCGTAAGGAAGGCCGTCTCGCGGAGACGCTCCTCGAGCGTCAGGAAGTCGAAGTTGAGCGTCTCGAAGATGTCGGCGTCGGGAAGGAAGGTAATGCTCGTGCCCGTGTCCGCTGACTTCTCGCCCTGGATCAGGTCCGTCTGAGGGGCGCCGCGCGCATATTCCTGGGAGAAGACGTGACCGTCGCGGCGAATCTCGATGTTGAGGCGTTCTGAGAGCGCGTTGACAACCGAGACACCGACCCCGTGCAGCCCGCCGGAGACCTTGTAGCCGCCGCCCTCACCGAACTTGCCGCCCGAGTGCAGGACGGTGAGGACGACCTGCACCGCCGGCAGCCCCTCCTTCTCCATGCGTGCCACAGGGATCCCGCGGCCGTTGTCCACGACCGTGACGGAGTTGTCGGGGTGGATGACGACCGAGACCTCGGTGCAGAAGCCAGCCAAGGCCTCGTCGACGGAGTTGTCGACCACCTCATAGACGAGGTGGTGGAGGCCCATTACACCGGTCGAGCCGATGTACATACCGGGGCGCTTGCGTACCGCTTGCAGGCCCTCGAGGACCGTAATGTCCTGGGCGTCGTAGCTCGCCGAGCCGCCCATCATCGAGGGGTCGTTGACGCCCCCAGATGCGGCGCTCTCTTCAGAGCTGTTGCTAGCTGTTGCCAATGGCCCTCCGATGACGTGAGAACGCCCCGGATTCCGGGGCGCAAAGTCCACGGCCGGGGCGGGTTAGCTATGCCTGTAAGGATAGCACGAAGGGACCCTCGACTCGTTTGCGCAAGCACCCCAAATACCTGCAAAATCCAGGCATTTTTGGGCCCTTGGGGGAATCAGGCGGGGCCACTCATCTCAGCCGGTTCGGCAGCGTAGGGCACTGATCGTCTCCTCACCGAGCAACTCGTTTAGTTGTGCGATCAAGGCGTTGGCCATCAGGTCGAGCTCCTGAGCCCACACCGCAGCGCCGCAGGTCACCGTCAAGACCCCGTTGTGCTCGGAGCTGGGGTGCGCCGCGGCGGCGATGGCGGGGCCCGCTGCTGACTCCCAGATCCCTTGAACGCGCGCGAGCGTGGTGGCCGGAGCGAGCGTCGTTGTGAGCTGCTGGAGGGCAGGGGCGATCTGGCGCGGGGCTAGCCTACTCATGCCGCGATCGCCTCCTGAAGGATTGCGCCTGATGAGATTCGCAGTCGTGTCACGCTCGCCTCGCCAGCGCCGGGGACATGGGCGAGGTCTGTCGTGGCGATCACGCTTTGCCCGCCGCCCGAGAGCTCCCGGGCAAGCAGCTCGCGACGATCGCCATCGAGCTCGCTCATCACATCGTCGAGCAGCATCAGAGGCGTACGCCCACGCTCCTGTGCGAGCACGGCGCGCTCGGCGAGCAAGAGCGCCAACAGCGCCAGCCGCTGCTCACCCTGAGAACCGTAGACACGTAGCTCGCGGCCCTCGCGCACAGTCGCCAGCTCGTCGCGGTGGGGACCATGGCCGGAGAAGCCACGTTCGAGGTCGCTCTCGCGGCGCACATCAAGCTCAGCGATGAACTCCTCCTCGTTCTCAGCACGCGAGCGCGGGCGATAGTCCAGCGTCGGCTCGCCGCTGCAGCCAAGCAAGGAGGCGCGTTCAGCGAAAGGTGCTGTGAGAAGTGCCACGGCCTCTTCGCGGTGGCGACGCAGAGCCAGCGCCTTACCCGCCAACTCGCGGTCCCAGGTGGACAGTGTGCCCGGTGCGACACGCCCCGCGCGGATGCGGGCGAGCAGCGCGTTGCGCTGAGCGAGCACGCGTGAGTACTCGCGTCGTGTCTGTCCGCGGAGCGGCCAGATCGCCGCCACGACCTGGTCGAGGTGCGCGCGACGCAATGCAGGCGCCCCTTTGACCAGCTCGAGACGATCAGGGAGGAAGACGCTAATCAGCGGGCGACTCTGAACATCGAGCATGCGCTCGACCTCAGCGCCGTCGGCGGTCATTCGCTTGAGCGCTTGAGCGCCAGGGGCGGCGCTTTGGTAGCCAACCGCGAGCTCGTGTGGCTGAGCCTCATCCATGAGATGCACCACGACGCGCGTTGCCTTTGCGCCGAAGCGGACCAGCTCGCGATCGGTGCGAGTCCGTGGTGAGCGGGCGGTGCAGCCAAAGTAGATGGCCTCAAGCAGGTTGGACTTGCCGGCACCGTTGGGCCCATACACAACGGTCAATCCCTGCCCGAGTCGTGCCTCGGCGCGAGCGTAGGTGCGGAAGTCGCGCATCTCGACGCTGACGACGCGCATAACGCTCGACTACACGTTGAGCCTGATGGGCATGATCAGGTACACGAAGTCCCCGGTGTCGGGGGATTCGATCAAGCCGGGGCGGAGAGGGCTGATCAGCTTCAGCACGAGCTCCTCGGAGTCGATGCTCTCGAGCCCATCGCGGAGGAACTCCGGGTTGAAGCCGATCTCGAACGGCTCGCCATGGAATGGCACTGGAATGGCCTCACTCGCCTCGCCCACATCGGGGGTCTGGGCGGAGACTGTGAGGGTGCCCTCCGAGAAGCTCAGCCGCAGCGGCGCGTTCTTCTGTGCGAGCAGACTGATGCGACGGACCACATCGGTGAGCTCAGCGCTTGCAAGGCGCAGTTCGTGCTCGACCGACTCTGGCAGCAACTGTCGGTAGTTTGGGAACTGGCCGTCGATCAACCGTGAGGAGAGAACGGTCTCGCCGAGCTCGAAGATCACCTGGTTTTGGCCGACGCTGACGGCGAGTGTGTCGCCGGGGGCCTGTTGCGCGATCCGCACAAGCTCTTGGAGCGCGCGTGCCGGCACGTTTGCCTCGAGGGTCCCCTGTAGCGCTGACTCGAGTGCGGTCTCCTTGACGCTTAGGCGATAGGAGTCGGTGGCAACCATCCGCAGCTCTTGGCCGCTGGCCGACATCAGGATCCCGGTCAAGACGGGGCGCGTCTCATCACGCGACGCCGAGCGCGCGACGCGACTAACCGTTTGCACGAAGGCGTCCATCGGAAGCGTCAGGCGGGTGTCGGGTGCGGGACTGGGAAGCGCCGGGAAGTCCTCGGCGCGCAGCGTGCGCAGGTGGAAAGTCGTCGGGCCGCAGATCAGCTCCACGTCCTGCTCTGCGGCACGCAACTCCATCGTGAGCTCATCGGCGGAGAGCGAACGGGCGACGTCGAGTAGGAGACGAGCGGGTAGGACTGCCGCGCCCGGGCGGGTGACCTGAGCCTCAAGCGGAACACGCAGGCCGATCTCCATGTCCGTCGCAAGGAGCTCTGGCGTCGAGTCGGGCTGTGCCGAGATCATGATCCCGGATAGCGCCTGCACGGCGCTGCGCGTCGAAGCGACTCGAGCAGCTGTCTGCAGCTGAGCAAGTAGGTGTCCGGTGGAGAGGGAAAGCTTCATAAAGGTGGTGTTAGAAGAAGAGTGGGTAGTAGGTGCTGTGTGGTTGTGGATATGGCGCTATGAGTGCTGGTTGGCGAGGCTACCTGTGTGGATAGCTGTGGATGGCAGCAAGGAAGTCTCTCAGGCGCAGCGGTCGTGGGTCGTGGGGCAACGCTAAGGCTGTGCACAACCCAGCGCAGTGCACAGCTTTACCACAGCGTCGCGCGAGGTTTCATCAGAAGTGATGCGCGCGCTTGTTCGCCGACAGGCGTGCATAACGGTGGTGTGGTCGCGCCCGCCAAAGTGCCGTCCAATAGCGGGTAGAGACTCCGTGGTCAACTCTCGGGCTAGATACATAGCGAGCTGCCGGGGCCAGGCGATGCGGGCGGTGCGCGCGCTCGAGAGCAGCTCCTCGGTTGTGAGGCCGAAGAGCTCGCAGGTCACGCGCTGGATGTCGGCAACGGTGTGGGTGTTTGCTCCAGGCCAAGTGGACCGGGGATAGAGGCTTGAGAGGACCTCCTCGGCGAGCTCCGCGGTGAGCGGACGCCCGGTGAGAGAGCTAAACGCGACGACACGAATCAAGGCACCCTCAAGTGCGCGTACGTTCGTGTGGACGCGCTCGGCGATTAGCCCGAGGGCTCGTTCGTCGCGGAGCTCGATTTGATCGTGGGCGGCACGCTTGCGCAGGATCGCAAGGCGAGTGCTGCAGCTCCGGGGCTTTGATATCGGCGACGAGGCCGGCCTGGAAACGCTCACGTAGGCGGTCCTCGAGGGCTTGGAGATCGCTTGGTGGACGGTCGGAGGTGAGCACGATCTGGCGCCCACCGTCATGGAGGGCGTTGAACGTGTGGAAGAACTCCTCCTCGGTCTTGGTCTTGCGCTCGAGGAACTGGACGTCATCGATGAGGAGGACATCGATGTCGCGAAAGCGCGACTTAAAGGCCTCTGTGTGACCCTCTGCGAGCGCGCCGAGGAACTCGTTTGTGAAGGCCTCACCGGTGGAGCAGCGAACGCTGAGACCCGGGTTGTGGGAGAGCAGGAGGTTGGCGATCGAGCTGAGGAGATGGGTCTTGCCGACGCCGGGGGGACCGCAGATGAAGAGTGGGTTGTAGGCGTGCGCGGGCATCTCCGCCACGGTTAGTGCGGCGGCGTGCGCAAGGCGATTGGAGTCGCCGATGACGAACTGGTCGAATGTCAGCTTGGGGTTACCAAGAGGGCCGGTGTGTGGCGTTGACTCAGGTGTGTGACCTGACCTAGCCCCGAAGGCGCGCGGTTGGGAAGCACGCGTGCCGCCAGAGTGTCTGCGAGTGGCAGAAGGCGAGGCTGCTGCCTCTACGTCTGGTGGCAGGACGAGCTCGACGACGACCGCGGAGCCGAGCATGTGCGCGACGCTCGCTTGAATATGGCGCCCGAAGCGGTCCTGTATCCAGCGCCTGGCGTGAGCGGGCGCCTCGAGTAGGAGGCGGTCCTCGCGCAGCTCGACCGCACGCAGCGGCTCGAGCCAGGTGCGATAGGTGGGCTCATCGACGGTGAGGGCGAGCTGGGCTTGCACCCGCGACCATATGTGCTCGAGCTCAATGCTCACGGCAGCGCTTTTCAGCTCCTCTCCCAGAAGCAAAGATCAAACTATTCGAAGAGGGCTCGCTAAGAGCCCGGTCTGGCGACTATATCCAACGCCCCGCGAGCGGCTTCGAGGGTGCCCGCAATTGGCGAGAAAAACTCGGCAGCGGCTCCGCGGTCCTATACTTCGTGCTCGCCTCATCACGCGGCGCGCCGTGGTCATGCCGGTGCGCTTGAGCCTTCGATAGGAGAACTTAGACCGTGAAGCGCACCTACCAGCCAAAGAAGCGCAAGCGCGCTCGTGCCCACGGGTTCCGTGCGCGGATGAGCTCGCGGGCGGGTCGGCTGACCCTGAAGCGCCGCCGCGACAAGGGTCGCAAGCGCCTGTCCACCTGAGGCGATGAAGCCGAGCGTCCGCCGCGGGGGGCGACTTTCACGCAGCGCTGAGTTCGAGCGCGTCTATCGCCACGGACGCTCGACGGCGAACCGCCACCTGGTCCTGTACGCGTTTCCGAACGCGGCGACTGAGCGGCCACGGCTTGGCTTGTCGGTGTCGCGCAAGGTTGGCGGCGCCGTTGAGCGCAATCGCGTAAAGCGGCTGTTGCGCGAGTCCTTTGCACAGGCTGAGAGCGGACTGACTCCTGGTAACGACCTGGTCGTTGTGGCGCGCCCTTCGGCCAGTGAGCTCGCCGAGCGCGAGGGCCTCGCGGGTATCGATGCGGCGCTAGCGGAGCTGCTGGTCAAGGCTGGCCTGCAGGCCGCGCCGACGCCGAGCGCTACAGAAGAGCCGAGATGAGCTCACCCGTGGCGCACGAGCAGCCGATGGATGTGCCCAAGGCTCGGTGGAGCGCTGTCGCACGGGGGGTGATCAGCGCGCCGATCGTCTTCTACCAGCGCTTTATCTCACCGGGGATCCCGAGGCGCTGCAAGTACGAGCCGACCTGCTCGCGCTATGCAGTCGACGCGATTCGTGAGTACGGCATACTTAGGGGCCCGGTGCTCGCGGGATGGCGCCTCCTGAGGTGCAACCCCTGGAGTCACGGCGGGTACGATCCGGTAGAGGCCCAGCGAGTGTTCAGGATCGGGCACGATCTAAAGCACTAATCGGGCGGAGGGCCGCCGGCCCGTGGCCGGCCAGCTGCGGCGCACCAGTCTCCAAGTCAACCGCCGAATACCACCACCGATGAGAACCCCCTAGCCATGCCAATCCTCGCCAACGTGATTCAGGACGCCTTCTCGCCGCTGATCAGCCTGTTCGAGTCGGTAATGGTGTTCATCCACGCCCACCTTGTAGGCGGGAGCTGGGGGCTCGCGATCGTTGGGTTGACCGTCCTGATCCGCGCCGTGCTTGTGCCGCTGACCTTCAGGCAGCTGAAGTCAATGCAGGAGATGCAGCGGCTCGCTCCCCAGATCAAGGAGCTGAAAGACAAGTATCAGGACGACAAACAGCGCCAGCAGCAGGAGCTGATGAAGTTCTACCAAGAGAACAAGATCAACCCATTGGCATCCTGCCTGCCACTCGTCATGCAGCTGCCTGTGTTCATCTCGCTCTTCTACATGCTGCGCAGCGACCTCAAGAAGCACATCTGCGGAACGCAGATGGAAGCGCACTACCACCTGCACCACAAGGTCGGCGAATCGCTTTCGAAGTTCATCGAAAGCACGAGCTGCGACTCGGTCGCCAGACACTCGGCAAAGTTCCTGTTCCTACCTGACATAACCGAAAAGGCGACCGGTGCGGCGCTGATCGTGCTGATCGTGCTCTACGTCGGCTCGCAGCTGGCCTCGACGCTAATCGCGACTGCGACTGCAGATCCGAACCAGCGCCGGCTAATGCTGCTTCTACCGGTCGTCTTTGTCGTCATTCTCTACCGCTACCCCGCCGGGCTGCTGGTCTACTGGATCACCACGAACCTCTGGACGATCGGCCAGCAGTCGCTGATTCGACGACACATGCCCCCCCCGCCCAAACCGGTCGCGACAGTCGATTCGACGAACGGCAAACCACGAAGTTCGTTGCGAGCTGCGCTGTCCGGGATCACGGCGGGCGCTGGCGCGCCTGCGGCCGAGGGGGCTTCGGCCTCTTCCGGGCGTGCACCCAGTAGTTCGGGTCCGGCTGCGACACCGCCGCGACCGCCACGTAAGAAGAAGAAGCGTTCGGGGAGGCGGCGATGAGCGAAGCGCGCGAGCAGGAGGAGATGACGGATCTCGATCCACCCGAGGCGCTGGCTGAGCTGCTCGAGGAGATCGTGGACGGCCTTGGGCTCGACGCTGAGGTTGAGGTGGCTGAAGGGGACGGAGTGCTCACCGGTCGTCTTGAGGGAGAAGACGTGGGGCTGTTCATCGGCCGCCACGGCCAGACGATCGACGCGGTGCAGCATCTCGCACAGAGGATCGTGTTCCCCGAAGGGCCTTCGTCCGTTCGTGTGGTGATCGACGCCAACGGCTATCGCGAGCGCCGCGCCGCGGCACTGCAGGGCGAAGCCGACGATGCCGCCGATGACGCGATCAGCTCGGGTAAACCCGTTGAGCTCGACCCGCTGCCGCCTTTCGAGCGCAGGATCGTCCACGAGTACCTGCGCGAGCGCGGGGATGTCGAGACCCACAGCGAGGGCAATGAGCCCGAGCGCTACTTGGTGATCTCACCGATGGGGACAGATTCCTCCTCGGACCGTTTCACGTGAAATCACGCTGAGCCCCCGGTGGGACGGCCGAGCGAGGATAGGGACGTACAGCAGGGCTTGGTGGAGCTGGCCTCCCGTTATGAGTCGACGGACCGCCAGACGAGTCAACTCGGGCGCTTGCTCGCCGTCCTGGAGGCAGATCCGCAGGCGCCTACCACGGTCCGCACGGGAGTCGCGGCCCTCAATACTCACGTCGCGGACTCGCTGGTCGCCCTCGAGCTCGACTTTGCCCGAGAGGCAAAATGCATCGCTGACCTGGGTGCGGGGGCAGGATTCCCAGGGATTGTGCTCGCGATCGCCTTGCCAAATAGCGAGGTGCGACTCATCGAGAGCCAATCGCGCAAGTGCGCCTTTATAGAGACGCTGATTGCCGAGGTCGGTGTTGCCAACGCGAGGGCTGTCAACGTGCGCGCAGAGGACTGGCCGGCAGGCGCCGAGGCGCATGATCTCGTAACGGCCCGGGCTCTGGCCCCTCAGGAGGTCGTTCTGGAGTATGCGGCGCCACTGCTCGCACCGTCGGGCAGGCTGCTGGACTGGCGCGGGCGGCGCGATCATGAGGGCGAGGCGATCGCGATAGCGGCGGCGGCGGAGCTCGGCCTAGATCTGCTCGAAGTGCGCGCGGTCGAGCCGTTTTCAGGCGCGCGCGATCTACACCTGCACCTCTTCGCAAAGACTGCGCCCACGCCGGCCCGTTTCCCGCGGCGGGCGGGCATGGCTCGCAAGCGACCGCTTGGACGTTGAGCGGCTCTCGGCAGCCGAGAGTTCCCCCAAATTGCCGTAGGGGTGGCGCCTGCCATCCCCAATCGCCGCTAGCTTGCAGGCCATGGGCACGATCTATGCCGTCGCCAACCAGAAGGGCGGCGTCGGAAAGACAACCACGGCGGTCAACGTTGCTGCGTGCATTGCCGAGGCCGGCTACACGACGCTGCTCGTCGACGTCGACCCGCAGGCCAATGCCACGGTTGGGGTGGGGGTCCCACGAACTCAATCTCCGGGGCTGTATGAGGTCCTCTCGGGCGAGGTCAGCGCCGCCGAGGCAGTGACGGCGTCTTCGGTCGCCGAGCTGCGAGCGCTGCCCGCTGGAGCTGGTCTCGCAGGCGCAAACGTGGAGTTGCCGCGCCTGGATGGCTTCGAGTACCGACTGCGCGACTGCCTCGAACCGCTGCGGGCCAGCTACGAATACATCATTCTCGACTGCCCGCCGTCGCTAGGCCCCCTCACGGTCTGTGCGTTGGTTGCCGCCGATCGTGTGATCGTGCCGGTACAGACGGAGTACTTTGCACTCGAGGGCCTCGCGGGTCTGCTCGAGACGCTCGCCTTGGTCCAACGCGAGCTGAACCCGCGCCTGACCGTGGCGGGGATGCTCCTGACGATGCACGATGGGCGCACTCGCCTGGGCCAGGACGTCGAGCGCGAGGTGCGTGCGCACTTCCCGGAGCTCGTCTTCGACACGGTGATCCCGCGCAACGTACGGGTCGGCGAGGCGCCCAGCTACGGGCTGCCGGTCACCCACCACGATCCCCACAGCGCGGGTGCTGAGGCCTATTTCGAGCTAGCTAAGGAGGTGGCCGCCCGTGGCTAAGCCAAAACCGGGGATGGGCCGAGGGCTGGGGGCGATCCTGTCGGTCTCCGGCCCGGGAGAGGTCCTAAGCCAAGGAGCTGCGCGAGCTCCCGCTCGATCTGATCTCGCCCAACCCCAAGCAGCCGAGGCGGCAATTCGAGCAGGAGGGCCTGGATGCACTGGCGGCTTCGCTTGGCGAGCAGGGCGTGCTGCAGCCAGTGCTCGTGCGCCCGACGGCGGGCGGCAAGTACGAGCTGGTTGCTGGCGAGCGGCGCTGGCGAGCGGCGCGGCTGGCTGGCATGAGCACAATCCCCGCGCTGGTACGCGATCGCGGCGACGCAGCCTCGCTGGAAGTGGCCCTAATCGAGAACATGGCCCGCGAGGACCTAAACCCGATCGAGGAGGCGCGCGCTTGTGCTGCACTCGTGGAGGAGATGGGCCTCACGCGCGCGGAGGTTGGGCGCCGCGTCGGCCGCAGTCGCGTGGCTGTGAGCAACCTCCTGCGCTTGCTAGATCTCCCGGACTCGGTCATCGAGCTGCTCGAACAGGACGCGCTCACCGAGGGCCACGGACGTGGGTTGTTGCTAGTTGAGGATCATCAGGCCCGCGCCACCCTCGCCCGCAGCGCGGTTGAGCAGCGCTGGTCGGTGCGCACTGTGGAAGAGCGTGCGCGCGAGAGCAACGCCGCAGCGGGCGCACCGGTACGCGCGCGTATGAGCGCCGGTGCCGTGCATCCCGACCAGGAGCAGGCAGCCCACGAAATCGCCGACGCGCTCGGCGTGGCGCTAGGTGCCGAGGTGCGCGTGAAGGTCACAGCCAAAGGGAGTTACCGCGCCGAGCTGACCTTCGATGGGCCCGAGGAGGCGCTGGAGCTAGCTCGGCGCGTGCATCAGTGAGGCCCTAGCACCGCAGGCGCTCAGTTAGGACGACACCATCCGGATATTCCGACATTTCGTTATGTTCGGATATCGCGACGTCCGTCGGTATCTAACCGAGATCCTGCGTCCGCTGGCGTCCTACGGTCTGCACGAGCGTGCTGGATCACTTCGTTGGCTAGCACGTGCCGTCGGTAAGATTGCACGCACCGCATTGCGCAGCACGCTAAGGGCGATTAGCTCAGTTGGTTAGAGCGCTTCTCTGATAAGGAAGAGGTCCCAGGTTCGAATCCTGGATCGCCCATCGTTCTCCTGCCGCTCTACAGAGCCGCTTTCGCCTCGATGCCATCGGTCGCAGTTGGGGACCTGGAAGCACTGATTTCGTCGCTGCTGCCCATTGCTGCCCATTCGCGCCCCTCTACAAGCGCCTTTAGACGCTCCGGCTCGCCGTCGCGGCGGTCCATCTGCCGTGCGTAGATCGCCAGTGTGAGGCTCGCGGTGGTGTGTCCCATCTGTGCCATCACGTATGGCGGCGACTCTCCGAGCGCGAACAGCAGCGAGGCGAACGTCCGGCGTAGCGAGTGTGGTGTCAGGCCGTCTGGCAGCGGCTCGCCGTCATCTTTCGTGAGCTTTGGTTGGCGTGCTCGACTGCCTTGGCGAGCACCCGTCGCCTGACGTTGGTTGCGCCCTGGCGCCCGCCGGTGGCGGCCCCGAACACGAGCGCGCTGGCTGACGGGTCCGTGCGTGCTCGGTAGTCGCCCAGCTCGTCGCTGAGCACGGGCAAGATGTTCACGACCCTGACGCCTGCGTCGGTCTTGGCGGCACGGACGGTGATCGTGCCGCGTGCGAGGTCCACGTCGCGCCAGCGCAGGGAGAGCGCCTCGCCGATCCGCAGCCCAGCAAACGTGAGCGTTGCGAGCAGCGCGCGTCGCTGACCTCGGCAACTCTTCGCGTTGGCGTCGAGCCTGCCGGCGCCGTCGAGCAGCGCCGTGATGTGCTCGGCACGGTCGAGCCATGAGCGGCGAGGCGCTACGACTGGCAGCCGTCGCCGTCTGCCGCGCGCGGGGTTGCGCCCGATCAGCTCGTACTCGACGGCCGTCTCCAGGATCGCGGCGAGCGTTGCGAGCGTCTTGTTGATGGACGACACGCCCAGCTTGCCGTCTCGGACCTTGCCCAGCCGGTAGCGGTCTACGTCCTCGACAGTGATCTGGTCGATGCGCCGCGAGGCAAACGCGGGTAGCAAGTGGTTGGAGATGACCCATTGCAGCGCGGCCGTCCCCGTGTCGCTGAGCCCGCCGCCGCGTCGTCCACCCTCGATCTTCTGGCGCTCGAACCATTCCGAGGCGAACTCGTGGAAGGTCGGGATCTCTCGGGGTGCCTCTACGACCTCCACCAACACAGGGCGCCAGATCCCGCGTCGCACGTCGGCGAGGATGTTCTGTAGCTCGGTTTGCGCCTTTGCTCGCGTCCAGCCTTCTGCCGCGGTTCCGAGCGCCACGTACTCGCGTCGCCCGTAGGCGCGGAAGCGGAGCCCATAGGTCGGGCTGCGCCTGCGCTCATCCACGATCACTTGGCCTGTCGCTGGACGTGGCATCAGTTGCTCCCCCCGCCGGTGATCTGTGAGCCCCAGTTGCGGGGATTGCGCCGCCCGGCGCGTTTCGAGCGCAGCCGCGCTTGCGTCCTCGCGTCGAGGTTCCTCTCGGCTGGCTCCAGGCCGTCGTCTATGTCTGCGTGTGCGTCGTCGGGCTCGGCCCACTCGCTGAGGCAGTGGGTCGCTGAGGCCAGCCGCCCGCACGCGCGCTGCAGGAACTCTCCGAGCGTGAACCACGCATCCGACTCCACCGGCGTTTCTTGGCCGAGCAGCCTCGGAGAGTCCAGCAGCCACAAAGCGGACTCTGCTTGGTCGTGGAGATCCTTGCGGAAACCCTCAATCTGCTGCTCGGCGAGCGTCCGCGCCTCACGCCACGCTCGATGCTGAGGCGACTCGGGAAGCACCGGCAGGGTGCCCGAGCGGCGCGCCCGTTGAAGGCGACGACGGCCGGCGTCTGTGAGGCTCCACACGACGGAGCCGAGGCGGTGGGAGCACTCGACTATCCCGGCTGTCTCCAAGGCGGCGAGCCGCTTGTGGACGTGTCGCGCTGGCCCTGAGCGCGACGGGATGGCGAGGTGCGCATAGATCGAGCCCTTAATGACTTCGCCGTCTCGGGCGTGGTGACGACCAGCGCGGTCGATGGCGGCGAGGACCAGCTCGTCAGGGATGACGTCGGCGTGGTTGCTCATCGGTTCCTCCTGTGGTTGGAGGCTCCGGGGGTGCTTTGCAGCGTTCGTGCAGCGCTGAGGGTCCGGTAGCGTTGCCCGTGCGCCGTAGCTAATCCCTACGGGGCCACGCCCCCGGCTGTTAGCGCAGCGCGGGGGCACTATGTTTGGTCGAGCCGACCCTAGCGCAACACACCTGATATCGCAAGTCTCTGCTTCGTGCCAGCCATCACCACTGACGACCCACGTGCCCTTGGACAAGCCATGCGTGCATTGCGCGGTCGCGCCGGAATCACCCAGAAGGCGCTCGCGGAACGGGCGGGCACCAGCGAGGCATACGTGTCCAATATCGAGCTTGGACGGCGCGACGCTCGCTGGAGTACCCTCATCCGCCTCCTGCACGCGCTCGACGCCGATCTGCACCAGCTCGCCAAAGCGGTGGCCGAGGTCGAGCAGTCGAATCGGTAGCCGCGTCGGCATCACGAGCGCTTCCGAATGCCGTCTGCAGCGCCCCCTATGGGCAGCAGGTCGGGGCTGCTGCCCAAACGCTGATGACGCCTACGTGACGAACCACCAGCAGCCACGGGCGTTTGCGGTGCCTGTGACTCCTTGCTGGTAGAGCGAGAGGTCCATGCTGAGAGCGCCTGATCGAGGTCGAAGCGCAGCCGTCCGCGAGGACCACCGCCGAGCCGCTGGCCGCCCAGCTCGGCCGCGTGTGCGTACACACAGTCGCGAGTGACGCCCAGTTCGATGGCGAGTGTCTTGGCGTCCACTAGCCTGCCTCGTGGCAACTCGTCGCGCCACAATTCGACGATGCGCCTCGCGGTCTGCTCGACGATCGCGGAGATCGTCTCGGGGGGCAGCGTGACGAGCATCTCACTCACGGATCTGTCCTCTGCTCGCCATAGGCGTGTGCGAGCGCCTTCAAGGGCGGCGTCAGGTCGATGACTGTGCTGCTCCCGCCTGCGAGGTTGGGAGCGATCCCTGCGCGTTTCAGTTCGCGCAGGCGCAAAGCTCGGTCGTGCTGGGAGAGGAGATCGTCACCCCAGGCGAGGGTGCTGATCTTGCCACTGAGTGACTCGGCCTTGCGCCTCGTGATCACGCCGGAGCGTGCCTTCTCGAAGAGAAGTACAACGGCCTCGGCCGGGGTCGCCACCTCGATCGTGTGCGGCTGGCGCAGGAAGGACTCCAGGGGAGCGCGAAACAGCCTGGCCAGATCGGCGGCGGAAAGCCACTCTGGTCGCGGTGTCTTCTGACCTTGCCAGCGTTGTTGGCGCTCTAGACGAAGGCGCTCGCCGGGCCGGTTGGTTTCGTGACGGACGCCAGCGTCATATAGCCGCAGTCGGGTCTGGCTGCCCTTGGGGGTCTGCCACTCGATCGACTCCAGGCGGGCCTGCCCCGCGGCGCGACGGAGGACCTGCTTTAGGCGAGGCAGTTGCAAGCCTCGCTCGCAAGCCGCGAGAAACGCCAGGCCGTCTGCAGCGTCGGGGAACATCAGCTCGGCCGCAAGGTCAAGCCGACGGAGATATGCGGGACCGTCAGTTTCCACCCCGAGCGTCTTTAGCGCCGCCAAGGCCGAGGCGGCACCGGCGATCACATGTTCAGGGTGAACGAGCCGTCGATCGTCGCACCGCCCCGTCAACATCACGATCAGCCGTGCCTCGGCCGTGACGACGCCGGTCGCTCGATGTACCGCAAAGCGGATGCCCGCGACCGGCAACTCCAGACGCACGTACCTTCCGCTCGATACTCCACGGTGAGCGCGAAGTCCGGTTGCGGGATCTACGTCAGGCGCGTAAGCGACCGCGAGGAGTGCCCTCGCTGCCTCGGCGTCCTTCCAGCCGAAGACAACCGTGTCGACCCCGTGGTCGCCGACCTGCCAGCGCGGATAAAATCTGTCCCCAGGCTGGCTGTTAGACGAATGCTGCCTGTGGGAGGCAAGAGCGGGTGACGGTGGACTTTCTCCGTCACCCTCCGTAGGGTCAGATGGACCGTCGCGGCTCGCTGCGCGGGTGCGACGCGTTGGCCGTGAGCGCCGTGCGCGCGACGGGCCACGTCGAGGCCCCCGAGCTGCGACGGGGCGATGGCCTGGCGCGACGCCGCTCTGTCTACTCGGCCGAGCTGCCTGGGCCACCCGGTCCAACGGCAGCACGGGGCGCTCATCGATCATGACGGTGCCCTCCGGCCATCCGCCAGGGGGTGTCGGCGGAGGCTCAACCACTGCATCGAGTGAGGGAAGGTCCGTCGCTGCGTCGAGGCGCAGGCCCAAGCCGACGTCACTCTCATTGCCAATCAAGTGGGTAAGAGCGTTCTCGGAAAACGTGCCCGGCTGGTCAAGCAAGTGTTCGGACACCGTAACCACCATCAAGTTTGCATTTCATGGTCGCTCCGCTTTTTAGCGGCCCGGTCGGACAGCGCCCTGAACGCAGCAACGGCGCAGTGTTACCCGCACCGTTGCCTGACCATGAAGCCTTGATGGAGCTTCTAGAAGAGGATCGCAAGCAGGTCGGACGACCGGCCTGGCTTAGCCGATGCCGTCAAGCAGCTCCTTTGGGGGCACCTGGAGTCCCCGAGCGACTCGCACGAGAGTTGAGAGGCGGATATCTCGCTCGCCTCTCTCCAGTCGGCCGATCTCTGTCGGGTGCAGATCGCACGCGGCGGCCAAGTCTTCCTGGGTTAGCTCGTCGCCTTCTCGGCGTGTCCTGATGTTCTGCCCGAGCCGCTCTTGGAGCGCTCGATCGGGCTGCCTGCCGCGTCGCTGCTTTCGAGGTTGCACGCACGCATGCTCGGGCCGCGCAGCCAAGAACTCCAGAGCATTCTTCTTCAGGAGTCTTTACTCAAGCTCTCGGAGGATGCCGTCGATACCTGAGCATTAGGTCGATGATCCCGCCGACGCTGTGAGAGCCCCGGTGCCGGCCGAGTGAGGTGTGCCCGAGCGCCGTCCGTCGTCAGATCACGAAAGCGAGGCAGTAATGCGTGCCAAGCTCGACAACGCCACAACGGCCCAGCAGATCGTCATAGCGATAGCCATCGTGGCCGTGATCGCACTTCTCGCGGCAGCCAGCACCGTGAGCCACACTCCCAGCGGCGCGCACCACAACACCACTGGCGGTGATCCCTGCGCCGTCACCAACGCAGACGAAGGCCCTGTGTCCCCGCAGGTCTGCGAAGAGCAAAAGAAGATCGACCAGCAGCAGAAGCGCGAAAACGCTCCAGCCGAAGCCTTCGACAATGCCGCTGGTGAAGCCGCCGAAAACGCCGCAGCGGGACAAGGGGAAAGCTCCTCAACGGCAGGCGAGGCGGCAGAAAACGCCGCCGCCGAAGCACGCGAAAACGCCGAAGCTGGCAGATGACGACCCTCCGCGTTGCGGCGACGTTGCGGCGCTTCAGCATGGGAGACCGCGACGATCGCAGGCGTCGATAGCGCGAGCCCCAATAATCGGCATCACAGCGGGGAATACGCTCGATACCAAACCGGGATGCTCCCGGTAGGAGCATCCCCGTACCTGCGTGTAATCGTCATGGCGGAGGGCGTCGCTACGAACCGGGCGTGTGAGCGCTCATCCGCTCTCGGCGTGGGCCGACGGGCAGAGACGAGTGAATCAATACCGATCCCGAGAGATGTGGATTCGTGATTTGCACGAACAGAGTCCGCCTCTTGCGGCGTACGAAACGATGCGCCCAGGGACAGTGTGAACGTGCATCCCGTGAGGGATACGTCAACTCATCCATCGCGGGGTAACGGCGCTACTTTCGTCGGTGTAATCCTCCAACAGACCGACCGGAGATCGCGTCCCAAAAAAATGCAAGTCTGCCGTGCGTGTGAATGTGGTGCCGAGCGAAGACCGGCCCCGCTTGACCCGTCTCGTAACCGGGGGGTACAGCAATTCGCGCATGCCTCACGAGCGCCGCCCTCGGGGGCCTTCGAGTCGCCGGGCCCGACATTGGGCAGCAGTGCGGTTTCGCTGCCCAACCCCCGCCAAATCCACGCCGCTCCGGCCGCATCCGCTCGGCGTGGCAAGCGCGGGAGCCTGCATAAATACGAGCAAAGCTAGGCCCGACAGCCTATTCGCCAGCTCGCTTGATGAGGAAGAGATCCCAGGCGCTAATCAGGTGCCTTCACGTCACGCTGGACGTGGGCGTCGGCCAGGCTTTGGGCGATCCAGCGACAGTACGGTCGACACTGGCTGGCCCGGAATGGCTGCGGTGCCCGCAGGCGCGACTAGGTAGAGATCGTAGGCGTCGGCCAGCTCGTCTGCTTTACGCGGGACGCAATGGAGCATCACCGCGCTCACAACTTGGCGCCGCGTGGCGGGGAAGCTCTGGTCTAGGAGCTGATCGACCAGAGCATTGAGGCGTAGCGTCACAGGACTCGGCAGTCGGACCATGAGCTGTTCGCTATTTGCCGTGAGCACCCCGCGGTACCGGCCGGTCGGCAAGTTACCCACAGTGCCCCTGAGTTGGGGGTGGGGCTTGGTCATGATCGCAATGAGTTCGCTGGGAGTTCCTGGTGCAAAGAACATGATCGCTAGGCCAAGAACGTCCTGCCGGCGGGCCGGTCTTCCCGTGGCACGCAGACGCCACATGCAGCGCTCGATCGCGGTCACGACGGCCTTGGGCAAGGTATGGGAAGTCGGCCACTCCGGGCATTTTGAGAGCATCCGTGTCGACTGAACTTTTGCCACGCACACGTCCGATCGGGCAGATAAAACAACGTTGCTGCAACATTGGAGAGTACACCCCACCTGGCCGCGAGCAACGCTTACGCGTGTGCCGCCGCTGCACGAGGCCAGGTCGTTGGCCAGGGAGGTCCGCGACGCCACTGGGGGGCCAGGAAGTGCTATCGATCTCGAGATGTGCTGCGAGCGTGCCGGCGTGGAGATCGTGGATGCACCCTTGGGCACCGACGGTGCCCGCGAGGCCCTGCTAGCCCCTCTACCCGGACGCTTCCGGATCGTGATCAACAGCGAACTTTCGTCCGCCACTGCTGACGAGTCCGTTCGACGCCGACGCCGACGATTCCGAATCGCTCATGAGCTTGGTCACACCTTCTTCTACGCCCGCGGATCGTCACGTCCTCGCCGGAACCTTCCAGTGGGCACATCGGCTGAGGAGCGTTTCTGCGATGACTTTGCGCGATGGCTCCTCGCCCCCCCGCTGGAACGGGCTGTGACGGCCGGCGAGGTCCCAGAAATCCAAGACATCTACGACGTATCGCTTGAGGTTGCAACCCGAACCGTAGCCGCGTCCGATCCGACTTCTCGAGTTGCCTTGTGGTGGTGGCGGCCGACCGCGGAAAGCGGAGAGCAAATAGCGGTCCGAGAGCAGTGGACGAATGACCCAGACTGGGCTCGAGATCTACCCATACACGCCTTTCGGACAGACCCAGGCAAACTGCATTGCCTGCTCATGCAGATCGGGAACCGTCTAGGCGGTAATTTCAGCTCGTGCGTATTGCCAGATCGCGGCCAAGCGCTGGCGATCCTTCGTTGTACGACCTAGTCAGCCCGCAGGGCTCGGTATTCCTCAACAAGACCCTTGAAGGCGGGTCGAGGGCTGTCGGGCCCGCGGGCCGAGGCCCGCCGGTGGGTAGCAATAAGCTCTGCGTCCTCAACACCGGCAAAGATCGAATCGACCTCTTGTCTCAGCGCCTGCAGCGCAAGCAAATCTGGCCACTCGAATGGCGCCGATCCGAGCTCGCGCTCCATCCCGCCCAGCTGGAGATCGAGGTCGGCAGCCAAGGACGCTATTACGAGATCCTTCGCGCTCTTGTCATTAGCTACGTCCGGATGCACAAAAATGCTGACGGCCCACAAATCCCTATGCGCCTCGTAAATATCCGTGCCGCGACGCTTCCCCCCGTCCTTCTCACGGGTACCAAAGGTGCGGATCTCGTCGCCGTCGTCCACCAAGACTTCGGCGACCTTGAGCTTCATCTCAGGTGACGGTAGCCAGACCACCACCTTCCACGCTGGCCTCACTTCCGCAAACCGCGCAGCTCGTCTCTCAAGACGCCGCCGCGACTCAGGAGATCCGTATTTCTTATAGAAGTCCAGCCGGTCACGGCGTGTGTGGCGCTGTATCGCAACGAGTTTGAATAGGGCACGGTCCTCGACCGCGCCGGCGAGAGAGGCAACCGCTCGCCGGCGACGCGCGTCACGATGCCGCACGTTGGGCCGCGGAGCGTCGGGTAGGTCGCGGAGATATTCCAGCAGTCCATCATCACCGCGCTGGGTCATCGCGACGTCCAACTCTTCGTGGACCTTGCCAGTCACCGTGGCGGGTTGAATCTTCGCCGTCTCCAAGGCTATGCCGAGGTCCGCTAGGTCGGAGCCAGCCGACCACTCCGGCGCACCAGCCGTCGATCCCGAGACAAGGTCGGCAGCGTACTCTGCCCAAAGAGCGTCTCGCCAGATCTCGAGCGCCTTGCCGATCATCGCATCCGCGGCGAGCTTCGTGTGGTGAACCAGCGCCCGCTCGCTCAGCTCATATCGGTAGCGCAGGTGCTTCAAGATCTCGGTAATCGCATCGATACGCTCTTCGCCGCCACGATGAATCTTAAGTACCAGCCGTCGCTCGTATAGGGGATCACCATCAGGCAGTACGTAAAAGCCTGCCTCGAACCGCCGGCCGAGCGCAAGTGGAAGCCCGGTATAGAGGTGATCGCGACGCAGATAGTCGAGCAGATCCGCACAAATCGTGTTACCCACGACATCAGCGACGAACGGGTAGGCGCCGACATCCGAAGTCTGCAGTTTCGACAGCACGAGCCGCCGGAGATCGGCTTCCAAATCGCCTGCTAGAGCCACTGCGGTACGCACCGGCTCGTGCATCCCTGCCCACAGGCGATCAAAGCGTTGCTCGTTCTTGTCGTGTGCCTCCAAGATGCCGAGGTCGTCCTCGATCGAGTGGCCGAACGGTACGTGACAGAGGTCGTGCAGCAGCGCGCCGAGGCGTGCCAGCACCGTGATCTCGGCGACTCGTCGGTCGAAGTCCCGGCGCGACTCGTCGCCAAGCTCATACTGCCCGTCCTCGGTAGCTGTGCCCAACTCTCGTTCCCATTGAGTAAAGAGATCGTCGGGAGCATCACGGCCGGACCGATGGTCCAGAACGGTGTCGACGATGTCTTGCGCGACCTTGACAGCTCCAAGCGAGTGAGCGAACCTCGTATGAGTCGCACCCGGGTAGACCAGATGGGTTGTGCCGAGTTGCTTCACCCGCCGAAGTCGCTGAAACGGCGGGCTATCGATGATCGCCACCTCGAGCCTCATCAGGTGTATGTCGCCATGCACAGGGTCAGTAACGACCTTTGCGGGCTCAAGCCATCCCGGGGCAAGACCCCAAGGTTTTGTGGATCGCATCGCGGCTGTCAGGCCCCACTTCGGCATCGGGCACCTCAAATCAAGATAGGGACACGGCATCTTACCCTCGTTTGCGATCCATAGGCTGGAATGATTGTGGTGTCTGAGAGCTAACTCCGACTGTCCGGGCAGTATCGGGACGCCGTCTGCGACGATGCGGCCCGATGGGTTCAGAGCCGATATCCGGGCGAAAGCGCTGCTACGTCGCCAGTCCGCTGGGCTTCACCGAGGCAGGCCGCACGTATTACCGAGACTTTCTTCTTCCTGCGCTATCAGCTGTTGTCGAACCCGTCGATCCGTGGTCTCTGGTTCCCCCAAGCACCCAGGCATCCCTTCGAGATGCAGGCGAAAGACGAGAGTTGGCTGCGGACATCGGCCGGCGAAACATCGCAGCGATCCGGTCGTGCGATCTACTCGCGGCCTACCTCGAGGGTCAAGAGGTTGATTCGGGAACCGCTGCGGAGATCGGCTACGCGTCAGCTCTTGGGATTCGATGCGTCGGGCTTCGGAGTGACTTGCGAGCGATGGGAGAGCTAGACGGGCGGGTCAATCTCCAAGTCGAAGCGTTTATCGTCGAGAGCGGAGGGTCTATCGCTAGCTCCGTCGAGGAGCTGACTCGTCTGCTGGCAGCAAACGCACCCGCCGCCACCTGACGGCAAGGCGGGGCTTGCTCGCCCGCTGATCATCGCCTGGAGACGGGCAAGCTTCCCCGTCTCGGCCCTCGGACCTCCTGGCCGCAGGCTCACCAGCACCAGCGACTGGGCGACCTCCCGCCACGAGCGTGGTCGCCAGACACGCGCGTCTAGCGGGTTGCTCCGAAGATCGCTGCAAGCTCGCGAGCACCGGCGACGAGTCGTCCTCGGTAGCGTTCCATATAGATGGAAGGGCAGCAGCTCGCGATCGGCCGTCTGTATGCGTACCGTGAAAGGCGCTCGGCGCACTGTCCGTTGCGCAAGGTCAAGCTGATCGACATCGTCGGGCGCAGGGGCAAGGTCAAGATCCGCTTCGAGGACGGTCCCCATCCAGGCCTTGAGGAGTACGTCAGTACCCGCCAGATCGTGATCTCCTGGGCCGATCGCAAGGCGCTCCTCCGCGACGAGGAACGCGCTGCGCTATTGGAGGAGTACGAGAAGGGCGCGGGCGCCGTCGAGAAGGCTCTGAGCGATGCCGCCGAGGCGGTCCTCGAGGCAACTGGGGAGCCCGGGTGTGGCATGGACCAAGGCGAAGTTCAGCGAATTCTCGACCGCGCCGGTATCGAGAAGGGACCGACGGACCTGCACCACCTTGCCTACCGCGATCGTCACGGCCAAATCCATCTACCAGGCGAGGCGATGGTCGCCCTCGCGCAGGCGTTCGCGGCGGCAGAGCCCGAGACGGTCGTGATCTACCTCGACGATCGCGATGACGAACTGCGCATTCGAGGCAACCAACCGGGCGATCGGTGGTACCACCAGTATCGGCGCGAGCTTTCCCCCAGCTTCGCGCTCGCCCGCCAATGGGCTGGGCTCGAGCAAGAGAGCGAGATGCTGCGCAAGGAGATCGCACGACTACGCGGCTTGCTCTCGACCGCCGCTCACGACCTCAAGAGGGCGGGCGAGGAACGCAAGTCAAACCGGCTTCTTCGGGCGCTCGAAGGCCGGTAGGACACTGCTAGGCGGCGAAAGATAAATGCCACTGCTTTCAGGCAAGGCCGTGCCTCATCAACAGACAACGCGGCGGGAGAACAGCTGACTACGCGGTGTCATCGACGGGCGCGATCACCAGTGTCTGCTCGAGCCATCGGACCGTTGTGATCGCGAGGGCAAGAGCGTCTCGGACGTCAGCATCTGTCAGGGGAACGGCGCCTTCCGCGGCCAGCGGGTCGCGAAAGCCCTCATCTTCGAGACGCTGTCGATGCTGCTTGCGGTAGAGATCGGTGATCTCGCCGTAACGATGAGCTATCGCGTGGCGAGTGGTCCGTAGCGCTACGAGCTTTCCGTACTCGGCAAAGCCCTGCTTGATCGGGACGCCCAAGCCACTCACCCACAGGCTTATGAGGTCCTCCCATCTACCGTGATCGAGCGCAAGAAGGCTGGAGTTCGACAGATATCTCGTGAGTGAAACGACGCTTGCATCTCCGGCGGGAATATCTGCGAGACGATCGCTAACGAGGCGACGCGCGAGGTCGGCCAGATACGCCTCGATCACCGTCACACATCGAACAATCACGGTCTCCTGAATGGTCCGGATATCCGTCGACGATCGGCCTTCGTTGCCTAGGCGGGCTGGGCCGTCGTTGTCGCGCGCCGCAGACCATCGTTCCACGAAGGCGGCGAGCGAGTGAAGGCGACGCAGAGCCTCCTCCCCCTCGACCGTCAAAAGCACGGTCAAAGCACCGCGCGCAAGGTCTCAGACTGCACGATCTCAGTGACCTTTCTCAGAATCACGTCTCGAGCGGTGAAGGTAGACACAAACTGCTCTGACCAAGCTGCTTGTGCGATCTGTACGGCCGCCGCAATGTCGGGACGAGTTGGCGCGGGTGCTGCCTCGTAGATCTCGCTTACCGTGGCTTGGCTGAGGAACTCATCTGTGTGAGCGAGCGCGATCAGTGCACGACCGCGCACAAACCACGGCAGCGCGGAACCCACCGCGCTCTCGGTCAACCACCCAGCGAATGCTCCCTCGGCGTGGCTACATCTAGCGAGAACATCGACTAGCCAACCGTGAGTCCAGGGGAGCGCAAGAGGCTGCTTCGTCAGGACATCGACTACCGCCTGGGCGGCGGCTTCCTCGTGCTCGGTGCCGATCAACGCACGCAGGTAGAGATTGACGTTGCGGATGTGAGCCGGCCAGGTCTCGACAAGGACATCCAAGCGCTGCAATGGCTTGAGGTTCTGAAATCCCGCGAGATATGGAAGAGCAGTATCGATCATCCGCTGTCGTGCCGGAAATGGATGTTCAGCGTCATCGATGGCTCTCTCGAATGCCGCCACGATGACCTCCTCATCGGCGCTCTCAAGAGAGATGCCTTCAAACTCGTCCGGGTCGAACGTGTAGCCCGCTGGAAGCTCCACCGTCTCAATGGCCGCCGCCTGAAGCAACTCCTGGTAAGCCGACAATCCTTCCTCGTACTGCTCGGCCGTCATTACCTGGGTCTTCTCGTGGTTCAGGATTAGGCCGAGGTCGCGCAGCGCGCGCTCAAGGGCAGCGACATCGCGACGGCCGCCCGCGGCGCTGTCAGCCTTGAAAAGGTAGTCGTCGTTGAAGCGCGTCGCCCTGACGCCTGCCCGCATTAGAACACGGTCCACGCGGCTGAGATACAGGCTGGCAAAGATGTCGGAGCCGGGCGGGCCTTGCGGGAGCCCAAAGCGGCGCCCCATAAGCTCCGAGAGAGCGCCCTTGATTGCACCCGCGAGCTCGGCGTCCCCCGTCAGGCTCGACGATCTCTGCGCCGAGCAGCTCATGGTCGACGTACTCGTAGAAGCTAGCGACATCCGCCTTCGCGACGAAGGCAGGCCGGGCCCCATCGAGCGGCCCACGTTCGAAGTTCATCTTCTGTCCCTGTGCAGGCTCGATGTGTGGTGCCAAACCGAGGAGCTCCGCGTCCTCCGCGAGCTCGTCACCGAGCCGCTTCGCCAGAGCCTCGATCACTAGCCGGGCCTCGATGCCGAGATCTGGGACGGGACGCGTCCCCGATCCGTAACGATGCGCGAACACTACGTCCGCTGGGTGGAGATCGACGCCGGTCTGCATGTGGGTTGCGAACCGTGGGAGAAAGTCCCCAGCCACGCTCGCCGCCGCTCTCGAGGCGAGCGATGAGGGAAGGAATTCTCCTCGCTGGGACTCGAGTTGCGTGAGAGCCGCGGGAAGATCGAGCGCGCTGACGAGATGAGCCTTGAGCTTCATCCCACACATCATCAAGCATCGGAACGAATCAACGTCATTCCCGCCTCTTCGCCCTTCCGCGCACGACGACGACTCGAGCAGACACGGACGAAGCGAGGAGTCCCGCGAACTCGCGTCGCCAGTGCTCGACCGGCGGCGATGGCCTCCCCGCGAGCAGGTCGACCAGCTCTTGAGCCGGCCAGAAGATCGACCGGCGCCGGCGCAACGCGCCGAAGCCCACTCGTCGGATGCGGTAGGCGTCGTCGGTGTCCGCAAAGAGATAGCCCAGCAGTTGCCACAGCTCGATCCGTCCCAGCACGCGCGCCGTGCTCGTTGACTTCAGGTCCAGCAGCGTGCCGTCGTAGACCAGGTCGGCGTCAGCGCCGCCGAGTGGCCCGCTTTGAGCGAACGTGGGACCGATGTGCAGCTCGGCGGCATCACGGATGCCCAGGTGATCCTCGACGGCGCATCGGCCAACAGTGCAAATGTCCCACAGGGTCGGCCTGTTCACGAGCGCAGTCGCCAGCTCGCCGAGGTCGCCGTGAAACTCGCGCAGCGGACGGGCGAGATACGGCCACACGACAGGGCCGGCGCGAAAGAACTGCTCGAACCGCGCGAGGATGCCGGCTAGGCCGGCAAGCTCGATCCATTCCTCCTCGGACAGCTCGCCCGCCCACGGTTGCACCCCGCCGATTCTGCCAACCGCTAGCCGCTCGATCACGCTCGGCCGAGTGGAAGTGCGGCGCAGCGCACTGTCGAGCAAGCGAGCGGCAACCGTGGCGACCGTGGCGTCGATCCCGTCAGCGCGCAGGTGAGCACTGAGCACGTAGCCAACAGTGGTGCCGACAAGCCCACGATCAGCGCCGGGCACCGAAGGGACCACACACGGCTCGCCCGTGCCTCCGGCCCTCAGACTCACGGTTCGCGCGCGTGCTGACACGCTGCGTCTGCGAGAAGTGCTCCGCGAACCACTCCCAAACGGGACCGCGCCCCATCTTGAGGAGGCCGGTCAAGCTCATGCGTCAGCGCCCGCCCATCCACCACAACGCCGCCGAAGCCGCTCGCGCCCTCCCAGCAGCAGCGCTGCCACGGCATCATTCGGGGTTACAACGCAGCGAGTCATTCGAGTGCGCCCTGACTCTCGCGCCTAAGCCGATGGATTGATGTCTTCGCCTGCGACGCGCGCCCTGATCCCGGCGGCACGAAGGCACTCGCGGATCTGGACGAATATCTCCGGCGAGTCGGGCGGATGCCACTGCGCCGAGCGCCCCACGATCAGTTTCAGGTCAACGTCTGGCGCGTCTGGGAGCGGCGGGACGATCGTTCCCCCGTAGGGGTTCAGCTTTACTCGTCTCAATGCGTGGCAGGCCGCTACGAAGTCGGCACGCCGAATCATCGCATTGAGGTCTTGAGCGCCGTCAATCTGCTCGTAGGTCAGCAGGCGGTCCAGCAGCAGCCGATCCCACGGGCGCCGCCGGCACACGTAGGCGGCGGCCAGCTGCCCTGATCCGAGTGCCACAACCGCCCCGAGCGCCACAAGTGCGAGCTGGTGCAGGTTGCCTGCAAGATAGGCGCCCCCGACGAACCCGCCAATAGCGACCGCCGGAGCCGAAATGAGCCACGCAGCGCCCACAGCCACACGCCACAGACATCGCCTCCCCTCGTATTCCATGAGGCGAGCGAGCGCGGTCCGATACGTGTAGGGAGCCGCGAGCGGTGTAGGCCAGACCGAAGCCTGAGTTGCAGCGTACATAGCCGAAACGCTAGCCATGTTGCGGGCAGCACTCGGCATCGGCATCCGAGACTGCCGTCGGAACCGGCAGTAGGCTGAGCGGGTGGTTGCGTGGATCGCACTCGCGGTGTCGCTGGCTTCAACGGGCGCGTTCGTATGGGACAGGTTCCTGCGTCGATCGCGCTTCGAGGTTCAGGCTGACTGGATCATGGTCGCGGCCGACCCAGTGCTTCGGCTTGCGATCCACAACGTCGGCGACCGCAAGGACACCATTCGGGAGATGCGGTTCAAGGAGCGCGCGATGCCCGCAGGGCGCGGCTGGACTCCCCACGGCGCGGTTCTGAGCCAACTCCCGGTAGCGCTCGATATAGGCGAGGCGTCGCCGGCGTTCAGCGTTCATCCTCGGCAGGGGCCGTCGCACATATTTCATGACGGCCTGCTTTGCAGCCGAATCGACACGCTAGAAGTCGAAAATGGGCGGGGTCGTGTCAGCACGCACTCCCTACCTCTGCTGTATGAGGTTGAGCGCGACGTGCTGACGAACAGGGGCGAGCGAATCCCCAAGTCCACGCCGTAGCCGGCCGCGTCTCAATGCCGGCGCGGCCGAGCAAGCTCTCGGCGACGGTCGACCGTGGGTATCCGGAGGCCGGGACGGCGACTATCAGGACATGTAGGCACGGAGATGGCAGCGTGAGTGGTCCACTCGCGCTCGAAGCGTTGACCCCGATCGGAACGGGAGAGGCACCCTGATGTGGAGCTACCAGGGGTCCGAGGAGTTCGAGCTGCACCGCCGGATTGTCGGCGAGCTGGAATCTGGCGTGAACAACCGCGACTGGTGGGTCTGGATTCATTTCGACGTTGACGGCGACGGCGATGTCTCCCTCGCAAGCTTGGCCCAGGAGGTCGAGACGTGGCTCTCGTCCCTCGACCCTGACGTGGAGATCGAGAGCGGCTACCCGCTTGAATGGGTCGACGGACCGCTGCAGGTTGAGTTGAAGGCGGTCCCGCGGCGCCGAGAGCGGCGCGGCGGGCCTCCACTTGTCGGCAACCCGTTCCCGCCGGTCGCGTTCTGGAGTTGATCGAAGTGCCGATCTTCAAGGTTGTGGTGAGTAGCGACGACGTGGAAGCAACGCAGACACCGCATACGCCGACGCCGGAGGTGTTCGAGTACGAGATCGAGGCCGATGGCTGGGAGGAGGCGCTGGCACTGGCGCCTGACTGCTGGCGCGAGCAGACCGGCGAGACGCGCGATCCCAAGTACGTCCAGCCGTCACCGGGCTAGCAGCGGCTAGTTGAAGAAGTAGAGATGAATCGGTGCTGCGGCGCGGTCGCGTGCTTGCTCCACCAGCGATCGATAGTTGTCCCAGAGGGTCTGCTTGCGGAGTGTGTCCTCGATCATCTGTCGCCACTCTGCGTGCTTTACGGGCGACGCCGGGTCGTTTGTAGTGTTCGTCCGCGGCGGGTCCGGTCGCCACTCGCTCTCGCTTGAGCCGAAGCGAAGGTCGAACGTGACTGTCTCGCCTGGGAAGTCGGCGTGCGCGAGGACGCGCCAATCAGCGCCGTTGCAGAGATCCACAATGCGTATCGCGGGCAGGACGGCCATTGCTCGACAGAGTAGTCCCGGCGTCAGTCACCTCCCAAAGAGGCGAGGGACCATTGGGCAGCGGCTCGAATCTGCTGCCCAAACACGGCCGTATCGAAGAGAATCCTGCCGTATCGACGCCGCCATAACGAGTGCCCAAACGCCGAAGACATGCCGGAAACGCCGGGGTGCCTGCCTGCCTGGCTTGTCCCCTGATAAGGAAGAGGTCCCAGGTTCGAATCCTGGATCGCCCATCGATCTCCCCGCGGCTCTACAGAGGCGTTTTCCGCTCGGCTCCTTGGCCCTCGACATACGGCGTGAAACTGCAAGGTGCGCGCTCCTGCCCATTCAGGGCATCTACCGGAGGAGGCGATACGGGAAGCGAACTGGAGATCGAGGCGCGCGAGACCGATTGGCAGCGCCGACGTCGAGCGATGCTGCGACCGTGGCCGCGGCAACGTATACCGGAGGCGCCGTCTACACCTCAAGGGCGCGCCCTGAACCCCAACAGGCTGGTCCCAATCCGTCAACTGCGGTAGCTTCGAGCTATGACGACAGCCGAGATCGTCGATCGAGCCGGACGCCTCCTGGCGGACGCCGCGCCGCGTCAGTCGAAAGTGATCCTCTTTGGCTCGCAGGGCCGTGGGGATGCTGGCGCGGACAGCGACTTCGACTTCCTCGTCGTGGAGCCGTCGGTGGCTAGCAAGGCGAAGGAGATGGTGCGGCTGCGCGCCGTGCTCGACCCGCTCCGTATCGCTGCGGATGTCATGGTTGTCCCGCTCGACTACGTGGAGGAATGGGGCGATGTCCCCGGAACGCTGCTCCACGATGCGCTGACGGAGGGCCGTCTCCTCGCCGAAACGTGACGTACGTGACCTCGCTGCTCGCTTCGCGCTGAAGGCCCGCAGCGACGAGATAACGTTGGAGAAGCTCGCCGACGACCACGATGTGCCGGATGACGTGATCGGCTTCCACGCTCAGCAGGCGGTCGAGAAGCTGCTGAAGGCGGCTCTCGCAAACGCTGGGGTTCCTCCTCCGCGCGTCCACGACCTTGGGCGCTTGGTCGCCCTACTTGATGAAGCCGGGCTAGCTCCGCCGGAGGCAGCACGGGATGCTCGAGGCCTCGCGCCCTGGGCAGTCGAATTCCGATACGAGCACATCCTCGATGAGCGCCTCGACCGTAAGGCCGCGAGCGAGACAGTGGCACAGGTACGTGCCTGGCTCGATCAGCCGCTCGCCCAGCCCAACACCTGAGCACCACTCAAGGGGTCTGTGCGCCGCTCCCGCTGCGTTTCACGCGCGGCAAGGGGCGATGGCTGGCCCGCCCGGCCAGAACTAGACAGCTGGGTTGCCGGCCGAGCATCCCCTCGAGCGACTCTGCTTGAAGCGCGAACTGGACTCTCAGTGCCTGGCCGACGGATAGATCGTGCTTCCCATGCTCAATCTTCGACCAGTGGCTTTGACTAATCCCAGCCAGTTTTGCCGCTGCAGTTTGAGTCAAATCTAACTTTTCGCGACGTAGCCTCACGTCACGTCCGAACCGCTCAAGGGCACGCTTTATGTGGCGCTTGGCAACACAAACTGAGGGTCCTTAGATAGCTTCCAGGTCTCTTGACGGTGCGGTTGCAACCCAAATGCCTGCCAGATCCGCAGCACCGCTGACTGGGTCAGCCCAACCTCCCTGGCCATCGACCGTGTCGACCAATGCGTCGCGTCCCTCGGCGTGCTCTCGAGCGTCTTGAGGATCACTTCCTCGACCTGCTCATCAGTGATCGTCCGTGGTTTCCCCGGACGCGGCTCATCGATCAGCCCGTCGAGGCGATACTCGGCAAAGCGCCCGCGCCACTTGCGCACCATCGGCCGGTGCACCCCCAGCCCCTCAGCCGCCAGCAGCACCACCCGACAGCGCAACGCGAGCGCCTGCGCGCTATTACGACGACGCGCCCACGACTCCAGCTGGGCACGCTCATCCTCAGACAACTCAATGGAAACAGCAACAGGAATAGGCATACATTCTGCCTACCCCACTACCACCAAATTAATGCATCAGGACACTAGCGAGCCTTTGCAGTCACAGCTCGGCATCCAAGCGAGCCTGCTCTCCTCGCCGTAGGACGGCCTGTCTCCAACGCCCTCGGCCTGCGCAACTCCCCGCCCCTCCGAGTGCTTTAACCACTGGGACCGGCAAAACCGGCAGCTAGACCGCTCCGACGGCCCCGTCCACTAACCGAGGGAGCGAATCCGATGCGCAAAGCACTCATCTGTACCGCCGCGATGCTTGCGGCCCTGTTGACCTCCGCGGCAGCCGCCTCGGCGATACCGACGGTGACCTTCAAGGGAAGGGCCGTGCCGATCCCACACTTCCCCCACACGGGCAACATCCTCGGCGCAGGCACCGCGGTCGAAGCTGAATTCAACATCTCCGGCACCGAATACGAAGGCTCACCGCCGCCGATCATCGGCGTCAACGTCTACCTGCCCAAGGGCGCCAAGCTGCACCCAAGCGGCTTCCCGACCTGCTCGAACACGGTGCTCGAACAGATCGGTCCCTCCGGCTGCCCGAAAGGCTCGGCTGCCGGCCCGATCGGCAAAGTCGTCGGCTTCGTCTCCTTCGGCGGCGAACGTGTGATCGAGAACGCCGAACTGTCCTCGTTCTACTCACCCGGCGGAGGCCTCGAGTTCTTCACGGCCGGCCACTCACCGGTGTCGCTGGAAATTCTCTCCTCAGGCAAATACACCCAGCTGGGCGGCGCCGCGGGCTGGGGACCCAAGCTGAGCACCAAGGTGCCGCTCGTGCCGAGCGTCCCTGGCGCTCCCTTTGCCTCGGTCAAATCGATCAAGGTCAAGGCCGGCTCAGCGATCAAGAAGCACGGCAAAACGATCTACTACGGCCGCGTCCCAAAGCACTGCCCCAAAGGCGGCTTCCCCGTGAAGGCAGAAGTGATCTTCGCTGAAAACGGCGACGAATCGAAACCGGTAACCGTCACCAAGACGATTAGGACGCCCTGCCCAAGGCACTAGCTCGTGCTGACCCGCGCGCGCCCTTAGCGGCTGCGCGCGGGTCTCTCCGCAGGACCCAGCCGACCTACGCCCTGACCCGCTCTCCGCGTGGGTCAAAGAGTGGCTCGCGCACAACCTCGCCGGCGATCCACTGGCCGAAGATGTCCACTTCGACCGCGCTGCCCAGCTCGATCACGGCGGGGATGTAGGCGTAGGCGATCGAGCGCTCGACGGTGTAGCCGTAGCCGCCGCTCGTCACCCGCCCCACGACCTCGCCGCCGATCCTGACGGGCTCGTTGCCAAGCGCGACCGAGCGTGGGTCCTCGAGTACCAGGCAGCGCAGGCGGCGTGTGGGGGCAACAGGCCCCGTGTCCGAGGGCAGCCCCAGCGCCTCGGCGCCCACGAAGCCACCCTCGCGCTTCACGCAGAAGCTGAGCCCCGCCTCGAAGGGATTCTCATCGGCGGTGATGTCAGCGGCCCAGACCCGGTAGCCCTTCTCTAGGCGCATCGAGTCGATCGCGCGGTAGCCGCCCGCCACGAGGCCATGCGGCTGGCCGGCGCTCCAGAGCGCGCGCCACAGCGCTGCCCCGTACTCGGTCGGGCAGTAGAGCTCCCAGCCAAGCTCACCGACGAAGGTAACGCGCAGCGCCCGCACGGGCACATCACCGACGGTGAGCTCGCGCATCTGCATGTAGGGGAAGTCGAGCGGGTCGGGGCTCAGCGGCGCAAGGATCTCGCGTGCCCGCGGCCCCCACAGCGCAAAGCAGGCCCAGCGTGCGGTGACATCGGCGCAGCGCACGCTGCCGTCATCGGGCGCACTGCGGCGGATCCAACTAAGGTCGTGGTTGCCAAAGGCGGTGCCCGTGACGATCGAGAAAAGCTCCTCCTCTACACGCGTGACGGTGAAGTCGCACTCGATGCCGCCGCGGCCGTTGAGCATCTGCGTGTAGGTGATCGCGCCGATCTCGCCCGCGACGCGGTTGTCGCAGAGCCGTTCCAGGAAGGGCGCAGCGCCCGGCCCAGCGATCTCGAGCTTGGCAAAAGAGGACTCATCGAAAAGGCCCGCGCGCTCGCGCGTGCCACGGTGCTCGGCGCCGATCGCGGGCGACCAGTGCATGCCCGCCCAGCCCCGCGGCCGTAGCGACTCATCGCCCGCGGCCGCGTTTGACTCATACCAGTTGACCCGCTCCCAGCCCGACTTCTCGCCGAAGGCGGCGCCGTGCTCGGCGTGCCAGGGGTAGGCGCTCGAGGTGCGCAGCGGTCGTCCCGCCTGGCGCTCGTGCCCGGGGTAGCGGATGTCGTAGTAGGTCTCATAAACCTCCTTGGTGCGCTTGAGCGTGTAGCTCGGCGAGCGAAAGTGCGGCCCAAAGCGGCGGATGTCCATCTCCCAGACATCCATCGTGGGCTCGCCCGCGAGGATCCACTCGGCCATCACGCGCCCAAGCCCGCCCGCACCGGCAAGCCCGTGGGCGCAAAAGCCGGCGGCGACGAAGAAGCCCCGCACCTCGCTCTCGCCGAGGCAGAACTCGTTATCGGGCGTGAAAGCCTCGGGGCCGTTGATCAAACGCGTGACCGTGATCTCGTCCATCACCGGCACGCGCTTGGAAGAGTTCTTCGCGATCTCCTCAAAGCGCGGCCAGTCCTCTTCGAGCAGGCGCCCATTGAAGTCGGCCGGCACCGCATCGAGGAGGTGCTCGTCGAGCGCCCAAGGCGCCGATTCGCGCTCGTAGCCGCCCATCACCAAACCGCCACCCTCCTCCCGAAAATAAATAAGAAGATCGGGGTCGCGCAGTGTCGGCAGATGCTCAGTTGGCTGCCTCTCCCGGAAGGGCTGCGTCACGAGGTACTCGTGCGCGAAGGGGACGATCGGCACGCGCACGCCCGCGAGGCGGCCAATCTCCGCGGCGAACATGCCGCCGGCGTTGACCACGATCTCAGCCTCGATCGGACCCCACTCGGTCCGCACGCCACACACGCGCGGGTGCGCGCTGCTGCGGTCGACGTCGATGGCGGTGACACGCGTGTGCGTAAAGACGCGACAGCCGCCGGCCCGCGCGCCGTCGACGAGCGCGCTCGTGAGCAGCGAGGGGTCGAGGTAGCCGTCGGTTGCAAGGTAGGAGGCGCAGCGCACACCCTCGGTGCTCATCGGCGGAAAGAGCTCTTGTGCCTGCTCGGCGGAGATCAGCTCGAGCGGCAGCCCGAAGGTCTTCGCCCAGGCGACCTGGCGCAGCACCTCCTGCTCGCGCTCGGGCGTGCAGGCCAGGCGGATGCCGCCGCACTGCACCCAGCCGCAGTCCAGCGTCCGATAGAGCTCCACCGAGTCCATCATCATGCGCGTCAGCGAGACGCTCGAGCGCAGCTGACCGACCAAGCCGGCCGAGTGAAAGGTCGAGCCGCTCGTGAGCTCGTTGCGGTCGAGCAGCACCACGTCGCGCTCTCCCAGCGTGGCCAGTTGGTGCGCGATCGCGGCGCCGCCGACGCCGCCGCCGATGATCAGGATGCGTGCGCGCTGCGGGAGCTCACGGGGTCTAACCATGATTGGCGGCGGCGAGCCATTCCTCGAAGTCGGGACCGGCAAGCGCTGCGCCGAGGCGCTCGAAGTGCTTGCGTGCATATGCGGCGAAGTCGAACTCGAGCTCTGAGACGACTCCCTGGAGCACGCCCCAAGCGGCCTCTCTGGCGTCGGAGAGAACCCGCATCAGCTTCAGCGCCGCGCGCGCCCTGTCCGAGGGCGCCGCGCCGCTGTAGGCAGTGAGCAGCCGCTCGTCATCGCGCTCGTCGAAGTCGTTGTTGACCGACAGGTTGCCGAGGTCGAAGCGCGGATCGCCCATCCCCGCGTACTCCCAGTCCACGATCATGATCCTGCCCCCCTGATCGGCAAGGATGATGTTCCCCGGCAGCAAGTCGTTATGGCAGGGCCGCGCTTCGCGTAGGGGCAAGACCGCCTCGATACGAGCGCAGACCAGCACTGCCTGGGCGTAGTGCGCGGGCAGGGACGCGCCCCGGCGGCTTGCGATAGCCGCATAATCGCCGAGTAGATCGGGCACCCAGAAGGTGGTGGGCAGAGCAACCCCTGAGTTGTGAAATGCGTGCAGAGCGCGCGCGATCTCCTCGATCGAGACCCGCGCGTCCGCCGCACGGCAGCTGATGAAGCGCGTGACGAGACAACTGTCGAGCGAGGCGGCCACGGCCGGTGCGATCCCGAGCTCGGCGGCCGCGCCGTTGGCCAGACGCTCAGCCGCGCGGTCGATGCCGAGTAGCTCGGTGTCCTTGCCGGGACGGCGGATCACGTAGTCGACGCCCCCAAGTGCGACCTTGTAGTTGTGGTTCGTGATGCCGCCCGCGAGCGGCGCCGCTTCGCCGGTGCGGGGACCCAGAGAGGATTCAAGCTCATGCAGGATGTCGTTCAGCTCGCCCACAGCCCCCAGCCAACCGTTGCGCGATAAGGCATGCAGCCTATACCTTCAACATCATGACCCGCGAGGAGCAAAGCCCGGCCGAGCTGATCGCGGCGGTCGATTCAGAGCGGGCACGTGAGGCGATCGCCGGTGCGGCTCGTCGGACGCCGGTCATCGCCTGCGAGGAGCTCGCAGAGATCGCCGGTGGCACGGTGGCGCTGAAGGCCGAGAGCCTGCAGCGGACCGGCTCCTTCAAGCTGCGGGGCGCGCTCAACAAGGTCGTTGCGCTGGGCGAGCAGGCAGCTGGCGGGCTGATCACGGCGAGCGCTGGCAACCATGCGCGGGCGGTCGCCCAGGCCGCACGAGTTCGAGGCGTCAGCTGCGAGGTGTTCATGCCGCGCGACGCAGCCGTCTCGAAGGTAGCCGCCGTGGAGCGCCTCGGCGCGCATGTGCATCTCGAGGGTGCCTCTGTCGAGGACGCGGTCACGCTGGCCGAAGCACGCGCCGCGGCCGGGGGTCCGGCGTTCGTCCATCCCTTCGATGACCTCGATGTGATCGCCGGCCAGGGCACGATCGGCCTGGAGCTGCTCGAGGATGTGCCCGACCTCGCGCGTGTCGTGATCCCCGTCGGCGGTGGCGGCCTCGCGAGCGGGATCGGCATCGCGCTGCGGCGGGTGCGCCCCGAGATCGAGTTGATCGGTGTGCAGGCGCGGGTCTGCGCTCCCTATGCAGCGGCTCTCTGCGAGCCGGGCAGCGTCGTGGCGAGCGAGCCGCTGAGCGCGGCGACGATCGCCGACGGGATCGCCTTGAAGCGCCCCGGACGGCTCACGCTGCCGCTCTTGCGTGAGCTCCTCCATGGGATCGAGACGGTCACCGAGGAGGAGATCGGCGAGGGGATGGTCTTCCTCGCCACGAGCGTGAGGCTCGTCGCTGAGGGCGCCGGTGCGGTGGCCGTGGCGGCGCTGCGCAGCGGACGTCTGGCGCCTGTGCAGGGCACGACGGTCGCGATCGTCTCCGGCGGCAACGTTGACGGCGGCCTGCTCGCGGGCCTGTTGCGTCGCCAGGAAACCGAGGAGGGGAGGCGCGTGCGCCTATTCACGCGCGTGGCCGATCGCCCGGGAGGTCTGGCCGAGCTGTTGGGCCTCGTCGCGGGCGCGCGCGCGAACCTGGTCAGCCTCGAGCATGTGCGCGACGCGGTGACGCTCGGCGTGCGCGAGACGGGCGTCGAGCTCGACGCTCGAGACGCGCGGTCCCAGCCACACGGCAGAGGTCGTGGCCGCGCTTCAGAGCGCCGGCTATGAGGTCGAGGTGGAGTAACTCGTTGCTAGAGCTGTGCGGCGAGCTGCACAAAGCTGCGCCAGCGCTCGCGTTGCGCGAGACGCTCGTGCTCATCGATCCGCGGTGCGACGAGCCGGGGCTGCGGCAGGTGTGATGCCGCATCCTCAAGACTCGCGAACACGCCCGCGCCGACACCGGCGAGCATCGCTGCACCGAGCACGGTCGAATCGAGCGGCCCCACCGACACCTCGAGCCCGATCGCGTCCGCCTGAATCTGCGCGAGTGCCGGCTCGCCGACGAGGCCGCCGTCGATGCGCAGTGAGCTCGACGGCCGCTGACGAGGCCATCGCCTCGACGATGTCCGCGACGCGCCAGGCGATCGCCTCAAGCGCAGCGCGCGCGACGTGTGCGCGTTCAACTCCCGGGTGCAGGCCGGCGATCACGCCACGCGCGCCAGGCTGCCACCACGGCGCACCCAGCCCCGCGAGCGCCGGAAGCACAAGCACGCCGCTGCTATCTGACACCGAGGCGGCCGCCTTCGCAAGCGTCGGTGAGTCGCCGGTGAGCCCGAGCCCGTGGGCGAGCCACTCGAGCAGCGTGCCGGCCGTGAATACACCGCCGTCGAGCGCGCGTGTGACCTCAGCCACACCGCCCCCCGCCTGCGGTGCACCCCAGGCGACGGTCGGCAGCAGGCCTTCGGGTACGGGTGCGTTCTCGTCGCTCAGGCCGAGCACGAAGACGCCGGTGCCGTAGGTGGCCTTTAGCGCACCGGCCCCCACCACGGCCGAGCCCGCGAGCGCGGCCTGCTGATCGACGAGCTGAGCCCGCAGCGGCAGCTTCACGCCCCAGCGCTCATGACGCAGCACGCCCAGCTCGCCGAAGCTCGGCTCGAGCACGGGGAGCCAGTCGCGCTGCACCCCGAAGCAGTTCAGGAGCGCTGGATCCCAGTCGCGCCCGCCGACGGCCAGCAGCTGCGTGCGCGAGGCGCTTGAGAGGTCGCTCGCAAAACGACCCGCAAGCCGGTCAACGAGAAAGGCATCGACGGTGCCCAGCCGCAGCGTCCCCGCGTCGCGAGCGCGCTCCACGGCTGCGTCGTTCTCCAGCAGCCAGGCGAGCTTGCCTGCCGAGAAGTAGGGATCGAGCGGCAACCCCGAGCGCGCAACGGCCACCGGGTCGATATCGACCAGGAGCGCTTCCTGGCGCTTGTCTTGCCACACGATCACCTTGCTCAGCGGTCGGCCGCTGTCCGCCTCCCAGGCCAGCACGGACTCGCCTTGATGGTCGAGTCCAGCCCCAATCACCTCGCGTCCTTCAGCCTGCTCGAGCACCTCGGCGACGCTCGCGAGCACCGCCTCGAGGATCTCCTCGGGGTCCTGCTCGACCCAGCCCGGCTGAGGGTGCGTGACCGCGACCGGACGCCTGGCCTCGGCAACGAGCTGCAGATCGGTGTCGAACAGCGCTGCCTTGACGGCGGTCGTGCCCTCGTCGATCCCAAGCAGCAGTGGTGATCTCATCGCTCTGCGGCTCCGGCGTGATGGTGTGCGGCGCGCTGCCACCAAGGCTCGGGCCCGCGTTCCGCTGTCTCCACCGGCAGGGGACGAAGTGCTCCCACCTCGATGCGGCCCAGCTCGGCGAGTATCGTGCTGACGTACTCGCCGATCCCCAGCGAGGCCGAGAGCCCGGTCGAGCGGATCGCGGCCACGTGGATCAAGCCGGGGAGGGCGCGCGAGTGCTCGATCACGTAGTCGCTCCCACGCCCGGCCGGGCGCAGACCGGCGTATTGATCAACCCGTTCCCCCTCAGCGAGCGCCGGGTACATGCTGCACGCGCGCTCCTCGATCAGCTGCCTGGCGCCGGGCTCAACCGACCAGTCCTCCTTATCCTCGCGCTCGCGGGCTGTGGGGCCGGCGATCACGTGCCCGTCAAGAGTGGGGAAGACCAGCACGCCCTTGCCCAAGGCGGAGGGCACCGGCAGCAGGATCTGCTCGAGGGCTATCCGCGGCGGCAGGCGGTAGACGAGGAACTCGCCCTTGCGGGGATAGACCTGCACCGGCTCTTCACCGGCCAGGCGCGCGATCTCATCGGCGAAGAGGCCGGCACAGTTGACCACGGCCGCGGCGTGTAGCTGGTCCCCGCCCTGCAGTCCCACCGAGATCGTGCCTCCGGGTGAAGGCGTGAGCCGCTCGACCTTGGCGCCAAGCCTGATCTGCGCACCGCCGAGTTGCGCGGCCGCGGCCAGCGCGTGCACGTAGGCAACCGGGTCGGTGATCGCCTCGCCGGGAACGAGCAGCGCGCCGTTGTCCTGGAGCTGCGTCTCGACCCGATTCGTGCGCGCGTTCGCAGCGAGCGCCTGAACGGCCGCCAGCTCTTGCTCCCCGACGGGCATCAGGCGCGCACCGCAGCGCCAGGTCTGCACGCCCAACTCGGCGAGCAGCTCGTCGCGAAGCTCGCCCGCGCGCAGGATCAGCTGCGTCTCGAGCTCGCCGGGCGTGGAGTCAAAGCCGGTGTGCAGGATCCCCGAGTTAGCACCGCTCGCGCCAAGACCGAGCCCAGGCTCGCGCTCGAGCAGGACAGCCGGCACCCCGCGCCGGGCGAGCGCGTGCGCAACCGCGCAGCCGACCACCCCGCCGCCGATCACCGCGACCGCTGCGTCGCTGCTGTGCACGACGTAAGAGCCTAGAGCTGCGAGCGGGCACGCCTGCCCGCAAGCTGGCAGAGTTGCGGACATGGCCCGCTATGAGCTAAACGGCAAGGTCGCGCTCGTGACTGGCGGCGCTCGGGGGATCGGCCTTGCGACCGCCCGCGCGCTGCTCGCGCGGGGAGCCTCGGTCGTGATCGTCGACCTCGACGAGGAGCAAGCCGCGGGCGCGGCCGCGCAGCTGCATGACACCCGCGCGCTCGGGCTCGCAGGCGACGTCACCGATCGCGGCGCGATGCAGCGTGCGGTCGCTGCTGCGGTCGAGCGCTTCGGGGCGCTCGACGTGGTCGTCGCCAACGCGGGCATCGCCTCGCGCGTGGCGACCTTCCGGGCGACACCGCCGGAGACCTTCGAGCGCGTGCTCGACGTGAACCTGATGGGCGTCTACCGCACCGTCGACGCAGCGCTCCCCGAGATCGTCAAGCGCAGCGGACACGTGGTTGTGATCTCCTCGGTCTACGCCTTCACAAACGGCATCGGCACGATCGCCTACGCGATGAGCAAGGCCGCTGTCGAGCAGTTCGGTCGTGCGCTGCGCGTCGAGCTGGTTCCACATGGCGCGAGCGCGAGCGTCGCCTACTTCGGCTTTATCGATACCGAGATGGTGCACCGTGCGATCGACGCCGACCCGCTCGCGGGGGAGATGCTCGCCGCCTTTCCAAAGCCTTTGCGCAAGCGCATCCAACCGCAGGCAGCCGGCGAGGCGATCGTGCGCGGGATCGAGCGCCGCCAAGCGCGCATCATCCGCCCCCGCCGCTGGGTCTTGATGTCGCTGTTGCGGGGCGTGCTCAATCCCCTCACCGACGCGCAGATCGAGCGCGATCAGAAAACGCTTGAGAGCCTGAAAAAGCTCGACGCGCGCGCCGGTGAGGACCAGCCGACGACGGCCTGATCGCTAAGGCTCAACGAAGCGCTTGATAAAGGCAAGCGCTGTATCGGCGACCTCGCGCCAGCCGCTGTCGATCGTTAGGGCGTGGCCCCGCTCTGGGATCTCGGTGATCTCGGTCACGCCCTCGTTGCGCGCCTGCTTCTTGTATGAGGCGTTCGCGATCGCCCAGGGCACCGTGTGATCTTCCTCGCCGGAGATGATCAGCAGCGGCCCCCGATCGGGGTTCTTGCTGTTGACCTTCGCCTCGGTCCACGGGTTGAGGTTGGCGCTCGCCGCCTGAAAGAGCGGCGCGCCGGCGGCTGGCACCGCATAGGTGTCGTAGAGCTCCTGAGCCTCCTGTTCGCTGACGGCGTTGGCGAAGCCGTAGCGGAACTGCTCATAGGTCAGGGGCACCGCGCGGTTGCGGTTGGCCGGGTTGCCGAGCACCGGCTGTGCGGACTTAAGCGCTGAGATCGGCAGCGGCAGCACGCCGCGGAAGGGCGCCGGGTCGACCGCGACCGTAACCGCCGCGAGGCCGCGTCCGGCGAGGATCTGTGCGAGCAGGCCACCGAAGGAGTGGCCGATCACCGCGGGGGTCCTCGCCAGCTGCTCGATCGCTTCGGCGAAGTGATCAGCGACCTGGCCGACCGTCTTGTGGGCAAAGACCTCGGGGTTCGCGTTGGCCTCCTCGACGGTCTTGGGATCGTCTGGCCAGCCCGGCGCGAGCGCGACGTAGCCGGCCTCCTCGAAGAGGTCCATCCAGCGATCCCAACTGCTCGGCAAGAGCCACAGCCCGTGGATGAAGACGACCGGCCGCAGGCTTGTCGCATTGGCCTTCTCGATCTGCTCGCGCTCGTATTCGGTGATCGTCATCGTCGCTCATGATCGCAGCCAAACCGCGCTCGGCAGTGCTCGGCTCGACGAGTTAACGAGCGCGGGCTCTGTCGCGTGACCGTCGGCGGCCTCCACGCCATAGCATCGGCCCGTGGAGATCAGGCCGTTTGCGATCGAGCGCTTCTACGAGCGCTGGGAGTTCCGCGCGGAGCTGATGCTCTCGAGCAGCGACTGCGAGTCGCGAGCCTTGGCGGAGCTGCTCGAGCTGGAGCCCGACGCCCACGAGCGGCTGCTCGCGCTGCGCCTGGGCTACACCGAGGTGCCCGGCTCGCCCGAGCTGTGCGCCGCAGTATCCGAGCTCTACGAGCAGCTGGCGCCGACCGACGTGCTCACGCTCGCCGCCGCCGAGGAGGGGATCTTCATCGCCTACCACGCGCTGCTCGGCCCCGGCGACCACGTGGTCGTCGAGGCGCCCTGCTACGGGTCGGCGATCGAGCTCGCGCGCAGCACCGGCGCGGAGGTGAGCCTCTGGCAGCGCCGCTACGAGGACGGCTGGGCGCACGACCTCGACGCGCTCGAAGCGGAGCTCCGCCCGCAGACGAAGCTGATCTACATCAACAGCCCCCACAACCCGACGGGTACAGCAGATGAGCAGAGCGGTCTTCGAGCGCGTCGTCGAGCTCGCCCGCGAGCGCTCGATCGTGCTCTTCAGCGACGAGGTCTACCGCGGGCTCGAGCACGATCCGCTCACGCGGCTGCCTGCCGCGTGCGACGTCTACGAGCGCGCGATCTCGCTCGGGCACCGTCTCCAAGGCCCACGGGCTGCCCGGGCTGCGCATCGGCTGGCTGGCCTGCCGCGACCCGGCGCTGCTCGCGCGCATCAGGGAGCTGAAGCTCTACACGACGATCTGCTCGAGCGCGCCGAGCGAACTGCTCGTCGCGCTGGCGCTGCGCCACGCCGAGCGGCTCGTGCAGCGCAGAGCCGCCGGCTGGTGCTCGCGAACCTGCCGCTGCTCGATGACTTCATCGCCCGCCGCGAGCGAGCTGCTCGAGTGGGTGCGCCCGAGCGCCGGGCCGATCGGCTTCCCGCGCGTGCGCGGTGTCGATGACGTGCGCGCTGGTGTGAGCAGACCGCCGAGCGCGCGAGCGTGCTGGTGCTGCCGGGAACGGTCTATGAACGAGCCGGGCCACGTGCGTCTGGGCTTCGGCCGCGCGAACCTCGCCGCAGGCGCTGGAGCGCCTCGAGGCGTACCTCGGCTGAGCTTTAGAACCTGTTTTCTCAGAGCACCTTCGAGAGGAACGCGCGCGTGCGCTCGTGGCGCGGGTTGGCGAGCACCTCCGCCGGGCGGCCCGACTCGACGACGACGCCGCCGTCCATGAACACGACCGTGTCGGCGACCTCGCGCGCGAAGCCCATCTCGTGGGTCACCACGACCATCGTCATGCCGTCGCGCGCGAGCTGCTGCATCGCGCGAGCACGTCGCCGACGAGCTCGGGGTCGAGCGCCGAGGTCGGCTCGTCGAACAGCATCAGCTTCGGTTCCATCGCCAGCGCACGCGCGATCGCCACGCGCTGCTGCTGCCCGCCGGAGAGCTGCGCCGGGTAGGCGTCGAGCTTGTCCGCGAGCCCGACGCGCGCGAGCAGCTCGCGTGCCGCGCTGCACGTGCCTGCTCGCGCGGCAGCGCCCTTGACGCGGATCGGCGCGCAGGTGACGTTCTCCAGCGCGGTCATGTGTGGGAACAGGTTGAAGTGCTGGAAGACCATCCCGATCTCGGCGCGCTTGCGCGCGACTTCGGCTTCGCGCAGCTCGTGGAGCTTGTCGCCGACCTGGCGGTAGCCGACGAGCTCGCCGTCGACCGAGAGGCGGCCGGAGTTGATCTTCTCGAGGTGGTTGATGCAGCGCAGGAAGGTCGACTTGCCCGAGCCCGAGGGCCCGAGCAGGCACATCACCTCGCCTGGCTTCACCTCGAGCTGATGCCCTTCAGCACCTCTTCGCGCCCGAAGCGCTTGTGCACGCCTTCGGCATTGACCATCGGCGGCGCTCATCCGATGCCCCCATTGCGGCGGTGAGGCGAGCGTGGCCGATGCGTCAGCTCGCTCTTGGCCCGCTCGCTGCGCGAGCTACCGCGCCCGTAGTAGCGCTCGAGGTAGTACTGGCCGACGTAGAGCACGCTCGTGCACACGAGGTACCAGATGCTCGACGATGATCAGCAGCGGGATCGCCTTGAAGTTGACCGAGTAGATCAGCTGCGCCGCGTAGAGCAGCTCGGTGACGGCGATCACGCTCGCCAGCGAGGTCGTCTTGAGCATCGAGATCGTCTCGTTGCCGGTCGGCGGGATGATCACGCGCATCGCCTGCGGCAGCACGATCCGGCGCAGCGTCTGCAGCGCGCGTCATGCCCAGCGACTGTGCCGCGTCGGTCTGGCCCTCGTCGACCGAGATGATCCCCGCGCGCACGATCTCCGCCATGTAGGCGCCCTCGTTCAGCCCGAGGCCGAGGATCGCCGCGCGGAAGGCCGTGATCAGCGTGTTGGCGTCGGGGTGGACGAACGCCGGCCCGAACGGGAACTCCCGAGGTCGATCTTCGGGTAGAGCGCGGCGATGTTGTACCAGAACAGCAGCTGCACGAGCACGGGTGTGCCGCGGAAGAACCAGATGTAGAGCCAGCTCGCGCGTGAGACGAGCGGGTTCGGCGAGAGCCGCATCACCGCCAGCAGCACGCCGAGCACGATCCCGATCGCCATCGCGATCACGGTCAGCTCGATCGTCACCACGAGCCCTTCGAGGATCCGCGCGTCGAACAGGTATTCGCCGACGACGTCCCATTCGAAGCGCGGGTTGGTCACGACCGAGCGGACGAGCGCGGCGCGATCACGAGGACGATCGCCGCCGCGATCCAGCGGCCGGGGTGCCGGACCGGGACGGCCCGTATCTCCTCGGGCCGCCCGGTCGGGCTGGTGACCTCGCTCGAGGGCACCGGCTTTACTCGCTCTAGCTCGTCGCGCCGTTGATCTTCGGTTCGGTGATCGCGCCTGCCTGCAAGCCCCACTTCGTGAGGATCTTGCGTGTACGTGCCGTTTGCGATCAGCGCTTTCAGCGCCGCCAGCATCGGTGCGGTCATGCCGCTCGTCTTCGGGATCGCAAGCCCGTAGGGCGCGAGCGCCGTAGGTCTTGACCGATCAGCTTGAAGGCGCCGTTGGACTGCTTGACCTGGTAGGCGGCGACCGGCGAGTCGGCCATGCCAACTTCCGCGCGCCCGCTGGAGATCGCGAGGTTGACCGCGTTCTGGCCGGGGAAGATGAGCACGGTCACGGCCTTCTTGCCTTCTTTGGTGCACTTCTTGCTCTGCGCTTCGGATTCTTCCTGCTCGACGGTGCCCTTCTCGACGGCGACCGTCTTGCCGCAGAGGTCCGCGACAGCCATTCACGCCCGGGTTGCCTGTGCTCTTGGCGTAGAAGGAGATGCCGGCGGTGAAGTAGTCGACGAAGTCGACCGTCTTCTCGCGTTCCTTGGTGTCGGTGAACGACGAGGCGCCGACGTCGTATCTGCCGGCCGCGAGGCCGGGGATGATCGTTTCGAAGTTCGCGTTGACGAGGTTGACTTTCAGGCCCATGACTTCGCCGAGAGCATTCATCAGGTCAGCGTCCATGCCGATGATCGTGTGGCCGTCAGGAGCGATGAACTCGTTGGGGGCGTACTGGGCTTCGGTGGCAACGGTCAGCGTGCCCTTCGATTTGATCGCGGCCGGCACCTGCGCGGCGATTGCGGAGTTGGCTGCGCTTGCCCGCCGAGGAGGTGGTCGCGGATCGAGGATGTGCTCGTGCTGCTGTTGCTGCTGCCGCAGCCGGCGAGTGCCAGCAGGGCCAAGCGCGGGAACGCCGAAACGGGCGAGCAGCTTGCTCATCGAGACCTCCTGTGGGATAAGACGAGTGGACAGCGGATCTGAGGAGCAGCGGAGTATAGGCTCGTACCACCGGCGAATGCATGGCGCCGGGTGCTGTGCGTACCGCGGTGTCTGCGAAGGTCAGGCTCGTCTAGAGGGCGGGTGAATCCACCGTCAGGCGTACTGCGCCGGGCTTCAGCAGCTCGCCGATCAGCGCGGCTGGGCCAGGCTTGCCCATCAGGAAGCCCTGGGCCATCTCGCAGCCCATCTCTTCGAGCATCGTCATCTGCTCGGCGCTCCTCGATGCCCTCGGCGACGACCGACAGCGACAGCGCCTCGCCGACGCCGAGGATCGCCTGCAGCAGCTCGCGGCTCTGGTCGCCGTCGTTGAGCGCGGCCACGAAGCTGCGGTCGATCTTGAGGATGTCCACAGGCATCCGCTGGAGCTGCGAGAGCGAGGCGTAGCCGGTGCCGAAGTCGTCGATCGCGACACGTACCCCGAGCTCCTTGATCTCCTTGAGCGACTCGCAGGCGGCGCCGACGTCGCGCATCAGCGTCGTCTCGGTGATCTCGAGCGTCAAGCAGCGAGGGCTTGATGCCCGACTTCTGCCAGCGCCGCGCGCACGTCCTCGGCGAAAGCCTCGTGCGGCCGAGCTGGTGCGCGGAGACGTTGACAGCGATGCCGAGCTCGAGACCTTCCGCCGCCCAGGCAGCCGCCTGGCGGCAGGCCTCCTCGAGCACCCAGCGGCCGATCTGCGACGATCATGCCGGTCTCCTCCGCGAGCGGAATGAAGCTGTCCGGTGGCACCATGCCACGCACGGGGTGCTGCCAGCGGATCAGCGCCTCGACGCCGACGACGCCCTGGCTGGGGAGGTCGAAGATCGGCTGGTAGAGCAGGTAGAACTGGTCCTGCTGCAGCGGCGACGGCGAGGTCGGCCTCCAGCTCCAGGCGCCCTTCAGCCGCCTTCGTACATGCTCGCATCGAACAGCGCGTAGCGGTCCTTGCCGGCTGCCTTCGCGGCGTAGAGCGCGAGGTCCGCGTCGCGCAGCAGCGTCGTCCGGTGAGTTGTACTGCCCGAAGGCCACGCCGATGCTGGCCGTCACGGCAGAAGAGTCTTGCGCGCCGCCGTCGAGTGCGACCGGTTCGCGCAGCACCTCCGTCAGACGGTCCGCGAGGATGTCCAGCGTCGTCTCATCGCCGGCCGTGTCGACCAGCACCACGAACTCATCGCCGCCGAGACGCCCGACCGTGTCGTGGTCGCGCACAGCGCCCTGCAGGCGCTCACCGACGGTCTTCAAGCAGCTGATCGCCGGCCGCGTGGCCGAGGTTGTCGTTGACGTGCTTGAAGCCGTCAATGTCGATGAACAGCGCGCCCGCGAGCGTGCCCGGATGACGCGTCGAGCGGCCGAGCATCTGCTCGGCGCGGTCGAGTACCAAGCGCTCGGTTCGGCAGGCCTGTGAGCGCGTCGTGCAGGGCTTGGTGGGACGAGCTCGCGAGTCTTCTCGTGGACGAGCGCCAGTGCCCGACGTGCGACCTGTGCCGAGCACGAAGCCGAGCAGGCCGAAGACGAGGCTGAGGAGGGTGCCGCCGATCAGCAATGTCAGCGCGTGCCAGTTGCTGAAAACGCCGCTCGCGACCGGCGGACCGAAGCTCTGCACGGTCCAGCCGTTGTGCAGGTTGATCTTTGAGATCTGCTCACCGGCCTTGGCGTGCCCTGCCTTGAAGGCCACGTGCGAGCCGGGTGAGTCGTAGCGGAAGCTCACCGCCATGTTGGGGTGACCTTCGAGTGCGCGCGTGAGCACTACCTGTCGGCTTGAGCAGCTCGCCGAGCCAGCCCAAGAAGGCATGCGCGGCGGGCCCGTACGGTGGCAGGCACGACGCCGCCGCGGTACACGGGCGTCTCGACCCCGAGCTTGGTTTCTGCGCCGCTCATGAACGGTGCGTAGCTCGGCAGCCCCGTGTCGCGCCCGGCGACGAGCGAGGGGGCTAGCGCGCAGTAGTCGAGGGCGCCGGGCAGGTAGGTCTTTGCGGACCGCGTCAAGCCGGCGACGGCCATGCAGTAGTAGGGACGGGTTCCAGCAGGGATGATTTCGCCGGTTTCCGGTGGCAGCAGCGTTTTGGGGCCGAAGCGGACGTAGCGGGTTCGCGGCCATGTGTGCCTGAAAGGCAGCGAGACGCGAAGCGGGGACCATCGTGACGAGGCCGATGTCGTGTAGCTCTTGGTAGCGCTGCATCGCGTGCACCGATTCGGCCCAGCGGTCGAAGTCAGCGGCCGAGGAACTGGGGTTACCGGTGATGAAGGCGCTCGCGCTGACAACGAGGTCTTCCTCGTGCTGGATCGCCAGCTTCAGCGTTGAGGCGATCTCGGCAGAGGAGAGGTGAAAGCTCAGGCGCGTTTTGTCCCCATCGGAGCGCGCCACCGCCTTGGCGCCGAGAATGGCGGCGAGCGTGCCGACGATTACCAGCAGGCTGGTGATGGCCACCCAGATACCTTGGCGGCCATTTGTCAGGCCTTTCAGGCGTGCGCGCGCAGAGAGGCGAGACCTCACTCGCGAGATCGATTCTGGTTGAGAGCCCAAGGTCGGGCTACTGGTTGCGCTGGTAGGCACTCGATCTCTTATTCGTTGCTGGTATGCGGCTCGCGTCCGGCGCGATAATCGGGCTGGACTTACCCTTCTTTGCGCGTTTACATTGGTGGTTGGACGGATATACGGCGCGTGCGATCGATTTGACGCACGCCTCGCCGTGGCGCGCCGGGCTACCATCGCCCCATGCTCTCGCGAGGCGCTCTGCTTGGGGCGACCCTCATCAGCTGCACGGCACTAGCGCTCGGGGGCTGCGGCGCCGCTGAAGTCCCCGGCCAGCCACATCCAAAGGCAGCACGCTCCACCGCGGGCACCACGTCCACTGCCACGACAGGGCAAACCGCTACTGGTACTGGACGTGCGCTACCGCTACCCCCAAACCAGCGCACTCCCGAACTCGCCCGCCGTGAGGTCTCAGGCAAGGTCAGCCGGGTCGATGCGCTGCCGGCCGCAGCAAAGAGCGGTAGCTATATCGCGCCAGGGGCACCCTCTGACGCTCAGATCAGGGCCGAAATCGCACAGGCGCGCAAGGCCGGGATCATTCTTCCGAAGGGCGACAGTGCGGAATCCTTCGAACGCGGCGCCACCTATGTCGGCGGCGGCGGCGGCGCGAGCTGGGTCTTCCCGATCCAGCCGGTCGCGCTGGTGCTCGGCCCGCAGACCTGGAGCGAAGACCAGGGCGTCGACATAGCCACCAGCCACGGCGCCTGCGGTAACGCGGCGGTTGAGGTCGCGATCACGGCCGGAACGATCGTGCGCGAGGGGATCTCGGGCTTCGGCCCCTATGCGCCGATCGAGCGCATCGACAGTGGTCCCTACCGCGGCTGGTTCGTCTACTACGGGCACGCTGCTCCTGCGCTCGTCCTGGTCGGTTCCCATGTTGTGGCCGGCCAGCCGATCGCGGAGGTCGGCTGCGGCGTCGTGGGGCTTTCCTCGGGTCCGCACTTGGAGATCGGGCTAACCCCGCCGGGCGGTGCGACCTGCTGCCCGGCGACGGGCCAGACCTCCTCCGTGGTGGAGGGCATCATGCGCCAGCTCTATCTGGGCTCGAGTTGAGCACCCTGCTCGCGCGACGATACGCCTTGTCCTTGCGCTAGGCTTGCGCACGCCTAATCACGGACGCGTGTCCGTGAGCGGGGGAACCGAGTTGTTGGGGCGAGTTCCGCGGTAATCCACGGAAGGCGCAGGTCGCTAGCCCGTCAGCTAACCCCGTCGGCCGACGATGAGAGGCAGGCTTGCGCCAGCGTTCGCAGACGCGTGCAGTCCCGATCGTGCTGATGTTGATGGCCGCGTTCGCGCTGGCGGTCCCGACGGCTCTGGGTGCAAGCACCGGTGGCACCGCGGTCGCGCCTCCGACGACGCTCACACCCGTGCCCGCCGCGAGCCCGCCCGAAACCTCGGCGACGGGTGGCACGACCGTGCCCTCGGCCCCGATCTTTGCCGGCAGCCCCTATCCGTTGAGTCCCGGCGGCTGGGTCTTCCCGCTGTATCCGCTCTCGCACGTAGGCGCGAAAAGCTGGTGGTCGCTCGACCAGGGAGTTGACCTCGGTGGCAACGCCAACCAGTGCGGTTCGCATCTGCGCGAGCTCGCGGTCGCAAGCGGCACGATCGTGCACGAGGGCCTCGAAGGCTTTGGCTCCTCAGCGCCCGTACTCCTCGTCGACAGCGGCCCGGACCGCGGCCGCTACATCTACTACGGCCACGCGGCTCCCGCCCTGGTAGTCGGTGGGCACCCACGTGAGCGCCGGACAGCCGATCGCCGAGGTCGGCTGCGGGCAGGTCGGCATCTCCTCTGCGCCGCACCTCGAGATCGGGATTCTGCCGGCAGGCGTGAGCAATCCCGAACGGATGCCTTCCGTCGGGGAGACCTCCCACGAAGCGCTGGCCAAACTCAGCTCGGCCTACACGAGTGCAATTAGCGCCTACCGCGCGGCCGCGGCCCGGGCCAAAGGCCAAGCGCGCACAGCACCCGCCGGCACTAGCTGCGTTCAATCTCGTCCAGCGCGCTAAGGCAACTGGCGGCGGCCTGCCGATGAGGGGCTCGTGACCATCTTTACTCGCTTGCTCTCGACCTCTGTCAGACACGTCCCCGCCACACGCACGCCGCCGCACGGTGATCCTGCTGCTCGCGGTGGCGGTCGTCGCGCTCGCGCTCGCGGCGCCTGCCGGCGCTGTGGTCAAGACCGTCGAAGTCGCTCCCGGGGAAGAAACCACGGTGGGGTTGCAGAAGCACAGCACCACGCTCGGTGAAGTGGGCGCCGAACCACGCTCGATTTGACAACCCGCTGGGCAACCCGGTGCTCCATCAGAGCAGCGACGTCTACGCGATCTACTGGGACCCGGATGACCTCTACCACGGTGACTGGCAGGAAGTCACGAACCACTTCCTCACAAACGTCGGCGCGGCCAGCGGCTCGCTCAACAAGTGTCTTCGCAGTCGACGCCCAGTACACGGACAAGACGAACGTACCGGCCACCTATCTCAACACCTTCCGAGGCGCGTACACCGACACGCGAGGCCTACCCGGCGCCAGGTTGCACTGACCCCAACCCGATGAGCGCAGGTCGATGCCGGTCGACGTGTGTCACCGACGAGCAGGTTCGCGAAGAGCTTGCAACATTTCATCACCGACACACGGGCTGCCGAAGGGCATGGGCTCGATCTACTATGTGCTCACACCTCCCGGCGTGACCGTCTGCCTCGACGCGAGGCGTCTCGGACTTCACACTGCTCGCAGTAACGCCGCCTCCGAGCGAACAGCTTCTGCAGCTACCACCGGACATCAACCCCGGGGGCCTCGCGAGCGGGGACGCAAACACGATCCTGTACGCCGTGATCCCCTGGGTCGCGGGCGGCGAGGGCGACCCGCTGCTCGCGCCTGCAGACCGGCAGTCGACGACCGACTGCCAGGATGGTGGCTTTGACCCCAGCAGCGAACCTTCGGAGAAGCGCGAGAAAGCCAAGGAAAAATCCAAAAAGGAAATCGAAGCCTTCGAAGAAGCGACGGGCGAAGAAAAAGAAAAGATCGAAAAGGCTGAGGCACTCGAAGGGCCGCACATCCAGGAGCCCAACCAGAACGACCTGCCCGACGGTGTCCGACGGCGGCTGCGACACGGGCCTGGCCGACATGATCGTCAACCAGCTGGCGCAGCGAGCAGCAGAACATCGTCACCGACCCGCTGCTGAACGCCTGGCAGGACCCGAACCGGCAACGAGGTCACCGACGAGTGCCGCAACTGTCTTCGCGCCTGATCGTGGGCGGCGCCTCGACCGCAAACGAACACAGTGGCGCCGGAACACTCTTCAACCAGGCGCTCAACGGCGGTCAGCTACTACCTGAACAACGCCTTCAACCTGGCCGCTACCAAGCTGCCCTACCCCGGCGTGCCGGCTGCCTCCAGCATGTCAACCTGATGCCAAACTTCAACCTGCGCCCAACCCGGTCAACGCCGGCGACCTCGTGGGCTTCGACGGGATGGAGTCGAACATCACGCTCAACGCCGGCGTCCGCTTCTCCGCGCCGGCACGCCCGAAGCCAACTACGCGAACTACACCTGGAACTTCGGCGACGGTAGCCCGCTCCGTCACCGGCTACGCACCCGGCGCGCCGGCATGCGAAGTCGCCCTGGCTGACGCCCTGTGCAGCAAGCGTGTTCCACTCCTACACCTACGGCGGCACCTACCACGGTGACGCTGACAGTCACCGACGTCGGCGGCTACATCGCAAGCACGACGCAGAACATCACTGTCGATCGGCGCCGGCCCGCCCCCGCCCCCGGCCCCGACACCGGCTCCGGGCTCGACGGCCACGAGCGGACAGCTCGACCGCGGCGCCGGCAGGCTCGGGCTCTGGCCAGGCGACCGTCGTCCCGAACCCGCTCGCGACCGCCGCGATCGTCTCACGCTCGCTCAAGGCCGCGGTGCGCAAGGGACTCGTCGTGCGCTACTCGGTCAACGAGCAGGTCGCCGGACGCTTCGAAGTGCTGATCCCCAGCACGCGTCGCGCAAGCGCCTCGGCATCACGGGCACGCCGGCGACCGGGCTGCCCGCGGGCAGTGCCCGCTGAGATCGTGGTCGAGCAAAGCGATCCTCGTCACCACCAAGGGCGGGCGCAGCACGGTCACGATCAGTTCTCCAAGCGCACCGCCGGGCGCCTTCGCCACACGCACAAGCTCGTCGCTGATGCTGCGTCTGATCGTCCGCAACGCCGCTGCTCACAGCCCCGCTAGCACCACGGTTGTGACTGCGGCCACGCTCACGCACTGAGCAGCGCCGCGACGGTCGTCAGTCCGCGGTTGTTGCGGTTGCGTCGCTCGCGTGCCTTGGCGCTAAAGACGAAGTACCAGAGCGCAGCGAGCAGCAGGTAGCCGAAGACCATCGAGACGACCGAGATCACCGCGAGGCCGGTGTTGCTCGCAGTCACCGATTCGCCGTCGAGCGCGAGCGGGAGCGGATACAGAAGCGTCGCGATACCCATTGCGCTCGCCTCTAAAGGCCGGGCCAGTGGCGCGCGACAAAGCCGGAGTTGTCGACCGATCCGACCTGCCAGCGCGAAGCGTAGACGCCGCTGCGCCCGGCCGTGTCGTACAGCACGCCGTCCACGTACATGTAGGTGTGACCGGCGTTCGCGTACACCGTGATGTAGCGGCCCGGGCCCGGGCGCGCCCCAGCTCTCGAGTTCGCCCGAGGTCTCCGGTGCGCTCAGCAGTCCGCCGGCCGCGAGCGCATAGCTGACCGATCCCGAGCAGTCATAGGCGTTGTCCACGAACGAGGCGTGCCCACCGCCGAACACATAGGGGAAGTCTGCGATCTCGTTGGCGCCGGCAATCACCTTCTGGATCACTTCAGGCACGTTCGGCCGGGATCGGCAGCGAGCCGTTGCCGCCGATCGAGCGACCGCCCGGGACCGGCGTCAGGCGGTTGTGCTGGGCCTGTTTCGCGCTTCGTTCCACGGCCTGCATCTGCGAAAGCTCGCGCCGGACTTCGGCGTCCGAGGGCGCACCCGCGGCGATCGACTTCGCCGGCCTTCTTTGGCGTCGCCGCCGCGGCGTGATGCACGGACGCTGGGGCGGGAAAGCTGCTCGCTTCCTGAGGGTCGGCGACCTCCTTGACGGCCCCTGCTGAGGACGCGCCGCCGGCCACGGCGCCTACTCGAGTAGCCCCGACCGTTGCGGCGGCGATGAGGCCCGGGCGCGCGGTCTTGGTATGAGCTACGTTGCCGCCGACCTTGGCATCACCGCAGGCGCCCAGGCCGGCTGCCGAGAGTCCGCAGCCGAGGACGAGGAACATTTTCCGGAAGAGCCCCACACACCTAGGCTAGCGACCGCGTCTGGCGGGAAGTCTCGCTACCCTGATGCGATGCCCGAGGACGCCACCGCCGTGGAGTTGCGGCCCCACGCGCGCCTGCTCCACGGCATGCGCCGGCCCGCCAACTGGCTGCAGCTGGTTCGCTTCGGCCTCGTCGGTGGGCTCGGCTTCATCGTCAACCTGGCGGTCTACGCCCTGTTCGTGCACCCCCTCGGGGTCGACTACCGCGTCGCGGCGGTCGCCGCTTGGATCGTCGCGGTGCTCAACAACTTCGTGCTCAACCGCCACTGGACATTCGATGCGCGCGACGGACGCGCGCAGCTTCCAGGCGATGCGATTCGTGGTCGGTGAGCCTCGTGGCCTTCATCTTCAGCCTGCTGCTGCTGACGCTGCTCGTGGAGGGCGGCGGCCTGGCCAAGGTGCCGGCCCAGGCGATCGCCGTGGCGGCCTCGACCCCGCTGAACTTCCTCGGTAACAAGCTCTGGAGCTTTCGGGCTCAGACCTGAGCCCGCGACCCGCTGAGGGTCCGGATCGCCGCCTGCGCCTCGATCGGCCGGCCAATCCGGGACCTATACTCTGACTTCCCCCGGCTCGGAGGATCTTTGTGCAGGAGATGGTGATTTACGGCGTCAGCTTCGACATGGTTGGCAAGCAGCCGATCGTGCTCCTGAAGACGGTCGACGGCAACAAGTTCCTGCCGATCTGGATCGGCCACCCGGAGGCGGCATCGATCCTGATGAAGCTGCAGGGCGCGGGAACGCCGCGCCCGATGACGCACGATCTGCTCTGCGACATCCTCGGCGAGCTGGACGTGAAATGCACCCAGGTATCGGTCACCGAGCTGCGCGAGAACACCTTCTTCGCCTCGATCACGCTCAGCGTCGGCGGGCGCGAGCTTGAAATCGACTCGCGCCCGAGCGACGCGATCGCGCTGGCTGTGCGCTCCGGGGCGCCGATCTTCGCCGCCGAGGAGGTCATCTCCGAGTCAGCGATCGAGTTCGAGCACGACGTCGAGGAGTCCGAGGACGTTGTCGAGAAGTTCAAGGAGTTCCTCGATCAGGTATCCCCCGAGGACTTCGCTGCGGGCGATTCCTAGCGGTTGAAGGCGCTAGCGAGGATTCGCTCGACGAGCTCGTCGAAGCGGATGCCCTGCAGCGTCGGCGGCCTGCGGTAGGAGGCTGGTCTCGGTCATGCCCGGGACGACGTTGCGTCTCGAGCACCCACAGCTCCTCGCTGTCCTCCTCGAGCATCAGGTCGATCCGCGCGAGGCCGTGGCAGCCGAGTAGCTCGTAGACCGCGAGCGCCAGCTGCTGTGCACGGGCGGTGGTCTCCGCCGGCAGCTCGGCCGGGCACACGAAACGTCGTCATCCCGATCTCATAGCGAGACTCGTAGTCGTAGAAATCCTCTCCGCGGGGCACCGCCTCGACCACCGGTAGGGCCTGTGGACCGGCTCCTTGCGCGCCATCCGGGGGATCGAGCACGGAGACGGCAAGATCACGCCCCTTGACGTAGCGCTCGAGCAGGATCGTGCGGTCGTAGGAAAAGGCCCCGACCATCGAGCCCGGCAGCTGTTCGCTCGTGCGAGCAAACTTGACCCCAAGCGCAGAGCCGCCTCTGGCGGGCTTGACGACGAGCGGGAAGCCGAGGTCTGACTCGATCCGCCCGAGCGCCGCGGCGGCTCCGAGCTCCTTGATCGAGGCCTCACGCAGCGGGTGGAAGTCTGGGGTGGGAACGCCCACCTCGCGCATCAGGCGCTTCGCGAGCACCTTGTCGGTGCTGCGCACACAGCCCGCGGGCGAGGAGCCCGTGTAGGGGAGCCCGATCGCCTCGAGCAGTCCCTGCAGGGTGCCGTCCTCCCCATAGCGGCCGTGCAACGCGATGAAGGCCGCGTCGAGCTCGCTCGCGAGCAGTTGCTCAATTAGCTTGGGCCCGACGTCGACGGCCTGCACCTCATGACCCAGCCGCTGCAGCGCGTCCTGGACTTGAGCACCGGAGCGCAACGAGACGCTGCGCTCGAGCGAGCGACCCCCCTTGAGGACCGCGACCCGTCGAGCCTCGCTCATCGATCCCGGCGACGGCGGGCCGGGGTGCTCTGATCGCGGCGGGGGAGCGCCACGACATCGGCCAGGGGCGTCTCGGTCGCTGTCTCCTGCTCGGCGGCCTGTGCTGGCGCGCTGATGGCACCGGGCAGCACCGAGCCGGTGAGCGAGCCGAGCAGCCCGAGCTGCTCGCGTACAGCCCTACCGATCCGTCGGATTCCCTCGCGAATGTCCTCATCGGGAACACCGGCGAAGTTCAAGCGCATCGAGGATGCGCCGCTGCGTCCGTCCATGTAGGCCGCGCGGCCGGGGACGAAGGCGACGCCCTCACTTTTGCGCGCTAGTGCCAGCAGGTCGGTCGTGTCGATGCGCTCATCGAGCGTTGCCCAGATAAAGAGACCCCCCTCGGGTCGCGTCCAGCTCGCCGCGCCGCCGAAGTACTCTTCCAGGGACTCGAGCATCACATTGCGACGACGGCGGTAGAGATCACGCAACGTCTCCACATAGCTGCGCCAGACACCCTCGCCGTGTCCATCCAGCTCGCCGAAGTAGGCGCTCACAAACATCTGCGTGACGGGTGAGGAACAGAGATCGGCGCCTTGCTTGCCGAGATTCAGCTTCTCGAGTACCGGCCGCGGTGCGACCGCCCAGCCGAGGCGCAGTCCCGGAGAGAGGATCTTCGAGAAGGTGCCCAGGTAGATCACGAGGTCAGATGCGCCCCCGCGCCCGACGGCGGCGGCGTCGAGCGAGTGCAGGGTTGGCAGCGGCTCGCCCTCATAGCGCAGCAGGCCGTAGGGGTTGTCCTCGAGCACGAGCAGCTCGCGCTCCCGTGCAACCTCGATGAGCCTGCGTCGCCGTGCGAGCGACATCGTCACGCCGCCGGGGTTCTGGAAGTTGGGGATCGTGTAAATAAACTTCGGTCGCCGGCCTTCGGACTGGAGACGATCAAGCGTGCTCTCGAGCGCATCGATCGGCATTCCCTCGGAGTCGATCTCGATCTGCTCGACGTGGGCCTGGTAGGCGCTGAAGGTGGGGACCGCGCCCGGATAGGTGGGCGCCTCAGCAACGATCACATCGCCGGGATCGATCAGCGTCTTACAGACAAGGTCGATGACCTGCTGGCCGCCGGTTGTGACGAGCACCTCGGAGGGGTCCACATAGGTCCCCTCGGCGGCCATCACCTCGACGATGCACTCAATCGTGGCAGCCATACCTTCGGTTGGCCCGTATTGCAGCGCCCGCGCGGTCGACTCTGCAGCCACCTGGGACATCAGCTTGGCATAGAGCTCGGGGGCAAAGGTGCTCGTGTCGGGCAGCCCACCGGCGAGGGAAATCACGTCGCTCTGCTCGGTCAGCGCCATCATCTCGCGCATCGCCGAGCTTTTCATCCCGCGCGTGCGCGCCGCAAACAGCGCCTCGTAGCGCGCGAGCTCGTGCGCCGTAGGACGGGCTCCGCGCCCGTCTCCGCCTCCGCTGTTCGATCGATCCATCTGCTTCTCTTCTCTATTCGCCGTCGAGTCCCTCGGACCTCGCGGCGGCGTACTCGCTTGATCGCCGCACGGGTCGTCTATCGTGCTCACCGATCGGAGGCCGAAAGCCCACGGTATCGCACCTCCGCTAGCGCTCTCAATGCACGGCATCTTCTTCTACATCGGTCTCGGCGCCGGATTGGCTGCCGCCTGCGGGATACGCCCGTTCATACCCGTGCTGCTTGCCGGTGCGCTCGCCTCCTCCAAAGTGCTCGGTGTGAGCTTCGCGCTCGACCCCTTCCGCTTTCTGCAGGCCGGCTGGTGGCTACTCGTGGTGGCGGTACTCCTGGTGCTCGCCTACGCGGCTCAGCTGCTGTTGGGACTGGCGCCCACGCTCGATCCCGCGGCCCCACGCACGCGCCCAGATCCACTTGCGGCGGCGATCGCGGGCATCGCCTATGGGACGGGTGCACTGCTGTTCGCGGGCACGCTGGCGGCGCACAGGGACGCCTGGTGGCCGGGGTTGATCGGCGGCCTGTTCGCCGTCTGGCTGGCTCAGGGAGCCGTCGGGCCTGTGATTGCTCGTGCGCGCGCACGGCTGCCTGACCGCGCGGCTCGAGAAGCGTTGAGCGTCTATCTCGACGGGGCATCGCTGCTACTCGCTGCGCTGGTCGCGCTGCTACACCCGCTCGGTTATCTCCTGCTCGCCGCGCTCGCGTGGTTGCTGGCGCGTGGCCGCACCCGTGCCGGGGAGAAGTACGCCGGCCTGCGCGTCCTGCGCCGTTGATGGCCGACAGTCGGTGAGCTCAACCCCGCCCAAGCTCGTCCTCTGCGTGATCGACGCGATGGCTCCGGCAATGCTCGAGTGGGCTGTCGCCGCGGGCGCCGCGCCCGTGCTCGAGGCGCTGATGCAGCGGGGCCGTTACGTGCCCGACTGCGTTGCCGCGTTTCCCTCTGTGACGCCTGTCTGCGCTGCTTCGATCGTCACGGGTGTGGGTCAGGAGGCGCACCACATACCCGCGATGAACTGGTATCTCCGCGAGGAGGAGCGCTACGTGGAATACGGCTCGAGCTTCCGTTCTGCTCAGCGCCTGGGGATCGGCAGGCAACTGACGGACCTGGTCTACAACATGAACCGCGCTCACCTCGCCGCCGAGACGGAGACGGTCTTTGAGTCGCTCGACGATCGAGATGTGCGCACGGCCGGCACCACCTACCTGATGTACCGCGGTCGCCACCGCCACGAGCCGCAACGCGACACGGCCCTGACGCGAGTCGCAGCGACCCTGATGCGCCATCCCGTAATGGGGCCGCGAGAGCTTTTCTACGCAGACATCTTCGCCTCGCGGCGAACGGGCTGCCGCTCAGGGCTCGGTATGCCCGGCGTACGCGACCGTCACTCGGGCTGCGTCTCGGCCTATCTGACGGAGAACGACCTCTTCGACTTCCTGCTGCTCTCCCTGCCCGACAACGACTGGTTCTCGCACAAGCGCGGGCCGGAGGGGCAGGTGCAGTCGCTCGCTCAGGCCGATCTGCAGCTCGCGCGCGTGATGAACGCGGCGGGCGGGATCGACGAGTTTCTCGAGGAGCATGCGGTGATCGCGATGGCCGATCACTCCCAGGCGGAGGTGCTGGCCTCGATCGCGCTCCAGGACGAGCTCGCCGATCTCGGCGTGCTCGGGCCCGTGCGCTCCTCCGAGGGCGCGCGTGAAGGGGTGCCGCGGATCGCCGTATGCCCCTCCCAGCGAGCGGCGATGGTCTATGCGCTGCACGAGTCCGAACGCGACGCGATACGCGCCTCGGTCGTATCGCGCGTGCTCACGATCGAAGGAGTCGACTTGGTGCTCTGGCTCGAGCGCGACGCGCATGACGCTCCCCGTGAGGGTGTGATCGCAAGCCCACGTCACGGTGAGCTGCGCTTCGCCCCGGGAAGCTCCGTCGTCGACCCACGCGGCGAGGGTTGGGATGTCGAAGGATCGCTCCGTGCGATCGGGGCGGAGATCCAAGATGGGCGACTGCTGAGCCCCGATTATCCCGACGCGCTCGCGCGCTCCTGGTCAGCGCTCACCTGCCCGACCTCCGGTGAGGTGTTGCTGTCGGCCGCACCGGGCTATGAGTTCATCGACTGGGGTCGACAGGCGCATGTTGGCGGCGGCAGCCACGGCTCGCTGCACGCCTCTGACTCACTTGGGGCACTCGTGCTCAGCGGCGTCGAGCTGCCCGCACCTGAGCCCGAGCAGTGGGCGATCCGCGACATTGCGCCGCTTGTGCGGGGTCATTTCGGAGAAGCGGGTGTGAATGGCGTCGCCTAGGTGAGGTGCCGCTTCGCTTCTTCGTCCGACGTAGCCATGATCCATCTATTGTTGGCGGCGTGCTTTGGAGGCTGCTCAGCTCATTCGCCCTATGTATTTGTGCAACGTGGCTCGTAGCGATGGGGGCTGAGGCGGCGCCCACCTGGCTCGCTCCAACGAAGCTCTCTACCACGGGCCAGAACGCAGAACAGCCGCAGGTAAGCGTCGACCCGGCGGGCGACGCGATCACCGTCTGGGAACGCTTTGACGAAAAAGCCGGCAAGAAAGTCATCGAAGCCTCGAGCAGGCCGGCTGCCGCTGCTGGCTGGCAGTCATCGCTGCCTATCTCCAACGCCAAAGAAGATGCATCTCTGCCACAGGTGGCACTCGACTCCTACGGCGACGCTTTCGCTGCCTGGCTGAGCTTCAACGGCGCTGAATACACGATCCAAGCATCCACGAGGTCCGGTGTCAGCGGTTCATGGCAGCCACCGGTAACGATTCAGAAACTCGGTGCAACCACTGTCACCGAGCCCCGTCCGGATCTGGCCGTCGACGCACAGGGCGACGCCGTCGTGGTTTGGGAGCGCGCGCAGGCTGCCGAAGTCTTTGTCGAAGCGTCAAGCAAGCCGGTCGCGCACTCCTGGGCGGTGCCCGAGACGCTGTCAGAAGTCGCCGAAGCCCTGCATCCGCCGGAAGTCGCCATCGATGCTGCAGGCGACGCAACTGCAGTCTGGGAACAGCATGAAGCAGGCAGCGTTGTGATCGCCGAGTCCACCAGGCCCGCCGGCAGCAAATGGCAAATGGGAGTCGCGCTCTCCGCCACCGGGAAGAACGCCAACGAACCACGAGTGGCCGTCGACGCACAGGGCGACGCGGTGGCTGTCTGGGAACGGCCCAACGAAGAAGGCAAAGAGCTCGTAGAAGCGGCGACCAGGTCGGGATCAAACGGCTCGTGGGCGAAACCCGCAGCGCTAATGGGCTACGAAGGCCTCCAGGGGGAACCCGCCGGCCAGCAGGCTGCAATCGACGGCCAGGGCCGTGCGGTCGTCACCTGGTCACGGCTCGATGCGGCTGCGCACGATGTCGTCGAAGCGGCGGTCGGCCGCGCATCCACCTCCTCATGGCAGCCGCCGGTGGCGCTCTCCTCACCGGCTGGCCTCGTCGAAGAGGCGCCGCAGGTCGGTGTCGACAACGCGGGCGCCGCGGTCGTGGTCTGGGAACAGTGGACTGCCACAACAAAGATCATCGAAGCCGTGTCGGGCTTGGCAGCGAGCGGTTCTTGGGGAGCCCCGGTCGCGCTATCGGCCGCAGGCAAGGAAGCTGACGAAGCGCAGGTTGCGCTCGACTCGCAGGGCAACGCGGTGGCCGTCTGGCGGCGCTTCGATGGAGCCTCCTACATCGCTGAAGCAGCCGGTTTCGATGCGGCCGGGCCGCTGTTCACCTTGTTGAGGATTCCCAGCGCCGGGACGGTCGGACAACCGCTCGCGTTCTCGGCTTCCGGGCTTGATGTCTGGTCCGGGTTGGGAGGGATGAGCTGGGGCTTCGGCGACGGCGGCGCCCAGGTCGGTGCGAGCGTCACGCACGTCTACGATGCGCCCGGTACCTACACGGTGAGCGTGACTGCCGCCGATGCGCTGGGCAACACGTCAAGCGCGACCGCAGCGGTGTCGATCGCTGCGGGCACGGGCACGGGTACCTCAGGCTCAGGCCCGCCAGTGCTCACGAGTGCCCGCCTGAGCCATTCGCGCTTCCGAGTCACCAAGCACGTGACGGCGATCTCAGCTAAGGCCAGGGCCCCGTTGGGCACGAGCTTCCACTTCACGCTCAGCGAGACGGCCAAGGTGCGGATCGTGCTCACGCGGATCGCTGCTGGCCTGCGCAGCGGCAAGCGCTGTCTCGCGCCGAGCGCCAAGCTGCGACGCCACCACGCGAAGCGCTGCACCCGGAGTCTGGGAGCGGGAACGCTGACCCGGGCAAACGAGCGCGCGGGAGCCGACAGCATTGCGTTCAGTGGTCGCGTCGGTACGAAGGCGCTTACGCCAGGGAGCTACCGGGCAACGCTCGTCGCATTTGCCGGTGGCCTGACGTCCTCGCCGACGGCGCTTTCCTTCACGGTCGTGCGCTAGGCCGGACGCAGATCCCTCGGGCCGAGCTCTGTCGGTGACAGGCATAGCACCGGTGTGGTCCCATGCGGTGCAGGGCTCGCGTACCCTCGCCTGATGCGCCGTCTGGCGATGATCATCGGCTTGAGCTTGCTCCTCGCTCTCGGCGCGGGTGCGAGCGCTGTCGCCAGCTCCGTGCCGGCCGACTTCTCCACAGGCCTCTCGGCCAAGGCACTCACGGGAACGAGCGCGCGCTCGGACACGGCCTTCGCGAGCGCCGCTGCATCGACGAGCGCGACCAACCCCGATGCGCCGATCCCGGTCATCGCGTCGGACACTCCACCGGCGGGGCGCAGGCTCTCCGCCAACGCTGTCCTGGCGATCGCGGCGAAGCTGCCAAAGATGCGCGCCGAGCGCGCCAAATACCCCGGCTCATACGGTGGCGCCTATCTCAAGGCCCAGTTCCGCTGGCAGGTCAGCTACTTCTCGCGGGGCGGCAAGAAAGAGATCGGGCAGGTGCTGATCGATGACCTGTCAGGACGCGTGCTCGAACAGTGGACCGGCTTCCAGGTCGCCTGGACGATGGCGCGCGGTTACAAGGGAGCCTTTGGGCGCCATGTCAACGCGCTCTACGTCTGGTTGCCGCTGTGCGTCTTGTTTCTGGTGCCCTTTGTGAACTTCCGCCGGCCCTTCTCGATGCTGCACCTCGATCTGCTGGTGTTGCTGTCCTTCTCGGTCTCGTTGGCCTTCTTCAACAACGCGCACATCTACGCCTCGGTGCCGCTCGCCTATCCGCCGCTGCTCTATTTGCTGGCACGCATGCTCGCGCTGTTGCGCCGCGGACGCCGTGGGGGCGGCCAACCACGGCCCGCCCCACTGCGGCTGCTCGTGCCGCTGCCTTGGCTGGCGCTCGCGGTGGTCTTCCTGCTGGGCTTTCGCATCGGCTTGAACGTGACCGACTCAAACGTGATCGATGTCGGCTATGCGGGCGTGATCGGAGCCGACAGGATCGTCAAGGACAAGCCCCTTTACGGCTCCTATCCCTCCGACAACGAACGCGGCGACACCTACGGTCCCGTGAACTATGAGGCCTATGTGCCCTTCGAGCAGACCTTCGGCTGGAGCGGCACCTGGGACGACCTGCCCGCAGCCCATGCGGCGGCGGTCTTCTTCGACTTGCTTTGTGTCGCCCTGTTGTTCGGACTCGGGCGGCGCATGCGCGGGCCCACGCTTGGGGTTGCGCTTGCCTATGCCTGGGTCTCCTTTCCCTTCACGCTCTTTGCCCTGGAGAGCAACTCCAACGACGAGCTCGTCGCAGCGCTCGTGTTGGCGGCATTGCTCGCGGCCAGCTATCGCTCAAAGCTCGAGCCGGGTGCTCGTGGTGCGCTCGCAGCGCTGGCGGGGCTGAGCAAGCTCGCTCCGCTCGCGCTCGCGCCGTTGCTCGCAACTCATGGCCTGCGTGGGCTGTCCGCCTCGCGGCGGCGCTGGGCCTTGCTGCTCTTCGTGCTCGCCTTCGCAGGCACTGCAGCCCTCGCCTTCATACCTGCGCTCAGCCACGACTCGCTGCACACGATCTACGAGCGCACCATCGCTTATCAATCAGATCGCGGTTCGCCCTTCTCAATTTGGGGCCTTTACGGCCTCGGTGGCCTCGAGCAGATCGCCGAGGGCGCTGCGGTAGCGCTCGCGCTGGGGCTCGCGATCCTCCCGCGTCGGCCCGACATCGTCGGCCTCGCGGCAGCCTGCGCTGCGGTCATCATCGCCACGCAGCTCGGGATCGAACACTGGTTCTATCTCTACATTCCCTGGTTCTTCCCGTTGGTGATGCTTGCGCTGCTCGGTCGCTTCAGCGATCCGTCGCGTCCTGCGGCGGACGTGGCATCAGCACCTGCTCAATCGATGCAGCCCGTCGCGGCCCTGAGCACCTGATCAGCACGCCCATTAGCCAGGGGTCCTCTTCGGAGGTCTCAAAGCGCACGGGCATCTGCGTCAAGAGCGACTCGATCGCCTGCTCGCGCTTGACGCCGATCACGCCTCCCCGGGGTCCCGTCATACCGACATCGGTGATGTAGGCCGTGCCCCCGGGAAGCACGCGCGCATCGGCTGTCGGCACATGCGTGTGGGTGCCCACCACCGCCGTCACGCGCCCGTCGAGATGCCAGCCCATCGCGATCTTCTCCGAGGTCGCCTCGGCGTGCATGTCGAGCAGGATCTGATCGACCGCACCGAGCTCTCCTAGCGCGACCTCGACCTCGGTAAAAGCGGAGCGGCCCGCGCGCAGGTAGAGGTTGCCGCTGAGATTGACCACGCCGAGGCGTACGCCACCCTTCTCGACTACGCAGACCCCGCGGCCGGGCTGACTGCGCAGGTAGTTGGCCGGTCGCACGATGCGCCGGTCGCGCTCGAGGTAGGGAAAGATCTCGCGCCGGTGGTAAGTGTGGTTGCCGAGCGTGATCGCATCGACCCCGGCCGCGAACATCTGGTCGGCGATCTTCGGGGTGATGCCCAGACCGCCGGCGGCGTTCTCACCGTTGACGACCACGAAGGTTGGCGCATGTCGCTCTTGCAGTATCGGCAGGCAGTCGAGCAGGGTGCGCCGGCCGAGGCCGCCGACGACATCGCCGACGAACAGGATGCTGGTGCCCGCTGCTGCGTCGGGAGCCGCCTCGGGCTCAGCCATACTCTGGCAATGGTGGGAGGCAAGTGAGCGAGGCCGCACCCCCGAGCGCCGAAGAGCAGAAGCTAACGGGCTCCGCAGACACCGAGCGGCCCGAGCCACCGCGCGCGGTGGTGCCACGCTGGGTCCAGCTGGTGCTGTTGCCGCTCGCGATCATCGCGGTGTGGGTCGTGGCGAAAGCCGCCGGGAAAGTGCTAATTATCTTCATCGTCGCGGCGCTCATCGCGCTGATCCTCAACCCGGCGGTCGCGTTCCTCCAACGCGGCAAATTGCCGCGAGGGCTGGCCGTGCTCGCTGTGTACCTTGCATTCTTCCTTACGCTGAGCGGGATTGGGGTACTAGTTGCCAACCCTATCTCCAACCAGGTCGCGTCGTTCAGCCGCGATGTGCCGAAACTGGTCAAAAAGGCGAACCGTTCGCTGGCTGAATTTCAGAACACGCTCAACAGCAGCGGCGTCCACGTGAAGTTCATCAAGCAGGGCGAGACCGCCCTGCAGACCCTCCAGGACAAACTCGTCAAAGGCTCCAGCTCGATCGTTTCCTCGGCCGGGGGGCTGCTCAGCGAATTCGTCAGCGCGAGCTTTGACGTGCTGCTGGTGTTCGTGCTGTCGGTCTACATGCTCCTTTACGGGCAGCGCATCGGCAGGCTGATACGCAAGTACATGCCCGACGGCGACGGCAGTCCGGCCGATGACTACCCGCGGCTCGTGCAGAGCGCGGTGGCCCGCTACGTCGGTGGACAGTTGCTGTTCAGCCTGATCATGGGCGCGACGGCCGGAATCGCGCTCTACATCTTCGGGCTGCTCGGGATCTTCCCGGATGGAAAACGCTACGCGGTCGTGTTTGCGGTCTTCTACGGCCTGATGGAGCTCGTGCCCTACATTGGTCCGATCGTGGGGGCCTTGCCCGCGGTGCTGATCGCGCTCTTCAACGATCCCGTCTCCGCGCTGTGGGTCTCGTTGATGTTCGTTGCCCTGCAGCAGCTCGAGGGGCATATCGTCGCCCCGCAGATCTTCGGTCACACGCTGCGCATCAACCCGCTGCTGGTGATCTTCGCGCTGCTGCTCGGCTTGCAGTTGCACGGCGTCGTTGGCGCGCTGATCGCGCTGCCGATCCTCTCTGTGCTGCGCGAGACGGTCGTATATCTAGGCCGCCACATCACCTTCGAATCGTGGGATCGCCCCTCGCGCGAGCTGTTGTGAGCGCCGTTCTCAGCGTTCGCGCCCTCGCCAAGAGCTTTGGCGACCTTGAGGCGCTACGGGACGTCGGCTTCGATCTGCAGGCGGGTGAAACGGTCGCGGTCGTCGGGCCCAACGGGGCGGGCAAGACGACCCTGCTGTCGATCATCGCCGGCCTGCAGCCGCCGAGTGCTGGCAGCGTCAGCCGCGGCGCCCGCGAAGTCGGCTGGGCGCCGCAGCAGCCAGCGCTCTACTCAAAGCTGTCGGTCGCCGAGAACCTCGAGTGCTTCGCGCGCTTGGAGAAGCTCGCCGACCCCGCCGGCGCGGTGCAACGCATGCTCGAGCAGACGGGTCTGGTCGAGCGCGCTGATGAACCCGTGGGGCGTCTCTCCGGCGGCAACCGTCAGCGTGTGAACGTCGCACTCGGGTTGATTGCCGACCCGCCGGTACTCGCGCTCGATGAGCCCTCGGCTTCGCTGGACCCGGCCCAGCGTGAGCGCCTGTGGGCTTTCATCGCCGGACTTACAGCCGCTGGCACCGCGGTCGTCTTCTCCACCCACCACGTCGGCGAGGCGCAACGCCACGCCGATCGACTCTTGGTGCTGGATGACGGGCGGCTGCTCTTCGATGGGTCGCCGGCGCAGCTCATGGTCGAGGGTGGCGTGCCGGCGGGGGACCTCGAGGACGCGCTCGTGCGCTTCCTCGAGCAGGCTTCCCCTGCGTCGGGAGTGCGGACATGAGGTGGCTGCTGCGCAAGGACCTGCTGATCCTCCGCCGCTCGCGCTTGCTGGTGGCGCTGCTGATCGTCTATCCCGTGGCGATCGCGCTGCTGATCGGGTTTGCGATCTCGCGTAGCCCCTCGCGCCCGCACGTGGCGATCGTCGATGAGACCCCACCCGGAGCGACCGTCAAGGTCGGTAGCCAGCGGGTCGCGGTCAGCCAGTATGCCCAGCAGCTCTTCAGCCAGGTGCAGTCGGTCAGCGTCGCGACACGCTCACAGGCAATCGCCAAGGTTAAATCGGGCGAGGTGATCGCGGCGGTCGTGATCCCGCAGAACATCGCTGCGCGGCTCTCCTCGGTCACGGAGCAGGCGCAGCTTGAAGTTCTCTACAACGGCGATGCGCTTGAGCAATCGCTCGTGCAGTCCTCGCTCGACTCGGCGATCGCCCAGGCCAACTTGGGCTTCTCTGAACAGATCCAGCAGGCCGCGGCAAAGGCGATCGCGGCGCTGCTCGATGGCGGCAACTCGGGCATCCTCGGCGCGCCCGAAAACTTGATCGGGCTGAACCAGATCCCACCGACGCTGAAGCAGATAATCGCTCATCAGCCGCGCGGGCACGAGCGCAGCGAACTGGAAAGGGTCGAGGCCTTTGCCGGCTTCGCCGCGGAGAACTTGACCGCAAGCAAGCAGGTGCTCTCGACGATCAGCCAGCCGATCAAGGCCAAGAGCAGTCTCCTCAAAGGGCGCCGCACGCCGCTAAACACCTTCGCCGTGGTTGTCGCGGTCAGCGTCTCGTTGATGTTCGTGTGCGTGCTGCTCGCCGCGGGCGGCGTCGCGCTCGAGCGCGAAGAGCGCGCGCTCGGACGGCTCGTGCGTGGCTTGGTCAGCCGTGAGGCGCTGCTCGCCGAGAAGGGCCTGCTCGCCGCAGGCTGCTCGTTCGTGGTTGCGCTGGCGATGCTCGCAGGCGTCGGCGCCTTCGTCTCGCTCGACTGGGGCCGCGCCGGGCTGTGGCTCGCGGCGCTCGCCTTCGGCTCGGTGGCCTTTGGCGCGCTCGGCGTGGCGATCGGCGCGCTGGCCCGCGAGGTTCGCGCCGCATCGCTCTTGGCCTTCCTGCTCTCGCTGCCGCTCGCCTTCCTGGCACTCGTGCCCTCGGGCTCGGTCTCGAGCGGCTTCTACGACGCGATCAGAACCGTCTCGTTCGTGTTCCCCTTCAAGGCAGCGCTGCAGGCGCTCGATGCGGCTGTCAACGGCGCTTCACCGTCGATCGGCGGCTCGCTGGCGCACCTCGCCGGTCTGACGCTGCTCTTCGGCGCACTCGCTCGTGCGGGCCTGCGCCGCGCTGATTGAGCCAGTAAAAGCTCTACCCTGGGGTAGGCGATGGCTTTTCCACAGACGCGCATGCGCAGACTGCGGGCCACGGCCGGCCTGCGCGGTCTCCTACGCGAGACCGAGTTGCGCGCCGGCCAGCTCGTACTGCCGCTGTTTGTCAGCGAGGACGCCGCCGCGAGTGGACGCGAACCGATTGCCACGATGCCTGGTGTCGAGCGCCTCTCGCTCGCGGCCGCAGTGGAGGAGGCACGCGAGACAGCCGCCTTGGGGGTCGCCGCGGTGATGCTTTTTGGTGTCCCCAGCGCCAAGGATGAGGAGGGCAGCGGCGCCTGGGATGAGGACGGCGTCGTGCAGCTCGCCGTGCGTGCGATCAAGCAGGCAGTGCCCGAGCTGCTCGTGATCACCGACGTCTGCCTGTGCGAGTACACCGAGCACGGCCACTGTGGCGTGCTGCGCGAGGACGGCACGGTCGACAACGACACAACGCTCGAGCTGCTGGCCCGCACTGCCGTCAGCCACGCGCGTGCTGGTGCCGACATCGTTGCGCCCTCGGACATGATGGATGGTCGCGTTGGCGCGATCCGCGAGGCGCTCGATGGTGAGGGCTTCTCTGACACGCCGATCCTTGCCTACTCGGCCAAGTTCGCCTCGGCCTTCTATGGACCCTTCCGCGATGCTGCTGGCTCGACGCCCGCGTTCGGCGACCGCCGTGGCTACCAGATGGATCCAGCCAACGGCGAGGAGGCGGTGCGTGAGGCGTTGCTCGACGTGCAGGAGGGCGCCGACATGGTGATGGTCAAGCCCGCGCTCGCCTATGGCGATCTGATCCGCGCGGTCAAGTCGGCGACGCGGCTGCCGGTGGCGGCCTATAACGTCAGCGGCGAGTATGCGATGGTCAAGGCCGCTGCCGCAGCCGGCTATCTCGATGAGCGGGTGGCAGTGCTCGAGATCCTCACCTCCCTGCGCCGTGCGGGCGCCGACACGATCGTCACCTACCACGCAAAGGACGCAGCCCGATGGCTAGCAGAACAGATCTGATCAGCGACTCCACCGAGACCGAGCGCGCGAGCGCAGCGACGCCGAAGATCCGCTCGCGCAAGGACGGCGCCGCGGTGCCGCTCGACGATATCGATCGCAAGCTCCTGAACCTGATGCAGGGGAAGTTCCCGATCGCAGCACGCCCCTACCGCCACGTAGCCGAGCTCGGCGAGGTCAGCGAGGCGGAGGTGATGAGCCGCGTTCAGCGCCTGCTCGAGAAGCGCATCATCCGTCAGGTCACGCCGATCTTCGACACGCGTGCGCTCGGCTACTCCTCGATGCTCGTCGCCGCCAAGGTCGATCCTGAGCACCCGCACCGCGCCGCCCAGGTGATCAACGAACATCCCGGCGTCTCACACAACTACCTGCGCAACCACGACTTCAACCTGTGGTTCACGATCGCGACCGAGCCCGACTCCAAGCTCGGTCTCGACGGGACGCTCGAGATCCTCGCGCGCGAGTCCGGCGCGGAGTCGGTGCGTCAGCTGCCGACGCTGAAGCTCTTCAAGATCCGCATGGATCTGGAGATGGAGGGCGACACCAAGGCGCTGGCGAGCGCCGCGGAGGTTAAGGAGCCGATCGACCTCGAGCCCCAGCCCTATGACGAGCTCGACATCGCAGTGATCCGCGCGCTACAGGGCGACATGCCTGTGATCGAGGAGCCCTACGCGCCCGCAGCCGCCGAGCTGGGCATGACCCAAGAGCGTCTGCTCGACCATCTCGCCGGCATGCAGGAGCGGGGGCTGCTCAGACGCGTGGCGGCGATCCTCTATCACCGCCGCGCTGGCTTCTCGGCAAACGGTATGGGCGTCTGGAAGGTTCCCGAGGAGCAGATCTTCGAGATCGGCTGTCGCATGGCTGCCTTTCGCGGCATCTCGCACTGCTACCAGCGTCCGACCTACGAGGACTGGCCCTACTCGGTCTTCACGATGGCCCATGGGCGCTCCAAGGAGGAGTGCGACGCGGTGCTCGAGGCGATCGCTGAGCAGACCGGCATCCACGAGCGCGCGACGCTCTACTCATCGACCGAGTTCAAGAAGATTCGCCTCACCTACTTCACCGAGGACTTCAAGAACTGGGAGCGCGAGCACGCCTGAGGCGTCCGTGACGGCGCCGCTGATCGACACCCGCTCGGCCGAGCTCTACGCGCGAGCGCTCAAGCGGATTCCGGGTGGGGTCAACTCACCTGTACGCGCGATGCGTGCGATTGGGCGCGATCCGCTCTTCATCGAGCGCGGCGAGAGCGCCGAGATCGTCGATGTCGACGGCAATCGCTATATCGACTACGTCTGCTCGTGGGGGCCGCTGATCCACGGCCACGCCCATCCCCAGGTGCTGCGCGCGCTTGGAGAGGCCGCGGCAAACGGGACGAGCTTCGGCGCACCGACCGCCGGTGAGGTGCGCCTCGCCGAGGAGGTTGCAGCGCGAATGCCAGGCGTGGAGATGCTGCGGATGACTTCCTCAGGGACTGAGGCAACGATGACCGCGATCCGTCTCGCGCGGGCGGCGACGGGGCGCGAGCTGGTGCTGAAGTTCGCGGGCGCCTACCACGGCCATCTCGACGGCTTGCTGGCAGAGGCCGGCTCGGGCCTGGCGACACAAGCGCTGCCAGCGAGCCCCGGGGTGCCGGCGAGCACCGCCGCGCAGACGATCGTGATTCCTTGGAACGACGAGGCGGGGTTGCGGGCGGCCACGCAGCGCTCCGATCTGGCGGCGATCATTGCCGAGCCCTTGCCGGCGAACATGGGTCTCGTACCGGCCCAGGCGGGCTTCCTCGCGTTGCTGCGCGAGCGCGCCGATGCCTGCGGGGCGCTGCTGCTGCTCGATGAGGTGATCAGCGGCTTTCGTGTCGCGCGCGGCGGCGTCCAGGAGCTCGCTGGCATTCAGGCGGACCTGACGATCATGGGCAAGGTCATCGGCGGCGGGCTGCCTGCTGCTGCGATCGGTGGACGCGCCGAGCTGATGGAGATGCTGGCCCCTGCTGGCCCGGTCTATCAGGCTGGCACCTTGTCGGGGAATCCGCTGGCGGTCGCGGCCGGTTTGGCGACGCTCGAGCCTGCTCGACGATCGGGCCTACGCACGTCTCGCTGACTACACCACGCGCCTGGCCGATGGCCTGCGCGAGGCAGCCCGCGCGACGGGGCGTACGGTGCAGGTGCCGAGCGCGACGGGCCTCTTGACGGTCTTCTTCAGCGAGGAGCCCGTCGCCACCTTCGGCCAGGCGACGCGCTCCGATCTCGCGCTCCATGCGCGCTGGTGTCGTGAGCTCTTGGCGCGTGGGGTCTACCTGCCGCCGTCGCAGTTCGAGGCCTGGTTTCCATCGCTGGCGCATACCGAAGAGCAGCTGGGGCGCACGCTGCAAGCCGCAGCCGAGGCTTTCGCTGCGCTCGATGAACCGGAAGGGGGCGCGTGAGCTCCGTCGCTGAGCGCACCGCGGAGGGAGGGCTCGAGCGGCTGCGCCGGCTGCTGCTCAAAGAGGGCGCCCTGATGGCCTCGCTTGTTGCCGCTTCTGCGCCAGAGCCTGCGCGGGGTGACAACGAAAGGGTCATGAGCCCTGGCAGCATCGCGGCGGAGGGCCCGCGCGCGAGCGGCAGGCGCGAGGAGTATGAGCTGCTGGTCGAGGCGATCTATGAGGGCTACCTGCTCCACTATGGCGCTCCCCGTGTCGTGCATGTCCCGGAGGCCGACCTCAGGCTGCTCGCGGGCGACCAGCTCTATGCGATCGGGCTCGCGCGGCTTGTCGCGCTCGGAGATACCCCGGCGGTGGCGGAGCTCGCCGACACGATCACGCTTAGCGCTCTCGCCCAGGGCGGCGGTGACGGCCCACTCGCCGAGGCCGTGTGGGTGGCCGGTGCGCGCGCTGTCGGCTGGGGCTCCAGCGATCTGCACACCCACGCGAAGCGGCTCCTCTGCGCCGGCGACCCCGCCGCGATCGAGGCGATGCGCACAAGCGCTGGGGCAACCCCAGCGTCGCCCTGAATCGCGCCTCGATATTGTTAGCGGCGGTGTCAGACAAGCGCTCGAAACAGAAGTCCAAGTACACGCTCGACCGCCAGATCCCCGGGGCCTTCGAGGGCGAGACGGTCACACGTCGTCGCTTCATGACGGGCACGGCCCACACGGCTGGAGCGATCGCTGCAAGCGCTTTTGCGCTGCCGGCGCTCGGCTTTGCGGTCGGACCGATCTTCAAAAGCTCGCCGCACCACTGGGAAGTGGTCGGACCCGAAGGCATGTTCTCCGAAACTAACTACGTGCCGGTCGTGATGACCGTCGCCCCGAGTATCGGTGAGGCCGGCAAGACGACGGTCTACGTGCGCAAGTTCAACCCGTCGATCGATACCGATCCATACGACAAGGACACGCCCTTCATCGCGATCTCGAGTCGCTGCGCGCATCTCGGCTGCCCGGTGCGCTGGGTCGACGCGGCGGAGCGCTTCATCTGCCCTTGCCACGGCGGTGTCTATGACCTGCTCGGCCGCCGCGTCGGCGGACCGCCGGTGCGCCCGCTCGACCGCTTCTACACGCGCCTTAACGGCGGTAACGTCGAAGTCGGTCCGCGCTTTAGCGTCAACAGCGAGCTGCGTCGCTTCTCCCCGCGTGATCCCGGCGAGCCGCTCGATGGCATCGGCCAGTACCTCTACCCCTCGCGCCCCGGCGCTCAGAAACTCTAGATCGTGCCCAAGCTCCCCAAGCTCCCAGCCCCGCCGTTGCCGGCCGCCCTGCAGGAACCGCCGCCGCGGCCCGGTGAGGGAAACGGCAAGACCGGCCCGATCGAGGACGCCAAGGCAGCCGGGATCAACGTCGTCGACTGGGTCGACGAGCGCACCTCGCTGAGCGGCGCCGGGCGTTGGCTGATGTTCCGCAAGGTGCCGAAGGGGACCAACTGGTTCTACACGCTCGGCTCGGCCACGATGTTCGCCTTCCTCTCCCAAGCTGTCACGGGTGTGTTTCTCGCGATGTACTACCGGCCCGATCCGGCCGGGGGTGCATACGAATCGATTCGCTATGTCACCAACGACGTGTTCCTCGGGCAGTTCGTGCGCGGTATGCACAAGTGGGGCTCGAGCGTGATGGTGATCCTCGTCTTCCTGCACATGGGACGCACATTCTTCTTTGGCGCCTACAAGTACCCGCGCGAGCTCAACTGGGTGATCGGCGTGGTGCTGTTGATCCTGACGATGACGATGTCCTTCACGGGCTATCTGCTGCCCTTCGATCAGCGTGCCTACTGGGCGACGATCGTGGGTGTCAACATCAACGGCACGGGCCCGCTGCTCGGCCCCTACCTCTCGGACTTCCTACGTGGCGGCTCTGAATTCGGCGCGACGACGCTCTCGCGCTTCTATGCGATCCACATGCTGCTCGTACCGGGCGCGATCGCTGCGCTGATCGGCGCACACCTCTATCTGGTGGCCAAGCTGGGAACAACAGCGCCGCCCTGGCAGAAAGCCGAAAAGCGCTCTGAGCTGCGCGAGGCGGAGGTATGAACCAGCGCGAGAAGGAGGAGTACCTCCGCGACTACTCGATCCTGAAGGCCCAGGGCAAGCCCTTCTTCCCCTACGCGGTCGCGAAGGACGGTGCGATGGCGGTCGTGGTGATGGCGATCATCATCACGATGTCGCTGGTGCTCGGCGCCGAGCTTGGCTCCAAGGCAAACCCCACGACGACTACCTACGTGCCGCGTCCGGAGTGGTACTTCTTCTTCCTCTTCGAGGTCCTGCGCGTGATCAAGCCGCCGAGCCTCGTGCCGCTGGCGACGATCGGCGTGCCGACGCTGTGCATGATCCTGCTGTTCCTGCTGCCTTTCTACGACCGTGGCCCCGAGCGTCGCCCCGAGCGCCGGCCGATCGCGACGATCACAGGCATCGCGGTGATCGCGGCGATGGCCTTCCTCACATACGAGGGCGCCAACGCGGGCTCACCGACGGCGATCGAAATGACGACACCGGCGGCCGTCGTCCACGCCGGCGGGGCTTCGCTGAGCGAATACAAGGCGGGCTCAAAGGTGGTCGCCCAATCGGGCTGTCTGGCCTGCCACAAGATCGGCGAGAACGGTAACGCCGGGCCGGGGCCAGATCTGACGCATATCGCCTCGCGATTGCCCCGGCAGGGGATCGCACGTACGCTCGTGAACCCGACGGCGCCGATGCCGTCGTTCAAGAACCTGCCGCCGAAGAAGTTCACAGCGATCGTCAATTTCCTCGCCCAGCTCAAGTAGCGCTGCCATGCCCGCTCGCAAGGGAGCCGAGGCACCCCGAGGGGCATCCTCCATGTCGGAGGGCAGGCAGTCTGGACAGCTGCAGGCGGGGCAGGTGCGCGCGATGTTCGACGGTATTGCGGGCGTCTATGACCTGCTGAATACTGCGATGACGGCCGGCTTGCACCACAGCTGGCGCGCTCGCGCCGTAGACCTCGCGCGGGTTGGACCCGGCAGTCGCGTGCTCGACGTCGCGACTGGGACGGGCGACATGGCGATGGAGTTGGCTCGTCGCGTCGGTCCTGACGGAGAGGTCGTTGGCAGCGATTTCAGCGAGGGGATGCTCGACCGTGCGCGCACCAAGGTGCTGAGTGAGAAGGGCAACGGGCTGCGACCCCGTTTCGAATGGGCCGACGCGATGCGCCTGCCCTACGACGAGGACTCCTTCGATGCGGCAACGGTGGGCTTCGGGGCGCGTAACTTCGACGATCTTGCGCGCGGCCTCTCGGAGATGGCCCGCGTCGTGCGTCCCGGGGGGCGCGTGGTGGTGCTCGAGATCACCAACCCGACACGGCCGCCGCTGTCGCTCTTCTACGGGCTCTGGTTCGACCGCTTCGTCCCTCGGTTGGGACGCCTGGCAGGCACGCTCGGGGCACTCGCCGCGCGGCTGCGGGGAGCCGAGGCGAAGCCGAGCATCGGCGATGCCTACACCTATCTGCCCAACTCGGTCAAGCGCTTCCCGAGCCCGGAGGCGCTCGCCGCGGAGATGGAGCACGCGGGGCTCGAGGAGATCCACTATCTGCTGACCGCTGGTGGCATCGTTGCGATCCACGCCGGCACGGTGCCTGCTCGCGAGGGATGAGCAGGGTGGCGAGCGGCGCGGAGACAGCTGAGTCTGTCGGGCGAGGTGGACGGACTCGACGCGATCATGCGTCGTGGTGGTGAGGGGCTGCGCGCGCGCATGGTGCGCACCGAGCGCCACCTAGAGCGGGTCACTGCCGATGCCGGCTCCCCGCTTGCAGGGCACGCCAACGCCACGGTCACCGCCGGCGGCAAGCGACTGCGTCCGCTGTTGGTTGTGCTCGCGGCGGAGTCGGCCGGAGGTCCGCCCGATACGCAGGACGGGGAGGAGCGACTGATAAGGGCTGCCGTAGCGGTTGAGCTCGTGCATTCCGCGACGCTCGTGCACGACGATCTGATCGACGGTGCTCTGCTGCGTCGCGGGCACCCCACCGTCGCGGCGACCGCCGGGCGCCAGGTTGCGGTGGCAACGGGTGATTTGCTGTTCTCGCGGGCCTTTGCGGAGCTTGCCCGCAACGAGGACCCAGCGCAGCTGCGAGCGCTATCGGAGGCGAGCTCGGCGCTCGCCGAAGGTGAGCTCTTGCAGCGCGAGGACGCATATGCAGCGCACGTCGCGGTCGAGCGCTACCTCAGACGCTGTGAGCTGAAGACTGCCGCACTGTTCGAGGCCGCCTGTCGGCTCGGCGCGCTGACCGCGGCGGAAGGCTCGGCCGCGCTCGCCGAGGCGCTCGGTGCGTTTGCGCGGCGGATTGGGCTGGCCTTTCAGATGCTCGACGACATCCTCGACGTGTCCGGGCCGGTCGAGCGCACCGGCAAGGCACGCGGCACCGATCTGCTGGATGGCACCGTCACGCTGCCGTTTATCCTTGCGCGCGTGCGCGAGCCGGAGCTCGCGGCCTTCGATCTTGCCTCACTCGGCGGCCCCGAGCAGGCGGAGGCGCTGTGCGAGCGGATTGCCGCGACCGGCGCTCTCGCCGAGGCGCGCGAGCAGGCGCTCGGAATTGTCGCCGAGGCCAAGAGCGCCTTGCCGGCGGTGCTCCCAGACGGTCGTTCGGTGTTGCTCGAGCTGGTTGCTGACGCGGTGGTCGAGCGCTATCGCTAAGGCTTAGAAGTCGCCCGGCGTGATCAGGTCGGCGTCGAGCGCGCGTACGAAGAACTCGACTTCCTCAGACATGTTCGCGTGGGTCATGCGCCGCAGATCGCCGAGCAGAGCGCTCGAGCCACGGTCGAGCTCATCGTCGAGGTGTTCCACGGCGGCCTGCTCGAAAACGCCCTCGCGCCGCGACTCGCACTCGGGGCAGCGCAGCACGACGCGCCAGTGGCGGGGACCCTCCTCTGACCAATCGAGCGGATAGACGAGCTCGCCGGAGCAGTGGAAGCAGATGTGCAGGTGCTCGGGCGAGCAGCTCGTGTCCGGCGTCGCGCCGACGCCGTAGACGACCTCGATCTGTTCTCCACCGGGGAGCGGCTGCGCGGGCTGAATATGGGGGTCTTTCTCGGTGTCCATCTGATCTGCAGCTGTCATCGACGCTGGAAGGCGGCGGCTTTAGCGAGATACGGGGGCGCTCTTCGGATAGACCGTGCGTGTAACTACGCAAAGCGGCTCAGCGCTCCGCATGCGTCTCGAGCGCCACGCGCGGTGCTAGGTTCATGCCCCCAATGGTCCGCGCGCCCCGCACGATCGACCACGAAGAGCGGCTCAGCCTCGTGGACCATCTCGACGAGCTGCGCGCCCGCTTGATCGTCAGCGGTGCGGTGCTTGCGGTGGTCTTCGGCATCTGCATGTGGCAGAACCACCTGCTGCTGGAAATCGTCAACGAACCGCTCAAGAGTCAGACCAAGAAGCAGGTTGCCAAGGGCCAGGGCACCGTCGGTGAGGCGGTGCTGGCTCAGAAAGGCCTGCTGAAGATCGCCACCGACACGCAGGCCGCTCTCAGTGCCTTGAGCGAACCGGGTAGCGGTATCTCGGCAAAGACACGGGCGCAACTGAGCCCGCTGCTGGCGACGCTACGAGCCGACACCAAGCGCCTGCCGCGCGGCTCTCCGGGCGATAACCCCGTGACGTTGGGAGTCGGCGAGCCGTTCACGACGACGATCACGGTGACGCTCTACTTCGCGCTGATCATCTCGCTGCCGGTGATCCTCTATGAGCTCTACGGGTTCATCATGCCCGCGTTGCTGCCCAGTGAGAGACGCGCGGCGGCGCCGCTGCTGACGGCCGTCCCGTTCCTGTTTGTGGCGGGCGTCCTGTTCGGGTACTTCGTAGTCCTGCCGGCGGCGGTGCGCTTCTTCGTGAACTTCAACTCAGGTCAGTTCAATGTGCTTGTACAAGCGAGCCAGTTCTACGGCTTCGCAGCCACAGTGCTGCTGGCGATGGGTCTGGTCTTCCAAGTGCCTGTCCTGATCCTGGGCGCCACGCGCGTCGGATTGGTCACGCCGAAGCAGCTGCGCAAGAACCGCCGTTACGCGCTTTTGGCCTGTGCGATCGTGGCCGCGCTGCTGCCGGGCGACGTGATCACGCTGGTGCTCGAGACGGTTCCGCTGTATGTGCTCTATGAGGCGAGTATCCTGTTGGCAAGGTTCGTCAAACCGCCCGACAGCGGTGTAGGCGATCTGCAGGGCAAGGAGACCCATACCGGCCGCGGCTCCCCCGAGGAGCAGCCGCAAAACGGCGAGCCGGATCTAGTTGTGCAGCAGATGATCGACCACGTAGACCCCAAACTCTCAGACTGATGCTCTTCGACCTGCGAGGACGGGGCCGTCGCCGGACGGTTCGCGTGATCTACGTCGGCCTGGCGCTGCTGATGGGCGTCGGCCTCGTCGGCTTCGGTATCGGCGGCGGCTTCGGCGGCGGTGGCCTGCTAAACGCGGCGAGCAACAACGAAGGCTCGAATGCGGCGAGCTTCTCGAACCAGATCAAGAAGTACAGCAAGATCGTCCACCGCGAACCAAAAAACCTCGTCGCCTGGGAAAAGCTCACCGAAGCGCAGCTACATGAAGCCGGCGGGGAAGCTTACGTAACGAGCACGGGGCTCACGGGCAAGGGCAAAGAACTCTTCCACCAGGCGGCACAGTCGTGGACCAGCTATCTGGCGCTGAACCCGCCCAAGCCGAGCTCAAAGCTCGCTCAACTGATGCTGCCGATCTACAGCGAAGGTGGCCTCAACCAGCCCACGGAAGCGGTGCAGGTACTGCAGATCGTAGTTGCGGCCAAGCCCAAAAGCGCTGCGCTCTATGCCTCGCTGGCGCAGTACGCCTACAAAGCCAAGAACATCCGCGTCGGTGATCTGGCCTCCGAAAAGGCCGTGAGCCTCGCGCCGAGCAACCAGCAGGTGCGAATCAAGAAGGAACTCGCCGAAGTCAAGGCTAACCCAACTGGCCAGAAGGTCTTCACGACCACGACGGCCGGCAAAACCTATACGGGCAAGCTCGGCGCCGGCGGGCAGTTTCAGGCCACGGAAGTCAAAAAGACCACGCCGGCTCCCGCCGGCACGACGAGCACCAAGAAATAGAGCTCGAGCCTCCCCGCTACACCGCGCGCCTGCTGATCGCCTGCGCAGACCGCCCCGGCATCGTTGCCGCCGTCTCAGGCTTCCTGTTCGAGCGGGGCGCAAATATCGTCGACTCGCACCAGTACTCCTCCGACCCGAGCGGCGGGCGCTTCTTCCTGCGCACCGAGTTCTTCCTAGAGGAGCCCTTCGATCGCTCCGCCTTCCAGGAGGCATTCCGCGCCGAGGTCGCCTCGCGCTTTGCGATGGAGTGGGAGATCCGCTGGTGGGGTCAGCGCCGGCGCCTCGCGATCCTTGTCTCCCGCCACGACCACTGTCTACTCGATCTGCTCTGGCGGATGCGCCGCGGTGAGCTCGATGCGGAGATCGTGGGGGTGATCTCAAACCACCCGGGCCTCGAGCGCGAGACGCTTGCCGCGGGCGTGCCCTTTCATCACGTGCCGGTCGCGAAGGGCGCGATGCGCCACGCCGAGGAGACGATGCTGGAGCTGCTCGCCGGGCGCACTGAGTTGCTCGTGCTCGCGCGCTACATGCAGATCCTCAGCGCCGACTTCCTCGAGCGGCTGAGCGCGCCCGCGATCAACATCCACCACTCCTTTCTGCCGGCCTTTGCCGGCGCCGACCCCTATCGTCGTGCGCGCGAGCGCGGGGTCAAGCTGATCGGGGCGACCGCGCACTACGTGACCGAGGAGCTGGACGACGGGCCGATCATCGATCAGGACGTCGTGCGCGTCGATCATCGCCAGAGCGCCCGCGACCTCGAGCGTCTCGGCCGCGACGTTGAGCGTATGGTTCTGGCGCGGGCTGTCGCCCTGCATCTCGATGACCGCGTGATCGTGGACGGGCGGCGGACGGTTGTCTTCTGAGTCTGCCCCGCGGAAGCGGCTTGGATAGAATCTGGCCCTCGCGCCGGCTGATCTCGCCGGTGCAGCTCCACGGGCCGTTAGCTCAACCGGCAGAGCAGGGGCCTCTTAAGCCCAAGGTTCCGGGTTCGATCCCCGGACGGCCCACTTTCTGACGCTTGGAGTATCCGTATGTCCCTGCACCCACTCGCTGCACGCTTTGCCGAGGTCTCCGGCGCCTACGAGCGTGGACGTCCTGAGTACGCCCCGGCGGTCGTCGGTGCGCTTGCCGCAGAGCTAGGTATCGGCCCGGCAGCCCCGGTACTCGACCTGGCAGCAGGAACCGGCAAGTTGACGCGCGCGCTGCTCGCTGCGGACCTCGATGTCGTCGCAGTTGAGCCCCATGCATCGCTGCGTGAGCCCCTCGCGGCGAGTGTCGGCAACGAGCGTGTGCTGGAGGGACTTGCCGAGCAGATCCCCCTGCCCGACCAATCCGTCGTAGCGGTCACGGTCGCCGATGCCTTTCACTGGTTCGACCAAGAGGCCGCCCTTACAGAGATCCGGCGCGTGCTGCGCCCGGGCGGGGGCCTCGCGATCCTCAGTGCGATCCCAGACTGGACCGGCGCCTCCTGGGCGCAGGAGGTGGGCGTGGTGATGGAGGGCTCGCGCCCCGAGCATCCCCATTTCGATGGTCCACCCTGGCAGGAGGCCGTACGCGTGGCCGGTGGCTGGAGTGAGCCGCGTGAGATCCGCATCACGAGCATGCAGCCCGCGACGCCCGAGCGCTTCCTCGACTACCTCGCCTCTGTGAGCTGGGTCGCTGCGATGTCCGCGGCCGAGCGCACGGACAAGCTTGCACGGATCGAGGCGATGATGCAAGGCGGTGAGACGCCGAGCGAGATCTCGGTGCAGGTCGTGGTTGGTCTGACCACGCTCGCCTGAGCAAGTCTGAGTGACACCGCCACCCACCCGCGGCCAGCGGCGCGGGTGGGTTGGTGACGGCTCCAGGCTCGCTGCTACGGCAGCACAGCCTCAACTTCTTTGGTGAACTGCGCGTGGCCTTTGACGTTCGGGTGGTAGCTTTCTTCCAGCGGGTTGGACTGGCCGTTGAGCCACTCTTCGGAGGAGCACACCGCGTGCGGTTTGAACGCGCTGCGCGGGTCCACGAAGGTGAAACCGTGGGCGGCGGCGCGTTCGCTGATCTTCGCGTCGAGTTTGTCACCTGTTTCGTTTAGTTTCTTCTCGTTGGACGACGTCAGGAAGTTAGCGTTGCACGTCGCTCCTGCATCCGTGAACAGGTGCGGATATCCGATCACGACCACGTGGGCGGTCGTCGCTCGCGAGCGGATGTTGTTGTACGTGGTGTCCAGCAGCCCGCCCAGTTTTGTTGCGATAAAGCTGTTCGCTTCGCTGATCGCGCTACCGCAGGTGAAGTAGTAGAGCGCGCAGTTGAGGATCACGTTGCTGAAGCCGGCGTCGTTGCCGCCGATCGAGATCGACACCAGGTTCGTCGTGCTCGAAAGCGTCCCGAGCTGGTTGGCGTTCACGTCGGTTGTCTTGGCCCCGCTGCAGGCCTGAAAGCTCAGCGTGTAGCCCTTGGCTGCCGCGACCTTCGGGCCGTAGGCTTCGGGGCTGCGCTTGCAGCTGCCGGATTCTTCGTAGAACACCCGCGTCCCCACGCCCGAGGCGTAGGAATCCCCGAGATCGACGTACTGCTGTGCGCTTGCCGCAGCTGCCGGCACGAATATGCCCAGGCAGACTGCACCGGCACCGATTAGTCGACGCCACTTCCCCATACTTACCTCCCCACTCACGCTGCTCCCGCCCTATGCGGCCCAACCGGCCTTGACCGGAGTCCCTCGGCCCCACGGACGCTGTCGAAGTCAATCTATGCGCACCTATGAGCCGGCGTCAAGAGCGCGCGCTACGCCTCCAGCAAATGGTAGGTTCCACGCCGATGCTCCGTAGAAACATGAAGCTGATCCTGCTCGCCGCGAGCGTGCTCGTCGGCGCCGCTCTGCCCGCATCCTCGGCGGCGATGCCACGGTTGCATGAGTGCCAGAAGCCGGTTCGCACGGGTGTTGAGGTCTATGGCCTGCGGAACATCACCCCCGCACGAGCCTGCCCGCCCGCGCTCGTTCTGTATGCCTGGGAGAACTCGAGCGCCGCCCACGCCAAGGCCCTCTACGGCTGCCACCGCCCACAGCCTGAAGCTGGCGGCTATCCCTACCTGCGCCTGCATAGCTTCCGCGGCTGGAAGCTATCGCTCGTGGGCCGGCCCTACGGGCTCTTTACGATGTCGCGCGGCTCGAGCTCTTTTCACGTCGGCGGGACGGATTTCCCGCTGAACTGCAGCTAGCGGTTCTTCGCTCTGCGCCGCTTCCTCGCGCCAGCCCACTGCGAAGGAGCCATCACTCAGCGAGGGTGAGGTGGGGGTAGCGAGCACCTCTAGGGCTGGCGCCTGGCTTGCTGGCACCTCCAGGTGCGGGCGAGCGCTCTGGCGCAGCTCGAGCGCCGTGGCGGACCACAGCGGATCGGAGATCGGGCCGGTGTGCCCGCGCGCGGTTGCACTTGCGTTTGTGAAGAGGACATCGCCAAAATTGCTCAAGGCCAATGTCGAGCACGCTTCTGAGCTCGTGCATTCTGAGGGTGCCTCGACGATCCACTCGGCCGAGGAGAGATCGATGCGCCTGGCGCGCCTGCTCGTGCCGAAGCGCTTCGAGCTCGTCAGGTTGCGCAGGCGTAGCGTCACCCGATGCCCCTTGGCGGTGACCGATGCTGCGATCTGATTGCCGGGACGGATCTTGAGCTTTAGTGAGATCGGTGCGGCGGGCAGCAGCTCATACCAGCTCGTATAGGAGGGGTGTCCCCCCGCAGAGCAGTCGGAATCGACTCCGACTTGCTCGAGCGAGCTGGCCGTTTCCTGGTAGCCGCCAAGCCCGACCCAGACAGCCGAATAGCTCGCATGACCCCGCACGCAGATCACGCTCGGCACAGTCCAGATGCCAGACACCCTTGCAAAGCGTGAGCCCGCTACGTGGCCCAACTGGGCCACGTATCCGGCCCAGTTGCTGCTGACCGCCGTGCTCGTTTCAGCTGTCGGGTTGCCTGCCGCCGCCGCGGGCCCTCCGACGGCGATCATCAAGCAGCACAGTAAGCACGCTGTGACGGCGGCGGTCAGCCTCGTAATGACGAGCACGTCTGATGCATCGGTTGCACGCCGTAGGGAGCTGTAGGGATTGGCTACGAGCTGGCTAGGAGTTGGAGGGAGCGCCGGCACGGGGGGCGATCAGCGTCCCCAGGCCAGCCTCGGTCCAGACCGTCTGCTCGCGCCCCGGGCCGACGCCGATCAGCGCTACAGGCACCCCGATCTCGCTCGGCGATGAAGTCGAGGTATTCGCGTGCTCCGCTCGGCAGGTCAGACATCGTGCGGCACTCGCCGAGGTCCTCCTTCCAGCCGCCCAGCTCGGTCAGCTTGGCGCGCGGTGTGATGCAGCACGGTCTGGTGGTAGGGGAAGTCCTCGAACTCGGCTCCGTCGGCCCCGCGGTAGCTCGTGGCACACGTGGATGCGGTCCAGTCCCGAGAGCACGTCGAGCTTTGTCACCACCAGCGAGGTCATCGTGTTCAGGCGCGCTGCGTAGCGCAGTGCCACCAGGTCGAGCCAGCCGGTGCGCCGCGGGCGTCCAGTGGTCGTGCCGAACTCGCCGCCGCGCGCGCGCAGTCGTCTCGCCCATCTCGTCGTGCAGCTCGCTCGGGAAAGGACCCGCGCCCACGCGCGTCGTGTAGGCCTTGGAGATGCCCCAGATCTCATCGATCGCCTTCGGGCCGATGCCCGGTGCCGACGCAGGCCGCGCCGGCGAGCGGGTTGGAGGAGGTGACGAACGGATAGGTGCCGTGGTCGATGTCGAGCATCGCTCCCTGGGCGCCCTCGAGGATCACGGTCTGCTCGTCGTCGAGCATCTGCCACATCAGCTTGGAGGTGTCCGCGATGTGCTGCTCGAGCCGGTGGCCGAAGGTGAGGAATTCCTCGGTCATCGTGTGCAGGTCGAGCGCCGGGTCCTTCTCATAGGGGCGCAGCGACAGGCGCTTGGGCTCCATCGCGGCGACGATCTTCTTCTTGAGGATCTTCTCGTCGAGCAGGTCCTGCACGCGGATGCCGAGACGCGCGGCCTTGTCGGCGTAGCAGGGGCCGATCCCGCTGCGCGTGGTGCCGATCTGCAGGCTGCCGAGCTTCGCCTCGCCCGCCGAGTCCAGGAGCATGTGGTAGGGCATGATCAGGTGCGCGTTGGCCGAGATGCGCAGGCCGCCCACGTCCACGCCACGGGCGCGCAGTGCGTCGAGCTCGTCGATCAGGACGCGCGGGTCGATCACAACGCCGTTGCCGATCACGCAGCGCTTGCCCGGGTAGAGGATCCCCGAGGGGATCAGGTGCAGCTTCCACTCCACCTCTCCGCGCACGATCGTGTGCCCGGCGTTGTTGCCGCCCTGGAAGCGCACCACCGCGTCTGCGTGCTCGGCGAGCAGATCGGTGATCTTGCCCTTGCCCTCATCGCCCCATTGGGCGCCGACTATCACGATGCCTGGCATGAGCAGTGCAGTTTAGGGGGGCCGCTCGGCCGGCCTCAGCCGGTGGGCTCGGCGATCGCGGTCGCGCTCGGCGCGATACTCGCGGCGCTTGTCCTGCTCCGGAGAGCGGGATCGGGTCTCCGCAGATCTCCACCAAGCGTGAGACGGTGCGCGCCCCAAGCCGCTCAGAAAGCTCGTCAGGCATCAGGTTGGTGGTGGCGATGATCGCTCGCTCGGCCTCGTAGCGGGCGTTGACGATCGAGTAGAGCTGCTCGAGCACCCAGTCGGTCTGGTTCTCCGCGCCGAGATCGTCGATGTGCAGAAGGTCGACCGCCGTCAGGCGGTCCATGAAGTCGAGCATGCCCTCGTCCGAGTCCATCGACTCGCGCAGCAGGCTCAAGCAGCCGTGGCAGCGAGTAGATCGCCACCGAGCGTCCCGCGTCGAGTGCCGCTTTGGAGACGAGCATCGCGAGCGTCGTCTTGCCCGTGCCCACATCTCCCTGCAGCCACAAGCCCTTGCCCGTCTCGAGGTTGCTCTCGATTGCTCGCTACATAGCGGCGCACGGTGCGAATCTGATCGGGGGCGCTGCGCGCGATGTCGCTGACGGGGGGTCGATCGAAGGAGACGCCCTGGTAGCGGCGGGGGATGCGACCCGGCGAGGCTCGCGAGTGCGCGCGCCTGCGATGCGCGCCGCGCGACACTCGCAGTCGGTCGCGGTGTTCGTCGCCTCGTCGATCACAAAGCCGCTGCCGTCGCAGATGCCGAGCGGGCACCCGCCCCGCGCTTGTACCAGCCGGGCCAGTGATCCGCCGCGCGATCAAATCGAGTGGCTGGGGCGCCTCGCCGCTCATTGCGCGTAGCGCTCGCCCGCGTAGTTCATGAACTTGGGGTACTCCTTCTGGAAGGTCAGCGTGACTTTGCCGACCGCCCCGTTGCGATGCTTGGCGATGATCAGGTCGGCCTCGCCGGGACGTTCGGAGTCCGCGTCGTAGTACTCGTCGCGGTAGATGAACATCACCAGGTCGGAGTCCTGCTCGAGGTTTCCACTCTCGCGCAGGTCCGAGAGCTGCGGCTTCTTGGCGGGCGCGTGCTCCACCGCGCGGCTCAGCTGTGAGAGCGCGATCACGGGCACGCCCAGCTCGCGCGCGAGGATCTTCAGGCCCCGGCTGAGCTCGCCGACGGCGGTGACGCGGCTGTCGTAGCGGCTGTCGGTGCGCATCAGCTGCAGGTAGTCGATGATGATCAGCCCCAGCCCGCCCTCGCACTGGCTGTGCAGCCGCCGCGCCTTCGCGCGGATCTCGAGCATGCCCACGTCGCTGGAGTCGTCGACCCACAGCGGCGAGCGCCGCCAGGCGCTGGCTGGCGCTCGAGGATCTTCGGCCAGCGCTGCTCGGCGACGCGGCCCTTGCGCAGCTCCTCGCCCTTGATGCGCGCCTGTGAGGCGACGAAGCGCTGGGCGAGCTCCGCCTCCGCCATCTCCAGCGAGAACAGCGCCACGGGCTTGCCGTGCTCGACCGAGGCGTTCTCGGCGATGTTGCAGACGAGCGCGCTCTTGCCCATCGCTGGGCGCGCGGCGATGATGATCAGGTTGCCCGGCTGGAAGCCGCCGGTGATCTCGTCGAGGTCCTTGAAGCCCGAGGGCGTGCCGGTCAGCGAGGTGCCTTCGAGCGAGAGCCGGTGCAGCTTGTCGAGCTCCTCGTGCAGCACCTCCTCGATCGCGCGGAAGTCCTGCTGGCGATCGTCGCGGGCGACCTCGAGCATCGCCTTCTCGGCCTGCTCGACGAGCTCGCGCGGGCGGCGCATCGTGGCCGAGCACGCTCTCCTGGATCTCATAGGTGCTCTTCAGCAGCCGGCGCAGCAGCGCGTTCTCGCGCACGATCTGCGCGTAGCGGCGGGCGTGGCCCGCGGCCGGCACCACGCCCGTGAGCTCGTCCACCGTGGCTGCGCCGCCGACGTCCTCGAGCTTGCCCGACTGGCGCAGGCGGTCGGTGACCGTGAGCACGTCGACCGGCTCGCTCTCGTTGTAGAGCGCCGAGCATCGCCTCGTAGATCAGCGCGTGGCGCTCGCGGTAGAAGTCCTCCGGGCGCAGCCCCTCTTCGATCACGAGCGCATACAGCGAGCGATCCGAGAGCAGGATCGCGCCGAGCACCGACTGCTCGGCGTCGAGGTTGTGCGGCGGCGTGATCACGCCGGCGCGGCGCCGCCCGTGCCGTTGGTTGTCGAGACGGCGCTCATGCCAGTCCGGGCCGAGTCTAGGCTCGCTGCGCCGAGCCGGCCCGTGCGACGTTCTCCGCAAGTCAGCGGGAGGAAAACGATCTGTCGCGACATGCACGAACAGATGTTCGCACGCGCAGCGGCGGCGCTGCGGTACGACCGGGAGCGCGAGCCGGCCGAGGCTGCGGCCGGCGGGCGTGCGCGCTATTTCTTGGCGACGATCATCGTCTTGATCGTCGCCTGCACGCCCTCGACGACCTCGACGACGACCATGTAGGTGCCGACGTTCTTGATCGGCTCGGGGAGGTGCACGTTGCGTTTGTCGATCCGCAGGCCGCGCGCTTCGCGGATCGCGCTGGCGATGTCCTGGGCCGTCACCGAACCGAACAGGCGCCCGTCGGCGCCGGCCTGCTGCGGGATCGTGAGCACGGTGCGGTTGAGCAGGTTGACGTTCTCCTGAGCTTTCTCGACCGCCTCGCGCGCAGCTCGCTCGGCGGCGGCCTGGCGCTGGCGGATCGTTTCGATCGCGCCCTTGGTCGCCGGCTGGGCCAGCTTGCGCGGCATCAGGTAGTTGCGCAGGTAGCCCTTGGAGACGTCGACGACCTTGCCCTGCTCGCCGAGTGTCTCTACGTCCTTGAGGAGGATCGCTTCAGGCATCTATGCCTGCCTAGCGTTCGCGGTCGCCGCGTTCACGGCGACCGCCGGGGGCCGTCGTCGCGGCCGCCCTCGTTGACGTAGGGCAGCAGCGCCAGCTCGCGGGCGCGCTTGACCGCACGGGCGATCTGCACCTGGTGGCGCCGGCAGGAGCCGGTGATCCTGCGCGAGCGGATCTTGCCCTTCTCGGAGATGAACTTCTTCAGCGAGGCCACGTCCTTGTAGTCGACCTGGTCGACCTTGTCGCGGCAGTGCTGGCAGGGCTTGCGCCGACCGCTGCCGGGCCCGCCCTTCTTGTCGCGACGGCGCACCGGCTTGCCGCGTCCTCGTGCCTTGGCCATCAGTGTTCCCCGCCGCTGACTGCGGTCGTGCTCGGGCATGGCTACGGTGGAAAACACAAAGACCTCGCTGTCTGGCTAGAACGGAATATCGTCGTCGCCGGCTCCGCCGGCGACCGGTGCGGGCTGGAAATCCCCTTCGTCGACGGGGATGTCGCTGCCCTTGGAGGCCCCGTTGCCGGCGAAGCCGCCTCCGCCGGAGGCATCATCGCGCGAGCCCAGGAACTGCACCGAGTCGGCAATGATATCGATTGCCTGGCGTTTCGCGCCCTCCTGGGTCTCCCACTCCCGCCATTCGAGCCGTCCGTCGATCGCGACGGGGCGTCCCTTGGACAGGTAGCGCGCGGCGTTCTCGCCCTGGGCGCCCCACACGGTGACGTCGAAGTAGTTCGGCTTGTCCTCCCATTCGCCCGTGCTGCCGTTCTTGCGGCGCGTGTTGCAGGCAACGCGCAGCTTGCACACGGAGTTGCCGCTCGGGCAGCGAGCGCAGCTCCGGGTCGGCGGTCAGGTTTCCGGTCAGCACGACGCGGTTGATGTTCGTGGCAGCCATGGGCTCTATTCCTTTCAGCTTGTTCCTCTAACGGCCCTTGGGCCTGAGCGATCTCGCTCGTCGAGCTCGAACTTCGAGTCTAGAGCAGGCGTGCGGGCGCGACCGCGGCGCAGGGCCGTCGCGATCCCGCTCATTGCGAGGATCGCTTGGCGCGCGGCGAGGTGCGGAAGACCTCGTCCCAGTAGGGCGCGCTGATCCCGAAGCCCTTGCGTGTCGTCCTGGAAGTGGTGGCGCATGTGGCGCTCGCGCAGCATCCGCCCGAGCCGGCCGTGGGGGCGGAAGTGGTGCAGGTAGTAGTGCATCATGTCGTAGACCAGGTAGCCCGTGAAGAAGCCCGCGCCGAGCGCCGGGGCGCGTAGCGTGGCCCGAAGATCAGGTAGAGCAGCGCCGAACACCGCGCGCCGCCAGCGGGCACGCTCACGGCCGGTGGCATCACCAGGCGCATCGGGTCGTTGGGGTGGTCGTGGTGGACGCCGTGGATGATCCAGTGCATGCGCGCTCCGAGCCCGTCCTCGGGCTCGAAGTGGAAGACGATCCGGTGCAGCCAGTACTCGAACAGCGTCCACAGCGCATAGCCGCCGACGGCCAGCGCCGAGCGTCGGCGAGCACGCTCGATCGCGACAGGCCCCAGGCCGCCATCGCAGCGATCGCGGGCAGGAAGATCAGGACCGGCACGGCGGGGTGCACGCGCGAGAGCGCGTCGAGGACCCGCGACTCGAACATCGGCGGCGAGGCGCGCAGCACGTCGGTGCGGCTCGCGGCGCCGTCGTTCATGTCCTCAGCCCAGCCCATGAGCGCGATCTTATTACCCTCGGCGCTCGCGCCGTAAGGGTGAGAATCCTCTCGCCGGCGAGAAGACTCGCTGGTGCAGAGCGCTCGCGCCGCGCTCTGCAGGTCAGCGACGGGCGGCTCGGCGGCCGCCTCGGCGACCGGCGCGCTCTCGGCAGCGCCTCGTCAGCGGGCGGCGCCTCGACGGCCGGCGCGTCGTCTCGGCTGGGTGCCTCGGGCTCGGCGACCGCGGTCTCGGCCGCGCTGCGACGGACCGCAGCCGAGCTCATGTCCGGGCGCGTCGGGGACGCCGGGCTTGAGCTTGATGATCCGGAAGCGCAGGACCCCGTCGGTGATGCGCAGCGTGCGGTCGAGCCCGCTCGAGCAGCTCCGGCGGAGCCGGCGTGGAACTGAAAGAGGTGGTACTCGGCGCTCGTCTTCTTCTCGATCGGGTAGGTCAGCGGGCGCTCGCCCCACTCGTCGTGGCGCAGCAGCTCGCCCTGTGCCTCGATCGCCGCGCGCGCGTCGGCGACGATCTTCGCGCGCGCGTGCTCTCCTCGGCCTGCTGTCCAGGAGCAGCACGAGGTCATATGTGGGTGCGGGCAGGGTCATCAGGCGCTCGAGCGAGAAGAGTAGCGGGTCGGCGCTATGCTGCGCGCGGGCCTTGGCCTTGATGTCGGCGAGCTGCTCGTCGATCCAGTCGCCGGGGTCGCGGGAGGTGACGATGTCGATCAGGCCCTGGGCCCGGCGGCGCCGCTCGGCCGGCTGCCATCGTCAGCGCGGCGTAGATCGAGTTGGCCAGCTCCTGGATGTCGAAGGGGTTCACCGACAGCGCGAACTCGCCGAGCTCCTCGTGCGCGCCGGTGTTCTCGGAGAGGATCGAGACGCCCTCGCGCTCGTTGACGATCGGTCCCTCCTTGGCCACCAGGTTCATGCCGTCGAACATCGCGTTGACGAGCAGCACGTCGTAGTGCTTGTAGGCGGCCATCGCCTCCTCGAGGTCGTCGCGCAGCTTCAGCTGGATCGGCATCCAGTCGGGGGTGCCGTGGCGGTGGTTGACGACCGCCACCAGCGCCTCGATCCGCTCGAGGTACTCCGCATACTGGGGCACGTCGGTTCGCGAGGGCATCATCTGCGCCATGAACGTCACGCGCTCGCGGAACTCGGGGTGCTGCTCGAGGAACAGGTCGAAGGCGGAGAAGCCGCGCAGCACGTTCTTGGACAGGTCGGCGCGGTCGACGCGCAGGATCAGGAAGTCGCGCCGGCGGCGCAGCAGCTCGCGCTCGAACTCCGCCACCCGCTCGCTCTGGGCGATCTGGCGCGTCGCCTTGTGGTCGATCGGCAGCGGGTAGGCCCGCACCCAGACCTCGCGCTCGCCGAAGCGCACCACGCCGCCCTCGAAGTCGACGTCGAGATCCATCAGGTCGCGGCAGCACTGCAGGAAGTTGTGGCGGTAGGAGCGGGTGTGGAAGCCGATGATGTCGTTTGCCAGCAGCCCCGTGTAGATCTCCTCGCGGATCTGCGTCGGCAGCACCCGCCAGGCATCCGGCTGGGTCCAGGGGATGTGGATGAAGTGGTGCAGGAAGACGTCCGGGCGCGCTCTGCGCACGAGGTCGGGCAGCGTGTAGAGGTGGTAGTCGTGGACCATCACGACCGGCTCCTCGACTCCCTCGAGCTGCTCCACGACCGCGCGCGCGAGGTCTTCGTTGACGACGTTGTAGCCGAACTCGAACGCCTCGATCTCCTCGCGGCGGATGTCCGGCGCGTTGGAGAGGTCCCACAGGTAGTGCTGGATGAACCACAGCATCGGGTTGGCGAAGACGTTGTAGAAGCGGTCGTAGGCGTCGGGGTCGCTGACAACCAGACGCACCTGGTACTCGCCACCGCCCGGCTGATGGACGGGGAACGCGCGGCCGCCGTGCTCGCGGGAGACCTCCGCGTCGTGCTCGCTCATCGCCGAGGCGATCCAGATCGCTTCGCGGTGCGAGGCGAGCCCTGTCAGCGCCGTGACGAGCCCGCCCGAGCCGCGCTGCACCTCGCCGCCGGCGTGGAAGGTGACAGGCCCGCGGTTGCTCACCAGCACGAGCGGAGGCCGCTGTGCCGGCGTCTCGCTCATGCTTCTCGTAGCTCGTTGAAGATCCGCAGGTAGTCGCGCAGGTAGCGCGGGGTGAGGAAGTGCTCGCGCACGTGCTCCTTGCCACGGCGGCCGAGGAACTTGCCGAGCGCGGGGTCCTTGAGGATCTCGAGCGTGCGCTCCGCGCACTGCTCGGCGCTGGAGACCAGAAAGCCCGTCACGCCATCCTCGATCTGCAGCGGGATGCCGCCGACGTTGCCGCCGATGAAGGGCCGCGCCTTCCAGATCGCCTCAGAGACCGTCAGGCCGAAGCCCTCGCGGGTGGACTTCTGGATCAGCACGTCGGCGTGCGACTGGAAGGCGTTGACCTCGATCGCACCGACGTTGTTGAAGTTGTTGAGGATGTGAATGTCGGAGTCGCCGTCGGCATGGGCGACGGTCGCGTTGAAGAAGTCCCAGCCCTCTGGGTCGTCGCTGGCCATCGAGCCGACCAGCGCCAGCTGGACATCGGGCATCGTCTCCTTCACCTGACGGTAGGCGTCGATCACGCCGAGCGGGTCCTTCCAGGGGTCGAAGCGCGAGACCTGGCAGATCAGCGGGCGGTCGACGTCGATCCCGAACTGCCCGCACACGAATGCCCCGTCCTCGGGCGAGAGCGCCATGTTCTTCGGCGTCAGCGGGTCGATCGCCGGCGGCACCACGTTGACTTTGCCGCCCATTCCCGCCGGCACGTAGTCGCGCATGTGAAACAGCGACTGGGGATAGTCCTGGATGTAGGGCAGCAGCTGGGCGATCGTGTCGGGGTTGGGCGTGGAGACGTCGATGTGGCAGCGCCACACCCAGCCCTTGGCCTTCTCGGGCACGAGCTTGAAGAGGCCGGCCGGCTGCGGGTCGTGCACGAGGCACACGTCCCAGCCGTCGGAGAGCTCCTTGGCGTTGATCTCGTTGTAGCGGCGCCACGTGGCCCACTGCTCCTCGTCGAGGTCCTGGGGGGCGCCCTGCAGCGCGTTGTGCATCAGCTTCGTGGCGTTGAAGAACTCTTCGCGGCCGTAGATCACATGCCACTCGCAGTCCAGGCCGACGTCGCGCATCAGCGGCACGAGCGTGTAGAGGATCTCCGAGACCCCGCCGCCGAAGGCGGTGGCGGAGATGTGCACGACGCGCTGGCCTTTCAGCGGCTCGGCCAGCTCGCGGATTTCGGCGATCAGCTCGCGCCCGCAGATGTGCGTGTAATCGGCGAGCGTCTTGTGTTCCTACGGCGACGGGCTGGAGCACGCGGCGGCACGATACCTAATCGGCTAGCCCGCGATCACCCGGCCTGCGCGCGGAGCCGCAGCGCGAACTAAGGTCTATGCGGATGCTCAATGGGCGCCTCTACCGAGCGGCCTTCGTGCCCTTCCTGCTCGCGCTCGCGGTCGCCGCATTCTCGCTCGGACCCCGGCCGCACGCCGCTCGCCTCGACGCTCGCCCCCGACGCCTTCGAAGGCGCTCGGGCGTTCTCTGAACTGCGCAGCCTCAGCGCGCCGCTTTCCCGAGCCGGCGCCCAGGAAGCCCGGGCGATCGAACGCGCTAGCTACACATGTCGCGCGCACGCTCGAAGGGCTCGGCGGTGCCGCCGGCGGCGGCTTCTCGGTGCGCAGCGAGCGCGTGCAAGGGCAGACGATCGACGGGGAACGCAGCGCTGCAGACCGTGATCGCCGCAGCGGCCAGGCTCGACGAGCGAGACGCCGATCCTGATCGTTGCCCACCGCGATGCTGCTGCACGCGGCTCAGCGGCAGAGCTGTCGGGTACGGCGGCGCTGCTCGAGCTGGCACGTGTGTTCGCCGCGCGCGAGACCAAGCGCACGATCGTGCTCGCCTCGACCAGCGGTGGCAGCGGCGGCGATCTCGGTGCGGCGCAGCTCGCCGAGCACAGCTGCACGGGCCATTCGACGCCGCGATCGTGCTCGGCGACCTTGCCGGGTCAACGCCTGCGGCGCCCTTCGGTGGTGCCTTTCTCCGATGGCCTCGGCTCGGCGCCGCTGCAGCTGCAGCGTACGGTCACCGATGCGATCACCCATGAGGCGGGCCTCAACCCCGGCGCGCCAAGCGCGCTGGGGCAGCTCGCCCACCTGATGTTCCCGCTTGCGGTCGGCGAGCAGGGCGTGCTCGACGCGCATGGGCATGCCCGGCCGTGCTCGTGCAGGTCAGCGGCGAACGTGGGCCGAGCCCCGGCGAGCCGACTCAGCAGCGAACGGCTGCAGGGCTTTGGGCGTGCGGTGCTAAGTGCGGTCGACGCGCTCGACACCGCGCCGGATGTCTCCCCGGCGATGCAGCGGAGCGTGCTGCTGCAGCGCCAGACGCTGCCCGCTTGGGCGGTGCGCCTGCTCGCGATCGCGCTGATGCTCCCGGTGCTCGTGGCCGCTGTCGATGGGCTTGCGCGCATGCGCCGTCGGCGCGGCTCCGGTTGGACGCTGGGCGGCTGTGGACGCTCAGCTGCGCGCTGCCCTTCTTCAGCTGCGCGCTCTTTGCCTACCTGCTCGGCTGGCTTGGGATCGTCGATGCGGCGCCCGCCGTGCCGGTCCTGCCAAGCGCGATGCCCGTCGATGGGAAGGCCGCTCACTGCGGTGGTCGCGGTCGTGTTGACCTTCGCCCTTGCCTGGTTGCTGTGGCGGGTGCTGATGCGGCGCCTCGGCTGGAGCGCGCGTCCCGATGCCGAGGTCGCGGGGCTTTCGTTGCTGCTGATCGCTGCTCGCGCTCGCGGTCGTTGTGTGGGTCGGCAACCCATTCACGGCCTTGCTGTTGTTGCCGGCGCTGCATCTGTGGCTGCTGCTGGCCTCGCCCGAGCTGCGCCCGCGGCGGCCGCTTGCGCTGGCGCTTGTCGTGCTCGCGCTGGCCCCGCTTGGGCCTGCTGATCGCCTTCTATGCGCATCAGCTCGGCCTCGGTGTTGGTCGCGTCGCTTGGATGGCGCTGCTGCTGCTGGCCGGCGGCCACGTCGCCTTCGCTGGGGCGGTGCTGTGGAGCGTCGCGCTCGGCTGCGCCGCCGCAGCGACGATCCTCGCGGCAGGAGCATCCACCCCGCCTCCAGGACCGCAGGCGGCGGATGGTCTCGAGGTGACGATCCGCGGCCCGATGTCATACGCGGGACCGGGCTCACTCGGCGGCACCGAGTCGGCGCTGCGGCGGTAGAGGGGGAGTCGCTCTGCGACCATAGGGCGATGGCAGATCTCTCGCTCAGCTCGAGCTCCGCTGCCGGGTCAAGGGTGCTCGGGGAGGGTCCGCGCCGCCCCTCACGAGCTCGTGCGTGCGCTCGCGGTGGTGCTGATCCTGAGCGGCGCGCTGGCGCTGGTCGACGCCGCTGTGACGCTCTTCTGGCAGGAGCCGGTCTCGGCCTTGATCGCAACGCTGCGCCAGGACCACCTGCAGAAGGTGCTCCAGCAGGAGTGAACGTGCCGCTACCCACGCCCGTTGAGCAGCGCACGCTCGCGAGCCTCGGCGACGAGCGTCGGCGGATCGCGCTACCTGGCGGGTGAGCTCGCAGCGCCACGCGGGCGATGGCAGCCCAGTCGGGCGGATCGTGATCCCCCGGATCGGCGCGAGCTTCGTGCTGGTCAACGGTACGGACACCGAAGACCTGAAGAGCGGCCCGGGATCTATCCGACACGAGCCTTCCCGGGGTCGGCCAGACGACCGCGATCGCAGGACACCGCACGACCTACCTGGCGCCCTTCCGCCACATCGACGCGCTCGCGCCCGGCGACCAGCATCCTGCTGCAGATGCCCTACGCGCACTTCACCTACACAGTCATCGCGCCAGCGGGTGGTCGCACCGCAGAACGTGCACGCGGCGATCGCCGATGTCGGCTACACGCCGCGTCGTGCTCTCCGCCTGCACGCCCGCTGTTCAGCGCGGAAAAACGCCTGCTGGTGTTCGCGCGCTGACGCGTACGGTGCCCGTGGGCGCCGCACGACGTCTGCCCGGCGGCGCGCTTGCGCACCCGATCGAAGCTCATCCAGCGGCGTCCCCGGCGCGGTCGGAGCTACCAGCGGTGCTCGAATCCCTCGACCCGCGGCTGCTCGGCTCCAGCTACTGAAAAGCTCGCGCCGGGGGGCTCCAGCGCGGACCTCGCCGATCCAGCTGACCTCGACCTCGCCGAGCCCGCGCAGAGCCTGCTCGATCCGCTCACGCTCGGCGGGAGCGGCGCAGAAGCACAGCTCGTAGTCTTCGCCGCCCGCTTGCCGCCAGCTCGCCAGGCGGGCAGCCCGAGCTCGGCGGCGACCTCGGCGACGCCCTCATGTAGCGGGAGCCGTCTCTGCATCGATCGCTAGCTCGACGCCGCTCGCGCGCGGCGATGTGCCCGGCGTCGGTCGCGAGCCCGTCGGAGAGGTCGATCATCGCGTGCGCACCGGCCGCCGCGAGCGCGCGTCCCTCGCGCAGTCGCGGTAGCGGGCGTCGCGCGCGGGCGCAGCAGGTGCTCGGCTGCCGCTGCGGGCGTCGCACGTCCTGACATCAGTGCGAGCGCTGCACCGGCTGCACCGAGGCTGCCGGTGACACCGATCAGATCGCCCGGCCGGGCTCCCGTCGCGACCGACGAGTTGCTCCTCGCGATCCGCCCAGCCGACGGCCGTGACGCCGACGATCAGCACCGGGCGCAGCGACCACGTCGCCGCCCGCGATCGTGGTGCCGCTCGCAGCGGCAAGCGCGCCCGCGGCGCGCACGAGCGCGAGCGCCTGCTGCTCGCTCGAAATCCCGGCGGCAGTGCCGAGCGCCAGGTAGGCCTCGCCGGGCTCGGCGCCCATCGCGGCCAGGTCGGAGAGCGCGCCGGCCATTGCCCGGTGACCGACCTCCGCCGGACTCGCCCAGCCTTCGCCGAGGCGGAAGTGCACGCCCTCGACCATCGTGTCGACGGAGGTCACGCTCAGGGCGCGTGCGCGGACCACGGCGGCGTCGTCGCCGATCCCGCGCACGACGCGCGGTCCCGCCCCGGCGGCCGGCAGCTCGGCCGCGATGGATTCGATCAGGGAGCGCTCAGCGATGGCCCTGCTCAGCGGTGTCGGTAGACGATCCGCGCGCGGTCCAGGTCATACGGGGAGAGCTCACAGCGCACGCGATCGCCGGGAAGGATGCGGATCCTGAAGCGACGCATCTTGCCGGCAACATGCCCGAGCACCACGTGATCGTTATCGAGCTTCACGCGGAACATCGCGTTCGGCAGGGCCTCGATCACCTCGCCCTCGAATTCAACCTTGTCCTCCTTCGCCACGCTGCATCCAATCTGGCCGCTCACGCCCTTCGGCGGGCGGCCGTTTCGTTTCCAATAACAAGTCCAAACTACCAGCGAAGCTGGGCGGCGGGGTTACCGTAGCGTCGTTGCGTGCGCTTATCCGGGCGATGCGCCGCCGGTCTTGCGGATCGCGGTGGGCGATGTCGGGAACGGCCCCCGTGTGGTGCTCGCACCGTGTTCGCCGGCTTGGGTGCCGCTTCCCGCGGTTTCCGCGGGCTTCTTCTTCGGCGCTTCTTGGCTTCGGCTTCGCTCGCCGCCTGCGCCTGGCCGGTGGCCGCGAATTTGCCGTAGAAGGGGGCGTAGGAGATGCCTTCGCTTGATTCGTGCAGCGGCGCGCAAGGATGGCCTTCGGTGACCGGTGCCATGTAGGCATGCCAGATATCCGCTGGCAGATAGCCGCCTTGCTGGGGCTGACCGTGCACGTCGGTCATTTCGACACGCTTGCTCGGGTAGCCCATCCACACGACTGTCGAGTATTCGGAGTTGTAGCCGTCAAGCCAAGCGTCGATCAGGTCGTTGGTCGTCCCCGTCTTGGCCGCGGTCGGGCAGTTGATCGCGGATTTGGTCGCGGTGCCGCCGAGCACGTTCTGGTGCAGGATGCTCGTCAGCTCGCCCGCAACCGGTTCGCTGAGGACTCGTTCGCGGTGCGGCTTGCCCCATTTCGCTGTCGGTGTGGCCGTCCGGGAAGACGACCTTCGTGATCGCGATCGGGGTGTTGCGCAGTCCGCCGTCGGCGAAGGTCGCGTAGACGTCGGCCATTTCCAGCGGCGTCACGCCGAGGCTGAGCCCGCCGAGCGCCTGCGCGGGGTTGCCGAGCAGATGCGTTTTCACCCCAAGCTTGTAGGCCATCTGGGTGATCGATTCCTCGCCCAGGTCGGCCGCCAGCTGGGCGTAGACGGTGTTGTCGGACTTGCACGTCGCTGGTAACGAGGTTGATCGCCCCGTTCTGCTCTCCCCCGAAGGTTTTCACTTCGTAGTTGGGTTCTTCGGCGAGCCAGCCTTTCTGCAGCGTGTGCGAGTCATAGATCGTCGAGTTCGGGTCCACGCCGCGCGAGAGCGCGTCGGCGAGGACGATCGCCTTGAAGGTCGAGCCCGGCTGGCGGTGGCCGTCGGCGGCGAGGTTGTACTGCGACTTGCTCATAGCTCTCGGACTCGGCCATCGCCTCGATGTCGCCGTTAGCGGGGTTGATCGTGACGATCGCCGAGGCCGGGTCTTCGGGCTCGTTGAGCACTTCGGCGATCGCTTTGCGCGCCAGGCGCTGCATGTTGCAGGTCGATCGTCGTGTAGACCTTCAGCCCGCCCTGCTGCACGGTTGTGCGCGCCGTAGCGGTGCACGAGCTGCTCGCGCACGTATTCGAAGAAGAAGTCCTCGCGGCGCTGGGAGTAGAAGGTTCCGAGGTGCACGCTCCAGCGGCGAGGCCTCGGCCGTGGTTGCCTGTTCAGCGGTGATGTAGTGCAGTTCGGCCATCTTCGCGAGCACCTCGTTGCGGCGCTCACGGGCAGCGTGCGGGTCGAGGAAGGGGTTGTACTGCGAGGGCGCCTGTGGCAGTCCGGCGAGCAGCGCCGACTGCTCGAGGTTCAGGTCTGAGGCCGGGCTTGTCGAAGAAGATCCGCGCGGCCGCCTGCACGCCGATCGCGGTCTGGCCGCCAATGGTCCCGTAGGGGACGCTGTTGAGGTAGCTGGTGAGGATTTCGTGCTTGGTGTGGCGCTTCTCGTAGTCGATCGCCTGCTTGGCCTCGATGATCTTCTGCTTGAGCGTGTGCTGGTCGCCGCCGAGGTAGAGGTTGCGCACCAGCTGCATCGTGATCGTCGAGCCGCCCTGCAGCGCGGCGCCGTGCGTGATGTCCTTGATCGCCGCTCGAAAGATGCCGGTGAGGTCGACGCCGTTGTGTTTGTAAAAGCGCTGATCCTCGATCGCGACGGTGGCGTCCTTGAGGTCTTGGGGGATTTCGAGCTCCAGCCGACCGGTGTGCGCAGCTCATCGGCCTGGATGAAGCCGAGGCGGGTGCCATCGGAGGCATAGACCTGGGAGGAGCCGCCGCTGAGGATCGATCGCAGCTTGCCGATCGCGGGCGCGGAGTCGGCCACATGGACGACGTAAAGGACCACGGCGAGCGCGGCAATGATGACCGCAGTGGTGAGCACGCCGCCGCCGATAACGAGGACTCGCGAGCCTCCGCCGAGTCCGTGCCTGCGACGGCGCTTTCGTGCTTGTCGAGACATCTCAGGAGCTTCGAGATTACCGTGCCGGGGTGTGATCTCCTGCCGGTCGCCTCGCGGCTCCCTCTAGTCTCGCTCTCAAGCGCAATGAACCCCGACACCGCCGACCGAGCTGTGCAGGCCGTGCGCCCGAGCGTTGCTGCGGAGCCGGTGTCCGTGCGCCGGCCCACGCGCTGGGCGCGCGCGCTCGCGGAATTGCGATCCGATCAGGCACGGATGACGGCGGTGCGTGAGAGCTGGCGAGCGCTGTGGAGCTCGCGCCTGCTGGTCTGGGCAGCGGGCGCCGGGACAGTGGCCGTGTTCGGGTTCGGACCGGTGCGCAACGCCTTTGACCCGCCCGGGGTCACGCGCGGCTTCGGCCGCCTCGGCGATCTGCTGGCCGCGCCCGCCGCACGCTGGGATGGAGCCTGGTATCTGGTGATCGCCCATTACGGCTACCGCCCTGACCTGGGCGCTTTCACGGCCTCGCGCACGGCCTTTTTCCCGCTCTATCCGCTGGGTCTGCGCGCGATCGCCTGGCTCGGCACGCCGCCGGTGCTCGCGGGCGTGCTGCTTTCGATGCTCGCGCTCGCGCTCGCGCTCTACGGCATCCATCGCCTCACCACGCTCGAGCTCTCCGCACGCCCGGGCACGACCCCTGCGCGTGTGTCAGAGGCGGCGCGGCTCGCGGTGTTGCTCACGGCCTTCGCGCCGATGGCGCTCTACTTCTCGGCGGTCTACACCGAGTCGCTGTTCATGGCGCTCTCGGTGGGTGTCTTTTGGAGCGCTCGCCGGGGGCGCTGGGCGTGGGTGGGGATCCTCGGGGCGCTCGCGGCGGCCACGCGCAGCACGGGCATCACGCTGGCGCTGCCCGCGCTGATGATCTACCTCTACGGCCCGCGCGAGGATCGCGCGCCCGATCGGTTGCGCAGTGTCGGGGCGCGCCTGCGCCCGCGCTATCGACTGCGCCGCGATCTTCTTTGGCTCGCTTTGATGCCCGTGGGGGTGCTCGCCTACAGCCTGTTCTTGGGTCTCTCGGGTGGGGACGCGCTCGCTCCCTTCCACGCCCAGGGCAGCTGGGGTAGGCACTTCGCGGGCCCCTATCTGGGCATTTGGGACGGGCTGCAGGCAGCCTTCGAGGGTGCCCGCCAGTTGCTCTCATTCCAGCGCCAGCACATCTACTTCACCGCGGCAGGCGGCAGCCCGTTCGTGAACGCCGGGCACAACCTGATGCTGCTCGCCTTCCTTTTGGCTGCGATCCCGGCCCTGATCGGTGTGCTGCGCAGGCTGCCGCTCGCCTATGGCGTCTATGCGATCGCTGCACTTGCGCTGCCGCTCTCATATCCGGTGAGCTCGCAGCCTTTGATGTCGCTGCCGCGCTTTTTGGTAGTGCTGTTCCCGCTGACGATCTCCTTCGCGGCTTGGCTGAGCGAGCGGCCCAGGCTCACGCGCCCAGCGCTGGCTACCTCGGCGGTGCTGGTGGTCTTCTTCGCGGCGCAGTTCGCAACCTGGCATTGGGTGGCCTAGCGATGGAGGAGCCCGACGAGGTGAGCGATCTATCCGCCGCGGATAGAGCCAGAGGAGGGTGAGCGCACACGCTCGCCTGAGACAGGCTGGCCCCCGTGGAGCGCAGCGATCGCGCTCATCGGCGGCATCGTGCTCGCGGCGATCGGGGGCTTCGTCGTGGATCTCCCGGCGCTTGCGTTTGGGGTCAAAATCTCGAGCTCGCACACGCCACCCGGGCTCGCGATTGCGGACACAGTCGTACAGGACATCGCCTTTGTGCTCGCGGCGGTCTACTGCGCGCAGATGGGCCGACGTGCGGTGCTCTCGTGGCAGTTCGGTTTGCGCCCGCCGGGGAGTGGCTGGTGGAAGGCGAGTGGCTGGATCTTGGCGCTGATCGCGCTCTTCTTCGTGTCGAGCGTGCTCTGGTCGGCGCTGTTCAAACCAGAAGAAGAGGAACTCCTCAAACAGCTCGGCTCCAACGAAGGGGCGGCGCTCTTGATCCTCAGCGCAGGGCTGACCTGCGTGATCGCACCGATTTGCGAGGAGCTCCTGTTTCGCGGCTACATCTTCACGGCGCTTCGTAACTGGAAGGGCACGCTCCCGGCGGCGCTGATCACGGGGCTACTGTTCGGCGGGGTTCATGTGGGCTCGGCGCCGGCGCTCGATCTCGTGCCGCTCGCGGGCCTCGGCTTTGGGCTCTGCCTGCTCTACCGCTATACGGGCTCGCTCTACCCCTCGATCGTGGCGCACTCGCTGAACAACTCGATCGCCTTCTCGAGCCTCGAGCACTGGAGCTGGCAGGTCCCGATCCTGATCGTCGCAGCGCTGCTCGGCGTCGGTGCGCTAGCGGGTCTCTTCAAATGGCTTGGAGTGATTGCTCCCTCGCCCCTGATCGCCCGCGCGGGCAACTAGGATCTGCGGCCATGAGACGAACTGTCCACCCCGCTGCGTTGCTGCTCGCGCTGGTCTGCCTGATCGCTGCGCCTGCGACAGCGGGTGCCGAAACGGTTCCGCCGAGCACGACGCCGACCACGTCCACACCGCTACCCGCTGCGCCTGCGGCAGGCCGGATCAAGCTGGTGCTACAGAAGGTCGGAGGCAACCCTCTGTTTGCGATCGTGGGCCAGCGGATCGTGGTGCGCGGCATCGTCACCCCATATGTCGCGGGGCAGACGGTCAAGGTGAGCTTCTATCGCGAAGGGCGCAAGGTCGATGTCAAGCGCGTGAGCGTGCTTGCGGTGGGCAACGGTGCGGGTCAGTTCCACATCAACTTCACGAGCGTCGCTGGGGGACTGCTGCAGGCCCGCGCGGCGCATTACGCGACGCCCGAACAGGTGGCCTTCAGTGCACGCTCGCAGGGCGTGAGGTTCGTCAACACGAACCTGGGCCCCGGCGCAAAAGGGCAGTCGGTGCGCCTGCTGCAGTCCGAGCTAAACGCACTGCACTATGCGGTGCCGCTCACGGGCGTTTTCGATGAAGGGACGGGTCGCGCACTGGTCGCCTACCGCAAGGTGACCGGTCTCGAACGCACCGCCTATACCGGTCGGCGCATCTTTCAGCTGCTCGAGCGGGGTGCGGGCGCCTTCCACGTGCACTACCCCCACGACGGGCGTCACGTCGAGGGTGATTTGACGCGGCAGGTGCTCGTCGAGATCGAACCGGGTGGACGGGTGCGCTCGATTTACACGATGAGCTCGGGCAAGCCCTCCACGCCGACCGTGATCGGGCGCTTTCAGGTCTACTCCAAGGAACCGGGCACAAACAGTCACGGGATGGTCGACTCGAACTATTTTATCCGCGGCTATGCGATCCACGGCTACGCCGAAGTGCCGACCTACGCGGCCAGCCACGGCTGCCTGCGCGTGCCGATCCCCGACGCGGCCGCGATCTACGGCTGGGTCAGCACGGGCATGCCGGTCGACGTCTACAACGAGAACGGCGGCGGTAGCACCCACGTGCGCGGCAACGCCGGCCCCTAACCGCGCGCGCCCCTTACACCCTGACGTGCAGCACCCGGGCCAGGTAGCCGACCCCGAAGCCGTAGACGACGAGCGCGAGCAAGAGCTTGACGCCGCGGGTGGCCCATTCGCTCGAGCTGGAGATCAAGCCGTCGAAGGGTGAGGTGAGTTCCGCGGAGGCTTCGTCGAGCGTTTTGCGCACGCTGCCCTCGTGGCGCGAGGAGTTGGCGGGGATCGGCTTGGAGGCCCCAGTCGGAGAGGCCGCCTCTTCGCCCTGCTTGCCGGAGGCGGATTTTGTCTGCACGACGGCGAAGGACACGAAGGAGGCGATCACGATCAGGCAGACCGCGAAGGAGGCAAGCCTCAGCAGTTTGATGATCGCCGAAGCCACACCGCTAGATTAGGTTCCGCGGTGGACGGCTTGGACGGACATACGAACCAACTCCAGGATGCACGCGAGCGACTCGTGGGGGAGCTACGCGAGCACGCGCTTGTGATCGGCAGCGTGACGCTCACGAGCGGCGCACAGGCCGAGTACTACGTAGACGCCAAGCGCGCGATCCTGCTCCCGGCGGGATTCACTGCGCTGGGCGTGCTGCTGGCCGCGCAGATCGGCACCTGGGAGGCCACGGCGCTCGGCGGCCTGACGATGGGCGCGGACCCTGTTGCTTGTGCGGCGCTCGCAGGGGGTGCAAGCGTGAAGGCCTTCTTCATCCGCAAGGACGCCAAGGCCCATGGCCTGCAGCGCCGCATCGAGGGGCCGCCGCTAGGCCCCGAGGACCGCTGCGTGGTCGTCGAGGACGTGGTCACGAGCGGCGGCTCGACGCTCGCGGCGATCGCGGCGCTACAGGAGGAGGGCCATGAGATCTGCGGCGTGATCAGCGTGCTCGACCGGCTCGCCGGGGGCGGCGCTGTGATCGAGCGCGAGTCCGGAGCGCCCTATGTGGCGTTGACGACGATCGATGAGATCTACCCCGATCGCCCCGATCGCCCCGACCGCAAGGATGGCTAAGGCGATGGCGGGCGAGAACGGCGCCGTGTGCATTCGCGCGGCGCGCCCAGAGGACGTTCCGACGCTGCTGGAGCTGTTCATGGAGTTGGCCGACTACGAGCATCTCGCTCACGAAATGCACGCCACGGAGGAGCTCGTGACCGAGGCCTTGTTCGGCGAGCGCCCCGCCGCGGAGGCGCTGCTCGCCGAGGTCGGTGGGGAGACAGCGGGCTACGCGCTCTACTTCCCGACCTTCTCGACCTTCCTGGCGATCCAGGGGATCTGGCTGGAGGACCTGTTCGTGCGCCCCGCCCATCGCAAGGGGGGCATCGGGCGGTCCCTGCTTGCTGCTGTGGCCGCCGCTGCGCGTGAACGGGGAGCCAAGCGCCTGGAATGGTCGGCGCTCGACTGGAACGATCTCGCGCTCGACTTCTACCGAGGCCTCGGCGCGCAGCAGATGAACCAATGGATCACCCACCGCCTGATCGGCACCGAGCTAGAGCAGCTGGCGGGCGAAAGCGGCGCGGAGCTCGGCTGCCCCGCGGCGGTAGCCTTCCCGGGCGACCCCTTCGCCAGGCGCGAGCGGTGAGCCCTCGTAGTCCAATGGATAAGACGACCGCCTCCTAAGCGGTAGATCTAGGTTCGACTCCTGGCGGGGGCATGGCCGGCCAGAGGAGGTCACCGCGATGTGCAGGCTCCTCTGGGGCGAGTCAGATCGATCGCCACGGTATGGATGACGGCTCCATGCCTATCTCAGTCTCTCTTGAGCAAGCCGACGCAGCCGTGCATACAGCTATGACACTAGTGCGGTACTTCGCGGGCGGCCTGTTCAGACCGGCGAGTTGGGGCTCCATCGCAACTCGATGGAGCCAACCGACCTCGAGTCTGTACCCGCTCGACCTCCGTTTTCCGGCAGTGCCCCGATGCTAGTTGCGTTCAAGCTCGACCTCGAGCTCGCGCAGGAGGCCACGATGTGAGTCCACCTCGGGATCGTCTACCTCCACAGGCACGCGATCGAACCAGCGCCTTGCTTCTTGAAGGTCCTTGTGGGCGGAGACGATTCGATTTGCAACCTGACCGTTGCCACGCAGTGTAGTGGCCGCGCGCGCGTAATAGTGCCAACCGAGAGTGTCGTCGAGGCGATAAGACCACACAGGGCCTTCTGCTGGTCGGTGACTAATCATTTGCCGAACGAGGTCAGACAGGTTGTCGATGGAAATCCGCGCCATTGTCGCCACATAGACGCAATGGTTCAAGAGTAGGACGTACATGGGCGCTGAAGAATCGCATTGTTCGAGGGCCTCGGAACAAATTTCCAGGCTCTCTTTGGCTAGCGCGGGTTGTCGCGGTCGCACTTGGTCTTGCGAAGCACCCGCGATGACCGCTCGGTTGAACGACAGCCAGACTTGAAATAGTATGAAGCCCTGCGTAATCGCACGGGCTTCCGCGCCTGATGGAAAACGGCGGTCGGCTTCGTCGAGCCGTCGCACCGCCCTGTGCGTTGTTGCCACCACCTCCTCGACCTTCACGCCGTGCGCACCGTCCCATATCCGGCCGACCCGCTCCGAGATTTCCGCCACGACTGCCAGATTCTCGACGGCTCCGCCGATACGCTCCCAGCGAGCGACGTCGTCGTCCGGCAAGCGGCCACCGCCTGGGCGCTCAGTCAGCTTCAGCTGGATCCCGGTCATCAGCTCCTGCGCGCACTGGTGAAGCGATCCATAGTCTTCGATCAGCCACAGGAAGCCCAGCAGCGCGACGGTCTCACTGAGTCGTGCGGCATCGGCGAGCGCTGCTGAACTCACCTCGCGCAACTGGTGAGTTAGTTCGATCACGAACCTTGTGCGCCAGGTGGGGATGGCTTTGCGCTCATCATTCCATGCTGCGTAGGAGTCCACTATCTCTGCCAACGACTCCTCATCGACGTCTTCCGGCAAGAATCCCCACCGTGGAAGCCCAACATGTGCGCTCAAACTCCCATAGCTTGGACGAAGCGCTCCGTGCCAGTTCATCAGAGTGTCGTGCACTCGACTATATGAGTCAGTGAAGAGCGCAACCTCCCGCGTACGTGTGTTCAGCTTCTCCACTTGGCTCTCTAGCGAGCGCTGGAGATCAGGAGCCCGTTCGCGTTCTCCGTCGAGCACAGTCTGAAGCTGGGTCAGCAACATCTTTGGTAGCGTGCGTGGAACTGTGCGCATCAGCCGGCGCCAACCCTCGCCTGCCGTTTCGAACGATGACAATTCGGTTACCTCGTCCATGAACTGGCCAAGGGTGCTGTGTCCAATACGGAAATTGGAGAGCTCGGCCTCAGTGACACCTCCAATGCGCAACTGCTTCGTTGCCGCCGCCAAATCTCGCCCGATCGCGTATACGCGTGATGCCTGATCTGCTGGCGCACCATCGGGCGATTGACCCGGATGCGCGAGCTCGGGGAAAAGGGCGCGTATCACGTAGTACTCCGGCGTGCGAAGCACGCCATGCTCACCCAGATCCAGATGTGGCCCCGGCTCACGGACCGCATAGGTAAGTAGATCGCGAACATCCTTGCTCTGCCAGGCGTCATGGATTCGACGCGTCTCGGTATAGAACCTCGCGACGGGAAACGGCGGCTCGGTCCCAGGATCGCGTGCAATGTGGCGAGCGAGTGTCGAAAGAGCCATCGCATCCCGGATCCCGCTGATGCCGCTCCTCGCCTGCGAATCCTTGCGCATCTCTCCAACACGGAGCAGCAAAGTGTCAAACGCTGCGCTATCACGGATATCTGGAGCTTCATCGAACGGACTGGGCTCCGCGATTCCTAGTCCCAGTAGGCGTCCGAGTCGAGATGCCCACTCCCCGCTGAGTAGCTCGATCCCGTAAAACATCTGCGGCCCGTGCTCAAGAAACCGCGCGAGCATAGCGTCCGACGACTCCTCGCGGAGTGCTCCGACGAGGTCATTTACGACGTCCTCGATCTGAAGCAGATCGGTAGTCAGCTTGAAGCTCTGTTGGGGGTCGTCCGACCACGTTCGCGACACTGCTCGTTGGATCTCATAGAGATGGGGTGGCAGCGCGCGCAGATACGGCGGCGTTCCGACTCCTTGGCCCAGCAGCGCCCCCAATAGGAGCATCTGACCCGCCGGGCTGTCGGTGTCTCCCGACTTCGTGTCATGAATCAAAGCATGGTTGAGGGGATCCCTGAAGCCGAAGATGATTCGCCCCAAGACGTCAGAGTCAAAGAAGTGATAAATGCGGTAGTTGTTGCTTTCCTCCAGCCTGGTGTCGTGTGCTGCCGCTGAGAAGGCCTCGAGGAACCGCTGTGCACGCGTGGTCGTCATCGAGTCACGCGACCTCGGCGTGGCCGGCGGCCGCCGCCGCAAGTTGCCCGGCAACAGCACCGTAGGAGTCAAGCTCTAGGCCCACCCGTACCATCGTGTCGATGGCTGGGTTTTCGGTTAGCTCATGCAGCTGCGGTCTCGCCCGGGAGAGGCCGAGTAGGAATGAACTTGCATGTTGATCGAGTGCCGCCCGCAACGCGTTCAGCAGCACCTCTAGCTGCTTGGGTGTCAGCTTCTTACGCGGACAAACTGCGAGATACCACTCTCCAACCGCAGCCCATGCCTCATCATCCTCCGTCGTAGACTCCATTACGCTACGAGCTAGCTCAGCCTCGAGACCGAGATCGAGCAGCACGGGAACAAACACGGCTGCTGCTGCGGGCGCGTAAATCTCCATAGTGAGGAGGTAGATCAGGCGACGTCGCTCGTCGTAGTCGAGAAGATCGAATATCTCAAGGGCCAATCTCTCGATCTCGCGCCCAAGCGTCTCTCTTTGCACGACCACTCGGCCATCGGGGTGATCGCCGCGCACCAACGCCAGCCAGCGAGTGAGCATCACGAAAAGCTGGCGCACGAGTGGGCGCTCGAATCGCGGAATCGGCCAGTCAAGCTCGGCAAGCGTAGGCACAGCTACCAGTTGATCGCGCGCCTCCTGTGAAACCGAGGCTAGGAACTCGGCGAAATGCTCCTGGGCGGCGCCACGGTCGCTGCGGTCGAGCTCCGGGAGGCCCAACTGCAGCATGTCTCGGACCTCGCTGAGCGGCGCCTGTCTGTCAAGTAGTTCACGTGTGTACGCAAAGGCATCCTCGAAGCTGACATGGCTAAGTGCCGCGAACACGGTGCCGTACGACGTGGGACCGGCGTCATCGGCGAGGCGGCGCCAAAACGAAGGTTTCTGCGGCTGGTGAATCGCCAGCAACGTCTCTCTTGCACGAGCGGCAGTCCGCGCGCCCGTATCGACGGACAGCCAGCACAGACCCTGGACTAGCTCCTCGAGCGCCTCGTCGGACATCTCGCTTCCGCGCGGAAACGCTGCCTGGACGATCGATAGTAGGTTCATCGTTACCGCCGGCTCGAGGACACGTATCCCCTTTGCGACTTCGCTCACCAAGCGCGCCAGCGCTGCTCTTACCGCCTCTCGGGAGAGCTGGCTTTCCTCGCGGAGCGAGGAGATCAGCGTCTCACTGGACTCGTCGCGAGAGACTGCGCGCATCAGCATGTCCACAAGGTCCGCCTGTGGCAACGTGGCAGTCTGGTGGGCTGAGAGACGCTCGTCGGCCAGACGCACGAGGTCGACCATAAACCGTCGATGAAGGGCCACTTGGTGCGGAAGCTCAGCCGTGGCGAGCGCGCGAAAGGCTCGCCGCCACATTGGGCCGTCGAGTCCCTTCGCCTCGTTGCTCAGGATGTACTTCGACATGGCGTCGATAATCGAGGCACGCGCTTGTCTTTTCGGAACGTTGCGTATCGCCCGAAGGGAGCCGAGCGCCGGCTCCATGGGTGCGGGCTCGATGTTCGCGTCTTCAAGCGCACCGATCGCCTTTGCTGCGAATGCCGCGGCGTCATCCGGGTCGCCTGCTCGTAGCGCGAAGGCGAGTTGGTCTTCTGCGTGTGCCAGGTAGCTGTCACCGGCCGTTGCGGGCTCAGCCACGGCAGCCTGCTTCTCGGCCGCGCTCAGCACTTCTTGTGCCGCTTCCAGGCGAGCCTCGATCGCCGCCACGGCGATAACGGTCCACACATCGGCGGGGCGGCCAACACCTCGGGACGCCTTGTCACCGGTTCGCCCGACGAGCCGACCCTCCTCTGCCCGCAGAACGCGCTTAACTGTCTCGTAGCTCACACCGGAGCACGACACCAATTGAGGCATAGTAAAAGCCTCGAGCTCCAGGGCGAATCTGAGCACGCGCAGCGTCTGAGTAGCGAGATCAGCCATTCTGGTTCGATTTCGTTATGGCACAACTATAACTAAACTTTCGGGCGGACCCTTTCGGCGGACCAGTTACCCGGAGCGGCGTTCTCGGCTCCCTCGACGTCACTCGCATGGCGGATCGAGGTCTCCTAGGAGGTTGGACGGTGGCGCATTGCCGACGGCGAACTCTGCAAACGCTTGGGTAACGGCCTCGACCGGCTGGCGAGCGAGATGCACAAACCTGTCCTTCGGTTGGATGTCGTGCTCCCAGGCGTTGAGCCGAACCGCCGCGCGAATCACTGCGTCCTCTGAGGCTGCTCGCCGCTGAGCCCGATCGCCATTCGGCGCCGGATCAATTCGTAGTCTCGTCGCCCTCTCACAGTTGCTCCAAGCGCCCTTGCCGGCTCGGAATGCGTCCGGTCGCAGGCTGGCGTAGGGGACGTCCGCCTCTGAGAGATGACCGACCGGGGTGAGATCTGCGATTGAAACTCCGTCCAACCACGTCAAGAGCAGTTTCCAGGCAGCGCAATCCATGAAGCCATCGGAGAAAAACCAGCGAAAGTCGGGTTTCGGCGTACGCTCCCAGACCCCGACGTGTCGCGCGCCGATGTGGCAGACGAGCTCGTGCACGAGCACTCTCGGCACCAGCGCCAGCGCGTACAGGTCGAAACCCGCCTCATAGATGGTCAGCATGACCTCGTTGCTTCTATCCGCCACGCCGCCCGAAACATTGCACGGATAGCCGCTCGGCGCCTGTGGGAGGACCTCTAGCTGCAAAGACGCATTTAGAGGCTCCTCCAGTAGCCCATGGTAGAGCTCGGAGGTGAGCTGCAGAAGGCTTGTATATGTTTCCCCGATCGGGTCTCTGGGCTCGGCGGCGTAGATGTCGGCCAGCGTCTGTTCAATCGCGCTGGGGTTGGCAATCGCATCCTTCGAGAGTCGACCGATTCTCTCTTGTGCGTTCTCGATGAACTCAGGGAACGATCGGCCGTCAACCCAGTCCGGGCTGGTGCTCGCGTGAACGAGCTCAAGCACCTTGTCCTCATCCCGGCTTCTGCTTGTTAGAGAGCAAGTACGCGACGCCGCCGATAGCATCACGACCCTCGTCGCTATCGCGATCTCCGACGGGTCGTCGGCAGGCCAGATCGCCCCTTGTTCCCCCACGCCTCGAAACTTCCGCTACTCGACGTGTGGCCCGCCGTCGACTCCGAACCTCTTGCGGAGTCGTGGGCGGACAAGATCGTCCCATAGTGAGCTAAGAACGTGGACGGTTACAGGTGCACCGACGATAACTAGGAATGTGATTCCGAAGTCGCCCTCTTGCTGTTTAACCTGCACCGAAGCGCCAGCGAGTGCTTCGGGGTCGATCTTGTAGCGCTCGAGTGTATCGCGCGCGTCGCTGCCCAGTTCGGCCATCTCAAGCAGGATCTCGGTCCAGGCCTCTTCCACCATGCGCGCGCTTGCGTCGCCTGGTTGGACTCTCAGGGGAGTGGTCATGTGCTCTGCCTTCTACACGACCGTATGCTTAAAGTCAATCTTTTGAAATGAGTCGGGAAAGCGCACACGAGCGCGGTGCCAGGTACCTGCTTCGGCGTGTCGCGCGCCATGCAGGGCCTTCACCGACTCGTCAGCTGCAATTACTCCTATCTTGTGGCGAGGGCTACTGTTACCGGGGGGCTGGTATCCCTCGCCACGTGACCGATCGTGGCGAACGGAGCTATTCGACCGCGCAGCGCGCCAAGCGCAGATCGTCACGAATGGTCCATGATCCCAATATGCAGGCGTTTCCGAAAAAGGAATAGCGTGCTGCTCGATCCGAGTGATTGAGTCGACGCCAGCCTTCGGGAGCAGTAGCAGCACGCGTCCGTCGCTGGGGCATGAGCTCGCAATCGGCAGCTATCGGCTCACTGCCACGCCAACGCCCGGCGAAACAATCGGAAATGCGACGACTGCCGCATTGCGCCTCATCAAGTAGCGGTGTAGGGCCCTACACTCGCCTCCTAATGAAGTGGAATCGCATCAAGAGGCGCATGGGTTGCTCAATCCTTGCGCTGCCGGCGCTCCTGGGCGCCAGCATGGCCGGCCAGGCAGCCGCGTATTCGCCCGGCTGCGGCCAGATCCCGATCGTGGGTGGGATTCCGCCATGGGGCTTTCACACTGGCCCGCCGATCAACGAAGCGGGCAGCTTCGCCCGCGGCCATGGCCAAATCAGCCTGGAAGCGAACACCGTCTCCGGGATCATGTGTCAGGAAGACCGCTTCCGAGGCCGGCCGACGCGTGCGATCACGATGACCGTCGAACGCCACCTCGTCTACCACTCGCACTACGCGGTGATGTGGGGGTTCCCCGGGAACATCATGAAGATCATCGTCCGCGTGCGAGCAAGCAACGATGCGAAATGCAAGGTCGGAACCCTTGGACGCGCGACCCTGTTTGCGAGCTACAACGGTGTCCGGAGCGACAGTGTTCAATTCTTCTTCCCGGCTACCTGCAGGGATCACGACCACCTCTACCACGGCCCTCAGGTCAACAACCAGGTTCCACCGCTGTAGACGCCGTTGGTGTCACTCGGCGACTTCCGCGGGCGCTGGATCGAGCCCGGTTGCAAGCGCTGAGGCAACTTCATCAATCAGCCGGGCCGATCGTCGCCAGCCGACCACGCGCCAGCTCGATCACACCGGCGCCATCGCTGGTCGGTGTAGCCATCACGACCCAGGGTCGACCGAGGAGTGTGCGCCCCGCGATGCCCGCTGCGATGAGGAGTCCGAGCAGGATCAGCTCGATGCCGAACAGGAGCAGAGGGATAACGATTAGGGCGAACACGGCGAGCGCCGCGATTACAAGCAAGATGACCCCGAGGTCTTCGAGGCCGCCGAAATTTGGAACGCTGAAAAAGGTTTCGGCCGCGTCCGTCCCTCTACCTCTCCCGTCCATAGGTATCTTGCGCCACTGAGGCAGTCGGCGGGTGATCCAACGGCGCCCAACGTGCCACTCCTGGCCCGATGGCGCCTGCACAGCCCGTGCCCCCAGGGAGACTCTCATCGCGGCCGAATGCTATCTCGGTTGCCGCTGCGCGTACCAGGTCCGGTTAGGCTGCCCAACTCATGAATTCGTTCGGTCTCCCGGACTCATTGGCTACGCCCTTGACTGCGCGACTGCGCTCGGTAAGTCGCCGCCTTGAGCGCGCCTCGGACCGCTGGATTGCTCTGGGAGTGGCATCTGTTGGCAGCCTCGCGCTCGCTCTTCTCGCCGCCCTACTGAAGGGAGAGCCAACCCCGCGCGGCGATGACCTCATATACGAGCGCATAGCAAGCCACCCACTGGCGACCCACACCTTTCCGTTTGACTTCCGCCTCGGACTTCCGGCGGCGGTTCACGTGCTCCCTTTCAGTCACGGGACCTCCTTTCTCCTGCTCTCCCTCCTGGCCGCGGGCGGCGCAGCCGCCTACGCGTTTCTGCTGATGCGGGAGCTGCATGCGCCGGTCCTCCTCGCTGCGGGTCTGGCTGTGCTGATGTGCATCTCGCCGCCGTTCGTGATCGTGATCCTGCGTCACGGGCGAAACACGGACATCGCAACCGTCTTCTTCATGATGGCCGCCACCTGCTTTGCGGTGCGCCGCGATCGCCGTCGCCTTGCCGTGGCACTGTTGCTCGGGGCTGTCACACGAGAAGCCGTGCTCTTCATCGTCCCGCTCGCATATGCCTTGTGGGCGATCCGGCCCCTGGACCGGCGCGCCGCCCGGGCGGTGCTCGTCGCCTCTTCGCCGGCGCTCCTCGCCTACGCCGTGATCCGACTCAGAATTCACACCGTTGGCGAAGCGCAGGTGCCCGGCTACGGTGGCTCGCTGATCGGCGAGCGGGTCACCGTGATCAAAGCGGGGCTCTCAAGCGCTTTCCAAGAGCTCCGGCGTATGTTCACGATCTATGGGCCGCTATGGCTAGTGGCGCCGCTCGCGCTACGCGAGATGTCCTTCGCGCGTCGCGGTCTTGTGCTGGTGGCGCTGAGCCTCGTGGCAATGACCTTCGCGCTCGACTGGGGTCGCATGATCCTGCTCGCGGCTCCTGTCTTCTATCCGGCCGCGGCCCATGTCCTGAGCCAGCGGCCGCGATGGCGCGCGCCGGTGCTGCTTGGTCTCTTGGCGCTCGCGGTCGGCTATGTCGTCTATATGGACGTCTCCGGGGTTCAAACGGGCATCATTGACAGTCCGGCTCCCCCTTACCCGGTTCAATAGACGTGAGATTCCAACGCATCAGAGAGGTATCAGAGCAAATGACTATCGCTCTTCGCGCCGCACGCAGGCAAGGCCCGCGCCGCCACGTTGCGCCGCCGCGTTGGCCTGCCGGCCAAATGGGCAGGCCGAAGGTTGATCTCGAGGATCGCAACGCACTCGAGAGGGCTCTGGACGACCCGCCGATGGTCGCCGGCAATCAGGAGGCCCACGTCGACTCGCCGACCTCATAGAGCGATCTCACCGCCCCGCGCCCATCCGTGGAGCGATATAGCCTCTCGACGATCAGGTGCTCATTGAACGGCTCGCGGGCCGCGCACGAGCGCTCTTTCAATCCAGGGGAGACCCCAACATGATTCGACGCCGATCCTCGTGGCTTATCGGCCTGTTCCTGTGCGCGGCGCTCATCGCCGGCTGTGGCAGCAGCGGCTCCACCACGAGCAGCCAAAGCAGCACCCCGGCCACCACCAGCAGCACTCCTGCGGCGGCGGCGACGACCTCCTCGACGACGACCAGCACGCCCTCCACCGCGGTGCCCGCCGGCGATGTGGCAGCGGCCGTGGCTGCCTGCAAGTCCCAGATCGAGGCGCAGAGCACGCTTCCGGCTGGGGCCAAATCAAAACTCGAGGCTGTGTGCGAAAAGGCAGCCAAGGGCGACACCGCAGCGGTGAAGGCAGCCGCGCGCGAAGTCTGCGAAGAAGTCATCAAAAGCTCTGCCGTTCCCGCGGGCGCGGCCCAGGAACAGGCGCTCGCTGCCTGCAAATCCAAGTAGGGCAGAGTTCGTCGCCTCCGGAGGTGGGGCGTCGATTGAGCGGGGGGTCGCGCTGCCCGGCGGCCCCCCGGCCTTTGCTAGCTTGAGCCATATGTCCTGGCGGTTCACCGGCGCGCGCCTTGGTGGCCGTCGTATTTGCCTAGCCCTCCTTGCCTGCCTGATCGGCGGCGTGCTGAACGGGTGCGCCGGCAGCGGTGCAGGCTCGGGAGGCGGCGGAGGCTCGCGCGCTGCCGAACCGGCCGGCGAAGCCGTCGAACGCAGCGAAGAAGCCGAACAGCGCAAGGAAGAAGCCGCTGAACTGGCTAAGAACCGAGAAGTGCTCTCGGCGGTCGAAGGAAAAAAACGCGAAGAAGCCGCCGAAGAAAACGCCAAGCGCAAAGAAGCTGCTGCGGCGGTCCGCGCAAAGAAGCGTTTGGAACTCGCTGAAAAGAAGGCCCGGGCAACAGAAGAAGCGGCGGAAGCTAAAGTCAAGCAGCAGGAAGCGGCCAAAACCAAAGCCAAAAAAAAGCAGCAAGCTCCGCGCACGAAGAAACCCGTGAAAAGCCAAGGCAACAGCCCCCTCGAACCCACGACGAGCACTCCCACCGCGCACGGCTGATGGGTGCTGAGTCACACGCGCCGCGACCGCAGCGCGCCCAAGTGTGGGTCACCTTGCCTGCCTTCCTGCTCGTACTGCTCGTGCTCGTCCTCAGTGGCTGTGGCGGCTCATCTGGCGGTGGCGAAGGGGCCGGCGCCGAAGGCGCGGAAGTCAGCGCTCACTCGGCAACCGCTTCTGAAGAACCCGCCGAAGCCGAAGCCAAGAAGGAAGCAGCCGCCGCGAAGCTCGCCTCCACACGCCGCGAAGCCGAAGAAGTGGCCGAACTGAAGAAGCAACAGGAAGCCCTGCGCCAGAGCGAAGCAGCAGAAGCGGCCGAAGCCTCCACGAGGAAGGGCCACAAAGGCAAGGGCAAAGGTGGTGGGCACGCCGGCAAAGGCGGTGGCGCCAAGCACACCAAGGGCGCCAAAAAAGGCGGGAAAACGCCCAAGAACCCCTCCTCGGGCTCCAGTGCCGCCGAAGAAGCCGCTCGCAAGCAGTACGCCTCCGAAGAAGCAGCCGAAGCCCGCGCCTACAAAAAACTGCAGCACCAGCAGGGCGAATAGCCACCCTCCTCCGCGCTGCCGAGTCGTCTACTCCTCGGTCTCCTCGCCCTCGTCCTCGTCGTCGCCCGCGTACAGCGACTCGCCGCGCCAGCTCGCGGCCCTTGACGTCGAACAGCTTGATCTCGAGCAGGTCGTGGCGGTAGTCGTCGGGGGCGATCAGCGTGAAGCGCTCCTCGACGAGCTCGCACTGGTCGACCGCCAGGTCGGCGAGCTCGGCGGTGACGATCGCGCCCGCCCGAGACCAGCGGGCGCCCCCACACGAGCGTCATCGCGGCCACCGCGCCGAACTGCCCGCGCCAGCTGCCGATCACCTCCTCGCAGAGGTCCAGCTGCCAGTCGGGGTTGCGCTCGGCGGTCTCCTCGGTGAAGTCGACGTGCGCCGAGAAGTCGCTCGGGCTCGCTCGTCCTCGCCGCCGGGCAGGAAGCGCACGTAGCCGAACAGCTCGTAGCCCGCCGGTGGTGCGCGCGCGTCGCCGGCACGTAGGTGCGCCCGTGCCAGCTGCGGTCGGGATACCAGACGATCGCTCCCGGCTCGCCGAGGTCCTCGGCTGCTCGGCCGTCGAGCGCCAGCGCGGCCGCCAGGAACTCCTCGCGCAGGCGCTCCTCCCAGCGGCCGTAGGGCAGCTCCTCCTGCGGAGGCTCGGCGGCGAAGCGGGGGACGAAGCGTTCCTCGGGCGGCATCGCTGCCGGGCAGCCTAGCCGCCCGCCCCTGCGCCGCGCGCTCAGGCGTCGCGCAGCAGCGCGGCGGCGTGCTCGGGCGCGACGATGTTGAGGTTCAGGTCGGTCGAGAGCTCGAGGCCCGCGAGGTGCGTGAGCCGCGGCAGCACGTCGATCCGCCAGCAGAAGTCGCTCGGCGCCGCGCGGCGCGGTGCGCACCCACAGGTTCAGCGGCGGGCTCGAGCCGAGGTGGCGCGCCAGCCGGCAGCAGCCCGTCGTGCAGCAGCGCCGCGCCGGTCGGGCCGTCGTCCTCGAAGCGCGCGCGCGGGGTGCGCGGGCGCGAGCATCAGCTGGAAGGGCAGCCGCGAGGCGTACGGGCGCCATCAGCACCGCCTCCTCGTCGATCGCCACGATCCGCTCGCCGCGGCGCACCTCCTCGGCGACGAGGTCGCCGAGCAGGCTCTGGCCCATCGTGCGCGTCGTGTAGGCGCCCGCGCGCTCGCGCTCGCGCGCCACCGCGGCCGGGACGAAGTCCAGCGCGTACAGCTGCGCGTGCGTGTGCGGCAGCGAGGCGCCCGCCTCGCGGCGCTCGTTGACGATCAGCTGCACGTAGGCGCTGCCGCGCGTGCGCGCGCATCCGCTCGCGCCAGACCTCCACCGCCGCGACCACCTGCTCGACGGGCAGCTCGGCCAGCGAGAGCACCGGCTGCGGGCCGTTGACGATCACCTCGTGCGCGCCCGTCGCCGGCAGCGAGCACGAACAGCTCCGGCTGCGCCTCCGCACGGCTCGCGGCCTCGCTCGGCCTGCCGGCCGCTCGCGGGGCTCGAGCGCCGGGTAGAGGTTGGGCACCACCCGCACCGTCCAGCCGGGCGAGTCGGGCGGGCCGCCGCCCGGGCGCACCGCGTACAGCTCGGGCGGCGTGCGGTCCTCGTGGCCCTCGGCGAACGGGTCCTGCTCGGGGTCGATCGGCTCGGGCGGCGCGCAGCGTCGGCTCGCCTCCCGGGCCGCCGCGAGCGCTCGCCGGCGACGATCGTGCGGTGCCCGCTGAGCGGGTCGATGCGCAGCTCAGGCATCGCTCAGCCTCGAGCGCGTAGCGCCGGACGTCCTGTTCGAGCTTGGCCGCGCTCGGGTAGGGGCCCTGGTGGATGTACTCGCCGCCGCGCGCGGTCGTAGAAGACCGTCACCGGCGTGAAGGTCGAGTCGGTGATCGCGGCGCCGGCCTGGCCGCTCTGGTCGTAGTAGCTCGGGTAGCTCACCGGGAAGGAGCGCAGGAACGCTGAGCGCGTCGGCGCGCTGGCTGTCGCCGGAGTCGATGCCGATGAACGCGACCTCGCGCCCGCGCGCGACGGAGACATGCTGGAAGACGCCGAACTCCGCGCGGCACGGCTCGCACCACGAGGCCCACTTGTTGATCACCACCGGCTGCCCGCGCAGCGCCGCCAGGCGCGCACGCAGCGCGCGCAGCCCGCCGGGCAGGAGCTCGCTCGGCCTGCGCGTGCAGCGCCGCCAGCGGCGCCGGCGAGCCGGCCAGGCGCGCCGCATCTGCGCGAGCGTCAGCCGCGAGCGGCGGCCGGCGCCGGCGAGGCGCCGCCCAGCTGCGAGCAGCCCGACGACCAGCAGAGCGCCACGGCGAGCGCCAGCGCGGCCGCGAGCGGCGAGGCGCTTCGAGCGTCATCGCCGCTAAGGGTGCGCAGATGCGTCGGCCCGACCTTCAATCGCGCCTCGCGCGTGCTATATCCTCAGGGAACGTCAGAGCCGGGGCTCTCAGAGCATCCGGCGAACGGCGCCAGTCGGGCGCCAGCTCTTTCGAGCCGCGCCGAAGCCACTTTCGACGCCGGCTCTGTCTCGAAGTCCAGAGCCTCTATGGCCGAGTCCACCTCAGTGGCCCTCGCGGCCGCGCCCATTCCAAGTTCCGCCGACATCGCGCGCGCGGAGAAGCTCGTGCGCGAGCGCTTCCTGCACGAGGGCGAGGATCCCGCCGTCGCGCTCGCCCCCGGCACGCCGCGCCGGCGCGCGCTCGACCTGGCGCTCGCCGAGCTCGCCGCGGACCCGAAGGCCAAGCACCCCTCGACCGCCTGGCGGCGCGAGTTCTCGCTGCTGCTCGGGCTCGAGCGGCTGCTCTCCGAGGAGGAGCCCAAGCTCGCCGACGGCACCGTGCTCTCCGCCCACCAGGTCGACGCGCTGTCGGGCACGCTCACCGCGCTGCTCGCCGAGGCCCAGCGCGCCGCGCCCGAGCGGCAACGGCCGCAGCCGACATCGGCCTCGCCCGAGCTGCTCGCCTCGGCCGACATCCTCGGCCCCGACGAGCACCGACCGCGCGACGGCGCCCCCGACGCCTGCAGCGCGCGAGCGCGAGGAGGACGAGGAGGACGAGGAGGAGGACCTCGAGGAGGACGAGGACGAGGAGGACGAGGACGAGGACGACGATCTCGGCCCGGTCCAGCGCGCCGCGCCCGACGAGGACGAGGACGACGACGAGGACGAGGACTCGAGGACGAGCCCGAGGAGGACGAGCGAGCGCCGAGGAGGAGCCCGAGCCGGAGAGCCGAGTCCGACGAGGAGCCGCGCGACTGGGTCGAAGAGGAGGACGAGGAGGAGTCGCTCGGCGAGCAGCCCGAGGACCCCAACGCCGCCAAGCGCTTCTGGTTCGAGCACGCCACCGGCGCCGGCAAGACCGTCGCCGCGCTCGGCTTCGTCGAGGCCTCGCAGACCGGCGGCGTGCTGATCCTCACCCACCGGCGCAACCTCGTCGACCAGTTCCTCGGCGAGCTGCGCGACCGCGGCTACTCCAAGCGCATCAGCCGCCCGCTGCTGCAGGGCGAGGACTCGGCCAACGGGCCCGTCACGGTCGAGACCTACCAGTGGTTCGTGCGCAACGCGGGCAAGATCTCGAGCGCCTACACGATCGTCATCTGCGACGAGGCGCACACCGCGCTGGGCGAGAAGACGAGCGGCGCGATCCGCAACTGGACCGGCCCGATCTTCATCGGCATGACCGCCACCGGCGCGCTGATCGCCCGCCACGTCACCGACCTGTTCCCGACCCAGACCTCGCGCTTCGACCTCGCCCAGGCGGCGCGCCGCGGCGTGATCGCGCCGCTGCGCTGCGTGCGCATCTCCCCCGGCGTGGGCGTGCGCACGATCGCCAAGGTGCCGCTGCGCCGCGGCGAGGTCGACACCGAGTTCGACCAGGACGAGCTGGCCAAACTGCTCGACCAGCAGCCCTTCAACATGGCCGTCGCGAACCTCTACAAGACGCGCTTCAACGGCGTCCCCGGCGTCGTCTACGCGGCCGGCGTGCGCCACGCCTACAACCTCGCCGAAGCCTTCCGCGCCGAGGGCATCAAGGCCCAGGGCGTCTCCGGCGAGACCCCCAAGCGCGAGCTCGTCGAGATCCTCGCGCGCTACGAGCGCGGCGACATCGACGTGCTGATCAACGCGCAGCTGCTCGCCGAGGGCTGGAACAGCCCGCGCGCGACCGTCTGCGTGCACCTCGCGCCGACGGCCTCCAAGCGCATCTACCAGCAGCGCGTCGGGCGCGTCACGCGCCGCCACCCCGGCAAGGAGGCGGGGCTGGTCGTCGACTTCGTGCACCCCGCCACCAAGCACGACGACCCGGTCGTCACGCTGCACTCGCTGCTCGACCGCGACGTCTACCGCGGCGGCGCGATCGTCGTCGGCCCGGTGCGCCGCGGCCGCGGGCGGCGGATGCGCGTCGAGCGGCGCGTGCTGCCGGTGTGCGCCGAGGAGGAGCGGCGGTTCGCGGTCTTCGAGCGCGAGCTGTGGCGGATCGCCGTCGAGCACCTCGACTACGGCGAGCAGCACCTGTGGGCGGCGCTCGCCGGCGCGCGCGTCGCGCCCAACGGCTGGCGCCGGGCGCGCGCGATGCTGCACTTCGACCGCACCGGCGAGCTCAAGAGCCGCTTCCTGATCACCGCCGTCCAGCGCAACAAGAACCCCCAGCTGCGCCTGCGCGCGCTCGCCGACATCGCCGCGCTGCGCGACCCCGACGCCTTCGACGAGGCGATCGACATCATCGGCGGCTGGCCGCGCGAGGAGCGCAAGGAGGCCACCAAGATCATGCTGCGCGCGCTCGTCGAGCGGCGCATCGGCCGCCGCGACCAGGCCAACGCCTGGATCTGGCGCCTGGCCGAGTACACGCGCGACGTGCACGAGGAGTACGCGGTGCAGCGCTGGCCCGAGACCAAGCGCCTGCTCGGCCTGCTCGTCAACTCCGCCGGCGGCGCGCACGCGCGCAACGCCCGCCGCCTGATCCACGCCGCGCGCAAGCAGGACCGCCGCCTCGCCGCGGCGCTGCTGGCGGCCGCGCTCGCGCACACGCCCGAGGCCGAGGAGGCGCTGCGCGGCGCGCGCACGCGGATGGCGCGCAAGCCGCCCGCGCTCGCCCGCGAGCTGCTGCGCAACTTCCCCAAGCGCCGCGCGCGCAACGCGCGACGCAGGCGCAAGGGCGCAAAGGGCGGCGCCAACGGGGCGCGCTCAGGACAGCGGGCGCGGGCAGGCGCACGCTCGCAGGCGAACGACGAGCAGAGCACGACCGCAGCGCAGGACGAAGTGCGACAGGACGTCCGCGACGGGCTCGCTCGCGACGCGCACGCTCGACCACGCCGGCGAGAAGCGCTCGAGCGCTCGAGCTGATCCGCTCCAGGTGGACCTCGCCCGCGCCGAGCGCCGTGTGCCCGCCGCCGGCCAGCGCCACGACCAGGCGCCCGTCGCCGTCGATCCCCTCCGCGCGCCCGCTGCCCGCCGCTCCAGCGCGATCTCGCCGCCCGCGCAGCGCGTCGCGCGCGCGCCACGCCTCGAGCGTCGCCTCGGGCTCCTCCGCGAGGCGCCGCTCGAGCGCGTCGAGCAGCGCGTCGAGCGTCGGCTCGAGCTCGCTGCGCTCCAGCCCCAAGCGTCGCGGCCGGCAGAGGTGCGCTCGGATTCGGTGGCTCGAGCGCGCTCCCGGGCGCAGCTCCGCCGGCAGCTCCTCTAGGCGCACGGCCACGTTCAGCCCGATCCCGAGCACCGCCCAGCCCTGCTGCGGGCGCGCCCTCGATGAGGATCCCCGCGAGCTTCGCCAGGCCCCGTCCGCGCCCGTCGCGAACACGACGTCGTTGGGCCACTTGATCAGCGCGCCCTCGCCCGCGACGTCGCAGACCGCGACGCGCCGCCATCAGCGGCAGCAGCCGCGGCGGCGAGCGCAGCACGAGCGACATCAGCAGCGAGCTGCCCGCGCGGCGCCGACCAGCGCCGGCCCTGGCGCCCGCGCCCGGCGCTCTGCTCGGAGGCGGTCACGAGCGTGCCGTGCGGCGCGCCCGCGATCGCCAGCTCGCGCGCGCGCTCGTTGGTCGAGTCGGTCTGCGCAGGTGCACGCGCGGGTGCCCAGATGCGCGGACCCCTGCGCTGCCGGGCCGGGGAGCGGCGACTCACGCCGGGCGCACACGCAGCTCGTCGTCCTGCTCCGCGCCGAGCAGCTTCGGCGGCCGAGCCGCGGTTGACGGCGAGCGCAGACCATGCGCTGCGCGTCCTCGTAGATCAGCAGCTCGCCCGGGGTCGACGTCGGCGAAGGTGGCCGCGTAGGCGGCGCTGTGGCGCGCGCCCGCGTGCGCCACCGTCGAGCGCGTCGCCGAGTCGCGCGCCGAGCTCGAGCAGCTGCTCGTTGGCGGCGTCGAGGATCAGGTTGCCGAACGTGTCGCTGCGCAGCACGTGCGCGGTGAGCGCGCCGTCGTCGATGTGCGCCGTGGGCATGCTCAGGCGCGCGCAGCTGCCCTGGCATCGCAGCGGCTCGCCGACGGCGGCGAGCGGCTCGCCTGCCGCCAGCGCGGCGGCGACGGGCGCGAAGATGTCGCGGCCGTGGAAGGTCGCGCGACACCGGCTCGCAGGCGCTCGGGCGAGCTCGCCGATGTCGACCGCCTCGACGACGCCCCCCAGGCGCTCGGCGGCGGGCATCAGCAGGCCGTTGTCGGGGCCCACGAGCAGCGCGGTCCTGCTCGGCCGTGCGCAGCGCGACGGCGCGGCGCGCGTGCCGGTCCTGCGGCGCCGACGCCGGGGTCGACGACCGCGAGGTGCACGCCGCGCGGGCAGGTAAGGCAGCGCCGCAGCGCAGCAGGATCGCGCCCGCGCGCACGTCGTGGCGGGGGATCGCGTGGGTGATGTCGATCACGCGCGCCGTCCGGGCAGCGCCGCGCGATCACCCCGTGGCAGACCCCCACGAACTCGTCGCCGTGGCCGTAGTCGGAGAGGAAGGTGATGACCGGTGGGATCGGAGTGGCGTCTGTCATCGTTCGTCAGCCTGTCGCGGGCGCGGCGTCGGCGAGCAGCGCGGCGATCATGCCGTCGATGTCGTGGCGCTCGGCCTCGACGTGCGGCTCCAGGCCGTGCTCGCGCAGCGTCTCGCTCGTGACCGGCCCGATCGAGACGATCCGCGTGCTGGGGCGAGAGCCGCGGTCTCGCCGCCGGCCGCCTCGAGGAAGAAGCGCACGGTCGAGGAGGAGGTGAAGGTGATGTAGTCCGCCGCTCGCGCCGCAGCGAGCGCGACTCGGCGTGAGCGGCTCGGCGACCGTCTCATACAGCGCGAGCACGTCGACCTCGGCGCCGCGCGCGCGCAGCGCGTCGGGCAGCACGTCGCGCGCCTCGTGCGCCTGCGCCACCAGCGCCCGCTTCACGGCACATCCGCGAGCGCCTCGACGAGCGCCTCGGCCACGAACCGCTCGGGCACCACGTCGGCGCGGATGCCATGCGCTGCCAGGGCGCTGCGCCGTGCCCGGCCCGATCGCCGCGATCCGCGCCGCCGGCGAGCGCGCGCGCGTCGCGCCCGCCGCGGCGAGGCGCTCGAACAGCGCCTCGCACGCCGTTGGCGCTCGTCAGGCAGATCAGGTCGTAGGGCGAGGGGTCGAGCGGCGGGCCCGGGAGCGGCTGCGCATGCGGATCACCGGCGCCTGCACCACCTCGGCCCCGAGCTCCTGCAGGCGCCGCGCCAGCCCGCTGGCCTGCGCGCGCGCGCGCGTGACCGCGACGGTGCGCCCGCGCAGCGGCCGCGGCGGCAGCCAGGCGAGCTCCTCGGCGAGCGCGGCGACCGCGCCGATGACCGTGATCGAGGGCGCGCGGATCTCCTCGCGCTGGCCACCTCGGCGATCGTCTGCGAGCGTCGCCGTGACGGTGCGCTGGCGTGGCAGCGTGCCCGCTTCGACCACCGCGGCGGGCTCGATCGCCGGGGCGCCCGGCGGCGATCAGCGCGGCGGCGATCTCGGGCAGGCGGCGGACGCCCATGTAAAGCACGAGCGTCCCCGGGAACGCGGCGAGCGCCTGCCAGTCGATCGCCGTCTCGTGCCTTGCCGGGGTCCTCGTGGCCGGTGACCAGCGCGACCGCGCTCGCGAGGCCGCGGTGGGTGACGGGGATGCCCGCGTAGGCGCTCGCGGCGACCCCCGCGGTCACGCCGGGCACGATCTCGAAGGCGATGCCGGCCGCGCGCAGCGTCAGCGCCTCCTCGCCGCCGCGGCCGAACACGAACGGGTCGCCGCCCTTCAGGCGCACGACCGTCCGCCCCGGCGCGTGCGCGCTCGACCATCAGCTCCTCGGTGTGCTCCTGCGGCACCGACGGTCCGCCGCCCTCCTTGCCCACGAACAGCAGCTCCGCGTCCGCGCGGGCGCCGTCGAGCGCCGCGCTCGGGATCAGGCGGTCATAGAGGATCACGTCGGCGCTCGCGATCAGCTCCAGCGCGCGCGCGGTCAGCAGGCCCGGGTCGCCGGGGCCTGCGCCGACCAGGTACGACCCGCTCCGGCCTGCGGTGCCTCAGCTCGCCAACGCCCGCCATCTCCTCGCGCGTCGCAGCAGTCCGCGGCGCCGGCCGAGCGCAGGCGCTCGGCCAGCCTGCCCGCCCGAGCGCCTCGGGGTCGTGGGCGTCGCCGTGCTAGCTCGTCGGTGATCCACGCCGACCCGTCCGGCAGCCCGACCCAGGCGCGCAGGCAGCATGCGCTGCCCGCCGTCCCCGCTGCTCACGGCGCTGCGTGCGCGCCGAGCGGCGTGTGGCAGCTCGCGCCGAGGGCGCGCGCGACGGCGCGCTCGGCGAGCAGGCAGGCGAACGCGCTCCCCGTCGGTGATCGCCTGCGCGGCCGCCCCCGCTACGTCGTCCCCGGCGCGTCCCTCGAGCGCGAGCGCGCCCTGCCCGGGCGCCGGGACGAAGCGCGCGGGGTCGAGCACGCCGCCCACCTCGCCCTCGCGCCCCAGGCGCTCGCAGCCCCGCGCGCGCGAGCACGATCGCGTCCAGACCTTCGTCTCGGTCCGCAAGCTTGCGCAGGCGCGTGTCGACGTTGCCGCGCAGCGGCACCACCTCGAGGTCCTCGCGCGCCGCGCGCAGCTGGGCGATGCGGCGGAGGCTGCTCGTGCCGACGCGCGCACCCGGCGCGAGCTCCTCCAGCTCGCCGACGCCGCAGAGCACGTCCTCGCTCCCGCGCGGGCCGGGGCTCCGAGCAGCGCGAGCCCCTCGGCGAGCTCGCCGGGAAGGTCCTTGGCGGAGTGCACCGCGAGGTCGATCGCGCCGCTGCGAGAGCGCTTCCTCGAGCTCGACCACCCAGCGCGACTTGTCGCCCTCGCGTGTTCCCTGGTCGCCGCTGGTCACGATCGGGACGATCTCGCAGCCACCGATCAGCGCCGCGACGAGCTCGGCCTGCGCCAGCGCGAGCGCGCTGCGCCGGGTGCCGAGCCGCATCAGCGGGGTTGCGGGCGGCAGGGGCGCGACGCCGGCGCGCAGGTCGTGGACCTCCGCGAGCTCGGCCGCGGGGGCCGCCTTCTTATCCGCTGCTGCGTCCTCCTGCAGGCCGAACAGCTCGCGCACGATCTCAAGGCTCGCGTGGCCGCGCTCGGCGCCGAGGCTGCGCAGGCGGATCGTGGGCTCGTGCAGCAGCCGGCTCATGACCGCGCGTGCGATCGCCTCGACGCGCGCGAGGTCGCGCTGGGAGGCGGACTCCCAGCGCCCGGAGTTCTCGGCAAGCACCTGCTCGACGATCGCGTTGCCGTGCTCGCGCAGCGCGCTCACGGTGGGCAGCGCGTCGAGCTGGCCGAGCCAGCGTGCGAAGCGGTGGATCTCCTCCTCGACGATCTCGAGCGCGCGCGGCGTCTGCACCTCGCGCGAGCTGAGGTTGCGCGCGACCACGGCCTGCAGGTCGTCGATGTCGTAGAGGCTGACGCCCTCGAGCTCGGCGCAGGCGGGGTCGATGTCGCGCGGCACCGCGATGTCGATCAACAGCAGCGGACGTCCGCGGCGCTCGGCCATCACCAGCTCGAGCTCCTCGCGCCCGACGATCGGGTGCGGCGAGGAGGTCGAGGAGAGCACGATGTCGGCCTGCAGCAGCTGGTCGGGCAGTTTGTCGAGCCCCACGACCGAGCCGCCGAAGCGCTGCGCGAGGCTGAGCGCGCGGTCGGCGTGGCGGTTGGCCACGAAGATCGTGCCGGCGCCCTGCTCGGCCAGCGCGCGCGCGGTCAGCTCGCTGGTTTCGCCCGCGCCGAGGATCACGACGTGGCGCTGCTCAAGCCCACCGAGCACGCTCAGCGCGAGATCGACGGCCACCGAGGGGACGCTCACGCGGCTGGAGCCGATCTCGGTCTCCGAGCGCACGCGCTTGCCGGTCGTGAGCGCCGCGGCGAACAGGCGGTTGGAGAGCGGGCCCGTGCAGCCCGCCTGCATCGCCGCTTCGTGCGCACGACGGACCTGCCCCTGCATCTCGGCCTCGCCGACGATCATCGACTCCAGGCCCGCCGTCACCCGATAGAGGTGACGGGCAGCGTCGCAGTTGCGCGGCGAGTAGATCGCTTCGGCCAACTCCGTCGGGCGGATGCCCGCGCGACGTGCCAGCAGACCGAGAATGTCGGACTCCGCGCGTACCGGGTCGCCCACGACCAGGTACACCTCCGTGCGGTTGCACGTGGAGATGATCACCGCCTCGCGTACCTCTGCGGTCGCGGTGGCCTCGCGTGCGAACTCGACCGCCTCGCTCTCGGTGAAGGCCAGACGCTCGCGCAGCGCCACGGGCGCCGTCTTGTGCGAGATGCCGAGCGCGAGCAGCTCGTTCATGCGAGCGTGGGCTCCCTCGGCGTGACGTCCTCCTCGGCAGGCGCCTGCTTGGAGAGCTCGAGCAGCTCGCCGAGTTCGCGCTCGATGCGGCTCAGGCGGATCGCCATGATCGCGAAGTAGATGAGCACGAGCACGAGCAGCACGATGTAGGCGCCGGCCACGTACTTGCCGGCCTCGTGCAGGGGTAGCGCGGGCAGCTCGGCGAACATCAGCGGCTCGCTCCCGCAGCGGTGCTCGTGGCCGGAGTGTTCGTCGGGTGCAGCGTCGGCGCCGCGCTGCGCGGCCGTGGGGCCAGCCCCGTCTCGCCGATCAGCTTGCGTCGCAGCGCACGCACCTGTGAGCGGGTGTGCTTGGCGGTCAGCTCGTATTTGTAGAGCGTCGCGTAGAGCAGCGCCATCGCGATCAGGCAGACCACGAAGGTCAGCCCCATCGATCCGGGCAGGTTCGAGGTGCTGCCGAGCACGCGCGGATGCAGATAGGCGGTTGAGAGGCGCACCGCGATGAAGTTCATCGGCACGAAGGCGCCGGCGGTGATCGCAAAGACGGAGGCGTAGCGCGACTGACGCTCGGGGTCCTCGATCGCGAAGCGCAGCGGCTGGTAGGTGGCGTAGAGCAGGAAGACGATCAGGAAGGAGACCAGCGTGGGCTCATCCCAGGCCCACCAGTGCCCCCATGAGCCCTTGGCCCAGATCGAGCCGGTGATTAGTGTCGCGACCGCGAAGATCAGGCTCATGTGGATCGCCACGTAGGAGCGCATGTCCCAACGAGAGTCGCGCGTGCGCAGGTGCTGGATCGCGAGCAGTCCGCCGATCACGAAGCCGCAGAGCGCGACGATCGCGAGCGGTACGTGCAGGTAGAAGATCTTCTGCAGAAAGCCCTGTTCGGCATCCAGCGGCGCGTAGAAGAAGACGAGCGCGAACGCGACCGCAAAGGCGGCCACGGTGGCGATGCTCAGAGCGCGCAGGCCCTTGCCGTACATGCTGGTTCAGTCCTCCAAGAGGAAATCGAAGAGGGCGTAGGCGATCAGCCCGAAGACCAAATCATAGAGACCCAGCGTCAACAGCCAGCGCCCCGGGACCGCCGCCGGGTGCCCGAGTGCCAGCAGCGGCGAGCTGGCACGCGCGCCGCCGATCACGATCGGCACGAGCAGCGGCAGCGCCAGCAGCGGCCCGAGCAGGTCGCGCGCGCGGGTCTGGACCGCAAGTGCGGCCACGAGCGTGCCGATCACAGCCACGCCGAGATCGCCCAGTAGCAGCACGAGCAGCAAGTCGGGCATCGCTGCGCCGAGCGAGGGGCCGAGCAGCAAGAGGCCGAAGGCCGGGACCGCGACGATCTCAAAAGCGAGCAGGTAGGCCAGCAGCGTGAGAGCCTTTGCAATCAGCATCGCGCTGCGGTCGACCGGCGCGAGCAGGAAGGCATCGAAGCCGCCCTCCTCAGCGTCTGCCACGAAGAGGCGGTTAACGCCGAGGATCGCCGCGAAGAGCAGCGTGACCCAGAGGATGCCCGCGGCGAGGTCGCCATCGACGCTGTTGCGGTTCAGCGCGAAGTGGAAGACCACGAAGGTCGTCACCGCGAAGAGCGACATGCCTGGAACGGACTCGAGTGTGCGCAGCTCGACCAAGAGCTCCTTGCGTAGCAGCGCCGTGACGGTCCGTCTCATCGGTAGAGCTCGGCGATCTGGCTCGGCTGAACCTCGCTGGCGTTGGCAGCGAGCGCAACCCTCCCATCGCGCAGGCCGAGCACGAGGTCTCCCTCGGCGAGACCGCCGCCGGGGTCATGGCTGCAGATCACGCGCGTGCGGCCACTAGCGGACCCGATCAAGGGCGCCACGAGCTCGATCGCGGCCGGGTCGAGGTTCGAGTAGGGCTCATCGAGCAGCAGGAGCTCGGGCTCGTGCAGCACCGCGCGTGCGACCGCAACGCGCTGCACCATCCCGCGCGAGAGGTTGCGCAGCGGCTCAGCGGCGCGGGTCGAGATCGCGACCGCCTCGAGCACCTCCGCGACGCGCTCCTCGCTGACGTCGTGCAGGCGCGCGTGAAAGCGCAGGTTCTCCTGTGCGGTCAGCTCGCGGTAGAGCAGCGGCTCGTGGCCGAGCAGGCCAAGACGCCCACGCGCCGCCCAGGCCTCGTCGGGAAGGCTCGAGCCGAGCACCTTTACGCTGCCTGCGTGGGGGCGCAAGAGCGTCGCGAGGATCCGCAAGAGCGTGGTCTTGCCGGCGCCGTTGGGTCCGAAGACCACGAGCGTCTGGCCCTTGGCGAGCGTCAGCGAGACGCCGCTGAGCGCCTCGCGTTCGCCGAAATGCCGCGCCAGCCCCTCGACCTCGAGCGCTGGCACCCCTTCGGCCACCCTCAGGGCTTTCTAGACATGCAGCGCGTGCGCGTCCTGTGCTCGCGCAATCAGCTCGCGCACGGCCTGCTCGCCGCCGGCCGCATCCTCGCGTAGCAGCGCGATCGGGTCGGGATCGCCGTTCACGATCCCCTCAAAGAACTGCTTGCGGTCCTGATAGGTGGGCAGCGTGCCCTTGGCCCAGCCGCGCACCTCGTTGAGCAGCACCGCGAGGCGCGCGTAGGGCTCGCCAAACTGGGCTTCGATCTCGCGCTTCATGCGCTTGGCAAGCGCTGGTGAGGCACCCGCGGTGGAGATCGCGATCGCGAGCGGGCTCATGCGCACGATCGCGGGCAGGATGAAGTTGCAAAGCGGCGGCACATCGACGATGTTGACGAGCATCGCGCGCCGCTCGGCGTCCTCAAAGACGGCGATGTTGACGTCGGTGTCGTTCGTGGCTGCGATCGCCATGAAGGTTCCCTCGAGGTCCTCGGCACCGGCGTAGGGCCGCTGCTCCCAGACGATCGAGCCCTCACGCGCGTACTCGGCCAGCGCTGGCTCGGCCTCGGGTGCGATCAGCGTCACCTGCCCATCGCAGGCGAGCAGCCCCTCGACCTTCTCAAGGGCGATCTCACCACCGCCGACGACCACGCAGCGGCGTCCGGTGAGCTTCAGGCAGGCGATGTAGAAGGGAGTGTCGAGCATCCCCTGCACGCAGCTCTGGTCGCAGATTCCCCTGCGCAGCTGACAGACGCACTCCTTGCCTGCGTAGGCTTGGGCGGGCATGCTCACAGGGTAGCCGCGATTGGGCTGCAGTCGCATGCTTGAGCTGGCTGGGCGCAGCCTTAAGGGAGCGGCCAGAGGCGCTTGAGGCTCTTCTCGTATACGCCGAAAATGTACGGGCCGGGTTTGCGTGCCTGGCGGATGATCCGGTGGCGATTATGGACAAAGCGCTCGGTCTGTTGGACGCCACGGAGTTTGGCTGTCGTCAGGCAGAACACCCGAACAGCCGCATCAATCATCGCGTCGCGCTCGGCGGGTCTGCGGCGGATGGCATCGTCCTTGGTCAGGACGATCCAGTCGTGCTTGCCGGCATCACGAAGCCACACCTCATCAGGAAGGCGCTGCGCCTCCTCCTCGCCATAGACGTCCGCCATCGAGTAGACAAGAAGCCCCTCAGCAAGGAGGCCATCGACGATGCTCCTGCCGAGGCTACGATCGACAAAGAACTCCGGGCGCTGTTCCTCGGGGGAGGTCATCGCCGACGACTATTCGACGCAGCGCCTTCGCTGCTCAGGCAGCGGCCCGTGTCGCGACTCGAATGACGTCCTCGACCTGATGGGCAGGAACACTAAAATCGGCCGAGATGTCCGCGACGGAGTCGCCGGCCTGGAAGCGATCGACGAGGTCCTCCACGCGAGCTCCGCCCTGAATGACGAGTGGCAGCCCAAACGCAACCTTGGGATCGACGATCACGTTGGCGTTCTCGTAGGCAGGTAGCCGCACCGATTCTGCCCATCCATCCCCGCCGTAATGAATGCGTTTGAGATAGTCCCTGACAAGCTCTGAGAACTGGCGTTGCTGGGTGCGGACCACAACGAGCTCCATGACCTCGCGCTCATCGTGCTTGCTGGCGTAGTCAAAGAGCACCTCAGCACCGTCGGTGTAGAGGCTCTTCGAGGCAAGCGCGTGCTCGATGCCGATTTCTTTCGCGAGGGCCTCGACCGCAGGTCGAATCCGCTGCAACGGCACACCTGCCCGGCGGAAGCTCGAAAGCACGAATGCCTCCGCGAAGCCGATAAATGGCACAGTTGCCTGGCGCCCGCGCGACGGGAAACAGGTGATAAGTGACTTTGCGGCGTCCGGAGGATGCGCCCACCATTGGGCAGTCGACCTCGGGATGCCCAGATATGTGGCCGTTTCGCGCAGCGTAAAGATTGCACGGGCGACCCGAGGATCATCTGCGCCGAGACGGGGTTGTTGTTTCGGGAGTCGCTTGATTTTGAGTCTCGTTCTTTCTCGCCGTGCGTGGGAAAGGACCGGCAGCGATCGTAGCGGCGACTACGGCCGGTTCAGTGGGCTGCACGCCTCTACTCCCATCCCGCGCTGCTGTGGCACCGATACTGGTCTCAATAAGCCAGCAAGTGTGTCTCTTGCGGAGGCCTTACCGCGGCACGCCACGCCCAAAGGCTCGCGCACCGAGCCGCGCGAGCGCCACTGCACCCTCGCGCCAGGCGCGATCGCGATCTGACTCCCGCGAGGAGCGAAGCTTCGCCACGGCCCGTGCGGCGCGCAGGCTCTGCTGGTCATAGGGCCCCCACCACTGTCCACGCATCGTCGGCGGATCCCAGGTGATCAGCTTCTCCTGCGCGCAGGCGCGCAGCCCGGCCTGGCCGAGCGTGCGCCCGATCCCGCCGCCCGCGGCCGCGCCCCAGGGGCCGCGCGAGACGGTCGGCCCGGGCAGATGATCGTTGAGCCAGACCATGCCCGCGCGTAGCTCGCGGGCGATGCGCGTGCCCTGATAGCGATCTGCGCTCCACACCGAAGCGCCCAGCCCATAGTCGCTCGCGTTGGCGAGCGCGATTGCCTGCTCGACGGTGTCCACCGGCTCGACCACGAGCACGGGACCATCGATCGGCTCGCGCGCGATGCGCATCGCCGCTGTGACCCCGGTGATGACCGCGGGCGCAAAGAAGTGACCGCCCTCACAGCCCGTGGGGGGCTCGTGCGGACCGCCGCAGTGCAGCTGCGCACCACCTGCCACAGCCTCGCTGACCAGCTCCTGAACATGAGCGAGGCGCCGCGCGGAGGCGAGCGGACCGACCTGCACGCCCGCCTGCGCCGGGTCGCCCACGCGCAATGCCTTCGCCCCGGCCACAAGCGCCGCGAGGAAGCGATCGTGCACCTCACGCGCGACATAGACGCGCTCGATCGAGCCGCGCGCCTGCCCTGCCCCTGCGCAGCCGGCCCACAGTGCCCCGGCGACCGCCCGCGGCAGGCTCGCGTCGGCGAGCACGAGCATCGCGTCCTTGCCGCCGAGCTCGACCGTGACCTCGGTCTCGCGTGAGACGCACTCCCGCGCGACCGCTCGCCCGATCTCGGGGGAGCCCGTGAAGAGCACCTTGTCGATCGGTGCCCGCGTCAGCGCCTGCCCCACCTCGCTCTCACCGTGGACGACCCGCACGAGCCCCTCCGGTAGCCCAGCACGGGCCAGCACGCGCGCGATTCGCTCGCCTGCCAGCGATGCGCGCGCCGCGGATTAAAGACGACGCCGTTGCCCGCCAGTAGCGCCCCCGCGATCTGCCCGAGCGGCTGCGCAAATGGCGCACTGCCCGCGCCGATCACGGCGACCACGCCGTAGGGCTCATAGGCGATGCGTCCGCGCTTGACGAGCGACATCGAGCGGTGCACCGCGACGCGGCGCCCGCCCAGCACTTCGGCGCCGTCCTCGGCGATCCAGATCAAGGCATCGATCGCGGCGAGCAGCTCGAGTGCGGCGATCTCCGCGGCCGGACGCCCCTGCTCGCGGGCAAGTAGCGCCTGGAGCTCGTCGAAGTCGTCGATCACCGATTGCGCCATGCGGCGCATGTAGCGGGCACGGTCCTGCAGTCGCAGAAGCGCCCACAGCGGCTGTACCTTGGCGACCTCGCGCACGACCTGCGCGACCTCGGCAGCGGGCGTCGCAGGGACGCTCCCGAGCAGCGCGCCCGTGGCAGGGTCATACGAGTGCAGCTCGCTCATCATGGGTCCAGCCCGCGACCCCGGCGAATCGCTGCGAGTCGCTCCGCCAGCGCCTGCTCGGCTTGATCGGGCGTATAGAAGCGCACGCCAGCCACCCCCTCTGGCGCCAGCTCTTGCGAGGAGAGGTGTCCAGGGTGGGCGTGCGGGTTGTCATAGCCGCCCTGCTCCTGACCGGGCCGTGGACCCACCGATCGAAGATCGGCCAGCAGTGAGCCCGGCACCTGCCCCGCGCCGTGCTCGCGGACATGTGCGCTGGCGGCGCCGAGCGCCTTGCCGGCTGCGTTTGACTTCGGCGCGAGCGCGAGATAGATCGCGGCCTGTGCGAGCGCGTAGCGCGCCTCGGGTAGCCCGACGAGCTCGACCGCCTGCGCTGCGGCCGTGGCCAGCGAGAGCGCCGCAGGATCGGCGTTGCCGATGTCCTCGGAGGCCAGGATCACCATCCGCCGCACGATAAAGCGTGGGTCCTCACCGCCCTCGAGCATCACCGCCAGGTAGTAGAGCGAGGCGTCGGGGTCCGAGCCGCGCGTGGCCTTGATCCAGGCCGAGATGTAGTCGTAGTGGCGGTCGCCCTGTTTGTCATAGAGGACAGCGCGGCGCTGCAGCGCATCCTCGACCCGCGCCAAGCTGACCTTCGCGTCACCCAGCTCCGCGGCCGTCGCAGCGGCAAGCTCGAGCGCGTTCAAAGCGGTGCGGGCGTCGCCTTCGCTACGCGCGGCGAGGAACTCGAGCGCGCCATCCTCTACTTCAATCGAACCCGCGCTGGCAGCGCTACGCAAGACGGTGACGATCTCCTCGGCGCTGAGCGCCTGCAGCGCGTAGACGCGCAGACGCGAGAGCAGCGCGCCGTTGACCTCGAATGCGGGGTTCTCGGTCGTCGCACCGATCAGCGTCAGCGTGCCCTCCTCGACCGCCGGCAGCAGCGCGTCCTGCTGGGCCTTGTTGAAGCGGTGGATCTCATCGAGGAACAGCACCGTCTGAGTGCCGCTCGTTTCGCGCCTGTGGGTTGCACGCTCGATCACCGCGCGTACCTCCGCGCGCCCGGCCTGGACGGCGCTCAGCTCCTCGAAGGCCGCTGCCGAGCGGACCGCGACGAGGCGCGCGAGCGTGGTCTTGCCCGCACCCGGCGGCCCGTATAGGACCATCGAGTGGGGGCGCCCCTGCTCGATTGCCGTGCGTAGCGCCGATCCGGGCCCGAGCAGGTGCTCCTGGCCGACAAACTCCTCGATCGTACGGGGGCGCACGCGCACCGCGAGCGGGCGCGCGTCGGGGCCGTCTGCGGAGCTTTCTGTCGGCTCCCTGCCTGGATTTTCGTCAAACAGGGTATGCATAGCCCTGAGTATCGCGTTTGTGGGGGTCGCATACCGGGGGTCAGGTGGCAGGTTGACCTCTAGGGTTGTCGAACTGTAAGGATCTCGTGTCAAGAATTGCCAAGCCCACAAGGACCCCTTTCGGGAGGCGCACAAATTGAGTGCCCGTGGCGCTGAGACGCTGCCCACCAGTGGCGGCAGCCTTGAATTTCTGGACCTCGGTGGTGAGATCGCGGCGCTCTCGCCGCTGCAGCTCTTCTGGCGCCGTTTTCGCCAGGACCGCGTCGCGCTCGTCTCACTCGGCTTCATCGGCTTCATCGTGCTGCTTGCGATCTTCGCGCCGCTAGTCGTCGAAATCCTTGGCCTGCCCAGCCCTTACACGCCAAACGCGAACCTCACGGATTCCTTCGGCAGCCCGCTCGGCCCCAGCGGCGCGCACCCGTTCGGTGTCGACCAGCTCGGCGAGGATGTGATGTCGCGGGTGATCTATGGCACGCGCGTATCGCTTGAGGTCGGGATCCTCGGGACCGCGATCGCGACCGTGATCGGCGTCGTCGTGGGGGTGCTCGCGGGCTTCTATCGCGGCTGGGTTGACACTTTGCTCTCGCGCTTGATTGACATCGTGCTGTCGATCCCGATCCTGCTGCTCGGCCTCGGCATCGGCGCGGCCTGCGCTGTGCGCGGTTGCGTCAACGGCACGATCCAACCGGGGATTGGCGTGATTATCTTCCTGATCACGCTAGTCAACTGGACCTATATCGCGCGCATCGTGCGGGGGCTCGTGCTGTCGCTGCGCGAGCGTGAGTTCGTCGACGCTTCGCGTGCGCTGGGGGCATCGAACGCGCGCATCATGTTCCGCGAGATCCTCCCGAACCTGATCGCGCCGGTGATCGTCTACGCGACGCTGCTGGTGCCGATCAACATCCTGATCGAGGCCTCGCTCTCGTTCCTCGGCGTGGGTGTGCGCCCGCCGACGGCGAGCTGGGGCCAGATGATCGCTTCGGCCACGCCGATCTTCAACACAGCCTGGTGGTACATGACCTTTCCAGGTATCGCGCTGTTGCTGACGGTGCTCGCCTTCAACCTGCTCGGCGATGGCCTGCGGGACGCACTTAACCCTCGGACCGCTCGGTGAGCCGAGCATGAAAACCAACACAAAGGAGGCGCCTCGATGAGGTCGCTTAAGAAGATTCTGCTGGTAGGCCTGGTGGGAGTGCTTGCACTGGCACTCTCCGCCTGCGGCTCCAGTAGCAGTACCAGCAGCAGCTCGGGCAGCGGTGGTGCCGGTAGCGGCGTCGCGGCCGGAGTCCTGACTCCCGCGACCGAGTCGCTGACCGGAGGGACCAAGGGGGGAGCGCTGACCGTCCTCAACCATGAGGACTTCGAACACATCGATCCAGGCCAGTCCTACTTCTCGATCGACTATGAGGCTGTGTATGCGACGCAGCGGCCGCTGTACTCCTACAAGCCCAACACTTTCACCGAAGTGACCCCCGACATGGCCGAAGGGGCACCGCAGATCAGCGATGGCGGCAAGCTCGTCACGGTCAAAATCCGCAAAGGCGTCCACTTCAGCCCGCCTGTGAATCGCGAAGTGACATCGGCCGATGTCGCCTACGCGATCGAGCGCGCGGCCAATCCGAATGTGGCGAACCCTTACTACCTCGGCTACTTCAGCGCGATTGAAGGTATGCCAAAGGCGAGCGGTGGCCCGATCCCGGGGATCAAAACCCCCGACAAGTACACGATCGAATTCAAGCTCACCGAACCGGCCGGGCAGATCGTCGCGAACGCGCTCGTGCTGCCGATGAGCGCAGCCGTGCCGCCCGAGTACGCAAAGAAGTACGACGCCAAGAAACCGAGTGAATACGGCAACTACCAGGTCGCGACAGGGCCGTACATGTTCAAGGCCGACAGCTCCGGCAAGGTGCTCGGCACCGGCTACCAGCCGGGCAAGTCGGCGACGCTCGTACGTAACCCGAACTGGGTTGCCAGCACGGACTTCCGTCCCGCCTACCTGGATGAGATCGACATCAAGATCGGTGGCGACACCGAGGTCATCGGCCGCCAAGTGCTCGAAGGCTCACACATCGTCCAGAACGACACTCCGGCGCAGGCGATCGTCAAGCTCGCGTATGAAAAATACCGGAAACAGCTGTTGATCGCGCCCGGTGCGGGCGACCACTACGTGGCTGTGAACAACAGCTACGGGCCGTTCAAGAACGTCAACCTGCGTAAGGCCTTCTGGGCCACGCTCGACCGCGAAGCGATGGACAAGGCCCGCGGCGGCTCGCTGGTGACGAACGTGATGACTCACTTCCTCTACCCCGAAACGCCTGGGTTTGATGAAGCGGGCGGTCTCGCCGGTCCGAAGGTCGACTACAACGAAGCCCCGCAGGGCAACATGGCGGTCGGTGAAAAGTACATGAAGCTCGCCGGTTACCCGAGCGGTAAATACACCGGCTCGGAAACGGTGCAGATCGTGGGCTCGACGGGTAACCCGGCCCCGCAGGACGCGGAAATCGCCAACCAGGCGCTCAAGAGCCTGGGCTTCAAAACGAAGCTCAACCTCGTCGACCAGTCGGTGATGTACTCGAAGTACTGCGGCGTGGTCAGCGAAAAGATCGATGTCTGCCCGAACGTTGGCTGGATCGCCGACTTCGGTGACGCGCAGGCCGTGCTCGACGTGCCGTTCAACGGCAAGCTGATCGTCAAGAACGGGACCAACTCCAACTGGGGTCTGGTCAACCACGAAAAAATCAACAACGCGATGGCTGCCGCCGAGAAAGTCATCGGCACGCAGCCGCGCTCGGCCGCGTGGGCGAAGATCGACGAAGAACTCGTCGCCGAAGCGGTTGCGGTCCCCTACGACTGGGACAAGCAGCCGGTGATCGAGGCCAAAGACGTGCTGGGGGTCGGTGACCAGTGGAACATCGGCTCCTGGGACTACAACTACACCTCGTTGAAGTAGGTAGTCACTAGAAGTTCACTGGAGGGACGGGTGGCCAAATCCAAGGCCCCCGTCCCTCACGGCTTTCGCATCACAACAAACAAAAAATGACCAAATGAGCGATTGAGACATGGCCCGTTACATCATCCGCAGACTGCTCTGGGGCGTCGCGCTGCTGATCATCGTCTCCGCGCTCACTTTCATCCTCTTTCGGATACTGCCCACGGGTGATCCGGCGAAGCTCCGAGCCGGACGCCTGCAGAACCCCAAGATCATCGCCGAGATCCGTCACGACCTCGGCCTCGATAAGTCGCTGCTGACGCAGTTCTGGCTTTACATGAAGGGCATCTTTTTGCACTTCGACCTCGGCTTCAGCTACTACTCAAATGCGCCCGTCAAGTCGCTGATCTCAAGCCGTCTGCCTGCGACGCTCTCACTTGTCTTCGGGGGTGCGCTGCTGTGGCTCTCCACGGGCCTGGCGGTCGGCATCATCTCTGCGCGCAAACCGGGCTCGCGCCTGGATCGGGCGAGCATGGGCGGAGCGCTCGTGCTGGTGTCCGCGCCTGAATACTGGCTCGGGCTGATCCTGCTCTACGTATTCGCGGCCGACATCGGGCAGGTGCGGATCTTCCCTGGCGCCGGCAGCTACGTCGGGCTGACCTAGCGATCCGCTGAAATGGTTCACCTCGATGATCCTGCCCTGGATCGTTGTCGCCGCAGGAACCGCGGCGATCTATGCGCGCCTCATGCGCGGCTGCCTGATCGAGACGATGGGCGAGGACTACATCCGCACGGCGCGCGCCAAGGGCCTGTCTGAGCGACGCGTGGTTATGCGCCACGGCGTGCGCGCGGCAATCAGCCCGATCGTCACGATTCTCGGACTCGACATCGCCGCGCTGCTCGGTAGCTCAGTGCTCGTCGAAACGGTCTTCGACATCCCTGGCATCGGACGTCTCAACTACGACGCGATCACCCACTCGGACTTCCCGATCGTGCAGGGCACGGTGCTGCTCGCGGCGCTGTTCGTGGTCGTGGCGAACATCCTCGTGGACATCGCCTATGCCTATCTCGACCCCCGGGTGCGCTACTCATGAGCGCCGTAGAGGAGCCGCTGCTGCGTGTCGAGGACCTGCGCGTGGAGTTCCCAACCGAAGACGGGGTCGTGCACGCGGTCGATGGCATCACCTACGAGGTCCATCGCGGGCGCACGCTGGGGATCGTGGGGGAGTCGGGCTCGGGCAAGACCGTCTCTTCACTGACGACGCTCGGCCTGACGCGCGGCCAGGGCGCCCGCGTCTCCGGGCGCATCATGTTCGAGGGCCGCAACCTCGTGGAGCTCTCAGAAGATGAGCTGCGCTCGATCAGGGGCAACGAGATCGCGATGGTCTTCCAGGATCCGCTGTCCTCGCTGCACCCCTTCTTCAAAGTGGGTGCGCAGCTGATCGAGGCGGTGCTCGCCCACCAGAGTGTCTCCAAGGCAAAGGCGCGCGAGCGCGCGATCGAGCTGCTCGGCCTCGTCGGTATCCCCGATCCTGGCCGCCGCGTCGATGAGTTTCCCCACGAGTTCTCCGGCGGCATGCGCCAGCGCGCGATGATCGCGATGGCGCTCGCCAACGAGCCCAAGGTGTTGATCGCGGACGAGCCCACGACTGCGCTTGATGTGACCGTGCAGGCGCAGATCCTCGCGCTGCTGGAACGCCTGCAGAAGCGAACTGGGGATGGCGATCGTGATCATCACCCACGACCTCGGCGTGGTGGCCGAGCTGGCCGATGACATCGCGGTCATGTATGCGGGGAGGATCGTCGAGACGAGCTCGGCTGAGCTGCTCTTCTCCCAGCCCCAGCACCCCTACACCTGGGGCCTGTTGAAGTCGATCCCGACGCTCGACGGTTCGCGCGATGAAGCGCTCGTGCCGATCTCAGGCTCGCCGCCGAGCCTGATCAATCCCCCGTCGGGCTGCCACTTTCACCCCCGCTGCCCCTACGCACAGCCCGATCACGCGCGCATCGACCCGCAGCTTGAGCCGGTTGCGGGCGAGCCCAGCCACCATGTGGCCTGTCTGCTCGAGGGCGAGGTCCGTAAGCGTTTGTGGAGCGAGTTGCGCGCCGGGCGCTTGCCCGCGGAGGCGCTAGCGACGGTCGGCCTGCCGGCACAGGAGCAGCTATGAGCACGCTCGTTGAAGTTCGCGATCTCGTCAAGCACTTCCCGATCACGCGTGGGATCGTGATCCAACGCAAAGTCGGCGCGGTGCAGGCGGTCGACGGCGTCAGCTTCGACATCGAGCAGGGTGAGACGCTCGGGATCGTCGGTGAGACCGGCTGTGGCAAGAGCACCACGGCGCGCCTAATCATGCGCCTGCTGACACCGAGTAGCGGCTCCATCCGCTTCGAGGGTCAGGACATCACAGACCTCAAGGGCGCGCGCCTGAAGGCGGTCAGGCGCGAGATGCAGATGATCTTCCAGGACCCCTACTCCTCGCTGAACCCGCGCAAGACGATCGGCTCGATTATCGGCGAGCCGTTCGTCATCCACGGGCTCCAGCAGGGCAAGGGCGAGCGCCGCAAAGCCGTACAGGCGCTGATGGAGACAGTGGGCTTGAACCCAGAGCACTACAACCGCTATCCGCATGAGTTCTCCGGCGGACAGCGCCAGCGGATCGGCGTCGCGCGCTCGCTCGCGCTGAAGCCGAAGCTCTTGATCGCGGACGAGCCGGTCTCGGCACTCGACGTCTCGATCCAGGCGCAGGTTCTGAACCTGCTGCGCGACCTGCAGCGCGAGTTCGGCCTGACGGTCGTCTTCATCGCCCACGACCTCTCAGTTGTGCGCCACATGTGCGATCGCGTCGCGGTCATGTATCTCGGCAAGGTCGTCGAGATCGGGCCGGGCGATGCGCTCTACAGCTTCCCCCGCCACCCCTACACAGGCGCGCTGCTCTCGGCGGTGCCCGTCGTCGATCCGTCGCGCCACGGCGTCGCGCGCAAACTGCTCAGCGGCGACGTGCCGAGCCCCGCCAACCCGCCGAGTGCCTGCCGCTTCCACACGCGTTGTCCAAAGGCGCAGGAGCGCTGCTCGATCGATGAGCCGCTGCTCGAAGAGCAGGACTCGGGCACAAGGGTCGCCTGCCACTACCCACTGACCCGCGAGGAGATCCCGCCGATCGGCGTACGATCTGGCGGATGAGCAGCGCGGGAGCAGAGATCGGCGGGGCCGCAGCCGAGGCTGAAGCGCTGCTGCGCGGCCTGCTTCGCTTCAACACGGTCAACCCGCCCGGCAACGAGCGCGCCGCCCAGGAGCACCTAGCCGAGCACCTCGCCCGCGCGGGTTTCGAATGCGAGCTGCTCGGCGCTGAGCCTGAGCGCCCGAACCTGGTGGCGCGGTTGCGCGGCGCCGCGGAGGGACCGACGCTCTGTTATCTCGGGCACGTCGACACCGTGCTCGCGGACCCCTCGGAGTGGACCCACGACCCCTGGTCAGGCGAGTTGGCCGACGGCTTCATCTGGGGCCGAGGCGCGCTCGACATGAAGTCCCAGGTAGCCGCCGAGATCGCCGCGGCGGCCTCGCTCGCGCGCTCGAAGGCTGGCGCCCGGCGCGCGGCGAGCTGTTGATCGTGTCGGTCGTCGACGAGGAGACCGGCGGTGAGCTCGGCGCGCAATGGATCACCGAAAACCACCCCGAGAAGGTGCGCTGTGATCTGCTCGTCAACGAGGGCGGGGGTGCCGTGTTCGAGTACGGCGGGCGGCGCTGTTACGGCGTCTGCTGCGCCGAGAAGGGCGTCTTTCGCTTCACGGTCACGACCGACGGTGTGGCGGGGCACGCCTCGATGCCCGGCATGGGCGAGAACGCGCTGCTGAAGATGGGGCCCGTGCTCGAACGCTTGGCTGCCCGCCAGCCCGCCTACACACCGACCGCGGAGCCATTGGCATTCCTGCGCGGCATCGGCGAGGACCCTGAGGACCCAGAGGGCTCGATTGCGCGCCTGCGTGCAGCGGACTCACGCCTGGCGACGATGTTCGAGCCGATGTTCGGGGTGACCTTCACGCCGACGCGGATCAAGGCCTCGGAGAAGATCAACGTGATCCCCAGCCGTGCGGAGCTGAAGGTCGACTGTCGCGTCCCTCCCGGGCTCGGTGAGGAGGAGGTGCGGGCCGGCATCCGCGAAGTGCTCGGTGAGGACGGCGCTTTGCGGATCGAGTTCAGCGAGTGCGTCGTCGGCAATCGCTCGCCGCTTGACTCGGAGCTGATGGACACGATCTCGACCTGGATCGCTGAGCAGGATCCTGGCGCTGAGGTCGTGCCGGTGATCCTTCCGGGCTTTACCGACTCGCGCCACTTTCGCCTCGCCTTCCCCGAGTGCGTGGCCTACGGCTTCTTCCCCCACCGCCACCAGTCATTGCTGGCGAGCGCTCCGCTTGTCCACGGCGCCGACGAGCGCATCGACGTGCGCGACCTCGCCTTCGCGACCGAGCTGTTCCGCGACCTCGCCAAGCGCGTGCTCGGTTGATCGCGCCCGGCCCTCGACATCCGCGGCGCGAACCCGCATAATCAAAGTCAGATGCCACGGATGGTGTGTTTCAGGAGGATCTACGGATGAGCGCGCAGGTGGGTGCTGTTTCCAACTCGACTGGCTCCGGCTCGCATGCGGCGCATGCCGCGACGCAGGCGGCCGCCGGCTCGCATGTGGCGCACGCGGTCACTACGCACACGGCTTTGAGCGACGCCGCCGCGAAGCACGCAGCTGTCGTACATGCCAACACGATCGCGACCGTGCCGGTGGCGTCCGGGCCAAAGACCTCGTTCGCCCAGGAAGTCCAGAACTGGGCGTTGAACTGGCAGCCGGTTCTGATGATCATCTTCTTCGCAGCGATCCTGTTCGTGCTGTGGCGCACGCTGAAGGTGATGCCGCGGACCAAGCCCCAGCAGATCAAGCCCTCCTCTGATCAGGCCGTCACGTTCGCGGACATCGCGGGCGTCGACGAGGCGAAGGCCGAGCTCTCGGAGATCGTGGAGTTCCTGCGCGACCCCAAGTCCTTCCAGGCCCTTGGCGCGAAAGTGCCGAAGGGCATCCTGCTGCATGGGCCGCCGGGCACCGGCAAGACGCTGCTGGCCAAGGCCGTAGCGAATGAGTCCGGCGCGCAGTTCTTCGCCCAGTCGGCGGCCTCCTTCGTGGAGATGTTCGCTGGCCTCGGCGCGGCCCGCATCCGCCGCCTGTTCGCGATCGCGCGTAAACACGAACCAGCGATCATCTTCATCGACGAGCTCGACGCGGTCGGCGGGCGTCGCGGGATGGATATCTCGGGCGAGAAGGATCAGACGCTGAACCAGTTGCTCGTTGAGATGGACGGCTTCTCCTCGAGTGGGCGCGTGGTCGTGATCGCTGCCTCCAACCTGCTCGAGAAGCTCGACCCGGCGCTGCTGCGCCCCGGCCGTTTCGACCGTCAGGTGTTCGTTGTGCCGCCCGACGTACGCGGCCGGCTTGGCGTGCTGCAGGTGCACACGCGCGATAAGCCGCTCGAGGACGTCGATCTCGGCTTGGTCGCGCAGCAGACAAGCGGCCTGACCGGTGCGGACCTCGCGAACATCTGCAACGAGGCCGCGATCTTCGCCACGCGCCGTGGCGCCAAGGCGATCGCGAGCCGCGACTTCGATTCGGCGCTCGAGCGGGTGATCGCCGGGGTGCAGTCCAAGCGCGTGCTCAACCAACACGAGAAGCGCGTCGTCGCCTTCCACGAGGCCGGTCATGCGCTCTGTGGTGAGCTCTTGCCCTCGGTCGATCGCGTGCACCGCATCTCGATCGTTCCGCGCGGACGAGCGCTCGGCTACACGCTGAACCTGCCCGCCGAGGACCGCTACCTGAAGACGCGCGAGGAGCTGCTCGACTACATGACCGTGCTGCTCGGGGGACGCGTCGCGGAGCAGATTGTCTTTGGCGCGATTACCACAGGCGCCTCAGACGACCTCAAGCGCGTGGCCGACATCTCACACTCGATGGTCCACGACTTCGCGATGGTCACCTCCGGCGTTGGGCGCTCGCCGGACGGCGACGTGCGCCTGTCGGAGACGACCCTGCGGATTCGCGACGAGGAGCGCCAGGACCTGATCGAAGAGGCCCGTCGTGCCGCGCAGAAGCTGATCGTGGCGCACCGCGAGCACCTCGACGCGCTCGCCCAGGAGCTGCTCGAGAACGAGGTGCTCGACCGCGAGGCGATCGACCGCATCATGGAGGGCGTGCCGCGCATGGAGCGCGCTCCCGGGGTCGGGCTGCGGGTGGTTGCTGCGACGCCCCACCCACCCCTGAGCGGACCCTCGCCAATCCCCCTGCCAGACGTAACCCCCTGAGGCGGGGCCCGACGGCTATAGACTGCGGCGGGTGTTCAGCCGAATCGACCACATAGGGGTCGCCGTCGAGGAGATCGAGCCGGCGCTCGAGCTCTATCGCGACAGCTTCGAGCTCACGGTCGCCCACCGCGAGGTCGTCCGCGACCAGGGCGTTGAGGCTGTGCTGCTGGACGTCGGCGAGAACCACGTCGAGCTGCTCGCACCGCTTGCACCCGACACGCCAGTGGGCCGCTTCCTCGCGAAACAGGGTCCGGGACTGCACCACGTGGCCTACCAGGTGCAGGACATCGAGGCGACGCTCGAGAAGCTCAAGCAGGCCGGTCTCGCGCTGATCGACGAGCAGCCGCGCATCGGCATCCGCGGCTCGAGGGTCGCCTTTATGCACCCACGCGCAAGCGCCGGGGTGCTGACCGAGATCGTCGCAACCGGCTGAGGGGGTCCACTAATGGCAGGCGCAGCGCGGCGTGTGACGGTCGGCTTTCAAGGCGGGCAGGTACTCGCGCTGAAGCTGACCGACGAGACACTGAAGGCTTTCAACGCTGCGCTCGGCACGACCGGCTGGCACGAGCTCGACAGCGAGGACGGCCCAGTGCGGGTCGACCTCGCACAGATCGTCTACGTGGGCGCAGACAGCGACGAGCCCCGCGTCGGCTTCGGTTAGGACGGCCGATGAGCGGCGCGCTACTGCGTCCTGCGGCGCCGGCCCGGTCGCGCTCGCTCGCGTGCTGGCCGATCGAAGATCCCGTCGATCTACGATCGGTACGCCACGCTCGCTGCGTCCTTGTATCGCTTGCTCCTCGACCGTCCTAACGGGTGTGTTCTTTTGAATTTTGATGAGGGGTTGCTGCGGCTTGCTCGCACCTGCGGGCACAGCCCTGGCGCCGAGCGTGCGGTGGCACGCTTCTCGCTGCTGGGGGAGCACGCGGCGATCTGGTTGGCGATCGGTCTTGCGGGGCGGGCGTTCGATCCAGCACGGCGCTCGGGGTGGGACCGCGCTACGGCCACGGTCGGTGGTGCCTACCTGACCAACACGGCGATCAAGCTCGCGGTGCGTCGGCGGCGCCCGAATCTCCCCGATTTACCGCCGCTTACCGGCACACCCACTGGGCTGAGTTTTCCGAGCGCTCATGCGGCGACGTCGTTTGCGGGGGCGCTGGCTTACTCGCGCCTGGGGCTGCCCGCATCTCCGCTGTATGCATTGGCATCCAGCCTGGCGCTGTCGCGGCTGTACCTCGGGGTGCACTACCCCTCGGATGTGCTCGCGGGGGTCGCGCTGGGCACGGTCGTCGCGTCGCGGCTGACGTGAGCGAAGGGGAGTCTGGCATTTCTCACGTGTAGCACGATTCGTGGTACGGTGAGACCATGTCGCGTGCCCTCCACGTTCGCCTGGATGCCGATGCCGAAGCTGCGCTTGCGGTGCTGCGCGCGGAAGGGATGAGCGACTCACAGGCCGTGAGGAGCGCGCTGACGGAGGCACGGGCCCACCGCCGCCGGCGCTTGGCGCTGCGCGAGGAGGCGCGACGGCTCGCCGGCGATCCGGGGGATCTCGCGGAGATAGCCACATTGCGTGAGGAGCTCGACGAGCTCAGCCCGGCTTGGCCGGAGGACTGATGGTCCGCGGTGAGGTCGTGAAGCTGACGGCTCCACGGCGAGCGCGTGGCCGCGAGCAGCGGGGCGCGAGACCGGGAGTGGTGGTTCAGGCCGATGAGCTGCTGGACCTCAGCACGGTGCTGATCGCACCGACCTCGCGCTCGGCGGCGCCGGCCACGTTCCGTCCGACGATCGAGTTGGCGGGCACGCAGACTCGGGTGCTCACAGACCAGCTGCGTGTGGTCGATGCGCAGGCGGTCAAGGGGAGTGTTGGTCATCTCACTAGCGGCGAGTTGGCGGCGCTCGACGACGCGCTTGCGATCGTCCTCGGCCTGCCGGGCTAAAGGTCGTTCGATGAGCACGCGCATCGGGATCGTGGGAATGCCCAACGCGGGTAAGTCCTCGCTGTTCAACGCGCTCACCAAAGCGGGCGCGGAGGCGGCCAACTATCCGTTCACGACGATCGAGCCCAACGTTGCGGTCGTGCCCGTGCACGACGAGCGGCTGGAGCAGGTCGTGGCGACGGTGGGGGCCTCCTCAGATCGTGTGGGACACGATCGACTTCCACGACATCGCGGGGCTTGTGGCCGGCGCCAGCCAGGGCGAGGGTCTCGGCAACCGCTTCCTCGCGAACATCCGCGAGACCGATGCGATCGTGCACGTGGTGCGCGCGCACGGCGATGAGAACGTGATCCATCCCGAGGGGCGCGTGGACCCGCTGGCGGATATCGAAACGATCGAGACTGAGCTCGTGCTCGCCGACCTCGAGCAGGCCGAACGGCGGGTCGAGCGCGTGGCCAGGCAGGCGCGCAGCCTCGATCGCGCACTGATTGCCGAGGAGGCCTGGCTGCGCAGTGTGATCGAGGCGCTACAGGCGGGGCGCCCGGCGCGCTCGGTGCCCGTTCCCGAGGAGGCGCCGAAGGCGGCCCGCGACCTCGGTTCGCTAACGAGCAAGCCGGTGCTGTTCGTGGCCAACGTCGATGAGGGCTCAGAGGTTGTGCCAGTCGTGATCGCCGAGCATGCCGCCGCTCAGGGCGCGGGCGTGGTAGCGGTCTCCTCGCGGATTGAGGCCGAGCTCGCCGAGCTCGATGACGAGGAAGCGGTCGCAATGCGGGCCGAGCTCGGTGTCAGCGAGTCGGGGCTGACACGCGTCGTGCGCGGGGCCTTCGATCTGCTCCAGCTGCTCGCCTTCTTCACCGCCGGTGAGGGCAAGCCGGCTCAGTCCTGGCACCTGCACCGCGGCGATACCGCATGGCACGCTGCGGGGCAGATCCACTCAGACATTCAGAAGGGCTTCGTCCGCGCCGAAGTGATCGGCTGGCGTGAGCTCGTCGAGGCCGGCGGCTATGCGGGCGCGCGCGACCGCGGCACGCTGCGGCTTGAGGGGCGCGACTACGTGATGAACGACGGTGATGTGATCACCGTCAAGTTCGCGCCGTAGCGAGCTTCTCCAAGCGCTCGGCAAGGCGGCGCATGCCGAGCTCACTGCAGCGCACGGCGCCGGCGGCAAAGTCGCTTTCGTGGTCTGCAACGGGCGCGACGTCGATCAGCTGCAGCGTGGCGATCTGCTTGAAGGAGAGCAGGAGCCGCTCGTGCTCGAGCAGCACGCCGACGATCCGTGGGCGCAGCGGCGGCACGGGGGCGTGCGCGGCGGCGAGCAGCGCCTCCAGCGAGCCGTGCTCTTGCAGTAGCTCAGCTGCGGTCTTCGCGCCGATCCCGGGCGCGCCGGGGATGCCGTCGGAGGGGTCGCCGCGCAGCGCGATGAAGTCCGGGACCTGCGCTGGCGCGACGCCGTAGCGCTCGCGCACCTGCTCAGGACCGATCTCGACGTGCTGCTCGCCCTTGCGCATTTCGAGCACCGCGACGTGCTCGCTGGTCGCGCCATAGAGATCGCGATCGGCGGTCAGGAGCAGCGCGCGGCGGCCCTGCTCCTGCTCTAGGCGGGCGTACGAGAACATCACGTCGTCGGCCTCGAGCTCGTCGCTGCCGGGCACGCTCCAGCCGAAGGCCTCAAGCAGCGAAGGCGCGAGCTCCCACTGCGCGGCGAGCTCAGGTGGCATTGGGTCGCGGTGGGCGTGGTAGGGCGGGTAGAGCTTGACGCGATAGGCGGCCTCCTCGGCGCCTGTGCAGGCAATGATCGCGCGCGGGCGTCCCGAGGGGGGAGGGCTTTCCAGCAAGGACAGGATCACGTTGACCGTGCCGAGCAGCGCGTTGACGGGTCGGCCCTCGGAGTCGGTGATCGATTTGGGCAGCGCGAAGAAGGAGCGGTAGAGCAGCCAGGGGACATCTGCGATCAGCAGCGGCGCGGACACGCCTGCAGGGTATGCCGCCGGGGGGCGACGAGGGTCGCTCGTTCTTGAGCATCAGAGGTTGTCGGCCAAAGATGCGGACTCGGGCCGTTGCACAGGGCTAAGTCATTACCACACCAACAGTCCGCTTTTCGGAATACTCCAATATGATGGAGAACGTGAGAAGGCCGGTATTGCTTCTATGGACAGGCTGCGCTCTGGTCGCCTACCTGTTGGGCGTAGCCTCGTTGGCATCGGCGGCTGAAGGTATGACACCTACGATTGCAGGTGTCTCAGTGACCGGCAGTACCGAATACAGCGCTACGGTTGTGGCGCAGATTCAATCCAGAGGGCAGCGAAACAGCCTACGAATTCCGACTGGTTCGGCAGGATGCTCATCCGTCAGGCCCCGGCGAACCAGTGGCGGGCGGTCCACAGGCACAAAGCGGGCATATCTCGGCGAGCTTTTCCCCCGAAAGCGTGAGCGTTACGCTAACTGGGCTGCGGCCAAGCGACACGTATTGGTTTACGTTGACTGCAGTCAACTCCGCCGGAAGCGTCGTGGAGGAATACGTTCTCAGCTTCAAGGCTGCTGGTGGACAATCCACAGCTGATATTTCGGGCTGGTCCAGAGCACTGGCCGAATCGGAGTCCGCTGAAACAATCAGAGAATACGAAGCGAAACTGCTCCAGGAACGCAACGAACGAGAAGCGAGCGAAGCCGCTAACAGGGCCGTCGAAGAAGCAGGGCTACGCAAGCTATTGGACGAAGAGATGGCGAGCGAAGCCGTCGCTCATCGCGTGGTATGCAGCGTCCCCTCCTTGAAAGGCGACACGCTCAAGAAGGTGCGACGCGTGCTCGCAAAAGACCACTGCCGACTCGGCAACATCAACAGGCAGCGCCACCATCACGGATTGCTCGTCGTCACCACGCAAACCCGACAGCAAGGAAGCAGGCTTGCTGGCGGCGCCGCCATCGGAGTTACTCTGGGATCTAGGCGACTCAGACGTCGGCAAACCGTCTGATACCCATCCGCACGCGATCGTGGTTTCTAGGAGGCGGCTGCGCCCCCCGTATCGGCGCTTGTCGCGGGGGGGCTACCGGGCGCCGGGGAGCCGCCCTGCGGTGAGGTGGGCACAGCCGCCGGCGGGCTCGTAGGCAGCGAGGTCGCGGGCGTCTTGCCGCTGTGATCCGGCTCGCGGCGGATCGCACTGCCGCTCTTGATGCTGAAGTAAGCCCAGGTGCTGCTCAGTCCAAAAGCGCCGGCGAGCTGGGGGCCGCTGACGGGGGTGGTCCCGCGCGTGCCGAGCACCTGGGCGGAGACGATCCGTGGCGAGACGCCTCGGGTCAAGACCTCGATCCCGCGGAAGGAGCCCTTCACGAGCCCGCGCAAGCGGGCAGCGGCGGCGTGGAAGCTGAGGCTGACTTTCCAGGCCGAGGCGGTGCGGCTTTCGTAGGGGTCGGCTACGCCGCGCAGCCAGGGCTCCGGTTCGGAGCCGAGGAAGGAGTCCTCGATGTTCTCGGTCATGCCACCGGAGCTCGCGAAGAAGTAGGTGGGGACGGGCTTGCCCGCGTAGAGGACGATCTGCCCGGCGGTCGCCTTCACGGCGGTGTTCGTCGCGGCCGTTTCGGCGGCGACACCGCGGTAGACCTGGGAGCGGGTGTCGGAGTAGACGTCGAAGCGCGAGCCGCCTGCATGCGAGGTGAGAGCGTAGGTGCGGCTTGCAATCGCCTGTGCCTCGAGTGCCGCCGTGGGCCAGCTGGCCGGCATCTCAGCTGCGACGACTCCGCGGACGTAGCGCTCGAGCGGGACCTTCACGACCTTGTTGCCGACAAGCACGCGGATGACCTTTTTGGTTGGTGCCAGACCGATCGTGGTTCCTGTGTAGTAGTGGGCGAGGATCGCCCAGTCGCTTGCGCCGTGTTGGGCGTAGCCGAGGGCGCCGTCCTGGCTCATGCCGACCCCGTGCCCGTCGCCGGCGCCTTCGATGATCAGCGTCGAGGCATGGGCCGCGGCGCTCGTGACGAGCACGGCGAGGAGCGTCGCTAGAGCCAGCAAGCAAGCGCGCAGGGGCGCCGCAGACTGGACATGAGGGCGGTGATAGGTTGAGACTGTGAGCGGCATCACTGCCAACATCAACACGCTCAGCTTGCCACTGTCGCGCTCGAGGGGAGCATCCATGGGTTACCGGTCGGGTTGGGGAGAGTGCGGCGTGAGGGCTGCACGATGACTGGCGCCGCGAGCGAGCAGGGGGTGCTCAAGCGGGTGCCGAAGCGAGCTCTACATCGCCGGCGAGTGGCGCGATGCGAGCGGGGGTGGCACGTTGAGCGTCGAGGACCCCTCCACAGGCGAGGCGCTCGTCGAGGTCGCTGACGGCCAACCGCAGGACGCGATGGCCGCGCTGGAAGCGGCATCGGGGCAGCAGGGGGAGTGGGCCACCTATGCACCGCGTGACCGCGGCGAGATCCTGCGCCGTGCCTATGAGGCGATCGTCGAGCAGAGCGACGAGCTGGCGCTGCTGATGACGCTCGAGATGGGTAAGGCCCTGGCCGAGTCCAAGGCCGAGATCTCCTACGCGGCGGAGTTCTTCCGCTGGTTCGCCGAGGAGGCGGTGCGCATACACGGTCGCTACATGGTCAATACGACCGGCAAAGGCCGCATCCTGACGATGCGCCAGCCCGTCGGGCCCTGCGTGTTCGTAACGCCCTGGAACTTCCCCACGGCGATGGGGACGCGCAAGATCGCGCCGGCGATCGCAGCCGGCTGCACGATGGTCGTAAAGCCCGCCCAGCAGACGCCGCTGTCGATGCTCGCGCTCGCGAAGATCCTCGAGCAGGCGGGCCTGCCGGGGGGTGTGCTCAACGTGATCACCGCGAAGCAGTCGGGCGCGGTGATCGAACCGCTGATCAAGGACCCGCGCACACGCAAGCTCTCCTTCACCGGCTCGACCGAGGTCGGGCGCAAGCTGATCGAACAGTCCGCCGAGCAGGTCCTGCGCGTCTCAATGGAGCTCGGCGGCAACGCTCCCTTTCTGGTCTTCGAGGATGCCGACCTCGAGAAGGCCGTCGAGGGGGCGATGCTCGCGAAGATGCGCAACGTCGGCGAGGCCTGCACTGCGGCCAATCGCTTCCACGTGCACGAGTCGCTTGCGGAGGAGTTCGCCGCGCGCCTAGCCGAGAAGATGGGAGCGCTCAGGGTCGGGCGCGGCACCGAGCCCGAGGTGGACGTCGGTCCGCTGATCGACGCCGCGCAGTTGGGGAAGGTCGCCGAGCTCGTCGACGATGCGGTCGAGCGTGGGGCCAAGGCGCTGATCGGTGGTAGCCGCGTGGGGGGCAGGGGTTACTTCTACGAGCCGACCGTGCTCGCCGGTGTGCCTGAGGAGGCACGGTTGCTGAGCGAGGAGATCTTTGGGCCGGTTGCACCGATCGCGACCTTCACCAGCGATGAGCAGGCGCTGGCCGCGGCTAACCGCACCGAGTACGGCCTCGTCGCCTACGTCTACACCCGCGACCTCGACCGCGCCTTCCGCATCTGTGAGGGGATCGAGACGGGGATGGTTGGGCTGAACCAGGGTGTCGTGTCGAACCCGGCTGCGCCCTTTGGTGGGGTCAAGCAGTCAGGGTTTGGGCGCGAGGGTGGCTTCGAGGGGATCGGGGAGTATCTCGAGACGAAGTACGTGGCGCTGGGGGTTTGAGGGGATAGGCGGCGGGGCCAACAAAGCCCTTCCGCCGCAATCTCATCTGTTCAGAAATCTGGAATCCGCTAGTCTGGCCCCAGTCGACGAAGCTTGGGGGAGGGGCCATGGGGAAGTTCTGTTCACGCGTCACGCTGTTCGGTGCCGTGATGGTGGTGGCAGCGACTCTCGCCGGGTGCGGTAGCAGCGGCACGAGCACGACCGACACCACCTCAGTTAGCACCACAAGCCAAGCCGTGGCCGCAGCAAAGGTCGTCCCGGTCGTCTTGCATTTGACACAGGGCAGCTACTCCGTGTCGGCGCCAGGAACCACGATCTCAGGAACTGCATCCAAAGGTGCGTCGGTGACCGTGAACGGCACCAAGGCCATCGTCCACTCCGGACACTGGCATGACCAGCCTCCATCTCCGCATCGGGTCCAACCAGATTGAAGTCGAAGCGACGATGAGCGGACGTGCTCCCACGACCCGCGTCATTCAGGTCGTCCGGCACCACAGCACTGGGGAACTCGAAGCTCTCGCTCACGCACGCGCACTGCGCGCCGAAGCCAAGCGCCAGCATGAAACTGAAGCGCGCGAACTCAAAGAACACGCAGCCGTCCTAAAGCGGGAACACGAACACGCCCAGCAGCAGGCCGAATGCCCCAACGGGACCTACGAAAACTCGGCCGGCCACATCGTCTGCAAACCGTATGAAAGCGCGACCCAGCCCGCGGGGGCCACCGCAAAGTGCGAAGACGGCAGCTACAGCTTCAGCGAATCACGAAGCGGCACATGTTCACACCACGGTGGCGTCGCAGTCTGGCTTAACGAATAACTGGCGAGGCGGGCGGGCGGTAACCTCGCCCGCCTACACGACTGTATTGACCTCTACAGGTTCTTCGTTCGTCTGCGTCGCGGTGAACGAGAGGCCCACCTGTTCGGAGAGCGAGTTCGTGAGGACTTCCCGTAGCCCGCCTTCGAAGGCTTCGGGCTTCTGCTTGCCCGCGCTTGCCACCAGCTTGAAGGTCGTGGTCTTCAGCGTTTTCCCAGAGACCACGGGTGCGATGACCGATCCGTCGATCACTGTCAGCCCGCTCGTGCTGCATGTGTATTCGAGGAACGGCCCGGAGCGACCGATCGGGTAGAGCGCTAGCGCCGCATGCACCGTTTCTTTGCCCGCTTTTTCGGTGACCTTTTCGACGCCGAGTACTCCTTCGAGGTTCGCTGTCTGCAGTTCGCCTTCGGCGAGGCCTTCCGTGGTGCATTTGCCGCCGAGCGATTCGCAGCCCGTGAGCGTGATCGTTGCGTTGCCGACCGTTTTCGCGCCCGTGATTTCACCCGTGCTGCTCTCGCCTGTGCAGGTCACTTTTTCTTTGCTCACAGCCGCTTCCAGCTTGACGGTCGTTCCCGCCTTGATCGCAGTCGTGAAGCCGCCCGCGCCGACGCCCGGGATCCATTCGTAGTTGCCGGTCGCCGATGCGCTTTCGACCTGACAGCTCGATGTCGTGAATTCGCCGCTGCCGGCGACCTTTACGCAGCGCCCGAAGTCAGGGGGCTGCTGGCCGCCTCCGCCGCCACCTCCACCGGTTTCGCCGTCTTCGTTGGGGCTCGTCGCTTCGATCGGAGTGCTCGCCGCGCTCGTCCCTTCGGCGTCGCTGTTCGTGACCGTGATCCGGTAGGTCGTAAGCGGCCGCAGGGGACCCACGATCGCGCTCGTCCCGCTGCCGCTCACGGTTGCCGTCAGCACCGGCGCGCTCGACCCGACGGGGGTCGCTGTCACCGTCGAGGAGCTGATCAGCCCCGCGGTCGCCGGTGCGGGCGTCCAGCTGACCTGAAAGCGCAGTTCGAGCGCTTCGCCGACTTCGGTGTTGAACTCGTTGGCCGTGACGCCCGTGGGGGCGGCCGGTGCGACCATCGGCGGCGAGGTCGTTTCGAGGAAGGCCGCCGTTGCGGTGTTGTAGATGCGGTCGCCGAAGGCGTCTTCGGCTGAGAAGCTCGTGCTGACTTCCGCTGCGCCTTCGAGCCTGCTGAAGCTGCGTGTGTCCCCGAACCAGTCCCAGGTCACGTTGGCCCAGGCGCTGTAGGTCGTCGTTTTGTAGCCCCCGCCGCGGCCGCTGCCGCCGCAGCGCGTCTGCATGTAGACCTCCCCCGTCGGGTAGCCGTCCCCGCCGAAACCCGTTGCGTAGGCGTGCTCCTGGATGCCCCCGCATGAGTGCCCGAGGATCGAGAAGGCCGCGCCCTGGCTCAGCACCAACTGGGTCGTCGTGGCGGCCCCGGCCCCAGGTGCCAGGCCGAGAACGCCCAGCATCATCAGCATCGATACGACAACACACAGCCTGGCTTTGCGCACCATCTCCCCGCTCCCTTGTCTTGTCGAACGTGCCGTTTGACACTACGACACTCCGCGCGTCAAAATATCACGCCCAAATCGAAAAAAGTTCAAGCGGCTATCGTCCGGCCCATGCAGATCCACGCGCTTCAAACCGGGACCGTGCGCGTCAAGCGCAGCTTCCTCTTCCCCAGCCAGGGCCTGCGCCGGCAGCTGGACCTCTTCCTGCCTGGGGAGTGGTCTGACCCCCTGCCAATCCACTGCTGGGCGATCGAGCACGAAGGAGTTCTCAGGCTCATCGACACCGGCGAGACCGCCGCCGCGCGCAACGTGCCCTTTGCGCGCATGGAAGTGACGCGCGAGCAGGAGCTCCCAGCCGCGTTCGCCGCAGCTGGCTTGCGCCTCGAGGACGTCATCGAGGTCGTGCTGACCCATGCCCACGGCGATCACATCGACGGCTTGGTGCATCTGCGAACGCGCGTTCTCTGCAACGAGGGGGAGCTGCGCTACACCGCCGCAGCATTTCCCAGCCTCATGCGTCGTGTCCTGCGCCAGCCTCTTCCTCCTGGGTTCGGCCCCGAGCCGTTCGCGCTCGATGGCGGCGCCTTCGGCGCCTTTGCGCGCAGCCGCAAGCTCAGCGATGACGGACGCATCCTCGCCGTCGACACGGCCGGTCACACGCCGGGCCACGTCTCGGTGATCTGCATCGATGATGCGGGCCGCCATGTGATGCTCGCCGGCGACGTCACGGACACTCTCGAGCAATTGCACGCGCTTCGCGCCGACGCGATTGCGCCCGACCCGAAGCTGCACGTCGAGACCCTGAAGACGATCATGGCTCACTGTGCTCAGCATCCGACCGTCTATCTGCCCTCGCACGACCCCGATTCAGCCGCGCGGCTGGCGAGCGCGATAACTGTCAGCTGAGGGGCTGCTCGCGACCGACGACAGGGGCCGGGCGAGATGCCCAGGCTTGAAGGTGATCTAGACCTCTGTCCCACCAGGAGGGATGCGCGGGTTGACGGGTCCGCTTGATGGCAGCCGCGACGCCCTCGACCCACTCTTCCGACATCGCCTGCGGCTGTTCCTCGAGCCACCTCGCCAGCCGATCGCCGTGTACGAAAACGATTCGTTGACCCTCGAGCACCTCTGCGTCGAACGTGTTCCAGAAGACCATCACCGCTTTGACAAAGCGCACGCCAGTCTCCGCCGCGATGGACTGCTGTAGTCGCTGCGCTTGAGCGCGGACACCCTGCGCGGCCCACTTCAGCGCATAGGAGTCACCCGCGTCGTCACGCATCTGCACATGGACCGTGTCGCCCGAGATCGAGGCTTCGCCACCAAGCCACTTGCTGTCCAGTAGAAAGACGCCGGCAGCTGAAACCACGACATGGTCCACGTTGCCTTTGCATCTGCCTGTACTCGAGCGTCGATCTGAAGGTCGTGGAGGAGCGCGTAGCCCCTACGCCGCAGCGGTGCCAACGCGCGCGCGGTGCGCCGCTCGCCTTCGTAACCCGCTCGCCAATGCTCCACATGCGCAGGCGGTGAATCCAGCAGAACCAGCAGACCCACGATCAGGCCGCCCAGCGCTACGCCGATCCCAAGTGACCAAAGGTTGTCGCGCTCGAGGGCTGCTGCGAGTGAGATCAGCGCAAAGAAGCTCGCGTACACCAGCCAAGGCCGTCGACAGATGCGCTTACGCCAATGCTTCGAGATCGCCCTGAACTTGAACTGGGCGCTACGCCCTGCTCCGCAGTAGTAAGTGTAGAGCCAGTCCTGCACGCCTTCCACATCGACATGCGATTCGCACCTGTTGAGGTCTCAGCCCGTTGTTCGACGAACGCACCTTCACAGCTGTGAGCTCATATCTTGCTCGCATGCAACGAGAAATCCTCGACTGGCGCGGTCTTGATCCTGCCGCTGCCTTGGCCGAGGTCAGACGTCGTCCGCTGCCTCCTGCGATGCCCCCTGCTCCGCTCGCGATTCGCCTCAAGACCTCGCGCCTGCGTGAGCTGATTCCGACGCGCTTGGTAATACACAGAGCCGAACGACGCGGGCGCACACTCTGGAAACAGGATGGCGCCGCGCGCGAGAATGCGCTCGCAGTGATCGAAACGATCGTCGCTGACTGGAGACCCACCGCTGAGCTTGCCAAGCTCGCGCAGCAGTACCTCGTTGAGGTCGAGGTCGAACGGGCGCTCTTCTGGCAACGTTGGGTCCGCCCACTCAAAGATGCGACTTCCACCGCCAACCTCGAGCAGGCGCTCGCGAGCGGACGCGGGGTGCTCGTGAGCGTCTGTCACCAGGGACCGATGGGCCCGGGCCATGCCGCGATCACCTCACCGCGACACACTCTCTACTCAACTTCTGCCCCCTGGTTCTTTGCGCAACCAAGTCATGACTACTGGGGCCGGCGCCTCGCACGCTGGCGGCGCCAGCTCTACGCGCGTAACCAACGCGCGCTCTCCTCCGCAGGGGCCTTTGGGGTGCTGCAACTCCTCTTAGAAGCGGGCGAGCTCGTGCTGATTCAGTTCGACATGCCCGGGAGCCGCGAGACGCGCTTCCTCGGTAAACCGGTGATGCTGACCACCGGTACCGTCCGCCTTGCCGTCCAGGCGGACGCGCTCGTGCTGCCGATGCGCAACCGCCGCGTCGCGCATCGTGTGTGGGTAGATATCGAGGCGCCCCTCGACCCACGTGACTTTGCTGACGATCATGTCCTGCACGAGGCGCTCGCCGCGGTGCACGAGCGCTGGATCCTGGACTCGCCTGCGACCCTTGAGGACCCTCGCCGCGAGGGAGCCTGGGAAGCGGGTGCTACCGCTGCGGCCTGGCTACGACCGAACCAGGTCGCTCAGCCGTAGCTGAACTGAGCATTCGGGCTGAGCTGGCTGCTCGCTTTGTTGACCAGCGCGGTGACGTTCACCGTGCCCGCAGCCCCAGCGGGTGTGGTCAGCGTGCAACTCGTGCTGCTCACGCAGCTGACCGCGGTTGCCTTGCGCGTCGCGAACTTGAAGTACGTGCCCGTGGTCCCCACCGCAAACCCTGTGCCTGTGACCGTCACGCTCGTGCCCCCTGCTGTCGAGCCGCTGCTCGGACTCAAGCCGGTGATCGTCGGGGTGTACTTGAAGTGGTCTTTGCTTGTGGGCGCGCTCGGCCCGGCGGTGTTCGTGACCGTGACATCGACTGTGCCCGCGCTCGCAGGCGGTGCGACCACCGTGATCGAGGTCGCTGAGTTGACCGTGAATTCGCTCGCCGGGGTGGCTCCGAATGAGACACCCGAGACCGCCGCGAATTCTGTGCCCGTGATCGTCACCGAGCTGCCACCCACGGCGGGCCCGCTCTTTAGTGAGAGCTTGCTAACGCTCGGTGCGTTTTGGTAGCTGAAGCGGTCCGCTGCCACCGCCGGGCTGCTGCCCGCTTCGGTGGTGACCGTCACGTCGACCGTCCCCGTTCCAGCCGGTGCCACTGCTGTCACAGAGGTCGCTGAGTTGACCGTGAAGCTTGCAGCTGCATTGGCTCCGAACTTCACCGCGCTTGCTCCTGAGAGATTGGCGCCGGTGATCGTGACCGTCGTGCCGCCCGCATGTGAACCGAGTTTCGGGCTCACGCTCGTGACCGCGGGAAGCGGTTCGCCGTAGGCGAGCATGTGCGAGCCGCCCACCGAGACGCCTGCGATCTTGCTGAGCCCACTCACACCCACAGGCACATCGCTCGCACTGCCCGTCACGCCGTCACCGAGGTTGCCCCATTCGTTGACGCCCCAGCTCATCGCCGAGCCGCTCGCGAGCAGCGCCAGGCTGTCGTGACCGCCCGCTGCGATCGCGCCGACCCCCGAGAGGCCGCTGACGAGCGTGGGGGTTTCTTCGTGTGCCTTGATCACGCCGATGCCGAGCTCGCCCGAGCTGTCCTGACCCCAGGCCATCACCGAGCCGCCCGAGAGCAGCGCGAGCGCGTGATCGCTGCCCGTGGCGATCGCCATCACCCCGCTCAGCCCCCCGACCGCGACCGCCAGGTTGCTGCTTTCTTCGACCGTGGGGTTTGACAGCACCCCGTTACGGTCGCTGCCCCAGCCCATGACCGTGCCTTTCGCGAGCAGCGCGAGGCTGAAGGCACCGCCGGCCGAGATCGAGCTCACGCCGCTGAGGCCTTTGACCGTCATCGGGATCGTGCTCGATTTGAGGTTGCCCGTGCCGAGCTGGCCTTCTTCGCCATCGCCCCATGCCATCACCGTGCTGTTATTCAGCAACGCGAGGCTGAAGTCTGCACCCGCCGCGATCGCCTTGACGCCGCTCAGCCCGTTGACCGCGACCGGCACTTCGCTTTCTTTGGTCGTGCCGTTGCCGAGCTGACCTTCTTCGTTATCACCCCAGGCCATCACCGTGCCGTTTGCGAGCAGCGCGAGGCTGTGGTTGTTCCCGGCCGCGATCGCCTTAACGCCGGACAGGCCGGGGATGACCGCGGGTAGGTTGCCCGTCGCGGTGCTGCCGTTGCCGAGCTGACCGAATTCGTTGTTCCCCCACGAGTAGACCGTGCCGTTGGCGAGCAGCGCGAGGCTGTGGCGCCCGCCCGCAGCCACCGCTGTTACGAAGTGCAAGCCGACAGCCGTCACCGGTGCGTTACTGAGCGAGTTGCTCGTGCCGTCGCCGAGCTGGCGGAAAAGGTTCTGCCCCCAGCCGACCGCCGTGTAGTGGAAGGTCGCGACCGTCAGCGTCGCCACCGAGCTCGTGGCTTTGCCCGAGACGTTCGTAAAGCTCGCTCGGTACTCGTAGCCGCTTTCGCTCGTCGTGGTGATTGCGATCGTGAGCTGGTTGGTCGTAGCTCCTGGAATCGCACTCCAGGAGCTTCCCGAGTTGGTTGACAGTTCCCACTGCAGCGTCGGTTCGGGTGTGCCCGAGGCGGCCGCTTCGAAGCTCACGCTCTGGCCGACTTCCACCGTCATGCTCTGCGGCTGCAGTGTCAGGACCGGAGGCGCGTGGACCGTGAGCGTCGCCGCGCTGCTCGTGGCTTCACCGGCGAGGTTGTGGAAGGCCGCGCGGTACTCGAAGCCACTCTCCGCGGTCGTTACCGCGGGGACCATCAGCTGCGTGGCTTTGGCGCCTTCGATCGCGCTCCAGGTGGCGCCACCGTCGCTTGAGACTTCCCACTGCACCGACGGCGTGGGGAAGCCCGCGGCGCTCGCTTCGAAGGTCGCGTTTTGCCCTTCGTTGAGACTTAGAGAGCTTGGTTGTTTGGTGATCGCGGGAGGGTTCCGGACGCTCAGTAGCGCCGCTTCGCTGGTCGCTGTGCCAGCGCTGTTTTTGAAGGTCGCGCGGTACTCGCGCCCGTTGAAGGTGCTTTTCACGCCCACGATCGAGAGCCGGGTGGAGGTGCCGCCGCTGACCGCGCTCCAGGATGCCCCCGAGTTGCTCGAGAATTCCCATTTCACGGTTGGCGTCGGAATGCCCGAGGCGGCTGCTTCAAAGCTCGCCGTTTCGCCTTCCTTGACCGTCGCGTTGACCGGCTGCAGGGTGATCGTTGGGATCGCGGTTTCGCTCGCGGCGAGGAGCGGCCGGCCGGTTGCGGGGCTGGCGAGCGTCGCGAGCAGCATCGCGCAGCTCAACAGCAGCAGCATCAGCCCCCGTAGTTTGCTGCTTGGCATCCTGCCTCCCCCTCGGCTTGCCCCCGCGCCGTGCTGCGGCGCCCCCTCGCTGGCCCTTGCGGGCTACACGGCGACGAATACTAGCCCGATCGAGGCACGAGTCAATGCGGTTGGGCAGCGCGGTTCGGGCAGACGCGTGCCCCCGGCCGGGCGGTCGGGGGCACGGACTCTTGGGCGGGCCAAGTCTCAGGTGGCGGTGATGAAGCCGCTCATGTAGCCCGCGTGCTGCATCGCCCAACCGTTCGCGTCGCTGTCGCAGGGGATCACGCAGAACCACGAGAAGCGGCCTGCTTCTTTGACCACCAACTGATAGGTGTGGACACCCGGCTTGACGATGATGTTGACGCCCACCTGCGGTGAGGTGATGCTGTGTTCGACATCGTCGGTGTTATCGATCTTCAGCAGCAGCGGCTGCCCAACTTTGACCGCGAATTCGGTCTTGGTGAAGACGTCGTGCTTCTTGCCATCGGGGCCGAGCTTCGATCCGCCAACGACCTGCAGGCTGATCGTCTTGGCCGGCGTTTTTGATGCAGCTGTTGTCGAGCCTGCCCGCAGCCGGTGGGCTTACGATGCCGCTCGTCACGGTGACGGTGCTTCGTTCGCTGCTCTGGTTGAGCGCGACGATCGACATCAGTATCGCAGCCACGATGCCCGCGCCCGCCAGGCCCTGAAGGACGAGTTTGCCGCTCTTGGCGACGCTGTCGTCGAATTCCTCCTGGTCGTGAACCTCGGTCTCTTTATCTGGTGTTTGAACGTGCATCTCATTACCCGCCTTCGAGTCACTGCGTTGTCTGGTCTGCTTCCCCTACAAGACAACACCCTTGGGAGCTGACGATCATCCGCGGCGGCCCGCTCGATTCCTCAGGGTTTCCCCGCAGCCAGCAACGATTGGCTCAGGCGTGGTTGACTGCTGCGTGATGACGCTCCCTCGTGCATTGCTTTGCTTTGACGGCTCTAACGACGCGGCCGCCGCGATTCGTGAGGGCGGGGAGCTACTAGGCCCACGTGCCGCGACGCTCTTGACGGTCTGGGAGCCGCTCGCGACTTGGGCTCCATATGACCCCGCGACAGTCCTCAGCGGCGGCCTCTCGGGGCTGGCCGCGGAGGAGCTCGGGCTCGACCAGATCACCGAAGGACTCGGCAGGGAGACTATGGAGCGAGGTCTCGCCGTGGCTCGCGAGGCGGGCTTCGACGTCGTCGGGCAGGCTCAGCTGTGGCAAGCCCTGGCGCGTGATCTGCGAGACCGCAGAGGAGCTTCGGGCGGCGCCGCTCGTGATCGGCGCGAGGGGTCTTTCGCGCGTGCAGTCGCTGCTCCTGGGCAGCGTCTCAGCCGCGGTCGTTGCGCATGCCCAGCGGCCTGTGCTCGTGATTCCGTGCGCGCGCACAGAGACCGACTGACGCTCCGGCTACAGTTTGCGGCCAATGCGTTCCCGACTTTCAACCGCGGGCGTTTGTGGGCTGCTGTTGAGCTTGCTGCTGGCGCTCCTGAGCGGTTGCGGTTCCTCTTCGCCCTCCGGCAACGGTCTCGCCTCCAAGAGCCCCACCGAGATCGTCGCGGCTGCGAAACTCGCCGCCGCCGGGGCCGCCTCAGCGCACGTCGCGGGCTCGATCGTCGATGAAGGCAAGCCGATATCGCTCGACATGGAACTCGTTGCGGGCAAGGGCGGGCAGGGCAAACTGACGCTCGAAGGGCTGAGCATCAACCTCGTCCAGGTCAATGGCGCCGTCTACATGAACGGCAGCACCGCCTTCTACAAGCACGTCGCCGGCGCCGCCGCGGCACAGCTGCTGCAGGGCAAATGGCTGAAGGCTCCCGTCGACTGCGGCCAACTTTGCCTCGCTCGCCGCAGCTCACCGACCTCGGCAAGCTGATCGGCACTGCGCTCGCCGCACACGGCACGCTCGCGAGTGCCGCCGCGACGACGATCGCTGGGCAGAAGGCCGTCGGTGTCACGGACGTCAGCAAGGGCGGCACGCTCTACGTCGCCAGCACCGGGACCGCCTTACCCGCTCGAGATCACCAAAAGCGGAGCCAGCGGCGGGCACGATCATGTTCGACCGCTGGAACAAGCCGGTCACGCTGAGCGCGCCGGCCGAACGCGATCAACATCAACCAGCTGCAGAGCGGCCGCTAGTCGAGCTGGATCGGCCATATGTCTATGTGCGCCAGACCCGGGTCAAGCGCGCTCGATGCGGGCGTCGAACCCCAGGCTGACACGCGAGACGAATCTGAGACCGGACAAGGACGCGAGAGTTCTCAGTGAACGGTGCAATCCAAGCAAGCCTGCTGCAGAGCCCACGCCGAGCGTGGGGGCACTAGCGCACGCCGAACGGCCAGGGCAGCGATCGACGGGTTCGGTGGTTTCGTGCGTAGACTGGAGCCCGTGGGCAACGGGCACGGCAGTCGGCCACCCGCAGGCGGTCGACCCCACGGGGCTCGACCAAGCGTCGCTACCCAGCGCTCGGGCTGGTGCGGATGGGCGCTGCTCTGTCGTGGCCGCGGTCGCGACTGCACTGATCGCCGGGCGTCTCGGCTGACGGTCGCAGTCTGCCTGCGTCGTGCTCGCATGCTCGGCCGCTGGCGCTCGGCTGGCGCGTCGGCGAGCACGGCCGCGGCGCGCTCGAGGATGAGATCGACAGCCGCACCGCGAGCTCAAACGCGCGCTCTCCGAGCTCGAGATCGCCCAGGCCGAGACCGTGCAGCGCCTGTCGATGGCGGTCGAGTTCCGCGACGAGGACACCGGCGCGCACATCGAGCGCATCGGACGCTTCTCGGTGCTGCTGGCCGAGCACATCGGCATGGACCCGGAGTTCTGCGAGCGCCTCAAGCCACGCCGCGCCCCTGCACGACGTCGGCAAGGTCGCGATCCCCGACGCGATCCTGCTCAAGCCCGGCCCGCTCACGCCCGAGGAGCGCGCGATCGTCGAGACCCACGCCGAGGAGGGCCACCGGCTCGTGCGCGGCTCCTCCTCCTCGATCCTCGACATGGCCGCCACGATCGCGCTCAGCCACCAGGAGAAGTGGGACGGCAGCGGCTACCCGCGCGGGCTGAAGGGCGAGGCGATCCCGATCGAGGGGCGGATCGTCGCGGTCGCCGACGTCTTCGACGCGCTCACCAGCGACCGCGTCTACCGCAAGGCCTTCTCGGTCGAGGAGGCGGTGCAGATGATGCGCGAACAGCGCGGGCGCCACTTCGACCCCGTGCTGCTCGACGCGTTCATGGAAGTGCTCGGCCGCACCGGCCCCGACGCTCGCGAGCAGCTGCGCTCCGACCCCGCGGCGCTCGTCGAGAGCACGCTCGAGACCTTCGCCACCGCGCTCGAACGCGGCGACGCCGAGATGGCCGAGGGCGCGATCGCCACGGCGATCGAGGACGGCATCACGCCGACGACGCTGCACGCCGAGGTGATCGGCCCGGCGCTGCGCCGCATCGACGTGCTCTCCGAGGCGGGCGAGATCGACGCCGAGCGCGAGCACCGCGCGCAACACGATCATCCGCCGCGTGCTCGCGACGCTCTACCGCTACATGACCAGCGGCACCGAGCCCACCCGCGAGCGGGTGCTGCTCGCGGGCGTCGAGGGCGACGAGCACACGCTCGGCCTGCAGATGGTCCACGACCAGCTCGCCGCCGCCGGCTTCCAGACGGTCTTCGACACCGACCTCTCGGCCGAGCGGCTGCTGGCGATGGTCGACAGCCAGTCCCCCGACGCTGATCGTGCTCGGCGCCACCGGTCCCGCGCGACGCGCGAGCCGGTCGAGGTCGCGCTGCGCGACCTGCGCAGCAGCCACCCCGAGCATCCCGATCGTGCTCGGCGGGCCCGCGGTCGGCGGCAGCCTGCCCGCGCGAGCGCGAGGGCATGCGCGTGCTCGAGCGCATCGACGAGTCGGTGGAGGCGGTCGAGGATCTGCTCGCGCCGCGCCGCCTCGGCCGCATCCGTATAGATTCCCGCGCATGAGCTCACACGCGATCGTCACCGGCGGCGCCGGCTTCATCGGCTCGCACGTCGTCGACGCCCTGCTCGCGCGAGGGCTACGAGGTGACCGTGATCGACGACCTCTCCTCGGGCGACGCCGCGCGCGTGCCGCGCAGGCGCCGAGCTGCGCGAGCTCGACATCGTCGACTTCGCCGCGCTGCAAGGCGCTCGTCGACGAGGTCGCCGCCGCGGGCGATCTTCCACCTCGCCGCGCAGGCGAGCGTGGTCGCCTCGGTGGAGGACCCCGGGCGCGACTGCGAGGTGAACGTCCAGGGCACGCTCAACGTGGTCGAGGCCGCCGGGCGCATGCGGCGCCCCGGTCGTGTTCACCTCGACCGGCGGCGCGCTGTACGGCGACGAGGCGCCGATGCCCACACCGGAGGACCGGATCCCCGCGCCGCTGTCTCCCTACGGCGCCTCGAAGTGGGCGGCCGAGGCGTACGTGAAGACGTGGTCGCTTGTCCTCGGGCATCCCGCACGCCGTATGCCGGCTCGGCAACGTCTACGGCCCGCGCCAGAGCCCCCACGGCGAGGCCGGCGTGGTGGCGATCTTCACCCACCACCTCTACACCGACCAGGCGCCCGAAGCTCTACGGCCACGGCAAGCCGACGCGCGACTACGTGTACGTCGGCGACGTCGTCGGCGCGCTGCTCGCGGCCTCGGGGCGCTCGGGCACCTACAACATCGCCACCAGCGTGGAGACCGACGTGGCGACGGTGTGGAGCGAGCTGAGCGAGGCCGCCGGCAAGCAGATCGAGCCCGAGCTGGCGGACCTGCGCCCGGGCGAGCTCCAGCACAGCTGCCTCGATGCAAGCCTGCGCCGAGCGCGAGCTCGGCTGGCGCGCGGAGGTGCCGATCGCCGAGGGCCTGCGGCCTGACCTACGAGGCGCTCGTGCGAGGAATTCGAGAGCTCGCGGGGGCTGAGCCGGCGGCTCGGACATGCGTGGACTCCCGTTGCAATCGCTGCAGGCGCTGCTGCTGGACGGCTGCCGAGGAGAGACACATGAGCCGATCGCTCCGGGGTCGCCCTCGCGTGCCCTCACTACGAGCTTGGCTGCTCGCTCGGCCGGCGCCGGCCCTGCTGCGCGCTCGCGGGCGCCCCGGGCGGCGCGCAGGCGCCCTCTGCGCCGCAGGCGGGTGGCAGCGAGTACGGCGTCGCCGTGCAGCCTCGCCCGGCTCCGCAGCCGCTGATCAGCGCGCTGCAGCGTCCCCAGCTCAGCGCTCGCCGGGCCGCCCGCCGCAGGTCACGCTGCGTGCTCGACGAGCGGCGTGTCGCGCACCGTCTACGTGCAGCGTGCGTGATCACGACCTGGCCACCCACCGCGCGGCGCGTGGTCGCGAACGATGGGCTGGGTCGCACACCGGGCGCACGCTCGCCGTCGCGCTGGCCGCGCGGGCGCGACGCTCGGCGCCGGGCAGCTACCAGGTGAGCGTCAGCGCCCACGACCACCACGGCGGCACGCTGCTGCGCCGCGCGCACAGCTCCGGCCAGGCGACGCTGACCGTCAAGGCGCCGCCCTCCGCCGCCGGTCCCGGCGCCGACACCCACGCGCCGCGCCCGTGCCGAGCGAAGCCGGCGTGCCCACGCCCGGCGCAGACGCGTTGCCGACGGCGCCGTCTTCCCCGTGCGCCGGCGCCCACAACTTCGGCGGCCCCGAAAACCGCTTCGGCGCGCCCGCGACAGGCCACATCCACCAGGGCCAGGACGTGCTCACCGCGGAAGGCACGCCGGTGCTCGCGCCGCTGGCCGGGCACGATCGAATCGACCAGCTACCAGGCCGGCGGGGCCGGCTACTACGCCGTCGAGCACACCGGCGTGGGCTTCGACTTCATGTTCGCCCACTGCGAGGCCGGCTCGCTTCGCCGTCAGCGCCGGCCAGGCCGTGGCCGCCGGGCAGCTGCTCTGCCAGCGCCGGCCAGACCGGCGATGCGACCGCGCCGCACCTGCACTTCGAGATGTGGGTCGGCGGCTGGCAGGCCGCCGGCGGGCACCCGATCGACCCGCTGCCCTATCTCGAAGCCTGGGAACACGGCTGAGCGGCGCGGGCGCAGGCGCTGGTCCCCGCGGGCAGCCGGGGGCGCGGCGAGCCGGTAGCATCGGCCGCTCGCGGCGAGATAGCTCAGTTGGTAGAGCACACGACTGAAAATCGTGGTGTCCCCGGTTCGAGTCCGGGTCTCGCCATGTGGATGGCTCGGAATTTCACGTGCGTCTTGCAAGGGCTGCTGAGGCGGCGTCTGCTGCTGAGGCGCGGGGAGATGATGTTGCGGCTGGCGAGGCGTGGCGCTGCTACAGGTTGATTCGTGATGCTGGGCGTGACCCAGGCGAGCTGCTGGCCGAGGGCATAGAGCTGAGCGAGCGCGCGACCAGGCTCGCGGCGTCGGCTGGCTGACTGTGTGAGCGATTTCAAGCGCATTCTTGATGGTCTCAACGGCGCTGGCGTGCGCTATGTGCTCGTGGGGGGTATCGCGCTGATACGACATGGCGTTGTCCGCGCGACACGTGATGTCGACGCGATCATTGCCTCGGACCTCGAGAACCTTGTGCAGGTGCGTTCGTTGATCGCGGCGTGGCCTGCGACTCGGCCCGACGGTTCACCGGTGCCAGTGGACATGGTTGCTCCCGGAAGGACGATCAATCTGTCAACGCCTCATGGAGATCTCGATCTCTTGGCTGAGCGTCCGTCCCCACTCAGCTTCCAGGAGCTGTTGGTGCGAGCGGAAGTCCGCCGGGTGGACGGCTCGCAGGCACCGATCTGCTCGCTTGCCGATCTGGTTGCTCTGAAGAGGATGGCTGGTCGCGAACGCGATCTCCTCGACCTTCGCGATCTGGAGATCGCTCATGGTGAGCTGCCCGACAGCCGAACTCCGTCGTGAAGGCGAGGAGGATTCTCCCACAGGTGTGGGTGCCGGAAACTCGATCGGGAGCGTGCTCGCTACGGTGCGTTGATGGTTTCTAGGCATTCGGGGTTCGAGGTGTTCGCGCTGGTCTACTTGGCGGTGCGGCGCGGTTTGGAGTTGGTCGCGCTGCTGTTCCGGGGTGGGGAGGCGAAGGAGCTGGAAATCGTGGTGTTGCGCCACGAGCTGGCGGTGCTTCGCCGCCAGAGCGCCCAGCCGAAGCTGAAACCGGCAGATCGGGCTTTGCTGGCTGCGCTTTCGGGGATCCTGCCGCGGGAGCGCTGGAAGGTGTTCTTCGTCGAGCCGGACACGTTGCTGCGGTGGCACCGGCGCCTGGTTGCGCGCCGCTGGAGTTACGGAGGCCGGCCCGGTAGGCCGCGCAAGCCCAAAGCGACGCGCGAGTGGTGCTGCGCCTTGCCCGTGAGAACGACACGTGGGGTTACTGGCGCATCGCGGGAGAGCTTCAGCGGCTTGGGATCGAGATCGCTCCCGCGACGGTCTGGGCGATCCTCAAGGACGCTGGGATCGACCCGGCGCCGCGCCGCGCCGCACCGGGCCGAGCTGGGCTACGTTTCTACGCACCCACGCCAAGAGTGTCCTCGCGTGCGATTTCTTCACGGTCGAAACCGCGATGCTGCGGCGGCTGTATGTGCTGTTCTTCATCGAGCACGCAACACGTCGTGTCCACATCGCTGGCGTGAGCGCGAACCCCACCGGCGCGTGGACCGTGCAGCAGGCGCGCAACCTCGCGATGACGCTGGACGAGCACGGCCACGCGTTCCGGTTCCTGATCCGCGACGGCGATAAGAAGTTCACGCGCGCGTTTGACGCCGTCTTCGAAGCCGAGGGCATGCGGGTGATCCGCACGCCGCCGCGCGCGCCGCAGGCGAACCCTATCGCGGAGCGGTGGGTCGGGACCGTCCGCCGCGAGTGCCTGGACCGGATGCTGACGCTCTCCCGCCCACGCCTCCAGGCCTCACTACACGCCTACACCGAGCACTACAACGGGCACCGGCCACACCGAGCTCTCGGCATGCAGGAGCCAGAACCGAGACAGCACCTTCGCGCTGTCGGTAAGGATCCACCGCCGATCACCCGGCAGGACGTCCTCGGCGGCCTCATCCACGAGTACCAAATCGCCGCCTGACCACGTATTTTCGGCACCCACAGGGTCCAGCAATGTGAAACAGTTGTGCATGTTGATATCCGCTAGGGTGCCGCCTACAACGAAGACTCGGCCCGCTATGCATACGAGGTGAACGCTATGAGCCCAGCACAGCGCATCAAGTTTCCGAAGGCGCACACTAAACGGACTCCGCCGGGGCACGGTCGGACGAAACAGTTCGGCAAGGAACGGCGACCGATCGGCGACCCCGTCGCCGAACCCAAGGAACCGCTGCGCTTCGTACCGCCGCCGCCAGCGGCGACCCCCGGCAACTTCCACCTGCCGTTGGAGGCGATTGTGCCCAAGGTCGCCGAAGAAGCCGCCAAGAAGAAGAAGCTCGTCTTCCACTGCGTCGGCGATACTGGCGGCATCCACGGCGAGTCGGTCCAGACCGCGATCGCCGAGGCGATGGAGGCACAGATCAAGGAAACCAAAGGGGCGAACCAGCCGGCATTCTTCTACCACCTCGGCGATGTCGTCTACTTCAATGGCTTGAGCAGCGAATACAAGTGGCAGTTCTACGAGCCCTACCAGTACTACCCCGCGCCGATTTTCGCGATCCCAGGCAACCACGACGGCGCCATCGAAGTGCAGGCGGGCGACCCGCCCGACAACGAACCCACATTGACAGGGTTCCTCCGCAACTTCTGCGACAGCTCCCCCACGAAGCGCCTTACCGCCCGACGATGACCCAGCCGTATGTCTACTGGACCCTCGACGCGCCGCTCGTCACGATAATCGGCCTCTACTCGAACGTCGAGGGAAGCCTCGACGCCCGCGGCCGCTCCGAGCAGCAGCAGTGGCTGACCGCCGAGATGAAGGCTGCTCCGGCTGACAAGAAGCTGCTAATCGCCGTCCACCACCCATGCTTCTCGCTAGACAAGCCGCACGGAGGCTGCCCTGACATCCTCACCGCGATTGACAGCGCGATCGTCGCGTCCAACCGCCTGCCCGATGCCGTCCTTCTCCGGCCACGTCCACAACTACCAGCGCTTCTCGCGCGAGATCAACGGGAAGCGCGTGCCGTACATCGTCGCCGGCGCCGGCGGCTACGCCAACACACCCAAATCGCTGCACGAACTACAGGAAGGCATCGACACCAGCCGCCTGCCGTACCAGACCACACACGCGGACGTTCAGCTCGAGAGCGCCAACCACGACGAGCCGGGCTATCTGCTCGTAACCGTCACCGACACTGACATCACCGTCGACTACTTCATCGTCCCTTTCGACGGCTCATCTCCGAGCAAGTTCGACACGATCACGATCTGACGGAGGGCGGAATCGACGATGCAGCCTGAACTATTGACGCTCGACCCGTCTTTTGTGCTTTCACGCGAAGGCGCAGATTGGCTGGCTAGCGACCATACCGCGCTCCATCAGACCGTAGTACCCATGACTTTTATGGCATGGATGCAGGAAGGCGGGCAGCTTGAGGATATGCTCGCTCTCGTCGCACCTGATGACATGGACGGGCTATAGCGGGACGTCGAGGCGGACTCTGGGAGCTATTCAGCCAGATGCAGACGTTTAGCGCCCAGGACGCTCAGCTCACCGAAAATGATGAGGAGGTCCGCGGAAGGCATCCAACATGACCGGCAGCTTGGCGACCGCCCATGAGTGGGACTGGAGGAACGCCCACTCGTCGGCGAGCATCAGCGACACGAGATCGCTGCGCTCAAGCAACGCAAGGCGAGACAATTCCGCATGATCCAGCACCTTGTCTCGTCCAGATCGGGCTCATCGAAACGGGCGTACGGTGAGGCGATACGCGCGTCGTTTGAGGCGCTCATCGGCACCCCGGCACCGGGGCTGCACATAGACGCGCGGCAGGCGCATGCGCCGCAGCTCGAACAGCAGCGCCAGCGCGACGATCGACGGCGTCGCGACAACGAACAGCTCGATCATCTCTGCCGCGCCTGGGCGGGCGAAGGTGAGGCCCGCCTCGACGAGGGAGGCCGCGACGCGTTTAGCGTCCGCGTCGCCGACGAACAACGTCACCTCGGACGGCAAGTCCGATCCCATCGCGCGGCGGCTCTATACGAGAGCGTACCGCGCCTGCCGCGGTCGGCTGATCGGCTGGCCTGGGTACTGGCAGCCGCGCCGCCCGGGGTTAGGAGCTTGTGACGATTCTATGATCTCGCATTGATGGAGTGGCAGCCGGATCCTGAGCATAAGCCAGCTTGGAGTGCAGTCGGTGGGGTCGTGACGATCGCGGCGAGCGGTGCAACGCTCACGCTTGCGCGTGAACCGAGTTCTGCTCACGTACCGTCGTTGCTCGTTTTTTTGTGCGGCGCAGTCTCCTTGGCTGGCATATATCTGATGATCGCGCCTCTTGCAAGCTGGTGGCCGTGGTCGGCTGGCAACACTAAGCAAGCGGGCTCGGCTCCCGCCGGCACTATTTTATCGGCTCGGGACGATCGCCCGCCCCACCTCCATGCGGACGACCACACTCAAACGATAGACCCACCTGCAAAGCCTTCGTGGGACGAAGCCCGCCTGGAAGGACGTGGACAACGGCGCCTCTATACGAAGTATGTGCTTGTGGCCGGCGGGTTGCTGGCGGCCTCAGTCTCTGTGCTGCTCGCGTTGATGCTTGGAGGGAGTAGCAACGAGAGGGCACTAGGGCGCCTGCGCCTCGACACCGAACAGCAGCGCGGTCGAGACCTCTTCGTTCAGGAGTGCGCCAGCTGTCACACACTCGCGGCCGTCAATTCGGTACAGCGGGTCGGGTTCGCCGCCAACCTCGACGCACGTATCGGCACCGGAATCAATACCGATACCGGGCGCAAGGCGTTGTTGTTGAACGCCATCTCCGAAGGCCGCGATCGGGGCTTCGGGCAAATGCCCGCGCGGCTCCTTGTGGGCAAGGACGCGCGGGATGTCGCATCTTTCATCGTGGCCGTCGCCGGACGTCTCCCTGCTGCCAGCTCGTCTACCCGGGCAGTCGTTGCTGGCACAGGACCGATCGAACTCCACCACGTCGCTCTCAACCCACTCGACACCGCGAGCAAGTCCAGCGGTGAAGCTCAAGTGTTCTCCGAAGGCGACGAGTACGTGTTCCGCCTGAAAGCTAAACATCTCCCACCGTCGGACGGCTTCCACTACGACGTCTGGCTAGTGAGTAGCGGCTCGCGGCTGGTCGGCCAGTTGTATCCGGTCGGATCTAGTGGACGCCTGGAAGATGGAGACCCGAGTCCACTATCGGCCGGCCCGGGAACCCACTACGAAATGCTTCTCACCAAGGAGACCAGCGAATACCCGACCCAACCAGGCCCGACCATCCTCAGCGGCGCCTTCACTCTTGCGCTCAAGCTCGCAGCGAGCGCGGACGGCCAGCTCAGTTACAACACCAACAGGCTAAGCACGAAGGCAGGCATGGTGTTAATAGTGATGACGAACATGTCTCCCGTCACCCACAATGTAACGATTGCTGAGGGACGCAATGTACTCGGCGAGACTCCCTTTTTCCAAGGCGGGAAAAGGACGCTCACACTGAACCTCAAGCCAGGCGCCTACACCTTCTACTGCTCGGTCCCAGGACATCGTCAGGCCGGAATGGAAGGCCAACTAATAGTCAAGTGACATCACAGCCGCACGTAATCATATTCGCTCTTGAGGCCGATAGCGGGCCTTATGACGCCGGTCGCGACCCCTCTGGCCCTCGCCAGATCCGAGGTCGGTCCCGCGACCTTGCGATCCCCTTGAATCGCGGCGCCGGGTGGCGGCCTTCCTAACGAGTTACATCCAGAAATTAGCCTCGTGCTATTCGCCTTGACGGAATGATCCAGGCCTGGTATACCGTATCCTCCACACGGGGGTGGGGTCTGACAGCTATGGATAGCTCAAACGGTCGGCACAGGTTGATCCTTGGGGGTCACCATGAGCACGGGAGTAGATGTACCGATGGTATCGGGCGACATGCGCGCGTACGTCAACGTCGCAAACCCACTTCAGAGGCCATACCGGACTGGCAGTTACCTAATCTACGACCAGGGCGGCACGGACCACTTCCGATGCGCGATGGATCTCACAGACCACAAATACGCCGCCTCGGGCAGTCATCAGCTCGACCAACGCGAGTTCCTCGAGATCCTCGCGACCCGCGTTGTGAAGCAGCACAAACTCAAGCGGATTTACCTGGTCGATCTTCGTGAGGAGACACACGGCTTCCTCGACGGAATCGCCGTCTCGTGGTACGCCGACAACGACTTCGCCAATGTCGGTCAGAAGTGGAGCTGGATCGAAGCGGACGAGCGGCTGCGCCTGCAGATGTTGCAAGGCGAGAGCCCGCTGCTCTTCACGCTCGACATGCATGCGCCCGACAATCGATGCCAGCAGCGAGTCGCGCCCACGAGCTATACCGAACTCAAAGTCGGGGAAGCGGCAATCGAGGAGAAGGTCGCAGCGTGGCTGGCGAAGATGCTGAGCGTGCCGGTGATCTACCGTCGAATCCCGGTCACGGACCACTGCGCGCCTAGCACCCGCGCGATCGCCGCGCTGCGCAAGCTCTGGATCGAAGCCACCCAACAGGACGAATCTTGGGTCCATTTTCACTGTCATGGTGGCGACGGACGTACGACGGCGTTCCTCGCTCTCTGGGACATGCTGAACTGGAAGAAGTCGGGACAGCCATTCCCGTTGCTGAAGGACTTTGCCTGTCGCCAGTGCCAGCTCTTCGACTACTGCATCAATCCGGCCGGATGCGGCGGCTGCGGTCAGTGCAAAGAAAAGGAACCCCTGACGACGGAATGCGAAGAAGATTGGAAGCTCTCGCTCGCGGAAGCCCGCTGGCAGGCGCTCGAAGAGTTCCGCCAGGAACTGATCGCCGGCGGGGGCGACGGGTAGCGGAGTCCCAATGGCACGCTCGATTTTTGCTGTGCTGCATAGGCGCTTTGGCGATCCGCTCGCCGGCGCAGAGCTGAGGCGAAGGGCCGCCGAGCGTTTCGAGCGCGTAGGCGAAGCTCCATCGGTCGACTTCAGTGCCGCCTTGCGGCCCGGCGGAGTCAAGCCGAAGCTCGCGATCATCGGGGCCGGATTCGCGGGATGCATGGCCGCCTACCTCACCAAGGCGGGCATGGACGTACGGATCTTCGACCCGCTCGACAGGGCCGGTGGTCGCGTCTGGTCCTCGCTGCCGTCATCTCAGGAACCCGTGGTTCCCGGCCGCATCGTGGAGAAGGGGGCGGAGCTGATCGGCCTCAACCACCCATGGTGGATCGTGTTTGCAACGGCGTTTGGACTCAGCCTCACCGTCGTCACACCGGAAGAGCTACAGGGCGGCGGCCGGGCGGAAAGCCGCATCAAACTGAACGGCACCTGGTACGACGCGAAGAAGCTCTACGAACAAATGGCGGTCGTGTACCGACGTTGGAGCAAGGACGCGGCGGCCGCGGAAGTCGACCCGGGGGCGCCGTGGAACGCGAAAGGAGCCGCGGCGCTGGATGCGAGAAGCCTGGCCGACATCCTGCTCGAAGAGGAACGCAAGTGGAAAACGGCAAAAGACGTCTGTCAGGCGATTCAGCTCGACTTCGAGCTGAACAACGCCACCGCCGCCGCGAACCAGAGCTGGCTGGCTCTGCTCGCTCAGCTTCGTGCCGGAGGCGAAGAACTGGCTTTCTTCGAAGACACCGAGGTCTTCAGGTGCGCGGGGGGCAACGATGCACTGGCGGCGCAACTGACGAGTGGCCTCGCCATCGAAGCGAAAGCCGTGAAGGCGATCGAACTTCCCGCCAGCGGTGTGACGCTGACGTTCACGGACAACTCGACCGCGTCCTTTGATTACGTCATCGTTGCCACCTCGGTGGCGATGTGGCAGCACATCAAGGTCAACGACGGGCCGTTTCCATACAGCCCGGTCGGCAGCGGGCCAGCGATCAAGTACCTCGCGCCGATCGACAGACGCTTCTGGGTTTCCAAGGGGCTATCGCCCGAGGCAGTCTCGGATCAGCTCGGCATGACGTGGGAGGGAACCGACAACCAAGCTGACACGGCGCGGTTCGACCTGACGGTCTTCGCAGGCGGCCCGCTCGCGACCCAAGCCAGGACCGAAGTAGGCCGCAAAGGCGCCAATGCGTACTTCGATCCGCGGATCTCCGAACTGTTGCCCGGCTTTGCTGTCGCGCCCCAGCTCAAGAGCCAGTTCGTCGACTGGCCGGCGATGCAGACGATCCAGACCGGCTACTCCTGCCCCGGACCGACGCAGGTGACAAAGCAGCAGCAGTCATACACGAAACCGTACGAGGACCGGCTCGTCGTCGTCGGCGAGCACACCTCTCCGGGCTGGTTCGGCTTCATGGAGGGCGCGCTCGAGTCCGGCGTGAGAGGCATCAACACGCTGGCAGAGGCGATGGGACTAGAGGCTCGATCTCAACCCGGTACGTAGAGCAGGAGCTCGACTTCCTGTTCTACGCCTTTTTCTGACTTGACATCCCATTCGCGGGTCGCTGAAGGATTGCCCGGTTTCGGTACAAAGTTCGTGTACTTTTTTATCCGACAGTTGCGGCGTTCGCCGTCGCGAGACCCTTGGAGCCGGCACTGGCCTCTGCGCGCTCCTGGCTGAGCAGCGCCATCGCCTCGGCGCGCCATGTCTCCATCAGCATCTGGCGCTCCTCCGGGCTGTGGGTGCCGGAAACTCGGTCGGGTGTGCTCGCTACGGTGCGCTGATGGTTTCTATGCGTTTGAGGTTCGAGGTGTTCGCGTGGTCTAGGTGCCTGTGCGGTGCGTTCTTGAGCTGGTCGTGTTGTTGTTCCGGGGTCGTGAGGGGAAGGAGCTGGAGATCCTGGTGTTGCGACACCAGCTCGCGGTGGTTCGCCGCCAGAGCGCCCGGCCGAAGCTCAAGTCCGCGGGATCGCGCTTTGCTGGCTGCGCTTGCGCGGGTCCTGCCGCAGACCGGTGGAGCGTTTTCTTTGTAGAGCCGGGTACGCTGCTGCGTTGGCATCGGAGGCTCGTTGCGCGCCGCTGGAGCTACGGGTCGCCAGCAGGGAGGCCGCGCAAAAGCCAAGGGCAACCTGCGAGCTGGTTCTGCGTCTGGCACGGGAGAACCCTGCTTGGGGTTACCGGCGGATCGCGGGAGAGCTTCACCGGCTCGGGGTTGAGGTCGCCTCCCGCGACCGTTTGGGCGATGCTGAAGGACGCTGGCGTGGATCCAGCGCCCCGGCGCGCGGGCCCGAGGCTGGGCTGAGTTTCTGCGCGCTCAGGCGAAGGGCATTCTGGCGTGCGATTTCTTCACGGCCGAAACCGCGATGCTGCGGAGGCTGTACGTATTGTTCTTTATCGAGTACGCCACGCGGCGTGTGCATATCGCTGGCGTGAGCACGAACCCGACGGGCGCTTGGACCGTTCAGCAGGCGCGCAACTTCGCGATGACAGTGGACGATCGCGGCGACGCGTTCCGGTTCCTGATCCGCGACGGTGATCGGAAGTTCACAGTCGCGTTCGACGTGGTCTTCGAAGCCGAAGGCATGAACGTGATCCTCACGCCGCGTCGTGCGCCGAAGGCGAACGCGGTCGCTGAGCGGTGGGGCGGGACCGTCCGTCGCGAGTGCCTGGACCGGATGCTGACGGTCTCCTGCCAGCATCTCCAGGCAACTCTCCGCGCGTACACCGAGCACTACAACGGTCATCGTCCACATCGGGCCCTCGACATGCAGCCACCACAGCCAAGACCACAGCTCCGCGCTATCGGCAAGGATCCACCGCCCGTCATCTGCGGCAGGACATCCTTGGCGGGCTCATCCACGAGTACCAGATCGCCGCCTGACGAGTTTCCGGCACCCACAGGATCCGCAACTATTGAACTCAGGGCTTATACCGACCCCGGAATCGTGATGCCCTGAAAACGAGTTCTGAACCGCTCCGGGAATTTTGGAGACCTTGAGCCGTCCTGGGTTTCGCGGAGACGGTGATCAGATCAACTGGCGAGAGTTATGTCGCCAGGCACTCACGCGGACCCCGATTTACGAAGTCGAGCCGCTTCGTCTCGCGCGATCTTGGCCTCCTTCTCGCAACCGGCCTCCGTTAGCTGGGTCGAGCGGTGATGCAGCATGATCGCGAGGTCGGAATCGTACGCGGCCGGTTCAGCAGTCGCCAAACGCCGGTAGATGCTGATGGCCTCGTGGCTGGCTGCGAGCGCCTCCTCGTAGCGAGGAGCCTCCCACAGACATTGTGAGAGGTTGTCGAGCGATCTCGCGAGGTCGGGCTTGTAGGCGGCTGGTTTGTCAACGGCCAAACGCCGACGGATGCTGACGGCTTCTTCGATCGCTTTGAGTGCCTCCTTGTGACGGCCGGTATCCCGCAGGCAGTTTGAAAGGTTGTTCAGCGATCTGGCGAGGCCAGGCTCGTACGCGGCTGGTTTGTCGACCGCCAAAGGCCTGTAGATGCTGGCGGCTTCTTCGATCGCTTTGAGTGCCTCGTTGTGACGGCGAGTCTCCCACAGACACTTTGAGAGGTTGTTCAGCGCTATCGCGAGGCGGGGCTTATAGGCGGCTGGTTTGTCGACCGCCAAAGGCCTGTAGATGCTGGCGGCTTCTTCGATCGCTTTGAGCCCTTCGTCGTGACGACCAGCCTCCCCCAGATCGAGGGATAGGTTGCTCAGTGATCCTGCGAGGTGGGGCTTATAGGCGGCTGGTTTGTCGGTCGCCAAACGCTTGTAGATGCTGACGACTTCTTCGATCGCTTTGAGCCCTTCGTCGCGACGACCAGCTTCTCCCAGCCGGACCGAGAGGGTGTTCAGCGACTTCGCGAAATCAGGCTCGTACGCGGCTGGCTTGTCGGTTGCCAGTGACCGAAGGTGAGTCGTGAGCTGGCTACTCACAGTGAGCGCGAGAGGGCTGAGGATGAGATCCGGGCGCCCGGGCAGCAAGTCTTCGATCCCGGGCAGGATGTGAGGATCGACTGGGATCGCCGTGATTGCACGGCTCAGGGCAGCGGCAAGAGTACTGTCTCCCAGCGCCAAGTCTAGGTCGGTCTCGATCTCGGCGGCGGCGACTGCGAGCTTGCACAGCGCAGGGAGCTGCTCGGTGAGGATGCTGCTGAGTTCGGCTGCGAGATCAGGGTGGTCGAGGGCGGCGCGAGCGTAGACCTCCAGGGGCCGTACGACGGCCTGTGCGCTGCCTCGTTTCAACACTCCGGCAAGGACTTCGGGCTCGTGGGTGTAGGTGGTGGCGATGAGGTGCTCGCCAACGAGGTCGGGTTCAAGGGGATTCCAAAATGTCTCGTCTGCCGGGTACAGGGCATTCACCCAGCACGCAAGTCTGTAGCGCTGATCCGAGGGCACTTCTTTCAGATCGGGAACCAAACGCAGCAACTCGACGGCTTCCGATTCGCTCTCTGCGCCGGCAAGGGTCGCGAGCGCGATGACGCGCCGCTGAAGCACCATGTTCCCCTTCACGTGAGCCGGGGCGCTGGCCTCCCAGTAGCGCTGCTCATGGCCCAGCAGCTCGTCAATCAGCTCATCACGGGTACTCGGCAGTTTGCTCTGGCCGTGGACTGCGAGATAGGCGGCAACTACTACCAGTAGCGGGCTCTCGAATGACTCGTGTTTCAAGATCTCTGGTGTCCCGGGGACTTCGAGCGGTGGGTCTGGTAGATCAGCGAGCGTTTTTGCGACCGCGGAGAAGAGGGTGTGGCGCTGATCGACGGTGAGCGGCAGGTCTTCAAGCCCGCACCGATCGATGCGAGCGAACAAGGCCCACGTCTCAAAACTCTGAGACGGCAATACCTTGCCCCAATCGTCGCCGTGGGCCTTGGCGCGAACGAGCAGCAGCACTCGTGCCGGATGCTCGTGGGTCGCGCCCTGGGCGAGGAGTGGCAGCAACAACTCGAGCTGCTCGGTACGGGTCTCGGCGTAGTCCACGACGATCAGTCGCGGCGTCCGGGCGTCAACGAGGGCCTCCAGCGCGCTCTGGTCACTTCCGGCCACGAGCATCCCCGCGAGCCAGCCCTCCCGTGTGGCGTGCTCGCATAGCTCAACTCCAAGGCGGGTCTTGCCGGTTCCTCCAGCACCGCCTACCAGGTACACCGCGAACGGGTCCGCTTTCTGCAGCCAGTTCTGAAGCTCAGCGAGTAGCTCCTTGCGCACCACGTAAGGCAGCACGCCCGAGCGCGCGCTCACCAACCGTGCAGGTGAGCTGATGTCCTCACCGACCGGCACGGTCGCGGAGCGTAGTGGCAGCCTACGCGCCTGCTGCACGGGGGGCTTGGTCTTGGGGTTGAGTAGTTCGGTCCCGGAGGCGAGTGGGCTCGCGCCGGTCTCACCAAGTTGTGCGAGCGTCTCTCGTATATAGCTAGCCAGCGCTCCGTGATTCAACTCGTCGACTAGGTCTGGTCGTGACTCCAGACTCGTGGCTAGGTCGTCGCAGAGATCGAGCGTCTCCAGCTCGGGATAGAGCGCCTTCTGCTCTGGCACGAACGTTTCGCTCCAGAATTTCCGCTCACCCCTTCTCAGCTTTCGCGGGAACACAAACGTGTAGTGCGATGTTGGCGACTTCACCGACATGGCTGACTTCAGTGAGATCCGGCACGCCGACCAGTTGATCTCCTCGGTTTTGAAGTTCTTTGCCTGCCAGGCCCGCGCTGGTGGGGCGTTCAAGTCGGAGATCACGTCCATCCCGTCGTCCTGTCCGGGGCCCGTGCGGTAGGCGTCGGGGTACTCCGGGCGCACCAGCCTCAGCACAAGCTCCTCCAGCCCAGCGTCATTCACGCTCAGTACCAACATGGCGCGGTAACGCTGTGGATCGATCGTGCTCACGGTCCGACACATCGTAGGTCGGAGCTGGCCGTGGCCGCAATACAGCGAGGCCCGGACGAGCAGGACGATGCTCATGAGCCCCGGCGCGCGGCAGCTGGTCGATGCTTCTCTTGCTCGGCGCGCAAATGGCGCTGGTCAATGGCCGGCATGCCTCTTTGGGCTCCGGTCCGCTCTACGCGGGGGCGACGTGACCCGCATCGCCGACATTCGCCCGGCGGCGACCATAGCCAGCGGCCCGCGTGGTGCGCCGAATCCGCTCGACCAGCCCTGCTGAGGTTTGGGCCGACGAACCCCGCCCGTCGGCCCAAACCCACCGGAATCCGCGGGTATCTACGGGTATCTAGGCGCAACGTGCGACGATCGGCTGTCGCTGGCCAGAACACGAAATGCCCGCAAACGCGGGCCTTTTCCCTAGTCTTCGCAGGGCGGGTCTGGCTGGCCGCCACGACGCTGAACATCGTGGTGTCCCGGGTTCGAGTCCCGGTCTCGCCATTACGGACGTGCCTACGTGGACGGTACTCCAGGGCGGATATAGGCACTTTGATGCGCGAGCGCCTTGTTGGCGCCCTGCGTCGTGATGGCGGAGATCTCTACTGCGCTCTTTGCTCAGCAACGTGCGTAACCGTCGTGGCCGCCCATAGAGCCCGGGGCTAATCAGCCAAGCGTTCCCACCACACTGCGTGTCCCGCTGGCCACAAACGCTGCATTTCCCCTGTCCGACTTTCCGTCTTTTCGAACTACTCTAGTTTTCTGTATCATGCACCGCCGGCGACGCGAGACGCGATGAGCGTCCAGATATGCGTATCCGACTGGCTTGCAGTGAATCACGGGGACGGAGATTGCGATGAAAGTTCGTGGGTGGCGCTTCCTACAGGTTGCTTTGGGTGTGGCAGTCGTCCTCCTCGTGGCGCTTTCGCTCTCAGTAGACGCACCCGCGGAACAGGTCTGCACCATTACATGGACCGGCGGCGCTGAAAACAGTTCATGGGCGGAATCCTCAAACTGGAATCTCAACAGGCCACCTACAACAGCAGATCACGTATGCATCACTGCAGCTAGCACGGTAGAAGTCTCGCAAGATGTTGGCTCAGTCCAGACCCTGCAAAGTGAAGGCACACTGGTGCTCCTCCCGGGCTCCAGATTGCGTCTTGCCGCCGTAGCCGAAGAATCCAGTACGTTGAGCCTGGTTCAATCGGGAGGTGCGCTTGGAGGTCGCGGTTCCCTATCGATCAGCGCCAGCTTTGAATGGTCGGGCGGAGAACAGCTGGAAGCGGCGACGACGGAGGTTCTCCCAGGGGCCACGCTGGTGATCAAGCCAGGAAGTGCCTTGCTCGAAAAACAACGCGTCCTGCGAGTCGATGCGGGTGCGAGCGCCTCAATGGCTGCTGGAGGCGCATTGTCGATCGGCGAAAGTGCAACCGTAAAGAATGCCGGCACATTCACAGCAGAAGGAACTGGTGAAAAAGGAGACGGCATCTTCAGCGTCGGAGCCGGGGGCGTCTTTCGGAACACGGGCACCTTTACGCGCTCTGGGAATCGGACCTTCGCCGTTGGAGTGGAATTCGATAATGAAGGGGCCGTGGCGGCGAACTTCGGAGCTTTGAGCTTCGAAGGTGGTGGAACCGAGGCGACCGGCGCGACCTTCGCCGGTTCTGGCTCAGAAGGTCTCGTCACATTCGCGCAGGGCACGTTTAGGTTCGCCAGCGGGGTGGCTCTGAGTGGCCGCATAGCCCAGACAGGTGGACGGATACAGGGGCCGCTCCTCGTGAAGGGCCACCTTGAATGGTCAAGCGGGGAACAGGCGGAAGCCGCGACGACAGAGATCGTGTCAGGTGCCTCGCTTCAGATCAAGTCGAGCGTGTCGCTTGAAAAGGGCCGCCTCCTGCAAGTCGACGCGGGCGCGACTGTCCTGATGGGGTCGGGAGCAAGACTGTATATCGGTGAAGGTGCAAGCGTAAAAAATGCAGGCACCTTCAATGCTGACGGTGATGGTGAAAACGGAGATGGGATCGCGAGCAGCGGCGTGGGCGGCTTCTTTCAGAACGCCGGGACCTTCGCCCGGGCCGGCAACGGCAGCTTCTCGGTTGGCGTGCAATTCAACAATGAAGGATCCGTAGTCGCGAGTTTGGGCAATGTAAGCCTAGAAGCCGGTGGTGTGCAAACCGCCACAGCCTCGTTTACAGGGTCTGGGTCGGAAGGTCTCGTGACCTTCACGCAGGGCACCTTCACCCTCGCTGGCGGTGTAGGCCTAAGCGGCCGCGTCGCCCAAACCGGCGGTCGCATTCAAGGACCGCTGCTCGTAAAAGGTAGTCTTGAATGGTCGGGTGGGGAACAGGCCGAAGCCGCGACGACAGAGATCGCCTCTGGCGCGGCGCTCGTAATAAAGTCAGGAGGTGTGTCGCTTGAAAAGGGCCGTGTTCTGCAGGTCGATTCAGGCGCGATAGCCACGATGGGCGTCGGGGGGCGACTGACTGTCGGCGAAAATGCGACAATTAAGAACTCCGGAACCTTCAGCGCTGAAGGAAGTGGCGAACGGGGCGATGGCATCTTTAGTGGCAGCATCGGCGGCTTGTTCAGGAACACGGGAACATTCACGCGGTCCGGAAATCGCGTCTTTGCTATCGGCGTCGAATTTGAGAACGAAGGGTCAGTAGTAGCGAGCTTTGGCGTCGTGCGCTTTGAAGCTGGTGGAGGGGCGATGGCGACAGCTTCCTACAACGGGTCGGGTACGGAAGGTCTCGTGAGCTTCGCGCAGGGGACCTTCTCGTTCGCAGGCGGTGCAACTATCACGGGGCGTATCGCGCAGATCGGCGGGCGTATTCAGGGACCACTGATGGTGAAGGGCAGCTTTGAATGGTCGGGTGGAGAACAGGCCGAAGCCGCAACCACCGAGATTCTGCCGGGCGCTGCGCTGCTAATCGCATCCGGAACTGTCTCGCTTGAACAGGGGCGGGCGCTGCAGGTGGACGCCGGAGCGAATGCGACGATGGGCGTCGCCGGACGTCTAACGCTCGGTGAAAATGCGGTGGTAAAGAACGCGGGCTCGTTTAACGCCGAGGGCGATGGTGAAAGAGGGGATGGAATCTACGCCGGTGGCGCGGGTTGCTTGTTTCGAAATACTGGTACCTTCACACGGTCGGGAAATCGTGTGTTCGCTGTTGGAGTCAAATTCGACAACGAAGGCGCCCTAGTAGCAAGTCTGGGTGCCGTGAGGCTCGAAGGTGGTGGTGCCGAGGCACCGAAAGCGGTCTTTACCGGTGCTGGCTCAGAAGGCCTTGTGAGTTTTGCGCAGGGCACGTTCACGCTCGCACCCGGACTAAGCCTCAACGGCAATGTAGCTCAAGTCGGCGGTCGAATACAGGGTCCGCTAGTGGTGAAAGGTAGCTTTGAATGGCTGGGTGGCGAACAGGCGGAAGCGGCCGCCACGGAGGTAGCTGCAGGTGCGACTTTGCTCATCAGGTCTGGGTCGGTGTCGCTAGAAGAAGGACGGCGCTTGCTGATCGACGCAGATGCAGCCGCGTCGATGGGTGTCGGCGCCAAGCTCTATATCGGCGCAGGCGCAGTGGTGAAAAACGCCGGTACCTTCACTGCCGAAGGCAACGGCGAAGACGGGGACGGCATCTTTGGTCGTGGTGTGGGCGGAGTATTTCAGAACGCAGGCACCTTCACAAGGGCTGGTAATCGGGTTTTCCCTGTCGGGGTGGAATTCGACAATGAAAAGACCGTATTGGCAAGTCTCGGAGTGCTCCGGCTTGAAGCCGGTGGCGCGGCAGCGCCGACGGCGTCATTCATCGGGTCTGGTGCAGATGGCCTCGTTAGCTTTGCTCAGGGCACATTTAGCTTTGCAAGTGGTGTAAGCCTGGGCGGCCGCGTCGCTCAAATTGGTGGCCGGGTTCAGGGGCCGCTGTTGATCAAAGGAAGCTTTGAATGGTCGGGAGGAGAACAGGCGGAAGCGGCTACTGAGGTCACGGCAGGTGGGACCCTGATGATGGCGACGGGTACTGTCTCGCTGGAAAGGGGACGCGTATTGCAGGTAGACCCGGGTGCCACCGCGTCGATGGCGACTGGGGCTAGGCTCTATATCGGAGAAGGCGCGGTGGTGAAGAATGCAGGTACCTTCAACGCGGAAGGAAGCGGCGAAGGCGGGGACGGAATCTTCGGTCTCAGCGCGGTTGGCACATTTCGTAATACGGGCACCTTCGTGCGAGATGGCGCGGGTGAGTTTTCTGTTGCAATTGGACTCTACAACGAAGGAGCGGTAGATATCGCGCTCGGAGTTCTCAAGGTAGCGACGTTCACAGAGCCGCGGACCGGTGTCCTTGGCGTTCATCTGGGCGGACTGCAACTGGGTGCGGGCTTTACGCAACTCATTCTCGAAGGCGCGAATTCAATCGAAGGCACGCTACGCATCACGACGGAAGCCGGGTTTCATCCCGAACCGGGACAGCACTTTCAGGTTCTCAGCGCTAATCCGTTGATCGGGTCTTTCGGTGCAGTGCAAGAAGTGGGCAGCATTGGAGGCGGCTGGACCTACACACCCGTCTACAGCGCGACCGGTGTCGATCTCGTGGTCGCGGGAGGGCCGGTGCCGACTACGACTACGGCGACCATATCGGGAGGAGGGCAAACGGGCGGCACGATAGCGCTGCCTGAAAATTCCGTCGTGACGGCTACTGCCACGCTGACTGGCGTCAACGCAGCGAGCGCCGCAGGGAGCATTTCCTACCGGGTCTACTCGGACTCGGGTTGCAGTAACGAAGTGGCCAACGCCGGGAATGTGGCCGTCGGTGCGGGTGCGGTCGGGGGGTCGAGCCCAGAGGTCTTCCCGCCGGGTACGTACTACTGGCAAGCGTCATACAGTGGCGACGCTACAAATCAGCGCTCATCGTCAACCTGCGGAGCGGCGGTTGAGACAGTCGAAGGCTCCAACGCGGGTAAGCAAAAACTCCTGGGCTTCAAAGAAGAATTGCAGTCACCCGTCTCAGGCCGGACTGCGAACCTACTCCCAGTCTCAGGCGTCGTATTGGTGCAGATCCCGGGCAACAGGAGCTTTCAAGCGCTCGCTGTGGCGAGGAACGTCCCAATCGGGACGCTGGTCAACGCGAAGAAGGGACTCGTGACACTATGTCGAGCGACCCAGAAGAGCGCACCGAAACAATGCGCGGAACTGAACGGCGGCGAGTTTCGTATTGAGGAACAGGCCGGCGGATCCGCCGCTCATCTGGCACTAACGGGTGGACTCTTCGCGGGTTGCCCGGCGAGCCGCGCGGGAGCTGCGCGTGCAGCGAGTCGGAGCGGCAAGCAAGCCGTGCGCAACCTGTGGGGCCGAGCGCACGGCAATTTCACTACTGACGGGCGCAACAGCTCTACGACCATCAGGGGCACCATCTGGTCTGTAGAAGACAGGTGCACGTTTACTCGCACGAGAGTTACGCGAGGCGTGGTCTCGGTATACGACTATCGGCGCCATCGCTCAATCCGAGTCAGTGCTGGGCGCAGTTACACAGCACAGGCACGCTGAGCGATGCTATGAAGGGCCGTGGAGCCGCGCGCGAGATGAAGCGCTTGTTGCATGCGGCGCGTAGTCAACCAGCAGCTTCGGGTGTGCCTCGGAGGTCGCGGACCGTGATAGCCGTTGGGTGTGCGGCTTTGATTGCCGTGGGCGGTGGCGTGACCCTGAACCAGACGCATGCCCTGGATGCATTGGAACTCAAGCTCATAGATGCTCGCTTTGCAGTGCGTGGCGCGCGTGAGCCCGACAAGGCGATTGTTATCGTGGGGATCGATTCGCAGACGTTTTCGCAGCTTCAACTGCAATGGCCCTTCCATCGTGATATCCACGCGAGACTGATCGAACGCTTGAAGCGCGATCGCGCGAGGGCGATCGTCTACGACGTGCAGTTCACGGAGCCAAGCACACCGACTAACGGGAGTGAGGCTGCAAGGCGCGCTGCTGTTGAGCGAGACAATGCCCTTATAACGGCGGTGCACCGTGCGGGGAACGTGGCGCTCGCGACAAGTGAAGTGTGGAGGCGTGGAGCAAATCAGATCTTTGGTGGCGGGGGGATACTCGGCAGGATTGGGGCACGGGCAGGAGCGGCGATATTGCCACCGGACGCTGACGGGGTCGACCGTCGAATGATCTTCAGCTATCGAGGGTTGCGGACCCTTGGCATCGTCGCGGCTGAAATCGCGAGCGGGCGAGCTATGGAAGCCGGCGCGCTCGGAGGCGACAGCGCATTGATCGACTTTGCAGGGCCGGCCGGATCGGTGCCGGAAATATCTTTCGCAAATGTGCTTCAAAATAAGGTCCCCGCGAGCAAGCTTGCCGGGAAGATCGTTGTGATCGGCCCTACGGCCTCGAGTCTGCAGGATGTTCACCCAACACCAATGGGCAGCTCTGGGCTGATGTCTGGCCCCGAGATCATCGCAAATGAGATCGCAACGGCGAGAGCTGGCTTTCCCCTGCAGCTGAGGGGCGGATACATAACCCTGCTGTTGATTGTGGCGTTTGGCATGCTCGCGCCACTAGCGGGACTCCGGCTTGCGCCAGGCTGGGTGATCACATGTAGTTTGGGCGTTGGCGCGGCATATGCGTTTGTCGCTCAGTGGGCATTTCAGCAGGGAGCGATAATGCCGATGGTCTGCCCTCTTGGGGCACTGATACTGGGCTGCGCAGGGGCTGTTGCCGCAGATACCTTTGGCGAGCGCCGCCGACTGCAACTGCTCAACAACGAACTCGCTCTCTCCCGCAACGAGGGAGCGCAGTACTTCATCTCTTATCGCAGGCTGGAAAGCCCGTTCTTTATCGATAGTTTCTACGCGGCCTTCGTCAAGCGCAATGGTGCCGCGGACATATTTATGGACAGGAAGGCGATCGAGCCAGGCTCTATCTGGCCGGAGGAGATCGAGATGGCAAGCGCGCGATGCAGGGCAATGCTAGTCGTCATCGGTCCGGGGTGGGTGAACGCAAGGAACTCCGACGGGACGCGCTGCTTGGACGATCCGGATGATTGGGTGCGCCGCGAGGTCGCGAAGGGTCTCGAGCGCGTGGACTGCACGGTCGTTCCAGTCTTGTATGACACGACGACGATGCCCTCCCGCAAGGATCTACCGGACGCCCTAAAGGACCTTATCGAGTGTGAGGCGACTATAGTCACTAGTGAGGATCTGGATTCAGCAATCAAGCACATCATTAGGTCCGTGCATCGTGGTCGCATTCGGCGCATTGGCCGACGCCAGTTGCTGACCCCATCAGCGCAGGCGTGATGGAGTCGCTTCAATCGAAGTACGCGGTCTCCGCACAAGAGACACAGGAGCAAGGAGGCGCAATTCCCTTTCGAGTCAGGATAGGGGTCACGGGGCACCGCCGGATTGCGAATAGCGCGGATGTGGCTTTAGATGTTTCAGAGCGACTCGTTGAGATACGCGAGATGTTTCCCCCAACACGGTTCACGCCGGTCGCTTTTTCGATGCTAAGTGCGCTAGCGGAGGGTGCGGATAGGCTTACTGTGAAGGTGGCCTTGGAGACCGAGCTGATCCGAGATCTAGAGCTTGGGGCCGTGCTGCCGTTGGTCGTCGAGGACTATCTCGATGACTTCGAAACAGACAGTTCACGGCAGGAGTTTGTGGATTTGCTGTCGTGCTCGGCTGTACAGGTGGCGCTCCAGCAAGAACATTTGCCCGAGCGTCGCGAACGGGACGCAGCCTACGATCGCGCAGGACGGTACATCGTCGATCACAGCGATGTGTTGATCGCGGTCTGGGATGGTCGTGATCCTAAGGGGCATGGAGGCACGGCAGAGATCGTGGAATATGCGCGACAGCTTGGCGTCCCGGTGTTAGTCGTGCCTTCGGGTAGCGGTGACGGTCGGAATGCCCCGGCTTGGAAGGGAGTCAGGTTCCCCGGCGAATTCAGTCGCCGTCGAGCCGCCAGCGACGCGTTCATTCGCATCGACCACTACAACAGGGTGTCGCTTCAATCAAACCGATCGCGTAAGAAGCTAGGTCTGGAGCGGGCCCGGCTCGGTAGGCCGCTCGTTGGGTCATCGATGCATTGGCGGTACATGCTCGTGGCGGACTGGGTGCTACCGCATCTGATGCGAGCAGACAGGCTCGCGGTCTTGAATCAGCGCTTGCATCGGACTCTTGCCTGGGCTATTCATTTGCTCGCGGCATTTGCCGTTACGGCTGTCGCCGTGCAGACCGTCTTTGCTCCTCGTAACTCCAGCTTGTTGATCGTTGAGATCTTCTTGGTGGTCATGCTCCTGCTGGCAGTTGTCATCGGACGCCGTGCACGTTTGCATGACCGTTGGATCGGTTACAGATCGCTGGCGGAGGCGTTTCGCTCGGCACTGTTCTTCGCGTTGAGCGGAGGCGATGATCATCGACCGGTGACGAGTATCGCGGTGCTAGGCGAGCCCGAAGAGCAGTGGTTTCAGCGGGCGTTCTCGCAGGCTTGGCGCTCCTGTCCCGAGGTCGAACCCGAGGACGACGATGCAGGGCCGCTGCGCAGCTTCCTCGTCGAGGCGTGGATTGACAATCAGATCGCCTACCATCGGCACACGGCGGACCGCTGGCGGGGGCTTCATGGTCTCTGCACCTGGATAATGGGCATCTTTGCGGTCTTCACGATTGTGGTTGCCTTGTTGCATATTGAGGACGTGGGCAAGGGAAGCTGGGTGGCCGACGCGTTGAAGATCTCCGCTTTGACGCTCCCAGCGTTCGGAGGAGCCGTGGCCGGACTGCGTGAGTACGGGCAGCTTCGTCTTCACGAGCAGCGCTCCGCGCGTGCCGCCAACCGGCTTCAGGGTTTGAAGGACAGGTTGGCAGTGAGCAGCACCCTTGCAGCGGTGCGCCGTCTCGCCGCCGATACCCAGCGGGTGATGGTTGATGAGACGCTCGACTGGTATGGCGTCGTCGAGTTCCAGGATGTCGATATCGTCATTTAGTTGAGCATCCCTCGGAAATGAAGTGAGAGCATGCTCAGCCAGACGACTCCGCTTGGTCGACAGGCCCAGATGCGATCTACCACGACTCTCGGTCGCGATGTGCAGGGACGACGCCTGGCTGTCCTGCCGCCCGCACGGCGTGCGCGCCAAGATCCGCTGGCACGCCCTTTGCCGTGAATCGCCGCTTTGTCGCGCTCACCTTGAGTGTGTCGAGGTTTTGGACCGTGCGGCCTGAGACGAGGATCTCCCCGGGCTCGGCTGCTTCGAGCAGTCGAGCGGCGATGTTGACGTCGACGCCGAGGTAATCCCTGCCGATCCTCCGGGGGCGACCGAGGTGGATGCCGGTGCGGAGCTGTGGCTGGTAGCCGGCGATCTCGATTGAGCGCACCCGCTCGCAAGCCGCGAAGGCCGCCTCTGTGGCGCCGGCGGCATCTGGAAAGGCGGCCATTAGGCCGTCGCCTAGGCGCTTCACCACCTCACCCCTGCGCTCGAGGATCGGCGGCTCGATTGCGTTGCTGACTTCGCGTAGGAGCTTGATCGCTAGCTCGTCTCCCACATCCAAGGCCCAGTCGGAAAAATTGACGAGGTCGGTGAACATGATTGCGACGTCGATCTCTCCGCGGCCGCGTCCCTGATGCTCCGCGAGCCGTTGCCAAGCCTGCAGCGCGGTGAGCCCGAGCTCTCCGAGCACGCCAGGGGAGTCGCCTCTAAACGCAGCCAGCTGACGAACGACGACGCTCGCCGGGCGATCCTCCTCGCCGAGGGTACGCTCGCGCACCCGCTTTGCGGTGCCCACCAGCCCAGGATGCCGGTTCAGCTGGCGCGTGGCCGAGATTAGCTGCCTTGCACGAGGCTCTCGAGTCGCCTCAGTCACGCGCTAGCTCGCGTTCCCGACCACGTTTGATCTACGAGCCTGCCACGAACTGCGCAAGGCCAACCACCTGCTGATCGACGATGGTCAGGCCGCGATCACGAAGCGCATCTGTCAGCTCATCGCGGGCGAAGATCCGCACGCCGGTCAAGCGCCGCACGGCCCGATTGGTTGCACGTGCCGGCAGCGGTCCGCGGTTGCAGCTGGAAAGCAGCGCCACGCGGCCGCCCGGCGCAAGGACACGGACGATCTCATCAAGCGCTCGCATCGGCTCCTCGATCAGGTACAACGCAGCGAAGCAGCAGATCGCATCGAAGCTGGCGTCGCGAAAGGGCAGCGCACAGGCATCGCCGCGCACATAGGCAATATTGGCGCGCTCGCTCTTCCGCGCAGCAACGGCGAGCATCGCCTTTGAGGCGTCGAGTCCCACCGCCAAGCCTGCGTCCGCTGCGCGTGCGAAGTCGCGTGTGAAATTGCCCGGACCGCAGGCGACATCCAGCACGCGATCCTTAGCTGAGAGCTCCAGCATCTTCAACGCCATGCGGAGCTCCTCGTCTTTCGCCGGGCCCATGGCCCCCATCAACAGACGCCCACCGAGCGGACGCCATAGGCGCTCGTAGATCAGCGCCAACCCGCTGCTGAGCATCAGCCGCTGGCCCGGGTGTGCTCCGGTGGGATCTTCCTCGCCGAGCAGATCGAGATAGCCGTCCTCGATCCGTGGCACCGTGGGCCGGTGAGCCGGCTCGAACAGCGCGAGCGTCTGCTCAACCGCGTTCACGCGGTCACTCTACCCCGGCCATCTAGCGCAGCTCGGCCGAGCTCTTCCCTAGCAACTGCCGCGCGATGATCAGCAACTGAATCTGCTGAGTCCCCTCGAACAGGTCGAGGATCTTCGCGTCGCGCGCCCACTTCTCGAGCAGCAGCTCCTGCCCGTAGCCGAGCGAGCCGCAGAGACGCACGCAGCGCATCGCCACATCCACGCATGTTCGCCCAGCCTTGGCCTTCGCCATCGAGGCCTGCAACGAGTTCGGCTTGTCGTTGTCGGCCATCCAGGACGCCTGCAATGTGAGCAGTCGTGCCGCCTCATAGTCGGCTTCCATCCCGAGCATCTCGGCCGCAGCGGCGCTCTGAACCGCGGCCGGCGCGTCGGGGTCAGGCCTCGACGCCGGCCTCGGCGAGCAGGCGGCGCGTCTCCTCCAGACAGGCGCGCGTCAGCCCGACGGCCATCGCCGCGACGAGCGGGCGCGTGTTATCGAAGGTCTGCATCACGCCGCCGAAGCCGCCCTTGACGTCGACGGTCGGGCGAGCCGAGCAGGTTCTCCTTCGGCACGCGGCAGTTCTCCAGACGGAAGTCCGCCGTGTCGGAGGCGCGGATGCCGAGCTTGTGCTCGAGGCGCTCGAGGATCAAGCCTGGGTTGTCGCGCTCGACCACGAACGACTTGATCGCCGCGCGCCCCAGCGAGCGGTCGAGGCGAGGCCCACACCACGATCAGATCCGCGCGGTCACCCGAGGTCACGAAGATCTTCTCGCCGTTGAGCACGTAGTCGCCGGTCTCCTCGTCGAGCACCGCCGTCGTGCGGATCGCCGCCGAGTCAGAGCCCGCAGCGGGCTCGGTGATCGCCATCGCCGCCCACATGCCATTGAAGCGCTCGCTCTGCTCGTCGTTGGCGACCGAGGCGATCGCGCTGTTGCCGAGACCCTGGCGGGGCATCGAGAGCAACAGGCCGACATCGCCCCAGCAGAGCTCCATGATGCCGAGCGCGGTCGACATGTTCGAGCCGTTGCGCACGCCTTCGTCTGTGCCGCGCGTCCGGCGCACACCCGCGGCGCCCGCGCCACCCGATTCGCTGCCGTCGTTCATGCCGTCGATCAGCGCGGCGAGCATGTCGAGCTCCTTCGGGTACGCGTGCTCGGCCTCGTCGTACTTGCGCGAGATCGGCCGGAAGACCTCCTTGGCGACCTGGTTTGCCTGTGCCACCAGCGGCACGAACTTCCTTGGGACTTCGAGGTTGATCATCGCTTAGCTCTCCCAGTTCGTCGCGGACGGGCTCATACGAGCAGGGCGCCCTCGAAGACGCCCACGGCCTGCAGATCTCGGTACCAGCGCTCTACGGGGTGCTCGGTCACGTAACCATGGCCGCCGAGCAGCTGCACGCCCTCCGAGCCGATGCGTGCGCCCTTCTCCGCACACAGCACACGCGCGAGCGCGACCTCATGGGCGAAGTCCTTGCCTGCATCGGCGCGACTCGCCGCGCGCAGCGTCGCCGAGCGCATGCCTTCCAGCTCGATCGCGATATCGGAGATCGCGAAGGCGACCGCCTGGCGGTGGCTGATCGGTTCGCCAAAGGCGATGCGCTCGTTGACGTAGGGGATCACGTAGTCGAGCACCGCCTGCGCGGTGCCGAGCGACAGTGCGCACCAGGCCAGCCGTGCGCGGCGCACGCACTCCGCGTAGACCGCGGGCTCACCGCCGCCGAGCAGTGCCGAGGAGGGTATACGCACGTCCTCCAGCAGCACTTCACCGATGCCCGCCGCGCGCACGCCCATGCTCGGGGTGGGCTTAGCGAGCACGCCGCTCGTGCTCGTCTCCAGCAGGAACAGTCCAGGGCCACGACCCTCGATCTGCGCACCGACGATCAACAGGCTGGCGCTCGCTCGCCAGCGGCACGAGTGCCTTGACGCCGGAGAGCACGTAGTCGTTGCCATTGAGCCGTGCGACTCATCGCCGGCTTGCGCGGATCGAACAGCGCGCGTGGCTCGTGTAGCGCGATCGCGGCCGCGGGAATCTCCTCGCCGACCAGCGCGGGAAGGTAGGTCGCCTGCTGGTCGCCGTCGCCCCACAGGCTGAGTGCACTCGCGACCGAAGCCGGCGCGAGCGCCGCGACTGCGAGGCCCATGTCGCCGTGGGCGAGCGCCTCGGTGGCGAGCAGTGAGGTGACTGTTGAGCGCTCGCTGACCGCGCCGCCGAGCTCTTCCGGTACGCCCAGCATCGTCAGCCCCGAGCTCGCCGATCTGTGCGAGCAGCTCCGGCGGCGCCGCGCAGGCGGCGTCAGCTGCGCCTGCCGCAGGGCGCAGCTGCTCATCTGCAAACGCGCGGAAGCTCTGCTGCACCATCTGCTGCTCGTCGGTCGGCGTGAGGTCAAACAAGCCGCTGTCGCCGGCCGGCTTCAGGCGCGCCGCGCCACCCTCGCGTTTACGCGCCTTGAAGGCTCGACTGGTGCCGTCAACCGCACGAAAGCCGTCACGCGTCGCGCGATAGAGGGCCCGCTCGGCTCCTCGGCGTACGCCCAGTCGATCTACCAGCTCCGAGCCCGCGATCCGCCCCAGTGTCCGCAGGCCGAGGCCCATGCTGCGCTCCGCCACGCTCATGGCGTCACCGTCCCTTCGAGATGGGTCGTGGTTTCGTCCTTTGCCGCACGCACGGCGAAAGCTGTTTGGTCCTGCTCGGTTGTCGTGGCGAACGTCACGCGGCCGGGCAGCAGGATCGGCCTGCGGAAGCTCACCGTGACGGTGAAGGCCTCGGGCAGCGAGGACTCGAGCGCCGCCAGGCAGTGCGCCTTCGTCCACATCCCGTGCGCGATCGCGCGCGGGAAGCCGAACAGCTTGGCGCTCAGCGCGTGCATGTGGATCGGGTTGCGATCGCCCGAGACGGAGCCGTAGCGGCGTCCGAGATCCGCGGGCAGCTGCCACTCCGCGGCTGGCTCAAGCCCAGCGGGCACGGTCGGCTCGCCGCGCTCGCTCACCCCGTTCGCGCCCTCTCCACGGCGCAGCATCGTGCTGTACTCCTCCCACACACGCTCGCCATCGACGCTCGCCACGGTCACGATCGTGAACGTGCGGCCTTTCGAGTGAGGCGCGAGCGCGGTCGCGTGCACGCTCAGCTCGAGCGCCTCCTCGCGCCCGATCGCCCGCCGCATCGCGATGCGATTCTCGAGGTGCACCAGGCCGACTGCGCCGAAGGGGAAGGAGCCGTCGGTCATCAGCGCCATGTGCAGCGGGAAGGCGAGCAGGTGCGGTGCGGTCGCGGGCAGCGTCTCGCCCAGCTCAAAGCCGCACACACGGGCATAGCTGGCGAGACGCTCGGCATCGAGGCGCGCAGCTCCCAGCGTCAACGTCAGCTCTGGGATCGCGCTGCCGCCGCCGGCCACGAACGGCAGCGCGGAGGCCCCGGGCGCGAGCGCCAGCGCGGCACGCAACGACAGACCGAGCATGCGCGGAGGTGCGTCGAGCTCGCGTGTGGTGGCCATCGCGCTCAGGCTCCCAGCAGGCTCTGTCCGCATACGCGGATCGTGTTGCCGTTGACCCCGCCCGAGGCGGGCGAAGCGAGCCAGGCGATCGTCTCGGCCACATCGATCGGCAGCCCGCCCTGCGAGAGCGAGTTCATGCGCCGCCCCGCCTCGCGTAGCGCGAAGGGCATCTTCGCGGTCATCTGTGTCTCGATGAAGCCGGGAGCGACCGCGTTGATTGTCGCCTCGCGTGCTGCGAGCAGTGGCGCGTAGGCGTCGACGAAGCCGATCACGCCCGCCTTGGAGGTCGCGTAGTTGCTCTGGCCCGCGTTGCCCGCGATCCCGCTGATCGATGACACACCGACGACACGGCCGCCCGCCTTCAAAGTCGAGCTCGCGAGCAGCGCGTCGGTGATGCGCTGCGCGGCGCGCAGGTTGACGTCGATAACGCTGTTCCAGCGCTCGTCGTCCATCCGCCCGAGCGTCTTGTCGCGCGTGATGCCGGCGTTGTGCACGACCACGTCGATGCCGCCGTGCTTGGCCTGCAGGTGGGTGGCGATCGCCTCAGGCGACTCGGCGGCGGTGATGTCGAGTGCGAGCGAGGAGCCACCGAGCGCGCCTGTCACCGTGTCGAGGTCGGCGCTCAGCGCGGGGATGTCGAGGCCGACGACGTGCGCGCCGTCGCGCGCGAGCGTGCTGGCGATTGCCGCACCGATCCCGCGCGAGGCGCCGGTCACGAGCGCCACCTTGTCCGCCAACGGACGCTCCCAGTCGAGCGCCGGCGCCGGCGCGGCGGGCCCGATGCGAATGACCTGACCTGAGACGTAGGCCGAGCGTGGCGAGAGTAGGAAGCGCAACGTCGCCGCGAGCTGGGACTCGGCGCCGGGGGCGACGTAGACGAGCTGGGCGGTCGCGCCGCGGCGCTGCTCCTTGCCGAGCGAGCGCGTGAAGCCCTCCAGCGCGCGTTGGGCGATTGCCTCCGAGGGCGTGCTCGCCGCCGCTGGCGGGGTCCCGAGCACGACGACTCGCCCGCAATCGCCGAGCGAGCGGATGCTGGGGTGGAAGAACGCATAGAGCTCATGCAGCTGCTGCGGATCACGAACACCGGTCGCGTCGAAGACCAGTCCCTGCAGCCGCTCTCCCTGCGCGCCAGCCGCTTGAACTACCTCGACGCGGGCATCGCCGAGCAGCTGCGCGAGCGCGTCGTGCAGGCGCCCACCTGGCGCGCCGCCGAGCAGCACGCGCCCCTCGATCAGCGCTTCGCCGGGGCTGTGGCGCTTGAGCGCTACGGGCGCGGGCAGGCCGACTTGCTTGGTGAGCCTGCGGCCGATCGGCGTGTTGACGAGTTGCGTGTACCTGTCAGACATTGCTCACTCCCTTGGATTGAGGGGCCTCGAGGATCGCCACGACGCCCTGGCCTCCGGCCGCGCAGATGCTGATCAGGCCGCGACCGCCGCCGCGCTCGTGCAGCGCCTTCGCCAGCCCGGCGAGGATCCGTGCGCCGGTCGCGGCGAACGGGTGCCCGGCGGCGAGCGAGCCGCCGTTGACGTTGAGCTTCGTGCGGTCGATCGCGCCGAGCGGCGCATCGAGTCCAAGGCGCTCGCGGCAGAAGTTGGCGTCCTGCCAGGCGGCCAGCGTGCTGAGCACCTGCGAGGCGAAGGCCTCGTGGATCTCATAGAGGTCGAAGTCCTGCAGTGTCAGGCCCGCCCGCGCAAGCATCCGCGGCACGGCGTAGGCGGGCGCCATCAACAGACCCTCGCGGCCGTGGACGTAGTCGACCGCGGCCGTCTCGGCCTCGACCAAATGCGCAAGCACTTCCAGCCCGCGGGCCTGTGCCCACTCGACGCTCGACAAAAGCGCCACGGCGGCGCCGTCGGACAGCGGCGTGGAGTTGCCAGCGGTCATCGTGCCCTCGGGACCACCAAAGACGGGTGTCAGCTTGGCGAGCTTGGCCACGCTCGAGTCGGGTCGCAGGTTTTGATCGCGGTCGAGTCCGAGGTAGGGCGTGAGCAGGTCCTGCTGAAAGCCACGCTCATAGGCGGCCGCAAGGTTGATGTGGCTCTGCGCGGTGAGCTCGTCCTGCGCCTCGCGCGAAATCTTCCACTCGGCGGCCGTGCGCGCCTGATGCTCGCCCATCGACAGGCCGGTGCGCGGCTCCTCGTTACGCGGGATCGCCGGCATCAAATGCTGCGGGCGGACCTTTCTCAGCGCCAGCAGCCTGTCCTTCGTCGTCTTGGCGCGATTGGCCTCGAGCAGCGCCGCGCGCAGGCCCTCGTTGATCGCTAGCGGCGCATCAGACGTCGTGTCGACGCCACCGGCCACGCCGACCTCGATCTGTCCGAGCGCGATCTTGTTGGCCACGAGGATCGCGGCCTCCAGGCCCGTGCCGCAGGCTTGCTGCACGTCATAGGCAGGCGTCTCGGCTGCGAGGCGGCTGCCGAGCACGCACTCGCGCGTGAGGTTGAAGTCGCGGCTGTGCTTGAGTACCGCGCCGGCCGCAACCTCGCCGAGGCGCTCGCCGGCCAGCTCGAAGCGGGCGATCAGACCTTCGAGGGCCGCGGTCAGCATCTCCTGGTTGGAGGCGTGCATGTAGACGCTGTTCGAGCGTGCAAACGGGATCCGGTTGCCGCCGAGCACTGCCACTGGGCGAGTCGTGGTGTTCACCTGCGCACCTCCGTTTGTTTCCTGCCGTTGGATGCGCGCGCGGAGCCTTCGCCGAGCGCACGCAGACCCGGTTCGACGGTTGCGATCAGAAGCTCCGCGGCGTCGAGCGAGCTGATCGTGCCCGTCCGCAGCCACCAGCGCGCCAGCGCCTCGCTCGCGCCCAGCAGTGCGGCGGCCAGCGCCTCGGTCTCGGGCGCCGCACGATCGCGGCTGCGTGTGGGCAGCGTGGCCAGGCGCGAGTCAACGATCAAGCCCACGAGGCGGTCGCGATACTCGCCGACGCGCTGGACGATCTCGCCGCCGGCCGGCAGCGTCTCGTCGAACAGCACGCGCCAGGAGTCGCGATCGCTCTCCACGAACGCGAAGAAGGCATGCAGGCCGTCGCGTAGGGCATCCGCGGGCCCGGTGGTGGCGCGCACGGCTTCGGCGACCGTCGCCAGCATCGCATCCCCCGCGGGCTGCATGCAGGCGATGTAGAGGCGATCCTTGTTGCCGAAGTAGGCATAGAGCAGCGGCTTGGTCACGCCTACGCGTGCGGCCACGTCGTCCATCGTGACCGCGCCAAAGCCGCGTTCGGCGAACAGCGCGCGCGCCGTCTCGAGGATCTGCAGCTCCCGCTCAGCGCGGGGCAAACGGCTTCTGGCCGGGGGCGACGTGTCCATCACCCAGCAAGTTACCAGGGTATAAATTTATATGCAAGTCAATAGCCAGTGTGAGCTAGCTGTGGGTGCGGAGCAGCAGATGTCGGCGCAAGAACTCGAGCTGATCCTCGATCAGTTCCTGGTGCGTAGCTCCGTCGTAGATGTCGAAGTGGTCAACGCCGGGGTAGGTGCGCAGCTCGCCCAGCGGTGCACGTCGAGCAGCCGCAATCGCCGGCCCTGGCTTGGCGACCTGGTCTGCCTCGCCCACGCATACCAGCCAGGGACAGTGCAGCTTGCCGGCGTAGCGCGCGGGACGGTACGGACGGCCAAGCAGCCAGCGCGTCGAGACGCGATCGCGCCAACGAGAATCCTCTCCACTCGCGACTACCTGGCGCCAACCGGCCTCGCTTCCCGGGGCGTTGATGAAGGCTGCCTGATCGGGCTGGCCGACGGCCGGAAGGTGGCTGCCCAAGAGCGCGGCGAGCACCGTGCGAGCTATGACTCGCGGCGAGGCGAGGTGCGCTTGGCGCCACATGTCGAGAAGGGGAACCTGGCTGATTGCTGCTGCGACCCGCGCATCCTGTGCCGCAGCGGCTAGCGCATTGCCGCCGCCCATCGAGGATCCGAAGGTGGCGAGGCGCGCCGCGTCAATCCCTGGCAGCGTGCGTGCGAATCCGATCGCTCCATGCCAGTCCTCGATCTGGCGCTTGGGGGAGAACAGGTCCGGCTTGCCCCCACTGTCACCGAAGCCGCGGTGGTCGAACACAAAGGCAGCGATGCCCGCCGCTGCGAAACGCTCGGCGAAGGGCCCGAGTCCGTCACGGCGTGTTCCCGAGAGCCCATGCGCCATCACAACGATTGGGGCCGAGGGCGGCTTCTCGGCAGCTGGATACAGCCAAGCTGCGCAGCGCTCACCGCCGACATAGAAGGAGAGATCCACTCTGTTCATACACGCAGAACGAAGTCCGACGCGATTACGTGAGATCGGGCGCGCACACCTCGGGCACACCGAATCGTCGCTTTGGCGATTCGTGGTGTGCAGCTATCAAGCCCTCCGTTCGCGCGCCGATACAGAGGCGCTCGCCACGGACTGCGAGCAACAGCTGAGATGACAGAACAACCGAGCAAAGGACCAGACCACTTTCGCCAGCTGGGCGAGGCCGTGGTCGCCCGCTGCGATGAGGTGCTCGCGGAGACCGTCAAGCAGACGAGTGGATCTGGGCAGATGGTCGAACAGGCGGTCCAGGGCAGCTTCGAACGAATCTGCACGAACTCCACGATCGCGGTCGCGCGCTGGATCGCCGGCGACGGCTTGGACGTGACGCGCGACGCGGCGATCGAAACCTCGACGATCTTTGGCGAGCTGGCCGCACACCGGGCAGCGTCGCTGCATGAGGTGACCAGGCGCAGCATGTGGTGGCGCAACGTGATGGGTGACGTGATGCGCGACTGTGCCGCGAGCCTGCAGACCCCGCCGGAGGTCCTCGCGAAGAGCCTTGAGATGTTGCAGCTGAGCCTCGAGTTCAGCTTGCTGCGGGTCTGCGAGTGCTTCGAGGAGGAGCGCAGGCGCACGGACGATGAGCTCGCCCGCCGTGACGAGGAGCTGGCCTTTATGGCGACGCACGATCCTTTGACGGGCCTGCCCAACCGGACGCTGATCCTCGACCGTGTCGAGCAGATGCTCGCGCGCGGCGCGCGCAACAAAAAACCGGTCGCGGCGCTCTTCGTCGACCTCGACAACTTCAAGGGCATTAACGACACGCTGGGTCACGGCGTCGGTGACGAGCTGCTGCAGGCGGTGGCCGCGCGCCTGAAGGGTGTCGTGCGTCAGGCAGATGGGCTTGGGCGTCTCGGCGGCGATGAGTTCGTGGTGATCGCCGAGGAGCTCTCGCTGGCGGCCGGGCCAGAGCTAGTCGCCGAACGACTGCTCGCGGCGCTCGAGCAGCCTTTCAGGCTTGGCGAGAAGGGTGAGACCTGCATCACGGTCACGGCCAGCGTGGGCATCGCGGTGGGTGAGCGGATCACAGCTGAGGAGCTCTTGCGCGATGCCGACATCGCGATGTACAGCGCGAAGTGGGATGGCAAGAACCGCTATGCGGTGTTCGCAAGCGAGATGCAGGACTCCGTCCAGAACAGGATGGAGCTCGAGATGGACCTGCGCGAAGCGATCGAGTGCGAGCAGTTCTTCCTCGCTTATCAGCCGACCTTTGCGCTCAGCGAGATGAAGCCCACGGGGGTCGAGGCGCTGATCCGCTGGGAGCACCCCACGCGCGGCACCGTGCAGCCGGATGCCTTCATTCCCCTACTCGAGGAGACGGGGATGATCGTGGACGTCGGCAGGTGGGTCTTGCAGGAGGCAACTCGACAGGGCGCTGAGTGGCATCAGATGGGCCACGCCGTGGATGTGGCGGTCAACGTCTCCGGGCGCCAGCTCGATAGCGATCAGCTGATCGCTGAGATCGAGGGGGCGCTCGCCGACAGCGGTCTCAGCCCTGCGGCCTTGACGATCGAGATCACCGAGACGACCTTGATGCGCAACATCGAGGAGACCGCGCGTCGCTTGGCGGCGATCAAGGAGCTGGGCGTGCGGATCGCGATCGATGACTTCGGCACGGGCTACTCATCGCTCGCGCACCTACAAAAGTTCCCCGTCGACGCGCTGAAGATCGATCGCTCCTTCATCACCGGGATGCAGGACAACAAAGAGGGTGAGACGCTCGTGCACACGCTCGTGCAGCTCGGCAAGGCGCTCTCGATCGAGACGCTCGCCGAGGGCATCGAGCAGCCGCAGGAGCTCTCGCTACTAAGGGCGGAGGACTGCGACAGCGGTCAAGGCTTCCTTTTCGCACGCCCCTTGGATGCCGCCGCCGCGGAGGCCTTCTTCCGCGAGTGCGCCGACAGCGCCAAGCTCTGGACTGCTGCTCCAGTGGCGCTCCCAGCGCGCGCACGCGCTTGATGTAACGAATTCCGCGCGCGCGGGACCAACCAGCGCTACCTTGAAAGCGCCTGCATCAAGTGACCACGAACGGAGCAAGACCGTGAACCCTGAGACGAGCAACACAAACGCAGCTGCCACGACCAAGACCGATGAGCAGTGGCGCGCAGAGCTCACGCCGGAGCAGTACGAGGTGCTGCGCCGTGGCGGTACCGAGGCGCCCTTCAGCGGCGAGTATGCCTTCACGAAGGATGACGGCATGTATCGCTGTGCGGCCTGCGGCCATGCGCTGTTCAGCTCCGAGGCGAAGTTCGAGTCGGGCACCGGCTGGCCGAGCTTCACCGAGCCCGCGTTTGCCGAGAACGTCACGCTGATCGGAGATCGGAGTCACGGCATGGTTCGCACGGAGGTGCGCTGCCGCAACTGCGACTCGCATCTCGGGCACGTCTTCGACGACGGCCCGGGGCCGGAGGGTCAGCGCTTCTGCATCAACTCGGCCGCGCTGGCACTTGACCGTACGGAGGCCCCGCAGCAGTAGGACGCGGCCCGGGGGAGCCTGCCGGCGCGCTGGGGCTAGCGGGCGGCCACGCGGCCCATCATCGTGCGAGCCGCTTCCAGGGCCAGCTCGCGGTTGTAGGTGACCGCGAAGTCGAAGCGCCGCTCCATGTCAGGGCCCTTGTCGCCGAGATCGAGCGCCACGAAGACCATCGCGAAATGTGAGCCGATCACGGCCACGTCCCACTCGCCGCGCAGCGGATCGGCCTCGTCGAGCGCCACGCCGCGCACGCCGGGGGCGGGTGTCTGCGAAAAGCCAACGCCGAGCACCCCGACGAGCGCGGCGGCAAGCGAGATGTGCGCGTAGCGCGCGGCGGTGCGCGGCGTGAAGTGCTGCAGCTCCTGAAAGTTGCTGAGCAGCACGGCCGAAGCACCAAGGCTGGAGGCCTGCGCCTCGATCTGCAGGCTGAGCGCGAGCAGTAGTCGCTTGGTTGCACGACGGGTGCGGCGCTTTGAGGTCACGACCTCAAAGGGGGAGCCCCCACCCTCGGTCCCGGGGCGCGGCTCCGGCATGGCGTAGCTGACAGCCTGCCCGGGCTCCGGAAGTTCGGCGGGGTGGCCGAACAGCCAGCCCTGCCCACAGCTTGCGCCGAGGGCGAGCGCGGTCTGGCGATGCGCCTCTGTCTCGATGCCCTCTGCCAGCACGAGCGCCCCGGTGCGCTCGGCCTCGGCGCTAACCGCGTGGACGATCTCAGCGACCTGCTGTGATGGCTTCTCCTGCACGAGGCGCAGATCGAGCTTGATCACCTCGGGGGCAAGGAGGGGCATCAGCGCGAGCGAACGCGTGTCGGCCCCGACGTCGTCGAGCGCGATGCGGGCGCCGATGCCACGCAGGCGCGCCACTGTCGCCAGCAGCCTGGCCGGATTTGCCGTGAGCGCGCGCTCTGTGAGCTCGACGAAGACGGGGAAACGCGCCAGCGCGGCGGCACCAAGCTCTGCGATCTGGACCGGGCGGTTGGTCATCGAGACACCCGGCTCGAGGTTGACGAACAGTGCCTGCCCGGGCGAGAGGCCGCTGCGCAGGGCGCCCTCGAGTGCGGCGCGCTGACAGCACCACTCGAGCTTGTCCTCCAGACCGGCTTCGCGAGCGGCCGCAAAGAGTCGAGCGGGATGCTCGAGCGCGGAGCCCTTGGGGCCGCGAGCGAGCGCCTCGTAGCCGACGGTCTCGTCGCTAAAGAGGTCGACTAGCGGCTGATAGACAGAGCGCACGGCGTGGGCATCGAGCACAGCCGCGATCGTGGTCGGGGCGTGGCTGAGCGTTAAGTCGAGGGCCGATACCGGCGACATACCCATTATCTCGCCCGAGGCATCGAGTTGATTGAGCGTGCTCGGCACTCGTGGACCATTCGCGCGCGCCGCCGTCAGGCGCCGCTGGGCTCGACGACCATCGCGGCCGCGGCGCGATGCGCCTCCTGCGGTCGCTGCCGGCCAGGCAGCGCGAGCGCCCCGAGCGCCCCGAGCGCACATACGCCCGCGGCGACGATGCAGCCGGTGTGCAGCCCGCTCATGAACGAGCTCTGGACCGCATCGAGCAACGGCCCGCGCGCGGCGGTGGGGGCGTGGGAAGCAATCGCGAGCCCGGCGCCGACCGATTCCTTGGCGCTGCGCAGCGTGCCGGTGGAGAGATAGTGGCCGGCCGCGTGCGCGAGCTGCGAGGAGTAGAGCGAGGCGTAGACGCTGCCGATGATCGCCACGCCGAGCGTGCCGCCGGCCTCGCGCGTGGCGTCGTTGACGGCGGAGCCGACGCCGGCCTTCTCGGGCGAGAGCACGCTAAGGATCGACTCGGTTGCGGGCGCTGAGGTGAGGCCCAGGCCGCTCCCCATCAGCAGCATCTGCACGACGACGATCCCGTAGGAGGTCGCGGTGCCGGCCTGCGAGATCCACAGGAAGGCGCTGCCGAAAAGCAGCAATCCGAAGCTCACGATCGCGCGCGTGCCGAGCCGCGCCACGAGACGTGAGCCGATGATTGAGGCTCCACCGATGCTGAGCGCGACGGGCAGGATGCGGACGCCCGTGGAGAGCGTGCCGTAGCCGCGGATGAACTGGAAGTACTGCGTGATCAGGAAGATGAAGCCAAAGAGCGCAAAGAAGGAGACGGTCACTGCGCCGCTGGCCGCGCTGAAGGCGCGCAAGCGGAAGAGGCTGACATCGAGCATCGGGTACTCACGGGCAAGCTCGATGCGCACGAAGGCGATGCCGAAGGCGATCGTGGCGGCGAAGCCGATCAGGCTCGCCGGCGAGCTCCAGCCGCGTCCAGGGGCTTCGATGATCGTGTAGACGAGCGTGCCGATCGTCGCGGTGGCGGTGAGCAGGCCGCGGCGGTCGAGCGGCGGCGTCGCGGGGTCGCGCGACTCGGGCACGACGCGATAGACGACGAAGGCGGCGAGCAGGCTGACGGGCACGAGCGCGACGAAGACGCTGGGCCAGTCCCATAGCGAGAGCAAGAGGCCGCCCGTGACTGGGCCCGTGGCGACCCCAAGCCCTGTGACCGCGCCCCAGGCGCCGACGGCCTTGGCGCGCTCGCGACGGTCGCGGAAGGTGTTGGTGATGACGGCCAGCGTCGTGGGGAAGATCAGTGCGGCAAAGGCGCCCATCACAAAGCGCGCGGCGATCAACTGCCCGGGCGAGGAGCAGAGCGCCCCAGCGGCGCTGGCGGCGGCGAAGCCGAGCAGGCCCACGAGCAGCGCGGGCCGTCGTCCGAAGCGGTCGCCGAGGCTGCCCGCGGCAAGCACGAGCGCGGCGAACGATAGGTTGTAGCCGTCGACTATCCACTGCAGCTCGCGCGTGCCCGCGCCGAGCTGGCGGGTTAGCGAAGGCAGGGCAACGTTGACGATCGTGGTGTCGATGTTGATCGCAAAGGCGGCCAGGCAGACCGCGGCGAGGATCAGGCCGGGGGAGGAAGATCGGTGGCTCATAGCAACGCTCCAGTTACATAAGTTGACGGCAGCAACATTCCTAGACCGGTAGCCTCGCACATAATGTGTACGTTGTCAACATGTTCTCCACGATGCCCGCTATGAGCGCGACGGCGAAGCGCTATCACCACGGCAACCTGCGCTCGGCGCTGATCGAGGCTGCGCTCGAGCTGGCACGCGAGGGAGGCCCTGATGCGGTCGTGCTGCGCGAGGTCTCACGCCGAGCGGGCGTCTCACACAACGCGGCCTACAGGCACTTTGCGGATCGCGACGCGCTATTGCAGGCGGTCTGCGAGCGCTGCATGGGCGCGCTCGCGCGCCTGATGGAGGCGGGCATCACGGCGGTCGATCCCGCCGATCAGAGTCTTCCGGCGGCGCGGGAGCGTCTGCGTGCGACGGGCTTGGCCTACATCGAGTTCGCGCTGAGCGAGCCCGGCTGGTTTCGCACCGCCTTTGCAGTGCCCCCGGGTCTCGGCTATCTCGATGACGGCGAAGGTGTGGGCGAGAGCGGGCTGGGACCGCTCGAGCTACTGGGCGCGCAGCTCGACGGGGTGCTTGCGGCCGGTGGGCTCCCGCCCGAGCGCCGCCCCGGCGCGGAGTTCGCGGCCTGGGCGGCGGTCCACGGCCTGGCGATGCTGCTGCTGGAGGGGCCCTTGCGCTCGCTGCCCGAGAGCGAGCGCAGCTCGGCCATTACCCGCCTGCTGGACACGATCGAGCGCGGCCTCTAGTCGGGCGAGCTAACGCGCCTCGAGGCCCGCCGCGAGCATCTCGATCAGCACGGCAAAGGAGCCGTCGCGGTCACGTGACATCGCAAAGCCGCCGCTCTGCTCGAGTAAAACGAAGCCGTGCAGGGCGCTGCGCAGAGCGCGGATCGCATCGATTGCCTGATCGCCCTCGAGTTTCCAGTGACGGAGGATCGCGCCGAGTAGCTCAAGTAGACGGTCGGCCGCCTCGCTGAGCTCCTCGTCAGGCTGATCGACGGCTGCAAGCGTCGCGGCGTAGGTGCCGGGGTGCGCATGCGCGTAGCTGCGGTAGGCATGGGCCGTTGCAGCGAGCGCCTGCTCGCCAGCGAGCCCGGCCCCAGCCGCGGCGATCAGATCGCCAAGTTCGCGCAAACCCCGCAGCTTGATCAGGCGCAGCAGCGCGCCGCGGCCGTCGACGTGGTTGTAAAGCGAGGGCGCGCGCACGCCGAGGTTCTCGGCGAGACGCGCGAAGCTCAGACGCTCGAGTCCCTCCTGATCGGCGAGCGCCACAGCCGCCTCCAGGACCTGCGCTGTATCGAGTCCCTGGCGAGGCATCTCAGCTCGCGCGCGCGATCGCGGCGTCCATCGCTGCAGTCGGGGCCTCGATGATCTTGCCGTGCCCCGGCGCGAGCCGCGCTGGCTCGAGCGCGCGCAGTGCACGAGCGCTCTCGAGCACCATCGGGCGGTTCCAGGTGCCCATAATCACGAGCGGAAAGCGCGGGTTGCGTCGCGCGGAGGTCTCAACGCCACCGAGCGTGGAGTAGGTGTCGCCGCAGAAGAGCGTGCCGTCGCGCTCGTCCAGATAGGCGAGGTGCCCGGGAGTGTGGCCGGGGCTCGCGACCGCCAGCAACGAGCCGATGCGCTCGCCTGCCTGGATGGTGCGCGTGGGCCAGGTCTCGGCGCCGCGGTAGTCGCCGCGAAGCTTCTCCTGGGGCTCGCCGGGATCGAGGCTCATGTCTTTCGCCATCAGGCGCGCGTCGCGGGCGCTGATCATCACCTCGGCCTCGGGGAGGGCCGCCTTCAGGCGATCGAGCGCACCGATGTGATCGCCGTGCGCGTGTGTCAGCAGGATGCGCCGGATCGGCGCCTCGAGCTTCTCGGCCGCGGCAAGGATCTTCTTGGCGCCCTGCGCCATCGTCGTGTCGATCAGGGTCAGGCCGTCCTGCTCGCGCAGCAGGTAGGCGTTGACAAAGCCCCAGAGGTTGACGCGGGTCAGGTTCGACATTGGAGAACTCCTCTACGTGGGTGACTAATGAGCATAGGCATAAAACTATCATATATAGTTTGGAGTGCGTGGAGGTGATCGGTTGAGGTGTCCTGGTCGCCCGCGAGACTGTGGTCCGTGGTTACTTTGGGCGGCGCATGAGCAAGGGACGGTTGGAGGCGTTCAGCGACGGCGTCTTCGCGATCGCGGCGACGCTGCTGGTGCTCGACCTGCACGTGCGCAGCCGTCCTGGACACCTTGCGCACGCGCTCGGCGCAGAGTGGCCCCACTACGCGACCTTCGTGGTGAGCTTTCTCACGATTGGGATCATCTGGGTCAACCACCACGGCCAGTTCCACCGCATCGCGAGCGTCGATCGACCGCTGCTGTTCTTGAACCTGCTGTTGCTGATGTTCGTCGTGCTGATCCCCTTCCCGACGGAGCTACTCGGCGAATACCTGCACGAAGGCAGCGACCAGCACGTGGCGGCGGCGGTCTATGCGGGGACGCTGCTGGCGATGGGTCTCGGCTTCGCGGCGAGCTGGCGCTACGTGGCGGCGCACCCCGCGCTGCTCACGCGTGCGATCTCTGAGGCCGAGCTCCGTGCGCTCGTGCGCCGCAACGCGGTCGGGTAGGGTGTCTATCTGCTCGCGCTCGGGCTCGCATTCGTGAGCGCGCCCGTTTGTCTCGCGCTATGCGGCCTTGCGGCGCTCTACTACACGCTGCCCGGCCGTCTGCCTGAGGGCGAGCGCGAGCTTGCCTGAGGGCGCTTACTCGCCGGGGGCGATGCGCAGCCCATCGAGCAAACGCTCCAAGGTGCTCGCGACGGCGTCGGTGCCCTCGGGGTCGCGCACGACGAGCAGCGCCGCCTCGTCAAGCGCGCCCATCAGCAGATGCGCGAGCGTTGCGACGGGTAGTGGCGCGATCTCACCGGCCTCGATCGCAGCGCCGATCACGGCCTCGATCAGGCCGAGGCCGTAGCGCTCGGCGACCTCGCGCCAGCGCTCCCAGCCGAGCACTGAGGGACCGTCGATCAGCACAATGCGCTGGACCTCGGGCGCGCGGCAGGCCTCGAGGAAGATGCGAATGCCCTTGCGCAGCGCGGCAAAGGGGCCGTCGGCCTCCTCGCCGAGCTGCGCCGCGACGTGGCCGGTCAGCTCCTGCTCGACCTGCTCGTAGACGGCGAGGAAGAGGTCCTCCTTGGCCGGGAACTGGTGGTAGAGCGCACCACGTGTGACGCCGGCCCGCTGGACGATCTCCGTAGTGGAGACGTCCGCGTATCCCCGGCGCGCGAACAGCGGGCGGGCGGCCTTGATCAGCTTGGCGCGGGTCGAGGCCGAGCGCGCGGCTTGCTTGTTGACAGTCATGCAGTCTGTATGTAAATTACATGCAGGTTGTACGTAATACGATCACGATAAGGGAGTGTGCGGACATGCAGAGGAGCGTCAGTCTCAGCCAGGGGACGATCCGCTACCGCGAAGAAGGCAGTGGCGAGCCGATCGTGTTCGTGCACGGGCTGCTCGTCGATGGGCGGCTTTGGCGCAAGGTCATCCCGCCGCTCGCGCAGAGTCATCGCTGCATCGCGCCCGACTGGCCGCTCGGCGCGCATCGCTCGCCCTTGGCAGCCGGCGCGGACTGCTCGCCGCGTGGGGTCGCGCACCTGATCGCGGACTTCCTCGCAGAGCTCGAGCTCGAGCGCGTCACGATCGTCGCGAACGACACGGGCGGCGCGATCTCGCAGATCCTCGCCGCCGAGCGACCTGAGCGTTTGACCGGCCTTGTGCTGACGAACTGCGATTGCTTGGAGAACTTCCTGCCACCCGTGATCCGCCCGCTGCAGTGGCTCGCGCACGTCCCCGGCGCCTACGCCGTGATCGCCCAGCTCACGCGCTCCTCGCGCCTGCGCAGCTCGCCGCTCGGCTTCGGCATGCTCACCCATCGGCCGATCCCCGATGAGCTGACCCGTGACTGGATGGCGCCGCTGCGTGATCGTAAGGTCCGCGCGGATGTCCTGCGCACGCTGAAGGCGATCAGCTCGAGCGACACGCTCGCAGCCGCATCGACCCTCGGCGAGCACCCATTGCCGACGCTGCTCGCCTGGGCACCGGATGACCGCATCTTCCCGCTGCGCTTCGCCGAGCGGCTTGCCGCGCTGATTCCCGGCGCGCGCCTCGAGCAGATCGCTGACAGCCGCGCCTTTGTACCCGAGGATCAGCCCGAGCGGTTGGCGGAGCTGATCGCGGCGTTTGTGGCCGAGCTTAACACGGCGCTCAGCGCAAGCGGGTGAACTCGTAAGGGTGGGAAGTATCCGCCACCTTCGGCGTCTTAGCTGGCATGCGCCACGAACACCCAGCACAGATATGCGCAGGGCGGCGATCCGAACACGACCCGAGGAGACCACAGATGACAACCTCAACGCCCGCGCGCGCAGCCCGCAGGATGAGGCCTCGCCTCGCAGCCCTGCTGACGGTGCTCGTCGCCCTCGTGGTGGCAGGGTGCGGCGGCTCGAGCTACTCGAGTTCCGCCGGCTCCTCGAGCTCGAGCAGCGCGACTCAGTCGGCGCCCGCCACGACCTCCACGAGCAGCTCCGCGCCCGAATCCAGCTCGGCCCCGGCTGCGTCCGGGATACCTCAAAACGGCGGCGGTGACGGCGACGCGGACAACAGCGGCGGCCCCAGCGATGGGGATGGAAACCTTTAGAGCGCGAGCGCTGTCGCTCGGGCTGTGTCTTGTGGGGATCGCAAGCGCGGTTGGGGGGTGCGGGACGAGCGGCAATGCTCCCCGCACCGCCGCCGTGTCTCCCTTCGCCTGGTTGCGTCCGGCGGCGGCGCCGCATGGTTGGAGCAGCGTTCGCCTTTCCAACGGCGCCGCGCTCACCTACCCAGGTGGCTGGAAGATCGTCCCGGGCGATCGTGGCACCGCCACCGCGGCGCTGCGTGACGGCCACGGCGGCTTCCTCGGATACCTCAACCTCACACCTCGCCAGGGTCAGGAGACGCAAGCCAACTGGGCCTCGTTCCGTCCTCGCCATAACGCGGCGGAGGGCGAGCGTGCGGTCACGCTGCAGGCCAGCGCGAGCGGGCTGCGCTTTCGTGGCGGGCGCGGGGCATGCGTGCACGATGCCTACACGACGGTTGCGGGAACGCGCTACATCGAGATTGCCTGTCTGGTGGGTGGCGGACGGGCGGAGTCGGTGATCGTGGGGGCGGTCCCGAGCGAGGATTGGCCCGCACAGGGACCTGTAATTGAGCGGGCGATCTCGGCGCTACAGACCTAGGCGCGCGCCCGCGCGCTAACTTGCTCAGGCGGTGGAGCTCTCCGGGAAGCAATACGAGAAGGAGCTGCTACGGCTGCAGACCGAGCTCGTCTACATGCAGGAGTGGATCGTGGCCGGCGGGCGGCGCCTGGTGGTGCTGTTCGAGGGGCGCGACACCGCCGGCAAGGACGGCGTGATCAAGCGCGTGATCGCCTTCCTGAACCCACGCACCTGCCGTGTCGTGGCCGTGCCTACACCAGGGGAGCGTGAGCGCAGCCAGTGGTACTTCCAGCGCTACGTTGCGCACCTACCCGCGGCCGGGGAGATCGTGCTGTTCGACCGCAGCTGGTACAACCGCGCGGGCGTCGAGCACGTGATGGGCTTCTGCACGCAGGAGCAATACGAGGAGTTCCTGCGCTTCTGTCCGACCTTCGAGCAGTCCCTGCAGAACGACGGGATCATGCTCGTGAAGTACTGGCTCTCGGTCAGCGACGAGGAGCAGGAGCGGCGCTTCAAGAAGCGTCTCTCAGATCCCCGCAAGCGCTGGAAGTTCAGCCCGATCGACCGTGAAGCACGCGCGCGCTGGGTCGAGTACGCCGAAGCCAAGGACCGCATGTTTGCCCAGACCGACACCGACGCGAGCCCCTGGTATGTGGTCGAGGCCGACAACAAGCGCTCGGCACGGCTGAACCTGATCAGCCATCTGCTCACGCTCGTGCCCTATGAGCACCTCGATCGCGCCAAGCCGCTGAAGCTGCCGCCGCGCCAACGGCGCAAGTACGTGCGTCCGCCAAAGCGCGACGAGCGGATCGTGCCTGCGCGCTATGAGGTGCGCTAAGCGTCTTCTGCGGTGAACGCCGCGCGTGTCGCGACCACGCCGGCCTTCACGCTCTCGAAGTAGCCGTAGGTGCCCTGATCGCGGAGCTCACTGGCCGCTTGCACGAGCGCTGCGTAGGCGGCGTAGGCGAAAGCGCCGCCGACCGACACGCGGCTGACGCCCACCTCGGCAAGCTCGCCGATCGGTGGCACGCCAGGCATCGCGAGCACGTTGAGCGGCTTCTCGACCGCCTCGAGCACCGCGCGGATGTCTCCCATGCTGCGGATCCCTGGGGCGTAGAGCACATCGGCTCCGGCCTGCTCGTAGGCCTGCAGACGGGCGATCGTGTCAGCGAGCTCATCGCGCCCGCGGATGTGGTTCTCAGCGCGCGCGGTCAGCACGAGCGGTACCGGTCCGCCGTGTGCGACCTCGGCCGCAGCCGCAACGCGCTCGACCGCGAGCTCGTGCTCGTAGATCTCGCTGCCGCTCCAATCCTCGACCGAGCAGCCGGCGATCCCCGCGGCCAGCGCCAGCTCGATCGTCTCGGCCACTGCGGCGGGCTCGTCGCCAAAGCCGCTCTCGAAGTCGCCGTTGACGGGCAGGCCGCTCGCCTCTGTGACCGCGCGTGCGTGCGCGATCGCCTCCTCGCGCGAGACTCCACCGTCGGCGCGGCCGAGCGAAGCCGCGAAGCCGCCGCTCGTGGTCGCGAGCGCCTTGAAGCCGAGCGAGGCCAGCACCTTTGCCGAGCCGAGGTCCCAAGGGTTGGGCAGCAGCAGCGGGTGCTCGCTCTGGTGCAGCTCGAGGAAGTGGTGTGCTTGCGCGGCGGGATCGTTCACCGTCCTCAGCATATGCGCGCCGCCGCGTTCAGGGAAGTCGCTCGAAGACGAGCCGATGGTGGTCGAGCAGCTCGCGTTCGAAGCAGACCTTGTTGGCGCTCACCCCTGAGGTGAAGGCGAGGCGAAAGTCGGCGCTCCGCAGCCAGCGGGGCACGAGTCGCAGCTTCAGGAGCGACTTGCGCAGGCTGCGTGCGCCGATGCGTGCGTTCCACTGGGAGATCGTCTCGATGTAGTCGAGGCGCCCGTTTAAGTCCGAGACAAGACTGAAAGCGGGCTCCGCGCAGCGCAGCACCTGTTCGGCCCCGAAGGGCAGCCAAGAGCCGGGGAATTGACGTTCCATCAGCGCGAGCACGAAGGCGTCGGAGTCGCGTGGCGCACGGATGTCGACCTCCTCGACGGGAATCATCTTGCGGCCGAAAACCATCGTCTGCAAATACAGGCGCCCGCCGGCTCCCAGCACGCTCGCGAGGTGGGCAAAGATGTCCCGGTAGATCTGATCCTGACGTCCGGCGCGGTAGTCCGTGGGCGAGCAGAAGTGCTCAAAGGCGCCGAGGCTTGCGACCGCGTCAAAGCTGCCGAAGCGCTCACGGTCGATCAGCCGCCCGTCTTGCAGGTGGACGTCGAGATCGTGGCGGCGGCAGGCCTCGTATTGCGCACGTGACAAGGTCATGCCAACGCCGGTGGCGCTCCGCGCGCGGATGAAGTTGAGCAGCCCGCCCCAGCCGCAACCCACGTCGAGCACGCGCGCACCTGGCTTGATGCCGATCGACTCGGCCACGTACTCGTGCTTGCGTTGCTGCGCCTGCTCGAGGCTGAGCGAGAAGTCGCCGTCGTACTTGGCGCCGCTGAAGTCCGCGAGCTCGCCCATGCTGAGGCGAAAGACGCGGTCCGTCAGCGAATAGCTGAAGTCGATGTCGCTGCGGTCAGCCACGAGCGGCGCGCCGCTTGAGCTCCCCTGGGCGCCCGTTCACGAAGATCGCGCGCGTCGCAGCCTCGACGGGCCCGCGGATCAGCATCCCGAGCATGCGCCCGGGATCGGCATCGAGGTTGAAGGTCGCGCGCGTGCGGCCCTCGCCGAGGTCCTCGAGCTCCCAAGAGCCCTCCACCGACTTCATGTCTCCCTGCTCCTGTGTCCAGGACAGGCGCGTGGGGCCTTCATAGCTGAAGCGCACGCGGGCCTTGATGCGGCGGACCTTGATGTCGTTCTCTGTCTCGACCAGCGTCGGGCGGCCCTGCGCGTCGTGCTCGAGCGCGCTCATCGCGTCGAGGCCGCCCTGCCACTCCGGAGCGCTCAGCACGTCCTCGACGATCGCCCAGAGGAGCTCGAGCGGGGCATCGATCTCCTCGCTGGCGCTACCTCCGAGGTTTCCCATCAGGCGCCTCCCTGTTCGTGGATGAGCTTGTGAGTGACACTAGCTCGCATCAGCTGGCCTCGGTCAGGCGTCGACGCAGCATCCAGGTCGAGAGGATCAGCAGCACGGCCGCGTAGGCGAGCAGCACGCCGACTTCGCCGGCGATGTCTGACAGGTTGCCCCCGTGATGCAGGAGCGTGCCGAAAGCTTCGTTTGCCCAGGCGTGCGGGGTCAGGTGGGCGATCACTTTCATCGTGTGCGGAAAGATTTCCAGCGGCACCATCGAGCCGCCGAGCGCGGCGAGGCCGAGGCCGAATAGGAAGGCTGCGGCGCGTGCCTGCTGTTCGCCTGCGAGCGCGCTGCCGAGCAGCAAGCCGGCGCCGCTACCCACCAGACAGAAGGCGAACACGAGCACCGCAGCAGCTAGCGGGTTACCCCAGTTGACGCCCAGCACGAGCGCCCCGAGCATCACGATCAGCGCCTGCAAGACAGCGATCGCGAGGCGCCCGAGGCCCGCGCCGAGTAGCACCGTGCGCAGCGATGTCGGGGTCGAGAGCATCCGCCGCGCGACGCCCAGGCGGCGCGTCTCGATCAGCGCTCCGGCCCCGGTCAGCGAGGTGAAGAAGATGAACAGCAAGAGCTGCGTGCTCGCGCTCGTGTCGAACTGTCCCTGCGCCTGTGGGTAGGCGTCGCCTGAGGGGTCGGTCAGGCGCACGCTGATCGGCGCGAGCTGCTTGGAGATCTGGGTCGCGCGGCGCAGGCTCTGAGCGAAGGGCGGGCCGCCGTGGGCTTGCAGCAGGCGCGCGGCGCGGATCAGCTCGCTTTGGTGCGCGACCGCTGCCTGGATCGTCGGCGCGAGCTGCGCGGCGAGCGTATCGGGTCGGCCGAGATAGTCGAGCGTGACGCGCCCGCCGGTCTGCAAGGTCCTGTCGTAGGTGTCTGGGATCAAAAGGCCGGCCTCGACTTCGCCCTGCTGCACTCCGCGTTCGACTTCGGCGGTGCGTGTGTATTGGCGCAGCTTCAGGTTCTGCTCGGAGTCGAGCGTCGCGACGAGCTCGCGCGCGAGCGCACCCTTGCCGACATGCACTCCGACCCGTGCCGCCGAGCTGCCAAAGGCGGCTCCCAGCAGCAGGATGATCAGCATCGGCAGCACGAACAGGAAGAACAGGTTCGCGCGCTCGCGCAGCAGCCGCCGGATGTCGAGCGCGGCGATCGCGATCGCCTTCACGGCTCGATCAACCTCGCGGAGCGAAGGAGGATGCCCGTCCCGCAGGCGAGCGCAAAGAGCAGGATCACAGCTGTCGGGCCGAGCGCCGCAGTGGCTGAGGCACCGCCCGCGAGATCGCGCAGACCGCGCAGGAACCAGGCGTGAGGGGTCAGCAGGCTCAGCTTCTCTACCAGGCCGCCGGCCTGATAAACGGGGAAGAAGGTGCCGCCGAGCATCCCTAGCACGAGCGCCACGATCGCCTGCCAGTAACCGGCCTGATCGGGTGTGCGCGCGAGCGTGACGACGAGGCCCATGACCGCGGTTGCTGCGAGCACGCCGGCGAGGATCAGCAGCGCGACGCCGAAGGGGTTGCCCCAGTGAGCGCCCAGCAAGAGGCTCGAAGCGAGCGCCAACGCAGTCATCGCGAGCACGCCGAGCACGAGGCTCGTGAGGGCCTTGCCAGCGAGAATCAGCGGACGCTGGATCGGCGCGGCCTGAAGCCTGGCGAGCGTGCCCTCGCGGCGCTCGTCGAGCAGCGAGGCGATCCCGAACTGGACGGTGAAGAAGAGGAAGAAGACGGCCATGCCGGCGGCGTAGAAGGTCTTCGGATCGAGCTCCTTGCGCTTGGCGCTTTGATCGCGGATCACGATCGGCGCTGCGAGCGCGCGCGCCGCGGCGGCGAGCTGGGTGGGTGTTTCGTGGACTGAGCTGGGACCTGCGTGCATGACAGTCGCGACCGCCAGGCGAATGGCGTCGAGCTCGCTCGCGAAGCTCTGCGCGACCGAGCGGGCCACGAGCGTCCCGATCGGCTGGTTGGGGTCGCCGACGACCGTGAGCCCGGCGCTCTCGCTGCTGCTCACCGCGCGGGAGAAGCCCGGCGGTATATAGAAGGCAGCTGCGATCTGACCCTTGTCAGCGAGGCTGCGCGCCTGTGCGAGCGAGCTGGCGCTACGCAGGTGGATCACGCCCCTGTGCTCGAGCTCGCCGAGTACAGAGCGCAGCGCGGTGGCGGGGGCGCCGTTGTCGCGCGAGGCGAGCGCGAGGTCGAACTTGACCGAGCCCGCGTTCGCGTTGCCGAGCGTCAGTCCGAGGATCGCGGCCAGCGCGAAGGGGATCACGAGCACCACGAGCAGCGCCGAGCGGTCACGCAAGCGCTGGCGCAGATCCTTGCGCGCGATCAAGACCGCGGCGCGCACCGCTCAGTCCCTCAGTGCCTTGCCCGTGAGGTGCAGAAAGACCGCCTCGAGGTCGGGTTCCTGAACCTCGACCGAGGAGACCGCGACACCCGCGTCGGCAACCCGCTGCAGCAGCTCGGGCAGCAGGCTGCGCGCGTCATCGACGACGAGCTCGATAGCGCCCTCGCCGGCCGTGGCGGTGCGCACTGGGTCGAGCGTCAGCGCGGCACTCGCGGCGGCGCCCAGATCGCCCGTGCCGCCGAGGCTCACGCGATCGTGCTCGCCGACCAGCGCAACCAGCTCGCGACGCGTGCCCTCGGCGCGCAGCTGCCCGCCGTCGACGATCGCGATGCGGTCGCAGAGGCGCTCGGCCTCCTCCATGTAGTGGGTCGTGTAGAGCACCGCCATGCCCTCACGCGAGAGCGCTTCGACCGACTCGAGGATCGAGTTGCGGCTCTGCGGATCGACCCCGACGGTCGGCTCGTCGAGCACCAACAGCCGCGGGCGATGCAGCAGCCCGATGCCGATGTTCAGCCGCCTCTGCATCCCGCCCGAGTACTCGCCGGCCGCATCGTCGGCGCGCTCGCGCAGGCCGATGACCTCGAGGATCTCCTCGACGCGAGCGCCGATCTCGGCGCGCGCGAGCCCGTAGAGCTCAGCGAAGAAATGCAGGTTCTCGCGCGCGCTCAGGTCCGGGTAGATCGCGAGCTCCTGCGGCACGTAGCCGATCGCCGCGCGCGCTCGCACGCTGTGCGTCGAGAGCTCGAGGCCAGCCACCTGCACCGTTCCCGAATCGGCTGCCAGCAGTCCGCAGATCATCGAGATCGTGGTCGTCTTGCCCGCACCGTTTGGGCCGAGCAGGCCGTAGGTTTCACCCGCGGCGATCGTGAAGCCGACGTCGTCAACCGCCTGCAGCTCGCCGAAGCGCTTGTGCAGATGGGCGCACTGCAGGACTGGGCTCGCGCCGTCCTTGGGCACGTCGACCGTGCTCATCACGCGCGAGTGTAAGGCGTAGGCGACGTGCCGATCAGCGTTTCGGTCTCGCTGCGGCGCTCTGGGGAGAGCAGCGGCCACTCGGGCGGATAGGCGAACACCTCGGCCAGCGAGGCCGAGCCGTAGCACTCGCTGACGATCTCGAAGTGCTCTGGGCGCACGAGCGCAGGATGCGCCACGCCGCAAGAGCGCGCTAGCGCGAGCATCTCGGCGCGTAGCGCGAACAGGTAGCCGGCGGTGCGTGAGGACCCGAGCTCGGGGTCCAGGCCGTGTGTCAGCCATGGCGACTGGGTTGCGATCCCGGTCGGGCAGCGACCCGTATGGCAACGCTGCGCCTGAATGCAGCCGATCGCGAGCATCGCCTCACGTCCGACGCTGACCAGGTCACAGCCGAGCGCGAGTGCGAACAGCGCAGCGTCGGGGAAGCCGAGTCGCCCCGCGCCGATGAAGACCACCTCCTCGGCCAAGCCGGCGCGGGCGATGCAACCGTAGACGCGTGCGAAGCCGAGCTTGAAGGGCAGCGCCACGTGGTCGGAGAAGGCCAGCGGTGCAGCGCCGGTGCCGCCCTCGCTGCCATCGATCGTGATGAAGTCGGGGCCGCCGCCGCTACTTGCCATCCGTTTGCTCAGCTCTTCCCAGAAGCCACTCTCACCGACGGCGGACTTGATGCCCACTGGCAGACCGGTCGCTGCGGCGATCGTCTCGATCAGCTCGATCAGCTCCGCGACGTTGGCGAATGCCGAGTGGGCGGGTGGGCTGACGCAGTCCTGCCCGATGGGCACGCCGCGGATCGCGGCGATCTCGGGCGTCACCTTCCCTGCGGGCAGCAGCCCTCCCAGTCCCGGCTTGGCGCCCTGGGAGAGCTTGATCTCGATCGCGCGTACGGGTGCTTCCTCGACACGCGCGCAGAGCCGCTCGAGGCTGAAGTCGCCACGCTCATCGCGGCAGCCGAAGTAGCCGGTGCCAATCTGAAAGGCCAGCTCGCCACCCTGCCGATGGGCCTGCGCGAGGCCGCCCTCGCCGGTGTTGTGCAGCACCCCGGCGATGCTCGCCCCGTGGTTGAGCGCCGCGACCGCGGGTGCGGACAGCGCGCCGTAGCTCATCCCCGAGAGGTTCACGATCGAGGCGGGGCGGAAGGCGCGGCGACGGCCGTGTCCCGCACCGAGCACCTTTGCGGCCGGGATCTCGTAGTGCGGCGCTGCGCCGGGTGTTCCGCTGGCGGGAGTGGGGGCAGGGAAGGGCGAGTGCTTGATGATCAAGAGGCTCTGCACCGACTCCATCTCGTCGTCGGTGCCGAAGCCAAAGACGTTTGGTTCGCCTTCGGCCGAAGCGGAGATCCAGCGCCGCTGGTCGCGCGAGAAGGGCCGCTCCTCGTTGTTGGAGGTCACGATGTACTGGCGCAGCTCGGGCCCAAACGCCTCGAGCAGGTAGCGCAGGTGGCCGATGATCGGGAAGTTGCGCAGGATTGCTCGACGGCGCTGGAGCAGGTCGTAGCCGACGAGGCCCGCTGTCGCCGCTGCGACTGTGCGCGAGGAGCGTTTACCCATCATGAGGAGGCCTACGGATATACATGAAGCCACCCCCGGCCCGCAAGCGGAGATATACGCTGACTAACGGGCGCGGAGAGCGGCTTCATGTAGGGGAGAGGTACTGCTATGGGTGCCACACGGCGGGGGATTGGCCGCCTGCGACTGTTTTTGGTTGCAGTGGCAAACCTAAGCGGCGGTGCTTAGAGCGGTATCCGCAAGCAACCGCGGATAGCGGGGCGGAAACTACGTAACGGCCGGAGCTCAGCGGTCGCCTTCGAGCGAATCCTTCAGGCGCGCGAGCCGCCCATCCCATGCCGTCTCCGCCTCACGCAGCCATGAGCTGGCCGAGGCGAGCGCCCCCGCACGCAGGCGGTAGTGGACCTCGCGCCCGCTGCTTGGCTCGCGCTCGAGCAGGCCCGCCTCGTCGAGCGTGGCGATGTGCTTGGCGACGGCCTGGCGGCTGATCGGCAGCTCCGCGGCGAGCGCGGGCACGCTCGTGCTGCGCGCGCGTATCAGCGCCTGCAGCATCCAGCGCCGCGTCGGGTCGGCGAGCGCCGCGAATACTGGCCCGACGTCCTCGCTCAAGCGCACACCAATGCGAAGCTTTGCGCGAAGGGGGCGATCGGAAAGGCGGGCATGCTCTCGGTCACCACGACCCGTGTGCCGGATGAGCTTGCCACGACGAGGAACTCAACGCGCGTGGGCGGCTGATCGTCCTGCGACCACCACCACACGAGCCGGTGCGGCGCCTCGGCATGCTCGATCTCGATCTCGTGTGCGGGCTCATCCAGCCAGCGCTCACGGCCCTCGTCGGTAGCGAGCGCCTCCCAGACCTCCTCGGGGGATGCCTCCACCTGTACCTCGCGCCTGACCGACATCGCGACCTCCTTTGACAACCAAATGGTTGCTATTGTCGTGCGACAACCAACTAGTTGTCGAAAGGATAGCCCATGCCACTGATCCCGATGGTCGTCGAGCAGAGCGCGCGCGGAGAGCGCTCCTTCGACATCTACTCGCGCTTGCTGGGTGAGCGCATCGTCTTCATCGGCACACCCGTCGACGACCAGGTCGCGAACCTCGTCGTCGCGCAGATGCTGCACCTCGAGAGCGAGGACGACGAGAAGGACATCTCGCTCTACATCAATTCCCCGGGCGGCTCGGTTTACGCGGGCCTGGCGATCTACGACACGATGCAATTCATCAAGCCCGACGGTGCAGACGATCTGCTTCGGGGTCGCGATGAGCATGGGCTCACTGCTACTTGCCGGCGGCGCCCCCGGCAAGCGCATGGCGCTGCCCAGCAGCCGGATCTTGATCCACCAGCCCTCGGGCGGCTTTGAGGGTCAGTCGGCGGACATCGAGATCCACGCCCGGGAGATCCTCGAGCTGCGCGCCCAGATCGATGAGATCTATGCACGCCACACCGGCCAGCCGCTGGCACGCGTCCACGAGGACATGGATCGCGACCGCTACTTCACTGCTGAGCAAGCGCGCGACTACGGGCTGATCGACCGCGTGATCGCTTCACACGAGCTGACGCGCATGCCGACGGGCTTTGCTGCGCGTGGTGATGAGGGGTGACGTAGTGGTAATTCGGTAGAAGATGAGGGCATGAGCACCCCTGTCTTCTTTCCCTCCCCGAGCGACTGGCGAGCGTGGCTGGTCGAGCACCACGAGCGCGAGACGGAGGTGCTCGTCGGCCTCTACAAGCAGGCGAGCGGACGCGGTGGCATGAGCTGGCCGGAGGCGGTCGATGAGGCGCTCTGCTTCGGTTGGATCGACGGCGTGCGGCGGCGCATCGATGAGCTCTCGCACTCGATTCGCTTCACGCCGCGCAAAGCGCGCAGCACGTGGAGCGCGGTCAACATCGAGAAGGCCGAGCGGCTGATCGCCGCTGGGCTGATGCAGCCTGCTGGGTTGCGGGCCTACCGCGCGCGCAGCGAGGAGAACTCGCGGATCTACTCCTTTGAGCAGGGTGAGGTCGCGCTGCCGCTGCCGGCGCTCGCCCGTCTGCAGGCAGATGCGCGGGCATGGGCCTACTGGAGCGCGCGTCCGGCCGGCTACAAACGGGTGGCCGCCTGGTGGGTGATTTCGGCGAAGCGGTCGGAGACGCGCGAGCGACGCTTGCAGACCCTGATCGAGGATTGCGCGGCGGGGCGCCTGATCAAGTCGCAGCGACGGCCCGGTGAATAAAGGCACACTGATAGCGTCGCCGGCGTGGCGGCTGCGAACGTGTACGAGACGCCGGGCGCCGAGCGCGCGGTGGGGCACATCAAGGGCGTTTGGCATGAGCTCGGGCGCGCTGCCGGGACGCGCACGATCGGGCTGCGGCGGATCGAGATCGCACCGGATCACTTCTCCACACCGGCGCACGATCACGGGGCCGAGGAGGAGATTTTCTTCGTGCTCGGCGGCGAGGGCCTGCTGTGGCAGGCAGGCAAGACCTATGCGGTCACCTCAGGGGATTGCATCGTGCACCGCCCCGGCCGTGGCGAGCACACCTTGCGCGCTGGCGAGGGCGGGCTCGACGTGCTCGTCTTCGGTCAGCGCTCAGAGCCGATCCTGACCGCGCTGCCCCGCGCCGGGGTGGCCTGGTCGTTTCCGCGCTGGATCGAGCTCGGCCAGGGAGACTCGCCCTTTGCCCGCGAGGCGGCAGTGGGACCGCCGGAGTGTCCGCCGCCGACGCCTGAGCGCGCGGCCAACATGGTCGCGCTCAAGGGCGTGCCCGCGATCCTCAATGGGATGGTGCGCCCGCTCGCACGCGCCGCCGGTGCGCGGGCAACTGGTCTGAACCACGTGACGTTGCCCGCCGGAGGGGCGGGCGCGCCCGCGCACTGTCACTCGCTCGAGGAGGAGCTGTTCGTGGTGCTCGATGGCGATGGCGTGCTCGAGCTATGGGGGCGCGGCGCGCAGGCGCCCGAGGAGAGCCCGCTGGTACGGGGCGATGTGATCGCGCGGCCAGCCGGCAGCGGGATCGCGCACGCCTTGCGTCCAGGTCCCGAGGGCCTGACCTACCTCGCCTACGGAACGCGCGAGCCCAGCGACATGTGCTTCTACCCGCAGTCCGGGCGCGTCGCCCTGCGCGGGCTCGGCATCGCGCTGCGCTCACCGGAGATCGACGTTCTGCCAGGGCCCTCCTGATGGCCCCCGCGACGCGTCCGAAGCTATACGTGATCTCCGGCTCGCATGCCTGCCGCACGGGCATGCTGATGCTCGAGCACAAGGGGATCGACTACCGCACGGTAGTGCTGCCCACCGGTCCGCACGGGCTGCTCGTGAGGCTGCGTGGCTTCCCCGGTCACCGTACGCCGATCCGCCAGGTCGACGGCGGCACGCACCGCATGCTCGCGATGCTCGATCGCGCGGGCACGGTCCCGGCGCTGCGCTACGGCGATCACCGCATCCAGCGCAACTACGAGATCGCGCGCTTCCTCGAGCGGGAGCTGCCAGAGCCGTCGCTCTTCCCGGCGGATGGCGAGTGTCGCGCAGCCGTCGAAGAGGTCGAGGCATGGGGCGATGAAGCCTTTCAGATGGCCGCTCGCCGGATCGTGCTGACTGCTGCCGCTCACGGTCTCGGCGCGCTGCACAACCGCGGTAGCCGCGGGCGACTCGGTCCCCTGCTCGCAACGAACGACCCCATGCGCGTGTTCGCCTCAGGCGGCGCGCGGGTCAGCTTCCGCGCCAACCCGGGCAACGAGGCGAAGCTGCTTGCGGAGCTGGGACCGATGCTCGACAGGATCGACGGATGGATCGAGGCCGGCGTGTTGAACGCAGAGCAGCTGACCGTGGCCGACTACGTGATCGCCCCGAGCATCGCGCTGCTGACCTACCGCCCGGAGCTGCGCGCTCAGATCGCAGTACGCCCTGCCGGAGCGCTTGTCGATCGTGTCGTGCCTGAAGACCCGCGCGACGCCTGATCCTCCGCGCTGGATGTGCGACGGGCGATCTCGCTACGCACAAGCGGCGCGACCTCGGTTCCGAACAGCTCGATCGAGCGCAGCACGTCGCGGTGGGCGACCGCGCCGACGCTCATCTGGGCGATGTAGCGCTGGTGCGCAAAGAGCTCGTGCTCGTAGAGGATCTTCTCGGCGACCTGCTCGGGTGCGCCGACCGCGAGCGCACCGTCGGGCGCTCTGAGCGCTTCGTATTGCGCTCGCCCGGCGGGTGGCCAGCCGCGCTCGCGACCGATGCGATTCATCATCGCCAGATATGAAGCCGCGAAGGCCGCGTCCGCTGCGGCGTGTGAGTCAGCGACGAAGGCGTGCGTGTTGATCGCCAGCCGCGTTTGAGCCGGATCATGACCGGCTTGGCGCGCTGACTCGCGGTAGAGCTCGACGAGCGGCGCAAAGCGGGCCGGCTGTCCGCCGATGATCGCGATCGTCAGGGGCAGCCCGAGCTTGCCCGCGCGGATAACCGACTCGGGCGAACCGCCGACGGCCACCCACACTGGCAGCGGGTCTTGTAGGGGCCGCGGCCACACGCCTGCGTCGTGTAGTGCTGGGCGCAGCCGGCCCGACCAGCTGACGTGTGCTTGCTCGCGGATCGCGAGCAGCAGCTCGAGCTTCTCGGCGTAGAGCGCGTCGTAGTCGTCGAGGTCGTAGCCGAACAGCGGGAAGGACTCGAGGAAGGAGCCACGACCGGCCATGATCTCGGCGCGCCCGCCCGAGAGCAGGTCGACCTCGGCAAAGTCCTGGAAGACCCGCACCGGGTCATCGGAGCTGAGGACCGTGACCGCGCTTGAGAGGCGGATGCGTTCGGTCTTGACGGCGGCCGCTCCGAGCACGACGGCGGGTGAGGAGATGAGGAAGTCAGGACGGTGGTGCTCGCCGATCGCGAACACGTCCAGGCCAAGCTGGTCGGCGAGCTCGATCTCCTCCATCAAGTCGAGCATGCGCTGATGGGGGCTCACGCCGCTGGCAAGGTCGGCGAAGGTGGCGAGGCCTAGCTCCATCGGTAAAGCATAACGCTGTGGTTGCATACGCAACTAGCTGCCAGTGAGAGCCTGCTTGGGCCGCCGAGCAACGAGACCATGGTGAAGATGGCAAGTATTCGTTCCATTAACCAACAATAGTTGCCAAGCGGTTAGCTCTGGATTACTGCCTCGCGCCCTCGCCCCAGACGGTCGCAATCAATGAGCGTGGCCCGCCGGCGTCGCGGTGCTCGCACAGGTAGATCCCCTGCCAGGTGCCGAGTGCGAGGCGCCCGCCGGCGATCGGGAGTGAGAGCGAGGGGCCGAGCAGCGAGGTCTTGATGTGCGCGGGCATGTCATCGGCTCCCTCGAGCGTGTGTGTCCAGAAAGAGGCGTTCTCCGGGACGGCTCGATCGAAGTAGGCGGCGAAGTCATGCCGCACGTCCGGGCTGGCGTTCTCGTTGAGCGTGAGCGAGGCCGAGGTATGGCGCAGGAACAGATGCGCGAGCCCGACCTCGAGCTCGCCGATCTGCGGCAGGGCTTGGACGATCTCCTGCGTGATCAGGTGATAGCCGCGCGGCCGCGGTGCCAGGGTGATCGCGCGCTGGGTCCACATCCCGGCAACCGTAGCGATGCTGGACCGACGCGCGCTGAAGCCCGATCAGCTTGTCTCGTTCAAGGTACGCGCGCTCAGTGCGCCAGCACCACCGGTTGCGGCGAGAGCCGCCGTCCCAAGCGCCGCGGCAGCCGCGAGCACGAACACTGCGGGGTAGCCAGCGAGCGCCGCGGTGGCGCCGGCCAACGGTCCGCCCAGGCCGACGCCGATGTCGAAGAACATCGTGAAGGCGCCGAGCGCTGAGCCGCGGCGATCCTCACCGACCTCGCCCACGACCATCAATGCCAGCGAGGGGAACAGCATCGAGAAGCCAACGCCGATGACGAGCGCGCCGGCGAGAGCAACAGGCAGTGTGCCCGCGAGCGCGATGATGAGCAGGCCGAGCGCCTCGATCAGCCCCGCGGCAGTCGCCGTGCGCCGTGCGCCGGCGCGGTCGGGCACGCGGCTGAACACCAGACGACTACCAAAGACGGCGACCGCGAAGACCGTAAAGACGCTCGCTCCGCCGTCGATCCCGCGGTGGCGCAGGTGCAACACCACGAAGCCGGCAAGCGCCGCATAGCCGACGTTGGCGAGTGCAAGAGCGATCCCCGGACGCCGTGCCGGGCGGGGGAAGAGCACCCGTGGCGCTGACGTATCGGTGGGCGCCAGGCGCGCGGTCTCGGGTAGTCGCGATGCGATCGCCGCGCCGGCGAGCGGCAGCACCGCGGTCAGCACCCAGACGGCGTCATAGCTGACTCCCGAGCGCAGTAGCTCGCCCGCTACTGGGCCGAGTGAGAGCCCGCCCCAGACGGCCAGGCCAAACAGCCCGAGCGCGAGTCCCCGTCGGTCGGGAGGGGCGAGGTCCACGGCCCAGGTTGCGCCCGAGGTGTAGACAGCGCCCTCGCCGCCCCCCACCACGAGCCGCGCGAGGATCACGGTGGTCACGCTGTCGCTGAGCAGATAGAGAACGCCGCCCAGGGCCATCGCCAGCGAGCCACAGACGAGCACGATCCGGCGCCCATGATGGTCCGACTGACGCCCGGCAAAGGGACGGCAGATGATCGAGGTGATCGCGAAGGTGCCGACCACGATGCCGACCGCAAGATCGCTCGCGTGCAGAGGCCCGCGTACGAACGTGGGCAACACCGGTAGCGCCGCTCCGATCGCCACAAAGGCGAGCAGCGCGCTGACGAAAAGCCCGGCTGAGGCGCCGGCGCCAGGGCTTTGCGGCTGCGACGAACTCGACGGCTGTGCGCCCTCCGAGATGCGAGAGCGACTAGTCGCCTCCGAGCCCAACAAATCCCCCCGATTTAGATGCCGAGGGCTGACCGTAGCGGATCAACCCGTTCTGCGCTGGCCCGGCTGTGCAAAGCTGTTCGGCGTGGCAGCGGCCCCTGAGATGAGTGCCGCGCGCCGCCGAATGGTTTGGCTCGCTGTGGCCCTGGCGACAGCGATCGCTGCCGGCCTGCGCCTGCCGTTTCTAGGCCATCAGAGTCTGTGGCTTGACGAAATCTATACCCGCGAGATCATCCGCGAATCAAGTCTCTCGGGACTGTGGCACCACATCGAAACGACCGAGTCAACCCCGCCGCTGTATTACGCGCTGGGATGGCTGCTGCACGCTCGCAGCACGGTCGGCATGCGCTTGATTTCAGCCTCCGCACTCATAGCTTCTATCCCGATCGCATACCTGGCGCTGCGTCGGTTGATTGGTTGGCGGGCGGCCTTGGCGACGGCCGTCATTCTCGCCGTGAGCCCCATGCTGGTTTTCTATTCCACTGACGCGCGCAGTTATGGGCTCTTCGTGTTGATTGCCTTGCTGTCAATCTGGGCCTTCTCCACGCTCCTCGAGCAAAGCTCGAGAAGATCTTTCGTACTGTGGGTCCTGGCTTCGGTCGCGTGCGTCTGGACTCACTATTTCGGCATCTTCGTTGTCGCCGCCGAGGTCGCGGTATTGCTCGTCGTGCGGCCGAGCTTGCGGCGCGCTACGGTCGGCTTCGGCGCGCTTGTTTGTGTGTGCATCCTCCCGCTGATTCCGCTGGTGGTGGGCCAATCCGGGGACGAACGCGCCGGGTTCATTGCGGGCATCCCACTCAGGACTCGGCTGTCTGAAGCGATCCGGCAGTTTGCGATGGGACCGAATGTGCCGAGGGCCTGGCTTGAGGTGTGCGGTCTAGTCGTATTCGGTCTCGCCGTTACCGGCGGGGTATGGATGGCGTTGCGCGCTCGCCGAGAGCTGCGGCCGTTGCTGGTGCTTGCCGTGGCAATTGTCCTCTTGCCGCTACTCCTGGCCGCTGCTGGGATTGAGGACCGCTTCTATGCGCGCAACATCATCGCGGCGCTGCCGCTGGTCGTCGCGGTTGGTGTGCCAGCGATGCTTCGCTTCCGCGCGGCGCCGCTGGCGATATACGTAGCTTTGGCTGCCGTCGTCTCGATTTGGGTTGCGACGGACTGGCGTTATGAGCAGCCCGACTGGAAGAGCGCTCTCGCCCGCGCCGAGTCGATCGATTCCAATGCCGTGGTCCTAGCTGTGACGCGGCTCAGCGCGCCGGTCGTTCAGACCTATCTGGGCCGACCCTCTGTAACGCCATCGGGCGTCGTGGCACAACGGGCTTGGGTCATTGTTGAACCTGTGCGTGCCGCTGGGCAGCGTGCCCTAGGTGCGGCACCCGCTCCCTCGGTTCCCGGCTTCTTCGTCGAGCGTGCAGTCCAGATTCGTGGGTTCACCTTGGTCCTACTCGCTGCAAGCCGCCCCACGGAGATCACGCCGACAGCGGTGCCCGGCGTCACGGTCTTCGCTGGCTCTCCCCCGCACGATTGACCTCGCACTGCTCCGGCTACGCACCGCTTTTCATCTGCTTCCACTCGGCCTTGTGAACACGCTTGGCGGCCTGATAGTCGAGCAGCGCCTGCGGTGAGTCGACGTCACCGAGCGTCGGATGTGGCGGCACGAGTGCCTTCGCGGCCTTCAGTTTGTAGCGCTTGGCGAGCACCGCCCCCAGCGCCTTGACCTTCATCTCCCCGAAGCCGGGAAGGCCAGCGATGTTGGCGCGTAGCTCCTTGCCGTCCTTCGCGGTCGTCCAGACGCGCTCGGCGTGGCCGTCGTACTCGTCGCGCACGTGCGTCGCGAGCGCCTGGACGCGTTCGGCCATTTTTGCGGGGAAGCGGTGGATCGCCGGTTTCTCGCGAAAGACCGGCTCGAGATCGGCGGCGGCGAGCTTCGTTGCATCGAGCGTGCCGAGTCGCTCCTGCACTGCGAGCGGACCCGAGAAAGCCTTTTGAACCGAGACCTGTTGGTCGAGCGCGAACCCAATCAGCAGCGCCATCGGATCGCTCGCTATCAGCGCGTTGGCCTCGTCGGAGTCGGTGAAGTAGAGCCGGTCGGGCACTGAGTCAATGCTATCCCGCGCCGTGGGGCTTACGGCAGACGGTGATCGCATCGTGATGCGCGCCCAGATCGTAGCAGCCATCATCGCCCCAAGAGTCGATTTGGGCCTCGGCTGAGAGGCCGCTCTGATGGGCCAATGTCGCGAGGAGGTGCCGCGACATCGGCGAGCGCCAGTCGCTGCGACTCGGCAGATCCCCGCGGTTGCGTCCATCCGCATGGTGGATGACAGCGACGCCTCCCGGCGTCAGCACACGGGCGATCTCGGCGAGATAGCCCGCTTGATCAACCGGTGCGACGTGGACAAAGACGTCGAACGACCAGATCGCATCGACTGAGGAGTCGGCGACGCTTGGTAGGTCGTTGCCCGATGACAAGACTCCGTCGGATAAAAGCATTTAGGGTGCGTCCTTTGCTGGCGTCGGGGCCCCAATCTGGGGCCTAGATCCGAGCAAGCCCGCGTTCTTGGACGCTATCGCCGCGCCGGCTATTACCGGTTCCGCCCGACGCGGCCACGTGCCGCTATGGACGGTCTAGTTGGGTGCCACGCAGGCTCGAGGACCACTCAAATCTACGCGCATGATCAGCCATCAGACGCAAGGGTGATTGTCGTCGCAGCAGGGGCGCGTCGGGAGTGAGGACGTAACCTCAAATTCTGCGTTCGTCGAGCGACCCCACAAGCGTCCCAGTTAGGCCGCCAGCACGCGCACCCCTCGCCGCCACAGCTGGAATACCGCGAGCGCCGGCCGTGAATCCCTCGAAAACCTCCCTGATCATCAACCGCTTGGCTTTCCACGGCTTGCCGCCCACCGCTACGCCCCGCCCCGTCGCAGACGCTTCTACCTGGCCGGTACAGGGCCGCTCGATCTATGCAGCCCTGTACCCGCAGGCATAACCCACTATTCGCGTTGGCTACCTGGTCGGACAGGTCCTATTTGTCCGCTTCAAGCGGGACGGCGGCACCTGCGAGTAACGCTTCAAGTAAGAGTTCACCAACCACTAACGCACTATTAGCACCACCAACCGAGCATTTCCCCCATTCGCCTTGGACTTCTTTTCCTTCTTTCTCTTGAAAGGTCGTCGCAAGGAATAACATGTCGACTAACGACAGTTTTGGTTCTTCTGAATCTGCCGCTAAATCTTCGACCGCGACTAACAGCGGTAGCGCTTCATTAGCTTCACATAAGTCGTCGACTTTTATTCCTTCCACTTCACATTCCGTTAAGTAACCCGGGTTTGATTTTTCTTTCGACCCCGCGATCTTGTCCCACAGTTCTTCGTTGATCGTTTCAAGCGTCGTATTCCACGGCAGATTCTCAGCTTCCACCTTTACCGCTTTTTTGCATGCATTTGCGACCGATTCTCCTTTTAAGTTTTCTGCTTTTTCGGGCGCGGTACATTTCGCGCCGGCTTCCAAGAATTCCACTTTAGTCGTTTCGTCTTTCGCACCCGGGCCAACGAAACCTTCGCTTAACACGGAACCCACAGGACAGTCAACCTCTGACCCCGCGCTCATATCCTTCAATAACAGCACTTCTAAATTTTCACCAAGTACTACACATTCACTTTTTGAATCCACCGGTTCTCCATTACATAACCATTCCGTCCCTTCCACCACTTTCCTCATAGCTTTGAGCGGGACGGCGGCACCTGCGAGTAACGCTTCAAGTAAGAGTTCACCAACCACTAACGCACTATTAGCACCACCAACCGAGCATTTCCCCCATTCGCCTTGGACTTCTTTTCCTTCTTTCTCTTGAAAGGTCGTCGCAAGGAATAACATGTCGACTAACGACAGTTTTGGTTCTTCTGAATCTGCCGCTAAATCTTCGACCGCGACTAACAGCGGTAGCGCTTCATTAGCTTCACATAAGTCGTCGACTTTTATTCCTTCCACTTCACATTCCGTTAAGTAACCCGGGTTTGATTTTTCTTTCGACCCCGCGATCTTGTCCCACAGTTCTTCGTTGATCGTTTCAAGCGTCGTATTCCACGGCAGATTCTCAGCTTCCACCTTTACCGCTTTTTTGCATGCATTTGCGACCGATTCTCCTTTTTAAGTTTTCTGCTTTTTCGGGCGCGGTACATTTCGCGCCGGCTTCCAAGAATTCCACTTTAGTCGTTTCGTCTTTCGCACCCGGGCCAACGAAACCTTCGCTTAACACGGAACCCACAGGACAGTCAACCTCTGACCCCGCGCTCATATCCTTCAATAACAGCACTTCTAAATTTTCACCAAGTACTACACATTCACTTTTTGAATCCACCGGTTCTCCATTACATAACCATTCCGTCCCTTCCACCACTTTCCTCATAGCTTTGAGCGGGACGGCGGCACCTGCGAGTAACGCTTCAAGTAAGAGTTCACCAACCACTAACGCACTATTAGCACCACCAACCGAGCATTTCCCCCATTCGCCTTGGACTTCTTTTCCTTCTTTCTCTTGAAAGGTCGTCGCAAGGAATAACATGTCGACTAACGACAGTTTTGGTTCTTCTGAATCTGCCGCTAAATCTTCGACCGCGACTAACAGCGGTAGCGCTTCATTAGCTTCACATAAGTCGTCGACTTTTATTCCTTCCACTTCACATTCCGTTAAGTAACCCGGGTTTGATTTTTCTTTCGACCCCGCGATCTTGTCCCACAGTTCTTCGTTGATCGTTTCAAGCGTCGTATTCCACGGCAGATTCTCAGCTTCCACCTTTACCGCTTTTTTGCATGCATTTGCGACCGATTCTCCTTTTAAGTTTTCTGCTTTTTCGGGCGCGGTACATTTCGCGCCGGCTTCCAAGAATTCCACTTTAGTCGTTTCGTCTTTCGCACCCGGGCCAACGAAACCTTCGCTTAACACGGAACCCACAGGACAGTCAACCTCTGACCCCGCGCTCATATCCTTCAATAACAGCACTTCTAAATTTTCACCAAGTACTACACATTCACTTTTCGTCCCCACAACTTTTTCATTGCATAACCATTCCGTTTCCGCCGCCGACGCTGTCGGCGGCCCGCCAAAGCAGAGCACGAGAATTGAGAGCAGCACTCCTGTCGTTGTAACCTTCCTCATTGCTACAGTCCTTTCGCTCGGCCCCCGCGGGGCCCTTTTCAAGGCCCGAGGGCCTGTGGATAGAAGCAAGGAATCCAATAATCGGACTACAAGCCTAACGGCGGTGACGCGTGCGTCAAGGAATGTCTCCGATGACCGCCTTGCAGACTGGCGAGACTTGCGGTGCTGCCCCAAGCCCATAGTCGGTAGCTGCCATAGGGCCGTGAACCACTGACTGCTCCGTACTATCGCGCCTACCGTCGCTTCCCTATTTCACTTCGCACCTTTCCACGAAGGCATGTTGATCGCTGGCAGATGAGCCTGCCGGACATCGTTGCTGTTGATCGCCAGCGACAAACTGAACGTCCGGAATCGGTATCGACGAGCTCGACAAATTGAGTCATCACAAGCTGCCGGGGCGGTTCATGAATGAGATCAAGGTCTTGTCCGGGATCTAGAGCTGCTTCTTTCTAGTGTCGGTGCCTGTCGTGGGAGCAAATCGACGCATCAGACTCGTTGTTCGTTAGGCGACTCTTGCTACGTCGAGAGCTGCCGTCCAACTGCCGAAGTACTTGCGGACGGCGGACGGTGTTGGTGGATGGGTGCTCAGGGGCTGCCTTGAGCCACTCGCAGGAGCGTGGTGGGCGGCCGTGTTGGGTGCTCCAGTGTTGGAGGGATTTGATGATGTCGCTGGGGCCCCAGGGCCTTGCGCGGCATTTTGGTCTTGGCCGGGGCTGTAGGCCGGCGGCGCGGAGCGCGTCGGGCCAGGTCCCGAAGTGTGTCGTTACGGTTTCGCTGCATGGGTGCTCGGGCTTTGCGCGTCCCCAATCAACACTCAATGGGGGCTGTCCGTGTGTCTGCGCCCAGGTTTGTAGGGCCTTGATCATGTCGAGTTGGTCCCAGGTAGAGCGGCGGGGTGGGCCGGCCGGACACGCGCAAATTCTAGCCTGCGAACTCGCCCCTCCAGCGACTCCGGCTAGCCTCGTCAAGGGGATGAACGGACTGGTCGGTCACTTCGCGAGCCTTGGCCGCTATATCGCGCAACACAAGCAGCGCGCGCAGGCAGACACGCTCGCGCAGGCCGAGCTCGCGAGCAATGCCGCGAGCGTGCTCGATCTCCCACGCGGCCTCGAGCTCGAATGGCTCGGGGTGGCCGGCTATCGGCTCACCTTCGAGGGCCAGACGATCTACATCGACCCCTACGTGTCCCGCGTGACGCTCGCCGAGGTGGTGCGCGGTAGGAGTGCGCTGGCGAACCAACAGGCGGTCGAGCGGTGGCTGAAGCCCAAGGGCAAGGTGATCGGTGTGCTTGTGGGACATACGCACTTCGATCATGCGATCGACATCCCGGAGATCTGTGCGCGCTACGACTGCCATGCTTATGGCTCCTCCTCGCTCGCGCAGCTGATGCGCCTGCACGACCAGAGCGAGCGAGCGGTGCAGGTGGTCGCGCACAAGCCGCTTGAGGTCGGGCCCTTCACGGTGACGTTTGTGCCGAGTCTGCATTCGAAGCTGCTGCTCGGGCTAAAGGTGCCTTCAGACGGCGAGCTCACCTGCGAGCACCTGGATGCGCTCTCGCCGATGGCATACAAGTGCGGGCAGGTCTGGGGCATTCACATCGAGGTGGCCAGGAAGACCTTCTACCACCAGGGCAGTGCGAACCTGCTCGATGCAGAGATCCGCCACCACGGCGTCGATGTCTTCTTGGCCGGCATCGCGGGTCGGCGCTTCACGCCGGACTACTGGCCTCGCGTGCTGGACGCCCTCCAGCCGAGGGTGGTACTGGCCAGCCATTTCGACGACTTCTTCCGTCCGCTCGATACGCCGGCGGGCTTCTCGCTGAACGTCAACCTGGCTGCCTTTCCCGAGGAGATCGGCGCGGTAAGCAAAGACTTCGCCACGCTCGCGCTGCTGCCTTTCGAGTCGGTTCCGTCGACTCACGGCGAGAGCTCTCGTTAGGTCGCGGCGGCTGCCGCGAGGAAGAGCACCGCCTGGGTCCGCGCGATCACGCCAACCGCCGCGTCGGGGACGAGCAGCTCAGGATGGTGCAGCGGGCGTGCCTCAAAGCCCGGTGCACCGTCGAGACCGACGAAGGCCATCGCCAGCGGCGCCAGTTCGCCAAAGAAGGCGAAGTCATCTGAGCCGCAAGAGCGCCATTCCGGTGCTCCTTGCAGGCCAGCGTGTGCGAGTAGCGCGCGCACCCCGGTGACGATCCGCGGGTCGTTTTCGAGCGCGGGCTCGCCGCTGGACAGCTCGACTCGCCCGCGACAGCCTCCCGCCGCGGCCACTCCGGCAACCACCTCCTCCACGAGCGCGGCCAGCGCGCGACGATCCTCCACTCGATAGGCGCGCAGCGCGCCCCGCGCGCGGGCCTCAGCTGGGATCACGTTCTCCGCGCTGCCTGCCTGCAGTGCACCGATCGTCAAGACCGCCGGATGCAACGGGTCGATTCTCCTCGACACCTGGGCGTGCAGCGACACGACGACCTCGGCCAAGGCGAGCACCGGGTCGCGTCCGTGATGGGGGTAGGCGCCGTGGGTCGGCTCGCCCTCGATCACGATCTCGATCAAGTCGCAGGATGCATTGACGATCCCGGGGTCGAGCCCTACGGCTCCCCAGGGCAGCTCAGGATGGACGTGCGCGCCTACGATCGCGCGCGGGGCGAGCGCCGCGAGCTCGCCGCGCGCGAGTTCCTCGGCGCCCGAGGGATAGGCCTCCTCGCTCGGCTGGAAGATCGCGAGCAGTGGCGCGGGCAGCTCATCGCCGAGCTCGTGCGCGGCGCGCACGAGGGCCACAAGCGCAGCCATGTGGATGTCGTGGCCGCAGGCGTGCATCGCTTCTCCGCTCGCGCTAAAGGGCGCGCCGGTGCGCTCGCGGATCGGCAGGCCATCGAGCTCGGCCCGTACAGCGACTGGGGTGCCCGACGAGCTAGGGATGAGTGCCGCCAGCCCAGTCCCTGCGACCTTCGTGCTCGTCACCGGTAGCTCCGCGGTGATGTGCGCCGCGGTCAGCTGCTCGGCGTGGGCGAGCTCTGGATGCGCATGCAGGCGGTGACGTAGCTCGATCGCGCGCGGCAGCTCGTGCTCGATCCGCTCGAGCAGGTGCGCCAGCAGAGTCTCAGTAGATGGCGGCATAGCGCCGGCAAGTCTCCTCGAGCGCCTGACGGCCGGCTGCCTGCAGCTCGGCGCGCTTGACGCTCATGTAGGCCTCATACAGCAGCGGGCCCAGCCAGCCGCGCGCGGTGTCGTCATCCGCGAGCGCTTGCAGGGACTCCTCGAGCGAGCCGGGTAGCGCGCCGACGCCGAAGCGCTCGGCGTCGGCCGCGTCGAGCTCGGCAGGATCACGCTCGAGAATCGGTGGCGCGGGCAGGCGCTCGCGTACCCCCTCCAGGCCGGCGCGGAGGATCGCTCCGAGCGCGAGGTAGGGGTTGGCGCTTGCGTCGGCGCCGCGGTACTCCAGGCGCAGCTGCGCAGCGGGCTCGGCGCCGCCGAGCGAGAGCAGCGGCGGTAGCCGCAGCAGCGCCTCGCGGTTCTGTTGGGCCAGGCAGACCGAGCCGGCGCTCCAGCGATGCGGCTGCAGGCGTGCAGCCGAGACCGGGCTCGCTGCGGTCAGTGCGCTGAGCGCGCGTGCGTGGCGCAGGACCCCTGCGGCGAAGTGCTCGCCGAGCTCGCTCAGAGAGCCGGGGCGCGAGGCGTCGTAGAGCAATGGGCGTCCATCAGCCTCGAGCAGGCTGATGTGGATGTGCAGCCCGTTGCCCGCCTCGCTGGGATCGAACAAGGGCACGAAGCTCGCGCGCACCCCAACTCGGCGGGCGACCTCGCGCACTACCTCTTTGAAGACCACGCCGCGGTCGGCGCTGGCGAGTCCCTCTGCGGCTGCCAGGGGGATCTCGAACTGGTGCGGGGCGTACTCGGGGAAGAATCGCTCGGGTTCGGCCCCAGCTTCGGCGAGCGCGTTCATGACCTGCGTGGCGAACGGCTCGCTTGCTCGCTGCGCCTCCAGCGAGAACGGCAGCGCCGAGGCGGGTTGATCGTTTGTCGAGCGCAGTAGCTGGAACTCCTGCTCAAAGCTCGCCAGCACGCGAGCGCCGAGCTCACGTTCGAGCATCGCCAGGCTCTCGCGCAGGAAGCTGCGCGGGCAGCACTCCCAGGGTTTGCCGTCGGTCTGGGTGATGTCGCAGAGCACAAAGTCCAGCGCGCCCGCGCCGCCTTCGGACTCCGCGTCCCCCGCAACACGCACGCGGGTCGAGGGGTCTGGCATCAGCCGCAAATCGCCCGTCGATCCGAAGGGGTTGGGCTCCGCTACGGGCCCGAGCGGGGTCAGGGCATGATTGGCTGGCACCCAGCCCACGCCTTGCGCGAGCGCCCCCTCGACTGCGGATGCGAACAGTGAGCGTCCGCGCACGATCGAGCCGAGGTCACAGCAGACGAGCGCGACCAACTCCTCCTGGCTCACGCGAGCGACTCTTGGGTAATCGTGCCGTTGTCCCACAGACCTTCACGCAGCCCAGCCGCGAGCGCTCCGCGACGGAGCGAGCTCGCGTCGTCCTCGAAGACCACGGCAAGCATCCCGCCCGCGGGCATGTCGGCGCGCTCGAGCGCTGCTGCGAGGCGCTCGGCGGGCTGCATGTGGACACCGCCGTTGCCGAGCGCGGGGTAGGTGTCGGCGACGGCGTAGAGCGTGCCGCCCGGTCCCCTGATGCGGCCGACGACGCAGGCGAAGTGCCCGACGCGCCAGTCGGGCGGCGGGCCGGTCTGGTCGCCGTCGAGCAAATAGCCGAGCAACTGCGGCGCGCTGGCCCGTGAGCCCCACAGGTGGTGCGTGGCGAAGTTCGCGATCAGCGCGACCGGATGCTCCAGCGCGGCTGCTGTCTCAAACAGCCCGTCGAGTGTCTCAGCGCTCCATGGTCCTGTCAGCGGGATCGAACGCAACGCCCCTGCGGAAAGCTCCGCGATCGCCTCATGAACCCCAGCTGCTGTGGTGCCTGACAGGTCGGAATCTTCGATCTCGGGAATCTCAAGGCGGTAGTCGCGCCGTCCTCGTTCGCCGTAGGGGAGGATGCCCTCTGCGCGCGTGCCGGAGATGACGCTGCCCGCGGCGATTGCGACGGCGTCCTGGTCAAGCGGCTCGCCGCGGCGCTCGTTCAGGCCGGCGGCCCCGAGCGCTAGTGCTCCGCAAAAGGCTCCGCAGAGATCGTCGCGCTGAGGCAGCTCGCGGGCGTGGATCTCGAGCAGCCGGCGCGCGCCCGGCAGGAGCGTGATCTCCATCAGTGCGGGCTCGCTCATCGATCCCAATATACGGCCGCCAGGGGGTGCTGGGTCAGCCCTCGGGTACGCGCGGGGCGTAGCGGTGGTGGAGCATCAGCGCGTTGCCATCGGGGTCGGCGAAGAAGGCCATGTGGCAGACGCTTGTGTCGAACGTGTCGGCGGCGAAGCTGACGCCGCACGCTTCGAGGGCGGCCCGGGCCTGCTCGATGTCCTCGACGTGCAGCGCGATCGCGTTCGCGTTGGGGCTGTGTTGGAGGCCCATCTTCTCGGAGTCGATCAGGCTGAGCGTGAGGTTGCCGGTCTCGAACTCGGCGAAGCCGCGATCCGGGTTGTAGGCCGAGCGCTCGAGCCCGAGCGTCGAGCCGTAGAACTCGACCGCCGCGTTGAAGTCGCGCGTCGGGATCGGGACGAAGTCGACGCCTGTGATCAGTCGATCTGCTGAGAACATGCGATTTGGCTCCTTGCTTGGGATGCCCCATTTTGGGGGGTCCTAGCGTGACGCAACTGTCCACAGTTGGCAATGATTCTTCGGAATGTGGTCGATTTGCAGGATATTTTGTATAGTCGGAAACACCTAAATACTCGTCTTGACAGTTGCTGGACTCGCTGTAATAGTCGGCGGGCTCGGACGAGGGGTCTAGCAGCTCTCGGTTCACGGGGAGCAGCCGCAGATGCTGGGAGAGGGAGCGTGTACGAGCGGGCCAAGGTGGGCATCGGAGGTCATAAATCAACAAAGGAGCATGGGCTAATGCACCGCGTGGGGATGGTCGGAAAAGCTCTTGTTGTCGCGTTTGCGCTGGGGGCGCTCGCCGCCGGGTCGGCATCGGCGCACGAATTCGTCGCAAGCAAAGCTGGGACCACGAAAGACAAACAGGCTCAACGTGCAGAAGTTCAAAACGAACGCCGGAGTCTTCGAATGCAAAAAAGAGAGCTCCGAAGGATCGGTCGTCGCGGGCTCGCAGAAAACCACGATCGAGAAACTCAAATACACGGAATGTGCCGCGTTTGGGTTCGGCGTTAACGTCTCGGAAGCGGAATTCGAATTCAACGCCGAAGGGACCGTGACGATCAAGAAACTCGTCACGTTGGAAGTGCCCCTCGCGGAATGTAACGTTACGCTGCCGACGGCGGGCAACGCGAACTTGAAAAGCGTCACCTACAAAAGCAACTCGGGCAAAGTTGAAGTCAAATCGCTATACAAAAACATGACCTATGGTGCGACGGGTGGCACCTGTGGAGAACCAGGCACCAACGGCGAATACAACGGCAACTCTGAAGTTGAACTCGTCGGCGGCACGCTGGAATGGAAATAGCGTCCTGTTGCAAGAGCAAAGAAGGCTAGGGAGGTAGTGGCCCACAGCGGCCGGGTCGCCGGATGGGCGCTTGGGCTTCTCGTGGTCGCGATGCTCAGCGTCGGGGACATGCTCACGGCTGGTCCTGCGCGTGCTGCCGCACCTTGCCCCAACCAGCAGCTGCGTGCGGGTCCGTCGCTGAACCTACCCGACTGTCGCGCCTACGAGCAGGTCTCGCCTATCGCCAAGGGCGGCTTCGACGCGGTCTCGACCGGCTCGTCCCTGTTTCCCGCCGATGGGGCGCCGAGCGGGGCGGCTGTCGTCTACATGGGGATGGGTCCGCTCCCGGGCGCTAAGGGGAGCGGCGTGCCTCAGGCGCATCTGAGCATTTGGAGCGAAGCTGGCTGGACGACGAGCGATGTCACGCCAGCGACCACACTGGCGACGCCCGCGGGAGGATGGGTGCTCGGCTACGACTTTTCGGAAGACCTCGGCCAGATCGTGATCAAGGTGCCCCAGCAGGCGCTCACGTCTGAAGTCACACCAGGCACCGAGCGCCTCTACAACCTGTTCCTGCGCGCGCAGGACGGTAGCTACAGGCTGGTGAACTCCGCGCCGCCGACCGTGTTGCCGCCGCCGAGCTGTGTGGAAATCTGCCTGCAGGAATCCGATACAAGCGCGTTTGCTGGGGCCTCGCCGGACTTCTCACGGATCCTGTTCGAGACCGACGACAGCCTTATGGGGACAGGGGCGCCCGTCGGATCGTTTGCCAGCCCGATTGCGAACCTCTATGAAAACGTGGGCGGTCAGCTGCATCTCGTGGGGGTTCTTCCGGACGGTGCGATTGCGCCGCAGGGTGCCGTCGCTGGCGCTGGTGGCGCGGTCCTCGGCGGGGTCAAATACTCAAGCCAGGCCACCGGTGCCTGGCGCGACGTGAACCACGCGATGTCGAAGGACGGCACGCACGTGCTGTTCGAGGCCGCCGCAGACGGTGGCGTGCCGGACCCGGCGCAGAAAGGCATGGTTGAGCTCTACGACCGCATCGAAGGGACGCAGACGCTCGAGGTTTCAGCTCCGGCGCCGGGCGCCACGCCGGCCAACTCCGAACCAGAGCCCGCTCAGTTCCGGGGTGCCGCCGACGATGGATCGCATGTCCTCTTCACTAGCTCTGCCGAGTTGACCACGCAGTCAAACACGGGCTCCGTCAACGCCGGACATGATCTTTATCGCTATGACCCTCCCACTGCCACCACCGCCGCCAAGCTGATCGATCTCAGCGTTGACGCCAATCCGGCCGACGCGGCCACCGGGGCGAACGTAAAGGGGGTCGTCGGCAACTCGCGAGACGGCTCTTACGTGTACTTCGTCGCGACGGGCGAACTACTCAGCGGACATGGTGTCGATGGCGAACCGAACCTCTATGTCTGGCACGAAGATCCCGTTAGCGGCGAAAGCGAACTCGGATTTGTGGCGACGCTGAGCGGAGCGGATGGGCGCGATTGGACCGAAAAACCTGCCGAATCGCAGGCCTACCTGACGCCAGACGGCCGTCACCTAGCGTTCATGTCGCGGGCGAGCCTGACCGGATACAACAACCTCGATCGCGAAAGCGGGGAACCAGATAGCGAGGTGTTCGAGTACTCAAGCGAATCGCGGTCACTGCTGTGCGTCTCCTGTGAGCCGAACGGTGCCCAGCCGAGCGGGAGCGCGTTTATCGGCGCGACGCCGAGTCGCCTCACAAGCACTCCATTTCATCAGCCGCGCGTACTCAGCGATGACGGCACGCGGCTGTTCTTCTCCTCGGCCGATTCGCTCGCTGCCGGTGTGGCAAATCACTACATGAAGGTCTTCGAGCACGAGCAGGCCGGTATCGGTAGCTGTCCGGTAGCAGGGGGCGACTGTACCTACCTGATCTCAAGCGGCGACACCACCGCTGACGACGCGTTTCTCGATGCGAGCGCCAGTGGGTCCGACGTGTTCATCGCCACCCTCGGTCGGCTTGCTCTCAGTGATGGCGACAGCCTGTTCGACGTGTATGACGCCCGCGTCGACGGTGGGATCACGCTCGCCCCTGTGAGCGAACCGTGCAGCACCGCCTGCCAGCCGTCGCGGCCGATCTCGCCGCCGCCGCCCTTGATGAGCGGGTCGATCGGACTATCGGGCAACCTCTCGCCGTCGCTGAGCGCGGTCACAAAAGCCGCTACGCACGCCAAAGCAAAACAACCCTCCTGCCGAACCAGGGCGCTACGCATCAGACATAACCCGAAGGCTCGCCGGCGCGCTCTGAAGCGCTGCTCGAAGGTCAAGCGGCGCGTAGCCCGTAGGGGCGGCAGGTGAGACATCTGGCGACCCTCGCCTCCTCGAGAGGGATAGCATGCGCAGCGACGCTCGCGGCGGTCGTGGGGTTGCTCGCAGCACCCTCTAGCAGCGAGGCGGGGACGCTCAGCCCTCACTGGATGATCATCTCCACTGCGGCGCCCACCTACTTCAAGGCGGGTGATGAAAACGACTACTACGAAGTCATCGCTGTCAACGATGGCGGCGCCCCGACAGATGGGAGCACGCTCACCGTGACCGACAACCTCCCCGCTGCGGTTACGGCCTTTGCGGTCAATGGCGAAGCTGGCACCGGTGGCCACGGCTTCCTCACCTCGCCCCTGACATGCCCCAGTGCCTCTAGTTGCGAAACCGAAGCCGGCACTGTCGTGCCGCAGGGAGAAGTGGTGCGCATCAAGATCGCGCTGGCGGTGCAGCCGAAAGCCAGCGGCACGTTGCTCAACGAAGTCACGATCTCCGGTGGTGGAGCGCCGCCGGCATCGGCCTCGAGCGCCACGCTCATCGAGGCAGAATCCCCCGTACCCTTCGGTGCCGTCATCAGCTCTGAGCTCACGCGACCGGACGGCACGACGGCGACGCAAGCGGGGTCTCACGACTTCACGTTCACGACGATGCTCGCGTTGAACGTCTCAGGTGTGGACATCGCCAACGAATGCCACGAAAGCCCGGGCTGCCCCCTGCTCAACGCGGAGGCCAAAGACATCAGGCTTGCGCTCCCCGCAGGCCTAACCGGCAATCCGCAGGTCGTACCACGCTGCCATCAGCCCGCCTTCCAGTCCTTTGGAGATCACAACTGTCCTCCTGAGACACAGGTCGGATATGCGCAGCTGTTCTTCTACGGAAGCGGCACGGCGATCCAGTATGCGCCGATCTACGATCTCGAAGCGCCTCCGGGCGTGCCTGGTGAGCTCGGCTTCACGGCGGCGGGTCACGATCACATCCCGATCTTCTTCCATCTCCGCAGCGATGGGGACTATGGGCTCACGACTTCTCTGACGGGCATCAGCGAGGCCGATCCCGTCCATGTTGCGGCGATCACGCTGTGGGGTGTGCCTGCCGATCCGAGCCACGACAGTGAGCGTCAGGGCCCTGCAGGCGGTGGCTGTGAAGAAGGCTGTCGCAGCGAAGTCGCCGCGCGGCCCTTCTTGCGTATGCCGACCAGCTGCCCTGGGGGAGCGCTCGAGGTCGGCCTGGCGAGCGACTCCTGGCAAGAATCAGGTGAAGGACCGAAACTAGCGCCCGCGAGCTTGCCGGGAACGAGCGGCTGCGAAGGGCTGTCCTTCGAGCCGTCTTTGGAAATCCAGCCCGACACGCTGCAGGCAGGCGCGCCCGCCGGCTACACAGCCCAGCTCATCACGCCACAGAGTGAAGATCCAGCGGGGCTCTCCAGCCCGGATCTGCGCGCCGCCGCGGTCACGTTCGCGCCGGGGACGACGCTCTCGCCTTCAGCTGCCAACGGCCTGCTGGCGTGTCCGCTGAGCCAGTTTGAACTTCACAAGGAAGTCCCGGCCGGCTGCCCACCTGCCTCGATCATTGGCACCGCGACGGTCACGACGCCACTGCTCGAAAAGCCGCTCACGGGTCGCATCTTCCTGGGCGAATCAGAATGCGCGCCCTGTGGGCCGAGCGAAGTCCAGGATGGCCGACTGATGCCGTTGTTGATCGAAGCTGAAGGCACGGGGGTGATCATCAAGCTCTTGGGTGACGCGAGCATCGATCAGGCTAACGGCACCGTGACGCTCGCCTTCACAGAAAGCCCGCGCCTGCCGATCAGCGACCTGAAGCTCTCGCTCAAGCCTGGCGAGGATGCGCTGCTCGCGAACCCGCTTGCGTGTGGAGCCACTTTTGCGACCGCCCAGCTCACGCCCTGGAGCTCGAGCACACCCGTTGCGACCCCCTCGCCTCAGGTCACGATCGGCGGTTGCTCGGCGATCGGCTTCACGCCCTCGATGCAGGCTGGCACGACCGAAACGGCACGCGCCGGCGCTTACGGTGGATTCGCGATCACGATCAACCGCCGCGACGGAGATCAGGAGCTGGGCTCCTTCAGCCTCAGCCCACCCCCAGGAATGCTCGGCAAGCTCGCGAGCGTTCCCCAGTGTGGTGCTGTGCAGGCCGATGCGGGAACCTGTGCCGCCGGATCGCAGATCGGAAGCGCTTCGCTCGTGGCCGGGCCCGGCCATCAGCCGTATGAGCTCACGGGTGGCAGGGTCTTCCTAACAGGCCCATATGCGGGTAAGCCGTTCGGGCTCTCGATCGTCGTGCCCGCGGAAGCGGGGCCGCTAAAGCTCGGCGGCACAACCGGTACGGGCACGATCGTGATCCGTGCCTCGATCGCGGTCAATGAGCACACTGCGGCGCTGACGATCACCAGCAGCGAGCTGCCGCGTGAGGTCGATGGCGTGCCACTCGACCTCACGAGGATCGTCCTGAACATCGACAGGGCAGGCTTCATGTTCAACCCCACCAGTTGCGCGCCGATGACGACCACGGGGGCCGTGACGAGCCTCACGCGAACCTCGACTCCGGTTTCTCTCCCGTTTCAGGCGGTCGACTGCTCGAAGCTTGCGTTTACACCAAAGCTGACCGCGATCACCCCGGCTAAGACGAGCCTGGCTAGGGGGACTTCGCTGCATGTAAAGCTGCGTTTTGGCGCCGGTGACGCCAACATCGGCAAACTCAAGATCGCGCTGCCGAGCCAGTTGCCTACACGGCTCACGACCCTGCAGAAGGCCTGCCGCGCGGCGACGTTTGACGCGAATCCAGCGGGCTGCCCCCCCGGATCCGTCGTTGGGATCGGCTACGCCCAGACGGTTGTCTTGAAGAGCACCATGGCGGGGCCGGCCTATCTCGTTTCGCATGGCGGGGCCGCGTTCCCGGACCTCGAGGTCGTGCTCCAGGGCGAAGGGGTCACGCTGCTGCTCGATGGCCACACCAACATCAGCAGGGGCATCGAGCTCGGCCAACTTTAGTGAGCTCCCAGATACGCCCGTGAATGTGTTCGATCTGGTGTTGCCTGAAGGCCCTGGCTCGTTGCTCGCTGCCAACCTGCCGAGGAACGCACGGCGCAGCATGTGTCGGCAGAAGCTTTTCGCGCCCGTGCAGATCACAAGCCAGAGCGGTGCGGTGCTCAATCAGCGGATCAAGATCGCAGTCGGGGGGTGCCCCAGGGCCAAGCAGGCCAAGCGCGTCCGCAGGGCGCACAAGCCCCATCATTGATCGACTGGCGCGACCAATTCTAGAAGTTCGACCAGTCGGAAACCTTCGGGCTATTCGCTTGCAATCCGTGGTCGCTTAGGTGATCCTCGGTAGCGGGTAGGCCGATACCTAGGGCCGCGAAGGGGCTCCGTATCCGCGTCTCGCCCTCGACAAAGCGATCAAGGAGCGAAGGGCTATGCACCGCCTGGGGGCCATGGCAGGAGCGCTGGTCACGACGATCACGATCGCGTCGCTTGCCACTGGCTGGGCGGCAGCGCACGAATTCGTCGCGAGCAAAGCGGGGGTAACGACGGGCAAACAAACGACCGTGCAGAAGTTCGAAACCAGCGCGGGCATCTTCGAATGCAAGAAAGACACGACCGAAGGGTCGGTCGTGTCAGGGTCACAGAAAACGACGATCGTCAACGTGCAGTTCCTTGAATGCGCGGCCTTCGGCTTCGGTGTCAACGCCTCGATCGCGGAATTTGAATTCAACGCCGAAGGGACCGCGACGATCAAGAAACTGATCAAACTGGAAGTTCCGCTTGCTGAATGTGAAATAACGCTTCCCACGACGGGGAACGCGAACATGAAAACGGTCACCTACAAAAACCTCGAAGGTGGCAAGCTCGAAATCAAATCTCTCTTCAAAGGAATGACCTACGGCGCAACCGGCGGCACCTGCGGAGAACCGGGCACTAACGGCGCCTTCAACGGCAACTCGGTGGTCGAACTCCCCAAAGGCACGGTCGAATGGAAATAGCCCTGAGAGCTCGGCCCGGCGCAAGCTGAGATCCTCCTCGTCGGCGCAGCGAATAGCTGCCAGCGCGTACGCTTGGCTTTGACGCCGAGGCGTGTTCCCGACCGAAAGGACGCGAAGCGATGAGCTGGGACTTCTGCACCGACCCTGACTACCAGGAGCAGCTCGACTGGATGCGCGAGTTCGTGCGCAGCGAGATCTGGCCGCTCGAGGCGATCTGGCACGACCTCGGGCTCGAGGGTCTGGCGGCAGCGATCGCGCCGCTGCAGGAGCAGGTCAAGGCGCGCGGGCTATGGGCCACGCACCTGCCGCCCGAGCTCGGCGGCCAGGGCATGGGCCAGGTCAAGCTGGGCTTGATGCACGAGATCCTCGGTACCTCGCCGATCGCGCCGCTTGCCTTTGGCAACGCCGCCCCCGACTCGGGCAACTCCGAGATCCTCGCGATGGCCGGGACGCCTGAACAGAAGGACCGTTGGCTACACCCGCTGCTCGCTGGGGACCTGCGCAGCGCCTTCAGCATGACCGAGCCGAACTCGCCCGGCTCCGATCCCACGCAACTGCGCACCCGCGCAGTCCGTGACGGCGATGGCTGGGTGATCGACGGCCTGAAGTGGTTCTCCTCCAACGGCTCGATCGCCGACTTCTTGATCGTGATGGCCGTGACCAGCCCGGAGGCGCGCCCTTCGCAGCGAGCCTCGATGTTCATCGTGCCCGTGGACACGCCCGGTGTGGAAATCGTGCGCGACGTGCCCACGATGGAGCACCCCTGGGAGCAGTTCGGGAGCTACGGCGGCCACTCGGAAATCGTCTACAACAGCGTGCGCATCCCCGGCGAGGCACTGCTCGGCGGCGAGGGCGAGGGCTTCGTGCTCGCCCAGCAGCGCCTCGGTCCGGGCCGCATCCACCACTGCATGCGCTGGCTCGGCGTCGCGCGGCGCGCCTTCGACATGATGTGCGAGCGCGCTACCTACCGTCAGGCGCACGGCTCCTTGCTGGCGCAGAAGCAGACCGTGCAGAACTGGATCGCAGACAGCGCCGCCGAGATGCAGGCCGCGCGGCTGATGACCCTGCACGCGGCCTGGGTGATGGACACCCAGGGCCACCGCGCCGCGCGCACCGATGTTGCGCTGATCAAGTTCTATGGCGCCAAGGTTCTGCACGATGTGGTCGATCGCGCGCTGCAGCTGCATGGCTCGCTTGGCTACTCGACCGACCTGCCGCTCGAGCAGATGTATCGATTCGCGCGCGCTGCGCGAATCTACGACGGTCCCGATGAGGTGCACCGCCAGTCAGTGGCCAGGCACATCCTCGCGGGCTATAGCCCGCCCCTCGGTGAGCTGCCGAGCGAGCATTTGCCGACACGCCGCGAGCAGGCGCGCGAGCGCTTCGCGCATCTGCTGGAGGGGGTCACCGCCAACGATTGACAGGCGCTCCGTGCACGGCGCCTTCTAGGCTTCAAGCGATGGTGGCCGACGCCAAGCCGCGCAGCGCCTTCGATCCCACCGCGTTTGCGAGCTTTCGCTTCCGCTCCCGGGAGCTCAACGAGAGCGGGCGCGTCACGCTGCGCTATGCGCTCGATGAGGAGCTCGAGTTCGTCGAGGAGTTCGACCTCCCGATCGCACGCGAGCTGAGCGACTCAGAGCGCGAGCGCGTCGATCCCCTGCTCTCGCTGCTGCACTGGGTCGCGGGGGTCAGCTACTTCAAGCTCGCCGCGCCGCCCGAGGTGAGCTGTGAGGCGAGCGTCCCGACGCCGGCGGTTGCGGCGCTGCTCGAGGCGCTCTACTCAGAGGGGCTCGGCGAGTTCGCCTACAGCAACGCGCTGGCCGAGTTGCCGCGCCCACGCTTCCCGCGCGCGAGCGGCGAGCTCACGACAGACCCACCTTCGAGGTCCGCCTCTGCGCCAAAGCGAGTGCTGGTACCTGTCGGCGGTGGTAAGGACTCGGCGGTGGCGCTTGAGATCGTGCGCCGCTCCGGCGCCGAGCTGGCGCTCTTCTCGATCGGCGCTGCGCCCCCGATCGCGCGCACGGTCGCGGCGGCTGAGCTTCCGCATCTGCTCGTGCGCCGCCGCCTCGACCCGCAGCTCGCCGAGCTCAACGCGGCGGGTGCGCTCAACGGGCACGTGCCGATCACCGCGATCGTCTCCTGCGTGGCTCTGCTCACCGCTGCGCTGCACGGCTTCGATGCAGTCGCGATGGCCAACGAGCGCTCCGCCTCCGCGGGAAACCTCAGCTGGGATGGGATCGAGGTCAATCACCAGTTCAGCAAGGGACTCGCAGCCGAGCGGCTGTTGGCGGCGGCGCTCGCTGAGATCGACGCTCAAGTAGAGCTCTTCTCGATCCTGCGTCCCGCGTCTGAGCTGGCGATCGCGCGCGCCTTCGCGCGTCTGGAGCGCTACCACGAGGCCTTCACCAGCTGCAACGCGATCTTCCGACTCGATCCCTCGCTACGCGCGGCCTCATGGTGTTGTGACTGCCCCAAGTGCCGCTTCGTGTTCCTCGTGCTTGCCCCCTTCAGCTCCCCCGCCCATCTACGTGAGATCTTTGGCGCCGATCTGCTCGATCAGGAGAGCCAGTTCGCGGGTTTCGCCCTGCTGACCGCGACGGGTGGGCATAAGCCTTTCGAGTGTGTAGGCGAGGAGCAGGAGAGTCTGGCAGCGATGCGCCAGCTCGCGACCGATCCCCGTTGGAGCGCGCATCGCGTCGTTCGCCGCCTCGCGGCCGAGGTGCTGCCCGCCCACCCCGCTACTGCCGGCGACCCAGCCGAGGTGCTTGCGCTCAGCGATGAACATCGCGTGCCGGCGACCCTGATGTCGGACGTCCGTGCGCTTCTCGGAGCTTGAAGGCGCGAGCATCGGCGTATGGGGCGCGGGTCGCGAGATCGGCTCCTTCGCCCGCCAGCTCGCCCGGCGCTTGCCTGCGGCACGGATCCTGGCCGCAGCCTTCGACGCGCCTCCAAGCCCCACCGAGCGCGAGGCGCTTGGGCGCTTCGACCCGCGCGTCGTCTCCGCCGCAGAGGCACTCGATGCGCTGTCAGGCTGCGCGGTCGTGGTGCGCTCGCCTGGCGTTTCCACCTATCGCCCCGAGCTCCTCGCGCTACGTGCAGCCGGGGTAGCCGTCACGACCGCCACCTCCCTCTGGCTGGCCGAGCACGGCGCGGACAAGGTGATCGGGATCACAGGCACCAAGGGCAAGAGCACGACCGCCGCGCTCGCCTTCCATATTGCCCGTGCGGCCGGCGTGCGCGTGCGCTTGGCAGGCAATATCGGTGTGCCCGCGCTCGATCTGCTGGATGACCAAGAGCCTGGAGAGCTCGTGGTGCTCGAGCTCTCCAGCTACCAGATCGCTGACCTGCAAACGGGGCCCGAGGTCGCGCTGATCACGAACCTCTTTCGCGAGCACACTGACTGGCACGGCTCCGAGGAGGCCTACTTGGCCGACAAGCTGCGCCTGCTCGAGCTCCCCGGCGTGCGCGCGGCCGTGCTCAATGCGCGCGATGAGCGTCTAGCTGCGCTCTCCCCGCCGCTGGAGCTGCACCTTTACGGACAGCGCGAGGGCTGGGACGTAGAGCAGGGTGCTCTCGCGCTGGGTGGGCGCAGGATGCTCGCGAGCGAGGAGTTGCCCTTGCGCGGGGAGCACAACGCGCTGAACCTCTGCGGTGCGCTCAGCGCGCTTGAAGCGATCCCGATTGAGTTGCCCCCATTGGCCTCGGCGCTCGCGGACTTCGCCGCGCTGCCGCACCGCTTGCAGCCGATTCTCGAGCGTGGCGGCGTGAGCTGGGTCGATGACAGCATCTCAACGACACCCGAGTCCTCGATCGCCGCGCTCGCGAGCTTCTCGGGCCCGAAGGTTGTGCTGATCGCGGGCGGCCAGGACCGTGGCCAGGATTACGCGAGCCTCGCGCTTGCGCTCGCCGCGAGCGGAGCGGCCGTGATCGGCGTGCCCTCGACGGGGGCGCGTCTGATCGCCGAGGCGCGCGCGGCAGGTGTGGCTCCGAGCCGCGCGCGCGAGGCGGCGGATCTGGCCGCGGCGGTTGCGCTGGCGGCTGAGTTGGCCGAGCCTGGGGGCGTGGTGCTGCTCTCGCCCGCCGCGCCCAGCTACGACCACTTCAGTAACTTCGAAGAGCGCGGGGAGCGCTTTCTCGAGCTCGTCGAGGCTGGGCGCGATCCCCATAGCCCGCGGGTGTAGCGGGTAGGCTCTCCCATCGATGGAGCCGCTAAAGGGATTGATCCTCTCCGGAGGTAAGGGCACGCGCCTGCGCCCGATCACGCACACGAGCGCCAAGCAGCTCGTGCCGGTCGCGAACAAGCCGGTCCTCTTCTACGGCATCGAGGCGATGGCGGAGGCAGGGATCGAGGAGATCGGGATCATCATCGCTCCGGAGACTGGTCCCGAGATCGAGGAGGTCGCCGGCGACGGATCCCAGTTCGGCGTGCGCATCACCTACATCGTCCAAGACGAGCCGGCCGGTCTCGCGCACGCCGTGCTCACCGCTGAGCCGTTCCTACAAGACAGCCCGTTTGTGATGTATCTGGGCGACAACCTCCTGCAGGGCGGCATCTCAGATCTCGTGAGCGCTTTCCGCGAGCACAAGCCCGACGCCTTGATCCTGCTGACGCCGGTGCCGGACCCGCAGAACTACGGCGTGGCCGAGCTCGCACCGGCGCCATCTGGCGAGGTTGGCAGGGTCGTCCGCCTCGTTGAGAAGCCGAGCGAGCCGGCCACCGACCTTGCGCTTGTCGGTGTCTACATGTTCACCGCGGGTATCCACGATGCGGCGCGGGCGATCGCGCCCTCGCCGCGTGGAGAGCTTGAGATCACCGATGCGATCCAGCACCTCGTTGACGCGGGCATGCGCGTCGAGCCGCATATCGTGCGCGGCTGGTGGAAGGACACCGGACGCCTCGAGGACATGCTCGAGGCGAACAGGCTGATCCTCGACAACCTGCTCGAGCGCGTCGAGGGCGAGCTGATCGATTCGCAGGTCGACGGCCGGGTTGTAATCGAGCCCGGCGCACGACTCGAGCGCACGATCGTTCGCGGCCCGGCGATCATCGGCGCAGGGACGCTGCTCAGCGACTGTTATGTAGGCCCCTATACGGCGATCGGCGAGAACTGCGCGATCTCGGGCGCCGAGGTCGAGCATTCGATTCTCTTGGCAGGCTGCACGGTCAGCGACCTCGATGGGCGGATGGAGTCCTCGCTGCTTGGACGCAACGTCACCGTGCGACGAGGTGAGCGCCAGCCCCGTGCCTACCGTTTCCTCGTGGGCGACAACTCGGATATCTCGATCCTTTGAGGCTGCTCGTGACCGGCGCGGGCGGGATGCTCGGCCAGGATCTGCTGCGCGCCGGCAAGCGCGCGGGTCATGAGCTCACCGGTCTCACTCGCGCCGAGCTCGACATCACTGATGAGACCGCCGTGGAGGAGACGATCGCCCGCCTCGCCCCGGACGCGGTCATCAACTGCGCAGCATGGACCGACGTCGACGGAGCCGAGACCCACCGCGCGCAGGCCCACGCGATCAACGCCGACGGGGCGGGCAAGATCGCGCGCGGCGCGGCGGCGGCGGGGGCGAGGCTCGTGCACGTCTCCACCGACTACGTCTTCGACGGCGAGCCTCCGGCAGACGCCACAGGCGCGCCGCGCGCCTACGTGGAGTCCGATCTGACCGGCCCGCGCTCGGTCTACGGTGAGAGCAAGCTCGCCGGCGAGCGCGCCGTCCTGACCGCATCGCCGAGTCACGCGGTCGCGCGCACCTCGTGGCTGTTCGGCGTAGGCGGGCGCAACTTTGTGGAGACGATGCTCGGGCTCGCGGCCGAACGCGACGCGGTGCAGGTCGTCGTCGATCAGGTCGGCTGCCCGACCTGGACGGGGCACCTTGCGCCCGCGCTGGTCGGGTTGATCGAGCGAGAGCTGAGCGGCCTCGTGCACCTTGCCGGCACCGGTCACGTCTCCTGGCATGGCTTCGCGGTCGAGATCTTCCGCCAGGCCGAGCTGGATTGCCGTGTGGAGGAGGTCACAACGGAGCAGATGCCGCGCCCCGCGCCCCGCCCGAAGTTCTCGGCGCTCGAGTCCGAGCGTGCGGACGTCCTGCCGCTGCCCCCCTGGCAGGATGGGCTGGCGGGATTTCTCGCGGCCCGTGCGGGGACGATGCGGGCGTAAGCCTGCGGCCAAACGCGAACCGCCGCCCCACGGTGGGGCGGCGGCGTGCGTCAGATCATGCTGCTGGCGTGGGCCTGCGGCTCACGGGCACAGCGGGTTTTTCGGTACTCCCTGGCATGGGTTCGGCATCGTCGGCTGCGGCGGCGGCACTGGCTGGCCGACCGCTTCACGCGCTTCGGATTCGCCCTGCAGCTGCAGCAGGTATTCAACCGCGCCGAAGCCATTGTTCGGGTTCGGTGTGGTCGCGTTCTGACAGCCCCAGGTTTCTTCGATGTTCGCGGGGTAGCTCGGCGTCGGTGCGCTGAAGGAGTTGCCGCTCACGCAGTTGTTCGTCGACTGCGATTTGCCCGAGCTGAAGAGGCCACCTTGCAGTGTCACGTCACTGGCATAGGAGGCACCGCTGTAGCCGTTGTTGATGAACGTGTTGTTCGCGATCTTGTTCCCGGCCATCTGGAAGTAGAGCGTCTGTTCGGTCGGCGGGAACGGGTTCGGGTACTCAAAGCCGAGCACCCCGTTGTTGGGGTTGTTGCTAATCGTGTTTTCTTCGATCAGGTCGGCGTAGTCGCCAGGGAGCTCGACACCGACACCCCAGGGGGCACCTTCGGTCGAGGCGTTGGCGGGCGCCGAGAGGTTGTCGTTTTCGGTGATCAGGTTGTGACGGATGATCGTGCAGCGCGCGATGCCCGTGCCGCTGATCGCAGGCGTCGGGTTCGGGTGCTGCAGGTTCTTGCGGTTGCATTCCCCGTCCTGCGGCGGCGGACCGTCGCCCGGGTTTTCGGAATTCGGCACGATGCCCGAGGTGTTGTGGGCAAAGACCGAGTCTTCGATCGTCAGTTCGCCGCCCGAGTTCGAACCCGAGTAGCCGACCGCGTTGTATTCGATCGTCGCTTTGGAGATGTGCGCCCGGCATTCTTGGCAGGCACCGAGGTAGATGCCCGAGTCGTTGAAGCCCGATGCGTAGATGTTGCTCCAGGCGCCGATCGTCTCGTTGTTAGTGAAGATGCCGTAGCCGCCGCCCAGACCGTCGTCGTAGGCGGTCAGGTAGTGCCCATACCAACCGCGGGCCTTGACCTTGCCCGAGTCCGCACCGCCGTTCCACCAGATCTCATTGCCGCCCGGACCGTCAGGTGTGGCGCGGTCGAAGTTGCGCGCCGTCAGGTTTTCGACCCAGACCTTGCTCGTTTCCTTGATTTCGAGGCCGTTGCTGCCTTCAGGTAGCGGTTTGTGCTGGCCGTCGAGGATCACCGAGTTACGGTCCATGCCCCTGATCCAGATGTCGGAGTGGGGTTTTTCGACCTTGACTTCTTCGTCGTAGACGCCCGGCTCGATCAACACCCAGTCGCCGTGACCGGTCGCGTTGACCGCTGCCTGGATGGTCGTGAAGTAGTGCGTGTTGGCGGGGATCGGCCCCGGCGGCGGACCGCTCTGGCTGACGATCTCCACACGACCTTTGGCCAATGCGTTCGAGGTGGCGGCGCCAAAGACCACGACCACGAGCACAGCTACCAGGGCGTAGCGCGAATGCGCCAGGATGCCCCCCCTAATGCTTCGCATCGATGACATACCCACATGCTCCCTCACTCGTTGGACCGCGGTAGGGCCCGTCCGAGGAGAGGTGATCGGGCTCAGGAGCGCAATGATCGGGCTCAGGAGCGCAATCTTGTGCAGAGCCCCATCCGCCTCGCCTACGAGGCGCACTGCCGCAGACCCGGGTTGACCCCGGACTCAACGTGAGTCTATAGAAATGGATTCGCCAAGTTCAACCGCGCCGGGTGCGCTCAATCGCCCTTGGGCGGCGGTCCAGCAGCGGGCTTTTGCGGCGGTGAGCTTGGCAACGCGTCAGCGGAGGCCTCGGCCGCCGCGCGGTTCTCCTCGCGCACCGCCAGCCAGATCTCCTCGCGGTAAATCGGCACCCCTGAGGGCGCCTCGATCCCGAGGCGCACCGTGTGACCGCTGACCGCCATCACCGTCACAAGGACGTCCTCGCCGATGACGACGCGCTCTCCGGGACGACGCGTCAGGATCAGCATCACCGCTGATTATGCCCCAACAGGCGGCGACCGCCGCCAGCATGCAAGCGCGCCGGCGCGGCGCGGCGCTAGGCGGCGTCTGCCGGCTGCGGGCTCTGGGCCGGCTCGGCGAGCGTGAACAGCGGCGCCTGCAGGTGTGCGCCTGAGTGGTTGTTGAGCACCTGGTAGCCGCGACCCTCCTGGATGATGATCGGGGCGCGCAGGTTGGCCGTGATATCGAGCGGATCGGGCGTCGCACGCACCGTCACGAGGATGTTTTCTGCTGGAGCGCTCTCGATACCGGTGCGCTCGCGATCCTCCGGCGCAATCTCGAGCTGGAAGTCAGCGAAGAACTGGTAGGGGCTCACGACCGGGAGCGCCAGCGCGGGGTCTTCGACCGAGTGCAGCCACAAAAAGCCTGTGCCGGGGTTGCGGTCAACCAGCGCGTAGTGCAAACCTCCGAGCCCGACGAGGCCGAGCGGGAACTCGAGCACTGCTGTGTCCGGGACCTCGACGGTGCCAAAGCGAACGCTCTCAAATGTTCTCGACATGGTGGTCTCTCTTCGCGTTCTTCTAGTGGAGGAAGTTGAGCAGCGATTCCTGGACGATGTTCGCACCGGCGCGCAGCGCCGCTTCGTAGGCGGCGCGCTCGTTCGAGTAGGCGATCGAGGTCTTCGCGAAGTCAGCGTCCTCGGTGCTCGACAGCGCGGCCGTGATCGAGCCCTGAAGCGATTCGATGCGGCTCTTGGCGGTGTGCAGCTGTGCGTTCGTGCTGCCGTTGGCGGCCTGCAGCCCGGAGAGCGTTTCGGCATTGGCGTCGAGCGCTTTGAGGTCTGAGGAGTTGAGTGCCGCCTTAGCTTCGGGGGTGCCTTCAGTCAGGTGCTGGGTGATCGTGCGCAGCACATCGAGCAGCTTGCCATCTTTGGCTTCCTGTCCGTTGCCGAGCAGCGAGGAGATGTTCGAGTTGATCGTCACCGAGGCGCCAGGGCCAATCGAGCGGGCGATCGTGCCTTCATCGCCCTGGTATTCATCGCTTTCACCCTGGGCGTAGGGGCGCGTCGTCGTCAGCGCGCCCGCGAACACGTACTGCCCCGCGTACTGCGTGTTGGCGGCCTGCTTGATCGATTCGGTCAGCTGCTTGACCTCGGCGGCGATGTTCTTCAAATCCCCGGGGTTGAGCGTGCCGTTGGAGGCCTGCACGAGCAGCGTGCGCACGCGCTGTACCGCTTCGCCCATGTTCGCCATCGCGCTTTCTGAGCCGTTCGCCCAGGCGATCCCGTCTTCGGTGCTCTTCGCATACGCGCCGAGCCCATCGAGCTGGCTCTGCAGATCGATCGCGTGGCTCGCGCCGTAGGGGTTGTCGGAGGGTTCGAGGATCGTGCGGCCCGAGGAGAGTTCGCTCGAGGTCCGCTGTAGCGCCGCGAGCGAGGCGTTGACATCACGCAGCGTCGAGGCGCTGAGCATCGCGTTGGTGATTCGCCCGGTCATCACTACAGCCCCGCCGTGCCCGTGTGCTCGATCAGCGTTTCAAGCATCGCGTCCATCACCGTCAGCGTCCGCGCCGAGGCCTGGTAGCCGCGCTGGAAGGAGATCAGGTTGGTCATTTCTTCATCCATCGAAACGCCTGAGACGCTTTGGCGCTGGTTGCCGATCGCGCTCACCGTCGCCTGCAAATTGGTCGCTTCGTTTTTGGCGGCGCGTACGTCGCTTCCCACCTGCTCGATCAGCGACGAGTAGCCCTGGTCCGCGCCGGCGCCGCGCAGGCCCGCGATCGCGAGCGCCACGTCATTGCCGCCTGCTGTGCCCGTCGAGGAGGTCTGCACTTCTGCCGCTTTGACCGCCACTTTCAGCGTCGCGGCCGTTTCGCCGCTGAAGAAGGGCGTGGTCGTGTGCAGTGCGTTGACGCTGCTGGCGAGGCTGCTTGCGACCGCATCGAGCGCGCTTTGGTATTTCGCGAACTGCCCGCCCGCGCCCGTCAGCCCGAGCAACGCGCCCAGCTGGCCACCCGCAGCGGCGGTGATCGCCTGCGGCCAGTTGGCGGTCGTGCCTTCCACGAGCGGTTTGGCGGCGTCTCCAAACGTGACGGTGTCGGTGCCGTCGGTCTGCTTGGTGACGCTGATCTGTGCCAGCGCCGAGAGTTTGTCGAGCAAAAGGTCGCGCCGATCGAGCATGTCGTTCGGCGGCTGTCCGGCCTGTTCGGCGAGGGAGATCTGGCCGCCCAGCTGGGCGATCTGCTGGGCGTATTCCGCGACTTCGCCAGAGGCGCCCGCGCGCGATTCGTACTGCTGGGTGGCGTCGGCGGAGACCGTCGCGAGCTGTGCGTTGACCTGGCTCAGCGTGCGCGCGAGCTGTTCGCCGGCGGCGACGACACCCTGCTTGGCGGCTTCGCTCGTGGGTGCGTTGGCAAGGCTGCTCCAGGCGCTCCAGAAGGCCGAGAGCTGGCTCGAGATGCCGCTGTTGGAAGGCTCGTTGAAGGCGCCTTGGGCCTGCTGGAGCTCTTCGGCCTGAGCTTCGGCGCCGCTCATCGCGCTGTTCTGTGTGCGGTACTGGGAGTCGAGATAGCCGTTGCGGATGCGCAGGTAGGTTTCGACGCTCACGCCCGTGCCGAGCTGCGCGCCCTCGCCCGTGTGGGCCGAGAGTGCGGGCACTTCGATCGCGGGGTTCGTGTGCATCACGACCCGCTCGCGCGAGTAGCCTTCGGTGTTCGCGTTGGCGATGTTGTGGCCCGCGACGTCGACCGCCTGCTGCTCGGCGAGCAGCCCGCTCAGCGCCGTCTGTAGTCCTTGGAGGGTCGGGATCGACATGACTCAGGCGCGCAGGTCGAGCACGTGCAGCCCGCCACCCGGGCGCGAACGCGTGATTGAGGTCGATGAGCCGTGGGTGTCGTACCCGTTTACGCCGTCCAGCGCGAGCACGCCCATCAGATGATCGAGAAAGCCGAGCTCGATCTGCATCAGCGTGCGGTTGGTCGTGTGTTCGCGACCGAGCTCGTGCAGGAGCCCACGCAGCTCAGCGCTGAGCGCTCGCGCGCGCTCTGCCTCGGCTCCTCCCATCAGCGTGCAGAGCAGCTCGAGCGTGACGTTCTCGGCCGCAACGCCGAGGCGCTCGCCACTGCGCGCGAGCAGCTGGGAGCGCTGCTCCTCGAGCATCTGGCGGCGGCCCATCTCGCCGCGCAGAATGCCTGCGAGGCGCACGACGCTCTGCACGTCACGCGCGCGGATCGCGCCGCCCTGCTCGAGCACCAGCACGAGCAGTCCCCGCGCTGAGGCGATCTGAGCGTCGAGGTGCGCGAGTACCTCACCCGCGAGCGCACGATCCTGCTGATCGGTGGGGGCGAGCGTGAGTGTCGTCATGCTGCCGAGCCTCCGCTCGTGCCTGTCGCTGCTGGTGCGGTGACATGTGCGGCGGTCCCGCCGCTCGCCGCCCCGTCATTCGCGCTGGGCAACCCGCGCGTCAGCTCGGCTGCGAGACCAAATCCGCCGCTGCTCCTGACGCCGCCGGCGAGCGCTTGGGGTAGCAGCGAGGAGAGCAGGGTGCTGCCCGCATCGCTCGGCGTGGCGCCTTCTTCGGAGCCCGTTTCGCCTTCGCCCTGCGCGCCGAGGCCGTCGCCGGCGAGCATCGTCTTGGCGAGCTGTTCCACAAGCGTCTGTTCAAAGGCGAGCGCAGCTGCGTAGTTCTTCTGCACCTCGGGTGAGCCCTGGCGCACCCAACCCGGCTCGCGGGCGTGGGCGACGCTCGACAGTGCCGTGGCGCCGATGGGCGATCCGCTGCTCATGCGCGTAGCTGGTTGGCCATCGTCATCATCTGGCTCTCGGTCTGGATCGCCGAGCTCGCCATCTGGAAGCTCCGCTGTGTGCTCACCATCAGGCTCATCTCCTTGGCGACATCGACGTTGGACTGCTCGATCGCGCCTTGACGCAGCGTGGCGGCCGTGGCGGGGTGTGGTGTGCCGCTGGCCGCGTTCGTGCTCAGCAGGCCGGTTGCCTCGCCGAGCAGGTGCGCGGGCGAGGGGACAGTGACGAGCTGGATCTGTCCGAGCTTGCGCGTGCCCGCGCTCACCACACCGCTTGAGGAGATGCTGACTTCGCTTGGTGAGACGCCGCTGGGCAGCTTGATCGGCGGCGAGAGGCGGTTGCCGAAGGCATTTGTGAGCGTGCCGCTCGCGTCGACGGAGAAGTTGCCGCCGCGCGTGAGCGCCACCTTCCCGCCCGGCCCGGTGACCTGGAAGTAGCCGTCGCCTTCGATCGCAAGATCGAGCGGGTTGCCGGTCTCGCGGAGCGAGCCCTCGGTGCCGCTGCGCCCGATCATCGTGGCGCTTGCGCCGGCGCCGTGGGTCGTGGCCGTGCCGGCGAGGTCGACCTGGTTGTAGAGCAGATCGCTGAAGGCGATGCGCGCGCTCTTGTAGCCGGTCGTGGAGAGGTTCGCGAGGTCGTTGCCGATCGCGTCGAGCTGCTGCTGTTGTGCTGCCATCCCTGCTGCGGCGGAGTACATGCCTTCGAGCATCAGAGGGTCCCTATGTTGGTTTGTATCGGCGGGTCGGGCCTCCGCATGGCGGTCCGGCTCCTGACTCGTGCTGCTTCAAACGGGTGATCGGCCGCTGGCCGGGAGACTTGAGCGCCGGGAACTACGCTGCGCCGCTGAGGTTGCCGACCTGGGTTGAGGCCGCCTGCAGGGTGTGGTTGATCGCCTGGATCGCTTGCTGGCCGGACTGGAAGCTGCGCAGCGAGGTGATCATGTCGATCATGATCTTGGCCGCGTCCACGCCCGAGCCCTCAAGCGCGCCCTGGTGTACTTCGCCGCTCGCTTTGCCTGCGGCGGTACCTGTCCAGAGGTTTTCACCCTGCTTGACGGCCCCCGACACTTCAAAGACGCCAAGCGCACTCGCCGCGACCGTGCCGCCGGGCGTGACCTTGACCGGTGCGCTGCCCTGACCGAGCACGGGGTTGCCTTTGCTGTCGGTCAGCTCTCCCTGCGCGGAGGCGATGAACTGACCATTGCGCGTGTAGCGCACCCCTTGTTCGGTTTTGACCGCGAAGAAGCCGGGCCCCGTGAGCGCGAAGTCGAGCGGTTCGCCCGTTTCCTGGATCGTGCCCTGGGTCATGTCGGTGTAGGTCTTGCCGAGCGCCACGCCCGCGTCGACCGAGCCGATGGTCGTGCCGCCTGCGGTGTTGGCGAGCAGCACTTCGCCGAAGTTGTGCTGCGGCGAGGCGTCGGACTTGTAGCCGGGGGTCGTGGCGTTGGCCAGGTCGTTTGAGAGCTGGTCCTGGCGGGTCTGCTCAGCGACCATTCCCGTCGCGGCGATGTAGAGGCCGAGGTCCATCTTCCTAAGGTTCGTCGGCTGGGCCCCGCGATCCTTTATCGCTGGGCGCGTGCTGGCGCTCAGGCGACGGCTGAGAACAGCGCGAGCTCGCCCGAGAGCTGTTCGTATAGGCGCCGGCGCAACTGTGTGTGGATCTGTGAGACGCGACTCTCGGAGACGCCGAGGCGTTCGCCGATGTCGCGCAGCGTGCGTTCCTGAACGTAGAGCAGGACCGCCACCTCGCGCTCTTGGCGCGAGAGGCGCGCGAAGGCCTTGCGGAAGCGCTCCTTGGCTTCGCGGCGCTCAGCGCTCGCGATCGGGTCGCACTCGCGATCCTCGCTCTCGAGCGTGTCGATGCGCTCGATCGTCGCGCTTTCATCTGAGCGCACGATGCGGTTGAGCGAGCCGACCTCGGCGAGCTTGACCTCATCGAGACGACCGATCAGCTCACTCGTGCTCATGCCAACCTCTGCGGCCAGCTCATCGCGACTGGGCTGGCGGTCGTGCAGCAAGACGAAGTTGGCGCGTGCGCTGTTGATCGCGCGCTCATCGCGCCGCAGCGAGCGCGGCGCCCAGTCGTGGCGGCGCAGCTCATCGAGCACGGCGCCGTGCACGCGGGTCCAGGCGTACTGCTCGAGCGTCGCGCCCTTGGCGGGGTCGTAGCGGTCGATCGAGTGGATCAACGCCTCAAGCCCGCAGGAGAGGAAGTCCTCGACATCGCACTGCGCGGGGATCTCGCGCACCTTGCGATAGACGATGAAGCGCACCATCGGCATAAAGGCGAAGATCAGCCGGTCACGCACCTCGCGCGAGCCGCTCGAGCGGTACTCCTGCCAGATCGCGAGCACCTCGGCGGCGGGCATCCTGACTGCGCGCTGTGCGGTTGGTTGCATTCTTGGCCCCGATGTCGAGATGGCGGCAGCGGCGGTCCGCTTGCCGTGGTGTCCCGCACGCGAGTTGCGGCGGTGCACCGCCTCTTTTTCGATACCGCGGGTCCATCCCCTGCTTCCAGCTGTCAAGCGCCCGACCGAGATGAATCGCTCAGATATCCCGGCTCGCGGTCGATGACCGGGCCAGGACACGGCAGCGGTGCGCGCAACATCTGTCCCACTGCGAGCGAACCTTCAAGTTTCTGTAGAGGACGTCGATCACATGAGCGAACAACATCGTCCGCGAGGCGGTCCAGGGACCGGGCCGCGTAACACGTTTTCAGGGAGAAAACGCACCATGAGCTCGCCGATCACGCTGATTTCGGACTTCACCGCGCCACCTCCGGGCTTGCTCGAGGAGATCGCGCAGGCCGCCGCCGCCTACGACGAGCTCTACGCAAGCGGACACGCGCTGGCCTTCACCCCGGGCGGGGATGGCGAGCGGGTCGCGGTCGAGGTCTGCGACACGGGCGGCAACGTGCTCGAAACGCTCTCGATCGCGGACGCCCTCGAGGTCGCCGCGGGCAGGCCGTTGCGTTAGGAGCCTTGCGGTGTCCAGCACATCTCTCAGCAGTCTCGCCGGCTCCCCGATCAACATCACGGGGCTCGCCTCGGGTCTCGACACGAACTCGATCATCACCGCGCTGCTGAATGCAGAACGGATCCCGATCACGCAGCTCACCCACCAACAGGAAAAGCTCCAGGGTCAGGCAAACGCGCTCGCGAGCATGCAGAGCAGCATGCGCGCGCTCTCCTTCGCCGCCTTCGAATTCAGGCTCGGCACGCTGTTTGAAAACTCCCAGGCGGTCAGCTCGAGCGAACCGCTGCGGGTGAGCGCGGCGACCACCAGCGGTGCGGGCGTGGGCGGCTACGAGGTCGAAGTCACGCAGCTCGCCAACTCCGCGCAGCGCACCTTCACCTTCACCCCGCCTGCCGGCGAAGACACGGTCACGATCGACGGCAACGAATACACGCTCAAAGCGGGCGCGAGCGCCAAAGAACTCGCGAGCAAGATCAACGCGGACAGCAAAGCGACCGTCTATGCGGCCGTGCTCAACAACGAAACGATCGTTTTCTCGAGCCGCACCACGGGTGCGACGGGTGGCGAATTCATCAACGTCTCCGATACGGCCGGTGCGCTGAGCGAAAAAACCGGCACCGCCAAGGAAGGGCGCGACGCCGAATTCTCCGTTGACGGCGTGCATGGCACCGCTGCCAGCAACACCGTCACGAACGCGATCGCCGGTGTCACGCTGACGCTTAACGGGCTGACCGCGAGCGGCCCCGTGACGATCACCGTACAGCCCCCGGGACCTAGCGTGAGCGCGATCGAAGCCCAGGTGCAGTCCTTCGTGACGCTTTACAACTCGACCGTCGAAGCCGTCCAGAAGCAACTCACGACGCGCCCGCCGACCAACCCGCAGAACGCCGAAGAACTCGCCACCGGCACACTGTTCGGCGACACCTCGCTATCGAGCGCGCTGAGCCGCATGCGCCAGACGATGTATGAACCGATCGCCGGCCTGCCCGCGGAAATGTCGAGCCCCTTCGACATCGGCATCAGCACCGGCGCGCCGACCGGCGCAAGCCCCTCACAGGCTTCGCTACAGGGCCTGCTCAAGCTCGATCCCGCGAAGCTCGCCAACGCGATCGCGTCGAACCCGGACGGCGTCAAGGAAATGCTCAAAGGCTGGTCCAAGAACCTCGAAGAAATCACCAACAACGTCGCCAACGCCGGCGGTCCGCTCGCCTCGCGGATCACGAGCGATGAAGGGCAGATATCAGAGCTCAAGGTGCGGATCAACTCGATGAACGAAATCCTCGCCGTACGTCAGAAGGCACTCGTGGCGACCTACGCCAAGCTCGAAGGCATCATCAACCAAAACAGCGCCAAGTCCTCCTGGCTGACCCAGCAGACCGAAAGCCTCAGCAAACTCGGTCACTAGCCACGCCCGACGCGAGCCTCATCTCTAGCCGCCCGTCTCTCAGCGCTCAACTCTTCGCGCGTGGTGCCGATGAGTGGAATGTCGATGAGCAACGCGACCGCATCACCAAATGCATACCGCCGGGGCGCGGTGCTAGCTGCCAGCCGCGAGCAGCTTGTGGTGATGCTCTACGACGGAGCCCGGCGCTTCCTGCGCCAGGGCGCGATCGCGATGCGCGCCGGGGAGATCGAGCGCGCCCACAATGCCTTGCGCCGCGCGGAGCTGATCATCGGTCACCTCGACTCAGCGCTCGACTTTGACCAGGGCGACCTCGCTGAGCACCTGCATTCGATTTACGCTTTCTGCCTGGTTCACCTCAACCGTGCGCGCATCTCTCAAGATGTGAGCAAGGTCGAGGAGGTCAGCGAGATGCTCGGCGACCTGCGCGAGGCATGGGTGCAACTCGCCGCCGGCGAGGCGCACGTAGCGTGAGCGCGCCAGCAGGCGAGCGCTTCGCCCCTGAGTTGCGTCCCTATCAGGCGATCATCGAACACGCCGAGCTCGAACTCGCCCACGCGGGCCGCGGAGAGATCGACGAGCTCGTCGCGCTCGGCGCTCGCTGGGAGGAGCTCGTAGCTGAGCTGCCCCGCACGCCCCCCGCGGCTGCGGCTCCGCTGCTGGAACGCGCGGCGCTGATGCACGAGCGCACACGCATCGAGCTGATCCGCCTACGCGAGGGAGTGCTCCGAGAGCACACTGCGAACCAGCACGCCCAGCGCGCGGCCGCGGGCTACAGCGGCGAGCAAGCTCGTTCCCCGCGGCTCGATCGCAGCGCTTAGCTGCAGAGCTAAAGGTCCGCGCCCAGCTGCCGATCACCGGGGCGGTCCTCCCTCTGGACCATGCACTCGATGAGATGGAGACGCGATGGAGCTCGTAGATTCGACCCAGCAGCTGCTCGAGGCAGCGATGCGCGGCTCGTGGCAGCGCCAAACCGCGCTCACCAACAACGTCGCCAACGCTGAAACCCCCGGCTATCAACGCCAGGACGTCAACTTCGAGAGTGCGCTGCAGGGTGCGATGAACAGCGGCGCCCCGGTCAGCGAAGTGGAGTTCCAGACCGAAACCGAGCCCGCCGCAGCGGGCCCCAACGGCGAAGCGGTGAGCGTCGATGAGGAAGCCGCCAAGCTCGCTGAAAACGGCCTTGACTATCAGGCCCTCACAGAGGTCGTGGGGGCGCGCAACAGCATCGTGCGCTCCGCGATCGGGCTGCTCTGATGGGGCTCTTCGACGCGATCGGCATCGCCGGCAGCGGCCTCACGGCACAGCGCATCCGCATGGATGTCACGGCCGAGAACCTGGCCAACGCAGACACGACCAAAGCGGCCAACGGCAAGCCTTACCAGCGCCAGGAGGTCGTGCTCTCACAGATCGGCGCAAGCGGCTTCGGCGGCGCACTCTCCGGGGCGCTCGCACAGCGAGCACCAACCGGCGCCTCCGCCCCAGCCGGCGGCGTGCAGGTCACGGGCATCGTCGCCGACAGCACGCCCGACCAGCAGGTCTATGACCCGAGCAACCCCGAAGCCAACGCCCAGGGCTATGTGTCGATGCCGAACGTCAGCACGGTCACCGAAATGACCGATTTGATCTCCGAGCAGCAGTCCTACCAGTCCGATGTGACCGCGATGCAGACCGCCAAGTCGATGTTCACCGCGACCCTGGGCTTGCTCAAATGATCATCCCGCCCGTCGGTGGCCTCGGCGGTGGGCTCGCGCCTGTCCAGGCTGAAGCGCTCGCCCAGGCAGGGCAGGCAAACAGCGGCACCGAAGCGGCCGGCGGCGGCTTCGGGAGCGCGCTCACCGAAGCGGTCTCCTCGCTGGAGAAGACCCAGCAGAGCGGCGACAGCGCGGCCCAGTCGCTCGCGACGGGCAACGTCGCCGACCCGCAGGCGGCGGTCGTGACCGTCGAGGACGCCCAGCTCGCGATGCACTCGCCGCACAGATCCGCACGAAGGCAACCGAAGCGGTCCAAACGATCTTCCAGACCCAGGTCTAACGCGTGCCGATCGCCCAACTCGCTTCGCGCTTGACCCCCCGTGCCTGGCTGATCGCCGGTGGCGCGACCGTCGCCGCGATCCTCTTCATCTACCTCTTTTTGCACACCGTCTCGCAGCCCAGCTACACGACGCTCGTGAGCGGTGTGGACCCGTCCCAGACGGGCAAGATGACGAGCACGCTGAGCGCTCAGGGCGTCAACTATCAGCTGCAGAACAACGGCACCGCGCTCGCCGTGCAGTCCAACCAAACCTCTCAGGCACGCGTCGCGCTCGCCAGCGCGAACCTGCTCGGCACGAGCAAGCCCGGGCTCGAACTGCTCGAAAAAGGCAAACTCGGCGAAAGCAACTTCCAACAGCAGGTCACCTATCAGCGCGCCCTGCAAGGTCAGCTCGAACAGACGATCAACAGCGTCCAGGGGGTCTCCGGCGCGCAGGTCGAGCTCGTGCTGCCGAGCAGCCAAAACCAGGTCTTCGGCGAAAGCCAGGGCGTCTCCTCGGCCGCGGTGCTGCTCTCAGGAACCACCTCGATCGACCCCGCCTCAGTGCGCGGCATCGCGCAGCTCGTCACCTCGAGCGTGCCCGGCCTGCAGCTGAGCAAAGTCACGATCACCGACGCCTCGGGGCAGCTCCTGTGGCCGCAGGCCGGCGCGAGCTCCAGCGGCACCGGCACGAGCGTGCAGGACGCCGAGCAGCGCTACAACCAGAACATGGCCGCGAGCCTCGATGCGATGCTCGCGCAGACGCTCGGCGTGGGCAAGGCGCAGGTGCTCGTCTACGCCAACCTAAACGTCGATCAGACGACCAAGGAATCGCTCGAATACGCCAAGAAAGGCGTGCCGCTGACGCAGGAGAAAGCGCTCGAAACGCTCACGGGCAACGGCGCCGGAACGGGCGCTGCCACGGGCACCGCGGCGCTTGGCGCGGGCGGCGGCGCGGGCGGCAAGTCGAACTACAAGAAGGAAACGACCAACTCCTCGCTCGGCGTCGGCAAGGTCGTCACGCACTCGACGATCGCCCCTGGAGCGGTCGAAAGCGAGCACGTCTCGGTGCTGCTCGACCACTCCGTGCCCGCTGCCTCGCTGCCCGCGATCCGCGAAGCGGTGACCAACGCGGCCGGCATCCAGGCCAAGCGCGGCGACACGATCTCAATCGGCCAGGTGGCCTTCGCCAAGCCGGTCGCTGGCGCGGCTGCGGCCGGCGGCGGCATGATCGGCTACGCGAAGTACGCGCTGCTTGGGATCGGCGCGGCCCTGTTCCTGTTCTTCACCACGCGCTCCTTGCGCAAGCGGGAGAGCGAGACGATCGCCGAGCCGGTGTGGTTGCGCGAGCTGGAGGCACCCATGCGGCTGTCCGAGCTCGAACGCGAAAGCGCGACGCGCCCGATGACGATCACCGCGAACCCCAACGGCACGAACGGGGGGCGCAGCGCCGGCGGCGGCGATGACATTCGCCGTCAGGTTGAGCAGCTCGCCGACAACGAGCCCGAGGTCGTGGCTCAGCAGTTGCGCACCTGGATGCAGGAGGGCTAGCCCGCGATGGCCAGCGAGCTCTCGCACGAGACCGCCGCGGCGCTCCCGCCGGCCCCCACCGATCTGCTGCCCGGCCCTCCGCGCGTGACGGGCGCGCGCAAGGCGGCTGTACTGATGGCCGCGCTCGGCTCCGAGCGCGCCGCGAACGTGCTGCAGAAGCTGCGCGAGGATGAGATCGAGAGCCTCTCGATGGAAATGGCCAAGCTGAGCTCCGTCGGCGTCGAGACGACAGATTCGATCCTCGGCGAGCTGGCGCGCATCACGGGCAACGGCACCGGCGCCAGCGGCGGCATCGAGTTCGCACGCGACGTGATCGAGCGCGCGCTCGGGCCCGAGCGTGCCGCCGAGCTGCTTGGCCGGATCGCCCCCGGCGCGGAGGCTCGACCCTTCGAGTTCCTGCGACGGGTGCCGCCCGAGCGCATCTCAGCGCTCTTGCGCAATGAGTCGCCGCAGACCGCCGCGCTGATCCTCGCGAGCCTGCCCACGAGCCTTGCCGCGACCGTGCTCGCGCGCCTGCCCGAGCCCCAGCAGCCCGAGATCGCCCTGCGGATCGCACGCATGGGCCACACCGACGCGCGCGTGATTGAGACGATCGAGGACGTCGTGCGACACAAGCTGACCGCGGTCAGCGAGCGCGAATACACCTCCGCCGGGGGTACCAAGGCGCTCGCAGGAATCCTCAACCACGCCGATCGCACGCTCGAGCGCAACGTACTCGAGAACCTCGCGAGTACCGACAAGGACGTCGCCGAGGAGGTCCGCGGGATGCTGTTTGTGTTCGAGGACATCGTCAAGCTCGATGAGCGCGCGGTCCAGCAGGTGCTGCGTGAGGTCGACCAGAAGGATCTCGTGCTCGCGCTGCGTGGCGCTCCCGAGAACGTGATGGAGGTTGTGCTCGCGAACATGTCAGAGCGCGGCTCGGCGATGCTCAAGGAGGAGATGGAGATCCAGCAGCCGCAGCGCAAACGCGACGTGGACGATGCCCAGAGCCGGATCGTCGCGGTCGTACGCAAACTCGAGGAAGCCGGCGCGATCGTGATCGCCGGGGACGAGGATGAGGAGGGGGGCGAAGGCGTTGTCTGAGACGGCCGTCAGCTACGACTTCGAGCAGCTCGAGCCGGCCGAGCGCCCGCCACGCAACGCCGCCGAGCTGCTGCTCGCCGAGAAACGCGCCGTCCACGAGCAGGCACGTACTGAGGGCTACGCGGAGGGTCGTGCCGCAGGCGTTGAGGAGGCCCGTGCAGCGGTCCTCAGCGCCGCCGCGGCGCTTGGTGAAGCGCACAAGGAGCTCGAGGCGATGCGCGAGCAGCTCGCCGCCGCGATCGAACGCGACGCCGTCGAGCTGGCCCTCGCACTTGCGGGCAAGATCCTCGCCGGCGCGCTACAGGCCCGCCCCGAGCTCGTCGTTGAGGTCGTGCAGGGTGCGCTGCGCCGGGTCAGCGGCCAGCGCAACATCACCGTGCTCGTCAATCCCGCCGACCTCGAGACCGTGACGGGCGCGATCGGCGACCTGCAGAGCCAGGCCAACGGCCTTGAGCTGTGCGACATGCAGCCCGACCAGCGTGTGCACGTTGGCAGCGTGATCGTGCGTACCGTCGAGGGCGAGGTCGACGCGGGCATCGAGACGCAGCTCGAGCGCGCCCGCGAGGTCGCCTTCGCGGAGCTGAGCGGCGAAGAGCACGCCCCGTGAGCGTGGCCGCCCCGGGCGCGCTGCTGGGCAGGGCCGCGCAGGCGATCCACGAAGCAGACCTGGCGCGCCGCCACGGCTACGTCAGCAACCTGATCGGGCTGATCATCGAGGCCACGGGCCTGCAGGCCGAGGTCGGCGAGGTTTGCATGGTCGGCACCGATCGCAATCGTGCCCCGGTCTCGGCCGAGGTCGTCGGCTTTCGCGATGGGCGCACGCTGCTGATGCCGCTCGGCGAGCTGCACGGCATCGGTCCAGGCACGCGTGTGCTGGCGACCGGCAAGCCTTTCCGCATCGCTGTCGGCGACGGCCTGCTCGGGAGGATCGTCGATGGGCTCGGCGTTCCCCACGACGGCAAGCCCCCTGCGACGGGTGTCGCGCGCTCCACGATCGCGGCCCCGCCCGAAGCACTCTCGCGGCCGCGCATCACCGAGCGCGTTGGGCTTGGTGTGCGTGCGCTCGACGGTCTCGTGCCCTGCGGACGCGGCCAGCGCCTCGGCATTTTCTCCGGTTCCGGCGTCGGTAAGTCCTCGCTCTTGGGCATGATCGCGCGCTCGAGCAGCGCCTCGATCAACGTGATCGCGCTCGTCGGTGAGCGTGGACGCGAGGTGCGTGAGTTTGTCGAACGCGACCTCGGCGATGCGCTCGAGCGCTCCGTCGTGATCGTCGCAACTTCTGATCAGCCGGCGCTCGTGCGCATCAAGGCCGCCTTCACTGCGACCACGATCGCTGAGTACTTCCGCGATCAGGGCCATGACGTGATGCTGATGATGGACTCGGTCACGCGCTTTGCGATGGCCCAGCGCGAGGTCGGCCTCGCGATCGGTGAGCCGCCGGCCACGCGCGGCTACACGCCGAGCGTCTTCGCCTTGCTGCCCCGCTTGCTCGAGCGCGCGGGCACGAGCACGAGCGGCTCGATCACCGCGCTCTACACCGTGCTCGTCGACGGCGATGACATGAACGAGCCGATCGCCGACGCTGTGCGCTCGATCCTCGACGGTCACGTGGTGCTCACGCGCGAGCTCGCGCATGCCGGGCACTATCCTGCGATCGACGTGCTGCAGTCCGTCTCGCGGCTCGTTGGGGAGATCGTCTCACCTGAGGTGGCCGCCGCGGCCCAGCAGTTGCGTGCGAGTCTCGCGGTCCTGCGTGAGAAGGAAGATCTGGTCGCGATCGGCGCCTACCAGCCTGGCAGTGATCCTCCGCTCGACACGGCCCTCGCGCACCGCTCGCGGATCGAGCGCTTCCTGCGCCAGCCCGTGCGCGAGCGCAGCGCCCCCAGCGAAACCGATGCGCGGCTGCTCGAGCTCGCGCGCTCGCTCGAGGGAGAACTCGAGCGCGCGAGCGCTGAGATCCCCGAGGCAGAAGAGGTCGTTTCGGCCCCCCAGGCTCCGCTCGCCTCAGCGGCGACAGTCGGCGGTGAGCGACCTGCGATCCCCGCGCTCGGCCTCAACCTCTGATTATTTGCTTTCGCCGCTAAAGGTCACGGCCCCGGTGTCGATAACCGGGCCGTGACGACCGGACCCTCGTTCCGCTTCCGCCTTGAGCGTGTGCGCGCCGTGCGCGCGCGCTCTGAGACGATCGCCAAGCAGGAGCTCGCGCGCGCTGTCTCGCGGCTGTCGAGCACGCAGGCAGATCTGCGCGCCGCCGAGGCCGATCTCGAGCACGCCCGCTTCGAACAGCGCAGCGCGGCCACCGAGCCGGGCACCGTCGCCTCGACTGACCTGCTGGCACGCCAGGCCTTTCTCGAGCGCGCCGAGGCCAAGCGCCGCGCCCAGGAGCTCGAGCTCGCTCGTCGCGAGGGCGAGGTCGCCGACCGTGGCGCGCAGCTGAGCACCGCATCGAGCGAGCACGAAATGCTCAACCGCCTGCGCGAGCGCCGCCGCGGCGAGCACGACCGCGAGGCCGCCAGACGCGAGCGCAACACGCTCGATGAGATCGCGACCGTCCGCTTCGGACGCACGCCCGTATGAGCACCGAAGCGCTCACCGCCACCGTCGCATCCGCGCCCGCCGGCGCGCGGAGCGCCGCCGAACGTGTGCGCCAGCTCCAGACGCTGATCGAGCGCACGCAGGCCAGCGCGATCGGGTTGCCTTCGACGAGCACCGAAAGCACTCCCACCGCTGCGGCCAGCCCCACCGCTTTTGCCTCGATGCTTCAGGCTGCTTCCACCACGCCGAGCACCGCCACAGGGACTGCGCAGTCGAGCAGCTACGACCCGCTGATCGAACAGGCCGCGCTGCGCAACGGCGTCGATCCCGCGATCCTGCACGGGCTGATCCAGCAGGAGTCCGGTTTCAACCCGAGCTCCACGAGCTCCGCGGGAGCGATGGGCCTGACTCAGCTGATGCCCGGCACCGCCTCCTCGCTTGGCGTCGCCAACCCACTTGACCCCGCCGAATCGATCGAAGGTGGCGCGCGCTACCTCAAGCAGATGCTCGACAACTTCGGTGGCAACACGACCGAGGCGCTCGCCGCCTACAACGCGGGCCCGGGAGCCGTCAGCAAGTACGGCGGGGTGCCCCCCTATGCGGAAACCCAGAGCTACGTATCGAAAGTTCTCGGCTATGCCGAAGCCTTCCGCAACAGCCGCGGCGTCGCCCCTGCCCCGACCGCCGCAATGGGGATCGCATGAGCTTCCAAGTGCCAACTGCGCCGCCGCCCTCGGCCTCGCCACCGACATCCGGCGCGTCTCCCCCCGGGGGGCCACCAGGTGAGGCGCTGCTGCACAGCGCATTCGCAGAAACACTGGCCCGGACCGCCCTTGCGGAAGGCCTCAATCAGAGTCACAGCGACGGTGAACCGCTGCACGCGCACGGATCGCCTCGACAGGGCACGCATGAGCACCGCGACGCGATAGCCGGCGATCGCGCGGCTACAGAGCTAGCAAGCACAAGCGCAGGCGTGCTTGCGCAGGCGCCGCCACAGCCCGCAGCGGAGGAGAGGGCGAGCACAGCTGCCGCGCCGACCACCACGACGACGACTGAAGACGCCGCCGCTGCAGCCGGTGCAGACCCACAAGGGCGCAGCGCTGAACCTGCGAGCGCTGCGGCGATGCCCCCCGCCTCCGACGCCCAGCCAGGAGCAGCTCCCGCAGCATCCGCGAACCAGGCAGGCGCCCCGGCGCAGACCGATGGAGGGGGCCAGATGGGGGCCGCGGTCCCACCCGCAGGTGCTACGCACCTTCCCGCCTCCGAAGCGGCCGCCGTCTCCCAGCCACCAACTGTGACACCGGCACCCGCCAGCGGCACGACGTCTCCGAGCGTGGAAACGCCGCCAATGCAGCCGATGGCAAGTGCCGCACCCTCCGTCAGCGCAGGAGAAACAGCCGAACAGGCCACCGCGCCAACTGCGCCGGTTCTGGCGCAGGGAAGCAGTGGGGGTGCCGCCGGTGCCCAGGGATCTGACACCCCCAAGGTCGCATCGTCCGCGCCCCCCGTCACCCCCTCGCCAAAGCCCACAGTAGAAGCACCTAGCGTCGCCGAATCTTCGCTCGCACCGAGCGCTCCCGCGCCGTCCCAGAGCGTGGCCGGTGAGACGACTGCGCCTACGCCCAAGAGCGCAACAACCACGGGCAGCGTGGATGCGACGATCGCCAAGGAAGGGGCCGTGGCGACTGGTACCACGAGCCACCTGGCCCCCGCGGCGAGCGCAGGCGGCTCCGAATCTCAGCAAGCACCGACTCAGCAGCGCGAGGGCGCGGCGCACGCGCTCACGCAGACAAGCGTGGTAGGACCCGCGAGCGGTGGGGACGCGATCGGCTCGACTGCGGCTGTCCCACCGCAGCAGGGCGAAGCGGCGCTGATCAGCGCGCCGGATCCGCTCGCGACAGCGCTTGCCCCGAGTCAGGCAGGAGGAGTGGCTCTGCAGGACATGATCGAGTCGATCCACGCGACGGTCGAGCTGGCGGCCCGCCAAGGCATGGCGCAGGCACGCATCGCGCTTGAGCCGGAAGAGCTGGGCGAGCATCCGCATCCACCTCAGCCAGACCGCCGACGGCCTGCTTGCGCGGGTCACGCGCCGACACCCCCGCTGCCGCGCAGGCGCTCGCGGCGGGGCGCGCGGAGCTGCACCAGTCGCTGAGCTCGCTCGGCGTCTCGCTGCTGCGGCTGGACATCGGCTCCTTCGGCCAGTCCGATACCCGTGAGCTCAAGCGGCCGCTCGACGAGCGGCGAGTCGCAAGCGCGCTCGGCGGCCGCGCCGGATCCGAGGACGACCGAGAGCGACCGGCGCAGCTGAGCACGAAACCCCGTCGCCCGACCGCGGCTGAGCAGCGGCGCGCTCGTCGACGTGCTCGCCTGAATCACACGAAAGGACCGACCACATGAGCGTCAACACACATCGCACAGCCGCAGCAGCGGCGAGAACCACAGCAGGCGGCGCCGGCGGCGAACCGATCACGAACCCCAACGGCATGCTCGGCCAGAACGACTTCCTGAAACTGATGATCGCCCAGCTGCAGGCACAGAACCCGCTGGAACCGGGCAACAGCCAACGAATATGTCAACGAGCTCGCGCAGTTCACCCAGGTCGAGCAGACGACCAACCTGGCCAACGCCAGCGAGCTCTCCGGCGCGGTCCAGCTGATCGGGCACAGGGTCGCCTACAACAGCCCCCAGGCGCATCCGCGCACGGGCAAGGTCGCAGAGCGTGCAGTCCATCGGCGTCGGGCACGACCGTGACCGTCGAAGGCGTCGCCGGGGTCAAGCTCACGAGCGATCACGGAAGTCAATTGAGCCCGATCTCGAACAACCCAGCCCTGATCCCGCCCGGCGGCTAGCGCCGGCGCCCGGCGCCGGCCGAGCACGCGCCGAGCACCCGCCGCCCCGGCGGCGCCGATGCGCAGCCGGCTGGCCCGTCCTTCGCCGAGACGCTCGAAGGCGGCCGACGGTGCCCAGCCGCTGCAGTTCTCCCGCCACGCGCTCGCACGCGTGCAGCGCCGCGGGATCGAGCTCGACCCGGCCACGCTGGGAAGGCTTTCCGAGGGTGTCGGACGCGCGGCCGGCAAGGGCTCGCGCGACTCCCTCGTACTTGTCGACGGCACCGCTTTCGTGGTGTCCGTCAGCAACCGCACCGTGATCACGGCTGTGGGATCGGAACACATGAAGGACAACGTGTTCACGAACATCGACAGTGCAGTGATCGCATGACGACCACGGCGCAAGCACAACAGCGGCTGGACCTCATCGAGGAGGCCGCGAAAGGAAGGGCAGTCACGATGATGGCTGGAATGTATGCCGCGATCAGCGGCCTCGACGCGAACCAGGCGATGCTCAACGACACCGCCAACGACCTCGCGAACGTGAACACCGTGGGCTACAAGGCCTCGAGCATCACCTTCGCGGACTCGCTCACGCAGGTCATCGCGCGGGGCCTCCGGTCCGACGAGCAGCAACGGAGGCTCGAACCCCGTGCAGATCGGTCTCGGCGTGCAGGTCAGCGCGACCGCGCAACGAAATGACCGAGGGCTCCTTCCAGACCACCGGCAACCCGCTCGACGTCGCGATCGAGGGCAACGGCTTCCTGCGCGTCGGCGCCGGCGAACCGCCGGCCAAAGAACCGTATCACGCGCAGGTCTGCCGACAAAGCATCGATGTACACGCGCGCGGGCGACCTGACGACGAACACGCAGGGCTTCCTCACCACCCAGGCCGGTGAGTACGTGATCGGCCGCAACGCGGTCGCGACCGAAGGCGAAGCGGGCACCACCTACGCGCCCGGCAACGAAGACACCTACCTCAGGATCCCGCCCGGCTCGACGAACGTCTCGATCGGGCAGGACGGATCGGTCAGCTACACCGACAACAACCCCGAATCGAAAACCTACCAGCAGCGTGTCACCGCGGGCTACATCTCGCTGGCGACGTTCGCCAACGAAGCGGGTCTCGAACGGCTCGGCGGCTCGCTGTGGGCGCAGACCGCCAACTCGGGTACCCCGATCGTCGGCACGCCCGACACGGCCGGCTTCGGCTCGACGATCGGCGGCGTGCTCGAGATGTCAAACGTCGATCTCGCGACCGAGATGACGAACATGATCACCGCCGAGCGCGGCTACCAGGCCAACTCGCGCGTGATCACGACCGCCGACCGAAATGCTGCGAGACGCTGGTGACGATGGTCCAGTAGGCCGCGTCGGCTGAGAGCTCGCCGACCAAGAGCCGCAGAGGAGGTAGCGAACGAGGACAACTCCGAGGAGCCCGGGCGGGGCGGCGCCGCTGGCGCCGTCCCGCCCCGTGGCTAGGCTAGCGAACGAAGGGAGCACGGCAATGATCACGCTGAACCGGCTCGGCCACAGCGACGAGCCGTTCCAACTGAATCCCGGACATGATCGTGACGGTCGAGTCCACGCCCGACACGGTCATCACGCTCGCCACAGGAGCGAAGGTCGTGGTCGCCGAGACGCCCGAGGAGGTCGCCGCGGCTGTGCACGCCTACCGCGCCGAGGTGCTCGAGCGACGCGCTCGCGCCGGCGCCGCCGCGCCAGCGCGCAGCCCGCGCCGGCTGCCGCGGCCGCGAAGCGCCGCGCCTGTCGGCGGTCGAGGACGACCCCGCCTGAGCGCCGATCCGATGAGCCGCTTCTTGACGACGGTGCGAGACGCTGCAAGTCCTCTGGCAGGGTACGACGGTTCGTGCAGCGCGCGTCGTCAGGACTGAAGGATTTCTTGCACCGCCGATGAGGGAGCAATGAAGGCTGCAACGGCCATCGGAATCGGGCTGGCCTTCGGCTCACTGCTGCTGAGCTCGATGATGGACGGGACGAGCCCCGCCTCGTTCATCAACATCCCCGCGCTGATGATCATCCTCGGCGGCACCGGCGGGGTGACGCTCGCGAGCGTGGGCATGGACTCGATGAAGCGCGTGCCGAGCCTCTACAAGCTGGTGTTCTCGGCCGAACCGCCCGACATGCGCGGGCAGCTCGACCGGCTCGTCGCGCTCGCCGACAAGGCCCGCCGCGAGGGCCTGCTGGCGCTCGACGCGCAGCTCGGCGAGATCGAGGACACCTTCACCCGCAACGCCCTGCAGCTGGTCGTCGACGGCACCGACCCGGAGATGGTCCACGCGATCCTCGAGGCCGAGGTCGACGGCATGGCCGCGCGCCACGAGGCCGGCGCCGCGCCGTTCGAGAAGGCCGGCGGCTTCGCGCCGACGATGGGCATCATCGGCACCGTCCTGGGGCTCGTGCACGTGCTGCAGAACCTCGCCGCGCCCTCGACCCTCGGCCCCTCGATCTCCGCCGCCTTCATCGCCACGCTGATGGGCGTCGGCGCCGCCAACGTGATCTTCCTGCCGATCGCCAACCGCCTGAAGGCGATCTCCGGCGAAGAGGTCGAGCTGCGGATGATGACGCTCGAGGGGATCCTCTCGATCCAGGCCGGCGACAACCCGCGCCTGGTCTCCGAAAAGCTGATGTCCTACGTCCCGCCCGCCGAGCGCGCCGACGAGGAGGAGCCGCCGAGCGCGCAGCGTCGGCCGTCGAATCCCAGGCGGCCTGAGCATGGCTCGCGGGCGCGGCGAGGCGCGCCGGCCATGGTGGCCAGGACGAGGAGAGCGACGAGCGCTGGCTGCTTGACCTACGCCGACATGATCACGCTGCTGATGGCGCTGTTCATGGTGCTGTTCTCGATCTCCTCGGTCAACATCTCCAAGTACCAGACGCTGCAGAAGTCGCTGAAGGCGGCCTTCTCCGGCAACATCCTGCCCGGCGGCAAGGCGATCGCGCAAGCAGGGCGCGACCCAGAACGCCAGCCACGCGCCCGCGACGCGTCGAACTGCAGGCGATCGTGCCGGTCACGCCGCGAGCAGCGCGTCGAGACGCTCCAGAGCAGCACCGCCCACGGCGCAGCGCCGCAGCGCGGTCCAGCAGCAGGCCGCGGCCCAGCACGAGGCGGCGACGCTTCGCGCACATCAAGCACGCAGCTCGACGCCTACGCGCGCCAAGCACGGCTTCAGCGCGAGAGTCAAGACCGCGATCGAACGCGCAGGGCCTGGTGATCAGGGTGCTGACCGACGATCTGCTGTTCGCCTCCGGGCAGGCGACGCTCGACAGCGCGCTCGCAGCTCGCTGCTCGGCGAGATCGGCGCAGCTGCTGAACCTCGCGCAGACACACCCGATCGACGTCGAGGGCAACACCGACAACGTGCCCATCCACGGCGGCACTCTACCCGAGCAACTGGGAGCTCTCCACCGCGCGTGCGAGCACCGTCGTGCGCTTCCTCGTCGGACACGGGGTCGGCGCCGAGCCGCCTGACCGCCACCGGCTACGCCGACCAGCAGCCGCTCGCCAGCAACGCCACCGCAGCCGGCCGCGCGCGCAACCGACGCGTGGAAATCGTCGTCCAGCGGATCTACGGGTCCGAAAGCGAACCCTAGTCAAGGAAGACCGAAACCCGATGCTCAAGAACAAGAAGATCATGCTCGCCGTCGCGCTGCCGATCCTGCTGTTCGCGGCCTACACGATGACCAAGCCCAAGCCCGGTCGCGAAGAGAAGATCAAGGGCACGCATCTACGTGATGCCCCAGTCGTTCCTGCTCAACCTACCGACGGCCGCTACGCCAAGCTGACGGTCGCGCTGCAGCTCGCGCCCGGGCAGAGCGACGGCGCCGCGGCCGAGCGCGAGCCGTCGAGCTCGGAAGGCGCCGGGCACGCTGCCCGAGGAACCGCTCGTGCGCGAAATCGTGACCAACGCGATCACCAACCAGAGCGGCGAAACGCTCGTCAGCGAGCATCGGGGCGCAAGCGCGATCCGGCAGAAGATCCTGCAGCGCGATCCGCAAGCAGACGGACGTAAAAGTCGAAGCAGTGCTGATCCCCGATCTAACCGTGCAATAGGAGGCGACGTGGCCGAGACGATCGAGTACGAGCAGTTCGATCAGGCTGACTGGATCCAGCGGCGCCGCGGGCGCCGAGCCTGACCTGAGCCGCCTCAGCGACATCCCGATGGAGCTGAGCGTGGAGATCGGGCGCACGCACATGACCGTCGGCGAGACGCTCGACCTGCGCGTCGGCTCGGTCGTCGACGCTCGAGCGCCAGGCCGGCGAGACCGCGCGACCTGCTCGTCAACGGCACCGCCGATCGCGCGCGGCGAGGTGGTCGTCGTGGACGAGCAGTACGGTCTGCGCATCACCGAGATCCTCGACGGGCGCCAGGCAGGACGCCGCCGACGGCCGCAGGAGCCGAGGACGGCGCCGCGACGCCCCGAGGACGGCGGCGCCGACGGCGAGCGACGCCGACGGCGGCGAGCGCTGAGCCGGCGATGGCGGCGACATCGAGCCCAGAGCGACGAGGCCACCGCGAGGCCGCGCCGGCGAGCAGAGCTCGCGCTGCGCGCTCGACTTCTCCCAGCCGACGAAGTTCACGACCGAGATCCGGCGGCGGATCGCCGGCGCGCTCGAGCCGTTCTGCGAGGCGCTCTCCGGCGAGCTCGACGGCGAGCTGAAGCGCCGAGGTCGAGCTCGAGCATCGACGAGATCGGCCAGCACACCTGGGCGGCCGCCAAGGCGCCGCTCGCCGGCCGACTCGATCGCCGTTGCCGTGCAAGAGGCGCGACGATCGCGCGGCACATGCTGCTCAGCGTCGAGCTGCCGCTGGTCCTGCAGGCGCTCGAATGCCTGCTCGGGGGCGAGGCCGCCCAGGCGCCCGCCGAGCGCCACCTGACCGAGATCGACTGGGCGCTCGCGAAGGGCCTGCTCGACGCGCGTCGTCGCGCGAGCTCTCGAGCGCCTGGGAGGAGCTCGGCGGCCCGACGCTCGCGCGTGGCGAGCTCGACATCGAGGGCGACGCGGGCGTGCTCACGCCCGTCGGCGAACCGACGCTTCGGTCGCGCTCGCGAGCTCGATCGACGGCGCCCCTCGGCGATGTCGCTGCTGATCCCCTGGGCCGCGGTCGAGCCGATCGCCGAGCCAGCATGCGCGACGTCGGCAGCGCCGCTCCGCCGCGGCTGCCTATGAGCGCGCCGGCGCTGCGCCGCGGGCTCGCCGGCGCGCAGGTGCTGCTGCGCGCCGAGGTCGGCTCGGTGCAGATGCCGATCGAGCGGATGCTCGAGCTCGCGCCCGGGCGCGCTCGTGCGAGCTCGGCGAGCGCGCCGAGGACGGCGTGCGCGCTGTATCGCCGAGGAGGTCTCGCTCGGCCGCGGGCGCCCCGGGCGCAGCGGCACGCGCCGGGCGGTCAAGCTCGAGGCCACCGACGAGCGCGCCCGTGCGCGCCGACACCTACGCGAAGCTCGGCCGCGCCGAGCTCGAGCGCGCGCGCGCGCACGCCGACGCGCGGCGCGCGACGCGCGCCGCGGGCCGCGCGATCCTGCGCAGCATCTTCGTGCGCGTGTGGGCCGAGCTCGGCCGCACGCACATCGCCGCTCGGCGGCGCTCGAGCTGGCCCCGGGCGCGGTCGTCGAGCTCGACCAGGCCGCCGAGGCGCCGGTCGAGCTGTTCGCCAACGGCCTGTGCTTCGCCAACGGCAGCCTCGTCGTCACCGGCGAGGGCGAGCTGGGGCGTGCAGGTGGACGCGCTCGTCTAGCCACGGCGCTGCCCGCCCAGCCTCAAGACCCGGCACCCAGGGCCGATAACCCGGGCGACTCTTCCTCGGAGTCGTCCCTCGATGACCAAGCTGATCCCGCTCTCCCGTGCGGCCGCGACGGCGGCCGCGGCTGCTGGCGCCTGCCTGCTCGCGCTCGCCGTGCCCGGCCGTCGCGCGCCGCGCGGCCACGGGCACGCCAAGGCGAGCGGCGAAAACACGCCGCTGAACCTCAGCTCCGGCTCCACCGCACGGTCGCATCACGAGCTCGGGTGGCGCGAGCATCGTGCGCACGATCGTGGGCCTGGCGATCGTGATCGCGGTGATCTGGGGGCTGTCCTGGATCCTGCGCCAGGTCAAGTCCGGCCGTGACCCGCAGGTGTCGAGCGCGGGCCTGGCGAGCGTGGCCGCGCTGACGCTCGGCTCGGGTCGCTCGGTGCACCTGGTGCGCGCGGGCAACGACTACGTGCTGCTCGGCGAGCGCCGAGCACGGCGTCGTGCCGATCCACCGCTACACCGAGGAGGAGGCGCGCGAAGCGGGCCTGCTCGACGTCGACGAAGTCGCCGCCGCGCCCGCGGCGCGCGCTGCTGCGCCCGCCGTCGGCGGCTCGGCCGGCACGCCGAGCGGCGCGGGCCGGACGACGGCCGCCACGACCCGATGCAGCATGCCCTCGCCCGCCTCGGACGACCTGCTCGAGCGCGTGCGCGAATGACGGTGCGCCGTTGAACCTCAACTCCAGCAACGCCGTCCAGATCCTGCTGCTGGTCGGCGGGCTCACGCTCGTGCCGGCGGTGCTGTTCACCGTCACCGGCTTCAGCCGCATCCTGATCGTGCTCGGCTTCATCCGCACCGCGATCGGCACCACCAACGCGCCGCCCAACCAGGTGCTCGTGGGCATCGCCCTGTTCCTGACGATCTTCGTGATGGCGCCGACGATCAGCGCGATCAAGAAGGACGCGATCGAACCGCTCACGCGCCCACCACATCAGCACCGACGACCGCGCTCAAGCGCGCCGAGGTGCCGCTGCGCGAGTTCATGTTCCGCCAGACGCGCACGCAGGACATCTCGCTGTTCGTGAGCCTCGCGCACGACAAGACGCCGCACAAGCGCGCGGAAGTGCCCACCGAGGTGCTGATCCCGGCCTTCATCGTCTCCGAGCTGAAGACCGCCTTCCAGATCGGCTTCCTGATCTTCCTGCCGTTCCTGATCATCGACCTGATCGTCTCCTCGACGCTGATGAGCATGGGCATGATCATGCTGCCGCCGACCTTCATCTCGCTGCCTTTCAAGATCCTGCTGTTCGTGCTCGTCGACGGCTGGGACCTCGTCATCAAGGCGCTCGTGCAGAGCTTCCACTAGGAGGACGCCACCGCGATGAACCAGGACACCGTCGTCAACCTCGCCTCCCAGGCCATGAGCCTCGCGCTGAAGGTCGCCGGCCCGCTGCTGCTCGTCGGCGCTCGTGTCGGGCTGCGTGGTCAGCGTCTTCCAGGCCGTCACCCAGATCCAGGAGCAGAGCCTCACGCTGATCCCGAAGATCGTCGGCGTCGCGGTCGTGATCGTGCTGCTCGGACCCTGGATGCTCGGCCAGCTCGTCTCCTACACGACCGCGCTCTACACCTCGATCCCGACGATGGTGGGCTCGTGAACCAGCTGCTCAGCCAGCTCGCCGGCAACGAGCTCGGCGGCTTCATCCTCGTGCTCGCGCGCGTCACGCCGCTGTTCCTGCATCGCGCCGCTGTTCTCCTCGGCGATGATCCCGCCGCGCGTGCGCGGGCATGATCGCGGTGGGCATCTCGATCGGGCTGACGCCGATCGCGCTGCACGGCCAGCACATCCCCAGCGACGCGCTCGCGCTCGCCGGGCTCGTGATCGAGGGACTGCTCGTCGGCCTCGGCTTCGCGCTTCTCGCTGGCGGTGCTGATGGCCGCGGTCGAATCGGCCGGCTCGATCATCGACGTGATCTCGGGCTTCTCCTACGGCGCGCTGATCAACCCGATGAACGGCGAGCAGAGCGCGGTGATGTCGCGCTTCTACTCGCTCGTCGGGACGCTGATCTTCCTCGTCATCGGCGGCGACGCCTGGACGCTGCGCGGGCTCGGGCGCACGTTCGAACTGGTGCCGCTGACCGAGCGGGCCGCGGCTCGGCTCGCTCGTGGGCGGCGCCGAGCAGGTCTTCGCGACGATCTTCACCTCGGCGCTGGAGATCGCCGCGCCGGTGCTCGTCGCGCTGCTGATCACCGACGTCGCCTTCGGCGTCGTCTCGCGGGTCGTGCCGCAGATGAACATCTTCGCGGTCGGCTTCCCGACGAAGGTCGCCGTGGCGCTGCTCGTCGTCGGGGCGTCGCTGCCGTTCGTCGCCGGCTGGATCTCCGGCCAGCTCTCCGCAAGCGTGGGCGCGGCGCTCGGCGCGCTGCACGTGGCATAGACCATGGCACACGAGGACCGCACAGAGAAGGCAACACCCAAGCACCGCAAAGCGCGCGCGCGAGAAGGGGCAGGTCGCGCGCAGCGCCGACCTCGGCGGCTCGCTCGTGCTGGTCGCCGGGCTGCTCGCGGTCAGCCTCACGGCGCTCGACGATCGCGCAGGCCGGGCGCCGCGACGCTTCCGCGAGATCCTCGGCGACATCGCCCACCCCGGCAGCGCCACGAGCGCCGCCGGGCTCAACGGACTGATGCACATCGACGCTCACCACGATCGCGCTGACCGTCGGCCCGGTCGCCGGCGCGTGCCTGGCGGCCGGCGGTGCTCGCGCGGCGTCGCGCAGGTCGGCGTGCGGCCGACGCCGCAGGCGCTGAAACCGGACTTCCGCCGCATCAACCCCGTCTCCGGGCTGAAGAACCTGCTCGGGCCGAACCTGATCTTCGAAGCGCTCAAGGCGATCGCCAAGGTCGCGGTCGTCGGCGCGGTGGCCGCGCTCGCGATCGCTGCCCGGGCTGACGGGCCTCGCCTGCCAACGTCGGCATCCCGCCGGCCGCGCTCGGCGCGCTGATCGCGGCCAGCACGGCGCTCGGCGTCGCCCAGCGCGCCGCCTTCGCCTACGTCGCTGATCGGGCTGATCGACTACGGCTGGCAGCGCTGCCGCCACGAGCAGCAGCTGAGGATGACCAAGCAGGAGGTCAAGGACGAGGTCCGCCAGTACGGCGTCTCGGCCGAGGTCAAAGCGCGCCTTGCGCCGCCGCCAGATGCAGGCCGCGCGGGCGCGCATGATGGCCGCGGTGCCCGACGCCGACGTCGTCGTCACGAACCCGACCCACTTCGCGGTCGCGCTGCGCTACGACGGCACGCGCACCGCGCCCGAGGTGGTCGCCAAGGGCCAGGACCTGATCGCCGCGCAGATCAGGCGCGATCGCCGAGGAGAACGACGTGCCGGTCGTCAGCCGACCCGCCGCTCGCGCGCGCGCTGCACCAGCTCGGTACCGAGATCGGCCAGGTGATCCCCGAGGAGCTCTATGCCGCGGTCGCGCGCGTGCTCGCCTTCGTCTACCGCCTGGCCGGGCGCAGTAAGAGGATGGCCTCGTGAACGAGCGTCTGCGCTGAAGCGCGTCCTGCGCCCACACCGACCTGCTCGCCGCGGTCTCGGTGGTGCTCGTCGTGACGATGCTCGTGGTGCCGCTGCCGGCGGCGCTGCTGGACCTGCTGATCACGATCAACATCTCCGCCGCGCTGACGATCGTGGTCGCGACGATGTATCTCGGCAAGGCGCTCGACTTCGCCTCGTTCCCGAGCCTGCTGCTGCTGACCACGATGTTCCGCCTGGCGATCAACGTCTCGGTGACGCGCCTGATCCTCACCACCGGCGACGCGGGCAGCGTCGTGAAGGCCTTCGGCGAGTTCGTCGTCGGCGGCAACGTCGTCGTCGGCCTGGTGATCTTCCTGATCCTCGTCGTGATCCAGTTCGTGGTCGTCACCAACGGCGCCGGGCGCGTCGCCGAGGTCGGCGCGCGCTTCACGCTCGACGCGATGCCCGGCAAGCAGATGGCGATCGACGCCGACCTCAACGCGGGTCTGATCACCGACGAGCAGGCGCGCGCAGCGGCGCGCGGAGATCGCCAGCGAGGCCGACTTCTACGGCGCGATGGACGGCGCCTCGAAGTTCGTCAAAGGCGACGCGATGGCCGCCGTGATCATCACCGCGATCAACCTCGTCGGCGGGATCATCGTCGGCATGGCCCAGCACGGCCTCGAGCTTCGAGCGAAGCCACCCACCAGTACTCGCTGCTGACCGTCGGCGACGGCCTCGCCGCGCAGATCCCCGCGCTGCTGATCTCGGTCGCCACCGGCATCATCGTCACCCGCGCCGCCTCCGACCGCGACCTCGGCTCGCGACATCGCCAACCAGATCCTCACCCAGCGCAAGGCGCCGCTGGTCGCCGCCGGCGCGATCGGCGGCTTCGCGCTGATCCCGGGCCTGCCGAAGCTGCCGTTCCTGTTCATCGCCGCGATCTTCGGCGCGATCGCCTGGGGCGTGCGCAACGGGATGCCGGGCGCCAAGGAGAAGCCGCGGCCGCACGCCGCGCCGCTCTTGCCGACGCCCGGCGAGCGAGCCGATGGCGCGAGGTCGGGGTCGACGCGCTCGAGCTGGCGATCGGCTTCGGGCTCGTGCCGCTCGTGGACGGCGGGCCAGGCGGTTCGGGCGGCTCGCTGCTGCGGCGCGTGTCAGCATGATCCGCCGCCAGATCGCGAGCGAGCTCGGGATCGTGATCCCGCCGGTGCGCATCCACGACGAGCTCGGCATGGAGTCGCACGAGTACGTGCTCAAGGTGCGCGGCTCGGAGGTCACGCGCGGGCGGATCATGCCCGGGCACCTGCTGGCGATGGACCCCGGCGACGCCAGCCGGCACGCTGCAGGGGATCCCGACGCGCGAGCCCGCCTTCGGCCTGGAGGCGGTGTGGGTGCACGAGTCCGGCCGCGCCGAGGCCGAGGCGCTCGGCTACACCGTCGTCGACGCCGAGTCGGTGATCGTCACCCACCTCACCGAGACGATCCGCGCGCACGCCGCCGAGCTGCTCACGCGCCAGGACGTGCGCGCGCTGCTCGACCGGCTCAAGGAGACCAACGCGGCCGTCGTCGAGGAGGTCGTGCCCGACGCGCTCTCGCTCGGCGAGATCCAGCGCGTGCTGCAGTCGCTGCTTGGCGAGGGCGTGCCGATCCGCGACCTCGGCACGATCGTGGAGGCGATCGGCGACAAGGCGCGAACAACACGTGACACCAGCCTCCTATCGGAGTACGCTCGCCAGGCGCTGGGCCGGGCGATCACGGCTCCCCACCTGGACGAGCAGTTGCGCCTGCAAGCGATAACCCTGGACCCCGCGATCGAGCAGGAGGTCTCCACCTCGATCACCCAGACGACCGACGGGGAGTACCTCGCGATGGACCCGCCGCGCGCGCAGGCGATCGTCGACCGCGCTGCGCGCCCAGGTCGAGCACGCCACGGGCCTCGGCGCGCGTCCGGTGCTGCTCTGCTCGGCGCGCATCCGCCGCCACCTGCGCCGCCTGATCGCCCAGGCCCAGCCGCACCTGGCGGTCTGCTCCTACAACGAGATCGCACCCGGCATCAACGTCGAAACGATCGGGGTGATCCACGCATGAGCACGCCCGGCGGACGAGCTGCTCGAGGCGCTCGGGCGCGAGGCGCGCAGCCCGGCTCGGCAACGGCGGCGCGCGCGGCCACGGGGCCGAGGGCGCGCGCGTCTACCGCGGGCGCACCGTCGAGGAGCTGATCCCGCGGATCGAGCGCGAGCTCGGCTCCGACGCGATCATCGTGCGCCGCCGCGAGGGGCTCACGGGCGGCGTCCTCGGCTTCTTCCAGCACCCGTGCGTCGAGATCGAGGCGATGCCCGGCACGCCGCGGCGTCGACGTCTACGACGAGGCCGACGCCGACGCCGCCGCCCAGCTATGAGCCAGTGCGCCGACGCAACGGTCGCCACGCCGCCGCCACCGCTCGGTCGCCGCCGCCGACGCCCGACGCCTCCGCGCCGTGGCCTCCGCCGCACGCTCGAACCGCCACGCGCGCCGCGAGCCAGCTCCGCCGCCAGCGCCCTCCCCGACGCCGCCGCGCCGATGGCGCCGGTCGGCGGCAGCGCCTATGTCACCGCGCACCTGGCCGCACTTGCGCGTGCCGCCGCGCCAACGCCGCCTGCGCTTCACGCTGCCTCGCCCGCGCCGCCGCCCGAACGCCGCGCCCCGACGCCGCGAGCCGGTCGACTTCCAGGATCTGCCTGCCGCGCGAGCTCGCGCCGCTTGAGCCCTCGCGCCGCGCCTCTGAACCTGTGCGCCCTGCCGTCACGGCAGCGCGGCCTGCCTTCGAGACCGACGCTCCGCGGCCGAGCGCTGAGCGGCGCACGGTTGCGCCCGGCTCGCACGCGCGGGCGCGCGCCGGCGTGCGAGAAGAGCCTGCGCCGCTTCGGCGTCGAGCGAGGAGCTCGCCGGCGAGCTGATCGACGCGGCGATCGCGCACGCGCTGCCGCTGGCGCCGCGCTCGGGCCTGGCCGCAGGCGGTGCGCACGACGCTCGCCCAGCGCATCCCCGTCGCGCCGCCGCTGCCCGCCGACGGGCGCGGCGATCGTGCTGGTCGGCGCCGGCGGCTCGGGCAAGACGACCTGCTGCGCGGCGCTGCTCGAGCGCCTACCGCAGCGGCAGCACGCTGCCCGCGAGCTTCGCGACGCTCATCGCGCAGCCCGACGCAGGCGAGCTGCAGATGCTGCTCAGCCCGCAGCTGATGAAGCCGACGCCGCGCGGGACCCCGCGGGCGCTGCGCGCGCTGCGCGCGGGCGCGCGCCGAGGGGCTCGCGGTGCTCGACACGCCGCGCGTCTCGCCCGGCCGACCGGCGGCGATCCGCGAGCTCGGGCGACTGCTCGGCGAGCTCGAGCCCGAGCGCATCGTGCGTGGCGCTGCCCGCCACGCTCGGCGCGCGCCGCCGCGCGCGCAGCTGCTCGAAGCGCTCGCGCCGCTGGGAGCGCGACGCGCTCGCGTCACCCACGCCGATGAGACGGACCAGATCGGGGTGGCGATCGAGGCGGCCTGCCGGTTCGGGCTCGCGCCCGAGTACATGCTCGATCGCGGCCGCACGGGCGGCTGGCGGCTGAGCCGGATCGACCCGCCGAGTCTCGCAGCGAGGCTGCTGCAGTGAAGCTCAGACGTCAGAAGAGCCAGCGCCAAGGGCCCGCTCGTGCTGCCGGCGGCAGGCGGAGACGGTGATGCTCTCCACCACGGCGGGCGGGCGCATCCCGGCGCGGGTGACTCGAGCGCGAGGCCGGGCTCGCTTGATGGTTGCGATCATGGTGCCCACCAAGCCGCTCAGCGAGAGCCAGCTCGCGGCGCTCGTGCGTCGAGTACTCGAGCGCGCGCGGGCGCGTGCGCCTGCGCGGAGCGGCGCGTTGTCGAGGACCCCGACGAGCCCGACCTGCTGCGCATCGACGATCGCCGCGCTCGATCGAGGTGCTGCAGGAGCGCGAGTACGTGCGCATCCAGTCGGCGCGTCCCGTCGCTCGTCTACTCGCGCCCGCGACGCGCATGCAGATCGCAGAGCTACACGGTCGATCTCAGCGGCGGCGGGCTTCTGCTGGCGGGCCCCGACACGCTGAAGGTCGGCGAGGAGGTCAACTTCCAGCTGAGCCTTGACGCCAGGACGTGCTGCCGATCGCGGGCAAGGGCATGGTCGTGCGCATCGACGTCAGTGGACGCCGCGCGGTGGCGTTCGAGGAGATCAGCGACCTCGACCGCCGGCGGCTGGTGCGCTTCATCTTCGAGTGCCAGCGCGCCGAACGCCGCCGCGGGCTGGAAACGGAGGGCCGCCATGGCAGCTGAAGCCGCCGACGCCCGTCGAAGGCGCCCGAGTGGCCGATTCCGCAGCGAACGGTCAGCCGAGCCCGAGGCCGCGCCGAGGCGCCGAAGCCGAGCCGAGCAAGGGCAAGAAGGAGGGCAAGAAGGCCAAGCAAGGGCAAGGCAAGGCCGCCGAGGAGCGCCGGCGACGGGCCGAGCATCGCCGCCCACCCGCGCGCGGCCCGCTCGGTCGCACGCGCGAAGAGCTGGGGCGGGCTGGCCGGCTTCCTGCTCGGCGGCTACCTGTCGCTGCCCACGCAGCACGCTCGTCGAGGCCGGCCTGCGCGCGCTCGCCGCCGGGGTGGTCTGCTACGTGGCGGCATGGGCGGGCGCGGTGTTCGTCTGGCGGCGGCTGGTGATGCTCGAGATCAAGGCCCGCGAGCAGCAGCTGCTCGCGGCAGCCCGAGCTGCTGCTGACAGCGGCGAGCCGCCCGCGCCCGGCGCGCGCCGGCAGGCGAGCGCAAGCGGCGGGCAGCTAGGCGCCCGCGACGAGCATGGACCCGATCCATCCGATCGCCTCCGGCCCGCCCCCGATCCCTCGCGGCGCGTGCCGCCGGTGGACGCGCCTGCGAGCGGATCTCGCGCGAGCGCGACCGCCGCCCAAGGATGAACTGCGCGCGACGGCGCGCAGGCCACCCAGCCGGGAGCCCGCAGGCGAGGAGCGTCGATGGGCCCGCAGAGGAGGGCGAGGGGCCGCACATCGACGTGCGCGCCTGAGCGCCATCGCCGCCACTCGCAGGACGCGGCGCTCGCGGAATTGATGGCCATGGAGCGGTTCAACGCCTCAAGTTTCCCGAGCGCGCTGACGATAATCGGCGTGGGTCGACATGGAGTCGGCTCGGGACCCATCAACCACACCGTCATCAAGGAGATGAACGCATGTCCCTGACGGTCAACACCAACCTCGAGGCGATGGACGCCGGCGAGGAACCTGAACAGCACCGAGAACATGCTCGCGCACGTCGATGCAGCGCCTGTCCTCGGGTCTCCGCATCAACTCGGCCGCCGACGACGTTGCCGGCTACGCCATCAGCCAGCGTCTGCAGGGCCAGGTCAACGGCCTCAACCAGGCGACGCAGAACATGCCAGGACGCCGTCTCGCTCGCGCAGACGGGCCAGGGCTCGCTGAACGACGTCGTGCGGCATGCTTCAGCGCATCCGCGAGCTGGCCGTGCAGTACGCCAACGGCACCACCTCGGAAACCGACAAGGAAGCGATCAAGCTCGAGACCGAACAGCTCAAAGAAGAGATCACCCGTGTCGGTGAAACGACGACGTTCAACGGCGTGAAACTGCTTGAAGGTGGCGCGACGATCAAGTTCCAGGTCGGCGCCAACGAAGAAGAAACGGTCGAAGTCAAGACGATCGAATTGGGCAAAGCAGTCGAAAAAGCTCGACGTGACCGAAATCAAGACGATCGACGAAGCGCTCGACGAAGTGACGAAGGCTGCCGGTGAATTCGGTGCGGTGCAGAACCGCATCCAGTACACCGAGTCCAACCTGGAAGTCTACAGCCAGAACCTCTCCTCGGCTGTCAGTGGCATCGTCGACGTCAACATGGCGGCCGAAATGACCAACTTCACCAAGGAGCAGGTCCTCCAGCAGGCCGGCGTGTCGATCCTGGCGCAGGCCAACCACCTGCCGGAAGCCGTCCTGAAGCTCCTGCAGTAGGAGCACTGAACTTCCTCAGCGGTGGCGCCTAGAGGACGCCACCGCTGCAGCGAAGCCCATCTGATCGCTGGTCGACCTCGGTCGACCGCCGCGACAGGGGGTCATAACGCTTCAGGCGGCATGAAACATGGCCGGCTGAAGCCATATACCGCCGCTTCATCGAGGGAACGGTGGTTGAGACGGGCGGCGACGGCCGCCCGTCTCTGCTTGTGCGTTCAAGATGCTACGTTGGTTGCAGGTGGGAGTCCTCTAAGGCGACAAGAGTGAGTGAAAGCGCCGCAGAGAAGGGCTGAAGGCGGAATCTAGACCCGCCCCGACGCGGATCGCATCGGGGCGGGTCAGGGCTGATTGTTGTCCGGAAGTGCCGGGGAAGTACTCGGCTTAGGCCGAGCCCCTCTTTTCTGTTGGTGGTGTTGGAGACAGTGATTGACGTGTTGGGCGGCGCCGCTACACTCCCCGCAGGAGACCAATTATTGGATTTTATAACGGCCGTGTCGGCCCTTAGTGAAAGGATTGTGGCGATGAAGAAGGCCACTTTGACTGGGGCGTTGCTTGCGATGCTCGTGATTTGTTTGAGTGCGTTGACGGCGGTGTCGGCGTCAGCGGCGGAATGGTTATGTAACGGGAAAGCGCCGGCAGCGAAAGCATGCGAAACATTGAGTGTTAACTTAGAAGTGCTGTTATTGACTGACATGAGCGCGGGCTCCGGGATGGAATGCCCTGTGGGTTCGGTGACGGATAAAGGTTTCGCGGGCCCCAAAGCGGAAGATGAAACCACAAAAGTGGACTTCAAAGCAGGAGCGTGTAATGCGCCTAAAGAAGTGGAAAACTTAGAAGGCAAACTTGTCGCAAATGCCTGCAAAAAAATTCTCACACTGGCCGCTGAGAATCTGCCGTGGCATACCGAACTTATAACCGTCAAACCGGCAGTCCAGGGATTTGAACAGTGGGACATTATTAAAGGTACTGGTGTGCAGGGTGGGGAACCGGCGTACTTAGTCGAATGCGAAATCGCGCCGGGAATAAATGTTGATAATTTATGTGAAGGTGTTGCTGGACACCCCGCGCACGTCGCGATCGAAAACTTAAAAGCGGATGAAGAAGCGCCGAAACTGGCGTTAGTCGATGCCTTATTCACCAAAGAAACGTTTGAAGCAAATCAGAACGAATGGGGTAAATGTTCGGTTGGCGGTGCTAATAGTGCGTTAGTGTTTGGTGAAATCTTATTTGAAGCTTTTGAAGGTGGAAAAGCTGTGTCGCTAGAAGCGGACAAATAGGAGTTTCGGTTGTAGGTTTTTGAAGTAAGGTTTGTGTGTGTTGGTGCGGGGTCGTGTTGCTTTGCGGCCCCGTATCCGTGTAGGGGTGGTGGTGGGGCGGGTGGTGCTAGGTGTTGGTCTCACGATCGCCACTGAGCGCGACCGTTCTCTCACAACGTCGGGTTTCTTCGGCCTCTCGTGGACGAGGTGCCGTGTTAGTGCTCTCGAACAGGTTCTTGTTGGGGGCATCGGAAGGTGGTGATGCTCGACGCGATCCCGTGAGGCGTCGATGAATGTTTGGGAGTGGTCTAGCTGTCCTGCTTGCGGACTTTGTGAACGGTTGAGGGGTTGTCCGGCCCCCGACGGATGGTGCGGTCACCACAACTGCATCTCCGAAGGAGGCCGGACATGGAAGACCGTAGGTGCAAGCTCGGACTGGCTGGGCGTTTGGAGCTGGTGAGGCTGATTGAGCAGGGCGCGTCGATGAGGGCTGCTGCGGCTGCGCTGGGGGTCGCGCCGGCGACAGCGCATCGCTGGTGGCATCGCTGGCAGGGCGCCTCCGAGCAGGAGAGGGCCTCGCGGGTGTGCCTGGCCACGCGTAGGCCTGTGCCTGGGAGTGTCCTTGGGCGCTCTCGGTGGAGCAGGAGCAAGCAATCCTGAGGGCGCGGGAGAAGACGAACTGGGGGCCTATGCGGCTGACGTATCTGACGGGCAGGCATCGCTCGACGATCTGGAAGGTGCTCGCTCGTCATGGTCAATCGCGTCGGCGAGGGCCAAGCACGCGGCAGACCAGCCGTCGCTATGAGTGGAGCGAGGCTGGGGCGCTGCTGCATATCGATGCGTTCCAGGTCCCGAAGTTCCAGGCTCCCGGGCACTGGGCTACCGGCCGGCGCAAAGAGCGAAGCCGCATGGTCGGCAAGACTGTCGTGATCGGTGTGATCGATGACCACACTCGCCTGGTCTACTGCGAGCTGCATTCCGCGGAGAACGCGACCACCGTCTCAGCGACCCTTTTGCGAGCTTCTCGCTGGTTCCTCGAGCAAGGCTGTGGGCCGGTGCAAGCCGTGATGTCCGATAACGCTCGGTGCTACTCCACGAGCCTCGCATTCCGTCAGACACTCACCCAGTTCGGTGCCCGCCACATCCTGATACCGCCCTACACGCCACGCTGGAACGGCAAGATCGAGAGGTTCTTCGGGACCCTCGACAGCGAGTGGGCACACGGCCGCGTCTGGAGCAACAGCACTCAACGCGACCGCGCCCTGTCATCGTTCATCCGCTTCTACAACCGCAGAAGACCACACTCAGCCGCCAACGGCCGAGCACCCATCACCCGCGTTCAGCAAGTCCGGAGGGTGTCCGTTTTTCTGTGTAGGCGGTTTTTGTTGTCAGTTGGGTAGTCGGTCGCCGAAGTGGATCTTGAATGCGAGCATTGCCTTTGTCCAGCCGCGGGTTCGGGTCCATTGCGGGACCGCGTTTTGGATCGCGAGGTAGATCAGCTTCCGTGCCGCGTCCTCTGTCGGGAAATGCCCCTTGGTCTTGACTGCCTTTCGTAGCTGCCGGTTCAGCGCCTCGATCGCGTTCGTCGTGTAGATCACGCGCCGGACCTCTGGGGGGAACGCCATGAACGGGGTGACGTGCTCCCACGCGTTTCGCCAGGCTTGCCCGATCACGGGTATCTGCTGGCCCCACTTCTCCTCGAACGCCTCGAGCGCGTGCATCGCGGCGTCTGCGTCGATCGCGGTATAGATCGGCCGCAGATCTTTGGTGACCTGCTCGTATTGACGGCGTGGGACGTACTTCAGGCTGTGACGGATCAGGTGCACGATGCAGGTCTGAACCGTCGTCGCGGGGAACGTCGCCTCGATCGCTTCGGGGAATCCCTTCAGCCCGTCCACGCACGCGATCAGGATGTCGTTGACGCCGCGCTGTTTGAGGTCGGTGAGGACTTGCATCCAGAACTTCGCGCCCTCGTTGGCCTGAAACCACATGCCGAGCACTTCGCGCTCGCCGTCCATCCCGATCGCCAGCGCCAGATAGCAGGCCCGGCGCTGCACGCTGCCACCGTCACGGATCTTGAGGACCATGCAGTCCAGGAACACGACGGGGTAGACGTCCTCGAGCGGCCTGCTCTGCCACGCACGGGCGTCGTCCATCACCGCGTCGGTGACCCTGCTGATCAGATCCCGTCCGACTTTGACGCCGTAGATCTCGGCCAGGTGCGCTTCGATATCCCTCGTTGAGAGCCCACGCGCATAGAGGGCGAGGATCTTCTGGTCGAACCCCTCGAAGCGCCGCTGACGCTTGCGGACGATCTGCGGCTCGAAACTGCCATTGCGATCCCGAGGGGCATCGATCTGCACCGGCCCGTGCTCGGTGAGAAGCGTCTTTGGGGTACTCCCGTTCCTTGCGTTCCCAGTGCCGCCAGGCGGCTCCAGATGCGGCTCATAGCCGAGATGGTCTGCGAGCTCGACCTCCATCGCGCGCTCCACCAGCCGCTTCGTTAGCTGCGAGAACAGCCCGCCCGGCCCGACGATCTCCTCCTCCCCGCGGGCGCCGGCGAGCAGCTCGTCGACCACGCCGTCAGGGAGAAGCTCCTTCACCCGTTCCGGCAAATCGGCCACCCCGGGAGGGATACCAGGATCGCCCCCGCGGGCGTTCCGCTGCGCTCGCCCTCCGGGCTCGCTCCGCGAAACGCCCGCGGCACCACTGTCCTTCGTCTCGACCTGCGTCGCTGTAGGCATGAGTCTCCTTTCGACTCAGTGCCTACACAGTTCGCCGGACACTCCCCAAGTCTCCGTGGGTAGGACATCTAGGGCGGGGACTGCCGGCTTAGCCGTCCTCTCTGTCTCTGTCTCTGTCTCTGGTGCTGGGCGTCTGTCTGGGAGGCTGCTGATGGGGTGGTGGCTGTGGCGGGTGGCGTTGGAGACAGTGGTTGACGTGTGGGTTGTTGTGGGTATGCTTGGCGTGGGTCCAGTTATTGGATTCGTGTTTCTATAAGCGGCCCTTTTGGGGCTTTTAGTGAAAGGTGTGGCGATGAAAAAGGCCACTTTGACTGGGGCATTGCTTGCAATGCTCGTGATTTGTTTGAGTGCGTTGACGGCGGTGTCGGCGTCAGCGGCGGAATGGTTATGTAACGGGAAAGCGCCGGCAGCGAAAGCATGCGAAACATTGAGTGTTAACTTAGAAGTGCTGTTATTGACTGACATGAGCGCGGGCTCCGGGGCGGAATGTCCTGTGGGTTCGGTGACGGATAAAGGTTTCGCGGGCCCCAAAGCGGAAGATGAAACCACAAAAGTAGAATTCAAAGCAGGAGCGTGTACTGCGCCTAAAGAAGTGGAAAACTTAGAAGGCAAACTTGTCGCAAATGCCTGCAAAAAAGTAATAGTGGTGGCACCTGATAATCTTCCGTGGCATACGGAACTTATAACTGTCAAACCAGCAGTCCAAGGATTTGAACAGTGGGATATTATTAAAGGTACTGGTGTGCAGGGTGGGGAACCGGGGTACTTAGTCGAATGCGAAATCGCGCCGGGAATAAATGTTGATGATTTATGTGAAGGTGTTGCTGGAAACCCGGCGCACGTCGCGATCGAAAACTTAAAAGCGGATGAAGAAGCGCCGAAACTGGCGTTAGTCGATGCCTTATTCACCAAAGAAACGTTTCAAGCAAACCAGAACGAATGGGGTAAATGCTCGGTTGGTGGTGCTAATAGTGCGTTAGTGTTTGGTGAAATCTTATTTGAAGCTTTCGAAGGTGGAAAAGCTGTGTCGCTTGAAGCGGACAAATAGGATTTGTTGGGTTAGGTTGTTGTTTTAGAGGTTGTTTGTGTGTTGGTGCGGGGTCGTGTTGGTTTGCGGCCCCGCATTTTGTGTTTGGGTGTTCGTGTGATGGGGGTTGGGTGGTTGGTGTGAGGCGTGGTTGGTTGGGTGTGGTGGTGGTTTTGCTGGTGGGGTTTGGTGTTGTGTCGTTGGGTGGCGGTGTTAGTGGTGGTGGGCGGGGTGTGTTGGGGGGTGTTGGTGAGGATGGCCGGTTTTTGGGTGGTGGGGGTGCGCGGGTTACGCTTCAGTATTTTTTGGATGTTGGTTGTCCGGCGTCGCGGAGGATAACGGTGGGTCCGTTGGCGCGGGTGATTGAGGGTTGGGTGCGGCCGGGGTTATTGCGGTTGGAGTTTCGGTCGGTGCAGGAAGGTACTGATCCGCCTGAGGCGTTTGTGGCGGAGCAGGTGGCTGCGCTTGCGGCGGGTGCTCAGAATAAGCTTTGGGATTATATTGAGGAGTATTATCGGTTGCAGCTTGAAGGGCGGGGTGGGGAGACGGATACTTGTTATGTGGTGCCGGGGTTTCCGCGGGTGGTCGCAGCGCAGGTGCCGGGTTTGGATCTCGCGCGGTGGGAAAGGGATGTGCGTAGTGGTGTTCTGGCGCGGGAAGTCGTGGCGGATCAGCGGATGGCGGCTGCGGCGGGTATGCGTGATAACACGCCTGAATATTTGATTGGCCGCACGGGAGCTTCTCGTGTCGTGAAGCTTCAGGGGTTTGTTGGGGTGGATCCGGCGTTGGATGGGGCCCTTGAGTTGTTGTTGAGCGCGAAGGTCGAATTATGAAGGGGAAGGCGCGGCGGGCGCCTGAGATGGTGGGGCGGGCGCTTGGGTTGGCGGCCCGCCCCACGGGTGCTTGTTGGTGCCCTTGTTCTCTCCGTGGTGTGGGAGGAGGAGAAGGGGGTGGTTTATGTGGTTATGGTGCGGTGACGGCCCATGAGCCGAAGACCCAGCCTATTTCTGATGTGAGTTCCACGACTGCCAAGGCGCCGCTGGTGCCGGCGCCTTCTTGTCCTGGCTGGGGTAGGCCTGAGAGGTTGTTGTTTGAGGGGACGATTCTGAAGGTTTCTGCTGTGGCGCCGGCTTCCTGCTGGTCATAGACGCAGAGGTTGCCGGGGAGAGCGGTGGGTGTTTCAACGCTGCCCGGGCATTCGGTGGTGGGTTCTTCGTTCTTGATGTAATGAACATGGCAGGGTTCTTCTTTTTTGGAGCAGTGTTCGCCGCTCAACGCAGCTGCGAGTGGTATCGAGAATGAGATTGGCGCGATCGCCAGCTTGAGGAGGCCCGTGGGAGCCGCGGACCATGTGCCGGTCTCGGTCTTGTTCGAGGGCAGCGTTTCGGTGAAGCCCGTTTCACCGGGAATGCCTGGTTTACCTTCTTTCCCCTGTATCCCCTGTATCCCCTGCGGGCCTTTTTCGCCGGGGGTGCCTTGTGGGCCTTGTGGGCCTTGTGCGCCTGCTGCGCCTGTGGGGCCGGTCGCGCCGTTGCTGCCGCTAGCACCGTTCTTGCCGTTTTGGCCTTTAAGTGTCTTTAGGACGCTCGGCTTGATTTGTTTGGTGGAGGTGATGACGTAGTGGCTGGCGGCGTAGGCGCCGCCGGACATTGCGAATAGCAACGCGAGGGTCACCGCTACGTTCGTGTAACTAAGATGCTTGCGTATACGCGGCATCAAAATGGTCCTTTCGTTATGCATGAATATGTGCTGTGCGTCTTGGGCCGGCGCCGGCTTCACGCCGGCGCTACCGAGACAGACAGCCTCGCTCCAGCGTTCTAGCTATCGGGCGCAGCCTAACCGATGGGCTACCGGTAGGGCTAGGGGGAAGCGCACGCCGCTACGATCAGTGCTGCCGCGAGCGTTTGTGAGTCTGGAGCGGGGTGCGGGCGAGTAGGAGACAGCGATTGACGTCTGCGCCGGCTGGGCGTAGCGTTCTATTTGCATTCCGGCTATTGCGGGAATGAGGAATATAGGATGACGACGGGGAGAGGTTGCCGGGCATGGTGTTTGCGAGGGGTCGGGAGATCGCGGGTCGCTGCGTGCAGCCGCGCCACAAAGCTGGCGGGCGTGGGTTCGCGCGAGCGTTGGCTTGTGCGGTGCTTTTGGCTTGTGGTTTTGGGGGTGTTTTGCCTGCGCCGGCTGGGGCAATGTTCGCACGCCATTTCTTGCGAAGCTTGGAAGGCACGGGTAGTGGAGCGCTCGAACCGACCGGGATCGCGCTCGATGACGAAGACAACGTTTGGGTGCAAAGCAAGCGTGAAAGTCTCCTAGGGTTCGCGCCCGCGTTCGCGCCGGGTGAAAACCAGCTGCTTGAAACGATCCCCGCGACCCCCCCGATCGAAGGGCCCGATCGTCTCGATCAGCTCGCGATCCAACACGAAAGCAAAGACTTCTACATCACCGGCAGAACGGTCGCTAGCGGCGAAGCAGCGGGGGGTGTCGTCGTCTACAGCCGTCTCGGCGTCCTCCAACGCGAATGGGGCCAGTTCAGGAATGGCACGATCGCGATCGATAACGCACCCACAGGATCGCTTGAAGATCCCTCAGCATGCGGGAACGGGAAACCCCTCGCTCCTGGGGAATGCTTTGTGTATGTGACGGCGATGGGGGAATCGGGCGGTATCGAAAAGTTCGACTCCAAAGGCACCCCGGTGCCGTTCAGCGCGAGCGCCCCATACATCAACGCGAACAAGATCACCGGCACCCCCAGCCAGGAAACAGGCGTGTTCGGCGGGGAAGGGCTCAACGCGATCGCCGTCGACTCCCAGGGCGACATCTATGCTGATAACTCCACAGCGCATGCTGTGTATGAGTATGCCCCGAGCGGGAGCTTCATTCGGGAAATCAGTCTCGCGGCCAGCGAAGTGCCACTCCTGGAAAAAGCCGTGGTCACACCGACCGGGGTGGCGTTCGACCCGGCGAGCAAACACCTGCTCGTCGCGGTGTTGGCGGGTGGGTTTGAACGCGGCGCGGTCGATGAGTTCGACCCGACAACTGGCAAGTTCATCGCCGAGACGACCGAAGGCGCCCCCGGGGTTGCGCTGGAAGAACCCCGGCAGATCGCAGTCGACTCGACGGGTGATGTTTACGTGACAGAAAACGCGCAGGGCCGCGTCGATGTTTATGGTCCGGGGCATTTCCTGCCGACGGTGACGCTGAACGCGGCGAGCCAGCGTACGGGCACGAGCGCAATGCTGTCCGGGTCGGTCAACCCCGAAGGCATCAAACTCACCGAATGCAAGTTCCAGTATGTAACTGAAGAAGTTTTCAGCAAAGAAGGCTTCGCTAAAGCAGCCACTGCCGAATGCAAACTCACCGCCGGTGAAATACCGCCCGACAAACAAACGCACCCTGTCACGGCTGCGATTACAGGTTTGACTGCGGGTGTGACCTACCGTTACCGGCTGCTCGCGCATAGCGAAGGCGAACTGGGCGGTACTGCGGAAACCGCTGTGTTGGCCTTCACGACCCCGGGGCTGGCGAAGATCCTCTCGAGCGGGGCAACGGGTGTGTCTTCCTCGGCTGCTGAGTTTGACGCGCAGATCAAGCCTGAGGGCGCCGCGACGAGCTACCACTTCGAATACGACACCCGCCCCTACACAACCGAAGAACATCACGGGCAAAGCATCCCGGTACCCGACGGGGGGATCGGCTCGGGCGGCCCGACAGGTGGCGCGACAGAAACCGTGATCGAGCATGTCGAAGGGCTCACGCCCGGCAGCGAATACCACCTCCGCGTCCTGGCTAGCAACCAGGCCGGCACTACATACGGCCCCGACCAAACATTCACCACCCTCTCCGCGCCCGTGTCCGTGCCGACGCTGCCTGATGGGCGGTCGTATGAGCTCGTCACCCCGGCCGCGAAGGAAGGCGGCGCCGATATGTTCGCCGAACCCGTAGACAACAGGGAATTCTTCAACCCGCACGACGTCGGCACGCCCTCGCTCTCGGGCGATGGGCTTCAGTTCAGGACGCGTTCCCCGTTCGGCTCGTTCCCCGGCGCGTTCGAAAGCAGCTACGTCTTCAAACGCGACTTCGCGAAAGGCTGGGGGTTCACCTCGCTTGAGTCTCTGACGCTCGGCGTGCAGAGTATCGGCGGAGCGGTGTTCGACCCGGTTGACCTATCACGTGTAGCGTTTGAAGATGAAGTGGGTGCACAGGCCGGGGGGCAGGGCGCGCACTCGGTCGATCTCGTCGGGGCGCCGGGTGGCCCCTACACGACGTTGCACGAAGATCCGCCGCACTCGAGAACCAGCGTTGAAGAACCGATCACCACGCAGGTCGCGGGCGCCTCTAACGATCTCAGTCACGTCGTGCTTGATAGTGAAACCGCGAGTACGTGTGGTCCTGAAGCGGCGGCGAAACAGGTGGTGCGGGGCGATGTGCTGTGTGAGTGGGCTGGTGCGGTTGAAACGCTTGAAGGTGGGGAAACGCGTCCGGTGCTTCAGCTTGTGAACCTTGCGCCCGGTAGCGAAACCCAGCCCGCGAGTAGCTGCGGCGCACTCTTGGGTCAAGGCTCGACGGGTGGGCTTGCGCGAAACGCCGTCTCCGCCGATGGGACACGCGTGATCTTCACCGCACCACAATTCAGGAGCAAAGCACTCGGTTTGCCGCTTGTCGGCCCGGGGTGTTGGGGCCAGAAACAGGAACAGGAAACGGGTAAAGCTGTAAACCCGCCGCAGCTATACATGCGGATCGCCGGGCAGACGATCAAGCTTTCAGCGCCCGCAACGGGAGGGGAAGGACGTGAATACCCGGCCGTGTACGCCGGTGCCTCAGAAGACGACACGAAGGTGTTCTTCGTCAGCAAAGCGTGGCTGACGAAAGATCATCCCGTCGTGCATGACCACGAGCTTTACGAGTGCGAAGTCGTGGTTGAAGGGGAAGTGCCTGGGTGTAAGCTCACACGGGTCTCGGTCCCGGTCGGGGAACACGGTGAAGCGGACCCGAAAGCGGGTGCCGAGGTGGACTGGGTGCCCGCCATAGCCGCGAATGGGGATGCGGTGTACTACACCGCGTTCGGGGTGCTCGCCACCGGCGCGACGCCCCAGACCCCCGCGAAGAGCGGAGAAGAAGGGAAGGTTAACGTCTACAGCGATAACACGAGCACCGCCAAGACGGGCTTTGTGGCGACGGTCGACACGCAGGATTACACCAATCAGTCTGGATGCGTAGGGGCGCTTCTGGTTGAAGTGGGTCGTTGTAGTAGTGCGGATTGGTATGCGACGCCGGATGGGCGGTTTTTGTTGTTTGGTGCGTCGCTACCGATCGATGGGTTTAATGTGGTGCGGGCGGGTTGTGTGGCGCCTTTGCCGTTTGAGCAGAGTGGGGTTGATGGGGGTTGTTCTGAGCTTTACCGGTTTGACGCGGCGGCGGCTGAAGCTGGGGGGAAAGGGGTTGTGTGTGTGTCGTGTGGTCCGGGTGGGGTGGATGCGGCGGGGAATGCGGAGTTTGCGCGTTCGGCTTCGTTTGGGTCTGTTGCGGGTCCGCCGGCGGGGATTTCTGATGATGGTGGGATGGTGTTTTTTGATTCGCCGGCGAGGCTTGTGGCGGAGGCGAAGAACGGTACGCTTGATGTGTATGAGTGGGAGGCGGATGGTGTTGGGGGTTGTGGGCTTGTGGATGGTTGTGTGCGGTTGTTGAGTTCGCCGAATGATCCTTCGCCGTCGTATTTTCTTGGGTCGAGTGCGTATTACACGCCGTCGGGCCGGAAGGTCGATGGCGGGAATGTGTTTATTGGGACGCATGCGCAGCTTGTGCCGCAGGATAAGAATGCGCTCGGTGATATTTATGATGTGCGGGTTTGTGATGTGGAATCGCCTTGTATTCCGCCGCCGCCGGAAGAAACGTTGCAGTGTGAAGGTGGTAGCTGTCAGCATCCGCCGGCGGCGCCGAATGACGCGACCCCCGCCTCGCAGGCGTTCACGGGGGCGGGCAACCTCACGATCAAAGAACCCTTGCCTCCGCCTCCGTTGACGAATGCGCAGAGGCTTGCGCGGGCGTTGAAGGCTTGTAAGAAGGATAAGTCGCGGCGTAAGCGTGCGGCGTGTGTCCGCGCGGCACACCACAAGTACCCGGTCAAGAAAGCAAAGAAGGCGAAGCGTTCAGCGCGGGGGAGGGGGTAGCTATGCGTAGGCGCTTTTCGCTTGTCTCTAGTGCTGCCGGCTTCGCCTTGTTGCTGTTGTTGGTTGGTGTTGTGCCGGTGGCGTTTGCTGATGGGGGTGCGCAGTGGTCGGTTTCGGCGGTTTCACGTCCGACGAATTTCAGGCCTGGTGGTGATGTGCATGGTGATGAGTTCGTGGTTTTGGTCACGAACACGGGTGCTGTGGCGAGTTCGGGTCCGGTGACGGTCACGGATGAGCTACCGGCGGGCCTTGAAGCTGGGGCGGGTGCGACGGGTGAAGATTTGTTGCTTCGGACGGGGAATAAGCCGGGTGCGAAGTTCACGGGTTCGTGTGGGCCGGGTGGGGAAGAACGCACGGTCAGCTGCACCTATAGCGGGGTTGTGCCGCCTGATGACACGTTGATGCTGACGTTCCCGGTGAAGGTCGCTTCAGAAGGAGAACTGAAGGGGCGAGAGAAAGAACGGGAAGAAGAAGGGCTAGCGGCGACGACGTGCGCGGTGTCGGCGGCGGCGGTGAGCTGCGTCACGAACGTGGTGCGTGTGTCGGGTGGTGGTGCGGCGAGCGCGGCGATGCAGACACCGACATCTGTTTCCCCGGAGCCGGCGGGGTTTGGGCTTGCTGTGGGTGGTTCTTCGAGTTCGTTGTCGAGTGTGCAGGCTGGTGCGCATGCGGATTTGACGGTGTCGGTGGCGTTCAATACTGAAGATTTTGATGGTGCGACGGTCGGGAATTTGAAGAACACGGCTTATGATTTGCCGCCGGGGTTTGCGGGGGATTTGGTGGATACGGCTGTGTGTGCGGGCGCGGATTTCTTGCGGGAAGAATGTCCGGTCGCGACACAGGTTGGTGTCGCGACGGTCGTGCTGTCGGATACTTCACCGGTCCCGGGCCCGGACCTCGTGCCGGTTTATAATTTGGCGCCGGAACCGGGTTCGGTCGGGAAGCTCGGGTTCGCTGTGCAGACGTTCCACTATGAGGGTGATGTGAATGTCCGCGAGCCCGGGGAAACTGGGGGGTTGCCGGGGGAACCGGGCGAGCCGTATGGTCTTAGGACGACGTTTTATAACGCGACGGCCGGTCTGGCGGAGATTGACAATGTCGCGTTGTCGGTGTGGGGTGTGCCCGCGAACCCGGTCCATGACGAACTACGCGCGAAGCAGAGTAATGGTGGTGCTGGTTTTGAATTTGGTGTGTCTTCTAACGCGACGGAAGCACCGTTTTTGACGAACCCAACGGCATGCACGCCGGGTCCGTTGGCGGCGGGTTTCTCGGTGACGTCTTGGCAGCATCCGTCCGTGAGCGAATCCCCGCCGCCGGCGGGGATGGTGTTTGGGCCGTTGGTTGGGTGTGATGCGCTCGTGATGGAACCCTCGCTTACGGCCCAGGTGTCTTCTAGTGATGCGGGTGCGGCGACGGGGTTGAATGTCGCGACGAAGATCCCGCAGACGTATGTCAACCCGCACGGGCTTTCCGCGCCGACGTTGAAGCGGGAGGTCGTGACGCTGCCGGTCGGGATGACGGTCAACCCATCCTCGGGCGCGGGTTTGGCGGCGTGCTCGGAGGCGCAGTTTGATGAAGTGGGCACCCAGTTCGTTGAGGGGCAGGGCTGCCCGAACAGCTCGAAGCTTGCGACGGTGAAGATCGTGACCCCGTCGTTGAGCGAAGAAGCGGTCGGGTCGGTGTTCCTCGCTCAGCCGGCACCGTTTGGGGAAGCGGGGCATAACCCGTTCAACGCGCTGCTGTCGGTGTATCTGATCGCGAGGATCCCCAACCGTGGCGTGCTGATCAAGTCCCCAGGGCTCGTGCAGGCCGATGAACTAACAGGCCAGCTCACGACCACGTTCGACAACCTCCCGCCTTTGCCGTTTAGTGTTGCGACGTTCAGTTTCAACCAGGGCGCAAACGCGCCGCTGGTGACCCCCCCAGCCTGCGGCCCATACACGGTCACAGCAGAGTTGACGCCGTATTCGAACCCGGCTGGGGCGCCGTTGACGCCTTTGGTCCCGCCGTTTGAAATCTCCACGGGCTGCCCCACGGCGGGGGTGCCGCCGTTCGCACCCCAGGTCATCGGCGGGACAGCGAGCAACCAGGGTGGCTCTTACAGCCCGTTTTATTTGCGGATTAGCCGTAATGATGGCGAACAGGAGATCACGGGGACCACGTCCCAGCTACCGGCTGGGTTGACGGCGAACCTGACGGGTATCCCGTTTTGCTCTGAAGCGCAGGTCGCGCTCGCACGCACCAAGACGGGGGCGAGCGAGAAAGTCGAACCATCATGCCCAGCCGCGAGTGAGATCGGGCACAGCATCGCCAAGCAGGCGTCGGGACGGTCCTCGCGCAGACGGCGGGGAAGATCTATCTCGGCGGCCCGCTTGAAGGCGCACCGTTCTCGATCGTCTCAGTCACGAGCGCGAAAGTCGGCCCGTTCGACCTGGGGACGGTCGTGGTGCACCTGCCGCTACAGATCAACCCGGACACGGCGGCTGTGACGATCCCCGCCCGGGGCATCTGGGCAGATACCGCACATCATCAAAGGGATCGTGATCCACCTACGCAGCATCCGTGTCTACATAGACCGCGCTCATTTCATG